>NZ_JPNB01000001.1 GCF_000732725.1 Kineothrix alysoides | reverse complement strand
TTATCTCAATCGACTATTTCCAATATTTTTAAAAGAAATAATGCGCCAACTATACCAACACTTGAGGCAATATGTAATGCATTTGGTATAACATTGGCTCAGTTCTTTTCAGCAGACAAAACTCCTATTGAATTAACAGAGGAACAGTGGAAGTTGTTTAAGAAATGGAATGAGTTATCAGATGAGAAAAAGAAGGTGTTGTTTGATTTAATGAATATTATGTAAAATATTAAGATATATAAGAGATTAAACTGACCTCCAGAAGTTAAATTTTAAAATTTAATTTTTGGAGGTCAGTTTGATTTCATAGCAATTTTTTTATATTTCATCAAGTTGTGTGTACATAGTTATCACTGTTTCCTAAAATGTATCAGATTGTGTATGAAAGGCTCAGTAATTAAAAAGCAGGGAAATTTCCATAATACAAAAAATAAATTTTAATAGAGAGGAGAGCTCTGTTTTGTTGCTGAGCGTATGGACGCAACCAATACCTGCTATATTTGTGACGATTAAGGAAAAGATATAGACACTATTTCAATTCATCCAACTAATTCCCAATTGCCAGCCCATTGTTGTGTTGTACAATTGTAAAGGCGTCGGTAGACAAAGCCATTTTCAAATTTATAGCGCCATTCATATTGGTATGCACGTTCGTCTGCTTTTATATTGTAAGTAATATTGTTGGCAGCGTTAACAGGAACAGTTGTAAATATTAATAAAATTGAGAGTAGAATTAGTAGATAGCTTTTTTTCTTAATCATTTTTGGCCTCCTTAGGTTGAGTGTATATTATAATATCATCTTCAAATGATCCAACAGAATCGAGATTTTTAATGAAAACATTATCCACATATAAATCAAATGTACCGTTTGGAAGAGCAATAAAAAAAGAATTTCCATTAGAAAAATATTGTTTTTCAATTTCTTGAGGTACACTATATGGAGAAAACGTGATAAAAATAGGCAGAATCAAAACACAAAAAACTAAAGTGAAAGTTAAAAAATTATGTAAATGAAAGTTAAATGTTCTATCTTCATCAACAAGTATAGCCTTTATTCTTCTTGATATAGAATAAGAACTATTTGCTTGAAAAGTGGCAGCAAATTTAAAGTTTTTTTGACTTTCCTTTAATCTTGCAATTTTTAATAAACATTGTAAATATGAGTATTTTTGTTCAATTTCTAAATGATTGGTTACTATTATATCTACTTTTACTTCAAGCAAATTTGATATGAGCAGTTTAATCATATAAAAGAGAGGATTCCACCAATATATCGCATGAAATAGTTCGAAAAGGAACTTTATTATCAGATCTCTTTGATAATAATGTGCAATTTCATGTGATAATACATAATACCATTCGTCATCAGACAATTGAATATTTGGAATCACTATACAAGGATTTTTTATCCCAAATATAAAGGGAGTAGATTCATGCTCTGAAGTAACTAAACGAAAACATACAGGATGTTTATAATTACTCAAGACGTTTTCTAATATTTGATATAAATGCTTATCGGTTGAGCTTCTTAAATGATGCGTTACTATGGTAAAAGAAGAGTAATTCCATATCAGTTTGCCAAGACAATAAATACTACCAATTATCCAAATAACTGTAAATACTTGAAATATGCTAAAGGTAAAATTATTTATTGTAATGATAGGATTATATAGAAATAAATATATTTCCGGTAATACGTTAGTTACTTTTATATTGAATACAAATGGATAATCAAAAGGGAGTATAAGATGTGAAGCAGTGATTAGCAAGCTTATAAGAAGGAAATAATACCTTTTTCTTAAGATTGCTGGAAATCTTTGTAAGATAAAATAAACAAATATTAGTACAATTGTACCAACAATAGAGTTGAATAATAATGTATTAAATATATTGCTCATAGCATTTCCTCTAATTATATTTTCAGTTAATTATCACTAGTAAAAAACTTAATCACAAGTCTTTTTATCTTTTAATTTTTCTTTTTTTTCGTTAACCAATCTCTCCAATTCATCAAGTTCTTGCATATACCTAGTTGTATCATGTTCTTTTTCCAATAAGGTAGCAACAAGGTTTGAAGTAGATAAACCTTCACTTAAAAAAGAATCTACAAATTTTTGCATATTATAAATTTTCTTACTCTGAGATGGTTGGTAACAGCGACTTAATACAGTGCCACTATATTCGACACCTGTTACTAGAATTAAGTCCATGCTGCTTAATTTAGTTAATACCGCCCTGACTGTATTAATTGTCAGGTTTTTGCCTTTGCAAGCTATCTCAGCCGCCATAAGTGGTTTATCAGAATCCCATAGAATATTCATAATTTCTTTTTCACGTTTGGTCAAATTATAAATGGAATTATTATCATTCATAAAAACTCCTATACTAAATTATTTATTAAATTTATGTTATTAAAATTATTTATTAAATTTATGTTATTAAAATTATATATTATAAAAAAAATATTGTCAAATCATATTGAATATTAACATGATATTTATTATATTTTTAGCTTGTAATTAATTTTCATATCTGATATGCTATATTTAATTTATTAAAACAATAATAAAAATATTAAGTCAATTATATGTGAAAGGGGTGAATCCATTGAATTAGGAAAATGTACGGAACTTTATTGTATAACACTTATAGAAAAGGGGATAACTTATGAAATTAAAAGATACAGCTAAGAAAATTAAATACGCAATAAGAACATCGATATTAATAATCTCTTTGTTTTCATTATCATTAACAGCTTTTGCATCAAATGCTCCAAGTGCTCAAATGAAAGAAGAATACTATCAGGAGTATCTTACCATTGTAAGTGAAATTAGCGAAGAGGTAGGAATCCCAATGAGGGTAATACCGGCCAAAGAATTTCAGGATGATCAATGGATAACACCAGAAGAGTTTCGCGCATCAATAAGTGCATCTGCTGCAGAAATTGCGGCTGCAGAATTTATTGTCTCTGACAGTGAAACTACCGAGCCGATTAAAGGAGGAATTTCTCCGCGGTCTACCGCTATAAAGACAAAGACTGGTTCTATATCAGCAAATAATAAAACTTATAAGATTTCTGTAACGGGAACCTTTACCACACAGTATAATGCAAGTGCAAATCGTCAAGTTTTCTCAGGTGTATCAAAAGTTACATCAACAAGTGCAGATGCCGGATTATGGTCACAGATTAGTTATGATTACTACTTTGCTGATACACATAGAACTGCATGCGTGACGGCAACAGGTTGGTGGAAGCCACAGGGCAGTACAGTAGAATATAATAGAGGATGCTTCATAGAATTTTACTGTAATAGTAATGGTTCTGTTTCATAAGATATTAGTATTAAATGCTGCGAGTTGATCTCAAGCAAATAGTCAATATAGAAATACCGCCAATCTCAAATATGATTGGCGGTATAATTTTGTTTACTAGCTTTTATAAATGCAAATTGTAAATATAATTAATTTTGGAGGATTGTATATGCTAGATTATGAGTGACATATTGAGATATAATTAGCAAGTATCCGCATATAATATCGTCTGAATTTAATATAAAAAAGTGGCAAACAATATAGGCATAGTAAAGATTGTGGGCCAATGCGTAGGAGCAAATTATCATATGAAGAAATAAATGAAAAGTTAATGTATTTCAATAGCAATGTAGTAATCCCCAAGTCCTCACATAGAAATAAAGTAATTGATAATAAGAAAATTTTTGACTTCTATCTGTCAAACAAAGAGATGGAAGAGATAAGGAAAATAGATAAGAGGGAAAATCTGTTTGGCTAAAATAAGTCGTAAAAGTTATATCTTTCTAAAAATAACATTTAAAGTTAGTTGATTTTCACGGAGACATTGTTTTCTAGTGTTGTTCTTCAAATTATGTTTTCTTTACCAGGTTCTGGGAAAAACTGTATCATATAAAAGTAAGTGAGGGGATTATGGAACTATCAAATTATATATAGCCAAAGGCTTTTTCAGTGTATGCACGTTGTTAGAAATATCGGGATGAAAAAGTATATTTACCGATATATAAGGTGCTTGAATGAGATTGTCGAAAAGTAAATAAGAATATGCTCTCTTTGAGATTGTAATTTGGACGATACATGGAATTTGTCAATTAGTATGATTATTAATCATAATTATATTATATTGTTCCAGTTAAATATGATTATATCATGTTTATCATTAAAATCAAAAGATAAGACTGAATAAAGAGAAAAGACGAAGGAAGAATTGGGGGATTCTACAAAAGAAAAAATATCTGCTAATAAAGTGAAAGTAGTTTTTCTATCACTTTTGTTTTTTGTACAGAAACAAAGATACTATATTATAGAGAATTATCATACATCATATATATGTAAAAAGACTAAAACCAAACAACCAAAAAGGTTATTTGGTTTTTCTTTTTACCAAAAACTAGCGAGTAATATATTTTACTTTTGGAGCAGAGCACCACCTTTTCCGGTTTTGAATACTTCAAAAACCGGAAAGGAGAGTGCCACAGATGGCAGAAAGAGATACATATTATGTTGGAATAAATGGGCAGAGCTTTGAAGTCAGCAAGGAGTTATATGATGCTTATTATAAAGGAAAACGAAAAGAAAAGTATTTTACTCATGATTTGAAAGAAGATCAGAACAGAGTGGATAAAGAAACCGGAGAAGTCATCATAATTCCAAGCAGAGAAGATTCCTATGAAAGGCTCATAGAGGCAGAAAGACAGTTTGCAGAGGATGCAGAAACTGTGGAAGACGCAGCGGTACGGGCAGTCATGATAGAAAGGCTAAATAAAGCGTTACATATGCTGACAAAGGAAGAAGCAGCTATAATCTATGCTCTGTTCTATCAGGAAATCAGTGAAGCTGAATTAGCAAAGCAACAGGGAATTGCCAGAACTACTTTACAGTCCAGAAAATATAAAATATTAGAGAAATTGAAAAATTTATTATAAATTTTTCGGCAGCCCCCTTCACTTGACGGCAAAGTCAGTGAAGGGGTTTTTCTTTGCCAGATGCCAGACAAACCCTATTCAACGAACTTTGACAATTGAATAGGATTTGTGTTTTAGACACAATGTGCATCAGGCACAGAAAACGGCAGGCCGGGCAACCGGAAAGCACCCGGTCAGGATACGCCATGCGGAAGTATAACTTCCAAGCGATCTCTATCCGTGACCGTACCGCCCTGTGGTGGGGCGTATGCGATGACACCTGCCGGATAATTATGATACTTCCATGTTTATGGCCCGCTCAAGGAGGCAGCGGGAGAACGTACACCCATATTTGAGAAAGAATATGGGGCGGCTTCTATGATGTCTGGTTACCGCCAGAATGGCTGATGCACTTTTAAATGAAAAGCAGCAGAAGCCATGGGCTGGAGGGAATTATTTTTGTTAAAGAAAAAAGACAGGCAATACCTTCCAACCTATGTATGTGCTGCTTTCGGACAGTACAAGAACATTAGGAGGCGATAAATAATGGAGACAATGATACTGATTTGTCCGGCAGATGTGAAGAACAGATTATATGAGGCCGGAATTTTTAAGGAAAAGGAAGATGCTGTTTTACTGGTGGGAGATTGCGTATTATTGGAAAGAGAGAATGGAGATAGCATGTCCTACCGTGCAGTAAATATTGATGATTTTACTTCAAAATATTTGTTTACGAAAAAACAGCCGATTGATAAGGCGCAGTATCCTAAAATTGCAGAACGCATTGCAGGACTGGAAATCAGCCATATGGACAAAGAAATAATAAATGGGAGTCTAAGAGCGGAGAACCTGCTTGCTTTTTTATTTGATACAATACTGCCACAGCATGGGATGAGACTACGGGAAAAGCAAAAAGAATTGTCTTTTGTAATGCTGAAAGCCTTACAAGAGAACAAGCTGGCATTATGCGAAGCAGAGGTTGGGACAGGAAAGACGCATGCTTATATATTGGCTTTAACGATCCATAACTTATTTTCAGAAAAGAAAGCACCAGCAGTTATCTCCACATCAACGATTGCTTTACAGAAAGCATTAACAGAAGAATATATCCCGCAGATATCAGCCATTCTTCTGGAGCATCATATCATAGATCGTCCTTTATCTTTCGTCATAAGGAAAGGGAAGAGCCATTATGTATGTGATTCCAGGTTAAAAACTTATGAGGCATCCGTTCAGCATATGCAGAGAGACCGGGACATAGACTTGTTGGCAGATCTGGAAAAGCTTCAGGGAATAGAAGAAAGGAAACTGGATTTGGATAATGCTCCGCTGACAGCTTATGTAAAAGGAAGGATTAACGTATTCCAGTGCAGAGATAATTGTTCGTATGCACCGATTTGCCGCTTTATGCGTTTTCGCAAAAAGTGTCTCTCAGGGGTATATGATTTTCAGATTACCAACCATAACTACATATTAGCAGAAATGATCGGTAGAAAACAGGGACGAAAGGCATTATTTCCAGACTATGGTGCGATTGTATTTGATGAATCACATAAATTAGTGGATGTTGCCAGGCAGATGTATAGTACGGAGTGGGAAGAGCAGGAAATGGAACAGATCCTTCGGATGTTAAAGATACATGAAAGTTATTCCTTACTTGATGAAAAGAGAGCAGAAAAGCTGGTATTGCTGTGTAGTCAGTTGGAAAACTGGAACCGCCGGATATTTGAACGAATGGCAGGGGGACTAAGTGGAAGACATACGAGGGAAGAAAGCCGGGTGGAAATAAAGTTAGGTATGATGGAACGCTTTTATCTGAAGCAAATGATTAACGGGATGGAACAGTTACCACTGCTTTGCCGGGAAAATGGTGGTACGGGACAGAGGGAACGTTCTATCCGCAGACAGTGCCAAAGATTGACGGACAAGCTCACCGTCTTTTTAAATAGCAATCATTTTATATGTTGGATGGAAAAAGGGAATAACGGTAATCTTGCCCTTTGTGCGATACCTATGGAGCTGGAACGCATGTTATTTCAGGATATATGGAGCAGGCACATGCCAGCAATTATTACTTCCGGCACCATGTCGGTCCGCGGAGATTTTACCCACTTCAAAAAGAATACAGGAATCCAATATGTTTCAGCGGGAAGGATCGTGGAGACAAGCAAACCGTCCCCCTTTGATTATCATAAAAATGGACTTTTATATATTCCGGAACGGATGCCTTTTCCGAATATCAGAGAGGAAAATTACATAAAGGCTGTTATGGAGGAAATCAGTAAGATTGTCCGTGCAACACATGGGCATACACTAATTCTGTTTACTTCTTACTGGCTTATGGAGCGTATTTATTATGGACTGAAAGACGAACTATCTGATTATCCGCTGTTCCTCATGGGAAGGGGCAGGCTTGATATTATTGGAAATTTCAGGAGGAGTGGGAATGGGGTTTTGTTTGCCAGTGATAGTGCTGGAGAAGGAATTGATCTTGCGGGAGATATCCTTTCATCCTTGATTGTGGTCAAACTGCCCTTTCCAGTGCCAGATCCGGTCATGGAGTATCAAAAGACGCAGTATGAGACCACCTATGGTGAGAAAGAAAGTTTTGGTTTATATAGGAAGGAAGTCATTATCCCAGAGATGCTGATTAAACTCCGCCAGTGGTTTGGACGGGGCATCCGCAGGGAGAATGACACCGCAGTATTTTCAATTTTGGATAGCAGGGCATCCCTAAAAGGAAGATACCGGAGAGAAATATTGGATACGATACCAGCTATGCCAGTTACTGACCGAGTAGAAGAGGTGACAGGTTTTATTATAAGGAATAAAGCGGAAGATTACTTTTATGGGGAGGAAGTGAAAGAATGAAAGTGATTTTGATAATGGCAGGTGTGGGAACGGCCATCCTACTGATTATTTTTACTTTATTATATTTGTCTTTCAGAAATGCAGGGAGATGTATGAAAGATAGCGAGGAATTATGGAATGGCCGATAAGGGCATGAATAAATGAGCCATGATACGGCATAGGACAATCTGTATTCAGCATAATGTAAAGAGAGGAAGGAGGACGAAAAAATTGCTGACTATAGAAGAACCACAGAATATGAGCATTATTAGCGGCAAGATTCCGAAAAATAATATGATGGAAATAAACAGAGATGATTTATGGGATATTGATGAAATAAATATTGATAAAGAAAAATCTATTAAGGATAAGTTAGAAGAGTTTGTATCTATTGCAAAAGGAGATTTGTCTACCCACTTGAATGAAGATTATGTTGTAAGAGTACACTTCAGTCAAAACGACTATTCGGCAACGGATGCTATGAAATATTATATGAAACAAATTGCAGAATTGAAGTATTAAAAGGCTCGACAAGATAAAAAAGTTATGTTAATCTAAAGTCAGGATTGAAAGCGGAATCCTGACTTTAGCACAATGTTTGTGTGGCTTCTTAGTAGCGAATAAAAAGTCAGGAGTGATGCAAATGAGCAAAATAGATATTTATGATACTGCCCTTTATCTGCGTCTTTCTAAAGATGATACAGACATTGATGGCAGGAATAAGATAGAAAGTAATAGTATCAGCAGCCAGCGTGATTTGTTGAGGTCATATATTCAAGATCATGAAGAACTGCGTATATTTGACATTTATATTGACGATGGTTACTCTGGAGCGAATTTTGATAGACCGGAGTTCGGAAGGATGATGGAAGATATTCATGCAGGCAAGGTGAACTGTGTGCTGGTAAAAGATTTATCGAGATTTGGACGAGATTATATAGAAGCCGGGCGGTTTATTCAAAAAACCTTCCCGGCTTTAAATGTACGCTTTATTGCGATTACGGATAACTATGACAGTTTATATGCGGATAGGACTGACAAAGGTTTGATACTTCCTGTTAAAAATTTTGTAAATGACAGTTATTGCAGAGATATATCAATAAAAGTAAAGTCCCAGCAGAAGATGAAACGTATAGAGGGAAAATGTATCAGTGCATTTACTGCCTATGGATATCAAAAGAATCCAAATGATAAGAATCGTTTGATCGTAGATGAGTATGCGTCAGATATCGTTAGAAAAATATTTGCTTGGAAAATTGCTGGAATGAGCATGGGGACAATTGCAGATAAGTTAAATGTAACTGGAGTTTTGTCTCCAATGGAGTATAAGAAATCAATTGGAGTGAGGTATTATACAGGATTTGAAGGGGCATCTACCGCTAAATGGGCGGCAACATCAGTGAAGCGTATCTTGGTAAATCAGGTTTATATAGGAGATATGGTTCAAGGGAAACAAGAAAAGATAAATTATAAGATAAAGAAAAGGATTGATAAATCTCAGGAAGAGTGGATATGTGTTAAGAACACCCATGAGGCCATTGTCTCAGATATGGAGTTTTGGATGGTTCAGGACTTGTTAAAATATGATGGAAGAGCTTCCCAAAATACGGATATGAGTAACCTATTTAGTGGAGTTCTAATATGTGCGGACTGCAAGGCTCCAATGATAAAGAGAATAAATAAATATAAAGGAAAAAAGAATGTTTATTATATTTGTCAGACAAAAAATAAGTCTTTAGGATGTAGCCGCCATAGTATAGAAGAAGAACGATTAAAGCGGATTATATTCAAAGAAATAAAAAAGCATTTGGAAATAATGGTATCTTATTCAGAAGTTTCAAGTTACCTTGAACGTTTAAATGTGAATTATGAACAGGTTGTAGAGTATGATTCACAGATAGCGGCATTACGTGCAGAATACAATAGATACTATAATTTAAAGAGTATCCTGTTTCTTGATTTAAAAGAAGGGCTCATTAATAAGAAGGAATTTGATGAATTTCATAATTTATATGAAAGCAAATGTATGGAACTGGAAAACGTAATTGCGGCACAGAAAAAAGTTATAAAAGATATGTTTCAAAATGGAATTATGGCAAAGTCACAAATTGAAAAAATAAAGGAAACATTAGAATTACCTGAACTTTGCAGAGAACTTTTGATAACAACAGTAAGTAAAATTTATGTTTATGAGGACAAAAGGCTGGAAATAGAGTTTCGTTTTGCAAATGAAATGGATAAATTATCTGTTATGCAGGAAATATGTCACGAAAAGACCTCTTTACAGGAGGTGATTTAAATGGCAAGGACAGCGAAAAGATATATGGAGGAACCAGTAAGAATAAAGGGAACTTCAATTATAACATATTCTGTTGGAATATATAGCCGCTTGTCAGTGGACCACAATGATAGAAAATCAGAATCTATTGAAAACCAAATAGAAATTGTTAGACAATATATTGATGATTTGAATAGTAGGGCTGGGAGAAGGCAGGAGATGGTAATATATGATGTTTATATTGACCGTGGTACTTCCGGAACATCCTTTGAAAGGGCAGGATTTAAGCGGTTAATGAATGATGTTAGAAACCATGTAGTGGATTGCATTATTGTAAAAGATTTATCAAGATTTGGAAGAGATTATTTGGAGACAGGTAATTATATAGAAAAAATTTTCCCGTTCTTGGGAGTTAGGTTTATTGCTGTTGCTGATGATTTTGATTCCATGTCAGAAGATGTTTCAAGAAGAAAAATGGTAATGAATATTAAAAATCTAGCAAACGATATGTATGCAAAAGATATTTCAATAAGGGTAACAGCATCCAGGAGAATAGCTGCAGAAAGTGGTGGATATATAGGAAGCTTTGCCCCTTTTGGATATGGTGTATCAAAAATAAATGGGATACGAAAGTTAGTGATTAATCCTCAAAGTGCTGAAATTGTTCGTTATTTATTTCAAAACTATGAGGATGGAGCATCTTTTAAAGAGATGGTATCATCTCTTTATGAAAAAAAGATACATAGAATCAGCGACTGCAATAAATATGGGCATGTTTACTGCAAAAGTGGTGAGGTGCTGCATCAGTGGAATCCAAGCGTTATTAGAGGAGTATTATCTAATCCGGTATATTGTGGAAGACTGGTACAATGCCGGAGTAAGTCAATGCTGGTGGAAGGACAGAAAGGAATCAGACAGACAACGGAAAAAGAGTGGATTACCGTAGAAAGTTGTCATGAACCGATTGTAGAATTAGAGTTGTTTGAAAAGGTAAATGCGGGTTTGAACAAAAGTAAGAAAAATTGGGATGAAAAAAGTACATTTCAAGAAGAGAATATTTTCTGCAATATCCTATATTGCAAAAACTGTGGAAAAAAAATGAAAGCAGTTTCTTATCAAAGTAGGATTGATGGAAAGAAAAGTTATGCTTATTACTGCAAGAGCGCTTATTATATTGATGAAAGAAAGTGTTCGAGAAATTATATCAGGGAAGAACAGATTGAAAAATTTGTATCAGAACAGATTAAGAAGACACTGAATAAACAGGGATTTACGGCCAAGAAATTAACAACTATGAACTGCTTGGAATGTGTGAGGAAAACAGATGGCTATCGTGAAGAACAGCGAAAAATCACACAGGAGAAGCAAAAGCTTATTACTCAGGCTGGTACTATGTATATGAAATATAAAGAAGATTGTATCAATCGGCAAGAGTATCTTAGTTTTATAGAGAATAAGGTAGAATATGAAAAGTTCTGTGAAAAAAGGCTGGAGGAATTAAAACGGAAGATACGAAAAAGTGAATTAAGGGCGGAGGAAGAGAATAAATATTTGCGTTCTCTCCAAAGTGCAAAAAGATGTAAAAAGTTAAATATTCACTTAGTAGAAGCGTTAGTTGAAAAAATAATTGTTTCGCCGGATGGAAATCTTGATATTATGTTCTGTTTTAGCAATGGAGGTGGATATGATGCCGAAAGATAAGATTGCGGGTTACTACCGCCTTTCCGTAGAAGATGATGATATTAAGGTGGAAAGCAATAGCATTACCAATCAAAGACTGTTGATTAAAAGATATCTTTCAGAGCACAGAGAGTTTTCCGACCATGAATACTGTGAGTTTTACGATGATGGCATTTCCGGGACAACAATGAACAGGCCGGGGATGCAAGCTTTGCTTGAAAAAATAAGGATGAACGAAGTAAGGTGCGTGATTGTAAAAGATCTGTCAAGATTTTCGAGAGACTATATTGAACTGGGAACTTATATGGAGCAGATTTTTCCGTTTATGGGTATCCGATTTATCTCCATTATGGATCACTATGACAGTAAAGATTATGTGGGAAAGACGGCAGATATTGATATCGGTTTTAAAAGTCTGATGGCAGATTTTTATTGTAAAGATGTTTCTGAGAAGACGAGAAGTGCGGTGTTGGAAAGAAAAAATCAGGGAAAGTATGCAACTGGAAACACTCCTTTTGGGTACAAGAAGAACGAAAGTAATTCCAATGAATTGATAATTGTACCAAAAGAAGCGGAAGTAATCCGGCATATATTCGAACTGGCTTTAACGGGAAGAAATCTAACCCAAATTTGCAAAAAATTAAATGATGATAATATACTTACACCACTAGAATATAAAAATTTGAGAAAGAAGCAGAATCGAAAAGAATTGCAGCAAGAGCGTAAATATTGGCAACCAGGGACCGTAAGAACCATATTATTAGATGAAAGTTATATTGGAAATATGGTTTATAACAAATGGATGCAAGAAGAGGTAGGAGGAACTCGTAGAATCATAAAGCCAAGAGAAGAATGGAAGGTATTTAAAAATCATCATGTACCTATCATTGACAAATCTATATTTTATGAGGTACAGGAAAACTTCTTGAATAGAAGAAAGGTAGAGCGGCAGCCGATCTTATATGCATTGAAAGGAAAAGTATACTGTGGATATTGTAAACGAAATTTACAAGTGATGAAACTTGCAGGTGGTAAGCTATTTTATTATTGTCAGAATCAAAAACTGAACAGTGACAATGAATGTATTGCTGACAGTATTAGCAATGAGATTTTGGAAGAAGTCGTGTTGCAGGAAATTCGAAAACAGATTATAGAACTGGTAAATATGGAAGAGACAAAAAGAGAAGTTTTTAAGACACAGAAGAAGGTACTTGAGAGAAACGAGAGAGAAGCCAAAGAAATTGATGCGGAGATTTCTGAGCTGATAACGGTCAAGGCTTTAGCATTGGAAAACTACCATATGGGAAAGTATACGAAGGAAGAGTATATGGCATACCGCCGACAATTGGAACAGCAGATTTGCAATAAACAGACTATTTTGAAAGAAATAGAAAAGCAAAAGGAAATTTGTGCCGTTCTGCTGGAAACTAATTCTAAAGATTATGAGAAATACTTGAACTATGCGGGTATTACAATACTTACAAAAGATATAGCAGATATATTTATAGACAGGATAGATATTGACAAGGAAAAAAGTATCGATATCCATTGGACGTTCTGCGAACAGGGATATGACGAGCAAAAAGACGTGACAATAATGTAACACGATTCATTAGTGAAGGAAGCAATAATATAATAAAAATAGTGGAAAAGTGACAATAATACAACACGAAACCATGTGTTTTTAGGAAAATTGACTCAAAAAAGAACAAAAAGTGTTCAAAAACTTCGTAGCAATTACTTGACAGCAGGGGGGATTGTGAAAGGAAATGATCCGTATCTTTACGGGGAGAAGGTGCGGGCTTATTTGAGGAGAGGTGCAAGACCGTTACGGGGAGAGGCGATTTATCCGAATGCGAGGGTGGGGTATGGGGCGCTTTGTTTGGCGGATAGTTTGCCGATTTGAAAAAGAACTATAGACAATACTTTCTAAAATTATAAATTTATAGAAGTAAAGTCGCCCGAATTAAATCAGTTGACTTTAAGCAATTATATAATCATAAGATTTCTTGCATTAAAATTTGTTAAGGCTGGCTTTTTTCGAGAAACGGTTACCTCTGCATATATCTCAGTAGCGGCAATCCTTGAGTGGACAAGTTAAAGGAATAAATATCTATAATTTTGAGAAAAGAGAATATTTTCTTAGTCTTTATGACATAAAAGCGTTTTCAACAACAAAAAGTTGTGTTAATATAATAAAAATAGGTAAAAGTTATTTGAGATTTTGGAGTTCAGAGAAATCTCACATAAGAATTCGGGAAAATAATCTCATAATTGAAGGAAAATTGTTGCATATATCGACAAAATAAACAAAATTATAGACATAAAAGAATATATCAATTAAAATATTTGCTATATGGTCACAAATACATAAATATGGAGAGAGTTTATAGGGAGGGGGATACCTATGTACCATGTAGCAATTTGCGATGACGATAAGAGGTTTGTGCAGTATGTGAAAAGGATGATTTTAAATTGTGAGTTGAATGAAAATGAGGTTTTTTTCCATGAATATTATTCAGGAGAGGAACTAATAGAAGGATGTACAGCACAAGAAAATGTCGATTTACTGATACTGGATATGCAGATGAGACAATTAGATGGAAATGAGACAGCTAAGCAATTCAGAAAAAGTTTTCCTACATCAATTTTAGTGTTTTGTTCAGGTGTGTGCCGGCCTACAGTGGAATGTTTTGAATCGGCTCCATTTCGCTATTTGTTGAAAAGCTATACGGATGCCCGCATAAATCAGGAAATGAGAATAATTATAAAAGAGATGAAAGAGCGGAAAGAGGAACCGTATATTGTTGGGAACTGGTATTATAACACTGTAAAATTAAAACCGCAGGAAATATTATATATAGCGATTGCCAAAAATGGCAGCAGTATATATATTTGTCCTAATATTAAAAAATATGATTTTGAAAGCAGTATAACATGTAAAGAACGAGTTGACGAATTATATTGCGTGTTAAAAGATTACGGCTTTGCATATGCTCACAACAGTTATATTGTGAATTTGAGATATATCAAGAGAAAAACAATAACGGAACTGGAGTTGACCGATGGTACAATCTTATCGATTGCCCGTTCAAAAGAGAAGGAACTGAGAATGGAATTAGCTAAAAGTATGGCTAAAAAATATTGAGATATATGAGGATGATATGGAATATTTGGATAAAGCCGTTTTATTGTTAAGTTGTATTATAGAAGTTTATATACTTTTTGATTTTTTTGATAATTTTTTTGAGCGGAGAGAAGCTTTTAAGAAATATGGAAAAGTTGTTTTTTTAAGTCTTATAATTGCAGGTTCTCTGTTTGGGCTTAATTTGATGGTAAATGCATATGCGAATTTGTTTGGTGCATTAATACTGTTTTGGATATATGCCAGTCTTTTGTTTTCTGCTGGTATTGGTAATAGGCTGGTATATTATATTATTTTATTTTCGATATTTTTGGGTTGTGAGTTTTTATTTGTTGTATTGTTGGAGATACCGTCTTATTTTTTAGAACAGACGAGTATAATTAGCTTATCGGAAATTCCCTGGCAGGTGCTTGCCATGAAACTGTTGACATATATTTTGGTCGTTATAATAAAGCAGTTTTCCAATAAGTCCAGAAATCGTATGGATAACAAAATATTTATAATGTACTTATGTGTTCCTATAGCAAGTTTATGTATTATGCTGCTTACTTATTATTCGAGCATAGATTTTAGTGAGCGGCCGTTGATGAAAGTTATTATGTCAGCATGTTTTGCTCTCATGTTACTTGGAAACATTCTGATATTCTATGCATTTAACCGATATTCAGAAGAAATGTCTTTAAGTATGAGACAAGAGTTGATAATAATCAGACAGGATGCAGATTTAAGCTATTATAATCAAATACAGGAAATCAATGAAAAGTACAAGGAATTTATTCATAATACAAGTCATTATTTAAAGACGATAGGAGAACTTGCAAGAAAAAATGAAAATGCAAGCATATTGGATATTCTTCGAGAATTACATGTAGAATTGGAGAATAATACAATGAATATATATAGTGAAAATCATGTTATGAATGCTATTTTAAATGAGAAAGAGTCCCAGGCAAATAAGGTGGGAGTTCTCTTTGATATATATGTTGAGCCGGGGGCTCTTGCGGATATTGTTTCTGATGCGGATTTGATAACTATGCTAGGAAATTTATTGGACAATGCAATTGTGGCGGCACAGCAAGGGGAGAAAGAACATTATGTTAGAACCCGCATTTTTATGCAAAATGAAGGAGGCTTTTGTGTAGTAAAAATAACCAACAATTTTGCGGGAGAAATTATTAGGAGTAAAGGTGGTTTTGTTTCTACTAAAAAAGAAAAAGAGATTCATGGAATCGGTATTCAAAGTGTACAAAATACTGCCGGGAAGTATAACGGATATTTAGAATGTTTTGTTGAAGGAGATATATTTACGGCAATATTAGTCTTGCCTATAAAGTAAACAGATATTATAAAAGTAAACTGGAATGGATATATATGCGTAATGCAAGCATATATATCCTTTTTTATGCAAAAATAACCTCTCAAATTACAAAAACCGCCAACTCCATTGTCGAATAATATAGATAAATGTAAAATACCCAAAAGGACAAGGCATACAAACGAGGGTATATATATGAAAATAGCATTATGCCAATTAAATATAGAATTTGAAAAGATAGAAGAAAACCTAAAGAATGCAGAACAATTATTGCTAAAAGCAAAAAGAGAAGAGGCAGAACTTGCTCTTTTTCCTGAAATGAGTTTTACCGGGTTTTCTATGAATGTAAACAAGGTATATGAGTACAAAAAAGTTATTTTTGACAGTGTTAGAAGTTATGCGGAAAATTATCAAATTAATGTGGGCTTCGGTTGGGTAGGAAAGCACGACAGCAAGGGAGAGAATCATTATTCAATCATGAGTCCGGAAGGTGAAATTGTTCATGATTATGTAAAAATACATCCTTTTTCTTATTCCAATGAAAATTTATATTATATTGGCGGCGAACATATAAAAGTAGGAAAAGTTAATGATATTTTTTTGGCCACATTTATTTGCTATGATTTACGTTTCCCGGAACTGTTCCAGTATGCTTCAAATTCTGCTCATTTTATTGTGGTTCCGGCAAACTGGCCAAAGGAGAGGCGGGAACATTGGCTGACCTTACTGAGAGCCAGGGCTATTGAAAACCAAGTATATATGATAGGTGTTAATTGTATAGGGATACAGAATAATACTGTGTATTCGGGAGACAGCGTAATTTTCGGGCCCGATGGACAGGCTCTTACATGTTTGTCGTCCGGTGATGGAGTATTCATTTATGAAATACAGGACGATGTTTCTGTGTACAGAGACAAATTTCCGATAAAACGGGACAGAAGGAACGATTTATACTGTCGGTTGTTAAGTGAGAAAATCACATAATAAATAATGCGGGGCTGGAAGCGTAAAGTGAAAGAATATCTTATGAGAGGAGATAAAAATGAGTACAAAACCAGATAAAAAGGAAAATGTGATTATAGGGGTTTCATTTGGATATCATGATGCATCGTGCTGTATCATCAAAAACGGGGAGTTAGTTGCCTCGGCGCAGGAAGAAAGGTTTACAAGAATCAAACATGATTCTTCGGCGCCGGTAAATGCTTTTAGATATTGTCTGGAAGCAGCAGGGGTGGATGTGCAGGATGTTGATGCTTTAGCATATTATGAAGAACCATATGATAAGATTTCAAGACAAATATGGATGGGGCTTCAAAAAAATAATTCCAGTGAAAGAATGAGGGGAATTGCGGGAATATTACTCGATTCTAAAAAATTTGAAAGAGAAATCAATGAGAAATTGGGATATCAGGGAGATATACATTTTATAAAACATCATCTTTCACACGGTGCCAGTTCATTTTATTTTTCAGGATATGAGGACGCGGATATTCTGACAGTGGATGGCGTAGGAGAGTGGCAGTGCATGACATATGGTTATGCGGACAGGGATGATATTAATATATTTGAAAGTGTAGATTTTCCGGATTCCATAGGTCTTCTATATAGCGCAATCACGTCTTATCTTGGATTTGAAGTAAATGATGGTGAGTATAAAGTAATGGGGCTTGCGCCATATGGCGAGGCAAATCAGGTAGATAAAATTTATCAGATAATCGAAGAACATCGTGATGGCAGTTTCAAATTAAAAGATGAGTATTTCTCCTATGTTACAGATGATGCCATGTACTCGGAAAAAATGGAAGAATTATTCGGATATAAAGGGCGGACGCCCGAAAGCAAGCTTTTGCAATTCCATATGGATATGGCAAAAAGTATTCAGGTGGTTATTGAAGAACTTTTATTTGAAAAAGCCATGTATATTTATAAAAAGCATCCGAGCAATAATCTCTGTCTGGCAGGAGGAGTAGCTCTTAATTGTGTGGCGGTAGGTAAACTTCATAAGGATGGTCCGTTTAAGAATGTTTTTGTACAGCCGGCGGCAGGTGATGCGGGAGGAGCTATCGGTGCAGCAGCATATATTTACAAAAAATTATTCGGCGGACACATACAGCCTCTTAAAAATGCATATCTCGGACCGGAATATTCCTCAGATTATATACTTAATATCTTGGATGAAGCATCTGTTAATTATCTGGATTTCAGAAGTAAGGAGGCGGAGATGCTTGATTATGTCAGTGATAAGCTGGTCGACGGGAATGTAATCGGTTGGTTTCATGGAAGAATGGAATTTGGGCCAAGAGCATTGGGCGCAAGATCCATAATAGCGGATCCCAGAAAAGAGGATATGCGAGACAGAATTAACGGCATGGTTAAGCTGCGGGAAAGCTTTCGCCCTTTCGCTCCTTCCGTATTAAGCCACAAGGTTCAGGAACATTTCAGCATAGATTATGAGTCTCCATATATGCTGGAGACCTGCCAAGTTACGTCGGATTTGGAATTACCGGCGATAACACACGTAGATGGTTCCGGCCGTCTGCAGACAGTTACGGAAGAGGATAACGGCAGATATGCCAGATTGATTCAAAAATTTGATGAGAAAACAGGATGCCCTCTTGTTTTAAATACTTCTTTTAACATGAGGGGAGAACCTATTGTCTGTTCTCCTATTGATGCAATTAAATGCTTTATAAGATCGAAGATGGATGTGCTTGTTTTGGAAGACTATATATTGCTCAAAGAAGATATTCCTGAAATATGGTTATATTTTGCAGGACGCGAAAAAATCAAAAAATCAAATGTAAACAGTATGGTTTATACGTTGCTATAAATAAAGTGAAAGGGGAAGGTGAATAACATGCACAGGCCAAGCAATACGGAAAGAAAGTATATGAAGCAACTGAGCCGTTTAGCTCAAAAAGATGAAAAAGGCATATTAAAAAATATTGCATTGATGTATTTAAATCAAAACTATAGAGATGAGGAAGAAGCAGAAAGAACGGAAGAGTCGGATAAGGTCGGTATCTGGCAGCGAGATGCGCAGGGCAATACGGAAGGCTTTACCGTTGATCAGAGTAAGTTGGATGAAATTAATTTTTGGGCAAAAAATATGAGTATTGCGCCAAAAAAGGGAAGAAATAGAGTTGTATTGATTGGAGAATCTGCGGCACGCGGCTATTTTTATGATCCTATATATAATCCTGCCTTGGAATTAAACAGTATTTTAAATAATGCGGATGCGGGTCAATATGAAGTGGTTGATCTTGCGCGAACGGACTTAAGTTACGATATGCTGATAAACCTGATTGAGGAAAGTGCCGTTTTGGAACCCGATGTACTGGTCGTTTTTGCCGGGAATAACTGGGATATTCATAAAATCTGGGAAAAATATAATCTGGAAGTCAGCGAAGTGATCAGGGAAGAAGGTCTGAACGGATTATTGCGGTATAGCGATGCTCATTTAGCCGCCAATGTTGAAAAGATGTATAAACAGTTAAGGGCTTTTACGGATAAGGGAATTCCGGTAGTGATCGTCATACCTGAGTTCAACCTGAACGATTGGAAGGATCCGGAAATTGCTGCGAACTGGTTGATGGGCGGAGACTGCGGCAGATGGAATCAGCTTTTGAAAAAAACCAAAGCAATGATGGCGGCCGGAGAATATGAAAATTGTATTAAATTGCTGGAATCAGAAGAAATCAAAGGATATGCAGGTACTGAACTTTGGTATGCTCTGGCAGAATCTTACAAGCATTTGGGAATGGTTGATCAAGCAGAAAAAATTTTTATTAAAATTAAAGACATAACTATGATTTATCCCAAGGTTAGTACGCCCAGGGCATTTTCTGCGGTACAGAAAGCGTTAAAAAATGAAGCCTGTAAAAATGATCGTATCCGATATGTGGATATGCATGATGTATTCAGCAGTGAAGGCGGTGTGATTGGCAGGGAATTTTTTATGGATTATTGCCATTTGACATCAAAAGGCATAAAACTGCTTATGCAGAAGGTGGCAAGCTCTATTTTAAGTCAAGATATTTCCACGAACATATATAATGGCTTAATAGTTGATAAAAGTACGGAAAGTCACGCACATTTCCTTTCGGCAATACATAATGCACATTGGGGGCAGGAAGAAGACATAATTAAATATCACTTGGAAACTGCACTCAGGGAGTGGCCGGAGATAAAAGAAACAATGAAAGCATTCATTGATTTTCAGTGCAGAAACTTACCGGTTTGGATGAGTAAAAGAGCTGAGGGATATATAGGAATAATATCGGAACAAGAGCAACGGTACTTAACCGAAAATAAAGGTCTGCTGCTTGATCGTAAATTGATAAATATTATTGGAGATGTTTTAAATGATGCTAATCTCTTGAAGCATATTATGGAAGTAAGGAATAGTGCCTACGGAATTGAACGAGGAGAAGTCAATTTGTTGGATTCGGATTATTATGTAAACTCGTTGTCGCAGAAAGAAGCACAGTACAATTGGCCCTCTATCCCGGCAAAATTAAAAAGATATGGCTTCCTGGCAGCATACAATAAAAACACCGGATTTGCATTTACAACAGGGAACCCCTTGGGTATTCATCTATATTTAGTTTGCCAGGTTAATAATGGAAATAAAAACCCGAAGAAAATAAAAATTTTCATTAATGAACATGAAATAAGTTCGAGTGAAATCGTATGCGGCTGGAATAAATTAAAGGTGTATATAAGTGAGAAGTTTGTAAAAGAAGGAATGAATGATATACGGATTGAATGGCCTTCGTTAGATGCAGATATGAGAATTCAAGAAAATAAAGTGATAGAGGAAATTGAGAAGGGTATTATTCCTGAACTGGTTCCTGTTTATGGAGAAATTCACAAGTTCATTTTAACAGGAGAATAAAAATGGAGGAAATTTTCAAAGAGAAAGTTAAGCTTTTTTGTTTCCCTTATGCCGGTGCATCTTCTTACATTTACAGTAAATGGAGACGATTGCTGGATTCCAGAATCGATTTACAGATTATAGAACTGGCGGGAAGAGGTACCAGAATAAATGAAAGGCCATATCAGGATATATATGAAGCAGCCGATGACCTGTATAACAAACTCAAAGATAAAATAAACGAAAATCCGGTCATACTTTTAGGATACAGCATGGGAAGTTTGTTAGCCTTTGAAATCGCCGGAAAACTGCAGCAGTATCAGAAGAATGAATTGGTCCATACCTTTTTTTTGGCTAAAAACCCTCCGCATTGCGGCAGCGAAACGGTTCTTTCTAATTTAAGAGAGGATAGACTCAAAGAGCTGGTAATGAGCTACGGAGGAACACCAAAGGAAATTTTAGACAACAAGGAGACCAGCGAGTATTTTCTAACTATTTTAAGAAATGATTTTAAACTGGTTGAAACATATAATTTGATCCCGAAAAGAGAGAAATTGAAATGTGATATGACCGTTATGTATGGGAGCGATGATACTACGTTAAAAAGCAGTGAGATAAATCAGTGGGCGGCTTATACAAGTGGTGTATACAGCGAAATTATATTTCCCGGAAACCATTTCTTTATTCAGGAAGAAGGGCCGGAAGTTATTAACAACATAAATAAAGTGGTTGATAATTATTTTTATGATAAGCGAAGGCGGAAGAGAAGAAATATATGAAAAGAATAGCGGCGTTATTTCCGGGACAAGCATCTCAATATAAAGGAATGGGGCGGGATTTTTACCTGCAATATCAAAGCGTGAGAGATATTTTTAACAGGGCATCGGAGGTTATTGATAAAGATGTCTATAGCATCTGCCAAGATGAAAAGATGCTCCAGAGAACAGAGTATGCACAAATAGGTATTATGGTTTTGTGCATAGCTATTTTTGATGTCGTAAAAAGGGAAATAGAAAGCCCTATCCAATTTTTTGCGGGACATAGTATAGGAGAATATGCGGCATTAACTTGCTCGGAATGCCTGAACTTTGAAGACGCGGTAAAGCTCGTTCAGATAAGAGGAACGGTAATGGGGAAGTTTGGCGGAGAAGGAAAATTTGCTATGGCAAATATGGGAAGTGCTTCCAATGACGTGATTATGGAAGAATGCATCAGATTTTCGGATGATATTGATTTTGTAAGTTTATCTTGTGATAACAGTAAGGAACAGAAAATTGTTGCAGGCTCTTCAAAAGCAGTGAAAAGGCTGGTAGAAGGAACAGAGGACCTATTTCATGGGAAAGTGATCAACAATCTGGGTGCATTTCATACGAATTATATGTTGGAGGCACAAAAGGAGTTTAATGAAACATTATGCCATGCCAAGTTCCATGAAATGAAGAAGGTAGTTTTCTCCAATGTTACCGGAAGACCTTATTTTGATGAAACACAGGTATATCCGCTGCTTGGCCGGCAGATGGTAAAAACGGTAAAGTGGAGACAAACAATGGATTACCTTAAAAAAATGAATATTGATGAATATTGGGAAGTTGGTCCGGGATGTGTGCTGACCAATATTTTAAAGAGAGAAGACCCGTCAATCAATGTAAAATCAGCAGATAAAATTTTAAAGATGGAAGGTACCGGCAATGAAAAAATATGTTGATTTAGTTAGTTCATTTACTTATACGGCACAGAAACAGGATCGAGGAATCACTTATATTACGAATAGCGAAACGGAATACAATGAAAGCTATAGTGAAGTATATGCCGCTTCATGTAAATGCTTATACGGACTGCAGAAAATGGGAATGTCAAAAGGAGATAAGCTTATTTTTCAATTGGAGGAAGTCGATGATTTTATACATATTTTTTGGGCATGTATTTTAGGCGGGATAATACCTGTTCCTATAGCAACGGCAGCATCTGATGAAAATTATCTGCTTTTTTATAATATATGGGAAAAAGTCGAGAATCCATATATTGTCAGCAATGAGCAGGCATTTCAGAACTATAGGAGATATCTGGAGAGGGAATATCCTCAGAAGGCTGAATTGGCGACGGAAAAATTTATTGACTCAAAGAAGCTTCTTGCGGAAGAAAAGGTTGGTAAAATCATTAACGCAGAGCCGACGGATATCGCAATGATTCAATTTTCATCAGGTTCAACCGGGGCGCCTAAAGGAGCGGAGATTACACATGAAAATATCATGCTTGTTGTGGAAGGTGTTGCGGAAAAGGAAAAATTAACAGATAGTGATACGCTGATGAGCTGGCTTCCGCTGACACATAATTTGGGATTAATTGTTATGCATATCCTTCCTCTGGTCAAGGGCTTAGAACAATACATTATGCCAAAGTCACTGTTCGTGTATAATCCTGTTTGCTATATGGATAAAGTGAGCAAGTATCACCCTTCTGTTACAGCATCCCCTAACTTTGGATTCAAATATTTGATGTCTATCGCGGCAAAGGGTAATTTTGATTGGGATTTATCGTCCATCCGGATTATCTGGAATGGAGCGGAACCAATTGATGCGCAGGCGTGTCAGGCATTTATTAAAACAATGCAGTGCTATGGCTTAAAAGAAAATGTAATTTACCCCGGATACGGAATGACAGAAGCAACGGTAGTTATTACCGTGTTAGATATCGAAAAGAACTTTACCGGCATTAATTTAGACAGAAATCAGATTAATATAGGAGAAAAAATCCGGGAAGTCACGGAAGTTAATAATAATACGATTACATTTGTGGACGTGGGAAGTGCTTTGCCATCTTGTGAATTAAGAATTTGTGATGATGATAATTCCGATTTGGGAGAGGATCGAATCGGACATATTCAAGTGCGCGGAAAAACCGTAATGCGGGGATATTATAACGATTCCGCAGCTACAAATGAAATGTTTGCTCCGGATGGCTGGTTAAAAACAGGTGATATCGGTTTTTTAAGAAATGGGGGACTGATCATTACAGGACGTGCAAAAGAATTAATATTGATTAACGGACAGAATTATTATCCGAATGACATTGAACGGCTTTGTGAGCGGGTAGAGGGAGTTAAACCGGGTAAGGTTGCTGCCAGTGGGGTATACAATAGAAATACAAAAGAAGACAGTATTGCTGTCTTTATTGAAGATGCGATGGAAGATAACGAATTTATGAAATTGGCGGATGAGATTAAAGTTACCTTAAATTCCCATGGTATTTGGAAGGTCGATTTTATAACACAGATAGAGGCTATCCCCAAGACTGATTCGGGAAAAATTAAGCGAAATGAATTGAAGAAACGTTTTGAAAACAATGAATTTAAATTTTATGATACGCAACGACAGGAAAAGGCAATACAGGCAGATAATGATGTTACACCAATCGAAAATGAACTGCTGAAAATATTCAGCCAGATTGATGATAGCGTTGCATTAGATGTGGAAGACAGTTTTTTTGCGGCAGGATTTTCGTCATTGCAATTGATTAAGATTGCTGAAGTGATCAAGGAGAAATTTAACGCAACAGTTACGGTATCAGATATTTTTTCTTATTCTACAGTCCAGCAGCTTGCACGCTATCTTCATGATTTGGCAGGGGTAAGGAAGGAAACAGCGTCGGAGGAGGATAAGGAAGACAAAAATAAACAAGATATAGCAATAATTGGTTTAGATTGCAGATTTCCCGGTGCCGGCAACGCAAAAGAATATTGGATGAACCTGAAAGCCGGAATTGACTGTATTGGGGAATATCCGGAAGGACGCAGGAACGACGTTAAGAATTATATCCATGCTATAGCAAAAGATTTTACGGAAAAAGAGCTGGTAGAAGGAGGTTACCTGGATGAAATCGCAGGGTTTGACTACTCTTTCTTTAAAATTATGCCAAAGGAAGCGGAATTATTAAATCCCTGTCAGCGGCTGTTTCTTCAAAGTGCATATAAGGCACTGGAGGATTCGGGTTATATCACGGATGAGGGTGTAGATAATAAAATTGGAGTGTATGTCGGAGCATCAAAATCCATATTTGACTATGAACGGCTGGTTTCGCTTTCTATAAGAGATAATCATTCGGATTATGCGGTAGGAAATTTGTATTCTATGATATCGGGAAGAGTTTCATACGCTCTCGATTTAAAAGGGCCTTCCGTTACCATTGATACGGCATGTTCTTCTTCCTTGACGGCCGTGCACATTGCATGCAAGGCGATACAAAACGGTGAATGCGATATGGCTGCAGCAGGTGGAGTAAGAGTAAATCTGCTTCCGGTCAAAACTAAAATAGGAATTGAAGCATCCGATTGCAGAGCAAAAGCTTTTGATGACAGTTCGGATGGAACCGGCTGCGGAGAAGGCGTTGGCGTTGTCATTCTGAAATCTTTGGAGCAGGCCCAAAAAGATCATGACAATATCTATGCGGTAATTAAAGGGAGTGCAGTCAATCAAGACGGAAAAACAGCCGGGATAACGGCCCCGAATAGCCTTTCCCAAACGGAACTGTTATGTAACGCATGGAAAGATGCCAAAATAGATCCGGCCGCGTTAAATTATATTGAAGCACATGGTACGGGGACGAAGCTGGGAGATCCGATTGAAATTGAAGGTATAAGCAGGGCATTGGGACGATATACGGACAAGAAAGAATTCTGTGCGGTCGGTTCCGTAAAATCAAATATAGGTCATCTTTTTGAAGCGGCAGGTATCGCAAGTTTGATTAAGGTTGTATTAATGGAACGATATGGAATGATACCACCGTTAGTTCATTTTAAAAAAATTAATGAGAGAATCAAGATAAGCGGTTCTCCTGTTTATATTGCGGATAAATTACAATCTTGTTCCGAAAAAGGTAAAGATTTCAAATGTGGAATCAGCTCGTTTGGATTTAGCGGTACAAATTGTCATGTCGTACTCGAAGGCCATGAAAAAAGAGATCTCGGCATAAAACGAAAATGCAATATTTTTACCATTTCTGCAAAAACGGAAAAGGCGCTTATCAATCTTGCAAAAGAATATACTTATTACCTGCAGGAAGAGGGTGCAGCAGAAAAAATTGAGAATATATGCTATATGTCCACCAGCAGAAGAAAGCATTTTGAATATCGTCTTGCTATCGTAGTACATGACAATGAAGAACTATTGAATAAACTGGGTAAGTTTTTGGAAAAAAGAAAGAGTGAAGAAAACGAACTGATTTATTACGGTATACATAAGGTGATCAATAATGATGGTATTAAGACTAGAGATTATGAAATCACCCGTGATGAAAGGGCGAGACTGGCACAGGAAGCGGAACAGTTAAATGTTACGCTTGAGAATAATGAAGCGGATGAAAAATCTTATACAAAGCTTGCCCGTTATTATGTGCAGGGAGCTCCGATAAGCTGGGGCAAGGTTTACAGCGGAGAAGTATATTCAAAAATAAGCATTCCCACATATTGTTTTGAAAAACACAGATGCTGGATTGACATTATTGAAGATAGAGGTATGGAAATGTCGGACGAAGTTCAGAAAAGAGATGGTAATTTTAGTTCTGTTAAGGGCAGAATTGTTAGCATGGTATGCAGTGTTTCCGGATTAAAGGAACAGGATGTTGATATCAATGAACAGTTTATCAGCATGGGTATCGATTCGATGGGACTGATGCAGATTAAGAATTCCGTCAGAAATATTTATAAGATCGATATACCTGTGAATGACTTATTTAACGGATTGTCATCCGTTGCAAAGCTTGCGGAATATTTGCAGAGCAACAGCATTGACGAAGGTGAGAAGGAAGAAAGCTTAAAAGATAATAATGACTATAGCGCGAATAGTTTAAATGAGATAAAGCAAAAGGATACAACAGGCCGGACGTATAGCAATATCATGGCCGACGGGAACGCTAAAACGATTATTGATAAGCAGTTAGACATTATGAGAATGCAATTATCCTTATTGAACAATGCGGAATTTTACAACGATAATACCGTTGGCGATGTTTCAAAGGCAATAGATAAGGAAAATAATATTTCTCCGAAGGCTAAAAATATGGCCCTGCCAAAAAAGAGCGGCAAGGTTGTTCAGTACAGGCCTTATCAAAGATTAAATTTTGCCGTGCACGAGGATATGACGGATAGACAAGAAGCGTATATTCAGCGTTTGATCGAAAAATATTGTACGAAAACCGCCGGAAGTAAGAATGATATCCAGAATTATAGAAAAGTTTATGCAAACAATAGAAATGTTGCAGGCTTTAGACCTATATTCAAGGAAATGGTTTATCAATTAGTTTCTCCCCGGGCCAAAGGGTCAAAAATATGGGATGTTGACGGAAATGAATATATAGATTTAACAATGGGATTCGGGGTTAATTTGTTTGGACATAATCCGGAGTTTGTTACGGACGCATTGGAGAAACAGCTGAAGGAAGGCTTTTCATTAGGACCGATGTCGCATCTTGCAGGTAGAGTAGCAGAAAAAATCTGTACGATGACGGGTGTGGAACGAGTAGCATTTTATAATTCCGGAACGGAAGCGGATATGGTGGCTTTAAGAATTGCCAGAGCGGTAACCAGACGAGATAAGGCGGTTATTTTTGCCGGCTCCTACCATGGTACGTTTGATGGTGTGCTAGGTGTTCAAGGTATGGATGAAACGGATACTATGACTATGGCGCCGGGAATATTGAACAATATGGTAAATGACATTTATGTATTAAACTATGGTACCGAAGAAAGCTTGACTTTCATTAAGAATCATATGGAAGAGATAGCTGCTGTCATGGTGGAGCCGGTCCAGAGCAGGCGACCGGATTTCAGACCTGTTGAGTTTATAAAAAAGTTACGCGAAATAACAGAAGAAGGTAAATGCGCGCTTATTTTTGATGAGGTTATCACAGGCTTCAGAATATGTAATGGCGGTGCGCAGGAATGGTATGGTGTAACAGCAGATCTTGCGACCTATGGAAAAATAATAGGTGGAGGTATGCCCATTGGAGTGGTAGCCGGAAAGTCAAAATTTATGGACAGTATTGATGGAGGCTATTGGAGCTTTGGCGATCATTCCTGTCCGCCTAATGAGGAAATAAGAACCTTTGTTGCAGGTACCTTCTGCCATCACCCGATGGCTATGGCAGCTGCAGATGCAGTATTGACAAAATTAGCGGAAGAGAATATACAAAATGGAATTAACCAAAAAACAGAAAAGTTTGTAAATAAAATGAATGATTTTTTTGCAAACGAAGGTGTTCCGATTCACATGGTCTGTTTTGGATCTTTATTCAGGTTCGTGTTAAATGGGGACTTGGAACTCTTCTATTATGTTCTTGTAAGTAAGGGAGTGTATATTTGGGAAGGACGCAACTGCTTCTTTTCGTCGGCACATACGGAGCAGGATATTGAAAATATTGAAGATGCAATTTATGAAGCAATTTATGAACTGAGAGAAAACGGCTTTTTAGAATCTTCGAAAAAAAAAACTATAGTTAGTGAGTATCCCCTTACTGATGCGCAGAGAGAAATTTCAGATGGCATTTCTATGTCATGCGATGTCTCGCTGTGCTGCAATGAATCTGTTGTATTGAACCTATCGGGAAACTTGGTCAAGGAAGCTCTTGAAAAAGCAATCAGTACAGTGCACAAACAGCATGACGCATTAAGTATGGCAGTGGATATAGAAAAAGGGCGGCTGATTTATCAAAGTAAAGCGTGTGTTGTTCCGGATTATATTGAAATGGAGGAAGGCCCCCGGCTGGACTCTTATTTATCGGACGAAGTAAGCAGACCGTTTGAATTGGATAAGGCTCCATTATACAGGCTGGCCATAGTAAAAACCGGAGTTGAAAAGTTTAAGCTATTATTTGTTTGTCATCATATTATGATTGACGGATGGTCAATGAACGTATTTATCAATGAGCTGGCCGAAGCTTATACAGCCTTTGCAAATGATTTCAAACAGAAGGCTGGGGATTCCATGCAGTTTGTTGAATACCTGGAGTGGAAAAGAAAGGTGCTGTATTTACCGGAAAAAGAAGAGGCGGTATTGTTCTGGAGAGATAAATTCAGTTCGATACAAGAAAGAGCGATACTCCCGCGTTCTATCCAGATGAATGGGGATAGAATCGCCCCTGAAGCTATTTATTCATTTAAAATAAATGAGGGAGCAGCCAATCAGCTCGACCAACTGGCCAAAAAGAATGGAAATACTTTGTTTACAATGCTGCTTTCGATATTTGTATGGTATCTTCACAGGCTTACAGCGAGAGGAACGGTAATCGTAGGAATACCTTTTGCCGACCAAAGCTGCTGTGAAGGCTATTCACTGATTGGAATGTGCGACAGCATTTTACCTTTATGCATTAATGTCGAAGAACAAGTCACATTTTCAGAACATATGCAAAGGGTAAAAAATGCATTTTTAGAGATTAACAGATATCAGAAATATTCATTATCAAATTTGGTCGAAGGATTAGATATCAGTAAAGTTCCTGATATTGATATTGTATTTAACTTGGATAAAGTATTCGTACCATTGTTTGATAAGTGCAAGACGGAAATCGGAACGCAGCTCCCTAAAATAAGTAGTAATAGTATATTTGTTAATATTATGCAAATCAACTCTGAATTGGATATTCAATTCAAATATAATCCGCAGATGTTCGATGGCGGACTGATTGAAGAGTGGATAAGCTGCTTCCGGGAAATGATGGAAGATGTAGCAGAAGGATTAGACGGCTTTTTGATTGAGCGGGATTTTCGGCTGGATAGAACTGAAAAATTGTTAAATGAAAGAGTTGCGGGAAGCATTATATTGCCGCAAAGTCAGACAGAAAAAATATTATGGAATATATGGAAGGATATTCTGGGGAAGAGTGTCCGCAGCATAACGGAAGATTTCTTTACTATTGGGGGCAACTCATTAAAATTGTCTCTGCTTCGGGGAAAGGTAGCGGAGCAGTTTGAAATATTACCGGACTGGCAGGAACTATTCCGATGCCGTACCATTCAATCCCTGGGCAAATATCTGGATAGCATTGGAGATGCCGGAAATACGGTGAAAATAGAAAGAACCCCATACAGAGAATATTATCCGGTTACTTCCGGTCAAAAAGAAATATTTATAAGCTCTATGCTCGATCCCCAATCTACCAAAAACAATATTTGCGGCGCGATCTTGATAAATGAAGGGACAGATAAAATAAGATTAAGCGAATGCATAAATAAAATCGCCGATAGACATGATATTTTACAATCCTCTTTTTATATGACAGGGCAAGATGTTTATCAAAAAGTCAATGAAAAGAGAGATGTTGAAGTTTATGATTTGAGGGCGGATTCATTGGAAGAAGCGGAAAAATGTATCGATTATTATAATTTGCCCTTTGATCTTGAAAAGGGATATTTGATGCGTGTATTGATGATCAGTCTGCCTGATGAACGGATGATTTTAGCCTGTATCATGCACCATATCGTCGCAGACGGTACTTCTTCAATGATCTTTTTGAATGAATTAATCCAAAGATATCAAGGAAAACGGATGGAACCGCTGCCAATTACATATAAGGATTTTGCGGTCCACGCAAACCGGATGATGTTGACGGAACAATATAACCGGCAAAAAAGTTATTGGATGAACGAATATTGCATGGAAATTACAAAATTAATATTACCCTTTAGAAATTCAGATGGTGAAAAAGGAGATATCGATAATAGTAATACCGTTATTGCATATGCAAAGGAAGGGCTGTCCGACGAAGTTAAAAAGTTTGCAAAAATGCAGGAATGTTCCGAATTCATGGTAATGTTTGCGGCGTACCAGATTCTGCTTTCCAGATACGGAAACACAAATGAAATTATAACAGCAGTACCTTGTGACAGCAGATGTACTTCGGAAACGGAAAATCTGATTGGAATGTTTGTGAATACCTTATATATAAGAAATGAGGTAGATGGAGAACAGATGGTATGCGATTTTCTGGATAATGTAAAGCAAAAAGTAATTGGCGCAATGAATAATCAGGATTATCCGGCGGATGCTTTAATTAATGAACTGCATCTTGAAAGAGATGGAATTAAAAACCCGCTTACCAATTATCTGTTTTCCATGCAAAGTAATTTGGAAGATATTATCAGCATATATGGGGTGCAATATGAAGTCTTTGAAACAAAGGCTAAAGAGGTTGATTTCGACATTGCATTTAACTATATGACGGATAACGGAAAGCTCAAGTTTATCATCGATTATGATAAAAATTTATATTGTGAAAAAGATATACGTATTTTTACGGACAGATATATTGAAACATTAACAAACTTAGCCGCCGATAAAAACAGACGGGTAATGGAAATAAGCATGCTGACAAAAGAAGAGGAGCATAAAATTTTAAATACCTTATGTATAAAGGCACCCGAGCAGAAAAATGACGTAATCAAAACACTATTTGAGAAACAGGCTGAAGATACTCCGTTAGAGACGGCTGTTACTTATATAAAGAATTATGAAGGCAGCAGAGCGAGAGAAGAAAATTTGAATTATCAGGAGCTAAATGAAAAGTCGAATAAGCTCGCCAGGATATTGCGTCAAAAAGGTATTGGAGAAGGTACGTCGGTGGGTATTTTTTTTGAAAGCTCATTAGAATTGATAATTGCCTTATTGGCAGTATTTAAGGCGGGCGCTGCATACTTGCCGCTATATCCGGAACTTCCGGCAGACCGTATAAAATACATGATGGGTATAACGGATACGAAATTTATTTTAACACATGAAATGGAACATGTGAATAAAAAGCTCCATCAGTTGAGTGAGATATGTGCTTGTGAAATAATCGATATAAGCGGGTTGGAGCAGGTAGAGGATGGAAGCAATCTGGAAGATCTTATTGACGGCAGCAGTATTGCATACACAATATTTACTTCCGGTACGACAGGAACTCCGAAGGGTGTACAAATCACGCATCAAAGTATCGGCAAGACAATCAGTTGGCGAAAACAGGAATATGGTTTCAATAAGGAAGACAGTATCCTCCAATTATTCAGCTATGCATTTGACGGATTTCTGACAAGCGCATTAACTCCAATCATATGCGGTTCCAGATTAATACTGCTGGATCAGGAGCACATGAAGGATCCGCTGAGCATCTTACATGCTGTTCAAACTGAAAAGGTTACACATTTCATAGCGGTACCTACATTATTTAGTGCGTTGTTATCACTTGCCCGTAAGGAGGAACTGGAATCGTTAAAATATGTCACTCTGGCAGGAGAGAGGGTGACAAGGAAATTAGTCGGAGACTGTAAAGCACTTAATCCGGCCATAGAACTTGTCAATGAATATGGACCTACTGAAAACACAGTGGTTACAACGATAAAACGTAATTTACGTGAGACTGAAAATATAACGATAGGAAAGGCCGTCTGCGGAAGCAGTATATATATCTTGGACAGGCATATGAATTTACGGCCGATAGAGACGGAAGGTGAAATATATATTGGGGGTGACCGGTTAACGGAAGGCTATCTGAAAGATGAAGAAAAAACGAATATAAGTTTTGTATCTAATCCATACGTAGCCGGAGACAGGCTTTATAAAACAGGTGACATGGGAAAATGGACAAAAGACGGAGCAATTGATTTTATTGGAAGAAATGATTCTCAAATAAAAATAAGAGGCTATAGAGTAGAGCTGGGGGAAGTTGAAAACCGAATATTGGAACATGAAAAAATAAGCAATTGTGTAGTTCTAGCGGAGTTAAACAAACAGAATAATTTTGATCTGTATGCTTATTATACGGCAGACTGTGAGATGAGGCCGGAGGAAGTGAAGCAATATCTCAGGCAGCTTCTTCCTGATTACATGGTTCCTGCTTACATGTTGCAGATCAAGCAGATACCGTATACATCGGTTGGAAAAGCAGATAGGAAAATTCTGTTGGAATACAGGACTCAATTTAGTGATAGTCCGGCAGGTATACAGCCTGAAACAGAGAATGAAGTCTTTTTGTGCGGGATATGGGAGCGGGTATTAGGTATTGATAAGGTGTTTGCAGACCAAAACTTTTTTGAGATTGGCGGGGATTCTATCAAAGCTATTCAGATAGTAGCATTGTGCAGACAGCAGGGGATAGAAATAGCGATCAGTGATATTATGCATAAACAGACGGTACGTGAAATGGCATTATGTATGAAGAGTATAGAAGTATATTCCTCTCAGCAGATTGTTACGGGTGAGGTTGATTGTACTCCGATCCAAAAGTGGTTTGTAGAGAACATAACAATAGACAGAGAGCATTTTAATCAAACGGTCTTGCTGGAAAATAAACATGGCTTTCAGGCAGAGTGTTTGGAAAAGGTGATGCGTGAATTGATAGAGCATCATGATGCGCTGCGGACATCTTTTGAAATAGGGAAAAATGGGCTATTGCAGAATATGGAAGGCTTTAATGAAAGGCAGGAAGTACTTGCATATGAGGATATTACGCAAGAAGCGGATTGTCTGCAATATATCTGTGATGACTCAAACAATCTTCAGCGGTCGTTTCAATTAAAGAGCGGGCAGATGGTCAAAGCGAAACTATATCATAGCAAAGATACAGACTACCTTTTCATAGCGATTCATCATCTGGTCATCGATGGTGTATCCTGGCGCATTCTGCTGGAGGATCTTGCGGAAGCTTATGATGCCGCTGTCTGTGAAAAGGAATATAAATTTCCTCAGAAAACAACGTCTTTTAAGTCGTGGGCCAAGGCATTAAAAAAATATGCGGGATCCTATCAGGTATTGCAGGAAAAGAAGTATTGGGAACAGACTGTGAGCCATAAATATAAATCGCTGACAGTAGGAGAGGCGGAATATGGTTCAATAAAAGATGAAACAAAATATGAAACGGAAATAGGGAAAGAGAAAACCGGAGATGTCTTATATAAAATAAATAAGATATATGGAACGAACACGCAGGAAATTTTATTTGCGGCTTTTGCCAGGGCATTAACAAAGACATTTGGTAAAAATGATTATTTGATAGATGTTGAAAGCCACGGCAGAGAAGAGATCAGTTCTGATATTAATGTTGTAAGGACCATAGGCTGGTTTACTTCACAATATCCTTTTGGTGTGTACAGCAATGAAGTGGAAAATATAAAGGACGCGATCATCAATATCAAAGAAAGGTTCAGAAAAGTGCCAAAGAACGGTATTGGGTACGGTCTGCTTCAATATTCGGACAAAGCTGTAAAACTGAAGGGAACGAAGCCTGACATCGTATTTAACTTTTTAGGACATATCAGTAAGGGGAAGGATACTGATCAGATACGAGTGGTTGAATTTAATTACGGAAAAACCTGTTCTGAAAAGCAAGAGAGACATCACCTTATAAGCTTTGATGCAATTGTACAAGACGACGTATTGAAGGTAAGCATTACGTATAATGGTGCGGTTATCAAGGACGAAATTATTCAATTTCTTGCATTAGCATTTTCGGGAGAATTGGATGGAATAGTACAGCACTGTAAAAAGCAAAAGAAAACCATAAACACACCTTCCGACTATAAAAACAAAGTGATCAGTATAGAAGAACTTCAACGGCTGCTTAATAAATACGAGAATAATATAGAACAAATTAATGAGCTTCCCCCGATGCAAAAGGGAATGATATTTGATCAGCGCATGAATCCCGGTTCGAGTATTTACTTCGAGCAGGTGATGCTTGAACTGGAAGGACAAGTCAGGACGGAGTTGCTGGAAAAGAGCTTTCAGATGATCATAGACCGCCACGATGCCTTAAGATCCTGCTATAACTATGAGGATTGCAGCCAACCGCAGCAAATTGTATTAAAAGAATACCGTTTTAAAATTCAAGGTTTGGATATTACCGGAAGTAAAGATGATCTGAAGAGTTACCTTCTTGATTTTTGCAAATCCGATATTGCGAACGGTTTTTCGATTGACGAGGAAGTACCAATGCGGATGTTTCTGCTCAAAGCTCGAAATAATATGAATTATCTTGTCTGGAGCTTCCATCATATATTGATGGACGGATGGTGTATTGATCTCATATTGGAAGAACTGGTAAATATCTATACGGGAATGCTGAAAGGGGAGACTGTATTGCTTCCGGCAGCCCCCTCCTATTCGGTATACGCGGAATGGATTAAGAGCAGAAATGAACAGGCTGCTTTAAAGTATTGGAAAAATTATTTACAGGGTTATCATGGGGGGAGTCAAACCAAAGATCCTTTGGCGGCAGAGGTAAAAGACTTTAAACGGGAGGAATATAGATTTGCCGTTGATAATTCCTGCATTGAGATGCTGAAAAAAATTGCGGGTGATTCGAGAATTACCATGGCTGCCTTATTTCAGGCACTATGGGGAATAATACTCGGAAAATATTCCGGAAAAGAGGAAGTTGTTTATGGCGTTGTTGTATCCGGCAGAAGCCCGGAAATAATGAATGTAGAAAGTGTGGTCGGATTATTTATCAATACTTTGCCGCTTAGAATACGGCTGCCGTATGAGGCCTCGCTGGTTGAAATAGCCAAAACCATTCAGGATGATATGGAAAAACATAATCAGTATTCTTATCTTTCGTTAGCACAGATACAATCCTTATGTATGATAAAAGGCGAATTATTTGATAATATGTTCAGCTTTGAAAATTATGCGAATTATAATAATTATCGAAATCGTCTCTCAGATAAGGACAAGCTGGGGTTTGTGCTTAATAAAGTAACTGAATTTGAACAAACCATATTTAATTTAACATTTATTGTTGAGCCAAAAGAGGATGGATACGAATTTAATATTATCTATAATGGGAATACCTGTGATATGAATTTACTCGATTCAATAAAAGGATATCTGACAAGAGTCATGGAACAGTTAATAAATGATCATCAAATCATATATGGGGATATAGCGCTGGCAGACGGAGAAGAAATGGAAGATTTGCTGAATGATTTTATGGTTGCTTTATAAAAGGGGGAACTATGTCTAAATCAAATACTATTGGGATAGTCGGAGGTTTGGGACCATATGCAAGCATGGATACGGCAGAAAAAGTGTTTTTGAATACCATAGCCAATAAGGATCAAGATCATTTACCGTTAATAATGATTTCACGTCCATGCGACATTCCGGACAGGAGCAGTTATCTGTTGGGAAAAACCAAAGTTAATCCGGCTTATGAAATAATTGAAATAATCAAAGAATTAGAAAATGCGGGTGCCAATATAATTGGCATCCCATGTAATACGGCTCATGCTCTGCCTATTATGAGTGTGATAAGCAATGACCTGAGAGAGAGAAAGAGCAAAGTCGTTCTAATCAACATGGTGGATGAAGTAATAAAATTTATAACCAATTATTACCCTGAGGTAAAGAGAGTCGGCGTGTTGTCATCCTTGGGCACGTACATATCCGGCTTATATAGGGAATCCTTGACAGAAGCAGGATATGATGCCGTATTTCCAAGTGAGTATGATCAATACCATAAGATTTAGAAAGCAATATATAATCACAAATATGGAATTAAGGCAAATGGAGTAAAAGTCTCGGATATTGCAAGAAATCACATCTTGGACTGTATTCGGAAGATGCAGGATTCAGGCATTGACATGATTGTATTAGCCTGTACTGAACTGCAGCTTGCAATTGATATAAATCAGATTGATGATATTCCGGTAATCGATACGTCCTATATTTTGGCGAGAGCATTGGTAAGGGAAGCGGATAAAAAGAAACTATGTAAGTTACAGGACAGAAGTGAGAAAGGGTGAAAAAGAATGTGTGGTATATGTGGAGTCTTTGACATGCAGCAAAGAGATAGGATAGACGGCGATATTCTTAAGTGCATGAATGAAAAGCTGGCACACCGGGGCCCTGATGCATCTGCAGAAAAAATAGAAAGGAATCTGGGAATAGGATTTAATCGATTAAGCATTATTGATATCGATAATGGTATGCAGCCTATATTTAATGAAAGTGAATCTATTTTTACTATATGTAACGGTGAGATATATAACTATAAGGAACTGACTCAGGAGTTGGAAGCAAAGGGACATCGTTTCAGAACGAGAAGTGACTGTGAATGTATCATCCATCTTTATGAGGAATATGGGGTCGAGTTTATAGAAAAGTTGAATGGCCAATTTGCATTTTTCTTATTTGACCGATTGAAGAATGAGATAATATGTGCACGGGATCATGTGGGAATTGCTCCATTTTTCTATACGATTACAGATGGTTTGTTTATTTTTGGTTCCGAGATCAAGGCGATTATAGAGCATCCCGCAGTGATGAGAAAATTGGATATTACAGGTTTGGACCAAATCATGACTTTTCCCGGCTTAATAAGTCCCCGGACTATGTTTCAGGGAATTTTCAGCCTGAAACCGGGACACCGCATTATTATTAAGGATTATACGAACTTCAGGATCGAAGAGTATTGGGATGTATTATATCCTGAAAATAGGGAACTCGAGCATGAGGAAAAAGAAGATTATTACGTGGAAAGGCTGGATGAACTTTTGACCAAGGCAGTAAAGTATAGGCTGCAAGCCGATGTACCGGTGGGATTTTATGTCAGCGGCGGATTGGATTCCTCCGTTATAGCAGGAAAAATCAATCAAATAGATACGGATAAAAAGGAATCCTTTTCCATCGATTTCTCAGACCGGGATATTTCGGAAGGTAAATATCAAAGATTGATGGCGAGCAATGTAAATACACGTCACAATGAATATAATCTTGGCTTGTGTGACCTGGTCGGCGGGCTGAACAGAGCAGTATATCATGCAGAATGTTCGCTGAAAGAGTCCTATAACATAGCGACGATGAAATTAGCCGAAATGGCTCATGCGAAGGGAATCAAAGTAATATTGACAGGGGAAGGGGCTGATGAACTATTCGGAGGATATATAGGATATCGTTTTGATAAGTTCAACCAAATGAGTCCAAGACAAAAGACAGATGATTGGGAAAAGGAGCAATTATGGAGGGATAAAGTATGGGGAGATTCCGACTTCTTATATGAAATCAATTTTTATGCGTATGAAAAGATAAAAAGAGAAATTTATTCCGGTGAAGTAAACGCTGTCTTTCATGACATCAACTGCCTTAATCATTCTATTATAGATAAAAATAAAATTCAAAACGTGGATTTATTGCATAAAAGATCGTACATAGATTTTAAGCTACGGATGGCTGACCATTTACTTGGGGATCATGGAGATAGAATGGCTTTTTCACATTCTGTCGAAGCAAGATTTCCGTTTTTAGATAAAGATGTCATTAGCTTTGTTCTTAAAATGCCGCCTTTTATAAAGCTTAAGGATTTTGATGAAAAATATGTGCTGAAAAGAGCGGCAAAAAAGTACGTCCCGGAAGAAATTCTCAAAAGGCCTAAGTTTGCCTTTACGGCGCCGGGCAGTTCGGAAATATTAAAATCTGACCGTGAATTTGTAGAAGATATTCTTTCTTTTGAGAGAATAAAGAGGCATGGAATTTTTAACCCCGAAAAGGTTGAGGAGTTGAAAAAATTATATTTACAGCCGGATTTTAAATTAAATGTACCATATGACAGCGATTTTCTTATGATTGTGTTAACTACAGAAATGTTGTTGGACAAGTATAAAATGGTTGGTTAGGAGAGAAGAAAAATGAGTGAAAAATTGATCTTTCAGCAGATAATGTATGAAAAGCTGCAGGAATACAGCAGTCGGCAGGCTTATGTCTGCGGAGATGAAAAAATGTCATATGAGGAAGTGAATAATCATTCGGATATGATATTAGAGCAATTGCATAAAAAAGGATTAAAAAAATCGGATCAGATTATTCTGTTTATGGAAAAGAGAACTGATTTGCTTCTGTCAATAATAGCCTGTCTGAAAGGCGCGTTTATATTTGTACCCTTTGATACGGATATTCCCGATAATCGATTAAAAAATATGTACGAAGAAATTGATGGCAGATTGATTATTACCGATAGAACTAATTATGACAGAGTTGCCGGTATCATTGGCAAGAATGCGGAAGAAAATCAGATATTGATTATTGATGAAATGGATCGAAATGACAGGAAAGTAATTAAATCGGAGTATAATGAGGCTTTATATACTCCGGATGACCCCATTTACATATTCTATACATCCGGTTCGACAGGAAAACCAAAAGCGATTATAGGATGCAACAAATCTTTAAGACATTTCATCGAATGGGAGACGGAAACATTTTCCGGATGGGAAAATGCTGTAGTCAGTCAGTTGACAACACCAGGACATGATCCGATACTGAGGGATATTTTTGCAGCCCTTCTCACCGGGGGAACGGTTGCAATACCGGAGAATAAAGAAGGTGTGCTGAATATAAACAAGCTGGTTTCATGGATCAATAGCATGAAGGTAACTCACATACATTGTACGCCTGGCATATTTCATGCAATGGTTGAAAACAAGCCGTCAAAGGATGATTTTAAGGAACTGAAATATGTTCTGATGGCAGGCGAAAAATTAAATATAAAAGCATTAAAAGAATGGTACGGCATTTTCGGTGAGAGAATAACCTTGGTCAATATGTATGGTGCTACAGAGACGACAATGATAAAAATGTATCATGTAATCAGCAGCAGAGATATTGAAAGAGGCAGTGTTCCTATCGGTGTGCCGATGAAAGGCGCGGCAGTCATTATATTGGATGAACACCAAAAGGTACGTCCCAAAGGAACGATTGGGGAGATATATATCAGAACGCCTTACAGGTCTTTAGGATATTACAATAAGGACTTAAATGCAGGATGCTTTATCACGAACCCGTATTCAAATGGTGACTCCGATATTTTATATAAGACAGGTGATCTGGGGAAGGTTCTTAACGACGGAAATATTGAGTTTCACGGAAGAATTGACAGACAAGTCAAAATCAGGGGTATTCGTGTCGAATTAAGTGAAATAGAAAAGCATATGACAGAATTTAACGGCATCAGAAATGCGGCAGTTGTAATGAAGCAGAAGGATAATGCGGATAAAATTATGGCGGCATTTTATACGGCAGATGAGGCCATAGATCAAGAAGAACTTAAAAACTTCTTGAATGCCAGAATGAACGATAATATTATCCCTGTTTTATACATTGGATTGCAAGAAATGCCGCTGCTGTCTAACGGTAAGATGGACTATCAAGCTTTGGAGAATTATAAGGCAGAACTTAAAAATGATTTGAAGAAACCCTCTAATGATATTGAAGCGAAAATGGCCGATATCTGGAAAGATATATTGGAAATCAATGAGGTTGGAGTAGATCAGAATTTTCTGCATATCGGCGGTCATTCTTTAAATATTATGACCATGATTACAAGAATAAACAGGGAATTTGATGTGGAATTGTCTTTATCTGAAATTTTTTCAAATGCAACGATTGAAAATCTGGCAGCAATTATTGAAAAACGGGAAAAAGGGGCAGAGGAAGAAAAAATTCGCCATATTAACCGGGGGAATGTATTCCCTCTTTCAGATACACAAAAAAGAATGTACGCCTTGTGGCGCTCCGATATGGAATCTACGGTATATAATATGCCTGCCGCTTATTGGGTAACAGGGAAGATCGATAAGGAAAAATTGGAGAATGCAATAAAAAAAGTTATCAGCAATAACGTTACGCTTCGTGTAAAGTTTGTACAGAACAACAATGAAATTCAACAGGAGATAGTAGAAGATATCGATTTCTCACTTATATCCGGCAATATGGAAGAAAAGGATGCCGGACAATATGTGGAGAGTTTTATCCGGCCTTTTGACCTGGAAAATGCACCATTAATTCGAGGAGCATTAATGCGGGCGGGAGACAGACATCTGTTTGCAGTAGATATCCATCATATTATCGGAGACGCTATATCCATGGAAATCATGATTAAACAGATTACGGATGCGTATGCGGGAACAGAGACGGAAAAAGCGGAAATTCAGTATGATGATTATTGTGATTGGAGTATAAGATATCGCAAAAGGGAGTCATATTTAAAACAAGAGAAGTATTGGCTGGATGCTTTTAAAGAAATACCGCCGCTTCTTAACTTTAAAACAGATTATGAAAGAAGGAAGTCCAATAGTAATAAGGGCAGGTTGATTTATTTCGATATGGCAAGTGAACTTTCTGAAATGGCATATGATTTTGCCGCAAAGAATTGTATCACCCCTAATTTGCTGTTTCTTGCAATTTATGTTTTATTACTTTACCGTTACACCGGGCAGAATGATATTACCGTAGGAACGGTTGCCGCAGGCAGAATGAGGCCGGAAGAAAACAATATTATAGGACCATTTATCAATACGTTAGCTTTACATAATACATTTAAAAGAAAAATCAGCTTTTCAGACTTCTTGGATGTGATTAAGAATACGGCAGTTGAGGCATACGAAAATCAAGAGTATGCATTTAATCTGCTGGTGGAACAATTAAATATCCAATATGAGGCAGGAAGAAATCCTCTATTTGATTTCGTATTCGATTTTCAAAATGAGAGCAGGCAGCAAATAAAGCTCGAGAATTTGGAATTTACCCCTATTAAATTAAAAATAGAGAATGCCAGATTTGATTTTTGTCTTCATGTTACAGAGGCAGATCATGCTTTTTCGTTTGGAATAGAGTACAAGACAGGATTATTCAAAGAAAAAACGATATGTCGTTTTGCGCAGCGTTTCAGGACCTTGTTGATCAACTGTCTGACATGCCCGGAAGCAGGCATTGAAGATATGGAGATGCTTGATGAAGGAGAAAAGAAGAGTATTTTTGAATTCATGGGAAACATAGATCAGAACTCGGGATTTGGAACGGTTGATGCAATGTTCGATCGGTGCAGCCGGGAAAACGCAGATATTACCGCAATAGAGTATTATGATGAAGAAAATGTAAAACAAATCATGACCTATGGAGAGCTATATACGAAGGCCGAGGATCTGGCAGAATATTTAAGTACTAAAGGTATCCGGAGGGGGGATATCGTAGGTATTTACATGAATAAGATACATAATGCCATAATAGCCATGTTGGGTATATTAAAGGCAGGTGCCGTTTATTTGCCTGTCGGTGTGGGATATTATCCGCCGAAGCTGATAGAGTCTATGGTAAATGATAGCAGAATGAAGATCTTAATTTCAGAAGAAAGCAAAGATAACAATATAAATGACGTATTGGAACAAATAAGAGACAGGCAAAAGGGCGGCACAGAAATCGTGAAGTATGATGCTGTACTGCAGGAGAAGGCAGAAGGAACAAAGAAAGCGTGTACGGATGGCTGCCATAATGAAGAGGATTTGGCGTATATTATTTATACATCCGGAACAACAGGTGTACCGAAAGGGGTTATGCTAAAGCATAAAGGTCTGGTTAACGTTGCCCAAAGTATGGGAAGCGTAATGAGAATCAAGAGTAAAGCCCGGGTTCTGCAGTTTTCATCTTTAAGCTTCGATATGTCGGTGTGGGAGATATTTACAACCTTACTCAACGGAGGAACGCTTTGTATATTAGACCGTAACGGAAAGCAGAGGGATGAAATCGATTTATTTCTGCGGGATGAAAATATTAATATAGCAACGTTAACTCCATCCCTGCTAAGAATAATAGATCCCGAAAAGCTTTCAGAACTAAGGGTGGTCGTATCGGCAGGAGAAAACTGTTCCGAGGAACTTTTGGAGAAATGGAATAAAGACCGGATTTTCATTAATGCATATGGACCGACGGAGACTACCATATGCGCGACTCTAAATATTGTAAATGATAAAAATGCAAGCAATATTGGAAAGCCGATAAAAAATACACTCTGTACTATTTTGAATGAGAATAGGGACATTTGTCCTATTGGAATTCCCGGGGAACTATATGTAGGCGGTGTCGGAGTGGGGGCAGGATATTTAAATAATGAAGAACTTTCCGGAGAAAAATTTGTTGCAGTTTCCGGACAAAGGATGTATAGAACAGGCGATCAGGTTTTATGGAATGAAGAAGGAAATATCGAGATACTCGGCAGATGCGATGAACAGGTGAAAATAAGGGGATTCAGAATAGAGATAGGTCAGGTGGAGGCCCGAATCCGGATGTATCAGGGAATCACAGACTCAGTCGTCGCAAAGAGCGATACAGATGAATTATATGCATTTTATGCCGGTAATGAAAAAGTAAAGAAAGGGGATTTGCTAAACTATCTGAAACAAGAGCTTCCTTCTTATATGATACCTTCCTATGTGATGCGTGTGGAACATATACCAGTCACAGCAGGCGGGAAAATAGATAAACGAAAGCTGCTTGATTCCTATATTGAGGATGAATTAGAGATAACGGATAAGGCTTCACCCAGAAACAGTAATGAAATGCATTTGCTGCAGATATGGAAAGAGGTCCTGAAGAGAGAAGATATTGGAATTGACGATAATTTCTTTGAAATTGGGGGACATTCCCTAAACGTTATTCAGATTATTTCAAAATCGAAGGAAGCAGGATTCGATATTAAGGTATCCGATATTTATTCGCGGCAAACAATAAAAAGTATTTCTGATTTAAATTTAATATAAGGAGGAGAAATGAAGAAAAAATATACGGAAATACAGGAAGACTTTTCGCAGATAATAAATTCACTATTAGAGCAAAATATATATTTTTCTGATCAAATACTTCATATGCCTATAATTGGTTATCATGAACTGGGACCCGCTCAAAGTATTTATCTGGACAACCCCGACTATTCGGGCTTTTGCAAAAGGATAGAGTTAGAGCTGGATGAAAAAGCATTGAATCTGGCATTTAATTGTTTGATTGAGCAGCAGGGGTTTTTAAGAAGTTGTTTGATTAAGGAAGCGAATACATATAAATGGCAGGTACATCAATTTAATGACAATATAAGGATTCCTATCGTGGATATTACCGCTTATCCGGAGAACTCCAGAGAAAGAATAATAAATGAATGTATTGAAAAAGTGTATTTGCATGAGTACAAGCTTCTGAATACGATAAAATATCGAATCTGTATTATTAGAGATACGAAGGAAAGCTTTATTATAATGGCGCCGATGTGCCATATCATATTCGATGCAATGAGTGCGAATATATTACTGGAAAACTTATTTTGTTTTTATGAGGAGCTGCTGCAAAAAGGTAAAATAAATCAAGTCATAACAACAGAATATTCCTCATACTTAAAGCAAATGAGAAAAGGACCGGTAAATATTAAAGAAAATGAACTGATCACAATGTTTAAAATTGGTGAGTTCTACCAGCGCATGATAAATATGAACATTTCACTTAATGCACAAAAACACATAATATTGCCTGAATATTATGAATGTCATCTATCGGTAGATAAAGACCCGTTTACTCAGTCAGTCGAAATTATATCAGATATATGTAAAAAGTATTTATATATGACGCAGGTTCCGTTATTTATGGTAAACATGGGACGCATCTATGAAAATAATGTTTATATGGATTTAATAGGTTTATTTATCGATTTTGTTCCTGTTGTTTATGATAGCAAAAATAGAGAAAATATTTCCGGATTAATGAACCTGTTGAACATTAAAAGAGAAAAGAATATTAATTTTCTTATGTTTTTAACGAAGGAATGGTCACCGAAAGGATTTGAAAAAGTCACAAAATACCTATCGGAATGCTATAAGATGATAAAAATTTTATTTAACTTTATTGGTGAAGTGCAAAATAATGAAGAGTTTGACAAAAATATTAATAGCATAAGTAAAAACAACTCTGAGAGGACAATTTTGTTTACCGCACTTATATGGGACGATGTACTTCACATTAAATGTAATTTGTCAAATGATTTAAGCAGCAGTGTATTAGATTCACAAATGGATTTGATATCATAAACCGAATGAATGAATTGGAGGATAAAATGGATAATATAAGAACGTTTCAAAAAGATACAAGTGTTTTAAGAAATTCAATATGCTTTATGTTCGGGCGTATTGCTTCTGAGCTGGGCAGTTCAATTTTTAAATTTGCCCTGAGCCTATACATATTGGATACGACAGGATCAGCAACCATGTTTTCTACTGTATTGGCAATAGGTATGGTTCCGGGTATTTTTGTAAACATTTTTGCGGGTGTTTTGATTGATAAAAGTGATAAAAAGAAAATTATCATTATTTGTGATTTATTAAGCGGCTTAATCATGTTTCTGTTATTAAGTATGCTGATGGGAAATTTAAACGGTATTGGAATATTAATATTGTATTCTATGCTCATCAGTACGGTTCAGTCGGTCTTTTCCATCACTATATATTCAGCAATTCCCAATTTCTTTCAAAAGGAAAAAGTAATGCAGATGAACTCAAGCTATCAGGGAATCGGCGCGATCGTTAACATCTTAGGGCCGGTATTGGGCGGTGTTTTTTATACCGTGATGGACTTCAAGCTGTTGGTTGGAATTATTACGATAGTATATTTTCTTGCCGCGCTGGTAGAAATAGGCTTGGTTTATTTTGAAAATGAAATTGTAAGCGGAGATAGTTACCGCAAGAATTTAAATAATGTTTTTGCTTATATAAGGAAAGAAAAAGTTATTTTCTATCTGCTCTTGATTGTATTAGCCATTAATTTCGTTTCCATCCCTCTGACCTCGGTAGTATTACCCTTTTTAGGATATAAAATTATGATGCTGTCATCTACTCAATATGGGGTGGTCCAGGGAGTTTGGTCTCTGGGTATAATAGCGGGTGCATTAGTTGTTTCCGTTAAGGCAGTCCAATCCAAAGTTACAAAAAGGATTTTTAGCTTATTACAGGTTCAGGGAATTGTCATCTTATTTTGGGCAGCGCCTTTATTGCTTGGAAAAATAAATAATTCCGTAATATTAGGTGCAATTATATTTAGTGCGGTTTTGCTGGTCGGAGGAACCTTGAACAGTATTATAAATATCCCTCTGCTAACCTATCTGCAAATCTCTGTTCCGGAAAATATTCGTGCAAGTATTTATGGAGTAGTTGTCTGCTGTATAACAATCGCGGCACCTATAGGAATATGGCTGTATGGATTTTTGATTGAGAAGATCAATATTGAATCCGGAATAGTTTTATCCAGTATTATTGTATTATTAGTAAGCACCTTTGCCGTTTGTAATAAACAAATTAAAGGATTTTTTGTAAAAGATATAGAAAACCTGTAACGTTTTACAGATATTGCCTCACTTATATATATAACAGCAAAATAAAGGAGGAATTTTCATGGTAAAATGTAAAAATAGGAAAACGGAGGACAAAAGGTGTTAATATTATCGAAATATATAGTTCGGAATATATTTGAAAACAAGGTACGGAGCGCCATTGTACTCGTCATTGTGGTATTGGCTTCCTGCGTTTCTATTATTACATTAAATTTACAACAGGTAGTGGAAGGAACGTATGAAAGTGTATATCGTGCGTCGATCGGCGACGCGAATATAACAATGGAAGGTCAAAGTGATTTTAATGAAAATCAAGTAAATTACGGGGGAGTTACAGTCGAAAAGATAGAACGCATACTGACTCTTTATGGAAAATTTATAGCAAATGGTAAGAGCTTAAAGGCAGATATACGCGGGGTAGATATACAGGAATATATTAATATGGGTTCCGTCAATTTATTGAATAATGTGAAGGAACTTCAAAGAGGAGAATGCGTTATAAGCGCAAAGACATCGAAAGAGTATCGCTTAAATACCGGTGATACGGTTACGGTATACGTTCATTCCCAACCGCATGAATTTACGGTAGCCGCAATAGGTGAAAGCAATAAAACTTTTTATGAAGAAAAAGGAAATATTCAGTTGTTGATAAGCCTTGATGATGCAAACGGAATTCTTGGGACGGAAAATATGATTTCAAAGCTGAGATTGAAAGCCGCCGGAGATACAACGGATGCCGTTGAAAAATTAAGATTAGAAAATAAAGACTTGTCAATAGCCGCCGGAGAGGAATATGATAATCTGCATTTTCAGATGCAGACGGTAAGCAGTTCCATGCTGATTGTTTTGTGTATAATAATTTTGGTTGGCGGATATATCATATCGTCAATTGCCGAAGTCATTGTAACAGACAGAATCCCAATTATCGGAACGTTCAGGAGCATCGGTACGGATCAGGTAAAAATAGAAAAGGTTTTGTTAATGGAATTCATGGCATATGGTTTCATTGGAACTGCGATCGGTATTATTGCGGGTATGGCAGGGCTGCCCTATGTAGCGGACTTATTTAATCAATATAAAGAATATGGTGTAAGGACAGCCGTTTCTTTTAACACATGGTATTTCGTTATCGCGTCAGGCATCGGTATTTTTCTCCCTCCTGCAGTTGCTTTAGTAAGTGTAAAAAGGGTCAGTAAGAAGAACTTGAAAGATGTAGTATTACGCGTGGATGACAGTAAAGAAATAAGAAAAAGTAACTATTTGACAAAGACGATCGTTGCCTTTGAAATTAGCCTGCTGTTATATTTTTTTAACCAGAAGGATAATTTTATCATAGGCTTGCTTGGAATCAGTGCTTTGATTGCAGGAGGGGTATTTCTTGTACAGTTTATACTGGTAAAAATACTGGGACTATTTAATAAAGCCCATCTGCTTAACGGAAGCGCAGAATTAGGTATCAATAATTTGAAAAATAATCGTTTCATCAGAAATAACAGCAGTATGATTGTAGTCATCAGTATGATATTCATGATTATTGCAACGATCATTAATGGGATTGCCAACACGGCGCAGATGGATTTGGATTCTTATGGTTTTGATATGATCGCCATATTGAATGGGGATGAGAACGTAAGCGAAGAGGACATTGCTTCTTATCAGGGAGTGTCGGGTGCATATGAATCCTATGAAGTAATGGCATATGGAGATTATGCAAACGGATATTGCAGAGTTTACGGAATAGATAAGTTTTCTGAGCTTAATCAATATATGAAAGCACTGCGTTATAACGGAACGGATCTGGATGCCAAATTATCAAAGATAAAAAATGGAATTGTCATAGATCAATATTGGGCCCGTGTCCAGAACATCAAGGTAGGGGATAAAATAAAGCTTTATTACGACGACAAAAAAACAACTAAGGCTGCGGATTTTGTTGTTGCAGATATATGGGATTGTTCCAAAGGAACAACAGACAGGGTGTTTGTCGGTATCAGTCTGGATAATTATAAAAGAATCTTTGATGAAGTTCCGGAACGCATCCTTGCTATTACGCAGTCCAATCCGGAAATGATATCGGACCAAATAGCGGAAGATTATGTTGATACAGATATTTCCGTCATGACAGCAGAAGAATTTCTTTCACAGCAGGTAGCGACAGTAAATACCATTTTAGGAATATTAATAGCATCAGTTATTTTATGCGGCTGCGTGATCATTATCGGGATATCGAGTAATCTGATCGTTTCATTTATACAGAGGAAAAAAGAATTTGCGACTTTATATAGTGTGTGTATGGATATGCATCAATTAAAGAGCATGCTCATATGGGAAACCGTTGCTTCATATGTGGGAATAATAATTACGATTGTCCTGCTCAGCGTACCTATAGTTATGAGTATCCCTAAATTTACAAACGGATTGGGGCTTATCATTGATTTCAATCTGAATCCGTCAATTATGATCGGTATAATGGCTGCAATATTTATTATATTATCGCTGACGGTTATAGGTCCAATCAAAAAAATTGGTGAAATGAATATTGTAAAGGAGCTTAAGTATGAATAATAATGAAAATAAAAAAGCGATTGATGCCAGAGGGATCAGTAAGATGTATCAGATAGGCAAAGAAGAATTTCAGATTTTAAAGAATCTGAATTTATCCGTAGGACAAGGAGAATTTATTTCTATTATGGGTCCTTCCGGTTGTGGAAAAAGCACATTATTATATATTCTGGGAGGACTTGACACACCGAATAGCGGAGAGGTATTGATCGAAGGAAAAAGCTTTGGAAAAATGACAGATAAAGAAAAGGGATCGGTCAGACGGAATAAATTAGGGTTTATTTTTCAATTTTATAATCTCATACCGAATTTAACCGTCAGCGAAAATATATTATTACCAATTGTTATGGATGGTAAAAAAGTTTTAAACTTTCAGGACAAATTAAAGGACATTCTGAACTTTGTCGGACTTACTGACAGAAAGGATTTTACCCCCAGGGAATTATCCGGCGGACAGCAGCAGAGGGTAGCGATAGCACGCACATTGATTACCGATCCTGATATTATTTTGGCAGATGAACCGATCGGTAATCTGGACAGCAAGTCAGGAATACAGATAATGGATTTGTTTAGAAGAATTAATAAGGAAAAAAATACAACGATTATTCAGGTCACACATTCAAATAAAGCAGCGGAATATGGACAGAAAATTATTTCGATGAAGGATGGTATCATTTTAAATGCATGATAAATAAGGGGGAGCCATGTATCAAACTAAAAGTTATTTAATAAATGATGTGAAAAAAATTACAGTTCATGATTTTAACACTGTGGTCAGGCTACTTCAGTCTCCGGATAGCAAAATATATATTAATTTATATGATGAAGATGGAGAAAGCTACAGCACTTCGTTAAACAGTGGTATTCTAGAAATTAAGAAGAAAGTTAAATGGCACCGGCATATATTAAACTGGGGCAGAGAGACAAAAGAACTGATTCTGAAAGTACCCGAGAATGATTTGCTGGATATTGAAATAAAAACAAAGAATAAAAATATATATATTGAAAAAGGAGTGACAGGAAATTTAAATTTACTAACAAATAACAGTAATGTAGACATTTATGATTGCAAGGCGAACAGTATATTTGTAAAAACGAACAATGGTCCTATCAGAATCATGAATGTTATCTCCCAAAGCGATATTACACTTAAAACCTTTAATGCATATATTAATGCTGAAAAAATTCTTTTTGACGGGGAGATGAGATGTAAGACTTCTAACGCATCAATTGATTGCACGGTTTATGGAATTCCGGATGATTTTCAAGTACGTGCAAAAACAATGAATGCAAACGTACAGATACCTGACGATTGTAAATACGGAGATAAAAAGATGGATTTGAAGACATCAAATGGAACGGTCACAGTAAAGTTTTGTTAAGCATGCGTATAAATGGAATAAAGTTTTTTGCTATACCGGAAGTATAAAATACAAAAACTGTCTTTCAAATTACAAAAATTGCCAGTAGCATTGTATATTTATGCAGATAAATGTAGAATGACGAAAAAAGCATGGAGGTATATTGTATGAAAACGAAAAAAAATGTTGTATGCAGAATGCTCGGTGTTATGAATTGCTTTGCGCTTATGCTGGTAGTACATACGGCAAATGTATGTTGTATTTGGGCATTTCATCAACCTGAATTTCCGGAAGCGGCAAACAAGTTTAAAAGGGTTCAATAATGATCTTAAAAGTTGTTCATTGTATTCTTAACAAACAGATTGAAAACGGAATGATTTCTGAAGAAGACACCAGTGTATACCAGTACGGTTATACACTGGTGTTAGAGGTCATGATAAATATTATTATAGCTATAATAATTGGGTTAATTTCGAGAGAATTAACAAGTGTAGCTCTGTTTTTGATGATGTTTATACCTTTGAGAAGTTATTGCGGCGGTTATCATGCTTCTGAAGGATGGATATGTATCATATTGTCTAACATAATTGTAGCAGCTATCGTACTCGTTGCCAAGGGATTCCACTTAGTTATGGGTTATATGCCTGTTCTTATCATAGAAGTGATTTGTGCTGTTGTCATATTACTTTTGGCGCCAATACAAAGCGATGCAAAAAAATTGAGCGATAAAGAAAAGCAAGCATATAAAAAATATATTCGATTCATTTTGATAATAGAATTATTTTTGGCACTCATATTTTTTTGCTTTTTTGAAATGAATAAATTTGGTTTGGTGATTGTAATGGCACATGTTGTACAGGCGGTTTCTTTACTTGCTGTGTATTTAAAAAGAAAAGGATATGGTGGCCTTGTACATAGAAAACTGAGGGGATAAAACCATGGATTATAATATTCAAATGCAGCATGAGAAAAAGAAGTATCATGCGATAGAACGTTTGAAGTTATTGTTTGACAGGGATACATTTTTTGAAATCGGCGGCAATAGGAAAGATGAAAAAGGCAGATACGAGTATGATGGTGTAATAACAGGAAGAGGGTTAGTCAATGGAAAATGTGTTTTTTCCTTTTCTCAGGATTTTACGATACATGGTGGCTCCATTGGACTTTGTCATGGTGAAAAAATAGCGCATATTATTAATATGGCTATTGAAAATAAATGTCCGGTCGTTGGAATCTATGATTCCGGGGGTGCGAGAATTAACGAAGGAATAAAATCTTTGGCGGGCTGCGGGGAGATGATGTATGCCAATACGCGAGCTTCCGGATACATACCGCAGCTTTCCATGGTGCTGGGGCCATGTGCAGGAGCTGCTTCTTATTCTCCGGCAATCAGTGATTTTATTTTCTGCGTGAATTCAATTAGTAATATGTATATTACCGGACCTAAAGTAATCGAAAAGATTACGGGTGAAATATGTATGGCGGAAGAATTAGGCGGTGCAAATGTCCATTCCAGAGTTTCAGGAGTTGCGCATGTAGTTTGCAGCAGTGAAAAGATGTGTTTTCAGAAAGTGCGCAGTTTGATCGACATGCTTCCTTCCTGGTATGGAGGAAGTGTTAAGAAAGCAGATATCTCTTTACTGGGACAACCTGTGGATTGGAAACCAGTGTTGCCAAAAGAGCCTCAGATACCTTATGACATAAAAAAACTGCTTTTGCAATGTGTTGATTCAAGCAGTTTTTTTGAAATTCATACGGATTATGCAGGCTCGTTGGTAGTGGGATTTGCCCAAATATGCGGAGAAACAGTTGGGATCATAGCAAATCAGCCAATGAATAATGGGGGTGCTTTGGATTGCGATTCAAGTGATAAAGGAGCCAGATTCATACGCTTTTGCGATTCATTTAATATTCCGGTCATCACATTTGTGGATACACCGGGATATTTACCGGGATTAGAACAAGAACATAACGGAATTATCAGACATGGAGCTAAATTGCTGTTTGCATATGCAGAAGCAACAAGCATTAAGATTACGATCGTTGTAAGGAAAGCATATGGCGGCGCGTATATAGCGATGGGAAGCAAACATTTGGGGGCGGATTATGTGTATGCGCTGCCAGGTGCGGAAATCGCAGTAATGGGAGCAGAAGGAGCGACGGAAATATTATATGCAAAAGAGCTAAAAGAGTGTAAGGATGACGGGGAGAAATATCAATATATTTTTCAAAATAAAATGGAAGAATATAAGCTGAAATATATGAATGCAACGCAAGGGCTGAATTGCGGTTACGTTGACGATGTGATAAGGCCGGAGGAAATCCGTCATAGGATATCGTATGATCTATGTTCTTTGCAAAGAGAAAAAGAAACGAATCGTATTTTGAAAAAGCACAGTAATATTCCTTTATGATTTTGGAGGTGTCTGAATGGAGCTGAAAATAACAGAAACTGTCTTGCGCGATGCCAATCAATCGCTGATTGCAACCAGAATGACAAGGAATCAATTTGAAGATATTTTACCGGAAATGGATCAGGCGGGATATTATTCGGTGGAATGTTGGGGAGGTGCAGTTTTCGATTCCTGTATTCGGTATCTTCGTGAAGATCCATGGGAAAGATTGAAATACATAAGAAAGAAAATGCCTAATACAAAATTGCAGATGCTGCTCAGGGGACAGAGCTTATTGGGATATAGGCATTATTCTGACGATGTAGTACGAAAGTTTGTATATAATTCAATAGAAAAAGGGATAGATATCATACGTATATTTGATGCTATGAATGATATCAGAAATATAGAAGTTGCAGTCAATGAAACTATTAAGAACGGGGCTCATGCTTCGTGTACGATCTGTTATACAGTCAGTCCGGTCCATAGCATTGATAACTATATTTTATTGGCAAGGCAAATGGAAAATATGGGGGCAGATTCGGTATGTATTAAAGATATGTCAGGAATATTATTGCCATCCGTTGCATTTGAGCTGATAAAAGAGTTGAAAAGTTGTATCAGGGTACCCATTGTTTTGCATTCCCATTGCAGTACAGGATATGCATATATGACATATTTGAAGGCGATTGAGGCAGGTGTTGATATAGTAGATACGGCTGTCTCAAGTTTTTCCGGGGGAACCTCTCAGCCCGCGACGGAGGTGATTTGCCGTACAGCTACGGAATCAGGGAGAAAAGTAAGCATAGATATAGATAGGGTGCAGCTCATAAACGAACATTTTGAAAGAGTAATGGAATCGGAAATAAAAGCAGGAACACTATTGCCTCAGACCCTTATGACACACCCCCGGACGATTAAAAATCAAATTCCGGGCGGAATGTACTCGAATCTCCTTTCGCAGTTAAGGATACAGAATGCAGAAGAGAGAATATCCGAAGTGGAGGATGAGGTTATCAGAATAAGGAAGGATCTGGGTTATCCGCCCTTAGTGACACCGATTAGCCAGATGATAGGAACTCAGGCAACAATAAATGTACTGTTAGGAGAACGATATAAACAAGTTATTGATGAAGTGAAATCATATTTCAGGGGTGAATATGGTATACCTCCCGGAAAAGTGAATCAAGATCTAATGTATAAGTTAGCGAATACTACCGGTTTTTCTTCTAAAAGGTTATCTGTTACAATTCCTCCGGCTTATGAGGCCGTTAAGGAAAGATGTAAGATGTCAGAAATCAGCAGGAGTGATATCCTGACATCGATAATGTTTCCAGCTCTGGCAAGTGATTTCTTTAAGGATAGGGATAATAAGTATTTCTATAGTATTTGTGAAATGCAAAAAGATGATGACCTGATTGGGGATGATATTTTAGACAAGACAGACGGGAAGATAATGGCAATTATCCTATCAATTATTGCATATAAAACACGGTCATCCGTGGAGGCACTGACTATAAATGCGCTGAACGAGGTTGGAAGATAAATCTTGGCTTCTTTTTTTATTGTAAATTAAGAGGGTAAAGGAGTGGAAAACATGAAATATAGAATAGTTTTGGGAGATAAAGAATATTGTGTTGATGTTTCTGACAATGGCGTGTGCTGTGAAGCAGAGGTTGAAAAAGAAAATATAGAAATGAGCGATATGGTAAAAGAAGTATCAATGGAGGATATATTGCCGGATTTTCATTTTATCGATGATAATAATACGGAAACGATTTACAGCCCGATGCAGGGAAAAATTCTGAATATCATTGTTAAGAATGGACAGATAGTGAAAAAAGGAGAAAAAATAGCAAGCCTCGAATCCATGAAAATGGAGATAAGTATAAGTTCCAATGTTGATGGATTCATACGGGACATTAATATTCATGAGGGAGATTTCGTGAAAAACAATCAAGAGTTATTTGTAGTAAAAAGAGAAACTTAAATGATTATTTTTATTTCGCCAAACAACGATAGAACAATTTTCCTAAGTACTTACATTGCAAAAGCATAAAATATAATGCTAAGCGGTAAGCATAATTTATGAATGAGTGGTAATCACAGTATGAAGATATATTCGGTGAACAGTCGGATACGCCTGTCAGACACGTTATATGAGGAACTGTTAAAGTTGGTAGACTTGGATTATCAGGAACGAATTCTGCGGTATCGATTTTGGGAAGACAGGCAGCGTTCGCTTTTCGGCTGCCTCTTGTCCAGGTATGCAATTATAAAAAACTTTGGTTTGAGGAATGATGAGATTAAAATTACTGAGAACGAATATGGGAAACCTTTTGTATCTGAATGCGGTAAAATATATTTTAATGTGTCTCATTCCGGAGATTGGGTTGTTTGTGTCATTAATAATTCTGTTGTGGGTATAGATGTACAAGAAATTGAAAGTATAGAACTATCTATTGCGGAACGTTTTTTTACCAAAGAGGAAAATGATTATTTGCTGTCTTTAAAGGTAAATGATAGACTTCAAGGCTTCTATGACATTTGGTCTTTGAAGGAAGCATACATTAAGGCGCTGGGAATAGGGTTTTCTATGCCCCTCAATAAATTTTCTGTTGTTAAGTCAGAAGATGGTTTTAAGGTAAAAGAAACAAGCGATACCGAATTTTATTTTAAGCAGTATCCTATAGATAAAGAATATAAGTTATCTGTCTGTTCAAAAAAAAATAATTTTTGCCATACTATTGAAAGTTTAACGATTAATGATATCCGAGTAGTCTTTCAATAGATTATTTATACAATCGCTCAGTACTGGCATTATTCAAAAACGCTGCTGTTGACCGCTAACCTATTAAAATATCAAAAAGGTGGCGGTTTTTCTATACATTTTTTTATTTGGCGGTTACTTTTAATTCGCATTTTATTATTCTAAAAGCAGGTCTAAGCCTTTTCGTTCACAAAGGTTATGAAGCAACAAAAATAAATTGATTAATATATCGCGGAATTATTTGTGCTGATAAATAAGGTACAGTGCAATCAGAACTTACTAAATCATATAAAAGAAAAGCTGGGACAAAACGGTGTCATTGAGATCGGTAGGAACAAACTGGAGCCTGGATTTATTAGATGTATTTTCATCTACTCCAGAGGTAAATGAAGTTTACGGAAGTCCTAATGAAAATATATTTGGAAACGGAAGACCTTCCTTTATTCTGGGAAAGATATCAAGAGAAGGAATGAAGGAATATGTAAAGAAACTTCATGATATAGGAAAAATTTTTAACGGAAGATCAAGGCCCTCGGGTTTTAGGTCAATGACTTGAAAGCAGTTTGATTAATAATACCTGATGATTTCATTGTATACAATCAGTATACGGGATACTGGAAAAGAAAGAATTTTGGAAAACAGGGATTAATGTTAGGTCTATTCTTTATGTGCTTCTTTATTCGCAGAGATATATTGTTAGGAGCTGTGTATATAAAAAATAATTTCATGAAAGAGTGCCCCCTTGTTTTTCGGCTGATAAGTAGAGGGATAAATTTTCACGCTACCGGAAACAAAAAATCAGACAAGGTTCTGATGAAGGGTGACCAGTATCATCTGAACCTTGCAGCTTCATATCGAGTGTAAGAAACAAAAATCAAATACACTTAGTTGCGACCAGACCAGCTGTCAGTTTGTCAAACATATGTCACACATTGTGCCAAATAATCCATCAGTAACTGTCGTGGTATCTTCCATTTTAACGGGAGTATGGGAAATCAATAGGAAAGATATATAGTTGATTTGTAAGACTGTATTGTATTTTTGAGATAAAATATGTAATATTAAATACAAAGAAAGACTGGGTTGCATGTCGTTAAAGGGGAAGAAAGGAGACAAAGATGGTTGGGATAAAGGATATAGCCAGAGAAGCCGGAACCTCCGTATCGACGATTTCCAATGTGTTGAATGGGAAGAAGAATGTCAGTGAGGCAACCAGAGAAAGAGTGTTGAATATATGCAGAGAATTGTCATATTACCCCAGTGTGACCGGACGTGCTCTAAAAGTTGGAAATAATAACACGATTATGTTCAATTTCAGTGATTTTGACAGAAGTTTTTATTTGAAAATCATGAAGGGAATCAGCGATTATGTAAATGATAATGATTTTGATTTGATTATATGTACCAACAAATCTGGTGAAAAGTATATGAGAAATAACTTGAGCCGGGGATGCATTATACTGGATAAGATGATGAAAGATAATGTGCTGCTGAGTGTGGCAAACCCAAACTATCCTATTGTAGTGCTGGACAGGATGCTGGATCACCGCTGCATCAAAAGTGTGGTGGTAAATAATTATGATCCGATGAAGGAAATGGTGCATGGTTTGGTTCAAAGAGGATACCGTAAGTTTGGCTTTTTAGGAGGTCCGGAATATACAACGGATAATAAGGAGCGTTATGAGGCATTCAAGGATGCTTTGGAAGAAGACAAAATACCGTTTCGCCAAAAATTCTATTTTAAGGGTGACTATAAAGAAAAGAGCGGCTATAGTGCTGCCAAGATTATGGTCTCCACTCAGATGATGCCTGAAATATTAGTATGCGCCAACGATAATATGGCGATAGGTGCCATAAAAGCATTTAACTCTTATGGACTCAATGTGCCTGCAGACATTGCCATAACCGGTTTTGATGATTGTGATCTTGCCGGTGCAATGGGGCTGACTACGATATCCATACCTAATTATGAAAGAGGATTTATGGCAGCCAGATATTTAATTGAAAATATTCGGGGAGAAATGAATACGGAACCTTTTATGATACCGGCAAAAATTAAATGGAGAAGCAGCGTTTTAGAATTCAAAAGTAAAAAGATATAGTAAAATTAGTAAAATATTTTACTTGAGTTATAGCACAAATAACAATTCAGACTTGTTGTTTGTGCTTTTTTTTATATATAGATATGCAGTATGCATAAAAAAAATACAGAAAATCAAGGTTTGTTGACAGATATGACATACAGAAGATAACATATAGGTGTAACAATTTATAACAAGCAAAGGAGAGGTATTTATGAGAAAGAAAAAAATTATCAGTATTTTACTGGCGATAACCCTAACTGCAGGCTTAATGGTTTCCGGTTGCGGAAAAGCATCAGATACGGCTGCCAGTAACAAAACAACGGAGAAGGCAGCGACAGAATCCGCCGCGGATAGCAGCGGAACTGCGGCAACGGAAACAGAATCTGCCGCAGACACAGTTGAGGCAGCGAAAAAAATTGTTGTGTTTCAGTCTAAAGTAGAGATAATGGATCAACTGGAAGCACTGTGTGAGGAATATGGAAAGGAGACTGGTGTTGAGGTAGAAGTTTGGGGTACGACAGGGGACGATTATGTGCAGCAGTTAAAGATTAAATTAAGCAATAATCAAGGACCTACCGTATTTTCTCTGGCACCCGGGAGCGAGTCCGATGACCTCATCTCATATTTAGCGGATTTGGGTGATTTGTCTTTTGTAAAGGATATTGCGGCTAATATGGCCGATGAGAAAGATGGCAAAGTAGTAGGTATTCCATATACTGTTGAAGGATTTGGAGTTGTTTATAATAAAGACCTGATTAATCCGGCAGAGATAACAACTACCGATGCTTTCATCCAGATGCTGAAGGATCAGAAGGCAGCAGGAATCAATGGATTTAGTTTATCTCAGGAAAGTTATTTTTTGATTGGTCATATTTTGAATACACCATTTGCATTACAGTCGGATCCGGGTGCATTCGTACAGCAAGTTGTTAACGGAGAAGTGAAATTACAGGATTCAGAAGATTTCCAGGAATTTGCAAGGCTTATGGAAGCAGTCAGAGATAATACAAACAATCCGTTGGAAATCACTTATGATAGAGAAACTGGTGATTTTGCAACCGGTAAAAGTGCATCCATCCATCAAGGCAACTGGTGTTATGGTATGTTCGCAGATTATGACGTAAACTTTGACATGGGAATCATGCCACTGCCTATTAGCGGAAATGATAAGCTGGCAGTTAGCGTACCTGCTTGCTGGTATGTGAACTCACAAGCTTCGGAAGCGGAACAGCTTGCAGGTAAACAATTCCTTGAATGGGTATATACAAGTGAAATAGGGCAGAAATATCTGATAGATGAATTCGGTTTTATTCCGGTTCTGACTACAATGGAAAGTGTCAGTGCAGATCCGCTTTCCCAGTCCGTTGCGGAATATACGGCGGAAGGAAAGACCATTGGATGGCCTATGAATACATATTGGCCGGCAGGAATTGTAGATGTTAACTTAGTTCCGGTAGCAGAGAAGTTTTTCACTACGGATATGACAGGAGAAGAATTCCTGGCTGAGTTAAACGAAGCATTTGTAACTGCAGGTAAATAATTAATTTCGCATTGCAGGAATACGGCACAAGGGTTAGGATTGCCGGATTCCTGCAATGAAATAAAAGAGTAAATAAATTACGAAATGGAGGTGGGACGATGAAGAAGAGAACCGATAAGGCTTGGTATGCACTGTTTGTGTTACCTTTGGTATTTATATTTACAACGGTTGTAATCATTCCATTTATCATTGGTATAGGGTACTCTTTTTTCTCCTGGGACGGCATAGGGCTTAATCCAAAGGTTTTTGTCGGTCTGGACAATTATAAACAGTTATTTACAGATATAAGATTTATGGATTCAGCAAAGCATACGATAATTTTTACTGTCGTTGCGATTATATTTATAAATGTACTGGGATTAACATTTGCACTAATTGTCACGAGCGAACTAAAAACAAGAAATATAGCAAGAACAATGCTTTTTATGCCCTATCTGATTGGAGGTTTAATACTAGGATATATCTGGAAGTTTATTTTTACGGATGCATTTTCAAAAATTGGAGAAATAACCGGTTGGAATAAAATCTTCTTTAACTGGCTTTTAAATCCCAATTTTGCTTTAGCGGCCCTTATTATTGTAGCTACTTGGCAAATGGCAGGATATATTATGATTATTTATATAACGGGAATTCAAGGCATTCCCGGTGATGTGATTGAGGCGGCCCGGGTGGATGGCGCGGGATTTTTCGATACGCTGTTTAGAATTAAGTTTCCGCTTATCATGCCTTCCTTTACCATTTGCCTGTTTATGACACTGTCCAACTGCTTTAAAATCTTCGATGTAAACCTGTCTCTGACAGGAGGTGGTCCCAGCCAGGCTACGGAGATGTTTGCAATGAATATCTATAATGAGATTTTTTCCTTGAATCATTATGGATATGGTCAGGCAAAGGCAATTTTATTCTTCATTGTTGTTGGAATAGTCACATTAATTCAGGTGTCCATAACGAAGAAGAGGGAGGTGACTATGCAATGAGCGGCTCATACAAATTAGGAAAACTGGGGAAAATGGCAGGAGAGCTTCTTTTCTTGGTAATATGTGTATTTTATCTGTATCCCGTTTTTATTGTATTGATCAATTCCTTTAAGAACCGTGCGGAATTATATGAAAATGTTTTAGCGCTTCCCAATGAGCTGAATTTTAAGTATTATGCGGAAGCCATGACAAAAATGAACTTTACCGGAGCATTTATCAATTCGTTCCTCGTAACTGCAATTTCCATTACTGTTATTGTGGTACTGTCTTCTATGACGGCATGGATGCTTGTAAGGAGTGATGGTAGGTTCAGCAGAATAATTTTTATGGTATTTGTATCTACCATGCTGATTCCTTTCCAGACCCTTATGATGCCGCTTATGCAGACTATGGGATGGATTAGAGATAATCTGCATATTCCCATGCTGAATACCTTAGGGGGGCTGATTTATATGAACGTAGGGTTTGGCGCAAGTATGGCAGTATTTTTATATCACGGATTTGTAAAATCAATCCCGATTTCTCTGGAAGAGGCAGCGACCATTGATGGCTGCAGTAAATTTGGAGTGTTCTGGAAGATTGTATTTCCTATGTTAAAACCCACTACGGTTACCGTTATGATTCTGGATGTAATTTGGATTTGGAATGATTATTTGCTTCCGTCCCTAGTTGTTTCCAGCAAAGCCCTTCGAACGATTCCGCTATCTACGTTTTCTTTCTTCGGGCAATTTACCAGACAATGGAATATGGCTATGGCAGGACTGATGCTGACTATTATCCCCGTCATTATTTTTTATCTGTGTGCGCAGAAGTACATCATTAAGGGCGTTGCAGCCGGTGCGGTGAAATAATCGGTTAGGAGAGAGAAAGAAATGGAAAAAATGATATACGAAATTCGCGGCTTAAGCAACCAAAATGATGATTTGCTGTTAAATGAGACAATATTTCATACATCAAATGGATATGTCGGGGTAAGAGCAAATTACGAAGAAGGATACCCGCAGGGGTATGATACCATCAGGGGAACTTATATAAATGGATTTTATGATATTGCCGAAATGAAGCAGGCGGAAAAGTTATATGGTTTTATAGAAGAAAAGCAAACCATATTAAACGTTGCGGATTCCCAGGGTGTAAAGCTGCTGGTGGATGGAGAAGAATTCAGTATGTTTACCGGAACGGTTTTAGAGAGCAGACGATGGCTCAATATGCTGGAGGGATATGCGGGAAGAAAGGTTATTTGGCGGTCTCCGAAAGGAAAGGAAATAGAAATCCTCATAAAAAGAATGACCTCCTTTTTCCAGAAGTCTCTATTTACCATAGAATATATGGTAAAAGCTCTGAATTTTACCGGGAAGATTGAATTTATTTCTTTCCATAACGGAGAAGTAATGAATTACAGTAACCCGGAGGATCCCAGGGTAGCAAGCGAAAGTGTAAAAAATCTTTATCCTTTTGATGTGCGGATAGCGCAGGAGGCTTCTTATATAAAAGCGAGAACGGCAAGGTCGGGGCTGTCTGTATGTACCGGCGTTAAGAATATTCTCACAGGAGAAGGTCCTTTATTTAGAGAAGCTGTATCCGAAATAGACGTGAACGGTTTCCTCGTAATCCATAGTCTGAAAGCAGATATAGAGAAGGAAAGAACGGTAACCTTAACTAAGTATACGGTATTCAGTGACTCCATCCGCTGTGAAGATGTAGAGCTGCATGCCAGGAAAGAAATGGCTAAGGCTGTTTCCGTCAATCTCGCAGCCTGGTATGAGCGCCAGAAGGATTATCTGGAGGAATACTGGGATAATTGTGATTTGGAAATTTACGGGGATGATGATCTCTGTCTGGCAGTCCGGTTTAATCTGTATCAGTTGATTCAATCGGTGGGAAAAGACCGCTACAGTAACATAACAGCCAAAGGATTAAGCGGAGAAGGTTATGAGGGGCATTATTTCTGGGATACGGAAATGTACATTCAGCCATTTTTTATTCTTACCAATCCGGATATTGCAAAAAATCTGATTGAGTACCGGTATGGGACTATGGAGGGTGCTCGTGAAAATGCAAGGATATTGGGTCATAACAGGGGTGTTTTATACCCATGGAGAACCATTATGGGGAAAGAATGCTCCGGTTATTTTCCATCCGGTTCCGCCCAGTATCATATTAACGGTGACATTGCCCACTCGATAGTTGCTTATTATCTGGCAACAAAGGATTTGGAATTTATTGCACAAAAAGGTGCGGAGATTATTTTTGAAACAGCAAGATTATGGCTGGATGTAGGAAATTATCATAAAGGTAATTTTTACATCAATGATGTTACGGGGCCGGATGAATATACATGTGTGGTAAATAACAATTATTATACGAATGTATCTGCGCAGTATAATATGAGATGGGCATCCAGATTTTATTATCTGTTAAAGGAAAATGGAGCTGTGGATAAGGTCGCGAATAAATTGCAGATGACAGAAGCTGAGATAAAAGAGATGGAAACGGCGGCAGAGTGCATGTACCTGCCTTATGACGAAGAATATGGAATAAATCCTCAGGACGATTCCTTCTTATCAAAGGCCAGGTGGAACATAGGAAATACTCCTAAGGAGAAATTTCCGTTGCTGCTGCATTATCACCCGCTCTATTTATACCGCCATCAGGTTTGCAAGCAGGCGGATACGGTAATGGCGCACTTTATTTTTGAAGATGCACAATCCATTGAAACAATCCAAAAATCCTTTGAATATTATGAAAAAATTACGACTCATGACTCTTCCTTATCTACTTGTATTTACAGCATTGTAGCCTCTAAATTAGGGATGAAAGAGAAGGCTTATAATTATCTTGGAAATTCCGCCAAGCTGGATCTCTTTAATATACATAAAAATACAAGAGATGGAATACATACTGCCAATATGGGCGGGAACTACATGGCGATCGTTTACGGTTTTGCGGGACTTAGACTGAAAGAGGAAGGTCTGTTTCTGGCACCGTTATTGCCTGAGCAATGGGAGGGATACCGTTTTAAGATAAAATATGAAGGCAGTAAAATCATGGTACAGGTAAAAAGAGGAACGAGCACATTTTCCTTATTAAGCGGAGAAGCGAAACAAATCTGGATATACGGAAAAGAGTATTTATTGCAGGACACTATTATTCTTACTGAAGAAGTAGAAAGATAGATAACAAACAGAAAAAGGACTGGGTGGAGACGGTGAAATATAAAGCAGTTATTTTCGACTTGGACGGTGTGATCTGCCATACAGATGCATATCATTATCAGGCGTGGAAAGCGCTGGCGGATAGAATGGATATTTATTTTGATGAAACGATCAATAACCGGCTCAGAGGAGTAAGCCGTATGAAAAGTCTGGAGATTATTCTGGAAGGAAATATGGGAGCAGCTCTGACGGATTCGGAAAAGCAATACCTGGCAGAGGAAAAAAACAACATATATAAGAAGCTGCTGGAAAATATGGGACCGGGAGATTTGAGCAATCAGGTAAGACAGACATTAAATATTCTCAGGGGAGCCGGAATCAAGCTGGCTATTGGTTCATCCAGCAAAAATGCCGGCTTTATTTTAAAACAAATCGGACTGGGAGGATATTTTGATGCTATTTCCGATGGAAATAATATAACCAGATCTAAACCTGACCCGGAAGTCTTTCTTATGGCCAGTGAATATCTTAATATACCAAAGGAGGATTGCCTGGTAGTGGAGGATGCGGCTGCGGGAGTGGATGCAGCTATAGCCGGTGGAATGGACTGCGCCGGCATCGGAGATGAGATGGAATTAAAGCTTGCAGATTATCACTTAAAGAATTTTAATGATTTGCTTGGGATTGTACTAATGTGAAACCTCGCTTTAAGGAGAATGGCTATGAATAAAATTAAAATAAAAAATAAACTTGTGGCAGCCTTTTCCGTTCCAATTATTATGATGGTTATCTTGGGGGTAGTGTCATATAAAAAATCCTCCGATGCAATTATAGCCAATTATGAAAGAAGCACTGCAAACACATTAAATGCAGTCAGCGATTACCTTGGACTTGGTATGAAATCTGTGTCGGATAAAGCGGTTGAATTCATGCTTTCCGGTAATGTACAGTATTATTATAAGAGAAGCAATAAAGAAGACTCATTGGAAAATACAATAACTTTACGGGCATTAAAAAAGGATATAAAGATTTTAAAAGAAACCAATTTGTTCATTGAGGAAGTATATGTTTTCAGCGATGTAGGAGAAGCCATTTCCACAGGCCTCACACTTCCAAAGAATACCTATAAAGCATTTGCGGAATCGGACATGGGAATAAAGATAAATGCGGAACCGGGCATCTATATGTGGGTTGGAGAACATAAACAGCTGGACGAAGAAACGGGAACGGACTCTGATAGCTATGCTTCAGCAGTAGTCAGTAAGATGACTTATGGGAAGGGATATCTCATATTGGATATTTCGCGAGAAATAATTATGAATGCCATTAGCGGAATAGATATGGGGAGTGGCAGTATTGTAGGCTTTGTAAGCGGGGATGGAAGAGAAATCCTGGCCGGGACTGATGAAACAGAAGTATTTTGTCAGCTGCCTTATTACCAAAATTCTCTCGAGTCAGAAGATGTGAACGGATCTTTCTATGAAACATTCGATGGAAACGAGTATCTATATTTATATAGCAAAATTGGTGGAACGGGTGCGATGGTTTGCGCTCTTGTACCAAAAACAAGCATCATAAAACAGGCAGACGAGATAAAACAGCTCAATATAATTTTTGTGACTATCGCCTGTATTCTTGCTGCTGTGATAGGAACTATCATAGCAGCAGGAATCGGAAAGACAATTAAGGATCTGGTAAGAAATATTTCACTGACTGCCCAGGGAAACCTGACGGCGGAGTTTAGGACGAAACGGAAGGATGAATTTTTGATTTTGTACGGAGGCCTGGAGGATATGGTTTCCGGCATGCGGAATCTGATCAGAAAAGTAGAGGCAGTTGTGGCGAAGGTAAGCGAATCGGCAGAAGAGCTATCGGATACCTCCAATAATCTTTTAGGAACGGCAGCAGAGATATCTTTTTCCATTGATGAAATTGAACAGGGGGTAACAAGACAAGCCACGGATGCTCAGGCCTGTTTGCATCAGATGACCAACCTGTCCGAAAAAATTGAACAGGTTTATTCAAATACCAGCCAGATTGAACGGATTGCAAATCAAACGAAAGACTTTATTCGGGACGGTATCATCATTATTGACGAGCTGGACAGAAAATCAAGGGATACTTCCGGGATAACGCAGACTGTTATAGATGAGATTGAAGCCCTGGAAAAGCAATCCCATTGTATCGTTGATTTTGTGGGAATTATTAATGATATTGCGGAACAGACCAGTCTGCTTTCCCTGAATGCATCTATCGAGGCAGCCAGAGCAGGAGAAGCGGGAAGAGGATTCTCGGTAGTAGCGGATCAGATAAGAAAGTTGGCTGAGCAGTCGGTAAGTGCGGCGGCAAAGGTTCAGGAAATTATCAGTGAAATTGAAACAAGAACCCGAAGTACGGCTACCTCTGCCGGACAAGCGGAGCATATTGTAAAATCCCAGGAGGAGACATTGCAGAAGGCAGTAGGATTATTCGAAAGTATTAGCCAATATGTTGGCAAGCTGGCTAATAATCTTGAGGATATTTTCTGTGAGGTAAAAGGAATAGAGGAGGCGAAGGAGGATACGCTGGATGCAATTCAAAGCATTTCGGCAATATCCCAGCAAACTGCGGCAGCTGCCGGGGAAGTAAACCAGACTTCCTGCAGACAGATGGAATGTGCCAAAGTCTTGAATTATTCGGCATTGGAACTGTCGGCTGATGCAAAAGTTCTGGAGGAAGCAATTCAATTGTTTAGCCTATAAGACTATGTCTGACGAATATTTATGTCAGGAAAAATCAGAAACCACCATACTATTTGAAAGACATCATATAGATTATGCATGCTGTAACCCGGCATTTAACGGGCGGTGTGCAAATCGGTATGGTGTCTTTTGCGCTTTCAATTGTTGTATGACGATGCAAATGGCAATTATAATAAAAATAGACGGCAGGAAGTAAGTTATGATAAAATAAGATACTGTACAAATAGAAAAAGACGGATACGAGGAAAAGTTTTATATCGATACGAAAAGGGGACGAAACGACGCCGGAAGATGTAAAAGCAGTAATTATCAATAATTTTCAGAGTCAGCAACATAAAAAATACAACAAATAAATAGGTAAAAATGTTATTCTCCGATATACTAAAAATAATAAATTTACGTACTACATAATGGTGATGTTAACAAAGTTAAAAAAATCAGTTACATAGGAGGCGTATAAATGGATTTAAAAGAAATCATGCAGGAAAATATATTTGCGGTCGTTGGAGACACGATAAATGAAGAAAAATATGCATATAAAATAAAGAATAATTTGATTGAGCATGGATATGAAGTACATGCAGTAGGGAAAGAGCTGGCATCAATAAATGAAATACCGGAGGACATCGATATTATTGATTTGTGTATCAATCCGGTAAAGGGATTACAACTAATAAAAGAATGCAATAAACAGTATAAATGTATCGTAATACAGCCCGGAGCCGAAAGTGCAGAACTATTAGAATATTTAAATCAAAATAATCTCCCCTATATTCAAGGATGCTTATTGGTCGGACTGAAATTATATGCAAAGTCATAGCAATTGAAAAGAGGCTGCCCGCTTTGTGAGTATTTTCTTTGTTTATTTGTGACTTGCTCACAGAAAAATAAATTCATTTACCTATAATTAGAATTAAAATGATAACAGTTATATTAATGGATATGCATACATAATGAATAGGCATATATAATGAATATGAATATATGATTATTAATGCATACCTATAATGGTGGTAAGGTTATTTCAGTAAATTTTCTTTGCAGAAGATTACTAAAATTTTATGAGCTTACATACGAATGAGAAGAAGGAATGTATTTATTACAACAAAGAGAAGGAGGTAAATGGCATGAAGAAATATGTGTGTACCATATGCGGGTACATATATGATGAGGCCAAGGGTATTCCGGAAGCTGGAATTGCGTTGGGGACAAAATGGAATGACCTGCCGGAGGATTGGACTTGCCCTTTATGCGGGGCAGCGAAATCTGATTTTAAAGAGCAGGCAGAAGGGAAGGAAGCAGCAAAGGGGGTTATACCTGCTTCTTTTGAAGAGGAGGAGGCCCGTGAGCTGAATTTTGCAGAGCTGAGCGCATTGTGCTCTAATCTGGCGAAGGGCTGCGAAAAGCAATATCTGTCGAGAGAGGCAGAATTATTCTGGCAATTATCCGATTATTATAAGCAAAAAGGCGGCATGATTACGGGACAATCTTTTGAAGTACTGTTAAGTAAGATCCAGGATGATTTGGAAAAAGATTATGTAACTGCCAATATCATAGCTGATGAAAAACCGGACAGAGGAGCCAAGAGAGCGCTTGTATGGAGTGAGAAGGTAACCAGAATGCTGAATTCCCTAATCACAAGATATGAACAGGAAAAAGATTCTATGCTGGAAAATACAAATATCTATGTATGTGAAATATGTGGATTTGTGTATGTAGGAGATACCCCGCCGGAGATTTGTCCGGTATGTAAAGTGCCTAATAAGAAAATAACGAAAGTAGAAAGGGGGTAGCGTTATATGCATGCAGTAAGAAATATCGATCGTTGCACAAAGGATTGTCTTTGCCTTTATGTATGTCCTACAGGGGCTACTGATACCGAGACCGGTCAGATAGACGCTTCAAAGTGTATTGGATGCAGTGCATGTGCGAATGCCTGCCCGTCCCATGCTATTGTTATGATACCGGAGGAATACCCGGCACAACAGGATAAAACAGATAGAGTTATAAATGCTATGACTAAATTAGCTGAGAGTAAAACCAATCAGGAAAAAGCGGCTTTAGGGATTGCAGCTGTTACAGATAGCCCTGTTGAAAAGCAATTTGCGACGGCCATAGCAAAATCAAATCGCATTATGGCAGAAGATATATTAAGAGAATCCGGATATTTATTACCACAAGGTGCCCCGGCCGGAGAACTTTTACATAGTTTTTTAGAGGAGAGCCAACCGGAGGATTTTCCCAAGGTAGTGGTAGAAGAATTGATTTTATTATTAAACCGTAAAAAAGAGAAAAAGGAGAATAAAACTATGGAAAAATGGCGTTGTACAGTATGTGGATATATTAATGAAGGACCTATGACAGAAGATTTCAGATGTCCTGTATGTAAACAACCGGCCTCAAAATTTGAAAAAATAGAGGATGCGAATACAGATAATATCTACGCAGGCACAAAGACAGAGAAAAATTTACAAGAGGCTTTTGCAGGAGAGAGTCAGGCAAGAAACAAGTATACCTATTTTGCAAATATTGCCGGTCAGGAGGGTTATGATCAGTTATCGGAACTTTTCTTAAAGACCGCCAGAAATGAGCAGGAACATGCAAGAGTATGGTTTCAGGAATTAGGCCATCTCGGTAAAACTACAGATAATCTTCTTGCAGCAGCAGAGGGCGAGAATTATGAGTGGACCGATATGTATGATCGCTTTGCTAAAGATGCCGACGCGGAAGGCTTCCCTGAACTGGCTGAAAAATTCCGTAGGGTGGGTGCAATTGAGAAGTCTCACGAAGAACGATATCGTGCCCTTCTTAAGAATGTAGAGATGCAAAAGGTATTTGAAAAAGGGGAAGAATGCATGTGGGAATGCCGTGTATGCGGACATCTCGTAATGGGCAGGAAAGCTCCGGAAGTATGCCCGGTATGCGGTATGAGCCAGAGTTTCTTTGAAGTGAGAAAAGAAAATTATTAAGCTTGCCCTGGTAGCACTTGTTGTGTGAAACAATGCAGATAAAGAATCGTCAGATAAGGGGGATGAGATGCTTGATAAACGTGAGCCGATAATTGTAGAGTTTCCCTTGAGGGGAGAATGGCTTTCTCCAAATACTCCAGGGACGAAAATTCCCAGTCATGGCACAAATAAATTAGGAACGAGATATGCTTATGACTTTATACAAGTGGATTGGAAAAGAAAGGGCTGGCCCGCCTATCGTGGCAGCTTGCTGCAATATCTTCTTTTGGGGATTCCCATAAATGAATATTACTGTTGGGGTCGGGAAGTATACGCGCCTTGCGATGGGGTTGTTGTCCAGGCAAAAGATGGTTATGAGGAAAGAGAACGAACGAATTTCATTTCAGATCTGTCTAATGCGAATAAGAATGCTCATCATTTCAATCCCCAAAAGGACGACGTCCGATCAGTTGCCGGAAACTATATTATTATGGAATGTGGCGAGAATGTATATGCAGCCGTAGTCCATCTTCAAACGGGGTCTGTTCGAGTTACAGTTGGTCAGAATGTAAAAAAAGGTGAAGTTATCGGCAAAGTTGGTCATTCCGGTAATTCTTTTGCCCCACATTTGCATTTTCAGCTTATGGACAGCAGCGATATAGCGACGGCAAAGGGATTGCCTTGTGCATTTAAACAATATGAAGTATTCCAAAATGGTGAGTGGCAGGCAATAAGCAATAGTATTCCCACAGCAAAAGATAGAATAAGGTTTCATAATCAGGCAATCGAAACAATAGTATAACAATTAAAGACTTCAATTATCACAGAGCCAGACGATAAGATGTATGGACAATAAACATTAAAGACTCAGAGCCGCTAACGTGTGAATTTATTCACAGTTATCGGCTCTTACTATTTGCTTCCAATCCATTTTAAGCAACTTTGTCAACACATGAGGTTGGCTTGAGGTTCGGGCTTAATTAAGAATTGAATCTCGAACTTCGTACATAGTGTTTGGAATCTTAAGGAGCTGGTTATAAGAATAATGAATAACCAGCAATAATTTTTATGAATTAGCATTATTAATACACGGGGCATATAATACATATATAATTACTATGAAATAAAGCGAATAAAACACATACGAGAAAAACAAATCAGAATCTCAAGGAGAGTAGAAATGGCAAGAGAATTCGAAGGAAAAACAGTTTTTATTACCGGAGCTGCGAAGGGGCAAGGAAGGGCAGTTGCCTTAGGCTTTGCGAAAGAGGGGGCAAATATCATTGCTTTTGATTTGGGGGAAAGGATATCTTATCCTGCATATAACAAGTCATCAAATGAGGACTTGGAAAAGTTAAAAGGAGAGGTAGAAAAGTTAGGCGCAGAAATTATAATTTTTGGTGGTGATGTACGAAAGGAAGAAGATGTTAAGGAGGCTGTTTCAAGAGGAATAAAGGAATTTGGAAGAATTGACATTCTTTTCAGCAATGCGGGAATTGCTGCTTACGGCTATTCGTATGAGCTTACGCTGGAGCAGTGGGATGCTATGATCGATATTAATCTTAAGGGAGGATGGCTTGTTTCCAAACATGTTATCCCCCATATGATCGAACAAGGCAGCGGTGTAATTATTTATAATTCATCAATCGCCGGTTTAAGGGGAATGAACAGAATGAGCCATTATGCGGCATCTAAGCATGGGCTTATCGGTCTGGCAAGATCACAGGCGATTGAACTGGCAGCACATGGAATCCGTGTTGTCACGCTCCATCCAACAGGGGTCAATACGCCTATGAATGACGGGCTTGCTCAGATGGAAGGTTCTACTCCGTTAGAAATTGCAGAGCGTTCCGCAGGAAATCTTCTTCCGGTGCCATGGGTGGAAACAGAAGATGTGGTGGAGTCCGTGAAGTTTCTTGCAAGCGATAAAGCGAGGTATATAACCGGAAGTCAGTTTGTGTTGGATGCCGGACTGCTTACAAGATAATATCGATAGAACAAACAGAGAACTTTTATGAAACTATGAAACGAGGAGAAAAGATTATGAAAAAGAAGATTGTTTTAGGAGCATTATTAATTGCTATGGCAGGAGTATTCGGAGGATGCGGGAAAGCGGAGAGCGAAACAGCCGCAAAAAGTGCGGAAGAAGTATCCGGAACGGAAGCTGTAAATGAGTCAGAAGCGAAAGATATTGAGACGCAAGCGAAAGAAAGTGGAGAGGCGGAAGCCGTCTCGCAGGCAGCAGTGGATGAAGTGATTACAGTTTCAGTAGGAACGATGGGTACATACAGTCCTTTTAGCTATGTAGATGAAAACGACTATCTGACAGGATATGATATTGAAGTTCTTCGTAAGGTGGAAGAGGTAGATCCCAGCCTTCATTTTGAATTTACTACAGGGCCATGGGAGTCATTATTTGTAGGACTGGATTCTGATAAATTCCAGATGCTTGCGAATCAGATATCAGGCACAGACGAACGCAGACAAAAATATTATCTGACAGAGAATCCTTATCATACTGCTGTGAATCAGCTGATTGTAAAAAAGGGAAGAACCGATATTAACGGATTTGAGGATTTGGTCGGAAAGAAAATCGGCCTTACGGTTGGAGATGCACATAATATTGAAGCGGAAAAATGGAATGAAGAAAATGGGAATTCTTTAACACTTGTATATTATGAAGAGGACATTACAACTCTCCTTCAGGAAATCGTAAATGGAAAAATCGATGCAACATTAAATGATCCCGCTGTTGCAATCAGCAAAGCAGAGATTCAGGGCCTTGATGTAGAACCTGTCGGCGAACGGCTTTCAGAAACCCCGGTTTACTTTATTTTTAAACAGGATGAGCTCGGAAAGACTCTTCAGGAGAAAATAGACACAGCACTGGGACAACTAATTGAAAGCGGAGAATTATCAAAGTTCTCAACTGAATGGTTTGGGGCTGATTATACACCACAGGGTAAATAGTAATGGGAAAAATATTTGATGTGGAGTTCATGATAGAGATTATCCCGGATATTCTCAGGGGAATTCCTTATACGCTGACACTTGCGGTCGTTTCATTTATTATCGGGCTTTTTATTGGATTAATTGGAGCGTTAATTAAGATTTACAGGGTTCCTGTGCTGCGATTTTTTACAGGATTGTATGTGTCCTTCTTTAGAGGGACACCCCTGATTGTACAAATCTTACTGTTCTACTATGGTGTCCCTATTTTATTAAGGATTGTTAATCAGAAATTCGGAACTTCCTTTGATGTTTCAAGGGTACCGGCCATGGTTTTTATGCTGGTGGCTTTTTCGGTCAGTGCCGGTGCCTATTTAACAGAATCCATTCGTGCGGCAATTATTTCCGTGGATAAGGGGCAGTTAGAATCTGCATACTCGGTTGGGATGAATACCACTCAAGCTATGGTCCGGATCGTACTGCCGCAGGCGGTAAAGGTTGCACTTCCAGTGTTTGCCAACTTTTTTATCGGCCTTTTAAAGGATACCTCTTTGGCTTTTGCCGCCTCTGTAACTGAGATTATGGGGCAGGCTAAGATTGAGGCAGGAAGAGCATCTCGTTTCTTTGAGGCATATATTGATGCGGCACTTATTTATTGGGCGATATGTATTATATTTGAATTTTTGGTAGCAAAACTGGAAAAAAATGTTCGAAGAAACGAGAGAGGTATTGCCAAATGATAGATATTAGAGGAGTACAAAAGTCATTTAAGAATACCGTAGTTCTGAAAGGAGTCAATCTGACAGTAGAGGAAGGAGAGACCGTCGCTCTTATTGGCTCAAGCGGTTCCGGGAAATCAACCCTGCTCAGATGTATTAATTTATTGGAAATACCGGATCAAGGCAGTATTGCGATCGGTGATTATAAGTTTAAAGCACATGATATTTCGAGGCATACAAAAAAAGAAGTAAGAAAAAGAACAAGTATGGTTTTTCAAAGTTTCGGACTTTTTGAAAATAAGACTGCGCTTGAAAATGTGACAGAAGCTTTAATAGTTGTACAAAAAAAGAAAAAGAACGAGGCCATCGAAATTGGGCGGTTTTATCTTGATAAAGTAGGTATGCTCAATCGGGCCGATTACTATCCGACAGCATTATCGGGCGGGCAGAAGCAGCGAGTGGCGATTGCCAGGGCATTGGCATTGAACCCCCAGATCATCTTATTTGACGAGCCTACCTCTGCTTTGGACCCGGAACTCGTTCAGGAGGTTTTGCAAGTAATTAAACAGGCATCTGATGAAAGAATGACTATGCTGATCGTTACACATGAAATGGATTTTGCAAGGGAGGTCTCCGATAAGGTGGCATTTATGGATGATGGTATCGTGTTAGAGGTGGCCCCTCCGGAAAAGTTGTTTTTTCATCCGGAACATGAGAGGACAAAGCAATTTATTGACAGATATATGCAGAGATTCAGTTATACCATATAGAGCTTAGGAGGTTAGGTTATGGCATATATATCACAGATAGAATATGAAAAAGCATCTGATGAAGTGAAGCATCAAATTGATAGGCAAATCAGTGAGAATGGGCGTATTACAAATATGAAACTGACTTTGCTCCATTCGCTTCCATCTTATCATGCATTGATGGAATGGTATCCGCTTGAGAAAACCATTGAGCAGTTTCTCGGAGAACGTGCGGTGAATTTCTTCTGCTATGCGATATCAACAGAGAATGATTGCCTCATATGCAGTGTTTTTTTCCGCAAGATACTAAAGGATCTGAATATTGATTTCAATACTTTTCAGTTTACGGAAGAGGAAGATATTCTTATCCGGTATGGAAGAGCTATCGTAAACGATGCGAATCACGTTCCGGAAGAAGTTTTTGATGAATTAAAAAAGCATTGGAACGAGGAGCAGATCGTAGCGATCACGGCATTCGCAACGATTATGATCGCAACGAATCTGATTAATAAGATTCTTCAGGTAGATTTGGACGATTACCTTAAGGCATATACAAAGGATTAAGCGGGGCAGTATGGACAAGGATTGGAAGGAAATATTCCGCTGGTTCCATGAACATCCGGAACTGGGATATCAGGAATATGATACAACACGGAAAATTAGAGAAATTCTTGAAAAGGATGGTATTGAAATATTAGAGACCGACCTTTCTACAGGAATAATTGCAGTAGTACGTGGGAGTACGGAGGGAAAGAGCGTCGCTTTCAGAGCGGATATCGATGCTCTGCCGATAGAAGAACAAACAGGGCTTTCATATGCGTCTGCCCACAGCGGCATCATGCATGCCTGCGGTCATGATTTTCATATAACGACAGCGCTTGCAGCGGCAGAGCGTCTGCATGAAAAAAGAAAAGAGATATCCGGAAACGTATTTTTTATTTTTCAGCCTGCGGAAGAGGTGGCAGATGGTGCCAAAACAGTAATTCAAACAGGAATGCTGAAGGAAGTGGAAGAATATTATGCTTTTCACGTAGATCCTTCACTTCCGGCAGGAACGATTGGGCTGAAAAAAGGAACCATTATGGCAGCCGTTGATCAGTTTAAGGTTACCGTAGAGGGAAAGGACACACATGCGGCAATGCCCTATTTGGGAAATAATCCTATACCCGTGATGGCACAGATGATGATTGCCTTACAGACATCAGTGCCGCAAAAGATTCCGGCTATCCATCCGAGTGTACTTAGCTTTACTCAGATATGTGCAGGGAACACATGGAATGTGATTCCGGGGAACGGCTTTTTTCAAGGTACGATGCGCAGCATTCTCTTTCAGGAAAGAAAAGAGATGAAAGAGCGTTTTTTTACAATTGTTCAGGGCTTTGTAAAAATGAACGATATGCAGGCTCGTGTTGAGTGGCATGAAGGTCCGGCCCCTGTCATTAATGACGAGGATTTGTGCGATACAATAGAGCGCATTGCAAAAAAGAAACATTTCAATATAAAGCAAGTTGAAACTAATATGATCAGTGATGATTTTTCATGCTATTTGGAAGCAAATGAAAAGGCAGCAGGGATATACCTTAAAATAGGAACCGGAGAAGGATATCCGCTCCACAATTCCAGATTTACGGTGGATATTTCTGCGATAGAAATTGCGGCGGAACTATTGACCGATGTCTTACTGGAAACAGCCGGATAGATTTCAAATATAAAATTAAAAGCAGGAGTGAAAAAAGCACGATGTTAGAATTGTATCCGGATTTTTATAATGATGTTTTTGGGCCGATCATGCAGCCCGGCTCAAGTTCTCACACAGCCGGTCCGTGCAGAATCGGTTATGTTGCGTCCTGTCTGCTAGATGCGCCGCTGAAGCAGATACAGGTGTATCTCGATCCGGACGGATCTTTTGCCGGAACTTTCGGATGGATGAATGAGGATCTGGGAATGCTCGCAGGTGCTTATGGTTTTTTGCCTGAGGAGGAAAAGATATTTGATATTAAGCAGATTTTAAGCGAAGAGGGCATTCTTTATCGTTTTGATTTCGAGAAGATAGCGGAAAGTTCTCATCCAAATGCAGTTAAACTTGTTCTGACAGACAGGAATGATGAGCAGGCAGCGCTTGTCGGCAATTCCATCGGAGGCGGAATGATAGAAGTTGTATGGGCTATGGGCACCCCGATATCCTTTAAAGGGGATAAAGAATTAGTGATTCAAGGGAGCCGCAGGCAATACGTTCTAAAGCCAATCTTGCCGGTTATTACAACGGAAAGAAAGAAACCCCAGCTTTTCAGGGATTTTAATGAATGGGTCCGGATAGCGGAAGAAAATCATCAAAGTTTGTGGGAAACGGCACTTGCTTATGAAGAGAATTCCTCCGGATGGGGCAGAGAAGAAATAGTAGAGTATATGAGAAAAATCCAGAGGCTGCTCAAAAGGCAGACGGATTACATAGATGAGGCGCAGGAACGGCTTTTGGAAACACCTTTTTCCGGTTATCATTTTCGTAAGTGGGAAAATTATTGTAAACAATCACCTCCGGCTGTTGGAGATGTTATTACGAACGCGTTGGCATACGCATATCGTGCTCAGGCATTCAGGCGAGGAGTTCAAATCGTGCCGGGGCCTATGGGAACCGGAGGGGGATATTTGTATTCTGCCGTGAGAGCAGTTATGGAGGCAAGACATCTGTCAGGAGAGGATGCCTTGCATGGATTGTTTGTTGCGGCGGGTGTAGGCGCAATCTGTTATACAAGGTCGGAACCCACCGGAGAAACAACAGGGTGTGCCGGAGAATGCGGCGTCTGTTCAGCCATGGCGGCGGCAGCAATAACAGAAATGTCCGGCGGAACACCAAGTCAGGTGGAAAGCGCAGCGTCATTGGCATTACAGGCAGCCATTGGCTGGCCCTGTGATCCGATACCGGGCGGAAACAATCAGCCATGCTTTAGCAGATTTACCACGGCGGTAACGATGGCAATTACATTTTCCGACCTTGCATTGTCGGGACGTGAAGGTGTAATACCTTTTCATGAGGTTGTGGATGTGATGGATAGAGTCGGGAGAGAAATGCCGGCAAGTCTAAAATGCACTGCAGAGGGCGGGCTATGTTCTTCACTTACGGCCGTGGAATGTAAAAGGAGATTTTCTTTATCGATCGATTTACAGTCATAATGATTCATCATAGGCTTCTAAGGCCGTCGGCAATGATTGAATAACAACATTTCCCACAGCGGGCAATCCTGCTAAAATGCTGCTGATAATTTCTTCTCTTGTAGCACCAAAAGATTTTGCCATCTTCACGTGAAAAGGCAATCCGCTGTCAAGACGTGTTGCCGCCAAAACGGCAAGGTAAGCAAGTTCTTTTGTTTTTTTATCCAACGCACTTTCCTTTTCCAGCGTATAAACTGTTTCCATCCATGCGTTATGCACCGCCGGTGCTTCCTGTTCAAATAATTGATATGCTTTGCTGACTTTCATAATTGTTGCTCCTTTATAAATTATTAAAAAAATGTTTTAAATCTTTTTTTGTGCTTTCTGCAAGCTGGGTATAGCGTTTTCCCTCGACCGCGCCTTGTAAAGCATAAAGCATATGTAAACATGCCGTATTGTCAATAATCTTTATATGAAAAAATGCTTCTTTGCTGCCTATATTGACAAGCTCTTCGGGTGTACAAATTCCAATTGTATTTAAATGTTTTTCAATAACTTCGCCGATATTTTGAAGTTTGGATAGTTCACCCATATCATTCCTCCATATTAAAATAATCTTTCCAGGCAGGGAGTCGTTTCATATTGCTTTCTGCTATCTTAGTTGCAGCTTTGTAATCGAAGCCTTGTGTTTTAATTATAAAGTTGATCATCCCGGTTCTTTTCTCCTCGAATGATTGCATTGAGCCATCAGGACGGGCACAATAGACACAATAGTCTTTGCCCGTATCCTCTCCGGCAAAGTCTGACTTTTCCATCATTGGCATACCACAAGCAATACAGGTTTTCATTTTAATTACCTCCAGTTTATTTTCGTATATATTCTAAAAAGGTTGTTATCAGTTCCTCCTCATACCGTTCTAAAAGCGGTTTTTCAGGAGAAAACAAATCCTTATTGAGTAAATAGTAATGAATTAGCCCCATCCATGTATTGAATATCATATGAACAGGTATGTTTTTAACAGTCTGACTTTCAATTTCCCGTTCAATTACCTTATTAAAGTGAACAGCTATATTAGATTGTATATTTACAAATATCATCTGTACATCTTCGGGCAATAGGCTTCTTTCGCTGATAAGATGAATATAAAAGCTTTCATATTTTTTTAAAACTTCTAAATAGGCTTTAAGTAATTTTTCGATGTTGTCATTTTTTTCTGCTAAATTATGCATTTCCAAAGCCAGCTTATTCCCAAAGTCTTCTATCAAATGGGTTAATAATTCATTCACTGATGGAAAATGAACAAAAATTGTACCATGCGATACCCTTGCTTCTTTTGCGATCATAGCGGTGGTGGCAGTGAAGCCATGCTCAGAATATATTTTATAAGCAGTTTCAATTATTCTTATCCTAGTGTTTTCTTTTTGCAACTGTCTTTTGACTTTCAATTAATGACCTCCGACTCATTGAGTATGCACTCATTATATTTTGATTCCAATGGAATGTCAAGATAATTAAAAAGATGATGTTATTACTAATTGATAGGAGATGAATTAATGAAAGAGAAAAATTCTGCGGTGAATATCCTTTTCACAGTATGCCATATAAAATTATAATGGAAAAAGTATGTAATTTAGTATAGAATATACTTAACTACATTAATAGGGGAGGTTTAAATTATGTTCGGATTCAGATTTATTAAGTTTCAGCCAAACGAGTATGTTTTAAAGTACAGGAGCGGTAAGATTGTAAAGGAAGGTGCCGGAATATCGTTCAACTATTTTGCTCCGGTAACATCAATCGTTGTTGTCCCTGTCGGAAGTGTTGATGTGCCTTTTATCTTTGAGGAAGTCACGTCAGATTTTCAGACAGTGACGGTTCAGGGACAGATTAATTACAGAATAGTTGACCAGAAGAAAATCACAGAGCTTTTGAACTATACGCTTGATATGAAAGGCAAGGGGTATGCTTCGGACGATCCGCAGAAGTTGCCGCAGAGAGTAATCAATATAGTAAGAGTGTTAACGAAGAAAACGTTAGAAGAATTGCTGCTAGAGGATGCTATCAAGTCCAGTGAGGCTTTGGCACAAGGAATTTTGAACGATATTAAAGGGAATGCGGAGATTAATAGGGTTGGTATAGAGATATTAGGTATTTCCATCCTTGCCATTCTTCCGAATAAAGAAACATCCAGGGCACTGGAGGCACAGGCCAGAGAGCAAATCCTTAAGAAGGCTGATGAAGCTATTTACGAACGGCGCAATGCATCTATTGAGCAGGAAAGGCGCGTCAAGGAAAACGAATTTAATACAGAAATCGCAATAGAGAACAAGAAAAAGCAGGTACGGGAAACACAAATAGAAGCAGAGAGAGCTGTTCAGCATAAACAAAATCAGCTGAAGGAAGAGCAGATGCAGTTTGAAACTGCTTTGGAAGAGAAGAGAAAAGCTCTGATTGAGCTGACCGTGGAGAATTCAAAGGCAGAAGCTGATGAAAAAGCTTACGAGTTATCCGTGGCTATGAAGGCTTTGGAAGGAATAAATCCAGATGTAATTCAGTCGCTTGCAAGCATCGGTATGCAGCCTAATAAGCTTATTGCAATAGCATTTCAAGAGTTGGCCGGAAAAGCAGGACAGATAGGGCAACTCAATATATCGCCTGATTTACTTCACGAATTAATGAAAGAATCTAAGTAATTATGGAAAGATTAACGGAAAATAAGATTGTACTGGTCAAAAGGAAAACAAGGCTTGAAGACTTGATCGCAAGATACAATACCATAGCTCAAGCCAAATTTTATATTGAGCATATGGGAAGCGATTTTTCAGATTACATAATGGAAGATGAACGGTATAAAAAGGCAATTGCGGAAGCCCAAGGCCATTTAGAAGCATTGGGAAGGGTGCAAGTGGTTGATAGGGAATATGTGCCCAACTTTATATTCGGAGAGGACGATATTGTGGTGGCTATCGGTCAGGATGGACTTGTGGCCAATACTTTAAAGTATTTGTCAAACCAGCAGCTCATTGGAGTTAATCCAGATCCTGCCAGGTGGGACGGCGTACTTCTTCCGTTTACAGTTGCGGAGCTTAGGCTGGTTATTCAAGATGTATTCAGGAAAAAAAGGCAGGTGAAAGAGGTATCCATGGCAAAAGCCACTTTAAATGACGGTCAGGCTATTTATGCAGTAAATGACTTATTTATAGGGCAGAGAACCCATGTATCCTCAAGATACCGGATACAATGCGGGCGGCGGTGTGAATATCAATCCTCTAGCGGAATCATAGTATCAACCGGACTGGGTTCAACAGGTTGGTTAAAAAGTGTACTTGCAGGTGCTAACAGCATCGTCAACGGAACCATGAATGGAACTTCAGATAAACGTTCTAAGTTGGATAAGAATACTAAAGTGCAAATAGAGAGAAGTCTGCCTTGGAACAGTGACTACCTATATTTTTCCGTACGTGAGCCATTTCCCAGCAAAAACTCAGGAGCAGAGCTTGTCTTTGGAACGGTTACTGACGAGACACCCTTAAGAATATTATCACAAATGCCGGAAAATGGAGTAATATTCAGTGATGGTATCGAAAATGACTATCTTCAGTTTAACTCGGGGATAGAGGCAACGATTACTGTGGCGGAGAAAAAGGGGAAGTTGGTGGTATGAGTTGGATTAAATTTATTTCATACTAAATATATTTTTCTCGAATATCATTACGAGTTGAGTAGATGAACATTTTGTGGCAAAGGGAAGAGATGTTTCTATAGATAAACGTAAACAAATCTTTATTAGTCCATTAAACATGTATTCTTCTGTTGATAATGTAGAGGCCTACATCTGAGAAATCGATGGTAGTAGGCGGTAAAAAATAATTACTGGAAATGGGGTATTTTTTGAAAAAGAAGTTTTTAGTGGAATCCATTATGCTAATAAAACAAGTGGTATTATCAGATTAAATATATGTTATATTTATCCAGTTTTCTTTAATAATATATAAGAGTATATCTAAATAATTCTCCCACCTTTTTAGGTGGATACATGATGAATTATCTCAATAAATCCCTTGACTAACCCCAGCAAAAAATATATCATATTCATAAGTTAGTCATACCTAACCGGAAAGGAGATGAAATGAGCAAGGATGTATTTGAGATAATGCAGAAAATAGATATAAAGAACATAGAAACACAACTGGCTTTGCAGTGTGCTCCACTTATAGCGGGATTGAAAGTCTCGAATTTATTAATTATCCGCAGAGACAAACTTGCGCAGCTTATAGCGATTTTAAGGTCAACAAGTATTTCCTGCTATGCACTGCGGGATAGCGGAGAGAAAATAACGCTTCTTCTATTTAATAAGACAAAACTGGTTTCGTATCTGAAACAAGAGCGTGTGATAAAGCTGTTAGCCGGAATGGGGTATCGGGAGAATTCCCTGTATGACATCTTGCCGATTTTTAGAGAAAGGTATAGAAAATACATGTCGGATAAAATACAGTTCCCCCATGAAATGGGAGTTCTGCTTGGTTATCCGATTGAAGATGTGGAAGGCTTCATCCGTCATAATGGGAGAAATTCCATGCTTACCGGATATTGGAAGGTATATGAAAACATCGCGGCGAAGGAGCAGCTTTTCCACAGATTTGAGATAGTAAAGGAAACGATGCTGCAATTGGTTTTCTTTGGGGTGGGTATGGAAGATATTATAGAAAGTTATAGAGAGGATAGGCTGCAGGAGATAGCGGCCTAAGAGGAAAAAGAGATGGAAAAAATTTATGTTGTATATTGGTCCCTATCCGGCAACACGCTGGCTATGGCGGAAGCGGTAGGGCAGGGAATCAAAGAGGCTGGTATGGAAGCCGAGGTAGTAGATGTGAGCAGTGCTTCTTTGGAGGAATTGAAAAAAGCAAAGGCATTCGCGTTAGGCTGCCCGTCTATGGGAGTTGAAGTGCTGGAGGAATCCGAAATGGAGCCGTTCGTATGCGATGTGGAAGCCTTTGCGGCAGGAAAGACCATTGCTCTGTTCGGCTCATACGGATGGGGGGACGGACAATGGATGCGTGAATGGGTGGACAGAATGGGCGCAGTGGGTGCATCTGTACTGAATGGGGAAGGCCTGATATGCCAGGAAACGCCGGACGCTTCCGTATTGGCCCAGTGCAGCGAACTTGGAAGCCAACTGGCAAAAGCCTGAATCTGATAATGATAAGCACTCGAATTACATGGAGCATATAATTTAGCGTTGCCTACCCTCGGGATTTTGTGCAAAAACAGCACAAAACACCCCGTGGAATCGTGGCTGTACATAACACAACCTTGTGTTAACAAAAGAAAGTGCTGCTATATTATGCCGGAACTTCGAATAAGCAGGAAAATGATAACGATAAGCAGAATAATTCCCAGCAGTTTTAATATGATAGTCAGACATCCGCCGCTGTCGGAGGCACTGCTCTTTTTCTTTGAGGACTTTCCGTCGGAGGAAGTGGTATAAGATAAGCCTGTTCCGGGAAGACCTACCGAAGTAGTCCGTTTGCCGGTGGAGCTGACTGTGTGATGGGCACCCTTGATTCCGCCCGTTACACTCACGCTTTTGCTATTGATGTTCAGCTTCAGCCCCGGAGCGATTTTAATGCTTTTTCGAAATCTAAATCCCATAATAAAATCTCGCTTTCTCATTTTGTGTTTTTAAAGATATGATATAGAAATTATACGCTGAAATGCAAGAGAAATCTACCGTTCAATTAGAATTGTGCATTGAGATGCAACTTTGGCTTTGTGATATAGAAGGCTGAATAATAACTTATAATTGTGCATTATGATGAAAATTTTCATCATAAGCACAATTTTTTTTACTTGCAATATGATTTAAGAGTAGTATAATTACCGATTGTAGATAACAAATATCCATAATGGATAATGGATATCCGCAAAATGATTTGTAAACCGTATTGATATTCGCTAGATATGTTAAGGAGGTAAAGCGTTGAAACTTACAAAAGGATTTGAACAAGCGGCCTGCATTATCGTTCTGCTTGCAACCCAAGACCCCGGTATTCCTTTATCCTCACAGGAAATAAACAAGAGGTTAAAGTGTTCTCCCTCTTATTTGCGGAAAATAATCCGTAAACTGGTTGTTTCCAAGCTGGTAAATTCTGTTTCGGGAAACAACGGCGGCTTTACGCTGGCAGCAAATGCGGAGGATATTAATTTACTGCAGGTGGTAGAAGCACTGGAAGGGCCAATTGAAACGTTTACCGATACGGAGCTTATCAGCGAGGTATTTAATGAGTTCCCGTTCATTACGGATCAAGGTACTGCAATTTTGAAGAATGCATTTGCACAGGCCGACAAGCTGTGGAGGGATTCTCTGAGAAACAAAACGGTTTATCAATTGCTTATGGAAGCGGTGGGGGAAGAAAAGCTGGCTTTGTACGATTGGAACCAGCCGGAAGAAAAAAGAGAGTTATTAATTAGAAAGGTGATGAATTCGATTCATGGAAATGATTAAAAAAGAATGGCAGGCAATCTATAAGAACAAAATTTTATTAATTTCTTTTATTGTTATTTCTTTTATCCCGCTTCTCTATGCTTCATTTTTCCTGAAATCCGTTTGGGATCCCTATGGAAAAACCGGAGACTTGCCGGTTGCGGTAGTGAATGAAGATAAAGAAGTGCAATACAACGGAAAAATGCTGAATGTAGGAGCAGAGGTTGTAGACCAGCTAAAGGAAGACGAGAACTTAAATTGGGAGTTTGTTTCGGGAGAGGAAGCGCAGCAGGGCTTGGAGAATCAGGAATATTATATGATAGTAACGATTCCCGAAGACTTTTCTGCAAATGCAGCCACAGTAATGGATGAGCACCCGAAGAAAATGAATATTGAATACGAGACTAACGGCGCTTTGAATTACCTCGGTGAGGTAATCGGTGAAACGGCCATGAAGCAGCTAAAGAGCGAGGTTTCCCAGAAGGTTACGGAGGTTTATGCAAACGCGATTTTCGACCAGCTTTCTGAAATAGGAGATGGATTTGCGAAGGCAGCTGACGGAGCCGAGCAGTTAGATAAAGGTGCAAACGATTTGGCGGAAGGAAGCAAGACGCTGACGGGCGGACTGAATACTCTGGCAGACAGCACCATAACCTTCAGCGATGGAGAAGAAACTTTCAGCGTTGCCCTCGGACAATATTTGGAGGGCACTATCAAGTTGGATGACGGTCTCGGAGAGTTGAAAGCAGGCGTGGATACATTGGGCGCAAAGGTTCCCGATTTGGCAGACGGAGTAAGCCGGCTGGATGATGGCTCCGGCAAGCTGGCATCCGGCATCAAGGATTATACCGGCGGTGTTTCCAAACTGGCGGACGGAACCGATACCTTAGCCAGCAATGGAACCACTCTTAAAACAGGCGTGACTACCCTGGTCACCGGCTTGAGCAGCGGAACAGCGCAGCTTCAAAGCGGAGCGAATCAGGTTTCGGCAGGCCTGACCCAGATGTCAAGCAGCATAGGCACCCAGATCGATTCCAATGCTGAGCAGTTGGCAACACTGGATAAAGGGTTAACAAATCTCAATAACAGTATTCAAGGACTGAACCAAATGTTGGCGGCGGCAAGTGCAGCCAGTCCGGCAGTGGCTGATGCAGCAGTTTCGAATATTTCGGGAGATGACACTGCGAACATTATCAATGCTGCGGAAGCGGCAAAAAGCAGCGCGAATAATATAATGAACAGCTCTGCCACAGTCTCATCGGCATCTTCGACCCTGGATGGACTTAGAGAAGCGGTAAATAACTCGCCGGATTTGGATGATACGTCCAAGGGAATCGTGCTCGGTATGATTGATGCAGCAGCGGCAAACAGCGGCTCAGGTTCGGGCATTTCGGATGAAGCTGCGAACATTGTAGCAAATATGGATGCGATAGAAAGCGGAGTATCCGGCATTCAGGCCGGTGAGGCAAGTATGAGTGCACAGGTGAGCACTATGGCGGCTGCAGCAAACTCTACCGCTGCAATCGCCGCAGCGGTAAATCAGATCGCTGCGGGAGCTAATCAGGTGCTTCCGGGAGCTCAGGGTGCGATAAACAGCCTTTCGGGAGGGCTAAACAGTGTGAAGACCGCTTTGGACGGTCAGCTCATCCCAGGCATGAGCCAGTTAACGGGAGGCATTGCAAGTCTTCAGACCGGTCTGGCAGGCCGCTCTGCGCAGCTTAGCACAGGTCTGGATACCTATATTGCGGGTGTAGAACAGGTAAACGAAGGTGTGAAAACTTTGAAGAGCAATTCTGCGGCCCTGAATAGCGGTGCATCGACGCTGAGCAGTGGCCTTAACCAGCTAAACGACAATGTGCCCGCCCTTCAGGATGGTGTGAACGCACTGATATCCGGTACCAATACGATAAAAGAAGGAAGCGAAGAGCTGGTAAGGAACAACGACGACCTTATGGCAGGACAGACCAAGCTTCAGGAGGCTTCCGTACAGTTGACCGAAGGTTCAGCAAAATTAGCGGACGGCGGCATTACCCTTCAGGACGGCCTGAATACCTTTAAAGACGGAAGCAGCGAATTGGCTTCGGCCTTAACTGACGGCTCTGAACAGGTAAACGATGTTCATGCGACGGATAAGACGGCAAAGATGATTGCACAGCCGGATGAGATCACGCAGGAAAAATACAGCGACGTGCCCAACTACGGTCATGCGCTTGCTCCGTATGTATTATCGCTGGCCTTGTATGTTGGCTGTCTGGTATTCAATTTCATTTACCCTATCCGGAAGATTGCGGTAAAAGATAAATCGGTGTTCCAGTGGTGGCTGAGCAAGATAACAGTGGGAGTTGCCGCGGCTACGGCAATGGCTCTTATCGAAGCCGGAGTGATGATGTTCATCGGATTGGAACCAGACCATATACTTCAATATTTTGCGGTAGCGTTGGTATCCGCATACGCTTATATGTTCCTCATCATGTTTCTGGCGATGGCCTTCGATAATCCGGGAAGATTCGTGGCTATGATATTGCTTATACTGCAGCTCGCAGGCTCGGGCGGAACCTTCCCAATACCGCTTACGGATAAGTTCTTCAGGATTATCCACCCGTATCTGCCGATGACACACTCTATCTACGGCTTTAGAGAGACGATAAGCTCGGGTTTGGGAAAGGCGACTTTTACGAACAACGCGCTGTTGATGCTCGGCATAGCGGCAGTTTCACAGCTTTTACTGTTTCTGTCAATGAAAGTGCTGAAGAGGGTCCATAAGGATGGAATCTCACAGCTCGATGACAATCAGAAGCTGCTTGATGACAATTATACTTATAGCTGCTGATAAAAGTATTTGAGTTAGAATTGGTGTAGATTAAGTTATTGTCAGTATTTAAGTATATTGTAAGTAAAAGGATGAGAAAGAAGAAGTAAGAAGCAATGGTAAACTAACTTGTACATGATATAGTGTATAAAAATATGGTACGAACAAGGAGACAATAAATGCCCTTATCCAATATTAGTTGGATGAGCTGGGGTTTATTGTCTTCTTTACGTAACAGGAAAGGTTCCTATTACAGAAAGAATGGAGGTACAGCTATGCGCGTCAGGCAAAAGCTATGCAGCCGGGATATTTGGCTGCGGGAGTATACGAAACACAGTTTTGTTCTTTGCGCTAACTGCATGACGGTCGCCAATTTTTGCATTTGAGAGGAAATCATATTGCCAGGGGGAGCACACCCGATTATACTCATGATAAGAAGATATGGGGGTGGTAGATTGTTTCTTAGACTGGAAAGAAATTCTGCACAGCAGGAGACGGAAGTAGTTGTTAAATATGCGAAAATGGATCAGGATGTGAAGCGTCTCATTTCGCTTCTTCAGGCGGTGGATACAAAGATTATATGCGAAGCGGAGAATGGAGAGAAAATAGTGAATGCCGCCGATATTTTTTACATTGAAAGCGTGGATAAGCGGACTTATATCTATTGTGAAAATGAGGTATATCGAACGCAGCTGCGTCTATATCAGTTGCTGAACATGCTGTCCGATATGGATTTTGTTCAGATTAACAAGGCCTGCATTTTAAATGTAAATGTTCTGGATGCGATGAAGACCTTATTCAACAGCAGGATGGAAGCGACGCTGAAAAACGGGGAACGGCTTTATGTAACAAGAAAGTATCTAAATGGAATTAAGAACAAGCTGAGGGGAGGAGAAGAAGCATGAAAAAAATATTGATAAATATTATGTCAACTACTGGCATCACCCTTGTCGTTCTGGCAGCGATAGCCATGTTGTATGGAGGCGAGTGTCTTTTCCTCAGTACTGTTTTTCAGGTTTTCATAGCTAATGCTGCGGTACATTTCGGGCTGCTCCTTACCGGCAAGTATGAAAACAAATACCCCATATTGGAAACACTTTTGAACATTACCTATACAACAGCCGTAATCGTTATCTTCGGACTTATTTTTGACTGGTACAGCAGTACGCCCATAGGTGTTTTGATTATTATGGCCCTGCTCGTTTATGTCATAGGCTATTTTATCAGTGTCCTCGGCACGAAAGAGGATACGGAGGAAATCAATCGGCTGCTCCGGGAACGTAAGGATTCATTCAAATCAAAATGATAAAGGGGGAAGGATTTTGAAGGCTATATTGAAAGCAGAAAACATTACCAAGGATTTTGAAAAGGAAAGGGTTATCAAAGGCATTTCCTTAGATATTTACGAAAATACATTTACTGTAATCCTCGGCCCCAGCGGCTCGGGGAAGTCTACTTTGCTGAACATCCTATCGGGCCTTATACGCCCTACGGAGGGAAACGTTAAGTACGGGGATGAGATGATGACTTCATGGTCCGAACGAAGGCTGGCCGACTGGAAACGTACCGAAGCCGGAAACATTTTTCAGGAATATTTGCTGCTGGAAAATCTGACGGTAGAGGAAAATATAAAAATCGGCATCAGCCCTAAAAAGGGTTCCCTTTCCTTCGAACGCTTGGTGCGCATTCTTGAAATCGATGACATATTGTGCAAATTTCCTGCGCAGCTCTCCGGTGGTCAGAAACAGCGCACTGCAATAGCACGTGCAGTTATCAAAGGCCCCCGCCTTTTATTTTGTGATGAAGTCACGGGAGCTTTAGACGAAGAAAACAGCAAAAAGGTAGTAGGGTTGCTGCACGATCTGAAATCGACGTTCGGTATCGCCGTTTTATTTACCACACATAATCAACAGATTGCTAAAACGGCCGATCGCATTTTGACAATGAAGAATGGGATGGTATATCAGGATGTTTTCAACGATGACCCGATAACAGCCGACGCCATGATATGGGGGTAAATATGAGGTTATTGTATAAGCAATTAACAAAGGAAGTGTTGAGAAATAAAGTATTTGTATGGCTGCTGTTTTTACTTGTCTTTTTGAGTGAGCTTTCCTTTTATTTCGTAAAATTTTCTATTGACGGCAATGCAGCCGTACTGGAATCGCTTCCGGTTCTTAGCGCAAATCAGTTGCAATATAAAAATGCGCTGGCCTCCAATACATCTTTGGCATATACCTTTTTCTTTTCCATGCTGGGTCTGGCTTGCTTCGTCTTTTTCATGTTTTTTTATCATTTCTTCGGCTCGAATGCAAAGAACTTCGGGTGCCTGAAGGCTTTGGGCTTCACCGACAGGTCATTGTGCTTTTATTTTGTACTGTTTACCGCGGGGGTATCTTTTGCCGGTTCCCTTATCGGGCTGGCGGGAGGATATTTTTTGTCGGACATTCTCGTAATGGCCAATAAGAGAACCTATTCCGTCACGGGCCTTATAAAGGGCGTTGCCCCTTTCAGCATGGTCGTGGGGTTCTTGGGGGCAGCAGCGATTCTTTGTCTGAATGCTTTTCTATGCTACTTCTTTGTGCGCGGCAAGGAGCCGGGAGCATTAATTGCAGGAAGGAAGAGAAGCGGAGTTCGAAAGACCTTGTTGATTGCCGATGGGATAGTGAAGCTCCTTCCTGTAAAAAATAAATTTCCGCTGCGCATTGCTTTGAGAAAGCCTCTTGCGGTGTTCCTTATTTTCGGAGCGGTAACGGCTTTCAATGTCTGCATTATCTTAGGGCAGTCTTTGAATTTCAGCAGTCAGAAGGTTTTTGATTCTCAGATGCTGGGTCATAATTATGATTTCGATACGAGGTATCCTGCTTATATGGGGGAGCTTCTGCCTTTTGACGGATTGCCCTACCTCTATCATGAAGCCGGATTGATGGCGGGCGGTTATGAGATAGAACAGACGATAATCGGGCTATACCATTTGAACGAAGTATATGAGCTGCAGGATATGGATATGAAGCCGCTGCCCCTTCCTGAGGCAGGCAGTATCTATATCAATCCCGGGCTGGCGGAGGTGTATGGAGTCCGGAAGGGAGATTCTCTTTCTGTCTTTATAGACGGCAGGAAATATATCTTTGCAGTAGCCGGAGTTGCCGCCAATGCAAAGGCTGAAAGTATTTTGGCCAATGCGGCTCAGCTGGCGGAGATAATGGGAATACCGGAAGGCACCTATAATGGCGTATGGAGCATGGAAAAACCTGCTGGCGGGATAACCACCGATAGGGAGCAGCGTATTCTTCGCTTGGAAAAAGATGCGGTATCGAACAATACCAGTTCTGTTATCAACCAAGTTATAGGCGGAATCATAGGAGGAATTTTGCTGTTTCTGGCAATTTATGTAAACTTTCAAGACAATAAGCAGGATATGGTGATTTTGAATTTAATGGGTCATTCGCCCAAGGGTATTCGTAGGATGCTGATAGATATTTACCGCCCCATTTTATGGGCCGTATTTTTTCTGACAATTGTTCCAAGCATATATATAGTTAAGTTCATTCAGCGATCGCTGTCCGTTTCAATTAAGGATTATATACCGTTTGGAACGAATGCTGCCGTTATTGTTCTTATATTTATTTCACTGAATATTATATACTCTGTGGGGCAGTCAGTACTTTTTTCCATCATAGGAAAAACTTCCCCCGGTAAATCGTAAATGCTGTAATGACAAGGCGTCCTACGGTGAAAGTGAGCAAAGTATAGCTCGACCAAATATACGAAAAAACATTTTAATAAGAATATTATAAAATTTTATTTAAAATCCTCTTGACATAAACTTAACTCCAAGGTGTAGTATTTTAATATATGGAAAATATGAGCTTTTAAAGAATGATTTTCCTATATTAATTTGCGAAGTAATAAGGAAATTAATGTGAAAAATAAATTTTTCACAGCATAATTTATTATGCCTGCAAATATTGTGCTTGCGCCCGAATTAGCAGGTATTGAAAACATGGAGGATTAAGATGAAGAAACTGGGCTTTGGCTGTATGAGACTTCCCATGAAACAGGGAGAGAATGAATTGGAAGTGGACTATGAACAGTTCAATCAGATGATCGATGCATTTTTTAAGGAGGGCTTTTGCTATTTTGATACGGCCCACGGCTATATCGGGGGAAAAAGCGAGACAGCGATTAGAGAATGCCTGGTAAAGAGATATCCGAGAGAGTCCTATATCCTTACCGATAAATTGACCTCCAATTATTTCCAGAAGGAAGAGGAAATTATCCCATTTTTTGAAAAACAGCTTGAAAATACGGGTGTGGAGTATTTCGACTATTATCTGATGCACGCCTTGAATTCCGATTATTACGCGAAATACGTAGAATGCCATGCTTTCGAAACGGTAAAGCAGTTAAAGGAGGAAGGCAGAATCAGGCATATCGGTATTTCTTTCCACGATAAGGCGGCGGTGTTAGATAAAATTCTAAGCGAGCAGCCCGATATTGAGGTGGTTCAAATACAGTTCAACTATGCGGACTATGATGATCCGGGCATTGAAAGTCATCTCTGCTATCAGGTGTGCGAGAAGTACGGTAAGCCGGTTATCATAATGGAGCCGGTAAAAGGAGGCGGACTTGTGAATTTGCCCAAGGCGGCTGAAATCATTTTGGACGAGCATAGAAACGGTGCGAGCTATGCAAGCTATGCCATTCGCTTTTGCGCTTCCTTCGATAAGGTATGTATGGTCCTAAGCGGAATGAGTACGATAGAGCAGATGGAAGATAATCTCAGCTATATGAAGGATTTCGTTCCATTTACAGAGGAAGAATTCGAGTTGATAGGCCATGTCAGGGAAATCATGAAGGATCAAGACATGATTCCGTGTACAGCTTGCCAATACTGCGTGGATGGTTGTCCCGTACATATAGCGATTCCCGATTTATTCGCTTGCTATAATGCGAAAAAGCAATATAATGACTGGAACAGTGATGTGTATTACAGCGTGAGCACCAAGGACAGAGGCGCGGCTTCCGACTGTATTAAATGCGGAAAGTGCGAGAAGGTTTGCCCTCAGCATATAAAGATCAGAGCATGTCTGGAGGATGTCAGCGAGATGTTCGAGAAGAGCAGGTAGTAATATAATTTAATGTATTTAAAAATATCATATCGAGCTTATTCAGGAATCTCATAATGAGTACATTGAATAAGCTCCTTTTTATGTATGTATCTTCTTCAAAAAAATTTAAAAGCTTCAAAGTATAGTCCTCACCGGTCTTAAATAATGTATCACTTTTGGGGAAAATACTGAAAATATAAAGACAAAAAAATAATGATACGATATTTTTTTATATAATTATTTAAAACACTTACAAAAAGTCATAAAATTTGTTATAATATTAAACATAGAATAAACAACTAGTAATTATTGGGTAAACGGAAGGGATATGGTTCACTCTAATTCACTGAGTGTGATGATTCCTTCTTTTATTTATATCAATATTGAGGCATAGTGTTTTGGCATACAGTCTGAAAATCATTTGAATTAGTTTACCATCGATTAACAAGGCCTTATCCAACCATGTGAGACCTTGTCAACTAATAGTAATAATTAGATAAGAATATAGGAGTAATTTAAATGTTTAAAATTGGTGATTATGTAGTAGTTAACTCAAATTATGGAATATGTAAAATTGAAGATATTGCATATTTAGATGTTTCTATGGCCGTCGGGAATGCACTTTATTACCATATGAGTCCATTGGAAGAAACAGGTGCAAAAATATATATTCCTGTGGATGGAACTAAACATAGAATTCGCAAAGTTATCAATGAAGAGGAAGCATGGAAAATAATTGGTGAAGTTCCGGAAATAGAAGAAATGTTGATTGATAATAGCAGATTGTGCGAAAAGAAATATAAAGAGGCTATCCAAAGGTGTGAACCTAAAATATTAATCAGTATTATTAAAAGCATGTATTACAGGAGAAGAAAAAGAGATGAACAAGGAAAGAAAGATACTGTTATAGATGAACGTTATTTTAAGGTTGCGGAGAATAACTTATATGAAGAGTTGGCCTTTGCTTTAGGAAAAATAAAAATGAGATGCAGAAATTAATTATAGATGGAATTAAGAAAAAAAAATAACTTTAAAGGCGCAAGGATTCATTCCCTGCGCCTTTAGGATTTTCAGCTATCCTTTATTCCATCATAAAGTTAGATACTCCAATATTATTCAGTGATATATTCGGCTTACATCTGAAGCTTTTTCTGAAGCTCTTTGACGGACATACTTGTAATAAATAACTTCCGCTGTACGGAACTTCGAATTCAAAATACCCAAAGCAAGATACGCATTTGCATGATAATAAAACCTGAGTGTTGCAGAATATTTGGTAAAGCCGCAGCTCCCATTCATGCTCGCTGCAGCAGGAACATCCCTTGATGTAGCCGGCAATGAGCCCTGGGGTAATCATACATTCCGGGCAAGGAGGACATTCCGGACAGGACATCTGCTCCGGACAAACCGGGCAAGCAGGACAAGGCGGACATTCCGGACAAATAACCGGCTCCGGGCAAACCGGGCAGACCGGGCAGACCGGGCAAGGCATCGGTTCCGGACAAGTAGGACAAACCGGGCAAGGCATCGGTTGCGGACAGGTAGGGCAAACCGGACAAGTAACCGGCTCCGGACAGGTAGGGCAAACCGGACAAGTAACCGGCTCCGGACAAATCGGGCAAGGCATCTGCTCCGGACAAGACGGGCAGACCGGGCAAGGCATCTGCTCCGGACAAGACGGGCAGACCGGACAAGGCATCTGCTCCGGGCAAATCGGGCAAGGCAGCGGTTCCGGACAAGTAGGGTAAATCGGGCAGGGAGCCGGTTCCGGACAAACCGGACAAACGACAGTCTCGGGACTCACCATAGTAGGTGGTGTTGTCGGGGTAACAGGGGCTACCGGGGTAACAGGTACAGTCGGAGTAACAGGTACAGCCGGAGTAACAGGCGTTGCAGGAAGAACTGCTCCTCCTGTTTCGCACATTACGCCTCCTGTAAAAGGAGGAAGATGGAATTCGAACCCGCTGGTCGGATTTACTGCAAACGAATTCAGAGCGACATTTCCAGTAACATTTCCTCCTGTTGAGTGAGCATGAAACATAGCCTGTGGAGCCAGAATACTTCCCCAGATTGCAGCAGGAACTTCCATAAATATATTTTTAGCGTCTTCAAACACATAAAGGGTATGGTCCGCTTTGCTGCGTTCTCCTATAAGGCCATACTGCAGATGTGCATTATCTCCTGTTCTTAGTTTTACAATGACTAAGCTGCCTTCCGGCACTTCGGCACGAATACCTTTCTTTAGGATACCGTTTGGTACATCAAGCGTGAATACATTCTGCTGCGGATTATTACCGCGAAGAATCCATTCGTGGAAATTATCGATTACTTCTCCGTTTGCGGGTAAATTTTCAATACAGTTCTTATAATTCTCAATGCTGTTTCTTGCATCCTGGAAGAAGCCGGCAGTATCTGCGCCAATCCGGCTTGCAGGAATGAATCTTGGCACATCGTAGCTTGGAATAATGTAGTGATCTCCTTTATCGCTGGGCTTCCAATAAGGGCTGCCTGAATCGGAATGATATAGAGATTCTAACTTTTGTACCTGTCCGGGTTCTCCGCTTTTGCCGATGAAATAGGTACTGCCTTTGTCGGTCCGGAAGTTACCGCCGGCCACAACATGGCCAACCACTCCTAAAGGGCCGTTCATTGAAACATTATTTCCCACAAGAAATCTTACCATATCAGGGGAATAGCCTATTTCTACCGGTTGTGAACCGCCTCCAAAGGCAAGACTAAGGCCCCGGGGACTGACAAAGTTTCCGCCAACTGCCATTGCGCCGTTAGCGTCCACGATGTTATTAGCATTGCCAAAAACAATAGCGTTGAATTGAGATGCGGTACCGAAAGGCTGCCCGGTAACATCTTGCCAGCGAATATCGTCATAGGGAATCCCCACTTTTGATGTAATCTTATTACTAGTAATATTATAATCCAATCTAATCTAACTCCTATGAAACATCTTGGATTTCATAATCCTCATTCTTACTACAATGTATTCAAAAAAGGGATAATCGTGCAAACGATGAAGGTTTTTGGAGAAATATATTGTTAAAAAATTAATTATTCTTGCCTTAGACGGAAGTCCAAGTCATAATTGTACTGAGAGCTAGTACAGCGTACTGTAAATACCTATGCATTTCTGGTCTGATTTCCCTTAACCAATACCAGCCAAGCCTCAGCGTAGCACCACTACGCCTGCGTTTGTCTGGCATTGCCTAAGAAAAATCATCCTCAGAACTATGCACAGGTATTTAATGCATGCTGTACCGGTAGAAAATAGTTAACATAAGTAGATACGGATAAAATGTTTTCAGGAGGAAATGACATGTCAAAAGAGTTAGTCGCATATTTTTCAAGAAAGGGTGAGAATTATGTAAATGGCGCAATTAAAAGCCTGGACATCGGCAATACGGAGGTAGCGGCAAAGATGATCAGCGATACGACGGGAGCCGATATGTTTCAGATTGAGCCGGTAAAGGAGTATAACGCCGATTATAATATATGTATAGAGGAAGCGAAGCGTGATAAAGGCGCGAATATCAGACCGGAGTTTAAGAATTCGCCGGCTGATATTTCGGAGTATGAGACAATTTATCTGGGCTATCCTAATTATTGGGGAACCATGCCGATGCACGTTTGGACCTTCCTCGAAAAATATGATTTTACAGGAAAAAAAATCAGGCCGTTCTGCACTCATGAAGGAAGCGACATGGGAAGCAGTGAACAGGACATCAAGAAGCTGTGTCCGTATGCCGAGGTTGAAACCCCGTTTTCCATACATGGTGCGAGCGTGAATGAAGCAAAAGATGCCATAGAGAAGTGGATATAAGCACAAAGAAATAAGTCTCAGGAACGGGAAGGAATGTTCGGGGAGGAGACAGAATGACAATACCAGACATATGTAATAAATATTTTTGTAAAGTAAGACGGCGTATTTGAGGTCATTCAAAATCGCCGTTTCTTCATAATCGGATCAAACGCTTCTAACTTTTGGTTTTTATAAAATGATAGAAGTCAGTACTGCGTTCAGTTTAAATCAAAAATTTTGAAAAGTGTGTAACGTTTTGTAATGATTGCCGCACTTATTAATGTAACGAAAGTAAAAGGAAGAAAAGCAAGCGGATTTATTCCGGCGTATAAGGCCGATACCGGTTTATACTGCGCCGTATGGGGAGGTGTGGAATTGGATAAGCAGAATATGGAACAAATTTATGAAGAGAATGTTTCTGTCGTATATAAATATCTATTCTGCTTGACCCAGGACGCCTATTTGGCGGAAGAGTTGACTCAGGAAACATTTTATCAGGCGATAAGAGGAATCCAGAAGTTTCGCGGGGACTGTAAGATATCCGTCTGGCTCTGCCAAATCGGAAAAAGGCTGTGGTATAAGGAGTTGGAGCGGCGAAAGAAAAAAACGGTATCCATCGATGAGCTTACCGAAAAGATTTCCGAGGAGGATTTGGAAGAACAATATTTGATGAAATGCGATAAGGTAGAATTGTTCCGAAAAATATACCGGCTGGAAGGTAAAGTAAGAGAGGTTATGTATCTTAGGCTTACCGGAGAACTGAGCTTCGCGGAAATCGGTGAAATCATGGGAGTAACGGAGAACTGGGCAAGAGTTACCTTTTACAGAGGAAAGCAAAAAATATTGAAGGGAGAAGATTCATAATGGGAAATAAAATTGATTGTGCGGTAGTAAGGGATTTGCTTCCAAGCTATGTGGAAAGATTGACCAGCGAGGAGACTAACCGAGTGATAGAAGAGCATTTTGCGGATTGTGAAGAATGTACCTCGGAGCGGGATACGATGATGAAGACGATTCATGATACAATTGCTATTACTAAAAAAAATGAGAAGGTAGTGAATTATTTGAAAAAAGCAAAGATATTATATGTTCTGAAGGGAATTGCTTTATCGGTGGGAGTTATTGCAATCCTTGTCTCCTTTATTGTTGACGTTGCAGTGAACAGACATCTTACCTGGTCCTTGATCGTCGATGCCAGCATCGCCTATGTTTATGCCTGCGGGCTTCCGCTGGTAATCAGCAAGAAGAACAAGATTATGAAAATGACGGCGGCTGCCAGCATTCTTCTGCTTCCGCTTCTATGTGTGATTGAATATGTAGCGAATGAGAACTATATAAGCCAGCCGATTTATTGGGTAAGGGAATATGCTCTCACTATCGGAGTCCTCTGGATTGCGATTGTCTGGGCCAACATACTAATCACACGGTTTACGAAGGTAAATGTATGGACCTCCATAGGTATATTCTTACTGTTTGTAGCCGTAGGTTCCGCGGTTACCAATGCAATCGCGAACCAGGCTACGTTGAAAGAAATTTATACAGTAGGATACGAATGGATCGACACGGCGGCTTATCTGTTGTGTGCTGCGGTATTCCTATTTCTTGGTTATGTGAAGAGCAGGAAAGAATAGGCCTCTGTCTTTTGTCATTCGTAATAAATTTTCCGACTGCCGTTTATGGTTTCTCCTACGGAGTGCTGAATCCAGTGAACCGCTCCGTCTATATCCCGGTCATGAATGAAGGACCAGAGCTTATAAGTATTTTGATATAGGGCTGGGATTCCATAAAGCGTGCAGAAACGTTCCCAAAGGGTGAATACCGGAACCTTAAAGGATTGAAAAATTAAAGGTATTAAGACATTTTGGGACAATACGGCAAATTCATGCTGAAATTCGAACGCAGCCTGAGAGGCCCCGGCAATCGAGGAGGCATCCCGGATGCGTTCTGTTTTTTCCAGCAGCAATTGAACCTCTTCGTCGGTAATGCGTTTAATACATTGCTGTGCCGCAAGAGTATCTAAAGCAATTCTGACTTCGAGAATCGATCTTATTTCATCATTTCTCAGCTTTCCTCCATTATATTTCATAATAGAAAGCAGGGTATCGAGCGTTCCTGTTCTGCGGTAGTCTGCGACAAAGGTGCCGACTCTGGGTTTTACTATGAGAAAGCCCTTTTTTTCCAACTCGGCAATACCGCTGTTGACTACGGCCCGGCTGACCTGCATAGCCTCCGAAAGCTGTCTTTCCGGAGGAAGCTTTTCTCCGATTCCCAGCTTGCCGGATAAAATCATATGCTCTAATTGTTCTACGAACAGCTCCCTGAGAGAAGGGGAGCTTATTTTTTGAAATTCCATAAAATGACCTCCATATAATAACTGGTTTAACCACATACCAAAACTGCTTATTCAATCATTATATTGTACGAAATGACTAAAATCAACAACAAAATTTTAGTATAATGTAGAAAGGTTTATAAAGAATTGACTATTTTCTATAATAATGATAAATTTATATCAAGAAGAAAACGAAAAATATGTGCTGGTATGACCAGCATAACAAAGGAAAGGTGAGAGTTATGTTTACATTTAATTATGCGGAGGGAGCAACCGGCTTAACGTCGTGGCTCATGTGGTTAGTGGTTTTTGCAGCGTTATTTGCACTGAATGAGGTATCCAGAAGATACAAGGTAATGGGAATCGTATGCTTTGTCGTACTTCCCGCTGTTTTATCCGTTCTGTGGTTTACGGTTTTATCAGATACCACCTATACGGACTGGTTCCATCTGGCAAAGGTATATTCTTCCACGGCCGGCTGTATCGGCTTCTGGTGTATCCGCCATCTTCATGGAACGAACAAGAAGACAGGAAAAGCGTGGAGACTTTCCGAGAACAAAATCGCACTGTGCTTCCCTCCTTTGATTCTTGCAATCAATATCGGTGAGGCCGTAGCCCGTGATTTGGAAGTAGGAATGAATTATGTGGGCGGCGGAATGCTGGTGGACGATGCACAGTACGTAATCGGCGGACCTTGGAACTACATGAACGCGATTGCGGGTATTTTGAATATTATCACGATTACCGGATGGTTCGGCATCAAGATAAGAAAGGCGACAGCTAAGGATAAGAGCAGAGATATGATTTGGCCTGATATGCTCTGGTTCTGGATTATCGCTTATGACCTTTGGAACTTTGCGTATACATACAACTGTCTCCCGGGACATTCATGGTACTGCGGCTTCGCACTGCTGTTAGCTCCGACTCTTTGTGCATTTACCTTGGGAAAAGGAGCATGGCTTCAGCACCGCGCACAGACACTCGCGCTCTGGTGTATGTTTGCACAGACGTTCCCTGCATTCCAGGATACGGGAATGTTCTCCGTTTCCTCGACCTATAATACGACTATCTACTTTATCGTAAGTTTCCTTGCATTGGCAGCTAATATAGCGGTATTGGCCTACATGATTTACAAGGTAACGAAGACGAAACGCAATCCTTATAAGGCGGAACTGTATACGGATATTGCAAAATATAAAGAAGTCGCAGCTTTAGCAGAATAAATAAGAAATTGCAGTACTTACTGTTTACACAGCAGTTTAACATTTACTGTTAAGCTGAGTAAGAACGTGATGCAAGAGATGATTTCTGCTTCGCGGAGCGAATTGAAATGCAGAAATCATGCGTTACTGAGAACGGAGTGAACAGTAACATGCCGTACTTTGGAAGGAGCAGGTCAGCATAAGATGAAAGAATATAGAGTACTGGAAATTAAGCAAAGTGTATTTGAAGATAATAATAAACAAGCAGACTTACTGAGGCAGAAATTAAAAGAAGAAAAAATATTTTTACTCAACCTGATGTCTTCCCCCGGTGCGGGGAAGACGACCACGTTGACACGCACTATCGAATTGCTGAAGGATAAGCTGCGTATCGGTGTGATGGAAGCTGATATCGATTCGGATGTGGATGCGGCTGCGATTGCAAAGACGGGGGCGAAGGTCATTCAGCTCCATACGGGCGGCATGTGCCATCTGGATGCGGATATGACGAAACAGGGCTTGGAAGGCTTGGGAACAGAAGGCGTGGATCTGGCGATTTTAGAAAACGTAGGCAATCTCGTATGTCCTGCGGAATTCGATACCGGATCGGTAAAGAATGCCATGATTTTAAGCGTACCCGAGGGCGATGACAAACCGCTTAAGTATCCTTTGATGTTCAGCATTTGCGATGTACTTTTGATCAATAAAATAGATGTAATGCCATACTTTGATTTTGACTTGCAGGTCTGCATAGAGCGGGCCAGGAAACTGAATCCGGATATCAGGGTCATTCCGGTTTGCGCGAAAACGGGAGAGGGAATAGCGGATTTTGCTGACTGGCTTTGTGATGAAACTAAAAAATGGCAGGCGTAAGAAAGGTTATTACTGTTTACATAAGAACGTGATTCAAGAGATGATTTCTGCTTCGCAGAGCGAATTTAAATGCAGAAATCATGAGTTGCTGAGAACGGAGTGAACAGTAACGAAAGGTTAAATGAGATGAAAGATATTACAAAAATGATTTTTCCCGAGTGGTATAAATGCCAATATAATGAGAAGGTATTGGCTCTCGCCAATCACATCGGCCGTAAAAAGCCGGGTTCTAAGAGTGCTTATAAATGGGATGATCCTGAATATGTTATTCTGGAGGCCGGAGTAGACGACGAAATGGCGGAGGTAGGTTTAGGGCTTGGTGTTTGCGAAAAGCGTACCACCAGGGAAATCGCGAAGCTATTGAACAAGCCGGAAGATTATTGCCACGAACGGCTGATGAAGCTGGCACAGTATGGCGTATGCTTCGTCAACACCAAGGATGGAGAAGACATATTCTGGGCGGAGACATGGATTCCCGGAACGATGGAAATGATCGTAAACAGCAGGGAAAATGTGGAAAAATACCCCATTATCGGATATGCCATGGAAGCCTACGGACGTGTAAGAGGGCCCATGAGCGCCGGTTCCTTCCCTCCGGGTGTAGGACTTATGCGTGTTATCCCTATAGAGACAGCGATCGACGGAAATACCCGCAGGGCTTCCTATGAAGAAGTATCCAAGTATTTGAATGAGAACAATATTTTTACCGTTACCGATTGCTCCTGCCGTACCGACCGCGAAATCATGGGCGAAGGCTGTGGACATCTGAAAGAAGATATGTGTATCCAGATGGGCCATGCGGCTGAGTATTATATCAAGACCGGAAGGGGCCGTCAGATTACGAGGGAAGAAGCCTTTGAAATTATCAGACGTGCGGAAGAAAACGGACTGATGCATCAGATTCCCAATATCGACGGTTCAGGAAAAACGCATGCCATTTGTAATTGCTGCGGCTGCGGCTGCCTTTCGCTCAGGACGGCATCCATGTTTAAGAATAATGACATGGTGCGCTCCAATTATGTGGCGAAGGTAGATCCCGAAAAGTGCGTTGCATGTGGACAATGTGTGGAGAACTGTCCGGTAAATGCTTTGAAGTTGGGCCAGAAGCTGTGCTCCTCGAAACCGGTGACCGACGATATTACGACGAAGGAAACGCCCAGAGATATGGAATGGGGAGAGGAAAAGTGGAATCCGGAATACCGCACCAACAGGGAGAATGTGGTAGATACCGGAACCGCTCCGTGCAAGACTAACTGCCCCGCGCACATCGGAGTACAAGGATATATTAAACTGGCATCACAAGGAAAATACAAGGATGCACTGGAACTGATCCGTCATGAGAATCCTCTTCCGGCAGTCTGCGGGCGTATTTGCAACAGACGATGTGAGGATGCCTGCACGAGAGGAGATATCGACGCTCCCATCGCCATCGATGAAATTAAAAAATTCATTGCCGAGCAGGAGTTGGACAAAGAAAACCGCATAATTCCCAAGAAGAGACATGATTACAGCGATAAGAAGATTGCTGTTGTGGGTGCGGGACCTGCAGGCCTTTCCTGCGCATATTACCTCGCGTTGGATGGTTATACCATTACGGTATTCGAAAAGGAGAAGAAGCTTGGCGGTATGTTGACCATGGGTATTCCCAGCTTCCGTTTGGAAAAGGACGTGGTGGAAGCGGAAATCGACATTATTAAGGGAATGGGCGTTGAGTTCAAAACGGGCGTCGAGGTAGGAAAGGATGTTACTTTAGAGGAACTGAGAAAGCAAGGCTATAATGCGTTCTATCTGGCAATCGGAGCTCAGGGAGGAAGAAAGGTAGGCATTGAGGGAGAGGATGCGCAGGGCGTTATGTCCGGTATCGAATTCCTTCGCATGGTAAATCAGGATAACGAGGCGAGAATAAGTGGAAAGACTGTAGTAGTAGGCGGAGGAAACGTTGCCATAGACGTAGCAAGAACAGCAGTCCGCGCCGGAGCAGATTCAGTGGTTCAGTGCTGTCTGGAAAGCAGAGAGCAGATGCCGGCTTCTAAAGACGAAATCATGGAAGCGCAGGAGGAAGATATTGAGATACAAAATGGGTGGGGCCCGAAACGTATTTTGACAAAAGAAGGGAAAGTTACGGGAATCGAGTTCAAGAAATGTGTCCGCGTATTTGACAGCGAGGGAAGGTTCAGTCCTCAGTATGATGAAAACGACACGATGACGGTGGAGGCAGATTACATACTTCTTTCTGTAGGACAGTCCATTCTCCTCGGAGAATTGTTAAATGGCTCTGCGGTGGTAACAAGACCTAACGGAACGCTGGAAGCAGACTCCTTTACCTACCAGACGGCGCAGGAGGATATTTTCACAGGCGGAGATGTGTATACAGGCCCTCGTTTTGCCATCGATGCGATTGCGGCGGGCAAGCAGGCAGCTATTTCTATCCATCGTTTTGTACAGCCTGGCCAGAGTCTCGTATACGGACGCGACCGCCGTATCTTCAAGGAGCTGGATAAAGAGGCTGCAATTATTGAATCCTATGACAATACATCCCGTCAGTGCCCTGAGAATATTGAATCCGATAAAAAGGCGGAGGAAAGCTTCCGTGATTTAAGGGGAACTTTTACGGAAGAACAGATGAAAAGGGAGACGGAGCGCTGTCTTGGCTGCGGTGTAACGGTGGTGGATTCTTACATGTGCGTAGGCTGTGGCCAGTGTACGACAAAGTGCAAGTTTGATGCGATAAAGCTGGAACGCGTATATGACGGGGAAGGCGTTGCCTTTACGGATATGAAGCCGGTAGTGGTGAAGACTATTATTAAGAGAAAAGGCAAGATTGCGGTTAAAAAAGTACAAAATGCTTTTTCCAAAAGCAAATAAAAGGAGCTGAGCAAAATTGCATGAGCTAGGCGTGGTGATGGAAGTGGCAAGAGTGGTGGAAGAGTTCGCAAGGGAAAACGATGTGGAGGAAGTAGACACCATCGTATTGCAGGTGGGAGAACTTTCCTCCATGATTCCCAAGTATATATATGATGTTTATCCGGCCGCTGTGGATGGAACCATGCTGGAGAAGACAAAGCTGGATATAGAAATCATTCCCGGCAACGGTCAGTGCGTAGGATGTAAGACGGTTTTTAATATACTGGAAAACCATACGGCCTGTCCCAATTGCCAATCGACGCAGTTTGAGCTGTTAAGCGGAAGAGAGTTTTATATTAAAGAAATTGTTTGCTATTAAAGGCAGATATGGAGCGGCAGTATATGAAAAAGAAAGTAATTGCAATACATGCCAGCAGCCGGAAGAAAAACACCTATCATCTCCTCGAGAACTTAAAGGAGGAGCTTGCGGCCTATGACATCGATGTGGAAATCCTATGTTTAAGTGAGTTGGATATCGGGCGGTGCGTAGGCTGTGAGGCGTGCCTGCGAAGCGGCACCTGTCATTTGAAGGACGATGTGGATGCCGTCATGCGAAGGATACCTGAGTATGACGGCATTATATTGAGTTCACCGGTTTATATGAATAATGTCAGCGGAATGCTTAAGACTTTTCTGGACAGAACGTGCAGATGGGTCCATAGGCCGGAGCTTACCGGAATTCCTGTTTTGTTCGTCGCTTCCACCGCCGGCTCAGGCCTTAGGCACACGCTGAACTATCTGGAGGATGCCGCTTTGCAATGGGGGGCGATTCCCGCCGGGAAAATCGGCAGGAGTGCCGGCAGCCGGGCGAAAAGGCTTGAAAAGAAGGAATATATAAGATTTGTAGAATACCTCAATATGGATATGCACCGGTACAAACCTGGCATGAAAGAATTGATAACCTTCGAAATAAAGAAGATATTGGCCGAAAAGGTCTTGACAAGAGACAAGGAATACTGGGTGGAAAAGCAATGGTTGAATAAACACTATTATTTTGAAGCATCCATTGATCCGGTAAAGAAAGCTGCGGCTTCTTTCTTTTATAGATTTCTCTCCGGGAAAATAAAAAGCGTGGAAGAATGAATTGTTGTTAAATTTTTCACATTTCGCTCAAATTTCTTAATTATTTAGAGGAAAATGGAAGTTAATTGAAAAAACTGTGCATTTTTGGAAATATATGATATAATAACTTATCAATTATCAGACAAGTTTGCACACAGAATGAAAGGCGCCTTTTGGCGTTATAATATACCATGGACGTCTAACGCTCATGGTATATTGCGTCTGTGTGAGACGAAAATGAAAAATGGCAAAAGGATGAGAAAGGAAAGAGTATGGCAAAATGGGTGTACTTATTTGAAGAAGGCAGCGCGGACATGAAGAATCTCCTGGGAGGAAAAGGAGCGAATCTGGCGGAGATGACGAAGCTCGGGCTACCGATTCCGCAGGGATTTACGGTAACGACAGAGGCGTGCACTGATTATTACAAAAAGCAAAAGCAGATTGCGCCAGAAATCGAGGCCCAGATTTTTACTGCGCTGGAAGAACTGGAGCGTAAACAAGAGAAAAAGTTCGGAGATACGAAGAATCCACTTCTCGTATCCGTCCGCTCGGGAGCACGTGCTTCTATGCCGGGCATGATGGATACGATTTTGAATCTGGGACTGAACGATGAAGCGGTGGAAGGCTTTGCGAAAAAGACGGGTAATCCCAGATTCGCTTACGATTCTTACCGCCGGTTCATTCAAATGTTCTCCGACGTGGTTATGGAGATTCCTAAATCCAGCTTTGAAAAAGTCCTGGCGGAAATGAAGGAAACAAGAGGAGTGCATACAGATGCGGAGCTGACGGCTCAGGACCTTAAGGAGACAACGGAGCGTTTCAAGCAAATATATAAAGAACAAAAAGGAGAGGGCTTCCCGCAGGAACCGAAGAGACAGTTGATGGAGGCGGTAAAGGCAGTATTCCGTTCCTGGGATAACGACCGTGCGATCATTTACCGCAGGATGAACGATATTCCGGGAGACTGGGGAACTGCGGTCAATGTACAGGCCATGGTATTCGGCAACATGGGAGAAACATCAGGGACGGGTGTGGCATTTACAAGAAATCCGTCTACGGGAGCGAAAGGAATCTTTGGAGAATACCTGATTAATGCTCAGGGCGAAGATGTAGTAGCGGGAATCCGCACGCCCCAGCCCATTACAAAACTAAAAGAAGAACTGCCGGAGTGCTATGAGCAATTTTTAGAGACGGCAAACCGCTTGGAGGTCCATTACCGGGATATGCAGGATATGGAATTCACCATCGAAAACGGTAAGCTGTTCTTCTTACAGACGAGAAGCGGCAAGCGTACTGCGGGAGCTGCGCTGCAAATAGCCTGCGACCTGGTAGATGAAGGAATGATCAGCCCCCGCATGGCAGTAGAGAGAATCGAGGCAAAATCGCTGGATCAACTGCTCCATCCGAACTTTGATGAAGAAGCATTAAAGGCCGGGCAGGTAATCGGGCAAGCACTCCCCGCATCTCCGGGTGCGGCGGCAGGAAAAGTATATTTTCACGCAGAAGATGCAGTAATGGCTCATGAAAGAGGAGAAAGAGTCATTCTGGTGCGTCAGGAGACCTCTCCGGAGGACATCGAAGGAATGCACGCGGCGGAAGGAATCCTTACCGTAAGAGGCGGCATGACCTCACATGCTGCAGTTGTGGCCAGAGGAATGGGTACCTGTTGTGTATCGGGCTGTGGGGAAATCGTAATCGATGAAAACGCAAAAATCTTTGAACTGGGAGGCTGCAAGTTTACGGAAGGAGATTACCTTTCCCTCGACGGCTCAACCGGTAAGATTTATAACGGAGATATTAAGACGGTGGAAGCAGGAGTCACCGGCAATTTCAGGCGTATCATGGCGTGGGCGGACGAGTTGCGTACTTTGAAGGTGCGCACAAATGCTGATACTCCGGCGGATGCGCTCAATGCGATTAAACTGGGGGCTGAGGGAATCGGTCTTTGCCGTACGGAGCACATGTTTTTCGAGCCTGACAGAATCCCTAAGATCAGAAAGATGATATTGTCCGAAACGGTGGAGGCAAGAGAAGCAGCCCTGGCAGAGCTTATCCCCTACCAAAAGGGCGATTTCAAAGGATTGTACGAGGTGATGGAAGGAAGACCGGTAACGATTCGCTTCTTAGATCCACCTCTTCATGAGTTCGTGCCTACGGAAGAAAAGGATATCGAGCAGATGGCGGAAGAGATGGGCCTTCCTGTAGAAAAGGTAAAGGCAGCCTGCGATGCACTTCATGAATTCAACCCGATGATGGGCCACAGAGGCTGTCGTCTGTCCGTGACCTATCCGGAAATTGCCAGAATGCAGACGAGAGCGATAATGGAGGCGGCCATCGAGGTGAAGGCGGAAAAGGGCTTTGACATTGTACCTGAAATCATGATTCCTCTTGTAGGGGACAAAAAGGAATTGAAATATGTGAAAGATGTGGTGGTGGAGACCGCGGAAGCCGTAAAACGTGAAAAGGGCTCCGATATCTGCTATCAGATAGGAACGATGATAGAAATACCGCGCGCGGCGTTACTGGCGGACGAAATTGCCGAGGAAGCAGAGTTTTTCTCCTTCGGAACCAACGATCTGACACAGATGACTTTCGGTTTTTCGAGAGATGACGCGGGTAAGTTCTTATCGGCGTACTATAAGAGTAAAATTTATGAATCCGATCCTTTTGCCAAGCTGGACCACAACGGCGTGGGGCAGTTGATAGAGATGGCAGCCCAGAGGGGAAGAAAGACACGGCCCGGACTGAAGCTGGGAATCTGCGGCGAGCATGGCGGTGATCCTTCCTCCGTTGAATTCTGCCACAATGCGGGTCTCGATTATGTGTCCTGTTCTCCTTTCAGAGTTCCCATTGCAAGGCTGGCAGCGGCACAGGCAGCTATTAAACAAAGATAGGCGAAACCATTTTGGACATTTACCATAGGTTTTGAGGAAGCATAACGATAAGCGTATCATTAGAAATAGTGGTACGCTTATTTTTTATGTAATAGAGGGAAAGTGCTCCTATTACATAATAGAGTTTGAAGAGTCTGAACAAATTATATTGACATTTTTTCAGCCGGATGCTAATATAATTGCAAACTGACCGCTGGTCTAAAAAGGGTGGTGAATAGATTATGCGCAGGCATAAAGAGCCGGAAGTAAGAAAAAGCGAAATATTGGATGCGGCGCAAAAACTTTTTATAGAAAAAGGGTATGCCAAAACAACGGTTACTGATATTTTAAACGTACATGGTCTATCAAAAGGTGTGTTTTACTATTATTTCAAATCAAAAGAAGAAGTCATGGACGCAATTATCGGACGCATTGTTGACGCAAGTGTAAATAATGCCAAAAAGATTGTGGCAAATCCTCAAATGACGCCACCGCAAAAGCTATGCGCCATTTTGATGGGTCAGGGTCAAACAGAGGAAATGATTAAAGACAGGGAAAATATAGCACACCAATTCCATGAGGCAGAGAACGCAGAAATGCACCAAAAAAGCTTGGTACAATCGATCAAGTGCCTTGCGCCTGTCATGGCGGAAATACTCAAAGAAGATAACGGTGCAAATACATTTTCTACTGATTATCCGCAGGAAACAGTCGCTTTGTTTCTGGCGGCAGGGCAAACTATTTTCGATGAAGGACTTTTTTCTTGGAGCGGGGAAGAACGCGCCCGGTATGGAGCTGCTTTTATCGAAATGATAGAAAAGACGCTGGGTGTTCCGGCGGGATATTTTAAGGATGTTATAAAAATATTTGCATGATACTTTTACCATTCGTATCGTGCATATTTTTAACATATATATAGACTGACGGTTAGTTTATATTTTATTAAGGAGGTTCAGAATGCAAGACAATATGATTTATACACCATCGCCTAAAAACTTTAACTTAATGGTATTGGGACAGATTATATCCATTTTCGGAGCAGCTTTGCTGCGGTTCGCCCTTTCTTTATATGTCTTAGATACAACAGGCAATGAGTCCATGTTTGCCGCGTTATACGCTATATCCAATATTCCCCTTTTACTCGCACCAGTGGGCGGGGCTATTGCAGATAGATTTAATCGGCGTAATCTGATGGTAATATTTGATTTCACCAGCAGCGCGTTTGTACTGTGCTTAATTTTATTGATGGGTGCGGGTAATCATTCTGTTTTAATGATTGGTGTAATTATGGTAGCGTTATCCGTTATCAGCGCCTTGTATACCCCTGCTGTGACCGCCAGTATCCCCTTGCTTGTGGCAAAGGAAAAGTTAGAAGGTGCAAACGGAATTGTACAGGCGGTTCAAGCGTTGTCCGGCGTTGTGGCTCCAATTTTAGGCGGTGTTCTCTATTCAGGCTTCGGTGTACATAATCTCCTTGTGATGAGTTGCGCCGCATTCTTTTTATCCGCCGTGATGGAAATATTTATACAGATACCGTTCAGCAAACGAGAACGGGATGGACTTATGGCGGCAATGATTTTCAAAGATATAAAAGAGGGCTTCGCATATGTGATAAAAAAACGGTTTATTCTAAAAGCTGTTATACTTGCCGCCATTCTGAATTTTATTCTTGTTCCCCTCTTTATTGTCGGTGCACCTATTATTTTACGGGTAACTATGCGAAGCAGCGATAGCGCATACGGCCTTGGTATGGGGATGATTCAATTCTCTACGATTTTAGGAGCACTTACTGTCGGGCTGTTCTCAAAACGAATGAAAGTTAAAACGTTGCACCGCTGGTCTTTGGTAATTACCATGCTGCTTGTTCCAATGGCATTGTCCGTTACTACCTTTATGCTTGGGCTTGGTTATTATCCCTCGTTTATCCTTTTCATGGTGTGCGGGGTTCCAATAGCTGCTGCGGTGACGATTATATCTATTTTCATTGTTACAAAAGTACAGAAAAAAACACCGGATGAACTTTTAGGGAAGGTTATGGCTATTATGATGGCGGTCGCCCAATGCGCTGCGCCATTAGGCCAAATCATGTATGGAAACCTGTTTAAAACTTTTAGGGAAACGCCCTATATTCCAATACTTGCCGCTGTTTCAGCCATGTTAGCAATAACCTTTATCATGCGGCAAATGCTCAAAAACGAAGGAGGTACTGCATAACATGTTGACACGAATGTTAAAAAAGGATTTTCAAAGAAACAAGATTATTGCTGTGACCCTATTCTTGTTTATCATGCTTGCAGCTTTATCAATTTCTTGTGCGGTAGGAGTCATCACGGAGATATCCGGTGCTACAACCAATCTGTTTGAAAAAGCGAGCATTCCGCATTTCACACAGATGCACGCCGGGGAAATTAACAATCCGGACATCGACAGCTTTGCCGCCGAACATGGTGATATCATAGAAAGTCATCAAACGGCGGAAATGCTCAATATAGATGGCGCCGACATCTTTTTGGGGAACAATGAGAGTTCGGAAGCGGACAATATCCAGCAAAACGCTTTTGTAAAACAAAATACCGTGTTCGGATTTTTCCTCGACATGGATAATCAGGTGTTGAGACTTAACGACGGAGAAATCGCTGTACCAATTTATCATAAACAGGAATATAATTTGCAAATTGGTGATACCGTCAGAATTCAGTCAGGAAATTACAGCAAAGAGTTTACGATTGTATCATATCTCCGAGACGCGCAGATGAACTCGGCCCTATCTGAATCGAAACGGTTTTTGGTGAGCGATAACGACTTTGCTGATTTACGGGAAAACATCGGAGAAATCGAATATTTGATTGAGTTCAGGCTGCATGACGTAAACAACATTGGGGAGCTGGAAAGCCTCTATCTATCCGCAGGCTTACCGCAAAAAGGCCCTTCTGTAACTTATCCGTTATACAGGCTTTTGAACAGTGCATCGGACGATATTGTGGCGGCAGTTATGATTCTTGTCGGCGTTTTATTAGGTTTAATTGCGGCCTTGTGCCTGCGTTTTACCATGATAGCCGCAATGGAGGAAGATTACAGAGAAATCGGCGTAATGCGGGCAATTGGCATTAACCACAAGGATATCGGAAAGCTGTACCTTACAAAGTATGTCGTGATGGCAGCGGCGGCAAGTATCGTCGGTTATGCGCTTTCTTTTATTATGGGAAGCATATTTACGGCAAACATCCGTCTATACATGGGGGAAGTTGAAAAAACTGTATTCAGCAGGCTGCTTCCGATGGCTGGCGCAGTACTTATTTTCCTCGCAGTTGTCTTATTTTGCAGACTGGTACTTCGCCGCTTCCGGCATATATCCGCCGTGGAAGCTATACGAAACGGAAGCTCATCCGATAACGGGGGGATAGGGCGGCAAAACCTTATGCTGCATAAAAGCGCAATTGCGAATGTAAATGTGTTCCTTGGCGTAAAGGAAGTGATTGGACACTTTCGTGTATACGGGTTACTGTGCGTAGTTTTTATGGTTTGCACGTTTTTAATTATTCTTCCTATAAACACGCTGAATACCATAGAGTCGCCGGAATATATCACCTATATGGGTGTTGGGCGAAGTGATATGCGGATTGATATACAGCGCGGCGACATGAACCGTCAGTATAACGACCTGCTGGCGTATCTGCAAAATGACAGAGAGATTGATAAGTATGCCGGCTTTTTTGCCGGCTCGTATGAGGCATTGACCCCAGACGGGATGTATGAAAGAATTCGAATAGAGAGCGGAGACTTTTCCGTATTTCCGCTTGAGTATATGCAAGGCTCCGCGCCGGGGGAGGAGGGAGAGATTGCCCTTTCCGTTATGAATGCGGATGCGTTCGGTAAAAAAATCGGAGAACCATTGACCGTTTTGGTAAACGGTCAAGAACAGAATCTAACAGTCTGCGGAATTTATCAGGATACGACAAATGCGGGCAAAACAGCTAAGGCAATTTTGCCTCATGACCCCAAAAACATCCTTTGGTATGTCGTATACATGAATATAAAGGACGGTGCCGGTATTTCCGCAAAGGGTGCGGAATATGCGTCAGCTTTTTCCGACGCCAAAGTGAATGAGGTGGATGAGGTTGTCCGGCAGACAATGGGAAATGTCATCGGGCAGCTTAAATCAGCTTCGATATTTGCAGTTGGGATTGCAGTCGGAATCGCAGTACTGATAACGGCAATGTTTTTCAAAATGCTTACGGCAAAGGAGGCTCCGCAAATCGCCATCCTGCGAAGTGTTGGGTTTTCCATGAAGGATATACAGGTTCAATATGTTACACGCGTGATGATTGTCCTGTTAATCGGCATCGTTATAGGAATGCTGGCGGCAGGAACGCTTGGGCAAAGCATGGCCGCTCTGATGATTCCGGGTGCGTCAAGCATAAAGTTTGTGGTGGGTCCGCTTACTTATCTTCTTTGCCCGGCTTCAATAATATCGGCAGTCATTATTACATTATGGCTTGTGATTGCCCCTATGAAAAAAACAAGCGGATTCATTATGTCTGTGGAATAAAGGAGGAAAATAAAATGAACAACATACTGGAAGCAAGAAAACTAAACAAAACCTACGACATAGGTAAAAATAATAGCCAACAGGTCTTGCGGGATGTAGATCTGGATATAAGTCAGGGCGAGTTTGTGTTGGTCATGGGGCCATCCGGTTCCGGCAAGTCAACGCTGCTCTATAATATCAGCGGCATGGATCGCATGACATCCGGCAATGTGAAATTCTGTGGCAAAGAGATCGCCAAGATGAACGAGGATGAATTGTCAAAGCTGCGTCTCACAATGATGGGCTTCATATTCCAACAAAGCAGTCTGCTTAAAAACCTTAGTATCTTTGATAATATTATTCTCTCCGCTTTCAGGGCAAAAGAGGAGAGCCGTCAGGCAATAAATGAACGAGCGACACAGCTTATGGAACAAACGGGGATTCTGGAGCTTAGAGACAATACTATTACCCAAGCGTCGGGAGGTCAGCTTCAACGGGCGGCTATTTGCCGGGCGTTAATTAATAAGCCGCAGATTGTTTTTGGTGACGAACCGACGGGAGCGTTAAATTCAAAGTCGGCGGGAGAAGTGATGGATATTTTGTTGGAAATCAATCAGTCCGGCACGACGATTCTGCTTGTTACCCATGATGCAAAGGTAGCGGCAAAAACCGAGCGGGTTCTGTTTATGTCGGATGGCGTTATCGCAGGAGAGAAACAGCTTGGCAAATGTTCAAAAGATAAATCCGATGCAAAAGACCGGGAAAATGAGCTTACATCATGGCTTGCGCAGATGGGATTTTAGCTTGCCGAAAAATGACAGTATAGTAGATAAGTTTATCACACAAATCATTCCAATATATAATTGCAGATAACATCCTTAAAAATGTCGAGAAAGATTTTCATTCGTATGGTATATTGAATTTACTTCATGAAGGGAAATAATGGTATACGGAATGGATTACTTTTTAACGATAAGCTCGATTATTATTTATATTGAAAACAGGGTAGAAGAAAAAATCGATTATAAGGAGCTCGAACGGGCGACCGGATTTTCCATTGCGCACATACGCAGTATATTTGCGGACAAAACCGGTATACCCCTTGCCCGGTATATTCTTACTCGGAAAATTTCAAATGCCGCTTATGAAATTCTTTATAATAATCAGAGTATTATGGATATTGCCACTAAATACAGCTTTGCAAATTATGATAGCTTTACGCGTGCATTCAAAAGAGTGACGGGGCTTACGCCTTCTGAATTCAGGAGAAAGCGTCCGCCGGTAGGCAGAATAAAGCTATGCGCAGGCGCATTTGGTATAGGCATACTCGATAGAAAGAAAGGGTGAAAGTCATGAATAAAGGGAATGAATTAAAAAATGAACAGGGAAATAGCTTGGGAAATAAATTACAAAATGAAGGTGCAACGGTATTATATGGGATATCCAAGGTAGAATACGGTGCGGAAGGATGCACGCCATATCCTATGTGCGTAAAAAGCTGTGCGAATTATCTGGGGCAAGATGTGGGAGCAGATTTTTCCATGGCAGCTACGGGAGCAGCATTTCGTCTCACGTGGGAAAAGGGAGCGTGGAATGGGGGAAACGTGGATGTCATCCATACCTTTGACAATCCAGAGGAGGTCTATAGGCTGGGAGTGGAATCGCTAGGACGGGAGTTTCATATGATAACGAGAACGAATTCCTCCTGCGATGTAAAGTTTGAAGGGAATTGCCCGGATAAGAAGAGCGATTTTACTCATTTTATTAAACAACGGATTGATGCGGGATTTCCGTGCATTGCCCTTGGAATTATCGGCCCCCCGGAGGCCTGCATCATTACCGGTTATAAGGATAATGGAGAGACCTTGCTCGGATGGAACTTTTTTCAGGACGCTATTGAATTCGCGAGAGACGTTGAGATAGACGAATCCGGCTATTTCATCGCGAGCAAATGGTGGGAGAACAGCGATACGATAGCTGTGATTTCCATTGGGGAGAAAAACAAACCGCTAATCTCAAATAAAGAGATTATTGAAAATGCAATAAGAGTAATGACCGGACGGTTTTATGAGGAATCAGGCAAGACTTTTGCGAAAGGAATCTTCGCTTACGATGCGTGGCGGGAAGGGATATTGAACGAAGCCAATTTTCCAAGAGATGCGGTCTTACCGCTTTTGGCAGAGCGCCTTATGTGCCATGGGGATGCGATGGACTGTCTTGCAGACGGGCGAAGCAATGCGGCCGCTTATATGAAAAGGCTGTCGGATGAATTGGAAGAGCATAGCGATAGCTGCAGGAGGATAGAAAAGCATTTTTCCAATGTTGCAACGAATATATGGAGCATGGCGAAGATTCTGGGCGGATATGAGAGAAACGAGAAGCAAATGAGAAGCTTTGCCGAGCCGGAAGTAAGGAAGCAACTGGCGGCGTTGATTGAAGGATGTAAACAAGAGGACAGCAAGGCACTTGAGGAACTGATTCTTCTTTCAGAGGTTTTGTAACATTATTTATTGACAGATATTGCATTGTCCGTATTCGTGACGAATCTTTTTTTAAGATTCCGTCACGAATACTTTTTTCTTTAATTTTACTGATTTTCAATCGAAAACGATTTGATCAGCAGTCAATATATACAATGAGGTAGAGCCGATAACACGCAGAAATAAATGCGGTTATATGTTTTTTTGACAAGCTCCGAGAGGTTGACTTGACCAAAGCACACTTGGAAAATGAAATTGATACTTCGCATGAAGATATCCGTTGCAAGGAAAGAAAGCTGTATGATATGACTATTCGATTAGATAGTCTGTATGATATAATGGTGGAGTTAGAAAAAAACGCAAAGCTAAGGCGACATCTCGTTAATAGGTATGTTGAGGCCGTAGTTTTATTGCAGAGACTTATTTGCTGCAACATATTTTGTATCAGCATTTATCAGATTATGAGCCAATCACAAAATATATACTTGATATTGCCTATATGACAAACTCAAGTCGCACATTTATTGACCAATAAAATCTATTATCCAGATAAATAATATACATATTCAAAGAAAGAGGGGAGCATGATGCCGAAACTACTAATTGTCGATGATGATATACATCTTCGGAAGCTGGTGATGACTTATGCGGAATTAGATGGATATCAGTGCGAAGAGGCAGAAAACGGCCAGAAAGCTATTGAGAAAGCAAATAGCACACAGTTTGATATCGTTGTGCTGGATGTCATGATGCCGGAACTCGATGGTTTTGAAACTCTGGGAGAAATACGTAAGGAAAGTCAGGTTCCGGTTATTATGCTGACTTCCCGCTGCGAGGAATATGACAAGCTGTTGGGATTTAATCTTGGGGCAGATGATTATGTGGCGAAACCATTCAGTCCAAAGGAACTGATGGCCCGTATCGGTGCCGTACTCAAGCGCAGCGGAAAAAGGTCATGTGATAAGCTTTTTTTTGGAGAGTTCTGTGTTTCGCCCGGTTCGAGAACTGTAACCGTAGGTGAAAAAGTACTTAACCTGCCGCCCAAAGAGTTTGATCTTCTATTGTATCTTGCACAGAATGAAGGACTTGTTCTCAGCCGGGAACAGCTGTTGAATAAGGTCTGGGGCTATGACTATTATGGTGATGCACGTACGGTAGATACTCATGTCAAATCACTTAGGGAGCATCTGGGTGACTACAGAAAAATAATTCAAACGGCATGGGGGGTTGGGTATAAATTTGAATATGAATAAACTTCGTAGAAAGTCGCCCTTACACTCCATGATCGTAGTCCGTTTGTGGTTGATTATGATGCTTTTGGTGACTCTCAGCATAGTATTTATGTGGATTGTGCAGATTTTTTTGTTCGAGCGCAATTATGTTGATTCTACCGTTGCTGAAGTACAAAGCCGCTTGCAGCCTGTCATAGAAAAACTGAAAACAAAAGATCTCGCCTATCATAATCAACTGCTTGCCTCTTTAAGCAAGTCCACGAACGGAAAAATGATGCTGATCGGCGTTGACGGAAAGCTGCTTGCGCTTTATAGCTTAGGGTATAGATTACAAGATGAAAGTTCTTTGGAGTCTGCATGTGTATTTCTAAGTGAGTTTGAGAATAGTGAAGAATACCGGCAGGTTTTGCAGGGAGAATCATACCATAAAATTATACGATGCGGATCGGAACCGTTGATACTTGAAATTGGTGTTCCGGTAGTGTATGGAAACCGGCAGGCTTTGATTGTTTTGTATCATTCAATGGATGAACTGCATACGGTACTTCGTATTAACCGTAGCCAGCTTGTGACATTGAGCATAACACTGTCTCTGGCTGCTGCTATGTTGGCAGCATTGTTGTCCCGCTATTTTGTGAAGCCGATACATATTATAAAATGCACGGTAGATGAACTTGCAAAGGGCGAATTAACCGCAACACCAGGGCTGTCCCTGAATGATGAACTCGGGCAATTATCCGATTCGGTAGACGAGCTCAGCCAGGCGCTCCAACGAGTGGATGTTCTTCGCAAAGAGGTTATAGCCAATGTGTCCCATGAGTTGCGCTCACCGCTGGCCCTTATCAGGGGGTATGCTGAAATGGTGCGGGATATCAGTTGGAAAAATGATGAGAAGCGCAATGAAGACCTTAACCTTATTATACAAGAAGCTGGACGGATGAGCGAAATGGTCAGCGATATCATGGATTACTCTCAGTTGCAGGCTGGGTATATCCAGCTAAAAAAGGATTGGTATAATCTGTATGAGATTGTTGAGTCAGAAGTAGTTCATTGCAAACAAAACGCCGCTCAATATGGTATCACGGTCCGTCTGGAAAGCGCTCGGAAGGATATTCCTGTCAATGTAGATGCAATGAAAATTTGCCAGGTAATGCGAAATCTATTGAATAATGCCGTCAATCATACTGCGGATGGGGAAAGGATTTCCGTAGTGATTGAAAAATTGGGTAACGGGATACGAGTGTCGGTCGTCAATCAGGGGGAACCTATTCCGGAAGAGGAGCGGGCAATCATCTGGGAAAGATATCAGTGCAGTCAACATCATGGCGGACGTAAAAAGGGAACCGGCATCGGCCTTTCTATTGTCAGCACATTTTTAAAGGCTCACGATATGTGCTATGGTGTAGACTGTAAAGAAACGCTGACAACTTTTTGGTTTGAGTATTCAAGTCAAAGTAATATGAGCCAAAGCTGATTGCTGATGTTAAATATAAATTTCAGTATATTTTCATATAAATCTACCTTTTTTCTCACAGAATTCTCACATTTTCACATTAAGTTTGTGTTATCTGATTAGAATGTATACTGAAAAGAGTATGTAAAAAAGAATAATAGGGATGGAGGGTGTGAGTTATGAAATGGAAAAGAGTTATTGATTTTACTTTAATACTTGCGGCAGCGCTTTCTCTCACGGCATGTGGAAATGTGCAGGGTAGCAGTAATGCAGCTAATACGGAAGTAGAAAGCTCAGAAGTAGAAAGTTCAGAAGTAGAAAGTTCAGAAGCCGAAAGTTCAGAAGTAGAAGATTCGGGAGAAGAAAAATCGGAAGTTAGTGAAACAGAACAGACAGATACCTCTGATTCGGAAGAAGTAACACAATTACCGAAGGAAACACCAAAAGTTTACATGACAGATGATATCAGCTCGGAAGGTTTGATGGCAGTTTATGAAGCCATGGGCTGGACACCGGAAGGGAAGGTTGCTGTGAAACTTAGTACAGGTGAGCCTCCCTCCAGCAACTATCTGAAACCGGAACTGATTAAAGACCTGGTGCAGTCTGTGGATGGTACGATTGTCGAATGTAATACGGCATATGGCGGTTCGCGAGGCGAAACTGCTATGCATATGCAGGTAGCAAAGGATCATGGTTTTACGGATATTGCAGAAGTGGATATTATGGATGCTGACGGATCAATAAGCCTTCCTGTAAATGGAGGAATTCATCTGGAGGAAGATCTTGTAGGTGCGCACTTTGCAAATTATGATTCTTTTCTTGTACTTTCTCACTTTAAAGGGCATGAGATGGCTGGCTTTGGAGGAGCTATTAAAAATATTTCCATAGGGATTGGTTCAAAAGAAGGAAAATGCCTGATACATACCGCAGGAAAGAGCAGTACAAGTATGTGGGGAGGCGTTCAGGATGACTTTCTGGAATCAATGGCTGAGGCCGGTAAGGCTGTTTCCGACAGTTTGGGGAATGGGAAGAATATTGCATATATCAATGTTATGAACAGAATCAGTATAGACTGCGACTGCAATGGAAGACCGGCTGAACCGGATATTCACGATATCGGAATTCTTGCTTCAACTGATCCGGTAGCTCTGGATCAGGCATGTATCGATCTTGTATATACTGCGGAAGGCAGAGAAAAACTTGTAAACAGAATTGAACAATTGAACGGACTTCATACATTGGAAAGTGCGGAAGAGATCGGACTTGGCAGCCGTGAGTATGAATTGGTGAATATTGATGATTGATATATTGCATAGGGAATTTATTTATCTATGGTATTATTTTAGCATTCAATTGAATCAGATTTTTGGGTACTGGTTGTTTGGTATGGTTATAGGATCGGTAGTGTCTGTGTTCGGCAAAGAACGGATACATAGTTTGTTCAGTGGCTTAAAGGATAAAAGGATGGGGGTATTGGGTATTGTACCGGCATGTTTACTTGGCATGGCTTCACCACTCTGCATGTATGGAACAATCCCGATTGCGGCATCCTTTTCAGCTAAGGGGATGAGAGATGACTGGCTGGCTGCTTTTATGATGTCTTCTATTCTACTCAATCCACAGCTGGTTATTTATAGCGTTGCTTTAGGAACGAAGGCTTTGATCGTACGTATATCGGCTTGTTTTCTGTGTGGCATTGTAGCGGGGCTGCTGGTACATATATTCTGCAGGGAAACTTCATTTTTTAACTTTTCTTCCATTGCAGAAGTGAAAAGCCGTGATACAGACCCTAATATCCTGTTACGCTTACTTAAAAACTTCGGACGGAACGTGAAAGCAACTTGGCTGTACTTTCTTTTAGGAATCGTATTATCCGCATTGTTTCAAAGATATGTACCGACAGATGCGTTTGTTAAACTATTTGGCAATAACGAGGGATTTGGTGTACTGATGGCGGCTACCATCGGCGTTCCGCTTTACATGTGCGGGGGCGGAACCATACCTCTTCTGCAGCAGTGGCTTTATGACGGTATGAGCATGGGCTCCGCTGCAGCATTTATGCTTACCGGACCGGCCACAAAAATTACCAATTTAGGAGCTGTTAAAATTGTATTGGGTGTTCGGCAGTTTATATTGTATTTGTTATATGTGATATTTTTTGCATTTATAACGGGTCTGATCATAAACATTTGAATATCATGGATTACGAGATGGAATTTAAAATTTCTATTTTCGAATTATAATCAATATTTAAAATTGTGTTGACAACCGCGCGGCATCTACCTAAAATTATCTTTAATCGATACTCAAAAGGGGAGGAGTTCTGCTGCGCGGAGAAGTCTGTAAAGAACAAAATTTATGACACAGAGCTGTTAATCATCCTTTTATAAAGGGATGGACAGCTCTGCATTTTTATAAGAGGAAAAGGCGCTTCTCTTACAGAAGCAGTGAATGCGCAGCTGCGTGTGCAAAGCGAAAGATACAGGAGACTATACAGAATGAAATTGATAAAAGCAGTGAATACCGATTTAGATATGGTTATGGATATCAGGCTAGAGATGCTGAGAGCTGTAAACGGGCTGTCCGGCGGCATACCCTTCGATAAGGAGTTTATAAACAACACAAGAGAATATTTTAAAAGCTCCGGCCAAACTACTGTACTGGCAGTGGAAGATAGTGAGGCCATTGGGTGTGCCTCCATTTGTTATATAAATGTGATGCCTACGTTCGATCATCCTACCGGGAAAAGAGCTCATATTATGAATGTCTATACCCGTGCAGATTATAGAAGGCAGGGAATTGCCTTAAAAATGATGGCATGGTTAATGATGGAAGCAAGGCAGAAGGGAATTACAGAAATAAGCCTTGATGCCACCGAAGCAGGACAGGCGTTATATGAAAAGTGCGGATTTGTAAGAGCGGAAGAATGTATGGTTTGGCATGAAGCCGGGCATAAAGAAGAAAAGTAAAAATAAAGAAGTGGAAAAATATATGGCAGAAGTTTATGTATGATTACGAAGGTTTATGTTAGAGGATATGGATATTTAATTTGCAAAAAACATTTAGTATTTAGAGTGATTGTGATAAATTATTAAAAAATGGGAGAATTACGATGGATATAGCAGTCTTGGCGGATATACACGGGAATTATATTGCCCTCGACAGATGTATAAAGTACGTGAAATAATATGCCATAATGAGTGGAGGGAGAAGGGTTGAAGAAAATAATGATTTTTATCGAGGGTACGACCTTTTATACAAAGCCCGTGTTGTTCCTGTTTTCCAAGCGTGGATATGCACCAATAGGGAAGGCGGAGCAAATAATAAATGATTTATATGATAAGGGAAATGAAATTTACTTATGTTCTTATGTTAAGAAGAAAAGATATTTATTTATAAAAAGAGTCATGGATTTCCATGGGATAAAATATACGGAAATTTTATGCAGAGGGAGAAAAGAAGAGTACGCCGATTTGGTAGAACGAATAAGGCCGGATATTTTAATTGAAGACGATTGTAAAAGTATAGGCGGTGAAAAAAATTGGTGTATTACAAGCGTAAATAAAGCATTAAAAGAACATATTGAATCTATTATAGTAGAGGAATTTTCCGGTATCGACGGTATCGATAAATTAGTAAATTTACAATAGTGAGGAGCAGGAGGAGAAGTAGAATGATAAGATCGGTAGAAGAAAAGGATTTAATGGAATGTCTTGCCGTAATTAGGGACAGTTCGATGACAGTTGCGGACGAATTCGGGCTTACCACGGATAATTGTCCGACAAACGGGGCTTTTATGCCATATGAAAGATTGGACAACGATTACAAAAAAGGAAATAAAATGTTTGCAACATGCGAAGGGGATAAGATTGTCGGTTTTGCACAGCTGGAAGCAAAGGATAATGGAAGCTATGAGTTGGCTAAATTGACGGTATTGCCGGCATATAGGCACAAAGGGTACGGAAAGCAGCTTGTAGAATTTTGTTATGATATGGTAAAAACCCTCGAGGGAAATAAAATCGTTATCGGAATCATAGAGGAAAACACTCGTTTAAAAAACTGGTATATCCAGAATGGGTTCGTACATACAGGAACGAAGCTTTTTCCTCATTTGCCTTTTACGGTGGGATTCATGGAAATTGCGGTTGCGCAGGAGGAGTTTGATTCGGAATATTGCAATGTAAAATATATTCCTGAGGATCATGTGGTTTTGCTCAGGTGGAAAAAGTATTGTCATCTGGAGGATTACAGACGCCCTACTATGTTTGCGGCAAGCCTTTTGGCAAAGTATGAGGGCAGTAATTTTATTGTAGATGCAAGAAATGGATTTGTGGATGACAAGGAAGATGCAGAATGGGGTGTATCTTATCTCCTTCCTGAGATAGCGGGAACCTCATGCAGATTCGTTTCTTTTATTATGAACGATATAGCGGAGAAGGATGACGGAATGGATGAAGAAATGGATATGTGGACGGTCTCCTTCGGCAAATATTTTGCAGTAACTAAGGCGGAGAATTATGGGGCTGCTCTTCTTTCGATACGCAAATATGTCCTCGTAAATGTAAGGTATACCATTCAAACCGGAAAAAGAGAGGAATTTTACAGAAAGCTTCAGGAAGAAAAAATAACAACGGCTTCCAGACAAGAACCGGGAAATATTAAATATGATTTTTATTATCCATTGGATTCATCAGATGATATGTGCCTGATGGAGATGTGGACGAATCAGCATGAGTTGAAGCGGCATGCGGCAACGGCCCATTACAATGCTCTTTCCAGGCTCAAGGAAATATATGTGAAAAAGATAAAAATAAGCAAATACGGGATAGAAGAATATGTATAGGGGCAACAGACTCTTGCAGGGGGATAAAAATGAGAAGCTTTCTTCGGATAACGGATTATACGAAAAAGGATATTTTTGAAATATTTGATATTGCCGACGCTATTCAAGCCGGGAAATATAAGGATTTTTTAAAGGGGAAAACAGCCGTCATGTTTTTTCCGGAAGCGAGTATCCGGACAAGGGTCACCTTCGAAAAGGGGATATATTTGCTGGGCGGGCAGACGATACTGTTTCCCCCGCAAACGCTGGATAAAAAAGAGGAGATAAAAGACATAATAGGATATCTGAACAACTGGTGTGACGTGATTGTTGTAAGGCATAAGGACATTTCCCTCATGGAAAAGATGCAAATATTCTCCGGAGTACCCGTAATCAATGCGATGACGGATCAAAATCACCCTTGCGAAATCATATCAGATTTGTACACTCTGTCAAAACTTCGCAAAGATTTTCTGAATGACAGTTATTTATTCTGCGGAGGAAGCGGCAATATCGGTTTGGCATGGAAGGAGGCTGCCGAAGTTATGGGATTTCGGTTTGCCCAGTGCTGTCCTAAGGGCTATGAGATGGACGGCACAGATGTTTTCGGTGAGTTACGGGATGCTGTGGAGGGCAGGGATATCATATGCACGGATTCAATACAGGAAGGCGCATTGGCTGATTTTAAAGGGTATCGGATTACAAAAGAGATGATGGACAGAGCGAATCCCGGTGCGATCCTCAATCCCTGCCCTCCGTTTTACCGCGGCGAAGAGGTATCCGGGGATGTGATTGAGTCCGAATACTTTCCGGGCTATGAGTTCAAAAAAAGTCTGCTTGTTGTGCAGCAGGCAATTATAATTTATTGTTTATCTCACTGAATGGGTGAAGAAGGAGTAGCTATGAATTATATAAAACTGACACCTGAAAATCTTGAGAATGAGCACATCTGCTGCGCAATGACGAATAATAAGGATCCGCAGACTATGGCGAAAAAGGCGTGGATTTCCGATAGGCTCGCCGAGGGACTGGTATTTTTAAAAAGCGCGGAGCGGGGAAAGTGCTTCATCGAATACATACCTTCGGAATACGCATGGGTTCCCATAGAGGCGCAGGAGTATATGTATATTAACTGCTTTTGGGTATCCGGGAGCTTTAAGGGGCACGGTTACTCCAATGAGCTGCTGGGCGCTTGTATCAGTGATAGCATGGAAAAGGGAAAAAGAGGTATTTGCACCATCTCATCGACGAAGAAAATGTCTTTTCTTTCTGATCCGAAGTATCTCGCTTACAAAGGATTTCTAACAGCAGATACGGCCGAGCCATATTTCACACTGTTATATCTCCCGCTTGAGAAGAATGCTCCCGTACCGAAGTTCAAAGAGCAGGTGAAACAACCGCATACAGAAGAGAAAGGTTTCTCGCTGTATTATACCGCCGGCTGTCCGTATACCGCAAAATATGTACCGCTAATTGAGGAAAAAGCCAGGGATATGGGCCTGCCCTTCCACAGCAATTTTATCGATAACGCAGAAGCGGCCAGGAACGCTCCGGCAGCATGGACAAATTACGCGCTGTTTTATGATGGGAAATATATAACAAACGAGATATTGTCAGAAAAAAGATTTCTGGCGATTGCCGCAGAATTGGGCGGTTAAGGAATCGGATGGATATCACAGGAGGGCTTTGACTTTTGGGAAAAGCGGTAAAGGAGGGGGAAAGAAATGATTGAGATACGATATGCGAGCGCCGGGGATGAGCGTTACTGGTTCGAACTGGATAAGCACTTGAGCAAAAAGGAATATTCAAATAAAATTTTGCAGAATCAGTGCTATATTATCGAAGAGGACAAGAAATGTTTCGGAATAATCAGATACAATTTATTCTGGGATTTGATACCTTTTTTGAATTTGATTTATATAGATCCGGGATTTCACAAAAGAGGAATCGGGAGAGCCGCTATGCTGTTATGGGAGTCAGAGATGCGAAAATTGGATCATAAGCTGGTTATGACATCCACGATGGTGGAAGAAAGCTCCCAGCATTTTTATCGCAAGCTGGGTTACAAGGATTGCGGATGTCTGATAAAAGATTTCGAGCCATTTGCGGAGACAATGGAAATGTTTATGATGAAACCGCTTTAACATCGGGGTTGCCGCAAAGTCAAGGCTTATGATATCGGACATCCTCTAAAGCCGGAAAACTCCGAAATCAGGGAGAAGTTAACAGAGGTATTTAAAAGCTGGTATTTCAGGCACAATAATGAAGCGGATGAAAATATGTGCTATGTGAGGATAGAACCTGTCTCAGGATTTTTTCATAAGGACGAGAGGGGATTCAGGGTGGATTTTACCAACCGTACGGCTGAGGAATTTCCTTTTGACTTTGAGATTGCATTGACGGAAGAATAAGATTGATTTCGTTCTATTTGAAATAAATAAAATAATTGCTTGAAAACATACCAACAGTATGATAAAGTAAACATACCATAAGTATGTTTTGTGCTATTGGTATGTTTTAATACGGCAAATTTATGAGGTGAGATGAAATGGCGAGAAACAAGTATCCTGAGGAGACGATTAATCTGATACTGGACGTTTCCTTTCGTTTATTTATGGAGAAGGGCTATGAGCATACTTCCATACAAGATATTATCGATCATCTGGGCGGCCTTAGCAAAGGGGCAATCTATCATCATTTTAAATCGAAGGAAGAGATTCTGATTGCTGCCGCGGATAGAATGACTGCGGATTCCAATCGGATGTTAGCAGCTATTCGCGACCGTTCGGATATGAACGGAAGAGAAAAGCTGAAAACTATTTTTAAAGAATCCGTCCTGCGTCCGGTACAGAGCGATATGTTTGCGGCGGCTCCCAGTCTGGGTGAGAATTCCAGATTTATGTTTATAATGCTTCGCGACACGATAGATGAAACGGTTCCTTTATATATCCGGCCAGTCGTTGAGCAGGGGATAGCGGACGGTTCGATTCAGACGCAATATCCTGCGGAGCTTTCCGAACTGATCGTGCTGGTCGCTAATTTCTGGCTTAATCCTATGATTTTTAACAATACGCCCGAGGAATGTTATAGGAAGCTTATGGTGTTTGACCAAATGCTGCGCGGCTTCGGTCTGGATGTTTTGGATGAGGAGATGATAAATCGGATGCAGGAGCTGGCGCTGATTTATCAGAATCGTAAATAGAATAGTATATAAGCTTAAATTAATGGGAAAAGCCTTTCATATGCGCTTTTCTTATTTTTGAGATAATACATACCAACGTTTGGTATTAAAAAGGAGATTGAAATTATGAATCAAAAATTATTTTCTAAGGATTTTACTTTAGTAATAGCGGGGCAGATTATTTCCCTGTTCGGAAATGCGGCGCTCAGGTTCGCTTTGCCTTTGTATCTGTTGAATCGAACCGGATCTTGCACACTTTACGGAGCTGTTACCGCTTGCGCCTTTATCCCGGCAATTCTTCTCTCACCAGCAGGAGGCATCATCGCGGATCGGGTGAATAAACGAAATGTTATGGTTATATTGGACTTTCTTACTTCGGCCCTCATATTGATATTTTATTTGTGCATGGGCGGAGCGAATATCATCCTTCTGATTGGGGGTATGCTTATGCTCCTATACGGCATTGCCGGATTTTATCAGCCGTCGGTTCAAGCTAGCATCCCGGCATTAGTGAATAAGGATAAACTCATGGCTGCAAATGCTGTTATAAATTCCGTTAGCTCCCTTTCGGGGCTATTGGGACCTGTACTCGGAGGGATTTTATATAGCTTATATGGGTTGAAGACGGTACTTTTTCTTTGCTTTTTCTGCTTCCTGCTGTCAGCGATTATGGAGCTTTTCATTGTGATTCCTTTTGAAAAAAGGAGAGATGGGGAAAATATATGGAAAACTGCGGGATGTGATTTTTCTGAGAGCCTTTCCTTTATCCGAAAAGAAAAGCCTATTATCGGTAAGGTTCTGCTTGTAGTCTGCGCAATCAATCTGTTTATGTCGGCAATGATTGTTGTAGGTTTGCCTTATCTGATTACTGAGGTACTTAACTTTTCTCCGGTGCAAGCGAATAGGCTTTACGGGTTTGCAGAGGGAGCACTGGCGGCCGGAGGAATTGCAGGAGGAGTCCTGACAGGAATTCTTTCCAAAAGGCTTGCTGTCAAAAAGGCTGGAAATTTGCTGCTTGCATGTGCCGTCTGTGTTTTTCCCATAGGAATAACTCTGGCGGTTTGCTCCTCAGATATGATAAATTACATCGTGATAAGTTCCTGCTGTTTTCTCCTTATGGCAATTTCGACTATGTTCACCGTGCAGATGCTTACCTTCGTTCAGGCAGAAACGCCGCCTGATCTCGTTGGCAAGGTCATTGCGGTAATTCTTATGATTTCCATGTGTGCACAGCCCATAGGAAGCGCTATCTATGGTATTCTTTTTGAAAACTTCCGGGGATTTGAGTATGTGGTAGTGTTATTTGCAGGAATAATAGCTCTCGCAATTGCAATCGGGACCAAAAAGGTATTTAAAAGTCTATGAGTCCTTACATATGAACCTATGTTCACAAAAAGCACCTTACGGTATCAGAAGGAGGAAGAGCCGTTACTGTTCACAGAGTAAAGGAAGAGTAATTTAAATATTTCATTAGGTTTCAGAATTAAATGAAAAAACTTAAAAAGTCTGTTATAATATAAATTGAAAGGCTGCGGAAAAAACGCAGCCTAAAAGTTCAAAAATATTTTTGATACTTACAAATGCTTAAAATTATACGTAACGTAAGGAGAAACGAACTGCATGGACAAAGACTTTATCACACTTACAATTGGGAAACAGAAGAATATTGCACTGATTGCTCATGATGCCAAAAAGGCTGATTTGATCAAATGGTGTCAGGATAACAGGGAGATATTAAAAGGCCACTTCCTTTGCGGAACGGGTACGACGGCTCATATGATCACGGACAGCACCGGACTTCCTGTAAGGGGATATAACAGCGGCCCGTTGGGCGGAGACCAACAGATAGGAGCGAAGATTGTAGAGGGAAGAATTGATTTTGTAATATTTTTCTCAGACCCGCTGACAGCAGCGCCTCATGATCCTGATGTCAAGGCTTTGCTCAGGATCGCCCAAGTGTACGATATACCGATAGCTAATAACAGAGCGACCGCAGACTTTCTCATTCAGTCTAAACTGATGAATGAAAGCTATGACCACGATGTTATCAATTTCAGCAAGAATATCGCTGAGAGGGCAACCAGTATGAAAGAGAATGCTTAACCGTTTATAGAAAATAATTAGCGAAGAGCAATTAAGATATGTCCGCTCAATTTAAAAAGAGGTAAATTGTCCACTTTATCATGGACAATTTACCTTTTTATATCGCTTTTTTATAATCGGGGAAAGACCTTACCGATTTACCGTGTGAAGGTATTGCCTCTTATGGTATAAACGCGAGCGGAAAACACTCGTGTTGCCCTTCAGACCAACTATTAATCCTCAGGCTTATATCTCTTCTCCAGCATGCTCATCCAGTAACCCAGAGCGGCTCCGGCAGCACACATGATAACGCATATAATCGTACCGGCACTGAGATAGTTGAAATCTCTCGGTATAATCATCACAGTGGAAGCGAAGACTATGCCCAGGATAAAATGAAACAGACCGGCATACGCCTTGGAGAAAATATAATCCATCAGTTTCGCAAGAAGAAGTACACAAGCCATTCCGCCGATTGCCAGAGGAATAAGAACTCCCATATCCATAGTCTTAATACCGTCAGCCATAGCCTTATACATTCCCATGTAAACCAGGAAATTAGACGGGCTCAGTCCAGGAACGATAATACCAAGTCCAATCAGTGCTCCTGCAAACATCCATGTACCGAAATTCTGCGGAACGCCCGTACTGAACAGTTCTTCACCATAAAACAAGAAGACCAGACCAATAATAAATGTAACGACGAGAATAGCGATATGTTTACCGCTCCGTCCCTTCTTACCGGCCTGCTCCCACAAGGCGGGCACCGTTCCTACAATACAGCCGACAAAGAACCAAAGTATGTATGATTCAAAAGTACCAAGCAAAAAGCTTACAGCAAATGATAATACAAATACCCCGGTCAAGCCGCCAAGTCCTACCGGAATAAAGAATAACACGTTATTCTTAAAATCCTTTGTAATGTGTGCCAGAAAGGAAATGATCCGCTCATAAATCCCAAAAACTGCGGCAAGCGCGCCGCCGCTGACACCGGGAAGAATAAAACCGGAACCGATAAACATTCCCTTTACAAAACGTAAAAGCCAATTTTCCATAACTTACTCCTTATGTTAATTTTTATCAATAAAAGATTACGACCCTTGTATTATAACTTAATTGACCAATAATATAAACCGTAAATTTCTTAAATTTCAGAAAGCAGCCTTTCTGTTACTGTTCACTCCGTTCTCAGTAACGCCTTTCTTATCATAAATAAATCGATATTGAAATTTATCCTCACTTAATAAAGAAACAGTATATGTGACACAGTCACAGAAAATTTCGGTTAAACATGCTACATTTCACCTATATCCAATAAATGTATATTATGGCGGCATAAATAATGACCTGCAAACCAAGGATAATTACAAGATTCACACCCACAAATGGAGTATAGAATTCTCCACCCCACAATTTTGCAGTTTTCTAAACAAAAAGCACGAAAGAAAGGAATGATAAAAATGGGACTTTTTGATTTACTACGAATAACAGGAACGATCAATGAAGGAGTAGAGCGCTTTAAAAAAACGGAAGGCGCAGTTTTGCTGGACGTAAGAACCCCGGAGGAATTTTCTCATGGAAATATTCCTCAAAGCAAAAATATTCCATTAAATAAAATAGAGTCCATAAGGCTCGATAAAAAAATCCCCCTATTTGTATATTGCCAAAGCGGCGGACGCAGCACACAAGCCTGCGCATGGCTTAAAAAGCAAGGATATCAGGCGGAAAATATCGGAGGGATCTCCGGCTATAAAGGACCGCTAAACAGGAGGTAAATGCTGAGATAGGAAGATGTTTAAAAAGTTTTGGGGCCATCGCACCGGCTAAAAATAGTTAGCTTGGCGATAGCCCTCTTTTTGACCGTTATGAAGTGATTTTTGTATTTATGATGCAGTTTGTTCCTTTGCTAATCTTCTATATCAGTAATATATTCACTTGCCTCTTTATCATTCGACCTTGTCTTCGGAACCCATATACCATCTTTGCCAAACGGCTTTATCATTGTTATTTCCACATTTGTGCCGTCCTCTTTAAAATAAATTACAACCTGTGATACTGTATTCTCCGCATTTGTATCCGCCGTTACCTTTACTTTATCCGGATCATCTAAAAGATTCAGAAGACGGATAGCAGCTCTGTCAGGTTCAAACAATTCTGTATATGCCGGCATTTCCGAAGATAATGCATTCTGATTCAATACCTCTCCGGCTCCATTATACTGATAATCCATCATCCTCGTGATAACACCTTCCGGGTTTGCTAAAGTAAACTCTTTTGCTGTATGAATATGATCCAGATATAACAGTTCTTCATCGATAACTGTATAGACGCCGTCTTCTATCGTATATTTTATAGTTTCTCTCCAAACAGTCACATGAGGTTCAGATGTCCATGCATAGTAGATGATCTCTGCTTTGTCTTCATCCAGGGATTCAATATGATAATCATTTTCCGTAAACATCGGCCACGGGCTTGAAAAACCAAATGAATAATATCCCTCTCCAACAACCAGCAAATCCTTGCTAAGCTCAGACTGCACATCATCCGATATATGCTCAGCAATATAATTTCCGTCTCTATGGCAGAACGCGCTTCCCCAAGCTTCCACAAATTGCTTTGCTCCATTCATTTCCTCTTTATCCGAATCATCCGCGTTTAATCCCGCTGTGTCCGACTCATTCGTATCTAAGCCCTCTGTGCCCGAACCATCCGTACCTAAATCATCTGTTCCCGCATCGTCCGTGCCTGAGCTTTCTGTTGCGGAGTCTGGTGTATTCAGGCTATTATTCTGGGGTTCCTTTGATTCCCTTGGATTCGTTAAAAAGCATACTCCAACTACAATACACGAAATAACAGCTGCAAGCATTATCCAAAGCGTTGGCTTTTTATAGCTCAGTACTAATTTAATTCTTGCTTTTATACTATTTTCACCAAATGCCAGCGGACATGCAGCAATTGATTTTCTTGTTATGCTGCAGGAAAGAAGCGTGCTGGAATAGGCCTTTTTCTCTGAAGGATTCATCTCTTTGATTACACGTTCATCACAAGCGAATTCTATATCCCGGCAAAGCAATATATATGCAAGCCAAATGAAAGGATTGAACCAATATATTCCAAGCAATAAAAACCCAACGGGCTTAATCCAGTGATCGCAATGCCTTATATGAGAGTTTTCATGTGCAATTACGTAAGAAAGCTGCTCATTATCCAGATAGGAAGGAATATATATATGCGGATGAAACAATCCTAAAATAAAAGGAGAATCAACCAATTCACTTTGCCAGATGTTATCTCTTAAATGGATTGCTGTACATACCCTTCTTCTTAAGCTCATCCAGCTTACAACAGTATACAAGAACATTATAAGCATTCCGATAATCCAGGCAGCAGCCGCCATAAAGATTACTATCTGAAATGGATTCATGCTGGCTCCCGGTGCCGCAGCTGCCGTATCTGTTATAATGGAACTATCTGCTGCTTCAATAATTGCACTTTCCGTATCAGTCACCGGCGCATCGGAAAAATAGATTCTTTCCGCCTGGACTGCTTCTGTATTCGGAATAAGACTTACTGCGCTTTCTATGGAAAATGGACAAATTAATCGAATTCCAACCAAAAGCCAAAGAAGTCGGCGCATGGATTTCGGTGCTCTATATAAGACTCCCCGCAATACGATAACCGCAAGAATCATCCAGCTGGCAGAAATACTCATATTTAACAATTTTAGAAATAATATCTCCATACTTATTCCTCTCCATATGAATCGAGCATTTGACGAAGCTCGCTGACTTCTTTTTCTGATAATTTCTTTCTCTTTGTAAATGCTGCAATAAATGCCGGTATGGAACCCTCAAATGTCTTTTCTACCAGCTCATCAATTTCTGCGGCTTGAACGTCACTTTTCGATACAACACTTGTAACAACGGCATTTTCGCTCTTTACAATCCCGCGATCGCTCAACCTTCTTATTACGGTATAAGTTGTCGCTTTCTTCCATCCCAACCGCTCTTCACATAGCTTTACCAGTTCAGTGCTTTTTATCGGCTCATACTCCCACAGCAGCAGACAAAATCGATACTCACTTTCAAATACTTTTGACTTTTCCATACAATACCTCCTTAGTCTAATTCATTAAACCAAAATAAGTCTACCACGTTAGACCATTTGTGTCAATGATTCCTGACAGGTACATATTTCCAATTATATAGTACCAGTATTGTAATAGACAAAATAAAAAGCAGCTTATCTTATTGATAAGCTGCTGCATATCTACCCATGAAAATCACGATTCGAAGCACATTTTGTTCGGCTATTTTTTCCGGTAGAGCTGTGTCGACTCTCTCTCGATAATCTGGCAATCCAAATATATCTCTCCTATCGCAGGCTCTTTTGTGCCTTCGATCTTGTCAATCAAGATGCGGGCAGAAGCGTGGCCAATGTCGAAAAGCGGAAGCTCCACGGTAGAAAGCGTCGGGCGGCATACCGTACTGATTTCCAGGTTATCGAAACCGATAAGAGCCAGATCTCGGCCGATTTCGACGCCCTGTTTCGTACAATAATCGATAATTCCCATTGCCATTATATCATTGTGGCAGAAAATCGCAGTAACATTCTGTTTCAGCAGCTTTTCGGCCGCTTGGTATCCGCTGTCTCTGTGCCAATCGCCTTGTATGGTCAAATGAGGATTATAAGGAATATCATTTTCAAAAAGTGCCTCCTGATATCCGGTCAGGCGGTTTCTCATGTGAATACTGTCAGAGGAACCTGTTACGCAGCCAATACGTGCATGTCCCTGGCGGACGAGCAGACCGGTAGCTTCATAAGCTGCCTTTCTGTCATTGTAAAGCAGGGAAGGGATAGAAAGGCTTGGACTGCTGCAATAGGCACAGACAAAAGGAATGTTTTGGTTCAAGGGATGTGCAAGAACTTTATGACTGTGGCAGCTCAAATAAATGATTCCATCTACCTGCATGGAAAGCATCAGATCAATGGCCTCATCAGTCAGTTGATTATACTTGGCGGCGTGAATGACAGGATCGATACTCAGCTTGTGGAGACGGAGATTTTCCAGCAGATAATGATAGTTCCGTTCTTCGCAGCAAGCACCTATTCCATCTATGATAGGCGGCGTATTGAAGACGGTAATATCCTCCGATATGATGCCAAGGGAATGGCTCTGGCCTTTTTTTAAATTCCGTGCATAAAGATTCGGACGGTAATTCAATTCGTCCGCAATGGAAAGCACCAGCTCCGTCGTCTCGCTGCTTATTCCGCCGATTCCGTTTAAGACCTTGGAAACGGTAGCAATAGAAACATTCGCCTTGTCTGCAATGTCTTTCATATTTGCCATAAAATTTCCACCTCGATAAATACATTTGTTTATATTATATATGCAGGATAAACGTTTTACAAGTTGAAAAGCGGAGCAAAGAAGTTAGATGTTCAATTTATACAAAAAGGAGAAAGCAAAATGTTATATATTTAACAAAAATAACAAACAGTATTTACAAATAATAATGTGAGTGTTAGAATAAACCAATGATAAGGTAAACGTTTAACAAAAAAATAAAAACAAATATAATGCATGTTTTCAGAGAAATTGTATATGTTTTATTTTTTTATAGTAAACGTTTAACAAAAAATAAAAGTGGAAAAGCAAGAAAGAAAATAGAGTAAAAAAGTAAAAATGAAATAAAAAAGTAGAAAAATATAACAGAAAGGCTGGGAGATGATTGGAAAAAATAAAGTTGAATAATATTAAGATTACGGATTCGTTATTTGGCAGCTATACGAAGCAGGTGGCGGATAAGATTCTAGAATATCAGTGGGAAGTGTTGAATGACCGTCAGAAGGAGGCTATGCCAACCTATTGCATCGCTAATTTTAAGATAGCGGCCGGAGAGATGGAGGGAGAACGCAGAGGTGTCGTTTTTCAGGATACGGATTTATATAAGTGGCTGGAGGCAGTGGCCTATTGCATCGATAACGGAACCGGCAAGGCTTTTGAGCGTCAGGCAGATGAGATAATTGAACTGGTAGGCAGGGCGCAGGAGCCGGATGGATATTTGAATACATATTTTACGATTATGGCTCCTGAAAAGAAATGGAGTAATCAGGTAGAGGGTCATGAACTATATACCGCAGGACATTTGATGGAGGCCGCAACAGCGTATTATGAAGCAACCGGGAAGGATCACCTTCTTAATATTGCCAGAAAGAACGCAGACCTTATTTGCCGGGTCTTCGGCCAAGAGGAAGGACAGATACACGGCTATCCGGGGCATCAGGAAGTGGAACTGGGGTTGATAAAACTCTATAAAGTTACCGGAGATAAGAGATATTTAGATTGTGCGTATTACTTTATTGATGAGAGGGGAAAGGAACCGAGTTATTTCCTGGGGGAGATCAGGCAGCGAGGCAGATATGAGTTCTTTCCGGAATTCGATAATTATGACTTGTCATATTCCCAGGCTCATATGCGTCCGGTAAAGCAAAAAACGGCAGAAGGGCATGCGGTCCGTGCCATGTATATGTGCAGCGCGATGGCAGATTTGGCCGGAGAGCGGCAGGACAAAGATCTTTTAGAAGCCTGCAAGGCTATTTGGAATAACGTTACGCAGAAGCGGATGTACATTACCGGGGGTGTCGGTTCCAGCGGCTTATTGGAAAGATTTACGGTGGATTACGATTTGCCCAATCGGACGAACTACTCGGAGACCTGTGCTTCCATAGGGCTTATGATGTTTGGACAGAGGATGACGGCGGTGACGGGGGATGCCAGGTATTACGATATTGTCGAGAAAGCGCTCTATAATACGGTTCTTGCGGGAATCAATATAGAAGGCAACCGTTATTTTTATGTGAATCCTTTGGAGGTAGTGCCGGAATTTTGTACGAAGCGCACCTATATGGACCACGTGAAGGCGAATAGGCAGAAATGGTTTTCTGTGGCTTGCTGTCCGACCAATGTGGCTCGAACGCTGGCATCTTTGGGACAATATATTTACGCCAGGGAAGGAAATACATTGTTTATTCATCAGTTTATTTCGTCAGAGGCCAAGGTCGCTTTAAAAGATGGCAGCTTACATGTGAAGATGGGGTCCAAGCTGCTGCAAAACGGTGTTGTCAGAATCGGCTATGAGAACGAAGGGACAAAAGAACTTCGGATAAAGATAAGAGTTCCTGAATATGCGAAGAGCGTAAAGATGATTTTGGATGGAGATTTGATAGAGCCGGAGAAAGAAGCCGGATATATGATTGTCGGGGCGGGAGAAGCCGGAAAGCATGAACTTGCGGTTTATTTCGGAATAGATGCCAAATGGGTGGCGGCCAGCGATAATGTTCGCGAGGACTGCGGAAAGGTAGCCTTGGTAAAGGGACCTTTGGTGTACTGTTTGGAAGAAAAGGAAAATGGAAGAAACCTTGCCGGAGTGTTCGTGGAAATACACAAACCGATTGAACCGAAAGAGCCGGCGGAGGGGCTGGTTGGGGATATACCGGTGCTGGAGTATGAGGGGAGCCGTCTGGAAAATAAAAGAATTCCAAGTGACGGACTGTATGGTGAACCGGGGTTTGAGTTAAGGGAAACAAAACTTCAAGCAGTTCCGTACTGCTTATGGAATAATCGAGGCAGCGGAGAGATGCTGGTGTGGCAGAAAGTAAAATTTTAGGTCAAAATGGGGTGTTTATGCCGGTATTCAATAACGAATGCCGTGGAATAAAAATCAAATTATTAAAGGAGAGGAAACTATGAAGAGAAAGCAACTAGTAAGTTTGGCGATGTCCCTGATTTTGGCAGGAACAATGCTGGCAGGCTGCGGAAGCAGCCAGGAAACGACAAACGCAGTAACCCAGGAGAGTGCGACGCAGACAGAAGCGGCGGAGACGGACAAAGCCGAGGCCCCCAAGGCGGAAAAGGCTGACGACGGTAGCAAAGTACATATTACCTATGCGCAGTGGGGAAATGACACGGAAACAGCGGCTACTCAGGCAGTGGCAGATAAATTCAATTCGGAGCAGGATGAAATTTATGTAGAAGTATTGAAGATTGATCACGACAATTACGTTACGAAGCTGAATGCTATGGCTACGGCAGGGGAATTGCCGGATACCGGTATTATGAGCGAAGCAGGCGTTTTGGATTTTGCGGAAAATGGATTGCTCTACGACATAAGTGACATGTACGGCGAAGGAGATGCGAAGCCGTTAGAGTCCCTTACCTTTACCTTCAAGGGCACGCCGGTAGCTTATTCTGCAGCGAACGAAGTTTTAAATATGTGGTATAACATCGATTTGCTCAAGGAAGTATGTGAGAAGCAGAATCTCGATCCGGCAGAGTTTACACCGCCTGCTTCCGCAGATGCGGCTTGGGACTGGAATACCTTCGTAAAGATTGCACAGACACTGACGCTGGATATCAATGGGAAAAATGCACTGGATCCCGCTTTTGATCCTCAGAACGTTGAAATCTACGGATGCAATATCAATACGCTGGCATGGCAGATGGAAGTATGGGCATTGTCAAACGGCGGCGGATATTTTAACGCAGACGGTACGGAATGTACCATTAATTCCAAAGAAACAGCAGATGCAATTCAGGCAATTGCTGATTTATCCTTAAAATATCATTGCGCACCTGAAGTCAGCGACGCCTCAAATTCTTTGAATACTTCACTCGGAACAGAAAAAGTGGTTATGTCTACGGACGGAGCGTGGAACGTAGGAACCTTCCTCGGCCCGGATGCACAGTTTGAGTATGGCGTAGGCGTTCTTCCTTATTTCCAAAATAAAGTGACTATATGCACAGGCGGACCGAATGTAGTATTTTCTCAGACAGAACACCCGCAAGAAGCTATGACATGGTTGAAATGGTATTATCAGGAAGAGAATTCATGGTCATTAATCGAAGCAGGGACATGGATGCCTATTTTGGAATCCTGGTATACGGATCAGGCACTTACCGATAAATGGATTAATAATGAGAATTTCCCCGAGCACGATATGTACCAATCAGCAGTTGTAGATTATGCGAGAGATAATTCACAGTCTACCGCGTGGTATTATGTAAATGGAACAGAGGAATTCAACAGCACGCTTACTATGGCGTTATCCTACGTATGGACCGGAGATCAGACCGCGCAGGAAGCATTGGATGAATACGCGGAAGAATTAAATGAAATCTTTACGGAATATAATGAATAGCAGAACTGTCTGCCCGCCGCGTAATATGCGGCGGGTGATAACGAAAGAAATGCAGGGATGGAAGGATAGGTGCTTAAATGAATAAAAAATATGGAGCCGAGAAGAGCAAAAGATCGCGGGCTGGCCGAAACGAGGCAAGGACTGCTTATCTTTGCCTTATTCCGGCGTTTCTTGGATTGACTCTCATCAGTTATTTGCCGACGATAGCGGTATTTATACTTAGCCTGTTCAAGTGGAACGGCGTAAAGGATCCTGAATTCGTAGGACTGGGTAACTTTATACGTATTTTTACGAAGGATGTGTATTTTTTCGATTCGTTGAAAGCGACGGTTATTTTTGCCTTGCTTACGGTAGTCGGTTCCATTCTATATTCTCTTGTAATCGCTATCTTTCTTAATATGAAGATTATAGGAAGGACACTATGGCGTTCCATTTTCTTCATTCCTTATTTACTGCCCGCTATCGGTATATTTACGGGGTGGAAATGGCTGTATGAAGTGAATTATGGTCTATTCAATTTCGTGAACCGCATGCTGGGTCTTCCGCCCCAGCAATATTTGAACAGTCCCGGTCAAGTGCTCCCGTCGCTGGCACTGATAGCCATATGGTGCAGCGGCAATTTAATTGTCATCTTTCTTGCGGGACTTCAAAATGTCCCGAGAGTGTACATAGAAGCTTCGCAAATTGACGGAGCCAATGCATGGCAGCGTTTTTGGAATGTAACGGTTCCCAGCATTTCTCCGATTATTTTCTACAATCTGCTGACAGCGCTGATTACAAATCTCCAGGTAGTTACACCGTCGTTAGCGCTAACGGACGGAGGACCTCAGAATGCCTCAATGTTCATGTCCTATGTTATCTATATGTATGCGTTTGTAAAAAAGAAAATGGGATATGCGGCAGCTTATGCAGCAATCTTCTTTGTTCTTGTAGGAATTTTTACGATTATATTGTTCGCGACGCAGAAAACAGCACTTTTTGGAGAGGAGGACGAATAGGATGGCAGGAAAATCGATAAGAAGCAGAAAGAAAAAGGAACAAATCGTAAACAGAATCGTATTGCTTGTCGTAATTATCCTTTCAGCGTTGGTGCTGTTACCGCTTTGGTGGATATTCCGCTCGTCTTTGATGAGCAACGGAACGCTCTATGCTTATCCCCCCTCTTTCATACCTCATGAATGGAAGTGGTCGAATTATACGGATGCACTGAAGAGTTTTCTTTACTGGAAATATTTTAAGAATACCTTTACTATAATCATTCCGGCGGTAAGCGCAGGAACCATTACGGCGGTTTTCTGCGGATATGCGTTCGCGAGACTTCGTTTTAAAGGTAAAAAGCTGATATTTAATCTTTGTGTAGGAACCATCCTGCTTCCGGGAATGGTAACGCTTATTCCCCTGTATGTATTCTGGACGCAGGGACTCGGCTTGGGGGGAACCTATTGGCCGTTGATTCTTCCTTATTTGACCGGCGGTGGCTTCTTCAATATTTTTCTTATCCGCCAGTTCTTGATGACCATACCGAGGGAACTGGACGAGGCGGCAGCGATTGACGGTGCATCGAGGATGCGCACCTTATGGACGATTTTGGTACCATCGATAAAACCGGCAATTGTTGTGGTGGGAATGATGTTATTTATTCAAATTTGGAACGATTTGCTTCAGCAGATGATTTATATTAACGATATGGAAAAGATGACCTTTGCCATTGGACTCACCAATTTTACCGGCTCTTTCGGGACAAAGTGGAATCTCGCGATGGCGGCAACCTGTATGACAATTGCACCGGGTATCGTTATTTATATTTTGGGACAGAAGAGCTTTGTGGAAGGTATCGTATTGACGGGAATGAAGAATTAAGGTTATGAAAGGGTATGGGTGCAAAATGCAGATTAGTAAAAGTATTACGGATTGGTATCTTGGAAATAACAGGGAAAATGTAAAAGAAACTCCAAAAACAGGCTTTAAAAGAGTGCTTTACTTCATCTGGAATTATTCAGGGAAGCTTTTTCTTGTAAACCTTTTTTTTGTATTATGTTCTATACCTATCATTACGATCCCGGCAGCTTTGTGCGGGCTCAATCGATATCTGATAAAAATGTATAAGGACGGATATGGCTTTGAATTTATGGATTTTTTCCGGGAATTCCGTTCACAGCTTATAAAAAGCATTCCGATAGGAATCCCTTCTTTGCTTTTGCTCTTCTATGGCAGTTATCTTCTCTTGATATCAGGTGGATTTCAGAATGGGGAGCAGACTTTTTTTGTTAGGACGGTCGCTCTTGTATGTCTGGCGTTGGCGGTGCTTTTTGGTAACTTTTGTTTTATGCTATTGGCGGCGTTTGATTTGTCGAGCCGCCATATCATAAAAAATGCATTGATTTTAATGGTATGTGAGTGGAAATCTGGATTTTGTGCACTTTTGAGCGTTTTGTTCCTGTGGGGAATGCTGTGGCTGTTTTTTCCGGTATCCATAGTATTCCCTTTGCTCGGATGCTTTGCGGTGACCCAGCTTGCGGTATGCGGCAGCATCTTTCCTGCAATATACAGAAAAATTATCGAGCCGTATGAGAACTTATAAAGGTTCACATTGGTGCAGGCGGAAATAGGGAAGTTATTCTGCGCAGTGAAAACGCTGATTCACGATAGGAGAAATGTCATGAAGAGAAGGAAAAAAACGGTGTTAAAGCAAGCCGGAAAGAACGGAAAGTGGAAGAAGATAACAAATGCAGGTATCATGGGGACTTTATTAAAGGCATTTCTTGTGCCTATCGTACTGATTATCATATTAGGCCTTGTGTCCTATAAAACGGCATCGAATGTCATAAAGGAAAAGGTAGAAAATTCTTCTGTAAGTACGGTATCAGCCATGAGCATGTACTGCGACTTATTAACAGGCAGCGTATCTTCAAAGGCGCTGGAGATGGTCGTCGGAGATGGACTGTCCTCATATTATGAAAAATATTATAAGGAAAAAAAAGCAGCAGAGTACTTGTCAAATGCGAAGAAAAGCCTTCTCCAAATGCAGGTTAGCGTAGATTATATGTATTGCTGTTCGGTCATTCCGGAAAATGGGACTTATCTTACTTCCCTGACGGGAAGCATGGGAGATAATGTCTACGAAGGCTTTATGGAGTCTCCGGAAGGCAGGTATTTTAAGGAGAATGAAACGCGGAGGAATGGATGGTTCGGTTACCATTCTTTTTTAGACCAGCGTTTAGACATATCGGGAAAGTGGTATGGCCTGGCATTCTTTCAGAAATTTTCAAAGGCGGATACGTATCTCGTGCTGGATATCACTACGGAAACAATCTACAAAATGTTAGATGAGATGGATTTCGGTGAAAATAGTATAAAGGCACTGATTTCTCCGGACGGAAGGGAGATTGTACGCCTGCAGCAGGGAGAGGGGAGTGCGGAAGTGCTCTTGCCGGAGGGCGCGGAGGCAGTATTTGCGGATAAGGATTTCTATAAAAAGAGTCTGGAAGTAAAGGATGCGGGCGGCAATTATGTGAAATACAACGGAGATACGTATTTGTACGTACACGCTCCGGTAGGAAATACGGGAATTTTGTTATGCGGTCTGATTCCCCAGAACAACATTGTAAAGGAAGTCAATTCCATCCGCAGTTTATGTATCGTGATGGTACTTCTTGCATCTGTGATCGCATTTGTCATAGGAAGTAAGATTGCAGCAGGAATGAGCAAGTCTGTGAAGGTCATTACCAAGGGACTGCATGAGGTGGCAGGGGGTGACCTGACACAGGAATTCAAGACAGACCGGGGGGATGAATTTGCCCTTCTTGCCAGCGGCTTGAACGATATGCTGGAAAGTATGCGTACGCTTATGAAGGATATGCAGAAGTTTGGAAATAAAGTAAAGGAAATGGCAGAAGGGACTGCGATGAAATCGGAGACCATTCACGCGTCCGTCAAGGAAATATCGGCAGCGGTAGAGGAAGTGGCAAAAGGGGTGCAGATCCAGGCGAAGGAAGCGGATACAAGCAACCATAAGATGGCGGACTTTGCAGTGAAGATTGACGGTGTGTGTGAAGGGACAAACGAGATGGCCCATACCGTAGACCGGGCCGCGGCTGTGGTGGAACAGGGACGTGTCATTGTCCATGAACTAAATGAGAAGTCGGAGACAACGGTATCAATCACTAAGGTGTTAGTAGACAATATTAAGGATGTGGAGGAACGTTCCACGGAGATTGAGGGCTTTATCGATACGATTAACAATATCGCCAGACAGACCAACCTTCTGTCTCTGAACGCTTCCATCGAAGCTGCGAGGGCAGGCGAGAACGGCAGGGGCTTTGCGGTGGTGGCAGAGGAAATCCGTAAGCTCGCGGATGAATCTATGCAGGCAGGCAAGAGCATCAAGAATATCGTGGAGAACATCGGAGAGACCACAAGAAGGACGACCGGATCGGCCAAAGAAGCAGAGCGGATTATTTTCGCACAGGCTGCTTCCTTGGAAGAGACCATACAGATCTTCGGGGAGATTGACCGCTGTGTGGAGAACCTTGTGAGAGGGCTTAAAACTGTTGCGGACAGCATACAGAAAATCGCTGAGGAAAAGAAACAGATACAGAAATCCATTCATAGCATTTCTGTGGTGTCGGAGCAATCTGCAGCAGCGACCGAAGAAGTGACCGCAACGTTAGATGAACAGGTCGGGATCGTGTCCGGTCTGACAGAGGATGTGGAATTATTGAAGAAGGAAGCGGATGCGCTGGACCGTTCTATCGGAAGATTTACGATATGGAGGGCTGAACAGTAACGTATAAGTTACTGAGAACGGAGTGAACAGAAACACGTATAAATGACGATTTTTAGAAAAATACTGGTAAAAACATTTTATCTATAGTATTATGATACTCGTGAACAAAACTTCATCCATTTAAGGTGTCGAAAGAGCGGAGGCTCATTTCGATGAAAAGGGAAACAGGTGAAAATCCTGTACGAACTCGTCACTGTGAAAAGGGAGTTACGGCAAACAGCCACTGATAGCAATTGGGAAGGCTGCCGTATACGATGATCTTTGAGTCAGGAGACCTGCCTTGAATGAAGTATAGTACAGCCACGAGTAATTGGTCTGGAATAGATAAGGGATGGTCTTACTATGTCTTTTCTGCCTCCTTACCCATTTGTGGTAAGGAGGCTTTTTTATGTCCAAATCTATCATGATACAAGGAACTATGTCTAATGCAGGGAAAAGCCTGGTCGTTGCAGGCCTGTGCCGGATATTCAAGCAGGATGGTTTTATTGCGGCACCTTTTAAATCACAAAATATGGCTTTGAATTCTTATATTACGAAGGAGGGGCTGGAAATGGGACGGGCACAGGTCATGCAGGCGCAGGCCGCCGGTCTGGAACCTTCCGTGCTTATGAATCCCATCCTTCTTAAACCGACTAACGATATCGGCTCTCAGGTAATCGTAAATGGGGAAGTCTTTGGAAATATGAATGCAAGAGATTATTTCGCCTATAAAAAGCAGCTTATTCCGGTTATAAAAGCGGCTTATGATAAACTGCAAGAAACTGCAGAAATTATCGTAATTGAAGGTGCCGGCAGTCCGGCGGAAATAAATCTAAAGGAAAACGATATTGTAAATATGGGATTGGCGAAGCTGGTAGATGCCCCCGTATTATTAGTAGGGGACATCGATAGAGGCGGGGTCTTCGCACAGCTTCTCGGAACCCTGATGCTTTTGGAAAAGGAAGAGCAGGAGAGAGTAAAGGGACTGATCATTAACAAGTTCAGAGGTGATAAAACAATACTCGATCCGGGTATAAGCATGTTGGAGGAAAAAGGCGGAAAACCGGTGGTGGGAGTTGTTCCTTATATGGATATTTCTATTGAGGATGAAGACAGTCTGACCACCCGCTTCGAGAAAAAGGAAAAAGCTTTGATAGATATAGCGGTTATCCGGTTTCCGAGAATTTCCAACTTTACGGATTTCGACAGATTCGAGCAGTTAGAGGATGTTTCCGTAAGATATGTGAGAAGCGTCACAGAGCTTGGTAAGCCCGATATGATTGTGCTTCCCGGAAGTAAGAATACGATGGGAGATTTAAACTGGATGCGTCAGAGCGGTTTGGAAGCGGCAATTAAAAAGCTGTCCGAAAGCTGCATCGTATTCGGTATCTGCGGCGGATATCAGATGTTAGGGAAGAGCATTTCCGATCCTTTTTTCGTGGAGGAAGGGGGAAATATAAGAGGAATGGAGCTGCTTCCGATAGATACCGTAATAGAGAAAGACAAAATAAGAAAGCAGGTAACGGGAAGCTTCTATCATGTGGGAGGGGAACTTTCCATACTTTCCGGTATGACAATAGAAGGCTATGAAATACATATGGGTGTAAGCCGCGGGGGACCGGAAGTTTCTGTGCTCAGCCTCCTTACGGATAAAAAAGACGGCAGAGACAAGGCGGACGGCGCTTTTCAAAACAATGTATACGGCACTTACGTACATGGGATTTTTGATCATGGAGAAATCGCGCCTGCAATCGTAAAAGGTCTGGCAGAGAAAAAAGGAATCGCTTATGACAGCGGAACGCCCATGGATCATGAAGCGTTCAGGGAGACGCAGTATGATAAGCTGGCGAAGGTACTCCGGGAATACTTGGATATGGATTACATTTATGATTTATTGGGAGTAAAGCATAAGAGGGCGAACAGGTGACGGAAAAAGAATTAAAGTGCCTGAAAGTTGACGGGCCGGATGTGGAAATCGAAAGAAAGATCAAGGAAATCTGGGATGGTATTGCAAAGCCGCTTGACGGTCTGGGGCAGTTCGAAACGATGATTGCCCGCATAGGAGCAATTGCGGGCGATACCCGAATCGATATCTCATCAAAAGCGGTTATTGTTCTATGTGCGGATAACGGAATCGTTGAGGAAGGAATCAGCCAGACCGGCCAGGAAGTAACGGCTCGGGTCGCCGAGAGCATGGGGAGAGGCGAAAGCAGCGTGTGCAGGATGGCAAAGGCAGCCGGAGCGGATGTGATAGCAGTGGATATAGGAATCAATTCCAAGATAAGCGGGGCTGGTATTGTAGATAGGAAAATCTCCTGCGGAACAAGAAACTTTTTAAAAGAGCCTGCCATGACAAAAGAAGAGACACTGCGGGCTGTTGTGGTAGGAATGGAGCTGGTAAAGGACTGTAAGAGAAAAGGATATGCTCTTCTAGCCACCGGCGAAATGGGTATCGGAAATACTACCACCAGCGCTGCGGTGACGGCAGCACTTTTGGGATGCCGGGCGGAGGATATTGCAGGAAGGGGAGCGGGGCTGAGCAATGAGGGATTAAGCCGTAAGTATGAGGTGATCAACAGTGCTTTGGAAAAATACCGGTTTCAAATGACGGACGTTCTGAGCATACTGGCAGCAGTCGGGGGCTTGGATATCGCGGGGCTCACCGGCATATTTATCGGCGGAGGGCTGTACCGTGTGCCGATAGTGATGGACGGCTCTATCAGTGCGGCGGCAGCGCTGGCCGCACAGCGGCTGGTACCCGGCATAAAAGAATTTATTATTCCTTCCCATGTAAGCAGGGAACCTGCCGCCGGAAGAATTATGGAGGAGCTGGGACTGCATCCGGTTATCGACGGAAAAATGGCACTGGGTGAGGGAACCGGCGCAGTAATGATGTTTTCGCTTTTGGATATTGCCCTATCCGTTTATGCGAACAGGACAGGGTTTCAGGATATCAGTGTACAGCAATATGTACGTTTTGATTAATTCAGGTAAGCCTATGAATCCGAGCAGACTAATTCATTCGGACAAGCCGGAGATTTTATAATGAGAAAAGGGAGTTGGAAAATGATAATTGTCATATCCGGTGGCAGCGGCAGTGGAAAATCTGCCTATGCGGAGAAGAAAATACTATCATTAAGGGAGTCAGAGCCGCTCTACTATCTGGCGACTATGCAAATATATGACGGAGAAGGCAAAAAGAAAGTGGAGAGACACCGTACACTGAGAGAGGGAAAGGGCTTTATCACAATAGAGCAGCCGTTAAACGTTGGGGAAGCAGCATATGCAGTAGAAGGGCGTGCGTCGGTACTGCTCGAATGTATGTCCAATCTGACTGCAAATGAAATGTTTATAAATGCGGGAACCGGGCTGCCGGAAGGCTTACAAGCAGAAGCACGTGTGATGGACGGAGTACGGAGGCTTGCAAAGAGGACAAAGCATCTGGTCATTGTGACCAACAACGTATTTGAGGACGGAAAGCGCTATGACGAAGGGACCATGCGGTATATAGAGACGCTGGGACGGATTAATTGCAGGCTGGCAGAGATTGCGGACGAGGTGACAGAGGTAGTTGCGGGAATACCCGTAGAGGTGAAATGATATGTTTTTAATAAAAGCTATGGGAATTGCTTTTTCTATGTTTTCTGTCATTCCGGTTCCCCAGTTTGAATGGAAGGAAAAGGAAATGAAATATATGATTGCTTTTTTCCCTTTGGTCGGTGTGGTAATCGGAGGTGCGGTCTATTTATGGGCCATGCTCTGTCAGGCCTTGGGAATGAGCAAAGGCTGTTTCGTCCTTATCGGAACGGCCCTTCCAATCGTTATTTCCGGAGGAATCCATGTGGACGGTTATATGGATACGATGGATGCACTTCATTCTTACGCAGATAGGGAGAAGAAGCTGGCAATATTGAAGGATGCTCATGTGGGAGCATTTTCAGTCATTCTGTTACTTGTATATTATCTTATATATATAGGCGCATATTTGGAAATCGAGGGAATGAAGGCCGTAGGACTTTTGGCAGCAGGCTTTTATCTTTCCCGAATTCTCAGCGGAATCGGTGCGGTGACTTTTACATGTGCCAAGAGAGATGGCTTGTTGTATACCTTTTCCAGCAGTGCACAGAAAAGGCTGGTAAGGATACTCCTGTATTTGCAGCTTGTGTTTTGCGGCGCAGTGATGCTTTTTTTATCGAAAGGTATAGGCACTGCGGCAATTCTGCTGAGTCTGCTAACACTTTTTTATCACTGGAAAAAATGTAAAAAGGAATTCGGGGGAGTCACAGGAGATACTTCGGGATATTTTACGATACTTTGTGAAGGTACTATTATGTTAACTGTTTCGATAGGCTGCATACTGATGAGAGGATGGGCACTATAGTGTGAAGCTGTGCTGCCGAAGTATTCGGTTGCGAGAATGTGCTAAGCACACTTTTGTTCATCAATTGCTGCCGGGAAGCCGAAGGCTGAATCGTAACGGATAGGAGGCAGACGGATGGAATTGTATATAGGCGGATATGCCCAGGGGAAGCTGGATTATGTGTTGAAAAAAAGTGGCTGTGGGTTAGATAGTGTGGTGGATGGAGCGTTGGAAGATTTCGCAGATATCGGACAGGGAAAAGAAATCATAAACCACTTTCATGAATGGTTCTTCTTGAAGCTTCAGCAAAAAGAAGAGCCGGAAAAAATAATAAAGCAGATACTCTCAAAGCGTAAGGACCTGATTATTATCAGCAACGAAGTGGGCTGCGGCATCGTGCCTATGGAGGAAACGCAGCGGGAATACCGGGAGAGGCTTGGCAGATGCCTATGCGATATTGCTGAAAAGGCAGACAGGGTTGAGAGGATTATAAGCGGATTGGGGCAAAAAATTAAATGAGGCTGCTATTGATACGCCACGGAGCTACGAAAGCAAACGAAGAAGGAAGATATGTCGGCGGAAGAACGGAAGAAGCTCTTACCGAAGGCGGAAAGAGGCACATATTGGGAGAAAAAACGAGGGGGAAATATCCCTCGGCACAAGTTCTTGCTTCCAGCCCGATGAAACGATGCCTTGAGACCGCAAAACTGATTTATGAAAGAGAGCCAGCCATTGTAATAGAGGAATGGCGGGAAATAAATTTCGGAAGCTTTGAGGGAAAGAATTATGAAGAATTAAGAAACGATACCTGCTACCGGAAATGGCTGGACAGCAATGGGGTACTGCCCTGCCCGCAGGGAGAGAGCAGAGAAGAATTCATAGAAAGATGCAGCAAAGGTTTTGTGAAATTATGCGGATATATGAAAGCAGAATGTGCAGAAACTGCCGCCGCCGTCGTCCATGGAGGAACGATTATGGCTGTGCTCAGTTCGTTTGGAAAGGGAGAGTATTACGACTTCCAATGTAAAAATGCAGAAGGCTATTGTCTCGAAGTTTTCATAGATGGAGAACTACGGATAGAGAACATTCAGAAGTTATGAGGAGGACGAAGTGCGGGAGATGATACTGTACCATATATTAGGCTTTTTCGTCGGATTTGTTTTGGATCTTATACTGGGAGATCCCTATTGGCTTCCTCATCCGGTTAGGGCCATCGGCAAATTAATCGCTAAGCTGGAAGCAGGGCTGCTCAGGAAAAAGGATGGAACGGCTAAAACGCAAGAAGAGGAACGAAAGGCTGGAAGAATTCTCGTAATTACGGTTTTAACATTGACAGGGGGCATTTCCTTCTTGATTCTATGCATAGCCTATATGCTGCATCCTGTTTTAGGAATTGTTACGGAAAGCATTATGAGTTATCAAGTCCTTGCTGCGAAGTGCTTGAAACAGGAGAGCATGAAGGTTTACGCGAGGCTTAAGGAAAAAGATTTACCCGGGGCAAGGAAAGCGGTCTCCATGATTGTAGGAAGAGATACGGATATCCTGGATGAAACGGGAGTCGCAAAAGCGGCCATAGAAACGGTGGCGGAGAACCTTTCCGACGGAGTCATAGCGCCCATGCTTTATCTGGCCGCCTTTGGCCCGGTTCTGGGACTTTTATACAAGGCGGTCAATACGATGGATTCCATGGTTGGATATAAGAACGAAAAATATCTTCATTTCGGAAGAGCGGCCGCTAAGCTGGACGATGGGTTCAATTATGTTCCGGCAAGGATTAGCGCTGTACTGATGATTGCCGCTGCTTTTCTGGCAGGCAAGGACTTTAACGAAAGGCGGGCGCTTATGATTTACAAAAGGGATAGGTATAATCATGCCAGTCCTAATTCCGCGCAGACGGAGGCAGTCCTCGCCGGAGCGCTGGGAATCAGGATAGCCGGAGATGCCAGCTATTTTGGGAAAACAATAGAAAAGCCGTATATAGGAGATGAGGTGCGCGCCGTGGAATACGAGGATATTGTGAGGGCGAATAAGCTCCTATACATATCGGCAGCCTTATGTCAGGGCATTTGTCTGCTGCTTATGCTTGTAGCCTATTATATATAAAAGTTACACTGAGCGGGATGCGTATGAAGCTGAACCGGAAGAAGCTGTTGTGGCGGCAGTGAACCAGCCCCTGTACCTGATAAGTCAGACACTTTTTGCACGATAGACAAAAATAAAAGGAAATGGATGAAAGAGATATGGCGATTCATGGAGGAGATATTTATCGAAAGGAAATAAATATTGATTTTTCCGTAAATATCAATCCCCTCGGCATGCCAAAGGGGGTGGAAGAAGCTCTGCGGGAATCTTTGTCAGCCTGCGGAAGGTATCCTGATATCCGGGCACAGGAGCTGAGGGATGCCATTGAAAGGATGAGCGGAGTAAATGAGCGGCATATTCTTTGCGGAAACGGAGCATCGGAGCTGTTTCTTGCAATCGTACATGGGATAAAGCCAAAGAAAATCATGATTCCGGTGCCTTCCTTTTATGGCTATGAGCATGCGGCGAGAGCGGCAGGAAGTGAAATCATTTTTTATGAGATGCAAGAGGAAGCAGGTTTTTGTTTGCAGCCGGATTTTCTGGAGATTTTGAGGGAGGAAACGGATTTACTCTTTTTGGCAAACCCCAATAATCCTGTGGGCAATATGATAAATAGCGGCCTGCTGGAGAAGATTTTAAGAACATGTCTGGAAAAAGACATAGTGCTGGTTGTGGATGAATGCTTTTTGGAATTTACGGGTGAGGATATCAAAAGGTCATTAAAGTCACAATTGGAGGAATACCCTAATCTAATCGTAGTCCGCTCATTCACTAAGATTTTCGCCATGCCGGGCGTAAGGCTCGGATATTTGTTTTGCAGTAATCGGGGCATGCTGGAGCGGATCGGAGAACAACTGCCGGAATGGAATCTGTCCGTATTGGCCCAAGCGGCAGGAATACAAGCGTGCAAGGAAACGGAGTATGTGCAAAGGACAGCGGGACTTGTGAAAAGAGAACGGGAATACATGAGGGCTGAACTTAAGAAAACAGGAATAATGGTATTTCCTTCCGAAGCGGATTATTTGCTTATATATTCTTCTCTGCCCCTATATGAGAAGCTTTTGGAGCATAAGATACTGATTCGTGACTGCAGCAACTTCAAGGGAATGAGAAAAGGATTTTACCGGTTGGCGGTAAAGAGCCATGAGGAAAATGAAGTATTGCTTCATGCGGTACGAAAAATAGAGGAAGAGAACAGAGTAAGGAGTAAGGATGAGTGAGTTGGAATTTGTTCTTCCGGAAGAAATAGAGAAGCGAAGCTTTGAGATTATTTCAAGGGAGCTTAAGGATAGAAATATACTTTTGAAGAAGGAACAGGAAATGGTAATAAAGCGCGTGATCCATACAAGTGCCGATTTCGAGTATGCGGATACCATGACCTTTTCAGCAAACGCGGTAGACAAAGCGAAGGCGCTGGTTCGAAACGGCGCGCATATCGTAACGGATACCAATATGGCGCTTGCCGGAATCAATAAAAAGATATTGGAAGGCTTTGGCGGCGAAGCGCACTGCTTTATGGCCGAGGAGAGAACTGCGAAGCTGGCGAAGGAAAACAATACGACCAGAGCGGCGGTGAGCATGGAGCTGGCGGCAGAGATTGGCAAGCCCCTGATCTTCGCGATAGGAAATGCCCCTACCGCTCTTGTACGGTTGTATGAAATGATAGAAACCAAGACACTGATACCGGACTTCATCATCGGTGTTCCGGTGGGCTTCGTCAACGTGGTGCCGGCCAAGGAGCTGATTATGAGTACGGAGGTTCCCCATATCGTCAACCGGGGCAGGAAGGGTGGAAGTAATGTAGCAGCAGCCATCTGCAACGCTATTTTATACGAATTGGTGAGGTAAGTGATGAGATATGGCTTTACGACGGGAAGCTGCGCTGCGGCAGCAGCTAAGGCAGCAGCCTACATGCTGTTGACCGGCAAGCAAAAAACGAATATTACAATCGACACTCCAAAGGGAATTGTTTATAAGGCTTCCATAGAAGAAATTTCCAGAGAGGAGGCGCGGGTTTTCTGTGCCGTGAGAAAGGATGGAGGGGACGATCCGGACATTACCACGGGGGCTCTTGTATTTGCGGAAGTTTCCATAGCAGCTGACGGTGCGAAGGACAAGAGAGGGCGCATTTTCATCGATGGAGGAATGGGAGTCGGAAGGGTAACGAAACCGGGATTGGATCAGCCGGTGGGAAACGCGGCAATCAACCATGTTCCCCGGGAGATGATAGAGAGGGAAGTGCTTCAGGTATGTGAACTTGCTGATTTCAAGGGCTGCCTGTCCGTTATCATTTCGGTGCCGGAAGGAGAGGCTTTGGCGGGCAGAACTTTTAATCCCCGCCTGGGAATTCAGGGAGGTATCTCCATCCTTGGAACCACAGGAATCGTAGAACCTATGAGCAGTAAGGCGTTGCTGGATACCATTCGTACGGAGCTAAGTGTGAAGAGAGCGTCAGGCGCGGAGGCAGTAGCGGTATCGCCGGGTAACTATGGCCTCGATTTTATGAAGCGGGCCTATGGATATGATTTGGATAAAAGTGTGAAGTGCAGCAATTTTATCGGCGATACCATCGATATGGCGGCAGAAGCGGGCTTTCAGGAAATGCTTTTGACCGGGCATATCGGGAAGCTGATCAAGCTTTCAGGAGGAATGATGAACACTCATTCCAAGGAAGGAGACTGCCGGATGGAGCTGCTTGCGGCGGCGGGAATCGCGGCGGGTATAGACGCCGGGGCGGCAAAGGAAATTTTAAGCTGCGTGGCCACGGAGTCGGCCGTTTCCGTCTTGCAGACTGCCGGAAGGCTTAAGCCTGCAATGGACATTGTGATGGAAAAGGCACAGGGATATTTAGCGAGGAGGGCGGATGGCCGGCTTCGTATAGAATGTATTATGTACGCCAATGATTACGGCGAGCTGGTAAGGAGCGAAGGGGCGCAGGAATTGCTCTTTAAGATAAAAAGTCAGGAGTTATAGTAATCACTTTTTTTCTTGCTATAGAACTTAAGGATAAATAACAATCGAAAATGAAAAGGAGAGGCAGGCACTATGGTTTATTTTGTGGGAGCGGGAACCGGGGCGCCGGATCTGATCACGGTAAGAGGGAAGCGCTTGCTTGAGGAGGCAGATGTGATAATTTATGCGGGCTCTTTGGTAAATCCCGAGCTGTTAAGCTATGGGAAAGAGAACTGCAGCATTTATAACAGCGCAGAAATGACCTTGGAGGAAGTGATGGAGGTCATGAAAGCTGCCGAAAAGGAAGGAAAGAAAACGGTAAGGTTACATACGGGCGACCCCAGCATCTATGGTGCGGTTCGCGAGCAGATGGATATTTTAGAGGAATGGAACATTCCTTATGAAAGCTGTCCCGGTGTCAGTGCCTGTTTCGGAGCGGCCGCTTCTTTGAATTTGGAATATACGCTGCCTGGGATTTCCCAAAGTTTGATCATCACGAGGATGGAGGGAAAAACTGCTGTTCCTGCGGAGGAAAGCATTGAAAGCTTCGCAGCGCACCAAGCCTCCATGGCAGTTTATCTAAGCAGCGGAATGACCGGGGAATTGAGCAGACGCCTCATAGCGGGCGGTTACAGTGAAAAGACGCCCGCAGCCATTGTATACAAGGCAACATGGCCGGAGGAAAAAAAGTATATCTGTACGGTGGGAACTTTGGAGGAGACGGCGAAAGCCTATGGGATTACAAAAACAGCATTGATTCTTGTAGGAGACGTTATCGCCCATGAGAGATATAAACGGTCCAGATTGTATGCACCGGATTTTGAAACAGAATTTCGAGGGAGAAGAAGTGGAACGTAAGAGTGTCAGCATAATCAGCTTTACGGAACGGGGGATGAAGCTGTCGGAGGAATTGAAGGATAGAACGAAGGAGAGCATTCATGCTTCCTTGTACACGAAGTGGGGCAAATACCCTGAAGACAATCATAGAAGTCAATCGAGTCTGCCCTTGCCCCCTTGCCTTCATGAGAATAAATATGCAGGCAAAGAAGCAGAAGTAACCTTCTGTGAAGAAAGCCTTTTTGCGTGGACACGAAACCGCTTTTTTTATAAACAGCCGATTATCTTCATAGGGGCCTGCGGCATTGCGGTGCGGGCAATTGCCCCTCTTGTAAGGGACAAGCTGCAGGACATCCCCGTGCTTGTCGTGGATGAGGCAGGGAGGTTTGTTATTCCGCTTTTGTCCGGGCACTTTGGAGGTGCCAATGAGCTGGCGGAGGAAATCGCTGGGATTGTGGGAATGAGCGCCGTCATCACTACGGCAACGGATGTAAACCAATTGTTCGCGGTAGATGTATTTGCCAGACACAATCACCTTGCTATCTGCAATAGAGAAGGCATAAAAGAAATATCTGCGGCTATTCTTGCAAAAGAAAAAGTGACCTTTGCAATCGATGGAATCTATGAGGGAAGACTGCCGGAAGGACTTACCTTTGCAAAGCCGGAGGAAAGGCATGTTTCCATCTTTCTGTCTCCTTATGAAAAAGAGGAAAGGACAGCGATGCTGTACCTTGTCCCCCGGGTCTTTGTAATAGGGATCGGATGCAGACGAGGAAAGACAGCGGCTGAAATAGAGGCGGAAATAGATAAATATCTGAGACAGGCAAGGATAAGAATAGAAGCGGTTTCGGGCATTGCATCCATCGATGTGAAGAAGGATGAGAAGGGGCTTTGTGAGCTTTCAGAAAAATATGGCTGGAACTTTCAGACCTTTTCTAAAGAGGAATTAGAAAGTGTTCCAGGGAATTACAAGGCTTCTTCTTTTGTGAAGTCTATGGTTGGTGTGGATAATGTCTGCGAGAGGGCCGCTATGGCGGCTTGCAAAGAAGATGCAGGATTGGTGCTTGGCAAGCAGGCACAAAATGGAGTGACGGTAGCAATAGCGGTGAGAAAATGGAGTGTATCATTCGATGAAGCATAAAATTTATGTAGTGGGAATAGGGCCGGGCAGTGAAGAAATGATGAGCGTTCAGGCAATACGTATATTAGAGGAGTGCGATGTCATTGTCGGATATCCTGTTTATTTGAACCTGCTTAAGGAGCGCTTCGGGCATAAGGAGTTTCTTTCCACTCCCATGCGGCAGGAGGCAGAGAGGTGTCTGCTATGCTTCGCGGAAGCGGGAAAAGGGAAAAAGACGGCGCTGGTATGCAGCGGCGACGCGGGAGTATATGGCATGGCTTCGCTGATGTATGAAATCGGAGGAGCATACCCCGATTGTGAGCTTGTGATCATTCCGGGAATTACGGCGGCCAACAGCGGTGCAGCAGTGCTGGGAGCTCCGTTAAATCATGACTACTGCGTCATAAGTCTAAGTGATTTATTGACCCCTTGGGAAAAAATAGAAAAAAGGCTGCGCGCAGCGGCTGAGGGCGATTTCTGCATAGCCTTATATAATCCGGCCAGCCATAAAAGAGCGGACTATTTAAAAAAGGCCTGCGAGATTTTATTGGAGGTGCTTGAAGAAGAAAGAGCCTGCGGTTTTGTGGAAAATATCGGGCGAGAGGGAACAAAAGTTACCGTATGTTCCCTTAAGGAGCTTTCAGACGCACAGGTGAATATGTTCACTACCGTCTTCATCGGAAACTCTCAAACCGAAAGGAGAGAGGACAAGCTGATTACGAAAAGAGGATACCGGCTATGAAGCGAGAGAGAAAACAAATTCTCATATTCGGCGGAACGACAGAAGGAAGAAGGTTGGCGGAAACTATGTGTGCAGCAGGTTTCTTTTGTACGGTATCCGTAGCGACACAGTATGGGGAACAGGTTATGGAGGAAATGCCATTTCTCACGCTCCATAGGGGGAGGCTGGATGCCGGACAAATGGAGGAATTTATAAAAGAAGGCGGATTCTTTGCGGTCGTGGATGCCACTCACCCTTTTGCTGTGGAGGTATCCGAAAATATACGTAAGAGCCTTTCCAGCATGTCCCTGCCCTATATTCGTCTGAAAAGAGACACGGATATGAGCGAAAAGCAGAAGGAGCGGCTTCTTTGGTTTCGTGATATGGAGTCTTGCGGGAAGGCTCTGCAGGAAACGACAGGAAATATACTTCTGACTACAGGAAGCAAGGATTTGGCAGCTTTTAGCAACGAGGAATTGAAAAAGCGCCTTTATGTAAGGGTTCTTCCAAACGAAGAAAGCATAGCTCTTTGTGAAAAGCAGGGAATTTGTGGAAAGCAGATCATAGCTATGCAGGGGCCTTTTTCCACAGAAATGAACGAGGCGATCACAAGGCAATTTCACATATCGTATCTGGTGACGAAGGAAAGCGGAAATACCGGAGGCTTTTTCGAAAAAATAAGGGCAGCCGGCAATGCCGGGATACCGGTAATGGTAATTGGCAATCCGGAGAAGGAGGAGCAGGGATTTTCTTTCGAAGAGGTGGCAGAGGAAATATACCGGTTGTCGGGAGAAACGCCAAGGGGTCCGAAGCTGAAGATATCCCTGATAGGAATGGGAATGGGAGCGTATGACCTTCTGACCCTTGAAGCGAAAGAGAAGATACAACGTGCGGAGGTGATTTTCGGTGCGCAGCGGCTGCTTGAAGAAGTAGGAGAAGAAAAAGAGAAGTATCCGCATTATCTGGCGGCAGATATTATTCCGCAGTTGACAAAGATAGTAAAAGAGGGAAACAGGTACAGCCCTTGCATGGAAGCTGCAGTTCTTTTTTCCGGAGATACCGGATTTTACAGCGGTGCATCAAAGCTCTATGAAGAGTTAAAAAGAGATTTAAAAGAAAAACGACTGGAAGCGGATATCGAAGTACTGACCGGAATATCCTCCATGTCCTATCTGGCCGCCAAAGCCGGAATGAGCTGGCAGGATGCTGTCGTTGTAAGCCTTCATGGCAGGAAAGCAAATATCATGGAAACGGTGAGACGGGAGAAAAAGACTTTTGTGCTTGTTTCCGGACTTATAGATATGAAACATTTAGGGGAACTGTTTGCCGGCGAAGAATGGCGTGAACTAAGGATTACCGCGGGATACCGGCTTTCTTATCCGGAAGAGGAAATCATGGAGCTTACGCCGTCCATGTGCGGGAACTTGAAAAAGGAAGGCCTTTATTGCTGCTTTATAGAGAACAGCAGGGCGGCAGATCAGGTAATTTCCCATGGATTGAAGGATGCTTCGTTTCTTAGGGGAAGGACTCCGATGACAAAAGAGGAGGTAAGGGAGGTTTCCATTTGTAAGCTGGGACTTAAGCCAAACGCCATTATCTATGATGTGGGAAGCGGAACCGGCTCCGTCTCGATAGAATGCGCCCGCTTGTCCGAGGATATACGAGTGTACGCCATAGAAAGAGATAGAGAGGCAGTAAAGCTGATTGGGAAAAACAGTGACCTTTTCGGGCTTACCAATATTGAGGTCATCGAAGCGGAAGCTCCGGAGGGATTCGAAGACCTTCCCGCACCGACCCATGCGTTTATCGGAGGCAGCGGAGGCCGGATGAGAGAGATTCTGACGGCCTTATATGGGAAGAATCCATTTCTCAGAGTGGTGATAAATGCAATTACGTTGGAAACTTTGGGCGAGATAACCGGCTTGCTGGAGCAATTCCCGGTAGAGGAAGAGGACATCGTTCAGGTACAGATAAACCGGGCGAAAAAAGCAGGGCCGTATCATTTGATGCAGGCGGAAAATCCTGTTTATATTATTTCATTCAATTTTCATGAGGGACTGACAGAAAATGAGAACACCTAGAATTATGATTGCTGCCACGGGAAGCGGGAGCGGTAAGACAACGGTAACCTGTGCACTTTTGCAGGCAATCGTCGATATGGGGAAAACGGCGGCAGCGTTTAAGTGCGGGCCGGATTACATAGACCCGATGTTTCATAAAAGAGTATTGGGGATTCCATCTAAAAACCTTGATACTTATTTTACGGAGGATGGACTTACGAGGGCACTTTTTCTGGAGGATGCAGCCGGAAAGGATATTTCTGTTATTGAAGGAGTCATGGGGCTTTTCGATGGTCTTTTGGGAATAAGAGAGGAGGCTTCCTCCTATCATTTGGCAAAGGTGACGAAAACCCCCATTGTTCTGGTCGTAGATGCTCATGGGATGGGAAGGTCACTGATTCCCCTTATCGCCGGATTTCTGCAATACGACAGCGAGCATTTGATCGGCGGAGTCATTTTGAATAAAATCACGAAAATGTTTTATGAAATAATCAGGCCGGAAATTGAAAAAGAGCTGCCCGTTAAAGTAATCGGTTATTTTCCTTTACAGACGGATTTGAATATAGAGAGCAGGCATTTAGGATTGAAACTTCCTGAGGAAACGAAAAGTTTACAATGCCGGATAAAAAGGGCAGCCGAGGTTTTGAAGGATTCTGTAGATATGGAGGCGCTTTTTTCTCTTTCGAAAGAAGCGGAGGAGATGGAAGGAAAAACGCCTCTTTCTCATACGCCATGGATGTCCGGAAAGCAGCAAGTATCTATCGGAATAGCGATGGATGAAGCCTTTTGTTTTTATTATGAGGATAATTTGAGGCTGCTGCAAAGAGCAGGGGCGCGACTCGTACCGTTTTCACCCTTGCGGGATAAGAGTCTTCCGGAGGGAATCGGAGGCTTTCTCCTGGGCGGAGGTTATCCCGAGCTGCATGCAGCGACGCTCGCCGGAAATGAAGAGATAAGAAAGTCCGTGCTGTGTGCGGTAAGAGAAGGTATGCCTTCCCTTGCGGAGTGCGGCGGCTTTATGTATTTGCACGAGAGAATGGAGGATACAGAGAAGCAAAGTTATCCGATGGTGGGCGCATTGGAAGGAGAATGTCATTATACCGGAAAGCTGGTACGGTTCGGTTATATCGAAGTGGCGGAGGAGAAGAATCATTTTCTGGGAGAGAACGAGGGGATAAAAGGGCATGAGTTTCATTATTTCGACAGCACGAATAACGGAACATCGTGTACCGCAAAAAAGCCGGCATCCAATAGGAGCTGGGAATGTGTTCATACGACGAAAAACTGTTGGTGGGGATTTCCCCATTTGTATTATTATGCGAACCCTCAATATGTTTATCATTTTATGGAAAGGGCGGTGGAATACGCAAATGGAAAGAGATAGAAAAAAGGTGCATCGCCACGGTCATCATGGCCGTCATCGGCACGTGTCCATCGATAGCTATGCTTATATTTCAGGACTGAAAGAGTGGAATACACCGTATAAGGTTAGCTTTGCGCTGCTGGCAATCCTCGCGGTCATTACGGCGGATTCTCCTGCGGTTTCCATTATGACAATGGTCTTTATGGGAGGGCTTTCTATAGGAGCGGGAAGGATTAAGTCAGGGGATTACTTCAGACTAATGCTCGTCCCTGCTGCTTTTATCATTACGGGAGGAATTGCTGTTTTAATACAGGTCGGCACAGGAGCGGAGAGTCTGCTTCGGATTCCTTTTTTCAACACCAATCTTTATATTACTAAGGAAAGTCTCGGACAATCCCTGGGACTTTTCGGCAAAGCCTTCGGTGCGGTAAGCGCTCTTTATATGCTGGCACTTTCTACGCCAATGGGAGAAATTATTTCGACCTTGGGCAAGGTTAAAGTTCCCTCTGTTATATTGGAACTGATGCACTTAATTTACCGTTATATCTTTATTCTTTTGGAAACGAACGCAGGGCAGAAGGAGGCGGCACAGTCCAGACTGGGTTACTGCGATATGAAGACCTCTTTTCGCACCTTTGGCGGTGAATTGGCTAATCTTTTGATCCTTTCGATGAAAAAATCGGGGGAATATTATGACGCCCTGGAGTCCAGAGGATATGAGGGAAACTGTCTTTTCTGGGAGGAGAAGAAAAAGCTGATGAAGAAGCAGGTGTTTTGGGGAGCCGCCTATGTGGGGGCGGCAGTTATTCTGCTTATCTTATTTTAAATGCAAAGCGTGGAGTGAGGGCAAATGAACAGAAAAATATTAGAAACAAAGGATTTATCATTTTCCTACGAAGAAGGGCGGATGGCGTTAAATCATCTGTCGGTAGAAATATATGAAAAAGAAAAAATAGCTGTTCTGGGCGCTAACGGAGCAGGGAAATCCACCTTTTTCCTGAATTTGAACGGTGTCAGAGAGCCGGAGGAGGGAGAGATTTTCCTTTATGGAAACCGGATAGATAGGAAAAACAGACGAGAGCTCATAAAGAACGTGGGCATTGTCTTTCAGGATGCGGACAGCCAAATCATAGCCTCTACCGTAAAAGCAGAGGTGGCATTCGGACCGTTAAATATGAAGCTTCCGAGGCAGGAAGTGGAAGAAAGAACAATAAATGCGCTGGAAAGGCTGGATTTGCAGGCTTACGCAGAGCGCCCTCCCCATTATTTGAGCGGAGGAGAGAAAAAGAGGGTCAGCATAGCGGATATCCTGGCAATGGATTCGCCTATCATCATATTCGATGAGCCGACTGCGTCCCTGGATCCGGTAAATGCGGACATGCTGGAAAAGATATTGGAGGAGCTGGAACAGGAGGGGAAGACGATACTGCTGTCCACTCACGATGTAGACTTCGCTTACCGTTTTGCGGACCGCGTTCTTGTATTCTGTGAAGGAAAGCTTATTGCCGATAGAAAGCCGGAGAACATCTTCCGGGATGAAAAAATCCTTAAAAGGGCGAATTTGAAAAAGCCTGTATTGGTTGAGGTTTATGAGATGCTGAAACAGAAGAATCTGTTGCAGAAAAAAACGCCGCAGAAGAATCCGCTGCAAGAAAAATTGTTATCAAAAGAACCCCTGCAGGAAAGTGTGCGGACGGAAGAGGAAGAGCATTATCCGAGAACTCTTGCGGAAATTGAGGCGCTTTTATGAAGCATTAGAAAGTCCGGGTTTAGCCGACGCGAGAGCTAAGGCTGGATAGCGATGTTACATAGCTATTTAGCGCGTACATTCGTTTTCATATAGAAAATGTACGCGTATGCAAATAGAGAAAAGGAGAATTTAAAGATGACAAAGAATCAAAGAAAATCGATTGCGGCACTGGCAGTTGTATCAGTAATCATGAGTATTACTGTTAATTCAAATGCAATGCACATTATGGAGGGCTATCTGCCTCCGAAATACAGCATCGCATGGGGAATTTTGTGTATCCCCTTTTTAGTGGCAGGATTTCTGTCTATAAAAATGAAGTTAAAAGATAGCAGAAGAAATATTACGCTGCTCGCTATGGCAGGGGCATTTATCTTCGTAATTTCCTCCCTGAAAATCCCTTCCGTAACGGGAAGCTGCTCCCACATGACAGGTACCGGACTTGGAGCCATTTTATTCGGACCTACTGCTGTCGGTATTCTTGGAATCATCGTGCTGTTGTTCCAAGCAATTCTGTTAGCGCATGGCGGACTTACTACGCTCGGGGCTAACACTTTTTCCATGGCGATTGCCGGACCGTTCTTAACCTTCGGCATTTATAAGCTTTGTATGAAATTAAAGGTGAATAAATGGGTATCCGTTTTTCTGGCAGCATTTATCGGAGATATATTTACCTATTGTGTGACCAGCTTCCAGCTCGCTATGGCATATCCTTCCCCGGAGGGCGGAGTAGGCGCTTCTGTCGTTAAGTTCCTGAGCGTTTTTGCGCCGACACAGCTTCCTCTTGCAATTTTAGAGGGAATTCTTACTCTTCTTATCATGATCGCTCTGGAAACTTATGCAAAACCGGAATTGAAAATGCTCGGATATATGAAGGAGGCAAAATAGAATGAAGAAGACGAAAAACTTAGTTATCGCACTTATTGTGGCGGCTGTTCTCATCGCGCTGGTACCGCTTTTCGCATTGAAGGGAGCAGAATTCGGCGGCTCAGATGATGCGGGAAGTGTAATGATTGAAGAAATCACAGGAAGCTATGAGCCATGGTTTACTCCTGTGTTAGAGACGATGATAGACGGAGAACTTCCCGGGGAGGTAGAAAGCCTTTTCTTCTGCCTTCAGACCGGAATCGGAGTGGGAATCATCGCATTTTGCATGGGACGCCTTGTAGAACGCAAGAAATGGGCGGATAACGGAGAAAATGTATGAAAAAAGGAGTTCTGATAGTCAGTTTCGGAACGACCTACAAAGATACGAGAGAGAAAAACATCGATCGTATAGAACAAGCAGTCCGGCAGGAAAAACCGGACTGCATGGTTTTGCAGGCCTATTCCAGCGACAGAGTGAGAGATATTATAAAGAAGAGGGATGGGATTGATATCCCCGGCATAAAGGATGCTTTGGAGAGGATGGCGGAAAGTGGTGTCACTCATCTGACTGTACTTCCTACCCACGTGATCGACGGGATCGAGAATAATAAGATGAAGCAAATAATAAAGCAATACCGTCCTTTCTTCCAAACGCTCAAAACGGCAGACCCGCTCTTGGGAAAGGAAGAGGACTATGGCTTCGTAGCAAAGGCGCTGTGGGATTCCTTAGAGGAAGAAGTAAAAGACGGCGTTCTCATCTTTATGGGACATGGTTCCTATCACGAGGCGGATAACTGCTATGAGAAAATGGAGAAAGCGTTGAGGGAATATTCGGGAAAGGAAATCTATATCGCTACGGTTGAGGGCAGTACTTCCATAGAGGATGTGATCGAGCGTATGAATATGGGGTATGAGCAGCAGGAGAGAAAAACGGTCCGTGTGGTCATCACTCCCTTTATGCTTGTAGCGGGGGACCACGCCGTCAACGATATGGCAGGCGATGAGGATTCCTTCCTATCGAAGGTAAAGGCGCAAGGATACGAAGCGGAATGTATATTAAAAGGACTGGGAGAATATGAAGGCATCCACCTGATATATTTGCAGCATTTGGAAAAAGAGGATAAGGATAAACAATGAAAGTTAAATTAGCAATGTTATTTTTATGCACATGCCTGTTCGCAGGATGCGGCACGGCGGGTGTATTGCAGGAAGCAGAGCAGTCGGCAGTTGACAGGTCGGATGAAATCGGCGAAACGGACATGGCTGGCGGAGTAGATGCAACTGACAAAACGGACACCGTGGCAGAGCCGGCAGAGGGTGAACAAGCAAAGGCACAAACAGGGGCAATTCTGGAATTCACAGATGCGCTTGGCGTGAATGTGACGGTGGAAAATACTCAACGAACCGCAGTATTATCCGGCAGTTATGCGGACGCATGGCTGTTAGCCGGAGGCAGTCTTTTTGCGGTGACTGAGGATGCGAAGGGAGTCATAGAGGTAAGCGATAATATGATAATGCTGGGAGATTTGAAGAACCCGAGCATAGAGACACTGATTGCAGAAGACGTGGATTTTATCATACTTTCCGCAACGATTGAGGAGCATGTCAACCTGAGGGATACCTTGGAAAAGGCAGGGATTACTACCGCCTATTTCGAGGTGGAGACTTTTGAAGATTATGCGGATATGATGAAGATCATGACGGATATCACAGGCAGAAAGGACTTATATAAGACGAATGTGGAGGATGTACGTCTGGAAATAGAAGAACAGTTGGAGAGGGTGGACGGAAGCAGCCCTACGGTGTTGTTCCTGCGGGCTTATTCCACGGGAGTAAAAGCCAAAGGCAGCGACAGCATGACGGGGCAGATGCTGAAAGATCTGGGCTGTGTGAATATTGCGGACAGCGAGGATGGCCTGTTAGAGGATTTGAGTATGGAAGCGATTATCGATGCGGAGCCGGATTATATTTTCGTAACGACCATGGGAGAATCGAAAGAAGCGGCAATGGATATGGTGGAGGAGCTGCTTGTTTCAAATCCCGCATGGAGTGGGCTGAAAGCGGTAAAGAACGATCACTATTATGTGCTGCCGAAGGAACTGTTCCATATTAAACCGAATGAACGTTGGGGAGAAAGCTATCGTATTTTGGCGGACTATTTATATGAAAAGAAATAGAAGAATTTTAATATTTACGGGCCTGCTAATACTGATGGTCTTGGTAGGTTTAGGAAGCGGGGCGGTGAGGCTTTCACCGCAGGATTTTATGGGATTGTTTACGGAGGACGAGCTGACAAAAAGCGGAAGAATTCTTCTGTATGTCCGCTTGCCCAGGGTAGCGGGAGCAATTGTTGCGGGAGTGGGACTGTCCGTTGCAGGCGCCGTCATACAGACTATCTTAAATAATCCGCTGGCAGGTCCTAATATTATCGGGGTAAATGCAGGAGCTGGCTTTGCGGTAGTGCTCTGCGGCGTTCTGCTTCCCAAGTCGTATGGAATATTTCCTCTTGCTGCTTTTGTCGGGGCCTTTGGAACTGTGGTGTTCGTCTATTATCTGGGAAAGAAAACGGGGTCTTCGAAGATTACTCTGGTACTTGCGGGCGTTGCAATAAACAGCCTGTTAAACAGTGCCTCCGATGCCGTTAACGCCTTTAGCGAAAGCTCCCTGATTGCAAGCAATGCTTTTAAGATCGGAGGACTCAGCGGAATAAATACAAGCGTTCTGAAGTATGCCGCTATTGCAGTGGCTATTGCGGCGATTCTCGTATTCCTGCTTCATAATGAATTGGAGGTCTTGTCTCTGGGTGAGGACAAAGCAAAGACTCTCGGCTTGCCCGTAGGCTTTTATCGCTTTGTATTTCTTATGCTGGCGGCTGTTCTTGCAGGCGCTTCGGTGAGTTTTGTGGGACTTTTAGGCTTTGTGGGGCTTATCGTTCCTCATATTGCAAGGCTTTTAGTAGGGGAAGAATGCAAATATTATATTTTAGCATCAGCAATACTGGGAGCATTATTTCTGCTGACTTGCGATTATATAGCGAGAACATGGTTTTCGCCGTATGAACTGCCCACAGGCATTATTTTATCATTTATCGGAGCGCCTTTCTTTCTATGGCTGCTTGTCAGAAGGAAAAGAGGGACGAGGAATGCTTAGGCTGGAGCACATTACCGCCGGATATAATAAAAATCCGGTAATAAAGGATATCGATATCGAGTTCGAGAGCGGGAAAATAACGGCCCTTATCGGACCGAACGGAAGCGGTAAGAGTACGCTTTTAAAGGCAGCTGTAGATTTGTGTGAAATATATGGAGGTGCGGTATATCTGAATGGGAATGAGAGAAACGGTCTCGGGAATAAGGAGTTTGCAAAGCATGTTTCCTATCTTCCCCAAAGTCACAGCGGCGGAGCTATTGCAGTAGAACGGATGGTATTGCACGGAAGGTTTCCGTATCTGTCTTATCCGAGAAAGTACGGAAAAAAGGATTATGAATATTGTTACCATGCGATGGAGAAGACCGGTATCTTAGAGCTTAAGGGCAAAAAGCTCGATGAGCTTTCCGGCGGGCAGAAGCAGAAGGTATATATTGCCATGGCGTTAGCCGGAGAGGCGCAGGTTTTTCTCTTCGACGAACCGACCACTTATCTCGATGTGGGATATCAATTGGAGCTGTTAGACATTATGGTACAGCTTAGAGAACAGGGGAAGACCGTAATCGTAGTTCTTCACGACATCAATTACGCCATGGGGATAGCCGACAAGCTGGCGGTTATGGAACAGGGGAAGCTATTGCTTTCGGATACTCCTGCCAATGTGTATGAAAGCGGTGCAATAAGCAGGGTATTTCAAGTAAAAGCTAAGATACTTAAAGACGAAAAGGGGAAAAAGCATTTTTATTTCGAAGGGATTAAAAAAGGATGAGAGGTATTTTATACGGAATAGGGGTGGGTCCGGGGGATCCGGAGCTGATTACCATAAAAGCCTTAAGATGTATGAGGGAAAGTGATGTGATTATTCTTCCCTCAGAACCCAGTGAGGATTGCTACGCATATAGCATAGCAAAAGCGGCATTTACTGAAATCGATGAAAAAGAAATTATATGTATGCCCTTTTTAATGACAAAGGAAAAAAAGGAATTGGAGGATTCCCATAATAAAATCTACCGGAATATTTCAGAGCTATTGGATAGTGGAAAAAATGTTGCATTTCTGACGATCGGCGATCCATCGATTTATTCCACATACAGTTATATTCATAGGAGAGTGCTGGCGGCAGGAGGAAATGCTCTTATGGTGAGTGGTGTGCCTTCCTTTTGCGCTGCCGCCGCTGCGATTGGTATTTCTCTTGGAGAAAATAAGGAAGAAATTCATGTAATACCCGGTTCTTATGATATAAAGGAGACTTTTAATTTAAATGGGACGAGAATTTACATGAAGTCAGGGAAAAAGCTGGCAGAACTGAAAAATGCATTGCGGGAAGCCGGGACGGAGCGTTTTCTTATATATGCAGTTTCAAACTGTGGTATGGAAAATGAAAAAATCACGTCGGAACTGGAGGCGCTTTCAGAAGACAGCGGGTATCTGACGGTGGTGATGGTAAAGGAAAAAGATGGAATTTGAGATAAAAAAGATTCTGAATGGTTGTAATAATACATGATTTATAATAATATTACCATATAAATGTAAAATTTCATTACTATTCGCAGCCACAAAATTTCATGAAACGGAGCGGTTTTTATGCAAATAATGAAAAGAAAAACCAGTGAGACGTATTATTTTTCGAAACAGCTTAAGCATCAGATGAGCGGGATGGAGAAATATCCTCTGACGGTCGTAGAAGCGCCTTCTGGCTTTGGGAAAACCACGGCAGTAAGAGAATACTTGAAAAAGCATTCCGGTATATCAGTTTGTTCCCACTGGTATACCTGTATGGGGGAGTCGCCTACAAAGGTATGGGACGGCATTTGCAGTCTGTTTGGGGAAATCGACGAAGCAGTTGAGGCGAAGCTAAAAAGGCTGGAACTTCCTACACTGGATTCCCTGGCGGATTTGGTTCTTTTGTTACGAAAGCTGCGCTGCGAGCAGGAAACCTTTTTAGTTATCGACAACTATCAGTTGTTTGGCAGCGAGATCAAGAGTCAGATTATCAATGCGTTTTCTGTTCATGGAGATGATAAGCTGCACATTGTTTTTATTACTCAGCCGTTAGGTAATAAGCCACAAGATACCGTTCATTATGCGAATGTTTATGAAATAGACAATCGGTATCTGGTATTTGATAGAGACAGCATAGGAAGCTATTTTCGGATGTCAGGATTGGCCCTTTCCGACAGCGAGCTGGATTATGTACATAGAAGTACGGAAGGATGGGCAGCAGCGGTTCGGCTGCAAATGCTGAACTATCAGCAGGGGGGAAGCTTCGAGCACACGAACGATATCGATCAGCTCATTAAAATAGCAGTTTGGAACAAGCTTTCGGAGGAAGAAAAACTCTTTTTGCTGTCTGTATCCGTTCTGGAAAGCTTTACAACAAAGCAGGCTCTGATCATGATGGAGGAAACGGCACTTCCTGATTCCATATTAAATTTACTTGAGAACAATAGCTTTATCCGATATTTCCCGAAAACGGATCTCTATTATATGCACAGCATTTTGCAGGATTATTTGAGAAATCGTTTTTATAATCAGCAGACGCAGAAGTTTAAGAGCCGGATACTTCACAGGGCGGGAGAGGCATGTACCGCAATGGAGCAGTATTATCCTGCTGCCCGGTTTTACTATGAGGTTTCGGATTACAACGCTATTTTGTCCCTTCCTTTCGATGCAGTATATCTCAATAATCAGAAAGAAAAGGATATTCTTGAATTTATAGCGAATTTGGTGCAGACATGTCCGGAGAATATTTTGCGTAAGTATCCGCTATGTGTCATCGGTTTCGCCTTTCAGCTTTATATGGGCGGATGGTATGCGGCGTTTGGAAAGCTGAGCCAGCTGATTGTCGCCATGATTGAAAAGCCGGAGGGAATCGGTGAAAAGGAGTTGCATCGCATCAAAGGCGAGTTCGCGCTTCTTACTTCCTTTAGCGCATATAACGATATTCAGAAGATGAGTGAGGGGCATAAAGAGGCGATGAAGTATCTGGACAGCCCGAGCCGGTTTCTGCTCCCTACTTCGCCGTGGACTTTTACGAATATTTCCGTCTTAACGATGTATTGGAGCAAGTCCGGGGAGCTGGAAAATGAGCTTAACTATATGGATGAATGTATGCCTCACTATTCCAAACTGGCGAGAGGGCACGGAACCGGTGCAGATAGCGTAATGCGCGCCGAAGCAATGTTACTCCGGGGCTTGGATCAGGAAGCGGAGGCATTATGCCACAAGGCGGTTTATTTGTGCGGCGAGCAAAAGCAGTTAGGCCTTGGACTTTGTGCAGGGCTTATATTGGCCAGAATTGCCATGCTTCGGGGCGATGAAGAAATGTATGTTATTTCTTTGGAAAAAATAAGAAAGCATACCAAAGATAAGCCCGAGCGTTTTCTTCTTCGGATGGCGGAGCTTAGTATAGCGTCGCTTTCCCTTACTCTTGGTAATACGAAGGAGCTGGCGGAATGGCTGTATGATCTGGAGAGCATAAAGAAGGTTCTTTATGCGCCTGCACTCCCACAGGGAAATGTGCTTTATGGAAAGTTATTACTGATCAATAAACGATATAACGAATTGTATGGTCTTTCCCAGCCAATGCTGGGAATGGCGGCAAAAATGAATTATCTGCTCCCTCAGGTGTATCATTTGATTTATTTAGCAATAGCGAAGCATTCGCAAGGTCAGACGAAGGAAGCGCAGGAGCATTTAGGGCAGGCTCTTGCCATATCTTTGTCAGATAAGGTCTATATGCCCTTTGCAGAGCATGGGGCGGCACTTCGCCCTCTTTTGGAATCGGTCACAGTGGCGGTGGAGAACAAGGAAGGGCTGAAGCAGGTAATAAAGCTTGCAGGGCGTCAGGAGGCCGGCATGAAGGCGATAGAAAAGAAACTGCTTCTATCCAAATCTCCGCTGACGCCGAGAGAGCGGGACATCGCATTGCTCGCCAAGGAGCGTTTAAGCGCCGGGGAAATAGCGGAAGCCCTTTTTATTACAGAGTCTACGGTGCGCAGCGCCCTTAAGAAAATCTATTGCAAGTTGAATATCCACTCCAAAGCGGAGCTTTCCGGCATAGATTTTTGATTTTGCCAATAAATAAATACCCCCAAAATGGGGGGATGAAATAATAATAATCCATCGTATCATAATGATATGGTGGATTATTTTGTTCGTAATGGGAAAGTGCGCCTATTACAGAAAGAATGGATGCGCATCTATGCGCGCGGAGCAAAAGCTTTGCTGCCAAAGTATTTGGTCGTGAGAGTGTGCGAAGCACACTTTTGTTCAGAAAAATCCTACAAATGTCCACGAAATGACTGAGGGAGGAGAGAAAAATGAAGAGAAAAAAAGAGACATTGCTTCTATGGATGACGGTAGGAACCCTTTTGCTTTTTGCCGGCTGCGGGGATAGTGCAGCGGAGGCGAAGGCGGCGGTATTAGAAGAGACCGCAGAGGTAGAAGCAAAAGGACTTGAGGTGGCAGCGGAAAGTATTTCCACGGAGGTTACAGAGCTGTATCAAAGCCAGAATCTGATGCTGGAAATGCTTGTGAATGAAGACTGTGTGATTGAGGATACCGGCGATAGTATCACAGTATCTTCACCCAATGGGATGGCATATGTGGGCGTTTCCTTCGTGCCGGGCATTCAGAATCTGGGGGAGACGGCAACGCTGATTCCGCAGATTTTGGAAGCGAACAATGCTGTGCCGGAAGAGGTTAAGGACGGAGTCCTTTTCGGAGCACGTGCGAAGCATTGCCTGTATTCCATGGTGGATGAGGAGAGAAGTGAGATACAGGGTCTTTTCGCCACTGCAATTGTCAATTCGTCTTTGTATATGATGGATGCAGCATTTGCACCGGAGTGTACAGATAATGACATAAGCCTTATTACCAACGTATTTTCATCCATAAATGTACTTGCGCCCAAATCTGTGGATACTGGGAAGAAAACGGCGGTCTATGAAACGAAATATCCTAACGCGGCGCCGGCCAAGGCAGCGCAAAAAACTTATGTTCCGGTAGCGGAATGGGTATATCCGCCTTATTATTATTATAGCTGGTATTCTGATTTCGATTATACCATGTATGATTCGATATTCTATGAGCCGGATTGGGATTATTATCTGGACGACGGCTGGTGGAGCTGGGACTGGGATGATGCAGGCGACTGGAGCTTCTATGACGAATATGGAGACTGGTATGCTGAGGATTACTATGACAATTATGATTATTATTATGATTATGATCCCTACAGCGATCCGGGCGACTACTATGATTATTACGATTATGATCCTTACAGCGACCCCGGTGATTATTCCGACGACGTTGATTATTATGACGGATATGATTATAATGATGATTATTCCGACGACGTTGATTATTATGACGGATATGATTATAGTGATGATTATTCCTATGACGATTATTCCTATGATGACTACGATTATTAATATGCGATATAATTATTTATAAGTGAATGGTAGATGATAAAATGCGGCCTCTTGTTATAGGATGGCCGCATTTTTATTGCTTGCCTATAACAGCAAAAGGATATATAATGCTGCTATAGGAAAAACCTATAACCGGATGATGTTTTTAAATATTAACACTTGAACTGCAGGATAAGTATAATGTTACTTAAGAAGCTAAAAACCGAGCGTCTCAAGTAATGCGGGATGCCGTTGGGCAATATTAAAAATATCAGGAGGATATAGAAATGGCTAAGAAAACGAGAGAAGAAAGAAATTTTAAATTTGAAACCTTGCAGTTACATGTGGGACAAGAGACTCCGGATGCAGTTACGGATGCGAGAGCGGTTCCAATCTACCAGACCTCTTCCTATGTATTTCATAACAGCGAGCATGCTGCCGCTAGATTCGGACTGACAGATGCGGGATATATTTATGGAAGGCTGACCAATCCCACGCAGGATGTGTTCGAGCGCAGAATAGCAGCGCTGGAGGGCGGAGTCGCTGCTTTAGCGGTTGCATCGGGGGCAGCAGCCGTTAGCTATGCCATTGAAAATATCGCGCAAAACGGTGACCATGTGGTATCCGCGAAGAATATTTACGGAGGCACCTATAATCTGCTGGCTCATACCCTGCCTCAGTACGGTATTACAACGACCTTTGCCGATCCTTTCAACTATGAAGAGTTGGAAAGTGCTGTAAAAGAGAATACAAAATTAATTTTTATCGAGACCTTGGGCAATCCCAATTCCGATGTGGTAGATATCGAGAAGATTGCGGGAATTGCTCATGCGCATAAGATTCCGCTTCTTGTGGACAATACTTTTGCAACACCTTATTTAGTAAGACCTATTGAATACGGGGCAGACATCGTGATACATTCCGCCACAAAGTTCATCGGAGGCCACGGCACCACTATCGGAGGTGTCATAATAGACAGCGGCAAATTCGACTGGGAGGCTTCCGGCAAATTCGCTTCTCTTACAGAGCCCAACCCCAGCTATCACGGCATAAGCTTTACGAAGGCAGTAGGAGCGGCTGCGTATGTGACGAAAATCAGAGCGATATTGCTTCGTGATACAGGGGCCTCCTTATCTCCTTTCCACGCATTCTTCTTTTTACAAGGCCTGGAAACATTGTCGCTTCGCGTAGAGCGCCATGTGGAGAATTCCTTGAAGGTGATAGAGTATTTGAACGCTCATCCGCAGGTAGAAAAAGTACATCATCCGGCGGTATCGCAGGACCTGGAACAGAAAGCTCTGTATGCGAAATACTTCCCGAACGGCGGCGGATCTATTTTTACCTTTGAAATCAAGGGAGATGCGCAGAAGGCGAAGGATTTTATCGATCAACTTGAACTGTTCTCCTTACTGGCAAATGTGGCTGACGTAAAATCCTTAGTGATTCATCCGGCATCCACCACTCATTCCCAGATGACGGAGGAAGAGCTGGAGGCATCGGGTATTGCACCGAATACGATCAGACTTTCCATAGGCACGGAAAATGCGGCCGATATTATCGAGGACTTAGACGAAGCTTTTAAGGCGGTTCTATAAAAGGAATAGGAGCTATCTGAGGATGGTATTTGCTGAGGATTTGCGACCTGTAAGTAAGCTCTTATTTGGCTGGGATTGATAGAGGTGTTGTACGGCAGGAATCGAATACATCACATGGAAGGATGAGAGTTCCTTACTCATATGAGAGTTCTTTACTTATTTATAATGGAGGAAAGAAAATATGACATTGCAGCAGCTTCGTTATGCGGTCTGCATCGCGAATGAAAAATCCATGAACAAGGCGGCTGCCCAGCTATTTATCACACAGCCCAGCCTATCCAGTACCATACGGGACTTGGAAAATGAAATCGGCTTACAAATATTTCTGCGTTCAAACCGGGGAATCGTTATCACTCTCGAGGGGGAGGAATTCCTCGGTTATGCAAGGCAGATGATAGAGCAATACAGACAGATGGAAGAACGGTTCATCCAGAGGGAGAGATTCAAGAAGAAATTCAGTGTATCCATGCAGCATTATACCTTTGCCGTTCAGGCGTTTATCGAGATGGCGAAGGAATTCGGAATGGATGATTATGAATTCGCAGTACGGGAGACAAAGACCTATGAAGTGATCGAGAATGTGAGAAATCAAAAGAGCGAGTTAGGCATTTTATACTTGAATGACTTTAACTCCAAGGCGCTGGAAAAAATATTCATCGATCAGGAATTGGAATTCGTAGACTTGTTTCAGTGCGGAATCTATGTGTTTGTATGGAAGGGTAATCCTCTGGCCGATAAAAAGGAAATAGATTTCGAGGATTTGAAGAAATATCCCTGCCTGTCCTTTGAACAGGGAAATAATAATTCTTTTTATTTGGCGGAGGAAGTGTTCAGTACTTACGAATATAAACAGATTATAAAGGCCAATGACAGGGCAACTATGCTTAATCTCATGATCGGACTTAACGGGTATACCTTGTGTTCGGGAATCATATGCGAGGATCTTTATAATAACGAATATAGGGCGATCCCTCTCAAGACGGATGATAAGATGAAAATTGGATATATCAAGAAGAAAAAGATGCCTTTAAGTATCCTCGCCCTTAAATATATAGAAGAATTAAAAAAATATGAGAAAAATGTGCTTTGATTCAAGGCGATAGAAAACGGCGGAAGAAAAGCGCTTGCAACTATTTGATATTGAGTCCGCCAAAGTGGACATGGGGTATAAAAATGACGAGAGAAGAAGCTTGGAATTTATTGACGGAATATAATAAAGATGAGTTTCATTTGGAGCATGCGGTAATCCTTGAGGGTGTGATGAAGTATTTCGCACGTAAACTGGGGTATGCGGAAGAAGAGGACTTCTGGGGAAATGTGGGACTTTTGCACGATTTGGATTTCGAGCGCTATCCGGATGAGCACTGCATCAAGTCTCAGGAAATCATGCGGGAGGCCGGTCTCGAAGAGCGGCTGATTCGAGCGACTGCGAGTCATGGTTATGGTATTACGGTAGATATAAAGCCGGAGCACGAAATGGAGAAGATGCTGTATGCGGTAGACGAATTGAGCGGTCTCATCGGAGCAGTAGTGCTCATGCGGCCTTCCAAAAGCGTCCAGGATCTGGAAGTGAAGTCGGTAAAAAAGAAATTCAAAAGCAAGGGCTTTGCCGCAGCCTGCTCCAGAGAAGTGATTCAAGCGGGAGCGGATATGTTAGGCTGGGAGCTGGATAAGCTGATAGAAGAGACGATAGATGCTCTGAAAACTTTCAGAGATTAGTAACGAGTATAATCAGCACTAAATAACCTTATGTTTTGCTTGCCTATTTTCCAGATAGCACTATTCCCCAAGCCTCGACGTAGCCACCGCTACGCCTGCGTTTGTGGAACAGCACTCTCAGAAAAATATTCTGCACCAAACATTAAGGCATTTAATGCTGATTATACTGGGAAAACGGAGAAGAAATATGGAATATGGCATATCGACAAAATGTTTATATGGGAACGGGTTGACATCCTCCCCCGATACCTCGGGAGCGATTAGTTTTCCGATTTATCAAACGGCTACCTTTGCCCATCAAGCGGTAGGTGAAAGTACAGGCTACGATTATAGCCGTTTGCAGAATCCTACGAGAGAGCAGCTTGAAAAAGTAGTTGCTTCTTTGGAAAACGGAATAGATGCGCTGGCTTTTTCCAGCGGTATGGCGGCGATTACCGCACTGTTCGAATTATTTGAACCGGGAGACCACATCATAACGGACTGCGATCTTTACGGCGGGAGTATTCGCCTTTTCAATAATATCAGCAAGAAAAACGGAATCGAATTTACTCATGTCAACTGCTCGCAAGCTTTGAGCGGTGATGAATATGGTAAGGCTTTTGAAAAGCTGGTGAATGAAAGGACGAAGGCTATTTTTATCGAGACACCCACCAACCCGATGATGAATGTTATCGATATTCGAAAACTGGCGAAGATTGCGGAAAAAAATAAGCTTCTGCTCATTGTGGATAACACATTTTTGACGCCCTATTTTCAGAATCCCCTGAGGCTTGGAGCTCATGTGGTGGTACACAGCGGAACCAAATATCTGGGGGGACATAACGATACCCTCGCAGGTTTTCTTGTGACCTCTTCGGAAGAAATCGCCCAGAGGCTCAGATTTATCATTAAGACGGTAGGTTCCGGTCTGGCACCCTTCGATAGCTGGCTGATTCTGCGAGGAATCAAGACGCTGGCGATAAGAATGGAAAGAGCATCCAAGAATACGGGAAGAATTGTAGAGTGGCTTCTCTGTCAGAAAAGGGTAACGAAGGTTTATTATCCGGGAATACCGGAAAATCCCGGTTTCGAAATATGCAAAGGGCAGGCGGGGGGCTTCGGCTGCATGGTCACCTTTGAGGTGGAGACAAAGGAGCTTGCTTTGGAGATATTGAAGAAGGTTCGTCTGATACAGTTTGCAGAAAGCCTCGGCGGTGTGGAGACTCTTGTTACTTATCCGATTACCCAGACACATGCGGATGTGCCGAAGGAGACATTGGCGGCAAACGGAATTACCGATAGGGTACTTAGACTGTCGGTGGGGATTGAAGATGAAGAAGATTTAATAAAGGAACTGGAGAGAGTATTCTATGAGTGAAACGAATATTAACTTCGATGAAATTATCGAGCGCAGAAACACCTGCAGTATAAAATATGATTTCGGGAAGCAAAGAGGAATGCCGGATGGAGTCCTGCCCTTATGGGTAGCAGATATGGATTTCAGGGTTCCCGGAAAGGTGCTGTCGGCCATTCAGGAAAGAACAGCCCATGGTATTTTCGGATATACCGAGGTAGGGGAGGAATATTTCGAAGCACTGAAAGGCTGGATGGAAAAAAAGCATAATTGGAGTATCGAAAGAAAGTGGCTGATAAAAACTCCGGGGGTGGTATACGCGATAGCTATGGCGATACAAGCCTTTACGGAAGAAGGGGATGCAGTAATGATCCAGCAGCCGGTATATTATCCGTTTCGGGAGACTATCGAGAGCAACCGCAGGAAAATGATCGACAATCCCCTTTCTCTTGGAGAGGATGGAAAATATCATATGGATTTGGAGGACTTCGAGAGAAAAGCGAAGGAGTATAACGTGAAGCTTTTTGTCTTATGCAGCCCTCACAATCCGGTAGGAAGAGTTTGGAGCAGGGAAGAGCTTGAGAAACTGGGAGAAATCTGCATTCGAAGAAATATTCTCGTGGTAAGCGATGAGATTCATCAGGACTTCGTTTTCCACGGAAAGCACATTGTTTTTTCAAGCTTAAGCGAGGAATTGAAAAACAGAACTATCATTTGCACCTCACCAAGTAAGACCTTTAATCTGGCGGGGCTGCAGATTTCCAATATATTGATAGCAAATACCCAGATAAGGCACAGATTCAAAGCCCAGATAGTAGCTTCCGGCTACAGCCAGTTGAATACGCTCGGACTTACTGCCTGTGAAGCAGCCTATCGGTACGGAGAGGAGTGGCATAGGCAGCTTATGGAGTATCTGAGGGGAAATATTGAATTTGTCCGTAATTATCTATGCGAGAAAATTCCGCAGATAAAGTTGATAGAGGCTGAGGGAACTTATCTCGTCTGGCTGGATTTCAGGGAGCTTGGGCTTACGGAAGGAGAAAAGAGAGAGTTGATTGTCAATAAAGCGGGGCTTTGGCTGGATGCGGGAACTATGTTCGGGGAGCCGGGAGAGGGGTTTGAAAGAATCAACGTCGCCTGTCCGAGGGAGATATTGCGTCAGGCATTGAAAAGATTGGAAGCGGCCGTTTAAAACAGACCGCTTCCTTGTTTATACTCGGAAAAGCCTGCATCGTGTGCTTTTTCTGATTGGGATTGTCTGGTATATCATCCACAAGTTAACTGGACCGGTTACTTGATGGAGGATATACTAGTCCTCGTATTTAGTCTCAAGCTTTTGTTCTTCCTGTTTGGAAAACTTGCCAAGAAGCAGCAGGGTCAGAAAAGATAGAAGAGCAATTCCAACAAAGAAGAATCCGATGGGCTTTCCCAGGGATACGCCCTCACCAGCTCTTCGGCTGATAGCGATTCCATAAAACACGCTGAAAACGGCGGAGCATAGGATGCTGCCTATCAGGCTGCGGAGGATGTTCATCTTGTTAGCACTCTTTCCTCCGCTTGTTTTGAGCGAGGTCCAAAGCCCGTTTTTAACTATGCCGAATAAATATAAACAGCCTCCGATCACCAATACAGCGGTTTCTCCCAACACCGATTTTAACTCGCCTCCTGGGATGAGCCCTATGAGAGCGAGGGCGGCACAGGCAATATACATAGCTATAAAACAGCGATATGCAATTTTCAGTTCTATTTGATACTGTCTTTCGTCCAAGTGATTTTTCATTCTTCATCCTCCCAAAATAAATCGTTCAATGTCTTATCCAACTCCTTGCAGATGGCGATACATAGGTTCAGGGAAGGGTTGTAAGCACCGGCTTCGATCATTCCGATTGTCTGCCTGGTAACGCCCGTCCTTTTGGCTAACTCGATTTGAGACAGCTCCTTTTCCATTCTTGCCAGTTTCATCTTCAAATTCCTCATTTATATTCCCCATGTCCTCTTTGACGGGCTCAAAATCAACAGTTGAAAGCGCTTTTCTTTCAAACTTATATCCTCCCGGTGTATTTTTTATATTGCAAAGTCCTAATCGTCTCCGGCATTTGCCAAAAGGGCGTCTATCATACTGCTGTAGCCATAGAGGCCGGCGGCATACTTGAGTCCATCCGATATTTCCCTTCTTGAAAAATCGTTGTCTTCCAGAAAATCGTTATCCTTGCTATTCAAATACTCGTAAAATAAAAGGGCTATCTGGAAAGCTTTTGGATTTTCTGCCTCCATTTCTTCTGTCAGAAGATTTTCCGCCTCGTTTATTTTTCCTTCATCGATGAGAGAGGACAATCTCTTGAAATCTTCCGCTGCCTGCGCGTCCGTTTCCGTGACCTCGCCATTTTCCTCGTTGGTTTTGAATATCAATTTTTTCAGTGTCCTGATAACATCATAAAGCAGGCGCATAATGTAGTCATTTTCAAACATTTTTTTCGTCCTTTCCCTGGTGCAGCGAATATTAAATATTCGTTCCTGTGACTGTTTATTAAGTTGTATTTAGTCTACGGGGGCGGCGTTTCACTTACTGTGCCCGCTTATGGGTACAATTCAGTTCTTTCCATCCCTCTTTGATTTTTAACAATTTGAGTATATATTATTATCTCATGTGTGTCAAATATATTTTACATTTGTAATTTATATATATCATTTATTTTCCGAGGAACTTAAGTGTTTAATGCAACAAGTGAATTGTAAGGCGAGATGCCACTTTGTAATTCAAAACGCAGTTTTTGTATTTGAGAAGTAAAGTTTTGTAAACGAAAAGCCACTTTTGTAAGTGAAATATAGAGTTTTGTAATTGAGAAGCCATATTTGTAATCCAAATGCAGTTTGATTTTCAGCTTTTTCTGCTGTATTATGATAATTACAGGCATGCCAAAGGGAGGTCGACTCCCTCTCGATTTTTTTGTAATCGGAGAATCCACCCCTTCATTCCTTAGTCAGATGATTGGTTGGCGGCACGTTAATAATTATTTTTTGAGAAGTGCAGGTTTTAACATGATGTCTCCGGCTGCTACCGGTTTGCATCCAAGTTTTTCCAAAACCTCTTCTCCATGATAAAAGCTGAATGTTTCGTATGGGCTACGATTATTCAGCTTTTTTCTTTTGTAAGAATTAATGTGATTCATCATTAAATTCACTTCTTCCTGTGTAAGCTGATCAAAGCCTGTTCCTTTTGAAAGGACTCTTCTTATTAATTCATGGTTTACTTCGCAGGAACCTTTTTGATAGGGACTTCCAGCATCACAATAATATACTTTGGTTCGCCATAATGGTGTTGTTTCACGATACTCAATTGCCTTTGGATTAGAGAACTCACTTCCATTGTCTGTTAGGATTACTTGAAAAAGTTGACTGAATTCTTCTTTTCCTAAAAGTATATCCAAACCATTAAAAATATCAGTTACAGATTTGGAAGTATTAGCATCTCTAACAAATGCAAGCATTAAACTACATTCAACAAAATGAATCGTAAGAAGGCATTTACCACCTTTGCTACCAATAACAGAATCCATTTGTACAACAGGTGTATCTGGATTCTTCTCCATATACGCAGTAAAGGCTTCATAATTACGACCAATACGGCATCCTTTATCAACTTTGAACTCAGGCTTTTTATATCTTTCACGAAACTTAACTTTTCTTGGAAGATCAATATTTCTTACATCAAACATACATGCATCAATGTAGTTATAGATTGTTTTTTCACTACACATAAGCTCATCTTCATGATTGATGTAAACCTGATTTACAGACTGTCCATTCTGAATTAATGGTGAGATGATTTTATTCAACCTGCTGATTTCTTCCTCTGATACGCATAGCCCGCTTCGTGACTGGGTAATCGTTTCATGGGATTTAATATGAGCGTGTTCTGCATCATATATATTTTTTAGCAATGTACATTTTCTTATGGTGTCACAACCATTGCAGACATACGGAACTCTAAATCTGGCAGTACAGACTTCCTCAACATACTCATCACAATTCGGATTGCAGGACTGACATAGTTTACAATACTGTGCGGATTTACGAGTGCAGTCCTTACCACACAGGCCTTTCTTACGACAGTTAAATCTGTTTTTACACAAGTTGAATGGATAGCCGGGATAACCAGTGGCAATTTCAGAACTATACTTACGTACCTCACGTGATATGGTTGTTGGATTCTTATCCAATCTGCGGCTTATTTCTTTAAATGAAAGACTTTCCTTTAGAAACTTTTGCAGATCAAGTCTTTCTTCATATGTAAAAAATTTAGACATATATCCTCCAATCTGCCGCCAACTATCATAGGATATATGTAACAAAATAAAAGTGCAAACAAAAAGACTGGTTATTAGCCAATCTTTTGTAAGCCAGGATGCAACCTCCTGGTGTATAAATAATATTTTACTTAATTAATTCTTAGTTGAATTGAGATGGGTTGCATCTCGATTTACAATTGAGGTGTTTAATGCAACACGAGACGCCGTTTTGTAAATTCGGATGCAATTTTTATAACTGACAGCTTAATACTTGTAGCTATGGTTTGTAATCGTAACGCAACTTTTTGTAAACGAAATGCCTGTGTGTTTTATGAGAAGGAATGAGAAGTTATTTAGTTATAAATAAAACCTATTGCCAGATGTTTCTTTCATGTATTATGCAAATTCATATAGGAATGATATGATATGCGCATAACAAGGAAATGACCAAAGAGGAGAGCAAAGATGAGAGCGATAAAAAAGAGATTAGGCTTTCGTACGATAAAAGATGGAATGTGTTGTCAGCACGGAAAATGAAGGCACTGACCTTCCTGAAATAAAGAGAAGCCGTAAGGTTCTATAAGGAAGAAAGGAAAAACAAAATGGGAAATAATATCGAAAGCAGTGAAAAAGTAAGCTTTGGAAAGGTAGCGACATCGGAGGATACTCATGAGGTATCTGCTACGGGCGCTTTTGTAAGACAGGATAATTACTTTATTACACCTTTTGGAGATGGAGAGGGGGAACTGCCGGTAGAGGCAGGGCGCTACAGGCTGATATGGACTTCCCTTTGCCCGTGGGCAACGAGGCAGATCATAGCATTGAAGCTCTTAGGGCTTGAGGATGTGATAAGTGTAGGGAAGGTAAGCCCCATAAGAACGGAGAACGGTTGGGAATTTTCCCTGGATCCGAAAGGCGTGGATCCGGTGTTGGGGATTCGGTATTTGCCGGAAATATATGCCCGGACGGATGCGGCATATGAAGGAAGAGCGACAGTTCCTGCGGTCATAGATGTGAAGACGGGAAAGGTTGTAAATAACGACTACCATCGTCTGACCAATTACTGGGAAACCGTATGGAAGCCCTTCCATAAGCAGGGAGCACCGGATTTATACCCGGAGGAGCTGCGAAAGGAAATCGATGAATTGAACGTTATCCTGTTCCATGATGTGAATAATGGTGTCTACAAGGCCGGATTCGCACAGTCGCAGGAGGAATATGAGAAAGCATATGATATTCTGTTCAATCGGCTGGACTGGTTGGAGGAAAGGCTGGGGCAGGGCAGGTATTTGTTCGGTGAGAAGCTGACGGATTCAGATATCCGGCTGTATGTGACCATCGCCAGATTCGATGTAGCTTATTATTTCAGTCACAAGACGAATAGAAATCGGATTGCGGATTACGACAACCTTTGGAATTATGCCAAGGATTTGTATACCATTCCGGCATTTAAGGAAGCAACGGATTTCGACGCGATAAAGAGAGGATATCTTCTGGGACAACATTCCCACAATCCTTATGATATCCTTCCGTTAGGGCCGGATACCTCTAATTGGAACGAACCGAATAACAGAGAGGAGAAGTTCGGAAAATCCCGGATTTCATCTATCGCTAAAACGGGCAGATGAGAGTAAAAATGAATTAACGCAAAGATTCAAACTATTAAAAATAATGAAAACTTAATAATAAAGAAAGAGGAGAAAGATATGAAGAAAAAATTTGTGAAAAGATTAGCGGCAGGAATATTTGCAACAGTGCTTACGGTAGGTGCCCTTGCGGGTTGCGGTTCTAAAGCGGTAGAAAATACGGCGGCGCAGGATGCGGCAGTAGAGGAAACGACAGTGCAGGAGACGGCTGAGCCGGAAGCTCCCGCAGAGGATGCAGCCAAAGCGCAGACGAAAGAAACAGGCACAGACGAAGCCGTGGCGGCAGAAGGCGAAGTAACTACGATTTATGCGGCGACGGGCGGTTCACCCAAGCCCTTTACCTTTGTAGATGATAGTAATGAGCTTACGGGCCACAATATTGAATTGATCAAGGCGATTTTTGATAAACTTCCGCAGTATAAGCTGGAAATCGAAGTAACGGACTTCGCATCGATTTTTGCGGGATTGGATTCTGACAGATACCAGATTGGTGTGAACAACTTTGCAAAGAATGAGCAGAGAAAAGAAAAATATTTATTTACCGACCCTATTTTTGCTAATGAATATGTTGCTATTTTTGCGAAGGATAATAAAAAGGCAGAAACCATTGAGTCATGGGATGATTTAGCAGGGCTTAAGACCATATCCCAGGCCGGAATCAATATTACGACGGCTTTGGAGAATTACAACACGGCAAATCCCGACAAATCTATTGTAATAGAATACAGCGAATCGGATCTGGTGCTTCAGATTCAGGATGTGGAAGCAGGGAAATATGATTTTGTATTGATGGATAAACCGATGTTTGAATATTATCAGAACGAATTTAACTTTAATGTAACAGGAATTACAATCAGCAACGATGTCTCCAAAGACTTGATGGAGGAGCCCTACAGCTACCTGATTGTGAGCGCAGGAAATGAGCAGTTGGTAGATGACATCAATAAGGCATTAAAGGAAGTGATCGAAGAGGGAACCTCTAAGGAAATAAATGAAAAGTGGTTTGGCTCAGATTATTCCCCCTCCTATGAATGATATAGTATAAATTGCTTATTTTTGGATGGCAGTAAGAAAGGGACTTTAAGAGATGAGTAAAATATTTGACTGGCAGTTAGTGTTCACGCAGATTCCGGCGGTGCTGAAATACCTTCCCGTAACATTGGAGCTAACAGCAATCGCAATGATTATCGGGTGGATAGTAGGGCTGCTGATAGCCATTGTTAAGATACATAATGTTCCTATTCTTAAGCAGATAAGCACAGCCTTTGTTTCAGTCATCCGGGGAACGCCGATTATTGTGCAATTGTATCTTACCTATTTCGGAATCCCCATAGCCTTGAAATACATCAATTATTACTATGGAACTTCCTACAACGTAAACGGAATACCGCCTATTATTTTTGCGATTGTAGCTCTGGGACTGAATCAATCGGCTTTCGACTCAGAGACTATAAGAGCGGCCATCCTATCCGTAGAAAAGGGGCAGGTAGAGGCTGCAAAGTCTCTGGGCATGAACGGAATACAAATATTCAAGAGGGTGATTGTCCCGCAGGCGGTAACTGTTGCCATTCCCTCCTTGGGCAATTCACTGATAGGGCTGGTAAAGGGAACCTCCTTGGCCTTTACCTGCTCTGTGGTGGAAATCACAGCACAGGGCAAGATTCTTGCGGGAAACAGCTACCGGTATTTTGAAGTATATTGCTCATTAGCGATCATTTACTTCGTGCTGACCATTGCAATCGAACGCGTATTCACATATATCGAGAAAAAAATGAGTGTTCCTGAGGATGTGGAAACAGAAAAGAAAGGGCGGCTGCCTAAAAAGGAGGGACTTTCCAGTGAGCTTGGTTGAGATTCGGGGATTGAGTAAATGCTTCGGCAGCAACATAGTGTTGAACAATGTGGATTTAAGCATCAACAAAGGAGATGTAGTCGCTATCATAGGACCATCGGGAACAGGAAAATCTACCTTGCTTCGCTCCATTAACCTTTTAGAAAAGCCGGAGCAGGGAACGATTACGATAAACAATAAGGAAATAAGCTTTACGACAAAATCGTCCAAGGAAAAGCTGGAGCTGCGAAAGAATACGGAAATGGTTTTTCAGCAGTTCAATCTTTTCAAAAATAGAACGGCTCTGGAAAACGTTATGGAAGGTCTCATGACGGTAAAGAAACTTAAGAAAAAGGAAGCGAAGGAAATCGCCTTAAAACATTTGGAAAAAGTAGGAATGTCCGACAGACTGTCACATTACCCGAGACACTTATCCGGCGGACAGCAGCAGAGAGTGGCCATAGCGAGAGCGCTGGCGATGGAGCCGGAGCTTCTGCTGATGGATGAACCCACTTCCGCATTGGATCCGGAGTTGGTAAGCGAAGTGTTGGTAACAATAAAAAAGGCCGCGCAGGAAGGAAACACTATTTTGCTTGTCACTCACGAAATGAACTTCGTAAAAAATGTGGCTACCAGGATTATTTTTTTGGAAAACGGTAAGATTGTTGCCGACGGTACGCCTAAGGAAATATTTGAAAGTCCCAAAAGTGATAGGCTAAAGGATTTTCTTGTAAAGATCCATATGTTGGAAAATGTGGAATACAGCATATAGAAATCGGAAAAAGGGGATCGTTATGGCTGAAGGAATCGAGGTATTCGAGAATACATTCCGCCATCAGATACAGTCTGGCGGAGAAATCAGGATACAGAAAAATTTGTTTACAAAGAAAGTTCGGAGACGGAGAAGGGGAGTGGCCTGTTCAGGCGGATCGGTACAGGCTGCTGTGGATGCCCGCTTGTCCCCATGCGCATAAGGTAGTGATTACCAGAAGGCTTTTAGGGCTGGATAAGGTCATTAGTCTCGGAACTACGGGAATCTTTCGGGACCCTAAGGGCTGGGTGTTTACGGAGGACGAAGGAGAGAAAGATCCTGTGCTTGGCATTCATTATCTGAAGGAAATCTATGACAGAGACTGTCCGGACGGTGATTATAAGGAGAGACCAACGGTGCCGGTTATAGCGGATACGGTTACGGGAAAAGGGGTCAACAACGACCATTTCTGGATTCCAATTTATTTCGATACCGCATGGAAGCCTTTTCATAAGGCAGGGGCGCCGGATTTATATCCGGAGGCTTTTCGGGAAGAGATCAACGAGTTGAATCATTTTATCTTCGAAAGAATCAATAACGGAGTTTATGATGTGGGCTTTGCCAGGTCGCAGGAGGCTTATGAAAAGGCGTACCACAGATTTTTTGAGGCCTTGGATATTCTGGAGAAGCGTCTGGAGGATAGAAGATTCTTGTTGGGAGATTATATCACGGATTCCGATATCAGGCTGTATCCGACTTTGGTCAGATTTGACGCAGTATATTTTCAGGTGTTTCATGCGAATAAAAAGAAGCTTATCGATTACAAGAACCTATGGGCATATGCGCGAGAGCTGTATCAGATATCGGAAATAAAGGAGAGCACTTACTTCGATATCTACAAGAGACACTACCAGTTGTCCCCTCATTTAAAGCCCCTTTGGGGAAACATATATTCCATCAAAGCAAAGGGACCGGATGTGAGCGTATGGGAGGAGCCGGTTGATAGAGGACATTTGAGCGCATATCCGGAAGAAAAGTTTAAGAAGGAGCAAAGCGGTTACTAAGCGGTGTATACAATGGATAATATTACATATAAGCTTACGAAAGAAGATGTCAACTGGCAGGAGGTGTCCGACGTACTGCGGCGTTCCGGCTTGTCCAATCACTCTCAGGAAGAGCAGGAAATCATATTTAAAAACAGCTATGCAGTAGTGTTCGTCTATGACGAGGATAAAATAGTAGGTGTAGGAAGAGCGCTGTCCGACGGAATCTGTCAGGCAGCCGTTTACAATATTGCTCTGGACGAGGAATACCAGGGATATGGAATCGGCAGAAGACTGATCACCTCACTGTTAGAGCAGCTGAAGGGCCAGAACATTATTTTGTATACCCATCCAAGAACCGTCGCCCTCTATGAAAAAATGGGATTTCGAAGGAACAAGACGGCTATGTGCATTTTCGATGTAGGAAAAGAGAAGCAGGAATGGATGGAGCAGGAGGGATTCCTTCTCCCTGAAAAATATCGTTTTACGGAAGAGATTTCAAAATTTTGAATTATAAATATAAGATTTTTTAACAATGCAGGAAAAGAGATTGAAAAGGAACAAATCGGAAAATCTGAAAAAGAACAAATTGAGAGGAGGAAAAAATGTCGGCTAAATATATAAAGGATGAAATACAGACAAACGGAAAATTTGAACGTCAAAAGAATAGATTTACAACGCCCTTCGGTGACGGAGAAGGGAGGCTTCCGGTGGAGGCGGGACGATATCGGCTGCTGTGGTCGCCGGCTTGTCCCTGGGCTCATCGATCGGTCATAGTCCGAAGCCTCTTAGGACTTGAGGATATCATCAGTCTGGGAACCCTGGATCCGGTTCGTCCTGATGTAGGCAGAACAGACTGGGCATTTACTCTGGATGAGAATGATGTGGACCCCGTACTTAAGATAAAGTATATCAGTGAAGCATATCTGAATACGGACCCCGGGTATAAGGGGCGATTTACAGTACCTGCCTTGGTGGATTTGCAGACCGGCAAAGTGGTAAATAATGATTACTTCAATCTGACGAGGTACCTGGAAGTGGAATGGAAGAATTACCATAAGCCCGGGGCGCCGGACTTATATCCGGAGGAACTCCGAAAGGAAATTGACGAGCTGAATGATATTTTATTCCATGATATAAATAACGGTGTATACAAGACGGGGTTTGCAAGAAGCAGAGAGGCCTATGAGGAGGCATATCACCTTGTATTCGACAGGCTGGGCTGGCTGGAAGAGAAGCTTTCACACAGCCGTTATTTATTCGGAGACCGGATCACGGAATCTGATGTCAGGTTGTATGTAACTTTAGCCAGATTCGATGCGGCCTATTATAACGGATTCTGGACAAACCGCAATAAGTTGACAGATTTCCCAAATCTCTGGGGATATGTGAGGGATTTATACAGCCTGCCCGGTTTTGGAGATACGACAGATTTCGAGGCGATTAAAAAACACTATCATCTATGTGCTGTTGCCACTAATCCTTACGGCATCGTACCTAAGGGACCGGACTTGTCCGTTTGGAAGCAGCCACATGACAGAGGTACGAGGAAATTTCAGTAAGAAAGAGAGTGAGCGTAAAATGAAGGCAGTGAGAGTGACTGAGCATTGGCAGCTTGCAGGAGTTCATTATGTGAGAACACAGGCCATGGTCAAGGGTTTTGGAATTCCTCTGGATAAGGAATTCGATGAAGGAGATACGGGAAAATCTTTATATGTGCTCGTACTCGACGATATTTATCCGGTGGCAACTTGCAGGCTTCATTTACTGGGAGAGAGTAAAGAAGGGAAAATAGAGAGAGTCTGCGTGTTGGAGGAGTACCGGGAGAAGGGTGTCGGAAGGCTTCTGATCGAAGCGGCGGAAGGCTGGCTTTTGGAATGCGGGATTAAGAAAATATGCATTACCAGCAGGGATGAGGCGGTAGGCTTTTATGAAGCGCTGGGCTACAAAGCAGATTATGGGAAGACGCTGGATTCGGGGGTGTTCCCAATTGTTTATACGGAGAAAATTTTAAATTAGAGGAGGAATAGAATATGTCTAGTTGCAGCATTGCACAGAGAGTGACAGGACCTAAGGTGCGTCCGAAGGAAATCGAGAATGAAATAGATGAAAGAGGAGCCTTTATCAGACAACCCAACCGTTTCACGACACCTTTTGGAGACGGAGAGGAAGATTTAAAGGCAGAGAACGGGAAATACCGCTTGTTCTGGGCAAAGGGATGCCATTGGTCGAACCGCGCTTCCATCGTGCGCGACCTGTTAGGGCTTGAAGACGCTATTGGCATCAATCTGGTGGGACACAGTAAAGAGAACAGATCATACGGATGGGAATTCGTATATAACGAGGATAGAAAAGATCCGGTACTTGGCGCGCAGTATTTAAGTGAATTTTATTATAACGCAGATCCTGATTATGCGGGACGCTGTACAGTTCCGGCTTTGGTAGACGTTACGACAAAAAGGGTAGTTAATAACGATTATCATAGGCTGACCAATTATTTTGAAACAGCTTTTGCTCCTTATCAAAAAGAGGATGCTCCCGATTTATATCCGGAAGAGCTGAGAGAGCAAATCGATGATTTCAACAACTGGCTTTTTCCCAATGTGAATAACGGGACCTACCGGATGATGTTCGCTCAGTCGATAATTGCATATCAGGAAGCTTTCGAGGATTTTTACAATGCACTGGATACTATAGAGGAGAGGCTTTCCAAGAACCGTTTTTTGTTCGGAGATTATGTGACGGACAGTGATGTAAGGCTTTTTGTGACCTTAGCGAGATTCGACACTCATTATTACAGAAACTTAGGGCCAATCAAGAAGAGAATCGTAGATTATGAAAATATCTGGGGCTATTGCCGGGATTTGTATGAGATACAAGCGTTTAGAAACAACACCTATTTTAGGGATATAGCGGCCCCTCAGAGTGATAACACGGCGTTCTTTCAGGATTTCAATTCCCGGTTTGTGGATCAGATCGATTATGAAGGTTTTTGGTCTACGCCGCAGAATCGGAAGGAACTTAGCAAGACGCCTGAGGAGAAATTTAAGAGGTAATGCAGGATGGGCAAGATTTATCATAGCATTTTGGAATTGATAGGAAAGACTCCGATTGTGGAGCTTCATAAGATTGAGGAACAGGAGTCTTTGGAGGGGCATATCTATGCGAAGCTGGAATTTTTCAATCCCGGAGGAAGCGTGAAGGATAGAATTGCACTTCGGATGATTGAAGCCGCTGAGAAGGATGGAACGTTGAACGCCGGAGGAACGATTATTGAAGGTACCTCAGGAAATACGGGTATTGGATTGGCGGCGGTAGCGGCGGCAAAAGGATATAAGGCGGTACTATGTATGCCGGATAATATGTCCAGGGAACGTATCAGTATGCTGAAGGGTTATGGCGCAAAAGTAGTGCTCACAAAGGGTGAGGAAAATATGAAGGGTGCCAATGAGAAAGCGGCTGAAATCCTTGCGGACACCGAAAATGCGATTATCGTAGGACAGGGAGGAAATCCGAATAATCCCAAGACCCATTTCGACACGACCGGGCCGGAAATATGGGAGGATATGGATGGCAAAGTGGATATATTCATCGCAGCGGCCGGCACCGGAGGAACGATTACGGGAGTCGGAGAATATTTGAGGAGTAAAAAGCCAGACGTGGAAATTATCGCGGTAGAACCCGCAGGCTGTCCCGTCTTATCGGGAGGAGAGCCCGGACCTCATAAGATTCAGGGAATTGGCGGCGGTATGATTCCTCCGGTCCTTAATCGGGAAATCTACAATGAAGTGATTACGGTGACCGACGAGGCAGCCTTCGCAACGGCCGTACTGTCGGCAGCAAAAGAAGGAATATCCATCGGAATATCGGCAGGAGCGGCGCTCTTTGCGGCCATTCAGGTTGCAGGAAGGTCAGAGAATGCAGGAAAGAACATAGTAGTCATTTTCGCAGATTCGGGAGAGCGGTATATTTCGAGTAACCTGTACGAGTAACGAAAATTCTCATCTTTAAATCATAGTTTATTGTTTGAAGAGTAATATCATGGTATAATTTTACAAAACACTTTTGTAGTATAGATATCATGCATATTGTATAGGGGAGATAAACAAGTATGGGAGATGTAGAAAATAAAAATGTAAAGATAGCAGGAACAACGCCGGTAGAGCGCTACGGCGCTTTATCCGTAAAGGGCAATCAATTAGTAGACAGAAATGGAAACGCGGTTGCTTTAAGAGGAGTCAGTACACATGGATTGTCATGGTATCCTCAATATGTAAACCAGGAAAGTTTTCGGTTTATGAGAGATGAGTGGGGAATTGAAGTGGTTCGTCTGGCGATGTATACGGCGGAGGAGAACGGCTATTGTGTGGGAGACGATGACAATCGGCAGATGCTTAAGGATGTCATTCATAAAGGAGTTCTTGCGGCGGCAGATCTTGGACTTTATGTTATTATCGACTGGCACATTTTAAGCGATGGCAATCCTAATCAAAACAAAGAGCAAAGCCTTGCTTTTTTTAAGGAAAGTTCAAAACGGTATCAAGAGTATGATAATGTGATTTATGAAATCTGTAATGAACCAAATGGAGATGTGGATTGGCCGGAGATAAAGGCCTATGCAGATGAGGTGATTCCGGTAATCCGGCAAAATGATGAGGATGCTATTATTTTGGTGGGCACCCCGACATGGTCCCAGGAAGTAGATAAAGCGCAGGTGGATCCTATTACCGGCTATGACAATTTGATGTATGTGTTGCATTTTTATGCGGATACTCACAGAGAAGAGCTGCGCAGCAAGTTAAAGCTGGCACATGATGGAGGGCGTCCAATTTTTGTAAGTGAATTTGGCATTTGTGATGCCTCCGGCAGCGGAGCCGTCAATGTTGAGGAAGCAGATAAATGGATAGAACTTCTGGAAAGCCATAGCATCAGTTATATAGCGTGGAATTTGTCAAACAAAGAGGAAACTTCTGCATTCTTTAAAGTCTCCTGTACTAAGACAACAGATTATGATTGCGATGATTTATCCGAATCCGCGAAGTGGTTTATTCAAATGAAATAAAAGTATGGATGGATGGAAGGAATTGGTATGTATTCCTTCCTTTTTCATACGTCCGATTTTTGAAAAAGCCGATGAAAACAAAATGCGGTAGTACAGGAAAAGGGTCCTGATGGCATAGAACGATTTTGTGTACAATATAATGTATGGAAAGGAGTTAAATTATGTGTACAGCGATCACCTTACAGTCACAGGGCGGTGAAACCTTTTTTGGGCGAAATATGGATTTTTCTTATGATATAGAACCGCATTTGTATGTTGTGCCGCCTAATTATGAATGGAATAATATTTTAAACATGCACGTTTTAAGAAATCACTTCGGCTTCATCGGAATCGGACAGGAAAGAGATGGAAAGCTGGGATTTTTTGATGGAGTAAACGAAAGAGGTTTTGCCGCAGCGGCACTTTATTTTGCTGACTATGCCCAATATGAAGAATATAACGAGAATAATATGAGAATCGTACATATGGGCAAGAATCCAATTAATTCATGGGATTTTCTTCATTATATTCTGGGGAGATGCAGTGATATAGAGGGACTGAAAGAGCTTATACAGAATACATATCTCATCGGTATGCCGGATCCCGTAACAGAGACGGTGGCTCCTCTCCACTGGATGGCTGTGGATAGAAGCGGAAAAAGCATTATTATAGAACAAACGAAAAGAGGACTTGAATTATTTGACAATGATATTGGTGTTATGGCTAACAGCCCTGATTATCAATGGCAGATGGTCAATTTAAGAAATTATATGAGCGTATCGCCGAAACAGATTTCCGAAGCATGGTGGGGAAATACGAGATTAAGTCCTTTTGGGCAAGCGGGAGGCACTATGCCGCTGCCTGGCGGATATACTTCTCCGGAGAGGTTCGTAAGGACGGCATTTATCAAGACACATATTGAGCTGCCAGGGGACGAGGCGGGCATGGTCATGGCCTGCTTTCATACTATGGAGAGTGTTTCCATTCCGAAAGGGGTGGTAATGACCGGCCGTGATACCTATGATTACACAAAATATACGGCTTTTGTAAATACGGCCACATGCGAATATTATTTTAAGGTTTATGATAATATACAGATCGGAACGGCCGGTTATTGGGAAAACTGCTGCTATGCCAGGGATATTGTCTGTCTCGGTAAATTAACGAGGCCGGTTATTTTTGAGAAGCTATATCCATGCTGACAATGTCTTGTATAAATATGAAAAAGGAAAAAAGTAGAATCCTCTTTTCTTTATATCCATTTTCTATTATAATAATAAAGTGTGCGGCAAGCTGCGCGCACGACAAAAGCACAGGAAAGAAGGGAAACTATGGAGAGAAAAGTAGGAACAATATCGAGGGGGATTCGTTGCCCTATTATCAGGGAAGGGGACGATTTGGTAAAGATCGTAACGGACAGCGTGCTGGAAGCTGCGCAAAGTGAGGGCTTTGAACTTCGGGACAGAGATGTTATCGCGGTAACGGAATCTGTGGTCGCACGCGCGCAGGGAAACTATGCTTCCATTGACCATATAGCACAAGATGTGAAAAAGAAGCTGGGAGGCGGAACGATTGGCGTTATCTTCCCTATTTTGTCGAGAAACCGTTTTGCCATCTGTTTAAAAGGAATTGCGAAAGGTGCTGACAAAATAGTACTTATGCTGAGTTATCCCAGCGACGAGGTTGGAAATGAGCTTGTTTCTATCGACAAGCTGGATGAAGCAGGTATTAACCCGTACAGCGACGTGCTTACCCTTGAAAAATATAGAGAATTGTTCGGAGAGAATAAACATCCTTTTACCGGAGTGGATTATGTACAATATTACAGCGATTTAATCAAAGAGGCAGGCGCCGAGGTTGAAGTGATTTTTGCTAATGACTCGAGGAAGATTTTAGGATATACGAAAAAGGTTCTTAACTGTGATATTCACACCCGTTTCCGCACAAAAAAGATATTGAAGGCATGCGGAGCAGAGGCAGTTTACGGAATGGATGACATTCTTACAAATTCCATTGACGGAAGCGGCTATAATGAAAAATACGGACTTCTTGGTTCCAATAAATCCACTGAGGATGCGATTAAGCTGTTCCCTAAGGATTGTACGGATCTGGTTATGGACGTCCAGAAGGAAATCCTTTCAAAAACCGGAAAATACGTAGAGGTTATGGTATATGGCGACGGTGCCTTTAAGGATCCCGTAGGAAAGATTTGGGAACTTGCCGACCCTTGCGTATCCCCTGCCAGCACGCCGGGCTTAGAGGGAACACCTAACGAGATAAAGCTGAAATATCTTGCGGATAACGATTTCAAGGATTTATCCGGTGAAGCGTTAAAGGACGCGATTACGAATCGTATCAAGGAGAAGAAGGACGATTTGGTAGGAGATATGGCGTCTCAGGGAACAACGCCCAGAAAGCTTACAGACTTGATCGGTTCGCTCTGCGACCTGACCAGCGGCTCGGGAGATAAGGGAACACCGATTATCCTGGTTCAGGGATATTTCGATAACTATGTGAGCTAAGATATAAGCTGATGGAAATAGGTTGCTGTTAAGCTACGTAAGAACGTGATGCAAGAGATGATTTCTGCTTCGCAGGCGAATTTAAATGCAAAAATTTTGCATTGCAGAAATCATGCGTTACTGATAACGGAGTGAACAGTAACATATATTTATGAAGTGGATATAATTTTTACAATAAGGAACTTATATGTTACTATTTACGTGATATATAAGTTCTTTTTTATGTAACAGGAAAGTATTTCTGTTACATAAAATATGGATGCGCAGCTACACATGCGGGACAAAAGCTGTGCGAAGTATACCTTTATTCAGACAAATAATATCTCAATAGATTAAAGAACGGAAAAACGTAATGAAGGAATTGGTAATTGGAATATTGGCACATGTGGATGCCGGAAAGACAACTTTATCGGAGGCGCTGTTATACGAAAGCGGTGGTATCAGAAAGATGGGAAGGGTGGATAACAAAGATGCATTTTTGGACACCTATTTTTTGGAGCGGGAGCGGGGGATTACTATATTTTCCAAACAGGCGGTGCTTGAGTTTGGGGATATGCGGCTCACTCTTCTGGATACGCCGGGGCATGTAGACTTTTCAGCGGAGATGGAGCGGACATTACAAGTGCTGGATTATGCGATACTCGTCATAAGCGGAGCAGACGGCGTGCAGGGACATACGCAGACTTTATGGCGCCTGCTTAAGAAATATCAGATTCCCACATTTTTGTTCATCAATAAGATGGATCAGAATGGAACGGATAAGGCAGCACTTCTGGCGGAGCTTAAGAGCCGCCTGGAGGAGGGGTGTATCTGTTTTGAAGAGGAGACAGAAGCGTTTTATGAAAATATAGCTATGACCGATGAGAAGGCGCTGAATCAATTTCTGGAGATGGGAAGGGTGGAGACGGAGGAAATAAGGGGACTCATTTTACAGCGGAATTTATTTCCCTGCTATTTTGGCTCGGCGCTGAAGCTGGATGGAGTAGAGAGCTTCCTGCAGGGAATAGAAACCTATACAGATCGGCCAAGGTACTCTGACACTTTTGGGGCGAAGGTTTTTAAGATTGCCCGGGACGAGCAGGGCAATCGGCTTACCTTTATGAAACTTACGGGAGGAAACCTGCGTACAAGAGAGGTGATTTCCGGATATCTGAATGGAGAGATCTGGGAGGAAAAGGTCAATCAGATCCGCATTTATTCCGGCGAAAAGTATAGAACTTCGGAGGAGGTGCAGGCGGGTTGCATCTGTGCGGTAACCGGTCTTAGCAAGACGCGCCCGGGTGAAGGCCTGGGGGCCGAGGAGTCTTCCGCTCAGCCTGTGTTAGAGCCGGTGCTTACCTACCGAATTGATTTGCCGGGGGACTGCGATGCGACGGTAATGCTGCCGAAGCTTCGTCAATTGGAGGAAGAGGACCCTCAGCTTCATATTGCCTTTGACGAGACTTTAAAGGAAATACAGGCTAAGCTTATGGGAGAGGTACAGACCGAAATCTTAAAAAGCCTGATTAAGGAACGTTTTGGAGTAACAGTCGAATTCGGTACGGGAAACATCGTGTATAAAGAAACCATTGCAAACCGTGTGGAAGGAGTAGGGCATTTCGAGCCATTGAGGCATTATGCGGAAGTTCATTTGCTGTTAGAGCCTGCTCAAGCCGGAAGCGGGCTTAGCTTTGAGGTATCTTGCAGCGAGGATTTATTGGATAGGAACTGGCAGCGTTTAGTATTGACGCACCTGGAAGAGAAGGAGCATAAGGGAGTATTGATCGGTGCGGGAATCACCGATATGAAGATTACACTGGTTGCAGGAAGGGCACATCAAAAGCATACGGAGGGCGGCGATTTCAGGCAGGCTACCTACCGGGCTTTGCGTCAGGGGTTAAAGGAGGCACAGTCGGTACTGCTGGAACCTTATTATGAATTTCGTCTGGAAGTGCCGGAAAAGCTGGTAGGACGAGCGATGACAGATATCGAGAAAATGTGTGGAACCTTTGGGGCGCCTCATGCCGAAGGGGAGAGTGCAGTTTTGACCGGATATGCCCCTGTCATTACGATGCAGGACTATTCCAAAGAAGTAACTGCCTATACCAAGGGCTGCGGAAGACTATTCTGTACGGTAAAGGGCTATGCCCCCTGCCACAATGCGGAGGAAATAATAGAAAAAGCAGGATATGATTCGGAGAAGGATATTGAGAATCCTACAGGCTCCGTATTCTGTGCTCATGGAGCAGGATTTACGGTGAGCTGGGATAAGGTTAAGGAATACATGCATGTGGAAAGCCGCCTGTCAAGTCCGGAGAAGGAAGAGGAGAGCGAAGGCAGAGAAAGAAAAGCGACGTCTTCAGAAAAAGAGGAACGATGGATAGGAACGGAGGAAGTGGACGCTATCTTAGAGAGGGTGCTTTACGCCAACAAAAAGGGCAAGGATGATGTGCGCCGGGGCTATCGCGGAAGTATGAAACGTGAAGAAAGGAAGCCTTCAGTGTCTTCGTCTCCTGCGGTCTACGAATGGAAGAAGCCGGAGCTGAAAGAGGAATATTTATTGGTAGACGGCTATAATGTGATATTTGCGTGGGAGGATCTGAAGGAATTGGCTATGGTGAGTATCGATGGCGCCAGAGGGAAGCTGATGGACATTCTCTGTAATTATCAGGCGATCAAGCGATGCAAGCTCATTGTAGTGTTCGACGCTTATCGGGTAAAAGGGCATGATACGGAGATACTGGATTATCATAATATCCATGTGGTCTATACGAAGGAGGCCGAGACGGCGGACATGTATATCGAGAAATTCGCCCATGAGAACGGGAGAAAATACAAGGTAACGGTGGCGACCTCGGATGGGCTGGAGCAGATAATTATCAGGGGACAGGGCTGTGACCTGTTCTCTGCCAGAGAGCTGAGGGAAGAGATAGAGGCGGCAAATAAGAAAATAAAAGAGGATTATTCGAATAAGCAGCCAAGGGAGAAGAATTATCTTTTTGATTCTCTGCCGGAGGATACGGCGGGAGAAATCGATGGGCTGTACCGGCAGTAAATGCAGTTTATACATGGAGGAGTGCAGGATATGCACGAATCCATGTTTTTTTTATTTCTATAGATATAATAAGATAAGTGGCTCGGGGTTGAAATGCAAAACAACTGTATAGGGTAAATAACTGATGTGTAAGGAAAGGGTATAGGAATGAAAACGAAAAAGAGAATTGGGAAGAGAACAGGAATCATCATAGGAGTGATAGTGGCAGTTCTAACTACTGTTTGCGTCACATTCAGCATATATGTGGGGAAGCAGGTAGCGGAAGGGCTTCTACATATGAATGAGGGAAACGATACGAAGGGGAATAGCGTAAAGCAGTTGGAAATCTGGGGATATGATTTAAACGGATTTAATGAGCAGTATGAACCGGAAATGACTGTGGCGACGGCAGAGGACGGGAATCAGGTGCCTATGGCAGTTTTTGCAGATAAAAAGAAGGGGAATACGGCGATTCTTGTACATGGAGCAGGGGGAGATCATGTGAGCATGTATCCGGTTGCAGAGATTTATCTGAGAAATGGATGGAATGTGATTGCTATCGATCAAAGGGCTTCGGGGGATTCGCGGAACGATAAGGTAAGCTTTGGATACTTTGAGAAGCTGGATGTGAAGGCGGCAGTCCAATATGCGAAAGACGAGTTATCATCTCAAAAAGTTGTACTGCACGGACAGTCGATGGGGGCGGCTACGGTGGCCCTCTATGCGGCAACGGAGAACGCAGGTGAGATGGTAGATGCTGTAATTTTGGATTCCTGCTTCGATAGCATGAAAAGTATGTTTCTTGGTGTGTGGAGAGAGATGGATACGGAAGGAATACCGGAGGATTATGTAGTTGCGTGCGGAGACTGGTATTTGAAGAATTTTTATGGGTTTGGATTTGACGATGCGGATGTCTGTGAGAAGATGAAGGAGAATCATATCGATACTCTGATGCTTCAAATGTCGCAGGATGTGATAGTATCTGATGAAAAGGCGCAGGAGATGTTCGCAAATATAGTGGCAGAAGAGAAAAAGATATGTTATTTTGATAGTGTGCATGTAAAAGGCATTATCGATTATCCGAAGGAATATGAAGAAGCTGTTTTTTCTTTTTTGGAAGAATAGGGTTGCTTGAGGAGAGCGAATAAGGCCGCTTAAGGAAAAGGGAATAAGGTCCTTAAGGAAGGATGGAAAGAGTAAGGCTGCTTAACGAAAGGGGCCGTGAGGGAGGATTATGTTTGTTTTAAACCTGCGAAAGGCAAAGGAAGGCGAGGAGAAAATCGATATTTATTATTCGAAAATGACACCTGCTGTGAAGCAAATCATATCCATTGCCCAAAATGAAAGGCCGGTTTTGTATGGAATGGCGGAGGAAGAGAAAATTCTTCTGGAGACGGAAGATATTTATTATTTTGATACCGTAGACCGGAGGACCTTCGCGTACACGGAGGAAAGCACTTATCAGGTGGCAAAGACGCTTTCTTTACTGGAGGAAGAATTAAAGCCTTTTGGATTTATCCGCATTAATAAATCCAATTTGGTAAATATCTATAAGATAAAAAGAATAAAGCCGGAACCCAATATGAGGATCAGCGCTATTTTGAAAAACGGTGAAAGGCTTCAGATCAACAGAGGGTATAAACGGGCGTTTGAAGATTATCTGCAGGAAATCAGAAAATCGATTTAGGAAGGAGCTTGAAGATGAGAATATTAAGAGGTGTTGAAATACCGATTGCCATATGTATCAGCTATACGATATTATCCATGGTAAATGTAATTATTGATTTGCTGCGGGGAAGGGCCTCAGGCAGTCATTACAATTCAATAGCTATGCTTCTTTTGTGTACGATAGCTGTATTGGTGCTTTCTATCCATCACCTGTTCGACGAGTGGTCACCGGTCGTTATGATTATCATTCAATATGTCATTGCAATGGGGCTTGTACTTTTGCTCGTGTTCATTTCCAGCTTTTTCACTGAAGTAAGCGAGGGCGGATATAAGGATATCATAATCAGCTTTACGGTTCCTTATATGATAGGAGCTTTTATTTATTACAGTTCAGTGTTTCGCAGTGCCAAAAGGCAGGATAGGCTCATCCAGGAAATCAATAGCGGACGGGAGAAATAGATTGTAGTAAACGCAAAGCCGTTGACTTAAGATAAATGACATGATACGCTGAATTTGGAGAAATCTAAGAAAAACGAAAGAGGGGAAAGAGATTATGTTCGACTGTGACAAATGCGGATTATGCTGTATCGGATTGGATAGGAATGAGATAACGGCGCAGCTTCATGACGGCGATGGAATATGCAGGCATCTGGATATGGAGACGATGCTTTGCAGAATATATGAGAATCGGCCTATATTCTGCAATATAGAAGGATATTATGATGAATTCTTAAAGGATGAAATGGAAAAAGAGGAATTCATGCGTCTGAACTATGAAGCCTGCCTTCTAAAGAAGCAGGAGTGGGAGGAGTGCGGCAAGGACATACGCAGAATGATTTCCAGGATTCCCCAATTGGATGAGGAGAATGAGAAAATCATTCGCGCAAGCCTTGAAAAGGCGGAGCAAATGGAAGTGCTCTGATACGCCTATTTGAAGATGAGGTCTCTTGAAATATGAAGCCTCGTAAGATTTACTGTTCCTGTGTTTTTTAAATTTTCCGCATGATAGACCAAGTCTCCCGGGGTGACGAACAGGGCTTCCAGCGGCATATTATATCCCGTTAGTTCTAAAAGGCGTTCCAGCAGTTCTATGAATTTTGCTGTGAGCGCCAGCGTTTTATTCAGCTCCTGAGGCAGCAGTCCGACGTGTGCAACGCTGGTATCCGATCCTTGCTCGGAGCTGACGAGCAACTCATAAAGCTCCTGCATCAGCCCATCGGATATTGCAATGCTTGACGAGAGAGCGGACATGAGAAGGTCCGGCTGTGGAAAGGTTTTATCCCTTGCCAAGTCTATAAGTCTTATGGAGCCCGGAGCGCCATCCACGGCTTGGCTGTTGAAGACACAGCCGTTTTCGATACGGATTCGGTAGTCGCCGCCGCAGTCATAATAAATCTGATAGACGAGCTGCGAGCAGACCATGGCGGACGTATCGTCCTGATAGATGATGCTGTTTATTATTTTATCCAGTGCACAGCAAGCGGCGGACAAAATAAGGTCTGTGATTTTTATGAGCGGAGAAGACGGATATATTTTCTTGAAGATGAGCAACCCAGCAAGAATGAAAAGTGCCGGAAAATCGTAACGTACCTTCGCATCCAGATAAACGTCGGCCGAGCGGATGAGAGGGGCAGCATCAAGCTCGGGGCTTAAGCGCATCACATATACTTCATCGCCCTCCGATATCCCAATTTCGTGTACGCCGATACCGCCGGCACCCATCTCTACGATGGAATCCTCGGAGTAAACCATTGCGGCATGAGAGACATCGCTCTTAGTAAACCATGCAATCGCTTTGCTAAGCGGGTCGTCCTCCGCTTTGAAAACAACAATATCACCTTTTTTAAAATTATAATTCATATTGACTCCTATCTGTGTGCTTTGGCACACGTATAAATCAGGATGTTGAAAAAAGCTTTTATTTTTCAACCTAATCCTCCTTTAGACATATAGAACGTTGTCTCATTAATAGTGTATATGCGTGTTCAATATAACCGATGCGTGGAAACTTGTATCATCGAAGTGAAATTGTGCCGTTCCGTTATATTTTTTTGCTATTTTTTGTATGGAAGAAGTTCCGATTCCTTCTCTTTTTGATTTGGAAGAAAGGAAAATATCTCCCAGCCTTTCTATAGAGCCCGAATAGGAATTATCCAAAGTTATGACCAGCATGCCTTGTATTGCTTTCGTGCGCAGCAAGATGAAGCGCCTCTCTTGTGTTTGGCGTATGCACGCTTCTATTGCATTTTCAAGAAGATTTCCAAACAAAACAGCGGCATCGGTATCGGTGATATCCAGACTGTCAGGATATTGCACCTTTGCGTCAAAGGAGATGTGTTTGGCCTCCGCCATGTCTGCGTAGTAAACGATAAGGGCATTGAGCGCGTAGTCCCCGCAATAAGAAATGGGAGAAGCGGAAGGGAGAGATATCTCGTACCGGTGCATGTATTCCGACAATCCCTCCTTGTCATCGTCCTTTAAATAAGACTGAACAACTGCCAGGATCTGGCGCAAATCGTGTTTTGCCCTGCGGGCATCTTCCATGCGTCCTTTTAAGTTCTCATACTGCATGGACTGCATGCCCAGCTGATAGTTCTCCGCTTTCAGCTTGAGGTTAGCGTTGCTTTCTCCCAGCAGATGCATGACGAGATAGGTAACAAAGAGTGCTCCTAAATTAAAAAATGCCGCAAACAGGACGTTATTAAGTTCGGTAGAAAAAGAGATAATTCCCCCATTGGCATACAGATTGTAATAATAAGAAAGACAGAAGGTGGCAGGAACAAGCCATAAGTAACGCCAGAACTTGTTGTTCTCAGGGAATGTGATGAGGATCTTAAGCTTGCGGTTCACCATCCGATAAAGGATAGGATAGCTGACAGAGTAGGTCAAAAGAAGAATTCCGGTGGAGAAAAAAGAATACGGTCTGGCTATGGCTAAAGGAAACCGCTGGAAGGCGAAGTGGCTGTAAATAATTGCTACAAAGCTTCCGTAATTTAAAACGGTCAATAGAACGAAAAGAAGCTTGGTGAGCTGGGCGCGTATGCAGATCATATAGAAGCAAAGATATAAAATGATCCATAGAGTGGTCATAAACGCAGCAACTGAAATGCCCTTAAGAGCGAGTATTCTGCTGCAGACCAGCAGAGCATAAAGAACCAGAACGATAATTGTGGTATTTCTTTTGGAAAATCGCATGGAATCCCGGAAGGGGACGATTGCCAATATAAGGTTCGGGAAAAGATCAAAGAGCTGGTAAACCGATATTTCGAGCAGACGAAAAAGACTCATAAGTATTGTTCCCTCGCTTTCTCAAACAGAAATCGGGAATAAGCCTCGAGAATCTCGTGCTGTTCCTTTTTGCGAAGAGGAATCCGCTCTCCTCCGTTCATAAAGAACGTGAAATCGTCGATATGATGGACTTGATTCATATTGATAAGGCACCCGCGGTAACAGACGAGAAATTCGCGGTAAGCTTTTAACAAACGAACCAATTCCGAGAATGTCATGCGAGTGCGCTGCAGCCCGAGGCTTTCCGTATGAATCTGTACGTAGTGTCCTGAGATATCACAGAATATAATGTCTTTCAGAAGAATCTTCACTTTTTCATATCCGTTTATAATCTCGATGAAGCGTCTGTTTCGTATTTGATGTAAATCTATCAGGGAGAGAATCTCCGAAAAGTCTCCGTAGAGAATAGGTTTGACCAGATAACCTGAGGCCTTGACCTTATAGCTGTCTACGGCATAGTCTCTGCTGGCGGTGGTGAAAATTAAAATAACACTGGAATCGACGGCGCGGATAGCCCGCGCGGTATCCAGCCCGGACAGCCCGTCCATGTAATAGTCTATAAAAATAAAATCGAAGGAATCCTGCTGGAACACGCGTAAAAAGGCTTCACCGCTTTCAAAGGTATGAATAAAAAGCGCTATGCCGGAGTAGTGTTTGGAGAAATATGTATGCAGATGCTTCGTAATGGTCTTCCTGTCTGTATTCAGGTCATCAATAATCGCTATATTCATATGTTAAGTTCCCCTATGTTTATTATATAACATCATACTATAGGAAAAATCATTTTTCAACTTTTAAAGCCAAAATATTGTGTTTTAGCGCCAAACTATAGAGTGCCGGTCCATTTGTGATAAAATGAAAAGGACTGGTAGAAGTTTTACCGGCAAAACAGTGAAAATACGATATGGGAAGCAGAGAAAGGGGATATGCAAAATGGAACAGGAATTTGTAGTATTGCAAGGAAAGGCTTTTACAGTGGCGCTTCAGTCGATGTTAGGTTCGACAAATTATGGGTGGTGTGTTTCTTCCATGCCAGAGGGAATCGTTCTCATGGGAACGGAAAATGAACCGTCTTTACGGATGGGTCCGGTTATCCAGAAATTTTATTTTCAGGCAACATCGGGAGAGCAGCCGAATGTGGAGATCAAATTTATACTCGCCTGTTTGAGCGATTTGACGAAGGTTGAAAACGAATATACCTTAAAGGTGAGAATCGTACAAAGCGACTCGGAGGAATTCGTGACGTTCAGCGAAAATGCGGCGAATGCAGCGATGCCGTACGGCTTTGTGTATGGCGGAGAGGCTGTGATGAAGTACGGTTATCCTTGCGAAGCACAGGCTGTGAATGCAAAGTACGGATATCCTGCCGATGAGCTTGAAGCAACGGTGAAATACGGCTATCCATGCGGAGTGAAGGAAGCGAACTTAATGTATGGCTATTCTTGCGGAGCGAAGGAAGCGAACTTGAAATACGGATATCCCTGCGGAGTGCAGGAAGCGAACTTGAAATATGGATATCCCTGCGGAGTGCAGGAAGCGAACTTGAAGTACGGATATCCCTGCGGAGTGCAGGAAGCGAATCTGAAATATGGTTATTCCTGCGGAGTGCAGGAGATGACGAATTTGAAGTATGGTTACCCCTGCGGAGTGCAGGAAGCGAATTTGAAGTATGGCTATCCATGCGGTGTACAGGATGCAAATTTAAAATATGGCTATCCGTGCATGGAGTGGACGAAAGATGCGAGACCTTACGGATTTCCCAATTGCTAAGGAGGAAGAGAACATATGGATTATCGACCGATTACCTGTGTATGGGAAGTGACGATGGGATGCAACATGAGATGCGGACATTGCGGGTCTTCTTGTACGAATCCGCTGCCGGACGAATTGAATACGGACGAGGCGTTGGACGTTTGCGGGCAGATTGCCGACATGGGACTGAAATGGGTTACACTATCAGGAGGAGAGCCTCTTACGAGAAAGGATATTACCTCACTGATCAGGCGCTTATCGGAGCGGGGTGTCTCTGTAAATATCATTACTAACGGATGGCTTTTGGATATGGACATGGCTTGTACGCTAAAAGAAAGCGGAGTAGGCACGGTTGCCATCAGTATTGATGGAACGAAAGAGATTCATGATAAGATTCGAATGAAGGGAGCATTTGAGCACGCCGAGCAGGCCTTTGGGAATTTGAAGGAACTGAAAATAAAGACCGGCGCGGTCACGACAATAACGAAGCAGAATATGGATATTCTAAGCTCTCTGAAGGAAGAACTGATACGGATGGGCGTGGATACATGGCAGGTACAGTTAGGCTTGCCGATGGGTAATCTGAAGGAGAGGCCGGACTGGCTTCTCGAACCGGAGCAGGTAAAGGATATCATTGATTTTTGCTATGATACGGCTAAAGAGGGTAGGATCAAGATTTACCCGGCAGACTGCATCGGCTACTATACGAAGAAAGAAATGGAAGTAAAAAAGATTTCTTACGAGACGGATATGGTATCGATGTGGGATGGCTGTAATGCGGGTATAAGGGGATTTGGAATATTACATAACGGAGAAATCCTGGGATGCACCTCTATTCGAAACAGGGAATATATTGAAGGAAGCTTGCGGGAACGTCCGCTCAGGGAAATATGGGAAGATGAAAATGCTTTTTCATGGCGGAGGAACTTTACAAAAGATAAATTGGAGGGCTCCTGCAAAACCTGTTCCTATGGCAGCAAATGCCTGGGGGGCTGCCCCAATACGAGACTAACGATGAACGGAGATATTTATTCCGAAAATCAATACTGTGCCTATCATCTGGAAATGGAGAAGATAGAAGCGAAATATTCGTCTTATGAAGATGCGAAGGAACTGCTCCTGTTAGGAGAAGGCTTGATAAAACAGGAGGTCTTTTCAGAGGCAGCGTTCGCGCTGAGAAGGGCAGCAAAGTTAGATAGTAAGAATGCACAGATATTAAAGGCAAAGGCATACGCGGAGTACATGTGCGGCAATTATGAAATTTGCAAAGAGGATAATAAAAAGGCAATCGCGATGAATGAAGAAGATGCTTATGCGCTTCGGGGATATGCAATTGCTGTTTTCCGCCTTGGCAACAAAGAGGAAGCACTTGTTAAAATGAGAAAAGCCGTGGCGTTCACCTCGTATGCGGATGTGGATTTGATGGAAGATCTGAGGATGATGGAGTGTATCGATAAATAAGTAAACTGCGGGAAGACAGACGCGTTCACCGGTCTTCTCGCAGTTTTTATGTAATAGAGGGTTAAAAGAACTTCTTAAAATTGTATTTGGGCAAGCTCTTTTTTGAAGTTTTTGGAAACAATACTATAAACGATAATTACTGTACAAAAAAACATACTTGTATATCGGATGACTGTACTCATTTCAACCGTGCAGGGTGCAAGAAGCTGACTGGTAATCAGGTTGCTCAGCATATGAGTAATTGCACCGGCTAACACACTTCGGTTGGTTTTGATATATACGAAGCTTACAACAAAGCTGAAAAGCATGGTGGATGGAATAAATAAGAAAGCATCGAATAATGATCTTTGCAATAAATCATATTGTGCCTGCCCCGGCATAAAGTACCATGGCAAATGCCAAATGGCCCAAATGAAACCTAAGATTGCAGACGCACTCCAAAACCCCCACTTTTTTAATAGTATATCGAGAGCAAAGCCCCGCCAGCCGAATTCTTCGTTCAGAGGGCCGGAAATAATGCTTATAAATATGATAAGCGGCAGTATATATGGCCTTTTAATAAGCATTTTTATGAATGTCATTTCCGGTATCGGAGAATGAAAAAAAGAAATACCAATAAATATTCCTATTATTGCAATGATAGAAAAAAACAGCAGCAAAGCGAATAAGCATTTAAGTCCCATTTGTTTAAAATTGAAGCATCTATAAAAATAATTTCTTCTCTTCTCTTTGGAATAGGTAAAAAATACGAAGAAAAGCCCAACAACAGAAGGAGCACCGCCGCCGAAGTAAAACAAAAAGGTCCCCAGCGGCGTCCCTTGCAATCCCAGTATGACAGGAGAAAAGCCCATCCCCCATGTCCATAACAAAGTTATGATAAAAAAGGGATATATATTTCTTTCACTATCATTTATTTTCTTCATCGGGCACCTCTGTTTTCTCCGTAAGTTTTTTGTTTATGGATAGAATTTCTTTTTTTATATGAGTTATTCCTAATAGATAGGCCAATAGAAAAATCGGTGTAATATATATAAATGACATCCACCAATTCGACCGTATGAACCAACCGTTAATGCATCCGACAATAAGAACGGTTATTTCAATAACAACGTACTCACATATAAGTTCCTTAAGAAAGCTATCATAAAAAATATAAGCTACAGCATAATGGACAGCCATACCGAGAAATGCTATGAGCACGATTTGAAAAATAAATTTCATGTCCTGCGTATAGTCAAAACACAAAAAGGATATAAAGGTTACAACAATAATGATTATCGATGACAATAGCAATGAGCTTTGTATATATTTTTTCATATCAAATCCCCCCTAAAAACAACTTTTTTTATTTCTGGAATATATGTCCTCGATATAATTATTTTTTCACCATTGGTAAGATTTGCTTCTAACCGGCTGTTCGTCAGAGCTTCCAAATGTGTGAGCTCACCTGCATTAAGCAGACAATTTCTGCTTACTTTGACAAAGCTATATTCTTTCAGTTCTTTTTCAAGTTGATAGAGACGCTTATCGGTTCTGAACACCGCATCTTTGGTATAAACGAAAGTACGCTTATCTATACTTTCTATATAATAAATTTCTGGTATTAGGACTTTATAGCTGCGTCCGCTTTCGTTTCCTATCAAGAATTTTCCTTCGGATTTCATTTTATTGATAATTCGTAATACCTGATTATTTTGTTCCGGGTATTCTACTGTTACAGTCAGTTCTTTTTCACGATTTTCTTTTACGATCAGTTTCATTTCATTCCTCCGTATATATCATATCTGCTGAAGGATTATTTTTCAACAAATTCCTACCTGGTTACAAAATGAGATACCTTATTTACAATAGTATATCTGTTACTGTTCATACGATAGTTTAACGCTTTTTGTTAAGCAGCGTAAGCATGTGATTCAAGAGGTGATTTCTGCTTCGCAGAGTGAATTTAAATGCAAAGTTTATGCTTGACAAAGCGACGCATATGTCGCATAATATAAAAAGAGACAATAGTGTCGCAAATATAATTTGTCATAAACAACGTCGGAGGTAACATGGGAAAAAAGGGAGAAGAGACAAAGCAGCACATACGCAAAGTCGCCTACGGTCTTTTTGCTGAAAAAGGCTTTAAAGCCGTTACGATGAAGGATATATGCGAGAAGGCAGAACTAAGCAGAGGCGGTTTATACAGGCATTATCCGGGAACAGAGGAGATTTTTGAGGAGATCATCAACGAATTCATGCAAAAACAAGAGGATGAATTTGCCGACAGAATAGAAAATGGCGTTCCGGCAACCCGGATATTGGAGGAGGTGCTTTCCCGTTATAAAAGCGAGATGAAAGACAGCGGGACATCGCTTAGTGTCGCTATTTATGAGTATTATACCGCAGAGAAACGGGAAAACAACGCTTTACTCATGCGCTATGGTGCCTCCAAGAGGATGTGGCAAAGGCTGATTGCCTATGGTATGGAGCGCGGAGAATTTCGCCGGGTGGACGCAGAGGCTGTCTATGACGTTATCGTATTTTCTTATCAGGGAGTTCGAATGTATAGTAAGATGATGCCCATAGATGAAAATATACCAGAGCGAATAGTAAAACAAATAAAGGAGATGTTGCTATGAATACAATATTTAAGGATTTTGACGATACAAAAGAGGCTTTTTTCAATCCGAAGGACTGGCAAAAGGGAGTGGAGGGATTTCCGGAAATCTGTGTATCTACGTTTTCAGAGGGAGTGATTAAGAAGTTTGCCGAAATGGAGGGAGTAGAGGTTATCGCCAGCCTCTATTCTGTCAACGGAGTCATTCCTATATATAAAATAAAGTACGGCGGAAAAGAAATTGCTTTTTTTCTATCCAGAGTCGGAGCCCCTGCCTGCACATGCGGACTGGAAGAAGTTATCGCGATGGGAGCAGAAAAAATTGTACTGTTCGGGAGCTGCGGCATCTTAGATAAGGAGGCGGCGGACGGCAGGATAATAGTTCCCGTTTCGGCAGTGCGGGATGAAGGAACGAGCTATCACTATCTGCCTTCTTCCGAGGAGGTAAAAGTAGGGAAAGCCGGGATTGACAAAGTATGTGACTGCTTGGAGAAATGCGGTTATCCCTATGTGAAGGGAAGAGTATGGACGACGGACGGTATTTACCGTGAGACGAGAAAGGCAATTGCTGACAGAAAGGCACAGGGCTGTATTGCGGTAGAAATGGAATTTGCTGCCGCTGCCGCCGTAACCGAATTTAGAAATATTCCCTTTGTTCAGTTTCTATATGGTGAAGACAATCTGGACTCACGGGAATGGGAGCCGAGAGGGCTGCTCTGTCCGGATTTAAGCAGGGTGGAGAAATATATGGCACTGGCCTTCGAGTGCGGGCTGGCATTATAAGAGAATACCGATACCGGATTATCTGCGGCATAATTGCAAGTAAAAACCTATGATTAAGAATAAAGAATCTATGAATAAAGAACCTTGACAAATCTCATTGAATAAGATAAAATTTAGTTGAATTTAAATTCAGTGAATTAAAAATCAATGAAAAGAGTGATGAGTTTGACAACAAGAAATGAACAAAAAGAAAAGCGCAGACAGCTTATTCTTTGGAAGGCACTGGAGCTGTTCGTAAAAAACGGATATGCCGAAACCAAGATAAACGATATCGCCAGAGCGGCAGATATGAGCGTAGGATTGCTGTTTCATTATTTCGAATCAAAGGAGCAGCTTTATGAGGAGCTGATCAGAATGGGCGTGGAGGGGACGAAGGAGCCGCAGAAGATGGAATTTTCGAATCCGCTGGAGTTTTTTACCGGGTTTCTCGATGCCTTATTTCTCTTTTCCTCACAACAGCCCTGGGTATTTCTGCTGTTCGTACTCATGGCGCAGACGCGCAGAAGTGACGGGGTCCCTGCACATATTAAAGCGCTTGCGATGGAAGTGGACCAGATGGAACAATCGGCAGAAATAATCCGAATGGGGCAGTCTGAGGGCGTTTTTCGTGATGGTGATCCGTATGCTCTTTCAGCGGCTTTTTGGTGCAGCGTGCAAGGAATTATGGAACAGCTTGCGGTTACGCCTGATATGCCTTTGCCTGAGACGGAATGGCTCATCGATGTTATAAGGAGTAAAGGATGAATAAAGTAATCATTATAGGTGGTGGAATCGCTGGCTTATCAGCAGGAATCTACGCGCAGCAAAACGGTTTTCGTACAGAAATTTATGAAAAAAATCCGGAAGTCGGCGGGGAATGTACCGGATGGAACAGGAAGGGCTATCACATCGATAATTGCATTCATTGGCTTACGGGATGCCGGAAGGGCGATGGACTTTGGGAGATTTGGAAGAACGTGGGTGCATTGGATGAAAGTACGAAGTTTTACAGAGAACCATATTTTTATATGCTGGATATGGAAGGCAGACAGCTTCATTTCTGGATTGATTTGGAGAAAGCGCGGAAGGAATTTCTCGTGTTGGCGCCGGACGACGGCGTAGAAATACATAAGTTTTTCGATAGTGTGAAGCTTGCGGAGAGTTTAAAAATACCTTGTGAAAAGTCTCCTGCGGATATGAACTTTATCGAGTTTATAAAATTTGGAATGAGTATGCCGCAGATGGGCAGGGTCATGAAGGAGTATGGAAAAGAAACGGTTGTCGAGCTGGCACAAAGATTTAAGAATCCCTTCCTGCGGAAAATGATGGGGGGATATTATAACGAAAAGTTCATGGCAGTCACCCTCATAAGCTCCTACGCTTTCTTTACGGGGGAAACAGCTGCAATTCCTATGGGAGGCTCGAAAGAGATGGCGCAGCGGATGGCAAAAGTGTATCAAGCGCTGGGAGGAAAGCTTCATCAGAATATGCCTGTTACCGGAATCAATATCGAGGGAAAAAAGGCGGTATCCGTTACGTTTAATGATGGCAGTCAGGCCGCAGGCGATTATATAATCAGCGCTGCGGATACATCGGTTACCTTCGGCAGCTTGCTGGATAAAAAATATATGGATAAGAAGCTGAAAAAGATGTATGGCTGTAAGGAGGGGTACCCAGTAACTTCGTCTTTTCAGGCGGCTTTCGGAATTCTCGGCGCTGAGGATTGCGGCGTTCCAGGCGGATCGGTAATGTTTCCTTGTGATAGCTTCGAGGTAGGAAGGCAAAAGCTTACTTTTCAGGCGATTAGGCTCTATGATTATGATGAAAGCCTTTTTCCCAAGGAAAAGAGGGTTATTCAGTGCAATATCCTTCAGGACGAGAGAGATTATGAATACTGGAAGGAACTATATGAAGATTCCGATCGATACGAGGCTGAGAAACAGAGAATTGCCGATACTGTTATGAAGCAGATAATCTTAAAATTTCCTGCGCTCGAGGGGAGGTTGGTACTTCTTGGGACTTATTCTCCCATTACCTTTGAACGCTGGTGTGGTGCCTATAAGGGTGCATACATGAGCTTTTTCGGTCAGAAGGGCTACAAAAGCCTTTATGCCAAAAACAAAGCGGCGGGTCTGGACAATGTATTCATAGCGAGCCAGTGGTTACAGTTAAACGGCGGTCTTCCCCTTGCAGTAACCAGCGGAAAGTTTGCGGCGCAGGCAATGAGGAAGAGATAGGTATTGCTTGACAGCCATAGGATGAAAAGCTAATATAAAAAATATAAAGATAAAAACACAGGTCGGTTGGTAGTCCGGCCGGGAACGATATATCGACAGATATAATTCCTCAGTAACCTGCCTCCTTGGTTGTCCGTTCTTTGTTCATATTGCAGTTAAAGGAGGAAGTTTTATGAACAAAGCAACAGGAAGTCTAAAGGTATTTTTTGAGGAACCGTTCTGGGTAGGATTGTTTGAACGGGAGGAAGCCGGCAGCTATACGGCTTGCAGAATCGTATTCGGGGCGGAACCCAAGGATTATGAAATATGGCAGTTTATATTGGAAAACTATTATAAGCTCATATTTAGTCCGAGCATCGATTCGCAGGCAAAGATTAAAGGCCATGTGAACCCCAAAAGAAGACAAAGAGAAGTGAAGAAACAACTTGCGGATGTGGGAAACGGGACCAAATCCCAGCAAGCGCTGAAGCTCTGGCAGGAGCAGAAAAAAGCTGAGAAGAAGAACGTTCATGCCAAGCGTCGGGAAGAGGAGAAGCAAAAGCTATTTGAGTTAAAGCAGCAGAAGAAAAAAGAAAAACATAAGGGCAGATAGCAGGGATGCTATCTGCCCTCACCCAAATTCGCAGGCGTCGAAAACATGGAGGACTATTATGGAACGTTTGGAGACGGAACGATTAATTTTGAGGGAGTGGTCTGACGCTGACGCCGAAGATCTATATACATACGCATCAGGAGATAAGGTCGGGCCGATGGCAGGATGGAAACCGCATGAAAATATAGAAGAGTCCGTGCAGATTATAAATATGTTTCGGAAAAATGATGATACATGGGCGATTGAATGGAAGGAGAATCATGCCGTTATAGGCTCGGTCGGACTTCACCGCACTAAGAGGCACGGGATTTCTTATGATGCGGAGCTGGGATATGTGTTGTCGGAAGAATATTGGGGACGGCAAATCGCGGCAGAAGCGGCAAAAGCGGCTGTCACCTATGCATTTGAGAAAATGAATGTTACCCGGCTTGCAGTCGCCCATTTTTCGGATAATATGCAGTCGAAGCGCGTAATACAAAAGCTCGGCTTCCGCTTTTTAAGGTATATTCCGGAAGGCTTTACCAGCTATGACGGAAAGAAGCAGGGAGATAACATTTATATCATGGGAAAAGAAGATTATGAGCAGTTTTGATAGAAAGATTTATTATTATCGTTTGGATGGAATGGAGTTCATTTACAGAAGGGGGAAAGAGCTTTACTATCCGCCTCATAATCATACTTCCATTTATACTGTGGGAATTGTTTTAGACGGAGAAGTTATGGTAAGCAGAAAAGGAAAAAACGGAACCTATACGAAGGGGATGTGTTTTGCTTTTCCTCCCTACGAACTCCATTCCTTGAAATCGGAAAAAGAGCATGAGCTATTAACCGTATGTATCGACAAGAAGTTTTTGGAGAAGGGTGTTGATAAAAATGCGGGAGAGAAATCTTTATTTTATGATTTGGAAAGGCGAATCAGGGAAAATCCGGAGCAGGAGATAACCATAGAGGAGCTGGCGAAAGAAGTCTTTATGAGCGAGTATCACTTTATAAGGGTATTCAAGGAGACGGTCGGATTGACGCCGCACCGCTTCCTTATGCAAAGGCGCATAAGGAAGGCACAGCGTTTGCTGGAAAATGGGTGTCCGCCGGCAGCGGTGGCTTTTGACGCAGGCTTTTACGATCAGAGCCACTTTAATAAGCAATTTAAATATTGGCTGGGAATAACGCCTATGGAGTATAAAGCCGCCAGCGTGCATGCAAATTGCAATCCCGATTGTTTCGCCGGGGACGGTTCAGCAAAGGGGGGGAATGAACTTGGCGAAGAGATATAGTCCGGATTCTCCGGCAGTCACCTCATGCTCGCTTCCCGCCTCCAGAATGGTAAGCACGCCGGGTTCATAGGGAATTTCCCTGCTGTCATTCAGGCAAACTCCTTTTCCTTCTATGACTTCGTGGGTTTCCAATTGTGTTTTATGAATGTGCAGCCCGATTTTTTTATTAGGTGCAATTTTTACTAAATGATAGCTGAACCTGTTTCCGGTATCGGCGGAGGTGACGATATGCTTTAATTCCACTCCGTCGAAGACCGGGTGCTTTGACCAGGGAATATTGGAGAAGCTGCGGGTATCAGAAGCAAGACACAGTTTTCCTTTGTTGAATTGTTCGAAGGTTTTTTCATGTTCCATAATAATAATCAATCCTTTCTCATTATCTGCCGTTTTGTTAATGCAGGCATAAACTTTAATGTAATAAAGATACTCTTATTCGGATAGAGTGTATTGTATAAAATTGCTGTTTGGATGAATGGATGAATGGATGAATGGATGAATGGATGAATGGATGAATGGTCGGATGCAGGCGGATGAACCGGATATAGAGACGCGGGGCAACTTAAGGTTGCCTTTTTGTATATAACCGGTTGGTAGAGGAGAGAAGTTTCATATGCTATCATAGGATTGGATAGAGAAAAGAGTTTTCTGTCTGCTTATGTTTGAGAAAGCATGAAATTTTGAAGGAGGATGAAAGAGATGAATATGGCGGAGAAATTGCAGTTGTTGAGAAAGAACAAAGGATTGTCCCAGGAAGAACTGGCTGATTTGATAGGCGTTTCAAGACAGGCGGTGGGAAAGTGGGAGGCCGGAAAGTTCTATCCCGATATAGACAAGCTGGTGCAGCTCGGCGAGCTGTATTCCATATCCCTCGATAGACTTATCAAGGATACCGATGACTGTAACTTGCGAATAGAAGAGAGGGATGGGGAAAAAGAAGACATTGCCGGGTTTTTGATCAGAGCGAAAAGGGCTTGTTATGCCGGACATGGAGAAGAGCTGGATGCGTCGAGGAAATGCTCCCATGATTTGGAATACGAGGAGGGGGAGCTGTATTATTATGATACCTATTTAGGCGGGGAGCGCTTTGGCGGAGAAGAGGCCGTATGGAAAGGCGGCGTACCGATTTGGTGTATGAATTATTGCGGACGCGTGACCGGCGAGCATTTCAGCGGTGACTTTCTCAAGGAAGCTTTAATGGCGGTGCCTCGTGATATGCCCTATAGGGGACCGTCCCTGTTCCAATCCGGTGCCTATACCTACCATTGCAGGACAGCGGGCGTTTTTGATTGGTATCAAGGGTATGAGGAAATACTGTATGAAGGTGTAAAAATATATGAATGTTATTTTCACGGCGGGAGCATTATATAAATGCGCCCGCATTTATATAATCTCCTATACTTATTTTTGCAAATATTTTCATGCATTGCCTCTTTTTAAAAAGAACCGAATAGATAAGGCGCTTATCGGAGCAAAATAAACGCACCAGAATACTAATATAAAAGTGCCTGTGGCATCGCTTCCTTTTACAGCCGTATCGAATAAACCGAGAAGAGGTACGATAAAGCAGGTGACGGCAAATACGCCGTGAATGATCAACAGCCATTTCAGCCATTTTTCAGCAAGATCTTTCGCCTGAATTGTTAAGCCGGCAAAAAAGGTAGAAACAGCCATAAGGCAATAACCGAGCATATCCAGATTGAACATCATATCAAAGTGGCTAAAGTCCAATAAAACCGCAGCCTGCCCTGTCAGCTTGCCGCTTCGAACGCTGGTGAGCTGTATGAAATAAACGATGGAATTGCAAAGGGCATACATCCCGCCGAAGGCAGCCGCTGCAAAGCCTGCCGCCTTTGCAGTTTCTTCTGCATAATAGGCAAAGACAGAAATCATTGCAACAAAGCTAAAGGCGATGCCTATACTTGTAAAATAGCTTGCGTAAGGAGAGGATACCAGCATGGAAACGAGAAAACCAATTACTGAGAGCAAGTTAACCGCAGCGGCACAAATACCAATTTTTTTATTCATATGAGATCTCCTTCTTCTTTTTTTGCTTCATTAAACAACACTTTTACCAATTTCGTAATAAAAACCTTTCTGTGTGATGCGTGATCCAAATCATATCCTAACAGTTCTTTCGTTATCTGCCTGCTTAAGAATGCCGTTTGCATAGCAGCAGTAAGAATAAATGACAGCATTTGTTTGTCAGCTTCCGGCACTTTATCATCCAGAGCGAACATAAAGCCTTTCTGTGTCTTTACCGAATTGCAATCGGACCGATAATCCGACAAGTCTCCCAGTATGGAAATCCGGGATATGGCAGGATTTTCGAAAAGAAAATCAAATACATGAACAGCCCAGTCGGTCAGGCGCTCTTTATCGTCTGTATAAGTTTTTCCTTCCATCGAAAAGCTCAGGATCACTTGCTGAATGATTCGCTGAACACATATGGTAATCAAATTGTCCTTGCTTTGGAAGTGATAATTGATCAATCCGATACCTACATTCGCTTTCCCGGCAATGGCACGAGTGGTAATTTCTGAAATATTTCCGCTGCTTTGCTGAATCAGCCCGGTGGCAGCGGTTATGATAGATTCTTTTATGTCGGAGGAATTTTTCATATGAATTTCCAACCTTTCTGTTTGTCCGCCCAAAATCATTTATATTGAACACAGTATAAAACATTGTTCAATATAAATGATACTGAACAATGTTCAAGAAGTCAAGGGAATATAAAAATAAATTAACTTACCTCTATTCCCAGCTCATTCAGCAAACTCAAAACTTCGGGAAACGAGAATTTCGCCTCTCTCATTTTATTTGAGGAAATGTCTATTAAATATCCTGCCGCTTCGCGGAAATCGGCTTTTTGCATATCGCATTTGGAAAACTGGGTCGCGTTCAGTTTACATCCTTTAAAGTCGCTTTCTTTTAAGTTGCATTCGTCGAATGCCGAATCTTGTATGATGTTTCCGGAAAAGTTAAACTTCATAAAGTTCATATTGATAAAAGTATTGTACTTCAAAAGGCAATCGGTCAGCTTATGAATAGGATCGGCGATTTTCCCGACGGGTAAAACTTCCGTCCAGTGAATGCCCACCAGATTGCATCCTGTGAATTCCCCATTTTTCATCTGAGTATATTCCGCCTGAAGGCTTATGATAGTGCACCCATGGAATTTACATCCCATAAAGTGGCATTTTTCTAGGGTGCATTCTTCAAGAGTGCAGTTTATGAATTCGCAGTCATAAAACTCATAGCCTTCCAGCGTCTCCTCAGACATCTTTATATTTTCGAATCGTTGATTTTCATAATATTTCTCGTCCATTATTCCGTACGGCTCCTGTTTTTTATTTAGTTGTATTATAGTAAAAAGGGAAGAAGAAAGCAAATGATAATGCGAGCCTTGACGGCCTTCCGGGGTTTCGCACTCTATGGGGAATTGTTTAAAGTGAAATGGTATATTGCAAAATCGCTTGACTGATTATGGAGGCATAATTATGATGTAAGTATAATATCTTAACAACATTATACTGCACCGAGCAGAGCGAGTGTGCATAAACATACTTTGGCCGCTGGCGGACAAGGTATATATTTTTCCGTTTTATTTACCTATGACGGTGTTGGAAAAAGAGGATATAGAAGATAATGGGATGAAGAATTTGTGAATCGTAATCGGGCATCCTATGAAACTTAAGGAAAGAGGGTGACGGCTTGAAGGTATCGATAAAAGAGATTTCGGCAGAAGAAGAGGAAGAGGTAATTATTCGATGCCATGAAATAGATGAGGATATGTTAAATCTTGTCCAAAAGCTCAAGGCACAGCAAAGCAGCCTGACCGGAATCTCGGGAGAGGAAATACACAGGCTGCACTTCCATGAAATTTACTACTTCGAGGTGGTGGATAACAAGTCCTTTTTTTATTGCGAGAATAAGGTGTATGAATCCAAACTAAAGCTCTATGAGTTCGAGGAGCTCTGTGCGGGAACGAGATTTTTCCGGGCATCCAAGTCCGTTGTCCTTAATTCGGACAAGATAGATTTTATCAGGCCTTCCTTGAGCGGAAGATTTGAGGTGGTGCTTGGTAATCAGGAAACGGTGATGGTATCGAGACAGTATGTGAACGACTTGAAGAAGCTTTTAGGAATGTAGGAGGTGCTGAATGGATTTAGGAATATTAATGAAAAAAATGATATCGCTGTATGCCGTCATATATGGAGGATCTATGTTCGGTACACTGGTTTTCTGCACCATATTTTATCCCGATGAGACGTTTGGGCTGGGCTATTTCACATGGATGCTTGTTTATGCCTTGCTGGGTGACCTTACGATGCTGGTATTTTATTCCAGAAAGGAACTGACGGAGAAGCAATTGCTGGTGCGCCAGACTGTTCAAATACTTTTGCTGGAAATTGTACTGCTAACGGCGGCCTATCAGGCGGGGATGTTTCAGGGAGTGATGGAAGGCGCCGTTTTATTGCTGGTAATATTGGGTGTATACATGATGGTACGCTTCATCGGCTTTCGAAAGGATCTGCAACTGGCAAAGCAACTGAATGCGCGGCTTCAGGAAAGAAAAAAAGAGCATAAGAACGGTAAGTAGAGAAGAGCCGATTAACGTTTCCATGATATAGGTACGTTAATTGGCTTTCATAGTCATGTGGTATCATAATATATTATTAATAGGAATTTTTATTGAAATATCATAATGACAATGATAATGTAAGAATAGACAGAATCTTTTCAACCATTGATTTTGAGTTTTCTAAAGTGGATACAGGTATGGGTATAAATATGACAAATAAAAGGAACTTTCTTGATAAGTTTTTCAGCAGGGAACTGGACGTTCGCGTACGGATGTTTAATGTATTGGCGATAGCAGGTATCATAGTCAGTTTTATTTCCGCCATGGCAAGTATTGTGAACAGTGAAGGCTTAGTTAGTTTTCTGGTCAGCCTTACGGCGGCGTTTGTTGCCTATACGCTTATGTGCTATGCTTCTAAAAGCGGAAAATATCAGCTATGCTACATCATTGCCATTATGGCAGTCTTTTTTTTCTGTTTTACTTTTATCTTTATGGTAGGAGGCGGCTATCATGGAGCTATGCCGTTTTTCTACATTTTGGCAATTGTATTTACCATATATATGCTTGAGGGGAAACAGGCGATCCTCATTGCAGGAGCGGAACTTATATATTATACAGGGCTTTGTCTGCTTGCCTATTTTTTCCCGGATAGTGTTTCGGATATTGATACGGAGTTTTATAAGCTTTTGGAAGTAATGACTGGATTTTGGGCGGTCAGTCTTATCTTAGGTGCAACCATGTATCAGCAATTTGGCATGTATAAACAACAGCAGCGGGAGCTGGAGGCGGGAAAAGAGAAGGCTCTGCATCTAAGTGAGGCAAAGAGTAATTTTCTTGCCAATATGAGTCATGAGATCCGCACACCTATCAATGTGATGCTCGGTATGAATGAGATGGTTCTGCGGGAGAGCGATTCCAGGCAAATCAGGGAATATGGAAGAAATATACAGAATGCGGGTAAAACATTACTCCTTTTGATCAACAATATTCTGGATGTATCCAAGATAGAAGCAGGGAAGCTCGAGGTGGTGGAGGAAAGCTATCAGACGGCAAGCTTGATTGAAGAGCTTTCCGTGATCGGTACAGAGCTTGCCGGACGCAATGGGCTTGCCTTTTGGACGGAGGTTGATGAAGCATTGCCCAGTATGCTGACAGGAGACTGGATTCACATTAAGCAGGTGGCAGCTAATTTTTTGAGCAATGCCGCTAAGTACACGAAGCACGGAGACGTGGTACTGCGCGTATCCGGACGTCCGGGGGAGCAGGAGGATAAAATGTTCCTGTGTATATCTGTTTCCGATACGGGTATTGGCATTAAGGAGGACGATATCCCTGTTCTGTTCGATGCTTTTACCAGAGTGGATATGTCTGTGAATCATGGGGTAGAGGGTACCGGGCTGGGGCTAACCATTGCAAGGGAACTGATGCAGTTAATGGATGGATGCATTCATGTGGAGAGTAAATGGGGAAAAGGAAGTACTTTCTCAGCCAAAATCCCCCAAAGGATAGCGGATTCTACTCCAATCTGCAAACAGAAACGCCGGGCTGCGGGAGAGCTGGAGAAGGAAACGCATAGCTTTATTGCACCGGATGCTTCTATTCTGGTGGTAGATGACAGTAAGGAAAATCTGCAGGTCATCCGATCGCTGCTTTCACGTACGATGCTTAGAGTGGATACCGTAAACAGCGGCGCGAAAGCTCTTGAAGAGGCAAAGCACATGCGATATGATATGATTTTCATGGATTATATGATGCCGGAAATGGATGGGATGGAGACACTTGGGCAGCTCCTTGAGCTGCCCGGTTTTCATACTCCGGTGGTGGCTCTCACTGCCAATGTAATATCGGGTGTCAGGGAAAAGCTATTGGAGGCCGGCTTTTGCAGATATTTATCCAAACCAATCATGTGGAATGAGATAGAGAGTGTTCTGCGGGAATTGCTGCCAAAGGAACTGGTAACCGAAAATAAAGCAAGCGAAAGAGAAGCGTTTCCTGCCGATTTGAAAAATAAGCTTGCTTTGGAACTTCCGCCATACGGAATCAGATTGGAAGATGGACTTCACTATTTGGGCGGAGATATGAGGCAGTATGGAAAGCTGGCCCAGTTTTTTATTGAAAACTACAGTTCTGCAAAAGAAGAAATAAGAAGCTTTTCCGCCGAAGGGGGCTGGGAAAACATGAAATATTGTGTGCACTCTCTTAAGAGCAAGGCAAAGGCAGTCGGTGCTAACGACCTTTCGGATACGGCCGCCAAACTGGAACGCTTATGTGCGGAAAAAGATAACAGGCACATGGAAGCTGTTCTGCCCTTACTTTATTATGAGTGGTCGCGAGCAAGGGAAGGTTTGGATTTGCTTAACGGACGCTTGGAGGAGTTAATGCCGGAGACGGCTGAGGCGCACAGTTCCAATCTTTCTAATCTGGAGGGTTTGATGAAGCTGCTCGATCATCACCGGCATCCGGACGCGCTGGAAGCATTGGATCATCTGATTGCCGAAGCACAGGATCCGGAAATTACCGCGCGGCTGAAGGAAGTATGGGAACTGGTGGAGGAAGTGGAGTTTGAACAGGCGAAGCGTATTCTTTCCACTATGCTAGGAGGGGATGATAATGGCCGATAAGTATTCTGTTTTAATTGTAGATGATGATCCGGTGCTGCTAAAGATGACCGGAGAGCTGCTTAGAAAGGATTATGCGGTCAGCTGTGTTAAATCCGGTCAGGCGGCTCTGCAGCTGCTGCAGACGGACTATGAGCCGGATATTATTTTACTGGATGTGGATATGCCGTGTCTGAGCGGCTTCGATACTTGTCAGGAACTGCACAGGCAGGAAAAAACAAAGGATGTGCCGGTAATATTCCTGACAGGTGTAACGAGAACGGAGGCTGAACTTACAGGACTGTCCTGCGGGGGCGTGGATTACATACGAAAGCCTTTTGTCGGGGAGGTATTGCTGGCACGGTTGAAGATACACCTGGAGAATAGCAAGAGGTGGCTTCAAAACGTAAATACAGGCAGAGAGGGAGGAATTGACGAGGAAAAGTTCCGGCGTATTTCCGATGATTTGAATGATACGGAAAAGAAAGTATTGCGTCTGATCGTGCTGGGCTACACGAATCAGGAGATTGGAGAAGAATTATCCTATTCCTATAATTATGTTAAAAAGGTTGTAGGAATTATATATGAAAAGAAAAATGTGAATAGACGCAGCGATTTGAAAAAACTGTTTCAATAGGTTACTGATAGTAACTATGCGCACCTTTCTCATTATGGTAACCTTAACGAAGGTAGTTAAGGATGTAGTTGCCGTAAAGAGAAAGGTGGTTTTTTTATGCTTTGGCCTATCAGTAAACCTGCGGATGGTATTCATTATGTCTCTGCCTGGATTGTACGGATTACTTCCGATGAAGCAGAAGGGGAACTTATCGTCCGTGTATTATTTGACGACAAGAAGGAAAAAGAAATTATTTATGAAGAGATGTATTACAGTCAGTTTGACCACCGATCGGAAGGAATAATCCTTACACTGATTGAGGAGATAGGCCTCCGGGAATTAAGGAAGCCCAGGTATGAGGCGGCAGCAGCCAGACTATACGAGGATTGTGACGCAGATGATGTTTTTCTGGAGAATATGTACCGAAGGGGAAACCGGCTGTATGTCCATCATACGGAAAGCAGCGGAGAGTATATTGTTCTGGCAAAGCACATGACGATCAGAAACCCGGATGACGACAAGTAAGCAAGTAGAATGCAATAAGCAATTAAGAAAGGAGTAACGACTGTGGAACAAGATACAAAAAATAAGAATGGAGCCCCCTCCTCCGACACCACATCGGCGCTGTTTGTATCGGCGCGTAAAAAACAGCTGGAGCAGCAGGAAGCGGAACGCCGCGCAAAGGAAAAAGAGGATCAGCGTCTTGCGGCGGAAGCAGAGGTCCAGCGTCTGGAGCAGGAGGTATTAGAGCGTAAGCGCAAAGCGGAAGAAGAAGCTCGTCAGGTAGAGGAAGGGGCACACACGAAAAAGGAGAAAGCTGCGGCTAATCCGGATACAGTGCTCGGTACCCCATCGAAAAAGGGGAAAGGTATAAATAAAGCGCTCCTGAATAAGAAGCTGTTTATTATCGGCGGGGCAGCGGCCGCAGTGCTCATTGTTGTAATTATCGTGGCTGTTGTAATCGGGACCAGACCAAAAGAAGTGACGATAGCAAATGCGGAAGCTGGTGCGATAATCACGCTGGAGGATATGGGCGGAGCCCCGGCCGGGATGCAGCGTTTTTCTGATGATACCATAGGTCTTGCATTCACTTATCCCAGCCAGTGGATCGCTGAATTCTATAAAGCCGGCGGCGGAAATCCGCAGTGTGACTTTGTATTGGTAGCACCTGAGAGCGAGCAGCAGACTCTTATCATGAATTGTAATTATTCTGCGAAATACAACAGCTATATTGATGGCGGAGGAACTGACGGCAACGCATTAGTAGAAGCTTTGATAGTAGATTCCGGATTGCTCGCACATTATAAGATGAGCGATCTGCTTGATCTGGAATATCTTCCTGTTCAGCAGAATGTGGACGGTTCCATACAATACAATGCGATATGGAGTTTTTCCAGCGGGGCAAGCGGTTTCGCGGCACTGGCGGTATATGAAGACCGGAGCGTGGCAGCAGGGACAGTTGTAGTAACGGTAGGCGAGGATGATACGAAATATATTGATGTAATTATTGGCTCCGTTGAGGTATGGTAAGCACCGGTACCGGATGATACATTTTCCATAAAGAAATATGAAAAAGAAGGAGGCACAAAATGAGCCTGTTAATGACAATTGTTTTTGAAAACGGCTTTCAGGAGATTTATTTGCCGGCAGTAAACAATAAGACGGTTCCGACCGACATACGGCCGCACATCAGCGGATGGCGGGGAGACATTACCCTGCCCCTGGAGGTATGGGATAATATTTGGAGTATGAGCGATTCCAGACAGTTTGTGATTACACAGAATGAGCGCCCGGTTTCTAAGGTAAACCTGACGCCGGGATTGCTTCTTAACTGCGTGATGAAGGATGATGAGGATACGGTTTTTTCCATCACGGTAAACAAAGTAAATGATGGAAATACTCACTTCGATAAATACTTTCTGGATGCGGCAGGCTGCCCATGGGTAAAGATCGGCAGCGCAGAAGACAACGTGATTCGCTACGGAAACCAGTTCTGTTCTCCCAAACATGCGGAAATCATAATAGAAGGCAGTATAGCTAAGGTTAAGGATCTGGGCAGTGTAAACGGTACTTTCGTTAATGGCAGAACATTGACCGGAGAGAAGCAGCTGCACTACGGTGATGTAATTTATATTATTGGACTTAAAATTGTCTATCTGGGCAATGTGCTCGCTATTAATAATCCGGGCGGCGATTGCGTGGTGGATGATTTGAAACTGAAGCGTATCTCAATTGCGTCTTCCGGAGAAGAGGAGGGAAGCGAATATGAAGCGGAGGAGATTTATTTTCTGCGTACACCCCGCAAGCTGGAGGCTCTGGATAACGAAACCTTCACGATAGAAAAATGCCCGGCCAGAAACCGCCAGAAAAAGCAGCCGGTCATCTTTACCATCGGACCTGCTTTTACAATGATGATTCCTATGATAGCGGGTGTTATGATGATGAGCGGGGAAGGTCAGGGTGCACTTGGAGGATTGATCATGTCCGTCGGCGCTGCGCTTATAGGCGCAATGTGGGCAATTTTAAATATTCGATATCAGAACAAGGAAGAAGCGGAAACAGAGGCGAGCCGCGTTGCCAGCTATACCACGTACATTGCCAAGACGGCCGATCGGATTAAGGATAAGATTGAATATAACAGAGGAATATTATCCCGTATGCTGCCTTCCGGCAAGGAGGCTGTCTCATTTGCCATGGATGGAAGTCCAAGACTGTGGGAAAAGAGCAATGTTCATGAGGATTTCCTGACCGTCAGGCTTGGAAAGGGAGATATTCCTTCGCCTAACAGCATTGCGGTACCTAAGGAACAGCTGATGGCAGAGCATGACCCTTTGAATGATAAGGTAGAAGAAATACAGGCTGCCATGTCGATGCTTAAAAATGTTCCGGTAGGGCTTTCTTTGTATGATAACCGTATGGTCGGTGTTGTCAGCAAAAGCCGGGAAAAGGTGTTGAATATGGGAAGACTGCTGGCAACTCAAGTTGCCGGGCTTCATCCATATACCGATGTTCGTCTTTGCTATGTCTATCCCCTGCGGGAGACAGATAGCTGGAACTATACGCACTTCCTGCCTCATGTATGGACGCCGGACGGCAAACTTCGTATGCTGGCCAGTGATAAAAATACGGTGGGTGACGTAATGTATCATCTCTCGGGAGTGATCAGAGAACGGCTGGAAAAAGAAACGGAGGGGAAGGATGACGAGAATGCCAGGATTCTGCCACATTATGTGGTTGTAGTGGCGGATTGGTCGCTGGTAGAGGAGGAGCCGATTGCCAAATATCTTATGAATCCGACTCCGGAGCTGGGAATGACGGTAATATACCTTACCGATGCGATTGATAAGCTGCCCTCGGGATGTACTGCAATTGTACAGGATGATGAGAAAAATTGCAGTTTCTATTCCACAACAGGCTCCTTCCGGCAGCAGGAGAACGTGGACTATGATGAAGTTTCTGCAGAAGAAATCCAGCAATTTGCCAGAAGCCTTTCCAATTACAAAATCCGAGAGCTCGGTGTCTCCACAGCGATTCCCGATGTGCTTACCTTCCTCGATATGTATAAAATCTCTCGTGTGGAGGATCTGGATATGCTCCATAAATGGTTAGAAAACCGTACCTATGAGAGCATGAAGTCCATGGTAGGCTATAAATCCGGCAACCAGCCGCTGTTTCTGGATATCCATGAGAAATACCACGGCCCTCACGGTCTGGTAGCGGGTACTACAGGCTCCGGAAAGTCGGAAACGCTGCAAAGCTATATATTGTCGTTAGTGGTCAATTATCATCCTCATGAAGTCGCATTTATCCTTATCGACTATAAGGGCGGCGGTATGGCTCAGAGCTTTTTAGGCCTGCCCCATCTTTCCGGCGTTATTACCAACCTTGGGGGAAATGCTACGAATCGGGCGCTTTTGTCCATTAATGCAGAAATTAAATCCAGACAGCGTATCTTCAATGACTATAAGGTAAAACATATCGATGCCTATATCGAATTGTACCGTTCCGGTGTGGCTAACGAACCAATGCCCCATTTGCTTATCATTGCCGATGAGTTTGCAGAACTTAAAAAGGAACAGCCTGAATTTGTGCGCGCCCTGGTTTCCGCAGCCCGCGTCGGACGTTCGCTGGGAGTGAATCTAATCCTCGCTACCCAGAAGCCCAGCGGTGTGGTAGATGACGAAATCTGGTCCAACACACGCTTCCGCCTTTGTCTGCGCGTAGCGGATAAACAAGATTCCAGCGAGATGCTAAAGCGCCCGGATGCCGCCTTTATAACAGGTACAGGACGGGGCTATTTCCAAGTAGGCAACGATGAAATTTTTGAAGAATTCCAATCCGGATGGTCGGGAGCGGAATATGAGCCGGGCATTCCTTTCACCGATGACAAAAATGCAAAGGTGGAGCTTATCAACCTCATCGGTAAAAATGACGTACCCAAGCAGAAAAAGAAGAAAAAGAGCGATAATATCGCAAAAGTAACCCAGCTGGATGCGGTGGTGAAGTATGCTGCCCAAATTGCGCAGGAGAACAGCATTCCGGCGATCAAACAGATATGGATGCCTCCGCTCCCTGCCAGGCTTTACCTGGAGGAGCTGGAAACAATTGCAAAACCTCAGGGCTTTTCGCTGCTGCTGCCCATCGGTCTGGCAGACAATCCGGAAGGACAGAACCAGTATCCTGTGGCGGTGGATTTCTTAAACGACGGACATCTGCTCATATGCGGAGCCGGAGGAGCAGGAAAAACGACGCTGCTGCAGACGCTCATATACAGTGCGGCACAGCGCTATACGGCAAAAGAGGTCAATATCTACATAGCGGATTTCTCCAGCCGTACTATGGCGGTCTTCGGAAGCCTTCCTCATGTAGGCGGTGTTTTGTTTGAAGGCGATGATGAGAAGATCAGTGAAGTATTTGCACTGATGCAGAATACGCTGGCGCAGCGCAAGAGCGAGTTCTCACGTCAGGGGATCGGCTCTTATAAAGAATATGTGACCCAGAAGGACGACTGTCCTGCAATCCTCTTTATCATTGATAACTATGTGGCGTTTATCGAGGGTTATGACCAGTACGAGGATACCCTTGCTCAATTGTCCAGAGAAGCGGCAAGCTACGGTATTTATCTCGTTTTGACCATGAACAATTCCGGCGAGCTGAGAAGCCGCATTCGTCAAAACTTTATAAACGGTATTGCTTTACAGATGCCGGATCGCTTCGAGTACGAGGCTGTCATCGGTGACCGTACTGAAATCATACCGGAAGGCCGTACATCGGGCCGCGGACTGATGAAAGCTCCGCAGCCGGTGGAATTTCAGGTGGCTCTTTGCCTCAAGGAAGACGAAGGATTGTCGCAGGCACAGACCCTTCGCCGCCGCTTTGCTTCCATGCAGCCAAGTCAGGGAGAAGGAGTGCGTAAGATCGGAAATAAGCTTGATAGCCTGAGCTTCGAAACTCTAATGGATAGAGATGATGTGAAAGCGCTGCCGGATCATTGCATCGCCCTCGGTCTTGATGTGGAAGAAGGAAAGCTCGCAGAGATCGATCTGGATGATGAATTCTGCTATGCCATCAGCGGCTGTGGCGGTTCGGGTAAGACGAACCTTCTGGCTTCCATAGCAAAGCAGACAAAACAAAAGGGAGCAAGAGTATTTCTGTTCGATAGCGAGGACAGTCTGCTGGAGAAACATATATCGGCAGACAGGACCGTGCACGATGCGGCGGAATTATTTTCCCTGATGGAGGAAGTGATCGTGTCCGAATTCTCTTCCCGCAATGGTGTTGTTGCAGATGCGAGGGATGCCGGACAGGATGTTCGAAAGGCTACCGAACAATTTGACCGTATTATTTTCCTGATCAATGATATGACTGCTTTTATGAGTGCAGTGTATAGTCCGGATATGGATATGAGCAGCTTCATGGAAATTGCGCTGGAAAAAGGAAAGCATCATAAGATTCAATTTATAGCGGCTGTAACGCCTGACGATCATGCCGATATGGCACGTTATGCCTGCATGCGCATCTTTGCGGGATACGGACGCGGCATACATCTTGGAGGTATGTTCGATCAGCAGAGCATCCTGCGTTTTGAGATGTCGTCGGCCGATTATGTCCGCCAGCTTCCGGCAGGAGTAGGCTATGTGGCCGGAAGCAGCGCAGGAGCAGTGAAGATTATTACTCCTATGATAAAGGAATCTGCAAAAAAGGAGGAAGCTGACGTATGAGCAAAATATATTTAGAGGTTCAGGTACCGGGTAATGCCAAAACCTATGAATTTGCCGCCGATAGTGCCATGAGCGTAAGTAAGGTAAAAAAACAGTTTATTGCTCAGATTTCCGCAGTGGAAGGAAGAGAAATTTTTGCAGACCCGGGGCAGGTGTTATTCTGCTCAAAAGGGTTGGAAGGACTTTTACAGGATGGGGAGATCCTCGGTGAAGTGGGGGTTCGCAGCGGCGATACCATCATCCTGCTATAAGGCAACAATTTACTGAGAGGAGGTTTATTTATGGCAGACATGAGCAATGTGGATTCGGAAAAAATCCTTTCCACGGTCAATCAGCTGGATGGTATCGTTACTTCTATTCAAGCGCAGATGCGTAAAATAGCGGATGCCGTTGCTGGTCTTGACAAAGGCTGGATATCACCCGTTAAGGCGGAATTCATGAGCAGGTATCAAAAGGATGAAGAGGCGATGAACGAAATGATTAGCCAGTACAGCGAAATCAGCGAGCAGCTGAAGGAAACTGCCGCCGATTTCGATAAAACAGAAAATGAAATTGTCAGCAGCGTTTCGGCATTGAAGTGAGGTGATAGGTATGGCGACGGGAAATGAAAGTAAAATTGATACGAAGCTGTTTGCTTCTACGGCAGATACGATAGCAAATGCGGCGAAGGAGCTTAGCCGTCTGTTCGGCGATTGGAACAAGACGATGAATTCTTTGCGCGGCAGCTGGCAGGGAGATGTGTCTGACGACATCAAGAATACGGTAGAGCAGGTACAGAAGAGCTCCGCCGATCTTGGTACAGCGCTTGGAGGATATTCGGGAACTCTTAAGGAGATTGCCGGAATCTATGACAAGACGGAGAAAAACACACAGGAAACAGGCAAATCCCTCAAGTTCGAGCGGACCATGCGGTAAGGGGGTGAAATATGGCTGGAATCAAATTCGATTATAATAAGACAATCAATCAAGCCAAGGAGCTGGAAGATATCGCCAGCGATATGCAGAATTCCTGCATAAAGAAAATGAATGAAATTTCAGGTAACGTTGAGGCTGCATGGACCGGCAATGCTGCGAAGGCATACGTTAAGTATATACGCGGGGTACAGGATGATCTGGGAAAAAAGGCGAAATATCTGAAGGACACTGCAGAATTCCTGCGAAATGCTGCCAAAAGGATGAAAGAAGCTGAAGAGGCGGCAAAGCAAATGGCACAAAAAATATAAAGGAGGGTAAAGCATGTCAACGGCAACTACGGTAGATTTGCAGAAAATGAAAAATGTGGCGGGAGAACTGGATAAGATCTATGCCAATATGATGAATCAGATTAAAAAGCTGGATGAAGCGGTGGGAAATCTCCAGCAGCTTTGGAAAGGAGAAGCTGCACAGGCGTATCAAAACGCTTATAAGCAGAATACTACTAATTTCCTGCAGCTCGCGGAAGCAATCAATAGCTGCTCCTCGTCCCTGACAACCATTGCTACTACTTATAACAAAGCGGATACAGCAGCCGCTGATGCGATCAAATCCAAGATGGGAGGGCGAAAATAAATGGCTGAAATGCAAATACAGGCGGATCCTGCCAAGCTCCGCAAGATAGCCGGAGATGTGGGCAGTTGCCATAAAAACCTGCTTAACAACCTGCAATCTTCCAAGAGTCAGGTGGATTCTCTAAAAGGAGTATGGACCGGCGAGGCGGCGACAACCTTTTCCTCAAGCTTTCAGAAACTGCTGGACAAATGTGATGAGAGTCTGAAAACAGTGGCAAAGCTGGAGAATGCATTGTATGAATCGGCAGATTCCTATGAACGCAACGAAAAAGCCGTGCAGAATGAGGCATCTAAACTGCCGAAGCTGCCCAATAACATGATGAGGTAAGGGGGAGGTACGGTGGCAAACTATAAGGTTTCATACAAAATGCTTGCGAAACAGGGAGAAGAACTGAAGGCGGTAGCTAAGCTGGTGGATGGCTACGCGGAACGTGTGAATCAGGTGCGCGGTAAATTAGGGCAGGATGAGATGCTTGCCGAGGTGCGCAATAACCTGCAAAAGTTAAACACTCAGCTTGGAGAATCGCGCATGGTACTGAATACGGCAGGGGAACTGCTGAGCAAAACGGTGGAAACCTATACCGGTACGGAGACGCGGCAAGTGAAAAAGGTGGATAACTTAAAAGCGCATAACCGAGACTTTTATAAGAATCCGGTGACGGTAGCCTCAGCAGGAGGTGCGGCAGGAGGGGCAGGAGCGGCCGCTGCACAGCCTGCAACTGCGACGGTCAACGATACCGACAGTTCCATAGGTGTCCAAAGTGTGGAAGTAGTATCCTATTCGGAAACCACAGTAACGACTTCGACGGTGGAGGTAACGACGGAGCCTGTACAAACGGCAGTTCCACTCTCCGGCCCCGCAGGAGCTTCCGCAGCAACTGATTCCGGTATGGAGGCTATGGCAGGAATGGCGGTAGGAGTCGGAAGTGTGGCCGGAGCGGTCGGCGGCGGAGCCTTGTTGGGCGCGAAGTATCTACATGAGGAGCATAAAAAGAAAAAGGCAGAGGAGACGGATAAGGCTAATTCCGGCAGTGGTGACACTTATGATCCTGAGATAGAGCTGGCAGCGGCACTTGAACGCGTGCACATGCTGGAAGAAGACGAATCCTAACCATAAGAATTGGATTTCCCAAAGTGTAAAGCATCATAAAAATCCCTTTAAGCAAAGACCTTCCCAACTCATCAGAGTTAAGGGAAGGTCTTTGTCGTGCCGTTCAAATGAAAAAGGATGCTCCACTTACTGTTCTTTTTTTACATCTTAAAGTACATGGAAAGCAGGTCGCTTTCCAGATACTTTCCTTATGAAAAGGTAGGGAATATAATCGGAAAGAACAGAAAAATAAGAAGTGTGATGATTATGGAGGATGTAAAATGGAACATATCATTGAGGTAAAAGGGTTAAAAAAATCCTATGGAAACATTCCGGCAGTAAAGGACTTAAGCTTTTATGTGGAGAAGGGAAAGCTGTTTGCTTTTCTCGGTCCCAACGGGGCGGGAAAATCCACGACAATTAACAGCATATGTACCTTTCTTATGCCGGATGCGGGAGTGGTAGAGGTGGACGGCTATGTACTGGGCAAGGAGGACGATAGAATAAGAGAGAGTATCGGCATTGTTTTTCAGGAAAGTCTGATGGATGAGTTGCTGACAGTGGAAGAAAACCTGATGCTTCGTGCCAGATTTTACCCGATGAAAAAGAAGGAGCGCATAGCTGCGGTGAAGCGGGCGGCGGAGGTTACGGAAATTACCGGAATCATGAACCGCTATTACGGAAGGCTCTCCGGCGGACAGAAGCGCAGGGCAGATATTGCGCGGGCTCTTCTTCATACGCCGAAAGTCCTTTTTCTGGACGAACCTACCACGGGCCTGGATTCCCAGACGAGGAAGAGTGTGTGGGATACGATAAAAAGGCTTAAAGAGGAGCAGGAAATGACGGTGTTTCTGACAACGCATTATCTGGAAGAGGCGGAGGATGCGGACTACTGTATGGTAGTGGATGACGGCAAGATTGCAGCAAGGGGAACACCATTTTCGCTGAAAGCGAAATATGCAAAGGATAAGCTGCGTGTAAAGTGCAGGGAGGAAGAGAAGGTAAAGGAAAAGCTGCTGGAAAGAGGCATTTCTTTTGAGAAAAAGGGTGAACTTCTGGAGGTGTGCCTGGCAAACACTATGGAGGCACTGCCTATTTTAAATGAATGCAGGGAACTGATAGGAGATTTTTCGGTAATCAGGGGTTCTATGGATGATGTGTTTATCGGAATTACAGGAAAGGAGTTAAGAGAATGATAGCATTTGCCATAAGGAATTTAAAATTATATTTTAGGGATAAGGGTGCGGTGTTTTTCTCACTGCTGGCGATACTCATAGAGATTGGATTATATGTGCTGTTTTTAGGAGATGTATGGACGAAGGATGTCTCCATGTTTGACGGAGCCAGAGAGATGATGGATAACTGGGTAATGGCGGGAGTGCTCGCTACGACGGGAGTGACTACCAGCCTGGTCGTATTGGGAAATATTGTAAGGGATAAAGAATACAAAAAAATAAAAGACTTTGTAGCTGCCCCGGTAAAAAATTCAAAAATTCTTATGGGATACTGGATTGCCGCTTATGTTATTGGAATGCTTATGAGCCTGATTACGCTCGCTATCGCACAGGCTTATATTGTCTGGGACGGAGGAAGCCTGATAAAGCCTAAGGCATGCCTTACGCTCATTCTTCTTTTATTTGTTACGAATCTGATGAGTACCGCCCTTATGCTTCTTTTTGTAGCATGCTTTAAAACGAACAGCGCCTTTTCCGCGGCCAATACGATACTTGGGACCTTGATCGGTTTTTTGACTGGAATTTATCTTCCTATCGGAATGTATCCGGAAGGCGTGCAATGGCTTATCCGCTTATTTCCTGTTTCTCACGCCGCATCCCTTTTTCGGAGAATTATGATGGGAGACGTGATGGAGACGAGCTTTGACGGGGTTCCTGCGGATATAGTGCTGGATATTAAGGAGCAGTTCGGAGTAGTATATAAATTCGGTGAAGAGATAATGACCTTTACAGGAAGCATGAGTTTCATAATAGTGACAGCAGTGGTTTGTTATCTTTTGGCCTTTTTTCTCACGAGGAAGAAGCAGAAATAATGCGTTGCCGAGAACGGAGTGAACAGTAATAATAAAGGTGTTACGCATGAAAATAGTTGACTTTCTCCTTATAAATGATATAATACAGTATTATATTTTAGCACTTTGATGTGTTAAATTTTTACATTTATATTTCGAGGAGGAAAAATATGAAAAAGATTATTATACTTATGCTGACGATATTCATGGCGTTTAGCTTTACCGCTTGCGGCAGTACGAATACGACGGATTCTGCAAGTACCGCAGATACTGCGGAAACAACACAGACTGAAGATGCGGCAGCCGGGACAGACGCACAGGCTCCCGCTAAAGAGAGTCAGGCCGATACCGGAGCAGTATACAACGTGGGTATTTGCCAGTTAGTTCAGCATCCGGCACTGGATGCAGCGACTCAGGGATTTAAGGATGCACTCAGCGAGAAGCTGGGAGATCAGGTGGTCTTCGATGAGCAGAATGCGGCGGGAGATTCTGCGACCTGCGCTACCATCGTAAACCAGTTTGTTTCCAGCAATTATAATTTGATTATGGCAAATGCAACACCTGCTCTTCAGGCTGCTGCTTCTGCGACAGGTACGATTCCGGTTCTTGGAACCTCTGTTACAGACTATGCCACCGCTCTGGATATCGATAACTGGGCGGGCGTAACCGGCAGGAACGTATCAGGAACCGCTGACCTTGCACCTTTGGATAAGCAGGCTGAGATGATCAAGGAGCTGTTCCCCGATGCAAAGAACATAGGTATCCTTTACTGTTCGGCAGAACCTAATTCTAAATATCAGTCCTCTACCATTCAGGGATATTTGACAGAGATGGGCTATACATGTACGGAATATACTTTTGCAGATACCAATGACGTGGCTTCTGTTACACAGACGGCATGCTCCGGAAGCGATGTGATTTTCATCCCGACCGATAACACTGCAGCTTCCTGCACAGAAGCGATTAATAATGTTGCGGAACCGGCAGGAGTTCCCATCGTCACCGGTGAAGAAGGTATTTGCAAGGGATGCGGCGTTGCAACCTTGTCTATCAGCTATTATGATCTGGGCTATGCTACCGGAGAGATGGCTTATGAAGTCCTGGCAAATGGTGCTGATGTATCTGCCATGGAGATTCAGTATTCCCCGAATATTACTTATAAATATATGGCTGACCGTGCGGAGGCGCTGGGTGTTACTATTCCTGACAACTATACCGCTATAGAGGCTGAATAATCAACAAATGGATGTGTACTAAGGGGTGTCTTTCCATCAGGCACCCCTTAAATTGTAAGGAGGATAAAAATGAGTTATTTCGCTGCCCTTAATCCGATGAATTTGGTGAATGCCCTTCCGGGCTGTATTGCCCAAGGTGTTATATGGGGAATCATGGCCCTTGGTGTCTATGTTACCTTCCGGTTGCTGGACTTTGCGGATCTGACGGTTGACGGATCCTTTGCGACCGGCGGCGCAGTTACCGTAATGCTGACGTTAGCCGGAGTTCCGATACCGGCAGCATTGCTGGTGGCAATATTTGCCGGCTTGCTGGCAGGCCTGGTTACAGGACTGCTGCATACTACGCTCGGTATTCCGCCGATTCTTTCGGGAATTCTGACGCAGATCGCGTTGTATTCCGTCAATCTCCATATTATGGGTATGGCGGCGAATATGGCTTTGAGCTCTCAAAAATATAACCTGCTCGTTTCTCTGATGAATATATCGAAATCGATTTTAGTAGGCGGTCTTTTTGCGGCGGCTTTGATTGCCCTTCTGTATTGGTATTTCGGCACTGAGCAGGGCTGTTCCATACGGGCTACCGGATGCAATCAGTCCATGAGCAAGGCGAACGGAATCAACATCAATTTTACGAAGGTGCTTGCGCTTGCGTTATCTAATGGTCTTGTAGGGCTTGCAGGAGGTCTTATGGCACAATATCAGGGCTTTTCCGACATTAATATGGGACGCGGAGCTATCGTTATCGGTCTGGCTGCGGTTATTATCGGTGAGGTGCTTGGCGAGAGTATTTTAGGAAAGCGCTTGAATTTTGCCCTTCGCCTTGTATTCGTCGTTATGGGCGGCATTATTTATTATGTGGTAGTCGGAATTGTGCTTTGGTTGAAGTTAAATTCCAATGACTTAAAGCTGTTTACCGCTATTATAGTAGCAGTATTCCTTGCGGTTCCTTATCTTCAGGGCAGGCGTAAGAATTCCTTCGCCCGTACCGCAAAGGCTTCTCTTGCCGCATTAGAAGCGAGAAAGGATAAGGAGGACTAAGCATATGTTAAATATCATAGATATCCATAAAACCTTCAATCTCGGTACCATCAACGAAAAAGCAGCTTTGAACGGAGCGGACCTTCATCTGGATAAAGGTGATTTCTGCACAATTATCGGAGGAAACGGAGCCGGTAAATCTACCATGCTGAATGCTGTTGCAGGCGTATGGCCGGTGGATAAGGGTGCGATACTTTTAAACGGGAAGAACATTACCGGGTTGCCGGAGCATAAAAGAGCGGGCTTTCTTGGCCGCGTATTTCAGGATCCGATGACCGGAACAGCAGCCAGCATGGAAATTGAGGAAAATCTGGCATTGGCATCCCGCAGAGGGAAAAGCCGGAAGCTGAGCTGGGGAATTACCAGACAGGAAAAGGAAAGATACAGGGAACTTTTGAAAGTCCTTGATTTAGGCCTTGAGGATCGTATGACTTCCAAGGTAGGTCTACTGTCCGGCGGACAGCGTCAGGCGCTTACTTTACTCATGGCGACCTTGCAGCAACCGAATTTATTGCTTTTAGACGAGCATACTGCGGCGTTGGACCCCAAAACAGCGGAAAAGGTACTTCGCGTGACTGACCAGATTATTGAAGAGAATCATCTCACAGCGCTGATGGTCACTCACAATATGAAGGATGCCATAGCTCACGGCAACCGCCTGATTATGATGCACGACGGAAGAGTAATCTTGAATATTTCAGGAGAAGAGAAGAAGAAGCTTACGGTAGCGGATTTGCTGCACCAGTTCGAGCACGTTTCCGGTGAGGAATTCACCAGCGATAAAGCGATTCTTGCGTAGTAATATAATTAGAAAAATGTTTCTGGAAGTTTTTGTACATGGGCGGTATAATCATTTTAGATTATGCCGCTTTTTCTGTAACAGGAAAGTGCTCCTATTAAAGAAAGATAGATGCGCAGCTGCGCGCACGGAACAAAAGCTGTGCTGTCAAAGTACTTGGTTGCGAGAGTGCGAGAAGCACACTTTTGTTCTGCATGAACGATAGGATAGCGATTTATGAAATCTATAAAAGAATATTAAGAAAGGTTATGGGCAGCATGAAAATAGACCGTCTTATCGGAATAATAATGTATCTTCTGAACCGGGACAAGGTGACGGCGAAGGAACTTGCCGAAAGGTTCGAGGTATCAACCCGCACGATTATAAGAGATATAGATGCCCTTGGTCTTGCAGGTATACCCGTGGTTTCGGATGTGGGAGTAAAGGGCGGCTATGCTATTCTGGACACTTATAAGTTAAACAAAAGTATCGTGACGGCGGAGGATTATCTCAATGTCATCTCTTCCCTGAAGGGTATGTGCTCCGCCTATGAAAATAAGAAGATAGAGGCGACACTGGAAAAGGTCATGGCAGCAGGAAATACGACGGAAAATCAAAGTATATTTCTGGATTTGAGCGTTTGCCGTGAAGGGGAAAACACGGATGTGTATTTGAAAACCATCGAGCAGGCCATTGCTGATGGGCGGGTAATCGGATTCGATTATACCGGTGCGGATAACGTATGCAACGCCCGCGAGGCTGAACCGGTGGCCTTATCTTATAAATGGTATGCATGGTATTTGCTCGCATATTGTAAATATAAAAAAGATTACCGTATATTCAAGCTGAGCCGTATCCAAAATTTGAAGACGTTGGAAAGCAGCTTTGAAAAGATTCATTCTAACGTCGAGGCACTTCTGGAAAAAAAGTGGAGCGAAGATGACAGAAAGCAGTATAAAATAAAATTAAAATGTGAAGGAAACGTTCGGACGGCCGTGGGGGAATACCTGAAAGGAAAGGTCATAGAAGAGCATTCGAACGGAGACTTCATTTATTCCTTTGCAGTGCCTGAAAACGAAAGAATGTGGTTTTCTTTGCTGCTTGGATTTGGAAATGAGGTAGAAGTCTTGGAGCCCAAGGAGTTAAGGGCGAGGTTGAAGGAAAAGTCTGAGGAAATTTTCCGTCTGTATAATAACGAAGGCATATAGCGGCCGCAACTGTGACGTGAAGAATGATGAAGATAATTTTAAATACAATAAGAGAAGGAATAAAACAAACATAATCAGAAATGAGGTATAAAACGAATGAAAGCATATTTATTTGTGCATTTTAAGGAAAAGAAGACGCCGGATGGCGAGCAGGTATATTTTGGATTGAGTAAAGACGGGTTTACCTGGGAAGAAGTGAACGGAGGAGCCCCGGTGCTTTGGAGTTATGAAGGCGATAAAGGAGTACGGGATTTCACGGTCGTAAGGGCACGGGATGATAAATTCCGTATTTTTGCCACAGATTTAAGTCTGGCTTACGGGATGCCCGGACAGTACCATAATTCTTGGGAGGAAATCGGAAGAAATGGAAGCCGGGAGCTTGTCATGTGGGAATCCGAAGATTTGATTCACTGGTCATGGCAGAAGATGATTACGCTTGGCGGCGGGGAATTCGGCTGTCGATGGGCGCCGGATATTATTCGGGATAGAGAGAAGGAGGATTATATTTTGCACTGGTCCTCTCCCCACGTATGTAACGATTATGGGGATAAAGCGATTTATTATACGCGGACGAAGGACTTTGAGAAATTCTCTGAGCCGAAGCTTTTGTATCGCAAGGAGGACTGTGGGATTATCGACTCCTGCATGGTAGAAGAATCCGGCGTTTATTATTTATTTGTAAAAAGTGAGAAGAATCCGGCCACGATTATCTTGTTGAAGAGTATAAGCCCTACCGGTCCCTTTGAACGGATGGAGTCTTTTGATGAGGAGATGAGCAAGCTGCAGGAGGGGGTATATGAAGCGCCTACTGCGTTCCGGCTGGAAGACGGCAGATGGTGTCTGATGTTAGATTATTACGGAGTGCCGGGAAAAGGGCAGGGATATGTACCATTCTTGTGCGAGGATATTTCCAAGGGAATTTTTAAGCGCTCGGACGCTCAGTTTGCCTTTCCTTATGGCTTCAAGCACGGAACAGTGCTGGAAATTACCATGGAAGAGTATGAGAGAATCAAGCACTTTGAGTTCGAATAATGAAAAGAGAACGGCACGCAGTCTAACCATGGTTAGTTCTGCGGTGCCGTTTTTTATAATTAAGTCAGAGTCCAGTGCTGATTTTCCGTTTGCAGTTTGACCATGTGACTGAAGATGCCTTTTTGGTTTAACAAAGCGTCGGGGCTGCCTTGTTCGGCGACGCGTCCTTCGGATAGTACGATGATTTTATCCGCTCCGGCAACTGTTCTCATTCTATGAGCGATAATGAGGACAGTTTTGCTTTTTATCAGTCTGGACAACGCTGTCTGGATGGAGGTTTCGTTTTCCACATCTAAAGAGGCTGTGGCTTCGTCCAACAGAATAATGGGTGCATTTTTTAAAAATGCCCTTGCGATAGAAATGCGCTGACGTTCTCCGCCAGATAATTCACAGCCGTTTTCTCCGATGTCGGAGTGATACCCGTTAGGAAGCTTTAGGGCGAATTCGTCGCAGTTGGCGAGTTTTGCTGCTGCAAGCACTTCCTCGTCGGAGGCATCCTTTTTCCCGATACGGATATTTTCCATAATCGTATTATTGAATAGGGTTACGTCCTGGAATACGATAGAAAACAGGGATAACAGCGTTTCAGGTTCTACCTTCGATATGTCCATGCCGCCGACTGTTATTCTTCCCTTATCTGCATCCCAGAAGCGGGAAGCCAATCTGGAAACGGTGGTTTTGCCGCCGCCGGAAGGACCGACTAAAGCGGTAACTTCGCCCTGTCTGGCAGTAAAGGAAACTCCGTTCAAAATAGTATCTCCCGTATTGTATGCAAAAGATACGTTTTCAAATGAAATGTCATATCCATCATTGGTCAAGCCGTTGACACCTTCCTGAACAGGATGGTCGAGTATTTCATTCATACGGGCGATGTTCGCACGGGTAGAAATGACAGCCGCCAGATTTTGCAATGCACTCTGAAGGGGATCATATAGACGCGAAGCCACAAGCAGGAATAAGAAGAAAGTCATTACATCCAAAGAGCCGTTTATTAACAGCGCTGAGCCTGCAAGAGCCACGGTAGCTATGCCTAGCTTCAAAATCAGCATAGCGGAGGTTACGAAGGCTGCAGTGACGAATTCATTGATTACAGCCCTTTTTTCCACTGCTTTGATTTTTTCATCCAGCCCGCTTAAATAATATTCTTCCGCATTATTCGCCTTCAAATCCTGTACCGTCTCTAGACATTCCTGAATTCCGTCGGCACAGGCCATTTTTGCGTCCATAGACTTTTGGCTCAGCCTTTCTTGAACCTTCGCAGAGAAAGCTACGATTGCAAAAGAAACAGGAGCGACCCAGAGTGCGGCAAGCGCCATGCGCCAGTCAAAGAAAAAGAGACTGATACAGATGAGAACTGTAGATATCATGGAACCGAACAGTTCGGGAATAAAGTGAGAAAAAGCAGTTTCCAAAAAGGTACAGTCTGCCATGATGGTGCTGGTCAAATCAGCGAGGTCCTTTTTGCCGAAGAAGGAAAGAGGAATCTGCCTCAGCTTTTCTGCCAGGGATATTCTGCGAACTCCGCTCTCCACGTAGGTAGCGAGGTAGGTAGTGTCGTAATGAAGTCTTGTGATTCCCAAAATGAGCAGCAGACATAAAAGGCTGCCGATGCCGTAAAACCATGCCCGGCTACCGGAAACGCCTCCTCGGAGCAAATCTCCTACCAAATAATACAGAAGTCCGACAGGGAACATGAATGCGATATTTTGCAGGGTACCGGCGAGAATTCCCTTGATTAAATCTTTTGCACCCTGCTCGGACAGAGCGAATTTTCTTTGTAATTTTTTTACCATATCCGTTATACCTCCTTTGCGACCTTCCACTGTATGGAGGTCTGATAGTCATTCCACATCTGTCGGAACAGACCGTCTATCCGGGCAAGCTCTTCGCCGGAGCCGCTTTGAACGATATGCCCATCCTTGACAACAAAAATGCGGTCGGCATCTGCAATTGTTGAAAGGCGGTGAGCGATCATAATAACTGTCCGTCCCTTTGCCAAGGCGGAAAATGCTGCCTGAACACGGCTTTCGTTGTCCGGATCGGCAAAGGCAGTAGCTTCGTCCAGCAGAACAATAGGAGAATTCTTAAGAAGAGTTCTGGCGATAGCGATACGCTGCTGTTCTCCGCCGGAGAGGTAAATGCCCTTTGTGCCGATGACCGTATCCACCCCGTTGGGAAGCTTTTCAATGATATCCATACACTGCGCGTTTCGAAGGGCCGTCATGACCTCTTCACGGGTAGCCTCCGGTCTGCTCATTTTCACATTTTCCAGAATGGAAGCCTTGATGAGGCGGCTGTTCTGAAAGACGAAGGATACCGTGTTCATTAATTCCTTTTTATCGATGTCCTTTACATCCACTCCGCCGATCAATACCCTGCCGTTTTGGGGATCGAAGAAACGGCTGATGACATTGGCTAACGTAGTCTTGCCGCCTCCGGATGGACCTACGAAGGCTACGGTCTGCCCGGCCTCGATTTTTAAGGATATATGTTCCAGAGCATTTTTTGTTCCGTCGTAGCTGTATGTAACGTCCTGAAGCTCCACCGAGTTGGAGGCAGGATGCTTGGAATGGTTTGTGCGGGAGAGCGGCTGCAAATCGAGTACGCTGTCTATTCGCCGTAATGCATCGTCCACAATCAAGGCATTTTCACTCTGAAACATGATTTTAGTCAGGGTTACGGAGATGACCGGTGTGATGATAATGTAGAAAAGGAGATTCAGAAGAAATTCTTCGGTTACGCCGTTTCTTGTAAAAAGAAGCCCTGCCGCAATTAAAAAGGCGAATACGCTGTTAATTGAGGTAGTATAAAAGAGCATAGGCAGTCTGCAGCTTTTGGTATAAGCGGTGACCCATACGCTGTAGCGGTCGATGGAGTCCTTAAAGCGTTTGAAGGAAAACACTGTCTGGCCGAAAGTCTTAACGACGGGAATGCCGCGGACATATTCCACAGCTTCGTTGGACATGTCGCCCAGTGCATTCTGATATTCCACCATTTTCTTCCGCATTCTGGAACCGGTCATGCTCATCATGATGAGAAAGCCAAGCAGAACGGGCAGCAGGCTTAAAAGTCCAAGCCGCCAGTCGAAGGCGAACAAAAGAACCAAGAGGCCCAAGGGGGTCGCAATTGCTCCCGCTTTGTCAGGGAGCTGATGGGCGAGATAGGTCTCCGTGGCTCCGCTGGATTCGTTTACAATTTTTCTTAGTTTTCCGCTGCCGAAGCTTTCGGCAAAGCCCAGGGGCAGCTTGACAATATGGTGCATCGTTTCCGTACGAAGATTTGACGCTACGCGAAAGGCCGCCAGATGGGAGCACATCAGTCCGGCAATATAAATGCACATGGACAAAATCGCGTATAATACAGCCATCCAACCATTATGGGTAAGGTCTGTTGCCTGGGAAAAATCAGGAAGGGCCGTCAGTACCTCTTTAATGATTTTCCAAAGATACCAAAACGGTACGAGTGCAATGAGCGCGCTCAGTGCGGAAAGAACCCATGAAGAATAAGTGAGATAGCGGTAACTTCCTGCATACCCCATTAATCGTGATAAATTCGATTGTGTTTTCAAATCGATACCTCCTTAAATATTGTTGATTATATAATTAGTTACAACTAACCAAAGAGCAAAAAAAGGGGGCATTAAAACCCCATGATTTTGATCCATCCTGCCGTCTGAAATTCCCGAAGTTCGTTGATATATTCCTTGGCTTGTTCTTTTGGCATGTTGTGAACGACTACCTCGAAGAAGGCGGTGAACATTCCGCTGACCAGAATATGTTCCAACTGCGGGTCGATATGCCGGAGATTTTTCCCTTTGTCTCGCATAACGGTAATGAAGTCATGGGTGGCTTCCACTTCGATTTCTACCATTTCATGTATAAAATGTTCATATTTCGTACCCTCAGAATGGCTGATAATTAGCTGAAATGCCTCGAGGTGGTCATAAATATAATCGGTAATCCAAAGCATCCAGTTGCCGGATTCTTTGCCCATGCTTTCCTCTTGCTCCGCAGGAGGGAGCTTTTTGAAATCATACTGCACCTTTTTGTATTCTTTCATGAAATAGTCGGCCGGCTCAGAAACCAATGCGTCGAATAATTCCTCTTTGCTGGCATAATAGCCATAGAAGGCACCGGTAGTAACGCCTGCATTTTTTACGATGTTTCGCAGAGAAGCTGATTTAAACCCCTTCTCCATGAATTCAGCCATGCCGGCATTTAAAATATTCTGCAAAGTATTCGTTTCGCCCATTTGTTCTCCTCTAGGTAGTAAGATGGTATGTAACAATGTTATATAACGCTGTTATAGTTTAAGCAAAAGAGAGGACGATTGTCAAGGATTTATGGCTAAATGATAATTTTTGTACTTTAAAGAGGAGGAACAAAGGTCGAATGTTCTCTTCATGTAAATAGGGAAGTGTATCTATTACATAAAAATGGATGCGCAGCTGCGCACGCTAGGCAAAAGGGCAAATATCCCTATGAAATTGAGTTTTCATATTGACAAAGTGATGGTAACGGTGCTATTCTTCTTCAATAGATTAGCAAAAACTAACTATTGTAAATCTATAATTAAGAACGAACATATGCCGGTATGTGATTTTTCAGGCGCATATAAAAAAAGTACATAAAAGTAATTTGGTGGTACTTAGATAAGGTAAAAAGGAAGTGCAGAAATGATTGAAATTACAATAAAAATAGAAGGCATGCAATGCGGCATGTGTGAAGCTCATCTAAACGACGCGGTAAGAGGAGCTTTTTCTGTAAAAAAAGTTACGTCCTCCCATAGTAAAGGACGTATGGTCATTCTCGCCGAGCAGGATATTGACGAAGAGAAGCTGAAAAGCGTGATAGAGAATACAGGCTATCAGGCAGTAGCTGTCGATAAAGCTCCTTATGAGAAAAAAAGGATTTTTTCTGCGTTACGCAAGTAACGATTATGCTCCACTTAGACACTTTATGTCTTTTTGGATTGCTCGCGGCCTTTTGGGGCAGAGAAAGTGCGGGCAGGGTGATATACTCGCTTCATGAAAGGCTTGGCTTCGGCAGGGCCTTTCAAATAAATCTATGGTTAGTTGTATCTAACCAAATGAGGAGGAATTATTTTATGAAGCAAAAGATACAAGCAAAGGATTTAATTAATGTCGGAATTTTTACGGCAATTATGTTTGTCGTCACTATGGCGGTAGCCATGCTTGGCTATATTCCTATTTTTATCCCGCTTTTATCCGTGTTGGTTCCGGTAATCGGAGGCATCCCGTTCATGCTTTTTCTTACGAAGGTAAAAAAGTTTGGACTGGTTACTATTATGGCAGTATTGATCGGAATCGTCATAGCATTGATGGGCATGGGAGTATGGGTGATTTTCACGGCACCATTGTTCGGTGTTCTTGCAGACCTCATACTGAAATCCGGGAGCTATTCAAGCGTAAAAAAGAGCATTTTCGGATATGGCATATTTTCCATGTGGGTAATCGGCAATTTTATTCCCATTGTCATAACCCGCGGTAATTATTACGATATGCTGATTTCAGGGTATGGTCAGGAGTATGCGGATACTCTTATGGGCTATATTCCGGACTGGAGTCTTTTGCCGCTGCTTGCTGCCAGCTTCATCTCAGGATTGTTAGGGGCACTTCTCGGCAGATCGCTTTTGAAAAAGCATTTTATTAGGGCGGGAATTGCGTGATGGAGAAAGAATTGATGCAAAGCTCACAAAAGGGAGGAGGATCAATGCTGGATCCACGTACAAAAATGCTCTTGGTAGTGACAAGCGCCTCCGTGCTGATAGGAGGCGGAAGCGGCGGTGCGATGAATGTAATAAAGCCGGTGCTTACCGCGGTTCCTCTTCTCTTGTTTTTGTGTTCGGGAAAGTGGAAAGCGGCAGTCATCTATACGACAGTATATACATTTGCTTTTGCAGGAGAAATATTTTTAGTTCCCGTGACCACCGGCTTTGTGAACTTTATCGTTATAGCCTGCTGCGGTATGTTCGCCCGGTTTATGCCGGGAATCGCTATGGGCAGTTATCTTGTAAACACCACTACGGTAAGTGAATTTATGGCGGCCATGGAGAGGATGAAGCTTCCGCAGAAGCTGTCCATTCCGCTTTCCGTCATGTTCCGCTTTTTCCCTACAGTTACGCAGGAGTATGGCGCAATTGGCGATGCCATGCGTATGCGGGGAATCCGTTTCGGCGGAGGTAAGCCTGCTAAAATGCTGGAATATCGCATGGTTCCTCTGATGGTCTCCTGCGTGAAAATCGGAGAAGAACTATCGGCTGCAGCTTTAACCAGAGGTCTGGGAGCACCGATAGGACGTACCAATATATGCAAAATAGGCTTTAAGGGATATGACGCTGCGGCAATGCTTATTTGTGCAGTCAGCGTGATCGCCCTGCTTTTGGAAAAAGTGACGTAATATTACTCTCCGTGACTTGTACGCCCGCTAAAGCGGGCAGATGGGAGCAAAAATGATAGAGTTTAAAGACCTCCGGTTTTGCTATACAGGTGAAGACGGTACTTCCGGGTTAAAACGAATCAATTTACATATAAGGAAAGGGGAGGCTGTTCTCTTGTGCGGCGAATCCGGCTGTGGAAAAACGACCCTGACCAGATTGGTAAACGGCCTGATTCCCCACTATTATGAGGGAACTCTGTCCGGGGAGATGAGAGTATGCGGCGAGAGTATACAGGACACTCCGCTGTATGATTTGGCGAAAACGGTAGGCTCTGTTTTTCAGAATCCTCGTTCCCAGTTTTTCAATGTAGATACTACCAGCGAGCTGGCCTTCGGCTGTGAAAATCTCGGCATGAGGGAAGGGGAGGTGCTTAAACGCGTTGCGCAGACTGCAGACGAGCTTTCCCTTAAGCCGCTGTTAGGCAGAAGCATTTTTAAGCTTTCCGGCGGAGAAAAGCAGAAAATCGCCTGTGGCTGCGTCAGCGCATTGGGACCGGGCATCATCGTGCTGGATGAACCCACCTCCAATCTGGATATGCGGAGCGTGAATGACCTTCAGAGCATTATAGCCGGATGGAAGGCGGAGGGAAAGACGATACTGATTGCCGAGCACCGCCTTTATTTTATGCAGGGAATCGCAGACAGGGTACTCTATATGAGAGACGGTGAAATCCGTGAAGAATATACGGGAGAAGAATTCTATAAAATGCCGCCTTCTTTCTTTCGTGAGAGGGGGCTTAGGAGTTTGGCTCTTACCAGACTGAACGGCTGCGGTGCATGTGCTGATTCCGAAAAGAAATGGCTGACTGTTAAAAATGTTCAGTTTTCTTATTCCAGGGGAGAACGGCTTTTGGATATCCCATTTGCCGAACTGCCCGAAAATGGAGTGATTGCCGTAATCGGTCACAACGGGGCAGGCAAAACTACCTTTGTAAGAAGTCTTTGCGGACTCTTGAGAAAGGACAGAAGCATACTTGAATATCAGGGGGATATCTGTAAGGCGAGAAAACGACTCGATTCATGCTATATGGTCATGCAGGATGTGAATCACCAGCTTTTTTCCGAAAGCGTGCTGGACGAAGTACTGATGTCTATGGAAAAGCAAGATGAGAAATCGGCAGAGAGCATTTTGGAAGCCCTCGATTTGCTATCCTTTAAGCAGACCCATCCCATGGCGCTGTCCGGCGGACAGAAGCAGCGTATTGCAATCGCTTCGGCGTTAGCATCAAGACGCAGTATCCTTGTATTCGATGAGCCTACCAGCGGTTTGGATCTTCGGCATATGGAAGAGGTGGCGGAAAGTATCAGAGAGCTGCAAAAGCAAGGCAAAACTATTTTTATTGTAACTCACGACCCTGAACTGATTCTCTCCTGTACCACCCATATTTTGCATATCGAAAAAGGGCGGATATGGGGCAACTACCCTCTTGATGAAGTGGGACGGGCAAAGATGATGGAGTTTTTTGCCGGAGACTTGTTGGGAAAAGAGGTGTGCTATGATTTTTGATGCGAAAGATATGGGAGATAATGTATGCAAGGTCTGTGAAAATGATGACTGTGCCGTATTCCGCCTTAGAGATGAGGGAGGAGAAGGCATCATGACTGTTTACGATGTATTTCCCGGTGTGTATCTTTTGTATAACGATTTTCATATGGAGCATTGCTTTTCAGGCTTTCGGCCGAAGACGGAAATGTTCTGCATCGATCATTGCCGCGAGGGCAGGATTGAGTGGAAGGTAGAGCAGAATAAATATGTTTATATTGAAGCCGGAGATGTACAGATTAATTCAAGAACCTATCACTGCCAGGATTTTCGTTTTCCGCTGAAACATTATCATGGCCTTACCATCGGTTTTTGCATTGATGAAGCAGGAGAATCCCTGCGTTATGTGATGGATGGATTTTCTGTGGATATCAGAAAGCTGAAGGAGAAGTTCTGCCCGGAGAACAAGGCCTTTATCATGCGTGCAGGCAAACAGATCGAGCATGTTTTCTCAGAGCTGTATCATTTGGCGGACCATGTGAGAATGCAATATTTCAGGATAAAGGTGCTGGAGCTTCTTTTATTTTTGGATGCGGCGGAGGTGGCGGAGGAAGGCGGTGAACGTCCGTATTTCTACAGGTCGCAGGTAGAAAAGGTAAAAGATATTGTGTCACTGCTCACTGACGATTTGGAGCAGCGGTATACCCTTGACGACTTATCAGAGCGTTTCAACTTTCCGCTCACATCGATGAAGCTATGCTTTAAAGGTGTGTATGGAACGTCTATCTACGCATATATGAAATCCTACCGCATGAACGCTGCCGCGCTGATGCTGAAAAATACGGAGGATTCCGTCGTGATGATTGCCGGGAGGGTTGGTTATGAGAATGCGAGCAAATTTGCGTCGGCTTTTCAATCGGTTATCGGAATGAGTCCGTCGGAGTACAGGAAAAGCGCTGTCTGAATGGAGCGCATAATGCGTGTCCGGAGCAGACGGAGAAAATTGGACAGAATATAATAAGAGACGTGCCTCAATATGTCCTGACCTTAAAAGTCTGGCGAAATTGGGGGGCGTCTTTATTAATAAAATCAAAAAAGTACGCATTGCGTATTTTTCTGATTAAACATTGGAGGTGCTTCGATATGAAGAAAAGTAAGAAAAAAGGTACGTTTACATCGGTGCTTTCCTTTGCCAGCGAGTGCCGAGGAAAAATGATATTATCTGTCTTTTTCGCTGTTATCAGTGTGGCGGGCGGATTGGTTCCTTATCTTGGGGTATACGAGATTATCCTGTTGTTTTTTGGAGGAAACGCTGCTCCCCGGACGATTCTTTTATGGTCGGGTGTTTCTGCCGGAGGGTATGTGGTAAAGCTATTATTTCATGGTATATCTACGAGCTTCTCGCATGTGTCCGCTTACCGGATTCTGGAAAGCATACGGCTGGAACTGTCCCGTAAGCTGATGAGGGCACCGCTTGGAAATGTATTGTCCCAAACGGCGGGAAATCTAAAGAATATTATTATGGACAGAGTGGAGACCATCGAGCTTCCGCTGGCCCACATGATTCCGGAAGGAATTTCCAGACTGCTTCTGCCTGTATGCGTGTTTGGCTATATGCTATTCATGGATTGGAGAATCGCATTGGCAGCCCTCGCCTGCGTCCCCCTTGGCGGGGCGGTGTATGCCGTTATGATGCGAAGTTACGGGTCACAATACGATAAGTATATGAAGGCATCTAATCATGTCAACAGCGTAATTATCGAGTATACGGAGGGCATTCAGGTAATCAAGGCCTTTAACCGGTCTGCCGGGTCCTATCGGAAGTATGAGGAGGCGGTAAAAAGCTTTAAGGAATTTACTCTCGACTGGTTTCGCTCTACGTGGGGGCTGATGAATCTGGGCAACGCTATTTTACCCGCCACAATGCTGGGGGTGCTGCCGGTGGGGATTCTGCTGTATTTAAACGGCGCGCTTACGCCCGCGCAGATAACTCTTGCAATGATTCTTTCCATGAGCATCATCGGTCCCGCAAGCTGGTTTACCGTTGCAGTGAACGATTTCAAGTCCATTCAGTATGCAATCGGTGATGTGAATGAAATACTGGATATGCCGGAGCTCCCGGAAGCAGAAGAGCCTGTTAAGTTAAGAGGATATGACATACAGATTCAGGATATATCCTTTGCCTATAACGATAAGCACGGAGATGTCCTGCAGGAAATAAGCCTGACGATTCCACAGGGCAGCTTCACCGCTCTTGTAGGTCCTTCCGGCAGCGGCAAATCGACGGTAGCGCGGCTGATAGCCAGATTCTGGGATGTATCGAAAGGTTACATATCGATAGGCGGAGAGGATATTAGAAGGATTCCTTTTTCGCAGCTTTCTGAGGCGGTCAGCTTTGTATCGCAGGAGAATTTTCTATTCAACTGTTCTCTGATGGAGAATATCAGACTGGGGAATCCGGCGGCCTCGGACGAGGAGGTGTTTGCGGCCGGAAAAGCAGCTTGCTGCGATGAATTTATCGGCCGCTTCGAAAAAGGCTGGAACACAACCGCAGGAGAAGCGGGGGGCAGACTTTCCGGCGGTGAGCGGCAAAGGATTGCCATTGCCCGTGCTATATTAAAGAATGCACCGATTGTTATACTGGATGAAGCGACCGCATTTACAGATCCGGAGAATGAGGCACAGCTTCAGGCTTCCATAGCGGCTCTTACCGAGGGAAAAACCCTGCTGGTAATTGCGCATCGGCTTTCAACGATTAAGGAGGCAGACAATATCATTGTTTTAAAGGACGGAAGGGTCGAAGCACAGGGGAAGCAGCAGGAACTTCTTAACACCTGTTCCTTATATAAGGAAATGTGGAAGTCGCACATAGGAGCTAAGAATTGGTCTGCCTCGAGTGCGGGAAGGGAGGAATTATATCATGTTTAGAACGATGAAACGTATTATCCGGTGGACCGGCGGGCGTAAGAGGCGCTTATATTGGGGATTCCTTTTTTCCTTTCTTCAAACGATGTTTACGGCGATGCCGATTATGGGGGCGGCTTACTTTCTGGACCTTATGATCAAGGATAGTCGGGATGAAATAGAATTATCACCTGTTTTGGCACTGTGGGCGCTTGTATTTATGATCGTAGTCATTTTGGGGCGTTTCTTGTTTTCCTATTTGAGGGCGACCTTTCAGGAGAGCATCGCTTATGAAAAAACCGCAGAAGAGCGTATTCGTATCGGCGACATTTTAAAAAGGGTATCCCTGGGCTTTTTCGATAAGAATAACACGGGAGAAATCAGCGGTGCGGTCACTACCGATTTGTCTGTTTTTGAAATGTATGCCATGAAGATGACGGATACTTTGGTGGGAGCGTACATTCATGCGGCAGCAATGATTGCATGTCTTGGCTTCTTCTGCTGGCAGGCTGCACTCATTTGCATTTTGGGAATTACGGGCTCAGGCTTCTTTTTGTATCTTCTCAGTAAAGGAAGCCATAAAAATGCTATAGTACATCAGAAAGCCCAAAACGAGCTGATTACAGCGGTAATCGAGTATATCCGGGGAATTGCCGTGGTCAAAGCGTATGGGCAGGAGGGGGTGGCAGTGCAGGGCATCCGGGATGCTTACTGTTCCCATAGAAAAATAAATATTAAAATCGAACTGGATTATGTGGGCTGCAATGCAATGCATCAACTATGTTTAAAGCTTGCCTCTGTCGCTGTCGTATTAGTGACGGCCTTAATGACTGTAGACGGCTTCTTGCCGCTGCCCGTTTTTCTTATGATGGCTATTTTTTCCTTCGAGTTGTTCTCCCAGGTAGAACAGGTCAATAATGCGGCGCATACCATGGAGCTTATGGAGACGGCTATGAATAAAATTGAAGAGATTGAAAAAGCCCGTTTTATCGACGAGGACTCTGTTCATAAGCCGCTTCTTAATTTTTCGGTGGGGTTTGAGGGAGTTTCCTTCGGATACGATAAGAGGAAGGTATTGGATAATATTTCATTTGAAATCCCGCAGGGTACCACTACGGCTATTGTAGGTCCGTCCGGCTCCGGCAAGACTACCGTCTGTAACCTTCTGGCCCGGTTTTACGACGTGAACAAAGGCCGTATCTGCCTTGGAGAAACAGATATTCGGGATTTGGCTTGTGACAGCCTGCTCAGCAATATCAGTATGGTATTTCAGAATGTCTATTTGTTTCATGATACGGTATTAAATAATATCCGCTTCGGAAAGCCGGAGGCATCTATGGAGGAAATTATTACGGCAGCAAAGAAGGCATGCTGTCACGATTTTATCGAAAAGCTTCCGGATGGGTATCATACGGTGGTCGGAGAAGGCGGTTCTTCCCTTTCCGGCGGAGAGAAGCAGCGTATTTCCCTTGCCAGAGCGATTTTAAAAGATGCGCCTGTTATTATTCTGGATGAAGCTACCGCCAGCGTAGACCCTGAAAACGAACATTTGATCCAACGGGCGATTTCTGCCTTGTCTAAAGGCAAGACGATGATTGTTATTGCACACCGGCTTGCCACTATCGAGAACGCACAGCAGATACTTGTGCTGGACGAAGGGAAAATTATACAGAAAGGAACCCACGAGGAGCTAATCGCACAGGACGGGTTATATAAGCGTTTTGTAGGGCTGCGGGAGAAAGCAGAAGGGTGGAAGCTGGCGTAAAATCATATGTTTTTCAAACCTTATAGCATTTTACTCAGCATTTCTGTGTATGAATTGCTGCCATGAAGCCGCAGGCTGGATTAAGAAAGAATGGAGCTTGCAGAAGAGATGGAAGGTATAATATTTTAACAATATTATACTGCGCCGAGCAGAGCGAGTGTGCATAAACATACTTTGTCCGCTTGCGGACAAGGTATACTTTTTATAAGAAATCAGTTATAATTAAAAAAGCTTTTTGGATTGAGCCTCCGAGTGTGAACGGAGGCTTTATCGCATACATGAAGGCGAAAAATAAAGGAGCGGCAAGTGTTCGGTGATTTGGCAGAAAGAAGAAGTTATAAAGAAAACAGAGAGCTGTGAAAGGATAGGATATGGATATAAAAATAATTGACAGAGCGTTTAGTGTGTGTAAGCTGGAGAATATGAAAGGGATAAATTTTGAGGATGAATTTTGCTTTCTTGGCAAGACGGACGAAGAGCTTTCGTTCGTTTGCAGCACGCAGTTCGTGCCTCAGAATACAACGCAGCGGGAGGATGGATGGAGAGCGTTTCGGATTGAAGGCGTTCTGGATTTTTCATTAACAGGAATCCTTTCGGAAATATCGGGAGTTCTGGCCGGAGAAAAAATTGGAATCTTTGCAATCTCTACTTATAATACGGACTACATATTGGTAAAAGAAGAAAACTTTGAAAAGGCGTTAAATGCTCTGAAGATGAAAGGGTATCATATAAAAGGGGAACTCTGAAAAGGGGAAACTTTAATGAAAGGATTACTCTGCGGCAAAGTCTGCGGACACCGGAAAGAGCAAGGCTATAAGTATGAAAATTATTATTTCTCCTGCTAAAAAGATGAATGTAAGAGAGGATTTACTCCCCTATGAAACCCTCCCATTCTTTTTGGAGCAGGCCGAAACTTTGAAGATTTATTTGAAAACATTGGATAGGAAAACACTCCAGCAAATGTGGAAATGTAACGATGCTATCGCTGATTTGAACGAGAGACGGCTTAAGACGATGGACTTGACGAAATGTCTGACCCCTGCGGTGCTAAGTTACGAGGGGCTCCAATATCTTCACATGTCACCATCTGTCTTTGATGACAGGCAGTGGGAATATGTGAAAGAGCATTTGTACATATTGTCCGGTTTTTACGGACTGCTTCGGGCGGCTGACGGAATCGTACCCTATCGGTTGGAGATGCAGGCGAAAATCGATATGGGACAAAACGGTGTTACCTATAATAGTCTATATGATTTTTGGGGAGAGCTCATCGCCCGGAAGCTTGCCCGGGAAGAAAAATTCATTGTAAATCTTGCATCAAAGGAATACAGTAAAGCGGTGGAAGCGCATCTGCCGCCGGAGACAGCGTTTATCACTTGTCAGTTTGTTACTTACAGGGAGGATAAAAAAGGCGGAAGAAAGCTGGTGACCAAGGGAACCGAGGCAAAGATGGCCAGGGGGGAGATGGTACGTTTTATGGCGGAAAGAAGCGTAGAGGATGCGGAAGGTCTGAAAGCCTTTGACCGCCTTGGATACTGTTATGAGGAGGCGATGTCAGACTCCGCTGCCTATGTATTTGTTAAGCAGCCTGATAAAACTATTTAAATAAACTTTTATTTTTTCGGGCAGAAAAAGTTGCGCATGAAAAGCAAAGCTATCCTATGATTGTATTGTAACAATCAATAAGGAAATGAGGGACAAAGAGATGGAATGGCTGGACAAAATGAATGCTGCGCTGAATTATATAGAAGACAATCTGACAGAAGAGATTGATTATACGGAAGCGGCAAAAAGAGCATGCTCCTCTTCTTATAATTTTCAACGGATGTTTTCCTTTATCGCGGATGTTCCCCTGGCGGAATATATCCGCAGAAGAAGGCTGACCCTGGCGGCACTGGACTTTCAAAAGGGTGGGGAAAATGTGCTCGATATCGCGTTAAAATATGGCTATGATTCGCCGGTATCTTTTGCGAGAGCATTTCAGAATCTGCACGGAATTACGCCGAAGGAAGCGAGAGAAAAAGGTGTTCTTCTTACTTTGTATCCCAAGATTTCTTTTAAGATCACAATCAAAGGAGTGAGTGAAATGAAATATCGTATTGAAAAAGTGCAAGGATTTCGGTTGGCAGGAACCGTGAAAACGATTACTACGGTAAACGGAGAAAACTTCAGGGTTATTCCGCAGATGTGGCAGGATGCATGTGAAGACGGAATCATGGAAAAGATGATGGATACCTGCAAGGAAGGAAGGCCGGAATTTTACGGAGTCTGCTATAATCCAAAAGGAGAGGAGTTCGACTACATGATAGCTGTAGAGTCCGATGCACCGTTATTGGAGGGCATGAAGGAGCTTATTATCAAGGAACAGGAGTACGTGAAATTCGAGTGCCGCGGCAAACTGCCTGAGGCACAGCAGAATATATGGAAGCGGATTTTTACGGAATGGTTCCCGAACTCCGGCTATGAGCAAGTGGAAGCGCCGGAACTGGAATGGTACTCGGAAGAAGATATGAACAGTGACTCGTATTTAAGCGAAATATGGATTCCGATAAGAAAATGTGAATAGAAGAAGGAAACAAAGCGCAGGCAGATAGGAAAAATAATATCTGCCTGCATTTTGTTCTATAATTAGGAAAGAGCACCTGTTGCAGAAAGAATGGATGCACAGCTACGCGCGCGGAATAAAAGCTGTGGCAGGTTCAATATGCAGAAGACAGATATAAAGATATATAAATGGAAGAAAATATGATAAAATCTGAGATATATATTATGTCGTAAACAGATGGAACGATGAAATTGTTCACAGGCAGGACAGGAGACTTGAAAAAAGGTTATGCAGACAACGAGGGATATGACGGTAGGAAGCCCGGGCAGACTGATGCTTGGTTTTGCTGTGCCGCTTCTTATCGGTAATGTGTTTCAGCAGCTTTATACCTTTGCTGACACGATTATAGTGGGACAGGCACTGGGAGTAAAGGCCCTTGCAGCAGTAGGCGCAGTGGAGTGGATGATTTTTTTACTGTTTGGATTTATTCAGGGTCTGACGCAAGGCTTTTCGGTGGCAATTGCCCAGCGTTTTGGGGCTGCCGATTATAAAGGGGTGAAAAAGGCCGTCATAAGCGCGGTATATCTGTCAGCAGCGGGAGCGGTACTATTCACTTTGGCAGGATTAGCGCTTATTTATCCGGTTCTTCGATTATTACATACGCCGGATGAAATTATCGGACTTTCCCATGGCTACTTGCGGATTTTATATGCCGGGTTACCGATTACCATGGCATACAATTTATTTTCAGCCATTCTTCGGGCACTTGGAAACAGTCGCACGCCCCTTCGGGCTATGACGGCGGCCTCTCTTTGCAATATCGTACTGGATATATTGTTCGTGTTCGGATTCGGCTGGGGAATGGAAGGTGCGGCCTTGGGAACCGTGCTGGCCCAGCTTTTGGCAACAGTTCTTTGTTTCGTGCAGCTGCATAAAATAGAGATACTGAGATTTACGGGGGAAGAGTGCAGGATGGAAATGCCGATGCTTTTGGAGCAGTGCAGGCTCGGCATACCTATGGGACTGCAAAATATGATAACGGCGGTTGGAGGAATGGTGGTGCAGTCTGTGATCAACGGCTTCGGAGTACTCTTTATTGCAGGATATACGGCAGCCAATAAGCTGTATGGACTGTTGGAAATCGCTGCTTCTTCCTATGGCTACGGAATGTCTACTTACACTGGACAGAATCTAGGTGCAGGGCTTTATGACAGAATAAGGAAGGGACTGCGGGCAGCAAGTGCGATAGGGATAGTGACAGCGTTACTTATGTCAACCATTATGCTGGTACTTGGAAAGAAGATTCTGCGCCTTTTCCTGGCAGGAGATGTGGCAGATGTGAATGCAGCCATAGGGACAGGCTATCATTTTCTCATCGTGCTGGCATGCTTTTTCCCGCTCTTATATTTGCTGTATATAACGCGTGCCTGTGTGCAGGGTATGGGCAATTCGATACTTCCTATGTTTTCCAGCGGAGTACAACTTGTGATGCGATGCGGTTGTGCGCTGACACTGCCGCTTTTCATCGGTGAAAGCGGAGTGTTTTACGGGGAGGTTCTGGCGTGGATAGGAGCGGACATCATGCTGGGCTGGTGGATTAAGGTGCGTTTCTCACAGTGGAAAGGAAGAGAGGAAAAATAGTATGGAACAAATGCGGGTCAACGGTAAAGAATATACGGTAATAGGGCTTCTGGGAAAAGGCAAGGGAGGATATTCCTATCTGGCGGAGGATGAAAGCGGAAGGTATGTGCTAAAACAAATTCATCATGAACCCTGCGATTACTACCAATTTGGAAATAAGCTGGAAGCGGAAATGCGCGATTACGCCCGCTTGGAAAAAAGCGGTATACGGATTCCAAAGCTCCTTGCATCAGATGAAAAAGAGGAAAGGATTTTAAAGGAGTATATAGACGGGCCTACCGTATATGAGCTGATTCTTACGGGAAAAATGGAAGAGCGATATCGGGAGCAGATTCGTCATATGTGCGGCCTGCTTTACCCTCTGAATCTGAACATCGATTATTTTCCTACGAACTTCGTGGCGTCAGACGGATTCATCTGGTATATCGATTTTGAATGCAATGAATATATGGAGGAGTGGAATTTCGAAAACTGGGGCATAAAGTATTGGTCAAAAACGAAGGAATTCATGGATTATGTGAATAAAGCTTAATAAAATAGAAAATAATGAATATTAAGGCGGCGGCAGGATGTAACTGCCGCCGGTATTTTCTGTAATAGGAAAGCGCCCCTGTTATGGAAAATGCCGATGCGCAGTTGCACGCGTGGAACAAAAGCAGTGCCTGCTGCGAAGAAGAAGCAGAATGAGAAGAAAGGTATGGTGACTGTGATGGGAGCAGATTTTAAGAACAGTGAGACGAAGGATAATCTGATGAGGGCGTTCGCGGGAGAAAGCCAGGCGAGAAACCGCTATACATTTGCGGCCTCCAGGGCCAAAAAGGAAAATTTATATGTAATCAGCGCTATTTTTGAATATACGGCGAATCAGGAGAAGGAACATGCCGAGGTTTTCTATAATCATTTGAAGGAGCTGTCAGGAGAAAATATTCATGTGGACGGCAGCTATCCTGTGGATATCACAGACGATGTATCAGAGCTTCTGCGCATGGCTCAGCATAACGAATATGAGGAACATGATTCGGTGTATAAGTCATTCGGAGACAAGGCGAGGGAGGAGGGCTTTGACAAGGTAGCCGCTTCCTTCCATATGATTGCCCAGATAGAAAAGCTCCACGGCGACCGCTTCGGAAGGTTTGCGCAGCTTTTAGAAGAAAAAAGGCTGTTCATATCCGATGTGAAGACTGCATGGTTCTGCTTAAACTGCGGTTTCGTATACGAAGGAGAGGAAGCGCCGAAGAACTGTCCGGTATGTGACCACGACAGGGGTTACTTCATCCGTTTTGAATTATCACCTTATGAGTCTTTGCAGTAATAAAGGAATTCTTGTGAAAGAAACGAGTTAAGGATACGCTTGCTTATCTTTGGCGATTACCCGTGGTGTATTTGCGTTGCTGATAACGGAGTAAACAGTAACGTAATTGATGAACGGAAAAAGTTTGTGACTTTTAAAGGGTTGTAGGAGGATAAAAAATATAGTAGTATAATATAAAATACCGATATAAAAACAAAGATCTTATTGCACAGAAATAAGATTTTTAATCTGCAGATTTATGCTTGCGGCGGAAAGACTGCAAAATGAGAAGAAGGGCATGGTTATTGGCATGAAGGAACAAAAGAGGATTTTTCAAATAATCTTGGCAGGGGCAGTTTTGTGCTGCATACTTTCCGGTTGCGGTCAAAAGGATAAGAACGCCAGCATCAAGGAAGGTATGGCGGCGGTGGAAGCTCTGGATTATAATGCGGCTCTTCAATCCTTTGAAAAAGCTATGGTGGACGGTGAGAATCAACGTCTTTTATATAGAGGACAGGGACTGGCTTATATGGGGCTTACAATGTATGAGGAGGCGGCAGCTTCTTTTGAGAAGGCCCTTAGTCACAGCAACGGACAAGTGGATGAAATCGATTATGATATCAATTATTATCTGGCTACTGCTTATTACAAGATGGGAGAGACCGATAAGAGCATAGAGGCCTATAATTCCATTATCGCTCTTTTGCCGAAGGATAAGGTGGCATATTACCTGCGGGGGTGCCTGAGGATTGGTACGGATTTCGATAAGGCGAAGGCAGATTTCGACAAGGCGATTTCGCTGGCGAAGGAGGATTATACTCAGTTAATCGATATTTACCTCGTACTGGAGGAAAACGGTTATAAGGAAGTAGGGCAGGAGTATTTGCAGTCGGCCCTGGAGAGCGGTTCGAAGTCCATGACCGATTACGAGCGAGGCAGGATGTATTACTATTTGAAGGATTACGATAATGCCAGGAATTATTTGGAAAAGTCGCGAAAGACGGCAGGCTATGAAGCGGTGCTGCTTTTGGGGAAAACCTATGAGGAACTGGGAGATAACAATTATGCGGTAAGCGTATATAATAGCTTTATCGCGGACGACCAGACCAATGCCAAGGTTTATAACCAGCTGGGGCTTTGCAAGATGAATATGGGTGCGTATGAGGAAGCGCTGAGTGCCTTTCAGACGGGAATGAATATCGAGAATAATAATATGATGCAGACGTTGAAATTCAACGAAATCGTTACCTATGAGTATCTGGGAGATTATAAAAAGGCAGCAGTGCTTTTGGACAGCTACCTATCTACATATCCCGATGATGAAGCCGCGAAGAGAGAATATACTTTCTTACAGACGAGATAATTTTAAGGCATTAGAGTATGACTGGAGTATGTATTTTGTCTCGGTCATAGAGATTTATGGTCAGGCAGATAAAAACGTAAAGACACAAGATGTTGTGTTGACATAAAAATGTTGACATAATATCTTGTGCTTTTTATTGACTTTTCACTGGTAAGATGTTACAATTTTACTAATCGGTGTTTACATAGAGTTATGTGAACCTAAAAAGAATATGGGGGAGCGTCTGCATCAGGGGGTGCGGCGTTCGATAATGTATGTAGGGAGGAATTGAGATGTTTCAAGTAATTAAAAGGGATGGAGAAACTACAGATTTTACATTGGCAAAGATTAGTGATGCTATCATGAAGGCTTTCAACGCTACGGACATGCAGTACAACAATGATATTATTGATTTGCTGGCGCTTCGCGTTACGTCCGAGTTTCAGAATAGAGTGAAGGAAGACAGGGTGAATGTGGAAGACATTCAGGATAGCGTGGAAAGAGTCTTGGAGCAGACCGGATATGCGGAGGCTGCCAAAGCGTTTATTCTCTACCGCAAGCAGAGAGAAAAGATGCGCAATATGAAATCTACCATTCTCGATTATAAGGATGTAGTCAACAGCTATGTAAAGATAGAGGACTGGCGGGTAAAGGAGAACTCTACCGTAACTTATTCGGTGGGTGGCCTTATTCTTAGCAATTCCGGCGCGGTAACGGCTAATTACTGGCTTTCTGAGATATACGATCAGGAAATCGGAGAGGCTCATAGAAATGCGGATTTGCATATCCATGATTTGTCCATGCTTACCGGCTATTGTGCGGGCTGGTCTCTCAAGCAGCTTATTCAGGAAGGGCTGGGAGGCATTACCGGCAAGATTACTTCTGCCCCGGCATCACATCTTTCCGTATTATGTAACCAGATGGTAAACTTTTTGGGCATTATGCAGAATGAATGGGCAGGCGCACAGGCATTTTCTTCCTTCGATACTTATTTGGCTCCCTTTGTCAAGGCAGATAATCTGACTTATCCGGAAGTGAAGAAATGCATCGAGGCATTTATTTATGGCGTTAATACACCAAGCCGCTGGGGAACACAGGCTCCCTTTTCCAATATCACGCTGGATTGGACGGTACCGGAGGATTTAGCAGAGCTTCCGGCAATCATAGGCGGCAAAGAGGTGAATTTCAAATATAAAGACTGCAAAAAAGAAATGGATATGATTAACAAGGCATTTATCGAGACGATGATTGAGGGCGATGCCAATGGAAGAGGTTTCCAGTATCCGATACCGACTTATTCCATTACCCGGGATTTCGATTGGTCCGATACGGAGAACAACAGACTCTTATTCGAGATGACCTCCAAATATGGGACACCTTATTTTTCCAACTATATCAATTCCGATATGGAGCCCAGCGATGTGCGCAGTATGTGCTGCCGCCTCCGTCTGGACTTAAGAGAGCTTCGCAAGAAGACAGGCGGCTTTTTTGGTTCGGGCGAAAGTACGGGAAGCGTGGGCGTAGTGACGATCAATATGCCAAGAATCGCTTATCTGTCATCCAATAAGGACGACTTCTACAAGCGTCTGAATAAGATGATGGATATTGCGGCCAGATCTCTTAAGATAAAAAGAGGAGTTATTTCCAGACTGTTGGAAGAAGGACTTTATCCTTATACCAAGCGTTATCTTGGCAGTTTCGAGAACCATTTTTCCACCATCGGCCTTATCGGCATGAATGAGGTGGGATTGAATGCGAACTGGCTGCGGGCGGACATGAGCAATAAGGGAACGCAGGAATTTACCAAAGAAGTATTGAATCACATGAGAAACAGACTTTCCGATTATCAGGAAAAATATGGTGATTTGTATAATCTGGAGGCAACTCCGGCAGAAAGCACCACATACCGTCTGGCGAAGCACGATAAGAAGAAATGGCCCGCGATCAAGACTGCAGGCAATCCGGGGGATACGCCTTATTATACAAATTCCTCCCATCTGCCGGTAGATTATACCATAGATGTCTTCGATGCTTTGGACATACAGGACGACTTACAGACCTTATATACATCAGGAACCGTATTTCACGCGTTCCTCGGTGAGAAGCTTCCTGACTGGAAGGCGGCGGCGAAATTGGTAAAAACAGTTGCCGATAATTACAAGCTGCCCTATTATACACTATCGCCTACCTACTCAATCTGCCGTGAACACGGTTATCTGGCAGGGGAGCAGAAGGCGTGTCCTCACTGCGGAAAGGTTACGGAGGTCTACAGCCGTATTACGGGATATTACAGACCGGTACAGAACTGGAATGACGGCAAGCTTCAGGAATATGCCAACAGAACAGAATACAGTGTAGCACAGTCTTCCTTAAAAAAACCTATGACCCGTATGGTCACTCTGTCGAATTATGAGAAGGAAATCAGCGTAAAAGTAGAGAAGCCGGAAGCGGTAAAATATCTTTTTACCACGAAGACTTGCCCTAATTGCAAATTGGCGAAGGAATATCTGAAAGAAGATAAGTATGTTCTTATCGATGCGGAGGAGAATATGGAACTTGCCGGCAGATATGGTATTATGCAGGCTCCTACACTGGTAGTAACAAACGGAGATGAATATAAGAAATACGTAAACGCATCCAACATTAAAAAATATGTGGACAGCCGGGAGGCAGTCATCGCATAGCACAGCATAACGGGAGGACAGTATGGAGAATATTTATTTAAGAGTAAAGGGGATTATTAAAAAGGACGATAAATATTTACTGATAAAAAGATGGGTGGACGACCGTATTCCCGACCCCTTTATATGGGAGTTCATCGATGCTGAAGTAAATTACGGAGAGGCGCCTGATGATGCAGTTTTACGGGCAATCAGAGAACTTTTATCCGTGGAAGGCAAAATTGACCGTATTGTGTATACGTGGTCGCAGATGGTAGGAGATTCACAGTGTGTGGGAATCGCTTACCTATGCAGTATCGACGGGAACGACGAGGATAACATTGTATTGTCGGAGGAATACGGAGAATTGGACTGGGTAGAAAAAGATAAAGTATCGGATTATGTGGAAAACATATACGTGCTAAAGGATTTAGAAGGCGTTGCACTTTAAGACAACGCCTTTTGTGCGTTACGGTTTTGGGAGAACGAGGGAAAGAAGGAGAGGAAGAAAAAATTATGATTAACGAATTGGTAGCTAAAATTCAAAAGACAAATGCGCCTATTGTGGTGGGCTTGGACCCGATGTTAAAATACATTCCGGAACATGTTACCGGGAAAGCTTATAAGGAATTCGGAGAGACGCTTGAGGGCGCAGCCGAGGCAATCTGGCAGTTCAACAAAGAAATCGTAGACAATATCTACGATTTGATTCCGGCGGTAAAGCCGCAGATCGCGATGTATGAGCAGTTCGGTGTGGAAGGAATGATAGCTTTTAAGAAGACAGTGGATTATTGCAAGGAAAAAGGGCTGGTAGTAATAGGCGATATTAAGAGAGGCGATATCGGTTCTACTTCGGAAGCTTATGCGGTAGGACACTTGGGCAAGGTTCAGGTGGGAAGCAAGTCCTGTTATGGCTTCAATGAAGATTTAGCTACGGTAAATCCTTACCTTGGCTCGGACGGAGTAGAGCCTTTCATCGATGTATGTAAAAAGGAAAAGAAAGGCATCTTTATACTCGTTAAGACATCGAATCCCAGCAGCGGAGAATTTCAGGACCGCCTGATTGACGGCAGACCGCTTTATGAAATCGTAGGAGAAAAGGTTGCCGAATGGGGAGCGCAGCATATGGGAGAGTCTTACAGCTATATAGGCGCAGTGGTAGGAGCGACCTATCCTGAAATGGGGAAGGCCCTTAGAAAGATTATGCCGAAGGCTTATATCCTCGTGCCGGGCTATGGCGCGCAGGGCGGAAAAGGTGCCGATTTAGCGCACTTTTTCAACGAGGACGGACTTGGAGCCATCGTGAATTCTTCCAGAGGCATCATTGCGGCATATAAAGAGGAAAAATACGCAGGTTTCGGAGCGGAGAATTTCGGGGCAGCATCTCGTGCAGCGGTAGAGGATATGCAAAAGGACATCGCTTCGGCGCTTAAGTAATTTGAAACAGATAGTGAAAGAATAAGGAGAACGTGCAGGACTATGGAAAGTTATAAAAAAGAGTTTATTGAGTTCATGGTTGACAGTCAGGTACTTAAATTTGGAGAATTTACATTGAAAAGTGGACGTAAGTCTCCGTTTTTTATGAATGCGGGAGGCTATGTGACAGGCACACAGCTTAGAAAGCTTGGAGAATATTATGCCAAGGCGATTCACGATAACTACGGGTTAGACTTTGATGTGCTGTTCGGGCCGGCCTATAAGGGAATTCCCTTAAGCGTGGCGACGACCATGGCGATCAGCGAGCTTTACGGAAAAGATGTCAGATACTGCTCCAATAGAAAGGAAGAAAAAGACCACGGCGATACGGGTATCCTTCTGGGAAGCAAGTTAAAGGATGGCGATAAGGTAGTGATTATCGAGGACGTGACCACCTCCGGCAAATCCATCGAAGAGACATTTCCCATATTAAAGGCGCAGGCTGATGTGGACATCAGAGGGCTGATCGTTTCCCTGAATCGCATGGAAAAAGGCCAGGGGGATAAGAGTGCGCTGTGTGAGATCAAAGAGAAGTATGGCTTTGAGGCTAATGCTATCGTAACGATGGAAGAAGTAGTAGAGTATTTGTATAATAAGCCATATCGTGGTACAATCTATATTAATGATGAATGTAAAACGGCAATCGATACATATTATGAAACATATGGTGCCAAGTAGAGAGGAGAGCGGTTATGGAGGAAAGAATTTATAAGATTATGGGCGGTTCAGGAGCTTTGAACATCGCGATTGGTGTCGTAGCTCTGGTGGCAGGGATTGCGAGCGGAGTTCTTCTTATTATAAGCGGGGCGAAGCTTTTAGCCGGCAAATCGAAAATCTTATTTTAAATGACAGGGGCATTCGAAAAAAGAATGCCCTTTTAGGGGTAATTATGAACCGCAGAAATTATAGAACGAGCCGTAAAGGCGGATATATCTTTACGACAAAGAAGCATCCGGAAAAGGGAATTATGTCAACTGCTTTGGGAATAATTTCTATCATTTCCATTGCTGCGGCAGTGTATTTGTCTTACCGAAACGCAGGAGCGGCGGTGACACAGTATGGAGCGGCAGTTTTTTTGGTAACCCTTTTTTCCCTGGCGGGATTGGTTTTGGGAATACTTTCCAGGATGGAAAAAGACAGGTATTATTTATTTTCTTATTTGGGAATTGGATTTAATGTCGTGGTATTAGCTATGATAAGTATTATTTTATATGCAGGAGCGTACGGAGTATGATTGATAATTTATTGGAACGATATGAGCTTTCGTTAGAAAGAATTAAGGAGTTGCGTGAGGATAGATCTTTAGAGGAGAGGTATGGGAAATACTTCAACAAGACAGCTTCCTTTTTATGTGAGATGGTGGATACTTACGAATATGTAAAGAGCGGGCAGCTTAAGAGAGCATCCTTGGAGGAATTGAAAGAGCACAACAGAAAGCTGTATGCGGATGTGCGGCCGGAAGCATACGAGACGAGCTATGCGAATCCGGCATACGCGGTAAAGGAATTTGGAGAGGAGTATGGGCAGCTCCTATCTTTTTTGTATGCGGAGCTGAGAAGTTTGATCGTATTTACTTATGAACAGGATATGTTCGAGATGGTTATCCGTATGGAACTGTTCCTGGAGATGTATTATGCGTTTTACAGCGCATACGAGGAGAAGAAGGAGCCGGTTTACGAGGAATTGAGGCAGATCGTATATTGGTTTATCAGCGATTATTCAGAGCCGGAAGCAGAAAAAAGACTTAGGCAGCAACTGTGTCCGGAAGAGGACTTCGCTTTGAGAATCATTATGGACAGTGACTTGGAGGATTTACGCTACCTTTATTATTTTGGAGAATATGTGACGGACAGCGAGCTGGAGACGGCAAGGCATCTGAATCATATGCCGGATAGCGAAATCAAGCTTATGGCGGATACTTATACGGAAGGATACCGTATAGGCTTTGAGGTATGCGGCAAAGACATTACGAAGAAGAAGAGCGTGAATATAAGATACTCTTTAGGCTTTGAACGGATGATAAGAGAGGCGGTACGCAATTTCGAGAAAATAGGTATGAGGTCAGTCATACACCGGGCAGGAGTCAGCGTCTTTCAAGGCAAAGGCGTAAATAAAATCGGTTATTACGGCACCAGCGCAAACAAGCAATACGACTATGACCACAAGGACGATCAGGCTCTTTACCTGGATAAGCAGTATGTGAACCGTAGGCTGGAGGTACTGAAGGAGGCATATGAGGCACTGAAGGAAGAAGCAGGATTACTTGGAGGTCCTGCAGTAGTGGAAATATTCGGGGAAAGCCCCTTCGCACCGGAGACCAAAAAAGAGGCACTTCGTCTTTCTGAGAAACAGCAGAAGCTATCCGTGGAACTGATGGCGGCGACAGGAGAGCTGCAGAATGAATATATCAAGGGGGAAGAGAGAAGCTTTACCATTATTTCCTTCCCGGTACCGCCTATCGGAGATAAATACGAGGAAATCTTTGATGAAATTGTTAAAATAAATACATTGGATTATAAGCTTTATCGCGATATCCAGCAGGTCATTATCGATACTTTGGATCGAGCCCGGTATGTAACGATAAAAGGCATGGGAGAGAACAAAACCGATTTGAAAATAAATCTGCATGAGCTTAAAGATCCCGAGAAGGAGACGAATTTCGAAAACTGCGTGGCGGATGTGAATATTCCGGTAGGAGAAGTGTTTACCTCACCGAGACTTACGGGAACAGAGGGTGTGCTCCATGTAAGCCGGGTATTTTTGGGAGAACTGGAATATAAGAATCTTGAAATTGTCTTCAAGGACGGCATGATAGCCGATTACGGATGTACCAACTTCGATACGGAGGAGGAGAACAAAAAGTATATAAAGGAAAACGTTATGTTCCACCACGATACGCTTCCTGTCGGAGAGTTCGCCATAGGAACAAACACGGTCGCGTATGTGGCCGCTTTAAAATACGGAATCGGAGATAAGCTGCCGATTTTGATTGCGGAAAAGATGGGGCCGCATTTCGCGGTAGGAGATACCTGCTATTCCCATGAAGAGGATATGATTACGTATAATCCCGACGGCAAGGCTATTATCGCCCGGGAGAACGAGGTTTCTGCCCTTCGAAGAACAGACAGCAAAAAGGCGTATTTCAACTGCCATACGGACATTACCATTCCCTATGACGAGTTAGGAGAGCTGTCTGCGGTAACGGGAGACGGAGAGGTAATCCCTGTCATTTTAAACGGAAGGTTCGTTCTGCCAGGCTGTGAGGAATTGAACAGGCCCCTCGTCAACTGAGCCGGACCTTATAAAAATCTAAGAAAATATAGGTTGCGTGCTTAATGTAATTTTAGTAAACTTAAAGAAGAAATATATAGAAAAAAGAGGAGAAATTGTGATGGCAAAAGTTGGAATTGTTATGGGAAGCGACTCGGACATGCCTATTATGGCGAAGGCTGCCGATATTTTGGAGGAGCTTGGAATTTCTTATGAAATGAAGATCATCTCTGCACACAGGGAGCCGGATGTGTTCTTTGAATACGCAAAGAGTGCGGAGGAGAAGGGCTTTAAGATAATTATTGCAGGAGCGGGAATGGCAGCCCATTTACCGGGTATGTGCGCGGCGATTTTCCCTATGCCAGTCATCGGTATTCCTATGCACACAACATCCCTTGGAGGAGTGGATTCCCTTTATTCCATCGTACAGATGCCTTCCGGTATTCCGGTAGCTACTGTTGCGATTAACGGCGGGGCCAACGCCGGAATTCTGGCAGCAAAAATACTGGCGACATCGGACGAGGCACTGCTTTCCAAACTGAAAGAATACAGCAAGACTTTGGAGACCAGCGTTCAGAAAAAGGATGCGAAGCTTCAGGAAGTTGGCTATAAGAACTACAAATAGCACAAAAATATATATACATTATAAAAAGCGATCAGGGAGGAAATATCATGGATTACAAGAAGGCTGGCGTTGATATTGAGGCGGGCTATCAGTCGGTAGAATTAATGAAAAAGTATGTGAAGGAAACGATGAGACCGGAGGTACTCGGGGGGCTGGGTGGATTTTCAGGAGCTTTTTCCCTTGCAGCAATTAAAAATATGGAGAAGCCTACTCTGGTTTCGGGAACGGACGGAGTGGGGACGAAGTTAAAGCTGGCATTCCTGTTGGATAAGCACGATACGGTAGGTATCGACTGCGTTGCCATGTGCGTAAACGATATCGCCTGCGCGGGCGGTGAACCCTTGTTTTTTCTTGACTATATCGCATGCGGTAAGAACTATCCTGAAAAGATAGCGACTATTGTAAAGGGAGTGGCAGACGGCTGCCTTCAGTCGGGAGCAGCCCTTATCGGCGGCGAGACGGCGGAGATGCCGGGTTTTTATCCCGAGGAAGAATATGATCTCGCAGGCTTTGCAGTGGGAGTTGTGGATGAAAAGGATTTGATTACCGGAGCGGATATCAAACCGGGCGACGTGCTCGTGGGTATCGCTTCTTCCGGCGTACATAGCAATGGTTTTTCTCTCGTAAGAAAAGTGTTCGATATGACGAAGGAAAGCTTGAATATCTATTATGATGAACTGGGCAAGACCTTGGGAGAAGCATTGATCGCTCCTACCAAGATATATGTAAAGACGCTTAAGGCGGTAAAGGAAGCAGGCGTTATGATAAAAGGCTGCAGCCATATTACGGGAGGCGGCTTCTATGAGAACATTCCCAGAATGCTTCCTGACGGGGCGGTAGCCGTAGTGAATAAGGACAGCTACGAAGTGCCTGCAATTTTCAAGCTGCTGCAGGAAAAAGGCGGTCTGGAAGAGAAGATGATGTACAATACTTACAATATGGGACTTGGTATGGTGCTTGCCTTGGATGAGGCTCAGGTCTTGACGGCCATGGAAGCAATCAAGGCGGCAGGAGAGACTCCTTATGTAATAGGCCATGTGGAAGCAGGTGAAAAAGGGGTTACCTTATGCTAAGAGTTGTCGTATGCGTATCCGGGGGCGGAACGAATCTGCAAGCTGTTATTGACGCAGTAAAGGTAGGAACCATTTCAAATACGGAAATCGTAAGGGTCATCAGTAATAATAAAAATGCCTATGCTCTGGAAAGAGCGAGGAAAGAAGATATAGAGGCAGTCTGTGTGTCGCCTAAGGATTATGTGGACAGAGACGCCTTTAACGAAGCACTTTTGCAGGCGGTTGCGGGTGCGGCCGCGGATTTGGTCGTGCTGGCGGGATTTCTCGTCGTACTGCCGGAAGCGATGATTGAAAAATATGCGGGCAAAATTATCAATGTACATCCCTCTCTCATCCCGTCTTTCTGCGGCAAAGGGTATTATGGGCTTAAAGTGCATGAAGGCGTGCTTGAAAGAGGCGTGAAGGTGACGGGAGCTACTGTTCATTTTGTAGATGAGGGGACGGACACCGGACCTATTATTTTGCAGAGAGCAGTGGAAGTGCAGGACACAGACACGGCACAGGTGCTTCAAAAGCGCGTTATGGAGCAGGCAGAATGGCAGATATTGCCGGAAGCTATCGACCTGATAGCCAGAGACAGATTAGAAATAAAAGACGGAAAATGCAGGAGGATACATAAATGAAAGTACTGATTGTCGGAGGCGGCGGCAGAGAGCATGCGATAGCGGTAAGCGTGTCGAAGAGCCCGAAGGTAGAGAAAATATATTGTGCGCCGGGAAATGCCGGTATCGGACAGTTGGCGGAGTGTATCCCCATAGGAGCTATGGAGTTTGAAAAAATCGTAACCTTCGCTAAGGAAAATGCAATCGACTTAACGATCGTAGGTATGGATGATCCTCTTGTAGGGGGGCTTGTGGATGAGCTGGATAAGGCGGGACTTAGAGCCTTTGGACCGAAGAAAAATGCGGCAATTTTGGAAGGAAGCAAGGCTTTCTCCAAAGATTTGATGAAGAAATATAATATTCCTACGGCCGGGTATGAGAATTTTGACGATGCCAAGGCAGCCCTTTCCTATCTGGAAGGATTGGGAGCAGGAGATTTTCCCATCGTGCTTAAGGCCGATGGCTTGGCGCTTGGAAAAGGAGTGCTGATTTGTGGTACCCTGGAAGAAGCCAAGGAGGGTGTACATACTATCATGCTGGATAAGCAGTTTGGCGCGGCGGGAAATAAGCTGGTAATCGAAGAGTTCATGACTGGAAGAGAGGTTTCCGTACTTTCCTTTGTAGACGGGAAGACGGTGAAGACTATGACTTCAGCTCAGGATCATAAGCGCGCCATGGATGGAGATCAGGGACTTAATACGGGCGGAATGGGAACTTTTTCCCCCAGTCCTTTCTATACGAAGGAAGTAGATGAATTTTGCAAGGAATATGTCTATCAGGCGACGGTAGACGCTATGGCGGCGGAAGGAAGAGAATTTAAGGGTATTATCTTTTTTGGACTTATGTTAACTGAAAAAGGACCGAGAGTTTTGGAGTACAATGCCAGATTCGGAGATCCGGAGGCACAGGTCGTACTTCCGAGAATGAAAAATGACATCATAGAGGTTATGGAAGCGTGCATTGACGGGAAGCTTGATGAGATAGACTTACAGTTCGAGGACAATGCGGCAGTATGCGTCGTTCTCGCCTCGGATGGTTATCCGGTAAAATATGAGAAAGGTTTTGTGATTCGCGGTCTGGAGAATTTTGATGGAAAGGAAGGCTATTATTGCTTCCATGCGGGCACGAAGCAGACGGACGAGGGCATCGTGACGGACGGAGGAAGAGTCCTGGGGGTGACGGCTAAGGGAAAGGACTTGAAGGAAGCGCGGGCCAATGCCTATAAGGCTGTGGAATGGGTTCTTTTTGACAATAAATATATGCGCCATGATATTGGAAAAGCGATTGACGAGGTATCGAAAGAAATGGGGTAGTATATATGGAGAAGAAGGATATTACTATTGTTGGAAAGTTGGGTGAAGATTACAACAGGCCGTATGTGTGCAAAGAATGCGGCGGGATTATGATTTTTAAGGGTGTCGGTGAATATGAGTGCGAGGAGTGCCGTTATCTTGCTTATGATGATTACGGGAAGGCGCGCAATTACATAGAGAAAAACCCGGGAGCAACGTCAGGAGAAATATCTGAGAAAACGGGAGTGAGCCAGAAGGCGATACGCCAGATGCTAAGGGAATCCAGACTGGAGATTGCATCGGATTCCAAAACATTTATGAAGTGTGGAATTTGCGGGGCTAATATCCGTCACGGAACACTTTGTGAGAAGTGTGCAGTTTCTTATCATAGGAATGTCGAGGAGCAGGAAAGGGCAAAACGTGCGCTGGCAGGTTACGGAATGGACTTTAAAAAGAGGGACGACGGCGCGATGCACTTTATAAAGGCAGAGCAAAATAAATAACCCATAAGGGGAGGAAACACGGATGAAGAAAACGATAACAGGGAAATTACTGGCCGCAGCGGCGTATGTGCTGCTTTCTATGGCTATTTTGATAGGTACACCTTCGGTGAGCTTGGCCTATACGCAGACCACTGGCATCGTATCTGCGGATGCTGCAAAGGTGCGGAAGGAACCGACTACCACCAGCGATGTAGTAGTAGGCTTATTAAAGGGCAGTACGGTAACCGTTACGGATGAGGTTACAGATAGCGCGGGAACGCTCTGGTATAAGGTGACGGCAGACAACAGTACCGGATATATCCGTTCCGATTTATTGATTAAAGCGACTACCTCTACAGGGACGAATACCACAGCCACGGACAATACGACTACGAACAACACTACTGCAAACAATACGCAGACGGAGAGTAAGCCGGCTGCTACCACGGCCACTCCTATTGCGGAGACTAAGGCCTATGTAAACTACGAAAGTGCCAGAATCAGGGAAGGCGCGTCTACAGAACACGAAACATTAGGCTCTGCAACGAAAAATACGGTGGTTACCATTACCGGAGAAGCGAAAGCAAGTGACGGCAAGAAATGGTACCAGATAAAATACACGACATCGGGAGGAAAAGAAGTTGTAGGCTTTATCCGCGCAGATTTGGTAACGGCAGGAGATCCTCCTGCGGCGACCCCTACTGAGTCCAATCAGCCTGCGGCGACGGAAGAAAGCGCAGAAGGTGAGGGAGCTGACGGCGAAGAAGGCACTGATGCGGCATCCATGGAGGAAAGCGGGGATGCGGCAACGGAAGAAACTCAGGAACCAGTTCCGGAGGAAGAGGAGCTTAAGCCTGATTATGAGATGGTGTATACCCAGAATGATACCGGTGAGAACGAATGGTATCTGTACGATAATATAAATGGAACACGCCAGACGTTGTCGGGACTCATGGCTGCAGCAGAGGCAGGAGCCGTACAGAGCGAAAGCGATTCTGACCAGCTTGCCACGCAGAAAATTATTATTATCGTTTTGGCGGTAGTGGCAGCACTTCTTGCAGTTACAGTTACTTTGCTGTTGTTCAAAATTAAGGATTTATACGATGACGATGATTACGACGGCGATGAGGATGATGACGAAGAAGATGATGAAGAGGATGACGACGAAGAAGACGATGACGAAGATGAAGAGGACGACGAGGATGAAGATGAACCTCCAGTGAGAAGGCGAAGCGGAGCTAAGCAGGCGAAGCAACCCTTAAAGGCGGTAAGGGAAAGAGCAGTCAAGGAGCCGGCATCCAAGGTCAGGAAGATAGACTATGATCCTGAGGAAGAAGTACCTGCACCGTCACCTGTTCCGAAGAAGAAAGCCAAAAACTTTTTAATCGATGATGATGAGTTCGAATTCGAGTTTTTAAACATGGAAGACAAGGATTAATTTAATAATAAGGGGATAGGGTATATGGGCTTGGTGCTCATATGCCCTTTCTTCTTTAATAGGAAAGTGCACCTATTAAAGAAAACGGATGCGCAGCTATGCGCGCGGAACAAAAGAAGGTATCGCCCTCCTATGCTATAAATGAAGCAGCTTCTTGACATAATATTCTGAGTGTTATAATATTTGTATAACAGTCAGGAGGCAGGTGTTTATTATGATGATAATAGAGATAGATTTCAACAGCGACGAGGCCTTATATTTGCAGCTTCGCAATCAGATCATAATCGGGATTGCTACGTCCAAAATAAGAATTGGCGAAGAGCTCCCTTCTGTCAGGCAGCTTGCGGACGATATCGGAATTAACATGCATACGGTAAATAAAGCATATACTGTTCTTAAGCAGGAGGGTTTTGTAAAGGTGGACAGGCGAAGAGGCGCTGTCATTGCAATAGATGTGGATAAGATAGAGGCCATAGAGGAGCTGCGGAGAGATTTGAAAGTTCTGCTCGCAAGGAGCAGCTGTAAGAATATTTCCAGAGAAGAAGTGCATGCTCTTATTGACGAAGTATATGAAAATTATGGAGGACTAGATTGATGCAGTCACAGTTTACGGATAAGGCGAAAGCCGCTCTTGCTCTGGCGGAGAAGACCGCAGTGGGTTTGAAGCAAGGGTATGTGGGAACGGAACATATTTTAGCAGGCCTGTTAAAGGAAAAGACAGGTGTTGCGGCAAAGATTCTGTCGGATAACGGATTGGATGATGCCCAGCTTATGGAGATGATCAGAGATTTGATCGCTCCCGAAGGAGGGCTTCAGATAAAGGATAGAGACGGCTATTCTCCCCGTGCGGCTAAAGTGTTAGAGGAAGCACACAGGCAGGCAGATCGTTTCGGTCTGGAAAGGACAGGAACCGAACATATTCTGCTGGCTCTGATCAAAGAGGGAGACAATGTGGCAGTAAGGCTTTTAAACACGCTTGGAGTCTCTGCCCAGAAGGTTTATGTGGATGCTTTGGTTGCGATGGGTGCGGACGGGGCGCTCTATAAAGAGGACCTCGTGAAAAAACAAAGCGGCAAGAAAAAAGGCGGAACCTCGGTGTTGGAACAATACAGCAGGGACTTGACGGCGCTTGCCGGAAAGGGAGAGTTAGACCCTGTAATCGGACGCGAGGAAGAAATAGGGAGAGTCATCCAGATACTCAGCAGAAGAATGAAGAACAATCCTTGTCTGATTGGCGAGCCGGGGGTAGGTAAGACGGCAGTGGTAGAAGGGCTGGCCCTTCGAATAGTGTCGGGAGAGGTACCCTTTACCGTACAGAATAAGAGGGTGCTTACGCTGGATTTGTCAGGTATGGTAGCGGGCAGTAAGTACCGCGGTGAATTCGAAGAGAGAATTAAGAAAGTAATAAAAGAAGTTATTGACGACGGTAATGTCATTCTTTTTCTGGATGAAATGCACACTATCATCGGTGCAGGCGGTGCGGAAGGTGCAATTGATGCTTCCAATATATTAAAGCCTTCTCTGGCCAGAGGCGAGATTCAGTTAATCGGTGCGACCACAATCGCCGAATATAGAAAATATGTGGAAAAGGATGCAGCCCTAGAGAGAAGATTCCAGCCGATAAGCGTGGAGGAGCCGACAGAAGCAGAGGCCATACGTATTTTGGAGGGCGTGGTAGGAAAATACAAGGAGCATCACCGGGTAATGATTCTCGATGAAGCGGTAGAAGCGGCAGTACAGCTTTCCAGCAGATACATTAACGATAGGAACCTGCCCGATAAAGCCATCGATTTAATCGATGAAGCGGCGGCTGCAGTACGGCTTAAGACGATGCACATACCGGATAAGATGAAAGAGCTGTCGGAGCAGATTGCCAAGATAGACGCACAGATCGAGCGATCGGTGCGAATGGAGGCGTTCAGTCAGGCGGGAGAGCTGAAACGCAATCAGGATATTTTGATTAAGAAATATGAGAAGATGAAGCATAAGTTCGATTTGGAACAGGCGGATAAAAGATACGTGGTAGGAGAAAATGAAATTGCGGAGGTCGTTTCTATGTGGACGAAGATTCCGGTAAAGAAGCTGGCGGAAAAGGAAAGTGAGCGCCTGCTCAAGTTGGAATCCATTCTTCACAAACGGGTAATCGGACAGGAGGAAGCGGTATCTGCGGTGGCGAAAGCGATGCGCAGAGGGCGGGTAGGCCTGCAGGATCCAAATAGACCCATCGGTTCCTTCTTATTCCTGGGCCCTACGGGTGTAGGAAAGACGGAGCTTAGTAAAGCGCTGGCGGAGGCGATGTTCGGTTCCGAGAACTCCCTTATCCGCGTGGATATGTCGGAATATATGGAAGGACATTCCGTATCGAAGATGATAGGTTCTCCTCCGGGATATGTAGGTTTTGACGAAGGGGGGCAATTGAGCGAGAAGGTAAGGCGCAATCCCTATTCGGTAGTGTTATTCGATGAGATTGAAAAGGCGCATCCTGACGTGTTCAATATTCTTCTTCAGGTGCTCGACGACGGACATATTACGGATGCCAAGGGGCGTAAGGTGAGCTTCAAAAATACGATACTCATCATGACCTCCAATGCAGGTGCGCAAAGGATTATCGATCCGAAGAATCTGGGCTTTTCTTCGCAGACGGATGAGAAACAGAATTATGAAAAAATGAAATCCGGTGTAATGGAGGAAGTGAAGCGGCTTTTCAAGCCGGAGTTCATTAACCGTATCGACGAAATAATGGTATTCCATCCGCTGAATAAGGATAATATGAAGCAGATTATCACCTTATTGTCAGTAAATCTAAGAAACAGGTGCAAGGCGCAGATGAATATCAGCCTTACCATCGCTCCGGCCTTGAAGGAGTATATTGTGGAGAAGCATTCCGATTATAAGATGGGAGCGAGACCGTTAAAGCGTGCGATTCAGACTGTGATTGAGGACCAGCTTGCGGAGGAAATCCTTGCGGGAAGAATAAAGGCGGGAGATAGCGTAACTGCCGGGGTAAAGGATGGAAAGGCATCCTTCAGAGTAAAAAAAGAATCCTAAATCAGAATTTTTAGTGGATTAAATACAAAAAATATATTATACTGATAGTAAGAATAGGATACTGAAAAAGTATCATATTGTGCGAAGGAAGGAACTTAGGAGGACGTAAGAAATGGCAGTGGTGGAAGAATTACTTCGTTCGGAAGGCGAAGGAGCAATCAGTTTTGGCAACCACAAACTGGAGAAGAAAGCGAAGTTAGAGGATTTCGAGTGCGGCGGCGATCTGCTGAAGGTCAAGACGTACAAAACCATGACAAAGCTTGAAAAGAACGGAATGTTTGTCTATGAATCGGTACCGGGAACGAGCGTAAACGATTTTAAAGAAACGCAGGATGGCATTAACTTTAACGTAGAAGGGGATGAAGACGCACAGATTACGATAGGTCTTCAGGATGAGACGGAATACGAAGTTTTTATAAATAATGAAAGTATTGGTAAGATGAGTACAAATTTAGGCGGCAAGCTGAATTTAAGTGTAGAACTTGCAGGTGCCGGAGAAGTAAATGTCAGAGTAGCAAAATAGAAGAAACGAAAAGCGGGACGGTCATTTTGTGAAAGTCCCGCTTTTTATGTTATATAAACAATGGAGGCGCAGAGAAAGAGGAAATTATGGCAAAGAGTAAAAACGGGACGGTATTTTTTTGTCAGGAATGCGGTTATGAATCGGCGAAATGGATGGGACAGTGTCCCGGATGCAAAGCTTGGAATACTTTTGTGGAAGAACGGGTAACTATAAGTACGAAGGGAAGCGGGACTGCATCGAAATCTGGAAGCGCCGCAAAGCGGGCGGAGCCGTCCAAGCTGTCGGAGGTATCCTTAGGCGGCGAGGAGAGGATCAATACTCATATAGGGGAACTGGACAGAGTGCTTGGAGGCGGCATTGTGCCGGGGTCTCTCACCCTGGTGGGAGGGGACCCTGGAATCGGTAAGTCAACCCTCCTGCTTCAGGTATGTCAGAAATTGGCAGGAGCCGGCCGCAAGGTACTGTATCTGTCCGGAGAGGAGTCGCTTCGTCAGATTAAGATAAGGGCCAATAGAATCGGGGAATTCAACGATAATCTTCTGCTTTTGTGCGAGACCAATCTGCACGCCATCGAGGAGATCTTAAAGATGATGAAGCCTGATGTGACGGTCATTGATTCCATTCAGACCATGTACAGCGAAGACATATCGGCGGCACCCGGAAGCGTATCGCAGGTAAGAGAGGCAACGAACATTTTCCTTCAATTAGCGAAAGGAATGAATATATCTATATTTCTTGTAGGGCATGTGACCAAGGAAGGGACGGTAGCAGGTCCCAGAGTGTTAGAGCATATGGTAGATACGGTGCTCTATTTCGAAGGGGACAGGCACGCTTCCTACCGGATACTCCGAGGGGTGAAGAACCGGTTCGGATCCACCAATGAAATCGGAGTGTTCGAGATGAGGGAAGAAGGGCTGATAGAAGTTATGAACCCTTCGGAATTCATGTTAAACGGCAGGCCGGAGGACGCCAGCGGTTCGGTGGTGGCATGCTCCATGGAGGGAACCAGACCGATATTGATAGAGATACAAGCGCTGGTATGCGGGAGCAACTTCGGTATTCCCAGACGTCAGGCAATCGGTACGGATTTCAACCGGGTGAATCTGCTGATGGCTGTACTGGAGAAGCGAGTGGGTCTGCAGATGTCAGGTTGCGATGCTTATGTGAATCTGGCAGGAGGAATCAAGATTGTGGAACCGGCTATCGATTTGGGAATTGTGCTGGCTATTGTTTCCAGCTTTAAGAACCGGGCTATTGACAGCAAGATAATTGTTTTCGGCGAGGTGGGGCTCAGCGGAGAGGTGCGGGCCGTGAGTATGGCGAGGCAGCGGGTGCAGGAGGCGAAGAAGTTGGGATTTACCACCTGTATCCTTCCTGCGGTCTGCATGGAGGGGTTAAAAGAAGAGAAGGATATAAAGGTAATAGGTGTAAGGAACGTACGAGACGCGATCGACCTTATATAAGTATATACAAAATTATTTTAAATGTACCGGAGAGCTTAGACGATGAAGAAGTTATTGATTTATCTTAAGGATTATAAAAAGGAAACGGTATTGGCTCCGCTTTTTAAGATGCTTGAAGCATCATTCGAGCTTTTTGTTCCTTTGGTTATGGCGGCGATTATCGATACGGGGATTGCGCAGGGGGATAAGAGATATATTGTCAGGATGTGCCTGATCATGGTGGCTCTGGGCGTTATCGGATTGGTATGCTCCGTTACTGCGCAGTATTATTCCGCCAAGGCAGCGGTGGGCTTTTCTGCCGGGCTGAAACATGAATTGTTTAAGCACATTCAAAAGTTATCCTTTACAGAGATAGACGAAATAGGGACCTCAACCTTGATTACTCGGATGACAAATGATGTGAACCAGGTGCAGTCGGGAGTGAACCTGATTTTGCGCCTCTTTTTACGCTCTCCCTTTATCGTGTTCGGGGTAATGGTAATGGCATTTACCATCGATATCAAGGCGGCAATGATTTTTGTGGTAACTATTCTGCTGCTTAGTGTCGTCGTATTCGGTATCATGTGGATCAGCATGCCCTTGTATAAGAAGGTGCAGGCAGGACTTGATAGCATTCTAGGCATTACAAGGGAGAATCTGACCGGTGTGAGGGTAATACGCGCCTTCAATAAGGAAGCGGCGGAGATAAAGCGCTTTGAAGGGGAGAACGAAGAACTGGCAAGGATGCAGCAGTTTGTGGGAAAGATATCCGCTTTGATGAATCCGGTAACCTATGTTATTATAAACGGCGCGTTGATTGTACTCATATGGACGGGCGCTCTTCGCGTGGATGGGGGTTATATTACGCAGGGAGCGGTAGTCGCACTGGTAAATTATATGTCCCAGATATTGGTGGAACTCATTAAGCTCGCCAATCTGATCATTACTGTAACGAAAGCTTTCGCCAGCGCCAATCGAATCACTGCAGTATTCGAGATGAAGCCTAGCCTTGTATCGCCTGAGAAAGAAAATGTAGCCTCTTGGAGCCATGGGGAGGGAAATGATGACATCGCAGTATCCTTTGAGCATGTCCATTTGACCTATAAAAATGCAGGAGCAGAGGCTCTGACCGATATTGACTTTAAAGTAAAAAAAGGGCAGACCGTAGGAATTATAGGCGGTACCGGTTCAGGAAAATCTTCTCTGATCAATATGATTCCCCGGTTTTATGACGCTACCGGCGGATGTGTAAGGGTAAACGGGGTGGATGTGAGAGACTATCCGTTATACGAACTGCGTTCCAAAATCGGTATCGTCATGCAAAAGGCGGTATTATTTAAAGGAACCATAAGGGAAAATTTACGATGGGGCAGGGAGAATGCTTCGGAGGAGGAAATGCGCCGGGCGTTAGAAATCGCTCAGGCGAAAGGGTTTGTCGAGGAAAAAACAGGAGGATTAGATGCCAGAGTGTCACAAGAGGGAAAGAATTATTCCGGCGGACAGAAGCAGCGCCTTACAATTGCCAGAGCATTGGTGAGAAAGCCGGAAATACTCATATTGGATGACAGTGCCTCCGCACTGGACTTCGCTACCGACGCAAGACTGAGACAGGAAATACGAAATATGGAAGGGAATATGACTGTCTTCATCGTATCTCAGCGAGCAGCTTCCATCCGTCATGCAGATTTTATTATAGTTATGGAGGACGGTGAAGTGGCAGGAATAGGGACTCATGAACAATTAGTAAATAGCTGCAGCGTCTACAAGGAAATTTACGCATCACAGTTTAAAAAGGAGGAGAGGGCATGAGCAGAGACAGCGCAAGTCAAAAGGAAACTCTCTTCAAAGTACTCCGGTATATAAAAAAATATTGGTTCTATCTGGGTATGTCCGTTTTTATGGCGGCAATTAGTGTGGCGCTTACTTTGTATGTGCCGATTCTGATCGGAAATGCGATTGACCTTATCATCGATAAGGGCTCCGTAGACTTTGCCGGTATCCTGGCAATTCTTTATCGAATGGCTGCGGCAATTGTATTTACGGCAATCGCGCAGTGGATCATGAACGTATGCAACAATAAAATGACCTTCGGAATAGTGAAGGACATGAGAGATGAAGCATTTATGAAAATTGAGGTTTTGCCCCTTAAATATATAGATTCCCGCTCTTATGGAGAGGTGGTCAGCAGGATAATTGCCGATGTGGATCAACTGGCAGACGGACTGCTTATGGGATTTACCCAATTGTTTACCGGAGTGATTACTATTTTGGGAACATTGACTATTATGTTAACTATAGATGTAGGAATTACGGCAGTAGTCGTATTGCTTACTCCGGTTTCCTTTCTGGTGGCGAATCTCATTGCAAAGAAGACCTACCGTATGTTCAAACTTCAGTCGGAGACGAGAGGGGAGCAGACAGCCCTAATCGATGAAATGGTGGGCAGCCAGAGGGTAGTACAGGCCTTTGGGCACGAAGAGAAAGCACTTGAGCAGTTCGACGAAATCAACGGAAGATTACAGGAGGCCTCTTTAAAGGCGATCTTCTTCTCCTCCATCGCCAATCCGGCAACGCGCTTTGTGAACAGCCTTGTATATACGGGAGTGGGAATTATGGGAGCAATTTTAGCCATAGCAGGAGGAATCAGCGTAGGGCAGCTTGTATGCCTTCTTACCTATGCGAATCAGTATACGAAGCCTTTCAATGAGATATCTGGAGTGGTTACGGAACTGCAAAATGCGCTGGCCTGTGCAGGAAGGATATTGGAGCTTATAGAGGAGGAGCCTCAGATACCGGAGGCAGACGATGCGGCAGAGCTTTTGGACGTAAAGGGAAATGTCTCTCTCTCCCAGGTATATTTCTCCTATGTGCCGGAACAGAAATTAATTCAGAACTTTAATCTTCATGTGAAGCCGGGGCAGCGGGTGGCGATTGTAGGACCTACCGGATGCGGAAAAACTACGGTTATCAATCTGCTGATGCGTTTTTATGATGTGGATGGCGGAAAGATACTGGTGGAGGGAAAGGATATTCGCGATGTGACGAGGAAGAGCCTTCGTACTTCCTATGGTATGGTGCTCCAGGATACTTGGCTGAAGGCGGGAACGATTCGGGAAAATATAATAATGGGAAAGCCTCAGGCCACAGAGGAGGAAATCATTGCGGCGGCAAAGGAAGCCCATGCCCACAGCTTTATTAAGAGGCTGCCGGGGGGGTATGATACTGTGATTACGGAGGCAGGAGGAAATCTCTCTCAGGGACAGAAGCAGCTTCTATGCATTGCGAGAGTCATGCTCTGTCAGCCGGATATGCTCATTTTGGATGAAGCCACTTCCTCCATTGACACGAGGACGGAGCTTAAGATTCAGAATGCATTTGCAAAGCTGATGGAGGGAAGAACCAGTTTCATCGTGGCACATAGGCTTTCGACGATAAAGGGGGCCGATATCATTCTGGTGATGAAAGACGGCAATATCATAGAACAGGGAAGCCATGAAACGCTGCTGGCAGCAGAAGGGTTTTATGCGAAACTATATAACAGCCAATTCGCGCTGTAGGAAAAGAATAGGATGATATGTGGTTTTATTTATGCGTTATGCCCGGCAGGCTTCGCTATGGGCTGCCCGTGGCTTTGTTAATAACCGCGGGCAGCGCTTTTGTTAGCATAATAAGTCTATTGTTTGTTCGAAGTCTTCCCGAACAAAAAGCTGAGTTCATCATCCTTATAATAGAAGAAGCAGATAATGCAAAGAAGTACCATTCCCACGCTCACATAGCAGTCGGCGACGTTGAATGTAGGAAAATTGATGGGAACGAAATAGATGAAGTCCACTACATAACCATTTTTTACCCGATCTATCAGATTCCCGATTCCTCCGTCTATAATAAGAAGAAAGGTGAGGCGCATGATATGGAACCTCTTTCCTTCCGGAATCTGAAAATATTTCCAAATGATGAAGAGCATAACGCAGGATGTCAGGGCGATAAGAAATCCCTGTTTGCCGAGAAAGGAGCTGAACGCCGCTCCGGTATTTTCCAAATAAGAAAATTCCAGTACGCCTGGAAGCAGTGCGAAATCCGCCTGCCCTTTTAAATTTCTGACGGCAAGAATCTTGGTGAGCTGATCCAGGCCGATGAGCAGGACTGTACTCGAAATCAATAGGAGAGCCGACATAACTTTTTTAGATATATTTTTCATTTCTATTTTCATATCCTTTCTATAATGAATTCATTTTCCCATATACATTACAATCGAGATTATCATTTATGTTCATGAAAAACAAAAAGTCCAGAAATCCGAAACCGAGTGAATTTCTGAAACTATAATCAAATGGCGGGAATAGTGGGAACCGAACCCGCATCGAGGGCTTATAAAATTCCGTTCAAAAGTCTTAGGATAAGTTGGACTTTCTTGTAATAAAATTCTTAAATTAGAATAACATTTTTTTAAAAATAAATCAACATCCAAGAGATTATATGTATTTGATATTGCTTATTTTATTATCCAATAATAGATAGAAGGATTGATAAAATCTAATACAATTAAAATTGTAAAATTTGAAAATCGTATCATAACAGGTGAGAGAGAAGGCGGATTTCTTATAGGAGTGTCATATACATTGGAGAAGTTTTTTTAACGGCGGGAAAAATCCAGCTCGTAATGTTTCGGCAGAGGTATTAATTGCTTTTTTATTTATTTCTTGGTACTATTTATAAATAGGATATAAAAGTATTGTAGTTGCTAAAAAGTTAAGAAAAGATATCTTTGAGGGTACATAGATATGAAATACGATTGCTTAATTATAGATGATGAATTGGATATTGCCAAAACCTCGGCGGAATATTTTGAAATGTTTGGTATTAAGACTGCATATGTCACAGAATATGAGGAAGGACTTCGTTTTTTTGATACGAATGAAGTGTCATTACTTATTTTGGATATTAATTTGAATGAGCGTTCCGGATTTGAGTTCTGTAAGACAATACGCAGTAAATCGGATATTCCCATATTGTTTATTAGCGCAAGGGACAGTGAAGGAGACGTATTAACAGGGCTTAATATTGGAGGAGATGACTATATTGTAAAGCCATTTACCTTAAATATTTTACTGGCTAAGGCTAAGGCCATGCTAAAACGTTACCAAACTTACAGGAGCAAGGAAGAGAAGACAGATTCACCGCTTCCTCCGCATATTAAGATAGATTATAATTACAGGCAGGTCAGTGTAAATGGAGAGGTTGTGAAATTTAAGAATCAGGAATTTCGATTGCTCACATATCTGATCAGGAATTGCAATCGTGTCATTTCAAAAGAGGAATTATTTGAGAAGGTATGGGAGGATGCTTATGTAAGTGATGTTACTTTGAATGTCCATATCAGGCGTATTCGTGAAAAAATTGAGCCGGACCCTAAGAATCCGGAGTACATTAAGACGATCTGGGGTGTAGGATATGTATTCGAGGTAAAGGTATGATATTGAAATGAAGAAGATAAAATATATCTTTATAAATATGATAATAGTGACATTAATCGCTGTTGCGGGAATTATAATTATAAACGGGAGGCAGCTGGAATACAGTAATGATATCGTAGCTCTTAACCGGATAACTATCGAGGCAAGTAAGAACTTTGAACATTTGGAAGATATGAATTTGCAACCGGATACAGGAGAATTTGCAATTTATAATTTGAACGGTGAACTGATTTACAGTCATGGTTATAATGCTGAAACAATGATTGCGGCAGTGAAAAAGGCAAATGCCATGCAGAATATTATCTTAGATGATAAGGTTCTTGGTACGGTAGTTCTTGCACCGACATATGAGAACATCATGTATAATTACCAGGCACAGATAATCTTTATCCTGTCTTGTGTTTTGATTGCAATGTGGGGAATCAGTATAGTATCAGCTTTCTATATCAATCGTTCAATAATAAGACCATTTGAAGAAATGAAGGATTTTGCGAAAGAAATAGCGATAGGAAACCTGGAAATAAATCTAAAGATGGATAGGAAAAATATCTTCGGTATATTTACTGAAAGTTTCGATATCATGCGTATGGAGTTAAAATATGCCAGAGAAAAAGCAGAAAAGATAGAAAAGAGCAAAATGGAACTAATTGCGTCCATCAGTCATGATATTAAGACACCTATTACGTCTATTATGGTCATATGCGAATTCTTAAGCGTAATTATTAAGGATGAAGCCCAGCTTGCTAAGATTTTATCCATATCCGCCAAGGCAGAGCAGATTAATCTGATGACGGCAGATTTGTTAAACAGCCAGCTTGAGGAATTGGGAGAATTAAAAGTAACAATGGGTTCGGTTCTTAGCAGCGATATCGGTAATATGTTCGAACTTGCAGACGGCAGGGAAAAAATCGTCGAATGCAGGATTGAAGATTGTATTATTAAGGCTGACAAAGTCCGAATGCAGCAGATTATTAATAATATTATTGATAATTCATATAAATATGCGGATACCGAGATATGGATCGGGAGTAAACTCTTGGACAACAGTTTATTTATCAGTATAAAAGATATGGGAAATGGAGTTGCAGAAGAAGAGATACATAAGGTAAAAGAGAAATTTTATCGTGCTAAGGGTACGGAAAATAAGCACGGCAGCGGACTTGGCCTATATATAGTCAATGACCTTATGAGCAAAATGGAGGGCAGCGTATCCTTTCGGAATGAAGAAGATGGATTTATTGTTGAGCTGGAATTGAAATTAGTATAAATGGTACAAAGGGGATGTCGAGACAGACAGCCCCTTTTTGTAATAGAAAAGTCGTTCTTATTTTATTTTGAATTCAGTTCCTTGTTTTCCGGCAAAAGCGATATAGCCGTCTTCTATCAGATACGAAGTCATGGTACCGTTCATGAATAGTGAGGAATCTATAAGCGCGCCGTATTGATTATATATAAAATAGCTGCCTTCTCCCGATATCTCAATGGAGGTGTATGTCCCGGCAATGGATTCGGTAATGCGATACCATTGGGTAAATCCATCTGTTTGAATAGTATAGGTTTGGTCTAAATTAAGATTAGATAGATATTCTTCGCCTACATATTGAAAGCCGCTGGTGGATGACAGATACTCCAGATTATCTTTTGGCGTAATATTTATATCCACGATATCGCGTTTCTTTCCAACGTTTGAGAGGGAATCATTACCGGTTATGGCGTAGAGTGATCCATTTATCACAAAATAATTCTCATTGTGATTTAAAACTTCCCCCTCAATATATGGTTTTGATATATAACTTGCACTGGCATAATGTTCATCAAGAAGAAAATACTTTTTGTTATTTCTGTTTTTCCAAGCCGTTTTGGCTTGACTGGAAGCTTGAAAGTCATCTAACTTAGTAGCGAGTGTCAAACTGGAGAAGTCTGTAGATACACCGAAATATTTTGCATAATATTCCGCTTGTACGGCATATGTATTGCCGCTTTTAATGAGGCGAAAGCCTTCCGTTATGTAACGCTGCGATGCAGGCATAATAGTATTTAATATATTATCATCTTTGCAGATAAAATAACCGGAATCCAGATAGGTTAGTTCAAAGCTCTTATTTATTTTATTGTTAGATGAGGCTGGTGCGGAATATAACGTTAAGTATATTTTGTTGTTTTTAAAGTCAAGAGTAAAGGAAGTGACACCATTGTATAAACCTGTAAATTCAAAATATTCATCAGGAACGGCGGCAGGTTCGCCTGAAAATGCGGTTTCGGGGGTGACTTCTTGGAGGCCGATGGTTGAATTTAATGCGCTTAATAGTAATTCATTCGATAAAAGCGAAGCATAAGTGCTGCTTCCCTCTGAGGATACAACGGCGGCAGACATATTGTAATCCGGAAGAACGGTAAGCATTGCATGGTAATTATCCGTATCCCCGCCTTTTGTAACGGCTTGAATATGATATGTACTGAATGGATACGCATTTACCTCATCCCATCCAAGACCATAATTGCCATCATAGATAAGAGGACCGGCCACCTGTTTTCTTATGGATTCGGCAACACTTGCACTGCTTAATACGGAATGGTGATCCTTCATAAACATAGTTGAAAAGGTACATAAGTCTGCTGCAGTAGAGAGAATACCACCGTCACCAAGAGTTGTTGTCATTACAGTGGGCATAAGCCGATTATTCTTATAGGTAGCGGCAATATCGGAATTTTCAAAATCGGAGTGCATGGTTATGGTGTCATTGGCACCCAAAGGGGCCATTATATATTTTGTAATGTAATCTGTATACGAAAGGCCGCTTACCTCCTCAATGATAAGTTCCGCCAATTCAAAAGAGTCATTACTATATACCGAGTACTCGCCGGGGGAGGCCTTTAAGCGCTGAGTGCTTAAGTGTTTGAGAATACGGTCGTGATTGGAATCATCAATGCAGCCATACAAATCAGAATTTGAGTATAAAGATCCAAGAAGACCGGAAGAATGATTGAGCAGCATACGGATGGTGATTTTTTTATAACGTTCATCCGGCATCGTAAATTGTGGAAGGTATTCTGATACAGGAGAGTCTAATTTAATAAGCCCTTGGTCTGCCAGCTTTAAAATTGCGGTTGTAGTAACTGTTTTGCTGATGGAACCTATGCCATATATTTTATTTTCTGCAGTAAGAAGAGCTTCAGAGGGCTGATGTTCCGATGTGGAATTGTTATTTTTACTGTTTTTGGCGGATGAAGGAATAGGCAGCATCGTAAATCCGACAAGAAGAGAAAAAAGGCTTATAAAGGCTTGTAAATATAGTTTTTTCATAAATAAATTCTCCTTCTAATTTTCAATCAGTTCATAAGCAGAGATATGTTTAATTTTTGAAGTAAGGAAATAAGATGCCATATAAGTGAACGAAATTATGATTATAGCAGCGGATAGTAATGTAATTATTGAGGGTAATTCATATTGGAACCCGCGCCAGCCTACAAGAGAAAATAGCTTTGTTACAAAAGGTAACGTTATTCCATAAGCAATAAAGGAACCTAGGAAGGCGCCGACAATAGCGGATGGCAGCAGACAAAAGGTAAGCTGTTTTCTTAATTCGCCAGTAGTAAACCCTAATGCTTTTAATATACCAAATTCCGGCTTTTTAGCGTTCACTGTCTGTTTCACCATAATAGAAAGCACAACGAAAATAATGATTAATGTAATTACCAGGATGAAAGTTGCCAGAAGTCCGAATGCCAGTTTAAAAACATTGAGATAACCTGCCAGTAAAGAGGTATTTGAGTACACATCTTTAATGGGATAAGCAGAGGTGCCACTGCTTAAGACTGTATTCCCATCTATATTCAAGGCATACTCCATGCTATCGATATTATAATTTTGTTTTAGTTTGATCATTTTTGAATCGATCATGTTTTTAATTGCAGAATATTTATTATTAGTATTTGCGGATACTATTCCGGATAATAGTTCGCTCTGGGTATATCCGAATTTGTTAAATATAAAGTCAGCAAACTGCTCATAGGTATAGCCTTTATCGAGATAAGCACATATTGTACTGGGAGCATAGGCGGCATATAGCCGCTTATAGCCATCTTCGGTTAAATAAGTATTATAAGACATGATTGAAGAAGTAATGCCTGAGATGATATAATCTGCTTTAATACCAATTGAGTTTAACGTTATGACATCTCCGATACTTTTGCTTAGCAAGCTGGCAACATGAACAGAAACAGCAATTTCATTATCATTGACAGGAAAGCTTCCGTCAGAAATTTTAATAGATTCCAGATTATTAAAATTATCGATTACACGAGCGTTGTAAGATGTATTGTCAATTGTTACGCTTTCAAAGCCTATCCTTATAATTTTTAGCACATTTTCATTACTGTCTATAATTTTGGAAATTTCTTCTATATCGGCATGATCATCGAGTGTGATATTGGCTTCGGTTATTTCGTTGTCGAGTAAGTTTTTTATAAAAGAGTCATTGATTCCGAAGCCTTCAAATAGTATGAATCCAAAGCATAATGTAAAGCTTACAATAGTAATGATTATGCAGGTAGATATATTCTGCTTTTTAAACATAATCCAATTTTTTAAACAGAGTATCTGATGGATAGAACCTTTTGCATGTTCAAGTTCTACTGCATTTGTCTTAATATTGTGAGACAGAAGCCCCCCTCGGAGTATAACGGCAACAGGCAGTTTTTTTACTCCTGCGGTGGATAGATAAGCAGCCAGCCCAATCAATAGGGTAATAATCAAGATTATTATTATGTCTAAACTTATGTGAGCAGTATTTTTAATAAATACACCGGTGATCAATATGAGTATTTTATGATATAACGGAGAACAGGCATAGGAAAACAAGGTGCCTATGATACTGCTGATAAAACTGATGATTATGTATTCGAAGACATACCCTAAGGCAATTTGTCTGCTTGTATATCCTAATGCCTTCAAGGTGCCAATGGCGGTAAGGTTTTCAGTAATACCGGATTTGATTCTATAAATTGCCATAATAAGAGCAACCATGAAAATTACTCCTGAAAATGCAATAATAATGGTTGAAATAATAGAAGCGAATAAGGTAAATGCCACTGAAAAATCAGGACGCGCAGCGGCCATTTCTATACATTGGGTATTCCTGGTATATGCTGAACTATAGTCAACGAGTTGAGATTCAATATAATGCAGAGCAGCATTATCATCTACGGTGAAGTTTAGTAATGTTTTAGTTCCGAAATTAGATGATAATTCATGAAAAACATCAGCTGTCACGACAATTCTTGTCTGCAAGAAATTAGTAACAGCTCCAAACTCCGATACATAGCAAAAGCCTAGTATTTCATATGTATACTCTTGCTCAGAGGAATCCCTTAATATGAAGGAAGAGCCAATCTTATAACCGAGTTCCTGAAAAGCGATGGGTAAATATACCCCGCTTTTATTTTCCTGAGGATTCAAAATATTAATTAGGGAAATAGAGCGTTCTACATTTATATTTTGGATGAACATGGACGCAGGGCTGGGGCTGCTGATATTGGGTGAGTAGTATTTACCGGAAAATGAGATGACATCTTCTGCGTTTACACCGGTGACATGTTCTTTTGCTTCCAGAAAGGCTGCAAAATCCTCATAATACATGTTAGGCGAAAAAAGCATATAACAATCAGTTCCGTTTAATTTTTCGCTTTGAGATTCAAAAGAGGAGTTAACTTCTCCGGTTGATAATATCACATTAAAAAAGCAGGCTGCAATTATCACAATAATGGCGAATGAAACGGCACCATTATGTTTTCGCTTTAAACTTGTAAGTGCTAAATGTAGTGAAATCATTAAAATGCCTCCTTTACCAATTGTTCTGTTGAAGAAAGTCCCGTGCTTTTTTAGAGCGTTCTTCCATATTTGCCTCTGAATATTTAGCCAGATGAAGTTCTCCGCATACTTTCCCGTCCATTAGGTAAATGATGCGATTGGCTCTTATGGCAGCTTTTATATCATGTGTTACCATTACAATACTTTGACCTTTTTGATTTACTTTTGTCAGAATATCCAGAACATCTTTGCCGGAAGAAGAATTAAGAGCTCCGGTAGGTTCATCCGCAAACAGGATATCAGGCTCATTAATTAAAGAACGAATAAGGGCAGCGCGCTGTTTTTCACCTCCCGATAATTGGCTGGGAAATTTGCGCCAGATTTCTTCTGTTAATCCAACTTGAAGAAAAAGCTCTTTTGCACGTTTAATGATTTCGGGTTTGTTATTGTTTACAAGATATCCGGCAGTCAAGACATTATCCAAAATACTCATATTCTCCAGAAGATAGATGTTCTGAAATACAAATCCGCAGTGCTTTTTTCTGAAGTTAGCCAGTTCATCGCTGTTAAAATCCTGGATTTCAGTACCTTGAAAGATAATCTTGCCAAGAGTAGGGGTATCCATTCCGGATAATGCGTATAAAAGAGTAGTCTTGCCTGAGCCTGAGCTTCCCATTATAATGGTAAAGTCGCCTTCATAAATATCAATGTCTAAATTACAGAGGACATGCTGTTGCTGTCCATCGGATGAAAATGTTTTACATAATTGTTTTGTCTGTAAAAATAATTTATTCATATGTTGTACCTTTCTTATTTTTCTAGTATCAATATATCAAATAAATTGGAAATAATCTTTTCCGGCAATTAAACAAATCCTTGTCAAATTCTTAATCATTATATTTTTCTGCTTTTTTACGTTAATACTGCTTAATATTTCATATTTTAGCAGCCGATGAGGTTCGTATAATTATAGTTTTCCTGTTTCATATAATGGCAGAAGTTTATAAATATATATAATGTAGATATTAGAAATTATGTTATAATACAAAATGGAGCAAAGCGTTATGCCGTGCGTACTGTTTTACAAATTAATTTATGCCCTCGCACCTAATGTGCACTAATTTTAAAGATGATGTCTTTCAAAGGAGAAAGTTTTTAATATGATACATACAGATTCGGAGAGTACATTAACATCTAAACCCAGTGATAGTCCAATCGTCAGAAACAGCATTCCGGTAAGAATGCTTATAGCTTGTGTATTTTCATGCATTCTGGGGATTGTCTTAATGGCGGTGACAGCACACTATTTGGTGATGAGTGTGTTTATTTGCATTCTTGCATGTATCTTCATAACCACTCCGCTGTCAGTTAAAGGAAGAATTAGTATTGAAGCAGCGTGTCTTGCTCCAATGTTAATTTTATGCTTTGTATATACACCTATCAGTTGGTTTACCTTTGACGGTTTACTAGGTTGTACGCCCTATCTGTCTATTCTTTTTCTTACAATTATTACGCTAACATATTACCGTAAAATTCAGATATTTGTGCTTTCCTCGTATACCCTGCTTATATTAGGTCTTACAATTCACTGGTTAGTATCTTGGACGGGGGAGGGAGATAAGATTCAGATAATTAACATACTGGCAGCATATATCCTTACCGCTATATTAATTGTTAGTATCGTAGAGACAGTAAAACGAAAGAACCTTAAAATTAATAAATTGATTGAGGATATTTCTATACACGATGAACTTACAGGATTATTGAATCGTCGGGCCATTGAACAGATTATTGTTAAACAAGAAAGTCTTTTTAAAACTGAAGGTGTTGAATATGCAACTGTTATGATAGATGTTGATGATTTTAAAAATATTAATGATAATTATGGGCATCACCTAGGTGATTTGGCGCTTAAAAATGTTGCAGAATGTATTCGAAAGAGCATTAGTTCGACTGATTATGTTTTTCGCTTTGGAGGTGACGAATTTTTAATCGTGCTGTCTGGCGTTGATAAAGTAAAGGCATATCAAGTATGCACAGATATTCAAAAAGAATTGCACGAAAAGCAAGGGGATGAATTATTGATAACAGTAAGCGCAGGTTATTCTTTGCGTTCAGAAAGCTTAAATATTGCAGAATTGTTGAAACTTGCTGACAGGCGAATGTATCAAGCCAAAAAGAGATGAGTTTATAAACGGTGGCAATAAAAAAAGACCACTTATAAAGTGATCTTTTTAAGATACTACTTATGCGAGACAAACATTAACTGCCTGTAATCCACGAGCACCTTTTGTAACATCAAATGTTACAGACTGTCCTTCATCCAATGTCTTATATCCATCCATTGCAAGACCTGAGTAATGTACGAATACATCATCGCCCTGCTCGTTAGAGATGAAACCAAAACCTTTTTGTCCGTTGAACCATTTTACTGTACCTTTATTCATGAAAGATACCTCCTTAAATTTAATTATATTTTGTAAAATAAAAAATCACATATTTTTGGTAAATCATCAACATAAATAATGACTTACAAAAAATATGTGAAATCAAAACTTTATCAAAAATACTTCTTCATGATATCAGAGAAAAAAGCAAAAGTCAAGATATATTTAAAGAATAAACCTAAAATTAGTCAGATACTAAAAGGAGGCGGGAAGGAATATAGAAGTAATCCAGACAAAAAATGATGAAATCATCCAATTATGAAGTGCGCCACTTTTGGATATCCTCTACTTTCTTTCACACTGCTAACACGATACAACTAAGTATAAAACGACATAAAGAATATATGTTCGATTTGTATTAAAGCGCTTTAAATGTCAAGAACATAAAAAATCCTAGAATATCGTATTAACACGATATTCTAGGATTTTCTTTAAGAGCAGGGGCAGTAGGAATCGAACCCACATCGATGGTTTTGGAGACCACTGTTCTACCCTTGAACTATGCCCCTATATGCGGCTTTTTTGAACCGCCGAATCATATTATAGCATAAGGATTATTTGATAGCAAGACATATTTTGCAAAAATCAGACCGTTTTTTTATGTTCCTTTGCAGGGGCAGTAGAAGCTCTTTCGATGTATTGGGCGTGGAGCATTGTGCGGCTGATTGAAACGTGATTGATCAACCCGCTCAGTGCGAAATAGCCGCATTTTCCAAGTTCTACCCTGTTTTGCCGTATGGTAGTAAGGGGAGGGTCCAAGTGGGCCGAAATCGGTAAATCATCGAAGCCAATAACGCTGATATCCTCAGGGACACGAAAGCCGTGCATAGAACATTCCATGATGGCGCCGGAAGCAATTAAGTCGTTTCCGCATAGGATAGCGGTAGCGCCTTCTGCAAGGAAAGAGGGAATATGATACTTCGCGCTCTCCGCAACGTAATAACCATATGCAGTCAGCTTCTCATTGAATGTGAGGTTATGAGCTGCGAGGCTATCCAGATATGCCTGCATACGCTGTTCAGAGACCATGGAATTGGGAGAACCATTTAAAAAGGCGATTTTTTTATGGCCCAAAGAAATTAAGTGTTCCATGGCAATATCGATACCTTCAAAGCTATCGGTTCCTACATAAGCCACGTTGGGATTCTTCCTTATGTAATTATCGAAAAGTACGGTAGGAATCGTGGTGGAATTAAGCTGGCTCATCCAGTTGTCCTGAAGGGAGAAACCAAGAAGAAAACCGCCCCGGTAACCATTTTTCAACATGTAGGTGTCATATTTCTCCTGCATCTGAAAGGTAGGATTGATGGGGAGTACAGTAATATCCCATTTGTCCCGGTATGCGGCCTGCTTAAAGCCTAAGATAATTTCGTAACCGAACTGGTTATTCGTCTCATAATCCATATTTTCAATAAAAACGCATAACTTTTTGTGTTCTTCTTTTTTCATTTTTTTCGTGGTATATCCGATTTCCACTGCCGTATCGAGGACGGTCTGACGAAGCGCTTCGCTGATGTCGCTGGCTCCGTTCAAGCCTTTGGATACGGTGCTGACGGATATTCCGAGTTTATTTGCAATATCTTTAATCGTTGCCATATGGTTTCCTTTTCTGTTATCTGCTGATTCATGCTTTTTAAGCCAATCTTTTTTGCATCATTTTTTATTCTTTTTATTGTCTTAGTTTCCTATTAAACAGTATATAAGCAAAACAAAATGATTTCAAGTTATATTATTTTTTCGAATAATGTTTTCGGAAAAAAAGAAATAATGAACAAAAAGTTGGAATGAAAATCGGTAATTATGTCAAATGTGATAATAAAGTTCTTATAGGCATTGACAAAACCGATAGAGAAGTGGTAAATTTATCTCAGATACGAAACTTTACGAAAAATAATACGAACGTATGTATAAGTAATGGAGGCAAAGGCAGTGAGTAAGAAAAGATTTACAAGAGGAGCAGGAATCCTGTTATCGATTACAAGTTTGCCTTCAGCTTACGGAATAGGTACATTGGGGGAGGAGGCCTTCCGCTTTGTGGACCTGCTGGTGGATCTGAGACAGCGGTACTGGCAGGTATTGCCGATTGGTCCTACGAGCTTCGGAGATAGCCCTTATCAATCATTTTCCGCCTTTGCAGGCAATCCCTATATGATAGATTTGGACGATTTGACAAGAGATGGTCTTTTGAAAAGGGAAGAAATCGGAAGCTACAACTGGGGCAGTGATGAACATGATATTAATTATGCGGTTCTATATAATAACAGATTTAGTGTACTTGAGCAGGCGTATGGACGCTTTGACAGAAAGAGTGCGGATTTTCTCTCCTTTTGCGAGGAGAAAAAGGGATGGCTGGAAGACTATAGTCTCTTTATGGCAATAAAGACGGAGTCGGAGGGCAAGGAATGGTTGAGCTTCGACAAAGAGCTGCGAGAACATGATGAGAAGGCAATTTCGGCTTATAAGCATAAGCACGAGGAAAACATAGACTTCTGGAAGTTTTGCCAGTACAAATTCTTTGCTCAGTGGAAGAGGCTGAAGGCCTATGCCAACAGCAGAGGAATTGAGATAATTGGAGACGTTCCGCTTTATGTGGCTCTGGACAGTGCAGATGTATGGGGGCATAGGGAACTGTTTCAATTAGGGGTGGATGGAACGCCCGAGAGGGTAGCAGGTTGTCCGCCGGATGCATACTCAGCAGACGGTCAGAAATGGGGAAACCCTCTGTACGACTGGAAGCAGATAGAGAGAGAGAACTTTCGCTGGTGGCGTATGAGGATGAAAGCGAATGCCGGACTGTACGATGCTTTGCGAATTGATAACTTCAGCGGTCTTTTGAAATATTACAGCATCCCCTTTGAAAAAGGCGGTGTGAAAGACGGAAAGTGGGAAAAGGGTCCGGGGAAAAAGCTTCTGGATATTATGGAGGCGGAATCGGGCGAATGTAGGATTATGGTGGAGGACCTGGGGCCCTGTATGCCGGCGGTAAAAAAGATGCGGGAGAAGATGGAATGGCCCGGAATGAAGGTGTTGCTGTTCGCTTTCGACGGCGATATTTCTTCGGAATATCTTCCTCATAATTACATAGACAGAAACACCGTGGCTTATGCGGGTACACACGATAACGAGACGATTGTGGGCTGTTATCGAGATAAGACGGAATATGAGCTGGCATTTTTATATGAATATTTGAATATAGATTCCAAGGATGCGATTCCGGACGCCTTCATAAGACTCGCTTATTCCAGCATTGCAGATGTAGTTATTTTACAGATGCAGGATATCCTGAAGCTGGGAAATGAAGCGAGAATGAACCACCCTTCTACGGTAGGGAGCAATTGGCGCTGGCGGGTATGGCACGACTGTCTAAGCGAAGAGAGGCGGACGTGGATAAGGACTATATCTACTATATATAGACGCTAAAATGCTGCGATGAAGCTTCGGGCTGAATTGCAGCGATAGAACATCAGGTATAGGATGTGCAGGGCACATTTTATATATATGGGCGACAGCCCTGAGACAATATTAAGACAAGGTCAAAGAAAAAGGAGAGGAAAATTAATGAAAAAGAAAATGTTAGCATTGTTTATGACAGCCGCTATGGTGGCATCTTTGGCAGGTTGCGGAAGCACAGCGACCACAACGACAGAGGCTCCGGCTGAGACGACAGAAGAAGCCGCAGCACCGGCAGAAGAGGCTGCTCCAGCGGAAGAAACTGAGGAAGAAGCGCTTACTGCAGATATTCTCGTATGGGGACCGTCCGAGGATCAGTCGGCAGAAAACGGTAACTGGCTTCCGACTATGTGCGAGCAGTTCGCAGCACTTCATCCGAACTGGGATCTTACATTTACCTATGGCGTATGTGCGGAAGGCGATGCGAAAGCTACCGTAACGCAGGACGTTGATGCAGCAGCAGATGTATATATGTTTGCAAACGATAACCTTACAGATTTAATCGCTTCGAACGCTATTGCAAGATTGGGCGGTGAGACGGAAAGCTATGTTAAGAGCACGAATTCTCAAGCGATTGTAGATTCCGTATCTCTTGATGGAGCGGTTTACGGCGTTCCTTTTACAACGAATACATGGTTCATGTACTATGACAAGAGCGTATTTTCTGAGGAAGAAGCAGCTAATCTGGATACTATGGTAGCAAAATCGAAGATTGCATTCCCTCTTTCCAACTCATGGTATATCGCTTCTTTCTATGTAGCAAATGGATGTACTCTGTTTGGCAATAGCAATGATGAAGCACAGGGAATCGATTTTAGCGGCGATAAAGCGACTGCAGTAACGGAATACCTCGTAGATTTAGCAGCGAACCCGAACTTTGTAAACGACGCTGACGGCGCAGGCCTTGCAGGCTTACGTGACGGAAGTATTTCTGCAATCTTCTCAGGTTCTTGGGATTATGCAGCAGTAAAAGAGGCTCTCGGTGACAACTTCGGAGCAAGAGAACTTCCTACGATTACAATTAACGGCGAAGAAAAGCAGATGATGGCATTCGCGGGCTCTAAGGCGATTGGCGTTAACCCTAACAGCGATAATATGCAGGTTTCAGTTGCTCTTGCAAGCTACTTAGGAAGTGCGGATGCACAGAGAGCACATTATGAAATGAGAAGTATCGTTCCTTGCAACACGGAGCTTTTGGCAGATCCTGCACTTCAGAGCGACGCTCTCGTAGTAGCGCAGAATGCGACCTTCGATAATACCGCTATTATTCAGCCGTTCGTAGCAGCGATGGGCAATTACTGGACACCTGCTGAGAATATGGGTAAAGCATTTGTTAACAAAGAAGTGACACATGCAAATGCAGCGGAAAAAACAGAAGCTCTTAACGATTCTTTAAATACATCTGTAGTGGAATAATAGGCAGTAAAATGGTAAAATAGGAAATATAAGAGACGATTTCCTAAAGTATAAAATTTCACAAAAGTGATAGTTTCCGAGGTGTCCGTATCTTTTCGGGCACCTTGGGGTATCTTTCGCTTCAGGAGGTTACAGCATGGGAGAAAGAAAAAAGAGAGTAAAAGAGTTCGCAACGCCTTATACGGTAGGTAATGCGGTGAAAAAAGGCGATTTGGTAACAAAGCTGTCTATGCTGTTTATGGGAGCGGGAAACATTGCGCGCGGACAGATAGTTAAGGGACTTTTATTTCTCGCGATTGAAATCAGTTACATTTTATTCATGGTTCAGAACGGCATACATAACTTAGCGATGATGCCCTCATTGGGCACGCAGGCCCAGCAGGAAACATGGAATGAAAAAAAGGGTATTTATGAGTATGTTGCCGGAGATAACTCGCTGATTATCTTGTTATACAGTGTAGTTACCGTGTCCATTACATTAGGCTTTATCGTGCTTTGGATGGCTTCTCTCCGCAGCGCTTACAAGGCGGAGGTTTTCAGCAAAAAAGGTAATCATATCAATTCTTTTAAAGATGACATCAAGGATTTGTTCAATCAAAATTTACATATATTGTTAATGACGCCTCCAATCATGGGAGTATTGCTTTTTACCATAATGCCTCTTATTTTCATGCTTACTATGGCTTTTACCAATTACTCGAAGTATGGGGATCATTTGGTTTTGTTTGATTGGGTAGGCTTGGCGAACTTCATTAAGGTGCTTAGCTTTCGGGATTCCATGGGTCAGACCTTCTGGTCTGTACTGGCATGGACGCTCACATGGGCTGTACTTGCTACTGGCCTGAACTATGTATTCGGTATGATATTGGCTATTATCATCAACAGAAAAGATACGAGAATAAAAGGTTTCTGGCGATTCTGCTTCGTGCTTTCCATCGCAGTTCCTCAGTTCGTCTCTCTGCTCATCATGCGGACGATGTTGCAGCCTGAGGGCGCGGTAAATACCATGCTAAGGAACGTAGGGCTCATTGAGACTTCCCTCCCATTCTTTACAAATACGATGTGGGCCAGAGTGACCGTTATCATAATCAACCTTTGGATAGGTATTCCTTATACGCTTCTTCAGGTCACGGGAATTCTTCAGAACATACCGGGAGAGCTCTATGAATCGGCGAGAGTGGACGGCGCCAATATATTTACCATTTTCTTTAAGATAACCTTGCCTTATATGCTGTTTGTGACGACGCCATATTTGATCACACAGTTTACCGGCAACGTAAATAACTTCAACGTCATTTACCTCCTGTCGCAGGGCCATCCTACGCCAGTAGGTTCTACTGCGGGAAAAACGGACCTTCTGATTACGTGGCTGTATAAACTCACAATCGATTTCCAATACTTTAATCTCGGAGCGGTTATCGGTATCATGACCTTTGCAGTATTAGCTGTTGTAGCTATCGTGACGTACAGAAATACGGGCTCTTATAAAGATGAGGAGGGATTCCAATGATGAAGAAGAAAGAAATGGTTGGTGCAAGAACGAGAAAAACTATTACGAACGTCATTGTCCACGTTTTTCTGGCAGTATTGTCAGTGGTATGGCTGTTTCCCATATTCTGGGTAGTATTAACGAGCTTTCGAGGAGAAAAGGGTTCCTATATGTCGACCTTCTTCCCTAAAACATACACGTTTAACAATTATATCAAGCTTTTTACCGAAACAAATGTGTTGAATTTCCCTAAGATGTTTGCGAATACGTTAATTATTGCTATTTTTTCCTGCGCTATTTCTACGTTTTTCGTGCTGGCGGTTTCCTATAGCATGTCCAGATTAAGGTTCAAGGCGCGAAAGCCGTTAATGAACGTGGCTCTCGTGCTTAAGCTGTTTCCGGCCTTTATGTCCATGATTGCTGTTTATTATATTTTAAAAGCTATGGGTCTGTCGGAGGGAGCGATGATCCGCGTGGCGCTCATCCTCGTCTATTCCGGAGGGGCCGGTATCGAATTCTACATAGCCAAGGGCTTCTTCGATACGATTCCTAAGGCATTGGACGAAGCGGCATATTTGGACGGCGCAACTAAATTTCAGGTGTTTACGAAGATTACGGTTCCGCTTAGTAAGCCGATCATTGTCTACACGGTGATCACTACATTTATTGCTCCCTGGGTAGATTTTATCTTTGCCAGAGTTATATGCAGGGCCAATGCTGAGTATTATACGGTGGCGCTGGGACTTTGGAAGATGCTTGAAAAAGAGTATATTGACAACTGGTACACCGCATTTGCCGCGGGAAGCGTATGTATATCCATCCCGATTGCAATTTTATTCGTGGTAACTCAGAGATTCTACTCAAGCGGCATGTCCGGCGCAGTAAAGGGATAATCTTACTAAAATAATATGAACTTAAATTGCAGGCAGAGCAGTAATCGAAAAAGAAATCGTGAATGCGCTTTGCCTGCATATTTTATGTAATAGAAGAATAGGGGAACAAAAGCTGTGCTATTGAAGTGCTCGGCTGCGAGATGGAATGAAGCACACTTTCGTTCTGATGAATACAGAAGATTGCCGTAAGTTTAGAAAAGAAATTGGGAGGAGATTGGTTATGAAAAAGAAGATACTCGGTATATTACTGGCAGTTTGTCTGGGTATCAGTTCGTTTGCGGGCTGCGGATACGGAGGAAAGGTTGCGGATGAGAAGGGTGGAGTTGCTTCGAATGGAGCAGACGAAGGAAATGAGGCGGGAAGCAATACAGATGCTTCATTAGATGGGAGGGTGGAAGAAAAGCCCGCATTAAATGTGCGGGATGATAAATACCGTACCTTTTATGAGGTTTTCGTATATTCCTTTTATGATGGAGATGGAGACGGAATTGGTGATTTAAAGGGATTGACGGAGAAACTTGATTATATCAACGACGGAGATGACTCTACGGATACCGATCTGGGATGCAACGGTATCTGGCTGATGCCTACTATGCCGTCCACTACTTACCATAAATACGATGTGACGGATTTCTATGGAATCGATGAACAGTATGGAACGATGGATGATTTCGAGGAATTCATGGCGGCGTGCGATGAGAGGGGAATCGATGTGATTTTGGACCTGGTACTGAACCATACCTCCTCATCTCATCCCTGGTTCCTGAAAGCCGGCAGTTATTTGAAAAGCATAGGAGATGCAGAGCCTTCTGTGGAGGAATGCCCTTATATCGATTATTATAACTTTTCCAGGGAATGGGGATCCGGCTATGTCGAGCTTGACGGAACATGGTATTATGAAGCACAGTTTTGGAGCGGAATGCCTGACCTCAATCTTGGAAGTGAGGCGGTGAGAGGAGAAATAGAGGATATCGTTGATTTTTGGCTGGCAAAGGGAGTTGACGGATTTCGGCTGGATGCTGCAAAGGAATATTATTCCGATGCAGTAGATGCCAACAACGAGGTTCTTTCCTGGTTCAATGAAATGGTGAAAGAGAAAAAGCAAGATGCCTATATCGTAGCGGAAGTATGGACGGATATGGATACCTATGCGAAATATTATGAAAGCGGTATAGACAGCGTCTTCGACTTTGCCTTTGCGGACAGCGGAGGAATCATTGCGAACACAGTGAGAGGAAACCAGTCGGCCAGTGGATTCGGAAAAGCGCTGCAGGCCTTGGATGAGAAGTTCTCACAGTATAATCCCGACTACATCGATGCGCCCTTTTATACCAATCATGATTTGGGAAGAAGTGCAGGCTATTATTCGGGAGATAATGCTGAGAACCAGACGAAAATAGCCGGTGGGTTGAATCTTATGATGAACGGTTGCTGTTTCCTATATTATGGGGAAGAGCTGGGAATGAAGGGTTCTGGCAAGGACGAGAATAAAAGAGCGCCCATGTATTGGAGTGAAAACAGCGAAGAAACGGGCATGTGCTCCGGACCGCCGGATATGGATGCGGTAAAGATGAAATATGGCAGCCTAAGCGAGCAGAACGAGGCAGTCGATTCTATTTACCATTATTATAAGGAAGCGATAAGACTTCGCAATGTTTATCCTGAAATTGCAAGGGGAGAGGTAAGCTATGTGGAGAGTGCTTCCGGCGATAGTGTGTGCGTGGTAAAGAAATCATATGAAGGCTCGGAGATACTTCTCGTTATGAATATCTCAGAAGAAGAACAGACCGTGGATTTGAGCGGAATCACCGTAAATCAAAAGGAAATAAATGGCGAGGAAGCACTGGGGGGTGCACTTCTTACGGGTGAGCAAAAGATTGGAGTGGCAAGTGCAGAGGTTGTTATGCCACCATATTCCATTGGGGTGTTTCATTGAGCCAGAGCAGGAATTCTTTTATCGGGGGCTTCAAGAATTCCTATGTCTCAGTTCCGTAGCATATAATTGCCGGAAACCTTCCCGTACCAGGCTTTCCCACGAAAGGTTACGGGGGAGGGTTTTTGGAGGGAGTATTTTGGAGTCGAATGGGTTGTGAATATATGAGAGGAATGGGAGTTGGATAGGAGCGGAAGGATGTATAAGAATTATATTTTCGACTTGTATGGAACGTTGGTGGATATTCGGACGGATGAAAGCAAGGAGAGCTTATGGGAGGGGATGGCAAAGCTTTATGGGAATGAAGGGGCTGCGTATGAGACAGAGGAGCTGAAGCAGGGTTATTTATTGTTATGTAAGGAAGAGGAGGAGAGGCTTCGGCAGGAAAATGGATGCGGGCATCCGGAGATAGAGATTGGAGAGGTGTTTCGGAAGCTGTATGCGAGGAAAAGTGTAAGAGCGGGAGAGGAAGCAGTGACGTATGCGGCGGGGAGGTTTAGGGAATGGTCCAGGGAGTATATGAGAGTTTATGATGGGGCAATAGAAATGCTTGAAGAGCTGAAGAGGATGGGCAGGAGAGTGTTTTTGCTGTCTAATGCGCAGCGATTGTTTACAGCGTCGGAAATTGAGGTATTGGGGCTTGGAAAGTTTTTCGACGATATATTTATTTCATCGGATTATGGGGTGAAGAAACCGGAACGAGCTTATATGGAGCTGCTGCTTAAGAAGCACCGTCTTGAGATAAGGGACTGTATTATGATTGGGAATGAACTCGAAAGTGACATTGAGATAGCTAATGTCTGTGGGATGGATAGTCTGCTCTTACAAGGGAATATGCTGGAGCACTCGGAAAAAGGAACCGCCGCAACATATGTGGCGGCGGAAGGAAATCTTGGATATATTCGTTTTATTTATGATTGGAAAGAGGGCGGAAAATAGTTTTTCGCCCAGCCCAGCCGACGATACGGACAAGGATGATACCGATGAAGATTCCGATGCTGTCAATTGCCACATCGCGGGAGGAAGGGCCTCTGCCGGCAACGAAGGATTGGTGGTATTCATCGAAGGCGGCGAATCCGACACAGAATATTCCCGCGACGATCATGAGGGGGAAGCCTCTGACTCCGTATACATAGAGAGGAAAGGCCACGGTTACTGCTAAGATGAAGTATTCCGTTACATGCCCGAGCTTGCGTACATAGTGGTGGATTCGATCGGCATAATGTTCGATTTGAGCCTTGGAGAAATCCTTATCCAACACTTTGTCTGCGACAGTGACTATTTTGAAGCTGACCTTATAGCTGAGCTGACTGCTTGTAATGCCATTCTGTGCAGAAAGCTGAAATATCATGTACATGACGAGAAGGGCGGGAACAAATGAAAGCGGTCTTAGCACGAGGCGTAACGTTTTCTTTATAAATAATAAAATGTATTTCATAAACATCTACCTTTCAAGGGTGGGCGGTTATCGCCGGAAACAAAAAGCGTATACCATGCAGTATACGCTTTTTGTTTTTGTATGTAAAATTAAATTTTCTTTATAAATTCCGAATACGACGGATAATTCATATTCGTTGTATTTGCTACCTATCCAGATACTCGCGCTGTACTGCGATTTCAGGCGGAACGGGCAAACGGCTCTTTTGCAACTTTTGATAAAGGTTGTTCATGTGGTGAAGCTTCTGAGCGCTGCGAATCCGATACCGGTCCAGAATATCCTTATATAAGGGATTCATCTTCAGTCGTTCGCGTATATCCTTGGAGAACGGGCAGTTAGTAAAGAGAATGTCCCTTGCCACCTTATTGAGACGAGGGGACCCGTTAGCCTCATACATAATCCAAATGATGTAATCCCGTATGAACATTTCCTTGTAACTATTTTTGGCTTTTTGCATTGCGGATTTGATCTTATCTCTGGCATCGGAACTGAGTTCGAGATTCTTTTTATAAAACTGTATGTAGTCGAAGTATTCGCTGGTGAGAGAACGCTCGGAAATATCGTTCCATCTGGCGCCCTGAATGCGCTTGCACATTTCCCAGCGGAATTCCCCCGTAAGCCGCGTCATAATGGTAAGAAGGTCTTCCATCTGGAAAATGGAGGACATAAAGCGTGCAGGGGTAGTGCGGCGTTTTCCTTCGATTTCCTGCCACATAACTCCGCGGATGCCGACATTAGGAAACAAGATAATATCGGGAAGAACCTCCACGTTAACCATTTCCTTCGCAACACCGCCTTCGGGATTGGAATAAATAGTCTCTCGTCCGTATGCGCCGAAATCGATAGAGCGGATTTGAGCGATGGACTCGATGATTTTGTCAGCAGTAACGAGCGTCTGGGATAAATCCTTCAGTACATTGTGGTCGGAAAATACCGGACAAAATGTGGAAATACGGCCAAACGTAATCTTGTTGACAAGAGGGAACATATTTTCCAATTCGAACATAACCTTTTTCGCATTGTTCTTGGAAAGAAGAGTTTCCTGAGCTGCGGTAATCTTGCCCGTTACCTTCATTTCGTGGATGTGCGCCATATAATCGATGTCGAATTCATTACGGCTGGGTTCCTTTTCTCCGTTATAAACTGCTTTTAGCCATTCATAGGCAGTGTATACGTGATTCTCGGGAGAGGAAGGGAAATTCTCTGCGATGGAGTACAGATAAGAAACGTTCTCCATTCCTGCCAGCTCTTCATCCACATATCCGAATTGAAAGAACATCTTCAGTATAGTCGGTATGGACCTATCGTGAAGGCTGACCTGAAAGGCAGATATGTATATCGTGTAAAAAAGCTTTGTAATGTTCATGCGCAGCCTGCGGCTGTCTTCATCAGCAGCATTTTTATCAATCTGCTTCTTATATTCCTCAATATATTTGCGGAAATTGGAGGTAATATCAGGGTCACAGTCCGCATATTCCAGAATAACGTCCAAAGAATGCTCCACGGCTGCGGCATTTTTAGCAAGCTCCGGGTCCTCCATGGGAATGTCTGAACCTCTCTCCTCCATGAAAGCGAGAGTTTCCTTGTAAACGTTGATCCTTTCTTTGTAAAGGTCGTGATCGATGGAGCCAAAACCTTCCATATTAATCATCATACGGCTTATCGCGGCACTTATGGCGGTAGAATCCTCCTCGCGCTGACCGATTCTGAAAAACAGAGTAGTGTATAGATCGAAAAGATCCAGTCTGTTCTCGTTCATGAGCAGTCTGGCAATGTCCGATTTATAATCGTACATAATACGGCAAACGGACATAATTTCAGCAATATCCTGACTGGTCTTCATTAGCAGACCATTTAGATAATCGAAGAAGGGAACGGGAGACAGAGGGAGTGTCTGCGCTACCACTACGGACATGTTCTCGTAAAAGTCGGTGAGCCACTGAGGAATATCCTCTTCCAGTGCCAGAGGCTCTATGGTCTCCAAATCCGGCAGCGCGCGTGGAGATATGCGGTACCGTCCGCTGAGTTTCACGTATTCATTATAGCTGGCCGTTAAGTACTGGTATAGATTACCGCAGTCATATTTGGAGAATTCGTATACCTCCAGAACATTCTTCATCTGTTTATAGCAGGAAGAAGTAACGAGCTGGGCGAAGTTCGGATTTTTGTTGAACATAGCGGAAAGGCCGCCCACACTGTATGGAATGGAAGCAACCGTCACATCATCCGACGCTATATAGGTAAAAATATAAGTATTGAAGTATAGCTCGCAGAGACCTATAATGTCTCCTTTATCCAAAAAAAATTCGCCGTCCGAATATACGGCGCGCACCGTTCCGGTCAAAATCGTATGCAGAGCGTTGAACGGTTGTCCGCTCTCGCAAATTGTAGTACCCATTTTAAATTCTTTTGCCATGTTGCCCCTCCTGATGACATTTTTTTCCTTATATTAATTGTTTATATTATACTAACTTTAGTTATGAAATACAACAGAAGATTCCCTTTTTTGACAAGAGTCGCTGTACTTTTTTTCAATTTATGTTATACTTAAAAAGACTTAGGATAAACTGAGGGGGACAGCTCAATGGAGAAAGACACACTTTACATACAAGAAGTAGTGAATGGATACAGACCTGACGTGGAAAGGCTCGTCAGGTATATTCCGTGGCTCGAATCGAAAACGGGGATCGATGTGTCCAATATTTATAAAGGAGAAGGAATTTCGGAGCACTCAATGGCTTTTCCGGTGTATGACAGCACCCTAATGAGCCTTGTGCAGGATGCGCGAAGAACCAATCTGCTGGACAGGAACTACGCTTATGTTTATTCCAGAAACCGTATAAGAAACGTATCGGATGAACAGAGACTGATAGCGGTCGCTACCATACGCGAAATGGATATGCTAAAGGGTATATTGTCCAAATATATTCTGGGCGGAATGACAAAAGGAAGGCTGTGGACAGAAGGTGTTTCTAACGGTTCCATTTTAAAGGTATTGCTCAAGATGAAGGAAATTCTTGAGTATTGGGATAAACCGATAGGATTAAGCGGGGCAGGGATTGAGTAAGGGGTTCGTATAGATGAGTGAAAAGTCGGCACAGAAGCGAATGTATATATTGGAGACGGCGAGAAAGGTGTTTATGGAGAAGGGCTTTAAGAACGTTACGATGAAGGACATCGTGGAAGCCTGTGACATAAGCCGTGGAGGTCTGTACTTGTATTTTGCCGGTACAGAAGAGATTTTTATGGAAGTGTTGAAGCTGGAGACGGAAGAAACAGATGACGTTTTCTCGGGGAGTATCGGGGAAGATGCTGTGCCCTCCGATATTCTCGCGCTGTTTTTGAAAGAGCAGAAAAAAGAACTTTTGGGCAAGAGGAACAATCTGACAATAGCGGTATACGAATTCTTTTTTGCCAATAAGTTTCCTAAAAAAGATCATTTGTTAAAGCAGCAATTCGATACTGCAGTAAAAATTATAGAGAAGCTGATTGAAGCCGGAGTGGATGCAGGAGAATTCTACTGCGAAGATCCGTTGGGGGCAGCGAGAAATATCATGTATGTGCTGGAGGGGCTGAAAGTAGTCTCCCAGACGAGAGGAATTACAGAGGACGTTGTGGATAGAGAGGTTATGTATATTATGCAGGGCCTTGTTATGGAAGAATAAAATGAGTGGAATGATAAATGCTTCAAAGAGGATACTTTGGGGCATTTTTTATGCCGCCACTTCCCTTTTTCGCAAAATATTTGGATATACCATTGAAAATTAGTCAGGATTCGGTATAATTAAGGATAGTCATCAATTGGAGGATTGCGAGACAATCTTTTCTGATGTTAAAAAAATGGAGGAAAGTAAATTCATCATGGGAAATGTGAAACGCATTTATGTAGAAAAGAAAGAACCCTTTGCCGTAAAGGCGAAAGAGCTGAAGGAAGAAATTCGAAGTTACTTAGGCATATCGGGCGTAAAGGATGTGAGAATGTTCATACGTTACGACGTGGAGAACCTATCAGAAGATACTTTTGAGGCTGCCTGCAGGATTGTTTTTTCAGAGCCGCCGGTGGATATCCTTTATAAGGAGAGTTTCGAGATACCGGCAAGCGGAAGGGTATTCAGCGTTGAGTATCTGCCCGGGCAGTTCGATCAGCGTGCGGATTCCGCAGTTCAGTGTGTGAAATTTTTACGGGAGGACGAGCAGCCTATTATTAAGACGGCAGTTACTTATCTCGTAATGGGAGACGTTTCCGAGGATGAATTTGAAAGAATAAAAGCGTATTGTATCAATCCGGTGGATTCGAGAGAGACGGACATGGTGAAGCCGGATACCCTTGTTACTCAGTTCGAGGAACCGGAGGATGTTTCCGTTCTGGATGGATTTAAGAATATGCAGGAGAGAGAGTTAGAGGAATTATACGAGTCCCTGGGGCTTGCTATGACGTTCAAAGACTTTAAACATATTCATAATTATTTTAAAAACGACGAGCGCAGAAATCCTACCATGACGGAAATCAGAGTGCTCGATACCTATTGGTCCGATCACTGCCGCCATACCACCTTTTCAACGGAGCTTAAGAACGTGGAATTCGGCGAGGGCTATTACAGGACCCCTATTGAAACGACCTATCAAAGCTACCTGGATACGAGGGAAGAGATTTTTAGAGACAGAGAGGACAAGTTCATCTGTTTGATGGATCTGGCCCTTATGGCGATGCGCAAGCTGAAAAGGGACGGGAAATTAAACGATATGGAGGAGTCCGATGAAATCAATGCGTGCTCCGTCATTGTTCCGGTGGAAATAGATTATGGCGAGGGAATGGTAAATGAAGAATGGCTTGTGTTCTTTAAAAATGAGACCCATAACCATCCCACAGAAATAGAGCCTTTCGGTGGTGCGGCAACCTGCCTTGGCGGTGCGATCCGTGATCCCCTTTCAGGACGCGGCTATGTATATCAGGCGATGCGCGTAACCGGTGCGGCAGACCCGACGGTACCCGTAGCGGAGACCTTAAAAGGAAAATTGCCCCAGAAGAAACTGGTACGCGGTGCGGCCAGCGGCTATTCTTCTTACGGCAATCAGATAGGACTGGCAACCGGCTATGTAAAGGAGATTTATCATCCTGACTATGTGGCGAAGAGAATGGAAATCGGTGCGGTAATGGGAGCAGCGCCAAGACGCAATGTTATCCGTGAGAATTCGGATCCTGATGATATCATCATTCTCCTTGGAGGAAGGACCGGCAGAGACGGCTGCGGAGGAGCTACGGGTTCCTCAAAAGTGCATACGGAGAACTCTATCGAGACCTGCGGCGCGGAAGTTCAAAAGGGAAATGCTCCTACAGAACGCAAGATCCAGCGACTTTTTAGAAGAGAAGAAGTGAGCAGGATTATAAAGAAATGCAATGATTTCGGCGCGGGCGGCGTCTCTGTGGCAATTGGAGAACTGGCAGACGGGCTGATTATAGACTTGGATAAAGTGCCCAAGAAGTATGCAGGACTGGACGGTACAGAATTGGCCATTTCAGAATCACAGGAAAGAATGGCTGTGGTAGTAGGTCCTTCCGATGTAGATAGATTCCTTGACTTTGCGGTGGAAGAGAATCTGGAGGCGGTTCCCGTTGCCGTTGTGACTAAAGAGCCGAGGCTCGTTTTAAAATGGCGCGGTAAGGAAATTGTTAACATTAAGAGAGCATTCCTCGATACCAACGGCGCTCATCAGGAAACGAATGTTAAGGTAGATATTCCTGAAAAAGAAGAAAATTATTTCGATTATATAGCGATTCCTTCGGTAAGGGAGAACTTGGAAAAAGAGGACGTGAAAGCGGCATGGCTTGCGGGACTCAATGATCTGAACGTATGCTCCCAAAAGGGATTGGTGGAAATGTTCGACTCTTCCATCGGTGCGGCTTCCGTACTCATGCCTTACGGCGGTAAATACCAGTTGACAGAGACGCAGGTAATGGCGGCGAAACTTCCGGTATTAAAAGGGAAAACGGACGCGGTGACGCTTATGAGCTACGGTTTCGATCCGTATCTTTCTTCATGGAGCCCTTACCATGGGGCAATCTATGCGGTGACGGAATCCATGGCGAAGATTGTGGCAGCAGGCGGGGATTTTAGAAATATCCGCTTTACCTTTCAGGAATATTTCAGGCGTATGACCTCGGAACCGGAACGCTGGAGCCAGCCCTTTGCAGCCCTTTTGGGTGCGTATGATGCACAGATTGGATACGGCCTTGCGTCCATCGGCGGTAAGGACAGTATGTCGGGAACCTTTCAGGATATCGATGTACCTCCTACTCTTGTATCCTTTGCAGTGGATGTGGCGAAGGAGAGCAATATCGTAACACCGGAGCTTAAGGGTGAAGGAAATAAGCTGGTTCAGTTCTGGGTTGACAAGGATGAATACGATATTCCGGTTTATGAAAATGTTATGAATTTGTATCAGCAGATTGCACTGCTTATTGACGATGGAGTCATTGTGTCCGCCTATGCGCAGGATGCCAAGGGACTCGCTTCTTCCATCAGCAAGATGGCGTTCGGCAATAAATTGGGCGTAATAATGTCAGGAGAGTTGTCGGCAAAGGAATTGTTCGAGAACGGCTTAGGCGATATCGTGGCGGAAGTAGAGGCGGATAAGCTGGAGAAATTAATCGAGCTTTCGAATTGCCGTGTAGTAGGCGAAGTGACGAAGGAGCCGGAGTTCATCTATAAGGATGTTCATATTTCTATCGAAGAGGCATTGTCTGCGTGGACCTCCAAGTTGGAAAAGGTATTTCCGACGAAGGCGGCGAAAGAAATGACGCCTGTAGAGTCTCCGCTTCATACGACAGACAAGGTTTATATATGCAAGAACAAAGTGGCGAGGCCTACGGTATTTATTCCGGTATTTCCGGGTACGAACTGCGAATATGACAGTGCGAGAGCGTTTGAGCGCGCCGGAGCGAAGGCAGTGACGAAGATATTCAGAAACTTGACGGCAGAGGATATCAGAGATTCCGTAGAGGTGTTTGAAAAGGCAATCAACGATGCACAGATTATCATGTTTCCGGGCGGATTTTCCGCAGGGGATGAACCGGATGGAAGCGCGAAATTTTTCGCCACCGCATTCCAGAATGCGAAGATAAAAGAAGCGGTCATGAAGCTGTTAAACGAAAGGGATGGTCTTGCTCTCGGTGTCTGCAACGGATTTCAGGCGCTGATCAAGCTCGGTCTTGTTCCGTTTGGAGAAATCGTAGGACAGAAGGAGGATTCTCCGACCCTTACCTTCAATACGATTAACCGTCATATTTCCAAGATGGTATATATGAAAGTAGTATCCAATAAATCGCCTTGGCTTCAGGAAGCAGAGGTAGGCAAGACCTACGCGAACCCGGCCTCTCATGGAGAAGGACGTTTCGTTGCGCCGAAGGAATGGGTGGATAGATTGTTCGCAAATGGTCAGGTAGCTACGCAGTACGCGGATATCGACGGCAATGTTTCCATGGATGAGGAGTGGAACGTCAACGGTTCCTATGCTTCTATCGAAGGAATTACGTCTCCGGATGGAAGATGTTTTGGCAAGATGGCACATGCGGAGCGCCGGGACCGTTCTGTTGCAATTAACATTTACGGAGAGCAGGATATGAAGATATTCGAATCGGGTGTATACTATTTTACAAGATAATGATAAAACCATGGAAAGACATGTTCGGATTTCCATGGTTTTATTTAAAGATTAAATTATCTAAAATAAGAAGTGGAGCTTGGGGATGAAAAAAGAGACAATCAATCAATATTTAATTAATCTAAGTGTATTATTAATTGCTTGGGGAGGGTTATTTCGAAGAAGTTTTAATTGTGATACATTGGCACATATGGTATCAGCAGAAAAAGATATTTTAATTCAGATTCAGGATGGAAGATATTTGACATCTTTGATGGATTATATTCTATTAAAAATGGGATTATCCACTACTACGCATACAGGAGTAACTACGATAGCTGCTCTTTTTTTACTGGCTTTAGGGCTTTGCTTCGTACAAAAGGGATTGCTTGAGAACATTCAAAAAACGTCGATTTCGCAGGAAATGGGTTTTTATGCAATTACAATACTGTTATTTTCCAATGTATTGTTTGGAGAAAACTTAATGTTCAGCGAGTGTGCATTGGTGTTTGGAATGGGATATTTGTTTGCCTCAATAGGTATCTATTATTTCATTAAAAAAAGGAGATTGCTGTCATTTATCTTTTTCCTATTAGCAACGACCGGATATCAGGTTACAGTTGTATATGCGGCCATCGTCTTGTCCGCATATATCCTTTTGGATAATGACTTTAGGATAACGAAAAAGACTGTAGTAGAGGAAATCCTGTGTGGGATTTATACTTTGGGCTCAGGTGCTTTAAATATTTTGAGCTATACTTTACTTGCTTATACTGGGGTAAGCGGAGGGCTGAGAAAGCGCGTAGGAGCAGGAATCTGGATGGATAAGCTGAAAGCAATGGCAGAGATTTATGCAATCCTTTTGAAAAACAGCAAGGGCTTGCTGCCTGACATATGGCTTCCGTTGTTGATTATGGTCTTTTGCATAGGTGTCGTCATCTTCATATTTATTAGAAAGAAGAATAAAATGGCGGTTTTGTATTTTGTGCTTTTTGTTACAGGAATCAACGTGATGATTTTTGTGATTTCTATGTTTCAGCAATATGTCTATCTGCCGCCCAGAATCATTTGGCCGTTTTATGCGGTGCAGAGCATGCTCCTGCTGGTTGCCTTTGCCTGCACGGATGGAAAGCTAAAGACGTTCATATGTTATGTCGGATGTGCGTACCTGATCATACAGATAGTATTTTGTAATGTAATAATAGCGAACAGAACCTTGAGCAATAATCTTGATAAAGTGTATGCGAATATGGTTTATGAAAAGATATTGCAGTATGAAGAGACGGGGAATATACGGGTGACAAAGCTGGCTGTTGTGAATGATGCAGATTGTCCCTTCAGTTATGATGAAGTGCATTACAAAACAGATCAAATCAATGAAAGAGCCCTTGGAACGGTGACAAATACTCTGATGAATGTTGTGAGTGGAAGAAACTTCGAAAAGGTGGATATGGACGAAGAAATTTATAATACTTATTTCTCCGGGAAGAACTGGAATTATTTTGATGCTTCGGAACAGTTGATCATCGAAGGTGATACGGCATATTGGGTAATATTTTAGAATAATATAGTTGAAACATACAAGATGTTGTGCTAAAATAAGATAATTTGGATAAAATTTAGAGAGAGGACGACGGGTGAAAAAAATGAACGTATTTCCAATAAAGTCATTTTTAATTTTGGAGGACGGCACAGTTTTTGAGGGAACTCATATCGGTGCCAAAAAAGAAATCATCAGTGAAATAGTTTTCAATACGTCCATGGCAGGCTATCCGGAAGTACTGACGGATCCTTCCTACGCGGGACAAGCCGTGTGCATGACCTATCCGCTTATCGGTAACTATGGAGTATGCAGAGACGATATGGAATCTAAGAAACCGTGGCCCGATGGATTTATTGTACGGGAATTGTCAAGGATTTCCAGCAATTTCCGCTCGGATATGACGATTCAGGAATTTCTGGAGGAATATGGAGTGCCGGGAATCGCAGGAATCGATACTAGGGCCCTTACGAAGCTTTTACGGGAAAAGGGCACGATGAACGGAATGATTACGACGAGGGAAGATTATGATTTGAATGAAATCATACCCAGATTAAAGGAGTACACCGCAGAGAAAGTGGTGGAAAAGGTAACCTGTGAACATAAATATGAAATAAGGGGTTCCGTCTCTTTGGAGGAAAATGGCGCAGTTTCCGGAAGCGCCAGATTCGATATGGAAGCGTACGAAAAAGGAACCCATGAAAAGAAACCAAGTATGGTAAAAGCCTTAAACGGCGCCGGCAAAAAAGTTGCGCTGTTAGACCTCGGAGCAAAGGATAATATAGCCGATGCTCTCGCGAAGAGAGGCTGTGATGTTACCGTATATCCTGCACTTACAACGTCGGAAGAAATCCTTGCGGCTGCGCCGGACGGCATCATGTTGAGCAATGGACCCGGCGATCCGAAGGAATGCACCTCTATCATAGAAGAAATTAATAAGCTATATCAAACGAACATTCCCATTTTTGCAATTTGTTTAGGACATCAGCTCATGGCGCTTGCGACGGGGGCAGATACTTTTAAAATGAAATACGGCCATCGGGGCGGAAATCATCCGGTAAAAGACTTGCAGACCGGCAGAGTCTATATTTCTTCACAGAACCATGGTTATGTGGTAGATATGGATAAACTCGACCCTAAGATTGCCACGCCGGCATTTATTAATGTGAACGATGGAACGAACGAAGGCCTTTCCTATACCGGCAAGAATATTTTCACCGTACAGTTTCATCCGGAAGCATGTCCGGGTCCTCAGGATTCCGGGTATTTGTTTGACAGGTTTATTGATATGATGAAAGCGAGGAAAGAAGATGCCTAAGAATCCTAATGTGAAAAAAGTGTTGGTTATCGGTTCCGGCCCTATCGTTATCGGACAGGCGGCGGAATTCGACTATGCGGGAACGCAGGCTTGCCGCTCTTTAAAGGAAGAGGGAGTCGAGGTCGTACTGGTAAACTCCAACCCTGCAACCATTATGACAGATAGAGATATTGCGGATAAGATATATATTGAGCCTTTAACGGTCAAAGTCTTAGAGCAGATTATTGAAAAGGAAAAGCCCGACAGTGTTTTGCCCACGCTGGGAGGACAGGCGGGTCTAAATCTCGGCATGGAGCTGGATGAATCCGGATTTCTTGCGAGAAACAACGTAAAGCTTCTGGGGACTACTGCTAAGACGATTAAAAAGGCAGAGGATCGTTTGGAATTCAAGGAGACGATGGAGAAAATCGGAGAGCCCTGCGCGGCATCTCTTGTAGTGGAAAATGTAAAAGATGGTGTGGAATTTGCAAAGAAAATAGGCTATCCTGTCGTTCTTCGTCCGGCATATACGCTTGGCGGTTCGGGCGGAGGAATTGCTGACAATCAGATGGAACTGGAAGAAATTCTGGCCAACGGTCTTCGCCTTTCCCGCGTAAGTCAGGTTCTGGTAGAGCGTTGTATTTCCGGTTGGAAGGAAATTGAATACGAAGTGATGCGCGATAGTATGGGCAACTGTATTACCGTTTGTAACATGGAGAATATCGACCCGGTGGGCGTACATACCGGAGACAGTATCGTTGTGGCTCCTTCACAGACCTTGATGGATAAAGAATATCAGATGCTTCGCAGCTCGTCCCTCAATATTATCAATGAGCTGGAGATCACCGGGGGCTGCAATGTGCAGTTCGCCCTGCATCCTACCAGCTTTGAATATTGTGTAATCGAAGTAAACCCCCGCGTAAGCCGTTCTTCTGCGCTTGCGTCGAAAGCTACCGGCTATCCGATTGCAAAGGTGGCGGCGAAGATTGCTCTTGGCTATACACTGGATGAAATAAAGAATGCGATTACGGGAAAAACCTATGCCAGCTTCGAGCCGACACTGGATTACTGCGTAGTGAAGATACCGCGCCTTCCTTTCGACAAGTTCATTACGGCGAAGAGGACGCTGACCACGCAGATGAAGGCTACGGGCGAGGTCATGAGTATCTGTACGAATTTTGAAGGTGCGCTTATGAAGGCGATTCGCTCGCTGGAGCAGCATGTGGATTGCCTTATGAGCTATGATTTTACAGCACTTTCTAAGGAGGAGCTTCTGGACAGGCTGAAAATTGTGGATGACCAGAGAATTTACGTAATAGCGGAAGCGGTCAGAAAGGGAATTGATTACGATACGATTCACGAGATAACCATGGTAGATCATTGGTTTATCGATAAGATTGCGATTTTAGTCGAGATGGAAGAGGAGCTGAAGAAGGGTCCTCTCACTGTGGACTTGTTAAAAGAAGCGAAGCGCATCGAGTACCCCGATAATGTCATCAGCAGGCTGACGGCCATACCGGAGGCAGATATTAAGAAAATGCGCTATGATAACGGAATCACCGCAGCCTTTAAAATGGTAGATACCTGTGCGGCAGAATTCGCGGCAAGCACTCCCTATTATTATTCCTGCTTCGGAAGTGAAAGCGAGGTAGTAAAAACTAACCCGCTTAAGAAGGTGCTGGTTCTGGGCTCCGGTCCTATTCGTATCGGTCAGGGCATCGAGTTCGACTATTGTTCCGTACATGCTACGTGGGCGTTTTCCAAGGCAGGATATGAGACGATTATCATCAATAACAACCCGGAGACGGTGAGCACCGACTTCGACATTGCGGATAAGCTTTATTTTGAGCCGTTGACTCCCGAGGATGTGGAGAATGTTGTAAATATAGAGAAACCAGATGGAGCAGTGGTTCAGTTCGGTGGGCAGACAGCGATTAAACTGACAGAAAGTCTCATGAAGATGGGGGTTCCCATACTGGGAACGAGCGCGGAGAATGTAGATGCTGCAGAGGACAGGGAGTTGTTCGATGCCATTTTGGAAAAGTGCGATATTCCCAGACCCTCAGGCGGAACCGTGTATACCGCTGAGGAGGCTAAGAAGGTAGCGAACAAATTGGGCTATCCGGTATTGGTGCGCCCCTCCTACGTTCTGGGCGGACAAGGGATGCAGATTGCCATTTCCGATGAGGAAGTGGAGGAATTCATAGAAATCATCAACCGCATCGCGCAGGATCATCCTATTCTGGTGGATAAATACTTGCAGGGCAAGGAGATCGAGGTAGATGCAGTCTGCGACGGTACCGATATATTGATTCCGGGCATTATGGAGCATATCGAGAGGGCTGGTGTCCATTCCGGCGACAGTATTTCCGTATATCCAGCCCAGAGCATCAGTGAGAAAGTAAAGGAAACGATTGCGGAGTATACGAGACGACTCGCTAAGGCGCTGCATGTCATCGGACTGATCAACATTCAGTTCATTGCGGTGGGCGAAGAGGTATATGTTATCGAAGTAAATCCCCGTTCTTCACGAACGGTGCCTTATATCAGCAAGGTAACGGGCATTCCCATAGTGGATCTTGCAACGGATGTTATCATAGGTAAGACGATCCGAGAGCTTGGCTATGAGCCGGGACTTCAAAAGGAAGCGGATTATGTAGCGATTAAGATGCCGGTCTTTTCCTTTGAGAAAATAAGGGGGGCGGAAATCAGCTTAGGGCCGGAGATGAAATCTACGGGAGAATGTCTGGGTATTTCCCAAACCTTTAATGAAGCGCTTTATAAGGCATTTCTTGGTGCCGGTATCAATTTACCGAAATACAAGCAGATGATCATCACAGTTAAGGATGCGGATAAGGGTGAAGCGATTGAAATAGGAAAACGCTTTGAAAAGCTTGGCTATACCATTTATGCTACGAGAAGCACGGCGAATGCACTTAAGGAAGCTGGGATAAATGCCCGCAAGGTAAATAAGATACAGCAGGAATCGCCTACGGTCATGGATCTTATTCTGGGGCATAAGATTGACCTTGTCATCGATACGCCTACACAGGGAAGGGATAAGTCCAGAGATGGATTTCTCATAAGAAGGACTGCAATTGAGACAGGTGTGAACTGTCTGACTTCGTTGGATACCGCAAGAGCGTTGGTTACAAGTTTAGAGCATGTCAATAAGGAAGAAAAGCTGACATTGGTTGACATTGCGTCGCTGTAAATAGGGGGACTGCTGCAAAATAATGGGGAATGATGCCGTTGTTTTGCGGTAGCCTTTTTTGAGCAGGTTATATTCTTCCAACAGTCTTTGGAAGGAGAATAAAATAATATGATAAATTATGCAAAAGAATTAGATAAAATAATAGAAGCACAATTAAAAGAAAGCGAACAGCGAAAGACGCTTCTCCTCCATAGCTGCTGCGCGCCATGCAGCAGTTATGTAATGGAATATTTGCGCGAATATTTCGATGTCACAGTTTTTTACTATAATCCCAACATTACAGAAGATCCAGAATATCGGAAAAGAGCTGAGGAGCAGAAGCGCTTAATCGCAGATTATAACAGGCAGGTAGAGGAGGGAGTATTCGAAAATATGTATTCCACCCTACGCGCACATAAAATTGAGGTAATAGAGGGCGATTATGAGCCGGAGAGCTTTTATCATATCGCCAAGGGCCTGGAGCGCTGTCCGGAGGGCGGAGAGAGATGTCTTTTGTGCTATGAGCTGAGGCTTCGAAAAACCGCACGGCTTGCTGCGGAGAAAGGCTTTGATTATTTCACCACAACGCTTACGATAAGTCCGATGAAGAATGCAGAAAAGCTAAATGAAATCGGTGGGCTTATGGGAAAAGAATTCGGTGTTGCTTTTTTGCCCTCGGATTTTAAAAAGAAAAACGGGTACAAGAGGTCGGTTGAGCTGTCCGGACAGTTTGGGCTGTATAGACAAGACTATTGCGGCTGTGTTTACTCGAAAGCGGAGCAAATTGGCATTGCGAAAATAAGAACGAGATGATAGTATATATAGATGTGAGATGAGGGGTGGCTTCACCCGGTTAAGGAAGGAAGAAATGTAATGAATAAAATTCTTGATGTAATATCAGATGAGATGAAGCGTGCTTTTTTATCGGCAGGATATGCGGAAGAACTGGGGAAGGTCACATTGTCAAATCGTCCCGATTTGTGTGAGTATCAATGTAACGGAGCGATGGCAGGCGCGAAGCAGTATAAAAAGGTGCCGATTATCATAGCGCAGGAAGTGGCGCAGAAGTTAAACGACAGCAAGATATTTGAAGAAGTGATTGCAGTAAATCCCGGATTTTTGAATTTGAAACTGAAGCCGGAATTTTTGAAGGATTATTTGAACCAGATGGCACATTCCTCTAAATTTGGATTGGACATGCCAAAGAGCCCTAAGAAAATTGTAATCGATTATGGCGGCCCGAATATAGCGAAGCCTTTGCACGTAGGCCATCTGCGTTCAGCCATCATCGGCGAGAGTATAAAGCGTATCGCGCGATATGCGGGACACGAGGTAATCGGAGATATTCATCTGGGTGACTGGGGCCTGCAAATGGGATTGATTATTACAGAGCTTCAGGAGCGTTACCCGGAGCTTGTATATTTCGATGAAGCTTTCAACGGAGAATATCCTAAGGAGGCGCCTTTTACCATTTCGCAGCTGGAGGAAATCTACCCTACGGCCAGCGGCAAGTCTAAGGAAGACGCTTCTTACAAGGCGAAGGCCATGGACGCTACATTCAAGCTTCAGAGTGGAGTGAGAGGGTATCGTGCTCTTTGGAAACATATTATTAACGTTTCGGTAGCCGACTTGAAGAAAAATTACCGCAATCTGAACGTGGAATTCGATCTTTGGAAGGGCGAATCCGACGTTCATGATTTGATTCCCCATATGGTAGAGGATATGAAGGAAATGGGATACGCATATATAAGCGATGGTGCTCTGGTGGTAGATGTTAAGGAAGAATCGGATACGAAAGAGATTCCGCCCTGCATGATTTTAAAATCCGACGGCGCATCCCTTTATAATACTACGGATCTGGCGACAATTATGGAGCGTATGAACCGGATACACCCGGATGAAATTATTTATGTTGTGGATAAGCGTCAGGATTTATATTTCGAGCAGGTATTCCGCTGCGCGAGGAAAACAAAGCTGGTACAACCGGAGACAAAGCTGTATTTTCTTGGATTCGGTACGATGAACGGCAAGGACGGTAAGCCATTCAAGACGAGAGAGGGCGGCGTGATGCGCTTAGAATCGCTGCTTTCCGAAATCAATGAAGAGATGTATGGTAAAATCACGGAGAACCGTTTGGTACCGGAAAAAGAGGCAAGGGAAACTGCTCGTGTAGTGGCTCTGTCTGCGATAAAATACGGCGATTTATCCAATCAGGCGTCGAAGGATTATATTTTCGATATGGACAGATTTACTTCTTTTGAAGGGGATACGGGTCCGTATATTTTGTATACAATCGTGCGCATTAAGTCCATTTTGACCAAATATAAGGAAATGGGAGGCTCGTTGGTGGAGGTAGTTCTTCAGGAGCCCACCGGAGAGTCGGAAAAGAATCTGATGCTTCAGCTTGTAGGTTTCAACGCCATGATGGAAAGCGCCTATGAAGAAATTGCGCCCCATAAGGTGTGTGCCTATATTTATGATTTGGCGAATGCGCTTAACCATTTTTATCATGAGACGAAGATATTGACGGAAGAGGATCCTTCCAAGAAAGAAGGCTTTATAGCGCTTCTCGTATTGACGCGTGATGTACTGGGAACATGTATCGATGTGCTCGGTTTCCAAGCACCGGAGAGAATGTGATATATCCTCCGGTATAGGAATTGTCAGGAAAAATCAGATTGCTGAAAAAAGTTAAAATTTTGCTGAAAAGTTTCAGAAAATCCCTTGACAAGCAGGGGAATAAAATTGTATACTAGCAAAGCGGGTTGCGGAAAGCAACCTAACAAATGTGGGATCTTAGCTCAGCTGGGAGAGCATCTGCCTTACAAGCAGAGGGTCATAGGTTCGAGCCCTATAGGTCCCATATTATATGGCGAGATAGCTCAGTTGGCTAGAGCATACGGTTCATACCCGTAGTGTCGAGGGTTCGAATCCCCCTCTCGCTACTCTTGGAAATGCTAGAAAACACGATGTTTTTGGCATTTCTTTTTATTTTCCAAATATAAAAACAACCATTTCAGACCGTTCATAGACTAATACATTGTGAATTATATGGGGACAGAATTGGGGTCAAAATGCAAAGACAGTCTGGATCGAATTTAACGCATTATTAATTACAAAGGAAGTTTAATGAAATTAAAGATAATTAAAATAGAAAACAGAGTAGTGACTTGTGAAGTAGATGGCAGTGATTATTTTTATGATATCGCGCGTCGTTGGTTAGCAGAAGACATTCAAGAAGGCGACGTAATTGAAATTGAATATAAAAACGAACAATAATTATATTAAATTAATAATTAAGAAATCTTGTCCATATACTTTATAATTATATGATATCGGAGGTAAAATATGGCAGGAAGAAAACCTAAAAAATCTATTGAACTGCGTTACAAACCAGAATTAAATCTGAACAGAAAGAGCTAGATGACCTATTTAACGAAAAGAAACTAAAAGACTGATCTGTAAGCGAACTCATTAATACGTCGGGATTAAGCCCCAACGAAGTTACAGAAGCAATAGAATCACAAACTAACAATCGGTCTAAACGGTCAGCGTTGCTTACATTTATAAGAGCGGGGGCAATTCCCATATAGGCATTAATCATCAAATTACCACTAACTTTCACCATAAAGAATCTCGATAATTGAATAGACTTTACACTCCAGATATGCTATACTCACACATACAAGGGGGTATGACACGCATGGACAAAGAAATGAATGAAATGCTAAACGCTATCATTAACGAGATTGGGCGTTTGGAAAGTCGCATGGATAATCGCTTAGATCAAATCGAAAAACGTTTTGACCGCATCGAAAATACACTCGAAAGTATGCAACATGAAGTCAATGCTTGCAAACTTGAAAGAGAATCAGTGTCTATCCTTATTAAGAAAATCGACCAACTGGAAAAGCGTATCGAAGATTTAGAAAAAAGAATCGCATAATCATATAAATACATAAAAACAAAGAGTGTAAAACCTATTGAATTATTAAGTGTTTTACACTCTTTTTATCTTCTGTTCATTTTGTGCAACTTATTCTACCTTAATCATAGGAAATATTTATACGAATGAAGAGAAAAATAAAATATGATAAGGCAGAATGAGTGTCCGCCCATAAAATATGATGAAAATTAAGGATATATACGGATTAAACCATTAGATTTATGGAGTATTATTGAAAAAACGCGGAGAATATATATAATGGTTTATAAAAATCAATTTCGGTTTTCTTCCGAAAAAGAGAGAAAGTATAATGTATTAATTTACAATATTTTAAGTTAAAGTTTGGATATTAGTGATAAAAAAAGACATACTTATTTTAAACTATAAAATAAGGAGTTGGATGATATTATGATAGAACCAGATACCATAAAATTATTGCGTGAGTGCAATGCAGGGATTAAAATGGGAGTTGAGTCAATTGATGAGGTGTTGGAATATGTTTCTGATAATAATTTGAAAGCATATCTGATTGACTGCAAAAGCAATCATGATAAATTAGAAGCGGAAATTGACTCCCTTTTAAATGAATTTCACGACGATGGTAAAGAACCGAGCCCGATAGCTAAAAGTATGTCGTGGATAAAAACAAATGTTAAATTGGTTATGAATGACTCCGATCAAACAATTGCTGATTTGATAACAGATGGTTGTAATATGGGAGTAAAATCGCTCAATAAATATCTAAACCAGTATAAAGCGGCTGATGAAAAATCTAAAAATATTACAAAACGACTCATTGGACTTGAGAAAAAGCTTGCTGAAGATATGTATCAATTTTTATAAATAAGGTAGTCATAATAAAAAGAGATTCATGATAAGCAGCGTTTTGTTGCTCCTGGAAGTGTGCTTATTCTTAACTTGCAGATACAAAAACATCAGACGATGATTAAACACAAGTTTGGTTTACATTTTATTCAGAAGATGCCGGAAGCTGGAATGGGGTCCAATGAACTTGTGAAAATGTTTATGTACAAATAGAAAATGATTTAGTTGCGGTAACTGGCAAAGATTACTTAAGTTAGTGGAATAGCCATGAATGTATCTAAAAAACCAACCATCAATTACGATTGTTGGTTTTTTATTTGTAGTAACCCCTTTTATGTATGGAAGATGCCCTTCTTCGAATGGATGCTTTTCTTTTACCCCACCAACTGAAAGTGTTCATATGATTTCACAGTAAACAATAAAATGCATTAATAATATTTTGCAGGTATCCAATCTTCGGTTTTTTCAAAATTAGTATTGTATGGAAGAAAGGGAGGTGCAATGGTTAGAAACATTTTTAAATTAATATTTCCGATATTAAGGATATTGTGCCAGGTTCCAGACGGAACAAAAATAGAAAATCCTTTATATGCTTGCGTCTGAAAATTGAGGTATTCTTGGCTCATGCCCATAATAACCAAGGCAGTACCCTGTTCAATGTAATAAAACTGATCTGAATTTATAAGCATATCTAATCCGGCTTCTCCATTGGCCGGAATCGTCATAAGCCCCAGCTGCATATATAGACCAGTCCATCGGGCAGTAAAAAAGTTGGTATTGGTTAAGACATCCTGTCTTAGATTTGTTACAAATGGAATAGCCCCCTGATTGATATTGTTTGAGTTGCCGGGGAAACCGTCGGTATATATATCCATATTGTCACTCCTTGAGAGATTAGATAATATTATTATATGAGCTGGTCGTACCAAGTTATGTAGGATATTGATAACTATGATAGATATTATTACATATACCTATCGTTTTTCTTTTACCCACTCATGCAATGATTTATTTTCATGTGCTGGAAAATGCCTTTCTATCAGTATTTTGTGAGGAGATAGAATTCGAAGCCTCCTCTCGTTACCCATAGATGCCGAGACGTTGATTTACAACATTTTCGCTTTTTGATTATATGTAATAACATTTTTTGACTATATTTTTATATCATGTTACTTTCATTATGTATCATGCAGATTTTATCACATTGACTTTGCCCTTAGGGCAAGGTGTAAAGTAAAGCATATGAGATACGTAAAAAGGAGGAGGAGCGATGCTATCAATTGGTGAGTTTTCAAAGATATGCGAAGTATCCACAAAGACACTTCGTTACTATGCTGAAATAGAACTGATTATACCTGATGAAATCAACCCTGAGAATGGTTATAGATATTATTCTATCGAACAATTAAAAAAAATGTTGTTTATTAACCGTTTGAAATCATACAATTTTTCATTGGAACAAATTAAAACAATACTTGAATCAGAAGAATTATTGGATGAAAAGCTTTTCCTGGCACTTACCGGGAAAAAAAAAGAAATAGAGAAACAGGTGCAAGAATTTGAAGAGACTTTAGCGAAAATAAATAATGATATATCAAATTTGAAATTAGGCAAATCAATTATGTCATATATGGAAAGCATCGATGTTCAACTTGTAGAAGTACCAATGATGTATCTTCTATCTATCCGAAAAATGGTTCCTGAACACGAAGTTGCTGAAGAATATGGAAATTGCTTTAGTAAATTATTCAGGAAAATTGCCGGCGATAAATTAACTATGCTTGCCCCGCCAATGGTACTTTTCCATAGTGCAGAATTTAGTCCCTCCGGTTTAGATATTGAATTCGCTATCCCGGTAAAAGAGTATGTTACGGGAACAAGAGACTTTTATCCGGGCCTGTGCCTAAAAACGATTATATATGGTTCTTATTCTGCCCTACCTTCTGTATATACGAGACAACGTGAATGGGCGGAAATGGAAGGGTATGAATGCGACAACGCTCTCTATGAAGTATATGTAACCGACCCGTCCCAAGTCTCAAAAGAAAGTGAGCTTATAACCGAAATTTATTATCCTGTTAAAAAGAAGCTGAAAAGAAAATAGTTGATAAGGGAGAAATTTATATGAATCAGGAAAAAGTGACAGCGTTGGAAATAAAAATAAATAATGATTATAGCAATATTGCAGGCATGGTTGTATTTAAAGATGGTAAAACACTGTATGAAAATTATTTTAATGAATGCACTGCTTCCAGCAGAATCCATGTTTATTCAGTAACGAAAAGTATTGTTTCCATATTGTTTGGGATTGCCGTGGACAAAGGATACATTAAAGATATTAATCAGAAAGTATTGGATTTCTTCCCTGACTACATAGTTAAAAGAAGGGAAAACACAATACGGGATGTTACAGTTAAGGATTTATTGATAATGACAGCTCCGTATAAATATAAATTGGCACCGTATAAAAAGTATTTCACAAGTGATGACTATGTAAAATTTACGCTTGATTTATTAGGGGGAAGAGGACAGATAGGAAAATTTAGATACGCACCCCTCATAGGACCGGATATTTTGTCGGGCATTCTTGTAAAAACGACCGGTAAATCTGTATTTGATTTCGCAATGGAAAATTTATTTTCACCGCTGGGAATCAGCGTTAAGACCAATTTGGTTTTTCATAGTAAAGAGGAACAACTCGCATTTAACAAAGCGAGCAATATCAGCGGCTGGGTTGTTGACCCATCCGGAGTAAATACAGCAGGCTGGGGGCTTACGCTGACACCTATGGATATGGCCAGGATAGGTCAATTATATTTAGCCGGTGGAATATGGGAAAATAACCAAATTGTATCGTCTAAGTGGATAGAAGAGAGTACAAAGGAACATAGCCGGTGGGAAAAACTCGATTTGCCATATGGATATTTATGGTGGATTGATGAGAATGGCTATGCAGCAATGGGAGATGGGGGAAATGTTATCTATGTCAATACAAAGAAAAACATAGTAGTTTCTATTGCGTCCTTTTTTAAGCCGGGTGTTACGGATAGAATAGAATTTATCAAACAATATATTGAACCAATCTTTGAGAATTGCGTATAGTGAATTAAGCAGATGCAAAGAACGGAATATAAAATCAGTATGTTTATGGCAATATCCGGATTCGGCGTATCTGCTATTAAGGATTATAAATTTAATGAAGAAAACTGTAGCTGTAATTCACCTTGATGTGATATGTACGCTACAGTTTTCTTCGTTTTTATTTATGATATTCCATGAAAGCTTCATCATATCAAAGTTCATTCATAATTAGTAAAGTAATAAATAGGTGGAAAATGATTTCTTAAATATGGCGCAATCTATGATAAACTTGCTGTGCTAGGAAATGGTTAAATTTCTCGTTCCTTTTTTATAAAGAAATTGTTTTTATAAAGGGGAAGTGTTATGTTAGATATACAGGGTTGTAAGAACTGCATTGCGTAGCTTATAGGCTTTGAGACAGTAACGGGGTTAAAGGGATTTCGATTCATTTTTGGTTAAACAACAATTTCGCTCCCGTTTCAGAAGCGGAATAAAAAGAATATATCGAAGCAATTATGCAGCGAGAGCTAATAGATAGAAGAGGTGGTAACACAATGGATGTAAGAACACAAGCCTTACGGGAGGCGTCGATACGTTATCCCGAACGGCTTCATATTCATAAAGGGAGATCAATTTCTTATGGAGCGCATCAAGTCTGGTATCCGGGATGGATTCAGAGGATGAGCGGATGCGGCCCGACGGCAGCATCCAATTTACTGTGGTATCTGGCAGCTACCAGACCGGAGGAATGCAGCGGGCTTTATGACGGAGACGGAACGAGCTATGCGGGAATGCTGCGTCTGATGGAGGAGGTCTGGAGCTATGTAAAGCCGGGCTTGCGAGGGGTGGACAGAGCTTCTGTTTTTATTGACGGAGCAATCGGCTTTGGCGTAAAACATGAAGTACCCTTGAAGGCCAGACTTTTGGAGGTTCCGGCGGAAGAAAAAATGCGTCCCGGTATGGAAACGGTATTGGAGTTTCTAATCTCTGCCTTTTCAGATAATTTACCGGTAGCTTTTTTAAATTTATCCAATGGAGCGGTGCGAAACCTCGATAACTGGCACTGGGTGACTTTGGTGTCCGCAGATAAAGATTTGAAAGCACAGATGTATGATCAGGGAAGGAAGCAGTTTATCGATGTAAAACTATGGCTTTCTACCACTGTCGGCGGAGGCGCTTTCATCGCATTAGAACCGCTTTAAAGTATAAAACTATAAAGGAGGGCTTACCATGCAGTACAGAACAAATCCTAAGAACGGCGAAAAGATTTCAGCCTTGGCATTTGGATGTATGCGGTTTAACAAGGACGAGAAGGAAGTTGAGCGGCAGATTCGCTATGCCATGGAACAAGGTGTGAACTATTTCGATACTGCGTACATTTATCCAAACAGCGAGGCTACTCTCGGAAGGATACTCGCGAAGGACGGAATGCGGCAGAAGGTTAACATTGCGACGAAGCTTCCGCATAATAATGTGAGAAAATATGGCGATTTGGACCGTATCTTCGGTACGCAGCTGGAGCGGCTGCAAACGGACCATATCGACTATTATCTGATACATATGCTGGGCAATGTGAGGTCGTGGAAGCGGCTTACAGAGCTTGGAATCGAAAAATGGATCGATGAAAAGAAGACTTCCGGTACCATCCGCAATCTGGGGTTTTCCTTCCATGGTCCGCAAAATGAGTTTTTGGCGCTGTTAGAGGAATATGACTGGGATTTTTGTATGATTCAATATAACTACTGTGATGAAAATAATCAGGCAGGAACGGCAGGTCTTGAGCGGGCCGGGGAGAAGGGAATTCCTGTTATGATCATGGAGCCATTGCGCGGAGGCACTCTCGCTAATCCGAAAACGTCTATTCGAGCTATATGGGAACAGGCTGATGTGAAGCGTTCTCCTGCGGAATGGGGATTTCGCTGGGTGCTCAATCATCCTCAAGTACTGACAGTGCTGTCGGGAATGAATCAAATGGGGCAAATAGAGGAAAATGTGAGGACTTTTTCCGATGCGGAAGCAGGTTCTCTTACGGAAGTGGAGCTGGAAGTGTATGCAAAGGTGAAAGCCGAAATCCAGCGCTCCATGAAGGTGCCCTGCACCGGCTGCGGATATTGTATGCCCTGCCCGAAGGGAGTAGATATTCCAAGCAGCTTTTCTGCACTGAACGATGCAGCCAGCCGCGGCAGAATAATGTCCAAGGCTATGTATATTATGACTACCGGAGGCAACAGCGCATCTCAATGTATAAAATGCGGCAAATGCCAAACTCATTGTCCGCAAAGCATACCCATTCCTGAAAAACTGGAGCAGGTAAAAAAGGAGCTGGAAGGCATAACATATAAACCGATGCGTTATTTTATAAGAAGATTCTTTGGGGTTTGACCAGATAGGAAGCATAAGACTTCTTTAAATATCATTTGAAGATTTGGAGGTAATACATAATGGTTAAACCAATTCTTGCTTGCAAAGATCCATACGAAACAGCAAAAATATTTCAAGGAGCCGGATGGCAGATTGATTTTTCCAAGCCTCCGGAAAGCGGGGACCCCTTGGTGAGTGTTTCTCTTTCTAATAATTCGATATTGCTTGGAATTACGCATGGATATGTGAGAGAAGAACAGATATCGTATATAGGATGTGGGGTTGTTTTCTATATTACAGTTCCGAAGGATGAGTTTCGGCAGATATATGATAATCATAAGAAACTGGAAGCGACAAGTATTGAGCTGCAGCCATGGAGCGATTATACTTTTGAAGTAATGATTGGAGGCTTCAAATTTATGATTGCTTCTGAATGAGAATTATCTATGGCATTGCAGTAATTAATGAAACACTCGGCAGCGATACCACAGAATAGTCAGGAGGAATCATGGGAAGGTCAGGATATTATGTATAACTATACAAAAAAGGAATTAACGGAGGCGCTTCAGGCAGTGTCCTCCTTTATTGGCAGATGTGAAAAGATGCAGGGAAAGTTCAAGGAAGGAACTTCTCAGCACACGCTTCTTAGAAATCGAATAAAGGCGATGTATATTTCAGAGGCATTGCTAAAGGATGGTTTAACACAAAACGAGGAATCTGAGGGCAAGCATCTTATCGATAATTACACAGAAGAGGATTTGAAAAAGGCGCTTCCTCCGGTGGCATCGATTATTAGTAAATGTGAAAAGGCTCAGGGGAAATTTGCGGAAGGGACTTCACAGTATATACGTTATAAAAATATGATAGAACCAATGTATCTTGCGAAAGAACTGATAGAGATCAAGCTCTCTCAAAGTTCAACCGTTTCCTAGATTTATAGTGAAACAGAGATGCTATTTTATCCGGCGGTAAAGCTGCCTGCTTCTACCGCTTTTTTGTTTGACAACTAAATAAAAAGAACGAATTACAAGATTAGGATATCGAGGATATATTAATTTTTATAAATTGAATTTGGGGGAATGGAGAGGAATCGCTTTGAAATATATAAGGGCAACGGAAGAAAACAAAGAACAAATTTTTCAATTGGTACAAGATACAATTACTGCAATTTATCCGAAATACTATCCGAAAGAAGTAGTGGACTTCTTTTGCAGGCATCACAGTCTGGAAAGCATTATTAAGGATATAAAAAGCGGTGGTATCGGTGTTTTATTGGATGATAATCGTTTGGTGGGAACGGGGAGTCGTAAGGATAACCATATTACAAGAGTTTATGTCGATCCTGCTTTTCAGGGGCGCGGGTATGGCAGCTATATTATGAAGTGCCTTGAAGATGAGATTGCGTTGAACTATGATACGGTTTGTTTAGACGCATCTCTTCCGGCAAGCCATTTATATGAATGCAGAGGATATAGAACCATAAAGCATGAAAAACGGATAGTTGAGAATGGCGCTATATTGGTTTATGAGATCATGGAAAAAAGGCTTTGATAGATATCAGAAATGGATTGCAGCGAAAAATAAATAGTACTGATGATTGTATTGACGGCCTCTGGCGTGCAGCCAGTATTTTATAGCGGCATCAGAAGCTGAGCTGTAGTTGAAAAAATATACAAAGGTGCGGGAACATATGACAAAGCAATATGATAATAGCTTATTAAATTATTTAATCCGGCAATGCAAGGATCCCAGTGGGATAGTCGGCTCTAAAATGACGGCTATATGGAATAATACATTTAGAAATATGACTCATTGGGGAATACAGAAAATACAGTTTTCAAGTAATGACTATATTTTGGATATTGGCTGTGGCGGCGGAGCAACCGTAAACGAATTCGCTGAATTTATTTCAGAAAACGGAAAAGTTTATGGCATAGATATTTCAACGGTTGCAGTAAGAAATTCGCAAAAGAAAAATAGAATACATATCCAGCGAAACAAAGTAGAAATTTTACAATCTTCTGTTGAAAAGCTTCCTTTTTCCGCAGATATGTTTGATAAAATTTTTGCTGTCCAGACACACATCTACTGGAGAAATATAGAACAAGGGTTAAGTGAAATTTTAAGGATATTAAAGCCCAATGGCGATTTTTATATAATTTGTGAAAAGGATAAAATTGCTTATCATTTGCAGAATTATGAAAACAGTTTTAAGATGGTCGAACTGTTGAAACAGACAGGATTCTCTGCTGTTGATTATAATGAAAACAGAAATTGGATTGAATATATTTGCGTTAAGTGAACCAATTTCAGATTTTCGGGTATCACTCATTCAGTCGCATTCGGCATATCCGTAATGTGCTGGAAAGCGGCAGTCTATATGGGAGAGAAAATAAAAGAGAAATGAAAGGAGAAGGAAAAGTATGAGGTATAGAAAGCTGGGAAAAACGGGAATGGAGGCTGGTATTATTGGTCTGGGGACCGAGCATCTGGATGGAAAGGAATATGAGGTCGTAAAAGAAACCCTCGATGCAGCCATGGAAAATGGCATAAATATGATGGACGTGTTTATGCCGGGCAGCGACATCCGCCGGAAGATAGGTAAAGCCATAAAGGGCAATCGGGATAAATTCATGCTTCAGGGACATATCGGTTCCACAGATATAAATTATCAATATGACATTTCAAGGGATCTAGCGACCTGCAAAAAGTATTTCGAAGGACTGCTTACTGATTTAGGCACCGACTATATCGATTTTGGAATGCTTTTTTTTATCGACAGCGAGCAGCACTTCGACGAGGTCTTTCATTCCGATATCGTGCGCTACGCGGAAAGCTTGAAGCAAAAGGGGGTAATAAGAGGAATCGGTGCCAGCTCCCATAATCCCGTTATCGCTAAGAAGGTGGTGGAAACAGGAATTGTGGATTTATTGATGTTCAGCATTAATCCTGCTTTCGATATGATTCCGGCCGATGTGGACGCCCTGAATACACTGAGCGAGGGCTTTGATAAAAGCAGGATGCTGGAAATCGATAAAAAGCGGCTGGAACTTTATAAGACATGTGAGACACTTGATATTCCTATTACCGTAATGAAGACGCTGGGCGGCGGAAAGCTGCTTTCTAAGGAACAGACTCCCTTTTCAAAGTCGCTTACTGTGAACCAGTGTATTCATTATGCACTTACAAGGCCGGCGGTGGCCAGCGTTATGGTAGGCTGTCAGAGCAGGAAACAAATAGAAGAGGCGGTCTCTTACTTGAATGCGGACCCGGCTGGTCTTGATTACACCGAGGTGATTCGTGGGATGAACAGCGATTTCAAGGGAAGCTGCGTTTATTGCAATCACTGTCAGCCCTGTCCTGCGGGAATAGATATCGCAGCGGTCACCAAATATCTGGATATAGCGGTTATGGATAAGAGCGCGGCAGATAAAGGAGTAGGGCAGCATTACAGAGAACTATCCGCACACGCTTCTGATTGTATTGAATGCGGGAGCTGTGAAGAGAAATGCCCGTTTTCGGTTCCGGTAATAGAGAACATGAAAAATGCTGCGTTGGTTTTTGGAATATAATATTAAGGAAAACAGCCGGAAGGAAGTGGTACTTTTACTATTTCTTTCCGGCTATTATGTTACCCCCGCATGATAAGATTGAGGAACGCTTTGATTTTTTCCATTCTTTCTTTGATATCCATTTTCTCATTAAGCAGAATTCCCAATTGACCATATACGACAAAGGATGCGGCAGTTTCGTAGTCCGGCATGTCTAGCGCCCCGCTTTCATTTGCCTTTCTGATCAGCTCGGAAACGGCTGGAACCATAATTTCACAGACCTTCATAGACAATTGGTCGTGTATTTTTTTGCTGTTCTCATTGTGAAATATTTTGTAATTGACGCTGTCATCTTTTTCAAAGTCGATAAAAGATGGCATATTTTCTAATTTTTGCATTAGTGTCAGCGTGTCGTCGAAAAGAACGACTTTCATTTTATCCGCTATTTTTTGTGCATATTCTTGAATCGAACAATCAAACAGGATTTCCTTGGAGGGGAAATAGCGGTAGCATAGTCCCTGAGCGACGCCTAGTTTATTTGCAATATCGGTCATGGATGTCTTTTCATAACCCTTTTCGTAAAAAAGTACTGTAGCGGCATCTAATATCTCTCGCTTCCTCACTTCAGGTTCTTTTGAAATACGAGTCATTTTGTACCTCCTGTTTCTATTATTTTGCTGCGGCAGCGATGTAGGAAGAATGGTTTGCTTTTTGCCAGGTAACATTATGAAAATGCAAATTTAACATATCGCATATTTCGCGTTCGGAATATATTTTGACATCACCTTCATTACTAAAGCGTATAAAAACATTCATAATAATTCTGCTTACAAAAGGCAGCCAGCAATCGCCTATAATAATGGTTCCGCCCGGTTTTAAAACACGATGGGCCTCTGCCAGCACCTTTTCGGGATGCGGATAGTGATGGAAGGAATCGTTGCAATAGATGACATCGAACAATGAATCCTGATAAGGCAGATGTTCGGAATCTCCTAAGGTAAGAGTTGCTTTGCCTGTCAGCTTTTCTTTGGCCTTTTGCAGCATTTTTTCGGATATATCGATTCCGTAGACTTCTTTATCGGGAGCTTCCCTAAGAATCGCCTGAATGATAGCCCCTGTACCGCATCCTAAATCAAGAACGGTATGATATTCAATATTCGACAGCTTTTTTAACAGAGCAGGATACAAATTTCTTGCATGTGCTCCTTTCATATCTATATCGTAAGTGGGGGCCTGTTGGTTAAAAGCAGTCTTTGATTTTTCCTTTTTATTATTCATTGTGATATTCTCCTTTTCGTGAATAGTGTATCACCAATTAATTCTGAAGTCAATGAATGATATTCATTCATTAATAATATTTATAAATTTGTCAAAACTTAAAATATTATGTAATCGAAAAATATACTTCAATAAATCCGTTTCTATTTAATAGAAAGAATGTTATAATCATTTCACGATGCTGTGCTAGCCTGGGTTCTATCGCCGCAACAGGAACTAGAAAAACGAAACTATAAAAAGGCATCTTAAAGCTCAACAGAAATCAGTAATTTTGATACCGCGCATAACCTGAATAAACACGCGGTAAGAAAGGATAAAATAAATATGAGAATCGGAATGGGTTACGACGTACACAAATTAATAGAAAACCGCCCCTTAATTGTGGGGGGAGTTAATATTCCTTATGAAAAAGGCCTTCTCGGCCATTCGGACGCAGACGTCCTTACGCATGCCATTATGGATGCCCTTCTCGGTGCTTCTGCTTTAGGCGATATCGGAAAGCTGTTTCCCGATACTGACCCGGCTTATGAAGGGGCTTCCTCCATAAAGCTGTTAGAAGAGGTAGGAAAGCGGCTGGAGGAAAACTGCTTTTTGATAGAGAATATCGACGCTACTATTATCGCACAAGCCCCGAAGATGCGCCCCTATATCGATAGCATGAGGGAAAATATTGCACATGCGCTGGGCATTGAGACGGAACAGGTAAATGTAAAGGCTACGACAGAAGAAGGCCTGGGTTTTACGGGGACCGGAGAAGGGATTTCTTCACAAGCTATCTGCCTGCTCACAAGCCCAATGAACTATTACACGGAGGATATGGCTTCCCCCAACAAATGCGAAGGATGCGGCGGTTGCCCCCATCGGTGAGAGCTTTAGAAGGAGCATGATCAGAAATATGATAAAAGAGATAATAGGAGAAGAATGTCTTGCGCTCAGAACTTTGTGGGAGCGGGTATTTTCCGAGGACTCCCATGAGTTTACAGGCTATTATTTTGAAGAAAAGGCAGGGAGAAACCGGGCCTTTGTACTATATCCGGATACTGGCGAGGCAGAAAAAGAGCGATATTCTGACACGGGAGATACAGAAGAACTAATAACGGCAGATTTAAAGCGGGAAGCCCCGGCAGCAATGCTGCATTTGTCACCTTACGTTATGGAACTGCGAGTGGGTGATACCTTTGCTTCATTGGAGATAAATTATATTGTAGGGGTGGCTACGGAGGCGAAATACCGGCATAGGGGGTATATGAGAGAGCTGCTAAAGGCGTCCATGGATTACATGTATGCGGGAAACCAGCCTTTTGCTTTTTTGATGCCTGCCAGTCCGAAAATTTATGAGCCTTTCCAGTTTGTTTATATTTATGATAAAAAGAAATATAAGGTGAAAGTATTAGCGCTCCAGGAAACGATAAGAAATTCATCCTCCGGCCATCCGCGAAGGCCTTGGGAAACGGCGGTACTGCAAAGGGAGGAAATTCCTCAATTGCTGCACTATGCAAGCTCTCGTTTGAAGGAAAGCTATGACGTGTTCATACGCAGAGACGAAGCTTATTACGATACGCTGATCAAGGAGTTGGAAGTGCAAAACGGAGCCATATTTCTACTGCGGGAATCGGAAAAGAGGGAATCATGCCGCTTGCGGGAAACGGAAACCCAAGGAGAAAAAATAACCGGATATTTTCTATATACGCAGGAAGGGCAGAAAACGGACATACAGGAGGCTCTGTTCGATGATGACTATTTCTGTCAACAGAGCGGTTTTTTGGAAGAAGCAGGGGATAAGCCCATCATCATGGCAAGAATCTTGAACGTGCAGGCAATGCTGTCCCTGCTTAGAAAAAAAACATCGACTGCTTGCAGCGAAGCAGGAGATAAGGAGGATATTATTTTGAATATTCGCATTGCTGACCCGATGCTGGAAGGGAACAATGGCATATGGCAATGTTCTGTGGGATACCGGGAAGCCGATATACAAAGAAATCGGAATGTCGGAGCCGAAGTATCTTGCTCTACGACGATAGATAGTCTGACTTCATGGGTATTTGGCTATCGCCCGCCGGAGGAGTGTTTTGAAATACCTCAGAACGAGCAAAAAGGTGATGTTTTATGTAAACTAAATAGCATAAAATTATTTTCCCGCGTATTTATTAATGAGATTGTATAAAATACGGACATCAAAAAAACCCGTATGATAAAAGAAAGGCATAATATGGAAGAAGAAATATTGAAACCGGAGCCTCAGGAATGGGAAAAGGCTCTGTTGGTGGGATTGGATACGGGAGCAGATGAGAACTTTGAGCGTTCCATGGATGAGCTTGGAGAACTCGCGAAAGCGTGCTATATGTCGGTAGCAGGTGTAGTGACGCAGAAGATGGAAGCGGTGAACAAGGCTCATTATATTGGAACCGGTAAGGTGCAGGAGGTCAAGGAATATGCGAAAGCCTTGGAGGTGGATATCGTTGTTTTTGATGATTCGTTAACACCCTCCCAGCTTCGCAATCTTCAAAGGGAACTGGAGACGCCGGTGTTAGACAGAACTACCCTGATTCTGGATATTTTCTCCAAACGGGCGAAAACAAGAGAGGCCAAATTGCAGGTGGAGACGGCGAGGCTGCAATATCTCCTGTCCCGTCTGGTAGGAATGCATGAGGCTTTAACGAGGCAGGGCGGAGCCAGCGGCAGTATGAGCAGCAAGGGAGCCGGTGAGAAGAAGCTGGAATTGGACAGACGGAAGATTGAGAAGCGGCTCGTGGAGCTTAGACGAGAGCTGGAAGAGGTCTCCAAAGAAAGAGAGACCCAGAGCAAGCGCAGGCTGTCGGCCAGAATTCCCAAGGTTTCCCTGGTAGGATATACCAACGCCGGAAAGTCCACTTTGATGAACGCAATGGTAGAGCGGTATCTGCAGGACGAGGAGAAGAAGGTGCTGGAAAAAGATATGCTGTTTGCCACGCTGGATACCACGGTAAGAAATATCAATACAGGAAATAACAAAGAATTCCTTTTGGCCGATACAGTAGGGTTCATTCACAAGCTGCCCCACGGACTGGTAAAGGCATTCCGGTCTACTCTCGAAGAGGTTAAAAACGCAGATTTGCTTTTATATGTTATCGATTATTCGGATAAGGATTACAAGCAGCAGATAAAGGTAACAGAAGAGACTTTGCAGGAAATAGGCGCTGTAAATATTCCCGCCATCTATATTTATAATAAGGCCGATCTGTGCAGCATGGATTCCTTGCCCAAACAGGTAGGAGATAATAAAATTTATATATCGGCAAAGAGCGGACAGGGACTTTCAGAGCTGACCGAGATGATTTTGCAGGCCGTTTATGCGGACTATGTGCAGGCTGAATTTTTAATTCCTTATGATAAGGGGCAGGTCGTATCATATTTCATGGAAAACGCGCAGGTATTTGAGCAGGAATATTTGGAAGCAGGCATACGGCTAAGTGTCAGCTGCCATGCTGCGGACGTCCGCAAATATGGGCAGTATACAAAAATGTATTGACAAATAAAGGGTTTTTGCATATGCTGAAGTAAGAACTATGCTTCGTCTTAATAGGATAAAGGCTTCGAACAAAAAGAGTAAGTTATCTGACGATGCCAGAGAGGGAATGCCATCGGCTGAAAGCAGTCCCGATACGAAGATAACCCAAGTGCATTTGTGAGCTGATCCGGAGAAAGAAGGATTTTGAGTATCCGGGTACGGAAAAGCACGTTACGCTACACAAGGGAAAGATGATTTTTAATCGTCTTTAATTAGAGTGGAACCGCGGATAACTTCGTCTCTTATTATTTATATTCTTAGGAGGACGGAGTTTTTTTGATATGGAGGAATGATATGGGGTTTCTAAAAAGAGTGCGGGAAGAAATTGCCGTAATCAGAGAACGTGACCCGGCAATTCATAGTGCGATGGAGGTTTTTTTATATCCCAGCTTTAAGGCAATGCTTCATTACAGACTGGCGCATAAATTGTATTTGAAAAAACATTATTTTTTTGCCAGATGGGTATCTCAGAGAGGTGTTCGCAAGACGGGAATCGAGATTCATCCGGGCGCGCAGATTGGCAAAGGCTTTTTCATCGATCATGGACACGGAGTCATCATCGGAGAGACGACGATTATCGGGGACAATGTGACGCTGTATCAGGGAGTTACCCTGGGGGGCACCGGAAAAGAATGCGGGAAGAGACATCCTACAGTAGGAAATAATGTAATGATAAGTGCCGGAGCCAAGGTGTTAGGCTCTTTTAAAATTGGAGATAATTCTAAAATAGGCGCAGGCAGCGTGGTCTTGGAGGAGGTTCCTCCAAACTCTACGGTAGTAGGCGTTCCGGGCCGGGTGGTAAAGAGAAACAATCAGACATTGCCTCAGGAAGAGATGGATCAAATAAATCTTCCGGACCCGGTAAAAGAGGATATTGCCGGATTGCGGCGCGAGAACAGCGAGCTGACAAACCGCGTATTAGAGCTGGAAGCTTCTTTGAGAGAACTAAGGCGGCAGATGCGTACAGAACAGGAAAAATCATAATTGAATAATAATGTTTTATGAGTAAATGAGAAAGGTTAAGAGAAATGAAAATTTACAATACGTTATCCAAGAAAAAAGAAGAATTCGTACCGATAGAGCAGGGAAAGGTAAAGATGTATGTCTGCGGACCCACTGTCTACAACCTGATTCATATAGGCAATGCCAGACCGATGATCGTGTTTGATACCGTAAGGCGCTATATGGAACATAAGGGTTACGAGGTCAATTTCGTTTCCAACTTCACCGATGTGGATGACAAGATTATTAAAAAGGCTTTGGAAGAGGGCGTGGAAGCTGCGATAGTTTCCCAAAGATATATTGCGGAATGCAAGAAGGATATGGAGGCGATGAATGTAAGGCCTGCCACCACTCATCCTCTTGCAACTAACGAAATCGGCGGCATGCTGGAAATGATAGCTCGTCTGATCGAGAAGGACTTCGCCTACAAGGCCGCGGACGGGACCGTTTATTTCAGAACCCGTAAATTCAAAGAATACGGAAAGCTTTCCCATAAGAATCTGGACGATCTGCAAGGAGGTAACCGTTCCCTTCTCGTGTCGGGAGAGAACCAGAAAGAGGATTCCCTGGATTTTGTTCTTTGGAAGCCGAAGAAAGATAACGAGCCTTACTGGGTTTCGCCCTGGTGCAATGGACGTCCCGGCTGGCATATTGAGTGCTCGGTGATGAGTAAGAAATATCTTGGAGATGAAATCGACATTCATGCAGGTGGAGAGGATCTCGTTTTCCCTCATCATGAAAATGAAATCGCTCAGTCCGAGGCTGCTAATGGCAAGACTTTCGCCAGATATTGGATGCACAATGCCTTTCTCAACATCGATAATAGAAAGATGTCCAAGTCTGCGGGTAATTTCTTTACCGTAAGGGACATCGCTGAAAAATATGACTTACAAGTATTGCGATTCTTCATGCTGTCGGCACATTATAGAAGTCCGTTGAATTTCAGCGCGGATTTGATGAATGCGGCGAAGAGCGGATATGAAAGGATCGTGACCAGTGTAAGCAACTTAAGCTATTTGCTGGAAAATGCCTCCGGAGAGCCTATGAGTGCAGAGGAAGAGGTGCGGCAAAAAGAGGCTGCGGGCTTCGCCGTGAAGTTCGATGAGGCGATGGACGATGACTTCAATACAGCGGATGCAATTTCCATAATTTTTGAGTTGGTAAAGTTCATCAATACCAACGTAAGTGCATCGAATACGGCAGAATTTATAAGGGCACTTAAGGATGAAATCACAAAGTTGTCCGATATCTGCGGTCTTATCGTGGAGAAGAAGGAAGAGCTTCCGGGTGCTGATATTGAAAAGCTTATCGAGGAGAGGCAGACGGCAAGAAGAGAGAAGAACTTTGCGAGAGCGGATGAAATCCGCGTCGAATTGTTAAATCAGGGTATTGTTCTGGAAGATACACGTGAAGGTGTTAAATGGAAGAGAGTCTAATTGCAAAACTAAAAAGGGAATTTAACTGTAAAGAGGTGGATATTAATGAATATTCGCCTCTTACGCTCGCTTATATCGGAGATAGCATTTACGATGTTATCGTCAGGACGGTCGTGGTAGAGCGAGGGAACCGCTCTGCCAACAATCTGCATAAGATGGCGATAAAATATGTGAATGCTGCTACGCAGGCGGCTATGGCGGATGCCTTGCAGGAGGAGCTGACGGAGGACGAGCTGACGGTATACAGACGGGGCAGAAATGCAAAGTCTTATGCGAAGGCGAAGAATGCCACGCTGAACGATTATAGGAAGGCGACGGGAATGGAGGCTCTGCTAGGTTATCTCTATCTTCAGGATAATATGGATCGGATTATCGAATTGATGAAGTTAAGTTTACATAAGATAAATATAGAGCTGTAAATATGATGATAGATAGGGTGAATATATCATTGCAGATATTATACTATAATATAGTATGAATATTTGCTTAAGAAAAGCTTAATTTTCCCAAAAGCTATGGATGTTTGGGAAAGGTATGAGATATAATTAAATTAGGTTTATATAACCGGATGAGGCAGGATAGATAAAATATGAGATACGAAGAATTTACTATTGAAGGAAGAAATGCGGTCATAGAGGCATTCCGCTGCGGAAAGCCGATAGATAAAATATTTATATTGGACGGCTGTCAGGACGGGCCTATTATGACAATAAAGAGAGAGGCGAAAAAGCAGAACTCCATCGTTAAGTTCGTGACGAGAGACAGGCTGGATCAGATGTCGGAAACAGGAAAGCACCAAGGGGTCATCGCTTATGCCGCTGCATATGAGTATGCGGAAGTAGAGGATATCTTGAAGGCAGCAGAGAAAAAGGGAGAGCCTCCTTTTATTTTCTTGCTGGATAACATTGAGGATCCTCATAATCTGGGGGCAATTATCAGGACGGCGAATTTGGCAGGCGCTCACGGAGTCATTATCCCGAAGAACCGTGCGGTCGGACTTACCGCTACGGTGGCGCGCACCTCGGCAGGGGCACTGAATTATACACCGGTGGCGAAGGTGACCAATCTGACCAAGGCGATAGAGGATCTGAAGAAGCTCGGATTGTGGTTTGTTTGTGCGGACATGGAGGGTACCTCTATGTATAAGCTGGATTTGAAGGGGCCCATCGGCCTTGTGATAGGAAATGAGGGAGAGGGCGTAGGCAGACTGGTAAGAGAAAAGTGTGATTTCATCGCGTCCATTCCCATGAAGGGCGACATAGACTCTTTGAACGCATCGGTGGCGGCAGGAGTTCTCGCCTATGAAATAGTGAGACAGCGTATGATTTAACATTGCAGGATGCATAGGTTGTAAAATGATAATTAGGGGTAATTTATGAAAAGGGATTCGTATCATATTCAGAAAGTTTTATTTTGGGTTATGGGCCTATTGGCCGTAACCCTCGCGGCATTGCTGATTCACAAGGGCTATGCTTTATATAAAGAAAGAATACATCAGGAAGAGCTGAATGTGCGGAATCAGGAAGTGCAGTCGGAAATAGACGATATGCGGACTCAGATTAAGGAACTGTCTGAGAATGGAGAGGCATTACAGAAATTCCTGGATGAAAAAATAAACGGTGCGACCGGGCAAGACCAATCAGATCAGAAGCAGGGAGATCAAGGACCGCCCGTGCAGGAAGCAATGTCGGATTCCGCAGTAACGGATAGGCAGAAGACAGAAGGTGCGTCGGAGCAGGGACAGTCTGTACAGGAATCAGCATCAGATTCTGCGGAAGCGGATGGACAGCAGTCGGAAGAAGCATCGAGGCAAGGGCAGTCAGTAACGGAAAACGGACAGCTTGCAGATGAGGTGTACGGTGAGGATGATGCAATTATCATAGATATACCCGAAAAGGCAAAACCGCAGGGTAATGATTCTTCAGCTGTCGTTTTGAATAATAATGCGGCTTTAGCGGAGGCGAAAGATGCCGATCCGGCGGAAACCATATCGGGAAATGCGCCGAAAGAGAGAGCCGGAGAAACTATATCGGGAAATGGAATGACGACAGACGGCAAGCAAGAGACTATATCGGGAAATGCGGTGGTGGATGGTCAGGTGATTCCTTTCCGGTATGAAGAAACGGGGACTACCTTAGAAGAAAAAAGAAATGTGCGTTCCTCCTACGTGGAAACCATAATGGCAAACGGAGAGGATAAGGCGACGATTTCTAATGGAACAATTGATTTTTCGGATATGAAGATCGCCTGTCTCGGAGATAGCCTGACGGCAGGTGACAATATGAATGACCTTGAAGATTATTCAAAATACGCTTATCCGTCTGTGCTGAAAAGCATATTAAATGCGGAAGAGGTCTATAATTTAGGAATCGGAGGATCTTCCTACGGACGATACTGGGACGAGGCTTTTGTTGACCGCTATAAAGAGATTCCGGAGGATTCGGATATTATACTCGTTATGGGAGGCACCAACGATGGATTTGCGGCTTCAATCGACGAGCTGGGAAATATAAATGAGCGGAAATCACGGACGTTTTATGGCGATGTGGATGAACTGATGCGGGGATTAAAAGAAAATTATCCCGATGTAAAAATTATATTTGCAACTCCGTTACCTAATATTTTGCAGGATTACTTGATGAGTCAGAGGGGCTATCTCCTTCCGCAAAACGTTTTTACTAATGCGGTTAAGGAGCTGGCAGCGGAATACGGTATCGATGTGATTGACTTATATAATTCCAATATTTTGGACACTCATGACTCTCAGATTATTTCCGCCTATATGCCGGACGGAGTACATGGCAATCCGGCGGGTTATCAGATTCTTGCAGAGCATTTTGCAAGTGAGATTATCCGGATTATGGAGAATGATGCTTTATATGGAACGACTGTCAGCGGAAATTCCCCTGAGAGCGAAACGATCAGTGGTAACGCAGCCGAATCTACGGTGAGCGATAACGCCGTGTCAGGAAATGATGTGAACGTGAAGGGCCAGGGGAATGAAGAGGTACCTGGCGGGAAAGAAACCATAAGTGCGGAAGAATTACAGCAGATAGAAGAAAATAATAGGAAGGCAGCGGACAGCGCGGTAATCGTCACTACCTTACCGGCACAAGGCGATGCATCCACACCTCAGACGCCTCCTCCTTCTTCCGGCAGCGAGGATAACACCAAAAAGACGCAGGAAACGAAGAACAACTATGAATACGGCGGCGAAGCGATTATTATAAATTGATGAGACTTCAGGCGGCGATGAGATTGCAAGTACAACGAATCGTAACGATCCGTTGTACTTGATATTATATAGCTAAGGGCAGACAGCTTGTTATGATAGGAGGGTGTATGCGGGATTCTTATGAGCAAAATAGTGATGAAGAATTGATTTTGCGTCTGAGGGACGGCGAAGAGAATATTACCGATTATATTATGGATAAGTACAAAAACTTGGTAAAAAGCAAAGCGAAATCCATGTATATACTGGGTGCCGACAGTGACGACCTGATTCAGGAGGGCATGATAGGGCTGTTCAAAGCGATAAGGGACTATGACAGCGGGAGAGACGCCAGCTTTTTTACCTTTGCTGATTTATGCATATCCAGGCAGATATACACGGCGGTGCAGGCATCGGGAAGACAGAAGCATTCGCCCTTAAATACTTATATTTCTTTGTACAGCAGTGTTACCTCGAAAGATGAGCCGGGAAGCGAGGAGGCCGAGCTTTTAAGCGTCCTTGCCTCCAAGGCGGAGCTTAGCCCGGAGGAAATGGTAATCGATAAGGAAAATGTGGAAAACTTGGAAAAAACCATAGAAAGAGAGCTCAGCACCTTTGAAAAGCAGGTGCTGGATCTCTACATTACGGGAATGAGTTACGTGCAGATAGCGAAAGTGCTCGGAAAAGATGAAAAATCTACGGACAATGCCCTGCAAAGAATTAAATCAAAGCTGCGAAAGGCAATTCTATAACGATATTCCCGTCTCATCGGACATATGTTACCCGTAACAGTTCAGATACAAAGCGTTCGCTTTCATTTATCCACGGACTATGTCCGGAGTGCTCGAACCAAACGATTTCTTTTGACGGAGCATGCAAGAGTTCGAAATAATCTTCAACGAATGAAGTAGGTGCATTTATATCATGCCGTCCGAGAAAAAAGTAAACGGGCACGTCAATTTCTTTATAATTTTTTCTTAAATCAACGTTGTAAAGCTGTGGATATACGGAGTTAAATGTTGATACAATCCCACGAAAGTAATTGATTTTATCGAGTATGCCGTATTCACTCGAAAACAGATCGCGCAGGGTATTATATCCTCCGTTATGTATATCAGGATTTGCCGCCATGTACGTGCTTAAATATTGCAGGTATGTGGCGCTTTTCCATGTGACATCTCTTCCGTAATAAGGAGGCTGTCCATTGGCCTTGAGAGTATTAACGGTTTTGGTATCATCTTTTTCACGGGCAATTTCCAGGGCTAGCCGATAATCTGTGACTTCCGTCTCAAGGAAGGAAATCATCTGTCCGGTGCCGATAAACGCATGGAATAATTCAGGAGCTCTGTCGATTAAGAAGATTCCAAGTGCGCTGCCCCACGATTCCCCGACCAGATATATTTTATCCTGTTTAAAAGTTTCACATAAGTATTTTGTCAGCGCATAGCCATCTTCAATATAGGTATTGACTGTGAGGCTGCCGATATCCGCAGCACCATATGATTTTCCTGACCCAGCCTGGTCCCAGTTTACCACGACGAAGTGTTTTTCGAGCTCTCCGAGGTCGTATCTGACAGCGGCCATCTGCGAACCGCCCGGCCCGCCTGCAAGGAAAAGAAGGACGGGATTTTCTCTATTTTCACTGCGAATGCTGATCCATTCTTTTCGCCCGTTCAGCGTTACCTGTCTTAATTCAGAGATGCTGCCTTCCATTTTATTTCCCTTTTCATTATGGATGGATGGAGTAGAGGCGGTAAACTGCGTTAACAAAGCAAAACCTGCACATAAAGCAATAGCTGTCGTTAGAATTAGCATATTTTTTTTAATCCGGCTGGTATGCGGATTTCTTTCCTCCTTTTTTATGAACCGCGCGATGAACTTTATGATGTTGATGAAAAGCACGAACAATGAAATTACGGATATAAGCAGAAGAGAAATAAAAATAAGAAATTTTATCATAAAAACCTCCTTTTTAAGATTTGACCACCGTTCAACAAATTTAGAATAACAGAAATTTGACCAGTGGTCAACAAAGTTTTTTTATGATATACTAAAAATATCAGGTGGTGATTGTATATGGGAAAAAGAGAGATTATTTTAGATGCTATGCGCGAACTTTTCAAAGAAGGGAAAGCTGGATCAGCGTCTGTAAGCGATATTGCCCGAAAAGCAGGAATAGCGAAAGGCGGTCTATACTATTATTTTCGTTCGAAGGAAGAAGTGATGGACGCTTTGCTGGAACAGGAATACGAGGATATTATCCAGGCGTGCAAAGCGCTTATAGAACAAAGCGAGGCAGATGCTGTTTCAAAATTTGCCCTTTTGTTAAGAAGCTACCGGGGCTCATATGTCGATAGTTCTTTGGATGAATATTTGCATATGCCGCAAAATGCGGCTTTGCATCAAAAATCTTTGGCAAAGATTTTATCTTCTTTATCGAAAATTATATCCTGCATTATTGCGCAGGGAGTAGAAGAGGGCAGTTTCATATGTGAATATCCGGCAGAATATTCTGAAGTCATTATGTCGGTATTTACTTTCCTGCTGGATCCCGGTATCTTTCCGTGGACTGCCGAAGAAAACATATTAAAAATGAAGGCAATGGCGGATTTATTGGAAAAAGGACTTTGTGCCAGGAGAGGAAGCTTTGCATTTTTGTACGCAGGTGAATAGCCGCATTTTCACTTTTTTTAAAAAAAATTTTACCATTTATCTCCTATTGCGAAAATATTACAAAATTGTTACAATTCATTTGTGGTTAGCTAATGCAAATAAAACAAAAGAAAACAAAATAAACAATAAGGAGGACGAAACTATGTGTTTAAATTTCAGTAGCTGTTCCGAGTTATTTAACGCTATATGTCAGTATTTAAGCTTAGGTTGTCAATAAAACATGGCCCGGATGAATGTCCGGGCTATCTTTTTGCAAAAGGATTTTACCAATCATCTCCTATTGCGAAAATGTTACAAAGTTGTTACAATTCATTTGTAGTTAGCTAATACAAATAAAACAAAAGAAAACAAAATAAACAATAAGGAGGACGAAACTATGTGTTTAAATTTCAGTAGCTGTTCCGAGTTATTTAACGCTATATGTCAGTATTTAAGCTTAGGTTGTCAATAAAATATGGCCCGGATGAATGCCCGGGCTATCTTTTCGCAAAAGGATTTTACCATTTATCACCTATTGCGTAAATGTTACAAAGTTGTTACAATATATTTGTAGTTAACTAATACAAAAAAACAAAAGAAAACAAAATAAACAATAAGGAGGACGAAACTATGTGTTTAAATTTCAGTAGCTGTTCCGAGTTATTTAACGCTATATGTCAGTATTTAAACTTAGGTTGTCAATAAAAACATGGCCCGGATGAATGTCCGGGCTATATTTTTGAATTTTATTATAATTATTTATTAGGACCTCGCCAATACCTCGCCTCTGAAAATAGGGGGCAAACATGGAGGAAGATTTGGATAAAGGACGTTCGGTTGACTGTCTCTTTGAATTCACGTATAATAACGCATGTATGTCATTTCACGAAGAAATATAGGTTGCAGAAGCAACTTCTTACAATTTTTTTGTTTAAATTTATTAATAAATAAAAATATGCAACGAAGGTATGATGCCACAGCAGGATGTGTCATGCTTTTGTGGAAGGCAATTTTACGGAGGAAGAAATGAAAAAGCATTTTGCGCTGGCGGCATGTCTGATGCTGCTTACTACTTTGACAGGCTGCGGCAAGCAGGCGGAGAATTCCGATGTGTCCGGACCAAATAATAATCAGAACAATTCTAAAGATTCAGTTATTATCGTTATGGGTGTCACCTCGGAGCCGGAAGCGGGATTCGATCCTGCATACGGATGGGGTGCGGGTGAGCATGTGCATGAACCTTTGATACAAAGCACGTTGACCGTTACCACCAACGATTTGCAGATTGCCTATGATTTGGCAACGGATATTTCTGTAAGTGATGACGGGCTGCTGTGGACTGTGAAAATCAGGGAGGACGTCTTTTTTACCGATGGGGAAAAACTGACAGCTGAGGATGTGGCATTTACATATAATACGGTAAAAGAAGAGAGCTCCGTTAACGATTTTACGATGCTCGACAGAGCCGAAGCCACAGATGATTACACGGTGGAGTTCCATATGGCTAAGCCTTATTCCATATGGCCCTATACCATGGCGATTGTAGGCATCGTTCCATCACATGCATATGGCCCTGATTATGGTCTGAATCCCATAGGTTCCGGCCGGTATATGCTAAAGCAGTGGGATAAGGGACAGCAGGTTATTCTGGAAGCTAATCCTGATTACTACGGTGATAAAATCCTTATGAAAAAAGTAACTATCGTGTTTATGGAAGAGGAAGCAGCTTTTGCAGCAGTCAAAGCGGGGCAGGTGGATTTGGCCTATACCGCGGCTTCTTATTCGGACCAAACGGTAGAAGGCTATGAACTGCTTCGCGTGGAAAGCGTGGATAACCGTGGCTTTAATTTGCCGGCGATTCCCTCCGGCGAAGGGATAGGAAATGATGTGACAAGTGATATTGCAGTCAGGAAGGCGATTAACATCGGCATCGACCGCCAAAGGATGATTGATAACGTGCTGAATGGATACGGAACGCCTGCCTACAGCGTATGTGATAAAATGCCGTGGTTCAATGCCGATACTATGGTGGAATATGATTTTGAGCAGGCGGTTACGCTGTTGGAGGAAGCCGGCTGGATTGCAGGAGAGGACGGCATCCGCTCTAAGGACGGCCTTAAGGCTAAGATAAATCTCCTTTACCCGGCAAACGATTCGGTTCGGCAGGCATTGGCTGCGGAGGCGGCAAATCAAATGAAAGAATTGGGGATTGCCGTAACAATGGAAGGCGTAGGCTGGGATGTGGCCTATGACAGGGCCCAGAGCGAACCTATGATATGGGGTTGGGGTGCTCATACGCCTATGGAGTTTTATAATATTTATCATACCATGCCCGAAACGGGTTTGGCTGAATATTCACCTTATTCCAACGAGGCGTCAGACTCCTATATGGATCAGGCATTGGCTTGCGGGAAACTGGAGGAGTCATACGGGCTGTGGCAGAAAGCACAGTGGGATGGGAATACCGGCACGGCGGAGGATGTGCCGTGGGTGTGGCTGGTAAATATAGACCACCTTTACTGGGTGAAGGAGAATCTTCAGGTCGCGCAACAGAAAATCCATCCTCACGGACATGGCTGGTCGATTGTAAATAATGTAGACCAGTGGAGCTTTGAACAATAAGATGAAAAAGTGGATGCGGCTTTTTTTAAAAAAAATTATGCGGATGCTTCTGTTGCTGCTGTTTGTCAGTGTTGGAGCATTCCTTCTGGTATCCTTGTCACCGGTAGACCCCCTGCAGGCGAATATCGGCCAGACAGCGCTCGGTGCGCTCAGCCAGGAACAAATCGCCAAGTTGGAAACGTATTGGGGGGTGAACGAGCCCCTCATGGAACGTTATATGGTGTGGGCGGGGGATTTCCTGCGGGGTGATATGGGTGTTTCCCTTTTGTACAGGCAGAGTGTCTCATCAGTAATCATGCAAAAGCTGCTAAACTCCCTATTGCTTATGACCTTCGCATGGGTGATTTCAGGTGTGTTCGGTTTTGTGCTTGGAGTTTTGTCAGGAATGAACAGAGGAAGGACAATCGATAAGGCGATCAAGTGCTATGCATTGTTGACGGCGAGTACACCTGCCTTTTGGCTTGCCCTTATCTTTTTGCTCCTATTTTCGGTTTGGTTTAAGCTGTTTCCTATAGGCTTAAGCGTGCCTATCGGAATGGAAGCGGCGTCGGTGAGGCTTTCGGACAGGCTGTGGCATGCGGCACTTCCGGCACTTACGCTGAGCGTTACCGGGATATCAAATATCATTCTGCATACGAGGGAAAAGATGATTGACGTAATGGAGAGTGAGTATGTACTGTTTGCTGCCGCCCGGGGGGAGAAAAAGTGGGAAATATTTAAGAACCATGGTTTTCGCAATGTGCTTTTGCCTGCGATTACGCTTCAATTTGCTTCTGTCAGTGAAATCTTTGGAGGCTCAATTCTGGTGGAGCAGGTCTTTTCCTATCCGGGACTTGGACAGGCGGTGGTAACGGCGGGACTTGGAGGCGATACTCCTTTGCTTTTGGGAATTGCAGTAATCAGTGCAGCTATCGTATTTTCCGGAAATTTTGTTGCAGACATTCTTTATGGAGCGATTGACCCCCGCATGAGAAAAGGGGGAAGGCCATGAACCTCCATAGACGAAAGCACGCATTTTTGCTGCTTATACTTGCGGCAACCTTTCTTTTTTTAATCATTATCATAGGATTTTTATGTAAAGATGCCGCTATGGAAACCGATTTTGTCCGTAAAAATCAGTCCCCTTCCTTTCGGTATCCTTTCGGCACCGATTGGATGGGACGGGATATGTTCGCACGTACCGCAGCGGGTCTTTCTATGAGCATACGGCTCGGTCTGTTTACAGCGACTATAAGCGCTGTGATCGCTTTTATGCTGGGTTCTATAGCAGCAGTTATGGGAAAAGCAGCGGATGCATTTATCGGGTGGCTCATCGACCTTATGCTGGGGATTCCTCATATTTTGCTGCTCATTCTCATTTCTTTTGCCTGCGGAAAAGGAGTTCGGGGCGTTGTAATAGGAGTATTATGTACTCACTGGATGTCCCTTGCCCGGGTAATACGGGGAGAGGTATTGCAGCTTAAGCAAAGCGGGTATGTGCAGGCGGCAGCTAAACTGGGAACAAGCAAAGGTAAAATAATAACCATACATATGCTTCCTCACTTAATACCTCAGTTTATGACGGGCTTGATTTTATTGTTTCCTCATGCCATATTGCATGAGGCAGGTATCACCTTTTTGGGCTTTGGTCTGCCGCCGGAACAGCCGGCAATCGGAGTCATTCTTTCCGAAAGTATACGTTATTTGCTTACGGGGAGTTGGTGGCTTGCCGTTTTTCCGGGTGTTTCTTTAGTGTTGGTGGTTATTTTATTCGATTATATCGGCAGTATGACAAGAAGGCTTCTTGATCCTGCAAGTGTCCATGAATGAGGAGGAAGAGTATGGAGAGAATACCGGTTCTTAATGTGGAGAATTTGTCTGTTTCATTTTCACAATATGCGGGGGTGCTTAGAAAAAAGCAGATAGAGGCGATAAAGGATTTAAATGTTACCCTCTATCCGGGAGAAATCGTAGCAGTAGCGGGTGCCAGCGGAAGCGGCAAGAGTCTGCTCGCTCACGCCATCTTAGGAATATTGCCATATAATGCCTCCATGGGAGGCAGGATAAGCTACTGCGGAAATTCCCTGACATCGGCGCAGGCTCAGGAGCTTCGCGGGAAAGAAATCGTTTTGGTGCCGCAAAGCGTATCTTATCTGGATCCATTGATGAAGGTGGGGCCCCAGATACGCAAGAACGCGAAGGATAAGCCTTCGAGGGAAAAGACTCTTGAGATATTCAATCGTTACGGATTGGCGGCGGAAACGGAAAATCTCTATCCCTTTGAGCTTTCCGGCGGTATGGCGCGAAGAGTTTTAATTTCTACGGCGGTATTGGAAAAACCGAAGCTGGTAATTGCCGATGAGCCTACCCCGGGTCTGGATGCCGCGGCAGCAAAACGCGTGATGGAACATTTTCGGGAAATCGCTGATGAGGGCGCAGCAGTGCTGCTCATCACTCATGATTTGGAGCTGGCGATAGAGACGGCTGACCGGATAGCAATATTTTATGCAGGAACGACCCTGGAGGAAGTACAGGCTTCGGATTTTGCGGAAGGATTGAAGCTGCATCACCCTTATACGAGGGCATTGTGGCAGGCTATGCCCCGCAATGGGATGCAGGTGCCTAAGGGCATTTAACATGAAAAAGCAAAGGTGTGTAATAGTGTCTATTCGTAAAAAGCAGAGAAAAAGGGTTCCGGGAGTTTGGGGGTGACGAAATTATGGTACTAAAAGGAGAGGAATTGTCCTTTCGCTATCAAAGCGGCGGCAGACAGATATTAAACCATGTTTCCCTTTCGATAGAAAGCGGCGAAATAGTAGGTTTGTGCGCTCCCAGCGGCTTCGGGAAGACTACGCTATGCAAAATCCTTGGAGGATACGCAGAACCGGATTCGGGAACGGCGTCTTTGGAAGGAAAGTCAATCAGGAGTTATCGGGGCTATTGTCCGGTACAAATGATTTGGCAGCATCCGGAACTCGTAATTAATCCACGGCTTAAAATGTCTCAGGTGCTCGCCGAGGCGGGGGATATCGATGAGCATGTGATAACGAATCTCGGCATTGAAACAGAGTGGATGAGCCGTTATCCAATAGAACTTTCCGGCGGGGAACTTCAACGATTCTGCATTGCACGGGCATTGGGGGAGGGGACAAGATTTATTCTTGCTGATGAGATCACTACTATGCTCGACTTGATTACGCAGGCTCAGATATGGAATTTCTTAAAGACGGAAAGTATGGAGAGAAATATCGGTATGCTGGTCGTAAGCCACTCCGGGGAGCTTTTGGATAAGCTCTGTTCGCGGCGGATAGATATGCAGGCCTTTTCTTAATACAGATATGATAACGGTTTAATGGCATCGATGTGCAGCTATGCGCGCGGATCAAAGGTATGTTTCCCTCGAAGAAGAAGTAAAAGAAGCTAATGCTTATACACTGTGAAGTCTTTACCAATACTGCACAGTGTATAATGTCGCTGTTAAGAACAAAATCCCCAATACTCCGATTATAAATAAACTCTTTGATGAAATTAACTTCGCCTTTTTTTCCTTCGCTTTGCTAAATACAATGCCGATAATGATAGGCACAATAATAATAAGCGCATATGCGGCAAATGTTGTTGGGCGATAAAGTTCTTCTGGGATACCTCGCCAGACAGCGAAAAAGAAAGCATCTGAAATAACGCCCACAAATAAAAATACCATCGCTATTACATACTTAGCTTTTTTCCAATTCTCAATGGGTGTATGTCTTAGACAAAATACCGATGACGCTCCCCATAAAAAGGGAACGAGCAAAATCATAACGGTTATTCCTAATCCCTGATTGATTTTCCACGGAATCCATAAGACTGCGTTTGCAAACCAATATGCTGCAAAACCAACTTCAAAGAATAAGAAAAGCTCTTTGCAGGATTGCTTTTTCATAATTCCCATTTATCTTACTCCTTATCTAAATTGCACATTATATAAATACTGTTCATTCACCTTATGCGGCGAAAGCAAATGAACAAACGAAACCTGTGCCATCTAAAATTATAGCAGATTCTTTCATCCGAAACAACGAAAACCTCTCCGCCTGTTCCATTTATACTGCAAAGACGTCTGCACTACTGCGGCGGTTATCGTTAGCTTTTGCGGGGCTACGCGCCCCCACCCCCCGACCTCAAACAAAGAACAGAATGGAAGGATGCACCTTTTTACAAAAATATCATTTTATCCCTTGACGATCTTTGTTCTGTAATTAGGAAAGTACTCTTATTACAAATAGTTATTTTCAAGCAGAACATGCAAATTGGCAAATTGCTAAAAGAAATATAAAATGGTTTATTAATCTAAAGTGGAATATCGACAATTTACTGAATGAGAGACTCATATTCTGTCCGTATTGCATAAAATAATCTTTTTATTAAACAAAAAAACAATAAATGTTGACAATAGGAAGATATAATGATAGTATCTGAATGAAAATAAATTTCACAAATATAAATTTGTGAAATAAAATATTTCAAACATATTATGAACCGTGAGAGTTTTTAAAATTATGGGGAACTATAAAACTAGGATGAAATCATCGAATTACGTATGATTACAGATAGGAGGCTAACATGGAGCAAGAACAAAAAAAGAAAATGCTGTCGCTTGGAATGAAAATACGTGAACAAGCGCTGAAGGCGGTGCAGGTGCCTAATTCCGGGCATATCGGGGGTTCGTTTTCGGAAGCGGATATTTTGGCAGTACTTTATTTTGACAAGATGAATATCGACCCTGAAAATCCGAGGATGCAAGACAGAGACCGTTTTGTGCTGTCTAAGGGTCACGCCAGCCCGGCGCTGTATGCGACTTTGGCTCTGCGGGGGTTCTTTCCGGTGGAAGAACTGAAAACATTTCGGAATGCAGACAGCGACCTTTCCGGTCACGTGGAGATGACAAAGGTGCGCGGTGTGGATATGTCCGCCGGTTCCTTGGGACAGGGCCTTTCTGCTGCGGTAGGAATGGCCGTTTCCGGGCAGATATACCAGAAGGATTACAGGGTATATGCGATGGTCGGCGACGGAGAGATTCAGGAAGGACAGATATGGGAAGCCGTAATGGCGGCAGGAAATTATAAGTTGGACAACCTCATGCTGTTCGTAGACAACAATAATTTACAGATTGACGGAACGGTAGAAGAGGTCATGTCTCCCTATCCCATCGACGACAAATTTAAAGCCTTTAACTGGAATGTAATCTGCATAGACGGACACGATCCGGAGGCGATTGCGGCCGCGGTGGAACAGGCGGGGGCATGCAAAGGAAAGCCTACTGTGGCTATTGCAAAGACTGTAAAAGGCAAAGGCGTTTCCTTCATGGAGAATAATGTAAACTGGCATGGGAAAACCCCTACCCCGGAGCAATACGAGCAGGCCTTTAAAGAAATCCGGGAACAAATAGAAGAACTGGAGGTATAGGCATGGGAGAAATAATTTCAACGAGGGAAGCCTATGGGCGTGCTCTTTGTGAATACGGAGAGAATCCTGATATTGTGGCATTTGACGCAGATTTGACCATATGCACGATGTCGTGTTATTTTGCTAAGAAGTATCCCGAGCGGTTTCGCAATGCGGGTATTGCGGAAGCAAATATGATAGGAATGTCGGCAGGAGTGGCGGCTACGGGAAAAACGGTTTTCTGCCATACATTTGCAATGTTCGCTGCAGGAAGAGGTTATGACCAGATTAGGAATTCTGTGGCTTATCCCAGGCTGAATGTAAAAGTAGTCGGTACTCACGCAGGACTTTCGGTGGGAGAGGACGGGGCTACTCACCAATGTATAGAAGATTTGAGCCTGATGCGCACCATTCCCGGAATGGTAGTGATCAACCCCTGTGATGCCAATGAGACGGAAGCAGCGGTAAAAGCCATGATTGAATACCAAGGGCCCTGTTATCTCAGACTGGGACGTTCAGGCGTGGAAAATGTTACACCTGATTTCAAAGGCTATGATTTCCGGATAGGAAAGGGTGTTACATTAAAAGAAGGCAATGATGTAACGATTATAGCCACCGGACTTATGGTTCAAATTGCATTGGAGGCAACGGAGCTTTTGGAAGAAAATGGAATCACGGCGAGAGTCATCGACATGCATACCATTAAGCCGATCGATAGAGATATTATCGTAAAGGCGGCGAAAGAGACAGGAGCTATTGTAACGACGGAGGAACACAATATTATAGGAGGATTAGGAGCAGCGGTAGCGGAAGTGCTCGGCGAAACGTATCCGGTTCCTCTGATTCGTCATGGTGTGGAGGATATATTTGGCCATTCGGGAACCGCGCAAGCGCTTATGGAGAAATACGGCCTGACGAAAAACAAGCTGGCTGAGAAGGTGAGACTGGCTATCGGCATGAAGCGGTGAATACGAATCAACATCCAATATGCGATAAAGTAAAATATCATATTTGAAAGAGAAGAAGTTCTGAAAGGCGCGGCGGAGGCTGCGTCTTTTGTTCCATCATAGGATAGACCCTGCTGCTTTAATGTGTGAAGGTATTGCCTCCTATGATATAAATATGAGTGAAAAACACTTGTGTTGCCGCCGATGCAAACGTGCTGATGCAGATGGTATAGAAAGATATAATCTAGCAGTATTTTTTTCGCATAAAAAGGCAGTGTAATTTAGGAATATCCTTTACGCTGCCCTTTTTTATTGTATGAGGGGTTATTATGATAAATAAATTTTTCACAGCATAATTTATTATGCTTGCAAATATTGTGCTTGCACCTAAATCCGTAGGTGTCGAAAACATGGAGATTATTTATTAAACAACAGTTATTACATGATGCTGTCCGTATAAAATTTAGGAGTTAAAATATGAGTGTCATCTCCATACTATAGTATTCTTTCCGATAGGTTCTGAAACTTGTCCGTGTTGGAATTGTGCGTAACAAACGTAAATTATGACTTAAAATTAAGAAGAAGCTACAGAAATAACTTGTGGTCCGGGACTTATTATAGGCGGATATTTTTTGGAATATAATAATTTATACCATAATGTCATGAACAGATGAGAGCAGCATATAATAGAATGAATGAGACCTTTGAGGGGAAATTATGATTATACACGTTGTTCAATCAGGTGAAACGATCTATTCTATCTCGGAATTCTACCAAATCCCCGCTGATAGACTAATATTGGAAAACGGAATTACAAACCCTGACAATTTAGCAATAGGACAAACCATTGTGATTGTTCAACCGGAAATACTCTACACAGTTAAGCCCGGTGATACTTTAGTGAGCATTGCAGAACAATACGGGGTTTCGCCAATGGAGTTATTAAGAAATAATCCCTATCTTTCGGATAGAGAATTTTTGTATGCTGGTGAAACTATTGTTATAAGTTATCAAACAAACAGAATACATACAACTGCTACCAGTGGTTATACTTTTCCTTATATAGATAAATCTGTTTTAATAAAAACACTTCCTTTTTTATCTTATCTGACAATATTCAATTATAGAGCTACAGTTGAAGGCGAAATTATCGCCAATGATGACGATACGGAAATTATTCAGTTGGCTAGGACGTATGGTGTTGCTCCCATGATGTTTGTTTCAACTATTACGAGAGAGGGAGTGCCTAGCAGTGAAGTAGCTTACGCTATTTTAAATAATTCTTTTATACAGGATAGCCTGATTGATAAGGCGCTTCATATAGTGAAAACCAAAGGTTATTATGGTATTAATGTCTATCTCGACAACATTACCTATGATAACATAGACAGCATTACTGAATATTTGAAAAAGGCTTCCGAAATATTCCATTCAGAAGGCTACAGGATAGTTATTACTATAACACCTATTACAAATCTTAACACTGTCAGCAGCAGTTTTGAAAAAATAGATTATTCAAAATTATCTGATTTTGCCGATGGAATTATATTGGCTTCTTACGATTGGGCAAGGTCTTACAGTTATCCAAGCTCACTTTTTCCTGTTAATGTTTTAAGAGAATTATTAGATTACATGGTCAGTATTATTCCCTCTGAAAAATTTTTTCTGGGAATTACGACACAAGGTTATGATTGGACGCTTCCCTTTGTTCCCGGAGCCACAGCGGCTACCGTAATATCCAATAATGATGCAATACAAATGGCGGCGGACAATGGCATACCGATACAATTTAATGAAGCAGCACAGTCGCCGTATTTTTATTATGTGGATAGTAGTGGAATTATGCATGTGGTTTGGTTTAAGGATGCGAGAAGTTTTGATGCACGGGCAGAGCTGGCAGAGGAATATAATCTCCAAGGCCTGTCGCTTTGGACTATTATGAGATTCGATACTCAATTATGGCTTATTATTAATACTCAATATTATATAGTGAAGCTTTTGGGAATTAGCTAAGCAATTGGGAGTAAAAAGCTGCTGACGAAAAGATAAATTAATGAGGTTTTAGTGAATTTTATTGGGAATCATCAATCGCTAAGAAATATAGTTTGCTCAGAGAGCAGAGACAATAATTAGACAATAAAAAACGATATCAATGGATATCGTTTTTTATTAATATTCTTTGTTTCTGCCGTAAATGACGTTTTCGCTATCACCTGAGTGAGTATGTGAATGGTCATTTTGAATATACTTAAAGTGCTGTATTGTTGAATTTATATGAGAATGAACGTCTTGGGCAATTCCGGAACGTTCAACAGATATTACATGTAGGAAAACAAAATTCCGGCATACCGGTTGAATATGGAGCAATATCATACTGTTGATAATAAATAATACCATGCAAAGGCAACAAGTAAAAACTATTTGCATTAAAAGTATCTCTTAATAAAAATCTATAATTATCAAAGTATATGCCTGGATTTTCTTGCAGCCTTTCCGATATTTGCTGTTGGATACATTCTTGTAGATCGAGCAATGAGTCTGGTGTGAGAGGATAAACATCGCCAAGCTGCATTAATTTTCCGGTTGTGAGATTCCAAGTATATGATTTACGTATTGTATTGCCGTGTGCACCGCCGGTATAAGTGTAAGTATCCGTGTATAGGCTAATAACACAGCACTGATTATATGTTACCGTGAAATCAACTATAAATTCATAGTTATTAAATGGTCTGTCTGTGGAATCCATTGCATCTTCTTGAGCCATTTGATATAGCACAGTACGGCAATAGTCTTCACTATTTTTTGCCTCAAGGTAATGAAAATTATTTATGCTGTTTGCGTACTTTGAGTCCGATATAATGCATGGATAATAGATTTTATATTTTAACACGAGCGTATCGCCATAATACATAGCATCCTCAAAAAGTTTCCGACATACATTTAACATAATAACACCTTAAATCTGTAGTTGTATTAATATATGCACATGGTATAAAAATGACACTAATATGAACAGCACAGGAATAGCTAAGGCATAAAGACAGCGCAATAATGCATGCCCTATTTTCAGATTAAAAAGATAAAGTACATGAAAGTAAAACACATGTGAATGCTGTTGATTTATGTAATATTTTATAATAAAATAAGATTAAAATTTATATGGGGGAGTCAAAATGAGGAGATTGAGAATAGTAGTTATTGCCTTATTAATATTTATTTTAACTGGATGTACAAAAGAGGTTGAAAATAAAGAGATAGCGATTAATTTAAACGGTGTAGAAATTGTTGGGAATTATTCGGGAAATATGGTCGATGGTATGCCTGATGGAGACGGTACATTTGTAGTGTATGACGAGGATTCTGATGAAATTATTTGGAAATATTTTGGTGCCTTTAAAAATGGGGATTTAAAAGGGGAAGGTAAGCTAGAAAATCTCCCTACTGTAATTGAAAATAATGGTTATAAGTACACTGGAATATATACAGGAGATGTGAGTGATGCATTACCTAATGGAAATGGTAAGTTTATATGTGATACAGAAAATTTAAATTGGGAATATGAAGGAAATTTTGTGAATAATATTATTTCTGGTAATGGAAAAATTGAAAATTTTCCGCTTTCTGTTGAGCTACAAGATAATACATATGCCGGTACTTATAGTGGAGATGTTTTAAACGGTAAGCCAGGGGGAGAGGGAACGTTTAAGTATAATGATGAAAAAGATATGTCCATCGAATATAATGGTAATTGGCAAGATGGAAAAATGGAAGGAAAAGGTGAATTAAGTAGTAATAATTTTTGTATTAATTTTTCACATGTGAGAAGAATAGGGACTTTTAAAGGAGTAACTGAAAATGGGGTAGCAAATGGAGAAGGTACATTTGAAGCGGCTACAGATGAAAATATTTCATATACCTATTCGGGCGGATGGAAAGATGGTACATGGAATGGATATGGAGAACAGATTTTTGAAGAGAACGAAAAGAGGTTGATTGATAGAAAGGGGAATTTTAGTAACGGTGATTATTTGCCTACACCGGGAGAATTGATGGTATATTTCACCGGTTCTGATCTCAAATTTAGTGTAAGTAATGAGAAGAAAGATTTCTTGGATAAAAACAAAGACCTTATACTAAATTGGAAAGAAAAAGGAAATAGTGATTTAATAGATAGCCAATTGACCTATGAAAAATATATGAAGAAAAATTCGGCATATGAAACAACTTTTATGGAAAGCAAGACTATAGAAGTAAGTCAAATATGGGAAGAAGATACAGAAATAACTTTAAGCGGATCTATTACAACGTTGCTTAATTTAATGGATGCCTACCGAGTATATTATATCATTTATATGGGAAGCCTTCCAGATGTATATGAAGGTACAAAAATAAAAATGATAGGGGTGCCCATATCTAATGGAAGTTATCAAAATTTATATGGTGGGACGACAAATTGTATTGTATTTTTAGCCGTAGATGTTGAAATAAAATAATAGAAAATATAATATAAACAGGCTATATTTTTAGAGCGTATTACATGTCGCAGTAGGTATTTATATGCTCTGAATTGTAAACATATCCGCTATCTATGTTTTATATCAATGGTGTATCTTTGGATTTGAAGTGGATTTGTAAATTAGGATAAGTTGGTTGGCTAAGAAGAAAATGTTGAGAAATTAAAGATATACGTTTAATTTGGGGAAATATTCAAAGGGATAAGTTTGTTTGAAATCGAAATTTGAGGTAAGCCTGTGAAAATTTCTCTATAAATAAAGTTTTACATGGCCTTCTATGATAAAATATTAAATCATAGGAGGCCTTTTATTATGGTAAGAGAAAAAATGTTACACAAAGTACAAATGACAGATGGAAAAAGAAACATCATCCGCCAGCAGTTGAAGAGTATGATATTGAGTCAGACCAAGACATTCAGGATTTACTTAAGGATTTGCTTGACGGCACGGTTAAAGAGTTAATTCAAGTCGAAATGGATGACCACTTTGGCTATGGCAAACCAGAACGATATTAAATACGGCCATCCAAATATTTTTATAGGCAAATGCAAGACTTGTCTTTTATATTAAATATTGAATAATTATGGGTGTTGTTCTAAAATATAAATATTAATAAAAAGGGGAAATACATATGGAAAAATCATTATCAATCATAATATCCGCAATAACAGCTACAGCAACATTTTTACATAATTTTGTATTTAAAAATATCAATAAAAGAGAAGATGAATATTATGAAAAGGTGCTTATTCCATTTTATAATATTTATTATTACAACAGTAATATTAATGCAGTTAAATTTTATAAAAAACTAGGAATACCTGTAAGCGCAGAATATATACCTAAATATTTATTATTTTTATTAAAATCAAATGATGAGGAAAAATTAAAAAAAATATTAATTTTAGATTATTTACTTTTGTATAATAATGATTCAAAAAAATAAATAATATAAATAATTTTATTACTAAGGTACTCAAATACATTTATATTCTTATCTCTTTTATTCTTGTACTTTTTGCAAGTTATATGATAAACATTGCAGTAATTGATTTTATTATAACTATAATTAAAGGTATAAATGCAGATACTTCTTTTGCTCAAAATATAGGATTTATCATTATATCTTTTGCTCTTATATTTATTGCTGGATTTATTATTAAAAATATAAAAGCCAGAGACGATATGTTTACTTATAATAAAAAGTATATAAATAAAATGATAATAAGTAAAATTAAATCATATGAAAAATATATAGACAAATACTTTGTTTGACTTTTATCCATATGGTATGGGAGAATGTAGTTCCTATCCTATAATATTTGTCTCTCCATATATTTTCCGAGTATGGTTACCCGATGACGTATAATTAATCTAACAAATTTAATTTCATAAAAACAGACATGGTCTATAGCGGTTTGGTAGAATTAAGTTACCACACAAAAAAACTCACAAAGGAGACTATTCACTATGTCTGATAATATTATATAATTGAACGAGGACTTAATAAAGCACGATTTAAAGAATCTTGTATGTAACAGCGTCGAAGAAACGTTAAATGACCTGCTTGACAAAGAGGATGATACGTTTGTGAATGTCCATAAATATGAGCGTTCTTCTGAATGACAGGGTTACCGTTCCGACCATTATGAGAGAAGAGGAATGGTTATGAAAAAGTTATAATTTTTCTAACGTCTTCCTAAGATGTCAATTTTAACAATACAAAAAAGTCCCTGAAATCAAGGACTTTTACAAAAGCTGATGACGAGAATCGAACTCGTGACCTCCTCACTACCAATGAGGTGCGCTACCGACTGTGCCACATCAGCAATACCGAAGGCTATTGTATCATCTCGGAATACGTTTGTCAACGTGAAAATTCTCCTTTTATTATAAAAAGTATCGGCAGATAATTTCAGCCTGCAGTAAGAGGAATAACATGCCGAAAGAGAACAGGTTGGTATTGAAAAGAACAGTGGAATCGTAGTAGAATAGAAGTACGATAAAAGAGATATGCAGAAAAAGAAAAGAGGATTGTGATGAAAGACGCAAGGATTCACGATAGCGCTTTTATCGCCGATGGTGCAGTTGTACTTGGCGATATAATCGTTGGGGAAGGCTGCAGTATCTGGTTTAATGCCACCGTCAGGGCTGATAGGGAATCGATTGTAATCGAAAGCGGAAGCAATATACAAGATAATGCCGTAGTACATGTGGAAACCGGATTTCCTGTACATATAGGAAGGAACGTAACAGTCGGTCATGGTGCTATCGTGCATGGAAGCACAGTAGGGGATAATACGCTGATTGGTATGGGTGCCATTATTTTGAATGGAGCTAGAATAGGAAGAAACTGTATTATCGGGGCAGGAGCCTTAGTGCCCCAGAGTATGGTCGTTCCTGACAATTCCCTAATTATAGGATGCCCGGGGAAAATATTGCGCAAGGTGACGGAAGAGGAAGTACAGACTAATTTGCATAATGCAGCAGAATATGTAGAAGAAGGAAGAAGCTATAAAAACGACAAAAATAAGGAGGATTAAAAAATGGATTTTTTTGAAAAAGTAGGAGAAACGGTTGTAACAGCGGGAAAGGATGTAGCGGATAAAGCGAAGGACTTTGCAGAAATCGCCAATTTAAGAAGCCAGATCAGTACATGCGAAGAGGTAATCAAGAAGAATTATATAGAAATCGGCAGACTGTATTACGAGCAGTTTAAAGAAGCGGAGTACAACGAATTCTCAGAGCAGTGCACAGCGATTTCCAATGCGAAAAATGGAGTGGAAGCTCTGGAAAAGAAGATTCGCGATATTAAAGGGGTATAAAGAGGTTCAGGAAGGCCTGTCAGGGAATACGCAAGATTTAAAAGAACAGATAGAAAAGCATCTTACATGGTCAAATCGACCGATGTAAGATGCTTTTTTAATCGTCTGTTATTGCTGTGGCTGTTCCGCCTGCTGTTGCTCCGCTGCCTGCTGTGCAGCCGCTTGTTGAGCCGCCAGAGCCGCTTGCTGGGCCGCGATGTTACGTTGCTGTATTTCGTTCCGCTGCTGCTCTATAATGGCCTCGTAGCCGGGCGTAGCAAAGAATTCCGCATTGTGAGGACAGAGATTCGTCTGGTTGGGCGGTACGGTCACCGTGGATACGCTTCCGTCGGGATTCGTTACCTGCGCAGTAGCGGACGAACCGCTTTGTAAGGATACATCCTCTATCGGAGTGAGCTCCAGAACACCCTCAACCTTAAATGGACAGAACTCGGTAGCCGGTAAAGAGCTGTACTGGCAGATGGAGCCCTGATAGTGAACATTGCAGCTTTCCGTGGGAACTGTGCCTTCTGCAAAGTATTCCGTGGAAAGAGTAGCATCGCACAATCCCGGTATCGGCAACTTGCCGGATTTGGAGCATACGGTTGCGGTTACAATGCCTGCAGGAACCGAAAAAGCTTCATTGGGCAAATCGGTATGAATTTCTGACATAACCGTTCTCCAAAGCTTCTTGGCAAGATTTTTTTCCTCGCCGGTAAGCTTGGTGTTGTTATCGTAGCCGGCCCATGTAGTAGTCGTATAATAGGGGGTATAGCCTGCAAACCATACATCGTTGTAATCGGAGGTCGTTCCGGTCTTTCCGGCAATTGCCATACCGCCGAAGTTAACAGAACCGCCGGTGCCTTTTGTAACAACGTCTACCATAGCATCTGTTAAGAGGAATGCGGTAGTTTCTTTGATTACCTGCTTTGTTTCAGGCTGGGTATTGTCTAAAATGACATTGCCATCATGGTCTACCACTGTATTATACAGTCTTGGTTTGATATAAACGCCATGATTTGCAATGGTAGCGTAAGCGGCATTCAGTTCTTCGTTTGTAACGCCTCTTGTAATACCGCCGAGAGCCATGGACTGCACGATATCAGTTTTGATCTGGCCGCCGATGGCCTCATTCTCTACAAGGGTGGTAAAGCCGAAGTTCTGCAAATAATCGAAGCCCAGTCGGGGAGTGATCTGGGTCAATGTTTTTACTGCGACGATATTCAGCGAGTCCTGAATACCTAAACGCAAGGAGCAAAGCCCGCGATAGGCTTCACCGTACCAGTTTCTTACAGGCGTGCCGTCCGCATAGTTAAAGGGCGCATCGTTTTGTATGTTGGCTAGTGTAAGGCCCGCACTGTCAAGCGCCGGTGCATAAGTAGATACGACCTTAAAAGTGGAGCCCGGCTGCCTTACCGTATCGGTAGCCCTATTCAAAGTACGGCTTCCTTCTTTGGCACCTCGTCCGCCGACCAAGGCTACCACGACTCCGGAGCTTTGATCCTCTACGGTAAGGGATACCTGAGGCTGGGGCGTAAGGTTGATTTTTTCCGCGTATACTTCATCGCCTTCATTCATTACCGCCGCCTTATATTCCTCAATTGCCGTCATCGCTTCCTCCTGAGAGGAATAAATAAGATTGAATTTAAGGTTTGATTCCTTGAAATATTCTTTGAACATTTCCGTGCTGTAATTTTCCATATCCCCGTTCTTCTTTTCCACAGTCAGTTCGTAATTCAAATACCACCTGACATTGTCGGGATAATTCTCGGGGTTGCTGAATACATTATCGCAAATCTCCTGAATCTCAGGATCCTGCGTGGAATAAATTTTTAAACCGCCGGTGTAGAGCAAAGTGTAAGCCTGTGTTTCGTTGTAGCCGGCAGCTACTAAGTCTTCTAACACATCGTCTGTCAAAGCATCCACAAAATATGTATTGACAGAAGTGTCCGCTACTTCCTTATTGGTGCTTTGGATGCGTGAATATACGTCGTCGGCCAAAGCAATATCATATTCCGGTTGATCGATATATCCCTGCTTCAGCATGTTGTTCAGCACCTTTTCGCGCCTTGCCGCATTTGCGTCCGGGTGAGAAATGGGATTGAGACGGCTTGGATTCTGAGTAATGCTGGCGATGACCGCACATTCGGATAAGGACAAATCGCTTACCGACTTATTGAAATAGCGCTGGGAAGCGGCTTGAACCCCGAGCGTATTCTGCCCCAGGTTGATGCTGTTCATATAGTTTAAAATAATATCGTCTTTAGTGGAAACCTTTTCTAACTCCAAAGCGAGGTACTGCTCCTGAATCTTACGTTCCGCCTTTTCTACGAAGCTATCCTCCGTTACCCAGTCAGTAAATACGTTATTTTTCAACAGCTGCTGGGTGATGGTACTGGCTCCTTCCGAAAAGGTGCCTGAAGTAATACCTATGACACCCGCACGTATAATGCCCTGGATGTCGATGCCGTTATGTTCATAGAAACGTTCGTCTTCCACCGACACGAAAGCGTGCGGCAGATATTCCGGAATCATATCCATAGTGACCGGAATACGGTTCGAGTTCTCGGAAACCAGCTTAGCGATTTGGTTGCCGTCAATATCATATACGAAAGTTGAAAAACCGGTTGGCTGCACATTGATGTTGCCGATATCGGGCGCACTGTCAATAATTCCCCGGAAAACGCCCAGCCCTGCGCTTACCCCGATAACCGCAGCAGCAACGACAGCAATTATGATTACATTAAAAAACGTAAGTGCAAATTTTCTCCCCCACTTCGCAGATTTAGAATGGAGTGCCTTTTGTTTGTTACGGACACCCTTTTTTCCATAATTCATGAATTTTGCCTCCTTGAAGTGTGCATAATAAAGCACAACTAACATTACGATTATAACAAAGTATAGATGTTAAATAAAGTTTTTTTACTAATTAATTCCTTTATATTAAGAATTGTTCACAATTAGATACACTTTTATTCCGTTTTGTGATAGAATGTAACGAATGTTTTTGGCGCGTTAGACAAGGATGGAGCGAAGTAATTGTGATGGAAAAAGAACAGAGCTTTTTACCTTATAAAGTATTGCAAAAAGGCGGAAGCGGTGAGATTGTAGAAAAAAAGTCCAGATTTATAGCTACGCTTTCTCCGGTGGAAACGGAAGAAGAAGCCTTTGCTTTTATCGAAGAAATGAAGAAGAAATATTGGGATGCCAGACATAACTGCTCTGCTTTTGTTCTCGGGGAAAGAGGGCAGCTTACCAGATGCAGCGACGACGGAGAACCCGCAGGAACAGCAGGAAAGCCCATGCTGGAGGTGCTGCTTGCCTCGGGGGTGCGAAACGCGGCAGCAGTGGTCACCAGATACTTTGGCGGGACTCTTCTTGGAACCGGAGGGCTGATACGGGCATATACGCAGGCGGTTCAGGAAGGGCTTAAGGCCTCCGATATCGTTACTATGCGTTATGGTACAGAGCTTTCTGTGACCACGGATTATAACGGAATCGGCAAGATTCAGTACATATTAGGGCAGAAGGGACTTCCTGTGATGGAAGCGGAATATACGGACGCAGTATGGATTAAGCTCGTTGTTCCTTGCGAGGACGAGGAGCAGCTTTGCAAGGATTTGACGGAAGCTACGGCCGGAAAAGTAAAATTAGAGAAAATTAAAAAATATTATTTTGTTACTGGTTGACAAATGAAAAGTTGCAATTATACTCAAAGTAGTGAGTTGTTCAGTTTCTAAAAAAAGTTGTATCGATGCAATGTTATGAAAGGTGGTGGTTTTTATGAAGTCGAGTATAAGTTCATCTGGTTCGGATATACCTCTCCCCGGGCGGAGCATAAAAATCACATATGGAGGAACATTGCTATGGAAGAAATCAAAGATTTAGATGTTATTGAAGAACTATTGGAGACCAAGCAGTACACAAGACTCCGCCAGAAGCTGTCAGACATCAATATTGCGGATATTGCAATTATTCTGGAGGAGCTAGAAGAGGAAGAGTTACTTAAGACCTTCCGCATTCTTCCGAAGAGCATGGCGGCAGATGTATTTTCTTACCTGGAGGTAGAGAACCAGCAATATATCATTACATCCTTGTCCGACAGAGAAGCGGCGAACATCATCAACAACCTTATGGCCGATGATGCTACGGACTTTTTGGAGGAAATGCCTGCCAATATCGTAAAAAAGCTGCTTTCCCATGCCAGTGCGGATACGAGAAGGGATATTAACCATTTGCTCCGTTATCCCGAGTCCTCTGCCGGAAGTATCATGACGGTAGAGTATGTGGACCTGAAGGAAAACATGACCGTAGAGGATGCCATACAGAGAATCCGTCAGATCGGTGTGGACAGCGAGACAATCAATATCTGCTACGTTCTGGACCCAAAGAGAACGTTAGTAGGAACAGTGGCTTTGCGCTATCTGCTGATCAGCCCGCCGGATGCGGTAATTGCGGATATTATGCACGAGAACGTCATATATCTCAATACGTTGATGGATCAGGAAGAGGTTGCGAGGCAGTTCCAGAAATACGACTTTACCTCGATGCCGGTAGCGGATAATGAGGGAAGGCTTGTAGGTATCATTACTGTCGATGACGTTGTAGATATTCTGCAGGAGGAGGCAACGGAGGATATAGAGAAGATGGCGGCTATCGTGCCCAGCGACAGGCCGTACATGAAAACGGGAATTTTTGAGACTTCAAAAAAGAGGATTCCCTGGCTTTTATTACTGATGATTTCCGCGACCTTTACGGGAAGCATTATCACCTCTTTCGAGAATGCGCTCAGTGCCGTTCCGATGCTCACCGTTTTTATTCCGATGCTGATGAGCACCAGCGGAAATGCCGGGGGACAAGTAAGCGCTACAATCATCCGGGGTTTGTCCTCGAATGAAATCGGTTATCGGGATATATTTAAAATTATATGGAAGGAATTGCGGGTAGCCATTATTTGTGGAGTTACCCTTGCAGCGGCATATTTTGTCAAGCTGATGCTTTTTGATAAGTCGGGAATTGATGTGGCTGTAGTAATCTGTCTGACGATTATTTCGGCGGTGTCCATTGCCAAGGTGGTCGGCTGTACGCTGCCGATATTTGCCAAGCGTGTGGGAATTGACCCTGCGGTTATGGCGAGTCCGTTTATCAGCACAGTACTGGATGCGCTGACGCTGATGATTTATTTCTCAATTGCGACACAGGTGTTGCATTTGAGCTGACAGGGTTTCATTATTTTATTAAGATATGTGAAAATAGGGGGAAATCAAATGGTATATAATGTATCTCAGGTTACGACGATGAATATGTGGATTACAGCGCTGGTCTCTATCTTTTTGCCGATCGTACTTCTCATTATGTGGAAAAAGAAGAAGAAGGTGAAGATATCACCATTTTTTGTAGGCGCGCTTATCTTTATTATCTTTGCACTTATTTTGGAGAATATCAGCCATAGCTTTTTTATTATCAGGGATTCGGCTCTTTCTCGCTTTGTGAATGGAAACACATGGGTATATGTTCTTTACGGAGCGCTGGCGGCAGGATTATTTGAAGAAACGGGACGTTTTGTCGCTTTTAAGTTTTTCATGAAAAATAATGATGACAAAGAATCAGCAGTTACTTATGGAATCGGTCATGGAGGCATTGAGTCCATTCTCGTGGTAGGTTTTTCTATGCTAAGCTCTATTTTCCTGATTTCCACGTTGAATTCTATGGGCGGAATTGACAATTATGTGGCACTTGTTCCGGAAGAATCACAGGATATGGTGAGAAGCAGTTTGATGAGCCTATACACTACGGCACCCTATGTGTATTTGATGGGAGCGGTAGAAAGGGTAGCTACGATTGCTTTCCATATCGCTTTATCCGTTTTTGTATTTATGGCGGCAAAGCGTCCGGGAAAGTGGTATTTTTATCCGGTGGCAATCCTGCTGCATGTTTTTCTTGACGTATTTGCTGTTTTATATCAGAGGGGAGTGATAACAAATATAGTAATTATGGAAGTGATTATCATAGCTATAACCCTCATAACATCATATTTCGCATATCGCATTTATCAAAGCGACGCGAGAGTAGGAACGACACAGACTGTATAAGCACAAAAAAAGGTGAGCGGTCATAGCTCACCTTTTCTTCTGTAATAGGAAAATGTTTCTATATACAGTAACACTATTGTTATTGCTTCATGGAAGCGCGTTTTCTCATAGTAGGATCCAATATTTTCTTTCGGATTCTCAAGGAAGAAGGAGTGACCTCCAACAGCTCGTCTGTATCGATGAATTCCAGAGCCTGCTCCAAGCTGAGGATTTTGGGAGGCGTAAGCCTTAATGCCTCGTCGGCGCTGGAAGAACGGGTATTGGTAAGTTGCTTTTTCTTACACACGTTAAGCTCTATGTCCTCTCCACGGCCGTTTTGGCCGATGACCATGCCCGCGTAAACCTTCTCGCCGGGACCGATGAACAGAAGCCCGCGTTCCTGCGCGTTGAAAAGACCATAGGTAATCGCTTCTCCGGTTTCGAAAGCGATGAGAGAGCCTTGCTTTCTATATTGGATATCGCCCTTAAAGGGACCGTAGCCGTTAAATACGCTGTTCATAATGCCGTTTCCTTTGGTATCGGTCATGAATTCGCCACGGTAACCGATCAATCCTCTTGCGGGGATGGAGAATTCCAGACGGGTATAGCCGCCGGAAGCAACGCCCATAGTAATTAGTTCGCCTTTTCTCTGGCTCAGTTTTTCGATGACCGTGCCTGAAAATTCTTCGGGAACATCAATATAGGCTAACTCCATGGGCTCCATCTTTTTGCCGGCTTCATCAGTCTTGTATAAAACTTCCGCCTTGCTCACTGCGAATTCAAAGCCCTCACGCCGCATATTCTCTATCAGTACGGATAAATGGAGCTCGCCGCGGCCGGATACTTTAAAAGCCTCTGTAGTAGAAGTTTCTTCTACGCGAAGGGAAACGTCGGTGTTCAACTCGCGGAACAAGCGGTCGCGCAGATGGCGGCTGGTAATGTATTTCCCCTCTTTTCCGGCAAGCGGGGAGTCGTTGACGATAAAGTGCATAGCGATGGTAGGTTCCGATATTTTCTGGAAGGCAATCGGGACAGGGGCCTCGAGGGAGCAGAGGGTATCGCCGATATGAATATCAGCAATGCCGGAAATGGCAACGATAGAACCTATGCCGGCTTCTTTTATCTCTATCTTGCTCAGGCCATCGAATTCGTACAGCTTGCTGATTTTTACTTTTTTCAGCTTGTCGGGATCGTGATGGTTTACGATTACGACCTCCTGATTTACTTTTACAGTTCCATTATCCACCTTGCCTACGCCGATTCTGCCAACGTATTCATTGTAATCGATGGTGCTGATAAGCACCTGTGTGCCGGCATCAGGATCGCCTATGGGGGCCGGAATATAGTTCAGGATCGTCTCGAAAAGGGGAATCATGTCGGTACCTTTTTGGTCGATGTCCATGGAGGCGATTCCTGTTTTAGCGGAAGCGAAGACGAAAGGACAATCTAATTGATCTTCATTAGCGTCTAAGTCGATAAAAAGCTCCAAGACTTCGTCGATGACTTCACGGGGCCTTGCCTCGGGCCTGTCGATTTTATTGATGCAGACAATGACGGGAAGTTGAAGTTCCAGCGCCTTTTTTAAAACGAATTTCGTCTGGGGCATAGCGCCTTCAAAGGCGTCTACGACGAGGATGACGCCGTTCACCATTTTAAGAACGCGTTCCACTTCGCCGCCGAAATCGGCGTGTCCGGGGGTGTCGATGATATTAATCTTTGTATCCCTATACGTGACAGCTGTGTTTTTGGAAAGAATAGTAATGCCACGCTCGCGTTCGATATCGTTAGAATCCATCACGCGTTCGGCTACCGCCTGATTCTCGCGGAAGACGCCGCTTTGTTTTAAAAGCTCGTCCACCAAGGTGGTTTTACCATGGTCAACGTGAGCGATAATAGCAACATTTCTTACATCGTCTCTGTTCTGTTTCATAAGTTACTCCTCAATCTAACCGTTTTCATACGGTTTATCTACTTTTGTTTAATAAACTTGTTAAGTATAGCATTGTCTTTTATAAGTTGCAAGAAATAATCGCGCAAAATCGGGGAAAAATTTAACAAAAGGCCGTATAAATGCGCGAAAGAGGAGGGTAATTTAGGATGAAGCAGGATGGTTGCGCGGTGCCTTACAGTTCTTTTTTGCCCAAAATGCGATATATTAGTATTACATTATGGGAAAAAATTCTTAAAGATGTAAGAAGGGAGAACAAAAAATGACAGATAAAGTAATTGAGAACAACCAGGTGGTAATTATGGGTGAAATTGTGAGCGATTTTACCTTTAGCCACGAAATATTCGGAGAAGGCTTTTATATGGTAGATGTCCGGGTAGAAAGACTGAGCGATTCTATGGATAACATTCCATTAATGGTATCGGAAAGGTTAATCGATGTGAATGGAGACTACAAGGGGATGTACATAGTGGTGAACGGACAGTTCCGCTCCTACAACAGGCACGAAGAGAGGAAGAATAAGCTGGTGCTTTCCGTGTTCGCAAGAGAAATTGAATTCGTAGATGAAATATGTGAGAATACGAAGTCTAATCAAATTTATCTGGATGGCTATATTTGCAAAGAGCCTATCTATAGAAAGACTCCTCTCGGTCGGGAAATCGCAGATTTATTGCTTGCAGTAAACAGACCTTATGGGAAATCGGATTACATTCCCTGTATATGCTGGGGAAGGAATGCCAGATTTGCCAACGGTTTCGAGGTAGGATCAAGATGCGCTGTATGGGGACGGATACAGAGCAGGGAATATATGAAGAAGCTTACGGAGGAGCAATTGGAAAGAAGGGTTGCTTACGAGGTATCGGTAAGTAAATTGGAGCTGATAGAAGATTAATAGTTGATTTTCACAAGTTTGTGTGATATTATAGGCCATACATTGTTAATTATTGCATAAGAAAAGGTTGTATATCCAGATTTGGAGATAGGAGCCGGATATGAAAAAGGGAACAATACATATTTACAGCGGCGACGGCCATGGTAAATCGCCTGCCGCACTAGGCAGGGCTGTACAGGTGGCGTGTCACGGAAAAAGTGTGGTAATTATCCAGTTTTTAAAAGGTAAAGGGCTGGAGGACTCCGACTTTTTGAGGAGGCTGGAACCCGAAATCAAATTATTCCGCTTTGAAAAGTCAGATGAAAATTTTGCAGAGCTGACCGAAGAACAAAAAGCGGAAGAAATCGGCAATATTATGAATGGATATAATTTCGCGAAGAAGGTACTGTCTACGGGAGAGTGCGACTTACTCATTCTGGACGAAGTGCTTGGACTTATCGATAACAATATTATAACGGTGGAAGAACTGAAAAATCTGTTAGAAGCAAGAACTAACGAAGAGACCGACATCATTATAACCGGAATCACTCTGAATGACGATGTGTGTGTTCTGGCGGATGAGGTTACCAGAATGGATACCGTTAAATTTAAAGTATGGTAAGAACGTGATTCAAGAGATGATTTCTGCTTCGCGCAGCGAATTTGCATGCAGAAATCATGCGTTACTGAGAACGGAGTGAGCAGTAACGTAAAACGGGCGTTGACAGTTAAACTATACAGTGATATGATAATTTTATAAAATTAAGAGGTAGAGGTTGCGTATTTTATTAGTAATTTTTTGGATGTGGCAGGCACAGGAGAAGAAAAATGAAAGGAAAAGACGCCGAAAGAGCAGGATGCCATGTAGTCTTGTGCTTGGGCATGCAGTGAATAACTGTATGACTGTCATCGATGAGATGGGGCGCTATCCGAGGTTATGGAAATAGGGAGAGTAAGATAATAGGTACTTTTCCGGATATTTTAGTAATCATAAGCCGGCGCATTTTGTGTCGGCTTTTATGTTTTTAGAAATTTTAATTTCTAAGGATGAACGCGCAGGGAAGCCAGACCTACCGTTATATTTTTCATTTAAGGAGGAAAAGAAATGGCTGTTTTTACGGGAGCAGGTGTTGCGATTGTCACACCATTTAAAGAAAACGGAGAGGTAAACTACGAAAAATTTGCGGAGCTTTTAGAGTTCCAGATAAAGGGAGGAACGGATGCGATTATCGTATGCGGAACTACCGGAGAGGCATCGACTCTCACGCATGAGGAGCATTTAGACGTCATAAAATACTGTGTGGAAAAGGTGAACGGAAGAATTCCGGTCATAGCCGGAACTGGTTCCAATTGTACGCAGACGGCAATTTTTCTTTCCACAGAGGCAGAGGAATATGGAGTGGATGCCCTTCTTATTGTTACGCCTTATTACAACAAGGCAACCCAGAAGGGGCTCTTTCATCACTTCAAAGCGATTGCAGATTCCGTAAAGGTTCCGGTGATTCTCTATAACGTACCTAGCCGGACGGGATGCAATATCTTGCCGGAGACCGTGGTTAAGCTTTGCACGGAGGTTGAGAATATCGTAGGAGTAAAGGAAGCAAGCGGAAACATTTCCCAGGTGACGAAGCTGATGTCTCTTGCGGAGGGCAGGGTAGATTTGTATTCCGGCAATGACGACCAGATAGTTCCTCTTCTTGCGCTGGGCGGAAAAGGCGTTATTTCCGTTTTATCCAATGTGGCACCGAGGGAAACGCACGATATTTGCCAGAAATACTTCCAGGGAGACGTGGAAGGGAGCAGGGATTTGCAGCTTAGGGCCATCGAGCTGTGCGACGCTTTGTTCTGTGAAGTGAATCCGATTCCGGTTAAGAAAGCTATGAATCTGATGAATATGGAAGCAGGTCCGCTTCGAATGCCCTTATCGGAAATGGATGAAGTGAATTTACCTAAATTGGAAAAAGCGATGAAAGGCTTTGGCATCTTATAAGAAGAAAGGCATACGGTATGACAAAAGTAATTATGCACGGCTGTAACGGCAAGATGGGAAGGACCATTACGGAAATAATTGCCGCGGATGAAGGAATAGAAATCGTGGCAGGAGTGGATTCTTTTGACGAGGAGATTAACTCCTATCCGGTATTTTCCAATATCGAATTATGCGATGTGGAGGCGGATGTGATTATCGATTTCAGCAATGCGAAGGCGATAGACGGACTTCTTGACTACTGCGAACAGAGGAAGGTACCTTGTGTGCTCTGCACCACCGGGCTTTCTGAAGCACAGCTAGATAGGATAAAGGAAGTAGCGAAGGAAGCCGCAATGTTAAAATCTGCAAATATGTCCCTTGGAGTCAATATGCTGCTCAAGCTTCTGAAAGAAGCGGCGGGAATATTGGCTCCGGCGGGCTTCGATATCGAGATTGTTGAGAGGCATCACAACTTAAAGGTGGATGCGCCCAGCGGTACAGCGCTTGCGCTTGCTGATTCCATCAACGAAGAGTTGGGGAACGAATATGAATATGTTTATGATAGAAGTGCCCGCAGGGAGAAGCGTCCCCGGAAGGAAATAGGGATTTCGGCTGTGCGGGGAGGAACGATTGTGGGTGACCACGATGTGATTTTTGCGGGAACGGACGAAGTGATTACCTTTTCCCACTCCGCGTATACTAAGGCGATATTTGCAAAAGGGGCGGTTCAGGCGGCTAAGTTCCTGGCTGGGAAACCAGCCGGTCTATACGACATGAGCCACGTCATCGGCTAGAAAATGTGAGAAAGGTACGGCGGCCGGGAAAAGGAAGCTGACCGGATAGAGGTTTACATGGACGATTTGGAATTAAAGTATTTGCGGAGTCTGGCGCATCAATATCCGACCATTGCGTCGGCCTCCACAGAGATTATTAATTTGCAGGCAATTCTTAACCTGCCTAAGGGTACGGAGCATTTCCTGACGGATATTCACGGAGAATATGAGCAGTTCAATCATGTGCTCAAAAACGGTTCCGGCTCTGTAAAAAGAAAAATTGATGAGGAATTTGGAAATACGCTTAGCAGCAAGGACAAAAAGAGCCTTGCTACTTTGATTTATTATCCTAAGGAGAAATTGGACATCGTATTACAGGAAGAGACAAATATCGAAGATTGGTATAAGATAACGCTGCACCGTCTTGTCCAGATCACAAAGCGGGTCTCTTCTAAATATACCCGTTCCAAAGTGAGAAAGGCGCTTCCGAAAGATTTCGCATATATCATCGAAGAGCTGATAACTGAAAAGTCGGACATACAAGATAAGGAAGCCTATTATAACGAGATTATCAATGCCATTATCCGCATAGACAGAGCACAGGAGTTCATCGTTGCTCTGGGCAACCTCATTCAGAGAATGGTCGTAGACCACCTTCATATTGTGGGTGACATCTTCGACAGAGGGCCGGGTCCCCATGTCATATTGGATACTTTGAGCAGATACCATTCCGTGGATATACAGTGGGGAAACCACGATATCGTATGGATGGGAGCGGCAGCCGGACATCTGGCGTGTATTGCCAATGTTATCCGTATGTCGGCACGCTATGGCAATCTGGATACCTTGGAGGAGGGATATGGTATCAACCTCATACCCTTAGCCGCTTTCGCACTGGAGACCTATAAGGATGTGAACTGCGATACTTTTTCCATTAAGTATAATACGGATTACAATACGAAGGATTTGAGTCTGGATATGAAAATGCACAAGGCAATTTCCATTATGCAGTTCAAATTAGAAGGGAACCTCATTATGAGGCGTCCGGAATTCCTTATGCAGGATAGGCTGCTTTTGGATAAGATTAACTACGAGAACAAGACGGTTATCATAGACGGACAGGCCTATGAGATGAGCGATGTGGAATTTCCAACGGTGAATCCTGAGAAACCTTATGAGCTGACTCCGGAGGAGGAGCAGGTTATGGAACGCTTGAGACAGGCGTTTGTGAAGTGTGAGAAGCTTCAGACACATGTCAGATTCTTGTATTCTCAAGGCGGATTATATAAGGTGCATAATTCGAATCTTTTGTACCATGGCTGTATGCCCATGGACGAGAACGGAAATTTCAGCGAGCTTACTTTTGACGGTGTGAAGTATAGCGGAAAAGCGTTGTACAACATTTTCGATCATTATGCGAGAAAGGGATATTATTCCAGAAACAATCCTGCAGAGATGCAAAAGGGGCAGGATATCATATGGTATATTTGGGCCGGGCCTACGTCACCCGTATTCGGAAAGGATAAAATGGCGACTTTTGAAAGATACTTTGTAAAGGATAAAAAAGCGCATACGGAGATGAAGAACAGTTATTATCGCCTTTTGGATGATGAAAATGCAATCAATAAGATTTTAACAGAATTTGGGCTGGATACGGAAAATTCCCATATCGTAAACGGACATGTGCCCGTGGAACTGAAAAAAGGAGAGTCGCCAATTCGCTGCAAAGGCAAGCTGCTCATCATAGACGGGGGATTTTCCAAAGCTTATCAAGGAAAAACCGGAATCGCAGGCTATACACTGGTTGCTAATTCTCACGGAATGCGTTTGGTAGCCCATGAGCCTTTCGAGTCGATGGAGGCCGCTATATTACACGAGTCGGATATCTTTTCGGATTCCATGATATTGGAGACGAGCAACACGAGAATAAGCGTGGCGGATACGGATGTGGGAGCGGAGCTTAGGGAAAGTATTTATCAGCTGGAGGAACTGCTAAAGGCATATCGGAACGGAACTATTGTGGAAAAGGCAATATAAATTTAAAATTATAGGGAGACTATAAGTCCCCCTATTTTGAACAGACGATAAATGAGTTGTTAAGGATTTTTCTTGCTGTTACCTACGACATCGCTGGTAATATTGGATACACCGTTCGCGACATCATCCACTACATCACCGACTGCATTGCCAGCATCATTGAGTGCCGAACCGGTATTATTATTGTTATCAACATTGGTATCAGTCTTTGTACCTGTTTTGGTATCAGTGCCGTTAGCTACGTTTTTTGTGGTGTCGGTAACACCGGTATTTTTGGCAGTATCGGTAACGTTGGCGTTGTTATCTTTCACACCGTTTGTATCCGTTACTCCATTATTGTTTACGTTGCTCGCGGTATCAGTGGTGCCTGTGGTACCCGTTGTAGTTCCTGTGGTACCTGCGGTATCAGTTGTTGTGTTGTTGACCCCGGTAGTTGTGGTCGTACCGAGGCCAGTTCCGTTATCAGTACCTTTTGTAGTGGTACCGGTAGCGGTATCGTTAGTAGTGCCTGTTGTGTTAACATTACCGCATGCGGCTACGAAGCCAAGCATGAGGACAATAAGAGAAACCGATATTAGTTTTTTACCGTTTTTCATAACATTCCCTCCATTTTTCATTTTTATAACATATCACACCCTGAATATATCAATGCCTGAAGCACATAAATGCCAGGAATATATAAAAATCCGCGAATATCGAGCATACTAATGCCCGGAACGGATAGGTGTTCCTTAAGTATTGTTCTCATGAAGGGAAAAAAATATACGGAAGCAGGAAAACAAAATGGAATTAAGACCTTGTATCGATATTCATAACGGTAAAGTGAAACAGATTGTAGGCGGAACCTTAAGAGATGAAGGCAATGCAGCGAATGAAAACTTTGTTTCTGAAAAAGATGCGGCATTTTATGCAAATTTTTATAAAAAGTACCATTTAAAAGGCGGACATATCATTCTGCTCAACGCTCTGTCCAGCACATTTTTCGATGAAACGAAAAGGCAGGCGATAGAAGCCCTCAGGGCCTATCCCGGAGGATTGCAAATAGGCGGTGGCATTACAGCAGATAATGCCGGAGAATATATAGAAGAAGGTGCATCCCATGTCATCGTGACTTCATATGTTTTCAACGACGGCAGTATAAAATATGAAAATCTGGAAAAATTAATCGAAAAAATCGGAAAAGAAAAATTAGTTCTGGATCTAAGCTGCCGGAGAAAAGATGGAAGCTATTATATTGTTACCGATAGATGGCAGAACTATACAAAGGTGAAGCTGGAGGAAAAGACACTCGACCAATTTTCAGAATACTGTGATGAATTTTTAATTCATGCGGTTGATGTAGAGGGAAAAGCAGACGGAATCGAAGAGGAGCTTGTAGCGCTTCTTGGAGGCTGGAATAAGATTCCCATCACTTATGCGGGAGGAGTGCACAGTTTTGGAGATTTGGAAAAGCTAAAGCTTTTGGGGAAAGATAAAATAAACGTGACGATAGGCAGTGCCCTCGATTTGTTCGGAGGAGAGTTGAAGTGGGATGAGGTTATAGAATATATTATAAACAAAAAAGAACCTATCTGATGCAAAGATAGGTTCTTTCCTTAATCCGTTACCAAATCTGTTACCATATTACAAATTCTAAATAAGAATCATTATTAATAATAATATATTATTATAATAAAGTACATTATTTATATATGAAAAGGCACATGTTGATACTGATTAAAGCTCGTTATAATAGCGAATTGCTAATTATAACTTGGATACGTTAACGGCCTGAGGACCTTTTTCGCCATTAATTACTTCGAATTCAACAGCAGCGCCTTCTTCAAGAGATTTGAAGCCGTCCATGTTAAGTCCTGAGTAATGTACGAATACATCATTGCCCTGCTCATCAGAGATGAAGCCGTAACCTTTTTGGTTGTTAAACCATTTTACTGTACCTTTGTTCATTTGAGATACCTCCAACAAAATAAATAAATATATCGTATACCATTACACGACATCCATAGAATAGCATAAGTAAACGAAAAAGTAAATATAAATGTTAAGAAAAATGGGAGAAAAAGAAAAATAAAATTTATCAAATATTTATGCAAAAAATGCAAATACATTTCGATGTACGTATGATAATCTAATAAAGGATTAATCAGTAATCCAAATGTAAAATTCCCCTTTTACATGGAAAAGACACTTGCCTCGGTAAGTGTCTTTTTTGATTAAAAGCAGATGAGTCTGTATTGCGCATTTTTCCTTATTTAAGGGCAATAGATGAGAAAGGCATGGTTATGATGATGGAAGGCGATGCGAGAAGGAAAACAATATTAGAAATATTACATAAAGAATCTCTGCCGGTGTCAGGAACAGAACTGGCGGGAAGGCTTGGCGTGAGCAGACAGGTAATCGTTCAGGATATTGCGCTTCTGCGCGCCACCGACAAGAATATATTGTCTACGAATAAGGGGTACATCCTGTTCGTGGAAAAATCCAATCGGAAAAGAAGAACGTATAAGGTAAAGCATGCGGACGAAGCCATCTTGGACGAACTGAATACGATTGTAGATTTTGGCGGAAAGATTCTGGATGTCGTGATCGAGCATGAAATTTACGGGCAGATTGCAGCCGATTTGATTATTAATAGCAGAACGGATGCGGAATCCTTCGTAAACCAGACTTTGAAATATAAGACGAAACCCTTGAATAATTTAACCTATGGGGTCCATTTTCATACAGTGGAGGCGGACTCGGAGGAGATACTCGATAGGATAGAGGATGCGCTTCGAGGGAAAGGATACTTGATGGAATAACGTGAAAATATTACAAGAATGTAACAAAAACATTAAATAAAGTTGTGTTTATAGGGTCACTTATGGTAAAATATGGAGAGTTTACTGGAGGTGACTTTAATTATGGATCTCAAAAGGAGAAAGAGTAAGATAAGCTATACGGTCATGATTATCTCCGATTCTACCAAGAAACATATAAAACAGTTTCACCTGAGAGCTGGCGCGGTGGGCGCCGTAACGGGAATTGCTTTTATAGCGATCGTGGTTCTCGTCTGCTATGTGGTATACAGTTCTATCACTTTATCCGATTCTCTGGAGCGGAGTAAGAAGCAGATGGAACAGATTACACAGCTGAGGGAAGAAAAGGAGCAACTGGAAGCTTCTAAAGAAGTGTTGACGGAGAAGGTTTCCATCTTAAGCGAAACTGTCAACCAAAAGGTAAAGGCAGAGCAGGCTTTGGCGGCGCAGCAAGAAGAAAGCCACATTCCGAAAGGTTTTCCTCTCAGCGGTTCCGCGCAGATAAAGACGGTGGAGGAAACGGCGGCAGGTGAAGAGGCAGCGGAAGATAATCAGGATGCAGGGCAGGAAAATACAATTGTGAATGCAGATACAAAGGAAGCAATATTTACGGCGGCGGCAGGTATTAACGTTATAGCCTCCGGTGCAGGGACAGTAACGTCGGTGGATACGGATGTGCAGTATGATCATTCTATCAGTATCGACCACGGAAACGGCTATATCACTATTTACCGCAATGCGGGTAATCCTATGGTAAAGGTTGGGGACGAGGTAACGCGCGGCTCGATACTATATGTCATAGGGGAAGAAAATGCGGATATGGCATACAGCATTAAGAAGGAAGACACATACATCGATCCAATGGAAATGATTGAAATCAACGGTTAGGAGGAACATATGTTGGGTAAAAAGACTACGGAACATTTAAATGCAAAAATAAGCAGCGTAATAGGTGCGGATATGGTAATGGAAGGAAATATTACCTCAAAGGAAACGATTCGCATCGAGGGAACGGTAAAGGGCGATGTTAGTTCGGAAGGAATCTTGATCGTCAGCGCTCCCGGTAAGATTATCGGTAATGTGAAGGGAAGCAGCATTATGGTAAGCGGTACAATCGAAGGAGATATGGATTCAAACGGAAGAATCGAAGTGTCTGCTACCGGAAGGATTAATGGCAACATCAAGACGAAGAGCCTTATCATCGATGAGAATGCCGTTTTCCAGGGACAGTGTACGATGAATACGCAGGAACCCATCCTGAAGGCTGCTGCACTTAAGACAGAAGCCGGAAAAGAAGATACGGCGGAAAAGAAATAAGCTGAACCAGAAAAGAACAAAAGTGTGCTTCGCACACTCTCGTGACCAAGCTCTTTGGCAGCACAACTTTTGTTCCGCGAGCGTAGCTGCGCATCTATGGTTTATGTAATAGGAGCACTTTCCTATTATATAAAAAAATCACTTCGGCGATATTGCTGAAGTGATTTTTTGTTATTTTGCATCCATTCTTCCAAATACTAATTCATAGCCGTCGTTACCATAGTTAAGCGAACGGTTAACCCGGCTGATGGTAGCAGTAGAAGCGCCGGTTTTTTCCGCGATTTCCAGATAGGTTTTATGGTCGCGGAGCATGGCAGCCACTTCGAATCTCTGTGAAAGGGACAACAATTCGTTGACTGTACATAAATCTTCGAAAAAGCTATAGCATTCTTCCTTATCCTTCAAACTAAGAAAGCCATCAAATAAATGGTCGACAGCGTCCGTCCTTATTTTTTTATTCATGTTGCAGTACCTCCGAATACTTTTCTGCTTTAAAGTTTTACAGCTAAATATAATTTATTTTATCATATTAAAGTCGTAAAGTAAAGAAGAGACTTAAAAAGTACGTTACGGGTCATTCCGCTTTCAGCAACGCATGATTTCTGCATTGCAGAATTTTTACAATGCAAAATTTTTTGCATGTAAATTCGCTCTGCGAAGCAGAAATCATTTCTTTAATAGTAAAGTGCCCCTATTAAAGAAAGATAAATATACAGCTACGCGCGCAGAACAAAAGCTGCGCTGTTAAAGTATTTGTCTGCGGAAGTACACGAGCACACTTTTTGTTCAATCACGTTCTTACGTAGCTTGACAGCAAGTGTTAAGCTACTGTGTAAACAATAACAAAAGTATTGTGGTGCTAAGTAGGAATCGAAGTTTATGCTTGCCATGTGGTTTTTAATACTATATAATAAAGCATAGAGGTGTTATTATGACGATTGATAAGGATGATTTGTTAAATAGCATAATAGAAAGTCTGGATCGTATACAGTATATAAAGCTGGAGGATATTCCCAACATAGACTTATATATGGATCAGGTTACGACGTTCATGGATAAGAAGTTAAAGAGTGCGACGAGAAACCCGGAAGATGATAAGATCTTAACAAAGACGATGATTAATAATTATGCCAAAAATGATTTGCTGCCGCCTCCGGAAAAGAAAAAATATTCGAAGGAGCACATACTGCTTTTAATTTTTATTTATTATTATAAAGGAATATTGACAATCAGCGATATTCAGACATTGTTGAACCCTCTGAGCCGGCGCTTTTTTGGCAATGAAGAGTTTGGGCTTTCGAATATATACAAGGAAGTATTCAGCTTGGAAAAGGATCAGGTGGATACTCTGAAGGAAGACGTGATTGGCAAATTTCATGTGTCGAAAGATACCTTCGCAGATGCGCCTGAGGAAAGCAGGGAATTTTTACAGTTGTTTTCTTTTATCTGTATGCTGAGCTTTGACGTATACGTAAAAAAGCTGTTAATCGAGAAGATGGTAGACAGTTTCGGAAAAGCAGCGGACGGCAAGAAAAAGGATACGAAGAGAGAAAAGACAGAACCGGAACAAAAATAAAAAGACTTGAATATACGGAGATTTTTATGGGGGATAAAACGAGGGATTGGAAAGAACTCGCGAGACTGCTTGAGGAAAAGGAATTCGATATTGAGCAGGCGATGGAAATATGCGCGGATGATATGGATTTGTATATTGAGGTATTAAAAACAGCTATGGAGGAAGGCAGAAGAAAGATTCCAATCATCAGAAGCAGCATGGAAAAAAGAGATTACAAGAGGTATCATATCGAGGTACACGGGCTTAAACATGCGATGCTCGCAATCGGAGCGATGGAGCTTTCGGCATTGTCCGCAGAGCAGGAAATAGCTGTGAAGGAAGGTGATGCGGAGAGGGTAAGCGCAGGTTATGAAGTCCTCATTGTGAAGTATGAGGAGTTAGTAGCTTTTCTACAGAGCATTTTCGAGTCCTGAAATAAATATAGAATAAGAATTGATTGGACGCGAAAGTGGAACGGTATAGAAGGTGATCAGAAATTGGAGACAGACTAGGAATAGAATCGGAATATATGGCGTATAGAAATAGAATAAGATGAGTATTGGAATTGTCAGTATTTTCGGCAATTCTTTTTTTGTGTAATAGGAAAGTGCTTCTATTACATTAAAAATGGGTGCGCAGCTACGTGCGCGGAACAAAAGCTGTGCTGCCAAAGTATTTGGCCGCGAGGAGTGTGTGAAGCATACTTTTGCTCTATCATATGAAGCCCCTTACCAGGATAACGCGTGAGAGCGCTGCCTTCCACATGACATAAAAATAAAAGAAAATAGTTGAAGATTTTGTAAGTGATGCTGCGTTATAATAAATGAAAGAGGAAAAAGGAAGGGGTGAGGAGTATTAATCAGATGAATAAAGAAGAACGGCTGTCGGCGATGATTGATACTTATCAGAACCTTGTTTTTTCTATCTGTTATAAAGTGACGGCGGATTATTTCGCTGCCGAGGATTTAACGCAAGAGTCATTTCTGGCTGCATACAAAGGCTTGGATGGCTTTGAAGGTACCAATGAAAAGGCTTGGCTGTGCAGAATTGCGACCAATAAAAGCATCGACTATTTAAGAAGCGCCGGCAGAAAAGCGGTGCCCACAGAGGACGCATTTTTCGAGCAGCAAAGCGAGACAAGAGGCTCTCCCGAGGAATTATGTCTGGAGGAAGAAGTGCGGGAGCGGCTGCTTAAATATTGCAGTAAGTTAAAACCTCCCTACGATGAAATCGCTAAAGCTGTCTATTATGACGAGATGAAAGCGGAGGAAATCGCAAGAAAGAGGAACGAGAATATAAAAACTGTGCAGACACAGATTTACAGGGCGCGGGATATGTTAAGAAAACTGTATGGAAAGGAGAAGAGCGCATGAAGGAAGAGCGTGGATATTTGAGCGAGGAAGAGTTAAACGACTTGATTGCAGAGGTGGAAAGCGGCGGGCTGGTCGCGCCTCCGGTATATTTAAAAGACCACATCATGGATGTTGTGCGGGGAATCCAAGTGATTTCTCTGGATGCCGAAAAGCGGAAGCGGGCGGCAAAGCTGCAGTTCATAGCGTACAGCTTAAAAATTTGCACGGCAGCGGCGGTAGCAGTATTCTGTCTGACGGTAGTGCCCATGGACTTCTCCGCAGGTTCCGCCCTGGCAGATAGAAGCAAGGTTGAGCGCAGGATAGATGAGAACATGGAAAGGCATGAGGAAAGAAATAAAAAGCTGCTTGAGAGAACTCAAAAAAACGATTGGAAGGAAGTAATCGATACGAAATCGGAAGAGCTTTTCCGTATATGGAACGGCCTGAAATTAAAAGATGGAGGTAAAATAGGATGATTAGAAGAAAAAAGAGCAGATTTTGGACATTTTGTTTTTCGCTCATTCCGGGAGCGGGTGAGATGTATTTAGGATTTATGAAGATGGGAGTAAGTCTTATGGCGCTGTTTTTTGGAGCGATGGCGCTTATGCAGATTCTTGAGCTGGGATTTATTTTATGTATTGCAGGTATCATATGGTTTTACAGCTTCTTCCACGTGAATAATCTGGCAGGGCTTTCCGAAGCAGAGCTTGCGGGGACAAAGGATGAATATTTATTTAATTTGGATAAATTTTTTAAGATAGATAAAGAAAGTGCCAGAAAGCATAGGAAGATAATTGCCGCGGTGCTTATAGCGATAGGTGTCATCCTTTTGTGGAACGAGTTCATGGATATTTGCTATTCTTATCTGCCGGGAGCTGCATATGCAGTGGCCTATACGCTCCCCCGCATAGCTGTCGGAATAGGAATTATTATAGCGGGTTTTTATATGATCAAAGGAAAAAAGGAAACTTTAAATGAAATTATCATAGATATCGAATCGGAGGAAAGTAAAAGCACACAGAAGGATATGGCGGAAGGTGAAACTGTACAGACAGCTGAGCCGGAAGAAATATCGGAAGGGAGTCAGGATGGAACAAAATCAGATAACCCAAACACATAGGGTCGGCACGATGACCTGCGGTATTTTGTTAGTGATGTTCGGGATATTGTTTTTAATCAATATTTTTATTCCCCAATTGAATTACCATATGATATTCAAGTTGTGGCCCTTCATTTTCATATTTTTAGGTCTGGAGGTGCTGGCAGGCAATTACAAGGCATCCAGAGCGGAGGCCGCTAAGGAAGGCAGCATTCAGTTCATCTATGATAAAGCAGCAATATTTTTGATGATTTGCCTGAGCTTCTTCGCAATGCTCATGGCTTCGGTGGATTATTTTATACAGTTTGGATACATCATGTAAATGAGAATCATTGCTGTAAAGAAAATTCATTTCCTGCTTTGGATCATAGTGGAAAATAAACGGCAGATTTTTGAAGGACTAACTTCAAACCATATAAATTAGCGAGTCAACACTTGCAAAAGGCCATATTCAGCGGCTTTTATGCAAGTGTTTTTTTGAATAAAATTTAATAAAAATAAAGATATTAAAAGAAGAAAAGGTTTGAAAAAAGCTTTTGTAATCCTTGCCAATGGAAACTTTAATAAAATTATTTTACAAAGTTGCAGGATAGGGATTGACTTTTTTATGTTGGCGTATTAAATTAATAATAAAGAAATTGCTAAAAAATTTCAAAAAAAATCAAAAAAAGCCGTAGAATTATTCAATTTTGAATTTAGAAGACATGAAAAATACGCAATAAAAGAAAAAAATTATGGATTTTTAAATTTTGACGACTTTTATGTAAGTGTTTCGACAGCAAGTAAAAAAATTTCTTACATATAATAATCTTAGAAATGATTTTAAAGAAGAGACGGAAGCGGTAAGCTTAAGCTTTTAATAAATCGGCGAGACGAACGAGGATTGGACGTTTTATTATGAAAACAGAATTAGGGGATATTTACAGACAATAGGTATTGAGATTTATGCCCGATAGGGAGGTGTTCGCACGATACACCTGCCGCTACCGAGGCATAACTTTTTTTGTGGAAAAGAAAGTTGGAAAGTATTGGCAGAGGGCAAAGCTTTGTCCATATGCTTTATAAAATAAAAGATAGCCAAGGAGGAGAGTGGGATGCGGAAGCAAACTGAATGGAAACTTAGGAAGACTAAAAAAATCGAGAAGATGGAAAGAACGGGGAAAATTCAGTTATTTCAGAAACTTTCAGGAAAAAAGTCAATTAAAATGAGGCTGCAGGTGACCAGTGCAATGGTGGTAACTGCGCTGTCGCTCATATGGGGAGTGGTCTGCGGAGTGCTCTTATATAGCGATGCAGTAAGCAATATGAATATGCGTATTCAGGAAACGACGGCGGCCTATAGTCAATCCGTGCAAAATGCGATCCGGGTCTATACGACCAGGATGGCCGTGATGATAGATGACACTTCCATAGTGGATCAAAAGAAATCTCTGGAACGCAGAATTGACCTTATGGGACGTCTGGCTAATGAATACGGCTTCGATACCCTTTCGATAGCGGATACCACGGGAGAAACCACGGATGGAACGAATGTGGCTGATCAGGAATACTTTGCGATGTCCATGGCAGGACATACCTACATATCTACCACGCAGGTCAACAATGCCACCGGAAAAACGGTGCTTATCGTGTCCGCAAAGCTTCATACCGGTTTTGACGGCATCGCAATTGCTACGCTGGACAGCAATATTTTCAGCGGGATGGTGGAGAACATTGCAATTGGAAAGTCCGGCTATGGCTTCATTACGGATAAGAACGGCAAGATTATAGCTCACGGAAATCAGGAGGTCGTAGAAAGTCAGACCAACTATATCGAGTTGGCGAAGACTGATTCCTCTTATGCAAATGTGGCATCGGTAATTCAGAAGATGACGGCGGGTGAAACCGGAACGAGTACGGCCAGATTGAACGGAGCGATGATGACGATAGGTTATACGGCAATTCCCGGTACTGACGGCTGGTCCATGGGTGTTGCGGTAAAGACATCGGAACTTATGAAAAATTTATATATCTCCCTTGTAATTACCCTGATTCTCTTTGTATGTTCGGTATTCGTTGCAGCATCCCTTATGAAGAAGATTGCCAATCCAATTGTAAATCCTATTATCAGTATGGTGAAGCGTTTAGAGCTTCTGGCACAGGGCGATTTGCATTCGGAAGTCCCTCAGTATAATAGTGAGGACGAAATAGGAACCTTGTCCCATTCGCTGACACTTACGGTAAATTCCTTGAGTGAAATCATCAGTGAGACTTCTTCCGTGCTCAGCTCCTTAGAAAAGGGAGATTGTACTGTCGTATCGAATCTGGAGTATCATGGTGATTTCATCGAGATAAAAACGGCACTTGAGGGTATTATTACTAACTTAAACCAGATTTTTGCGAACTTTAGAAACTCAATAGACCAGATGTCCGGCGGAGTGCAGCAGTTGGCAGCGGCGGCGCAGGAGTTGGCTGTCGGTGCGTCCGATCAGGCGGCATCGGTGGAGGAACTGAACGAATCGGTTGCTTCGGTAGCAGTACAGTCCGAGAAAAATATCGAAAATATGAAAAAAGCATCGGAGTACGTAAAACAGACAGGAGAAGGCGTACAGGAAGGTAATGCGCATATGAAGAAGCTGGAGGATGCTATGGACCAGATCAGCGCGGACTCCGAGAAAATATCAGGTATCACAAAATCCTTGCAGGATATCGCATCCCAGACGAATCTGCTGGCGTTAAACGCCGCAATCGAAGCAGCACGGGCCGGAGAAGCGGGCAAAGGCTTTGCAGTAGTTGCCGATGAGGTGCGCATCCTTGCGGAGAAGGCCTCTCAGTCAGCAAAGCAGACGAACGAATTGATAAATCATGCAGTAGAATCCATTGCGGATGGAAAACGGATTTCCGCTGAAACGGCTAAAGTATTGGAAAGCGTTGAGGCTACCACGGCATTTGTGGAGCAGACGACTAAGGCGGTGGAAGTGGCTTCCGCAGAGCAGACGAGAGCTATTGAGCATATTAACAGGGGCTTGTCGCAGGTTGCATCGGTAGTGCAGAATAACGCGGCCACGGCGGAGGAAAGCTCTGCTTCCAGCGAGGAGTTGGCGGCACAGGCCCAGATGATGCAGGAAGAAATCGCGTGGCTTAAATTAAAATAAATATGAGATTTCCGGCTATGAAGGAAAGGGCACCCGATGGGAAAATGTACATCGGGTGCCCTCCTGTTTTTTTTGCGGCTGTGCGAGATTATTTTGCCGCTTCTTTCGCGAACTGGGTGTTAACCAGCGTATCATAAGGAACTCGCTCCGATAACTCACCCGCTTCGTCCAGAATGTTTTGAAGCAGGGTGAAGGAATCCTCTTCGAATATCAGATTATCTTTCCACGTATCCTGGTCGTAGTAACGGGTAACGATGGCGGTAATAGTGTCCAAATCTGTTTCCTTGAACTGCGGAGCTATCGACTTGGCAATTTCCTCAGGCGTATGGCTGTTTACATAGTCCATTCCTTTTTGCAGGGCGTTGGTAAAGGACTGGAGGATTTCGGGATTGGCGTCGATATAGCTCTTCTTTGCGCTGAAAGCGGTGTAAGGAACATAGCCGGAATCTTTGCCCAAAGAGGCCACTACATAGCCGTCACCCTTTGCTTCTAGAGCGGTGGCGTGAGGCTCGAATTCAATAGTAAAATCACCTTGCCCTCCGGAAAAAGCTGCAGCTGTGGAACCGAAGTCAATGCTTTGGTCGATGCTTAAGTCGGTTTTTGGATCGATATTATTTTTCTTCAGGATGTATTCGAAAACCATTTCAGGCATTCCGCCTGTCGCCCTCATATTTATGTAAAGTCGAATCACATACAGTATCAATAGGATTGACAGATGAAATATCCTTTTGAAACTTTACGATAAGTGTATTCAGTTCTTCCTGCGTTACAAGGACCGTATACGGCTTTAATGGGTTATCTGTGGGTTCTAAGATGCCTTCATCTATCAGCAGTCCAATATAAGGAAGCACAGCCTTTTTTGACTTGCTGAATCCGGCTTCCGTTAGTTTGGCAGATAGATATTTAGCAGAAGTATATCCTCTGTTATCCGCTCTGATTAATTTCATGGCAGTTAATATGATCGTGTTCTCGATACGGTTTGCTTCGAGAGCGGGGTTATATTTAATAAACCCGGAGAGTCCATATTTTAATTGTATATCCGGCAATCCATTTTCATCAACCTCTATACGCTCAATTAATATTTCGATATCCGGCCGATGGAGAGTGCCTTTTTGGATTATTTCGTCAACAACCTCTAATGCAGTTTTTAATTTTTTCTTCACCTCAGGAGTTTCCAGTGAGGTTTCATTCAATCCTCTGAACTTTAATTCCAATCCGTGTATGCGTGATAAAATATCGCTTTGTAATGCTTCGTAGCTTTCATTAATGATATCTTCATTGTCAGGATGATTGGAAATATCCCTTATTCTTTGTGATAATAATGCCTTCAATTGATTTTTCTGTTCTGCAATGCTATTTTGCAGATCCATTCGTTTATCATCCAGTGACTTCTTCTCAGATTCAAAATCTTTCATATCATATGCTGAAATCATTTCACATAATGAGTTTCGGCATAACTGAATATATCGGATAACATCTTCCATCAAATTTGATTCTACAATGAGATGCGCTTTGGGGCAGTGCTGCCTTCCTTTTGTATTGTATCTGCTGCAAATGTAATATTTCCTTTCGCCTTTTCCTGTTTTACGGAGAATGGGAGATAGACGGCTTCCGCAGTCTTTGCAGAACAGGCAGCTGCCAAAGGGATTGGGAATCTCTGTCCCAATCCATTGTCCATGGCTGCCCCTATAGTTGCTCTTCAAACGCTTTTCTTTTATTTCCTGTACGAGTTCAAATGTCATTTTATCAATAATAGCAGGGTGGTTATTCTCGAAAATATATTGTTCATCTCTGGGAACCTTTTTATCTTTTCCATGAATGGTAACTCTTGCACGTTTGTGCAAACGCAAGGTACCTATGTAGAAGTCATTTCCCAGCATATCTTTTACCATACCATCGGACCATTCATCCGCAACATGACGCTTTGTATTCTTTCCTTCCAGCAGTTCACATTCACGGCGTATCATGGATGGGGTGGGAATATTGTGTTCCGATAAATAATTAGCAATCTTACGGTATCCGGATCCTTGAATATAAAGTTCGAAAACCATTTTAATATATTCCGCTTCGTTCGGGACAATTTCAATCTTTTTTCTGTTTTTATTATCTCGTCTATATCCAAAAGGTACGTGTGTCATCAGGGTTCCTTCCTTTTGACGTGCATTTAATGCACTTTTTATCTTTTTACTGGCATCTTTTACGTAACGTTCATTGTACCATGTTTTGATACCGATAACATCATCGTCTGGATCTAAAGAATCATAATTATCATCAATTACAATTAATCGTTTTTCCCGTTCTTGAAATTCATCTATGAGAAGCAGTACTTTTGCGTTGTGCCGTCCTAAGCGGGAAAAATCTTTGACGAACACAACGTCAATATCTTTATCTAAATCATCCATAAGCTGATTGAATCCGGGGCGGTCAAATTTATAACCTGACACCCCGTCATCTTCATACCATTGGTCAATTACCATATTTATCGAAGCGGCATATTGGTTTATAATCAATTTTTGATTTTCAATCGAGACATAGTTCCTTTTATCATCATCCCGTGACAGCCTAACATAACCAGCATTCATATAATTAGTTGTACCTTTCTAAAAAAATATCATAAATTATCATGTAAATAAATAGTATAGTAGAATGTAAAAAATGTCAATTTTATCAACGATTATATTCTATATATGGTTTTTAATTAATGCTTTAATACCTTCCTGAATGTTTTTTTCATTCTGACCATCTCGATATATGACTACACGAAAACCATTTTTGATATATTTATCTTTTGCCTTTTGGAGTTCCTCTTCAGTATTGTAATTCTGTTTCCAGAGATAATATGTAGGTTTTTCCACTGCGTGCCACATTCTCCTTCTCTATCTTGTTGTTAATATATGAGATAAAATATGAAATTTGTTTGTCCGGAAAATAACTTTGCATAGATTATTTGATTTGAGGGACATTCGGCCAGGCTATAGATATACTCAGCATGAATATATACTTTTTTATCTCACACCATGGAGATAGTGCAGTAACCGTCCTCTTCATTTATGCGAAAAGGCATATTCATGACTTGAAAGATTTCATTAATTCTTTTGAGGCTATAGCCTGCCGTTTTTGGACCGTTTTCCCCCCTGTTGTCGTCAGAACTAAATCCTTGTTTTTTAGTACATATACCAAATATGGGATGATATCTTTCAAAGAATTCTTTTCCGAAGTTCTTGTGTTCTTCTTTCGTTATTTTCTTATTTCCCCATTCTTCTTTTATCCACTGCTCAAATTCTATTTGACCATCATGCTTTTGCCCGCTCAATGTTATATCATTCTCTTGGATGTACTCTTTGCCAAACCAGCTGAGCTGAAATTCCAGATACCTCTGTCCAGTAACCATATTCTCTTTACCTGTTTCTTCCATTTCTTCTAAAATTGACTTATATATACGCTCTCGCTTATCTGCCAGCGAACGGGCAATCTTATTTTGATATAATCGATCTGGCTCCATTTTATCCCTGCCGAACCAATGCTTAGAATTTTTCCAATCTTCTAGATCATTGTCTTTATATTTATTAAAGAACTGCCATTTATAATTTTTTGATTCGGCTGCCATATCATAATCATGATAGGCATCCTGCTGAATACCGATTGCATTTAGACGTCTTGAAATAAAAATCTCATCATGTCTCTTAATATACATAGTGACCTTACTGCAGGGGCTTTTTGTAACAAGGTCCTTTTCTATTCGGATCCTGCCGACCATTTGAAGGCATTTGGTGCGATCTGTATCTGTAATAACAACATTTTGTATGTTTCTGAAATTGACTCCGTTATCAATAACAGATGTGGCAATCACCACGTTTATGTCTTTACCGAAGCATTCACTAACAATCATCTCCTGATACTTCTCATCATTATATTTGCTGTCTGCATCAATAGTGATTACCCGTCCTTTTAAAGAGGATATCTTGTCATCCTTCTCCAATAGCTTTTTGAAGGCAGCTCCCTGCTTCCTGCTGTCAATAAAAACCAGCCATCTTTCGTTCTTGTTAATAACACTTTTTTTAATAATATCTTTAAGCTCCGTATTCTCATCTGAGAAATATTTGGCATCGAGATAGCTGTAATCGCGTTTGAAATGATACAATATTCCCGGTATATATTTATCATTACGGGATTCTTTTTCCTCAATATATTTCAAACACTCATAAGGGGTAGCTGTCATATATATTCTTATTGCATCTTGAAATATATCAACAATAGCTTCTAAAATTTTCTCGGTATCCGGATTAAAGGAAGCATCCGAAGTAAAAAAGTGTGCTTCATCACAGACTACAAAGAGATATTTTGATCTACTACAAGCCTGCACATTTTTCAAATGTTCGACTTGATTCAGAAGACTCTGATATGACATAACGTTAATATATTCTCTGTAGTCAAAATTGATTTTGTCCTCTTTTGCCTCACCTTTTTTAATCCGGTTTTTTGTTTGTTCTGTAAGCGCTCTGCGATTGCTTAAAAGTAAAATTTTATATTCAGTTTTGTTTTGATGATTCAGCTTTCTAACATATTCAAACGATTCATGCTCAATGAAGGTATTTTTACCACCTCCTGTAGGTGCTGATATGATAATGGGTTGGTTTGGTTCCCATTTATCGGTCACACAATTTTTCTTATCAGACGATTGAATTACCTTAAATTGCTCTTTTTTATAATCGTACTTGATGTCTGCCTTGAAATCATCTCCAATACCCTTAGCAACCCACTGATCACCACATGCAATCTGGTTGAACTTTTTCATAGGACATATTCCATCTTCCCATACATCCCGTATATGAACCGGAAGGTGTACCGTAGAACGAAGCGATTTAGCTGTTTCGTCCAAGCATAAGGTGCAAGCTTGAATTAGACTAACCATATGATCGTTAATAAGTTCGCACTCCTTACAGAAGCAGCACTGTTCACATATTTTAAAAGGATAATCCTTTTCTTCCTCTTTGGTAAGATTACGAAAATTATCAATACAAATCATTATTTTTTCTCCTTCCTTGATTTGTACATTGTACATATCCCTATATATAAATAAGTGCAATGTACATAAAGCAAAAATCCTCTATCAATTAGCAATTAATCCGTTAGCCAATGGTGGATTTAAAGGCATCAATAAGGATACGAGCTTCTTTTTTATTGTACTTATCATATAGCAGAATATAACAACATTTTATAGGATTCCCTCATTATATTTTCTTGACAAGTCATTGTCAATAACTTATATTGTAATTAATAGTAAGTAGCTACATTCTACTTTTGGGTTAATACCACATTCTACTTTTAAAGGAGGATTATTTTATGGCTTTAGTTAGATTTACAGATGACGGGTATAAATTTATTGATGATAGGGGAATTCTCCGATTTGCTGAAGATAAGCAGCACAATCTTTTATTTAACTATGTTTCTAATAAAAGATTATCTGAATTGCCTGAATTACTGGAGCAATACGTTGTTAAAAAAATGGATATTACTACATTTATATTGAATAATTATCAATACACAGATACGGATAGTGAAGTGATCAGCGAATTTTTGGCTAGTATCCATCCCTATTACAGGTATAACAAGAAAGAAGTATTTGTTAGGATGATAGGAGAATATTTAAATGCTCTTTTGATTAAGTCGAGTTATAGAGAGGGACAAACGCCTATCTTTGATCCTATATATGACAGAGTCTGGTATACAAAAAGGTTTGAGGAACTGACTAATAGACATGATGTATCTGCAGATGTTTATTATGATGAATATAGAAAAATTGTCGGCGATGATGGAGAGGAAGGCTTTGGCCTTCAACCTCCGCACATACTCAACGTTCCAGCTAAGGAATCTATCAGTGAGTTAAAGATACAAGATATGGTAATGCGTATTCTTTATTGGGTATTAGACATCTCTGCTACCGGTATGCAGGATTTAATAATACCTCAACGGGTATGGCTCTATGCAACTATATTTAATACTTCATCCAATCGAAAAGAAATACATGTTACTCAAAAGCTATCCCTAATTGCCCCTGCTAAATATGATGATGACTTAGAATATACCCAACAATGGAAGTTTATAGAAGAAAAGAAAAATGCATTTTCCTCGCTAGACAGTAAACTTATTAACTTTCATGCTAATCCAAGTGATATTACGCAAAAGGCTCTGGCTGCATTAGATAAAGCTATTGAATGTGCAGGCCAGATTCCAAGCAATGAAATACATAAAGAGTATAAAATTACTGATTTATATCAGCTTTTATTCCTTGAAATATTAAAGATGATAGAAACAAATACTATTATAAGAAAGTGTAAACACTGTGACCGGTATTTTATTGTAACAAATCTGAATATGAGATATTGTTTTCGTGTGGCCGAAGGGGAAGAAAAAGCTTGCAATATAATTGGATCAAAGAGTACGTTTGATAATAAACTTGAAACCGACTATCCATTAAAGCTATATAATAGAGCCTATAAAACCCATTATAAGCGGATTAACAACGATACTTTTACTAGAGATGCCTTTTCGAAATGGAAAAAGGAGGCAAAGGAAAAGTTAGATGAAGCCAGAGCTGGTATACTGGAAAGTTCCGAATTTGAAAAATGGCTCAAAAAGTAAATATCTTTAGAACAATGACCCTCCAAATTTCGGAGAGTCATTGTTTATTTAGTCGTTAGTAACTGAATATTCCTGTCTGATATCGTTCATGAAATGGCTATCACTAACGGGAACAGAGCGGGAAATCTGCCCTAGCGAAGTTTTGCATTAACCCCTTGTTGTTTACCAGATATCAGATGCCTTTTGTCTGACGGCACGCCAATCGTTCGCTTTGAAATGTCCTGCTCACGATGGAAATTCTTTTATTTGAGTTCGCCATATCCCCCTTGAGATGAATATATCAAGATAAAAGGATTTTGAGTAAACTTTTTTATATATTATAAGTTATATAATAACAAATCATTCTGCATATATGTCAGAGTGATTTTTCTACTTAAAGGAGGAATTAAGCTATGTTAAAAAACTTAGGGTATGACGGAGCCTACAACGATGAAAATATTTCTGTCAGCGTATTGTTGGAAAGTCCATTGGAACATGACCTTGACGCACTGATGCTGACATTTAGCATTACAGTGAAAGAAAAAAGTGGCACATCAACGATGGTCGGAATAGAAGATTTCACTTTCTATGTTATGGATGAATTCAATCATTTGTATAATGCCAAGGTTTCGCAATACTTAAAAGATATGCAGGAAGACGATGAGCCGGTACGCAAACCAGATGGCCTCATATATATGGAGTTCCAACATCATTTTCTGTTCCAGGACTTACGAATTGCTTTTTATTATCGTCCTTATGCAAAAATAAACATTATAAATCTAAAGCATTAGTATTTTTATACAGGCCACATATCAGAGGATGCAGCCAATGTCTTCATTATATTCAAAAATACTTTACGCTGACTGCTGCTCATTTGATTTAAAGCATCATTTATTTCCGACGGGAGCATATCCGGCCGATAATTAAATTCTCCACAAATAATATACTCAATACTCAGATTCAGAGCATTGGCTATTTTAGCCAATGTTTCTATGCTTAATGTTCGTCCGCCCCGCTCAATATGTCCCATGAAGGATTCGCTTATGTCTGCCATCTCCGCTAACTTTTCTTGTGTCAAATCTTGTTTTCGACGTTCTGAGCGAATGCGTTTTCCAAGTTCCTTATAATCAATCGTATACATTATTTCATCTCCTTTACTAAATAAAGGATAAGCGAACTGAATAAAAGATTTAACGGTCTATATGATATATTGTTGACTATAAGAAGTGTTTGCGATATATTTATTATAATAAATAATAAATCATATGGTTTTATTTATCTGATTTACTGGAAATATAATCAATTATAAGCAAGGGGATATATCATAAATAACAACTTTAATTACGTTATTCATATGCCGCATAGTCATTCCATAATTACCGGATATGTTACAAATCCAAAGATATATTATAACAATGGTACGGAAAGTACATGATAAATTCTTAGTAGGAAAGGAAGAAAGACTATGAAAAAACAAAAAACTTTATTATTAATGACTTTAGCGCTTGCACTCAGCTTTACCGTTTCGTTAACCGCTCAGGCATCTCCTCAAAAAATGAAAGATGGAACCATGTTTGACCCTGAGTATTATGCGAGAACATATCCGGATGTTATTGAGGTATTCGGAACTGAGACAGACAAGCTGTATCAGCATTATGTTGAGTATGGTAAAAATGAGGGAAGAAAAGCAACGGCTGATTCAAAAGCGGTAGAAGTTAATGCAGAAGCAGAGAAAGCCATAGCGAAAATGAGAAAGCTTTATCCTCATGGGAGTACGTGGGATGGCACTATTCGAATCCCCGTCACATATTCTTCGTTTACTGTAGATGGAATAAAAACCGAGGGTTCTTTGACCTATGAACTTGCATGGAGACGTGCGCTAATACATTTAATGAGTAAAGAGATATATGGGGAAAAGGAAACGTATCCTCTTATAAGCTCGATAGATGTTAATAACATTGAGCCATATAGTTGGATTACGACAGGTGTTGATTATGAGAATGGAGCATGGTTGAAAGAAAAGAAGGTAGTAGTTCCCGATGATGAGATATTTGTATTATCAGTTGATTACGAGAATCGAACATTTACTGGACTTGTTATCAGAGGATGGACAATAACGTGGGATGTTCCATATTCTTTCGATGAAGTTAAAACGGTTCTTAGTTATCAATAAACAGAAAAGGGAAAGAATTACCGCATAACATTAGTAATTACATATTAAATGCGGTATATGAAAAAGGCAAAAAGACATTCGCTAGAATATCGGCAGAATTGAAATTTACGAATAAATGTAAGTAGACATAAAAAGAAGATTTTTACCGAAAGTTATTTGTTATGAAACATACAAAAAACAAGCAAACAAAAGGAGAAAGAAATGAAAGCACTAAAAAACAAAAGGTTAATTACGGCACTATTATCTACATTATTACTTGTGACAATGCTGCCAATTCCCGTCATGGCAAATGGTATCTCGGCGGTAGGAAGTGATGTTATTTTTGAAGATTATCAGATAGGAGCAACTCCGCCTGATTGGAAGGACATCGTTATTACAAATAATGGGACAGAAGTGATAAGTTTAGGCAATGAGACTCAGTTTCGTTTTACCGGAAACACCGGAGACTGGTTTAGATTAGACTGGACCGAGGATGCTCTCAGTCAGGGAGATAATATTTTCATTAATCCCGGTGAGAGTCTTGCATGTTTTAAAATAATACCTGTGCAATCTATTTTAAATACCCCGAAACTCTATTCAGTCAACATAGATGTTCCGTATTTTAATGAATTGGGACAACCTCCTATGTATTGGACAACTGTAACAATTAGTTTCCGCGTTAGCGATGAAATCTTCAATAAAAGTGAGGTATCTACAGCAATTAAGGATTTAAAGTCTGCGGTAAATCAATGTATTAGTGCAGGACAATTCTTCCCAATGAGAGATACTGTTACCAACCCAAGAGGGGATAGCGTTGATATTAATAGTTGGGAGATCATGGCTTCGGAACTTGACACCATGGCTTTGGATTTAGATAATATGCCATCGGATGTTGATAAAGTGACGTGGGGTACATATGTACAAGGCATTCGTGTCTGGGTGGATTATATTGCCGGAACAATTGTTGCTGAAATGGGACAGGATGCAGGTTTGGAAACATCTTATCCGGAAATAGCTGAAGTCATTAAAAAATCAATGATAGTAGTAAACACCGGAGAACAAGCCCTAAGAGATAATGATCTGGCGTTTTTAATGGGAGAAGGAACTCCAAATGAAACCCCAGAACCTGCATCTAATAATAGTAAAAGCAATCCATCCACAAGTAGTCATTCAGAAGTGCCGACAGTGATAGAAACTTCTACCAATGTGGTATCTCTCGCTGATGGCAGTTTGGTTACCTCCACGATACATGGAGTATACATTGCCAAAGCAGTAGATGGAACTGCAATTACCACTCCCCAAAATGATGTGAAAAATGCGCTGGGTATCGCGGGTGAAAGTACCAATGTCAGTGCGTATTTCTGTGACAGCACGAATAAGGAAGTTAACGAGGCTCTGAAGACACTTGCAGGTGCACAAAGCAAAACGGTAGCGGCTTGTTTTCATGCGGATATATATTCCATTACGGCACAGGGAACGGTTGCATCCATAAAGGATTCAAAGGAACCTGTCACAATGGTATTTGGTACGCCAAAGCATTTACAAGGGAAAACATTATCTATTCTCTGTCGGGACACAAGCGGCAATGCCGTTATATTTGAAGATATGGATTCCGACCCCAATACCGTTACCATTTCGGCCAATGTATTCGGCATCTACGCATTAGTTTATTAAATCGTTACATAGAAAGTTATAGAAACAGCCATTCTGATAGAAATTTTAGTCCATCAGGGTGGCTGTTATGTTATGGAAAAAGAAAGATACCTCTTATCGGTACCATGAACGCATAAGAAGGAGAACTATTGCAATGAGTAAAAGTAAATTATGGAGGAGTAAGCCGCCTTGCCCTGAATGTCCATATCGATTGGGAGTGATACACACTGTTATCTCCCCGTGTTTTCCATGCAAGAAGAACGGCTTTCAAGCATTTGAGCAGTTCCAAAAGTGGAAGACAGGAAATGGCTCCCTTTTAAACAGGGAAAGTCACTTCTAAATTTAAGGAACAGGAACGCATTCAATCGCATAACGTCATGTTCCAACTATATATTCTAAGACAGTAATCATCATAGAGAGTGAGGTGTTTCCTGTTGAAAAAGAAGAAAATAATTGATGCAGTCTTATTGTTCATTTCCGTGTTGCTCACCATCATAAAGACCTTTTATGAAAAGGACGACCCATCGGATACCAATAGTGAAACTTCATAAAACGCAAACAGAGAGCTTCCATAACGGAGGTTCTTTGTTTGTCTTCAAGGGAAATGCAGATACCGCTGTAAGGCAGCTTTCCTCAACACAAAAAAAGATAGGAGATGTAAAAAATGGCAGCAAATGTAGAAACAATGTTTTACACAAGAACAGCCCCCTGGCACGGCCTTGGTGTCCGTGTCGAATCCGCGGTAAGTTCGAAAGAGGCCCTGCAGGTGTCGGGACTGGACTGGAAGGTAATTCAACGTCCGATTATGACCGATGCCTATGCTCCGGTTCCCGGGTACAAAGCAAATATCAGGGACACGGATGAAAAGGTCCTCGGCGTAGTTACCGACCGTTACCGTGTGGTACAGAACGAAGAGGCCTTTGCCTTTACCGATGCCCTGTTAGGGGAGGGGGTAAAGTATGAAACCGCAGGCTCTTTACAGGAAGGGCGTAAGATATGGCTCCTTGCCAAGCTCCCGGACAAATACATCATCGAAGGCGAACAGATAGAACCATTTTTGGTATTTTCCAGTTCCCACGATGGAAGCGGCGCGATCAAGGCGGCCATGACTCCGGTCCGTGTGGTCTGCCAGAACACTCTGAACATTGCCCTGTCCTCTGCCAAACGGGTATGGTCCACCGTTCATGTAGGGGATTTGGCAAACAAGATGGATGAGGCACACAATACGTTGCTTCTGGCAGAAAAGTACATGGGCAGACTGGGCACGGAGTTTTCCAGATTATCAAAAATCAAGCTGAGTGATGCAAAAGTGACAGAGTATATCGACCTGTTACTTCCTATGGATGAAGTACCCACGGACATTCACAGGAAAAATGTGACCCGTATCCGTGAAGATTTAAAAATTCGCTACTTCGATGCGCCTGACCTGAAGCAGGTAGGAAAAAATGCGTACCGCTTTCTTTGTGCGGTCTCTGATTTTGCCACCCATGCCGAGCCGCTCAGGGCCACCGCCAATTATCGGGAAAACATGTTTGCCAAGACGATCGAAGGAAATCCTTTGGTCGATAAAGCCTATGAAATGGCTCTGGCAGCATGAATCACGAGGTATGCAGTTTCCTTCTGCATGCCCTGTTTTACGGAAAGTGAGGTTATAAATATGGCAGCAATTATTACCGTATCCACGGAACATATGTCTTATGAGGAATGGCTTGCCTATCGAAAGAAGGGGATTGGCGGTTCCGACGCTTCCATTGTATGCGGCATGAACCGCTATAAATCCCCGGTAGAGCTCTGGATGGAAAAGACGGACCAGCGCCCTTATCAGGAGGCAGGAGAAGCAGCCTATTGGGGCACACAGCTGGAAGCTTTGGTACGGACAGAGTTTACCAGACGTACCGGCATGGAAGTAAATCTGGTTCCTTATCTTCTGCAAAATGAAGAACATTCCTTTATGCAGGCGAATCTGGATGGTATTTGTGAACATCCGAAGTACGGGCCCTGTATCTTTGAAGCGAAAACAGCTTCCGCTTATAAATGCGGGGAGTGGGAGGAGGATTCCCTGCCGGATGAATACCTGTTACAGATCCAGCATTATATGGCGGTTACCGGATATCGGGGCGCGTATATTGCGGTACTCATCGGCGGCAACACCTTCCGGTGGAAGTTCGTGGAGCGGGATGAAGAACTGATTACTATGTTAATTCAACTGGAATCTGACTTCTGGAATCATGTAGAATCGTCTGTTCCGCCGCCTCTTGACGGTACGGATGCTTCCGTTAAGTTTCTGGCGGAAAGATTTCCTGATAGTATCCCTAAATCCCAAATCCGATTGCCGGATACCGCTTCTCCGCTGATTATGCAATATGAGACTGCCTGTGAAAAGGTGGAACAATATACGATGCAGAAGCAGGAAGCTGAGAACCTGTTAAAGCAGATGATGGGAGAAAACGAAGTCGGGAGTATTGCAAGTAAGAGAATTATCTGGAAAAGCATGTCGCAGGAACGCTTGGATAGCAAAACCCTGAAAGCGGAGCATCCAGTCCTGTATAAAAAATATGCAAATAAAACATCATTCCGCCGTTTTTCCGTAAAAGAAGCGGTATGACTTGGAGGTCCATATGGAGAATTCAAAATTAAAACAACAATTAGATAGTAAGATAAAGGCAAGTACAGAGCCTGTGGAGGAAAGAAAGCTGTTACATACACAGGAAACCATCATTCCCCCAGTTCACTCGGACTATGTTGCCTTTTCCAACCATGCACTGGAGATTCTTCGAGAGAACTTAAAGAACCAGCCGTTGTCCTTTCCGCTGTTTGACCTTGTAAAGTCACCTTCCGGCGGTGCGGTGGTGTTTTCTGTTCCCGGACTTGCCGGAGAAGAAGCAGAAAAAGAACTGACCGGAATTATTCTGGGCTACCTCACACCCCGTGCTTACTGGGATACTCCTGACCCTGTGGAAGGAACACCGCCGGTATGTTCCAGTCCTGACAGTATGGTTTCCTATGAAGGAAAGCCCTGCAGTCAGTGCCCGTTTAATGATTTTGGTTCCAAGAACGGGGAATCCGGAGCAAAGGCCTGTAAAGAATCGGTCATCGTATTTCTGCTCAGACCGAAGAATATCCTTCCGCTTTTGGTTCGGATTCCGGTGTCGAGCAAGATGATTTTTCTGAAATATACCACCCGTCTGCTCAGTAACATGACATCGATAAACAGCATTGTTACAAAGATTTCGCTGGAGAAAGCCACCAGCAAGGACGGAAAACCATATGCCAAATATCAGTTTGAATCGGTCAGGACCCTTAATCTGGAAGAAGCCGTTCATGCAAAAGAATTTGGCAAGCAGTTCATGGAGATATTTAACACGGTAGAAATAGACATAGAACCTATGATTCAGGAAGCCGGGTAACGAAAGTGGCAAAGGCTTTTTCAGAATGAAATAGGTTACGTTGAAATCGGGTTCTCAATAGGGTTGTTCTAAAATGTGGCATATGCCAAAACGTGAAAAGCAACTCTATTGGGATACTTTTATAATATATCATTAGACTGTAGCCTATAGGGATATTTTTGTGAGGATAAAGAGATGAAAATAGGATATATCCGAGTGAGCACCACAGAACAGAATACCATTCGGCAGGAAGTATTATTAGCGGAACTTGATGTGGATGCTGTTTTTATTGATAAAGCCAGTGGTAAGAATACGGACCGACCGGAATTAAAAAAGATGATCGCTTATGTCCGTGAGGGGGATACGGTAATTGTAGAATCCATTAGTCGGTTTGCCCGCAATACCAAGGATTTACTGGAACTGATGGAACAGCTCACTACAAAGAAGGTTGCCTTTATTTCAAAGAAAGAAGCCATTGATACCACCACTCCTACCGGAAAGTTTATGCTGACAGTATTTGGGGCTGTAGCGGAACTGGAACGAGAATATATCCTGCAACGACAACAGGAAGGTATCGCTATTGCGAAGGAACAAGGCAAATACAAAGGCCGTAAACCGATGGTTCATCCAGAGTTTGACCAGGTAGTATCTAAATGGAGAGCAGGGGATATATCGGCAGTGGAGGCTATGCGTAGGCTGCATATGAAGCCATCTACATTTTATCGAAAAGTAAAGGAAAAGAATAAGAAATAGATGCGGTTGGAACGGAAGTGATCTGCTCGAACCGATTGTCTTAACGGAGGATAAATAGAATGAATTACACGGAATTTAAGAATTATGTTAGGGAACATATTTTAGAGAACTTACCGGAAAAATATGCGGATAGTAACATTCAGATTGAAGAGATTGTAAAGAATAATGACTGCTTCTTGGATGGTCTGCAAATCGGTGAAAATGGGAGCAATATGACACCAATCATTTGCCTGGATGATTATTTTAAAGAGTATGAGAATGGTAGGAGCATGGAAAGTATTCTTCAAGCTATAGCAGAGATCCGTATGGATTACCATATACCAAAAGGATTTGATTCATCCATCGTTACGGATTGGGAGAAGGTAAAAGATAAGGTGATATGCAAGTTGGTGAATGCAGAGAAAAATGAGAAGTTCCTAAAAAATAAACCATTTACACAGATAGAAGATTTGGCAGTTATTTACTTGATTATACTGGAAGAAAGAGAGGAAGGCAGTTTTACCATTACGATACATAATGGGTTATTGGAAGGATATGGAATAGACAAGGAAACCTTGCATCAGACCGCTCTTTCCAATATGGAACAGCTTATGCCTGCCTTATTTTCAACGCTGCAAGAGGTGGTGAAAGAACTGCTGATACCGGATATCGCAAAGCAGTTTGAAGTTGAAGAAGAATTGATTCGAGGATTTTTTGAAAGTACGGTTCCGGAGAGTGGTATACCTATGTACTGCCTGACCAATAAAGCAAGAGTAAATGGGGCGGCCTGTATCTTAAATACAAAGGTACAGAAGCAGATAGCAAAACAGCTTGGTGGGGATTTCTATATGATTCCATCGTCAATTCATGAAACGCTGATTGTGCCCAAAACAGCGGATATTGATTTCAGGGAACTGGAGACGATGGTACAGGAGGTAAATCTTAGGCATGTTTCCGTAGAGGAGCGGCTGTCTGATTATATATACGAGTACAATACTGCAAAACATGAATTGGTACGCTGCGATAAGGTAATAGGCGAAAATGTCATCTCCATAAGTTAAGTTTCACAAGAATATGTCAATGGAAAGAATAGCTCTGAAATAGGCTTAAAGAATGGCTGAATAAGAAGGTGATGAGCCATCCCTCGTAATGAATGAATTTGTTTTAAATGTTTGATTTTCAATGGTTTATTCTCCATGGAATTACGGTATCTAAGGAACTCAAAAACAAGTTTATATCTTTTATTTCAATTGTCTCATGAATAACAAGAATCGTAATTTGCAGGATTGATTAGCGATAACATCAATATTGGAATTGTTACGATACTTAGATTATTTTATCTGCAATTCAAGGTATGGCAGTCATCATTATAAGGGTGGCTGCTGTATCTTTGAAAGCATATTCAACGGGTAGTTTTTGTTTAATATATTGTTAAATGTAATACGCATTTTCTGTAAATAATTCATAGGTTAGAAATAATGCTACAGTACGTATTATTCTCGTATAAGACCATGTATTTTCTTATAAAATTCTATGTTGTATTTTATTTTATACATAATATATAGAACAGATATTATAAAAAAGAGATAATTTAATCATATAGAAAGCGAGAAAAATTACTGTGGAAAATACATCACTAGGATTTCATACAATAAGCATTGTTAAGAAATTGACTCAAAAAGAAGCAAAGGAACTGTTAAATGATTTTTATATCTACAAGGAAAAAACAAAAGAAATTAGGATTTTCCCAATTCGTAATGTTAAGGGTACTGACAACTCGGATGAATTTATAAAGTGGCTATATTCCTCGTCGCCGCAATATTATAAAGTGTATTATCCAAATCAAAGCAAAGGAATCTTATGGTTGTTAAGAATTGCTCATAAGTCTCCAGGATTTATTAAACCGGGTGAGGACGACAGACCTTGTAGTATTAAAGTTACAATCAATCCCAAAATTCTAGCGTCTGAAAACAATTATTTGGCAGCTGCCACTGCTGCTTACCTTGATAAGGTTACATCTTCATTTAATATCGAAGCGAGGAAAATTTCTCCTATCTTAGGGGACTATAGCCAATTTTCATTAAATCGGCCTGATTACTGTATTAATTTTGACCTCAAAGGAATGGAGATTCCTTGTACCGCCGAGCAGATGGTATACCTTATTAAGCATGGAGATATCCCCAAGCATTATTCAGAACGAATGGAATACAACAATATATCCAAAAGAAAGATGTCTTGTAAAGACAGTTTTTATTTGGAAAGTAGATCTGTTACCATTAACTGTTATCGAAAAGAAGCTCAGTTAATAAAGGAGTTTCAGCAATGCCCAAGTTTAGAAGCATCACAGAATATTATTCGTTTTGAAGTACAATGCAAATATCAAAAGACATATTTGTTATCAAAAAATATCAAAGATAAACAAGACATATCGGAATTTGATGTAATAAGTGAAATGCTGTCCGATGACTTTTGCGCCGACATCATTAGAGACTACTTTTACCGGATCGTACGCAGAGGCGATTACTTTACACTGGATGGGGCTATCCGGCGGGTGCAGAGCAAATCTTATAAGCCCAAAAAAGAAGAAAGGCTTATCAGCGAATTGCAGAGAATTAGCCGATTCCGGGGAATACATAAAGTCAGGGCTATGCTTCAAGGTGAGGAATTGGCAACTTTCCGGCGGACATTGAATGATCTCGAAGAAATAAATATCAATCCGGTTACTATTCCAAGGGAGTGGAATATACCGCGAATTCCCAATCTTCTCTATACTTATGATAAAATAGTTAATGCTGAGCGATGCGAAATGCTATTAAATGAACAGAGGCAAGAACTGATTCATTGCTTTTCGTAATTGGTATTTGGTAATTTCAACCCATTATTTGCAAATATAAGATAATTTAAAACTTTATTACGTATATTTATGAATATGATTTTATCGTTTTTATTATATTGTTAAGATACAAAGCGTGCTTACTTAAGATGTTTTATTTGTCTGGAAAAATTTTAATAATAGTTTTTGACAGATGAGGCTGATAAGTATGCTGTATTTAGTAAAAGTATTAAACAATAAGTGATTGTTGAAGATAAATAAATATGGTATTTTATAAATGAAGAAAGGGTGTGGTTGTATGTTAGTAGCAAATGCACAGAAAGTATTAGAACTAACTGATATTGAAAAATTAGAATTTTATCGTTTAGTCGGTGAAGGATATAAGGCAATGAAGGACGGCAGAACCAGTACAATTGATGAAGTGAAAGAAAAATTGAAGAAGATGAGAGAAGATCGTGGCTAGTGCAGTATTTACCGAGCTAGCAGGATATGATTACTGGACATAGAATACTTATCTTCGTTGATTTCTGAAAACTTTAAGTGGATTAAAAATAACGGATTGCTTATCGGATGAGTAACATAAGCAGAGCTTTATACAGCAAAACAGAGTATTTTTATGCAGGATAAAAATTAAAAAACTAATATTAGACAGATATAATATGTGTTAGGAAAGGGAACTGTTATGGGTAAAAAGAAGGATGAAATAACCATTCATAGCTCGGCGGCTGAATATCTGACCTATGTGGCGGCGGTTGGTGATAATGCTGACAGCATGGAGATGCGCTATGAAGATGAAAATATATGGCTGACACAGAAAATGATGGCAGTGTTGTATGATGTATCAGTTCCGGCGATTAATCAGCATTTGAAAACTATTTTCTCAGATGATGAATTGGAGGAAAATTCAGTTGTTAAGAAATACTTAATAACTGCAGCAGATGGAAAATCATACAATACAAAGCACTATAATCTACAGGCAATCATCGCTGTCGGCTTCAAGGTAAACAATGACCGTGCTGTTCGCTTCCGCAAATGGTCTGGACAAATCGTCAAAGATTATACCATTCAAGGTTGGACAATGGATAAGGAGCGATTGAAAAAAGGTCATATGTTCACAGATGAATATTTTGAACGTCAGTTACAAAATATTCGAGAAATTCGTCTCTCTGAGCGCAAATTCTATCAAAAAATTACTGACCTGTATGCGACAGCCTTTGATTACGATAAAGATGCTAAGACTACCAAGCGTTTCTTCCAAACGGTGCAAAACAAAATGCATTGGGCTGTACACAGACATACAGCGGCGGAACTTATCGTGGAACGTGCTAATGCAGAAAAAGAGCATATGGGATTAACCACTTGGGAGGCTGCTCCAGACGGAAAGATTGTAAAAGCTGATGTGTCGATTGCGAAGAATTATCTGAGCGACAATGAAATATCTTACATGGAAAGAATCGTATCCTTGTACCTTGATTACGCAGAGTTACAGGCTGAACGCCAGATTCCTATGAGTATGGAGGATTGGGCAAAACGCCTTGATGGTTTTCTGGAGTTTAATGGCAATGAGATACTTACTGGTGCAGGAAAGATAAGTGCGGAACAGGCAAAGCTATATGCAGAAACAGAATTTGAAAAATATCGTATTGTGCAGGACAAGTTGTTTATGTCCGATTATGATAAGTTCTTATTGGAGCTTGAGGAGCAGACAAGGCCGGACTAAGCTAAGCCTTTCAATGTTTATGAGATATCTAAAAGGCAAAAGTATATTGATGGTTTATTACAGACATTAAGAACTGCAAAACAAATGGGATAAAGCTTTTTGGGCAAGAGGATATTATGTTGATACAAGTGGCTTCATAACAGATGAAGCAGTTCGGAAATATATAAAAGAGCAAGCAGAAGAATTAAGAAAAGAAGATTCAATAAGTACCGCTTTATAGCGGATCCGAAAAAGTGCTTGCGATACCGCTCTTTGGAGCAAGCGGTAATATAGCCCTTATGAGGGCTAATAACAAACCGCCAGTTGAACTGGTGGTTGATGACTAGTACAAGTTGTTTGTGCTTCTAGACACACCCTAGTCAACCGAGGGCAGAAGACGAATTCTTATGGAGTGTAGGTTTGTGAATGCCCTGCTTTCATAACACATCAAAATGCGTTACTGATAGTTATGACATACTCTGTGATATCCTTGGCAAAGAAAAATTTGTTAAATTTTTTTGGCATTTAAACAGACAACGGAAGTGGGTTTTAGAATCAGAAATCCATTGAGTATGGTAATAAAAAATTTGCTTGTTTAAGAACCCGCGTACTCTATTGTGATGCAGGTAGTCCTTATCAAAAGGGAACGATTGAAGTGAACCACGAAATAATACGTTGTGTGATTCCCAAAGGAACCAGCATAAATTATCTGACACAAGAAGATATCAACTTAATGATGAATCACATTAATTCATACAAAAGAAAAAAGCTGAATAATCGTAGTCCGTACGAAACGTTCAGCTTTTATCACGGAGAAGAGGTTTTACATAAACTTGGATGTTCACCGGTTGTCGCCAATGACATCATGTTAAAACCAGCTCTTCTCAAAAAATAATATAAAACAGTGCCACCAACAGCTCATAAAGAACTGAGAAAGGGGGTCGGTTCTCCGATTACAAAAAAATCGAGAGGGAGTTGACTTCCTTTTGGCATATCTATTTTCTATTATCATACGTCAGAAAAAGCAAAAAATCAAACTGCATTTCGCTTACAAATGTGGATTTTCGTTTACAAAACCTGCATCTCGTTTACAAATGTTTACAAATATTCAGACAATAATAAAATAAGAGATATTAGAATTTTTCATTCACCTACACATATAAAAGATTCGTATATGTGAAGCTTTACTATTGATATATATTTTTTTGGCGTTTATAATAGAAAACATAGGATTATTTAGTCGAAATACGTTGCTAATAACCCTATGACCTTGCCACACAGAAGCATTATGTCGATTCTAGATCGGAAGTCTTATGCGGGTTTCACACAAATATTGCTGTTGTCGAGTATAAGTGGAGTTGGAATCTTTTATATCTTGCAAAAACGATACCCCGTTATGAAACAATATATTTTTGGACAAGGCACCTCTATCTTTGATGAAAAGCAAAGAGAATATCATCATTTAGAAACAATATATGTACAGTTGGAAATGTGATGTAAATGGATATTTTAAAGGCGGTAGCATCTAAAGGAGGTCAAAACCATGACTGTTAGCTACAAGAAATTATGGAAGTTATGCATCGACAAAGACATAAACAAAACTCAGTTGCGCAAAATGGCGCATGTTAGTCCAGCGACTATTGCAAAGCTATCAAAGGGAGAGATTGTTACGATGGCTTCTTTATTAAAAATATGCAAAGCTCTAAATTGCAATATTGCTGATATTGTTGATTCGACTCCTGAAAAGGCAGACAATACTTAAGAAAGCGATTCAAAATAATGAACTTTATAAAAATGAGAAAGGAGGGGTTGCTATTATGGCTTTGCGTGTATTTGAGGCTTTTGCCGGTATCGGTGCACAAGCTACTGCTTTAGATCGCCTTTGTGCAGATTATGAAATAGTTGGCATAAGCGAGTGGATGGTAGATGCAATTATTTGTTATGACGCCATTCATCATTCTGACGAAGAAGTTATTGAAGTACCCTCCTATGAAGAACAGATGGAGTATCTGTCACAATATGATTTTAGCCGCGATTCGGTACGTAAGACGAATTTAAACTTATTGGATCGGGATGTTATCGAACGACTTTATATTGCTAATAAGCGTAGTAAAAATTACGGTTCTATTTCGCAACTTAAAGGCGAATTAATGCCAAAATGTGATCTCCTCATTTATAGTTTTCCATGCCAAGACTTATCAACTGGTGGAAATGGTAAGGGGATGAAAAAGGGTTCTGGCACACGTTCGTCACTTTTATGGGAAATTGAGCGTCTTCTTAAAGAACTTCACGCATTGGATAAACTTCCAGATTATTTGCTGATGGAAAACGTTAAAACGGTGTTGTGTGATGCTTTCAAGGAAGATTTGAAGGCCTTCTTGGAATTTCTTGAGTCAATAGGATATCAAAACGATGTGCCTATGGTATTAAATGCACTCGACTTTGGAATACCACAGGATAGAGTTCGAGCTTTTATTGTAAGTAAACTGGGCCAAAATCTCGTTAGAGTATCCGAACGCATTGATTGCGGAAAACAAGAGCGAAAATTTGATGCAACTCAATTTTTAAGATTAGATTATGAACGCGAAATGTTGCGCAATGAAGCCAATATTGCACAACTAAATGCCACACCATCTCGGCAGAAGATGTGGGCAATAAATGGCAAGGTGGCCAATGAGAATACCATCATTAGAACCATAACTTGTAATATGGACAGAACATACACGGCAGCTCTATTTAAATACACAGGAGCTTTGGGTAAAACTTTTAGGCGTTTGACTATACGTGAAGCGTTTTTGTTTATGGGCTTCACAGAAGAGGAATACGAGAGAACGATACACTTAGACTTTACATATAGGAGAATGAACAAGTTGATTGGTAATTCCATAGTCGTAAATGTGCTGGCCGAAATATTCCGTGAAATGTTTGCTGGACAGTATGGAATTGCCCAAAAACCGATTTCAGATAACTGAGAGGAGGAGCTGTCGTGGGGAGAATCATTGTTAAAGAACCGCCGGCTAAGGCGTTAATAACTGGTATACGTGCGATCGGATACAGTTTTTCAACAGCAGTCGCGGATATTATTGATAACAGTATCTCTGCAAAGGCGCGCCATATTAACGTAATCAGTGAAGTAGGCGGCAGTTCCAACTATGTCCAATTCCTTGATGATGGTATAGGTATGAACTATGACGAACTAGAGAATGCGATGCTTCTCGGCTCTATTCGAGAAGGACGAGAAGACAGCGAGTTGGAACTTGGACGTTTTGGCTTGGGGTTAAAAGCTGCTTCACTCTCTCAATGTCGTATATTTACGGTTGCAAGCAAGGTCGGCGATGAATGCGGTGCTATTACATTTGACCTGAATCTTATTGAAGAAAAGAACAAATGGAATTTGCGAGTTCTAGATACAGATGAAATTAATAAGTTGCCTAATATAGATAAATTGTTTGAATTTACATCAGGAACTCTGGTGATTTGGCAGGATTTTGATAAAATTCAGGGACATTCAAAGAAGTTTGAGGATACCTTTCGTGAGATGATAGCAGAAGCAAAGAAACATGTGGAATTAGTGTTCCATCGTTTTTATGCAAGCCATGAAATTTATTTTAACTATCAAAGAATTGAAAAGCGTGACCCGTTCCTATGTGGCTCTGCCCCAAGACAGCAAACCGGGCACACCGAGCGATTGAAGGTTAATGGATATTACATAGATGTGACACCTTATACACTCCCCTTTTGGAACACTATCATGAACGAGGAGAAGGCCTTATTGGGATATCCGAAGAGTATTCACGACGACCAAGGATTCTACCTCTACCGAAATAGAAGACTTATTTCGTGGGGCAGTTGGTTTCGAATGGGTTTAAAAAGTGAGCAGAATAAGCTTGCTCGTGTTCAAGTGGATATCCCCTCAACATTGGATTCTATTTGGATGTTGGATGTAAAGAAGTCCTCCGCACGAATACCAGATGTAATCCGAGAGGAACTCCGAGCCTCCGTCAAGGATTCATTTGTTCGTAGTAAGAAAACTGTACGTTTCCCTGGTATAAAGGAGCAACGAACAGAAAGCCCTGTGTGGATACGGACAATAAATATGCAAGAGAAGACGGCATTGTACAGCGTTAATCGTGATAATCCACTTGTTGTTGAATTATTTGATAATTTGGGGCATGGCGAAGCGAAGCTTCTTGAAATTCTGTTATCCCAAATAGAAACCTCACTGCCAAAACATTCTATTTGGAACGACCATACAGATGACACTCTTCGAATATCAGATAGAACGGATATGTTTGATGAGGAACAACAAATAAGCGAGTTAACAGATATTTTGGCTATGGCAAAGCCAAATGATAAGGCTGGACTTCTTAGTAGATTGCTTTCAACTGAGGTATACAGCAATCTGAAAGAAAAAACTGACTATATCACAAGGAGGTTGCTTGGTAATGGATAATAACACTATTACAAAGGCGTTAACAATGCTTGAAGCTTTCTTAGAGAAAAAACCAACAGCGCATCAAGAGCTAGTAACCCAAGCGGAAACTATTTTAAGTGTAATAAGAGTTTTCCGGACAGATAAAGATTTTGATCGCATTCTGAACGAAGTGGTAAGTAGATACGAAACCAATGTAGGAATCAAGACATTTGATCCAGACATTCTTGTAAATGACTCGAGTAGTGATATTTGGTTTACATCAGAGCGTGATGGTGAACGCCCTTATTTTGAACGTTATCGTACCTACCTCCGTCAATCTGGATGGGATGAAGATGTCATTGATAATCTAGAAGTCAATTGTGAACGTACGCTTTCGAGATGTGCTAACCCAAAAGAATCTCCAGATTCTATGGACTCAAAAAAGCGTGGTATGGTTATGGGGGATGTGCAAGCGGGAAAGACTGCAAACTATCTGGGACTAATAAATTTGGCTTGTGATTTTGGGTACCATGTCATTGTTTTACTTGCTGGCCTGACGAACTCTCTACGACAGCAAACTCAGGATCGTGTAGATATGGGCTTTATTGGTGCAGATAGTAATTCCATTGGCAGCGGGTTGATAAACTACATAGGCGTTGGCGAATCTGTTCATCAATATTACGCCATTCCTCTTACAAATGCTGACTGGGATTTTAAAAAATTCATTCAAAAGAACACAAATGCCCAAGCTATGGATTTCAATAAGCCTGTTATTTTGGTGGTTAAGAAAAACGCTTCTATTCTCAAGAGCGTTCACGACTGGCTGAAGCCAGGTGATAACATTTCGGGAAATAGCATCCTAATTATTGATGACGAGGCTGATAATGCGTCTCCCAACACAAAAAGGCCTGAATATGACCCCTCGGCAGTAAATCGTAGAATACGAGACATATACAATAAATTTCCTATTGCTTCTTATATTGGTTTTACGGCTACACCATTTGCAAACATCTTTATAAACCCTTTTGATGTAAACGATGACGACCAAGACTTGTTCCCTCACGATTTTATTGTCCAACTTAACGCACCAGATTACTATTTTGGCGGAGAGAGCGTTTTCCCTCGAGATGGTTCTATTCCTTCGATGATTAGAATGCTGGACACTGAGGAAAAAAACTTTATTCCAGTCAAGCACAAAAAGGACTTTGTCGTTTCTGCTTTACCAGACAGTTTAAAAGAGGCTATTTTGTCTTTTTTAATTAACAATGTTGTTCGTAGCTTGCGTGGTGATAAGTACAAGCATCGTTCAATGATGATTAATGTAACTGCGTTAAACGCCCCCCAAGAGAGCGTTAGTGAGGCTGTAAAGAGTTATCTAGCATTGCTGAAGAACATTATCGAGCAGGATGCATACAAACCTGAGAAAGATTTTATAAAAAACGCGGAGATGCGTAAAATATACGATTTGTTCACTGTTGGAGATGAAACTCAGACGGATTTCTATGCGCAAGTCCGTAATGATTTTGCTTGGGTTGATATTCAGCATGGCTTGTATGCAGAAATAAGGTTGGTTGAAACAACTATTATTAATAACAGATATAGTGGCGATTTTCGATATGATTACAATGCCCATGCCGATATAGGATCAAGGGTAATTGTAATAGGGGGTTTTGTGCTCTCGCGTGGGCTTACACTGGAGGGGCTTTGTGTGAGTTACTATAGCCGAAGTGCTGCGGCATATGACACATTGCTTCAGATGTGTCGTTGGTTTGGCTATCGTCCCCGCTATCAGGATCTATGCCGCATTTATATGTCACAGGCAAGTATTGATTGTTTTGGTTCGGTACTGGATGCAGTTAGAGATTTAAAAGAGCAGTTTAGAGAGATGGAACTACAGGGGAAGAAGCCTGAAGACTTCGGACTTATGGTCAAAGAGTCACCTGCGACACTCGAAACCACACTGCTTGTTACAGCAAGGAACAAAATGCGGAACACGCAGGTCTTTGAACACTATGTCAATTATGGAGGTGTGTACGCAGATACTTCAAAGTTGTTTAAGGATGTAGAAAAAAATCGAAAAAATCATTTGGTTGTAGAAACATTTATTGCGGCACAGGCGAAAAAAGGTAAATTGTTCGTTACCATCGATAATCGCTTTATGATGAGCCATGTGAGCAAAGATGACATCGCTTCGCTTATAAAGCAAATTATTATACCAAGTGGCCGTGGCATTAATCAGCGATTTGATTGTGTTAATTTGGCAGCGTATACATCTGAGAGTAAACTATTTCCCGAATGGGATGTTGTTATTGCAACTGGCGATTCGGAAAGAACTTCTTATATCCAAGGCAAATCCCTGTCCGCGACAGAGCGTACTTTCCATTTGGGGGCATCTGACGAAAATTATATTCGAATGGGTGGTTCAAATAATCGAATTGTTGATCCCGGTATTTTTAATAGTGGCGTCACAATTACTCCTGAACAGCGTCAAGAAATACTTTCAAAGAAAAGGACACGAAATGCAAACAAGCCAGCTGATCAGTTGACTGCTACGGACTGGTTAAAATTGCGTGAGCGACCTCTATTGGCTATTTACTTTATCGATCTTAAAATTGACAATTCGAAGCTGTCGCTTTCAGAGCGTGATCGTTATGTCTCTGTAAAAGAAGCATTTGGTTCAGATTTGCTTGTTGGTTTTGCTGTTGGATTTCCATCCAAAGAAGCAAAGGAACGGATAGTGTACAGAGGCAATCTTGTGATGGTAGCCGCGATAAACGCTGACGATGATTTTGACGAGGAGGAGTTAAGCAATGAGTGATTATGGGAAAGAAATGTTCGAAACTATTTCAAATGAGATGGGTTCGCAGAAACTAATAGATGTAGATGCTGCAGTCAAAGTCTATTATGGGATTAGTAATGAGGGTAATCCTCGGCTTTCATTTTTATCTACGGTTGTTCCTCCAAAAATGGATTCTACAAAACTTTTAAAGGTGGTGCAAGGAAAGGAAAGCGAGCGTATTTATTGGACTAACTTCGACTTACTTGAGTCTACAGCGAAGCAAGTGTTTTATTCATTTTGTAGTGATCTTGTTAAGGCTGTTAATGGGACAAATGATGAAAAAAAAGCTCTTGTTTATTTGAAAAATCGCTTTCATATATGGAAGACCTTGTTTAAAAAAAGTAATGCTGTGATTTCTGCCGAGTTAATAAAAGGACTATTTGGCGAATTGTATTTTCTCAATACAAAACTTGTCGAAAAATATGGCGTTACCGATGCCATAAGATCTTGGAGTGGAACGGACGGAACAGCAAAGGACTTTTCCAAGGATTTAGACTGGTTCGAAATTAAAGCTGTTTCTGCTTCATCAGTTAGCGTCAAAATTTCGTCGGTATCCCAGTTGTCATCAGCAATCCCCGGACATCTTGTTATTGTAAAATTGGAGTCCATGTCACCTATGTTTACCAATGGGAAGTCGAGTATTGGCGAGTTATTTGATAGTATACTGCAAAGAATTGATACAGACGAGACTAAGGAACTCTTTCTTAGTAAGATTCAAACTTACGGAATTTGTCTTACCGACGAGTGCTGCTCCGAGAAGTTTAATGTAGTTTCAGAACAATCGTATCTTGTTGACAATACATTCCCACGTTTACAGGAAAATGACATAAAGTACAAGGAAATTTGTAAAGTGAGTTATGAGCTTATTATCAACTCTTTAGAGCGGTTCAAGGAGGTATAACTGATGGACTTGTTGGAATACAGAGAATATTACATAAATCAAATTAAAGCAACTGCAATTGAAGAAGAGCGATATGCACATGAGGTATTTATTGATTTGGTATCTGAAATAATGGTCAGTGACTGGTCTCTTTTGTCTTCTATTGACCAGTGCCATTTCTCTGTACCAACAGGAACTCGTGCATTCAAGAGTATGCTTATACATGCAGGCTCGCTGGAATTGTCCACAAATACGATAAACTTGCTATATGCAGACTTCAACTCAGATGAGATAGCTAGTATTACCAATACAGATATTAGCACTCATAGCGCGCAGATGATTAATTTTGTTGAGAATGCACTCAAGGGGTACTTTTCCAATGGAGAGCAATCTAACCCTGCTGTCCAACTCGGACTTGATATTAAGAAAAATGCAGAAGACATATACAAAGTTAACCTTTTTATTGTCAGTACCAACCAACTAAGCAAGCGCGTTAAAAATATAGATCTAGATGATGTTCAGTTTCAAGGCAAAACATACAAGGTTGAGTTGGATGTAATAGACATGGAGAAAATATATAATGCACAGCTTGCCAATACCAAAAAAGAAGATATCATTATCAAAGTTACTGATTTTGGCACTGAGGGGATACCTTGTATCCGTGCCGATATAGGATCTGGACGTTATGAGGCGTATTTGGCAGTCGTTCCGGGCGAATTCCTTTCAAATATTTATAAAAAATTTGGGCCAAGATTGCTTGAAAGAAATGTTCGCTCTTTCTTACAATTGCGGGGTGGTGTAAATAAAGGGATTAGAGCAACGATTCTTAATGAGAGTGAGAACTTTTTTTCCTATAATAATGGAATTTCAACCACAGCGAAAAGCGTAACTATTGAAGATATTCCGTGTAAGGGGCATTGTATTACGTCATTCACTGATTTTCAAATAATTAATGGTGGCCAAACTACTGCATCATTAGCATCAGCAAGCATCAAGGATAACGCTCCACTAGACAGAATTTTAGTGCAGATGAAACTGACTGTAACCCTTGATGAGGGCGAAGAGGGCGATGAGTTCATAAGAAACACATCACAATATGCTAACAGCCAAAATAAAGTCACAGCAGCAGACTTGGTATCAAATCATCAGTTCTATCTACGTATAGAAGAATTTTCACGTAAGCTCTACGCTCCACCATCCAAAGGACTGCCATACCAAACAATCTGGTTTTTTGAACGCTCGCGTGGTCAATACGAACAACCGAAAATGAAAATGACAAAAGGTGAAAGGGCAACGTACGAAAGGATTAATCCATCCAACCAACGGTTCGATAAGAAAGACTTGGCTCGGTACATAAACTCCGCTGAAATGTTGCCGTACCATGTTTCGTGGGGGGGAGAAATTAACTCGGTGCGCTTTCAAACTGAAATGGAGAAGCAGTGGAAAGCTGATCCTTCTGTTTTCAATGAATCTTATTTTCGCGATTTGATTGCAAAAGCGATTCTTTTTAGTACAATCAGAAAGACCATTTTAAAGCAAGACTGGTATAAAGAACGAAATGGTTACTTGATTCAGAATGTGACATATGCTTTTGCAAAACTTATATATGAAGTACAAAAGTTTGGTTTGTTTATGAACTACAGGTATATTTGGGATAAGCAAGAGTTACCGGAATTTCTGATTGAAGAAATCATGCAGATTGCCTATATTACGCGCGAGGTTTTTTTTCGTCCTAACATCGGTAATGTGGAGACCTATTGTAAGAAAAGCGAATGTTGGGAGCAAGTAAAGCAGTTATCCTACGAGTTAAGCGTTTTGACTAAGGCATTTTTGGTTAGTAAGGACGATATTCATGATGAAAAGAGTGCTGCAAAAAAGAACCAAAAGTTCATAGATGGTATATCCATTGAAGTAGATGTTTTTAACTTTGGAGCAGACTATTGGGACGCTCTTTGTGAGATTGCTAATTCACAAGGCGTCATTAATGGTAGCGATTTTCAGACTTTAAAACTTGCTGCTGAATATTGTGCCGGTAAGAGAGGCCTCCCTCAATTTCAATTTAAGCGAATTATGGAAGTTAGAGAAAAAATCCGAAAAGCGCAAATACCAGTATAATATTCAAAAGGTCTAAAACAACCGATACAATGGGCTTTCTATTATCCCCCAAAGTCAGTATCCTAGATGACTACTTATTATAGCATTGGTGGCGGCGTGTATATGTGAGAGACTTCTAAACGGGCAGTTTTAAGAGAGGTTCGAGAAGATACGGGAATTAATTTATGAAATAGATCGGAGGACATTTGTTAATGAAAGCATGTTTTAGGGGGATGGGGCTTTGAGTGGTAAAGAATGTCATGTATATAGAATTTACTATTTGATGAAATTAAAAGGAAATAAAGGGGTAGAAAGCAATAGTTCAACTACTAGTAATCAAGGTGGTGGCTTTCTATTTTGAACGGCTTAAAAACCATGGGGTAGAGGATATTCTGATTGCTTGTGTGGATGGGATTTCCGGTTTTCCTCAGGAGATATAAGCCGTTTACCCCAAAACCGAAATCCAGCAGCGCATCATCCATCAAATCAGAAACACAACAAAATTCGTTTCCTACAAAGAGATTAAACCACTTATGACAGACCTGAAACGTGTGTACGCAACCCCAACGGAAGAAACTGCTTTATCTGAATTGGGTTCTTTTGCTGGGAAATGGAGTGAAAAATACCCTAAAGAAGCAGGATTTGAAGTTATATGTGCATTTGATAATGATAAGGAATGTGCAACTATATATCCAAAGGTGACAGCAAATAATAATTTTATCTATAGAGATTTAAAAGATATTTCACCCAAAGAATTGTCATATACAGATATTATTATAGGAAAAATTATTGTCCAAGGCTTTAGTTTTACTCATAAAATAAAAATTGACCAAAATGGTGTCAACAATAGTATATTCAATATTATTCACAATGGATTTCCCCAAATGTTTCTTTTAGAAGCACCGTCAATAATGCTTACTAAAAACAGAGGAGAAGAATTTAAATACATATTAGGTAGCTATGAAGAAATTGGATATAAGGTGGTGTATCATGTTTTCGAAGAAAGCGCTTACTAGTTATATTTACTTTTTAAAATTAAAATGAAATGCTATTTCTTTGATATATAACATTAAATATTATATAAAATAGCGAAAAATGTAATTTATAGATTGATATCTTTTTTAATTCAGTATATATTTAAAGATATAAAGGGGAATCATAAACTATAAATTATCAAAATATTTTTATTGATCGCCCATTTTATTTTATGGGCCTTTTTGTTGGAAAATTCGACTATAGAGTATAATAAATTAGTAAAACGAGAGCAAAAAAATCATATATCTATTGTAAAGTAAAATAATAAAAACGTTATAAATAAAAACTTTGTTTAATTAACATTTAATGAGGAGCGATATTTATGTGGTATAAAATACGTACACTAATTGAGATAATAGTTACGTTGGGGACAATTATTCTAGCAATTGAAAAATTTATAAGGTTAATCAAATTCAATTTCAAAATCAGAAGTTTATAATATTTATTCATGGAGAGGGGGATAAACCATGTTTCGGGTTGCTATCATTATAAATGAAAATGAAGTGGCACATTCTGCTTTTGCGGATTCTTTAGCTGTGCTAGAAAAACCAGTTACACTAGGCGATAATAAAAAAGAGTATTATAGTTTTGTTGTTTTTGATAAGTATAATATAAAACGTCTTTTTAAAGTTGAAGATGAATTATTTTTGTTAACCTTCGATAGTTTGTTCATTGCAACTAATGCGACAAATTCTTTAGATTTATATAATATATTGTTAAGGAACAAATCTATAACCGAAACTTTCATTAATAGTGGTAAGGGAGTTTTTGTTTCATCACAAAAAAAACTTAGTATAAAAAGCGGAAATATATTTAAGAGTATTGGTTTTTTGCCTGACAAGTATGATATTTATATTTATGATAGAACAGAAAAATCTTCGGCTGAAGGGGTGGCAACTATAGCATGTGAAGATCCAATTTTATCATATCCAACAAAAATCACAAATCAATTAATTGAATATCATTGCATACATAATTCTTTTATGGTACATAAATATCGCTCGCACATTGTTCCAGTGGATGGCTCTCAATATATAACTTTATTGGCAGATGAAATATTGCAAAATGAAATTCCACCCGAATTAATTGATGCTCCTGAAAAACATCGGAAACTATTATTACGTTCAGGAAATTTATCAGAACGAGTTGTTGTAACTACAATGGCACTTGATTGGGCATCACATGATGAATTAATTGAAAATATACTTGTTTATATTACTGAAGGAATCACACAGTTTGCATTCGTTAGAAAAAGTAATGGAAAAACAAACAACATCATGTCTTCATACATATTAAGAGCAAAAACAGTAAAAATTCCATTTAGAGTTTATGAAGATATTAATGATAAAATGTTGCTTGAATTACCTCATAATATATTTGTTTTCTCACCAGATTATGAGGTTCAAGAGGTAAGTAATTTTTGGCATAAATCGGTAGAATCAGAAAATGCATTAACAGTTTATCATCTAGTTGAAACGATGCAAGGTTTAGTTTGTCATCATTATTCAAATGCAACATCTATTAATACTATGGTTGATGAGGTGGCAAACTGGCTTGCGCGTAAATTTTTTCCAGAACTTTGGGGAAGAAGTATCTGGACGTTTAATTACACACTACTTATGATGAATGAATTAAATATTGATTACATCCAATACTTACCATACATTTACGAGGAATTATCAAAGCACTTTACTAAAAACAATGTCTTAATTAATAGTTATGATTGCGTAGTAAATGCTACGTGTATGATGTTAGAAATTTTATATTTTATTTTTCTGCCGAATAAAGAGTCTGAACAAGAAATATATAAACAATATCCTATACAACACGTGTATGATGCTGTGAAAGATTGGATATATAATTTATTATTTGGAGCTGATATTTCCAATCAAGATAAAGTATATATACTTAGAACATTGTATGTAATTGGATGCGTGGATAATGATGCTAATAAATCTGAAATAAATAAAATGGCTTTATTAGTAATCTCAGCATACAGATCCGCAAATTATAATTATTGTAGTAATGTCTTGTTATGCCAAATTATTTGGTTGACAACACAATTAAAAAAGAGTAATTATCTTCCGGAAAATTCATCACAAGAAATAATTAAGGAAATTATCGATGTTCTATTACTTAAGCAAAATACCGACGGATCATGGAGAAATACAAGTGAAACAGGAGAAGTAGTCTTGTGGTTATTTCAAATTATTACATTGGATGACAAAGCACTTGGTCATCAAATAGAAATTGTTAATGAAAGCATTTTAAATGCAATTGAATTTATATTTATTAAATATAATAAGATTGAATATAATTGGGAAAATGATATCAATGCTACTGTTAAATCTATATATGCTTTAGGATTATATGATAAAATTAACAATTTTTCTGCAAATGATTTTTTTAATTATGTGAATATAAAGAGTAATCAGATTTTAAACCAAATAAATATAATTAATAATACTGATGCGCTGCAATGTTCATTAGAAGAGATTCAGAAAAGAGAACAAATAATAAGAGAGAATCTCCAGGAAAAGAACAAATTGATAAATATTCTTAACAGTACAATGGCGCGTAAAAAAGTATATAAGTTATTATTTTTTTCTTCTTTTGTTACCCTATTAATTCTTGGATTTATGATGATATTAGTTGGTATAGGCCTTACAGACCACCCTGAAGTAATTAAAGAATTATTCAGTAATTGGCGTTCTGAATTTATTTTTGGATTCATTGGAGTAGTACTTGGATTAATATTTATGGGTATTTATGGATATGTAAAAGATAAGATTTTTAGGAACGAAAAAAATGATGTGAAGGAGGCGTAAAATGGATGCAAGGAAATTCTTTACAGATTTGAATGATTCTTATATTTTTATGGAAAGATATATGAATAGTGGTTCGCCTAGTGGGTTTACAGAAGTGAATAAAACCTCAGAAGAAACAAATCCTTTTACTGGAAAAAGTCAGTTTCCTATTTTTTATTTTGACGATAGTGATCTAGAATCATATATATTGGGGGAAGAATTACCAGAGTTTTGGTCAAATAAACATAACTTTGCGCACCCAGATTCAGTTTTATCACGCATTTTAAATATGTCCAATAGAATCTTGAGAAATTCTGAATTTGAAGTTTCTCCGACATCTGGAGGACGGACAATGTTTGTGTGGAATAGATATCCTTCGGGATATCTAAAACTTACATATGATGTATCAAGGATTGGTCGCGTAGATAGACAACTCTCAAAAAAACATTGTCTTGCAAGTTGTGAATCAAGCCAGACGTTAAAAAGAGTTTTTGATAAAGGTGGCTTTCCTAATACTATGTCAATGCAACTCGAGCCTTCGGCAAAAGTTACCATGCTTCCGGTAGGAAATGATATTTATGAATGGGGAGTAATATTTAGAGAAAAAACCCCGTATCCTTATATCAAAAAGAAAGTCCAACTTATTCCAGGGTTTTCTTTATTTTATGAAAAAGATAATGAGATAAAGAATCCATTAATCATTCAATTTATTAGACTGGGAGGCTATGACCCACTGGTATATTTAAGGAGAATTTTGACAATTATTGTTGATTGTTACTGGAATATTGTGCTTAATTGTGGATTTCATATTGAATGTCATGGACAAAACTGCCTTTTTGAAGTAGATGAAAATTATAATATAGTTAGAATGGTGGTTAAAGACATGGATTCGGTTGATAAGGATATTCCATTGGCAGAATTTTTAGGTTTAAATACGAATTGGGAGAGCTATCCACAATGTTGCTTTGATAGAAGTTTATATTTTTATGATATTAGGGCATCATATATGTATGATTTTAAACTTGGAGAATATCTTATCTCACCGATTATTAATGTAGTGGCTAAAGAATATAACTTAGATGTAAAACAAATTCAGAGATATGTTAGAGACTATGTTAATTCTATATATACTTATAGACTACCACCTAATTACTTCCCACCAGATGGCTTTTGGTATTATTGTGACAACACAGAGCGAAAGCCGGGTACTCGAAGGACATATTACCCACATCCAAATCCCAATTATCGATAGGAGGAATTATTATGAAAAAGGAACTTTTTAACAAAGTAGTCAATGAGATGAATAATATGCTAGATAAGAATGGTAAACATCTTGATATGGTTAGTTTAATCATTTCATGTGGTGGAGAGCATTATCAGCATTTTTTTAAAGAAGAAGAAAAAGTTGATATTAGGTCTATTGCAAAGCCTATACTCTGCCTTGCAGTAGGAGCAGCTATTGAAGAAGGTTTATATTTTGGTAATATAAAAATAGGTCTTGAAACACCTATCTGGCAATTTGTGTCACAATATGCAAAGATATCACATCCTGAACAGGAAGAAAAGTGGAATCAAATAAGGTTAATTGATCTTTTTAGAATTACCTTAGGACATGGTAAAGGAATTATGTTTAGTGCAGATGTAAAAATGCAAGATGAAGATAATTTAGTTAATTACGTTGTCAACTATCCGATTACAGAAAGAATTGGTTCACATTTTGTATATTCTAATGCAGGAACATTTATTATATCAACTTTGATTACAGAGTATCTTGGTGAGAGTGCAGAATACTTTGTTGATAAATATATTTTTTCAAAACTTAATATTGAAGATTATACTTGGAAAAAATTTGGCAAGTATACAGCTGGGTGCACGGGACTTAAACTATTAAACAAAGATTTGCATAAAATTGGTTTACTTATTTACAATAATGGTGTTTATGATGGTAAACATATTGTTTCTAAAGAATGGATAGAAAAAATGCGAACACCGCAAGTGGCTCATCCAACGCATAGATACATTGCAGAAAGATCTTTCCCTAAATGGTCCTACGGATTAAACTTGTGGATTTGTGAAGACGGAACGTATTATTGTGATGGAACAGATGGACAATATTTAATAATTATTCCCCAAAAAGAGATTGTAATCACCACGACAGGATATCAATCAGATACGCAACCGGTGTCTGATTGTTTAGGTTTATTTAAATAATAAAAAAAGGAGGGAGATTGGTGAGTTATATTGATAAAAAAGTGTTTTTTTCGCCATCACTAATGTGTATGGATTTGCTCGAAGTGAAAGGTCAAATAGAGATATTAAACACGTATTTTGATATTTTACATATTGATATCATGGATGGACATTTTTGTGATTCTATTCATCTATCTCCTTCATTTGTTAAATCTGTACGAAAGGTAACAAATCTTACGATAGAAGTACATTTAATGGTAGAGCAGCCAGAAAAGTTTATTAATATATTACTTGATAATGGCGCGGATACAATAATTCTTCATGCAGAATCTATTACAAAGCGTGCCTTTAGATTAATAAATGATATCCAATCTAAAGGAAGAAAAGTTGGAATTGCTTTGTGCCCATTAACTCCTATTAGTTCAATTGTACCTCTTTTGAGAGATATAGATATACTAACTTTGTTAATGGTAGACGCAGGTTTTGTTGGACAACCATTGATAGAGACTATGGTAAACAAGATAAAAATAGCAAGAGAAATAAAGGAAAAACAAAATAGTAATTTTATAATTCAGTGTGATGGTGGAGTTAAGAATTCTACTTACAAAAAGCTATATGATGCTGGTGCAGAATCATTTGTTTTAGGTGAAGCTGCTTTGTTTGGTAAGCATAATGACTTGATAATTGCGTGTGAAACTATGAAAAATGAATTTATAAGAAGTATGAACGGGGTGTAATAATATGATTATACTTGGAAGTGACCATGCAGGGTTTTCTTTAAAACTCGTTATAATTGATTTCTTTGAGAGGAATAATATTGATTATATGGATATAGGAACATATGAAGGAGAACGGGGGGACTATCCTAACTATGCTTTTAAAGTTGCGGAAATGATAGTTCGTGGAGATGCTGAAAGGGGAATATTATTTTGTGGAACGGGAATAGGAATGGCTATTGCGGCGAATAAAATTAGAGGAATTAGATGTGCTGTATGTAGCGAACCATACTCTGCTTTATTATCGCGACAACATAACAACTCAAATATTTTATCTCTTGGGGCCCGAGTTGTAGGTAGTGAGTTAGCTATAATGATTGTTAAAATATGGTTAGAAGGGGAATATGAGCATGGTCGTCATCAAAATCGATTAGATATAGTAGAGAATTATAAAAAATAATTTTAATAAGTTTTCCGAGTTTACTTAAATAATCAAGTAAGAAAATAGAATATTTATTTATATGGGGAGGTATGGTAACGTTAGATTTAAATTCGTTATGCCACATACAATCTATTTTTTAATTTCAATATTACAGGATGTTTTATGTATAAGATTTCATTCCCCTGTCCTTGTTATTTATATATAATTTTCATCAACTTCAATATATTTATTAAATTCATATAATAAAAATAGTTTATTAATTAAAGGTAAGTGTCAAATAAGTTGGTGTATAGAAAAACAGACAGCCGTGTTTATAATGGAAGGCTGTCTGTTAACGTCAAAGTTTTTGAATCATCGGATCCCATGGCATATATTCTTTCAGATCTTCTGGATATTCAAGAAATGAAGTTCCGTGAATATCACTGAGAATGAACTTTATGTACTTCCATGGATTGAGTCCATTGGCTTTGGCCGTTTCAATTAAAGTATAGATACCTGCACTTGATTCTGCGTCTTTGGGACTTCCTGAGAACAGCCAGATTGTTTGATATGCTGCAGTTGCCATCAAGAAGATAATTCGTCAGTCCATCTTTTTGGTTATCCGCATACTGAAAGGCTTTGCCCAGTCTGGAACCCGCAAGTACTTTCGGTGAGGTCTCTTTTACCCACGACCAAAAGGCATCCAGTACAGGCTTTTCCTGTACCAAACGCTGTTCCTTCCGCCCTGCAGGGGATAGAATCTCCAGTTTTTTTCAATCTCAAAAAGCTGGTTGATATATCTGACTGCCTGGGCTGGAATGGTTGCTTCCGGGCTGTCGACATCTTTGGGAAGTGCTTCCACAAAGTATCTGCGTAGATGGGTCAAGCAGATGCACCGGGTAATACCGGATACTTTTTCATAACCTTTGTAAGCATCGGTATGAATGAATCCATGGTATCCCTTCAGATATTCCTGGGGATATGTTCCGCTCCGCCCTGGCTGATAAACGAACTGGCGGACTGGCTGCCCGGAGTCTTTGATGGAGCAGTATACCCACATATAAGAACCCGCTGTATTCTTTCGGTCCGGTTCATTCATGACCTGTCCGGGCGTTTCATCGATGTGAAGGTATTGCTGCTTTAACAGTTTTTTATGAAGAAGCCCAACCACCGGGGAAAGCCAGCCCCGGTAACTGGTAAGGATCCAGTTTGACATCGTTGCACGGCTTAAGGCTACTCCCAGGTTTTCCCATTCCTTTTCCTTCTTTACGGCACTTTCTGCATTCAAAGGTCTCACGGTAATAATCAATGACACTTACGCTGGCAGGAATGAATTCAATCTCTGTGCGGACAAATTCTTCCCCAACAGATACAAGGGGAGTGCCGCAAGCCTCGCAGAAACGGTCCGCTTCCGCAAGAGTACAGAGTTTCTTTTCATGAGGGATATCCTTTAACAGTTCTTCCTTTTACCCTTTATGTTTCCGGCGGCGGTAGGAGGCAACGTCTTTTAAGTCCGGTTCTGCAGCCTTCGGATTTGCAGAGACTTTCGCTTCATCAAAAAGAGACATCTGTCCATCGAGTCCCAGAGATAATGTCTGCTCCGTAGTCCTGCCATAAAGCTTTCTGGTCAGAAAAATGACCTTTTCGTGAAGAAGAAGGTTTTCTTTTTTCCAACGCAGCGATGCGGTTTTCGAGATTTTTAATCTGATCGTTATGCGCCATTTGATGACTGTCCCTTTGCTTTTTAACTGTCATAATTATACCATAAAGGTGCCGTAAAATCCAGTAAATACGGCATTTGGAGGACTTTTATATAATTCTTTCCGGGTGGGATTTTTTCACTGCTTTTGGCTGGTGAATGGACAGACCTTCCATGAGTCACCGAAACTCCTGCCCTGAAATCAGCCGTACCTGCGCCTGCGTCCTTGGCCACTGGAATGTTCCATTCTCAAGCCTCTTATAAAGTAAGACAAAACCATCACCTTCCCAGAAGAGAGCTTTGATGCGGTTACCTTTGTGTCCACAGAACAAAAACAGGCTGTTGGAAAAAGGATCTAGTCTGAAGTTCTGCTGTACGATGGCGGACAGGCCATCAATGGATTTGCGCATATCCGTATAACCGCAGGCAAGATAGATATGTTCTGCCTTTGAAATATCGCCTAACATAGGTGCCTGATGGTGCGAAGGATATTTTCGATTGTTTCCTGATCCGCAGCATTCTGGATTTCCAGAGTTGTATTTCCAAGTCTGAGGATGACAGCAGTTGATGAGCTGAAATTGGCAGTTGTATACGCAACTTCAGCAAACATAGAGGGCTTTAAGGCAACGATTGGAACTTTAGGTTTTCTTTCAGCAGGAATTGCATCAAACGCTTCGCGCTTGATCTTGCGAAGCCAGTAATAATAGGACTTTATACTGACATCATGAGCAGTACACCAATCAGACACTTTCTGATTGCTTGCCCTGCATTCCCAGATCCGTCCGATCCAAAGGCTGAGTTTCTGGGAATCAGTTGCTACGGTTAAATGATCCATGGATAAATCTCCAATCCCTTAAGGCACTTAAGTTCTTTAAGACTTTTAGAATTAGAGACATTATCTCACAACTAGCAGTGAAAAAATATACACCGACATATTTGACGCTTACAATTAAAGAACAAATTTTACATAATTAAAAACTTATAAGTTTTTTAGACAAATCTCATTTAGGAGAGCAGTTTATATTATTCCTTAATCCCGCTTTAAGTCACATAGTTGGAAATGTATATCTAAATAGAAAAATCAAGATATGTTTAGTTTGTGATACTGCTAAAAAATATCCAAGAAACCTTGATTTAGGGTTTTTAAGAATTTTACATTTTTCAAAAGTGACCTAAACCAGAGGTGGGTATCCTGTTAACTAACAGGAAGGCAATCAGAACCGGTTTACTTCGGTTGCTTTTTGTTTTTTAAAGGCTGAAATCAGGCATTATTTCATATCTTGGATTAATGGCATTATGATCAACAACAGCAACTTTCGCAGCAATCACCCTATCAATCCAATTACAAACAATCACTATATACTCAATATTTACATATTTATAATGACAACACCGGCTCTTCCGCCAAGTATCTTTTTGCCGGTCAGCATATCCCATGAAAAATTATCGATAGGCTGCCTCGATACGAGGAAATTTCCGGCGCGCTGGGTGAGCTGTGCGAAGTTGACCACATAGTCCTGCGTGCCTCCGATATATGTGTAGATAGTGCTTTCGCTTCCCATAAAGCCGATATCGGCCTCATCAGTGAGTACGGCGGTCATCGTTTTGTCTGCACCAAAGCCAGTAACGAGAACTAAATCGATGCCTTCATCGGCAAAGTAGCCTTCCTCGATTGCCACGTACATGGGAGCATAGAAAATCGAGTGCGCCACTTCGTTTAAAGTAACCTTCGTCAAATCTTTGCCGGGAACTGTACTATTTCCTGATTTTTGACATCCGGTGATACAGCTTACCAGAAACAGCAGGCACAAAATGAGAGAAATGACTTTGCGAGTTAAAGAAAAAGAAGTATGTTTCAGCATTTTTTCATAATTCCTCCATAAAATATCGATGGTTTATTGTATGAAGGAGGAATGAAAATGTGTTTGTCCGACGGCACTTGTTTGGCTGGACAATAGGCATTAAAATAGTTATAATGTTTTATAAATACAAATATATGAAGCGGCCGGAGGGGAATGTTTCGGCTGTGTGGAGGGTAAGTAGAATATGGGATTGATTAAATCTATTACAAGTGCTGTGAGCACGGCTATGGGAGACCAGTGGAGAGAATATTTTTACTGTGACGCTCTTAGCGGTGATGTATTAGTAACCAAGGGAAAAAAGCGCATTAACGGAGGAAAGAGCAGCAATACAAAAGGTGAGGAAAATATTATTACCAACGGTTCCGTTGTAGCAGTCAATGAAGGACAGTGCATGATTATCGTGGATCAGGGAAAAGTTGTGGAGTTCTGTGCGGAAGCGGGAGAATTTACATATGATACTTCTACTGAGCCGACGTTATTCTACGGGGATTTTGGAGAAAACATAGGCCGTACCTTCTCTACCGTAGGCAGGCGTTTTACCTTTGGCGGGGATACAGCGAAGGATCAGAGAATTTATTTCTTCAATACGAAGGAAATCATGGGTAATAAATACGGTACGGCGAGTCCGGTTCCCTTCCGTGTAGTAGATCGCAACATCGGTCTGGATGTGGATATTGCTATTCGCTGTAACGGGGAATATTCCTACAAGATTACGGATCCGCTTTTGTTCTACACGAATGTAACGGGAAACGTGGTGGAGGATTATACGAGGGATAGGATCGACAGCCAGTTAAAGGCGGAGCTGATGACCGCATTGCAGCCGGCCTTCGCTAAGATTTCCGACATGGGAATCCGCTATAGTGCCGTGCCTGCTCATACGATGGAGCTGTCAGACGCTTTGAATGAAGTATTATCTGCGAAGTGGTCGGAGTTAAGAGGTATTTCTATCGTTTCCTTCGGCGTTAACTCCGTAAAGGCATCCGAAGAGGATGAGGAGATGATCAAGCAGCTTCAAAGGTCTGCCGTACTCAGAACTCCCGATATGGCGGCAGCCACCTTGGTGGGGGCGCAGGCGGAAGCGATGAAAGCGGCGGCATCCAACGAATCCACCGGGCCGATGATGGCTTTTGCCGGGATGAACATGGCGAATATGGCTGGTGGAATGAACGCCAACACCTTATTCGGCATGGCAGGACAGCAACACAGTCAGGAAGCAGCTCCTGTACAGACGAGGCAGACCGAGGAGGGTTGGAGCTGTTCCTGTGGAAGAGCCGGAAATACGGGCAAGTTCTGTGCGGAATGCGGCACTCCAAAGCCTGTGGATGGCTGGGCATGTGCCTGCGGCGCGGTGAATAAAGGAAAATTCTGCAGCGAGTGCGGTCAGAAAAAGCCGGCAGGCGAACCTTTGTATAAATGTGACAAGTGCGGATGGGAACCGGAAGACCCTAAGAATCCTCCTAAATTCTGTCCGGAATGCGGAGATTCCTTTAATGAGGGCGATGTAAGGCAGTAGAGGAAGGCTTTTGCTTTAAAAAATATAAAGAAAAAACAGTCCTCTTGTAAGCGGATATCTACAAGAGGACTTTACTTCTGTAATAGGAGGGAGCCCCTATTACAGAAGTAATTTATGCGCAGCTACGCGCGCGGAACAAAAGCTATGCTGCCAAAGTGCTTGGCTGCGGGAATGTACGGAGCACACTTTTGTTCTGTAATAGGAGCCCCTATTACAGAAGTAATTATGCGCAGCTACGCGCGCGGAACAAAAGCTGTGCAGCCAAAGCGCTTGGCAGAGAGAATGTGTGAAGCACACTTTTCTTCTATATATATATTATAGGAAAGCCCTTATTATGGTAAAACGTAGAAGTATTGTCTTTCTTTGGAAGAGTCTGCGTTGTGTACTTTTTATAGTTTAAAACGAGAAAACGGGGGTGAGGAAATGGTTGCGGTCATCGTTATTTTAGTGCTGCTTCTTGCAGTTTTGTTCATTGGATTTCTTGCGGTGAGTGCGATAAGGGAGAAGGTGCGTTCCTTCAGTCGATTGGCATGGGGAACGGATTCTGTTACTGAGGGCATCGAGAAGATGCAGGAGGAATATGCTTCTACGCCGAAATCGGTATCTGCAATGACCAGCTTGTACTTGCCGAAGATCACTGCAGATTTTCCGGAGTTTAAATATGATGAAATGAAAGGGCGGGCAGAAAATGTCCTTGTATCTTATCTTATGGGAAAGGACAAGGAGGACGCATCGCTTTTAAAGGACGGTAATCAGGAACTAAAGGATAAGTTGCGCTCAGAAATCGAGATGAACAGGGCAGCAGGAATCAGGGAGCATTTTGAAAGCGTGGAAATCCACCGGACGGAAATAGCTGCCTACCAGAAAAAGCAGGGACGCTGCATTATTACGTTTCAGGCGTCAGTGCAGTATTACGGATATGACAGTGACAGAGACGGGAAGGTAACGAAGGGGAATAAGAGCAGACTCACGCAGTCGAAATACAATATTCATTTGATTTATATACAGGACAGAAATCTGGTGGAAGAGGAGCGGGACTTCGGGCTCGGCTTAAACTGTCCGAACTGCGGTGCCCCCATTTCAGGACTTGGGGCTAAGGTATGTGAATACTGCGGTACCCCGGTATTGGAATTGAACATTAAGGTATGGACATTTAGCGATGTGAGAGAGGTACAGTAACAGGTCTTTATCGCATCGATTGAAAGGAAACGGATAGAGAAGCATGAGTATTTACGATACACTGAATGAACAACAGAAGCAGGGAGTATTTACGGTGGACGGCCCCGTTTTGCTGCTTGCGGGAGCAGGAAGCGGTAAAACAAGGGTGCTGACCCATAGGATTGCATATTTAATCGATGAATTCGGGGTGCAGCCATGGAATATCATGGCGATTACTTTTACCAATAAGGCGGCAGGAGAGATGAGGGAACGCGTCGACAGCATTATTGGTCATGGCGCAGAGCAAGTATGGGTATCCACATTTCACTCCACCTGTGTAAGAATCCTTAGAAGATACATAGACAGATTGGGCTTTGATAATAATTTCACCATATACGATACGGACGATCAGAAAACCGTAATGAAGGATATTTGCAAGCGTCTTCAAATAGATACGAAGATGTTAAAGGAAAGGACTTTATTAAGCGCGATTTCTTCCGCAAAGGATGAGTTGATTTCTCCTATCGATTACCAGCTTCAGGCTATGGGTGATTACAATAAAGCGAAAATTGCCGGTGTTTATCATGAATACCAGGCGGTGCTCCGCAAGAATAATGCTCTTGATTTCGATGATTTGATCGTAAAGACCGTAGAGCTTTTTAAGGCGTGTCCGGAGGTGCTTGATAGTTATCAGGAGCGTTTCCGCTATATCATGGTGGATGAGTATCAGGATACGAATACGGCGCAGTTCGAGCTTATCCGGCTGCTGGCGGACAAATACCGCAATCTTTGTGTGGTGGGAGACGATGATCAGTCCATTTATAAGTTCCGCGGCGCTAATATTCGAAATATACTCGATTTTGAAAAGGTGTATGCGGAAGCCACTGTTATCAAACTGGAACAGAATTACCGCTCCACCCAGAACGTGTTAGATGCAGCAAATGCGGTTATTCAGAATAACGTCGGCCGTAAGGACAAGGCTCTTTGGACGAGAAAGGGAGAAGGCAGCAGAATCCATTTCAAACAATTTGACACCGCCTTTGAGGAGGCGGAATATATTTGTGATGATGTGGCAAAGAAAAAAAGAGAGGGAATGCCTTCTTATGGAGAATGTGCTATTCTCTACAGAACCAACGCGCAGTCCCGTATGCTGGAGGAGCGCTTCGTAGTGAAGGGGATTCCATATGATGTGGTGGGAGGTACGAATTTTTACTCCAGAAGAGAAATAAAAGATATCCTGGCCTATTTAAAGACCATCGACAATGGCAGGGATGACGTTGCGGTGAAACGAATTATCAATGTGCCTAAAAGGGGGATAGGTGCTACCACGATCGTGCGGGTACAGGAATATGCTGATATGAGGAATATCAGCTTCTACGATGCCTTGAGGGAAGCGGATCAGATTATGACGATAGGAAAGAGCGCCGTAAAGCTTGCGCCTTTTGTTACAATGATACAGACCTTCCGCAGCAAATTGGAGTATTACAGTCTGGAGGAGCTGATGAAGGATATCATCGAGACTACCGGCTATGTGAAGGCGCTGGAGGAATCCGACGAGGAGGATGCGGAGGATAGAATTAACAATATCGATGAACTGCTCAGCAAAATAGTATCTTATCAGGATACCCATGAGGAGCCGAAACTGAGCGAATTCTTGGAGGAAGTTGCATTGGTTGCCGATATAGACAGGATTGAGGACGACGGGAACCGGGTGCTTCTTATGACCTTGCACAGTGCAAAGGGACTGGAATTCCCTCACGTGTATCTGGCAGGAATGGAGGATGGCGTATTTCCAAGTTATATGACTATCACTTCCGATAATCCCGAGGACATCGAGGAAGAAAGACGCCTCGCTTACGTAGGAATTACGAGAGCGAAGGAGGATTTGACGATTACCTATGCAAGGCAGAGAATGCTTCGGGGAGAGACACAGTATAACCCTATCAGCCGTTTCGTAAAGGAGATACCGGAGGAGCTGTTAGACGGCAAGTTGCCGTCTGTCAGAAACCGGGATTATACGGAATACGAGGAGGACTCCTACGAACGCAGCCATTTCAAGGCAAAGCCCTTTGGCATGAGTTATATGTCTCAATATGGAGTCGGAGCAGCAGAAAAAAGCAGTGATAAGGAAGCTTCTTATAGGGGGTCGGAAGCAGGACAGTCCGTTTTTTCAAGAGAAGGAGCATCAGGAAGCTACCAGAGGATTTTCGACAAAGGTGTATCAGCACAGCCTGTCAAATCAAAGCCTAAAGCGATTGCGGTGCCTAAGCGTACTCCGGCGGAAAACAGACCATTTATAGCGGGAGGAGGAGCCGGAAGTTTGAGCGGTGTAAACGGCTTATCGAAGGGAGCGCCGGAAGCGGGAGAGTTAAGCTACGGCGTGGGCGACAGAGTACGTCACATTAAATACGGGGAAGGTACGGTTGCCAAAATGGAGAAGGGGCCTCGCGACTATCAGGTGACAGTGGTTTTTGATGAGGTCGGGCAGAAGGTCATGTATGCAGCCTTTGCAAAATTAAAAAAGTTGTAATCGCGAATTGGTAACGTTGAAGGTATCGGGCGGTTACAATGTTGAGTTAAATTTAATGAAAAACTTATAGTAAAATATGGGAATTGGTGTTATATTATTAATAGGATAGTTTTTGGAATATACAAAAGTTGGTATTGCCGTCATTCAAATAAATAATTCATGAAAATAATTCATAAACTGAGTTATAAACGGTAACAATAAATCGAATAAAGGCAAAGAGAGGTATGCGCTATGAACAAATTAAGTAAATTGGAAGAATATATTGATATGTCCAGAATCAACGAGCTTCTGGGAAGAAAAGAAGAGAAGAAGAAATGCAATACTGTTCTTTGGGTATTTGCAATCATTGGTGCTATTGCCGCTGTTGCAGCGATTGCTTATGCGGTATACCGCTATTTTACTCCGGATTATTTGGAGGATTTCGAAGATGACTTCGATGAGGACTTTGACGACGATTTTTTTGAAGATGAAGATGATGGTTTTGATGAGGGTGCGGAGAAGTAGTGCAGGCCGTGTCACATAGGGCAGTTATTTTAGATGATAGGTAATAGGGCGGAATGTACTTGTGCGTACATTCCGTTTTTGGTATTGTATAATCGGTGGATTAGGTAGTAAAATTGCACATAAAATTTGCGAAGGTTATGAGTTTTGCAGTTGCGATATTAGTTTAGTTGAAAGGATAAAGATACAAGAATGAAAAAAGGACAGGTAATAGAAGGCGTTGTGGGAAGAGTTGATTTCCCGAATAAGGGGATAGTGGAATGTGAAGAAGGGGTATGTGTAGTAAAGAATACGCTTCCGGGGCAGCGGGTTTTATGTAGGATTAATAAGGTGAGAAAAGGAAAAGCGGAGGGAAGGCTGATTGAGACACTGGAAAAGTCTCCGCTCGAGATGGAAAGTCCTTGTGAACACTTCGGAATCTGCGGCGGGTGTACTTATCTGTCTTTGCCATATGAAGAACAGCTTCTTCTGAAAGAGGAGCAGGTGAAGAAGTTGTTGGATTCTGTATTATGTAAACAAGAATCTAAATATAAATTTGAGGGGATTAAGGGAAGCCCCAAGATGTATGGCTATAGAAATAAAATGGAATTTTCTTTTGGGGATGAAATCAAGGATGGGCCGCTTGCTCTTGGCATGCACAAAAGAGGAAGCTTTTATGATATTGTTACTGTCTCTGATTGCAAGATCATGGATGAAGACTATAGAAGGATTCTAGCCGGAACGAGAGCTTTTTTCGCTGAAAGAAAGATGAGCTTTTATCATAGATTGAGCCATGAAGGTTATTTGCGGCACTTGCTCGTAAGGAAGGCTGCAAAGACGGGGGAAATATTAATTGCCCTTGTTACAACTACGCAGGAGGAATATGATTTAACGGAATTTAAGGAGATGCTGTTAGCACTGGATTTGGAAGGGAAAATCGTCGGCCTCTTGCATACGAAAAACGATTCTGTAGCCGATGTGGTAAAGAGTGACGAAACGGTTATTCTTTATGGACAAGACTATTTTTATGAGGAGTTGTTAGGTTTAAAATTCAAGATTTCTCAATTTTCTTTTTTCCAGACGAATACTTTTGGCGCAGAGGTACTTTATGAGACGGCAAGAGAGTATATCGGTTATCTTTCGCCGGAAGGAGAACGGGGGAAGATAGTTTTTGATTTGTACAGTGGGACGGGAACAATCGCCCAGATGATGGCGCCGGTCTCCGGAAAAGTGATCGGGGTGGAAATCGTGGAGGAAGCGGTGGAAGCTGCGAAGAAAAATGCGGAGCTCAATAGGTTACATAACTGCGAATTTATAGCGGGGGATGTACTGAAAGTTCTTGATGAAATTGTAGAAAAGCCGGACCTGATTATTTTGGATCCGCCCCGCGATGGAGTGCATCCCAAGGCGCTTAAGAAGATTATTGATTATAGGGTGGAACGATTGGTCTATATATCCTGCAAGCCTACTAGCTTGGTGAGGGATTTGGGGGTGTTTTTGGAGAATGGGTATGAGGTGGTAAGGGCTGTAGCGGTGGATCAGTTTCCTTGGACGGCGAATGTGGAGACGGTGGTTCTTTTGTCCCAACAAAAACCGGATGACCGGATAGAGATTGGACTTAGATGAACTGGATGTTACCTCGGCTGAGACGAAAGCTACCTATCAGGAGATTCGTGATTATGTGTATGAGAAGCATGGTTTGAAGGTTTCCAATCTGTATATTTCGCAGGTGAAAAGGAAATGTGAGTTGGAAGTTGGGGAGAATTATCATCTTGCTAAGAATGATAATGCAAGGGTTCCCAAATGTCCGAAGGAAAAGGAAGAGGTCATATTGAACGCTTTGAAGCATTTTAGTCTAGTTGTTTAATTGTCGCATCGATAATATATCACTACATCTAAAAAAATATCTAAAACAGGTGAATTGACAAGAGAAGCAGTTACCGAGGAATCCTCGGCAACTGGTACTGATGTAAAAACCTATAAAACTAAGGAGAAAGTGTTAAAGGATTGAATATATGCGTGATATGTTTCAAAGGGCGGCGGTAAGATGTTCAGATGATTTTAATACATACTTTATTGAAGAATTTGGCTGCTTTTGTGAAGTATTTGATACAGCGACAGAGCGAGTATTTATATTCCTAAAAAACCCAGCTTTTGAAGAAGAAAAAAGAGGTTAGAATTGTATAATATGATTAATCCGAATGATACCAGGGAATACACTCAAACGATGTTTCAAAAAATATAATAGGGGACGGCCAAAGGGCCGGTGTCCGCGGCAGTATTGATGACAAAGGCATAGGAAAGGAGAGTGCGTCTGCGAGAAGCGAACAGATGCGGAAAACCATAATGAAAAAAATAAATGATTATTTATACTCAGGCGATACCGTTCTTAAGATACTGCAGAGATATAGTGAGGATTTGAAACAGTCGTCAAAAGAAACTCATAATCAAATTGATCTTGTGCACTGTAATTTTCTGCTTCAGATTGCGGAACTTTTGCAGCACAACGAATTCCTGACCTCGCAGTCTCAGCGGATCAGGGAATTCTATAAACATATGGCAAATGAATACCCTTTCCTTGCATTTACTTTTAAGGGCAGAATCAAATCTCTGATACGCGCGGAAGCAAAATTTAACGGATACATTGTGGAATATATTTATGATTATTATATTAAACACGGCAATTACCCTTCTCTTCCTGAACTGAAAAATTATTTAAACTGTTTTCGGGATCTGATTGCATACAGAATTGTGATTTCTCTTCCCAAATGTCATCTGAAAGAAGGCGAAATTTGGACGGATGAAGAAAATAAATATCTATATGATGTTGCCAACCAGTTGCTTGGTTTCATGGAGGAGCGCGGATTTACCGCGGAAATAGCTTCTTTAAAGGGGCAGAAAAAATCGCCTTTGTTAAGGGAGAGCGTAAGCCCATATTACAGAGATTATGTTGTAAATCCAGAGACGAGTGGCTACCGTTCTCTGCATATAACATTTTATGATAACATTGCACGTTGTTACGTGGAAGTACAACTTCGTACAAAAGAAATGGACGATTTTGCTGAAATTGGTCCTGCTAATCATTTGGGTTACGAAAAACGGCAGGAAAGTGAAAGAGCGAAACGAAATGCAATCCCAAAAGGAGAAAATATTTATTTTGATGATGCTTATGAAAGAGGTATTATGCTGCAGCAGCTTGAATTATCGAAATTGGATGTAAATATGTTTTCGGCAGTGAATAATTCGCTTATTAACGATGGATGCGGTCTATATCGGGGACGGCTTATTCTTCCGTACGAGCATCTTTCAAGATTTCAAAATGATTTAGTTGACTAATTTTTGAAAATGTAGCTGAACTATTAAATCCCCCGTCTGATGCTACTCTTTACGCTGTACGACACCCTAATCGATGTTGTAAACAGCTCCACTACTATAATATCCCAAAAGAGTAAGAACACAAGTGAGTCGTTTCCTCATGAAGCTTTTATAGAGTTTGCAAAAGGAATAGTTACTAAGAATGAGATAAAAACACCAATTGAAAAAATGCTAATTCTACTGATGGTCGATAGCTTTTTATACATGGTTAGTTACAATAAACATAGGTAGAAGGAGGAACTCCATGGATAAAGACAAATTTGGGAAATTTGTCACTAACCGAAGAAAAGAAAAAAACATGACACAGAAAGAACTGGCAGAGATATTATATCTGACCGATAAGGCAGTTTCAAAATGGGAAAGAGGACTTAGTCTTCCCGATATTTCAATTTTGGAACCGTTGGCCAATGCTCTGGATATAACGGTAATGGAATTGCTGAAAGGAGAATGCATTGAGGACGAAAGCTGTATATCGACGGAGGATGCCAAGCAGCTCATTCATGATTCTATTGCCATTTCAGACGCGGAAATATCCAGAGTGCATGCAAAAAGCAAAAATATTATTATTTTTTGTATTATATGTCTTATGCTTCTTATCTCTATCATACTAAATATTATTTCCCTTACAACGGCGCCGGAAACGGTACAGGATAACCGGAAGTTCAGTGAACAACAAAATTTTATCTACATAAATGAGCCGGAATATAAAGAAAGGGAGTGAGTGGAGCATGAAAAAGAAAGAAGTGGTTACCACATTTTTTATATTTATAGCGTGGTGTGTTTTTTTATGTGTGTCGGGTTTTATTGAAGTGCAAAAAATATCGGAAAATAAAATGTCAGGCTGGCTGCTTCCTGCGTTGTTAATGGTGCTGTTGTTTTATGGATCCCAAAAAGCTCCGGCGGGAGGTTATACGAAAGCGGCCTTCAGCTTAAAAAAAAGTAAAGCATTTCAAGGATTTTTGGCAGTTTGCGTTATCATGCACCATATGTACATAGTATTATTATCCGAACTCGATTACAAAGGTGCATTGATTATGTTTAAAAATTCAGGAGTTATTATTGTAGGCTTTTTCTTTTTTGCATCAGGATATGGACTTATTACGAGCTTATATCAAAAGGATAATTATTTAAAAGGCTTTATAAAAAAGAGAATATTTACTGTGTTAGTTCCTTTTTTTATATGTAATTATGTCTATTTGACAACGATGCTTCTGATGGGTAGAAAGTATGCGATGAGTGATTTGCTGTGTGTCTTTTTTGGAGTAAAGCTTTTAAATTCCCAAATGTGGTTTGCCGTGGAAATTATGTTTTTGTATATTCTGTTTTATGTCATTTTCCGTTTTATCAGGCGGGAAAAAGTCGCTTATATGATTATGGGGGTTTGCGTTGTGGCTGTAATGGGTGGCAGCCTGCTATTGGGCCATGATTTGACAACCGGTGAGATTGTCAGCTGGTTCCGGGGCGAATGGTGGTATAATACGACCTTTGTATTTTTTATTGGAATGCTTGCCGCCCGCTTTAAAGAAAAATTACTGCCATGGATTAAAAAAAGGTATTATTTATGCCTGAGTATGCTTCTGGTCCTCAGCTCGTTTTTTGGAATTATATCGAAAAGGCTGCTTGAAGAAAAAGGTTATTGGATTGAGGATATATTTTATAAGGGATATACGGAAAAAATTGAAACATTGGCTTTCCAGCTACCTATGGTTGTGTTTTCTGTTGCGGTAATTCTATTGTTTATGATGAAAATTACGTTTTATAACAAAGCGTTGGATTTTTTTGGCAGATTCTCACTTGAAGTCATACTGATTAATAATGTGTTTATCGTATCTCTGTTAAAGCTTGCTGTTATAAACGAAATCCTATATATCATAGCGGTGTTTGCGGCAACGATATTGGCGGCCATGACTATCTATAAAATAAAATTATGGGTATTGGACAAAAATGATTATTTGTCAAGATGGAGGTAGAGGATGAAGATTGGTAAGTTAGCAACCGGCTGTTTGGGATTTTTGGGGGGTGTTGTAATTGCTTTGATGAATCCGATGATTTGCAGTGCGGCACCGGAGGGGTATACGGAATATAAAGTACAGGGGCATTCCATCTCATTTCCGGATGACTGGTATGTGATGTATGAAGGAAAAGAAGATTTAGAAGAAATCTATACGATGTATCAATTAGATTCCTATGAGAGCTTTCAAAAACGTTTGGATGGAGCCATTTTGGAAGCAGTTAATGCGGCGGATGTTGACTTGAATTCGCAGACTGGAGCTCTTAAAAGTGAAAATGGTATGGATTTATTTATGTTGGAGGATACGGAAAAATTTTCGCTTGAGTATAAGGAATTAAAAGAACAGCCTGAGGATGTGCAGCAATCCTTTTTAGAAGCTTATGGAAAGCAAATGAAGTCCGAATCGGGAATGAACCTGGGAGATACATATTTAGTGGAAGGAACCAATGCGGATTTTGCGGTTATTACTCTTTCCTATCAGGATTATCATTATATAGTAGCCGGCACGGTAAGCGGTGGAAGAGTTTTTACAATTATGACGTTATCCCGAAATGAGGAAGAGGTTATATCAGAAAAGGAAAAAATAGTAGGGGAGATTCTGCAAAGTTATTGCTTGGAAGAAACTGCAGTGAGTGCGGACGGAGGAAACAAAGCAGAAGATACTGCTGTCACAAAGCAGAGCCCGGAAAATGTCACGACAGAGAAAGAAGTGATAGAGATATCGCTCGGTATATTTATAATCCTTCTCTTTGTACTATTACTTGTCGGAGTAAAAGGGAAAAAGAAACAGGAATTTCACGAAGATGCCTTTTCCCTGTCGGTTATGAAAGGACTCCAAGGCTTTTGTGCCGCTGGAATTATATTGCACCATTTGGCTCAGGCTATTACGCAGAATAATAATCTTGATAAGGGAACGCTGAATTTGATGTGTGATATTGGTGTTTTTTTTGTCGGAGTATTCTTCTTTTGTTCAGGCTATGGAGTGTACACGAGCCTAAAAACGAAACCGGATTATTTAAAAGGATTTCTCACTAAAAGGCTGTCGACAATTTTGGTGCCGTTTTATACAGGAAATACGATATTTGTACTGACAGCCATATTGTTTGGCGAGACATTTACAAAAGCAGAATTAATCAGTGCCCTTACGGGTTGGGTCTTATTGAATACACAACTTTGGTTTATTGTAGAAATCTTTATATTATATATTGTCTTTTACATCATATTTAAGATTTTGAAAAATGAGAAGACCGCTTTTATTTTTATGGGTGTATTTATTATTGCCATTATGACTGCAAGCTTATTTCTTGGACACGATTTCCGGACAAAAAGCGGTGGTGCCTGGTTAAGAGGTGAATGGTGGTATAACAGTATTCTTTTATTTTATGTAGGGATGATATTCTCCAGATATTATAATGTTCTGATTTCAAACATTAAAAAGAATTACCGGCTATGGCTGTCAGCCGGTCTGATAGGAAGCGGCATTTTTTATGCCTTAACAGAATATATGCTAAAAACAAAAGGCTATTGGTCAGAGTGGGACGGACACCCGGGGTATCTGGAAAAAATACAGACGTTATCATGTCAGCTTCCGATGATCATATTTATGGTTATAACATTTTTCTTAGTTACGATGAAGTTTCAATTTAAAAACAATTTTCTGGCTTTCTTAGGGAAAATTGCAATTGAGCTTTACATTATTCACAACCTATTTATTATATATTTGAGAAATCAAATAGAAATTAAAAATGATTTCATATATATAATATCTGTATATATATTAGCTATTTCAATGGCAGTGCTGCTTCATGAGTTTGACCAGAGGGCCATCGCCCTTATTATAGGGAAAAAGCCGGGCGGAGGCGGTGGAGAAGGTATAGAAGCACCAAAAGACACTAAATTAAATAGTCAAAAAGAATATTTTATTGATTGTATGAGGCTCTTAATGACATTTTTCGTAGTGTTTATTCACTCACCGTTTGGAGGAAAAGCAGGAGAAATTTTCTTTTGCTTTGGAAAGATGGCAGTTCCCTTCTTTATTGTAGTAAGCGGTTACTTTTGCTTCTCCGATAAAACAGAAATTTTCGAGAAAAGAATTAAGAAACAGGCAAAGCGTATCTTTATGCTCTGCGTGGGCGCTAATTTTTTATATGTATATCTATATTTAATCGGAAATAAGCTTGGACTCATGCCGGTAGGGATTCAAAAGAGGGTCAACGATTCAAGCATTGTAGATTTACTTCTTTATAATCAGTCACCGGTAGCAGATCATCTATGGTTTTTAGGCTCTTTGTTTTATGCACTTATACTGATGCTGGTACTAATAAAGATTAAGATTCATAAGAACTTTTTGTTTTTGGCGCCGGTATTCCTTTGTATCTATCTTTATCTGGCTTACAATGGAGAAGGAGAATTCATCAAGTATAGAAATGTACTCATTGTGACACTGCCCTATTTCATGATGGGATGTTTGATTCATCGGTACAAACAGAAAATCCGGGAAATAATTAAGCCGGGCATATTAATCAGTACAGCGGCAGCTTTCGGTTTGTTTGTTGCGGGCGAGTATTTAATATGGAAAAATACCGGAGTACCATACTTAAGTATTGAAGTGCTCGTATATCTTGTTGTTCTTATTTGTTTGTATTATCCCAACATAGGAAGTAAAGGGATTGTTTGGTGGCTTGGCTCTAAGTGTACGCTTCCTGTATACATTTGGCACATGAGCGTATTATGGTTTTTCTGGTTTGCTTATACGAGCATCACAAAAGCCTATCCTGTAGCAGTTACAGTGACTGCATTTGTGCTTCCGCTGCTGCTATCGGCCTTTATAGAAAAAATAAAACAGCATAGCCGCGTGAAATTAGTATAGGTTTTCCATTCCTTTAAGCTGGTACAGATATGAAAGAGCCTCGTGTATTTTAATCTGAATTATTTGAATTAGAGTGTGGAGGCTTTTTATGTTAATTGACAATGCGGCCTTAGGGGAACAATTTTCAAAGGAGTATAATGAGGCTGCAAAGCGGGCAGTTGTCATGGAAGGAGATAAACAAGCGGAGTCACTGTTTGTTCAAATGATAGAGTATGCAAAATCAAAAGAAGAAATTGATAGTAATATTGACACATTAGCTTTAAGTATGATGCTACAATCGCTTAATAGAGCAGTAATTGAGCAAGGTGAAATATGTTTCCGGTTACCGTGGTGGGGTAAGGGAAATGAACGTTTTGGCAAAAGGTTTGAATTTTGTAGAATAAGCACTTTTGTCTTGTGGCTGAGAGATAAATTGGAATTTGTAAATTAACTTTCAAATATAAAGGAGATGATGATTTTGGACGGAAAAGATGTAAGGATAGGTGCGGGTCTATTAGTTGACGATATAGACAGTATGGTTCGGTTCTACAGAGATACTTTAGGCTTTCATACGGAGTGGACTGGTGGGGATTTCGCAGAGTTTGAGACTGCAAGCGATATGTTATCCCTATTTATGTATAGTAGGAAAGAGTTCGTGAAGGCAATCGGGGAAAGTTATATTCCGCCAAAAGGAATCAATCAGACCTTTGAAATTGCCCTTTGGTTGCCCAGCTTTGCTGATGTGGATATGGAATATGAGCGGCTATCAAAGCTGGGTCTACAATTTCCTACAGGTGGCCCCATCACCTATCCTTTTGGTATTCGCAACTTTTATGTTGCCGACCCTGAGGGAAATCTACTTGAAATCGGTAGTACGAATGAAACATAAATTCCCAGTTATATCGGAATGCAATTCGGAATTTGAGGGAGGTGGGATAATGATAACAGGATATTACTGTACAAATATTTTCTCCGAAAAAGCAGAAGAGCTTATTGAATTTTATACACAAATATTAGAAATACCGATTATCAAAGCAGATGATGATAATACAAATGGTGTTTATTTTGGCTTTTTCGAAAATGTACCTATGATTTGTATATGGGATTGCAAAAAGTGTAATGTAGAACCAACTGGGCATCAATCTTTTGTTTTTTATACCCCAAACCTCGATTCTACAATTGAGCAGATGAAGAAGAAAGGTGTCGTATTGCCCGATGCAATTAGATATGACTGGGGTACTTATGAAGTTCGTCTGAATGATATTGATGGAAATGAGATTGTGGTAGTTGAGTTTGTTTGATAACAACTTTCAGTTTGTAAGGTCGGGCAATTGATTTTGCCATTAATTAAAAGATTTTCAGGGGAAACGGTAGCAGGTGGGGTAAATTTTACCCCGCCTAAGAATCCATCAGTTTACTCCTGTCATGTAGTATAAAACGTCCGTCTATAGGAATATGGAGACGGTTATTCTCTTGCAAAAAAGAGGGGCACTCGGCACATTAAAGAACGGGTATAATAAAAAGAAAACAATAAACAAAAAGGAATACTTTATGATAATGGAAGTACCGGCAAGATTGGAAGGCTTTTTTGTATTCGATAGTTTGATAAGCAGATAAAGAGAGTCTGGCTGTTCTGGCGGTGAATTCCACTTCGGGATGTCAATGGATAGAAAAAATTATCCTGTAGACAACATTGTTATAGAAAATCACATTTTTAATATATACTAACGCTACTTGTATACATTATACTTGGTGAATAAAGAAGAAACAATGTGTATGAGAACATCGGAGAAGGTTTGGAAAAGACGGTATTGTGCCCATATTTACTGTTTATTCGGGGATAGGCTTAGTATAAAGCTATCAAAACGAGGATTGCCTGGAATATGGAAATCATGAAACAGGAAAGATCTGTTTGGAGGAAATGGAAATAGGGGTAAGACCGGAGGCACGTGATTCATTTTTTCAAAGAAGCGTTGGAAAAGCTGGATGGAGACCGGATATACAGACTGACTGCGGAGTTGAAAGAGAGGATAGGCATGAGGGAGCAGAATGATTTGCTGGAAATTATGGAATATACTAAGGAAGGTTATTCGCCGGTAATTGATTTCGGTACATGGCGAGTGGCCATACTGAATTATTGTGAAGAACTCGAACCTCGGAATATACATAAATTCCAAAAGCATGAGGAGACGGACGAGATATTTGTCCTATTAAAGGGAGAATGTATACTTTACGTGGCGGAAGGAACGGATACAGTGGGAACCATTTATAGTCAATCTATGGAAAAGAATAAGCTATACAATGTAAAAAAATCTACTTGGCACTCCCATACGCTAAGCAGAGACACTATGGTGTTGATTGTTGAAAACAGGGACACGGACTTGTCTAATTCTCCGGAAATCGAGCTTACGGAAGAACAAAGGAGATTCCTGGCAGCGGCGGTTGTACAGCGGACAAAGAACGATTATTAAAGCGGAGTGCAGGGGGGATACCCATTACAATCCGGGGAGTTTTATAAGACCTTTTATAATACAATCTAACATATTACAATGACTAAAATTAATGATAGAGACTATTAAAATAGCTAAGATATAGCCTTTGAATTTTGGATGTGGATTAGCCCGGAATTCAAAATTTATTTAATGAAAGAATTTGAAAGACTGAAGGATGAAGAACATCGACAGCAGGGGTGGGACATTAAAAGAAATTTGGTAAAAATCAATTATCGTATTTATACAGATGCTATGAAAGAGAATCTGATACCAACAGAGATTACTCCGCATCAGATGAATCAAATCTATGCAGTGGAGTCGGTGATAATGTTGACAAAATGAATTCACAGTCATATAATATGACTGTGAATTCATTTTTTTAATGACCGAAAGGTCATGGTGCGTGAAAAAGGAGGATATTTTATTGCCAAAAAGAACATTCAATCGTCTGGATGACGACAAAAAAGAAAAAGTTATGCGGGCAGCGATTGAAGAATTCCAAGCTCATGGATTTGAAAATGCTAAAATTGAAAGCATTGCCCAAAATGCGGGAGTCGCCAAAGGCAGCATCTATCAATATTTCGATGATAAAAAGGCACTGTTTTTATATTCCGTCACATGGGCGATAGAGAATTTTATGAAGATGATTGACAGGCAGACTCCTATGAAAGACATGGATGTCTATGAGTATTTTCTTTCGGGAAGCCGCGAACGTTTTGAAATGATAAGAAAAGAACCTTTATTGGTTTCATTTGCCATTGACTTTACCTATGGCAAGTACGGCAGTCTGGCGGAAGAAATAAACAGAGAGTTAAAACGGGTCAGCGAAGAATATGAGCTGAAATTAATAGACAATGGTAAAAAAAGAGGAACGATTCGCGATGACGTGGACGATAAAATCCTTTTGCTGTTTTTTCAAGGGGTAACTGAAAAATTCAATATGGAAATTTTAGCAAAGGTTAAGAATTTTGAGTCTGAGCCTACGGAAGAACAGCTTGTCGAGACAGAAAGTCTTGTGAAAAGCATGGTTACATTATTAAAACAAGGAATGGAGCGCTAAGTATGTTTATCATAGTAAAAAATTTAAAAAAGAGTTATAGTGCGGGTGAAAATAAAAGTGAGATATTAAAAGAGGTAAGCCTTGAGCTTGAAAAAGGGCAAATAGGCGTGATACTCGGTCCATCCGGCTCAGGGAAATCAACACTGATGAATATTATAGGGGGCGTCGACCACGCAGACAGCGGTAGTATCCATGTCGACGGCTTGGAAATAACAGCATTGGACGACGATAAGCTGACGGACTACCGTAGGGACTCGGTCGGTTTTATCTTTCAGTTCTATAATCTCATACCTAATCTTACTGTTACAGAAAACATAGAGGTAGTTTCTAACATATCCAAAGCCCCGCTGAATATTGATGCGGTGCTGAAAGCGGTTGGCCTTGAAGTAAAACGAAGGAGTTTCCCAAGAGAACTTTCAGGAGGGGAACAGCAGCGTGTAGCCATAGCCCGTGCTATTGTCAAGAATCCCAAGCTCCTTTTGTGTGATGAGCCGACCGGTGCGTTGGATTATGAAACATCTCGCGATGTGCTTTCCCTTTTACAAAAAGTCAACCGTGAATTCGGAACGAGTATCTTGATGATCACCCATAACACCGCCATTGGCGATATGGCGAATGTGGTTTACAAGCTGCGCAGCGGAGAAATCGTTGAAGCAATCCGTCATGACGAAACGGTTGCATCGGAAAGGATTGAGTGGTAATGACACTGTTTAAAAAAGTAATACGGACCATGCTGGAGCAAAAAGCCCGGTACATCGGCTCTATGCTGCTGCTCATAATCAGCAGTATGATGTTCGTGATGATGAATATGACGTCTATGAATCTGGACAATACGTTCACGACATTTTCCGGGAAAAATGCATTGTCCGACGCGGAATTTTCCACCGATGCCGAAATCGACGTGACCACTCTCGGCCGGCAATTTGCTGCCTCAGTTGAGACCGGCGGCACGGCTGACTGCGAAGTAAACCCCGGTCAGACTCTTCGGGTGTTCTCCATGATGAACGCGGTTAATATCCCCGCCGTTCAGGAAGGAAAGCTGCCGGGGAATTCGGAGATTATGCTAGACCGTCTGTTTTCTAAGACGAACGGATACAAAATCGGCGACACCATCACCGTGGCTGGTAAGGAGTTTACCGTTTCGGGATATACGCTTCTGCCCAATTTTATCTATGTGATCAAATCGAAGGAACAAATGATGAACGACCCAAGAGCTTTCGGCGTGGGTGTTGTAGGCAAATCGGATTTTGGCACCCTGCCGGACAGGAATCAGGTTTACGCCATTCGTTTTGATGACAGGGAAAATATCAAATCCCAGGAGGCTTCCGTAAAGAATGCGCTGCGTTCGCAGGGCGTCCAAATAACGAACTGGCAGAGCACCGAAAGGAAAATCAATGTATCATATGTTCCCATGGAAGTCAGTGTGCTGTCCACAATGAGCGCTGCCGTGCCCTTTGCCATGCTTGCTCTTACCTGTATCTTATTGGGAATGTTGATGTGGAGGATGATTCTAAGTGAATCGGTCATCATCGGAACTTTTTACGCCCAAGGCTATCGGAGGAGGGAATTACGCCGACACTATTTGATGTTTCCCCTTTTGATATCCGTGATTGGCTCTGTAATCGGCTCTGTATTGGGGTTGCTGCTGGTGAACAGCATGTTCGGTTTCATGCTGACCGCTTTCCCTATGCCGGTTTATGAAACAATAATAAATCCCTTGTTGGCCATTTTCGCGATTTTTCTTCCGGTGCTAATCCTTTGCGGCGTTACATGGGCGATTATCGGCAGAACACTGAAAACGGCTCCGGCAATACTCATGAAAGGCGGGGAAACAAAGGGTAAGGTTAATTTTATAGAGCGGGGACTGCGCATTGACCGCTTGGGGTTTGGCATGAAATTTAAAATCCGAGAGCAGGTGCGCAGCCTGTCCAGAACCCTCTTCCTGCTGTTTGGTGTCGTTGTCGCTACGATGCTCATGCTGTATGGATTAACGATGAAAAGCTCCGTCGACTATATGCTGGACGAGGGGATGGGCGAATTGTATAACCTCAAGTACGAATATGTTTTCATATCGGAAAAAAATGGTATACCTCCAGCGGGAACCGAAAAGTTCAATGCTTCGTATGTGAGCCTTGCAGATAATGAAGACATTAGCTTTTATGTCACCGGGGTTTTGCCCAGCACCGATAAGATTAAGTTAAAAGATACTTACGGACAAAGGTTCAGACCGGAGAAGATTACGATTACGGTTCCGCTGGCGCAAAAGCTGAACGTAAATATTGGCGACAGTGTGACAGTGTTCGATACGGAAAACGGTAAAGAACACACATTTACTATTGAGAAAATGGCCGACACCTATGCGGGAGATTTTCTGTTTATGCCACTTGAGCAGTTCAACACGGAGTTTGGGCTGCCCGCGAATGCTTATATCGGTATATGGAGCGATGAAGCGATGACCTTCGCGCAAGGAGAAATCCAGAGTACGAAATCAATCGATGCCATCGTCGCTGGCTTTGGCAAGCTGCTTGATCAAATGGGCCCTATGATTTACGGCCTGATCGCTGCCGCTTTCATTCTGGGGCTAATCATTATCTATGTCGTGACAGGCTTGGTGGTAGACGAAAGCCGGTCAAGTATATCACTTATGAAGGTATTCGGATATCGGAAAAAGGAGATCGGCAAACTGATACTTGGCAGCAATACCTTTATTGTAATATTGGGGTATTTGCTCGGCATCCCCGCCCTGCTGGGGACAGTGGGGGCGTTCTACGGCTCTCTGACGGAAAGCTTGCAGATTGTTCTGCCGGTCAAACTGAACGTATTATATATTCTGCTTGGTTTTATTATTGTGATGGCGACGTATGAGTTTGCCAAATGGATGTGCAGAAAAAAGGTGGCGCGAATTCCGATGAGCGAAGCATTGAAAGCGGGAACGGAGTAGAAAAAAGTATTTGTACCTATCAGTTTTGTGTCTGTAAGAAATAGCAGAATGTCAAGACTGTTTGTCTATTGATAAATAAAAAATAAGGGCTTTGATCGCTCTCAGAGATTCTGTGGCAAAGTGACCCTTGAGGAGATAAAACAGATGGCAAATATATTGTTTCAAAACTTAAATCAAATCAGCTTTCATGGTGTATTCCGTGATTATCAGCAAAAAGTTCTGGATCATGCTGAAAAACATATGAAGGATAAAAAAATTCATATTGTTGCGGCTCCGGGAAGCGGGAAGACGATTCTGGGATTGGAGTTGATACGCCGCCTTGGTCATCCGGCCTTGATTTTGTCCCCTTCTGTAACAATACGCCAGCAATGGGGAGAAAGATTTGAAAGCAATTTTTTGCGGGAGACAGAAAATATGAAAGAATATCTTTCTTTTGACTTGAAATCGCCCAGTTTTATCACTTCTGTGACTTATCAGGCCCTTTATGCCGCATATAATAAAACTACTCTTCAGAATAGTGAAAGTGAAGAGGAACTTGAAGTTGAAACCACAGAAAGTTTTTCTGATTTTGATTTGATCAAGATGATTAAACAGGCAGGAGTTCGGACGATTTGCTTGGATGAAGCGCACCATTTACATAGCGAATGGCAAAAGGCACTGGAGAGCTTTCTTGACTTAATGGCAAAAGATCTAACCGTCATTGCGCTTACTGCAACCCCCCCTTACGATGGTACTCCTGCCGAATGGAACCGTTATACTTCCTTGTGCGGCGAAATTGACGAAGAGATTTTTGTTCCGCAGCTGGTTGCTCAAAAAACACTTTGCCCACACCAGGACTATATTTATTTCAATTATCCTGCTGAAAAAGAAATTGAAATATTAAAAGCCTACAAGACGAAAGCATTATCCTGTACAGATGAGATCCTGCACGGCGGGATGCTGGGGGAAATATTGCAGGCAGTTGGCGTTTTGGAGACCCATCGGGGCAAAGAAGAATTGATTCTTGAGAATGTGAAGCAGTTTATTGCCTTATTTTGTCTGGCCCGATGCAGTGGTATAGAGATTCCCCGGAAGCTGGTCAGGATGGTATCGCCGAGCGGCAAATTACCTTTATTTAAAATTTCCTATGCGGAAACGGCATTTCAATTTGTTATCGACAATTCTGAAATATTTGGAGAGGATATTTCAGAACAATTAAGAACAAAACTTGCTCAGAATACCTTGATCGAAAAGAGAAAAGTATGCCTTGCCACAAATGAAAAAATAAACAGATTGTTGGTTTCCTCCATCGGGAAGCTGCACAGTATTAATGAAATCGTCTGTTTTGAATCCGGACAATTGGGCAATGATTTGCGCATGTTGATTCTCACCGATCATATAAAAAAAGACATGATAAAAATAGTAGGAACAAAAGAACCGATCGATGCGATAGGCACTGTTCCGATTTTTGAGTCCGTGCGGCGGGCTGTGGATGGACGCGTCAGCATTGCATTGCTGTCAGGAACGTTAGTTATCCTGCCCAATGCGATTCTTGAGCCTGTACTGGAACTTGCCCGGCAAGAACAGATTTCCTGTTCTTGCCGGGAACTGAGAGACGTGCAATACAGTATCGTGATGTTTTCAGGTTCTAATAAAAATAAAGTCCATGTTATAACGGAGGCATTTCAACGGGGATATATTCAGATTTTGATTGGCACAAAGGCTTTGCTTGGCGAAGGCTGGGATTCTCCCTGCATCAACTCTCTGATTCTTGCCAGTTTTGTCGGAAGTTTTATGCTTTCTAATCAAATGCGGGGGCGCGCAATCCGGGTAGATCGAAATAATCCCGATAAGGTTTCAAACATCTGGCATTTGGTTACAGTCGAACCACCCATGATACACGAGAAAGGTTTACCTTCTCTACTCACAAAGTTTACGGAAAATGACAGCACATTTATCAGCAATGATTTTGATACGCTGGAGCGTCGTTTCTCAGGCTTCCTTGCTCCGGCCTATCATCGGGATGTGATTGAAAGCGGAATAGAACGACTGGATGTGATAAGGCCTCCCTTTAATAAGGAGGGGATAGACAGGATCAATAAGGAAATGTTGGAGCTGGCAGGGGCGAGAGAGGAGATGGCGAAGCGTTGGGAAAGGACTTTCGGCAGCGGGGGACATTCGGACATTATAGAACTGAATGAAATATCTCCTAAGGTTCAACCGAAAGGATTTCTGTTCCGGAATCTTCTGGGAGAGACCATTTTTCTCCTGATATTTTATAAAGTCATGGAGATAGTTCCTCAGGTAATATTTGCGGATGTAAGCAGTGTATTCAGGTTTCTCATCAATTTGGCCCTGATTATGTTCTTCGGATATTTTCTGTTGATGGGAGCGGCTAGAATTTTCCGCTATTTGACGCCGGAACATACTGTTAAGACACTGGCAGGTTGTGTTTTAAACACGTTGAAAGAGATTGGCGAAATCGAAAGTAGGGAAGCAAAATTAAAGGTAAAAGCAGATGTAATGGGATTTAACATTTATTGCACCTTGACGGAAGCTACCAATTACGAAAAAAGTATATTTGCCAAAGCGATTAAGGAAATGCTTTCGGCTATAGACAATCCGCGTTATATATTAATTAAACGGATGAAATTTTTATGGTTCTCCGTAAGAAATTACAATCACAGCTACGCCTGCCCGTCGATTATTGACAGAAAAAAAGAATACGTGGAAGTATTGGTACGCTACCTCCAGAAAAGCAGCGGTGGATTTGATCTGTTTTATACCAGAAATGAAAATGGACGAAAAAAACTTCTGAAATGCCGCAGGAAGTCTTATATGAACGCCAATGATGCGGTTGTGAAAGGGAGAAGGGTTACAAAATGGGAGTAGCCCCCTGTATTTATTGAAAACCTTCACTGTTTTTTAGGTATTGCGGCATGTCCGTTGATTTCCCTATAAAAATAATGGAATACCGTTTCCGGGGGCGATTTTTTGTTAAAAATCAGGAGGAGTTGGGAAGGCAGGTTTGATTATAGTGGGTGAGAAGATAGGATATATGTAAAAAAGATTGGAGTGCCTGTGGGCTGGAAATTTGCCATTCCACAGGCACTTTTTTTATTTATTGGCATTAATTCTTTAAAAAGCTTTACATACTCATGATATAGCAGTACAATATATCTATGAGATATATTTGTTGGAGGGGTTTTATGATAGAATAAATCCTTCTCAGTATGGTATTAAATGAGGATTTAACGGGGGATGACATTAAAAAGCTTATTGAAAACGGAATAGGTACTTTTTATAAGGCAAGCTTTGGTAGTTTATATCCTGCCTTGAAAAAGCTAACTGAAAAGGTTTAATCGTCATGCATAAGAACTACGGGGTAGCCGGCAGAAGAAATTTTATACACTCATAGATGAGGGAAATAAAATTTTCATGGATTGCCTTGTGACACCGATGAATGTTCTCGATGGAACAAATACATATTTAGCAAAAGTTTACTTTTTTTATAAACTGCCACCCGAAATTCGCGACCATCAATTTATCCGATGGTGCCGGCATATCCGGGTCGGCAAACCATTATCAGAGTTGATGCAAAGGGAGGAATAAATAATGTCAGAGATTAGCCGAATTGATTTGAATGGTGTAAATAGTTATCTTGTTAAGTGTATGAACAATTTCATTTTGTTTGACACTGGTGGCCATACCGCCATGGATCAGCAGTTCACAAACCGGCGCGAGCTTTTGTTAAAGGAGCTTGAAGCCGCCGGTTGTACAAAGAATAATCTTAGCCTAATCGTATTAACTCACGGCGATAACGACCATTCATGTAATGCCGCATATCTAAGAGAACATTTCAAAACTAAAATAGCCATGAACGATGGTGACAGGGAATTAGTTGAGAATCCGACATTAGAAAAATGGATGGAGAGTTATCAATATGACTCTTTGGAATTGCAACAAATGTTTCTGCAATACAAGGATTTTATAACAAAAGTCACTTGCAGAATGCTTGACGAATTCGAGAGGTTTTCCCCGGACGTCTTGTTGGAAGATGGTTTTGATTTGTCGCCATATGGTTTTGACGCAGAGGTTATTCATGTACCCGGCCATACCAAGGGGTCTATTGCAATTCTGACAAAAAGCGGGGACTTGATTGCCGGTGATACGTTTGCAAGCACCGGCAAGCCAAGTCCATCTCCTAATGCCGGCGATTTTCCACAATTAGCCGATAGTATCAACAGACTAAGAAATTTGACCATAGAAACCGTTTATCCGGGTCACGGCAGCCCGTTCAGTTTTACGGAAATCATTTAAGAGTGTGATATTATCTGAATTTGTGTTACGCATCGGGGGATAAAAGCGTTATCCTTTTTTGTTCAATTCCGCAAGTTCTTTCCATGAAATATCGGGGTGGATATACCTTTTTCTGTACTGCGTTTTGTCTTTATAATTGATTGCCTTGCTTGGGCAGCATTGAATACAGGCCAAGCACTGTTCGCAGTGATGCTCAAAACATGGCTTTGCATCCCTTTCCAGCTCGATGTTGCCCACCGGACAAACTTTCTCACAAATGCCGCAGCTTGTACAAGCGTCGGACACATTGAAATTTTTATCCATATTTGGCACAATGTGCATAAACCCTATTGAAGTAAGTTGTCTTGGGGTTAGAAGTGTATTCCCGTTATTTGTCATATGAATTTTGATGCTCTCAATCATTGGTTTTATATCGGCAGCTGATTGATCTGCTTCCTCTCTGACCGTATCGCGCATTTCATACCCGACGACATAGTTGGAAAACATATCAAGGCGTTCTCCGTAGCTAAGCTTAATACCTTTATGCTTCAGCAAATTGCGCATCTGTGTAACGACGTTTTGAGCTCTGGATATTCTCCCGCAAGTTGCGACCGCAAAGAAATAGGCATCCTTGTTATTACGCAAATCGAGATGTGAAACAAACTCCTTTACTCGTTTTGGCATTCCCCCTGCATAGGTAGGGTAGACAAAGCCAATGCTGTCGTATCCCTCCGGCAATGAAGGCTTTTCATTGCTGCCCATGGTCGTAATCTCGCAGTCTCCCAACTCCTTTGCTATTTCTTTTGCTGCCCACAGGCTGTTACCTGTTCCTGAAAAAACGAAAATAATGTTCTTACTCATAATGCAATATCCTTTCTACTTGTTTGTTTTGTATTTCAGTTTGATTACAATGAGCTAATATGCACATATTTGCACATATATTACAGATAAAAAAGGCATTTCTGCCTGTTTTATTCCTTTGATTTGTTCGTCAATGATAATAAATTTTTAATGTTGTTTATAGTCTGGTCAAATTTATCTATGACAAAAATGTTATTCGCTTCATAGTAGATATTACGGTTTTCCTTGGTTTTATCCACTATGCCATAGCGGTACATTAAATCCAAATGCCGTGATATAACAGAACGGTCTTGTGAAAAATTTTCCGCTATTTCTTTTATGTTCTTAGTCCCATTAGAGACAAGATAAACTAAAATCTCCGTGCGTACCGGATCTAATAGTGTCTTGAAGAATTCAAAATCAATATTATCCTGTATCAGTTTGCCACATGCCTGCGGGTCATATTTTTTTCCCATATCCTCACCGTCCTATTTGTAATTATATATGCACACTCATGCATCTGTCAAGTGTTTCAAATATTATTGAATTTTCCGATGAATGACTGTGTCCGACGCATGATGCACATAATGGTTGATGGTGTTTCCTCGGCGGGGCAAAAGCCCCGTATAGATTAGGGCATGACAATAAACCGTACCAATAGAAAGAATTCAAAAATAGATACGAAATAGTATATGGTATTACTACACAAGTTCAATAATCTCGGTTATAATATAAGCATTAATATGGACGGTGAAGAATTAGTGAAGGCAGATTGCTGCTTTTGCTCTTATAGAAGAGAGGGTGTACATAAAAGGCGGATTGTGTGAGAGCATTTATGTAACGGGGAAGGATTAATAACCAGTTGGACCGGCTCAAAGTTCTGGTACGCTGTCTTCGGAACGCCTAATCGCGTCAACGAAGTGAATTTAAGTTTAAATCTAGGGTTACCCTTTGTTTTTGGATCGATTATTCTTTTGATGGGCGTCATAATTTTGGTCGTAGAATTATTCGGGAAGCCATCAAAATAGCAATTCATTTCAGAGAAAATAAGATTATTTAATGTCTGCTTTTATTCTTGAGTTTTATCATATACTTCGGCATTCATTTTAGCCTGCGGAGTCGTGAGGTTGGTATGAGTGTATATTCGGAGGATTTTTTGACAATGCGCTGCAGGGGAAGTCCCGGATAAGCTCCCTTTAGCGGCCATCAGCATTGCGGCAACAGGGTATAAGGAAAATATGGATACTGTTTAATGGAAACGTTTAGAGGTATTGGATCATTGACGAAGGGTTTGCTTATTTTATCATAAAGAGGAGGAAATGATATGACCGGATATATTGCGGTAGCGGCATTGTTTTTGCTTGTAGCACTCGTTTTATCACGGGCTTTCCAATTAAAAAAATTGGGGATAAAGGCTATTCAATTTGGAGAGATGGATAAAAAGGATTTTTTAATTCCGCCGTTCGCCTTACTGTTATTTTACATTGTATTCGCAAGCGCGTTTGGCTTACCGCAAATCGGAGCTGAATTATTTAATAATGAATTGGTTGGCTGGATAGGCGTGGCCGTATGCGTAATGGGTATTTTATTATTTATATATGCTCTGATTTCATTTGGAAAAAGCTTTCGTGTCGGTTTGGACGAAGATCATCCCGGAGAGCTAGTGACCACGGGAGCATTTTCTATCAGTCGTAATCCAATATATTCAGCATTCGGGTTGGTCCTGATAGGAATATTTTTGATTATTCCGAATTGGATAATATTGATTTATGTTTTTACCGGTATATGGCTTTTCAATCGCCAAATCCGGCTTGAGGAACAATCGCTGAAAAAGATATACGGTGAAAAGTATATGGAATACTGTAAAAGAGTCAGGCGGTTTCTATAATTCGGCCGCTGCAAGTCTTACCGCCACGAATAAGCAGCGCCGCATTTTCATATCATAACCTCCTTTATGTGCCTGACCGGTTAAAAACAAAAAAGGAGATAAAGATATGCCGGAATTATTAATTAACAAAAGTGGTAGCACTTATCTGCATAATTTATAATCTCTTAATACACATTCAATGCACCATAGTATTTATCGACTGTTGAACTGTCTTTTGTATATTTGCCTACATCTTCAGGACCATAACGGAGCAAAAAATAATCCATATCATGCACAATTTTATATATCGCTTCTATATATTCTACATTATGGGTTTCTTCGGCCTTTTCCATATTATCTATCAGTTGATCAAAATCTTTTTTTAAGTCCTCACAATTTGTGCTTTCGCGCAATTTTTCCATACATACAATGAAGTCCTCAGCAGTATATTCATTATATTGTATGACTTTTGTACCGTACTGTTTATTGAACTCGTCTTCTGATAGTTCAGTATTTTTCTTTATCTTCAAGGCTTCCTCTTCATAGGCCCATCCTATTTGTACTTCACCGGTGTTACTCAGCAAGTTCCACAGCATATCTTCCGGATCGCTCAATCTTACCAAACAGTTGTCCCACATAATTGCCCGCTCGAATTCAATATTGATATCTTTGATAACCTGATTCATATCGTCGATTTCTTCGTCACTCATGCCATCAAGAACTTGTGCCCTCTTACTTAGTACCTCATCCTTGCTTGGGCTCAATATTTCTTCTGGCCTACTCTTTTTTGTTTCGTTATCCGGTATATCAACTTTCGGTGATTCTGTTGCTTCCCGTTCTTCAAGAACTGTTACTTTCGGGGCTTCGATTTCTCCTTCTGCATTTTTTTGACCGCATCCTGTAATAACAAGGATAATCATTAATATTGATATAATTTTCATTTTTTTCATTGATATCCCTCTTTCAATTTCCCCTCCATGTATGCGAATTGCTTATATATCAAATTATAATTTATTAATAAGGAATATCAAGTTTTTTATACCCTGTTTTTAATGTTTACATATTGAGTTTTACAAAACAAAGCCTCTGTTGAAGGTGCACTCGTGTACGCAAATTTCATACTATACATGCAGACTCATAAATAAATTACATCTTATACCGCATGAAAAGTGATTAATTAATTTAATTACTTTTCTGCTTTTGGGGGACACTTTTATTGCTATGAAGAAAAAGTATTATATTTAATTTGCAGCCCGCATAGGGATTTACGCAGGGTCAAACTATCTTCTTTAATATATCGGAAATATCAAAAAATTGGTACTGCTTATAAAGACAGAACAATTCGTTACGAATCCTCAACAGTAGGTGAGATTCATCCGGAATAGCTTTTTATTAAATATTTAGAAACAAGAGTGGGAATAAGCATAGTTTTTATGGTAAGGCTTTGGCGTATCGTATAGATAGTCATATTTTCAAAACAACCCGGTACCTTGTGCCGGGGAAACATTGTTGGATGATTTTAGAAACTATGGTAAAATGACAAGGAAGGACAAGATCTTATTGCTTATGCTGTATTTAACGGTGCGTGCTAGTATTGATAAATCAGGCGGCAATAATTTTGAGAAGGAGGGAAAATGAATTGCGTCATTTTTTTAACTCAAAGCTTCGGGTAAAAAAACAGGAGTATGAATATTGCGATTTAGAAAAGGCAGCGGAAGAGTTTCGTACTGACTTGAAGAAAATCCCGTATTCGATTCGTGTTGTACTCGAGAATGTCATAAGAAATTCTAAGTCGGAGGAAGAATTAAGGATCAATGTTTCAAAGGTCTTAAACTGGAAAGAAAATATCAACTCTGAAATCGAGTTTTATCCGTCCAGAATTTTGCTGCAGGATTATACCGGGATACCTTGCATTGTCGATTTGGCCTCTATGCGCGATGCCGCTGTTAGGCTGGGGCTGAAGGAAAGTAAGATTAATCCCGAAATCCCGGTAGACCTTATCATTGACCACTCCGTACAAATTGATATGGCCGGTAATGATCGTGCAGCGATTGGCAACACAAGGCTGGAATTTGAACGAAATATGGAACGCTACCAGATGCTGAAATGGGCTCAGAAGGAGTTTTCGAATCTGCGGGTTGTTCCGCCGGATACCGGCATTGTTCACCAAATCAACATTGAATATCTTTCTCCGGTAGTCATTGAGAAGAAAATAGAGAATGCGCTCTTTCTTCAGCCGGATTCGGTTTTCGGCACCGATTCTCATACCACGATGATCAACGGTCTGGGTGTGCTTGGATGGGGCGTTGGCGGAATAGAAGCGGAGGCTTGTATGCTGGGTGAGCCTTCCGTGTTCCCAATGCCCGAAGTAATTGGCGTGCGCCTGATAAACCGCATGCCTGCCGGTGTTGTGGCAACCGATTTGGCGCTGGAGATTACGCATGTACTGCGTGAGAATCATGTGGTAGGAAAATTTGTGGAGTATTTTGGCGAAGGATATGAAAGCCTTTCGCTTGCTGATCGTGCTACCATTGCAAACATGGCGCCCGAATATGGCTCCACCTGTGGTTATTGCCCTCCGGATGCTGAAACTCTCCGTTATTTGGAACTGACAGGGCGAAACCCGGAAGAAATTGAAAAGATATCCGCTTATCTGAAGGTGAATCACTTATTCTATGATTCAAATGATACTGTGGAGTACAGCAAGGTGATTGAGGTAGATCTTTCTCATCTGATGACCAGCCTTTCCGGTCCGAAGCGTCCACAGGATTTGGTACCGATGGATCAGTTGGCGAAGTCATTTGAACACGCCATTGTCAGTCCGATGGGGAATCATGGGTTTGGGCTTGGGGAAGACGAGCTGGAAAAGGAATATGTGTTTGAACTGGACGGAAGAAAAGATATTTTGAAAACAGGCGATGTTTTGATTGCAGCCATCACCAGTTGTACCAATACCTCGAATCCCACAGTCTTGTTCGGCGCCGCTTTGATGGCTAAAAAGGCGGTGGAAAAAGGACTGACAGTTTCTCCAAAAGTGAAAACCTCTTTTGCACCTGGTTCACAGGCAGTAACCCGTTATTTGGAAAGTTCCGGGCTGATTCCATATCTGGAAAAGCTTGGATTTCATATTGTGGCTTACGGCTGTACCACTTGCATTGGTAACTCAGGGCCGTTAAAACCTGAAATTGAGGCAGCCTTGAAAGTATCCAATCTGGTGTCCGGTGCGGTGCTAAGCGGCAACCGTAACTTTGAGGGCCGTATTCATCCCCTTATTAAGGCCAACTATCTCGGTTCTCCTCTGCTGGTGATTGCTTATGCACTGGCTGGTAATCTACGCATAAATCTGGCGGTTGATCCGATTGGAGTGAATGCTGACGGAGAAAAAGTTTATTTAGATGATATTTGGCCCACAACGGAGGAAATCGACAGGCAGGTCAGAATGTACGTTACATCAGAAAGCTATCGTAAGGCATATGATGAGGTTTATAGTGGAAATCAACGTTGGAACGATATTGTAATTACAGGTTCTCACACATACAATTGGGAAGAGAATTCCACCTATATTGCGAATCCCCCTTATTTCGAGGATTTAACCGCCGGCAAGGAGACCGCCGTTCATCTGAACAACCTGAAGGTGCTTGCCAAGCTGGGAGATTCTGTTACGACCGACCATATTTCACCCGCAGGTACTATTGCGGTAAACTCTTCTGCCGGAGCTTACCTGCAGGAGCATGGTGTGGAACAAAAGGATTTTAATTCCTATGGATCCCGCAGAGGCAATCACCATGTAATGCTTCGTGGTACACTGGCTAATACCCGTCTGCATAATGAGTTGGCTGACGGAAAAGAGGGCAGCTTTACCCGTTATCTTCCTACCGGTGAGATTATGAGTATTTACGATGCGAGCTGTCTTTACCGGCAAAATGGAACCGGATTGTTGATTTTGGCCGGTAAGGATTACGGTATGGGTTCCTCCAGAGATTGGGCGGCAAAGGGAATAAAGCTCTTGGGTGTCAGGGCTGTTATTGCCGAGTCGTATGAGCGGATTCATCGTTCTAATTTAGTGATGATGGGGGTACTGCCACTGGAGTACCTGTCGCATCAGACGGCTGCAACGCTTGGCTTGACTGGTGAAGAAGCTTTTACCGTTCACCTGCCTGCAAATCCCGGGGTGAGAGAACATGTACAGGTTACTGCCAAACGGCCGGATGGAAGGTTGCTTGAATTTGAAGTGGTAGTTCGTTTCGATTCGGAAGCGGATATACGATACTATCAAAATGATGGTATTTTGCCGATGATTTTAAAACAAAGAGCAGGATTTGATTGAGTTATTCCATGATGAGAACAAATAGGAATTTATATGGGGATTTAGTATGAATAAAAAAAGAGAGCTGATTGAAACAAGCAAAGAGGAAGCGGCGGAATTGACAACTCAACTACAAGGTGGCACAGTCTTGGATGCCGGACCTTTCTACCACGGTACAAAAGTTGATTTGAAGATAGGGGACTTGCTGGAGACCGGCTATAGCTCTAACTATGGTGAGCGAAAGAAGGCCAACTATGTCTATCTGACTGCTACCTTGGATGCGGCCGTGTGGGGAGCAGAACTTGCAGCAGGCGAAGGTTCTGGTCATATTTATTGTGTGGAGCCCACCGGTACTTTCGAGAATGATCCTAATCTGACGGACAAGAAGTTTCCGGGGAACCCGACCAGATCCTATCGAACCCAATATCCCTTGCGTGTAGTAGGTGAAGTCTTGGAATGGGAAGGACACTCCCCGGAGACGCTCCAGAAAATGCAGGATTATCTTGAGGAACTCAGATGTCTCGGCATTGAGGCGATAAATGACTGATTACAAGATAGTGAACAAATTCCAAGCAGCAGAGGTGACTAAGTTGAGAATAAAGGTTGATCGGGACAGTGTTTGTTCAGTTGATGATATTGATGACCGCACAAAGATATTTTATTTAGATAATGAAGCAACATATGAAGATTTATTCCATCTGCTCAAAAAGAATAAGTACTTTCCCTATATATCAGGTAATAATGTGGTATGGGTATTAACAAATGCTCATTATAATTGTATTTTTTCATATTTCACCAAAACAGGTAAGTTTTCTAAGGGGTTATATGAAAACAAGATGAAAAAGATATGTAATACTTCCGATGAAGTGTTTCTAAAATATTATTCTAATCCCCAAAAATGGAAAAAGGAAATTCAAAGAATGTATAATGATGATACATACTCCATGTGGCGCGATGGATGGTTTGAAGAACTAAAATATTGCGACTATGTTATGGCACCGAAATATGAGTGATCAAGTACATAAATAGGAAGTTAACGTTGATAAGTCAGATACATTAGAATTTAGCTGTTTAGTGAAAGGAACGAGAACATGAATTGGGAACCGTGGACAGGATGTTATCAGATTAGTGATGGATGCACATATTGCTATTTTTATGGACCACATGCAAAACGCTGCGGTCAAAACACCATACAGAAAACAGATAAATTTGATTGGCCTGTAAGGACAAACACTAAGGGTGAATACAATATTAAGGGGAATAAAATCCTTGCAACTTGTTTTGCTACTGACTTTTTTCTACCCGAAGCTGATGAGTGGCGCAAGGATGCTTGGAGCATGATAAAACAAAGGAGCGATATTAATTTTCTGATTTTGACCAAACGAATTGACCGATTCCCCGTTTCATTGCCCTCCGATTGGGGTGACGGCTATGACAATGTAAGTATAGGTTGCACAGTTGAGAATCAATCTTTAGCAGATTATCGTCTTCCTTTGTTTCTGTCTTATCCAATAAAACGTCGTTTTATTGCTTGTTCTCCAATTTTGGAATCGATTAATTTGTCAGCCTATCTTCATGGGATTGAACATGTTACGGTCAGCGGCGAAAGCGGACGTGATGCCCGTGAATGTGATTACGGTTGGGTGCTGGATATTCGGGAACAATGTGTAAAAGCAAATGTTACATTTTGGTTCAAAGGAACAGGAACATTTTTTAAGCGAGATGGTACGGTAGAAAAAATAAATCCGTTTAAGCAAGGGAGCATTGCACGTGAACTTGACATAAGCATTTTAAACGGAAAGAAATTGTTTTGAAATAGCAGGTATTCACCCTTGACAGATACTACGAGTAGAACTATTTTTAACTTCCTGTAATTAGCATAAAGCGAAACGGGCAAATCAGAATTTGATGGTAACAACATATTAGAAAGTGAGGAGAATTTTATGTTAGAAATGCTGCTTGCAAGGAGAAGCTGCCGGAAATTTGAAGATAAGGCTGTAGAAGAGGAGAAAAAGGAAAAGCTTCTTCAGGCAGCACAGCTCGCACCTACAGGGAAGAGTACCCGCCCATGGGAATTTATAGTTATCGAAAATAAAGAAACACTTCAAAAACTTGGTAACTGCCGGAATCCAAATCAGCCGTTTTTACCGGAAACACCTCTTGCTATTGTGATATTGGGCAATACACAGAAAACCGATACATGGATAGAGGATGCCTCTATAGCCTCTATCGTTATGCAGTTGGAAGCAGAGAGCTTAGGGCTTGGCTCCTGCTGGGTGCAGATTCGTTTAAGAGAATCCAATCAGGGAATGAGCAGTGAAGAATATGTGCGTAAGCTCCTTGGGATTCCGGAGCATATGGCAGTGCTTTCTATTATTGCAGTGGGATATCCGAGCGGGATAAGACCTGTACATAAATTAGACGAAGTAGACCTGACAAAGATTCATACAGAGACTTATTAATTACGACCAAGTCAGACCAAGATAAGGTCTTGTCACAAAAGAGGCATTGCTGCTAGTGCGGCAAATGCTATAATAGTATATTGCATTAGGCTCATCAACATAGTGAGCCTTACTAATATACAAATTCTAATTTATGGGGAAGATTGAACTGCACATTATTTATATTTGACAAAAGAAAACAGGTGAATGCTATGATAGAAACAATATATTTTGCAGGTGGCTGCCTATGGGGGGTACAGGCATTTATCAAAACATTAAAGGGTGTCATTCATACTCAAGCAGGAAGAGTAAATGGTTATTCAAATACTCTTGAAGGCGAGTATGATGGTTATGCTGAATGCGTAAAAACAGAATTTGACTCTGAAATTGTAACTATTTCTCAACTCATGGACTATTTTTTTGAGATTATAGATCCTTACAGTGTAAATAAACAGGGTAATGATGAGGGAAAAAAATATCGCACAGGCGTATATAGTAAAATGCCTCAACATTTGGAAGAAGCGAAGAATTATATAGCAAAAAGAGCGGATAGGGATAAAATTGTAGTGGAGGTTCTTCCGCTGGTAAATTACGTTAAAAGTGCAGAGGAGCATCAAGATAGATTAGATAGGTGCCCTAATGACTATTGCCACATCCCTAAAGATTTGTTACACAAATATTCATAATCCACAGAAAATTTATATTAGTACGGGGAGAAAGAGAATGAGAGAGTTTAATATCGGCTCAAGTGTGCCATTTGGCGGTTATCAGTGGCGTATTCTCGATATACAAGGCAAAGCGGCCTTGATGATAACTGAATACATGATCGGACAACAACCCTATAATAATTGCGCTGGTGATGTGACATGGGCTGACTGCTCGCTAAGAAAATATCTTAACGGTGAGTTTTATAACAAATTCACCGAGGCTGAACAGTCAAGAATCCTTTCGGTATTGAACAAAAACCACGACAATCAGTGGTACGGTTCAAAAGGAGGAGAAGATACTCTAGATTACATATTTCTTTTAGATATTGAAGAAGTAGTGTGCAAATATTTCGGTGACAGCAGTAAAAACCTTGATAACCGCAGCGCCAAGCAACGATACTGGTTTCAAAAGAAAGATGAAAACAACGACAAGCGAAGATCCTCATTCGATGGGTATATATGGTGGTGGTGGCTCCGTTCACCCGGGCGTGACAATAGAAGAGCCGTATATATCCACGGTGACGGCAATGTAGGCATTCAGGGAAACGGCACCTTCCGTTACAGCAGCAACACGATTCATCCTTTAACCGGCGATAACAGCGGCGGAGTTCGTCCCGCTCTGTGGCTGAGCTTGGAATGATAAATCTTGAGGGCACTTTTCAAGTGGTCCGATGAAGCTGCTGAGGAGTACCAATAAAAAAATATAGATTTTTCAAACTGAGATAAACGAGAAAATAGGAAATTGTGGGAGTTGCTAATGAAAATAACATATAAATTACTTTCTAAAATTTATGATTTAATAGATGTCATATATTTTACGAAAGGAGGGATTAACCCTCGCAAAGCTATACTGGAACTAATACCGGATACAAAGTCAACTGTTTTAGATATGTGTTGCGGAACTATGGGGAATAGTATTGAAATAGCGGAAAGGCACAGGAATGTTAAAATTATTGGGTTAGATATATCCGCTGAGATGCTGGAGATTGCAAAAGAAAAAATCGAAAAAAATAATATTTATAGTGTATCTATTATCAACGGGGATGCCACGGGAACCAGCTTTGATAATAATAGTTTTGATTTTATTATTTTGGGTTTGGTATTGCATGAAATAGAGGAAGCCCTTGCGTCAAAGATATTAAAAGAAGGCTATCGTTTGCTTAAGGAAAATGGAAAATTGATAGTACTTGAATGGGAAGAATCAAATAGTTTATTAAAACAGCTTCTTTTTCTCCCAATTAAAATATTGGAGCCTAAGCCTTTTAAGAAATTCTTTAAAATAGATAAAGCACGTTACTTTCGTTCAAATGGATATGATATTTTGAATGAATATCATTGTGACTATAGTTGCGTATTTGAACTATCTAAACGAAAGGCATAATAAAGTAGCAGTCCAGCCCCTGACAGATCATAGATAATCCTGATGATTTTAAAAGAAAGATCAGGATTTGATTGAGTTATTCCGTAATATGGACAAACCGGAATTTGTCGAGTAGCGTTGAACTGTGGATTATTTATATAATAAAGGGTGAATAATATGAAAAAAAGTATCTATGTTTTGACTTTGCTTATATTTTTTCTGGGGATAAGCGGCTGTGATGTTTCTCCGGCGGGCGAGACGAAAAGTGTATCCGATGCTTCAGGTGTCGAGGAAAGGGGTACCGAATCGCCCACACCTTCCCTTACCTTAGAGCCGACGGACACGCTTGATCCCTTGCCGGGACTACAGACATACGAAATTCAGGCCCGCTTGCATGAGAGTATTCCTGAATATCGTTTTGTGGCGACAGGGGTGGTGCAGGGAGAGGATGAATGGATGTACGGCTATGTTATGGGCCTTAATGTCTATGATGAAAACGGCGAATCCATCCTATCGGCAGATTTTTCGGAGATTTTGGATGGCGAGGTAGTCGGTTACTACGTCTACAATGGAATGATGGACACAATGGGACTTCACGTTACAGATGTGAACTTCGATGGATATAAGGATGTGATTATCCTGAACTCTTTTGGGGGTGCGCATAGCAATACATGGTATGACTGTTGGCTGTGGAACCCGAAAACATTGTCGTTCGCAGCATCAAAATCATTTGCTGAAATTTGTAATCCCGCATTTGATGCGGAGAAAGAGTGTATCTATTCAGCCGGAGGCTCAGGTGCAGCATATTGGGGCGGCAGGATTTATAAATTTATAGATGGTGAATATGTGGTTACGAATGACTTGGATACCGGTCCGTACGGATTAGTGGAAAGTGAGCTTATAAACGGAAAAATGGAGATTGTCCGTGAAGTATCTTATCGAGACGATGATCAAATGCTTGAAAGGGAGCGGGAATATTATAAAAAAAGCGAGCTGTGGCAATTAGACCACCCACATTGGTATTGGCTCGGCGGTCACCATGCCGATCAATGGCTGGGTGAGGAATAAGAACAAAAAGAAGCTTTGGTGTGAACGAAAAGTATGTACGTGGAGAGCGTGTAAATTTTAAATATAATGAATTGCATGAAGGGAATTTAGCCCAAACATTTATAAGAATATTTGGCAGAGCCCCCGGGATTTCAATACATATAGAAGATGATGAAGTTATAGAAGATAATAGCCCGGTATATTTCATATACATATTTGGAATGGTTTGGATTATCACAGGTTTTATCGTATTATTTCAATAAGTGCTTAGTTATCGGAATGATTAATAGATGAAAAATTACGAATTTGGAGAATGGTTATGATAGGGGTATATTTTAGCGGAACAGGCAATTCGAAATATTGTATAGAAAAAATTTTGCAGGAATATGATACGAAAGCATCGGCATTTTCCATTGAAGATAACGAGCTGTTGAATCAAATTGATAAACATGGAGATATTGTTTGGTAGTGTAAAATAAGTTGTGTCTTTGGAAATAAATGGCTTCTCTCTGGAAAGAATTAGATAAATAATTCTTTTTCAGGAAGGAGCTTTTTATATGGCTATTGCAAAGGACCAATTACAACAAATTATTGCTGATAACGACATTAATAGTCCCAGTGATATCTATGCCCTATTTAAGGACAGTTTTAAAGATATGCTGCAGGAGCTATTAGAATCGGAAATGAATGCTTCAATTGGCTATGAAAAAAATAATAAGGAGCATATGGACTCGGACAACAAGCGCAATGGATATTCTCCCAAAACCGTAAAGAGTCAGTATGGAGAAGTACAACTGGATATTCCCCGAGATAGAAATGGGGAATTCGAACCCCAGATTGTTCCTAAGTACCAACGGGATATTTCGGGGATTGAGGAAAAAGTCATTTCCCTCTATGCCAGAGGCATGACCACCCGCGATATCCATGATCAGATTGAAGACTTGTATGGAATTCAAGTGTCAGCCGAAATGGTCAGCAAGATTACGGATAAGCTTCTGCCCGAAGTAAAAGAATGGCAGTCCCGTCCCTTGGAGCCAATCTATCCCTTTGTCTTCATGGATGCGATCCATTACAAAATCCGTGAGGATGGACGAATTTTGAATCGAGCAGCTTATGTGGTATTAGGCGTAAGTTTAGATGGGAATAAAGACATCCTGAGCATCAACATCGGGGCAAATGAATCCTCTAAGTTCTGGCTGGGTATGTTAAATGATTTAAAGAATCGTGGTGTCCAAGAAGTGCTCTTCTTTTGTGTAGATGGACTTAACGGATTCAAGGAAGCAATCGCCGCGGCCTATCCGCAGGCACAAGTACAACGGTGTATCATCCACATGCTGCGCAATTCCTTCAAATATGTATCCTATAAAGACATCAAGAAGTTTGCGTCTGACTTTAAAGCAGTATACAAGGCACCCACCGAAGAAGCAGCCCTTTCTGAATTAGAAGGAGCGAAAGAAATCTGGGGTAAAAAATATCCGTATGCAATCGCAAGTTGGGAACAGAATTGGGATGTTGTAAGCCCTTTCTTTCAGTTCAGCGAAGATATCCGCAGGATTATGTATACGACAAATATCATAGAAGGAGTAAATCGACAGTTTCGTAAGGTAACCAAGACAAAAAGTGTTTTTCCAAATGATACTTCCTTGGAAAAAATGTTGTACCTGGCGACTCAGAATGTAAAGAAGAAGTGGACGCAACGTTATCGTAACTGGGACTTAGTCTTAAGTCAGCTTCTTATCTTGTATGGTGATCGGATTAGCGAATATCTGTAAATAGAAAAAATCGGCAGGCTGCCCGCAAAGCTACCTGCCGATCCACATATATCTTATTTCACCGATAATTATAGTTTAACCAGAATATTCCAAGATAAACAGATTTTTCATTTTTATTTCGGAGGTCGGGTGTGGGCAGCGTCCACGAAAAGTTGCTTTTCAATTATCGATTACTTTTCATGTAGAAATGTATAAAATTTCTTTATCTGCACAGACTAAAATAAGAAAATAAATTCGACACAAAAGTTCACCTATAACTAACAAGAATTTTACATATCTAATTCAATTCCAGATACTTGATGTCATTTGAGACACAGGAAAATTTACGCCCTCTATTGTTTTCAGTTATCCTGTCCAATATAGTAATATACCTAAAATATTAAAGGATTTTATCGTCAGCCATAAAACTGTGTGGAAGGATAAACGAGTTTTTGTTATTGCAACAATGGCACTGTTCAGCGGAGATGGAGCCGGTATATTGGCGAGAGAACTGAAAAGGTATGGTGCAATAGTTATCGGCGGTTTACATCTAAAGATGCCGGACAGTATAGCTGATGAAAAAGTATTAAAGAGACCGTTGGCACATAATAAGAAGCTTATAATAGCGGCAGAACAAAAAATAAAGAAAGCCGTAAGAGAATTCAAAAACGATAATCCGCCGCAAGAAGGAATTGGAAGCTTATATCACGTTGCAGGACTTTTGGGACAAAGGTTGTACTGTATTAATAAAACAAAACAATATTCAGATAAGTTAAAAATACATCCTGAAAAATGTATTGGATGTAATAAGTGTGTTGCTTTATGCCCTATGAAAAATATAGAGCTGAAAAATCGAATTGCTGTATCCGGAAAACGATGCACACTATGTTATCGATGTGTGAATACTTGTCCGAAACAAGCGATCACTTTGCTGGGCAGGCGTGTGGTTGAACAAGGTACTATAGATAAGTATCTGTGATATATTGTAAGACCTGCAGGAGGGCTAAATACATGAATGAAATGATTGATTTGAATGGGACAATGAGCCGCAGGGCACTTTTGTAATTGACTAATCCTGTTCCCGAAAATACGGACTCGATCGATTTTCTTGAGAGAAATGGATTTATTTAAGATATGACAGCTGGTTTATATAAAGTTGAAATGGCAAATTCCAATATGTAGTGAAATACTAAATGTATAATGCAGTTTAAGGAGAATGGAATATTGTTTTCGCTCTAAAGAAAGTAATATGTATTTATATATTAACAAGCGGGGAATATAAGAGTGTAAAAAGTCATTTTCATATGATGATTGTTAGAACGAAAAGAGATTAAGTGAGTAGAATAATGCCTCCAAGTCAAAAGATTTGAGGGCTTTCTTCTGCCCATTTTATAAGGGATATTTCTATCATAATTTATAAGTTTATGATAGAATAATCAAAATGAGATTCTGCACATAGAAAAGAGGACAGAAAGCAAGTTGATGGGAACAGTCATGGTTCCCTTTTTCAAACAAATAGTAATAGCGAGCAGGATATCTTAGAAAAATTTAAGAAGTTTTGGGGCTAGTAAATAAATTATTTAACTGTAAATAGAGGTGAGGTGCTGAAATGACTAACTGGAAACGTAATGCAACATTGTATATTATTGGGCAGTTCGTATCCATGTTCGCCTCGATGCTCGTGCAGCACTCCATAACTTGGCAAATCACACTCGAAACTAAATCGGGTGTGATTATGACGCTGTTCACTTGTGCTGCGTTATTGCCAATGACACTGATTTCACCGTTCGCAGGCGTATGGGCGGATAGGCATAATCGCAAATACCTTATCGTGATATCCGATGCATGTATCGCTCTGATAACGCTCGGCTTGGCGGCTGCGTACATCTCCGGTTACAAAAATATCTGGCTTATGTTCATAGTTGTAGTTGCACGGTCGTTCGGACAAGGCATTCAGCAGCCCGCCGTCTCGGCAATGATACCGCAAATCGTGCCGACGGAGAGTTTGCAGCGATTCAACGGCATACAAAGCTCGATTCAGTCATTGAATATGTTTGCAGCACCGATGGCGGCGGGTGCATTGCTGTCGCTTTTGCCGATTGAGTACATTTTCTTCATTGATGTGGTGACTGCGGCGATAGGCATAAGCATAGTTTTGATATTTGTTAAGGTGTCCGGCGTTTTGCGCACAGAGGAAGTAAAACGTGGTGTAAAGGCATATTTTCACGAACTTCGTGAGGGGCTGCGGTATATTAACTCCAAAGCATGGCTGAAACTTATTATCATTTATAGTACATTTTTCGGCTTTTTCGCATCGCCTGCCGCTTTGCTTACGCCGCTTCAAACTGCCCGTACATTCGGCGATGATGTTTGGCGGCTGACTGCGATTGAAATTGTATTTTCAATCGGCGCAGTTATGGGCGGCATATTGATTTCTGTATGGGGCGGTTTCAAAAATAAGGCACACACTATTATTATGGCTTGTGCATTATTCGGTTTGACCGGTTTTCTGCTCGGTGTAGTGCCTGATTTTTGGGTATATTTAGGCGTAATGCTCATCTGCGGCGTTACAATGCCGTTGTTCAACACGCCAAGCATGACGCTGCTCCAGAGCAAAATCGAGCCGGACAAAATGGGGCGAGTATTCAGCGTGATGATGATGTTCGGTGGGTTGGCAATGCCGCTCGGAATGGTTGTATTCGGACCCTTGGGCGATGTGGTGCGAATTGAGTGGCTGTTGATTGCATCCGGTATAGTATTATTCGTCAGCGGTCTTGCGTTACTCCGGGCGCGTTCGCTGATTGAGATAGGTAAATCGTAGGGTAGAACTGACTTTCCAATTAATAATTGTGGGATTCATATAAATCAGATGGAACACTTGCCGGAAGTCATTGGCTAGAGGCGAAAAGATTCTGGAAGTACTTGGGATTGTATTTGGTAGATTGCCGGAAAACTTAGGATATATTATTTCGGATGAAAGGATAGTACAATGAAAGAATTGACTATAGACTTACATGATTATCTGGAGGGTGGCAGCGTATTTAAGAGGACAGCAGTAAGAGGAGTTATTCAAGAAAAGGGAAAATATTTGCTTATACATAGTAAGTATGGGGACCATAAGTTTCCCGGCGGCGGAATGGAAAAGGGAGAATCTTTAGAACAGACTCTGCTGAGGGAAGTACAGGAGGAAACCGGTTATTCTGTAAAGAAAGAGTCTATCTCAGAAGGAATACTTGTTCACGAAAAGCGAAAAGGTGCTATTGATGATTTAATGGAAATGGATTCTTATTATTTTTTCTGTGACGTTGAAGAAGCTGTAGGGAAAAGAAATCTGGATGATTACGAAGCAGAATACGATTATAAAGTAAGCTGGATGACGCTTGAGGAAGCCATTGCAAATAATGAGTCTGTAGAAAATTATGAAAATATTCCATGGATTAAAAGAGAGATAATGGTAATGAAGAAGCTGCTGGAAATGGAGAATATGTAATGGAAAAGCCAAGATGATGTTATTTTGTTGTGGCCATACATTTGCAGATGAAGCTAAGCTTGGTGAAGTAAAGGGAACAGTGGCAGAAATATCCGAACAGATGCGGATAGGAGAAAACTCACGCCGTTGGAAAATGCAAGGAAGAAAGCAAACGCGTATTATGAAGCATTTCATATGCCGGTTTTTTCATGCGATTCGGGATTATATTTTGATGATGTTCCGGATGAAGTTCAACCGGGAGTTCATAGTATTATTACGATTTACCGGAGAATGAACTGGACCAGGTTGCAGTAGAAGAAGGAATTTTTAAGGGAATATTCCGACTATAGACTGATTCGCTTTTTAAGATAATAAATTGTCCGAATACGCTAAAGACAAGGGAGGCATAGATTGATATGATATTAGCAGAAAGGAGATTATAGAAATGATAAATCTAAAGCTTGCAGAATTAAGAAGAAGAAATCGGCTTACCCAGCAAGAGTTGGGAGATATTCTTTCTGTTTCTTATCAAACTATCAGCAAATGGGAAAATGGACAGGTGTCACCGGACATTAATATGCTTCCACAAATTAGCGCATATTTTGGTGTATCAGTGGATGCATTATTAGGTATAGTCCCTTTGGAGCAAGAGTATATTCCGTCTGATTCCGGTACGATAGAATATTGGTCGAAACGTCTTTCCTATTTAAAAAATACAAGAAGAAATATGTGGAATGAGGATTATTTTGAGTTTCTGATCAACTATGTGTGGAAAATAGAAAAACCAATAGAGATACTGGATTGTGGGTGTGGTTACGGTGCATTAGGATTATTATTGCTGCCGATGCTTCCGAAGGGGAGTAGGTATACAGGTATAGATTTTGCAAGAAGTATGATCGATGAGGCAAAATCAATATTTGCAGGAACAGAATTTGATGTAACATTTATTGAAGAAGATATATTGAATTTTCATACAGACAAAAGATATGATGTCGTCATCAGTCAAGCTGTTCTTCGTCATGTGAATGATGGGTTCTCGTATCTAAAAAAGATGGTGGAGTTTACCAGGAGTGATGGCATAGTAGTTAGCATAGAGTGCAACAGGGAATTTGAATCATGCGGACTGCATATAGACGGTATGGATTATTCTGATTTATGCATGCATGACGGATTAAAAAAGCTTTGGACAACAGAGCTGGAAAAGCAAAATAGGGATTATTCAATTGCAATGAAAATTCCACACTATATGAAAAGGCTTGGTTTGTACGATGTTGACTGTAGAATGAATGATAAGGTAAACATTCTGGAAAGGAATGATAAAGGGTATCAAGAGAGGTTGGAAAGTATTATCGGTGCGGATCACTGGACAGATGAAAAAACAGAAAGAGAAGTGGAGGCAGATATTGAGTATTTCATGAATCATGGTATGAGCAGATTGGAAGCAGAACAATATTGCAATCAACAAAATGGAATTGTGGGATTTATGAAGGAACATAGAGATAATATCTCTTTGACAAAAACAATGGGCTTGATGATTTCATATGGCTGGAAAACTGCGGTGAAAAATGTTTTGGTATAATGGAAAAAGCTTGATAAGTTTTCTGTTTACATATCTGTGCATAGATGGGAATATAAATTTGATTTTAATTGATTTATTTAACTGATAAAAAATACTATTTTGCATCGCTATCTCACCGGACATACTGGAATATACGGATAGCGAGTGAAAAATTCATGCTCATTATTCATACTGGACTTAAAAGCCGGAATGGGAAGATTTATCGTCTGGATTCTTGTGGAAATTGTGTCGTTCTTGTATAATAATGGAAGACGGATAAAAGAAAAGTATCCCGATATTGTTGATTTCCATAGCTTGTGATAAAATGCTAAATTAGATTAGTGAATCATTCAGGATATAAAGGTCTGCAAATTAAAATTAAGACGGAGAACGTGAGTTATGGCTAAGTTACTAACATTAAATTTAGACAATGCAGAAGAGGTATGCGACGTAGGAAAGGCGCTGTCCACACCGGTAAGACTGGATATATTGAAGCTTTTGCAGGAAGAAAGTCTGAACATTGGGGAGATAGCTGAGAAGCTTGGAATAGCAGCATCCAGTGCTGCTCTGCATGTTAAAGTTCTTGAGAAGGCAAAATTGATTAATGCGGAAGTCCAACCGGGGACAAGGGGGGCGGTGCGTTTATGCAGCAGGAAGAACGATTTGGTGACTATCGGCATAAATGGCGCTCCAAGGAATGTAAATATGGTAACAAGTGTAAGTATGCCAATCGGAGCATATACCGACTGTGAGATGTATTCCACCTGTGGAATCGCGGATGAAGTTGGAGTTATTGGAAACGAAGACTTAACCTATTGCTTTTATCTGCCGGAACATCTGAATGCACAGATCATATGGAGCTCTGCGGGATATGTGGAATACAAATTTCCGAACCAGCTTCCGGAGCAGGCGGATTTAAAACGTTTGGGAGTATCTCTTGAAATCTGTTCCGAGGCACCGAATTATAGAGAAGACTGGAAATCAGATATTACTATGTGGATTAACCATATAGACTGCGGTACATGGCGAAGCCCGGGAGACTTTGGGGCCAGAAGGGGAAGGATTACCCCTCCGTCTTGTCTGTCGGGAAATACCCAGTACGGGCTTCTTACTACGTGGGAAGTAAGGAAGGATGGTTGTTATGTCAATGAAAATAAGGTAGGGAATATCACGACTGAAATGTTAGACATAAAAAATGGAGCTTCCATCGTGGTTCGAATTGGAAATAAAAAGGATGCAAAATACGTGGGAGGATTTAATATCTTCGGCGAGAAATTCGGTGACTATCCGCAGAATATTGTGCTTAGTATAGAATATTAATAGGAAAATGGTATGTCAGTCGTTTATAATAGCTAGTCCTGAGGTTTGGGGCTGGCTATTTTTTGCGTAAGGAAAAAAGAACTCCTGTTACATAAAAATAAATGCGCAGCTACGTGCGCATAATAAGAGCTGTGTCGCCGAAGTACTTGGCAGTAAAAAGCGGGCAACACATACTTTTATTATTTCATAGTACATTATGTCCTATAGGATAAGAAAACCTCCGGCAGGATGCATATGACATACCGATTGAAAATGACCACAAAATGCTTTGATTGTCGAATATAGCATAAAAACTGTTTAAATAAAGGAAAAGAGGGAGAGGTTAAAATAAATTTAAACATAAAAGCAAACAATAAAAACAACTTATTGCAATAATAATATATAAAATAATTAAAAAAAGTGTTGATATTATATACAAAATGTATTATAGTATAATATATTAAAACATAAATATTGTTATTTAAAATAATAAGGGGAGAAAATATAAAACAATATTTTTGTTTTAAAATGCCTGGCAGAGCATTTTACACAAAACAATAAAAAGGAGAGAAAAAGTTATGGCAAAAAGAGCAGTAGCATTACTTCTGGCAATGGCAACAAGCTTTTCTATGATTGCATGTGGGTCTAATTCCAGTGCTGGAACGACAGAGGGAACCACTACAGACAGTGGAGCAGCAAATACGCAGGTGGAAGAATCCGCAGAAGCGCCGGCAGAGGAAACGGCATCCGTGGCACCGGGGGCGAAAGGAACAATTGAGTTCTGGACAGTGTTCACCGGGGCAGACGGTTCCTCCATGCAGGCTATCGTTGACGCATATAATGCAACGAATCCTGATTATACAGTAAATCACCGTGCAATAGAAGCGAACGATTTATATTTAAAGATGCCTCTTGCGATTCAGACCGGTGAAGATGTACCCGACGTAGCAATTAACCATATTGAAAGAGTTCCTTTGTTCCAGGAAATGGGACTTCTTGAAGATTACAACACGGTACTTGGCGATTCTAATATTAAGGCTGAGAATTACAATCCTAAAGCGTGGAAGATGTCGGATATTGCCGGAGGGCATTATGGTATTCCTCTTGATGTTCACTCCTTCTGCCTCTATGTTAACATGGATTTATATGAAAAATACGGCAATGGAGTTATGGATGACGGTGTGTTGACATGGGATGAAGTGAAATCAGTAGGTGAAGCGTGTAAAACGGATGGAATTACTCCTCTTGGTATCACTTGGCAGAGAGTATACTTCCTGTCTTCTTACGCACAGCTTGGCGGAACCTTAAGTACTGATGGGAACGTACCGGATTTCAACAATGACACAGCTAAGAAAGTCTTTGATACATGGACAGATTTAAATGAGTTAGGCTACATACAGAAAGATGGCGACGACCCTTGGCAAATGTTCCTTGGCGGCAACATCATGTTTTGTCCGGAAGGTATCTGGATGTACAACAACATAAAAGAGACGGGACTTAACGCAAAAATGTTTGACTTCCCTGTATTTGATGCAGGCACAAAGGGAAACTGGACGTCTTCTCACCAGTTTGTGCTTCCTAAGAATCCGAACAGAGATGCAGAAAAAACACAGGCAGTTCTTGATTTCATTGATTTCCTTGGAAATAACAGTTTGGAATGGGCAAAAGCAGGCCAGGTACCGGCACACGTAGCGATTAAAGAGGTTGCTGAGTTCCAGGATATGCCTCAGGCGTTCTTTGCAGATGAGAATGAGGAATTAAAGATTTACGATTACAAATATTATGGTTACGCAGTAGAAGCATTAGATAAGATTACCGGAGAAGTATTATTTGGACGTATGACAGCAGAAGACGGTTTGAATCAGGCGGTTCAGGAGACTGAAGGTCGAATCGAGATGGGCGAGTAATATGACAATGGGCAGCACGCTTCGCGAATTGCTCTTATGTCAATAAAAGAAGGGGATACCGCAAATGGATGGGATATTCAAAGCAGTATCCCCTTTAAAAAAGTAATAGGAGATGATGCAGAATGCAAAAAGTGAAAAAGAAGAAAAAGCTAAATATTACTCCATATCTATTTATTGCTCCTCATGTGATCATATTTATTATATTCTTTTTGGTACCGATGATTTATGGTATTTATGCATCCTTTACAAAATGGGATTTGTTTACATCGCCGACTTTTGTAGGATTGAAAAACTATAGCGTATTTTTGACAAACACGGAATCTGTCTTTTACAGGCAGTTCTGGAACGGTCTTAAGAATACGGTGATTTTCGTATTGATTTCCGTTCCGTTTCAGCTTGCAATTCCTCTGGTGCTGGCGATGCTGTTAAATAAAAGACCAAAGGGACGTAATATATTTCAGGGAATATTCTATATGCCGACACTGTTTTCCATTACCTCGGTAACGCTGACATGGTTATTTATATTTAACCGCTCTCTTGGCTTGTTTAATAAAATGTTCGGAACGGATATTAACTGGTATGCCGAACAGCCCTGGGCGTGGATTACTATTGTAGTAACTACAATATGGTGGGGAATCGGCGGAAATTTGATTATATATGTGGCAGCGCTGTCAGGAATTGACAAATCAATTCTTGAGGCGGCAGATTTAGATGGTGCAAGCGGATGGAAGCGTTTCCGGTATATTACGGTACCTTCTATTCAATTTCCTCTTGTGTATACCCTTATCGTATCAGTGATCGCACAGTTTAATATCTATGGTCAGCCATTGATGTTGACAGCGGGAGGACCTAGCGAATCGACCTTTGTTCTGCTTATGTATATCCGTAACCTGGCATTTGGAACAGGTAAGTCAGCGGCAGGTATGGCGAGTGCCATGTCAACTTGTCTGGGACTTATTATAGGTAGCGTGGCTGTCGGTCAGCTTATATTGCTGCGAAAAAATTCGGATTAGGAGGACAACATGAAGAGAATTAAGAAAAAACAGGAAGATTCTTTTGCATATCCAAATACAAAGAAGGATGGTTGGATTGCCTTTGGTATATTGATGCTATTCGCAGTAATTACTTTGATACCTTTGGGATGGATTCTGATTTCTTCCTTTAAGCTGGATGTCGAGATTCAACAGGCAGGAGGATTCCTGCTCCTTCCAAAGACATGGACACTTAACAATTTCAAAGAGCTTCTTTCCTTTAGTAATAAGCAGTTACCGATTTATAAATGGTTCGTTAACTCCTTGATCGTATCGGGCAGCCAGACGATTATTGCGGTCATTATTTATGCGATGTCTGCGTATGCCTATGCAAAGTTACATTTTAAAGGAAGAGATGTGATTTTTCTGGGAATCATGTTCCTGTCATCGTTCCCGGCAATTACCAATATTATTCCATTGTATAAGATTATGCATGTATTCGGATGGTTAAACGGTCCTTTGGCTCTTATCGCGCCCGGTCTGGCAGGAATAATGAACATCTTTCTTATCCGCCAGTTCATGTATGCGATTCCCGACGTAATTCTGGAATCCGCCAGAATTGACGGGGCGGGAGAGTGGAGGATATTTACAAAGATAGTAATTCCGACCTGCAAGCCGATTCTCATAGCAGTAGGCTTGTTTACTTTTACAGGAAGCTGGAATGATTTCTTGTGGCCTTCTATTGCCATCAATGCCATTGACAATCTTACCTTGACTGCAGGATTGCAGCTTGTAAAAGGCGTGTTCGGCACGATTCAGGTGGCCAGACTGTGTACTGTTGCAACTATCGCAATTATACCTATGGTTATATTATATCTGTTTACACAGAAATATTTTGTGAAGGGAATATCATTATCCGCGGGTGTTAAGGGATAGCGAAGAACCGGAATCGAATATAAATGAACATAAATTAAGAAAGATTACGGAAGAAAGGAAAATATAAAAATATGAGTATCCCAAGAAATGAATATCCCAGACCCCAGTTTGTCAGGAAGGAATGGCTAGGATTAAACGGAGAATGGGAGTTTTCTTTTGATGTGGACAGCTTTGACAAGAAGATTACCGTTCCTTATGTATATCAGTCGAAGTTGTCAGGAATCGGAGGTAATGAACCTCACGAAGTTGTTTGGTACCGTAAAAAAATAGATTTACCGGAGGAAATGTCGGATAAGGAGATCATCCTCCATTTCGGGGCGGTGGATTATAGCTGCAAGCTATGGGTAAACGGTGTATTTATCACGGAACATATTGGAGGACATATCAGCTTTGAAGTAAATATTACCAGTGTCCTGCAGGAAAAAGAAAACATAATTGTTCTGCAAGTGACGGATGAACCTGCGGATCTTGAAGTTCCCAGAGGAAAGCAGTACTGGAAGGATAATTCGGAAGGTATCTTTTATACCCGTTCTACAGGAATTTGGCAGAGTGTATGGATAGAGGCGGTAGATAAAATCCATCTTTCCAAAGTGTTCCTTACTCCTGATTTGGACAGTATGCAGTTGGGAGTGCAATACGAGCTGAGCAGTGACAAGGCTACCGTTCTGCGGACAGAAATTTATTATGAAGAAAAGTTAATGGCAGTAAATACCACAGATTTACTGCGTAAGGAAGGAAGCTGTAAGGTATTTCTTGACCAGCAGCTGCTTAAGAGCTGGAATGTGCAGGAGGATTTGGTATGGACACCGGAAAATCCAAGATTGTTTGATGTGAAATTTGTGGTATACGAAGGTGAGAGGGAAACAGATACTGTGTCCTCATACTTTGGAATGAGAAAAGTATCGATAGAAAATGGAAAATTCCTTTTAAATAACCGTCCATATTATCAGAAACTTTTATTGGATCAGGGGTATTGGGAAGATTCCCTGCTCACGGCGCCAACGGATGAGGCTTTTGTCAAAGATATTGAGCTGGCAAAATCCATGGGATTTAACGGTGTTAGAAAGCATCAGAAAATTGAAGACCCGAGGTTTTTATACCATGCGGATAAGATGGGCTTCCTCGTGTGGGGAGAACTTCCTGCGGCTTATGTATATTCCAGGAAATATGTGAAGCGAATTACGGATGAGTGGATGGAGGAAATCTTCAGGGATTATAATCACCCTTGTATCGTAGCATGGACGCCTCTTAATGAATCATGGGGTGTGTTCTATATAAAGGATAAGAAGGAAGAACAAAGTCACAGTGTGGCAATGGTCCATATTACCAAATCATTGGATCAGACCAGGCCGGTAATCTCCAATGACGGCTGGGAACATACCTGCAGCGATTTGCTTACCATCCATGATTATGAATGGAATGGGGAGATATTAAAAGAAAGATATCGTACATTGGAGAATACGCTCCGCTTTGCACCGGGAGGCAGACCTTTACTCGCCCATGGATGGGAGTATAAGGGACAGCCGATACTGGTCACGGAATTTGGCGGAATCTCTTATAAAAAAGGCAGTCAGGAAGGATGGGGATATTCCAGTGCCACTACCGATGAAGATTTTGCGCGAAGATATAATGATGTAATAAGCCCGTTGCTTGCATCGCCCCATGTACAAGGTTTCTGTTATACGGAAATTACGGATGTAGAGCAGGAGATTAACGGACTATGTACTTATGATAGAAAACCCAAAATTCCTGTAGAGACTATTCGTGCTATTAACGAAGGCAGATGGGAACCGGAAGATGAGAGATAACAGACTGGATTTCTTCAAAGGAATTTTGGTAATACAGATGATTTTCGCCCATTGCTTACAGTTTTTCTGTGACCTTGGGCGGGAATCGATATGGAAAAATGTTAGTGAATGGGTAAACCTTACTACTTTTTCGGGATTTGTATTTGCCTTTGGATTTGCTTATTATCTGGCGTATCTGCAAAAGGATTTTAAATATGCCGTTAAAAAAGGTGGAAAAAATATTCTTGTTTTATTAGGAGCATATTACGTTTCTGCATTTTCCTATGTGATATTCATAGAAAGAATTCCCCTTAGGCAAGATCGCATTTTGGAATTGCTGCTGTTTCAGAGATTAGCGGGATGGTCAGAGTTCCTGTTCTCTTTTGCAATGCTGACATTGGTAACTTTTATCCTATGGAAACCGCTGACCCATAAGAATTCCAAAGTACTGTTAGGTATCGGAGGGCTTGCGCTGCTCGTATGCCTCCTGCCTCACAGAGAAGTGAAGCCAATTCTTGGAACTCTGATTGGAGGGACAGGAGGAGCTTACTTTCCGGTACTTCCTTTCTACGTATACTTTGTAGCAGGAGTTTACGTTGCGAGGAAGAAATTGAATTTTGATAAAAAGGTCTTGCTAATTTCTATTGCAGGAACTGTGTATATGGTAATCGACAGCCTATTTCTGTCAAGGGGCTATCCTTCCCGCTTTCCGCTGTCGCTTGCATGGCTCGTTGGCGCTGCGTTTATTTTGTACTGCTATTATCTGGCCGCAGGTTATTTGAGTAAGATAAAGTGGTTATCCGTGGTCAGCGTAATTGGGAAGAGCAGTTTATTCTATCTGCTGCTTAGTAATTTTATTATTTTTGCGTTGAAAAGTAGCAGCTTCTATAAAATCGGCAGTGGATTCAGCATCGGACTGTGTATTGCAATTCTTGGAATCGGACGATACCTCCACCATACAGCCCGATCTTAGATGTTTTATGTAATAAAGGAAGAGGTATTATGATGAAGAAACACGAGAAAAAAGAAACGGGGAAACAGAGGAAAAAAGGTTTTTTTGGTTCGCTAAAAAGTAAGATGCTTGCTCTCAGTGTAAGTTCTATTGCAATTGCTGTATCTCTGACACTTGCTTTTGTCATTCCATTTGTGGCAAATACGCTAATTGATATGAATATGCGCTATATGTCAGACGTCTGTAATACCACCGGGGAAAATCTGGATGCCGCTCTCAATCGCAATGGGGTATTTGTGCTGAATAAGAATACTTTGGGAACCCTATTTGGTAAAGTGGGTATGGAAGGGATAGATTCCAGTTATGTCTATGTAGTACTTGCAGATGGTAATATGGCTTATCATCCGGAGGAAGAAAAAGTGGGACTGCCGGTGGAGAATTCTTTCATTTTAGAGGTTGTTAATAAATTGCAATCTTCTAAATCGGTAGAAGAGGCTTATAAATCAGGAGGCGAGGTTTTGGGATTGGAAGAGGAAATCCCGGAAGCTGAGAAGTCAGAAGCTGAGGCTTCGAAGGCATCAGTAGAAGATATTATCCAAAATGATGTTGTAAGCTACGATTATAATGGTCTTACCAAGTATGCAGCGTATTATATTACTGCTGATCGATCTGCAATCCTTGTTCTTACGGCAGATGCTTCTGAGATACTTAGTTCTGCTTATTTGATGGGGGGAATTGCAGCTTTGATTGGAATTGCAGTTCTTATCTTAGGGGGTATTATATCCTACCGGATAACAGCACGATTAATGAATCCTCTGTTACAAATCACGACTGAAATTAATCGGTTTAGCACCTTAGACTTTACGGAGAATCCAACTTCCAAGCGTCTTAGTCTGCAAAACGATGAAACCGGGCAGATTGCGCGTGCTATTGCAGAACTTCGTGTAAAGTTGGTTGACATCGTATCACAGATTAAAAAGCAAAGCGCTAATCTCTACGAGTCTGCGAACCGGCTTGATAATAATGCAATGCTTACATCATCAACGGTAAAAAATGTAGAAGCCGCAGTAGGCGAGATAGCGAGCGGAGCAAATAATCAGGCGTCGGAAACTCAGAAAGCGACTGAAAATATTATTGATATGGGTAACATGATTGAACATACCAATTATGAGGTGGATAGCCTCAATACAACGGCGGCTGCCATGAAGTCCTCCAGTGATGAGGCCTCGGATACATTACAGCAGCTTGATGAGATTAATAAGCGTGCAATTACTTCTATTGACATTATTTATGAACAGACGAATACAACCAACGCTTCTGCCATGAAAATTAAAGAAGCGACTACCTTGATTTCTTCCATTGCCGATGAGACTAATCTATTGTCTTTAAATGCGTCCATAGAAGCTGCAAGAGCAGGTGATGCAGGAAGGGGATTTGCAGTTGTTGCTGCGCAAATACAAAAGTTGGCGGAACAATCCAATAATTCAGCCCGTGAAATTGACAAGATTATCCATACGCTGATTGAAGATTCCCAAAAAGCAGTTACGACTATGAACCAGGTGAAAGAGATTATGAAGAGCCAAAGTGAAAAAGTTACCAAAACAGGCTCCGTTTTCACACAGGTCAGAGAAGGCATACACAAGTCTATCAGAGGTGTCGGTGAAATTGCTGATAAAACAGCACATTTGGATGAAGCGCGTACCAGTGTTGTCGATATTGTTCAGAATCTTACCGCCATTGCGCAGCAGAATGCGGCAAGTACAGAGGAAACCTCTGCTTCGGTCATCGAGGTCAGCAATATTATGACTGAAATCAGCGACAATGCAAAACAGTTGAAAGAAATTGCAGCTGTGCTGGAGGAAAATATGTTTTCCTTTCAGCTTTAGAGCCTCTGGAATCGCTGAGAATAATGGGATTCAAGGACGCGATAATAAATAGATTAATGATTTGATTTATTTCCGGCCCTCAATGTGCGTCTGTAAGAACATATTGAGGGTGTGTTTTTGAGGTAAAAACGGGTAGGGTATAGTTTTCTTCTTTCTGCATTTGTATTGACGATAGAAGTATCTTATGATATCCTTTTTATAAATTAAAGAAACCCGTGAGGGAGTAGTTTGCACAAAAATGTGTGACAAGTCAACATGCTGACTGATATTGGTCTGGCTTGTCTTAAAAAGCGAGACTCATGTATAACTTATACAGCTATACATAGTCTTTTTTATAATCTAAGTATATGCTCGTATGAGTAATACTTGGATTTTTCTTTTTGTGAAAGTCTTTTTAGAAGGAGATTATCATGAACCTATTTGAATTAGTATTTATTGCTGTCGGACTTTCTATGGATGCTTTTGCTGTATCACTTTGTTTAGGGTTGACTATGTCTAAAGTAACGATAAAAAAAGCATTGATTATTGGTTTGTACTTTGGCTTTTTTCAAGCAATTATGCCACTTGCAGGGTATTTATTAGGTACACAGTTTGCTAATAAGATAATTGCTTTTGACCATTGGATCGCCTTTGTATTGCTCGGTTTTATTGGTGGCAAAATGGTGGTAGAAAGTTTTAAAAAGGAAGGTTGTGCAGATAGGGAGTGTCCGACCGAAAAATGCTCAGACAGAGAATGCCCGAAAAAGCAAGAAGCATCCTTAAAACCTTTGGAAATGTTACCCTTGGCTCTTGCTACAAGTATTGATGCATTGGCAGTGGGAATCTCATTTGCCTTTCTAAATGTTAATATTTTTTCGGCAATTATATCTATCGGGCTTATCACTCTTACTTTCTCTGTCATAGGTGTAAAAGCCGGAAATATTTTCGGTGTAAAATTTAAATCGAAAGCGGAGTTTGCGGGTGGGATTATTCTTGTTTCAATGGGATTACAAATTTTACTTGAACATATGACGGCCACTGGTTTCTGATATAAAATTATGAATAAACATCGGTGAGTTTTTGACTGAGGATAGTTAAGGGCAGATTTAGCTTATCAAATATAGCAATCTGGTGATATGTCAAGATTCGATTTAAAAGATTTTTGAATGTATTGTTTAAAGAAAAAGTACCTTAATAAACCTACGTTTTTTCTTACAAAAACGTAAGCTGATTTAGTCGTATTTACGACAAAGCATCTGCCTTATCGGTGGAATACAGTTTCTCTTTGGTCAGCAACCCAAAGATTAACCGTACTAGTTTACGAGACGTCAACGTGAGTGCTCTTTTGTGTTTATGTTTTGGGACTTCATTATACTTTTTATAGTAAAAGTTTCTGTACTCAGAAGAGTGGTTTTTCATACTGTTAGCAGCTTCGCCTAAGTAATAGCGAAGGTAGCGGTTACCGGCTTTGGTCATCCGGCTTTCATCAGCCTCAAATTCACCTGATTGAGCACGTGTCCATGTAAGCCCAGCATATTTTGCAAGAGCATCCTGTGAATGAAAGCCTGAGATATCACCTATTTCAGCAAGTATGCCGGAAGCAAATACAGGACCTATGCCATCAATAGACATCAGAATGGTGTAAGCGTTTGGATTAAGCCCAGCAATGGATTTTTCAATAGCTTTATCAATTATCTTTATCTCCTGTTTAAATGCATCAATACAGTTGAATGAGCAGGCAAGAGAGATATTTAAGGGTTCATAGAGACATTTATCCAAACGATAAGAATCTCTGGCTGCTTTCTGCAAAAGTGAAGCTGTACCTTCAAGATTTTCAATTCGGTTTCTGCTCTTTTCTCCTAGAAATGAAATAAGTTCTTCGGGAGAAGCATTAATGATATCTTCCATTGAGAAGAATTCAGTTAGTACAGAAGCTGCCGTAGAGCCATAGTTATCGCAAAAAGGCTGTTCTTCCTTTGGAAGAATGGGAAGTTCACTAAATTTTAGAAACATATTGGAAACCATGTAGGTTTTCTCACGAGTGAGAGCTTCCACAAGATGCAGTCTGTGTCTTGTAAGGCGTTGTAGAGCAAGGAACTGAGAGCCACGCCATGGATCAGTTTCAATACGACCAACACGAGCAAAATCAGCAATAACAAAGGCATCAAGTAAATCGGTCTTATTCATACCAATAAATGATTTTCTGTAGTTGGCAGTCATTTTAGGATTAAGGCAGAACACATAAGGATGGTACGGCATTAATTCTTCGCAGGAAGAAAGGTAATTAGCGATATGTAGGCTATAAATAGATGTGGACTCTAAAGCAATAACAACGGTATTCAAATCAGTATGTTTGTGAAATACATCTAAGAGCTGACATATCAAAGAATAAGCACCAGGCTGATTATTAGTAACAGTTGATTTAATCAAGGGGTTCTTATAAAAATCAATAGCACATACGACGTTGGATTTGGAACTAACATCGATACCAACAAATAAGGTAGACATGTAATTAATCTTCAACATGTGATCACCGCCTTTCCGACTAAGTATTTGTGAAGATATAAAACAAAAGGTTATCCCAATCTTAAATGCTGACAGCAACCTCGCGTAATTAGCATTCACTGATTAGAACCATCTTGCCGGACTATCTAGTCAGGACGCAACATCTGTGTTAGCAGCAAAGCAATTTAAGTCAGGCTGAAAGCTAACTTAGCAATCACTATTAAAGTGTCGCAAGGAGAATAAGCAGCACCTTCCGGTAAATATCTCTTTTGATATTTTACCATTGGGATAATCTTAAGTAACTAAGTAATAGATATTAAAAAAAATATGCTTATACCAAATAGAAATCTTGGTGATAAACATATTATACGAGGAGAATTGTGATGAAAAGAAAAACTGTTATAAAAACTTCTTTTTTTCCGGCATCAAAAGAGATTATTTTCAGCCACTTAAAAGAATTAAAAACGCTGCAGTATGTTGCGGCACCGATGGCAACCTTTTCTCCATTGACAGGTGCTGAAAATATAGTTTGGCAGAAGAATCACGACTTTGTATTTCGCTTCAAACTATTTGGTTTTTTGCCTTTTGGAGTACATAAAATACATGTGGTTGAATTTGATGAAACAACCTATGAAATTTATACGAATGAAACAAATACACATGTAAAGGTATGGAACCATCGCATTATATTGAAATCAACGGAGGGTGGAAGAACACAATATACGGATCAAGTAGAAATCTACGCAGGATGGAAAACGCCTTTCGTATATCTTTGGGCTGAATATTTTTATGAGCACAGGCAAAAGAGGTGGATTACGCTATTACAACATAGTACAAAACAAGAAGTATAATTTCTTTCGATCCGATTTGCTTTAAAACCCAGGGGGTGAGAAGAAAAAATAAAAACAAAAATGCAGCATACCTCTGTATTCTCGTGGCAGGATAAGGTTTTAGAGTATATTCCGGTGGAACAAATCTTATTAGGGCTAATGCTGTAATACTGAAAGAATAAGTAAGCGAAATGCCTCCAAGCGAATCGTTTGGGGGCTTGTTCTTTCTAAAATAGATTCAAAATACATTGACAATTATCTATATGACTGCATATAATGATACATAGATAAATATCTATGTGAGGTGATTTTAAGATGAATGACAAGTATACTGAAACAGTAGGATTGTTCAAAGCCCTTGCGGACACGCACCGGTTGATGATTGTGGATATGCTGTCTTGCGGTGAGCTTTGTGCCTGCAAAATTTTAGAAAAGTTCAATATCACACAGCCGACATTATCCCACCATATGAAAATCCTCTGTGATTGCGGTCTGGTGAATGGGCGTAAAGAGGGCAAGTGGATGTATTATTCGCTGAACGGTGAAAAGGTGCAGGAATTCAAAAACTTCTTATATGCCATCACGATTGACAAAGATGATTGCATTTGCAAAGAGGGAGAGTGTAACTGTGGAAAAAAATAAGAAAAAGCAAGGGATTGGTTTCTTTGAAAAGTATTTGACCGTATGGGTATTGCTCTGCATGGCGGCAGGTATATTAATCGGTAAAATCCTTCCTGCTGTTCCCGATTTCTTGGGACGTTTTGAGTATGCTCAAATATCCATACCTATTGCCTTGTTGATATGGATTATGATCTACCCCATGATGATGAAGGTGGATTTTCAATCCATTAAAAATGTACGGAAAAATCCTCAGGGCCTACTTATCTCAAGTGGAACAAGTTGGCTGATTAAGCCATTTTTGATGTTTGGGTTGGCTACGTTCTTTTTTTATGTGGTATTCAAGAATTTAATCCCTGCGGATATCGCGAAGAACTATGTTGCTGGAGCTGTGTTACTGGGAGCAGCCCCTTGTACGGCAATGGTATTTGTTTGGAGCAATCTTACAAAGGGTGACCCGGCACATACGCTTGTACAAGTGGCGGTTAACGATCTCATTATCCTTGTAGCATTTGTACCTATTGTATCTTTCTTACTTGACGTAAATGATATGTTTGTGCCTTGGGATACGCTGTTTGTATCCATTGTATTGTTTGTTGTAATACCTCTCATAGGCGGAGCTTTGACAAGAAGTATTGTTATAAAGAAGAATGGCGTTCAATATTTCAATGAAAATTTTGTTTCTAAGTTTGACGGGATTACCACTGCCGGGTTACTTCTCACCCTAATTATCATCTTTACCTTTCAAGGCGATGCCATTTTAAGCAATCCGATTCATGTATTGCTTATAGCAGTGCCATTAATTCTGCAAAATGTTATCACGGCCGCATTTGCCTATATCATGTGCAAGGTGTGTAAACAGCCGCACGGCATAGCAGCTCCCGCAGCGCTGATCGGTGCGTCGGACTTTTTTGAACTGGCGGTAGCGGTAGCGATTGCCCTATATGGCCCAACCTCGCCCGTTGTGCTTGTCTGCACCGTCGGTGTACTAACCGAAGTACCTGTTATGCTTATTCTTGTCAATGTTGTAAATCGTACAAAAGGGTGGTTTGGAAAATGAAAAGCAAAGTAAATGAAGCGTTAGCATGTTTTAATAGTGGATTTGACTGCTCACAAGCAATTCTGTCTGCTTATTGTGAGGAATTTGGATTGGAGAAAGAAACGGCATTGAAACTATCTTGTGGTTTTGCGGCGGGAATGGGCAGACTGGGTGAAACATGTGGTGCAGTTACAGGTGCATACATGCTAATCGGTTTGAAATACGGGAAGTATCTGCCGCATGACAATCAGTCCAAAGAAAAAGTATTTGAATTGGTGCAGGAGTTTGAACGCCGATTTGTTGAGCGTAATCAATCTACAAACTGCCGTGAGCTTTTGGGATTTGATTTGAAAAACTGTGATAAAGAAAAGGCTTTGCCTGTTATTCGCCAAGTATGTCCGAACGCCGTGAAGATTGCGGCAGAAATCATTGAATCCATTCTAGGGTTAACGGAGAATGAAAGTATGGGCTGTAGATGAAAATAATAGTGATAAACTTTCTGCAGCATTGGGACTATCGGAGGAAGGGAAGAGAGGGAAACAGATATGAAAAAGGTCGCGTTTATTTGTGTGCATAATTCCTGCCGCTCACAAATTGCGGAAGCCCTTTGCAAGCATTTGGCAGGGGATGCGTTGGAGAGCTATTCAGCCGGAACGGAAAAAAAGCCGCAAATCAATCAAGATGCTGTGAGGCTTATGAAAGAACTTTATGGGATTGATATGGAAAAGACGCAGTATTCCAAGCTATTATCCGATATTCCGCCTGTGGATATTGTTATTACAATGGGCTGTAATGTACAGTGTCCATACCTTCCCTGCAAACACCGTGAGGATTGGGGGCTTGATGATCCAACAGGTAAGAGTGACGAGGAATTCATTCAGGTCATAAAGACAATTGATGCAAAAGTAAAAGAATTAGTAAGGGTTATGGTATAAGAATTTTATAACCGCCAACCCGTTCTGATAAATTTCAGATAAAAAGGTAGGGCATTGCAGCACGATAAAAGGAAATCATTGCTGATTGGTCGTAAGCTGCAGGAACAGAATGGATGATATTACCAATCAGAGGACACGACTGAATCAGACAGTAATTAATATTGAAAATCCCCAGCAAGAATTAAGGTAAATTACCGGTTCTTACTTGGGATTTTTATTTTAATATCTAAGCTATCCGATAGGGTTTTCTTTGCTGTTGCGGTATTCAAGCGGTGTTTTATTTGTAAGTTTCTTGAATATTTTAATAAAATATCCGCTGTCATCGTAGCCTATATGCGCCGCAATGGTCCGTATGTTCCAGTCGGAATTAAGAAGCAGCTCCTTTGCGAGTTCTATTCTTGTTTTATTCACATAATCAGATAGATTTCCCCTGTTTTCTTTTGCAAACAGTTTGCTGAAATAGCTTGGAGAAATATTACATAAGGCAGCCATTTTTTCAAGGGTGATTTTTTCTTCCGGATGCTTTTTAATATAAGCCAAAGCAGGCTGAATCAACTGATCGGCTCCTTTTCTGGGATGCCTTTTAATTGTACTGATGAAGTAGTCATCTTCTCCGGTTTCGGCGTAGGTGTTGTTCGAAGCTTTTCCCGAGCGGTGAGCTAGTAAAGCTTTTAATTCAGCCTCTTCAACACAATAATTAACAATATGCAGCAGCATATTAGCCAAAGCGGTGATTTTATCAAGAGACATAACAGGTAAGGTATCAAAAGCTTCTTTCAGGTTTTTATCAATAGATTCCCACTTACTTTGGACGCCCGGGAGAATAGGTTCAGGGGTCTCCGCCAGATCTTGCGGAGATAATAATACCTGACCGGCCATGAAAGCGCCTATGTACAGATCCTTAACTATAATGGGAATGGCAAAATCAATCAAACCGAAATGGCAGATATAGATATAGGGTTTTCTAAGCCTTGCAGCTTCCAGACCACCGTGTGAATCGCATTTTTCACAGTAAATCCCATAGTTTGAAGAACGGACCTTTTGGCAAAAGTCACTGCAATTGCTGTGCTTTGTCAGGGGTTTTCCTTTATAATCAACCGTAATCAAAGCAAGGTCTGTAGCAGAGGCTATGTCATCCTGAATTTTTTGAAATTTAATGGGGTTGATAATTTGATCAATTTTACTAAAACTTGGCCGCATATTAGCCCTCCAATTTGGATTTTTTGTGAATGGACAGAATGGAAAAATATTGCACTAAGTGCTACATAACACCATTATATATTGTCTTTAGATAACAGTCAACAGCATTAAAAATCCTAAAATAGAAGATTTTTTTCTACTGTTTATACAGTAGATTAACACTTGCTGTTAGGCTGCGTAAGAACGTGATTCAAGAGATAATTTCTGCTTTGCAGAGCGAACTTACATGCAGAAATTAATTCTGCATTTCAAAAATCATGCGTTGCTGGTAATGGAGTGAACAGTAATAGTTAAATTAATAACAGCTTTGAAAAATCATATGAAAAACCGGATATTTCTATCTTTTATTCTTATAGTTGTATTGTATAGTTTAATGCTATTTCAAGTGGAACTTATTATAATAATTGATGAAAACAAAGTTAATTTACATGTAAAAGTGAAAAAACATTTTTCATTTTTATTGAACAGTATCACAGGTAAGTCTGGGGTATGTATGAGAGCTTGAAAGCTGCAATCAATAGTCAAGGTATGAAAGGAGATATTTATGAGAAAAGCATTTATTTGTCCGTCAAAATATGTACAGGGAGAAGATGAGCTATTAAATCTTGGTTACTTTGTTAAGGAATTCGGAAAGTCAGCGCTTCTGATTGCGCATCCGGAGGATGTTTTAAGAGTAAAGAGTAAATTGGACGCTACGGCAGAAAAATTTCAGATTACCTTTGTGGAGAGTGGATTCTGCGGGGAATGCTCCAGAGTTGAAGTAGAGCGCTTGCAAAAGTTGACAAAAGACAATGGCTGTGCATGTACGATTGGTTTAGGCGGCGGTAAGGCCATTGATACGGCAAAATGTGTGGCAAAAGGAGATAGCCTTATTATCGTCCCAACCATTGCGGCAACGGATGCACCGACCAGCCATTCTGCGGTACTATACACCCCGGACGGTTCCTTTGATGATTATGCTTATTTTAAGCAGAATCCCAATGTAGTACTCATTGATACGACAGTGATTGCAAAAGCACCGGTCCGCTTTCTGGTCTCCGGCATGGGAGATGCACTTTCAACTTATTTTGAGGCAAGAGCAACTGCAAAAGCCTATGCAAATGTGAATGCCGGCTTACCCTGCGGCTTCCGGGAAGGCGCTTGTAAAGAGGCCAAGGGAACGAACACGGCATTGGCTTTGGCAACCTTATGCTATCAAAGCTTGTTGGCGGATGGTTATAAAGCAAAGATTGCCTGTGACAATAACATAGTAACGGAAGCGTTGGAAAATATTATTGAAACTAATATACTTTTGTCCGGCTTGGGATTTGAAAGCGGAGGTCTTGCTGCAGCCCATGCAATTCACAATGGACTAACGATTCTGGAAGGCACCCATAAGTATTTCCATGGAGAAAAAGTTGCGTTTGGTACCATTGCACAGTTGGTCTTGGAAAATGCACCGGAAGAAGAATTGAATGAAGTAATGGATTTCTGCGAGAAGATAGGATTGCCAATCTGCCTGCCTGATATCGGTGTTGATTCCATTTCCCGGGAAGAACTGCTGCTGGTGGCAAAAAAAACCTGTGCGGAGGGTGAGTCCATCTATTCCATGCCTTTCCCTGTTACGGAAGAAGCAGTAGCTGCGGCTATTATTACGGCTGATGCTTTGGGTAAAGCTTATAAAAGACGATAGGGGTGATTATATGAAGAAGATTATTAACAGACCGGAAACCTTTGTGAAAGAAATGTGTAATGGTATTGTATCTGCGCATCCGGAATTTGAGTTTATTGAAAAATATAAAATTATCAAAAAGAAAAATATAGATAAAAATAAAGTTAGTCTCATCAGCGGAGGCGGCAGCGGACATGAGCCTGCTCATGCGGGTTTCGTCGGCAGAGGTATGCTGGATGCGGCTGTATGCGGGGATGTATTTGCTTCTCCCTCACAAATTCAGGTATATCAGGCGATAAAGGAAACGGCAAGTGATAAGGGGACCTTATTAATTATTAAAAATTACAGCGGAGATATGATGAATTTTAAAAATGCAGCATATCTGGCCGGTGAAGACGGTATTTTGGTGGATTATATCAAGGTTGATGATGATATTGCCGTTCAGGACAGCTTATATACGGTAGGCCGCCGGGGCGTTGCAGGTACGGTACTGGTGCATAAAATAGCAGGTGCCTGTGCGGAGCAGGGAAAGAGCCTTGATGAAGTAAAAAAGGTTGCTTTAAAAGCAGCACAGAATGTAAGGAGTATTGGTTTTGCTTTCAGCTCCTGTACGGTTCCGGCAAAAGGAACCCCAACCTTTGATATGGGCGAAATGGAGATGGAATACGGAGTAGGAATCCACGGAGAACCCGGTATCAAACGAGAACAGATTGCAACTGCTGATGAATTGGCTTTACGAATGGTATCTGCTTTACTGGAAGATTTGAAGGTAGATGGTTCCTCTGAGGAAGAGGTCGCATTATTGGTGAACGGATTCGGAAGCACCCCATTGCAGGAATTATATTTACTTAACAATGCGGTAACCCGGGAGCTGGCGAAAAAAAATATAAAGATTAACAGAACCTTCGTTGGAAATTACATGACCAGTATTGATATGATGGGAGCTTCGGTTTCTATTATGAAGCTGGATGAGGAACTTGCGGAGTTACTTTCGCAAAAATGTGATGCTCCCGGTTTTAAAGTAGACGGTCCCGTTGAAAAAGCAGTATATTCAGACAGGGTTGCGGCCAGTGACGAGGCAAAGGATGTTTCTTATCAATGTGAAACGGATGCTTCTTATTCCGTTATAAGGGATGGCATACTATCCGCACAAAATCTCGTCTATATCCTTGATAAAATGAGCGAATGTATTATAAAAAATGAAGTACCTTTTTGTGAACTGGATTCCTATGCCGGAGATGGCGATTTTGGCATGAGTGTGGCAAAGGGCTTCAAGCAGTTAAAAAAAGAATGGAAGGAAATTCTCCATACAAAAGCGGATACCATCGGAAATTTCTTAGACGCTTGTTCTATGGTTATTATGGAACATTGCGGCGGTGCTTCAGGACCGATTTGGGGTTCTGCTTTCCGGGCGGCCGGAAAAAGTGCAGGAGAGAAGACTGCTCTGTCAATCACTGATTTTGCAGAAATAATGCAGGCAGCCGTGAAGGGAATTCAAAGTACGGGAGAGCGTTCTTTTGGCAGAGGTGCGGTTATCGGTGACAAAACATTAATTGATGCGCTTGTTCCCTGTGCCGATTCTTGGACAGAAAGTGCCATGCAGAGTCTCGATTTTAAAGCAGCCTTTGAAAAGTCTGCCCAGGCTGCCGCGGCGGGTGCAAAAGCAACAGAGAATATTGTGGCGAGGATGGGACGTGCGGGAACTGTTGGAGAAAGAAGCTTAGGGCATCCTGATGCCGGCGCCTATGCTCTTGGCGTAATATTTACGGAAATAGCAGAAGGTGTGAGCATAGCATAATAGGGTTAAACCAAATATGCATGATATAATGTGGACAGACATTATATCAGCATCGAACATAGTGGGGGTGCGCATCACCGGAATGACGTGCCGATATCATATGAGCTTGCAAATATGATATAATGTTATATAATCGGCATAATAGTTTGTCCTGTTCGTAGGATTTATTACAGTAAAGATAAGGAGAGGGTATCATATGCTATCAGAAAATTTTAGTTTTCAATCAGGTGACAGAGCAAATGTTTTTGTCTATAAGTGGAGCCCTGATTCCGGTACAGAAGTCAAGGGTGCTGTTCAAATCGCCCATGGAATGGCTGAGACTGCACTTAGATATAAACGGTTTGCTGATCTTCTAACGCAGAAGGGGTATATTGTCTATGCGAACGATCACCGGGGACATGGAAAAACAGCAGGAAGCCTTGAAAATATTGGATATCTGGCTGAAGCAGATGGTTTTGACTGGTTAGTGAAAGATATGCACCAGTTAACAACCATAATAAAAGAGGAGCATTCTGACTTACCGGTATTTCTATTTGGTCACAGTATGGGTTCCTTTGCTGCTCAGAGGTATATTATGCTATTTGGCAGGGAATTAAAGGGGGTAATCCTCTCCGGTTCCAGTGGAAGAGCAGCACTTTTACATAACTTTGGATTTCTTGCTGCCGGCCAAGAGGTGAAAAAGAACGGCAGAAAAGCCAAAAGCGTAAGGATGAACAAGCTTTCCTTCGGAAGCTTTAATAATGCCTTTAAGCCGAACCGTACTGAATTTGACTGGTTGAGCAGAGACAAGGACGAAGTTGATAAATATGTAAATGATCCATATTGTGGAGGAATTTTTTCGGCGGGATTTTTCTATGATTTTATGAAAGGTCTGAAAGAAATCGATAAAGCAAAAAACATTGTCTTGATACCTAAAAAGCTGCCTATCTATATCTTTTCGGGAGACAAAGATCCTGTCGGCAGTGCCGGAAAAGGTGTCAGGAAGCTTTATAATACCTATAAGAAAGCAGGTATACAGGACGTGACTATGAAGTTATATCCTGACGGCAGACATGAGATGCTGAATGAAATTAATAAAGATGAAGTTATGAAGGATGTAATAGAGTGGCTTGATTTGAAATAAAGGCGGCATTAGTGTACTTTTTCTTTCCATAAAAATATGCTTCTCCTTGTAATAAACTGTTTTTAGATTTAAACGGTCTGTTACAGGGAGGCATATTATTTTTATTTATTGTCCGGAACCATAAGGAAATGAATATTCTATGATATTTGTATGTTATTGGCAAATAAGAAACAGGATTAATTAAAATAGGTTCTGGTGAATGAACTGAAAATAAATATATCGGAAAGAAAAATATACGGATATTAAGAAGGAGAAAAAGAATATGAAAAGAATCAACCAAATTGTAAAATGCTGTGCTGTAATCATCCTCATACTTTTAGGGCTATCTGCAGGGGGCATTGCGTTTCTTACTATACGTGAATATCGTCCTTCTGCCGTAGAGGTGATTTCCGCATCAAATGGAGATAAAAAAGTAAATCAAGATACGGAATTAACGGTTATTACATATAATATAGGTTACTCCGCTTTAGGCAGCACAGAGGACTTTTTTATGGATGGAGGAACAAAAGTTAGGCCGGACAATAAGGCGGTTGTGGAAGAAAATTTATTAGGAAATGCAAATGTCATGAAGAGTAATCCTGCGGATATTTATTTCCTTCAGGAAGTCGATATAGATTCCAAACGTTCTTATCATATAGATGAAATGCAATATTTAGAGGAAGCCTTACAAATGCCGGGCATGTTTTCCTATAACTTTAAGTGTGATTATATACCGTATCCCATTCCGACAATGGGACATGTAGAGGCTGGATTAGTTACTTTAACAGATTTAGAAGTGAATTCTGCTTCACGAATTTCACTTCCTGAATCTTTTCAATGGCCGCTTAAGATATGTAATCTAAAACGTGCTCTTCTTGAGGCCAGAATTCCAATAGAGGGTACAGAGAAAGAGCTTGTATTATTTAATTTACATCTGGAAGCTTATGACAGTGGAGCGGGCAAGCTTGCGCAAAGTAAAATGCTGGCGGATATCCTTGAAAAAGAATATGAAAAAGGTAATTATGTTATTGCAGGCGGAGATTTTAATCAAATGTTTGAAGGATATAAGCAATATCCAATAGTAGAACAAGGAAATTGGATGCCTGGAATTATTAGAAATGAGGATATACCGGATACATTTTCTATTGCAGTAGATGATAGTATCCCTACATGCCGTCTGTTAAATGAACCATATACGGGCTCCTATGAAAATTCACAAATGTATATCATTGATGGATTTATTGTATCTAATAATATACAAGTACAAAATGTAAATGTTATATCTACAGAATTTCAATATTCAGATCATCAACCGGTAAAGTTAACCTTTACATTTAAATAGCTTTCTTAAATAAGCCATTAAAAAGGAGTGATAGCCACCGGCAGGACCATCTGAAAGTGAGGCCTCTATTCATTTTATGAGGGATACTTATATTATAGGCTGTAGGCATTTAGACATTGATTTTATTGGGTTTATAGGATTACATCAATCTTATCTACACAACCTAAAGTTTATTTTTACGTTTGGAAAAATATATCTACGAGTAGAAAACGGCATGTCAATACTAAGACAGCTGAGCTTAACTCAAAGGAAGAATACAAGAAATATAAGAATTCGTATTTAGATGATGTTTCTAAAGTAGAGAAAGATTATATAAAAGCTTTAGAAAATATGGAAATCAAGCTGTTAGGTAAGGAAAATGAAAAATAATTTTATGTTATAATAATGGGAAGTAGATTATTTTAAATAGAGGGAGGGTATTCTGTGAATTTTTATATAGCATCGAGTTTCAAGAATATTGAGCAGGTACGAGAGATTTCTAATGAGCTAAAGTTAAAAGGTTATATCCACACATATGATTGGACTCAAAACGAAAAAGCTAGTTCCCTTGAAGAATTAGCTACTATCGGTGTAAAAGAAAAAGAAGCAGTGATGAATTCGGATTTCCTTGTTATTCTATTGCCAGCAGGTAAAGGAAGTCATATTGAGTTAGGAATAGCCCTTGGGCTTAGAAAGCGAATATATATATATTCGCTGACAAATGAAATCTACGAATATGATAAAACAAGCACTTTTTATCATATAGAAAGTGTAAATAAGTTTGTTGGGAGTTTTGATTTATTCATACAATACCTAATGGAACAAGAAAATCAAGTTAAACGGAATCTTAATAAGAAAGATAATTAAACCGTCTCTTATTATGCAATCTATAAAGTTATTTTACAAAAGTAAGGTTTGAGAGGTATAATTATTGAAAATATACCCTTCCGCCAAGGGGCTACCCACCCTATGGTCATAAGAATCACAGCAACAGGGCACGTTGAAACCATTGTCCTGCTGATCGAAAAGCTTAGGAAATCAAAGAAGTTCAGAGCTTTAAGATAGATATGCAGGTGTGTTTTTAAGGTTAATTCGAGTGAAGTATATTTCTGATTACCATAGTAGGGCAGGGAAAATGAACGTTTTGGTAAAAAGTTAGATTTTGGCTTAACAGGTAGCTGAGACGAGAAATAAAGCAGGAAGTCATCAGGAAATGGGGATTAGATGAAAAACATATTTATAGGAGGAATACAAGGGACTGGTAAAACAACATTGATGAAATCACTATATGAAAAGCTTGATGGATACATATGTATCTTGAGGGATATTTCTCTGGTTGAACTGGCATAGTGTAGAGCTGTGGTATCCTCTTGTGATGCGATATTTAAATGACTCACCTAATGGAAAGAAATTTGAGTTTGTGGATATATCAGATATGGTCGCGCATTTTAAAATACGTATGGACCTTGAATTAAAAATAATTAAAGGAATAATGGGAGGATATTCAATGATTTTACCTGCCAAGACCTATGATATAGAGGATGTTATAAATAAAATGGAAGACTAGTTTTATGGGAATGTATGGAGATGATGTAGAAGAAAGTGTTAGGGACGTTATTTTTTCGCCCTTTATAAAACATTTAAAATCGGAACATATTCACCTATATATTGAAAATAATAAGCAAAATTAATGATTGATTATCAAAGTGCTAAATTGGAGTTTATTGGATGGTGATGACAAAGAAAGTTAAAAAGCAATATAAAGCAAAAGTATTTTCTTGCAAGAGGGCGTAAATTTTCCTGTGTCTCAAATGACATCAAGTATCTGGAATTGAATTAGATATGTAAAATTCTTGTTAGTTATAGGTGAACTTTTGTGTCGAATTTATTTTCTTATTTTAGTCTGTGCAGATAAAGAAATTTTATACATTTCTACATGAAAAGTAATCGATAATTGAAAAGCAACTTTTCGTGGACGCTGCCCACACCCGACCTCCGAAATAAAAATGAAAAATCTGTTTATCTTGGAATATTCTGGTTAAACTATAATTATCGGTGAAATAAGATATATGTGGATCGGCAGGTAGCTTTGCGGGCAGCCTGCCGATTTTTTCTATTTACAGATATTCGCTAATCCGATCACCATACAAGATAAGAAGCTGACTTAAGACTAAGTCCCAGTTACGATAACGTTGCGTCCACTTCTTCTTTACATTCTGAGTCGCCAGGTACAACATTTTTTCCAAGGAAGTATCATTTGGAAAAACACTTTTTGTCTTGGTTACCTTACGAAACTGTCGATTTACTCCTTCTATGATATTTGTCGTATACATAATCCTGCGGATATCTTCGCTGAACTGAAAGAAAGGGCTTACAACATCCCAATTCTGTTCCCAACTTGCGATTGCATACGGATATTTTTTACCCCAGATTTCTTTCGCTCCTTCTAATTCAGAAAGGGCTGCTTCTTCGGTGGGTGCCTTGTATACTGCTTTAAAGTCAGACGCAAACTTCTTGATGTCTTTATAGGATACATATTTGAAGGAATTGCGCAGCATGTGGATGATACACCGTTGTACTTGTGCCTGCGGATAGGCCGCGGCGATTGCTTCCTTGAATCCGTTAAGTCCATCTACACAAAAGAAGAGCACTTCTTGGACACCACGATTCTTTAAATCATTTAACATACCCAGCCAGAACTTAGAGGATTCATTTGCCCCGATGTTGATGCTCAGGATGTCTTTATTCCCATCTAAACTTACGCCTAATACCACATAAGCTGCTCGATTCAAAATTCGTCCATCCTCACGGATTTTGTAATGGATCGCATCCATGAAGACAAAGGGATAGATTGGCTCCAAGGGACGGGACTGCCATTCTTTTACTTCGGGCAGAAGCTTATCCGTAATCTTGCTGACCATTTCGGCTGACACTTGAATTCCATACAAGTCTTCAATCTGATCATGGATATCGCGGGTGGTCATGCCTCTGGCATAGAGGGAAATGACTTTTTCCTCAATCCCCGAAATATCCCGTTGGTACTTAGGAACAATCTGGGGTTCGAATTCCCCATTTCTATCTCGGGGAATATCCAGTTGTACTTCTCCATACTGACTCTTTACGGTTTTGGGAGAATATCCATTGCGCTTGTTGTCCGAGTCCATATGCTCCTTATTATTTTTTTCATAGCCAATTGAAGCATTCATTTCCGATTCTAATAGCTCCTGCAGCATATCTTTAAAACTGTCCTTAAATAGGGCATAGATATCACTGGGACTATTAATGTCGTTATCAGCAATAATTTGTTGTAATTGGTCCTTTGCAATAGCCATATAAAAAGCTCCTTCCTGAAAAAGAATTATTTATCTAATTCTTTCCAGAGAGAAGCCATTTATTTCCAAAGACACAACTTATTTTACACTACCTCTTGCAATAAAAAAACGAACTGTTGGATTATCACAGTACTGTTATTGTCTTTTTCCTGTTATTTGCCGATGTTGCTGAAAAGGTTTGAAATACCAGTCCCAAATGTGTTATTGAGTACCAAATATTTGTTTGTGCTTATTCCTGTGGTGATATCTCTTGTTTTTGAAATAAGGGAACATACCCTAAAGCAATGGGTTTTGTTCCTGTTTACCAGAAGACTTCCTGCAAGATCAATTTTGCAGTGTGCATTATTTATCAGTATTGGATTAGGTAGTTCTTATGGGTACGCCATGGTTGCAGGAGAACCGGATTTGTTTATCAACACATATTCTACAATTTTTTCAGTGTTTCTAAATAGTATTTATCTTTTTGCCATAGCATTGCTTGAAGAAATGGCATGGAGAGGATTTTTTCTGAAAAGATTATCCATGAAACAAGAGAAAATGCGTTTTATTTTCTATGTAGGCGTAATTTGGGGATTATGGCACATTCCAATGTGGAGTATTAGAAATTTATTGACGGTACAGGAAATAATTCTTTATTTTGTGTGGACTATCCTTTTATCATTTATTCTTGGAATGTTTTATTACAGATATCACAGTGTACTTATACTTGCATTTTTACATATGATTTTCAATACCTGTTTTCTTGCTCCTGTACAATGGAATATTTTGATAGTGCTAATTGTGGTACCTATTTTAACCGGTTTTTACAAATTAAAAAAATGTAATAAATCCATATAATAAATTTGAATTTGAAATTAGCTTTTTACATACTAGATTGACGAATCTTAATGAAGATGCTATTCTTTTTCTATACCCCTATGGGTATTAGGGAGGTGAGTAGATGCGCCAGTGTATGGATGCAGATAATCTTCATAGAAGATTGAATAAAATAATGGGACAAATCAAGGCTATCGATAAAATGGTGGATGAAGATATTCCTTGTGAAGATATTCTAATCCAGATTAATGCTGCTAAAGGTGCACTTCATAAAGTCGGTCAATTGGTATTAGAAGGACACTTGAATCACTGTGTTCGCGAGGGAATTGAGCATGGTGACGCCGATAAGACTATTTCTGAATTTACCAAAGCAGTTGAGCATTTTTCAAGAATGACATAACTTTGTCCAGACTAGGGCAGCCGAAATACGGCTGCTTTTTTGTTGACAAAAATATACCCATGGGGGTATACTTCTTTTGTTGCATATACATATACCCCCATAAGTATAAAGGAGTGATTTTTTGATTGAATTATTAAAAAACGATGAGAAGGGAACCACTCTGTTTCTCTGCTTATCGCTAATATCTTTGGTGGTTAGTTTCTTTAATATCGGTCATCTGCCTATCAATGTGGCATGGCTGGCCATTCTGCTTTGCGGAATCCCCATCATTAAAGGAGCTGTTTTCGGTCTTGCTGCCAAATTCGACATCAAAGCAGATGTGTTGGTATCCCTCGCATTAGTTGCTTCGGTTATCATTGGTGAGACTTTTGCTGCAGGTGAGATTGCACTTATCATGGCTGTTGGTGCATTTTTAGAAGAAAGAACTGTGGTGAAGGCTCGTGCTGGGATTGAAAAACTGGTATATCTCTCTCCTGCAACAGCAAGGGTTGTGTGTGATGGAGAGGAGCAGATTATCCCTGCTGAACATGTACAAGTGGGTGACACGCTTCGAGTATTGGCAGGGGAAACTATCGCGGTGGATGGTATTATTACCAAAGGTCAGACCGCCGTTGATCAATCTGTTATGACAGGTGAATCTTTACCAGTGGATAAGGGTGAGGGGGACGAAGTACAAAGCGGTACCATCAATCAATATGGAACTTTCGATATGATTGCACAGAAGGTTGGAGAGGACAGTTCTTTGCAACGAATGATACGCCTCGTGGAGTCGGCAGATGCAGGTAAGGCAAAAATTGTAGGTCTGGCTGACCGGTGGGCGACATGGATCGTGGTCATTGCCCTTGTTTCATCGGGGCTTACATGGGCTGTCACTGGTGAAGTTATTCGTGCTGTGACCATCCTCGTTGTGTTCTGCCCTTGCGCGCTGGTACTGGCAACGCCCACTGCAATTATGGCTGGCATCGGAAATGCCACAAAACATGGCATTCTCATCAGTCAGGGTGATGCGTTGGAGCGGTTGGCGAAGGTAAAGTGCGTCGCTTTTGATAAGACAGGAACTCTAACATATGGAGAGCTGTCTGTATCACGGGTGGAGAGCTGTTCTCAAAGTTTTGATAATGATAGGTTGCTTGCACTTGTGGCCAGTGCCGAACTGCGTTCTGAACATCCACTGGGCAAAGCCATTGTTGCGGAGTATCGCCAGATAAAGGGAAAGCCCCCCATCGAGCCAGAAGTGTTTCAGATTCTTCCGGGACGTGGCGTTTCAGCTACCATACAGGGATATGAAGTCTTTGCTGGAAATGAGGCGATGATAGCAGATCACAGCCTCGTCTTACCTGAGCAGCTTTCGGAAAGTGCGAACATAGTCAAAGCCAATGGCAGTACAGTCATCTATGGGATGGACAAGGAGCAGATTCTTGGTCTGGTAGCTCTTTCGGACACGATGCGACTTAACACAGCGCAGACTATCCGGGAAGTATGTGATACAGGAACAAATGTTATCTTGCTTACTGGTGATGAACCACAGGCAGCCAATCATGTTGCAAAGATTGCTGGTATTACTAATGTCAAAGCAAACTGCTTACCAGAGGATAAGTTGAAGGCCATTCGGCAGTACCAAGAGAAAGGCGAGTTTGTTTGTATGGTGGGTGATGGTATTAATGATGCACCTGCTCTCAAGGCTGCTCAAGTGGGGATTGCCATGGGAGGAATAGGCAGCGATATTGCTATTGAAGCGGCTGACATTGCCCTTGTTGGAGATGATATAAGTGAAATCTCCCATCTGATCTTGCTTTCTCGCCAAGTGATGAAAACCATTCATATCAATCTTGCAGCTTCAATGCTTCTCGATTTTGCTGCAATTGTGCTTGCCATTACAGGTATTTTAAATCCAGTGGTGGGTGCATTGGTACATAATGTAGGTTCTGTGGCTGTTATCATCAATTCATCTTTATTATTAAAATGGAGGAAATAAAATGAAAGAATGGGCTTTGTTTGGATTGTTTCTGTTTGTCGGGATTGGAATGCTCGTTTCCGGAATTGTCTATATGAGAAAGGAAAAGGACGACACGGAATCGGTAAAAATTTACCGCGTGGTATCTATAATTGGAGTTGTATCGACAATCGGTGCTGTAGCTTATCGAGCGTTAATATAGCAATTGATCAGTTTTTATATTCATGCAGTAAACTGAATAAATTCAATTTGTAGTGAACGTATCAATGTATAATATAATTTTATAATAGTAAAAATTGAAAGAAATAGAGTGAGTAAAAAAACCTCCAAGTCAAAGGATTTGGAGGTTTCATTCTGCCCATTTAATAAAGGAAGCTTATATCATAATTTATAAGTTTATGGTAGAATAATCAAGATGAGATTCTACTATAGAAAAGAGCGCAGAAAGCAAATCTATAAGAGCAGTCAAGATTACATCTTTCAAACAAATCTTATTTTTTGTATGGCAGTAATATGCCGTTCTACAAGCTGCACTTTGAGCCAGTTTGTTTCCTGTCCGTCTGGTAGCCAAGTTTTCCTCGTGTAAAAATGAGAATTACGATTGCCATAATACCCAATCCTATCGCTACCGGTAAATCAGTGCTTGTCACAATCGGAGCAGAAAAAAGTGGCAGAATCAAGCTAAAAGTATTTATACTGGTATGTACCAATATAGCAATAAATAGACTCCCCTTTGTATGGTTGAAAACCCATGTCATAATAACAGCGACGGACATGACAAGCAGCAGGAAAATAGGCAAATTAATGTAAAGAATAGACAGGCTGGAATCCGGACCACCCCTTTGGGCTGTTGTAAGAAAATGAGGCAGATGCCAAAAAGTCCACAGAACCCCAAGCAGAAGAGTTGCCCGGAGAGCGCCATATTGAGCTTGCATTCGTGGAAGTGCGAAACCGCGCCAGCCAATTTCTTCCCCCAGCGGCCCACCGCCAAAGAAAATAATTGTAAAGTAAATGATATATTTAGCATAAAATCCGGACGGAACCCCCTGAAAGCTGGCTATGGCCCCGGGAAGAATACTAATTCCAAGCGTCATCACCAGTGGAATTCCAAATAATATGAAGACGTACCAAATCCAGCCGACTTTAAACCTGCGAAAACGTTTTTTCATATTAAGCCAACCGCCTTTTCCCTCAGTTATGCGCCCCATGATATAGGCTGAAAGGGCCGGTCCAACGAATGCAGTGAGTCCAAAAAAAATCATAAAAACATTTGTATTAGGCAGTATATTCCATTGAGATAAGATATACGGAATAAGTATAATCCATGAAAAAGCATATGCCATGAAAAAGAAAGAGAACAGAGGATGCTGACGCATAAAGTTTTGAAGTTTCATAGAATTCACAATCCTTTCACACCTTTTTTAATAAAATTCGAGAATATCTCCGCCTGACAGTCAAGCACGTCACAAATCGCATCAAGCGTCGAAAGTCTTATGGCGCTTACCTTGCCGGTTTTTATATTTGAAAGATTTACATTAGCGATACCTACCTCATCGGCCTGTTCATTGAGTGATATTTTGCGATCCGCCATCATGCGGTCAAGTCTCAGTATTATAGTCATTCGCCATCCTCCTATAAAGTTTCATCCGACTGTTGCTGAAGTTCCATGCCATACTGGAAGATAAGCGAGAAGCAATATATTACAATAGCCAATATCATCAATTCGCTGCTAAAATCGTACAAATTATCAGTTGTCAACGAGATAGCCTTCTTGATTTCAAAATCAACTCGCGGAGCCACGCCGCTGTCTATCAAAAGAAGAAGTGCGATTCTTTTCATGCCTTTGGCTATTTTGGGTGTGAAAGGAGAATACTCGCAGCTTACATTCCTAAAAATACGATTTGCCGAAATCAATATGGCAATAAAAAAACACTGACTGGCAACACCCGGCAGCAAATCAGTACCGATGCCCACATCATTCGCCAGTGAAAACGGCCAAATTATTCTTATGCCTCCCAGTGTAATACTGTTAACTTCTGGCGATATTATAAGCCATATAATTCCAGCTGCCTCAAAGCATACCGTGATAATCATAGTGATATACAATATTTTGGTCAATACAGCGACGACTTTGCTTGTAACTATGATTTTTTTCTGGATAGCATCCATATATATAACCTCCATTTATTTATTATAATAGCCATGAGCAAAACTCCGCACATGTAGTATTTATGCAGGTTTGCAAGGTATGACAACCCTTTTTATCACTATTAAATTTATAGTAACAACCAGCTCCTAATGGTATAATTAAGTTGTCAAAATCAATTCACCTGAAAGGAGCTGATTGCTATCTACCGTCAAGAAATTTTAAAAGATATCCGTCTTTTCACTTCGCAGCCTGCGGCTAAGTTTTATGATTCCCTTTTCCTCAACTTAGACCTTTCTTCTGTTCCGCAATATCCAGACACCGGACGCAGAGGCTTTTCCAATCATGCACTCATTTGTTCTTTTATTGTCATGAAATGTGAAGGCTTCTCCATGCTTTCTGATCTGGTCGATTATCTGGGCAACAACCTTCTCATTGCACACTACTGCGGCTTTGATATCACTTCCCCTTTGCCCTCTTACTGGACCTTCGACCGTTTCTTGAAAAATTTCCAACACGGGCCTTTATCCACACTCATGCAATCCCTCGTTTTAAAGCTCGCCTCTGAAGGGGTTATCGATACTTCCTTCATTGGTCTTGATTCTACTCCCATTGCTGCCAATACCTCTTATTATAAATATAATATAATCTGAAATTTAACGTATGTCAATTGATTTTTAATGATAAACATTAAATTGTTAATGCAATAATTAGATAAAAAATTTAATAAAGTGAATTGTAAGGCGAGATGCCACTTTGTAATTCAAAACGCAGTTTTTGTATTTGAGAAGTAAAGTTTTGTAAACGAAAAGCCACTTTTGTAAGTGAAATATAGAGTTTTGTAATTGAGAAGCCATATTTGTAATCCAAATGCAGTTTGATTTTCAGCTTTTTCTGCTGTATTATGATAATTACAGGCATGCCAAAGGGAGGTCGACTCCCTCTCGATTTTTTTGTAATCGGAGAATCCACCCCTTCATTCCTTAGTCAGATGATTGGTTGGCGGCACGTTAATAATTATTTTTTGAGAAGTGCAGGTTTTAACATGATGTCTCCGGCTGCTACCGGTTTGCATCCAAGTTTTTCCAAAACCTCTTCTCCATGATAAAAGCTGAATGTTTCGTATGGGCTACGATTATTCAGCTTTTTTCTTTTGTAAGAATTAATGTGATTCATCATTAAATTCACTTCTTCCTGTGTAAGCTGATCAAAGCCTGTTCCTTTTGAAAGGACTCTTCTTATTAATTCATGGTTTACTTCGCAGGAACCTTTTTGATAGGGACTTCCAGCATCACAATAATATACTTTGGTTCGCCATAATGGTGTTGTTTCACGATACTCAATTGCCTTTGGATTAGAGAACTCACTTCCATTGTCTGTTAGGATTACTTGAAAAAGTTGACTGAATTCTTCTTTTCCTAAAAGTATATCCAAACCATTAAAAATATCAGTTACAGATTTGGAAGTATTAGCATCTCTAACAAATGCAAGCATTAAACTACATTCAACAAAATGAATCGTAAGAAGGCATTTACCACCTTTGCTACCAATAACAGAATCCATTTGTACAACAGGTGTATCTGGATTCTTCTCCATATACGCAGTAAAGGCTTCATAATTACGACCAATACGGCATCCTTTATCAACTTTGAACTCAGGCTTTTTATATCTTTCACGAAACTTAACTTTTCTTGGAAGATCAATATTTCTTACATCAAACATACATGCATCAATGTAGTTATAGATTGTTTTTTCACTACACATAAGCTCATCTTCATGATTGATGTAAACCTGATTTACAGACTGTCCATTCTGAATTAATGGTGAGATGATTTTATTCAACCTGCTGATTTCTTCCTCTGATACGCATAGCCCGCTTCGTGACTGGGTAATCGTTTCATGGGATTTAATATGAGCGTGTTCTGCATCATATATATTTTTTAGCAATGTACATTTTCTTATGGTGTCACAACCATTGCAGACATACGGAACTCTAAATCTGGCAGTACAGACTTCCTCAACATACTCATCACAATTCGGATTGCAGGACTGACATAGTTTACAATACTGTGCGGATTTACGAGTGCAGTCCTTACCACACAGGCCTTTCTTACGACAGTTAAATCTGTTTTTACACAAGTTGAATGGATAGCCGGGATAACCAGTGGCAATTTCAGAACTATACTTACGTACCTCACGTGATATGGTTGTTGGATTCTTATCCAATCTGCGGCTTATTTCTTTAAATGAAAGACTTTCCTTTAGAAACTTTTGCAGATCAAGTCTTTCTTCATATGTAAAAAATTTAGACATATATCCTCCAATCTGCCGCCAACTATCATAGGATATATGTAACAAAATAAAAGTGCAAACAAAAAGACTGGTTATTAGCCAATCTTTTGTAAGCCAGGATGCAACCTCCTGGTGTATAAATAATATTTTACTTAATTAATTCTTAGTTGAATTGAGATGGGTTGCATCTCGATTTACAATTGAGGAAAAAATTTAATAATCTAAAGGTGACACGAGAAACCACTTTGTAAATCGAGATGCAAGGTTTGTAATCGACAACTGAATATTTGTAAACGAAATGCCACTTTTGTAATCGGAGAATCCACCCCTTTATCCCTTAGGCAGATAAATAGTTAGCTTCAAGCCTCCAAGTCAAGTAAGATTTGGAGGCTTTTTCATTTCAATAAATTATTTTGTATTGATGGAATTACGATGTGTCATATGATAAAATAATATATATTTAAAAAATTATCGAGTAATTATATAGGGGCGGATTATAGTGAGTAAAGATGTACCATTTGGATGTGAATGGATAATTTATCGGAATGAGTAGCAAATATAAAAATAAGAATTTGCAGAGGTGCTAAAATGTTTAAGAAGTATAGGTTAGGTTTTGATGTCTGGGGAATGCTGTTATTTTTAATCGTTATGATACCTAATTTTATCTGGTTTGCTATTCCCGCACCAAACGATGTATTAAGAGTAACCTCAGTTACGGAAGTTCTTGATACAATTGCTTCTGTATGTCAAGTACTGATGATTATCGTGCTTTGTGTCTTAATAAATCGTGAACGGAAAAAAATAAGTATTACACCGATGATTGTGGCGGTGCTGTTTTGCTGTTTTCTATATTTTGTGAGCTGGGTAATTTATTATAGTGGAATAGTAAATGTATTTGTCATATTAGGGCTAACTATTCCACCATGTTTGACATTTTTGTTTTTTTCCATTGATAGGAAGAATGTAATAGCAATAGTTCCAATAGCAATTTTTACAGTTTGTCATTTGATATATGGAATAGTCAATTTTATAATGCGATAAATTCCAATTTGTCGTTTAATTGGTAAGATAATTATGGCATCTACAAAAACCTTTTTCACGGCTATCACAAAAAACATAGCTTTCTGCCAAGGATGAGGTCATTGCAGCTCATTGCAGCTGCCAAACCTGATAGGATTATCACAATTGGTGGTAATTGTATCGTTTCCCAAGCTCCATTTGATTATTTGCATGGAATCTATGACAATGTTGGCATTATCCGGATTGATGCTCATCCAGATGTATCAACTGTGAGGGACGGATACCCAAATGCTCATGCTATGGTAATTGGTTCGCTCATGGGTAAAGTTCTGTCATGTCTAAGATTATTTTTTCCTCGCGGTATATACGAGATGCTCCTTCTGTTCAGTTCGAAAACTATATCCATTATATCGGGCCTCGTGAGGGTGTGGAGAAGAAAGTAGCTTTTATACTCAAAAATGTTTGCAAAAGTAGCATGATTGCTAATTTCAATTGGTAGTCTTTCGGCCGGAAAAAGACTATACTTTTTCTATAAATCGAAGTAAAGGAGGATTCAGAAATGGAGCTTGGCAATAATTTATTCAATGCCCGAAAGAAAAGCGGATTATCACAAGAGGAGGTGGCAGAAAAATTAGGCGTTAGCAGGCAGACAATCTCAAAATGGGAGTTGGATGAAACTCTCCCCGATATACGCCAGTCCAAGAAACTTTCTCTTTTGTATCATCTATCCTTAGATGAGTTGATTGACTTTGATCTGGATGTCCAAGAGATACAGGAAGTAATTGATAAGACAAGTGAAGAAGTGCAGAATAAAGTGGATTGGACGAAGATGTGGGGAAAGAAGTATCCAATTCTTACAACATATCAAAAAGAAGTGGATATAGATTTTTATACAGTTGGATTAACCGCGCTGTTAGATAATTTACAGAAGAAATATAACTATAATGATATTGATTCTTTTCTTGTACTAAAAGACATTTTAGCTGTCATTTGGAAAAAGAAGAGTGCTCGGACGCAATAAAGCAAAAGTTTATCATTTTACTGATTATAGTAAACAAGTCTATAAAAATAAATATTAAGATCATGCCTCTAAGTCCAATAAGATTTAGGGGCTTTCTTCTGTTCCTTTCATAACGGATATTCATACCATAATTTATGCATTTATGATAGAATAATTAAGAAGATATCAGAAATATATTCTACACACGAAAAGGAGGGAACCGGATGATTTATGTGGAAGGTGATACACACAACCCGATTGATATGGCAAAGTTAAATACAAAGCGGCTCCCTGAACAACGTAGGATGACAAAGGAGGATTGCCTCATTATATGCGGTGATACAGGGCTTTCTGAGTATTTAAGTAAACAAGAGATTAGATTTGAGGATATCATAGACTCTCACCAGCGATTTGAACCCATCCATTCCTTTCAGGATGGCGATTGCCGTGTGGGGCGTATCATCATGTTTAAAGAATGTCTGAAATATAATATTACACCATGTGGTATTATTACAGGGGGATTGAAGGAATATAAGACACAGAAAGGGTATTTACTGGAAACTTGCCATTCGGCGCAAGATACTTATAAAAAAATGATAGAATATTTTTTTTAGAGCAGGAAAATGGACAAATGATGACTTAAAAAATCCTTGGAGGGGATAGACAAATTTGAATTTGTCATTGAGTTGTGTAGCTCATAATTGTTTCACAAAAGCGAAGTGAAGATTATTTATATAATCGACAGGAGGAAAACAATGAAAATATTAGTTTTTATGGGCAGTCCAAGAAAAAACGGTGATACGGCAACCCTACTGAAATCATTTTTAACTGAATTAGAGATTAAAGGAGCAGAAGTTAAGACAATTTTTCTTTATGATAAAAAGATTGCACCATGTTTAGAATGCTTTCAATGCCAAGACAAATTAGGTGAATATGGTTGTTCAATACAAGATGACATGTACGATATATCAGACGAAATCTTGAAGGCGGATTGCTTTATTTTAGCTAGTCCGATATTTATCTGGTATTGTACTGCTCCAATGAAGGCAATGCTTGACCGTTTTTATGGACTTCACAAATATTATGGAAAACAACGTGGGCCGAGTTTGCTGGAAGGAAAAATGTGCGGAATAATTGCTACATGTGGTTATGACCTCGAATATGGTATAAGTCCTTTTGAAGATGGAATTAAACGATTTTGCGAGCACTTTAAAATTAAGTATATTGGGAAGGCTGCTGTACAGAAAAAGGAAGGAGATGATGTAGATAAATTTGAAACGGAAGATTCAAAGAAAATAGCTGCTGGATTTGCTGAAAAGGTAATCAGTTGTTGCACAAAATAAGCATAATACGGAGTTCAACAAATTCCAATTTGTAGTGGAAAAGTAAAAGTACAATATGGCTTCAGTAGAGTAAAAACCGAAAGAAATTAAGTGAGTAAAATAACACCTCCAAGTCAAAAGATTGGGGGTATTATTCTGCCTATTTTTACAGGAAATTTATATCATAATTTATAGGTCTATGGTAAAATACTCAAGATAAGTTTCTACCATAGAGAAATGAGCAGAGAGCAAATCTGTAGGAACAGCCAAAGTTCCGTCTTTCAAGCAAATCTTTTTTCTATGGCAGTAATATAGCCATATACAGGCTGTACTTTGGGGCAGTTTGCATCTTTTTTTATTTCCGATTTATGACGTATAGTCGGAAGCGTGCATCTAAGTAGGACATGCAAGGCACGTAGGGACGTGTTGTTTATTAGAAAATAAGTGGGGGATTAATGTTGACAGGAAGTAAGATAATAGGGCAATATAAGTACAATATCAGGCGATTGTCAGGCGACGATGATACTGATGTTCAAACCCTCTGTGAAAGATGTTCGGACTTTTTTGAGTTGACTGAGGGTAGACTGCCTAAAAAATATGCAGGGAACAGAGTAGAAGGGAATCATAGCGGTTATAAGTTTTGGTGCGAAATGGGATATGCTGAAGTGGATAGAGTGAAAGGTATTTATGGCAATAAAGAGCATACAGTGATAGTTATGAATTTATTAATTAAAGGATTTTAGTAGGATGAAGGCTTATGTTTCGGAAATATTTTATACCATCAAGGAATAACCATATTCTCAAGGTATCGTTTTTATCTCCTCAAGGTGTGCGGAGACAATTATATAAATCATGCGAAGCATCAAATGCAGTTACAGTTTAGCAATCTGTTAAAATAAAGGAGTGAATTTATGGTCTTTATGGACGCTAAGGATATTAGAAATTGCACGGAAATAGTTAAAAAAGAATTATTGAAGAATAATGTTAATGTCGGTAATGATATTCTTAATAAGATTACTTTAGATGTTATGAACATTTCTTATTCAAAAGGTGGAGATTATTCTAACAAGGTTATGCAAAGCTTTGCTGAAACATACGTCGAAGAAGGCTTCTATAAAAAATTCATAGAATAAATAATTATTCAAATTATGGAAAGTTTTTTCAAGTAAACTAGACTTTAATGGTATCTTTATTGATTATTTAAGATACGTTGAATGAGTGATTCAGATGCAGCGTTGTGGTTCGAAAAACAAAAGTATATTTGATTGTAAGATATTGTGGTTTGAGAGTGAAAAAGCTGAAAGCGGGATGAAAAATCCACGATTTCAGCCTTTTTTTGTGAAAAGTAATGATGCGGAAGCTGTTCTTTAGATAAAGCCTCAAAATGTTGCTAAAATTATTTTTCAGTAAAAACATCAAGAAATAAATCATAATAGAAAAGTAGATAGAGCCTGATAAAGTATCAGGATTCGTGAGTTGCTTTTCTATATTTGAGCAGAAGAAAAATAGTTCGTCTCGTTTTGCTTTCTCAATGTTGTGTTTTTTCTTTTGCAAGGGTATTATAAATTCAGTTGTTTATTGGTGCGAACTAACGAACTAATGTGACGAGGAACGAAGGGCAAGGTATTAATTATGAATAAAAGAGAACAAATAGAAACGATACAAGAAGATTTTAAAAATGCACAATCAATTTTAACAGCGATTGGTGATGAAACACGTCAGATAATACTTTTGGTTTTAATGGAATCCGATTGCGAGAGCGGAATGCGTGTTGGTGAAATCACGGCAAAAACACATCTCTCCCGCCCTGCCGTATCACATCAATTGAAAATATTGAAGGATATAGGAATTGTAAAAATGAGAGAGGAGGGGACTAAAAACTTTTATCATATCAATGTTTCTGCAAAATTAAATATACTGAAAAAATTAGTTATTGATATTGAAAATTTGTTGAAAGAGTTTTGCCAGTAAAATTAAAACATATTTATTAACAGACAGTATTAATTGCAATTTACTATGTCCGTCTATAGATAGAGAAAGAAAAAATTCACATAGTGATGATAAATATATGCGGACGGTCCACGGAAAAAGCTGAGATTGAATGGAGATAAAGGCCAATATTAAGAAAAATATATAGGAATAACGGGAGGTAATTTCATGCGCAGTTCAATAGAAAACAGAGTTTCACGGAGAAAGTTTGAAAAGGAGCCGATTACAAGCCAGGAAAAAGAAAATATTATTTGTTTTGTTCATCAGTTAAATGAAGCATCCGGTTTAACAATGGCATTCATGGAGGATGGAAGCGGTGCTTTTGAGAAGCTAAGAAAAAGCTATGGGCTATTTACCAATGTACGTTCCCTTATATTGATGAAAGGCAAGAAAGGCGACAAAGACTTGAAGGAAAAGATTGGATATTATGGAGAAGATTTAGTTCTTGCTATAACTGATTTAGGTCTAGGAACATGCTGGGTCGGAGGCTCCTTTGATAAGGATGAATTACCTGTTGATAATGGGGAAGAATTGGTTTGTGTTATAGTAGTAGGTAAAGTGGAAGCCCCTTCACAAAAAGAAAAAATAGTGCGGTCAGCCACACATAGAAAAGTAAAGAGGATGGAAGAACGAATCATAAGCGATCAACCTTTGCCTCAATGGGTACAAAACGGAATGAAAGCTGTGCTATTTGCTCCAAGTGCTAAAAACACACAAAAAGTAATGTTTGAGTATGAGAACAATGTTTTATGCGCTCAAATTGCGGATGACTATTCAATGGATATGGTTGATTTAGGAATCGCAAAGAAACATTTCGAGATAGAAGCAAAAGGGAAGTTTGAATTTGGAAATGGAGGTATCTTTCATTTAGAATAAATAATAACAGATAGGAGAAGGATGTTCTCTGAGATTTTGATATTCAGATACAAAACTTGACTAAAACCCTCAGTACGCTGGGGGTTTTGTTGTTCATATACGGGAGCCAGCGAGAATTTATGCTTTCCGATAGAAAACGAAATTTCACAGCAGGCGTTTTTTCTCAGTGTAGCGGCCTGGTTATAAAAAGTTCCGGGTCAATATCGTGTTCTGCAGACCATTGGTGATTCATTTGTTCTTTTTGGCACACACTTTTGTTTTTGTGTATCTTTTTTCTATCTTATTTGCCATAATAGCAAGAATTATTGAACAACTTCTTGTGAAAAGTGTATTATTTCTGGTATAATGATATAAATTATGGCAACTACCGTCAGAGAAACCTCTCTATTTGCACTTTTACGCGTGTCAGGAGGATATATGGGAAAAAAGAAGCTCAGCTTACGACAGGCAATATTAGTTCCTTTCACTGTAATAGTACTGGTTGTAGTGTGCACTTTCGCAATTCTTTGGAATTACGATTATGATAGGTTAGCGGAAAAGCAAGGGGAGAGTTTTACCCAGATCATGAGTATGATGATAGAAAATAAGATAAAGACCTTGCTCCAGAACCCCTATATGCTGGCGGAATTATCAGCCTCATATATATCCCGGGAAAAGCTTTTCGGGCAGGAGGATTTAGAAGAAATTCAAGAGTACGAAATGGGCATTTACAATACTCTGGATTTTTCCTTGCCTCAGATATCGGCAATATCTTATGGGGATGAGAACGGAAATTATGTGGGTATCAGGTTAAACAGCGACCAAAGCTATAATCTTATGCTGAAGGATAAGCGTACAGATGATAGGCTTGTCATATATGAGGGAACGGATACATATTCCGATGAGATTTCCATATTTGACGAATATGACCTCAAGCAACGCCCTTGGTATACGCAAACCAAGGCCTCAACACAAGAGAAATGGTCCGATGTTTATACGAACTACGATGAGAAAAAAAGGGCAACCATTTCTGCACTGGTTCGTGTTTATGACGAAGCCGGAGATTTTACCGGGGCTATGTGCTACGATGTCTCCTTAGATAGTTTGAATGATTATTTGGAAAGCCAATTTTCCGATAGTGAAGGCATTGTTTATATTGTCGACAAGGATTGGAAGCTTATCGCGCAGTCGGTGGAAGATATCCGCGAGACTGAGGCGGGTGCTGAATCTGTGGACCTCATAAATGCGACGGAGAGCAATCTGGCGGCTATCAGAGAAAGTGCTGAATATTTTGGAGCACTTCATACATTGCCGGATGAAGTTGTCCGGAAAGAAATAAACGGCGAGGTTAACTTTATGCATGTATCCCAAGTAAAGGAGTTGGGAAGCCTCGATTGGAAAGTTGTAATACTCCTTCCGGAAACGGAACTGATGGGAAACATGAAGTCAAACCAGACTTCTCTTGTCATACTCGGATTGTTAATAACCATCATAGGAAGTATTGCAGGGATTCTGCTTATCAATTCGGTCATCGTCCCTATTACCAAAAGTATTAAGGGGGCTTCCGAAATAGCGGAGGGCAAATACGGAATATATATCCAAAACAAAAGAACAGTGATAAAGGAAAGCTCCGAATTGCTGGCGGCATTTAACAAGATGTCGGACAAGCTGAGGGAATATATTGATAAAATAAAACGAAATGAAGAAGAATACAGGACGCTGATTGAAAATGTAGGCAACGCTATTTTCAGTATAGCGTCCGACGGAAGTATATTGTCGGTAAATAATGTTTTTGAATCGGTACTGGGATTGGATAGAGAGAACATTATAGGCAAGCATTTTAGAGCATTGTTTAGAGAACAGCAAGAGATAGATTATTTTGAAAAAATATTTGAACAGATAAAAGAAAGTAAGGAGCATGTTTCCTTCCGACATCGTTTTTTCGATAAAGACAGAAACCAGAGGGTTTACATCATAGATTTCATTCCGTTATTGAGTGAAGACGGCGACTTACTTAGAATTCTGGGCAGTACAACGGACATAACTGAGCTGGACAAGGCACAAAAGGAAATCAAATATCTTCATGAAAAAGAAACGGAAAGGCTGCAGGAGCTTGTAGAGGAAAAAACATCAGAGTTAAACAGAGCAATGAAGGAAATCATTGAGATGGAGAAGTTTGCCTCTCTCGGAAGCCTTGTTTCGGGTGTAGCCCATGAAATAAATACGCCTCTCGGAGTGGCGGTATCCGCAGCCTCCTATATGGAAGAGACGAATAAGCACGGACAGAAGCTGCTTCTGGAAGGGCAAATGACAAAAGGTGAGTTTATTAAATATATTGACAGTATGAGCGAGACCTCGTTCATACTGAATAATAATTTGAAAAGAGCCGCCGAATTAGTGAAAAGCTTTAAACAGATGGCGGTAAATCAAAGCAACGAGCAAAAGGTAAACTTTAATTTTAACGAATTTTTGAACAACCTTTTAATCAACCTCAAGCATGAGTATAAAAATACCGGAATACAGATTGATATTGAATGCGATGAAGCACTTTGGGTAAATAGTTACCCCGGTGCATATTCCCAAATATTTACAAATCTGATTATGAATTCCATTATTCATGCATTTTCTGATAAGGAGGGCATAATTAAAATTGCCGTTTGGGCTGATGAACATGATATTACGATGCAGTATTCGGATAACGGGAAAGGAATCAAAAAGGAAAATTTGGATAAGATTTTTAATCCCTTTTTTACTACAAACAGGAGCGGAGGGGGCAGCGGACTTGGCCTGAGTATTGTATACAATATTGTAACCGCACAATTAGGAGGAAAGATTACGTGTGAAAGCATGCTGAATAAGGGGACTTTGTTCTGTATAAAAGTGCCGGTCGTTTTGGAGGAAAAGACATATGATAAAGGAATGGGACAATATTGAGCTGGATTATGATTTCTTGAATGAGAAGGAAGAAAATTATGTAAAAACTTACGGCAGCTATAAGGTTTTGATATCGGACGATGAGCCGGAGGTACATAATGTAACCAAAATGATCTTAAAAGACTTTGTGTTCGAGAATCATACTTTGGAATTCCTGGATGCATACAGCGAGGCGGAGACTATAAAAGCCTTCGAACAGCACAAGGATATTGCTGTATTATTTCAGGATGTGGTCATGGAGAAGAATAGTACCGGACTGCATATTATAAACTATTTGAGACACGAAATGAGAAACCAGATGACACGTATTATCCTGCGCACGGGGCAGCCGGGAGAAGCGCCGGAGGAAACGGTCATCAAGGACTATGATATCAACGATTATTGTCTGAAGACGGATCTTACGGTTGCCAGACTTAAAACGATCATGCTTACGGCACTGCGCGGTTATCGCGATATTATCCGGCTGGACAGATACCGCAGAGGGCTGGAAAAGATTATTGAAACAAGTGCCAACCTTTTTACCCATAATACGCTTTCAGACTTTCTGACCAGTATTTTGAACCATTTATCCGGGTTTTACTATGAGACGGAAGGAATCATGTATATCAGGGAGGAGACCGAGGAATATAATCATAATGGATTTGTGACTATGGAGCAAAGCAATGCGCCCATCGTTGTGGCGGCTACGGGTAACTATGTTCGATACATCGGCAGGAATATCAAGGAAATTGATGAGCTTTCTTCCATATACCAGTGGATGCTGACGGCCGAAGATGAGAATTCTCAGATTACTTTTGTAGGAAAAGGGTTTATCATTAGGAATAACTCAAATGAGGCACCGAACAACTATATCTTTATTGAAGGTGACAAGGAACTTTATAATTTTGATTTGATCAAGCTTTTTCTTTCTAACTATTCTGTGGCGCTGGATAACTACCTTCTGAACAATATGATATTTAATGCACAGAAGGAAATCATAGTTACTTTGGGAGGGATAGCCGAAAAGCATTTCGATGAAACCGGAGAGCACGTGGACCGGGTATCCGAAATGATGTATAATTTCGCGAGAATTCTGGATTATCCGTCCGCAGAATGTGAAAAGGTCAAGCTGGCCAGTATCCTTCATGATATAGGAAAGATAGGGCTGCCGGATTCCATTTTAAAAAAGCCCGGCAAACTTACGGAGGAAGAATTCAATATTATTAAGGAACATACAAAGATGGGATATGAAATGTTATCGAAGTCCAATCTGGAAATTCTGCATATGGCATCGGAAATAGCGTTGTGCCACCATGAAAAATATGATGGTACGGGATATCCGAGAGGGCTTAAGGGAGAGGAGATACCTGAAATAAGCAGAATGCTGGCGATTATCGACGTATATGACGCTATGTGCCATAAGAGAGTTTATAAGGAAGCGTCATCTCATAAAGAAGCTCTGGAATATATAGAATCGCATAAGGATCAGCATTTTGACAGAAGGCTCGCGGATATCTTCTTTAATAATTATGAGGATATTACCGTTTAAGAACGATGCAAAACAGACCGGCTGTTAGCAGCTTGTTGAGACGGATATGCCCAATTTTAGTAAAACCCTGGGGATTTTCTAGCTATGTATCGGTTTAATTTGTATATCGTTCATCAAAAATAATTCCTAAATAATAATTTTACTTAATACATGTGCATATATGCATTTTTCTGTTCTGAGAATAGACTCCGCTGTTCAAGACGGAGTCTTTGTTTTAAACATAAGAGTGGTTTGCAAAGCATGCCACTCGTTATTCTACCCTTACAAAGAGTAAGAGGTAAAGATTTATCCTTTTTGTTTAGTTCTGCAGGTTCTTTCCACGAAATAGCGGGATGGATTGCCGTTTTCTGCTATCTCTTTTATGTTCTTAGTCCCATTAGAGACAAGATAAACTAAAGGCTCCATGCGCATCGGATCAAATAGTGTCTTGAAAAATTTAAAATCAATATTATCCTGTATCAGCTTGCATAAAATATGAAAAATCATTCCATGAATCTATAATTCAATTTCTATTGCTGCCACAAGACGTTTACAATCTTCATCAATTTAACTCCATTTATAGATTTCTCGCGATTAACAACGTGTGTTCATAAAACAATTCCGGAAAATTTAGTTTCTTGTAGAAATTTGTGGCTTGCATTGCTGCAATTTGTTTTTCAGTAGGATGAGTCATACCATATAGGGCTCCAATCGATGCAAAAAAGAATAACCGGAAATGTTCTGCTGCCCTATCACTGCTATCTGGAAATACTTTCTTTGTTCCTTGTGACAGGGTCAGGAATAAGGGCCGGATATTTTTTTTGTATTCACATAGTTTTTCAGAACAACTATTATTTTCTATCGAGTCAAAGTGCTCAGATAAAAGTTTTAATAGCTTTTCCTGTTTCACAAGAGAATCGGTCAGAAAGTGGCAATACTCTTCTTTGTTCCCGGTTTTAATCTTTTCAAATCCGAGTTCCAATTCATTCTGCCAGTTTAAATATTCCTGTTTTAGGATATCCAGAAAAATTTCCTCTTTTGTTTTGTAGTATGTGTAAATAGCAGTACGAGTAATTGAAGTCATTTTTGATATTTCTTTTAAATTAACGGCATCATATCCGAGGTTAGTATATAAAGTATCACACGCATTAATAATTTCCTGGCGGCGGTCTTTAATTTCGGCCTGCGAACGTGCTCTTTGATTTCCCATTGGACATTTCCTTTCTTGTGTGATTGTACTTATTATATCACACAAAAATCATTTTTCAATATTTAAGTGACAAGGGGTGAATTATGTATTGACACTGAGTCGATTATATACTATCATATACATTATCGACACCGAGTCAATTAAAGGAATATATAAAAAGGAGCATAGTAAATGAGAATAATAACAATGGAAGAACACTATGGCCATGCAGGAATAAGTAAAGCAGGTGAAGACAATCTAAATAAATTGGTACCGGACTTTGCTGCTGCATTTGGTAATAGAAGAACATTTGAACTATTATTTGATCTTGATAATGAGCGAATCAAAACAATGGATGAGGACCACATTTCAGTACAGGTACTATCCAATACTTCAGCACAAATGGTAGGACCTGATAAGGCCGTAGAAGTATGCGAAGAAGCAAATAATTATCTTGCAGAAGCCATCAAAAGGCACCCTGATAGATTTGTTGGCCTTGCAGCAATTCCAACAGCAGTCCCTGAGGCATGTGCGGCTGAATTGAAGCGATGCGTAACACAACTCGGTTTTGCAGGAGCTCAAATTAGTGGTCGTACGGATGGAAAATTTTTGGATGATTCATGTTATGCCCCCTTCCTGGCAATGGCAGAAGAATTAGTTGTGCCAATTTATTTGCACCCCGGATTTCCTCCTGCGCAAGTAAAAGAGCAATGTTATGCGGGGAACCTAAGCCCTGCGGTAAGCACCCGTATGGCTACAAGTGGATATGGATGGCATGTGGATGCTGGAACACAGATGTTGCATATGGTATTATCCGGAACATTTGACAGATTCCCGAAATTGCAAATGATTTTAGGTCACTGGGGTGAAACTTTAACATATTTTTTTGATCGTTTTGATTCCACTTTTTCTGCGGAAATGACCGGATTAAAGAAAAAACCAAGTGATTATCTGAAGGAAAATATGTACATTACACCAAGTGGTATGTTTACGCAGGCGCTTTTGGATATGTGTGTAGAAACCATAGGAATCGATCGGATTCTATTTTCTGTAGATTACCCATATGTTTCAACGAAAGAAGCAGAAAGCTTTATTTTAAACAGTAGTTTATCTGAGGAAGAGAAAGAAAAATTTGCACATCTGAACGCGGAGAAGTTGTTAAACATTAAGTGAATAGAAAAGTGTAAAAGAAATAAGAAAGGATTTGATAATATGAGTCTGAATGCACACCAAATGGAAATTGTCTCCGACGAACTCTATCGAAATTATGAACTGTTCGATATAGTCTCATAGAAAAGCTTAAGGAACAAGACAAAGAACCTTATCCGTTTTCGATACTAAAGGAAAACATATGGTTTCCATACCGGAAGACGAGCAGTACAAGGCGAGAAAAGGTGAAAACGTGACCATATCCGGTCCCCATGCATGCAGCTAAATACAGAAGGAGATTAATTAAAATGAGTAAAGTAGTTGATTTTTAAAAGAGGCAAAGACATATTATCTTGCTACTGTAGAAGATGACCAGCCAAGGGTACGGCCCTTTGGTGCAACGGTAGAATACAATGGAAAGATATATTTGGCAACAAGTAATGACAAAAAGGTTTACGCACAGTTTATCAGAAATCCTAAAATAGAGATAGCCGGTATAGTAAAAGGAAAATGGATAAGGATTACGGGAAATGCCGTTGTAGATGAGGCGATTGAAGTTAAAGAAGCAATGTTGGAAGCTAATTCTTTTTTGAAAAATACATATAGTGTTAATGATGGAAAGCTTGCGGTATTCTATATAGATAGAATGAAGGCTGTTGTATCCGATTTTTCAGGTGAGCCTGTTGAATTGGAAGATTTGTAAATTACTTATGCATATTGAATGAAAAGGGAGGATTGTATACTGTAATGAATAATAAAAAAACAATCATCATTACCGGAGCCAATTCAGGCTTGGGGCTGGCAAGCGCTAAAATGATTGCGAGTGCCTCCATGGAATATCAGGTGATACTTGCCTGCCGGAATAAAGCAAAGGCAGAACGGGCAAAGCAGGAGGTTATTGAAAACAGCGGAAATTCAGATATTCACATTCTGGAACTCGATGTATCTTCACTTGCCTCTGTCCGGGACTTTGTAAAGAAATATAAGGAGCAGCAATTTCCTTCACTATATGCTCTTATTTGTAATGCGGGAATATCCGGAAGGAATATGGAAATAACGGCGGATGGCTATGATTCAGTGTTCGCAACCAACCATCTGGGACATTTTTTACTAGTTCATCTTTTACTTCCTTCGATGCAACCCGCCGGCCGAATTGTTATGGTGAGCAGCGATATGCACTGTCCGCCGGGTAGACAGCTTGTCTGGCCGGGTACATTGGCATTGGCACATCCTGATAATAAGCTGGAAAAAAATCATATGCGGCGCTACTCGTTTTCTAAGTTATGTAATTTGTACTTTACTTATGAGTTGAGCAGAAGACTTATCAATAATAATTCAAAAATAGTAGTTAATGCTTTTAACCCGGGTTTGATGATGGAAACTAATTTCATGCCCAAGTATCCCGGCTTCCTGACCTTTGTGGCAAAAAAGATTTTTGCGGACAGAGCAGGCTCTCTTGAAGTGTCTGCTAAGGGACTGGCAGAGTTGGTAACAGAGCAGATTTATGGAGAAAAGACAGGTAAATATTATGATAGGGGTACGGTTGAGAGAAAGTCCTCACCGCTTTCGTACAACCTTGAAAATACAATGGACTTATGGAATAAGAGCGTTGAATTTACAAAAATAACATCTTCCACATAATAATTAAAATCTACCTTGAAAACAATAATGACAGTGTAGAATAATAAATAGAAAGGGATTTACTATAATATGGATGATAAAAAGACAGTGGTCATTACAGGGGCGAATTCAGGACTTGGATTCGAATGTGCACAAAATATTGCACACAACACGGAATATTGCATAATATTAGCCTGCCGCGATACAATGAAAGCCGAACAGGCCAAAGCTGACCTCATACAGATAAGCGGCAATCCACATATTGAGGCAATGGAACTCGACGTATCATCATTTGCTTCGATCCGGGCCTTCGTATCAAAATACAAGGAGCTAAATTTGCCTTTATACGGTCTTGTATGTAACGCAGGAATCAATGGAACCAATATCGGGAAAACGTCTGATGGCTTTGATATTGTTTTCGAAACCAATCATTTGGGACATTTTCTGCTGACAAATCTGCTGCTTCCTTCCATGCTGCCGTCAGGGCGGATTGCCGTGGTGAGCAGTGACATGCATGACCCTCCGGGTGCGGAGCTGACCTGGCCGGGAACAGCAGCAATTGCCGGCCCGGATGAAACTCTCGAAGGAAATTTTGTTCGCTATTCATATTCCAAGCTGTGCAACCTTTATTTTACCTATGAGTTGTCTGCAAGGCTTATACGTATCGGGGCAGGTATTATAATCAACGCATTTAATCCTGGTTTGATGATTGATACAGGCTTTGCTCCGGACAAATCCCGTTTCACAGAGTCATTTTTGCAACAGGTATCGGATAGGATAGGCTCACTGGAGAAATCTGCTTTAGCGTTATCTCAGATTATTACTGACCCTTATCTTGCAAGGGCAACAGGGAAATACTTTGATAGAGGAATAGAAGAAAAGAGGTCTTCCTCACTTTCCTATGACATGGAAAATGCACTGGAATTGTGGAACACAAGTGCTGCATATGCGAAACTTACACGGGGTGAAACCTTGCAGGGCTTGCTCTATTGAAATCAGATCAGATACCAGTCAGCATGTGCGATCAAGAGGATACTTTTGTGAAACAGCAGGTGGGAAAGCTGATGCAATGTCCGAACGATTACTTGAATGAAATAAAACTGTAAAAAATAACGGAGTCAAGTTTTTGGTGATTACAACAGGCGTTTTAAGAATAAAAACCAATAAGTTTTGACATGATATTTTAATTAGAAAAGGAGATTTTATTATGAGTAAAGTACTGTATATTAAAGCTAATGCAAAATCGGAAGGTGAATCAAGAACATTTAGGATAGCTGACAGATTTCTGGAGGAATATAAACGTATGAACCCTTTGGATGAAATAAGTATACTTGATCTTAGTCAGGAGAAAATTCATTTTTTATCAGTTGATGATATCGCTACGGTGTACGGACCCAAAACAGAGGAGAGTAAAAAACATCCAGTTCTCCAATATACGTATCAATTTGCAGAGGCTGATAAATATATTGTGGCTGCTCCGATGTGGAATCTCAGTATTCCGGCAATATTAAAGGCATATATTGACTATATTACAGTAACTGGACTTACTTTTAAATATACCGAGAAGGGAGCGGTAGGATTGCTCATGGGGAAGAAGGCAATCTATATTGTTACTCGTGGCGGAGGGTACAGTTCTGAACCCGAGAGCAATTATGAGATGGGAGAAAGGTATTTAAGAACCGCATTTGGATTCTTGGGAATAACAGATTTTACTTCTATAGCAGCAGAAAAACTAGATGTGATAGGTGAGGACGTGGAAGCTATTCTTAACAAGGCAATACATGAGGCAGTGATTGCAGCAAAAACCTTTTAATCTTAATCCAGGATATGTATTTGAATATTATCGGAATGGAGAAAATGCTAGTGAAATGATTAGTGTATTTAAAATTCCGATTTGCGCTGTGGATTTATATAATAAGGGGTAATGACCTTAATGAAATAGATTCTCCTGCTCAAAAGAATGATGACTTATACTGTAGTTTCAAAATTTATGGTAAAATAATCAAGAGAAGGAATCTACTATAGAAAAGTAAGCAGAACACAAATTAATAGAAACAGTTAAGATTCCGCCTCTAAAAACAATTTCATTTTTCTAATGTGGATTTGTCCGAAGCTGTTCTCAGTGTTAATGAGTTAACAGATATATTTAAGCTGATTAATTAGAGTGAAATAAGTGTTTATAGGAGAAGAATTATGTCTAGTTTAATTATTATCAGAGGAAACTCGGGCAGCGGAAAAACAACAATAGCAAAAGGATTACAGCAGAAATTTGGTCATAATACAATGTTGATTTCTCAGGATGTAGTACGCAGAGATATTCTGAAGGTTAAAGATGGTTTTGATACAAAGGCACTCCCGTTGATGATGGAACTACTGATATATGGAAAAAGTAATTGTGATATTGTTATTCTAGAGGGAATTATGTATGCGGACTGGTACAAACCGTTGTTTGAACTCGCGACAGCCCAATTTGATAACATATTTGCCTATTATTACGATTTGTCATTTGAAGAAACTCTAAAAAGACATCAGACTAAATCCAGTTCTAACGAGTTCGGGGCAGACGCTATGCGGCAATGGTGGAGGGACAAGGATTTTATAGGAATTATTCCGGAAGCAATATTGACAAGGGAACTTGAAGCGGAAGACACAATTGATTTTGTATATAAGGATGTGATTAAGGAGGAAGGCTGAAAATAATAATGTTAAATTTGATTTTATGCCGGTATTAGAAAGGGAAATGTAATTTTTCCTTTTTCCAATTCAATATATTGATGATATGCTTCCTTTTTTGGGATACGGATTATTTTTCTTAAACAGATTAATTACCTGAAAGGAGCGATAGTAATATTACCTTGGTAAATCGGAATTTTATATAGTTAATATAAAGGGAAATATAAGGTAATATAGATAGATATACTGAAAAAAATGAGGGAAATATTTATGAAAAGCCAATACATAAAGCAATTAATTATTTCGGCAGCTTTAAGCTTAACTCTTATGATGCTGACCGGCTGTAATCAACTGCAAAGTAAGGAAAGCAGCAATTTTTCAGATAACGGTGCAACCGCATTACCGGATGATGTAAATAAGGATGCTGCAAAAGATGAGAAGTCCCCCCCTTTTTTAGAACATGGCGTTTTACACGTAGAAGGAACAGAACTTGTAGACAGCAGTGAAAATCCGGTTCAGCTCAGGGGAATGTCGACCCATGGCATTGCGTGGTTCCCTCAATATATCAATTATGATGCTTTCAAAGATATGCGCGACGATTGGAATACAAATTGTGTAAGAATAGCCATGTATACGTATGAAAACGGAGGATATGCCACAAGCAGCGCAGACAAAGAAAAGTTGAGGACACTTGTTAAAAAAGGCGTAGAATATGCCACGGATCTTGGGATGTACGTTATTATCGACTGGCATGTGTTAAATGATGAAGATCCAAATGTATATAAAGATGATGCAATAGAATTTTTTGATGAAATGTCAAGTCTTTATAGCGGACTTGATAATGTCATATATGAGATATGCAACGAACCTTGTAAAAGTGCTACATGGGACAGCATAAAAAGTTATGCGGATGAAGTAATTCCCATTATAAGGGCAAATGATGAAAATGCTGTTATTATTGTAGGGACACCTACTTGGAGCCAGGATATTGATAAAGCAGCGGCTTCTCCCCTTGAATATGATAATGTTATGTACGCATTGCACTTTTATGCTGCAACCCACACGGATTGGCTGCGCGAAAGATTGGAAAGCTGTCTGGATGCAGGGCTTCCTGTGTTTGTCAGCGAGTTCGGTATGTGTGAAGCTTCCGGCGACGGAGGTAATGATGTGGAACAAACAACAAAATGGCTTACCCTTCTTGATGAGAAAAACGTAAGTTATATCTGCTGGAATCTTGCAAATAAAAACGAGGCCAGCAGTGCCATTTCCTTTAAGAGTACAAAAATTTGCGATTGGGAGGAGAGCGACTTAACGGAAGGCGGCCAATGGATTCGAAATTGGTTTAGAAGCAAATAAAATAAAAAGGATGGTGTAGAAAAATGTCCATGAAAAGAAGGGTATGACCAGGGCATTTATTTTACGCCGTCCTTTTCTTTTGAATAAAGGGAATGCCTCATTTCCAGCCTGGAATCTTTATTTCTTTATAGCTTGTATTATAAGGGGAAATTTATTAAAGTATAGGTGGTACTAAAGTAGGAGGTATACATATGTTTTGCGTACAAATTGTAGATGATGAACCTATTGTAAGATTGGGATTAAAAAAATTAATACCCTGGGAACAGTTGGGGTTTCGTGTAGTATGTGAGGCTCAAAACGGGGAGGAAGGGTTACAGCAGCTCAAGGAAAATAAAGTTGATTTAATTATTACTGATATTGAAATGCCAATTATGGACGGAATTGAATATATAAAAAGGGTAAAGGAATCAAAAGGCAAGCAGGTCATTGTTATCTTAACAGCCTATGCAGAATTTGGGTATGCCAAGTCCGCGATCCGGTACGGAGTGGCAGACTATATACTAAAACCTATTGTGGAAGAACAAATCATAAAAGTATTGGAGCAGATAAAGGAAAAACTGATTGTTTCCATAGACAGAAGTTTTTCCAGAGAAAAGGATAATAAGTTAATTGAGTCGGTGTTATTAACAGATAAAAAAGCGTTTGAACTGCTTGAGGATATTCTGGAGGAAGAAGCTCAATATGATAAAGAGGACATAAGCGGTACATGCTTTCGTTTCTCTTATATTTTAGAAGAAATTGTACAAGCGGTAAATAAAAAATATTATAATCTGAACAAGCTGGAACGGCTCGATCTGTATTTGACCCTGAATCAGCAAAAATATATGACAAAGGCTGATTTAATGGCTCAATTTGAAAAAGAGGTAAAGAGTCTTTTTTCCATTTTGGAAAGCTATATGGTGGTATATAAGGATAATGTAGTAAGGCTGGCATGCCAGTATGTGGTGGAACATGTGGATGATAAAATAAGTTTAACTGAAATCAGCGATGCATTGGGAATCAGTAAAAATTATTTTTGCAGTTTATTTAAGCAGGAAACCAGCGAGAATTTCCTTAATTATGTGACCAGAACCAAAATAAAGCGGGCAAAATATTTGTTGAAAGAAAAGAATATGCGGATTTATGAAGTATGCAATTACCTGGGATATACGGATACGACTTACTTTACTAAGCTATTCAAAAAATACATCGGCATGACGCCTAATGAGTATAAGAAAACAGAGTGTGAGAACTATGAAATATCGGAGTAAAAAAATAATAAGTAAAAATTCAGATAAAACAATAACCAGTGTATTGCTGGGCAGTTATATTAGGGCAATGCTGATATCCTTACTTTTGGGCTTCTTTTTTTTCGTCGCTATTACCGGAAAAGAGATGGTATACCGTCAAAATTTAGATAACAGTCGGATATTGGATACTTTTTCTTATTTTATCAATATGCAGCTGGAGGATATTAGAAAGTTTTCTTATAACCTGGTCATTGAAGAAGGGTTACAATCAAGATTAGATGAAACAGGGGAAGGAAAAATCAAGCAGATCAGCACATTTTTAATGAATAAAATGGCGGAAAGAAGTGAAATCCAATCCATCCATATTATTATGGAAGACGGAGCGGTATCGGAATATAAGCAGCCCACATTTGGACAAGATCCTCAGGAACTTTTGCAGCGGCTGGATATAGAAAACCTTAAGCAGGGTAAAAGCAGCTATTATTGGGAGATAGGAAAAGATTCCGCAGGAGATCAAGGGATAAATACCTTTTATCTGGTAAGCAGCATACGGTCCAAAAAAAGCCTGCAGCATCTGGGATATCTGATTGTGTTCTTAGACCCTAATTTACTTCAAAAAAGCTTTGATTTTTATCTCCGGGAAGTAGGATATGAGGTTCTTATAAAAAGTGAATCAGGAAATATGATTTCATTTCCGGCAGGCGGGGAAATAGAAACTTATAGTGGGAAACTGAATTTTGACGAGAGCCCAAAAAGCTTATGGAGGTTATTTAGCACCCGCAAATATAGTTCTCAACCTATGGAAAGCATTCGGGGAGAAATCTACGGGATGACAAAGAACTCCATATTTCGCGCCAACATAGAGTTTGCTTTGATTTTCATGCTGATCATAACCATGGAATTTATTATAATTGTATCCATTATCATAAAAAAAAGGGTTACCGGTCCTCTTGAAGAAATTGCGAAAAGAGCCCGTGATATAGGGATACAAGGAAATTTAGATATTCTTTTTTCCAAAGAAAAATACTATTCAGAAGCCGACGATATTTCTAAAGCCTTAAATGAGATGATGGAACAGATAAAGACTTTGATCGTGGAAGTAAAAAGAAGAGAGAAGCTTCAAAAGGGATTGGAATTATCAGTAATTAACCATCAGATCAAGCCTCATTTTTTATACAATACATTAAATGCAGCCAGTATTTTAATCAGTGTGGAAGAAAAAGAATCTGCCAATCAGCTGATTAAATCCCTTGCCAGATATTACAGAGCCTGTCTTAATCAGGGAAATGATATGATAACCCTTACCAATGAACTGGAAATTTCACAGGAATATATTAAGATTGCCCTAATTCGCAATCCTGATATTTTAAGAGTTTCCTATGATATTGATGAAGAGTGCCGTGAAATTCTCATACCGAAGATGACCATTCAGACTTTAGTTGAAAACAGTATTAAATACGGTATTAAACAGATGGGTGAGCCTGTTTATGTTACTATTTCTGCAAAAGCCGATGGGGACTTTACACAACTTTGTGTGGCGGATAACGGGAGCGGAATGAAAAAGGATACCATCGACAAAGTTATGAAAGGTGAGCCGCTGGAAGTTCAATCGGGATTTGGGGTTAAGTCTGTAGTTTCAAGAATTTCCCTTTCCTATGACATTAAGAATATAGCGGATATCATAGCAATTGAATCAAAAGAGGGAGAATATACAAAGGTATTTTTAAAGATTCCTTTTAAAGCAGGGGAAAAGGATGAAGAATAGAAGGATTTAAGAATTTTACCCATTAATATCGTAATTTTATAGGGTTATAGAATAAGGGAGTTTATCTTATAATCTATGTATCATAAAAATAAATGGGGGTACATAATGAAAGTAAAATTCTTATCATTAGTATTAGCGGCATCACTTTTAGCCACATCATTAATGGGATGCGGTAATAATACCGATTCCAAAGCCACATCGACAGAAGCTGTGAAAGAAGAAGTGAATGAAGATTCTAAAACGGAAGACACAGGTTCAGAGGCAGATACACCTGCGGCAGAGACAACTGACGGCAAAACAATTGTAACTATGTGGATCATGCCTAATAGTGGAGAGCCGGAAGCAGACTTTTTAACGGTAATGGCTCCTTTTCTGGAACAGAATCAAGATATTGACATTCAAGTAACCGTACTTGACTGGGGTTCTGCCTGGACTAAGATTACAACTGCTGCTACAAGCGGAGAAGGTCCCGACATCACTCAATTAGGAACAACACAAGTTGCAGCAGTTGCGGCAATGGGTGCTTTAGAAGACTTAACCGGAATCTATGACAGGTTCGGAGGAGAAGAAGCGTTCGTTCCTGCTACACTTCCTACTACACAGATTTTAGGTGCAGGCGAAGAAAGATTTGCAGCTCCTTGGTTCATCGATACAAGGGCATTATTCTACAGAAAAGACATTTGCGAAGCAGCAGGAGTAAATCCTGAAACAGATTTTGAAACTTGGGATTCTTTTAAAGCAGCTTTAACTAAAATGAAAGGTGTCACCATTGAAGGAAAAGAAGTAACACCTTTGGCAATGCCCGGTAAAAATGACTGGAACGTTATACATAACTTTGCTCCTTGGATTTGGGGTGCAGGCGGTGAATTTATAGCAGATGACAATAAGACAAGTGTGGTAGATTCAAACGAAGCATATGAAGGCGTTAAATTCTATACAGAATTAGCTTCGGAAGGTCTTATGAGCATGCCTGCATTGGAGAAAAACTCGGCAGAAGTAGAAGCGTTATTTAATTCAGGTGAAGCAGCTACCATCTTTACTGGGGCATATGAAATTGCTACTTTGAGAAGAGAACAACCTGAATTAGCAGAAAAAATCGGAACAGCACCTTTCCCGGCAGGTCCTGCAGGAAGATATGCATTCTTCGGAGGCAGCGGTTTGAGCGTATTTAACTCTTCTGCAAACAAAGAAGCAGCTTACCGTATTATTGAATATTTAATGACTCCAGATGCACAGGTTGCATATCAAAGGCTCTGCGGTAACTTACCTACTGTACAAGCAACTTATGAAACAGATTTCGTATCAGAAGAGCCTATGAGAGAAGCATTTAAAGAGCAGCTGGAATTCGGTAAGGCATATCCTTCCGTAGCAGGATGGGGTCCTTCAGAAACTATTCTGCAGAAAGGATTAAGCAATGTTTGGGATAATGTAATGGGTGTATACGGAGACTATAAACCGGAACAAACAAAAGAATTCTTGACTCAAACAGCAGGTGAAAGCACTGTTATTTATAATGAATAAAAAATAAGAGAGTGGACTATTATGAACCGCTGCAAGAGATAATTAGATTGCAGCGGTTTCTTTAATCAGAGGTATAGAAAATGAATAGAAGTAAGAATCAAAGTAAAAGAATTCCGAAAAGAAAGAAAACAGGGTTATGGGCAAGGATTACAGAGAATAAATTGGCTTATTATTTAATTGCCCCTGCAATTGTTGCAATGATTCTGATCCACTTTATTCCCATCGTATCAGGGATCATGATGTCGTTTTTAAAACTGAACCAATTTACTCTTAAAAAGTTTTTAAAGGCACCTTTTATAGGATTGGATAACTATAGAACTATTTTATTTGATCAAAACAGCACCATGCGCTCAGGTTTTTTTGACGCTTTAAGAAATACGGCAATTTTTGGCTTAATATGTAGTATATTGGTTCTTTCTATTGCCTTGTTGCTCGCAGTACTGTTAAATCGAGAGTTTAAATTCAGAGGACTTGCCAGAACGTTGCTTATGACACCCTGGGTAGTCCCATCCTTTGTCGTTGGTATGCTATGGGGTTTCATGTGGCAAAATGACGGTATTATTAACCGCATTTTGGTGGATGTTCTTCATTTATTTCCAAGCAAGCCTTATTGGCTTACGGGGCCTGCAGTTATGGTGGCTATTATCATTCCTACCATATGGCGCCAAGTTCCTTTTGTAATGCTGATGCTGCTTGCAGGATTGCAGCAGATTCCCGATGAATTTTATGAAGCGGCTAAAATTGACGGAGCAGGTGCATGGAGATGTTTTCGTCATATTACCCTCCCCTTATTGAAATCTGTATTATCCATACAGATACTTAACGGAATTATAAGCTATGTATATTCCTTTAATATTGTGGCCATGATGTTTGGCCATGGTGCAGGTTTCCCCGGAAAATACGGTGATTTAATGATGACGAATATTAACCGCAACTCTTTCCAAATATGGCAATTCGGTACAGGAGCAGCAGCAACGGTGATTGTAATGCTTTGTGTAATGGGATTGGTAGCAATCTGGTATAGAGTATTTCAGAATGATTTAGTGGTGAAAGAATAATGAAAACACACGGTTTAAATAAATATAATAGAAGAAAAAAGAGGATAAATCTATTAGCAAATGCAGTGGTGGGAATCTTTGTAGTATTTGCAGTCGCTCCCATTATATGGATGATAGTTACCTCCTTAATGACGCAGGGAGAGATTGCGACAGGAAAACTGGGAGTTCCCAGGCATTTTGAAAACTATGTGATGATGTGGAAAAATGTTAACTTCTTTCAATATTTCAGAAACAGTGTCATTGTATGCAGCCTCACTACCATAGTGGCTCTAAGTATTGCTACATTAGCAGGATATGCGGTGTCCAGATATAATTTCCCCGGCTCCGGCATTTTCGGAGCTACTGTATTGGCAACACAGATGGTTCCGGGAATTATGTTTCTTCTTCCTCTATACTTGTTGTTTATCCGGGTTCAGGAAACATTAGGAATTCGGTTGATCAACACTTACCCGGGAATTGTTATTGTGTATTCAGCATTTTTTATTCCCTTTAGTATTTGGATATTGAGAGGTTTTTTTGCAAGCATTCCGATTGAATTGGAAGAAGCGGCTATTATTGACGGATGCAGTAAATTCGGAGCCTTTGTAAGAGTAATTCTGCCGGTATCAAAAGTGGGACTTATTGCAACAGGAATTTACATTTTTCTTATGGCATGGGATGAACTTTTATTCGCATGGGTTCTGACCACTTCTGCCGATGTGGCGACTATTCCTGTAGGAATCAGGTTATATGTAGGAAACTACCAAAATAGGTATGACTTGCTTATGGCGGCAGGATGCGTTACCACGTTGCCGGTGCTGATAATATTCTTTAGTTTACAAAAACAATTCATTACAGGAATGACCGCAGGTGCAGTAAAGGGTTAATAATATCTTCAAAAAGCAGGCTTGAATTCAAGGTTGCTTTTTGGGGATTTTATATGTTGAGATTTATCCGGATTATGCAAGGGAAGAGGGGGACGGAAGGTGGAAGCGAAAAGTATGGGAAGCAAAAAGATAATACAATTATTGATAGTTTTGGGTGTTTTGCTAGGCTTATTTTTACTGCAGATGTACTCCGATTTAATATGGGAAAATAAGCCGGAAAAGGAAGAAAGCGGAGAAGTTATCAGCATCTGGACTATGCACGGTGATACGGAGAAAGCATTAAATGTGGCTCTGGAACAGTATAAGGAAAAACATCCGGAAGTTACTTTTGAAGTAACCATATATAAGAATGAGGTATATCAAACCGCAGTGAATAATGCCATATTGACGGACAGCCTTCCGGATATGTTTTTTATGTGGGGCCATAGTAAACTTTGGCGTTTTGTAAATGCGGGAATGATACAGGAAATTACCGAAGCAGTGGAAGAAGAAGGGATTTCCCCCAAGTTAAGGGAGGGAGGACTGGATGCTTTTACTTATAACGGAGAAATTTATGCCTTGCCTTTATATGGATGGAGGGCGTACTTGTTTTGTAACCGGGATTTGTTTGAAGAAAACGGAATAAAATATCCGGAAAGTTTTGAAGAATTTTTAGAGGTATCTGAAAAGTTTAAGCAGTTGGGAATAACTCCGGCTGTAACAGGAGCAAAGGACGGATGGCTTTCCTCCCTATACTATATGAGCTTGGTTCAAGGAGAAGGCAAAGGTGACTTTGTCTATAAGGCCGCTACCGATAAACGCTTATTTTCCTCTTTCCAATTTGCAGAAGCAGCAAAAAAGATGGATCAGATAATAAAGGGAGATATATGGCAAAAGGGATTTTTAGATTATGACGGCTACAATGCGGTACATTTATTTTCCCAAGGAGAAGCAGCAATGCTTTATTACGGAAACTGGGCGTCTACCTTTTTAGAATCGGATATTTCCAAAGTAAAGGGTAAGGTGGATGTGATTCCTTTTCCCAATAAAGAAGATGATGAGGGAATCGGCGGCTATGTGGATACCTTTGTAATTAATAAACACGGAGTTATTCCCCAAAGTGAAGAAATGATTCATATGTACATAGAAATTATGAATTCCATATCCAATGTGGTAGTGAATGATATAGGAGCAGGGATACCGGTTTATAAAAGCCAGGCAGTAGATGAAGAAAAGTTTCCCATCCTGTACCAGTGCTGGACTATGTACAACAATCAGACGCTCTATCCTGCTTATGACCAGATTATGTCGGAAGAGTTATCGGGGAACTATTACTATTTATTAAGTGATTTTGTTTACGGAAAAAAATCTTATAAAGAATTTATTGAAGAATTATCTGAAGAATAAGATGGGATGGAAAAAAGGAGCGCAAATGAAAAAAATTTCTAATAAAATTGTAGCAGCTATTATGGTATGCGTTGTGGCGGGGACTTTAATTGTGGGGTATATTTCTGCCATGTCGGCAAGAGAAGCCATATCAGAACAAGTGAATCAAAATATGCAGTCTTTATCCGCCCAGTATGCCTATGAAATGGAAACATCTCTTGCCCATTATGAAGGAGTTGCGCAAACCATAGGAACCTATATTGGCGCGACCTTAAGCTATTCCAAGGCTAAGAATGTTACTATGAGCGTCGGCTATTTTCAGGAATTGGACCGCTATTTACAGGAAGTCAGCATACAAAACCCGGATTTGCTCAGTGTATCCGCTTTTGTAAATCCCGATTTAGCCAAGGCTATATTTGGATCATGGTTTAAAGGGGTGGACAAGGTAGATTACGATCCTTATGATGCCTATACGGAGTACAGCAATGGGGAGGAGGCTTGGAAATGGCATCAGGAAATTTTGCAAAGAGGGGAACCTTTGTGGTCGGAACCTTATTTTAACCAAAGATTTCAAGAGGAGATTATCAGTTATTATTATCCCATTATCGATAAGGAGGAAGAGGTAATAATCGCTATTGTGGGAGTAGATATTCCCTTTGAAGAATTTAGGAATATGGGGACGGCGATTTCTGACAAAGAACCGGGGGGAACTATGTTAATAGACCAAAGTAACAGGATTATTGTGGGTTCGGGTCACCCTCAGGGAACCTCTTTGAAGGATGGGGGATATGGGGAACTGGAAGCGGCATTGATACAGCAAGGAAGCGGATTCAGATCCATGGAAGTGGAAGGTCACGGTTTTTGTTTTGTAGGATTTGAAAGGTTAAAAAGCGGCTTTACCTTTGTCGTTTACAGCCCTCAAAGTCAAGCATTTACTTCTGTAAGGAATACGACGTTTACTATAGCGGTAGTAAGTGCAGGCGTGATTGTTTTGGCAATGATTCTAGCAGTAGTGGTAGGAAACAGCATTTCTAAGCCAATTTATCTTGTTATTGAAGATTTATTATTAATGGAAAGCGGTAATTTTACAGGTGTTAAACATAGAAAATATTTAAAGAATAAAGATGAGACGGGGAAATTAGCAAAAGCGCTGGAGGTTATTCAGATTTCCATGGGTGAGATGGTGGGAATTGTAAATGAAAACAGCTCGGTTGTGGCGGAACTCGTCAGAAAACTGGAGAAGATCGTGGAACGGCTGATGGACCGTGTTTCCGATGTGACACAGGTTTCGCAGGAATTATCAGCAGGGATGGAACAAACATCAGCTACGGCCCAAAATCTAAGCAACACTTCTGAATATATGAAGCAGCATATGGAAGCCATGAAGGAAAAAAATGAAGAAGGAACCGCTTCCGTAAATGGGATTGCCCAAAGAGCCGGAACTCTTAACGAGGAATTTAATGAAGATGCAAAGAGCGCTAAGGAGCTTACGAAGGATGTAGTCATTGATTTACAGGCTTCTATTGAAGAATCCAAGAAGGTGGAGCAGATTAAAATGCTGACAGAGGGTATTCTTAAAATTGCAAATGAAACAAATCTTCTTTCCTTAAATGCTTCCATTGAAGCAGCCAGAGCAGGCATACACGGGAGCGGCTTCGGAGTGGTTGCCAAAGAAATCTCCCGTATGGCAGAAGAGTCCAGATATACGGCCCAGCGGATTCAAAATATTACTATGGAGGTAATTGATGCGGTGGAACGTCTCGGTCGAAGTTCAGAAAAAGCCATGAATTTTATCAATGGATATATTATAGACGGCTATGGTAAAATGATGGAAGTCAGCGAGCAATACAGAATGGACAGCTTGGATATAAAAGAAATTTTTGTGGGATTTTCTGCTGTTTCCAATGATATTTTAAACGAGACCGAAATTTTAAATCAGGCATTTTATGAATTAAAACGGACTACTTCCGATGGTACGAAAGGAACAGGTGATCTTCTAGGCAATGCGGATCAAATGTCGGAAATTACAGAGCTTGTTCAAAAACAATCGAAAGAACTGGCGGAAGTTTTTGCAAAGCTTAAGAAGGCTATAGGGAAATTTACGATTTAATGATTTTATGGTATCAAACTAATGGAAGAAATAACTTTTAGATTCTATAGGCTATATGAAATATATATTTTAAGTATATATAGGAGGAAAATGAATGATGAGAAATGTAAAAAGGGGACTTATGGTATTAATGGCAGGCATGATACTAGCAGGCTGTATGCCGAAGGAAGAAACCGGCAAAGGTGATAAGGATATATCGAGGGATAAGGCGATAACGGAAGAAGAAAGAGGAGGGCAGGAAGAAGAGGGGGACAGGAAGAACCGGAAAAGGAAGAAGGAGAAGGTAAGGGGAAGGGTATGCTTGAGAAAAACATTACATTTGAAACAGAACTGGATGATTACGAGCCAGGACAGATGGAAAAGGCAAACGGATGGACAAACGGAAATATGTTTGATTGTACATGGAGAGAGGATAATGTAACTTTTGAAGACGGCATTATGAAGCTTACCATTGATTCTGACGGAGAAAATGCAAAGCCGGAATGGTCAGGCGGAGAATATCGTACCAGAGCATTCTATCATTATGGAATGTATGAAGTAAAAATGAAACCCATTAAGAACGACGGAGTAGTATCCTCTTTCTTTACTTATACCGGCCCCAGCGACAGCAACCCATGGGATGAAATTGATATTGAGTTTCTGGGAAAAGATACAACCAAGGTACAGTTTAATTATTTTACTGACGGAGTGGGAGAACATGAATATATTCATGATTTGGGATTCGATGCATCGGAAGAGTTCCACACCTACGGATTTGAGTGGCTTCCTGATTCTATCACATGGTATGTGGACGGAGAAGTTGTGTATCAGGCAACGGATAATATACCGAGTACCCCAAGCAAGGTTATGATGAATACATGGCCGGGAACGGGAGTTAATGGATGGCTGAATGCATTTGATAAAACGGTCCCTTTAAGTGCGGAGTATGATTGGATACATATTACAGAATATAAAATGGAGGAAAATAGAAAATAAAGTATATTTCCTTTGCCAAGCAACAATGATAACGAAGCGTATATGTATTTTAATACTGTGTTCCGGAGATATTGCTTTTGAACGAAAATATTCGGCTGAAGAAGGGGAGTGCTATCGGGCAGCTTCTCGATCCGAGGGCCTTTAGCGGCATCAGGAAGCAAAGTCAAGGTTTACAGTATATGCGGACATCCATCTAGCCGAAAAATGATCTCAGTTTTTTTGTATTAAGTGTGTGAGAAGTAATGAAAAGGGTAAAATAGCGTTAGAGTTACCTTGACGGAATAATCTTTGTCAAGGTAACCTGACAGATTAGATGTGAAGACTTGAATGGATAGGTATTGGAGAGAAAATAAATAGTTTAATTTATTTAGTTTTAGTATTGACAAACAAAATAAAAGAGTATATATTTATTTTGTTAGTTAGTCATGAAACTAAATAAGTTAAAGAGGAGGTAAGAAAAATGAAGAGAAATGATATATTGAATAAACTAATGGAAATTACACATCAACCCTTTTTGATTTTTGCCAATCAAGTTGAACAAAAGACGGATAATGCTTTTGAAACATTGCGGCTATTATCAAAAGAAGAAGATGTAACAGCAGGTCGTATTTCTGAATTTTTAGATATCAAACCATCAAGCGTTACTCAAATCATAAAAAAGCTTGAAGCGGCAGGAACAGTTGAACGTGTGAAATCAGAAGAGGATGCAAGGGTCACATTTGTCAGGTTGACCGAGAAGGGCTGGGAAAGCATAGAAGACCGCGGTACAATTTCTTCAAGCCTTAAAGATGAGTTATTCAGAGGATTTGCGGAAGAAGAACTGGAAAATTTGGATGAGTATTTATCACGTATTGCAGATAACATTTCGAGCGATAAGTTCCAATCAAAGCTAAACGAAATTTTTGGTGACGATAGGAGATGGCAGCATTTTGGCCAAATGTCAGCTCACCTTGGACGTGCACGGGAACAGATGTTAGAGCGCAGCGGGTTCAATGGCTTCGGTGGTTTCGGAGAAGATTTCCGCGGCGGCTTTGGCGGAGATGGCAGATTCTTTGGAAGGGGGCATAAATAATGGAAGGAGGAAGACCGGGTGATACCGTCAGAAAAGATGGAACAAAGTTTTCATTTAGACAATTTTTTAAGCTGATTACAACGACTAAACCTAAGTATCATCTTTTGATAATAGGTATACTGCTGTTAATCGCATCCTCGAGTGTACAAATTTATGTACCCAAATTAGCATCGTCATTAGTCAATAGCTTTTCAGAAGGAATCGATTATTCACTGCTATTAAAAGTAGTCTTACTATTTGTGGCTTCTGCGATTATTTCGGCAATTGGCGGAACCGTTCTAGGTATTTTTGGGGAAAATGTCATTCAAAACCTGAGAAAAAATCTCTGGCTTAAATTAACGACGTTAAAAGTAAAATATTTTGATACCATTAAGTCCGGTGAGATTTCAAGCCGTTTAGTCAATGATACATCGCAAGTAAAACAGTTGCTTGCTAATACTTTTCCACAAACCATATCAAGCATTATTCTGGTTTTAGGTTCTGTTTATATGATGATCAGGATGGACTGGCGTATGTGTTTGGCAATGCTGGTAACCGTTCCAATCGTGCTGATCATTATGTTGCCGATTTTTGGATTTGGAACTAAAGTCGGACATATGAGACAAGATGCACTTGCAGAATTTAATGGGATTGCAAGCGAAACGTTAAGTGAGATTCGTCTTGTAAAAACATCTAATGCAGAAAAGCAGGCTCAGATGCGTGCTAATCGCGAGGTGGATAAGTTATTTAAAGTCGGCAAAAAAGAGGCTGTCTTCGATGCAACTATGCAGCCGCTTATGATGATGGCGATGATGAGTATGATTTTTGGATTATTAGCTTATGGTATGCATCGAATTGCTATCGGAGCAATGGCAATCGGCACATTAATGAGTTTCCTGATGTATCTGTTTAATCTGATCGGAGCAATGCCAAGTGTTGCAACCTTATTTACCGAGATGGCAAAAGCGGCCGGTTCAACGAAGCGGGTTCAGGAATTACTGGATGAAGAGCCTGAAGATTTGCAAAGCGGAGAAATTATCGATCTGACCGGTAAGAAACTTAAAGTTACTAATATTGATTTTGCCTATGAAAATGATGAGCCAATTCTGACAGGTGTATCTTTTGAGGCAAAACCAAATCAGATTATTGCTTTCGCAGGCCCATCCGGCGGAGGAAAATCAACCATATTCAGTTTGCTGGAAAGATTCTATGATCCCAGTCGTGGAGTTATCCAATTTGGTGATACAAAAATTCAAGACATTAATTTGACGGATTATCGTAGTCAAATAGGTTTTGTTTCACAAGATAGTGCGATTATGGCGGGAACGATCAGAGATAATTTAACTTATGGATTGGATAAAGAATTTAGTGATGATGAGTTATGGAACGTATTAGAACTTGCTTACGCCCGTAAATTTGTCGAAGAAATGCCGGATGGGCTGATGACGGAAGTGGGCGAACGAGGTGTTAAGATTTCAGGAGGTCAACGCCAGCGAATTGCCATTGCACGTGCATTCTTACGTAATCCTAAAATTCTGATGCTGGATGAAGCAACTGCCAGTCTTGACAGTGAATCAGAAATGATGGTACAAGGTGCGTTAGCAAATCTGATGAAAGGACGTACTACTTTGGTAATCGCCCACAGACTTGCGACTATTGTTGACAGTGACAAGATATATTTTCTTGAAAAAGGCATGATTACCGGGAGCGGAACTCATGCTGAGCTTGTGGAAAGTCACGAAACTTATGCGAAATATGTAAGTGAACAATTTAGAGTTGATACTCCGCTGGTGATGGCTTAATGAGTGAAAAAGATTAAAGTATATCTCTTGATTAACTAAATAAAATAAGTTATACTACGTAAGGAAATGTACTGGAAAGTGGCAGAACTCTATCTGATATCACTATACTGTATGAATATACAGATGGGAGATGAAAAAGAAGATCCGCCGCTCCGGTGCGTTGAATAAGGCTTCGGAATGAAGTTATATTGATGATAGCAATATTAAAGTTATATAGTCTTGACCATGTAAACAGAAGCGGCAGGAACTAAAAATTATTCTATCTTCCATTGTATATAAGTGAATAGTTGGATAAAGTTATGATTTAGTTCGATATTGAGCGCTTGTTTGCTATGCAATAGATTTTCTATTGTGTGGACAGGTGCTCTTTTTTTTGCGTAAACAGCAAGCCATACCATACAGTTGTATGTTGAAAAAAGAATAACCTTTGGAGGTGATAGGGTGAAAACAGAATTCATAGGCGCGGGTAAAAAGTAAATACCCGGATAAAGATTTATGATATTGAAAAGGGAGCTGGAAAATTATGAAGAATACGGTAGCTACAATACTGGAACAAAAGAAAAGAAAAGATAAGATAACAATGTTGACAGCATATGATTATTCTACTGCAAAATTAATGGATGAAGCGGGAGTTAATTCCGTATTAGTGGGAGATTCCTTAGGAATGGTAATGCTCGGATACGAAGATACATTATCGGTAACGATGGAGGATATGATTCATCATACTGCGGCAGTTGCACGGGGCTGTAAAAATGCACTTATTGTAGCAGATATGCCATTTATGTCATATCAGACATCCGTTTATGATGCCGTTTGTAATGCGGGACGTCTTATGAAAGAAGGGCGTGCCCAGGCGGTAAAGCTTGAGGGTGGAGAAAAGATATGTCTTCAGATTAAAGCAATTGTAGAATCTTCCATTCCTGTTGTTGCACACATAGGACTAACCCCGCAGTCGGTAAATGCGTTTGGCGGATATAAAGTTCAGGGAAAGGATGAAGAAACGGCAAGACAGTTGGTAAAGGATGCCAAGGCTGTGGAGGAAGCAGGAGCATTTGCAGTTGTATTGGAATGCGTGCCGGATAAACTGGCTGGTCTAATAACGGAATCAATCCATATTCCTACCATTGGAATTGGGGCTGGTGCAGGTTGTGATGGGCAGGTTCTGGTTTATCAGGATATGCTTTCCATGTATAGCACATTTAAACCAAAGTTTGTAAAATGTTTTGCTAATGTGGGTGAAATGATGACTGCTGCTTTTAAACAGTATATTGAAGAAACGAAGGCTGGTATTTTCCCGGGAGAAGTACATGGCTTTCGTATGGCTGATGAAATAATAGAGAAATTGTATTAAGAGTGAGAATTAAAGGAGAGAAGATAAAAGTATGAAGACTGTTAAGACGATACAAGACGTTTGCGAATGTATAGCGGGGTGGAGAAGAGATGGTCTAAGCATTGGATTTGTACCGACTATGGGATACCTGCATGAAGGGCATCAAAGCTTAATTAATCGGGCTGCAGAAAATGACCGGATCGTATTAAGTATTTTTGTCAATCCCATGCAGTTTGGTCAAAATGAAGATTTAGCAAGTTATCCAAGGGACTTGGAGCGTGACAGCAGGTTGTGTGAAGAAAATGGGGTGGACTTAATTTTTTATCCGGAGCCGGAAGAAATGTATGGCGCAGACTTTTGCTCTTATGTGGATATGTCTGTACTTACAGAAGAACTTTGTGGGTTAAGCAGACCAGTACATTTTCGAGGTGTATGTACCGTAGTTCTGAAGTTATTTAATATTGTTACTCCGGACAGAGCCTATTTTGGAGAGAAGGATGCCCAGCAGCTTGCTATTATAAAACGTATGGTGAAAGATTTGAATATAAATGTGGAAGTAATTGGATGCCCAATCGTACGTGAGATGGATGGATTGGCAAAAAGTTCACGCAATACGTATTTAAATACTGAGGAGAGAAAAGCAGCTCTTGTTTTATATGGTGGCATCCAAATTGGAAAGAAACTGATTAAAGACGGTGAAAGGGATGCCGTTGCTTTAATAAAAGAAATAAAGGGATATATCGAAAAAGAACCGTTGGCAAAAATTGATTATCTAAAGGCTGTAGATGCAATGACTATGAGTCAGGTAGAAAAGCTGGACAGGAGAGTTCTGGTTGCAATGGCAGTATTTATTGGAAAGACCAGGTTAATTGATAATTTTACATTTGATTTCGAGGACGAAACAATTAATTATCAAAAAGGCAACGGGCCAAAAGACTGATTAAAGCGAAAGGAAAATGAATTTATTATGATGATGACAATGTTAAAAGGGAAAATTCACCGTGCAATAGTAGTGCAGGCGGAACTTGATTATGTTGGAAGTATTACAGTGGATGAAGATCTGTTAGATGCGGCAGGAATCTTAGAATATGAAATGGTAAGTATTGTAGATATTAATAACGGTCAGCGTTTTGAAACATATGCAATTGCCGGGGAACGCGGTTCGGGTTTGATCTGCTTGAATGGAGCGGCGGCAAGGTGTGTACAGGTGAATGATAAAATTATCATTATGGCATATGCTCAGCTTACATCGGAAGAAGCAAAAAAACATAGACCAAGTGTTGTATTTGTAGATGATTATAATCGCATTGTCCGAAAAACTAATTATGAAAAACATGGATTGTTGGAAGATATGTGTGATATGGAATTCGATAATGAAAATAAAAATATCAGTATGGTTAATGCTTCATGAGTTCTTCCATCTATCACTGATGCCTGACGAAGAGGAGGGAATTAAAGCACCACATACCTTTGATGTGGCGGCAACTGAGAATATGTTTGGAGACATATTATCTGATGAGACAAGTATGCTTTCAGAATCAATTGGGCTTCTCCCACCGGACGGCCTTAGTGTAAGTCGGTACGCTTTCTATGGAAAATATGTTACAATAGACGTGGAATATTCAGGAGGCTTAGGAGGAGAGTACAGATATATGTTGCCAGAAAGAGAAGAAGCGGAAGAGCTTTTAAGGGAAGCAGAAAGATGCAATCCGGGACCATGGGGAAACCATAGTCGTGTAACTGCACATTGTGCGGAAAAAATAGCACTGGAATGTGCCGGCCTAGATTCAAATAAAGCATATATATTTGGACTTTTACACGATATAGGCAGAAAATTTGGAGGAAGACATATGGGACATGTAGCAGATGGTTATTCCTATATGATGTCTTTAAGCTATGATGAGGTTGCACAAATATGCCTTACGCATTCGTTTAATAATCAAACGACCGATGAGTATATCGGAAAGTTCGATACGACTTATGAAGAGCTGAAAATGATTCAGGATGTGTTAAAAGTAACTACTATGGACGACTATGACAGACTTATTCAACTATGTGACTCATTGGCCGGCTCAGAAGGAGTATTAGACATTGAAGAGCGAATGGGAGATGTAAAGCGTAGGTATGGTTCATATCCACAAACAAAGTGGGACAGCAATCTGGCTTTAAAAAAATATTTTGAACAAAAAATCGGGAAAGATATTTATACCGTAGTAGATAAAGATATTTTTAGACCATAAAATTTATACAAATTCCAATGTGCAGTGCAGATTTGAATATATGATTATGATGAGAGAGATAATGAAAGATTACCTTTCGCTTGGAAAGAATTATATTATTGGTGAGTCAGGACAATGGAAAAACATATCTTGATCATTTCGATTTGTCTATATATAAAATCAGAATTATAAAGTATCGGTGGTGACAGCGACAGGTAGGAGCTTATGGAGGAAATTGTTATGGATTTGAAACATTATGTTTTTGATTTGGATGGAACATTAATCGATACGGAAGCTGCTGTATTAAAAACGTGGCAACATACATTAAAGGAATATGGTTACGAATATTCTTTGAATGAGGTAAAGGTAGTCTTGGGAGTCACGACAGATATAGGTCTGCAGCGATTGAATGCTCATGCGGATGAGAATTATACATACAAATGGCAGACAAACTATGAAAGTTATTCACAGGAAGCGGACTTTTTCGAGGGTACGAAAGAGATGCTTAAGTTACTAAAAGACAGAGGATGCTCTTTGGGTATCGTTTCATCCAGAAGCCAAAAGGAGTATGAAAGATTTTTTAAGTCGTTTCATTTAGACGAGCTTTTCACGACTGTTATTCTGGAAGAGGATACAAAGGAACATAAGCCGGATCCGGAGCCATTGTTTAAATATATGGAACTAACAGGAGCAGATAAAGACATATGTATTTATATAGGTGATATGCCGACAGATATACAATGTGCGAACAATGCAGGTGTCATATCCGGATTGGTGACATGGAATGGTTCTGGTATTTCTTGCGATGAAGCAAAGATGACTTTTAATGACCCAAAAGAAATTTGTGATTTAGCGATGTGTTCCGACGGAACATTTAACAGAGACAAACTGTAATGATGAAATATTGAAAGGATAAAGAGCAATGTATACAAAAGATTCATTAATTAGAGACATGGAACAAACGGGCATCAGAAAAAAAGGAACATTGCTCATTCATTCTTCTATGAAAGCAGTTGGGAAAGTAGAAGGCGGAGCTGATACTGTTTTGGATGCCGTTATCGAATATATGAAGGAGGGGCTATTGTTATTTCCAACTCATTCATGGTCAGAGAATAATTTGAGCGGAGGTATTTATAATCCTAAGACAGAGATTTCTTGTGTCGGAATATTGCCCAACCTTTTTATGAAAAGAGAAGGTGCCATTCGCTCGATGCATCCGACTCATTCGGTGACAGCTATGGGGAGCAGGGCGAAAGCTTATGTGCAACGCGATAATGAAGTTTATACGCCTTGTCCGCAAAATGGTTGCTTTAGCGGGCTTTATGAGGAGAATGCACAATTGTTATTTTTGGGAGCAACGCTCAAAACTAACACGTTTATTCACAGTATAGAGGAACGGCTCGATATTCCTAACCGCATTAATCCGCAAGCAAGGAAAATTAAATTAATACTTGAAGATGGGAAGGTCCGTGAAATTGATTTATATGGACATTACTCGACTTGTGGGGATGTGTCACAGAATTACGATAAGCTTCTTATTCCGATGCTGGATATGGGGATTGCCAGGGAAGCGAAAATTGCAGATGCGGTTTCTTATGTAGTAGAGGTGAAGCCTATGACAGACTGGGTAGTAGGGCTGTTGAAGGAAAATCCGTTTCTATTTGATGATGCTCAGCCTATCCGATAACGACATATATGTAAAAGAATGGAACGAATGATTTGGATGCAAAATATGGTTTGAGGAGAAACGAGGTGATTGCTTGCAAAAGAAGGAATTTCTGTTAGGGCTTGCTTTGCTTATATTTGGAGCCTGGGGGTGCGGCAATACATCCGTGTCTATTCCGCAGAGCGAAACGAGCGAAAAGGTACAGAATGATCAGGGGGAGGATGAAGAATTTGAGGAAGAGTCAAAAGAAATAGCGGAGTGTTATCGAGTGATTTACGAGCGGGCAGCTGAAACCGGTACGCTTGGAACGTTGGATACTGCGAAAAACATTGTGGAATGTCTGGGAAATGCCGGATATGCGGCAGTGGATGCTGAAAATCAGATAGATATGGTAAATTCGGAAAAAGTAAAGGCATTTATCAGAAATGTGGAAGAAAAAGTGGATACGGAACTTACAATAATCTGTGTAGCGGCCACAGGGGGCTTTACCCGGTTTGACCTTCAGACATCGGAGGAAGAGGTCTGGATAACCCGAAGCTATCTTTCGTGGAATGGCCAAATCCCTGAGACTAATTCGAAAGAGAGGTATCGTGCTGAGAATTGGAATTATTCAAAGGAAGGGTATTTGTTCTTTGAAAAAAATAATATGTCAGGATATGATGGACCATCCGGTTATACCGCTTTGCGGGTAGAACAATTGGATGAAAGGTGCAGAGATCTTAACCGGCAATATCTGCTTCCAATCGGATATGGCTCAAATAATATGTTTATTACAGAGTGGAATGAGCAGGATTTCGGGGAACTGAATTTTTATGATATGTTTCATATTTTATACCCGTTAGTATATGGAATGCCGACGCCTTATGAGGTATCTTATGAGGGAAAATTATACTATGTTCCGCAAGAAGAATTTGAAAGAGTGGTAATGTCTTATTTTAAGATTGGCAGTGAAACTTTACGAAGTAAGGCGACGTATCATGAGGGCAGCAAGGCCTATGAATATCGAACAAGGGGCTTTAACGACTGGGGAAATAGTCCGAATATCCCATATCCTGAGGTGGTGCAATATAAGGATAATGCGGATGGGACACTCACGCTGACTGTCAATGTCGTGTATCCGGTGGAAAAGCTATCTCGTGCATTTTCACATGAGGTGGTGGTTCGTCTGCTGCCGGATGGAGGTGTACAGTATGTATCAAACCATGTGATTTGGTCTGCGGATAACATCCAGCCATCATGGTATACGGACCGGCTGACAGAAGAAGAACGGAAAGAATTTTATGGGAAGCCGTAATAATAGATGGCTGGATTAATAATAGATTTGCACAAAGTCTCCGGACTATGAAAGGAACATGGGTATAAATATGGTAAAAAACAGAAAAAGGATCTATTTTTTATTAACTGTTTTCGTTATCACTGTTATCATATTAGGTGTAACCATTTATTATATCAGAAACAATACTGTAATATTTATGAATCAAGAAGTTTATGTCGATGTCGTAAATGAATCGGAAATACACGTTAAAGGCCTTCCGGCAAATACTGAAAATTTCAGCGAAACTTATATGATTAAAAAGACAGATACACTTAAAATATTGGATCGGCAAGGAAGAGAAATTGATTTTGAATCTTTAAATGTGGGCAATATTCTTATTTTTGACTATAAAGGCCTTATGGTACCAAAGTCTGGCTCGTATTTAAACAGAGGTATTTATGATGTCAGGTTAAGCGGCGAGGTATTTAACAATAAATTTTGGAATGTTGAATTTGGGGATGGAAAAAGCCGCAAAAGCCAACCGGAACAGACATTAACCGGTAACCAAACAGAAGAGAAAAAGCAAGAAGGCAAAAAGATACAAGATATTGAGAATTCAGAACCCCGGATAGTAACAGCGTACTACGAGGAGGAATTTCATACAATTCAAGGATGTGCAGTTATTTTTGACGCATCAAAGAATATATACACTTTTTATAATGAAAAAGAATGTAAAGAACAAGTATCACCATGCTCTACCTTTAAAGTGATTTCTTCATTAATGGGGATACATAACCAGATAGTAACATCAAAAGAAAGCAAAATGGGATATAGCGGAGCGAAATATCCTACGGAAGCCTGGAATGCTGATTTAAGTCTGGCAGATGCTTTTCAGAATTCTTGTGTATGGTATTTCAGAAAGATAATAGATGAGGTCGGGCAGGAGGAAGTCCGGAAGGAATTACAGTCATTAAATTATGGCAATTGTGATATATCGGAATGGAATGGAAATTCTACGAACTCATACCCGGAATTAAATGGATTCTGGTTGGAATCATCCCTTAAGATATCCCCCTTAGAGCAGGTAGATATTTTGAGGAATATAATAGAAGGTAAAACCATATATTCGAAAAATGAAGTGGATATCTTGAAAAGCATTATGCTGATTGAAGAAAATAAGACAGAGAAAATATATGGAAAGACGGGAACGGGTACAAATGGTAATGCATGGTTTATTGGAGCAGTAGAAAAGGACGGTTCCAATACTTATTTTGCAATATATCTGAATGACAGCACTTCTGATATGGTAAGCGGAGCAAAGGCAAGGGAGATAGCGCTTAGCATTTTAGACGAATTGCATATTTCATAATTTCCTCAATAGGATGCTGTGTACAAATTTTCATGATCCCACCTAACTGTTCCGTGGACATCTTGCGGCCGCTTTTTAGCCACATAATGAGAAGCCCTTGCTGACCGCTTGCCACGAATTCCATAATTGCTGCCAATTCTTCCGTCAGGCTATTTTTCTCTAGTCCGAATCCGGTAATTACAATTTCTTTTATCATCTCTTTCATTTGCTCCGACAGTTTTACGCTTGGTTTTTTGATTAGGAAAAGAAGGAGAAGTCTTTCATATTTGCTGTAAAAGATTTCCAACAAACGGATATTTTCTGCAATATTTCCTTCCACAAAGGAGAATATAATCTCCGGTAATTCTGTTCGGATGATTTTCGCTATCTCTCCCTCAAGTTTTTCAAAAAGATCATAGATATCCTTGTAGTAATAATAGAAAGTCCCCCGATATACTCCGGCACGCCCGGTCACTTCTGTAATCGTTATCTTCTCGAGATTTTTTTCTTCATATAAATTATAAAATGCCTGATCGATTTTTGATTTTGCTGTTTCTGCTGCTGAATTCATAGTAGTTTCCTTTCTACTGTTCACACAGTAGCTTAACACATGCTGTTAAGCTACGTAAGAACGTGATTCAAGAGATGATTTCTGCTTCGCAGAGCGAATTTACAGGCAGAAATTAATTCTGCATTGCAGAAATCATGCGTTACTGAGAACGGAGTGAACAGTAACGTTTTCTTTTTTGCTCCCAACATTTTTTTGAATATTGTCTATATCAATAATGCAATACTGTGATTATAATCAATATATACCAACACGGTGTTGCAGACAAGAAAAATTAACTGATATGTACAAATCGGACAGGTTTGCAGTTTATGCGTACGTAAAAGATAGCGAGGAGGAGCATCATGCAGGAAGCATACGGAATTCAGACAGAAGTCATAAATAAAAGTTATGGAAAACGCCGGATATTATATGATGTATCATTAAAAGTCCCTGAGGGGAAGATATATGGATTGCTAGGGCCGTCCGGATGCGGAAAGACAACGCTTGTAAAAATTATTTCCGGCATATTGAGGCCTGATGACGGAACCGTTTGGGTAAGGAATCAGCAGATGCCCTCGCTGCAAGTCATGGGACAGATGGGTTATATGGCCCAGGCAGCAGCACTTTATCCTACGCTCAATGGATATGAAAACCTTAAATTTTTCGGAAGTCTTTATGGATTGAAGGGGAGAGGGTTAAAGGAACGAATTTCTCATGTAGCGGCTTTAGTAAATTTGACAGACGATTTGTCCAAAAGGGTCGGTAATTATTCCGGGGGAATGAAGCAGAGACTTTCTCTTAGCATTGCGCTTCTGCCTAATCCTAAGGTGCTTATTCTGGATGAACCAACGGTGGGAATTGACCCGTTGTTAAGGCAGGATATATGGTCCGAGCTGTATGAGCTTTCCGGGCAGGGGGTCACTATTCTCGTTACCACTCATGTTATGGATGAGGCGCAGCGGTGCCATGGGCTTGCCATGATGCGAAACGGACATATTTTGGCAACCGGTACTGCGGCGCAGCTTCAGCAAGCTGCCGGTGCAGGGACATTCGAGGAAGCCTTTATATTTTTCAGCAATGCGGCTGAGCATGAGGAAGGAGGAAATAAGAATGGATAGAATAGCCATACTAGCTTTTCGTATTGTAGATCAGTTGCGTCATGATAAGAGAACTATGGCGCTTATTTTATTCGCGCCTATTATTGTGCTTTTTCTTGTGCACTCTATTCTTACCGGTGCGGATAACACTTACAAGATCGGTGTAATTTCCGCACCGGAGGACTATGTCACTCAATTGGCGAAGGGTGAGGATATATCGGTAGAGGTCATTGATTTTTCGAATGGCGATATGGATCTGGCGATAGAAAATGCCATAAATGCTATTAAAACGGAAGAAATCACAGCAGCAGTCAGTGTGCCGGACGACCTTGCAAACGCAGATATTTATTTGGATGGGACCGATACAGCCGTGGCAAAGCAGATTACCGGAATTATAAAAAGCGCCCTGAGCCTTACCCTGCGTGAAAAGCTGCCGATAAGTATAGAAGAGAGCGAATATCGAACGACCTATGTCTATGGCTCGGAGGATACCAGCTCCTTTGATAACTTTGGCGCTGCGATGATTGGAATTATCATTTTCTTCTTTGTATTTTTAATTGCCGGCATTAATTTTCTTGGAGAACGCAACAGCGGCACTCTGGAAAAAATGCTTTCTACGCCAATCAAACGAGGAGAAATTGTAATCGGCTATGTGTTGGGATTTAGCATTCTTGCCTTGATTCAGACTGTAATCGTGACCGTATTTGTAGTATATGTATTGGATGTAACCGTAATCGGGAGCATCTGGTATGTGCTGCTTATTAATCTTCTGACCGCCATTATGGCATTGACCCTCGGCATGGCGATATCCGGTCTGGCCTCCAGCGAATTTCAGATGGTGCAGTTCATACCTATTATCATTATTCCGCAAATATTCTTATGCGGATTGTTCAGTCTGACTCCCGGCTGGGAGCTTCTTGGCAAATTCGTACCGCTCACTTATTCTGTCGGCGCCCTCCGTGAGGTCATGCTGCATGGAAACGGCATCGGGGATATTTGGCTGGATTTGCTTGTCATATTAGGATTTTCGGCATTTTTTATGCTGCTGAATGTTTCATTTTTAAGGAAACAGAGAAGTATTTAAGCGATGTATATATGCGGACGAAGAGAAGGGAATTGGTAAAGCCTGAGCTTATATCAATTCCCTTTTTTGACTATTTCCAGTCTGAAATCCAAGTCTTGTCGTTTGCAATAGCATTTACTACTTCCTCTCCGGATTTGAAATTGTCAAAGGTTCCTTTGGTGATTTCGCTGATGGCTTTACTTAGAAGGTCTTCATAATAGGCCTCAGGCGTTATATCGGTTGTAGTCTGGCAGAAATGTTGCTGGGATTCGGAAGAAGCTATTCGCGCGTATTCATTTTTAACTTGATCTATGAGTTTATCTCGATTCATACAATTTACTCCTTTATGATCGCTCTGATAAAAAGCTTATTTTTTATCATCACCGGGATTTTTGCGGCTGCCGGATTGCTTCTTGGCATTCCTGCTTTCTCCGTCTAATGCGCTTTCGGCCATGGTGGGGCCGCCATTTGATTTTTTCTTACGGATTGACTTTGGGTCAAGTTGTGAATCTTTTGCCATAATTATTCTCCTTACTATTGATAGTACTATTATTTGCAGGTAAAAGAATATTATTCAGAAATCCACTGCACAGCAAGGAGATATAAAATCACATTTTTACAAATGATAACAGAGTAGTTAAGCAGTAGATAAAACTTCTAAATCATTGTTTCATCTTTTAGTATATCCGCAATATCCGCATTGCAAATCTTTATGCCTCCCAGAAAATAAGCGAGACCGACAGAAGACAGGATAAACATTGTAAAAATGAGTACCGGGATTACCGGTGCTGCGACGATGAATTCCTTCGCCGGAATAGAGGCAGTATTCAATGCGGCTGCCACAAGGGGAATATTTATGAGCAGACTGAAAACAATAGGGCGAAGGCCTACAAGCAGCGTTTCCACAGTAAGTATTTTTCTCATTCCTTTTGGAGATAAGCCGACGGAAAGGTATCTTGCAAATTCCTTTCTCCGCTGGTAAATCTGTCCCAGCGTAGAGGAGAATACATTTGCGATTCCAATACACGATAATAATCCGGCAAAAGAGCCCATTAGAAACTTAAGGGCGTTTCGCATGGAGGTATCGGAGACCTCCTCTGTCAGCCTGCTTTCTAAGATATAGCTGCTGCTTTCCGTCAAAAGGGCTTTTATATTATTTTGTACATCTGCATCGTAAGAAGTGGAAGCGAGCTTTATATTATAGAAGTTCTCTTCATAGGGAAAACAATCTGCTAAGTTCTTGTATGAATCCTGTGAGATGACTAAGGATAAGGAACCATGGACAAATTCCTCTTTTATTTCAGGGAGAGAAGCTGTAAACGCTGATATGGTAATAGGAGTATTCCTTTTGTCCGGCATGGTTTCGTTTTGCAGGTACAGCGTTAAGGGCATATTTTCCTTTAATATAGGGATATATTCTCTATTTATGCGGTCGCTATGGATACTGTCCCAGATAATATTCACGGCGGCGGCTCCCTGAGGGGAAAGCCCCTTATTGGTACAGTAGTCCTTATAGCTTTCGTCATCCAGAACATAAATCGGCATAGAAAAGAAATAGTTTCCATCGCCATCAGCTCTTATTTTATCCGAGAAGATATCGATATCCAACTTTAACAAATCTTCGTTCAACATATCGGGAGGAAGGCTTGCAGCTGCTTGTATTTTCTTATATAAGATGCAGCTTTCCACGCCGTTTAAGCTTCTGATCTTTCGTAGTAAATCATCTTCCTTATCCATATTCTGTACAGTAAGCATAAGATCCCATTTATCCCGGTAGCGCTCGAAATAAGTATGCTGTGTGCTGATGCCGGATATGGCTTCCAAGTTAAGAAAGCTTATAAAGGCCAGGGCGGATAACGTCAGTGAGAGGGTAGAAGTCTTTAATACTCTTTTGCGCGAGTAGATTGATTTTCTGGCTAATTCTCCATAAATTCCAAATAAAAAAGAAAATATGCGATAAGGCTTCATGCGTTCCACGAGTGGTTCTCCTCCGTAATGAATTGCATCGAGAGGTGCCAAACGGCTGATACGCCTTGCCGGTAACCATGCAGAGATGAGAACGGTCACTATAGACAGTAGAAGAGAAGCTGCCATAATAACGGCGTGGTAGTGAAATACTACTTCGTATTTCCTTACGGACGCCGTTACAAAAATAATAAGCTGCATAAAGCCGTAACATAAGCCGATTCCGGATAATACTCCTGTCACAATAGGCGCGATGCAGAGAATCAGAACCTCCTGCAATAGGAATGCGCGTATCTGATTCGGAGTTGCTCCGGCGCTTTGCAGGATACCTAACTGATGCAAGCGGCTGTTCATGGAGACTTCGAAGGCATTGTGTATCATAACCGTAAGCGAGAGGCAGATGACAATTAAGATAAAAACATAAGCGGCAACGATTGGCTCTATTTTCCCGGTAGAATTCTCATCCATCAGAGACTTCCGGTACACTCTGTCTATCCATATGTTATAAAATACTCCGCAGACCAGCGATAACAAGGCCGAGGATAAGAAGGAAATCGCAGCCAGAAAAATACTGCTAAACTTATTCTGTTTGATATATCGGATCGAATACTCCGTCCACATGTTTTTCTCCTCCTGATTATTCTCGGATTTTTTCATCCGATATAATATTTCCATCCGCTAAGCGGAGGATGCGATCGGCTTGCAAAGCAATATTTTCGTCATGGGTTACGACGAGAAGAGTTTGGTTATATTTTTTATTGGAGTACTTTAGCAGTTCGATAATATCATGACTGTTCTTGTTATCAAGATTCCCGGTAGGTTCGTCGGCTAATACGAGAGCGGGGGCATGAATCAGAGCCCGCCCGATGGAAACCCGTTGTTGCTGACCGCCGGATAATTGCTTTGGTAAATGCATTTTACGATCTTGCAGTCCCAGAATGTCAATCAGCTCGTTTAGACGATCTTCATTTACTTTTTGTCCGTCTAACTTCAGTGGAAGGGTTATGTTTTCTGTTACATTCAATATGGGAATGAGATTGTAGAACTGATAGATCAGGCCAACCTGCCGTCTCCTGAAAATTGCCAGCTCCTCCGGAGTTCTCTGAAAAATTTCTTTACCGTCTATTGTTATTGTTCCAAAGCTTGGCCTTTCCACCCCTCCGATTAAGTGGAGCAGGGTGGATTTCCCCGAGCCGGATTGCCCTATGATCGCGACAAATTCACCCTTTTCCACGCAAAAAGAAATGTTGTTTAAAGCCGTTACCCTATTTTCATCGCTGCCGTAGGTTTTGCATAAGTTTTCAATCTTTAATATTTCCATGATAGCCCTCCGAAACCTTCCTAAAATAAATTATGATAATTATAGCATTTCCTATGTGACAGCTCCATGACTGTTTTATTACAAATTTGTCACGAACAAAAGTGTGCTTTGCACTCTCTCATGGCTAAATGCTCCGGCAGTATAGCTTTTGTTCCGCGCGTGCATCTGTGCATCGTTTGTCCGAAGGGCTTTTTATATCGAAGGAAAGCAATTTATTTACATGTTAAGCAGTAGTGTGTTTCCTATGATATAAAAAAGAAGCCTTAATTAAACAGCTCCTTTATAAAAACGTATATGAAATTCGGCTCCGTGAGGATTGCCGTTTTGTGCCATTATTATCCCGTTTTGTCTGCTGATGATCATGCGGGAAAGAGCCAATCCGATTCCCATGTTTCCGGGATCTGAATTCTTCCCTTTGTAAAAGCGTTCAAATAAATGGGGTAAATCTTCGATGGCAATACCTGAACCGGTATCTGATATGATGATTTCTGTGTAAAGAGGGTTTTCGGAAGCTGTAATTTTTAAGGCTCCTCTTTCCGGCATATGCTCCAGACAGTTTTTGAGGATGTTGCCTATCGCCTCCATAGACCAGAAGAAATCTCCCTTAAAACAAGCGTTATCGGCCACGTTAATTTCCAAGGCTATATCCTTTATTTCCAGCAATATTTCAAGAGGAGCCAGGGATTTCTGGATCAGCTGTTTTACCATTAAAGGAGTTTGTTCGAAGGCAATGACGCCGGATTCCAGCTGGGCTATCTTCAGCAAAGCGGTTATCAGCCATTCAATTCGGGTGAGGAGACTGCCGACTTCCCTTATATATTCACTTCTTTGCTCCGGCTGCAATTTTTCCTGGCCAAGACGTGGAACGAGCATACGAATGGAGGTAAGGGGAGTTCTGATTTGATGGGAGATATCGGCGATGGAGCTGCTCAAGTGACTTTTTTCCTTTTGCAGCAGTTCGGTTTGTTCCTGCAAACGCATGGTCATTTTATATATTTCACTGGAAAGCAGCGCTAACTCGCCTTCCTTATCCGGAGTGAAATTCATCCTTTGCCTGCTGTGGAGAATAGAATCCACCTGATTGCTTAGTGAAGAAATATCCTTGTACCGCTTTGTGGTAAATCCCATAAACAATAATAGGGCAACCGCACATACTGCTAAAACATAGACCGCCGCCGAAGCGCCGAGCAAAAAGGAACCAAAGACGGCAAATAAGGTAAATAGTGAGTAGATTGCTAATAAATTTTTTATCTCAGGATTTCTAAGAAGATGCATATCAATGACCATTCCCTTTCCAATATATTAATTTATTCTCCCAGCATATATCCTAATCCCCGGATGGTTCTTATGATTGCTGGGGAAGCAGGATCATCTTCGATTTTGTCGCGGAGCCTTTTGATATAGACGGTTAAGGTATTGTCATATACATAATCTCCTGCTATATCCCAAATTTCTTCAAGCAGACGATTTCTGGACAATACGGTGCCCTGATGGTTAAAGAGCACCAATAATAATCGGTATTCCAGCGGAGAAAGAAGTATTTCGTGTCCATTCCTGGAAACAACAGCTTTCAAAGTGTCTATCTTCAATCCCGCGGTTTCGAATATAGCAGGGCTTTTTCCGTTGCGGCGCAGGACATTTTTTATCCTGGATATTAATTCCATTGGCCGAAATGGCTTTGTAATATAGTCGTCGGCTCCTAAGTCAAATGCTGTTACAATGCTTGCTTCATCATCCATGGCAGTCAGGAAAATGACAGGAGTCTCACCCTTACGCTTTATGGCTGTACAAAGGGAATAACCGTTTCCGTCAGGTAAGGTCAAATCGAGAAGAACCAAGTCGAAAACGTTTTGCCCAATTTCCTGAAGCGCGGCATTCCTGGTCATTACACTGTAGACTTTAAAGCCCTCGTCTTCTAATAAAATGCGAAGGTTTTGGACAATTTCCAAATTATCTTCAATAACTAAAATATTTGTCATAGCAATGATCACGCCCTTTCCGGTACCGGCTAATCTTGCCCGCAGATATAATAATATGCGGTAATTGCAGCTTGTATTGTTCTTAGTTATAAATTATAATACACGCATGTTCAAAAAACAACATAAGGGTGCAATCCGAAGAAATGGCAAAACCATACCGGTTGCGAAGCGAAACAGGATTATGATATAATCTATAATTATAAGTGAACTATCAAATCAGTAAATTAATAAGAGGAAAATAGAGATGCAAAATAAAAAGAAAAAATTGTTTATTCTCTTTATTGTAATAGGATTACTTTTGGTATGCTTGTTTCTTGTACTGTTTATGCAGTTCGAAAAAAATACTAAGCAGACTGAAAGCAGTATAGTGGGAACAATCGTAGAAATCCTGGAAAATAGTATATTATTTCAGGATGAAGCAGGCGGTGAGTATATTGTCTATTTTGATTCCGATTATAGAGGCCAAGCGATGGAAACACTTGCTGCGGGTACAGAAGTGAAAATTTGGTTTTCGGGTCAGATTGCGGAGTCATATCCGATGCAGATTGTCGCATATGAAATCGAAAAAAAATAATGATATTATTTGAGTAAGGTCAGAGCAGCTTTTGGAGCGGAAAGATTCCCGTTCCGATGCGGCGGTAAGGCCTTATTTTTTTGTGCAATTAAGAAAATTCTCTTGGTCTATTGTTTCTGTATTTTTTCACAATCTGAAACTATGATTTTTGTGAAAAATGATAATTTTATAAAAAGTTGGGGATTCTTATTGCGAATATGATTACGGTATGTTACTATATGCCTACAAACCATATATACGAACACTGTTTGGATATACAAACAAAGATGAAACAAGGAGGAAATAAAATGAAGAAAAGGTTAGGATTGCTGCTGGCAACGGGAATGCTTTCATTTAGCATGATTTTGGCCGGCTGCGGTAATAGCAGCAAGGAAAGCGGAGCAAATGGAGCCGGTGGAGCAAGCGGGGCTGCAGAGACGAATGATGAAGCTGCGACGGAGGAAACACAGAAGATCACAGTATGGGCGTGGGATGATAACTTCAACGTAGCTGTCATGAAGACTGCGGCGGAGTATTACAAGAAATTGAATCCTGATGCGAATGTAGAAATTGAGGTGATTTCCAACTCTAAGGAGGATATTTACAAGAAGCTGCAGACAGGGCTGGCCTCCGGAGGTAAGAGTCTGCCCGACATCTGTCTGATTGAGGACTACAGCATATATCAATACTTAAATTCTTACTCCAAATACTTTTACCCTTTGAACGATGACGTGGATTACAGCCAGTTCTCCCCGTATAAGGTAGAAGTAATGACTTATAACGACAAGGCTTACGGCATTCCATTCGACGCAGGAGTAACCGGACTCTTTTATCGTGCCGATTACTTGGAGCAGGCAGGTTTTACGGCAGCAGATTTAGAAGACATCACATGGGACCGCTTCATTGAGATCGGTAAGCAGGTGGAGGAACAGACCGGCGTGAAGATGACTGTAGCAAACGGTACCAACTATTCCTCGCTGTTCCGTACGATGATGCAGTCGGCAGGAGCATGGTACTGCGATTCTAACGGAGAACTGACGATTACAAATAACGAAGTATTAAAGGAATCTTTAGAGACCATTAAGAAAATGCGCGATGCAGGTATCATCTTAGAATGTGCGGACGATTCCACTCTGGCAGGCGCAATTAACGACGGAACCACAGCATCGGTCATCAATGCGGCATGGAGAGTATCCACCATAAAAGCGGAGCCTGAACAGTCCGGAAAATGGGCGGTTGCTTCTACTCCCAGACTGAACAATGCTAATTCCGTAAACGCGTCAAATACAGGCGGTTCCAGCTGGTATGTGTTGGACAATGGACAGGATAAGGGCGCGATTGTGGATTTCCTTAAAGCAGTATATGCGGGTGACATCGATTTCTACAGCGATATTTTAGTAAACCAGGGAGCAGTAGGAACCTATCTCCCGGCTCAGGAGGGGAAGGCATACCAGACTGAAGATGAATTCTTCGGAGGCCAGAAAGTATTCGCAGAGTTCGCAAGCTGGCTGCCGGAAGTACCTTCCGTAATGTACGGCAAGAACGTTCCGGAATCCAATACTGCAGTAAACACCGCGCTGTTTAGCTACTTGCAGGGAGATATTACCGTAGAAGAGGCCCTGACGCAGGCAGAGGACCAATTAAAGAACCAGATTCAGTAAGAAATGAAAGCGGGATATATGGATTTACCGGCGCACCATAGTGTCCGGTAAATCCATAGCACTGCTTTGAGAAGAAAGGTGATGACATGAAAAAAACGCAGAATACGGTCAACTATAACAAATATGGTTGGTTCTTTATTTCTTTCGCGATGCTTGCTTTTATATTGTTTACGCTTTATCCGATGATAGAATCTTTAAGCCTTTCCTTTAAAGTGCTGAGGGATGGTGAATATGTCTTCGGCGGTCTGACAAATATAAAACGTTTGCTGGGCGATAAGATTTTCCATAAAACGATTGGGAATACGTTTCTCTTTTTGGCGGTTCAGGCCCCGCTTATGCTAATGCTGGCGTTGGTATATGCGACTATTTTGAATGCTCCCAAGCTGAGATTTCGGACCTTTTACCGTACGGCGATCTTCGTGCCTTGCGTTACATCGCTGGTAGCATATTCCGTATTGTTCAAATTAATGTTCGCAAATGATGGTATCATCAATTACTTATTAGTAAATTTGCACCTGATAGAAGCCCCGATTTTCTTTTTAAACGATCCGTTTTGGGCGAGAGTAGTTATTATTCTTGCTATGACATGGCGGTGGACAGGTTACAACATGATGTTTTATCTCGCGGCGCTGCAAAATATTCCGGCAGAGACCTATGAAGCTGCAAGGGTAGACGGCGCGAATGCGGTACAGACCCTTTTTAAGATTACAATACCGCAGTTAAAACCTATTATTTTATTGACGACGATAATGACGACAAATGGTACATTGCAGCTGTTCGACGAGCCGATGAATATTACCGGAGGCGGCCCGGCAGAAATGACGACTACGATGTCACAGTATATATATAACAATGCATTCGTTTATGCTCCCAATTTCGGTTACTCCGTTTCGATGTCTTATGTGATCGTGACATTAGTGGCACTGCTGGCATTCGTACAGTTTAAGGTGGGAAAGGATTAATATGAGAAAAATAAAATTATTATTGAAACATGCTTTTTTAATGATATCTTCTCTGATCTGTCTATTCCCGTTTTACTGGATGGTAGTCGGAGCGACAAATCTGTCGAAGGACATTACGAAAGGAACGCTTTGGTTCGGAGCAGAATTCATGAATAATTTCCGGGCGGTTCAGGAGACGGCGGATATTTTTCAGGCGGTTCTCAACACGGCGACGATTACGATTGTCCAGGTGCCCTTAGCGCTTTTAATCTGTTCCATGGCGGGCTATGGTTTCGAAAAATACCCGAGTAAAACAAGAAATAAATTATTCAATGTATTTCTCCTGACAATGATGATTCCTTTTGCGGCTATTATGATTCCACTCTTTAATTTCGTATTCGACGTAGGATTGATCGACACGAAAATGAGCGTAATCGTAGCAGCGCTGTCGAACACCTTTTTGATTTTCTTCTTCAGGCAGAGCTTCAAGGCCCTTCCAAACGAAATGATCGAGGCAGCAAGAATCGATGGAGCCAGTGAAATCGGTATATTTTTCCGAATTGCCATGCCTCCTATGAAATCTACTTTCGCAGCGGGCTTTATCTACGCGTTTATGAAGGAATGGAACAATTACCTGTGGCCGCTACTTACCCTTCAATCAAGTGAAAACAGAACGCTGACGCTGTTCCTCTCCTCCATATCCTCTGCTTATTACGTGGACTACGGACAAATACTCGTTTCTGTTGTAATCGCAACTTTGCCGACCATACTAATATTTATGACGATGCAGAAGCACTTTGTCAGCGGTATTCTCGGTGCAAGCAAATAGATATAGAAAGGACAAACTACGATGACTACATCCTATCACATTGATACAAAAAATATAGCCCCTGCTATTTATCCCTGCCCGATTCCTTACAGCGGAACAAATCCGAACGGGGATACCATAGATTTTTCCAATTATTATATGGAATATAACAAGAGGCCCTATTATGCGGTTTCCGGCGAGATGCATTTTTCCAGGATCGAGGAACGTTTTTGGGAGGATGAAATCATTAAGATGAAGATGGCTGGTATTACGATGATTTCTACCTATTTGTTCTGGATTCATCACGAGGAAGAAAGAGGTGTCTTCGACTGGAGCGGGAATAAGAACATCCGTAAATTTACAAAACTGTGCAAGGAGCATGGCATCTTCCTGATTCTGAGAGTAGGGCCTTTTTCCCACGGAGAGTGCAGAAACGGGGGATTTCCTGATTGGATGTTCGGAGCGCAGTATGACGTGCGAAGCAACGACGAAGAGTATCTTTTCTATGTAAAAAGATATTTTAAAGAGATTGGAGAACAGGTCAAAGGATTGATGTTCAAAGACGGCGGTCCGGTCGTCAGCGTGCAGATTGAAAATGAATATGAGCATGCATCCTCTCCCTGGGAGTTAACTACAGAAAACAGCGGGGAATGGACAGCCAGCGGCAATGAGGGAGGTTCTCATTTACAGATACTAAAGGATATGGCGATAGAGGAAGGGTTGATTACGCCGCTTTACAGTACTACGGCATGGGGCGGAGCTTGCGCGCCCATAGAGACCGTCCTGCCTCTTTGGGGAGGCTACGCATACTGGCCGTGGATTTTTTACGGAGATGATATTAAAGAACATCCGGCTACCACAGAGTTCATATATAAGGACTTTCATAACAACAGCGCCCCCAAATACTATAACTTCGATCCCGAATATCCGCCGGAAGATTTTCCCTTCGTCTGCTGTGAGATGGGCGGCGGTATGGCAAATTACTATAGGTATCGCTTTCAACTTCCCTTTAGGAGCGTAGAGGCGTTAGCAAATATCAAGACTGCCAGCGGATGTAACTTTTTAGGCTATTACATGTTTCACGGAGGAAGCAATCCTAAGGGAAAAAGGGTACCTTTTTTAAATGAATGTGCGCTTCCTAAGATTTCTTATGATTATCAGGCGGCGGTAGGAGAATACGGCCAGATTAGGGAATCTTATAAACGTGTAAAACTTCTGCACTATTTTTACAAGGATTTTGAGGAACAGCTTTGCAATATGAAGACTGTATTGCCTCAGGAAGCGGCCGATATGGACCAGAAGGATACAAAGACGCTTCGATACTGTGTCAGAAGCAATAAAAACAGCGGATTCCTTTTTATCAACAATTTTCAGGATCATGTGGAGATGAGCGACCGGCAGGATTTCTGTGTTATAGTACAGACGGGTGATAAGTTCGTGAGAATTCCGCAAACCGGAGGAATGTCTCTTAGGAAGGAGGCAAGCTGTATTCTGCCTTTTAACATGGATTTGGATGGTCAGATGCTGGAATACGCCACGGTACAGCCTATTTTGAAAATGCTGGATAATGATGTCTGGAATTATTTCTTCTTCGTTCCCGAGGGAATGAAGCCGGAGTTTAAGTTCAGAGGAAGAGATACGATTCACGTGGCGGAGGATAAGAGCAGCAAGACGGTAGTCCGCGGAGAGGATGGAAAGGAAATCATCCTTTGTGTTCTCTGCCGTCAGGACAGCTTAAAATTGTGGAGAGTCGATAGGGAAGACGGAGAAATGCTCATCCTTTCCGACGAGACAGTGTTAGAGGACAGAGGAAAGATCCGGATTGAAAGTATCGGAAAAGAAAGCGGAACTATCGCGGTATTCCCTCCGAGAAATCAGCCGGTTACTGTGGGAGGCAGGAGTTGCGAGGTGGCTTCCCAAGGAGAAGTTTTTACTTATTATGAAGTCTCATACGGAAGGAATGAAGTAGAATTTCAGTGGGAGGACATCAGTTCCAAGGAGAAGGCAAACAGCGGAGGTTTGAAGCGCCCGGTAATCGGAAGCCCTATTACATCGACGAAAATCGTCAATGCCAGGGCAAAAGTCACCATTCCTAAGGAAGCCTTTGATAATTGCAAGCAAATATTAATGCAAGTGGATTATATTGGCGATATCGGATATGCCTTTGTGGACGGAGATCTGATCAATGACAATTTCAGCAATGGAGCGGTATGGGAATTCGGCATTAAAGCATATGAGAAGGAAATTGTAGAAAAAGGCTTTCATATATATGTTTCGCCCAAGCGTAAGGGGAGCCATGTAAATTCGGACTCCGAGATGGCCGCGCGCTTTGAAGTATATGATGAGGCCGTAGCTCAGATTCATGGGATACGTGCGGTTCCGGTATTTGACTGTTTGACGGATTTATAGAGGGATAAGAGCTTGAAAGGAGCGCGAAAATAGAATGAAAATCACAAAATTAGAATTATTTAAAGTGCCGCCCAGATGGTTATTTCTGAAGATTTCCACCGATGAAGGCTATACCGGCTGGGGTGAGCCGGTAGTGGAAGGAAGGGCGGATACGGTAAAGGCTGCGGTTATGGAGCTTAGCACCTATTTGATCGGAGCGGACCCCATGAAAATAGAAGATTTGTGGCAGGTTCTCTACAGAGGCGGCTTCTATCGGGGCGGTCCGATTCTTACATCGGCGATTTCCGGTATTGAGCAGGCGCTTTGGGACATAAAGGGTAAGTATTACAACGCACCGGTGTACGAGCTGTTAGGCGGAGCATGCAGGGATAAGATAAAGGTCTATTCTTGGATAGGAGGCGAGAAGCCGGACGAGGTAGCGAAGCTTGCAAAGGAAAAAAAGGAGCAGGGATTTTCAGCTATTAAAATGAACGCTGCAGGCGAAATGAACTATATCGATGATTTTAGCAAGGTGATGGGAGTGGTGGAGAGAGTTGCCACCATCCGTGAGACCTGCGGAGTCGACTTTGGAATTGCCGTAGACTTTCATGGGCGCATACATAAGCCTATGGCGAAAGTTATGGTAAAGGAATTGGAGAAATATCACCTGATGTTTATTGAGGAGCCGGTACTTTGTGAAAACTACGAAGCCTTTTCCGAAATCGCGTCTTACACCTCTACGCCTATTGCTACAGGGGAACGTCTTTATACGAGATGGGATTTCAAAAAAATTTTTGAGCAGGGCGCAGTGAATATCATCCAACCGGATCTATCCCATGCAGGAGGTATCTTGGAATGTAAGAAAATTGCGGCGATGGCAGAAGCCTACGATATGGCTGTAGCGCCTCACTGCCCGCTGGGACCGATTGCGCTGGCAGCGTGTATTCAGTTGGATGCATGTACACCGAATGCGGTGATTCAGGAACAGAGCATAGGAATTCATTATAATAAAGGAAATGATGTATTGGATTTCTTAAAGGACAAGACAGTATTTAAATATGAGGACGGATATGTATCCCTGCCGGCAGGACCGGGGCTTGGTATTGAAATTGACGAGGATGTGGTGCGCGAACTGGATAAGACAGGGCATAGCTGGAAGAATCTTGTGTGGAGAAATCTCGATGGAACAGTTGCGGAATGGTAGAAAGGAAAAGAGGGGAAATCAGGTGGAAGAATGCTGTTTAGTAATCGACGGAGGCACGACGAATACCCGCTTTGTGTTGGTAAATGAAAAAGACGGAAAAGTGCTTGCGCGAATGGAGCGCAGGGTGGGAGCGACGGACGCAGCCTCCGTCTCCGCCAATGAAAAGCTGAAAGAAAGCGTGAAAGCCGCAATTGCTGAATTGCAGAAAAAAAATAAATGTATGATCAAGCAAATCTACGCTTCCGGAATGATCACCTCCAATGCGGGACTGTATGAGCTGGCGCATATTGAGGCCCCGGCAACGGCGCAGGACATAAGAAACGGAATCAAGACCGTGTGGCTGCCCGATGTCGGCGAAAACATAGAATTTCATTTTATCCCCGGAGTAAAGTTTCAAAACCAGCAGGAAATCGGAAGCGATATGATGCGGGGTGAAGAGGTGGAAATATTCGGAGCGCTGGAAGCGGAAGATTTTCATAAATCAGTTATGTTCATCCATTTCGGCTCGCATAACAAGCTGATATCCGTTCAAAACGGTGTAATATGCAATGCGATTACGACAATAAGCGGTGAACTGATTTGGGCAATTGCGAAGGAAACGATACTTAAAAGCTCGATCGGCAGCTTCAAAGAAGCTTTCGAAATGGATGAGGAATATGTTAAATTAGGGTACTACGAGACGAAAAAGAACAATATTTCCAGGGCGCTGTTCGTAGCGAGAATCCATCAGGTAATGAACAAGGCAACCCCGGGGCAGGTGAAATCTTATTTGTACGGAGTCATGACCTTTATTGATTTTCAGGCATTTTCTAATCTTATGACGAAAAGGACGGATAAAATCGTTCTTTATGGAAGAGAAACTTTTATCGAAGCGTTCAAAATCTGCATATCGCTTTGGGAGGAAATCGTACCGGATGGAATCTGCGTGAAGGAAATCAGTTTTGCTCAAAGCGAACAGCTTAGTCTGAATGGTATTCGGGTAATTCTGTCAAATTGCTTGGAAGAAGCGGAAAGGGCGGAAAAAATATGTTAAAACAGGATTTTTGTGACACGAGAGTCATTGCTATTTTAAGAGGCACCGCCGGAAAGGACCTGGAGGAGCTGGCAGAAGCCATCTGCGAGGGCGGAATCAGATTTTCGGAGGTAACGCTGAACTCTCCGGATGCTCTTTTATCCATTGAGCGTCTAAGAGAAATATTTGGCGGAAGGATGCACATAGGAGCGGGTACTGTAACGAATCTGAAAGCGGTAAGGGAAGCCGTGGCGGCGGGAGCGGAATTTATCGTTACGCCGAATATTGACGCTGATGTTATACGTTACTGCGTCTCCAATGATATTCTCATCACCCCGGGAGCGCTTACCCCCACTGAAATCGAAGAGGCCATGCGCCTTGGCAGCGAATTCGTGAAGGTGTTTCCCGTGGGAAGGCTGGGAGCGGGATACATTAAGGATGTTCTGGCACCCTACGATAAGGCGAAGCTAATCGCTGTGGGAGGTATCAATGCGGAAAACAGCGAAGAATATAGGAAAAGCGGAGCCTTTGGAATCGGAGTGGGAGGAAGTCTGTGCAAGGTACCGGAGGACAGGGACTTTGGAAAAATCAGCGATTATGCCAGAAGGCTGGTGGAGTCCTTCAGGAGCTAAAAAGGGTCAAGAAGATTCGTTGATGGCTGAACTGTTACGGATTTCCTCCTTCTTGGCATGCGAAATACTGACAAAAACTTAAGTTTATGATAATATAAATCATTGATACCGACTGTCCGGATGAATGTACAGATGGGAAAAACGAAGGAAACGAGGATAGGAATATGGCATATACGGAGCATAGGTCGACGGCAAGGATTCTGCGGATTCTTGAACTGGTGGCGCAAAATGAAGAGGGATATACCTTATCTAAGCTGGCGGAGCTTTTAGATGCGCCGAAGGGAAGCATTTTTCCGATGATACAGACCTTGAAGGAATTCCATTTCCTTAGGCAGGAAGAACATACCGGTTTATACAAAGTCGGGCCTGCAGCATTTCAAGTCGGAATGTCGTTCGTGAATAACGGCGGTACCCTAAAATATGTGGAGAAGGTATTGGAGGACATCGTAGACCAATGTCTTGAGACGGTTCATTTTGCGGTTTTGGATAAGGGGAATGTAGTTTATTTATTAAAGAAGGACTCGCCGCAGGCGATTCGGATGATTTCATCTGTCGGAAAGACCCTGCCCGCTTATGCTACAGGAATCGGAAAAGCGATGCTTTTAGACTGTTCCCTGGAGGAATTGCATCAGATATATCCTGACGGCCTGCATAAGATGACGGATAATACCATAGTCGATTTCGATGTGCTCTACGATCAGCTTACCAGCTTTCGCGGCGACGATGTGTCTTACGAGAACGAAGAATCCAACAAGGACGTACAATGTGTGGCAGTTGCAATCCGCAAGTCGGGTAAAATCATTGCCAGCGTCAGCGTAGCGGTTCCGATATTCCGTTGCACCGATGAAAAACAGTCGGAAATCAGAGAAATTTTATTAAAAGCTAAAAAAGTATTAGAGAAATATTTCATGAATGAAACGGTGAGCTTCAGCTAGATATATAAGATGCTACACTGAGGAATCAAAAGCGGGAATGAAATTATCTTCTTCTGCCATGACGGAGGGAGATGCTTTTGAAGTTGCTAAGCATGCTGATGTGAATGTGATTCTTGATAAATATATATAATCTGATCGATTAAATAGTTTTATGCGGGCCTCTCAGTGTCATTTCTGAGAGGCCTTTGTAATTAGGAAAGTACACTTTGCCGAAGAAGCAAATGGAGGTCCCGCTGCGTCTGTAAGTAGCGATAAAAAAGAATAAGATTTTAATAAAGATAATAAGAATTTAATAATAGATTCACGCAGAAACACGAGACAAAAAATGGAAAAGGTATTATAATAAATTCATATTACAAGAGGAAAAGGAGAGAAACTTACATATGGAAATGGATGCGACAAAGAAAAACAAAGCGTGGATACGCCTTCTATGCATGATTGCCGGGCCGGTAATCGCCTTCGGTCTGGCAACTGTTTTTATACTGATGCAGGTGGCGGGACAAAGGATGAGTGTTGGATTTGCGATATTGATTCTTGTCATACTTTTGCTAGTGTTAGGGGCGGTTATCTTTGGCTTTATCGAAGCCATTTTAAAGAATCTGGGGAAATTGGCTAAGAACTTCGATAAGATTGCGGACGGAACGATGACGTTGGACGGCAATAAGCTGACGGAACGCAAGGACGAGCTGGGACATATGATGCGGAATGTCAACGAGATGATGAAATCCTTTGCAAAGGTCGTAGTGGGAATAAAGAATGCAGTAGATTCTCTGGACTCGGTTTCCGGCGATTTTCGTGAATCTTTTGATAATATGGCGAAGGCTATGGAACAGGTAGGCCGTGAGGTTGAGAGCATCACCTTGAATACGGTATCTCAGGCTGATCAGACGAAAGAAATTGAAAGTGAGATACTGTATATCAGCCATGCAATAGAGACCATTGCGGCTAATATAGAAGCGCTGACAGAGAGTGCGGATAAGATGAAGGATTATAATCAATCATCGGAAGCGATCATGCAGGAGCTGGTAACTATCAGCGAAGAGAACAACGAGTCGATTGAAAATGTTAGAAATCAGACGGACCTTACCAATCAGTCGGCACTCGAAATCCGTCAGGCCACAGAAATCATTGCAGGAATTGCCAGTCAGACGAATCTGCTTGCGCTGAATGCATCTATAGAGGCGGCGAGAGCGGGAGAGCAGGGAAAAGGCTTTGCAGTAGTTGCCGAGGAAATACGTACCTTGGCGGATCAGTCGAGAGAATCTTCAGAACATATTAGCAAGATTGTCAGTATATTAATTGAGAACTCGAATGTGAGCGTGGACGTCACCCAGAAGGTATCCGATGCGTTTGTACAGCAGAATGAGAAGATTCGCCAGACAAAAGATATTTTTGCAAAGCTGAATCAGGAAATTGTCAGCGTGGGTTCCGCTATCGATGGCATCAATACTGAGGTCAATACGCTGGATGGTCATAAGGATGTAATGAAGGATGGTATCGTTTCCTTAGCCGATGCGGCCGAGAGAAATACGGCGAGTGCAAAGGAGACTGCCAATGCGATGCTGGAATTTGAAGGTCTGGTAACGGACTGCAAGCAGGCAACGGATAAGATTACTTCGGTAACTCAGGACTTGGTAGGAAATATCGATAAAATCGGTATGACGGCGGAGCGCAGAAAAGCCATGTTTGGAAACTGTAAAAACGACGATTGATCATATAGGTGGCAAGGGTGGCCGGTTGGGCAGACGGAAGAAATTCTGGAGCAGACGACTTTGAAGAGTGAGAAAAGCTAACCGGAATATAATGTACGAATTTCGAAGAAAACCCAAAGTGAGAAAGAATAGAAAATTGTGTTTAGGCGGGTTTGCAGCAAGAGTATTGCTGCAAACCCGTTTTTTGTGTGCGAGCGAAGTACGCTTTTATTCTTTAATAGGAAAATGCTCCTATTAAAGAAAGATAAATGCGCAGCTACGCGCGCGGAACAAAAGTTGTGCTGTCGAAGTTCTTATCTGAGAGAGTGCGCGAAGCACACTTTTGTTCTTCTATGCAGTTTTTATACTATTTTTTAGGATAAGGATTGACAAACTAAAATAAGTTGTGTACAATTTAAAATAAATAGAGAACAATTATATTGCAAGCAATTAATAGGAGAGGATAAAAAGTATGAGCATTTATGATTACACAGTTAAGAATAAGGAAGGGAAGGGGGTTTCATTGTCTGATTACAAAGGAAAGGTGCTGCTAATTGTGAATACGGCGACTGGATGCGGTTTCACACCGCAGTATAACGGTTTGCAGACCTTATATGAAAAGTATAAAGGAGAAGGATTTGAAATTCTGGATTTTCCTTGCAATCAATTTGCGAATCAGGCGCCCGGCAGCGATGATGAAATTACCAGCTTTTGTGGCCTGCGCTATGGAATTACATTTTCTCAATTTGCCAAGGTTCATGTGAACGGTGAGGATGAGGAGCCTTTATATACTTATTTAAAATCTCAAAAGGGCGGCGTCATGGGGAAGAATATTAAATGGAACTTTACGAAATTTTTGGTAGACAGAAATGGCAATGTGACGGAGCGGTTTGGTTCGGCGACTACACCGGAGAAACTGGAGGAGAAGGTCAGGAAATTGCTGAAATAAGAAAAAGAGAGAATAATTAAAGCAAATAAAGTATAATAAAGATAAAGAAATAAAGAATAAAATAGAAATACAGCATTAGGAAAACAAAAGCAAGGAAACAAAATCAAGAAAACAAAATCAAGAAAACAAAAAAAGACTTGAAAGGAGAAAAATTATGAATAATGTTTATGATTTCAAGGTAGAGGATACAAAAGGGGCGAAGGTTTCTTTGTCCGATTATAATGGAAAGGTACTTTTAATTGTCAATACCGCGACACAATGCGGATTTACACCCCAGTATGATGTTTTACAGGACTTATATGAGAAGTATCAGGGAGAAGGCTTTGAGATTTTGGACTTCCCGTGCAACCAGTTTGGAAATCAGGCGCCCGGAAGTAATGAGGAAATCGGAAGTTTCTGCGATATGCACTATGGAATTACCTTTCCCAGGTTTTCTAAGATAGAGGTTAACGGTGAAAATGCAATTCCGCTGTATAAGTACTTGGTGGAGCAAAAAGGCTTTGAAGGGTTCAGCCCGGAAAGTAAGATGACTCCCGTCTTGGAAGATGTGCTGCTTAAAAGCAATCCGAACTATAAGAACGAACCGGATATTAAATGGAACTTTACCAAGTTCCTGGTAAATAGGGAGGGGCGTGTAGTGGAAAGATTCGAGCCTACGGAGGATATGGGATATGTAGAGGATAGAATCGTGCAGGTATTGTGATTTGTCCCGGACGATTATCCAAATGAATGACAGAGAGGTACAGGGAAGATGCTACTGAGCGTAAGCAGAAGAACTGATATTCCTAATTATTATTCGGAATGGTTTTTTAACAGGATAAAAGAGGGCTTTTTACAAGTCAGGAATCCCATGAATGAGCATCAAATCAGCAAAATCGATTTATCACCTGAGGTAATTGACTGTATCATTTTCTGGACGAAGAATCCCGCTCCAATGCTGGAGCGATTGGATGAACTTAAGGACTATAAATTTTATTTTCAATTTACGCTCACCGGTTATGGAAAGGATATGGAGCCTGGACTTCCGAATAAGCGGGAGGAGCTTATACCTACATTCAAACGGTTATCTGAAAAAATAGGGAGTGATAAGGTCATTTGGCGGTACGATCCCATTTTATTAAACGAGAAGTATAGCAGGGAATACCATATTAAGACGTTTGGGGAAATTGCAGATAGCTTAAATGGATATACCGAAAGGGTCGTAATAAGTTTTGTGGATTTATATGCTAAGACGATGCGCAATACGGCTGGGTTGAATGTTAAGAGAATGACCGAAGCTGAAATGATCGGAATGATAAAGGGCATGGTGAAGATTGCCAATAGGAATCATATGGAAATAGAAACCTGCACGGAGCAAATCGAGCTTAGTCATATTGGAGTAAGGCACGGCAGTTGTATCGACAGAGAGCTGATTGAGAAAATCATCGGTTGTAAAATAGCAGGAACAAAGGATAAAAACCAGAGAGCGGGATGCGGATGTTTAGAGAGCGTAGAAGTGGGCACTTATCATACTTGTGAAAACGGATGCAAGTACTGCTATGCGAATTTCAGCGATGAAAAGGTGGAGAGAAACGTAAGACAGTATGACGTAAATTCACCTCTGCTGTGTACAAGCATAGGTCCAAAGGACAAGATTACGGAAAGAAAGATGAAATCGTTAAAAGAAGAGCAGCTTAACCTTTTTGACGTTTTGTAACTTTAATTTTATAACGGTTTATACTGTAAATTTTTATGGCGGAATGAAAAGATGTTGTGTTTTCATTTCGCCATAGTATATTATAAATAGGTAACTGTGCTATTGCCGTATCGTGAAATCGTATATGAAATTGGAGAAGATTATAAGTTTCGCAGCGGGCTGATATTGCAACGTTTTGACTTGATATTTGTGCATAAGATACACAGGAATATGGCACAAGATACTCATACTTTAGGAGGAGCCTAGGTAAACATGAAAGACATAACAATAAGAAGACCCGGAATAGAAGAGCTTGAGCGCATTCACGCCTTTTTCGAGGAGGTACTCGTGGATACGTTTAAGAAAAATAATGTATATGACAGGAAGGAATTGCTTCAGGAAGAGATTTGGGATAAAAAAAGAGGTATTGCACAAGATTTCGATACGGAGGGGGAGGAAAGATTTTTCCTTTTGGCGGAGCATAAAGGCGAAATCATCGGTTCCATCGAATATGGACTCTCTAACGATTTGCTGAACTCATGTACGGAAGGGGAGCTTAAAGATATGCTGGAAATCGGTACGGTTTATGTGCGCCCGGACTGGCAGAAAAGGGGTGTTTCTGTCTTATTAATGCATTCTCTGTTTGGGGTATTGAAGGAAAAGCAGGTAGAGGAAATCTGCTTTGACAGCGGATACAAGATTGCCCAGAGCATATGGTGCAAGAGATTCGGTAATCCTGCGTATTATCTGGAAAATTACTGGGGGGAGGGGATCCATCATATGGTATGGAGGGTGAAGATAGAAGAAGCATTAGAAAGGTTAATACCTAAGCGGGACGAAAAGTCCTTTAAAATATTATTGCTCTGTGCCAAAGGATTTGAAACCATGGAATTTAGTGTATTTATAGACGTATTAGGTTGGGCGAAGGAGGAATACGGGCACGATATTTCAGTGGAAACCTGTGGTTTTACGGTGACAGTGCTCAGTACCTTCGGTGTGCCTGTCATTATGGATAGACTGATAGAAGAGATTCGAACCGAAGAATACGATGCCCTGGCAATTCCCGGTGGTTTTGAACAGTTTGGGTTTTATGAAGAAGCGTATGACGAAAGAACCTTAAATCTAATCAGAGATTTTGACCGGCAGGGAAAAATCATTGCATCGGTATGCGTGGGAGCACTGTCCCTTGGAAAGAGCGGAATCCTGAAAAACAAAAGAGCGACAACCTATCATCTTCAGGGAGGCCGCCAAAAGCAATTAGCAGAGTTTGGCGCTATTGTAGTCAATGAGCCGGTGGTGGTGGATGAAAATATCATCACCTCATACTGTCCGGAGACTGCTCCCCATGTAGCGTTTGAACTGTTAAAGAAACTGGTGGGTGAGGAAGACATGCTTGTAGTAAAAAGAGCTATGGGGTATTAAAAGGGGGAGAATCTAAAATGATAGCATTTTTAACAAGTAGTCCGGGCGGGTCATATATAGAGGATGGAATACGAAAGCCCTGCGAACTGAACCGGATGAAAGAAGCGTGACATTTATGCACTTATCGATATAATTGTCTCAAATTTCGACTTGGTAATGTATTTGTATTCATGGTATAATATCCGCAGGGGCATGTTGCAAATTCAATGTTACATCCTGCGTATCGGCGGGAATGGGAATAGAACGTACAAGGAGAAGAGGAGAAGGTAAGATGAAGAGAATCAAAAGGGGTTATAGCAGCAAAGAGTTAATGGATAAGCTTTATCGGTGGGATTTTACAGAAGAAGAGAAGCTGCAGGAAGGCGAGGAATTTCATAAGCAGTTATGGAAGCAATATAAAGACTTCTTTTACCGCTTCTGCGGAGACTTCGATACGGTCAAGATTATTTCGGAGCAATTTGAAGGAATCATTGAAGGTATGCTGGAATCCTCGGACAGCATTGGCTTTGCTGCACAATACATATCGGACGGCTCCAAGCGGCAGAGAGAGGAAATCAATTCCTGTGAAAATATTGCGGAGATATTGGCGGATAAAATCAATATGATGGGGGATAAATCGAAGGACTTGATCGATTCCGCAAAAGAAATGGGAGAAATCAGCGATAGCGGAAAGGTTGCCGTGGAGAATCTGACGCTCAGCCAGAACAGCAACCAGACCGTAAATAATACGATTATTACAGAAATCTATCAATTGCTGGAAATGACCAAGAGCATCACCGGCATTACGGAGCAGCTCAATGAAATCGCAGACCAGACGAATCTTCTCTCCCTGAATGCTTCCATAGAAGCGGCGAGAGCGGGAGAAGCAGGAAAGGGCTTTGCGGTAGTTGCAGATGAGATAAGGAAGCTGTCCGACGAAAGCCATCGCGCCAGCGGGACGATCAGCCAGAATATAACGGAAATCATGACTCAGCTCAATCAATTGAAATCGGCGGTGGACAGCTCAAGAGATACCTTCGAGCAGCAGGAAAAAGCGGTAACTGAGGTAATCGAGGCATTCAGCAGAATCGACAGTCATGTGGAGGGCTTCGTATCCGATCAGGAGATCTTCTATAGAGAAGTTACCGGACTCGGAGAACAGAAGGAGAGCCTGTTGGATTCTTTCAGAAACATCCTTGCAGTTAATCAGGAGTCCGTGGCTTCTACGGAAGAGGTGGCATCTCTTACAATGAGTCAGAGCAGTACGGTAAAGACCATGGAGAAAATGGCAGGCAAGCTAAACGAAGGAGTTGGAATATTATCCTCCGATTTATCTAAGATTCAGATAAAGAAGGAAGAAAGGCGGCAGCAGAAAATCGCTATGATATTCGACATCGACTGCGATTTCTGGGAGCCGACTGCGAGGGAAGCGAGAAAAACCGCTAAGGCTTTGCATTATGAACTGGAGATTTTCGCACCGAAGTCCAGGAATCAGGGAGCAGAGGAGATGCTTAAGGCGCTGCAAAGCTTCGTAGAAAGAAAGTTCGACGCTATCGTTATAAGCCCTATCGACAGCCCGCAAATTCGTAATCTGTTGAAATCAGCAACACAAAACGGAACAAAGATTATATTCATCAATTCGGCCTTAGAGGGCGTAGATTATGAGGCACTGATAGAAACCAACGGTTACGAGCTGGGTAAAAATGCGTCGAAGGCTGCGAAGCAGTTTTTAAGCAGCAGCGGCGAGGCAGTAGTAGGACTTTGGTCAGACATCAAGATACAATCCATAGAAAACAGGGCACAGGGCTTTGTGGATGCACTGACAAAGGAAGGCGTTATCGTACATAAAATAGATATTCCGAGCAATCCAACCCAAAAGGATGTGGAAGCTGTAATGACTCGGGTGCGGAAGGATTACCCGAATGTAGAAGTTGTTTACGCTACGGATGTACTCTGGGGCGTGGCTTACGGAAGTTTTGCCGGACATCAGGGCACGGGCATCAAGATTGTAACGGTAGATTTTACCGCTGATATTGCCGCACAGATCAAAAGAGGCGGAATCGACGTGGCGATTGCACAGCGGGCGTTTTCTTGGGGAAGTATGGCCTTGGATTTCCTGGCAGATGTATTCCAGGGGAAATCTGTTGCGCGTTATACGGATACGGGAACCTTTGAGGTGAACCGGAGTAATCTCGCCTTATACGAAAAAAGAATGTAATTTTCACGTGTACGACAGAATTCAATGGTCTGACGGATTTCATATTATCCGTCAGACTTTGTATTGTAATAGAAAAATATTCTTATGAAATAAAAGGGAACATGATATTATAATCAATTTCAAACAGTTTGCTTCTGAGGAGAAGAAAATGAAACTTATGGCTAAAAAGTGCAGTGCGGAGTTTGGAGGGCAAAAAGGCGCAGTTAAAGTACGTTACGGGGCTGATATGCCCGCAGTTTATGAAATGGCAAGATAGGAGACTGACGTATGAGGAGAGAGAAGAAGTTAAAGGGAGGCATATTTTTTTATATTTTCTATATGGGATATTTCTTTATTATTGGATTTGTGCTGTTTTTGAGTATGGAATATATTCTGACAGGAGGTACTGATAACAGGATGCTGAGCAAGGCGGTGGTTATCTTTGCATCCTATATTGGAGCTTCTTATAAGTTTAAAAAATCCGCAAAAAAAGTAATTGATGAGCTTCTCGGATCCGAGACAGAAGGAATAAGAAATATTCTGGAGGATGTTAAGCTACGCAAGAAAGTGGAAATGGCCGTGGATAGTGCAGTGAAATTCGGAGTAAAAGCGGGAACGAGGAAGCTGGAAAAGCTGCAAGCTAAGGCAGATAGTTATGATGATAAGGCTGTCCTGTATTATATCGAAGGAATCTTGTACGAAACGAGTGGAGATAAACAATCGGCAATTTATAATTACAACCATGCACTGCAAATACGGCCTTATTTTAGTCTGGCGGCGAGCAAGTTGGAGGAGCTTTGGGGGAATCAATTTACATAATTTGGAGTGCCTGCGAGAATTGTCATTTACAGCCGCCTTTTGTATAATGAAAAGGTGTTTGTAAAGGGGAAAATACAAACGATAAGAAAGGCAAAATTATTATATGAGAAAATTGACAGTGCTGTTAGCGGCATCGATTTTATTCGTATATTTGTTTCCTGTTCCTATAGTTACTTTCCCTGTGCTGGCAGAAGGAAATTCTAGTTTTGAGAAGATTTCGGTCAGTGAAAATGACGTGAATACTATTAATACTGGAAGCAGTGGAATAGAAGGGGCTTCCGGCGCCGGAATAAGTGCCGGAACAGAGGAGTCCTCTGGGGACAGCGACGATGAAGAAGCGGATAACCTGAATGCGACAGGGTTAGAGACGCAGTCAGGAGAAGAGGCAGAACCGATAACTTCTTCGGCGGCAGATACATACAAAACAGAAGAAGATGCTGCACGAATGGAAGAAGCATCAAATGCCTTAAAAAATATTTTAGGGGATCATACGGTAATAGCGCTGGTGTATTTGTGCGACGAATATTCCATACGAATGGAAGCTTTGTATGACAGCAACGCAGTGATAACCGTGCCCAGCGGACAGCAGGTGCAGATTAAGGATGTTCTTGCGGATGAAAATGACGAGCTGTGGGTATATGTTACTCTATATTTCCAAGAAGCGGAATATAGCGGATATATTCCGAGGGCTTATCTGGCATGCTCCGACGAAGTGTTTCTGGAATGGGAGGAGTCTTATAATAACAGTTCGGGTAAAGTGCTTCCTTTTGCGGCAGCCAGAAGCGCTATTCAGACTTATGCGGATATCGAGCAGTTTCCCGATAGTTACAAAGCAGCGCTGACGGCGTTGAAGCAAGCGCATCCCAAGTGGACCTTTGTAAAGATGAATACCAATTTAGACTGGAATTATGTCGTATCGGAGGAAATAAAGGATGGAAGGAGTCTGGTAGAATCTTATTTGCCGGCTTACATGCAGGAAGGAAAGTATAGTGAGAAGTGGTCCTATGCATCGAAGGGAGCGTTAGAGCATTATCTCGATCCGAGGAACGGCCTGAACGAATCACGTATTTTCCAGTTTGAGCTCCTTACCTATAACGAATCCTATCATACGCAAGCGGCCGTACAGAGCTTTCTGAATCAGACATTCATGGCAGGTACTGCTCCCAAGACCTCACTTACTTACGCCAATATATTTTGGACGGTAGGCTCAGCGCTGAAAGTAAGTCCGTTCCACCTCGCTTGCAGAGTATATCAGGAACAGGGAAAAGGAACCTCTTCTCTGATCTCCGGGGTCTACTCCGGGTACGAGGGCTATTATAATTATTTTAATATTGCAGCTACGGGAAACAATGACAAGGCAGTGATAGAAAGTGGGCTTGCCAGGGCAAAAGCAGAGGGCTGGACGGATGGATATACCGCTATTTTGGGCGGTGCAAAAGTCATCTCACAAAATTATATATTGAAAGGTCAGGATACCCTGTACTTACAGAAATTCGATGTGGATGGAAGCTATAACGGGCTGTTCTGGCATCAGTATATGCAGAATATATGCGCTCCGGCCAATGAGGGGGAGAATATACGCAAGCTGTATAACAGCGCCGGTTCCCTCGACAACACATTCGTATTCAAGATACCGGTCTATAACAATATGCCGCCGGAGGCATGTTCCATACCGACAATATCCTACAGTGTATCTCTGGCACCTCCTGCGGGATATTCAGATGCCAATATATATCTGGATGGAATCGGATATGCGGCGACTGTGCGTGATGGGAAATATGTGGTAACAGCCGCAGGCGGAAATGTGAAAACTGCCGTAATGTATAAATACAACGGGGCAAACGTTCCGATAGGAATGTATGTCTGGACACTTAAGCATAATGGCACCGTTTATGAAGCAACTGCGGTTCCCGAGCTGGAGGATATTCTTTCATACCACGGCTTTTCTATCCGGATCACGGGAAAGTCCGGTATACGTTTTAAGACGGGTATATCGTCGAGTCTTCGGTCTCAGCTCGTTTCGGGAGGAACTGCCGGATATGTGCTGAAGGAATATGGAACTCTTGTTATGAACAATTCGAACAGGGCACAGTATCCTTTGGTAAAGGGGGGAGAAAAGGTTCTGAGCGGTATGTCCTATGGCAAAAATGCGGATGGAATATTGGAGGATAAAATATACGAAACCGTCTCGGGAAGACATCGTTTTACCTCAGTTTTGGTAGGTTTGCCTGCCAATCAGTATAAAGTGGAATATGCCTTTCGCGGATATATTATCCTTACAAAGGATAATGCGGAGGTGATTTTATATGGGCCTACTGTATGGAAGAGCATCTATTTGCTGGCGAATCAAGTGCTTTCCGGCGGTCAGTATGAGAAAAATTCCAGCGCTGATTTATTTCTTAGAAAATTGATCGAGGACGCGGATAAAGCAGGAGGATGACAGGAAAAGGATGAAAGAAGGAGAACATAAAGCGATGAAGAGGAAAAGGAAGGTTGTGGTAATTTTCTCCATTTCTCTGCTGCTGCTTTTAGGAGGATGTGCACAGGCAGATAAAGGAACGGAAGAAAAAAAAGAAGAAACGGCTTCCGGGCAGGCGGGTGAAAATTCTGCTGATCCAAGTCTCGGAGAGGAAAAAAGCGCCATAGAGGAATATGAAATAAAATATGCCTCTGGAGAATTCACGGCCGATGATTATAAAGAGCTGGCTAATTTGTATGGGGAAGAAGGTATGCGCAAGAGGCAGCGCGACCTGCTGGAGCAATGCTACCGCCTATATAACGACGTACAATGTATAGAATTATTAAAAGATATAACAGTGAATATAGAGGAGGAGAGCGATGGGATAAAGGCGGAGGCAGAGCGCCTGCTTTCGAATCTGAGCACTCCCGGATATTTGGATGAGGCGGCAGGGATGCTTCTTAGTGACGACTGGCAAAGCCTTATGATGCCGAAGCTGCGTGAGGGCAGCAGGCGGTATTATATGACGGACGAGGCGGGAAAGGCGGCGCTTTGCTTTGAGGCAGGATATGACGAATCGGATGAGAAGTATTCAAGTGCATGGTATGTAGCGGATGACGGCAGTGTATCGGGGCTGATGCGAAGAGAAGACAGCCTTCAGATGTTAACCACAAAGCTCGTAGACGGGAAGTACCAGGGGGATTTTGAAGCATGGCTTTGTATGGCTGGGAGCGGATATGTATATCATGAGACGGGAACCTTCGAAAACGGGGTTTGCACCGGGGATTATACTGCACAGGTAAGCTATGACCATGAGGCATCCGATTTGTTCGCTCTGTGGAGCAATAGAGCAGATATGGATATGACGGAGTATAGCGGAGCATTTAAAGATGGCGGTATAACGGCGGTAGCGCAGTTGGACAGCAGCCGGAAGAATGTGGGAAACGGGGAGGACAATTTCATCGTATATGCTTATACAGCGGATAAGAGTGGATATTTGTTCGTGAATGTACCGGAGGAAGCGGCAGCAGGTTCCTTTGTTTTCGATTGTTCTGCGCTCGGAATGGAGCCTTATCCTGAGATTGCCCTATATGAGCCGCAGATGAAAAATGATTCGGGAACTCAGGAACAAATGATTGACAGCGGAGCGGTTAAGGTAAGAATCTATGATTCCAATATTGAATGGTTCGACGGCAGCAGATGGCATGTGCTGGGCACAGTAGAAGATTACCGAAAGGCAGACCCTTTCGAAGCATATGAGAAAGAACAATTTCCTGCGGACAATGGGAACGCACAAACAGATAACGAAATCGGAGAAACAAACGGCGGGACCGAGAAAACGGGCGGCAGTAAATCTAAGCCTTACGAAAACAGAGGAGTGGGAATCATAAAAAAAGATGTGCAGGAAGGTACATCTAAGTCTTCAAAGGCAGGTGCAGCTAAAACGTCATCAGCTTCTGCGCCGTCCGGAACAGAAGTACCGGCAGTGCCGAAGCAGCCGGTGCCGCAGGCGGCCGCACCAGCCGGTTCAGGAGACAGCAGCCAGAATAATGCCGGTGGTCAAAGTGCCGGAGGCGGAAGTACGGGTAGCGGCGGACAAAGCGCCGGAGGAAGTTCGGACAGCGGCGGTCAAAGTTCAGGCGGTGGAAATACGGACAGTGGAGGAAGCCAGCCCGACAGCGGAAGCGGTGGAGATAACGGAGGTGACAGCAATAGCGGCGATGTAGACATCGAGTGGACGGATGATATCCTCTAAAAATAATGAGAGCGAAGTAAAATACATACGCCATCACAAGAGTATGTTTTGCCGCATATGATGTTCTAAGAGTAGGAAAAGGAGTTTTCCTATGAACTATTATCGTGGCATAAGCAGTACCGATTACGGACCGCTTTCCTTTGCCACAAACGTCGAGCATGAAACTAAGCGGAACCAGAATTTCCGCACGGCATTATGGACCGGTTCAAATTTACAGATGACAGTTATGTGTATTCCGGTATATGGAGAAATTGGCATTGAGGTACATCACAATACTGACCACATCCTCAGCGTGAAGGAAGGGCAGGGACTCGTTAAAATAGGAAATTATGTGGATCGACTGGACTTTCAGCAGCATCTGTCCGCAGGCGATACAATCTTCATACCGGCGGGTGTTTGGCATAATATAATTAATTCTGGCAAAAGTCCGCTTAGACTTTCCTCTGTCTATGCGCCGCCTGCACATCCGAGAGGAACTGTCCATCGGACGAAGGAAGAAGAAAGAGAAGGGTATTAGCTTCTCTTTATGCATTCGGCATCACAAAATACAGCAGACGTTTCATACGGCCGCATTGCTTTAGATATTTTTTTTGCAAGGAGGAGGTATAAGCCTCCATCACCTTGATATTCATGTCTGAGATAGGGCGGCCTCCGAAGCGGATGCTTTGGAACAAATCACATATATCTAAAAAAGAGTATTCGGATGTGTCCAGACTACCTTCGGTCCGGGCGCCGTAATCCGAAAGGGTTTCTCCTGCATCTATGGGATAACCATACAGCCTTCCGAATTGGAAGGCTTTTTTCATGTGAAACTGTATCTTCCCGTAGTCGCTTCCTGCCATGTAGCGCCGGTGCTGTAATTGGTTTCGTAAGAGAAGAAGGAGAAAGATAATGAAGCTTACGATACACATAAGGAGCAGACCATCCAAAACGAAGAGTAAAAGCTCCTTCCCACTTTCCAGGACAGAGAAATTGGTGATTTCATAGGTTTCGTTTTCTTCAGGAACCGGAGAAGGATTTGCATAAGGAATGGTTGGCGTAGTGATGGCAGCGGCAACGGCAGTTTCCCCGCTTTGCCCCCATGCCGTGTTAGTGACTGTGTAGTAGCGGGGCGTAGGGTCGTAGGGAATCCAGCCGATATTATCGATATATACCTCCACCCATGCATGAGCATTGTTGCCGGAGAGGTTCAGGGTGCGGTTATCATAGTGGTAGGAACCATTAGAAACAAAGCCCTCCACATAGCGGGTAGGAATGCCCTCACAGCGTCCGAGAACCGCCATCGCAGAGGCAAAATATGTACAGTAGCCGGTCCTGCTTTGGAAGAGGAACCCGTCAACTACGTCCGCTTCTTCGGGAAGCGGCTGGGGAGAAGTAGTATAAGTATATTCGCTCAGATAATTCTCGATTGCCTTCATACGGTCATAGTCGTTATCTTCTTTGGATGTAATTTCTTCCGCCAGTGAATAAACACGGGAAGGGAGTGAATCGGGAAGGAGCGTATAATGTTCATGGATGAAGCTCTGCCTCTTAGCGGCTGCTTGCGTAAGAGAAGGAATGACCCTCCATGCATGCCCCCTTAAAAGCTGTTTTACCTTTTCGTCAGAATAATTAAGCTCCATAAGATGGAGCTGATAATGAAAGCCCATGCCTTGTGCTTTGGAAAGCCGGAGCCCGTCACCGTAAGCAGAGGCGGTGGGCTTCTCGTTAAAAAGCAGGATGTTCTGGGTAAATGGGGCGAAGAACAGGCTCTTTGTCTTCAAGCTTTTATAGGTAATATTGTAATAGCTATAGTTTACCAGCTCTTCGATATCCTCCTGTGAATAAATACTCTGTGAAAGAGAGGACATCAGCCCATCGTATTGCAGGATGTATTCTTCTCCCTCGTAAGGCTTCCCTGCCGCGCGCAGTTCCCAACCATGACCGTTATAGAAGTCGCGTATGTTTCCTGCCAGATAAAGAGGAGCCTTGGTCTGGTCGCCGATAATGGAAATCTGTGGACTATCGGAGGAAAGGACTTTCCCTCCGATTCCGCTATCCTCGTCATAACCGGCAAAGCTTAGGGAATAGTTGCCGCTGTCTCCGGAAAAGAAATACTCTGCATTTATAATGAGGGCGGTCAGTTCCTCTCGTACCGCTTTAAACACATTTTTTACTGCATGCCATCGTATTGGCGTTTCTTTCACGGGCAGAAGGAATAGGAACAGCATGGCCAGGAAAAAGAAGGGTGTCAGGTAAAGTATTTTCTGCCCTGCTTTTCCTTCGGAAAACGCACAGGAAAGCTCTGCAAGAAAGAGCAGAAAGCAGAACAAAATAAGGCATACGGCCCATTTTGAGAGGGAAAGTTTCTGTATGCTGAAAACAATGAGGCAAATAAGCTGAGAAAAGCAGAGCAAGGCTTTCAGCCATAGCCTTTGACCGGTCAGATAGCACAGAATGGAAAGCGGAACGCAAATCGACGCCAAACCGAGAAAATAGAAATATGGGACGAGATTTTTGCCTCCGGCATATAAAAACAGGTAGACAAAGACGAGCAATACTCCCAGGCTGCTCCACAATGGAAAACGGAGATTTTTTTCTTCCGCCGTATAAATGAAAAATTGCCAAAGCAGGGAGGAAAGCAGGAAAAAAACAGTGCGATAGGGAAGTGAAAACAAGCTGTCTGCAAGCAGAATAAGGCCCATGCAAAGAGCAGCCGAATAAAGTATTTCATAATATTTTCTTAAGCTTCCGGTCTTTTCGACAATCCAATTTTTCATAGGGACAATCCTCCGGTATCAATTAGGATTACTTCGTTGCCGATTCTGCCGTTTTCTTCCGTGTAACGCCTTAAATCGCCTGAGACGGAGGCAGTAATGAGGATGACGGCATAGGAATGAGCTGTCTGTGAACTATAATTTGCCCATACCTTTTCTAAGGGAAGAGAAGAATGAAAGGAAAGTACAGCACAAATCTCATAAAACCGCTCGAAACCGGTCCGGGCATTTATGAGAAGCTCCTTTAGCTTATCATCCTCCATATATACGACGCGAACGGGAATCTGCTTCAAATAATAGTCGTGTACGAAGGCGATTACGGACTCGATAATATTATCTTCCGTTTGCAGACGGATATCGATATCTCCCGGAATGGGAGATAAATCCATGATAATTACGGTTTCGAACAGCTCTTCCGGCATTTGTTTTCGAACGAGAAGTTCACCGGTTTTGGCAGAATTCTTCCAATGTATGTATTTTAACTGGTCTCCGGGACGGTATGGCCGCGCTTCGTAATCGGGAAGCTCCTGAAGCTTGGAAACGGAGAAACGAGTGTTCTTAGGATCTTTCTTTTGCAGGTCTGCCATAAGGAGTTCTAAAGGAAGGATACGGGGCATAGCGGTAAGCCTGACCTGCGTCGTCATAGGGTAGGTAATGGTAAATAGCCCTAGGAAGTCTGTAACGGAGACGCTTTTTACACCTACCGGATAGGTACCTCTGTATTTACAGTACATCTTTGTATCCACACGGAGAATCTGATGAGGAAGCAGGCATAAGTTATTTATATCCTTGCGCTCTTCTATCGTTACCATATCGGAAAAATAGTGAAGAGTAATGTCGGTAAACGGAATGAAATCCTCGTTTGCCAGAATGAGGCGGTAAGGAACCTCCTTCGCTTTCACCACAGTCCGGGAAACCTCCTGTACGATTTTGAAGCGGAAATAAACATATATGGAATAGGTAAGAGCAAGAACTGGAATGAGCAGGGCGAAGTAAAACAGCATATATGGAATATTGCCTCCCCGAAAGCTGGCCAATACTATGGAACCTATTAAAAAAATAAAATAAATTATTTTTCTCATAGGATGGGTACCTTTGTCTGATGAAGCGCTTCTTCCAAAATATCCTTTTCCTTTTTCCCTTCCAATCTGGCTTCTGAGGAAAGGATGAGACGGTGCATGAGCACCGGCTGCGCAAGCACGGTAATATCTTCAGGCGTAACATAAGAGCGCCCGAGAAGGTAAGCCCGGCTTCTTGCTGCGCGGGTCAGTGCGATAGCGGCCCGGGGGCTGGCGCCCAGAGTAAGATAACGGCTCTTCCTCGTATTGCGGGCAATTTCTACGGCATAGGTAATAATATCTTCATGTACGGTCACGGCTTTGACTTCTTCCTTTATATGAAGAATTTCCTCTTTGGATGAGACGGGAAGAAGGCTCTTTAAAGGCTCACCTTCCATGATACGGCGGACGATATCCGTCTCTTCCTTGATTTTTTCAGGATATCCCATAGAAATCTTCATCATAAAGCGATCCAGTTGGGCTTCAGGCAGACGATAGGTACCTAGCTGTTCTATGGGATTTTGCGTGGCGATTACCATGAAAAGCTGGGGCAGAGAATAGGTATTGCCATCCACCGTCACCTGGTGCTCTTCCATGGCTTCCAAGAGACTGGCCTGCGTCTTTGGCGAAGTGCGGTTGATTTCATCGGCAAGAAGAATATCGTTCATCACAACGCCCGCACAGTAACGAAATTCACCCGTTTGCATATTGTATATCGTCATGCCGGTAACATCGCTTGGGAGAGTATCAGGAGTGAATTGAACTCTGGCAAAGCTGCATTCGATAGACTGGGCCAGCGACTTCGCCAAGGTGGTCTTGCCCACTCCGGGCACATCCTCTAACAGAAGGTGGCCGTCGGAAAGCAGCGCGATGAGAGAAAGCTCAATGACACTGCGTTTGCCGACGATGACAGTTTCCATATTGCTTATGATCTTTTGAAGCGTTTCGGATTGAGGCATTGCATTTGTCCCCCTTTATAAGAAAGTAATATTATAAGAAAATAAATATATTTTTATTATGTATCAGAGGATACGATTTATCAATACAATTCTATGTATATTTCAATAATATCTATAATTAAATGTGAATTTTATCTTGATATTTTGTTTACTTTGAATGATAATAGTAAGATAGTGAACATAAAGTAACGTATTTACAACAATCCTAAGGGTCAATGGAAGGAGCAGATAAGAAATGAATGGAGTACAGTTAGATTTAACAGATGAAAGAGTGGCGGAGCAGAGCAGAAACTATACGGCGATAGTCGGTGTCTGTATTATGAATGCCATTCTCGCAGCAGCATATTTGATAGAGGTATTAAAAGGAGCGAGGACAATAGGATCCTATGCCATAGTGGCAGCCTGTTGTATTCTCCCAAGTATTTTGGCGATACTGGCTTATTTTAAGAAGAAGGAGACCAAGGCAGTCCGCTACATTACAAGCGTAGGCTTTTCGCTGCTTTACACCTACATTTTATTTACCTCATATACCAGCCTGTCGTTTTGCTATGTGATCGTGATCTTTGTAATCTTAGCCGTATATGTAGATATGAAGCTATCCACAATTCTCGGAATCTATGCGCTGCTTGCAAATGCCGTATTAACGGTAGACAAGGTTATGACGATGGAGATGTCTGCGAAGGATATTACGGATACGGAAATCATGTTCGCATGTCTTATATTGACCGGAGTCTTTACAATAATGGCACATTCCAAAATTTCCAAGATAAATAATGCCAATATAGAGCGGGTGGATAAAGAAAAATCAAATTCGGAGGAAGTGCTGCAAACGGTTCTTCAGGTGGCGGATTCTATGACTGCCGATATTAATAAGGCCGCGGGAGAGACGGAGCAGTTGGAGAAATCCATCGAGGTGACGAAGGGTGCCATGGAGGAGCTTACCGGAGGGGCTAACGATGCGGTAGCGGCAATTTTACAGCAGCAAAAGAATACGGAGGAAATCAACAAGAGCATCGAGGAGGTAGAGGAAGTTACGGACTCTATTATGAATGATGTAAAGAATGCGGAGCAGAACCTTACCAATGGGCGGGAGGCGATGGAACAACTGATTCATCAGATGAGCATATCTGAGGAAGCCAGCCGGAAGGTGGCGCAGGAGATGAAGGAGCTTTTGGCTTATGCCGATAAGATGCAGGGAATTATGGCACTTATCAGCAATGTGGCATCACAGACGGGATTGCTTGCTCTGAATGCCAGCATTGAGGCAGCCAGAGCCGGAGAAGCAGGAAGGGGCTTTGCAGTTGTTGCATCTGAGATATCCAGCCTTGCAGGACAGACTAGCCACGCGACCGGAGATATCAATGACTTGATTGAAAACATTACAAAATCCTTAAGCGAAGTAACGGAATCCGTCGGAGGACTTTTGGACAGCAATAAGGTACAGGGCGGCTATGTAAATGACACGGCGAATAATTTCAAGCGGATTCAAACGAGTACGGAGGATATTTTCGGACAGATGGGAAGACTGAAATCCATGGTGGGCACGGTATCGACCTCCAACCGTATGATTATTGAAAGTATAGGAAATGTATCGGCTGTAACCGAGGAAGTAACGGCAGGTGCCAATGAAACCTACGAAGGAAGCAAGTGGAATCTGGAAAGAGTGGAGACCTTGGCGCGAGTTATGGAAGGTCTTAACGAGAATGCGGAACAGCTGCGCATGATGGAGCGGAAATAAAGAAGTCAATACACCATATCGGAAAAAAGAGAGGCGATAAATCATCGTCTCTCTTTCTATATATATAATACCACAAAAATAACTTTTTTTCAATTCTTGTATTTAAATATCTTTGGTATACAATAAATACTTACTTAAGTGATAAGGTTGAAAAAAAGGGGGTTATGTATGCAGGAGGAACTATTTGAAGTACTCGCGGCAGCGGGGCAGAAACAAGAGCTTGAGAGGGTAATTGCATGCAACGAAAAGACACAGAAGTTCGGGCTGGCATTGACGCAGGAGGAAGCCCGGATGCTGGTACAGTGCAGGCAGGATGCTTTGAAAAAGCAAAGGAGGGTGGAGTTCGGAGAGGGAATACTGCCACAGCTGATACAAGCTTTTTGCGATTCTCAGTATATTGACAGGGACAACTATGCGGATACCCTGGTGCAGCTTCAGGACGTTTTTTACTTGTATAAGAATGAGGCTGAGGATAATCTGACGGATGATGAATTGATTGAGGTGATGAAGGAATTATATGAAGAAATCTGTTTTGGTTCCGTCGAGTACCTTCAGGAAACTTGCTTAGAGCGATTCGCCCGCGCCGTGCGCGCCGGTTATCGGGGCTATATAAGCAGCGGAGGAAAGGGGGACTACGAGATATTTTCGGAGGAACAGCGCTGGGACAGAGATTTATACCTTCAGGTGCTGTATGAGGAACTGAGCTGAAAATCTTACGGTCCTAAAAGAAAGGGGAACGCTATGGAATACGGGATAGAAGAATTGCTTCCGGTTGTAAAATATTTAACAGAGAAATACACCAGCAAAGAGAGCACCTCCATAACCTATGAGAAAGCGCAGCAGCTTATGGGGGCAGTGCTGTACTGCGTTGAGGAAAGAGAGATGCACTTGCAGGGAGGGGATGGATCTGAACACACACAAATTGTCGAAAGCGGAGCGAGAAAGAGCGCCATGGAAACGTACAAAGAAGGCTTTCAGCTTGTTATGGACAAGGTGAGCGAAGCGAAGATCATATATGAAGAAATCATGGTGGGCTTCGACGCCTATGAAAGCCGTTGCTGTTACGATACGGTTGTAAGAGGAATGCCGGCATTTTTTGTGCATTACGATGCGAGATTTTTTCCTCAGAACCATATGCTGACATTGGATTATCCGCTGCTTGTAAATATACCGGATGAGATTTGCGGCGTGGACTTGATCTACAGTTATTTAAAAGCAATACGATTGGAACAGCGCTTTCTCCAGGCTTTTCCCAGAAACTATATTATTGAGGCACAGCGAGAATATCATAGGGGGTATAAAGAATTATTCCTCAATGTAAGTTCTGTTGTCATGCGATACATTGTAAGAAGAATGCTGGAGCAGGAAGGAGAGGCGTGTAAGGGAAGTGCGGAGGAGATAGAGCATAAGATGAAGGCACTGTTTCATTTATTTATGGAGCAAGAGTATCGCAAGAGAGAGGAAAAGGATTTCTGTGTAGAAGCGGAAAATTATGTGCAGGAGGATATCCATTCATTTGCTGTGGAATACAAAAATTATGTGCACGTATAGTAACAAGCCGCATAGGATAACATTGTAAAAAGAAAAATCAGATGACATATCGCATCTGTGGGACAATAGTTTATTAGTGATTGTTCCATAGATGCTTTTTTTGTTTGATAAATGGTAGAAGGTAAGTTATAATATCGTAATATAGGGGAATCATGCAGGGGCAGCCTTATACCGGAGGTTTGAGATGATTCATAAATTTGCGGAAATGTTATTCCAGGATGTGAAGAGCGAAAATGAAACGAAGAAGGCTTCTATCATACTCAGGCTAAACTCCATCATTATGTGCATTTATTTTCTTCTTCTTTTATGCACTTTTTTTGTGACAGGAGATATTAAGCCAATTGTATTGTGTGTGCCGTTATTTTGTGCTTATGCAGCATCTTTTTATACAACATATTTGAACAGAACGAAGATGTCTATCATATTCGTTCATATACTGATGGGAATCTGGATTATCGCTTTCATCAGAGGATTTGGCTGGGACTGCGGTGTACAGCATTTCGTATTCGTACTGCTGGCGCTGAATTTTACGACCAGCTATAGCAAGCTTCAATGGAAGATTATAACGGGTGTGGCACTTTGCTTGTTCCGTCTGGCTTTGTATGCCTACACCCTTCAGTATGAACCGGTTTATCTATTGGAGATGCGAACCTATATCATATTCCAGACCATCAATACCGTTTTCGTATTTATCGCTACGATGACGATTTTGGCGGTGTTTACCGAGGATTCCCAAGAGATGGAGAAGAAGCTCGTCATATATAATGAAAAGCTTCACAGACTGGCAGCGATAGATCCCCTTACCGGATTATTCAACAGACGGAGCATGAGTGAGTATTTGGAGAAGAAGGAGAGAGAATGCAGAGAAGGGAAAATCGACAACCTGTCGTTAGCCCTTGGTGATATCGATTTCTTTAAGGCGGTAAACGACAACTATGGCCACGAATGCGGAGACATTGTACTGCGCCATTTGGCATCCATATTTATAGAAATGGCCGGTGAAAAGGGCCGGGTATGCCGTTGGGGAGGAGAAGAGTTCCTGTTCGCCTTCGATAATGTCAACGGAGACGATGCGCTGATTCTTCTGGAGGAACTTCAAAAGAGGATAAGGAAGCTGGAGATGCGCTACATGGGAGAAACAATAAAAGTAACGATGACCTTCGGGCTGAGTGAGTTCGATTTTCAGAAAGATATAGAACATTCCATTAACGATGTGGATGGAAAGCTTTATAGGGGAAAAGAGGCCGGAAGAAACAAAATCGTATACTAAATAAAGAGAAAAGGAAGATGGGGAGAAAAGATGTTATTCAGATGTAAGAACTGCGGCGGAAACGCGGTATACAGCCCTGCGTCGGGGAAGATGTACTGCCCTCACTGCGACGGGGTTGACAGCGAGGAAAGAGAGAATGCAAAATCACAGACAGAGTGCTTAAACTGTGGAGCAGCGCTGAACATAGAGGAGTATGCGTCCACTTGTCAGTGCGAGTATTGTGGAAGTTATATTATACTGGACGACAGAGTAAACGGTGTCTATCGCCCGGATTTGGTGCTGCCTTTCAAGATTGACAAGAAGGATGTAGTAGATATGCTCCGAAATGAGTTTAAAAGGAGGATTTTCACTCCGGATAGCTTTCTTTCGGAAGCCACGCTTAAGGATATGAAGGGAATCTATGTCCCGTTCTGGATGTACGATTATGCAGCCAGATATGAATATACCGGAAAGGGAACGAAGGTCAGAGTATGGGTGGCCGGCGATACGGAATATACGGAGACATCTTATTATCGTATAGAGAGAGATATGGATGTAGAGTTCGACAAGATTCCGGTAGATGCATCCGTCCTGCAAAACGATGTCATGGATTTGATGGAGCCTTACGATTATAAGCAATTGGAAGGTTTTATGGAGAAATATATGTCGGGCTTCTTCGGTGAGGTATACAATGAGGATGCGGATACCTTGGAGGAAAGGGCAAAGACGAAAGCGAACAAGGATCTGGAGGCGCTACTTCAAGAGACGATTTCAGGGTATTCCTCGGTAATTCCGGAGAACAGAGATATTTCCACGCAAAGAGAAGGCGTGCATTATGCGCTCCTCCCTGTTTGGCGTTATCTGTATAAGTATCAGGATAAGGATTATGATTTTTACGTAAATGGACAGACGGGCAAGATTGTAGGTTCCACTCCCGTATCCAAGGCGAAGGTGCTGGCATACGGTGCCACGGTATTTGCCGTTGCCAGTATAGCGTTGACTTTTCTTATGGGAATACTGGAGGTAATGTAAGCGATGAAACAATATTTTAATTACTTTAAATGGATTTTTCTTATCACGGTACTTCTGGGAGTGCTCTACGCAGGAACGCTGATTTATCAGGCATCACAGAAGGTAGGAGAGCGTACCAACGCGGAATGCCTCACAAAAGAGAGGGTTTTTGACTATGGAGATGTTCTAACGGAGGAGGAAGAAAGCAAGCTGCGGGAATTGATTGCCGAGAGGGAAGCTCAGACCGGATGCGACATTGTACTAGTAACACTTAACGAGTCTCTTAAGGAATATGCGAGGGAAAAGGAGCCGGATGTCTCCTACGACGAGTTTGTGCGGATATATGCTGAGGATTTTTATGATGAGAATAAATTCGGTTACAACAAACCGATTGGTGATGGAATCCTTTTGGTTGATAACTGGTTTCGTGAGGATGACGGAAGGATTTATACATGGCTCTGTACTGTGGGGAAGGCAGAAGAGGAATACGGCAGCTCCATGGTGGATAATCTGTTAGACGAAGTATATCAGTATGTAGAAGATGACCCTTATAAAGCATATGAATCCTATGTGAACGAGTTCTATTATGATATGACAAATACGGGACAATTAACAGAGTCGATACCATCCTGGTCTCCCTTTGCGGCAGCAGCCATCATAGCTATCGTGTTTATAGCGGTGCATTGGAGCGGTAAAAAGGGAAACAAGACTACCATGGCTACTACCTATGTAAATGGTGGCAGGCCTCATTTGAAGAGGGAGGAAGATGCGCTTATCAATAAGGTAGTGACGGGAAGGCATATCGAAAGAAACAGCGGCAGCGGCGGGAGAGGAAGCTCAGGCGGCGGGCATTCCGGCGGAGGCCATCACGGCGGAGGAGGACACAGCCGTTAGGCTGTTTTTCTTCCCATATGGACAGAACAAAGGTTTGCTTCGCGCAATCCTGCATTCAATAACCTCGTTTTGCTTGGCGCGCGTTGCAGTGCATTCATTTGCTCTGCAACAGGAGCACTTTCCTATGACATAAAAAAACAACCCATATGACGGTATGGGCTGTTTTTATGTTCATTCACATTCTCGTTTATATCGAAGAATTAAGCCATCTTATTAATAGCCTGTGCCAGACGCGATACTTTTCTAGAAGCGGTATTCTTATGATATACGCCTTTTGTAGAAGCTTTGTCAATTACTGAAGTAGCAGCTAATAATGCAGCGGAAGCAGCAGCTTTATCGTTCGCTTCGATTGCAGCATTCACTTTCTTCACAGCCGTCTTAACACCGGACTTGATAGCTTTGTTTCTATCAGCTTTTGCGTTGTTAACTAAAATTCTCTTTTTAGCAGATTTGATGTTAGCCAAGACCCACACCTCCTATTTATCTCTATCGATCAATTTTTACGAAAGGTTTCATTAAATCCGGACACGGACGTTTTAATGAAACACGCGTATTTTATTGTAAATTAAGAGTTTGAAGATGTCAATACATAATTCGCTAGTTTTTGTAAAAAATACGTTGTAGAGAAGTTTTTTTTGCAGCAAAAAGCTTTACTTGCATAAATTAAACAAAGAAAAGGATTTGGGAGCGGACAGATGAGTTGTTTTCAAGTAAGAACGGATTTAGCTCTGGAGGCCAGAGAAAGTATAGGGGAAGCGGAGGAAATCAGAGGTGTCAGCGTGGAAGAGACCTATGATGAAAAAAATGAAATAAGGGTTACCAGAGTAATCATTGAAACAAAAAACGGAGCGAAGGCTATGGGAAAACCCATAGGCACCTATACTACGTTGGAAGCTCCCAGAATGGTGGAACCGGATGAAAATTATCATCAGGAAATTTCTTCCGCCCTAGCAAAGGAGCTTAAAGATATTATTCCCGAGGCCGAGGAGGAACAGTCCGTGCTGATTGTAGGACTTGGTAATCGGGATGTGACGGCAGATGCTTTGGGACCGAACGTAGCGGACAATTTGTTCATTACGAGACATGTGGTAATGGAATATGGAAAGGCGGCATACAGCAAATCGAAGATGAATATGGTGAGCAGTATCGTACCGGGAGTTATGGCCAAGACCGGGATGGAGAGTGCAGAAATCATCAAGGGAGTTATCGACCAGACGAAACCGGATGTTGTTATTGTAGTGGATGCGCTGGCAGCACGTTCCACCAAAAGACTGAACCGGACGATTCAAGTGACTAATACAGGTATCCATCCGGGTTCGGGAGTAGGAAATCATAGAAATGCCCTGACGAAGGAAAGTCTTGAGGTTCCTGTTATTGCAATCGGTGTGCCTACGGTGGTAGATGCGGCGACTATAGTCAACGATGCGGTGTCGGGAGAAATGAAAGTGAATCTGGCGGAACTTAACAACATGTATGTGACCAGTAAGGATGTGGATTATCAAATAAAGCAGATAAGCCATGTCATTTGTGATGCGCTTAACGAAGCTCTGGAATTATAGATTGTTTTTCGGCATATAATTGCCTAGTATAACTTTACAGCAAAAGGCTGAGGTGAGGCGATTGTATTCCGATGGCAGAAACAGTAATTTTAATAGAAGAGACAAAATAAAACAAAAAATTGTGGCAGGCTGTGCAATAATCCTGATCGGAACATCTTTCGTATGCGCTGTGTACTCTTCTTTTTCGGGAGATAGAAAGGAAAAAGACTTCGGTATACAGGAAAAGGCGGCAGACTGGTTGAGAAAGCAGATGATGGAGACATACATGCCTGTTTTTGCTTTTATGGAAGAGGAGACAGGCACTGGGGGCTCCATGAATCTGATAAAGCCGCTGATTGCAGCGCAGCTCCCCATCTACGGCTACAGCGAGGAGCAGGCGAAGGAGTATGTGAGTATAGAGGATGAGGATACCTACGATCTGCTCATCAGGCAGGAGGGTTCGGACGAGGAACGTAAGGAAATCGAAGAAGGTTCCTTGGAATATGGCGATGATGCGCTGCATATCGACGGCGATTTGGAACGGGCGATGAAAGAAGAGAATAGTTTACATAATAAGGAAAAGGGAGAGGACGAGGCGAAAGAGCAAAAGGACTCAGAAAAGGACGAGGATCAGGATGGGGGGAATGAAAGCGAAACAGGGAAAGATAAAAGCGGTTTCCTTCAGGCGCAGGCAAAGAGCTATGAATACGACTGGTCATCGCTTACAGGATATGAGGACATCGTAAAGGCTTTTTATGCCATAGACAAAACGACATCTATCACGGATGATCAGCTGAATCTGGATAATCTGCTGGGAAAGGATATGACGATGAAGGCATCACCGGAAAATCCCCAGATATTAATTTATCATACCCATTCTCAGGAAGCCTTTGCGGATTCCGTGCCGGGCGACGAGTCTACCACAGTTGTAGGAGCGGGAGAGAGACTGGCACAGATTTTACGCGAGCAGTATGGGTTCAATGTAATTCACCATACTGGAAAATACGATATAGAATCGAGAGACTACGCTTATTCCAATGCCCTTCCTGCCATCGAACAGGTGCTGGCCCAGAATCCTACCATAGAGGTAATCATTGATCTTCACAGGGACGCTATGCCGGAGCACAAGAAGCTGGTCATCGATCTTCAAGGGAGGCCCACCGCACAATTCATGTTTTTCAATGGACTTAGCAGGACCAGACAAAAAGGAGACATTTCCTATCTGGAGAATCCATATATTGATGATAATCTCGCCTTCTCTTTTCAGGCACAGGCAGCCAGTAACGAATATTATCCCGGTATTGCGAGAAGAATTTATCTGAAAGCCTATCGGTATAACATGCATCTTAGGGCCAAAACGCTTCTGATAGAGCTGGGGGCACAAACGAATACGGTAGAAGAAATCATGAATGCTTGTGATCCGCTGGCACACGTAATTTCCATTGTGCTGAAAGGGGATTTATGATATATTACTTAAGAAGCAAAAAATCGAGCTTCTTAAGTGATAATTGATACCATTCAGTGCGGAGGAAACAAATGTCAGGCATAGATCAAAGTAAAATAAGGAATTTTTGTATTGTGGCCCATATAGACCATGGAAAATCTACTTTGGCGGATCGTATGATAGAGAAAACGGGGCTATTAACAAGCCGCGAAATGCAGGCGCAGGTCTTGGACAATATGGATTTGGAGAGGGAGCGGGGAATTACTATCAAGGCGCAAACTGTCCGCATCGTATATAAAGCACAGGATGGGGAGGAGTATATTTTTAACCTGATCGATACTCCCGGGCATGTGGATTTTAACTATGAAGTCAGCAGAAGTCTTGCGGCCTGCGACGGAGCGATCCTCGTAGTGGATGCGGCGCAGGGAATCGAGGCGCAGACGTTAGCTAATGTATATTTGGCGCTGGATCACGATTTAGATGTGTTTCCGGTAATCAATAAGATAGATTTGCCCAGTGCAGAACCTCAGCGCGTGAAGGATGAAATAGAAGATATTATCGGCCTGGAGGCGCAGAATGCGCCCCTTATTTCCGCTAAAAGCGGAATTGGCATCGAAGAGGTGCTGGAAGCAGTGGTGCATAAGATACCCGCTCCTGCAGGAAGTGCGGACAACCCTCTTCAAGCTCTCATTTTCGACTCTCTTTACGATTCTTACAAGGGAGTTATCGTATTCTGCCGCATTAAGGAGGGCAGGGTGCGAAAGGGCACGCAGATATTGATGATGGCTACCGGCGCGAAAGCGGAGGTTGTAGAGGTAGGCTATTTCGGACCGGGGCAGTTCATTCCATGTGAAGAGCTGTCTGCAGGCATGGTAGGATATATTACCGCCTCTATCAAGAACGTAAAGGATACGACGGTGGGAGATACGGTAACCGATGTAAAGAATCCTTGCTCGGTGCCTTTGCCGGGTTATAAAAAAGTAAATTCCATGGTGTACTGCGGCATGTATCCGGCGGACGGAGCGAAATATCCGGACCTCAGAGATGCCTTGGAGAAGCTTCAGCTAAACGATGCAGCTTTACACTACGAGCCGGAGACCTCAATCGCTCTCGGTTTTGGTTTTCGATGCGGCTTTTTGGGACTGTTACACCTGGAGATTATTCAGGAACGCTTGGAGAGAGAATATAATCTGGACTTGGTGACGACGGCGCCAAGCGTTATCTATAAAGTGCATAAGAATAACGGGGAGGTCATCGAACTGACCAATCCCTCTAATCTGCCGGACCCTACGGAGATTGAATATATGGAAGAGCCGGTAGTGAGTGCGGAAATTATGGTGACTACAGAGTTCATCGGTTCCATCATGGAGCTTTGCCAGGAACGCAGGGGACGTTATTTGGGAATGGAGTATATGGAGGAGACGAGGGCGCTTCTTAAATATGAGCTGCCATTAAACGAAATTATTTACGATTTCTTTGACGCTCTGAAGTCCCGTTCCAAAGGTTATGCCTCCTTCGATTACAATTTGAAGGGCTATGAGGAATCGAAGCTGGTGAAGCTGGACATATTGATCAACCATGAAGAGGTGGATGCCCTTTCCTTTATCGTACATGCAGACAGCGCTTATGAGCGCGGACGCAGGATGTGCGAGAAGCTCAAGGACGAAATTCCCAGACATCTGTTCGAGATTCCGATTCAGGCGGCGGTGGGCGGTAAGATCATCGCCAGAGAGACGGTAAAGGCTATGCGCAAGGATGTTCTTGCGAAATGCTACGGCGGTGATATTACTCGTAAAAAGAAGCTCCTTGAAAAGCAGAAGGAGGGAAAGAAGCGTATGCGTCAGATCGGCAGCGTGGAGATTCCCCAGAAGGCTTTTATGAGCGTGCTTAAGCTGGATGATAAATAAATGTTAGGCATATATATTCATATTCCTTTTTGTATAAAAAAGTGCTTGTACTGCGATTTTCTGTCCTTTCCGGCCACGGAGAGGGATAAGGAGGCATATGCGGCGGCGCTTCTTAAGGAAATAGAGACAGAGGCCTTCCGTTATGAAGGACGCTTTGTGGATACCATATTTTTCGGCGGGGGAACTCCTTCGATTTTGCAGACGGCCTATATCGAAAACATAATGGATACGCTAAGAAACTACTACCGGTTTTCACGCAATCCGGAGATAACGATAGAGGTAAATCCATGTACGGCAGACGCAGAAAAGCTTAGCCGGTATAAAGCCGCAGGAATCAACAGGCTCAGCATCGGTGCCCAGTCGGTGCAGGATTCTGAACTCAAGGCCCTGGGCAGGGCTCACAATGCTGCCGATTTTTTTGCTACCTTTAAAATGGCGAGGGAAGCCGGTTTTGATAATGTGAATGTGGATCTGATGTCAGCGCTTCCGGGACAGACTGCAGAAGGATATCTGGAGACGCTGCACAAGGTGGCGGACCTTAAGCCGGAGCATATCTCTGCCTACAGCCTTATCATCGAGGAGGGAACCCCCTTTTTTGACAGATACGGTGAGAGTGGAAGCGAAGGCGGAGCAGGAAATGGCCTTCCGTCGGAAGAAGAGGAACGCCGGATGTATGAAGAAACTGGAAAGCAGATGGAGGAAGCAGGTTATTGCCGCTATGAGATTTCCAATTACGCTTTGAAGGGAAAAGAATGCAGGCATAATTGTGCATACTGGAAGAGATATGATTATGCAGGATTCGGGCTGGGTGCCTCTTCCATGGTGGGAAATGTCCGCTGGAAAAATACCGTCAGGATGCAGACCTACTTAGATGCCTATGGCGCAGGGAAGGCACACCGGGATGTGAAGGAAGAAATTCAGAGGCTGGGTAGAGCCGAACAAATGGAGGAGTTCATGTTTTTGGGACTTCGCCTGACGGAAGGCGTGAGCAGAACAGTATTTTTTGAAGCTTTTCACGAGGATATGGAGAACATATACGGAGACGTTCTGCGACGGCTCCTGGAAAACGGCCTGGTGGATAGTGGAGAAAGGGTGAAACTGACTCCTTACGGAAGAGACGTGAGCAATTATGTTATGGCGCAATTTCTCTTTTAACTTGTTGCTATTTTTGTTAATAATTTGTATAATATAGTTAATTTAGATGGAAAGGCACTAGAAGGGCAGCGAGGTCATAGAATATAATAAATTGACTTCGGGGGCGCTTTTTGAAAACTTTCCAAAAACCTTTAACCGCAGAAGAAGAGGCCCGCTATATTCAGACCCTGCAAAAAGGGAGCAGTGAGAAAGCCCGGGAAGCGAGAGAGATTCTTATTGAGCGCAACTTACGCCTTGTAGCCCATATCGCCAAGAAGTATCAGAACGTGGATGAGGACATGGAAGATTTGATTTCCATAGGCACGATAGGGCTTATAAAAGCGGTGGCATCTTTTGACGCCAGCAAGGGAAAGCTCAGCACATATGCTTCGCGCTGTATAGACAACGAACTGTTAATGTTAATCCGCTCCAAAAGAAAGACGTCGAAGGAAGTGTCCTTATATGAGCCGATTGGGACCGATAAGGAAGGAAATGAGATAAATTTACTCGATATTATTGAGACAGAACAGGTAGATGTGATAGACAGAATGGAGCTGTGCAGCGATTTGAAAAAATTGGCACGCTTGTTGGAAAAGTTAGAAGGCAGAGAGAAAGAGATTGTTTTTCTAAGATACGGACTTGAGACGGGGAGAGAAGTCACCCAAAGGGAGATTGGGGAGCGTCTGGGAATATCCAGAAGTTATGTCTCCCGTATTGAGAAAAGAGCTCTGGGTAAGCTTAAAAGAGGATTTGAAAAAGAATCCTAACGTCAGATAAGGGGGACAGTATATGCTTTTTGTGAAAACAGAGAAGTTAAAGAAGGGAATGAGATTGGCAAGGCCGATCTACAACAAGGATGGGGTCTTGCTTTATGAGCGCAATTCCAAGCTTACCGCACAAGGCATTCAGAGTATTCATACGTTTGGTTTAATTGGTCTGTTCATTCTGGAGCCGGCAGAACCAGTTCCGCCGATGACGCAGGAAGATATTTTGTTCGAGCGTTTTCAGACGATGACGGTATTCGCGTTAAGCGAGGAACTGAATAAATTGAAGGACAGTAAACGGGGACCGAAGCTTCAAGTAATCGTGAACAACATTCTTAGGCGTTATGGCCATCTCGATAAGAGTATCAATTTTATCCAGAATTTGAGAAGTAAAGAAGATCATGTATATAAACATGCGCTGAACACGGCTATTCTTTGTGCGATGATAACTCACGTGCTGAATATAAAGCTGGAGGAGCAGATGGATACGGTTATGGCGGCGTTAGTACATGAGGTTGGAATGCTGTCGTTACCGAAAGCGGTATCGGAGAAGGAAGAGAGTAACGATGCAGAGAAGGAGGTAATTGCTTCCTATAAGGCGGCGGGCTTCGAACTGATCGGCAGAGTATTTTCTGCAGAGCCTAATATTAAGCGTATCTGTGTGCAGTCTCAGAAGATGATGGATAATTTTAAAGTCGGCGTGGAGGATAAAAGGTTTAGGCCGGTGATGGGAGCGCAGGTACTTACTGTGGCCATGACCTACGATACGATGACGGCGATGCATTTGAACGGGGCTCCGGTTTCGGAGGTCGCAGCGCTTAAGCATTTGCTGAACCATCCGGAAATTTATGCACCCGAGATTGTAGATGCCCTCATTGAGTCTGTGAATATCCTGGTACCCGGTGTGAGTGTAGAGCTGAATACAGGAGAAAAGGCAATCGTAATCAGAAAAAATAAAGAAAATGTTCTTCGCCCGATGGTCTTGGGCTTTAAAGACAATAATATCATGGATTTGGCGGAGAAATCTTACAGCGATTTGGAAGTTGTCGATATTATGAAGACGATGGATAACCGTTGTATCATCGATACGAAGACGCTGCGCGAGCACGGTATCCATGTGCCGGAACTCGAGGAAGCGGAGCTTCATACCGGGATTGCAGAGGAAAGTATGGAAGTGGAAGAATACATTCCGGGACAATTCTTTTAATAGTTTTTAGAACTACATAGGATTTCATTTATTATTTATTATCATAAGTTCCCTGCGCCCGGCATTTTGCCGGGCGTATGAAGGAACATCAGGGGATTCCCCCGAAAATTCCATTTTTTCACATTCGTTTTATATATAAATAGATGATTGCAAAGCTGCCGGATTGCGGGTTAATATATCCGCACAAAATGCGATAAGACTGTATTTTGGTTCTTGCAGCCCTCGTAAAATTACATAGGGACGCAGTTTTGTCTTCATGGTATGGAAGGCTGAATAGTAACGGTTGCGGAGACTTCATGTACCATAGATTGTTGAAGATTACGAGTTTCACAGCTGTCAGTAAATGAAAAACAAAAGGAGGGTATTGTGTTTTATGTTTAGTACTATAATATCAGCGGCTATATGCGGTATGAATGCCATGCTGGTCCATGTAGAGGTGGATATGGCAAAGGGTCTGCCGGGTTTTTTAATGGTGGGTTATTTAAGCGGAGAGGTGAAGGAAGCGGGAGAACGGGTAAGGGTAGCGCTGAAAAATTCCGGCATTATGCTGTCACCTATGCGCACTACGGTCAATCTGTCTCCTGCGAATATAAGGAAGGAAGGGACGGCTTTTGATCTTCCGATAGCGGTAGGTATGCTTCGTTCCATGGACTATATAAAGGAAGAGGCGGTATCCGGCATTATGATTGTCGGAGAACTTAGTCTGAACGGAAAGGTTAATCCCATTAAAGGGATCCTTCCTCTTGTAAGACGGGCAAAGGCGGAAGGAATAAAGCGGTGTCTGGTACCCGAAGAAAATAAGGCAGAGGGAGCAGTAATATCCGGAATAGAGGTAATAGGTGCCATTTCTTTACAAGATGCACTCAGCTATTTGAGGGGAGAGCGCAGGGAAGAGAAAAGGACGGAAAAAATTGTGGGAAGCAAGATAAGAAAGCGGGAAAAAGCGCCTGATTTTTCAGAAATAAGCGGACAGGCGGCAGCGAAACGGGCGGCGGAAATTGCTGCGGCAGGCTTTCATAATTTATTGCTGGTAGGCCCTCCCGGCTCCGGTAAGACGATGATAGCAAACCGTCTTACGGGCATTCTTCCGCCGCTTACGAAGGATGAGTGCCTTGAGGTTTCCTCGCTCTATAGCATTGCAGGAAGGTTGAGCAGCGGGAAGACCCTCATCGAAAAGAGACCCTTTTTAAGTCCTCACCATACGGCGACGGTATCCTCCCTTACGGGTGGGGGGAGAATTCCCAGACCCGGAATTATCAGCCTTGCCCACCTTGGAGTGCTGTTTTTGGATGAGATGCCTGAATTTGGCCAGCATGTGCTGGACATGCTGAGGCAACCTTTGGAGGAGAAGCAGATCAATATCGACAGAATTGGAGGAAATTGTACATATCCGGCAGATTTTATGCTGGTAGGAGCCCTGAATCCCTGCCCCTGCGGATATTATCCGGATGTGAACAGATGCCGCTGCACATCGGCAGATATCAAGAAATACCAAAGCCGTATATCGGGGCCGATTTTGGACAGAATCGATTTGTGTGCAGAGGTATCTCAAATCGCCATGAAAGAGTTGACCAATAAGAGTGAAGGTGAGTCCAGTGTTTCCATAAGAAAGCGTGTGATAAGGGCCAGAAAGCGGCAGGAAGAGAGGTATAGCGCAAGAGGATATGAATGTAATGCGGGGCTGACGGCAAAGGATATCCCCAGGTTCTGCTTATTGGAGGATAAGGAAGAGAAGCTGATGGAGAGAGCTTTTACTTCCTTGCGGCTTAGTGCCAGAGGTTATTATAGAATTCTTCGTGTAGCGCGCACCATTGCAGATCTGGACGAAAGTGAACAGATTAAGGAGATACACTTGGCAGAAGCCATCAGCTACCGTATGGAAGGAAATAAATATTGGGAGAGGTAAAAGTATATGAATAGGAAATATAATGGGGACGAGCCCTATGCCTATTGGCTGGCAAACGTCTTGGGAATCGGCAATAGAATGAAGCGTAAGCTCTCCGCTTATACCAAGAGTGCCAGGGCGGTGTACGAGATGCCGGAAAAAGAATTGGCGCAATTTCTTTCCGGTAAAAAGGCGGAGAAAATGGTAAAGGAAAGGAAGCGCTGGGATGTGGAAGGCGAATATGGAAAGCTTCAGGAAAAGGGAGTGAATTTTGTCAGTTTGTCGGAGCCTTCTTATCCTGAAAAGTTGGCGGCGATAGAGGATGCTCCCTTCGGGCTGTATTTTTATGGAAGGCTGCCGGATGAGTCGGTGCCCTCCGTGGCGATAATCGGTGCCAGGGAATGTTCGGAATATGGACGGTATATGGCAGGATTGTGGGGGAATCAGTTGGCCGGAGAGGGAGTGGCACTTATAAGCGGAATGGCGAGAGGAATCGACAGTATCGGGCAGAGAGCTGCGTTAGAGGCCGGCGGAAACAGCTACGCAGTGCTAGGCTGCGGTGCAGATATTTGCTATCCGGCGGAAAGCAGGGATATCTATGAGCAGATGAAGATGCAGGGCGGGATACTTTCGGAGTACCCTCCCGGTACCGGTCCTAAGCCCCAGCTCTTTCCGCCCAGAAACCGGATTATCAGCGGACTTTCGGATGTGGTAGTCATCATTGAGGCGAGGGAGAAGAGCGGGACCCTGATTACAGCAGATATGGCGCTTGAACAGGGGAAAGAGGTATACGCGCTTCCCGGAAGGGCTACGGATAGCCTGAGCGAGGGCTGTAACCGGCTGATAAAGCAGGGGGCAGGGCTTATGCTTTCTGTTTCCGAGATGCTTGAAGAGACGGGGCTGCGTGAAAAAAAGGAGAGATGGGAGGAAAATTTGTCCGGTGCAAAATCCGGCGAAGGGGATAAAGGACAGGTAAAGCTTGAGGACTGCCTTGATTTTTATCCTAAGAGTATAGAACAACTTCAAGGGGAATCAGGCATGGAATATAGGGAAATCGTATGCCGTCTCATGGGTCTTTGCATGGAGGGAGAGGTAAAGCAGGTATCTGCAGGATGCTATCAAAAAAACGGAAAATATAATATTCGTATCTAGGATAAATGAATAAAATTTCTAAATTTTTTATAATATTACTTGCAAGCGCAGAAAAATTATTGTATAGTGGTGCAAGTTGCAGGCTGGCAGAACTATTGTGCTTATGCCGCATTATATATATAGAAGAAACTATAGCAGATGAACAGGGGAAGAAAAATGGCAAAGTATTTAGTGATTGTGGAATCGCCCGCGAAAGTAAAGACGATTAAGAAATTTTTGGGGCCTAATTATGAAGTTGCCGCGAGTAACGGACATGTGAGAGACATGCCCAAGAGCCAACTGGGAATTGACATAGAAAACGATTATGAACCGAAATATATTACCATTCGGGGAAAGGGAGATATTCTCGCGAATCTTCGCAAGGAAGTGAAGAAGGCAGAAAAAATCTATCTGGCAACCGACCCTGACCGTGAAGGAGAAGCGATTTCGTGGCATCTTACGAAGGCGCTTAAGCTGGAGGACAAGAAGGTATACCGCATTACCTTTAACGAAATTACCAAGAATGCGGTAAAGGAATCGCTTAAGAATGCCCGTAAAGTGGATATGGACCTGGTGGATGCGCAGCAGGCCAGAAGAGTATTGGACCGAATGGTGGGCTATCGCATCTCTCCCGTGCTGTGGGCAAAGGTGAAAAGAGGACTGAGTGCAGGTCGTGTGCAGTCGGTAGCGCTTCGCATCATTTGTGACAGGGAGGATGAAATCAACGCATTCATTCCGGAGGAGTATTGGACGTTGGACGCCCTTTTGCATGTTCCGGGTGAAAAGAAGCCTCTGGCGGCAAAATACTACGGAACTGCTGAAGGAAAAGTAAATATTTCTTCCGAAAAGGAATTGAACGATATTATAAAAGCGTTAAAGGGCGCCAGATACGAAGTGGCGGAAGTGAAAAAAGGGGAGCGCACCAAAAAAGCGCCTCTGCCCTTTACCACCTCTACTTTGCAGCAGGAAGCCAGCAAAGTGCTCAACTTTTCCACTCAGAAAACGATGCGTCTCGCCCAACAGCTTTATGAAGGTGTGGATATAAAGGGAAACGGTACGGTAGGTATTATCACATATCTTCGTACGGACTCCACAAGAGTTTCCGAGGAGGCTGAAAGACAGGCCAGAGAATATATCGACTCGGTCTATGGCAGCCAATATGCTGCGGTAGCAGCCAATGAAAAAAAAGTGTCCCAGAAGATTCAGGATGCTCATGAGGCGATTCGCCCTACGGATATAGTTAGAACTCCTTTTGAAATGAAGGATTCCTTATCGAGAGATCAGTTCCGCCTTTATCAGCTCATTTGGAAGCGATTTGCCGCCAGCCGCATGAATCCTGCGAAATATGAGACGACCTCGGTGAAGATCGATGGGAACGGACACCGCTTTACCGTAGCAGCATCGAAGGTTATCTTCGACGGCTTCATGAGCGTTTATACGGAGGAAGAAGAAAAGGAAGAGAGCAATACTCTCATCAAAGGTATTGATAAGGATACGAAGCTGGAATTTGAAGCCTTTGATTATAAGCAGCATTTCACTCAGCCGGCACCGCACTATACCGAGGCCTCTCTGGTACGTTCCCTGGAGGAATTGGGAATAGGCCGTCCCAGTACTTATGCGCCAACTATTACGACCATTCTGGCAAGACGGTATGTGGTGAAGGAAAACAAGAATCTGTATGTGACGGAGCTTGGAGAAGTGGTGAACAACATGATGAAGGAGGCTTTTCCCAGCATTGTGGATGTTAATTTTACCGCGAATATGGAAGTGCTTCTGGACGGAGTAGAAGAAGGAAGTGTGAAGTGGAAGAGTATCGTTTCCAACTTTTATCCTGATTTGGAGGAAGCAGTGCAAAAGGCAGAAAAGGAGCTGGAGCACGTGAAGATAGCCGACGAGGTGTCGGATGAGGTATGCGAGGTATGCGGAAAACAGATGGTGATTAAGTATGGGCCTCACGGCAGATTTCTGGCTTGTCCCGGATTCCCTGAATGTCGAAATACCAAGCCCTATTTGGAGAAGATTGGAATTTCGTGCCCCAAGTGCGGGAAGGACATTGTGCTCAAGAAGACGAAAAAAGGCAGAAAGTATTACGGCTGCGTAGGCAATCCGGAATGTGATTTTATGGTATGGCAGAAGCCTTCCGAAATAAAATGTGAAAAATGTGGTTCCCTCATGCTGGAAAAGGGGAATAAGCTGGTTTGTTCTGACGAGAACTGCGGACACGTGATGAACCGTCCCAATAATCCGCAAAATTAAAAATTGACCACCGCAATTTCAGAAATTGTTCTAAAATTCGACAAATTTTTAAATAATTCCCCTGTGAATCGTTGATATTACGAAAATATTGTGATACAATTAGCGTATTAAACAACAATTCTGGGGGATTTTTTAATGTAATAGGAACATGTTCCTATTACATTAAAGATGGATGCGCAGCTACGCGCGCGGAACAAAAGCTGTACTGTCGAAGTTTTTGGCCGCGAGAATGCATGGAGCACACTTTTGTTCTGCATTTCCCGTCCCCCTATTAAGTACGGCAACTGCCGAATACAAAAGGAAAAGTGGAGGTAGGGGAATGAGCAGTGTTCAACTGTTGGACAAGACAAGAAAAATAGGCAAGCTATTGCACAACAATGATTCCAGCAAGGTGGTTTTTAATGACATATGCAGCGTATTGTGCGAGATATTGTATTCTAATGTTCTTGTAATCAGTAAGAAAGGCAAGGTGCTCGGCGTAGGAACAGCTCCGGGGGTGGATTCCATCAACGAGCTGATTGTTGGCAAGGTGGGCGGCTTTATTGATTCTATGCTGAACGAGAGGATGTTGGCTGTCTTATCCACGAAGGAGAACGTGAATCTGGAGACACTCGGTTTTGAGACTATCGATATGAAGAAGATTCAGGCGATTATTACGCCTATCGATATAGCAGGAGAGCGGCTGGGTACATTATTCATTTATAAAGGTGACGAGCAGTATGATATCGACGATATTATATTGTGTGAATACGGAACAACAGTAGTAGGACTCGAGATGCTGCGGGCCGTGAACGAGGAAAGTGCGGAGGAAGGGAGGAAGGTTGCTGTTGTGCGCTCAGCAGTCAGTACTCTTTCGTTTTCCGAATTGGAGGCGATTACTCATATATTTGATGAGCTGGGCGGAACGGAGGGAATTTTGGTGGCGAGCAAGATTGCGGATCGAGTAGGAATTACCAGATCGGTAATCGTAAATGCCTTAAGAAAGTTCGAAAGTGCGGGAGTTATAGAGTCCAGATCCTCGGGAATGAAAGGGACTTATATTAAGGTGCTTAACGACGTAGTGTTCGACGAAATAGAGAGAATTAAAAAAGAAAGCAGAAAATGACAGAAAAATGTCGAAAAAGAGAGAAAACAGTAAGGATTTATTGAAGTATTCATAAATCCTTTTTGTCTTTTTTTGTAAAAAAATCTTGTGTTTTTTAATAAATAATTTATAATAGAAAATAGTAGATTAGAGAGGCTATATTTTGGGGTAGATGAGAAGGGATTTGGAATTTCTATCCAAGATATAGACGAGTAAGCACTTACGAAGGAGAAAGTTATGATTAACAGCAATACGTTTGATTATATTAATGTACTGGATAAGGCGGCGGATGCGGCATGGATTCGCAATGATGTGATTGCTAATAACATAGCGAATGTATCCACTCCGGGATATAAGAGGCAGGATGTGGAGTTCGAGTCGGAACTGAAAAGGGCTTTGGAACATTCCAAATATACCTCCATGGATGATAAGGTTAGCGATTTGAAAATCAATAAGTTAAATCCGCGCACTTATATCGACTCGGCGAATTTTTCTTATCGTTCGGACGGCAATAACGTGGATATCGAGACGGAGAATGTGACGCTTGCTGCGAACCAGCTTCGGTATAATGGCTTGGTTGACAGTATGACGCAGGAATTTAAGAATCTTCAGTTGGTTATGAAATAAAGGATTAGGGGGAGCAGTAAATGAGTGATATTTTTACATCATTTAACATTAATTCATCGGGAATGACCGCTCAGAGATACCGGATGGATATTATTTCGCAGAACATCGCGAATGCAAATACTACGCGTACGGAGGATGGAACTCCTTACCGCAGGAAGGTGGTTACCTTCGCGGAGAAGAATTCCCAGACACCATTCAGCAATGTGCTGAATACGGCGACTGACAGGTATTCAGGAACAGGGGTAAAGGTAAACGGTGTCTATGATGACACGTGGACGGATATGGTAAAGGCTTACGACCCGTCTCATCCGGATGCGGACGAAGATGGATATGTATCGTATCCGAATGTCAATATTGTTACGGAGATGACGAATATGATAGATGCAAGCCGGGCGTACGAAGCGAACGCTACGGCATTTACAGCGAGCAAGTCCATGGCCTTGAAGGGGTTGGAAATGGGCAAGGGTTAATAAACGGTAATTAGGGTCTGGAAATAAATTTCTTAACAATGGAGGGAAAAAATGGATATCGCATCCTTATATAATGTTACATCGGGCGCCGTAAAACAGGCGGCAGAAAGCAGTGCAATAGGAAAATTAGCTCTTCAGCCGGTAGATACTTCTTTTGACAGTATTCTTACTAAGGCGATGGAGAATATCAATACCACGAATAGTTATTTGTCAGGTGCAGAAAACGAGGAAATCAAGTGGGCGCTGGGAGAGACCCAGAACACACATGATCTCACGGTAGCTCTTGGTAAGGCTTCGACCGCATTACAGTATACGGTGGCAGTCCGTGACAAGCTGTTAGACGCTTACAAAGAGATTATGCAAATACAAATCTGAAAAATCTGATAGAAATACATCAGATAAGGAGACTTTAACATGGCAGATAAGGTGAAAGAACTTTTAGATAAAGTTCTTGAGTGGTGGAATAAATTTACCGCGAAACAAAAAACGATTATTATTTCGGCGTCGGCCGGAATTATCTTGATTATAGCAATTTTGATAGCATTTCTTACGAGACCTCAGTATGTATTGTTACTTAACTGCGAGACGACAAAAGAAGCGGCGGAAGTGACCGAGCTTTTAGATGGCGGCAGCATCAATTATCAGGTATCCGACGATGGATATCAGATTGAAGTCTTGAAATCGCAGCAGTCGGACGCTAACCTTCTGCTGGGGGCCAACGACATTCAGTCCGCAGCATACAGCATCGACAATGTAACGAGCGGAGGTTTCAGCACTACCGAATCCGATAAGCAGAAGAAGTATCAGCTTTATATGGAGACGAGGCTTGAAAAGGAATTTATAGAGAAGTTCTCCGCAATTAAAAGCGCCAGCGTGGAGCTTTCCATACCGGAAAACGATGGAACTCTCATTTCCACTGAGGAGGAAGCTTTTGCCAGTATTTTGCTCCAACTGAATGGAGAGTTTACCACAGATAATGCGGCATATTTAGCGAGAGCAGTAGCGACTGCGATAGGAAATACCACGACTAATAACGTGGTTATTCTCGATACGGAAGGAAATATGCTGTTTTCGGGAGACGATAATTATACGACATCGGGTCTGGCGAATTCCCAGCTCAATGTGAAGACGCAGGCGGAAAGCCTCGTGAAGAATGAAGTGAAGAGAGTGTTGCTTGGGACCAAAGAATTTGACAATATCGAGGTTGCAAGCAATTTAGTGTTGGATTTTTCAACTACGGACACTACTGAACATACCTATACTCCGGCGGATGGACAGACGCAGGGCGTGTTAAGTCATGAGGATGTTTACAGTTCCGATTCCACCAATTCCAATGGTGGTGTGCCGGGAACCGATTCCAATGACCAGACGACCTATGTAATGACGGACAATGCCAACAGTAGTTCTACCGTAACGGAGGAGTCCAGAGATTATCTCCCTAATGAAACGATTACCAATGCGAGTACCCCTGCGGGCCGTATCGATTATGACGCGTCCTCCGTTTCGGTTACAGGAATCGTTTATAATGTAGTGCGCGAAGATGATGCCAAGAGTCAGGGACTCTTGGACGGAATTTCATGGGGTGAATACAAGGCGGCCAATACTGGAAGGACAAAAGTGGATGTGGAAGCGGAGATGTACAATGTGGTGGCGAATGCTACCGGTATCAACGCGGACGCGATTACGATTGTAGCTTATAGCGAGAATGTATTTTTTGACAGCGAAGGCCTTAATGTGACAGCTACCGATGTGATTCAGATTTTGCTGGTTGTTGTAATTCTTGCCCTTCTTGCTTTCGTAATACTTAGAAGCATGCGTGGAGAGAAAGAAAGAGACGTGGAGGAGGAGCTTTCCGTGGAATCTCTGCTTCAATCCACTCCGATTGTAGAACTTGAGAGCATCTTACCGGAAAATGAATCAGAGACGAGAAAGATGATCGACAGATTTGTGAACGAGAATCCGGAAGCGGCGGCCAGTCTGCTTAGAAACTGGCTGAATGAAGACTGGGGGTAAAGGGAATGTCCAGAACTGGGGATGAAAAAATAGCGGGGCTTCAGAAAGCGGCCATTTTGCTGATTGCGCTGGGACCGGAACGTTCGGCGATGATATTTAAGCATTTGAAGGAAGAAGAAATAGAAGAGTTAACTTTGGAAATTGCGAATACGAGAAGTATTACACCACAATTAAAGGAAGAAATATTAGACGAGTTTTATCAGGTTTGTCTCGCCCAGCAGTATATTGCAGAAGGCGGTATCGGCTATGCGAAGGAACTTTTGGAAAAAGCGCTGGGCTCAGAAAAGGCGATGGATGTTATCAGCAAGCTGACTGCATCCTTGCAAGTTAAGCCCTTCGAGTTCATTAGAAAGACGGATGCGTCGCAGCTTCTTAACTTTATTCAGGACGAGCATCCGCAGACAATCGCGCTTATCATGTCCTATTTGTCGTCAGCACAGTCTGCACTCATCATATCGGCATTACCTCCGGACAGGCAGGCGGATGTGGCAAGGCGTATTGCGGTAATGGACAGAACCAGTCCCGATGTAATAAAAGAGGTGGAAAAAGTGCTGGAATCCAAGCTTGCATCTTTGGTAAATCAAGATTACACGATTATCGGCGGCGTAGATGCGGTCGTAGACATTTTGAATACGGTAGACCGCGGTACGGAAAAGCATATTATGGAGACTTTGGAAATCGAAGAGCCGGAGCTTGCAGACGAAATCAGAAAGAAGATGTTCGTGTTCGAGGATATCTTGCTGCTTGATGACAGAGCGATTCAGAGGGTATTGCGCGACGTGGACAATAATGACCTTGCAATTGCGCTCAAAGGCTCTAACGAGCAGGTGCAGAATACGATATTTAATAATATGTCCAAGCGTCTTTCTGTTATGATTAAAGAAGATATGGAATTCATGGGACCTATACGTATGAAGGATGTGGAAGAGGCTCAGCAGAAGATTGTTAATATCATAAGAAAACTGGAAGATTCGGCGGAAATTGTTATCTCCAGAGGCGGAGGTGATGAGATTATTGTCTAAGAATATTTATAAATTCAATCAGATTACCGTACACAACGATGATGCTTTGAAGATAGATAATAATGAAAAGGTCGCGAAGAAAATAGAGTATCTGGAAGGGCTGATGCTTAAAGAAGCAAAGAGCGAAGATGATACGGATACGCTGGACGGATTTTCGTCGGGCCTGAATGCGGGACAAGTGGATGCTTTGCTTACAGACGATGAGGGCGGTTCTGTGATAAAAGCAGCCCAGCCGGAAGATACGGAAGGGAAAGATACAGGAGAGTTCTTGATGGTAGCGTCCGCGCAGGTCAAGGAGATGCTGGAGGAGGCGCGTAGCGAAGCGGAGGACATTAAGTCCGAAGTACTGGCCCAGGCGCAGCAGGAAAGCGAGGAACTGAAACAGCGGGCATTCGAGGAAGGAAAAGCGAGAGGCTACGACGCCGGTTATAATGAGGGCGTGGTAAAAATCGAAGCTCAGAGAAAGATGCTGGAAGAGGAAAGAATCAGTCTGGAAAAGGATTATCAGGAACTGGTAAAGGCGCTGGAACCGAGATTCATAGAAAATCTAACCGATATTTATGAGAAAATATTTAAAGTGGACTTGGCGAAAGAGCGGGATATTATCGTACATTTGATATCTGCTGCAATGCACAAGATAGATGGAAGCAGCAATTATTTGATTCATGTTTCTAAGGAAGATTATTCTTATGTCAGCATGAAGAAAGAAGAACTGTTGGCCAGTGCAGTGTCTCCCAGTGCTTCCGTAGAGATTGTGGAAGACGTAACGCTTTGTCCAAACGAATGCATGATAGAGACAGATGGAGGCATATTCGACTGCGGATTAGGGACGCAGTTGGAGGAACTTTCCCAGAAACTCAGGCTTCTGTCATATACGAAGGAATAGTAATAAGGGCATTTCGCATTGCCAATGGGAGTAGTAAATACATATGAGGTGGGCCGATATTGAGAGCAGCGATTGATTTTATAAAATATGAAAAACTAATAGAAGGCACCTACTACAAGATGAAGGGGAAAGTGGTAAACATCGTCGGTCTGACGATTGAGTCGTTAGGGCCGGATGCGAAGCTCGGAGATATCTGCCGGATTTATCCCGATACGGGAGCGGATGCGAAGCCAGCGATGGCGGAAGTAGTAGGATTTAAGGATAAGAAGACACTTTTGATGCCTTACGAGTCGATGGAAGGCATCGGTTTCGGAAGCATGGTGGAGAATACAGGAACTCCTCTGACGATACAAGTGAGCGAGGAACTCTTGGGACAGACACTGGATGGCTTGGGAAGACCGGTTTCGGAGGGTGCAACCGTGAGCGGACATACCTATTCTGTAGAAGCGCCGCCGCCGGATCCACTTAGCCGCGATATTATTGACGATGTTCTTCCTTTGGGAGTAAAAGCGGTAGATGGACTTCTGACCATTGGAAAAGGGCAGAGAGTTGGTATATTCGCCGGTTCGGGAGTGGGTAAGTCCACATTGCTGGGCATGTTCGCGAGGAATACGAAAGCGGATATCAACGTCATCGCGTTGATTGGAGAGCGGGGGCGCGAGGTCCGCGAATTTATAGAGAGAGATTTGGGTCCGGAAGGCATGAAGCGTTCCATCGTAGTGGTGGCGACCTCGGACAAACCGGCCCTAGAACGTAATAAAGCTGCTAAGACGGCTACCGCTATTGCGGAATATTTCAGGGATCAGGGGAAGGATGTCTTACTTATGATGGATTCCCTTACCCGTTTTTCCATGGCGCAGAGGGAAATCGGTCTTGCCAGCGGCGAACCGCCCGTTTCGAGGGGATATCCGCCCAGCGTATATTCTGAGATGCCGAAGCTTTTGGAGCGCGCAGGACGTTCTAAGAAAGGTTCCATAACGGGGCTGTATACGGTACTCGTAGACGGCGATGATTTCAATGAACCGATTACGGATACGGCGAGAAGTATTCTGGATGGGCATATCATGCTCAGCAGAAAGCTGGCGCATCGGAATCACTATCCGGCAATCGACGTTTTGCAGAGCATATCCCGTTGCATGAGTCAGATTGCAGATCGTGAGCATAAGCAGACGGCAGGCAAGCTGAAGAATGTGCTTGCTACATATAATGAGGCAGAGGATTTAATCAATATAGGCGCTTATAAGAACGGCAGCAACGCTAATATCGATTATGCCATTGAAAAGATCGAGGCGGTAAATTCGTTTTTGATACAGGCGGTGGAGGAAAAATACAGTTTCGAAGAATCCGTAAGAAATATGGAGGATTTATTTAAAGATTAGAGGGTTTTATGTCGAAATTTATATATAGGATGCAAAGTATTCTAAATCTGAAATACAAGCTGGAAGAGCAGGTGAAAATGGAATTTGCCGCTGCCAGAATGCGTTTGGATGAAGAGGAGGAAAAGTTAAGATGTCTCTTTGAAAGAAAAGCGTCCTATGAAGAAGAAGGCCGTAGGCTTAGGGGACACAATTTAAACGTACAGGATATTCTGGACAATAAGAATGCTATTTTGCAGATGGGCGATTATATAGTAAATCAGAAAATCGAAGTGCGCCGGGCAGAAGATGAACTGGAACGGAAGAGGCAAAAGCTTCAGGAGATCATGCAGGAGCGCAAGGTGCAGGAGAAACTGCGGGAAAAGGCCTTTGAGGAATTTATGAAGGAGGAAAACTCCGCAGAAAGCAAGGAAGTAGACGAACTGACCAGTTATACATATGGGCGGAGAAGAAGGTGAGAAAATGCCAAATACAGAGGTTATTACAGATATAGACCAAATCACGGATAAAGAGAAGCTGGCAGAAGAAAAAAAGCGTCTCAAGTCAGAGCAGAAGGAGCAGAAGAGGGAAGCGAAAAGGCGGGCCAAGGAGCTTTATCTTCAGGAGGCTCAGTTGGATGATGATAGTGGGACCAGCGGCGTATCGGTTTTTCTTGTTACGACGCTCATTGTAGTTGTGTGGATTGCTATTCTCTGTTTATTGGTGAAGCTGGATGTAGGCGGTTTCGGGTCCAGCGTACTTACCCCTGTTTTGAAGAATGTACCAGTAATCAATAAGATTCTCCCGTCGACGGATGAGGTTACGGATATAACGACAGAAACGGGAGAGGACTATGGCGGATATAAAAGTCTTGAGGAAGCGGTCAAATATATTAAGGAGTTGGAGTTGGAGTTGCAGAGTGCACAGTCAGCGCAGTCCACAAGCTCGGAAGAGGTTGCTAACCTAAAGGCAGAGGTCGAAAGATTAAAGACCTTCGAAAACAATCAGGTGGAGTTCCAGCGAATCAAGACAGAATTCTATGAAGAAGTAGTGTATGCGGAAAACGGGCCGGGAGCTGAGGAATACAAGAAATATTACGAAAGCATCGACCCCGCTACGGCAGAATATCTTTACAAGCAGGTAGTACAGCAGGTAGAGGAAAGTAACGATGTCAAGGAATACGCGCAGGCGTATTCAGAGATGAAACCCAAGGAGGCTGCCACTATTTTTGAGTCGATGACCGACAATCTCGGATTGGCATCGAGAATCCTTTCCGTGATGAGCGCGCAGGACAGAGGAAAGATTTTAGGGGTGATGGATCCGGCTACTGCGGCACGCATTACCAAGATTATGGATCCGGAGTCTTAACGGCGATATATAAGGCGGGAAACCGCATTTATATATAAATTATTATTAAAATTTAATAAGAAAGGAGGTAGAACACGATGAGCACACCGGTAAAAGGCATCAATCCGTTGATGAATTATGCATCTACGAAGCAGACTGGAAATACGCAAGGCAATCTAGCGGGAAATTTTTCGGATACTTTCAGCAAAGCGTCAGGACAGGCGGACATACAGAATACGTCCCTATCCAACGATAATTCGGTGAAAAGCTCTCAGGTAAAGGTGAGTCACACCGATAAGAGAGGCTTGGACACTAAGGATAACAGCGCTAAAACGAAGGTAGAGAATGTACAGAACGCCGATGTGGACAAGACCACGGAAGACGTAGTGTGTAAGGCGGGAGAGGAACTGGTCAATGAGATTTCGCAGGAATTGGGCATCTCGTTGGAGGAAGTAGAAGCCGCTATGGAGACCTTGGGGCTGACCATGGCAGATTTGCTGAATCCCGATAACCTGACACAACTGGTGCTAACGCTTAAGGACGCAGACATGCTGACGGTAATGACAGACGAAGGACTTTATAATTCTCTCAAGAACCTTTTGGGGAAGGTAAACGAAACGGTTAATGCATTACAGGAGCAGACGGGTTTGACGCCCGAGGAAATTGCAGCAATTTTAGAGCAGGCGATTCCTAAGGAAGAAGTTCCCAAAGCGGGCGATTATGTGAAATTGTCAGGAGCGGAAGACACGGAAGCAGTGCCGGAAGAGCAAAAAGATTATACGGTAACCGTAGAGCGCGATGGCGAAGTGGTGGAAATCAGTGTAAAGGCAGAGGGAAACAGTAAGGAAGAAAGTCCGGAATTGGTTTCTAAGAAGGCAGAGGTACCGGAGGAAGAAAAGGCAGAAAGTCCTAAAAAAGATTCTTCACAGAAGGATTCTTCATCCCACGGAAGCAATACGTACAATAATGTACTATTAGAAAGTCTGTTGAACCGAAATAATACTACGGCGACTGCGGATGCGGTATTCGAAGGCACCATGTCGGGTCAGACAGCAAATACCCAGGACATCATGAATCAGATTATGGATTACATGAAGATTCAGATAAAAACGGACATGACCCAGATGGAAATACAGCTTCATCCCGCAAGTCTCGGTACGGTCAACATCAATATTACGTCTAAGGACGGCGTAATTACCGCACAGTTCTTGACACAGAATGAAACGGTGAAGGCGGCAATCGAGAGCCAGATAGTACAGCTTCGGAATAACTTCGAGGAGCAGGGACTGAAAGTGGAAGCGGTAGAGGTTACTGTAGAAAGTCATCAGTTTGAGAGAAATTTAAACGGCGACGGAAACGGTCAGGAGCAGGCGCAGGAGGGAAAGAAGAAGGGTGTTAGAAAGATTAACCTGAATGAGTTGAATCCCGAAAGCGAAGCAGAACTGAACGAAGAAGAACAAATTGCTGTAGCGATGATGACGGCGGATGGAAGTACTGTTGATTTCACTGCGTAGTTTTATGTATGAAGAACTTAATCAGTAATAATTTTCAGGCTAATATGAAAAGTAAGGAAAATCCTTACGGAAAGGAGAATGTATGTCAGTAACAGCAAAAATTGAAGACGGGAAAGTAGTACAAAGTGCGTCAGCCACTTCTTTGGCGAATAGTACTGTAAAAGATAAATCAACGCTTGACAAAGATGCTTTTTTGGGGTTGCTTGTAGCACAAATGAAATATCAGGACCCGCTTGAGCCTACCTCAAATACGGAATTCGTTGCACAATATGCACAATTCTCTTCTTTGGAACAGATGCAGAATATGAGCGCTACGTTAGAATTATCAAGAGCTTCTACATTGGTAGGACAAATAGTAAGCGTTAATACGAAAAACAGCAGTGGTCAGACGACTCAGATTCAAGGTAAGGTAGATTATATTATTTACGAGAATAACAAAGCTTATGTTTCCATAGGAGATGCCCTTTATTCATTGAATGATGTATATGGCGTTGCCGATCAGGAATATTTGAAGGCTTATGACTTGGCGACGAATTTCATGGTTAAAATGGCTAAATTACCTTCATCCAAGGAAAAATTGACGCTGGATAACAAGACCGCGATTGATGAGCTGAATGAAATCTACAATGGAATGTCAGATTACCAGAAGTCCTTTATTTCGTCCGCTACTGTAACGACGCTGAAAGGTTATACCGAGCGTATTGCAGAGCTGGTTAAGGAGCAGGAAGCAAATAATGCAGCTTCAAATAACGGTGGAGATAGTGACGGCGGCAATTAGAACTTTGTGGTTAGTCGGACTGGCCTTAGATACCAAGGATGGGAAAAGCTCAAGGAGGAGAAGATTATGAAGATTCAAAATAATCAATTCCTTTCCATAGAACAGCTACAGGCAAAATATTTTACTCAAGCGGAGCAAAGCCGTAAAATCGCGGGAGAGAGCGGAGTCTCTTTTTCGGATTTATTGAACAAGACTGCGAAAGCGGCTGAGAGCGCAGGGGAAGTAAAGTTTTCCAAACATGCGGCAAATCGTCTGGCAGAGCGCAACATAGAGCTCACGGATAACCAGAAGGAGAGGCTGCAGGAAGGAACGATGAAAGCGGGCTTGAAAGGAATTCATGAATCTCTGGTGCTTGTCGACCAGTTGGCCTTTATCGTAAATGTTCCTAACAATACGGTAGTAACAGCCATGAAACAGACAGAAACAGATGAAAATGTATTTACCAACATCGATGGCGCAGTAATTATGTAGGCCGGACCTTACAAGGGGGCTGCCGTTCCGGAATGACAGAAGGAACGAGGCGGTATCGAGCGGTAAAAAAAGGAGGTCATTCATTATGATGAGATCATTGTACGCTGGTGTGGCAGGACTTAGAACGCACCAGACAAAGATGGACGTTATCGGTAACAATATCGCTAACGTTAATACAACAGCTTATAAATCACAGTCTGTAACATTCAGGGATTTGATGTATCAGACGACACAATCAGCATCCGGTGCCAATGCAACAACGGGTGTAGGCGGTACGAATGCGAAGCAGATCGGTCTCGGTGTAGTTACAGGAGCGATCAATACTGCTATTACGCAGCAAGGCTCCGCGCAGACGACAAATAATCCGTTTGATATAATGATAACGGGCGACGCTTTTTTTGTAGTTAACAACGGAACTCAAAACTTCTTTACGCGGGATGGTTCCTTCTATGTGGACGGGGCGGGAAATCTTGCAATGACCAGCACCGGCTACAATCTTATGGGATGGGCGGTAAACAAGGAAAGCGGTGAACTGGAGACTTCCGTATCAAAGCTCCAGATTATGAATGCGGACAACATGAGTTATCCGGCAGCATCGACCACTAATGGAAGAATGACGGGTATCATCGACAAGAACGATACAAAGATAAACAGTTCTTCCGGCAGTGTTATGAACTTCGAGTTTTACAGTGCATCAGGATATAAATATACAGCAAAGTTCAGTGTTCATTCCACGACAGCAGATAGTCAATATTACATAGCGCTGGAGGACGTTTTGGATTCTAACGGAGTTAGCATTGGCGATACGAAGTTGGCTGAGATAGCGTTTGGTGAAGCTTTGAAGGTGGATATATCATCGTCGTATTCGCCGAAAAATAAAGTAACTATCACTTATAACGATCCCGATGCTCCGACTCATATAACGGTAGAAGATTTAAGCGGCAATAAACTGACAAATTTTGAAATTGGTCCGCATGATGTTCCATTGAGCACTGCTGAGACAGATGCAATTAAAGCCCTTTATGGTTTAGATCTAGCAGGTGCAGATTCCAATGTTAATAGGATATCTATAGCGGCGGATGGAACTCTTACAGTTCTCAATAAGACGGTTAATAATGCGGCAAAACTTAATTATGATGCTGGAAACGGCAAGTTTGCAAGTGCGGGTGGCAGTGGTAATGGAAAGCTGAATTTAACTTTTGGTAGCCTTGAAGGTTTTTCTACAATTAGTCTCGATTTTTCCTCCACGCAGGCCGTAAATAACAATGGTTCCAGTACGATTACGATGACGAGCGGGGATTCCGAAGGTCTGGGTGCTGGACGTAAAACAGGCGATATGATCGCTATTTCCATAGGAAAGGACGGTAAGATTATCGCTTCCTATGATAACGGACAGAGCAAGCTGCTCGGACAAATAGCAGTCGCAGAATTTGCGAATCCTTCCGGTCTGGCGAAGGAAGGCGATAACCTTTATTCCGCTACGGCGAACTCCGGTGAGTTTAGCGGTCAGGGCGTGGATATCACGGCCAACGGCGGCTACATGCAGACCGGCGTTCTCGAGATGAGTAACGTAGACCTGTCCCAGGAGTTTACGGAAATGATCACGACGCAGAGAGGATTCCAGGCAAACAGCCGAATTATTACAGTTTCGGATACGATGTTAGAAGAATTGACAAACCTTAAGCGTTAGTAATATAATGTAAAGGAACACAACATAATGGGGAACTTGAAACCGAGTTCCCCGTCATCTTGTAGGACTATGGGCAGGAGGGGCTTTAAAGTCCGAAAGAGGAGAGGGTAAAAATGATAGAGGTTACGAAGATAAACGGAGCAAAAATATTGATCAATCCGGATTTAATCGAACTGGTGGAGGAGACACCAGATACAGTCGTTTCATTTACTACAGGCCGTAAAATAATTGTAAAAGAAAGTAGACAAGACGTGAAAAATCTAGTAAAATCGTATAGAAAGGATATTTTTGCGGATTGACGCGGAAATCAAGGGAATGATTCGTGGATATAGCATCAATATTAGGTCTTGTTCTATGTGGCATTGTGTTTATATTTGGTATTTTGACTAGTGGGGGAATATCAGCAATTGGCAGCTATTGGGACATTCCTTCCGTTTTTATTACTTTTGGTGGTTCATTGTGCTGCGTGTTAGCATCGTATTCGTTGCATAATTTTACGGAAGGAATAAAGAGTTTCCGGTTGGTGCTAAGGACGCCGGACAACAATACTCCTGAGACGATCAGGCAGATTATTGAACTGTCTAATATAGCCCGCAAGGAAGGGCTCCTCTCACTGGAGGAGAGGGCGGCAAGCCTGGACGATGAATTTTTGAAGAAGGGTATTCTTCTCATCGTAGACGGCACTGATCAGGAATTGGTTCGTGCCATAATGGATACGGAACTTGCCAGCATAGAGGAAAGACACAAGACAAAAATTGGATTTTGGGATGCTCTTGGAGCGATGGGACCTGCGTGGGGTATGATTGGAACCCTTGTCGGCCTGGTGGATATGCTCAACCGGATGGACGATCCGTCAGCAATTGGTCCCGGAATGGCAACTGCGCTTATTACGACCTTATACGGTTCGCTTTTAGCCAACTGGATATGTACGCCGGTTGCGAGCAAATTAAGAGAAAACAACGCGGAAGAGGTTCGGCTGAAGGAAATTATGATAGAAGGACTTCTCTCCATTCAGGCGGGTGAGAACCCGCGGGTTATAGAAGAGAAATTGAAATCGTTCCTGTCTCCGAGGGATAAAGAAAGCTGGAGCAGCGAAAGCGGAGGTGAACCGATTGGCTAGGCGTAGGAAAGAAGAAGCGCCAAAGGGTTCTCCAGGATGGATAGCTACATTCGGCGACCTTATGAATTTGCTTTTGTGCTTTTTCGTTTTACTTTTTTCGATGTCCTCGGTGGATGCACAGAAGTTCGACTTGATGGCGGCATCGTTCAGTCAGGCTTTCAGCATATTTGACGGAGGTGCATCGGCGGTAGGAGACGGTATTCTAATCAGTAATGGTGTTAGCCAGCTTAACGAGCTGGATCAATACATAAACAGTACCGGAAAGACAGAAGAGGGCGACGCTGTTCCGGATTCTCTCAACGAAGCTGAGAGGAAGCTTGAAGAAGCCAAGTTAAAGGAATCGGAGGAACTTTCCGAAAAGGTGGAGGAGGCAGTTGCCGAACAAAGCCTTAGCGATGTGATTGATGTTGAATTCACCTCTCAATACGTGCAGCTTACTCTTCAGGGATCTTTGTTGTTCGATTCAGGAAGCACCGTACTTAAGGAAGAATCCTTACCGGTATTAGACAAGATAGGCATTATGCTGGAACGTTATGCACAGAGCACGATAGAGGTAGAAGGACATACGGACAATGTTCCAATGTCGGGATCAAAGTATTCCAATAACGATGAATTGAGCAGCGGAAGGGCGCTCTCGGTATTCAATTACCTAATTGAACATGCGGATCTTGACCCTGCAATTATTAAACATTCCGGTCGCGGAGAATATGTTCCGATAGCGGACAATTCCACGGCACAGGGCCGGGCACTGAACAGAAGGGTAGAAATAAGAATTTACAATTCGCTAAGTTCCTATTAAACGAGCGGGAGGAAGTTTTAAAATGAAGAATAATTTATTGTCTGTACTGATACTCGGTTTGCTGATCGTGAATATTGTATTAACATCTATTATGATGTTCAGCGTAACCGGCGCTTCGAAGAAGACAACAGAACTTGTGACGGATATCGCATCGGTACTTCGTTTAGAATTAGGAGAAGCAGGAGGTGCGGGAACCGTTCCTTTGTCACAGACAGAAGTGTATAATATCTCTGAACCTATGACGGTTACTCTGAAAAGTAGTGAGGATGGAAGCACCCACTATTGTCTGGCATCTGTAGCACTTTCCCTGAATACGAAGGCAGATGGATATAAAGATTATGGAAGCTCTGAAAGTATGGCGACTTACGAGCCGCTTATTACGAGTGAGATTATAGACATAATTGGAAGCTATACGATGGATGAGCTTATGACGAGCGATACGCAGAATGAAGCCAAGCAGGAAATTTTAAGAAGAATTCAGCGTATGTTCGATTCGAAATTTGTTTATAATGTTTCGTTTAGTGACATTAAGTTCCAATAATCTGCTAAGAAATAGGCAGGAGGTGACTTGAGTGGGTGAGGTACTGTCACAAAACGAAATCGACAATTTACTCGCGGCATTAAGTACGGGTGAGTTGGATGTAGACGAGATGCAGGAGCATGGTGAGAAGCAAGTGAAGAACTATGACTTCAAACGCCCTGCGAAGTTTTCCAAGGAGCATTTAAGAACCTTGGAAATTATACATGAGCATTATGGAAGATTGATATCTACGAACTTACCGGTTTATTTGCGTAAGAATATACAAGTCAGCGTGGCGAGTTCGGAAGCGGTTACTTTTTCGGAATTTTCAAATGCGCTGTCCAATCCGGTTATTCTGGGAATCGTGAATTTTGCACCGTTACCCGGAAATATCATCGTAGAATTGTCCTGTAACCTGGGATTTGCTATGATAGACAGAATGCTGGGGGGACCGGGAGGTGCATTGGAGAAAAACAGAGATTTTTCTGAAATAGAGATGACTATTATCGAGAAGCTTATGATAGTCTGCATGCAGCTCATGCGGGAACCGTGGAGAAATGTCGTGGATGTGAATCCATTGATGGAAAGAATTGAGACAAATTCGCAGTTCGCTCAGGTCATCGCACCCAGCGATATGATAGCGATTGTTACTTTAAATATGAAAATCGGCGATGTAGAGGGGTTGATGAATATATGTCTTCCTTATTTCACGCTGGAAGATGTCATGGACAAGCTGAATACGAAGTATTGGTATTCCACCATGCAGGAAAAGAACGACGAGCATTATGAAGAATACATCGAGGCGCTGATTCGAAGAGTCGATATTCCTGTGAAAGCGATTCTGGGAAGAAGCAGTGTTTTGGTCAATGATTTTGTTAATCTACAGCCGGGCGATATTATCAGGCTGGATAAAAGGGTCGACAATGAACTTAGCGTTTATGTCGGAAATATAAAGAAATTCACCGCGTTACCGGGCTCCAGCAAAGATAAATATGCGGTAAGAGTCACCTCGGTAATCAGAGAGGGGGAATAACATGGATGGAATGTTATCTCAAGACGAAATAAATGCGTTATTGAACGGAATGGACCTATCGGAGGAAGATGGAGGAGGGGAATCGTCGGCTTCGGGCGCATCAGCCGCCGTTATAGACGAAAGCTTACTTTCCGAAGTGGAAAAGGATGCCATTGGAGAAATCGCCAATATCAGCATGGGATCGTCGGCAACGACATTGTATTCTTTGGTCAATCGAAAAGTTAATATTACAACTCCCCGAGTGACATTATCCAATTGGTCGAATATGACGGGAGACTATGAGAAGCCTTGTGTATTTATTCAGATAAGGTACACATCGGGTCTGGAAGGTTCCAATATCTTAGTGCTCAAGGAGCACGATGTTAAGATCATTACCGATCTTATGATGGGCGGTGACGGAACGAACACGGATGGAGAGCTGGGAGAGATGCATCTTAGTGCGATTTCCGAAGCGATGAACCAGATGATGGGATCGGCGGCCACTTCTCTTTCTACGATGCTCGGAACGATGATCGATATCAGCCCCCCGGATGCCAGTCTGGTCGACTTAAATGCATTTAAGTCGGGCGGCGATATTGCCTCTTTTTTGGACGGCGCATTTGTGAAGATTTCCTTCAGAATGCAAATTGGAGATTTGGTAGACAGCATAATCATGCAGTTATATCCAGTCGATTTTGCGAAGACGTTATATGAGACTTTCATAAATAACCAAATGGAAAATTCACAGCCTGCATCTGCATCGGTTTCAGTATCGGAACCGCAGCAGATACAGAATATATCGCCGCAGACACAGAATATACCGCCGCAGATGGCAGCAATAGGAGGCAATGGAATGCAGCAGATGGCAATGATGGGGATGCCGCAAGTGGCTATGCCGCAGATGCAGAATATGAATGTTCAGCCTGCACAGTTCCAGAATTTTACAACCGATTACAGCGGGCTTCAAAGTAATGAAAATATCGGACTGATAATGGATGTACCGCTAGAGGTAACTGTAGAACTGGGCAGAACGAGTAAATCGATATCTGAAATTTTAGATTTCGCTCCGGGTACAATTATTGAACTCGACAAGATTGCCGGAGAACCGATAGATGTTTTGGTAAATGGCAAATTTGTAGCAAAAGGTGAAGTTGTGGTAATCGAAGAAAGCTTCGGTATCCGAGTAACAGAAATTATTAAATAAGAAGAAAAATAGGAGAAAGAGATATGGCAAAGAACATTTTAATTTGCGACGATGCAGCATTCATGCGTATGATGATTAAAGATATCCTTACGAAAAACGGATATAACGTTGCGGGTGAAGCGGAAAACGGAGTGAAGGCAGTGGAGAAGTATGGCGAATTGAATCCCGACCTTGTCCTTATGGATATTACCATGCCGGAAATGGACGGAATCATGGCATTGAAGAAAATTAAAGAAGCAGATCCTTCCGCTCTCGTAATCATGTGCTCTGCAATGGGTCAGCAGGCGATGGTTATAGAATCCATTCAGGCAGGAGCAAAGGACTTTATCGTTAAGCCTTTCCAAGCGGACCGCGTTTTGGAGGCTGTTAAGAAAGTAGTTGGATAATGATGCTGCTTACCGTATCGAGTAGTATGAATTCGTATTTGCAGTTTTTGACAGTACTCATTATATTTGTTTTTGTACTCGCAGTCACATGGTTTTTTACCAGATGGATGGCCAACCTGCAGAAGGGAAGGACGTACGGAGCGAATATAGAGGTTATAGAGACATATAAAATTACTGCAAATAAATATATCCAGATAATAAAGACCGGAGATAAGTATCTTGCCATAGGAATAGGTAAGGATACGATTACGATGCTTGCAGAGATACCCGCCGAGCAAATTCATTTATCGGATAAAACGGGAGATGCTATGCCCGATTTCAAGAAGATATTTGAAAAAGCGAAGATTATGGATAAAGACCGAAAAAATGAAGAATAGGCGAGATATATGAGAACGATTTTTTCCGGAAGAAGGATGATAAAAATAATATGCCTGCTGTTTTCGGTGGGCATATTATTGTGTGTGGTCAGACCGGTTTCGGCTTATGCGGCGGATACAAGGGAATCGAACCTGACAGGCACCACTGATGAGAGAACAAACATCAGTAATCCGGGCGACGCAAAGACACCGGAGGATTTAAAGGAACTTAATATAGCAAATACCGTAACCCTCACCTATGATGACGGAAACGGACAATTAAACGGCAGCCTGAGAATTCTCTTGACGCTTACCTTGATTGCGCTTGCACCAACATTAATTATAATGCTCACCTCGTTTACCAGAATTATTATTGTTCTGCATTTTACGAGGGCGGCTTTGAATACCCAAACAGCGCCTCCGAATCAGGTGTTGATTGGGTTAGCTTTGTTTTTGACTTTTTTCATTATGCAGCCTACCTTGACTAAGGTATATGAGGAGGCGGTAGTGCCCTTTGAAGCAGGAGAAATGGATCAGGCTGAGGCCTTGGAGGTCGGCATGCAGCCTTTCAGGAATTTCATGTACGGGCAGACTCTTTCGAAGGATGTAAGGCTGTTTATGGATATAAGCAATACGCAGTGGCAGGGAGACTTGGCAAGCATTCCTACCAGCGTTCTGATTCCCAGCTTTATTATCAGCGAGCTTCGGACAGCGTTTATTATAGGATTTTTGATTTATATTCCATTTATTGTTATAGATATGGTCGTGGCTTCTACGCTTATGAGTATGGGTATGATGATGTTGCCGCCCACCACGATATCCATGCCTTTCAAGATACTTTTGTTCGTGTTGGCAGATGGCTGGAATCTGATTATAGGAAGCCTTGTGAAGACCTTTTATTAAATGACAAAAGCGAAAGGGAGTTAATGTATGACAATTGATGACATAACCGCGATTTCTTCGACCGCATTATATTTGATCATAAAGACATCTTCTCCTGTTTTGCTCGTGTCGCTTATCGTAGGTTTGATTATCAGCATTTTTCAGACCGTTACGTCGATTCAGGAGCAGACGCTTACCTTTGTGCCGAAAATCATCTGCGTATTTTTATCCCTTATGATACTTGGGCATTGGATGATGAACGGTATGTCGGAGTTCATGGTAAGTCTGTGGTCTGATTTCAGCGTCTATATAAGGTAGCATTATGATTGATTATGCTTTTACATATGCAAGTCTTGAATATTTTTTATTGATTTTTACCAGAGTGACCTGCTTTGTCTTCATCGCACCGTTTTTCAGCATGAATAATACGCCGAGGCAGGTAAGAGTGGGGCTCAGCTTTTTCGTATCACTGCTCGTTTTTTTTGTATTGGCACCTTCCGAGCCGCTTCAATACGACACGTGGCTAGGCTACACGGTAATTGTCATGAAGGAGGCTCTGACGGGCTTTATTATCGGGTTTGGGGCCAATTTGTGCAACTCCATCGTATCCTTTGCAGGACACATTATCGATATGGAGACAGGATTGGCCATGGTTACGATCATGGATCCCACGACAAAGGAATCTACAAGTATTTCCGGTGTTTTCTATCAATATATGATAACTCTTATGCTCATTGTAAGCGGGATGTATCAATATCTGTTAAAGGCTTTAGTGGATACCTTTACGCTTATACCGATAAACGGTGCCGTATTCAGAACGGATTCCCTGGTGGTGTCGGTGGTACGTTTTATGAGCGATTATATTATTATAGGCTTTCGTATCTGCCTTCCGATATTTTTGGTTATGGTAATGCTGAATGTCATTCTCGGCATATTGGCGAAGGTATCGCCTCAGCTCAATATGTTTGCCGTCGGTATCCAGATTAAGATTTTAGTAGGTCTGTCGGTGCTGTTTTTAACGGCAGGAATGCTGCCCGTAGCATCTAATTTTATTTTTGAACAGATGAAAAAAATTGTAGTGTCATTTGTAGAGGGATTGATGTGATTTTACAGTATAATCTCCAGTTTTTTGCGAAAGACGGTCCGGGTGGAGAAAAAACGGAGCCCGCTACCGAGAAGAAGTTAAGAGATGCCAGAAAAGAAGGCCAAGTGGCTAAGAGCAAAGAAGTGGGCAATGCCTTTGGACTTCTTGCCTTGTTTTTAGTACTGAAGTTTTATGTAGGAAGTATGGGTAACAGCTTTCTGGAGGTTTTTTATGGCATTTACGGACAAATACCGAGTCTGATAAAGAATTACAACGGCGAGGTTCCGGTTACCAGCCTGCGTGCCGTATTCAACAATATGGTTCTTGAGATGATTCTTATAATGGGTCCGGTACTTATCATAGGATTACTGGTAGCATTCATCTGCGATGTGGCGCAGGTAAAGTGGCGCCCCACAGGAAAGACGCTGAAGCCTAAGCTCAGTAAGCTGAATCCCTTGAAGGGATTTAAGAAGATCATTTCCAAGGATTCCTTGATGGAACTGGTAAAATCGGTGCTTAAGGTAGGATTGATCATATATGTGGCGTATTCTTATTTGAAGGACAAGTACGACTACATTTTTCTGCTATATGATATTCCGTTAAATCAGGCTATATTGCTTATCGGAGAATTGGTCATCGATTTGGGAATACGGGTTTCTGTCGTTTATATACTCATAGGAGTTCTGGACTTCGCGTATCAGAAACATAAATTTAAAGAAGATATGAAGATGACGAAGCAGGAAATTAAGGATGAGTATAAGGATCAGGAGGGTGATCCTAAGATTAAGGGAAAGCAAAGGCAGCGCATGAGGGAGGCTTCTCAGCGCCGTATGATGCAGCAATTGCCCGAGGCAGATGTGGTAATTACTAACCCTACCCACTACGCAGTGGCAATCAAATATGACCCCGACAAATATGAGGCTCCGCTTGTCATAGCAAAAGGTGAGGATTATCTCGCGCAGAAGATTAAGGATGCGGCCAAGGAGCACCATATAGAAATTGTAGAAAATAAGCCCCTTGCCAGAATGCTGTATGCGAATGTAGATGTGGGCGAGCTGATACCGCCGGAGCTGTATCAGGCAGTGGCAGAGGTGCTTGCATTCGTATATCATTTGAAGGGAAAGTCGTAAGAAGAGAGGAGGAGTAAGGTATGAAAAAAGCGGATATAAGCATTGCTTTATTTGTGGTGTCTGCGTTCGTTATGTTTATCGTGCCTATTCCGGCGTGGCTGCTCGATATTTTTCTTGCTTTTAATATAGCGTTGGCATTTACTATTTTATTCGGTTGTATGTTTGTAAAAGAGGTATTGGATTTGTCATTTTTTCCTACGATGTTACTGTTTACGACCATATTCAGAATCGCGCTCAATATATCTGCTACAAAGCTGATATTATCTTCTGGCGATCCGGGTAATGTTATTGTAGTATTTGGTAATTTCGTAGGCGGGGGCGACCTTGTGATTGGTGTTATCATATTTATTATTTTGATTCTCATTCAGTTTATGGTTATCAATAAGGGGTCCGAAAGAGTTGCGGAGGTAACAGCGAGGTTTACGCTGGATGCTATGCCCGGTAAACAGATGGCAATCGATGCGGACCTCAATACAGGTGCGATTACGGATGTGGAAGCAAAGAGAAGGCGCGATAAGATTCAGGAGGAAGCGAGCTTCTTCGGCTCTATGGACGGTGCGGTGAAGTACGTTAAAGGAGATGCGATAGCCGGACTTATCATTACTGTAATCAATATTGTGGGTGGTATTGCAATGGGAGTACTTCGCCAAGGGATGGACGTTGGAGGAGCGATAGACAAGTATACGATCCTTACCATCGGTGACGGTCTCGTCAGCCAGATTCCTTCGTTACTCATTTCGCTTTCCACGGGTATTCTCGTGACGAAGGGCTCCAAGGATGCCGATTTCGGTTCGGTGCTCATTCGCCAGTTGTTCGGTGTGCCGAAGGTATTGTATTTTGTAGGAATCATTTTAGCGCTGTTAGGCGTTGTTACTCCATTGAACGACATTCTTTTCATTATGATGGGATTAGTATTTATCGTAAGCGGAAGAGTAATGGCAGGAACTATCGAGACCGCGAAGATAGAGGCGGAAGTGGATTTGGACGAAATGGCGGCAGAGGAGATCAGACAGCCGGAGAATGTGAGCAGCCTTTTACAGGTGGATCCTATCGAGTTGGAGTTCGGCTACGGCATTATCCCTCTTGCGGATGTGAATCAGGGAGGCGATTTATTAGACCGCGTTGTTATGATAAGAAGGCAGATCGCGCTGGAGCTTGGTACCGTTGTACCGATTATCCGTTTGCGGGACAATATACAGTTGAACCCGAACCAATATATTATTAAGATAAAAGGGGTTCAGGTAAGTGAGGGAGAGATTTTGTTCGACCACTACATGGCCATGAATCCGGGGTATGTGGAGGAGGAAATTACAGGAATCCCTACCTTCGAACCGTCCTTCCATCTGCCGGCGATTTGGATTACCGAGGGGCAGAGGGAGAGAGCAGAGAGTCTGGGCTATACGGTGGTAGATCCGCCATCCATTATTGCGACGCATTTAACGGAGGTCATAAGACAGTATATTTCGGAGCTGCTCACGAGACAGGACGTACAGAACTTGGTCAACAACATGAAAGAAACGAATCCTTCCCTGGTGGAGGAACTTGTTCCAAAGCAACTTGGTGTCGGCGAGATCCAGAAGGTATTGCAGAATATGTTAAAGGAAGGAATCTCTATTCGGGATTTGCTTACCATTTTCGAGACGCTGGCGGATTATGCATCGACCACGAGGGATACGGATATTTTGACGGAATACGTAAGGCAAAGCTTAAAGAGGGCTATTTCCAGCAAGTATTTTCCTGCTAATGAGACGACTAGCGTAGTGACTATGGACCCGAAGCTGGAGCAGGAGATTATGAACAGTGTAAAGCAGACGGAGCAGGGAGCATATCTCACTCTTGATCCGGAAAAGACGAAGACGGTCATCAAGTCGGTAGGAGATGAAGTGCAGAAACTAGAGAATTTGGGCAAGAATCCTATTATCATCACGTCGCCTATCGTACGCATGTATTTTAAAAGGCTGACGGAGGATTATTACAGAGACTTGATAGTCGTTTCTTATAATGAAATCGAATCGAATGTAGAATTACAATCTGTTGGGATGGTGACGATAGCATGATAATTAAAAAATTCCAAGGAAAAACAGAAAACGAGGCCGTAGAAGCGGCAAAACGGGAACTGGGTAAAAATATTGTTATAATGAATGTGAAGGGTGTGAAAAAGAAAGGTTTTTTCCGCTTTTTCCGTTCGGATATGATAGAGGTAACGGTTGCTCTCGAGGAGGAAAACGAGAGATATTATCCTTTGAAGAAAGAAGAAAAAAAGGAACCGGCAAGTCCGTCGAAGGTGGTTTATCCGTCTCCGTATAACGAAGCGCAGATTTCCAGGTCTCTCATTATCGAGAATCTGGATGAGGAAAAGAGAGAGAATACTTTGTTGGAGGAGAAACTGGACAATCTTCATATTCTTTTGGAGCAGCAGCTTCAGCGGCCGGATAGTGAAAAGGAAGAGGAAGAAGGGGAAGTTCATAGCGAACTGGAGAAATTCACCAAGATTTTATACAATACTATGTTAGATAATGAAGTAAGCGAGAAGAACGCGAATCAAATCATAGACGAGATAGAAAAAAGTGTGAAGCCGAACATGCCATTTGATTATGCTCTTTCCAGTATCTACCAAAAAATGATTCTTAAGTTTGGTAAGCCAATGAGTATAACTCCTCCGGAAAATGGAGTGAAGGTGATTTTCTTTGTAGGTCCTACCGGAGTGGGGAAGACCACTACCATAGCGAAGATTGCTTCCAAATTCATTGTGGATGATAAGAAAAAGGTGGCGCTCTTAACCGCAGATACGTACCGCATTGCTGCGGCGGAACAGCTTCGTACCTATGCTAATATCTTAGAAGTTCCATTCCGGGTGATTTATGCTCCGGAGGAAGTCGGACAGGTTTTGAAGGATTTTGCGGGATATGACTATATTTTTGTAGATACCTCAGGACATTCCTATCAGAACGAGGAACAGAAGGCCAATACCAACGATCTGATTCATTCGGTGGATGGTTTGGCAGAAAAAGAAGTCTTTCTCGTGCTCAGTGCTACGACGAAGTACCGTGATATGATTCATATCGTCGATTCCTATTCACAGGTTACAGATTACAGGCTGATATTCACAAAGCTGGACGAGACTTCTGCCATGGGTAATCTGTTGAATATCAAGCTGCATACGGGAGCGTCATTATCTTATGTTACTTGTGGGCAGAATGTGCCGGATGACATAGAAGAGTTCAATCCCCAGAAGACTGTAAAAAAATTACTCGGCGGACAAAATTAGGAGGATAGGATTATGGATCAGGCTGAACAGTTAAGGAATATTATTAAGGCCAACAGTCATCCACAAAGACCTTTGGCCCGTGTCATCACAGTTACCAGCGGAAAAGGGGGAGTCGGTAAATCCAATACGTCCATTAATTTAGCAATTCAGTTCCGTAAAATGGGACAGAAGGTGATTATACTCGATGCGGATTTTGGGCTTGCGAATATCGAAATAATGTTTGGAACGGTGCCGAAGCACAATTTGAGCGATTTGATATATCAGGGGAAAAATATCAAGGAAATCATTACGTGGGGACCGATGGAGGTAGGATTCATTTCCGGCGGTTCAGGAGTTGCTGCATTGTCTAACGTTACGAAGGATAATCTGTCTTATATTATTCAGAATCTTGCGGAGTTGGACTCTCTTGCGGATACGATTATCATCGATACGGGAGCGGGTATCTCCGATGCGGTAATGGAATTTCTTGTGGCGAGCCAGGAGATTTTACTTGTTACCACTCCGGAGCCTACTTCCATCACGGATTCCTATTCGTTGTTGAAGGCGCTTTGCAGACATCCTGATTTCTCAAAGGAGGAAACGAAGGTCCGGATGATTGCCAACAGAGTGTGGAAAAGCGGAGAGGGAGAGAATCTTTATAATAAATTGTATTCCGTTGTAAAGAATTATCTCAAGACTCCTATGGAATACTTAGGAGAGATACCGGAGGACGGACAGCTTTCCAAAGCGGTAATGCAACAAAAGCCTGTGTCTTTGGAAAGCCCGGGTGCGAAATCGGCATTAGCCTATGAGGCGATAGCGGCGAAGCTGATGAATAAGGAAATGGATAAGAATACAGGCAGACGGGGAATGGCGGCAATTTTTTCTCATATATTAAGAAAGAGATAAATAGATAAAGAGATGGTGAATCATGGCTGATGGAATATTATCGAAATATGTGATACCGGGGAGTAGAGTTGATATAAGGGAGATACGAAAGAAGAAAGGGAAGGAAGACGGGGACGAGACTCGGATTTATCAAAGTCATGTTTATGACGTTCTTTCAGAAGACCGGATAGAGGTTGTAATGCCCATGGAAAAAACAAAGATTATCCTGCTTTCGATAGGCAGTGAATTTGATTTGTTTTTCTATTTGACGGATAGCATTTACCGATGCCGTGCGAAGGTAGTAGACAGAGATAAGAAGAACAGCACTTATCTTTTGACTATGGATTTGATCAGCAATTTAAGAAGGGACCAGAGGCGGGAATATTTTAGGTTTAGTTGCGCACTGGAGATGAATTCCAGAGTTCTTGAGAAGGACGAGTTACAGGCTTTGGAAAAGAATGAGATGAAGGAAGAATTTATCACTAGGCGGCTGCCTCTTGGGAAAAGCGTCATCGTTGATATCAGCGGGGGCGGTATGCGCTTTGTGGCAGATTTCAAATATGAATTAGGCAGCGTATTGCTTTGCAAATATCAGTTGGATACAGAAACAGGGACCAAGGTGTATGAACTGTTTGGAAAGGTTCTCAGCATAAAAGAGGTGGAAAACCGCCATGGGGTATTCGAGCACCGGGTCCAGTATATAAATATTGATAAGGAAGTAAGGGAAGAAATCATCCGATTTATTTTCGGTGAAGAAAGAAAAAATTTGCGAAAGAAAGGCGAAAACCTATAGATTCGGGCAGTTTTTTGTAATTTGGCATAAAATACCGAAAAATGTTGATTGATAATGACTTTGCACTCATGAGAAGGGCGGTCTGTGATATAATCAATGTAGGTAAAAGATTCCAAGTGAAAAGCAGAGCCGAAAAGGATAGTGGAGCTTATGAACATGAGTATAAGTCAGGTGCCGGGCGGTAAGGTCGTGGCGATTGCCAGTTCTACCGGCGGACCGAAAGCTTTACAGGCAGTGATTACCAAGTTGCCGGCAAAGTTGAACGCTCCGATAGTTATCGTACAGCATATGCCGCCGGGATTTACGGCATCTTTGGCGGAACGGTTAAACACGTTGAGTGAACTGAGCGTAAAGGAAGCAAAAGAAGGAGATGTGCTGACGGCAGGAAGTGTTTATATTGCCAAAGGGGGAAAACATCTGAACATCCGTTATTCGGGGAACCGTCATGTGGTATATTACACCGACGAACCGAATAGGGAGGGTGTAAAGCCGTGTGCTAACTATATGTATGAATCTCTGTCAGAAAGCCGGTATGGCGAAATAGTATGCGTAGTTATGACGGGGATGGGCGCTGATGGAACAAAGGGAATCACTTATCTGAAAAAACAAAAGAAAACACATGTCATTGCGCAGGAGGAAGAGAGCTGTGCGGTATACGGAATGCCTAAGAACATAGTGAATGCCGGGCTTTCTAATCAAATAGTTCCTCTTGAACGCATTGCACAGGAAATAATCACGAACGTGGGGGTAATGTAAAATGGACGTAAGCCAATATCTCGAAATTTTCCTTGATGAAACAAAAGAACATTTACAGAGCTTGAATACTGAAATATTGAATCTTGAGCAGGATCCGGAGAACTCGGATACGATCAATGAAATATTCAGGGCGGCACATTCCTTAAAGGGTATGGCAGGGACCATGGGCTATAAGAGAATGCAGGCGCTCACTCATGATATGGAAAATGTATTCTCAGAGGTGCGCAACGGCACAATCAAGGTGAAAGGGAATATGATCGATATCCTTTTCAAATGTTTGGACGCGCTGGAGGAATATTTGAATGCGATTCAGGCATCCGGTGATGAGGGTACTAATGACAACGCGCCGCTTATCAAACTTCTCAATGAAGTGTTGGAAAGCAAAGGAAGCGGTAGCGAAGCTGCACCCAAGGCGGAGAAGCATCAGGATGTTTCCGGGGATAGCGTGCCGAAGCAGGTCGTTGTTCACGAGATCACTTTTGATGAGACACAGAAACGCGTATTGAACGAGGCGCTTAGACAAGGGAAGAATGTGTACGGAATCACCGTAAAGGTTCAAGAAACTTGTATTTTAAAGGCAGCGAGGGCATTCCTTGTATTTAAATCGTTAGAAGCACTGGGAGAAATTATTGTATCAGATCCTCCGGTTCAGGACATCGAGGATGAGCGTTTCGATCTTGAATTCAGCTTGGTATTCATTTCAGACAGCCCGCTCAGCAGGGTAGTGGATGCGGTTAAGCATGTTTCAGAGATTGAAGATGTACAGGGTTCCGTAGTCGATAGACAAAAATTGGTATATGTGTCTGACGGTGACAATATGGACGTGGAGCTGCCTATGGCTTCTGATAAAAACGGAAGCATGGAAGCGGTTTCTGCGGAAAGACAAGCAGTACTGCAGACGGCGGGCGGTACAAAAACGGCGGAGAAGAAAACTCAGGCATCGAAGCCCGTAGTAAACAGGACCGTCCGTGTAGATATAGAAAAGTTGGACGTGCTCATGAACCTGGTGAGCGAGCTTATCATAGCTAAGAACTCCTTAGTATCTGCCTCCGGTGGAGAGCGGGGAAACAGCTCCGGCTTCAACGAGCAGATTGAATATTTGGAAAGCGTAACGACAAATCTTCATGAATCCGTTATGAAGGTAAGAATGGTTCCTATCGAGAGCGTTGTAAATAAGTTCCCGAGGATGATTCGTGATTTGTCGAAGAAATTGGATAAGAAGATGGAATTATACATGTCCGGTGAGGAGACGGAGTTAGACCGTACCGTAGTGGACGAAATCGGCGATCCTTTGATGCATTTACTGCGTAACGCTGCGGACCACGGGTTGGAAACGGCCCAGATTCGTAAGGAAAGCGGCAAGCCGGCGATAGGCTCTATTTTCTTAGACGCTTATCAGGATGGTAATAATGTAGTGATCGAGGTGCGGGATGACGGCGCCGGAATCAATACTGAAATGGTAAAGAATAAAGCTGTAAGCAGGGGGATTATCACCGTAGATCAGGGTGAGAACATGTCTGAACAGGAGATTATGAACCTGCTGTTCCATGCAGGATTCTCCACCGCTGATGTGGTATCCGACGTATCGGGAAGAGGCGTTGGTCTGGATGTTGTAAAATCCAAGATTGAAGCTCTCAGCGGCGAAGTAGAGGTTAAGAGCAAGCCGGGTATAGGAAGCACATGGACGATTCGCCTTCCTCTGACATTAGCTATTATTCAGGCGTTGATGGTAGACGTGGGCGGCGAGAAATATGCGGTTTCCCTCGGCTCCATACAGACTATTGAGGATATTTCACCGAGCGAAATCAAGACGGTACAGAACAAAGAAGTAATCCATTTGAGAGGAATCGTTATTCCACTTATCAGGCTGAGCGGTGTGCTCGATGTTACGAGCAAGAAAAGCCCTGAGGATAACATGACGGTAGTCATTGTTAAGAAGGGCAGCCGGATGGCAGGCCTTGTAGTAGATGAACTTATGGGACAGCAGGAAATCGTTATCAAGTCTTTGGGCAGATACATTACAAAATGTAAAGTAATCAGCGGAGCCACTATTTTGGGCGACGGTGAAGTTGCACTGATTCTCGATACGAATGCCTTGTTTTAAGGAGGAATAACAAATGGAAGAATTAAAAGTCGGTTTAGAAAATGAGACCACTCAGTTCATCGTAGTAAGACTGGGTGAAGAGCAGTACGGCATAAATATTAAATACGTGGACAATATTGTGCGCATGCAGCATATTACGAGAGTTCCCAAGGTACAAGAATATTTGAGAGGCGTTATTAACCTTAGAGGCGAAGTGATTCCGGTTATGAGCATACGCGTAAAGATGGATTTGGAGCTGGACGAATATTCAAAAGCTACAAGAATCATTATTTTAAAGCTGGAACAGCAGGGAAATATCGGAATCATTGTGGATGAAGTGAAGGAAGTAGTCACATTGGATAACTCTCAAATTGAAAAGGTAGCATATGACAGTAAGGAAGAGCGGGAAAACTTTATTTTTGCCATTGGAAAATACGGAGACGGCGGATTGATTTCCCTTCTTGATTTAAACATGGTTGTATTGGACAAAGAGAACGTATAGGAGGTTTCTTGTGGCTAATCTGGATTTGGAGACTATGTCTCAGGAGTATTACGACGTATTAAAGGAGTTAGGAAATATCGGAGCAGGAAATGCCACAACTGCTTTGGCACAGATGTTGCAATGTAAAGTTGACATGTCGGTGCCGCAGGTCAGGCTTCTGGAATTTCAGGATGTCGCTTCCCTTATGGGCGGTGAGGAGCAGCTCATGGCAGGAATATATCTGGGCGTAGACGGAGATATTACGGGAAGCATTATGTTCTTGCTGGAGAAGGAGTCCGCCAGGCATTTGGTAAGTAAGCTTATGGGAATGACCTTGGAAGGTGAAGAATTTTCAGAGATGGAGATGTCAGCCCTGCAGGAGGTAGGAAATATCATTACCGGCTCTTACTTAAATTCTTTGTCTTCGCTTACGGGGTTATGCATTTATCCTACGATTCCATCATTGGCTGTGGATATGGCCGGTGCTATTTTGAGCGTTCCTGCAATTGAATTCGGGACTTTGGGAGATAAGATTCTATTAATACAGACGCAGTTTTTTGATGAGATTCAGTTGGATGGTTATTTTATCCTTATTCCTGATTTGGAGTCTTACGGAAAGATATTGTCTTCTCTTGGGATTATGTGAGAGACAGTTTGTACCAAAGAAAAAGAGGAGACTCGGAAGAGATATGAGTGAAATAATAAAAGTCGGAATGGCGGATCTTAAAATATGCGTGAGTCCGGATGCCGTTACAACTTTAGGTTTGGGGTCTTGTGTTGGAATCGCAATTCGAGACCCTATAACTAAAGTAGGCGGTTTGGCGCATATCATGCTGCCGGACAGCACGCAGATAAAAAATAACAGCAATGTTCCTAAGTTTGCGGATACGGGAATTGTCGAGCTGATACGTCAGATTATCGCAAAGGGTGCAAATCAATCCCGTCTTGTAGCGAAAATTGCAGGTGGAGCACAGATGTTTGCTTTTCAGAATAAATCAGATATGGTACGCATTGGAGACAGAAATGTGGAAGCGACGAAAAAAAAACTGGCAGAGCTAAAAATACCGGTTTTGGCACAGGATACTGGTGACAGCTACGGAAGGACGGTTATATTTTATCCTGAGACGGGCGATTTTGTAATTCGTGCGGTCGGTAAGGAGCAGAGAGTAATATAAGAAACAGAAGAAAAGAGGGGAACGGCAATGAGAAGGAAATTGATACCACCTTTTTTAATGCTGTTTGCAGGCGCGATAACCAGTATTACTATGTGGGTGCTTCACTATGAAACCAAGACTATGCTTTCCATCTTACTTGGAGTATTGGTCGTTTTTTACATAATAGGTTCTTTACTGAAATGGATGCTGGATGTTTTCGATAAACAGAATGTGGTGCCCGAGATGGCGGATGAAGCACAGGAGCAGTTAGGAGAAACGGCAGCGGAGGAAGAAGGTCAGGAGGACTCATAGAGAAGACAATCTTAAGGGCAACTGGAGGAGAGTATGGACGAAGCAGGCAGAAAAAAGTTGTGGGAGGAATACGGGAGAGGGAAGTCAGCTGAAGTACGCGAAAAACTCATCTTGGAATACGCTCCGCTCGTAAAGCTGGTAGCCGGCAGACTCAGCATGTATTTGGGATATAACGTCGAATACGACGACTTAGTCGGTTACGGTATTTTCGGATTGATAGATGCCATCGATAAGTTTGACAGCATGAAGGAGGTCAAATTTGAGACTTATGCGAGTCTGCGCATCCGGGGAGCGATTCTTGATCAGATACGCAAGATGGACTGGATTCCCAGAACGATTAGACAGCGCCAGAAGAAGGTAGAGACTGCGATAAAAGAAATTGAAGCGATACACGGAAGAAACGCGACGGAGGGGGAAATTGCAGTGTCCCTTGGAATTTCCGAGGCGGAGTACGGAGAGTGGCAGTCACAGATGAAGATCACGAATGTGGTGTCTCTGAACGAGTTCATGGAGCAGGGAAGTGAGGTTCCTACAGAAAATAATAAGAATTCACATTTTGACAGTCCGGAAGAGGTAGTTGAAAAAACGGAGTTAAAAGAGGTATTGGGAGAGGCGCTGGATCTGCTTACGGAAAAGGAACGCAGAGTAATCGAATTATATTATTATGAGGAATTAACGCTGAAGGAGATAAGCAGTATACTGGAAGTGTCGGAGTCGAGGATTTCACAACTGCATACGCGGGGTTTGCAGAAAATGAAAACAAAAATGGGGAACTACATAGGTATATTGACTATTAGTTAGTGGGGTTAGCTTATTATGAATGGATATTTTCAACTTATTTATGAAGATGGTGTAACCAAATTGCAGGTATTTCCGCCGACAAATGGTGGAGAGGCAGCCAATTTAAGCGAAATTGTAGAATACTTGTCGAGCAGAAACATCGCATACGATAATCGGGCGCTGCATTCTCTTGTGGGAAGAGCGGAGCCGTATACGGCAATTATTAATAACGTGACGGGTCTGGAAGAGCGCGAGAATTATAAGTTGATGGTGAGTCAGGATAAGATGATTGCTACCGTTCGCTTTTATCCGCCCTCCGTTAATGGCGGAAAGATGACCAAGAGAGAATTTATCGATGATCTTAATTTTAAAGGTATCAAATTTGGAATACAGGAAGAGGAAATAGACAAGTACTTTGAAAATAGACGTTTTTGTGAAGATATCATCGTAGCGAGAGGAAAAGAGCCTCGTCACGGAACAGACGCTTATATTGAATATTATTTTAATACGGACTTAAAAGTAAAGCCCACGTTGAAAGACGATGGAAGTGTGGACTTTTTTAATTTGAATACAATCAATCATTGTCATAAAGGTGATGTAATCGCCAGGCTGTTTCCCGAAGACGTGGGTGAGGCGGGCACCAATCTGATGGGGGAGAGGCTGAAACCACGGGATGTAAAGAAAAAGATGTTGAAATACAGCCGAAATGTTACTCTTTCCGAGGACAAACTCACCATGATTTCTGAAGTGGACGGGCATGTGACTTTAGTGGATGAGAAGGTGTTTGTTTCTGATGTTTTATCCGTCGATAATGTGGATAATGCCACAGGAAATATCGAATATGACGGGAGCGTTCAGGTCAGAGGAAATATATGCGCGAATTTCTCCGTGAAATCAAAAGGAAACATTGAGGTTCAAGGTGTGGTAGAGGGTGCTTTCTTAGAGGCTGGCGGCAATATTACCATAGCCAGAGGTATGAACGGCATGAATCGGGGAATACTGCGGGCGCAGGGGAACATCGTTGCGAGGTACATGGAGAATACTACGGCGATAGCAGGCGGATATGTGTCGTCGGAATCTATTCTGCACAGTACGGTGCAGGCGGGAACCGAGGTGACGGTAAGCGGAAAACGTGGATTTATAACAGGCGGCCGGGTCTGCGCTACGAACACGATAACCGTAAAGACTTTAGGATCTCCTATGGGTGTGGATACGATAGTAGAGGTAGGAGCGAATCCCACTACGAAGACTCGTATTCAAGAGTTACAGAAAGAAATCATGGAGGCAACAAAGGTAGTGAAATCGGTTCAGCCAATCCTCACATCCACGCAGCAGAAGCTGGCGAAGGGGGTAAAGCTGTCTCCGGAACAGATACAATATATGAAGTCTTTGATTTTCCTAAATAAGGAGAAGACGAAAGAGATAGAAGAGAAGATGGCAGAAATGGACGGGCTTCAGGATTTTATAGGCAATATGTCAGGGGCCTGTGTCAATGTGACGGGCGTGGTATACGGAGGAACCCGTGTATGTATTGGTGATTTGTCTATGATAATAAAGAGTGAAATGCAGTATTGCAAATTCATTAAAATGGATGGCGAGGTAAAAATGACGGCACTTTAGTGAAAAAGGAGGTCATAACGATGTCGATTAGCCGTGTTGAGTTGCAGGGACAGATAACACGTGCGCAGGATTATACTACGATAAAGCAAAATGAAGACAATAAGGGAATGGTCGATCAGAGCAATTTCCAGAAACAATTCAGCAAAGTCGTGGATGATCGTATGACGCAGGTGCATCAAGGGGAGAATACCGAAAAGCAAAACAAGCGCTTTGACGCCAAGGATAAGGGGAATGGCGAATATTCAGGCGACGGAGGACAGCACCGTAAAAAGGATGAAGAGAAGAAGGACGGTCCTGACGGGAAGGTTATGATTAAAAATATGAGTCGGTTTGATATAAAGATTTAGGAGAAGACAATCTATGAACACAGCGGAAATTGTTCTTCTTATTATTGGCGGCATTATTTTGGTGTTGAGCTTTGTTTTACCTGCTTGGAAGGGGAAAACGGAGGAAAAGGGGCCGCAGATAGATAAAGGACAAATAAAAGAACTGGTAGAAAAAGAAGTAGAAGAGGCCAAGAAGCGTATAGGTGATATTGTCGATGAGACGGTCACTTACTCCATGGAAAAGACAGAGAGAAGCATGGAGCGTCTGGCAAATGAGAAAATCATGGCAGTCAACGAATATTCGGATCTCGTCTTGGAAAATATTAACAAGAATCATAATGAAGTGATTTTCTTATATGACATGCTGAATGATAAGCATGAAAATCTTGTTAGTACGGTAAGCGAAGCAGGTAAAGTGGCGAAGGAAATAAAGCAGGCGGCAGAATCGCCGGAAGAAGAAAAAAAAGAGACAGAAAAAAGGGTTGCGCCTGTGGCGGCAAAAACGGCTAAAGAAGAAGTTGCATTTGTACCCATTGCGCCGGAAAAAGTGACGGTAAAAAAAGGTGGCAGACGCAAAGCTGCGGACACGGTGAAAACGAAGGTTGTAGGCGGTGAGGCTGAAGTGAAAAGTGAGCCGGCTAAGCCTGAGCCTATAATCACAGAGGAAAAGAGCAAAAATAGCAATGAAAAAATATTAGGTCTGCACAAGGAGGGAAAATCCCAAACTGCGATAGCGAAGGAATTAGGACTCGGTGTCGGAGAAGTGAAGCTGGTCATCGATTTATTTGAGCAGACTTAGAGCGGGCAGGCCGAAATTAGGACGGGCAGGAACGGATATGAATTTAAAATATTATTTGAGAGGGCTTGGCTTAGGTATAATCATTACCGCCGTCATTATGGGATTTGCGACGGGCGGAAAGAGAGAAGCTCTTACGAACGACGAAATCATAGCGAGGGCGAAGACTCTGGGTATGGTGGAGAATAAAGTCCTGACAGAGTACACGGAAGAAGTGAAAGACAAAGAGGGGCGGGAAAGTATCTCTAATGAGTCGGACGATTCGGAGGCAGAGACCGCAAAAGGGCAGGAGGATCCTCCAGTGAATGAGGCGGGGAAGGAATCTGAAGATGCGGCAGAATTGAACGGCATCTTGGGTGATTCCGGCGTTGAAGCAGCTAAAACTGATTCTGATGGAGCTTTAAAGGATGATGCGGCCGGTATGGCGGATGCAGAGCTGGAAGAACCGGAGCCTGCGATTTTTTCAGTAAAAAAAGGCGAAGCTCCCTACAGCATATGCAAACGGCTTGCAGAAATTGATTTAATTTCATCGGCGGATGATTTCGATACGTATTTATTAAATAACGGGTATGACAGAAAGATTGTCGCGGCGGAATATAAGATACCTTCCGGTGCTTCTGAAGAGGACATTGCGACGATTATTACGGGCGGAAAAGTAGAGAGTACAGCTCAGTAAAAATAAATACAATAATTTCAGCAAATTTCGCAAAAGCCCTTGTCAGAAGGGTTTTTGTTATGTTATAATTCGAATGTTGTGACTAAAAATCACGTGTGTCTATTCATTGTCGGTGCTTTTGACACTTAAGGTAGGCAATGGAGTGTAAGATATGCGGAAGCAAATTAACCAAATGGAGGTAAAAAACATGAGCGTTATTTCAATGAAACAGTTATTAGAGGCAGGTGTTCATTTCGGACATCAGACGAGAAGATGGAACCCTAAGATGGCTCCTTATATCTTCACAGAGAGAAATGGCATCCATATTATTGACTTACAGAAGTCTGTAGGCAAGGTGGATGAAGCTTACAAGGCGGTATTCGATATCGCAGCTCAGGGCGGAACCATTCTTTTTGTTGGTACGAAAAAGCAGGCACAGGATGCCGTTAAATCAGAAGCAGAGCGTTGCGGAATGTTTTATGTAAATGAGAGATGGTTAGGCGGTATGCTCACCAACTTTAAGACGATCCGCAGCAGAATTGACAGATTAAAGAAGATCGAGCAGATGTCTCAGGACGGAACCTTCGATGTTCTTCCTAAGAAAGAAGTTATCGCACTCAGGAAAGAGTGGGAGAAGTTAGAGAAGAACCTGGGCGGAATCAAAGATATGACGAGAATTCCCGATGCTATTTTCGTAGTAGACCCTAAGAAGGAAAGAATCTGTGTTCAAGAGGCTCATACTCTGGGTATTACGTTAATCGGAATCGGTGACACCAACAGCGATCCGGAAGAACTCGATTACATTATCCCGGGAAATGATGATGCTATCAGAGCCGTAAAATTAATCGTTTCCAAGATGGCTGACGCTGTAATCGAATCTAATCAGGGAGAGGAAGCTTTCACGGAAGTAGCTGTAGAAATGGCAGCTGAGGCTACGGAAGCAACCGATATCGAAGAAATCGCGGCAGAATAGGCCATAGTATAGAATAGTGTGAAGAAAGGAATGGTTATTTAAATGAGCATTACGGCAGGAATGGTAAAAGAATTGAGAGAATTGACCGGTGCAGGTATGATGGACTGTAAAAAGGCGCTTACCGAGAACAACGGCGATATGGAAGCTTCTGTAGAATATTTGAGAAAAAATGGTCAGGCTAAGGCAGAGAAGAAGGCTGGAAGAATTGCAGCGGAAGGACTTTGCCGTGTAGCTACGGATGGCGATAAATGTGCAGCAGTCGTTGAAGTTAACTCCGAGACGGACTTCGTTGCAAAGAACGAAGATTTCCAGAAATTTGTTGAGAACGTTGCAGCGCAGGCAGTAGTTTCTGATGCAGCGGATATCGATGCATTTATGGCTGAGGCATGGAAAGAGGATTCTTCTAAGACAGTAAAAGAAGCATTGATTGAAAAGGTTTCTGTTATCGGCGAGAATTTGAATATCAGAAGATTTGAAAAGGTAGTGGCTGAGAACGGATGTGTAGTAACTTACGTACATGGCGGCGGAAGAATCGGCGTTGTCGTAGAAGCAACTACGGATGTTGTGAACGATGCGATAAAGGAAGCGCTTACGAACCTCGCTATGCAGGTCGCAGCACTTTCCCCGAAATATGTATCTACGGAAGAGGTTTCCGAAGAATACAAAGCGCATGAGAAGGAAATCATCGCTGCTCAGATCGCTCAGGATCCTAAAATGGCTGGTAAGCCGGAGAAGGTTATCGAAGGCGCGGTATTGGGACGCCTTAATAAAGAGCTGAAAGAAGTATGCCTCTTAGAGCAGACTTATGTAAAAGCAGAGGATGGAAAGCAGACCGTTGCTCAGTACGTTGAACAGGTTGCAAAAGAGAACGGTGCAAACCTTTCGCTGAAGAGATTCGTTCGTTTTGAGACGGGCGAAGGTCTGGAGAAAAAAGAAGAGAACTTTGCAGAGGAAGTTGCAAAGCAGATGGGGAACTAGTCGATACGTAAAATGCAACTTCCTCTCGGAAGCTTGCAAAGCAGATGGGGAACTAGTCGTCATTCACATTGAAGAATATTATAAGATTAACAGCACCACCCAAGTTAGAATGGGTGGTGCTGTTTTAGGTGGAACTTATACGCACGTAAATGCATCAATTCTATCCAGAGATACCCCAAAGAAAGACCATTGGAAGAATCGGTTCCATCGGAACCCGGTTACGGTATTGCGGCTTACCTGAATAGGAAACATCCAGAACTCATTTCCATTACTCATCCAGATATAGGTGAAGCGCCCCAGGCAGTTCCGAATGGAGGATGGGTCAACCCTGAATGTTGTTATCTGTTTGGAAGGGGTAAAGTTTGGAGGTGCTGATGTGGGTGGGCCTAAAGAAGGGCCTCCGAATCCCGGTCCTGATCCTGGTCCCGGTCCTGATCCTGGTCCCGGTCCTGATCCCGGTCCCGGTCCAAATCCCGGTCCTGATCCCGGTCCTGGTCCGAATCCCGGTCCTGATCCCGGTCCTGGTCCGAATCCCGGCCCTGATCCTGGTCCTGGTCCAAATCCCGGCCCTGATCCTGATCCCGGTCTGTTGTTCCCTGGAAATGGGGGTGGCGGAGGAGGCGGGGGAGTCCGCGAGTATTGTCGGTGCTGAGCATCTATAAAGTTTTTTTGATTGGAATAATCCATTTGATTTCTCCTGGAAAAGACATAATTATTAATATTATTATATTAAGCTATATAAATAGTGGAACCAGACAAAGAAAAAGAGTGGCTAAGAGTTGTGGATTAGAAAAAGTATGGGTGCACACGGACTTTGCGGCGGCATCGCTATGGAATAACAAGGGAGCGACCGGTTAAGATTGAGGAAAAGCTTCTATATTGCGAAAGATACGAGTCAATGATGCTTATGACCTTGAGAAGAGAAAACCTAAGAATAAAAAAGTGTCAACAAAGATATAGAAACGTATGAAAGAGTTTGTAATTTTTGATAAATTTAAGCGTGATTTCAATAAAATTTTCACACCAAGTAGTAAAGCTCCAAAGAGTATGATAAAATACTCAAAAAGAAACGTGCAAAATTATTATGTAAGACAAATGTAGATTGAGGAGGGAAAGGACATGAAATTCAGAGTAATATCATTGCCTTCATTTAGGGCGGCGTCTTCGAAGCCGGATAAGGACTTCGACTTTTCACCGACAGGTATTTTAGGGAGGTTCGATGCCTATTTTTCGGCGATAAAGCCTGGTGACAGAGACAGCTTCATGCCGCGGGATTTTTTGTATTTTGATGAAGATAAGCAAGGAATGGTGTGGATGTGGGCACTGAGCGAGGGGATGGATGACGGAGGAAATGCAGTCATTGACTTTGAAGGCGGTTATTATCTTACTTATGTATATAAAGACGGGGATGAAGAAGCCGGCGGAAGATTATATGAAGAAGCGCTTAGGTATATTGAGGAATCTGAAATACTGGAGCTTGATGTTCGATCCAACCACTATGCGATGGGCCATATCATAACACCTGAACCAATTATAAAGGCACAGGGGTGGGCGCAGATGGAAAGCTTTATTCCTGTTAAGTTGAAGAACTTATAAGCTGAAAATGTATTTCATCCATTCATTAAGTATCTCATCCGAAGAAGGATAGCCCGCGCTGCGAGGATGTGTTATGTTTCCTATAAATCTAATGATAGAAAACATAGGAGGCTTTTAAATGGGAACTGTAATATTGACTCTGCTGGTTATAGGAGAAATCATCTTTTTGCTTTGGTCGTTTAAAGCGGGGAGCATTAAAAGAAGAGAGAAGTATATTTGGAAAATAGTTTTTGCGGTATTATTAACTTTATTACTTATCGCAGGTATCTTGGAAGGAGTGTCGAGATACGGCGCGATATTGTTAGTTTTACTATTTCAGGCTTGTATAGGCTTGCTCGCGGAATACAGAGACAAAGGTAAGTCCTATGGAAAAGGAAAGAGGATAGCTCTTTTTCTGGGCAACATAACAGTTTATTTTTTAGCGTTGGTTCCTGCGTTCTTTTTTCCCCAGTATAAGCCACTTCCGGTAACAGGAGGTCATACAGTAGAAAATGCGGAATATACGTATGTGGATGAGAACCGCATCGAAACATTTTCAGATATCGGTGAAAACAGATCGGTAACAGTGAAGTTCTGGTATCCTGCCGAGACCGGAACCTATCCGTTGGTTGTTTTTTCTCACGGAGCGTTCGGTGTCATTGACAGCAACAACTCAACCTATACCGAGCTGGCTTCCCATGGATATGTAGTCGCCAGCATAGGGCATCCTTATCACGCTATGTTTGTCACGGATGTAAATGGGAAGACGACCTATGCCTCCAAGAAATTCATAGAACAGATTTACGACATGAACTCGGACGAAACGCCGGATAAGAAAGAAACGGATTATTTGAAGACAGATTATTTGAAGACTCGGGAATGGATGAAGGTAAGGACGGAAGATATGAATTTCGTTCTGGATACCATTTTGAATAAGGCAGATGCCGCAAATGAGGCGCCTTTTTCCTTGATTGATGGGGATAAGATTGGTCTATTCGGACATTCTCTAGGAGGAGCGACATCCGTTCAGGTCGGAAGGGAACGGAAGGATATCGACGCGGTTATCGACTTGGAAGGCACCATGCTGGGCGAATACATTGGAATCGAAAATGGCAGGGAAATATACAATCAAGAGCCATACCCGATTCCTTTGCTGGATATGAATTCTAAGGCAGTACACGCTTTGGCTCTGGAAGTGCCGGGAGATGGGTATGTGAATTTTTATATGGGTGAGCGTGCACTCGATTATAGAGAGGTTATTTTTGATAATGCGGGCCATCTTAATTTTACAGATTTACCGCTTGTTTCTCCGCCTCTTGCAGGACTGCTTGGCGTGGGCACCGTAGATGCCAGAGAATGCATCGAGAATGTAAACTATGTGGTGCTTACCTTTTTCAATTATTACTTGAAGGGAGAAGGGACGCTGGCCATAGAAGAGGAATATTGACATGAGGGTAACGGTAAGGAAGATAAAGAACAAAGAGCAAGAACAGGTGGTTATTGAATGTGTCGATTTGACACAGGAAATCAAGGATATTTATTCCTATGTCTTATCGAAGGGGGTAGAACTGCCGGGAGTAGAAGACGGGCATATGGCGAAAATCAAGTTGGAGGATATCTATTATTTTGAAGCGGTAGATGAAAAGCTGTTCGCTTATACACAGAATAAGGTATTTGAGATAAAGCTCAGGTTATATGAGGCGGAGAGGGCGTATGCGCCCTATCATTTCATCCGCTGCTCCAAGTCTGTAGTGCTGAACCTCATGCAGTTAAAGAGCATCAGTCCGGCGCTGAACGGCCGCTTTCTCGCCCATCTGAAAAGCGGCGAGAAGGTGATGATTTCAAGGCAGTATATAAGCTCAATTAGAGAAAAAGTGTTTGGAGGAAACAAAAATGAAATATAAAAATGTAATATCCGATTTGGCTGCGTCCTTTTTCATCAGTACGACACTTATAACATTAGGCAGTGCCATCATAGGAAGCCTTTATCTCAAAGAGGTTACCTTCGGTTATTATGCCTTTTTTTCTCCTCCTCTCATTGGGTTGTTGTCCTCCCTCTTAGGTTTTGTAGGCTACTCCAAAAGAGAATTTAGTGTGAGTGAAGCTATTGCAAGGAAGGGGATTCATCTGTTCTTAATCGAGGCGATGATTTTCGGGCTTAACTATGCTTCTGGAGTTCGTTTTTCGCCGGGATTTTCCATTATTCTTGCGCTCTTTATTGTGTTCGTATTTGTTTCTGTGAATGTAATCATATGGCTGAATGATAAGCGAGTGGCCGATGCCTTCAATAAGGAATTGGAGTTTTTTCAAAAAGGGATGAATTGAGTCCGGCCTTGTCTTCGATATCTTCAAATCATAACACACTGAAAATCTTAAGAACTGCTAAGATTTTCAGTGTGTTTTTTTATTGGTGTTGTTGTCCTTCAGGTAAAAGAGGTGCAGCTGCGAGCAGAACAGAAGTTGTGCCGCCTATGTGTTTGATTGCGAATATGGGTGAAGCATCCTTTTTTAGATGAGAGTTCAAGGAGAGAAGCGGGGGAATCAAGTCGAAAAGAACTGACTTATGTAATAAAATGTTAAGTAACAAAAAATAAAAAGCAGAAGTATAGAAAAAACCAAACAAGGAAAAATAGTAATATTTAAATAAAAATAACAATTCTTACATGCGTAAAGATTGATATTTATTGGATGATATGGATAGAAAATAAATATTTAAAAATAATATACATACAAAATGACAAATAACTATTGCTAAAAGTCGAAATATATGTTAAGTTAAATATACAAAATGTAACCTAACATATATTAAAAAAAGGAGAACGGATATGGCAGTGCAAAAACCAATATCCATGCAGAACATAGCGGATGAGTTGGGAATCAGTAAGGTGACGGTTTCCAAGGCCCTGAACGGAAAAGACGGCGTAAGCGATGAACTGAAGGATAAAATCTTTCAAGTGGCAGAACAATATGGCTATATCCTTCCCGACTACGGACAAAGGAAGACGAGGAAGGTTGGAGTCATTATGAGCGACCGGTTCACCTCCATGTCGGACAGCGGGAAGTTCTATATAGGAATGTATGAGAGAATCATTAGTGAGCTGAGAAAGGCATCCTGTACCAGTGTTATGATTACTCCTAACAGAAACAGTCTTATGGGAGATTTGGAGACGATTGGGAAAAAGGGAATGTTTGACGGCCTTATCCTATTAGGGATTTTAGACCACGTAGTCAGAGATAAAGTGGATTCCATTGATTTACCAAAAGTCTATGTGGACGTATATGACGAGACACATAAGTCCGACTCCGTAGTAACCGAGAATATCTATAGTACCTATGAGATGACGGAATATCTTATGCAGATGGGACACAAGGACATTGGATTCGTAGGTACAGTGGGAGCCACCACCAGCATTACCGATCGCTATCTCGGATATATGAGAGCTCTTATGGAGCAGAGAGTGGAGCCGAATCTGCAATGGCTCATACCGGATAGAACGATAGAGGGAGAAGCGATTGAACTTAAACTCCCGGATACTCTTCCCAGTGCCTTTTTGTGCAACTGTGACGAAGCAGCTTTTCGTCTGGTAAGGGTTTTGAAGGAGAGGAAGCTTCGTATACCGGAAGATATATCTATTGTAGGTTTCGATAATGATATTTATGCGGAACTATGTGAGCCTCAGCTTACCACAATTGCTGTTAATATGGAAGAAATCGGCAAGGTAGTATCGAAGAGGATCATCAGACGCATGGATAATCCAAATAAGAAGGGCGGAGAGGTTTACCGGGTGATAGGTAAAAATATTTTTAGAAATTCTGTCAGAGATTTAAATAAATGAAGATGCGGCAGCCGCATAAAGGCAAAGGAGGAGAAAACAATTGAGAAGTGAAAATGTTCCGGTGAAACGAAAAAAACGACATTGGACAAAAAATGATACCGAGCTTTCAATATTGGCGCTGCCCACCACGATATGGTATATCCTTTTTTGCTTCCTGCCGATGTTTGGGTTAATCATTGCATTTAAAAATTATAAAATTACGGGCGGGAAGAGTTTTATTTATAATGTAATCCACAGCCAATGGGCGGGGTTCAAGAACTTTGAATTTTTAATTAAATCGAACGACTTATTCATTATTTTGCGCAATACTATTCTATACAATTTCACATTTATTGTTATGGGCATGGTGCTTTCCGTGGGAATGGCGATTATGATCAGTCTGCTGCACAATAAGAGGAAGTCGAAGGTCTATCAGACGTTAATGTTCTTTCCCTATTTTATGTCATGGGTTGTTGTAGCATATTTCCTGGATGCCTTTTTGAATCAGAGCAACGGGCTCATTAACGGGATGATTACGGATGCGGGAAATTCGCCTATTCAATGGTACATGAAAGCGGGGGTATGGCCATTCATACTCATCTTCATGTATTTGTGGAAATCCACAGGATATAACATGATCATTTACTTATCCAGCATTACGGGAATTGATACGACCTTGTACGAAGCAGCAGTGGTGGACGGAGCCAATAAACGTCAGCAGGTATGGTATATTACGCTGCCTTGCCTTAAAAATGTCATTATTATGATGTTTATCCTGAATGTAGGAAAGATTTTTTATTCAGATTTCGGTTTGTTCTACCAACTTTCGCAGGGCGCCAGCGGTTCCATATTCAATGCGACGGCGACCATAGATACTTATGTATTTAATGCGCTCCAGTCGGCAACGCCAATTGGAATGACCTCAGCGGCTACGTTCTTCCAGTCGGTGGCATGCTGTATTACGATTCTCGTAGCCAATGCTATTGTGAAGAGAATCGATGAAGACAGCGCTATTATATAGAAAGGAGGAATGGAGTATGGGAAAAAACAAAGAGGCAGAGAATTCGGCCTCCAGACTGAACATGATTTCCGGAAAGACCAATGCGTTCTTTAATATTGTTTTTATAGTCGTTGCCCTAATGTGTATTATACCGGTGGTATTTATATTTATCATATCCATTTCGTCCGAGCAATCCATTAAGATGAACGGATACCGCTTCATACCGGAGGCCTTTTCCATCGACTCGTACCTATTTTTATTCAGAGAAGGAGAGACGATAATTCATGCTCTTGGTATCTCAATTCTTGTTACGGTAGTGGGTACGGCGCTTGGGGTAGCACTTACTACACTAATGGGATATGTGCTTTCCAGAAGTGATTATAAGCTGAAGGGTTTCTGCACGATGATAGTATTTATTCCAATGATTTTTAATGGAGGTATGATATCCTCTTATGTTGTAAATACGCAATTCATGCACCTGAAGGATTCCATGTGGGCTTTAATTCTTCCATTGTGTGTCTCGTCCTTCAATGTAATTATATGCAAGACCTTTTTTAAGACGAATATACCTGATTCGGTAATCGAATCAGCACAAATTGACGGGGCATCCCAGCTCACTATTTTCGGTAAAATAGCAATACCGCTGTCTAAGCCTTTGATAGCTACCATAGCGCTGTTTTTGACCTTTGGATATTGGAATGATTGGTTCCAGTCCTCTCTGTATATTACGAACACGAAGCTTTTTTCCCTGCAGGCCCTTTTGGACCATGTACAGAGGAATATTCAAATGATGGCAAATAACCCGACTCTGGGAGTTACGATGCAGCAATATATGAATTCCATGCCAAAGGAAGGTGCGAGAATGGCCATGGCGATTATCATTATCGTTCCTATCGCATGTACCTATCCGTTCTTCCAGAAATATTTTATATCCGGTCTGACGGTTGGGGCGGTAAAGGGCTGATGTAAGATATTGAAAACGCTTGCGTTTTATTTTCAGGGAACGAAAGTCTTCCTGAAAGAAACACTTTTAAATGATATAAAAGTAAAGAAAAGGAGAGGTTGTATGAAAAAGAGATTAGTAGCAATGGCAATGGCGTGTGTCATGGGAATCGGCCTTCTTGCAGGATGCGGAAGCGCTAACGGGGCACAGACTGGCACGGGCGAAACGACGACAGTTAAGGAAACAGCAGAAACGCCTGCAGCGAGTGAGGAAAGCGGCAATAACGGCGAGGTGGTTACGTTAAAATGGATTCAGGTAGGAAATGGAATGCCTACGAACTACGACGCATGGCTGGCTCAGATTAATCCTTATTTAGAGGAAAAAATCGGAGTTAACGTGCAGATGGAAATCGTACCTTGGGGTGACTGGGACAACCGCCGCAGCGTAATCGTTAATTCAGGAGAAGCCTTCGACATTCTTTTTACGGATCAAGCGAGATACAATTCGGAAGTGTCAACAGGGGCCTTCCTGGATATGACCGACCTTTTAAAGACCTCGGCACCGGAACTGTATTCAATGATTCCTGAAGATTATTGGCAGGCAGCTTCCATTGACGGAAAAGTTTACGGGGTTCCTACCTATAAAGACAGCTCTGTAACCGAATATTTTATCTGGGACAAAGCGGTAGCGGATAAATACAATATTGATATTAATACGGTAAATGATTTCACAAGCCTATATGATGCGCTTAAGACGATTAAGGACGGCGAAGGAACTGCGCCCTACTATATGTCGAAATCGGGAGCAGATTTCCTCGTAACGGCGTATTTCGATCAATTGGGAGCAGGTCTTTCCGCTCTTGGTGTTAAATATAATGACGATACGAAGACGGTAGTAAATCCCCTGGAGGATGAGGATATTCTGAAAAACCTCGATATTATACACCAGATGTACAAGGAAGGAACCATTAACGGAGACGCTCCGACAGCGGATGATGCGAACAAATACAGGACGTTCTTCACGGCGCAGGGCTGGAGCGGAGCAGCAGCTTCTACATGGGGACCTAATAACGGAATTGAAGACTGTGTAGCGGTACAGTATGGTGATACGGTAGTATCCAACACTTCAGTACGTGGTTCCATGAATGCTATTTACTCGGGCTGTGAACACCCCGATAAAGCACTTGAACTTTTACAGCTTGTAAATACGGACTCCAAAGTACGTGACTGGTTATATTACGGTGTGGAAGGCGAGAATTTCAACTATACAGACGACGGCAAAATAGAGAAATTGAATTCCGAATGGAGTATGGCCGGCTATACGCAGGGAACCTTCTTCAACGTTTCCCAGCTTGCCGAGACGCAAGTAAATCAGTGGGATGAAGTAAAAGAACTGAATGCAAATGCGAAACCCTCCGCTATGCTGGGCTTTGATATGGATACCAGCAGCATAGAGACCGAGCTGGCAAGCTGCCGTGCGGTATATGAGAAGTACAAATCTGAATTCTGGACCGGAGCCAGAGACCCGAGAGAGTTGATTGAAGTAATTAAGGGCGAACTGGATGCAGCAGGCTGGGAAACTATCCGAGCAGAAGCTCAGAAGCAGATTGATGCCGCAGAGTAAAATATAAAATACCGAGCAACAGGCTTCGCGAATTGCTCTTATACTAACAAAGGAGCATTTTCAACAGCATTAAGAGAATGCTCCTTTTTAAAAAAGTACGAGGTGTGAAATGTATCTGATTCCTGAACCGAAGATATTGACAATAAAAGAAGGATTTTATTATCTGCCTTACTGCGGAACCATTGAGATAGCCCCTTCTTGTTCACAAAAGGCTTACGGCTTTGCGAAGCTGCTGCGGGAAGATATTACAGGTGAGCTTGGCTTTTCCTACGGGATTGTAAAAGGGAACAAAAAAGGAACGATTAATATCAGCGTAAGGGAAGCACTTGGGAGTGAGCATTACCTGCTTAAGGTTGGTGAAGAAGGCGTTTATATACAAGGAGGAGATGGAAACGGACTTCTGTATGGAATCCAGACGCTTCGGCAGATTCTTCGTCAGGAAGGAGCCTGCATTCCCTGCCTTTGTATGGAGGATTATCCGGTTCTTCCTAACAGAGGCTTTTTTCACGATGTGACGAGGGGCAGAGTGCCGACGCTTGAGTGGCTGAAGAAATTGGCAGATACGCTGAGCTTTTATAAGATGAATCAGATGCAGCTCTATATAGAGCACAGCTTTCTTTTTCCGGAATTCAGTGAGATGTGGAGGGATGATACCCCGCTATGTGCGCAGGACATCATGGAGCTTGACGCCTATTGCATGGAGAGGGGAATTGAACTGATTCCTTCCCTTTCTACCTTCGGACATTTGTATAAGCTTTTAAATACGAAGAGATACAAACATCTTTGTGAGCTGACGGATGCGGGAGAGGAGCCTTTTAGCTTTATAGACAGAATGGCCCATCATACCATAGATATCTCAAACGAGGAGAGTTTTTCTCTGGTCAAGCAAATGATTGCCGAATATATGCCCTTATTTTCCTCGGGGAAATTCAATATCTGTGCGGATGAAACCTTCGATTTAGGAAAAGGAAAAAATAAGGACAGAGCATTGCAGGAAGGCGTTGATGTTCTTTACATGGAGTATGTGGAAAAGCTATGCGGATTCCTTGTCGAAAACGGCCGCATTCCTATGCTTTGGGGTGATGTCATGCTGGATTTTCCTGAGTTTGCCAATCGCCTGCCGGAGGGAACGGTATGCTTGAACTGGGGCTATGCATATAATCAGACGGAGGATTCCACCCGCATTTACGCGGGGAACGGAGTGAGACAATATGTATGTCCCGGTGTGGCAGGATGGAACCAGCTTTTGAATCTGCAAAGGAACTCCTATGAAAATATTTCCAGGATGTGTGGATATGCAATGAAATATAAAGCCGAAGGAATGCTCAATACAGATTGGGGAGATTTCGGCCATATCAATCATCCGGCATTCAGCATTCCGGGGCTTATCTATGGCGCCGCAGCTTCGTGGAACGGTTCCCTTCCTTCTTATGAGGATATGAATAAGGCTGTTTCTTTCTTGGAATATGGAGATTCCTCCGGTACTTTGCTAAATATAGCAGGAAGGCTGGGGGAGCAGGAATGTTTTGGCTGGGGAAATGCTGTTTACTGGAAAGAAAAAGGCTCTAAAACGGACGTTTCCAAAAAGAAAGAAGTTCTGACGGAGGTTGTAGAACGGGTGAAAACCATACCGGAGAAAAATCGGGAAATCGATATGTGTGTACAGGAGCTTACGGGGTGCACGAAATTTATGGACAGCACAATGCGAAAGAGAATTTATCCTTATTTACTAGTGGCAGAAGGAATGAAGCTCTTTAACCGCATCGGCGGAATCGTTGTGAGCGCCGATGCGGAAGGTCGTGTTACAGAAGATGTATTTCAGGCTGCGGAAGAACTGGAAAAGTGGTATTATCAATATAAGCTTTTGTGGTACACGGTAAGCAGGGAATCGGAGCTTTATCGCATTGGCGAGGTGGTTTTCTGGTATGCCGATTATTTAAGGGATTTGAAAGGATTGCAGGAGGAAGAATCATATGTGGTTTATCGATAAAAGAATACAGGTAATCTGTGACGAATTGAAGAGGCTTACGATTGTAAAGGCTTCTCCCATAGAAAATATCAGTTATAAAAAGGGCAGATATTTTTATCCGTCCGAGGTGGAGAAAAGCGAAGCCCCTTGGGAAGAATTCTCTCCTAAGACGATGAAATGGTACGGCCCTGACGGACACTACTGGTTTAAGGCAGATTATACAGTTCCTGAGGAATGGAATGAAAAAACGCTTCGCCTGCATGTAAAGACCCAGATCGAGGAATGGGACGACGGGAAGAATCCCCAATTTCTCTTATTTATTGACGAGAAAGAGACGCAAGGCTTAGATATGAACCACCGTACCGTTTCGATTGCCGAACGGGCCAAGGCGGGCGAGACATGGAATCTCGATATTCAGGCGTATACGGGAACCTTGCATGCGGAATTCGATATGATTATGGAGATGCAGCAGGTGGATCTCGAAATAGAAAAGCTGTATTATGACTTGATCGTTCCACTCCAAGCATTTGACCGTATGGAGAAAGATGATAAGGTGAGAATGGACATTGAGACGGTGCTTAACGAAGCGGTGAATCTTTTGGATATTCGCACTCCCTATTCAGAAGCCTTTTATACAAGCATAAAAAAGGCTGACGCTTATCTGGAAAAGGCACTGTATGAAGATATGGGCGGATATGAAGAGGTAATTGCTACCTGTATTGGACATACTCATATCGATGTAGCTTGGTGGTGGACCGTAGAGCAGACGAGAGAAAAGGTAGGAAGAAGCTTCGCCACCGTGCTGAAGCTGATGGAGGAATATCCTGACTATAAGTTCATGTCAAGCCAGCCGCAGCTCTATGAATTCTTAAAGGAGCGCTACCCTGATTTATATGCGAGGATAAAGGAAAGGGTAAAAGAAGGCCGCTGGGAACCGGAAGGTGGTATGTGGGTAGAATCGGATACCAATTTAACCTCGGGTGAGTCTTTGGTACGCCAATTCTTGTACGGAAAGAAATTCTTCAAAGAAGAGTTCGGTGTGGACTGTAGAATCCTGTGGCTTCCTGATGTATTCGGTTATTCGGGAGCTCTGCCTCAAATTATGAAAAAGAGCGGCATCGACTATTTCATGACCACGAAGCTGGCATGGAATCAAATCGATAAGATGCCTTACGATACCTTTAACTGGAAGGGTATCGACGGAACGTCTGTATTTACTCATTTGATAACGACGCTTGGCGTAGGTCAGAGCAGCGATGACTTCTTTACCACTTATAACGGAATGCTTCATCCCGACGCGATTATGGGCGGTTGGAAGAGATATCAGAATAAGGAAATAAATAACGACATTTTAATTTCCTTCGGGTATGGAGACGGGGGCGGCGGTCCTACGAGAGAAATGCTGGAAACCTCCAAAAGAATGGAAAAGGGAATCAAAGGCATACCCAAGGTGCGTCAGGAATTCTCCGGCACTTATTTCGAGGAGCTGTTTGAACGTGTTAAGGATAACCGAAGGCTTCCTACTTGGGAGGGTGAACTGTATTTCGAGTATCATAGGGGGACCTATACCTCCATGGCAAGAAATAAGCGCGCTAACAGAAAGAGCGAGTTTTTGATGATGAATCTGGAGCTGCTTAGCTTAATGGCCTCTTGGAAGGGGATAGCCTATCCGAAAGATGAAATCGATAAAATGTGGAAGACGATACTTCTCAATCAATTCCACGATATTCTTCCAGGTTCCTCCATTCATGAAGTATATGAAGTGACAAAGAAGGAATATGAGGAATTGGCTGTTACGGGAAATGAGCTGCTTACAGAGAGAATGGAAGCGCTTGCCGGAGAAGGAAAAGCGGTTACCGTACTCAATACTCTCGGCTTTGACAGAAATGATATCGTGCGTCTTCCTAAGGAGTGTAAGGGGGTATTAAAGGATGCACAGGGCCATGTATATCCGATTCAGAACATGGAAAATGAAGCAGTCGCTTTCCTTGCAGATATTCCCTCTAAAGGCTTCAAAAGTTTTGAAATGGTGGCAGGAGAAGCGGCGGAAAGTCCCTTCAAACGATTGGGAGGAAGTCTGGAAACGCCTTATTATAAGGTAGAGCTTGACAGAAACGGTTTCTTTACTTCCGTTTATGATAAGAAGAACAAAAGAGAAGTATTGAAAGAGGGCGAAAGAGGCAATCTCTTCGAGATGTATGAGGATAAGCCCATTTATTATGATAACTGGGATATCGATATTTACCATACGGAGAAAAGCTGGAAGGCAGAGGCACTTAAGAAGATGGAATGGCTGGAGGAGGGACCGGTTTGTACGGTTCTCAGCATAGAGCGCGAGGTGAGCAATTCCTTGATAAATCAGAAGATTTATTTTTATGCGGACAGCCCGAGAATCGATTTCGAGACATATGTGGACTGGAAGGAGCATCAGCATCTTCTGAAGGTGCATTTTCCGGTGGACATCCATACGGATGAAGCGGCCTTCGATATCCAGTTCGGCAATCTTACGAGAAAGATTCACACGAATACGAGCTGGGATATGGCGCGCTTTGAGTCATGCGGGCAGAAATGGATGGACCTTTCGGAAGGACATTATGGCGTCAGCCTGCTAAACGATTGCAAGTACGGACATTCGGTGAAGGATTCCGTTATGACACTGACCTTGATTAAGTCCGGCATCGAGCCGAATCCGGTAACGGATCAGGAGGAGCATTTCTTTACCTACTCCTTATATCCTCATGCGGGCAGCTTGAGAGAATGTGATACGGTAAAGGAAAGCTACTGTTTAAATGTGCCGCTTTTATCTGTGAAATCGGGCACGGCAGGCGCTTGGGAATCTCTTCTTTCGGTGGATGCACCAAATGTCATGATAGAGACGGTGAAAGCGTCGGAGGATGGAGAAGGCATCATCATTCGTATGTACGAATATGAAAATGCAAAGACCTGCGGCACGGTATCCTTTGGCATGGGTAAAACGATAAAAAAGGTTTATGAATGCAACCTTATAGAAGAGAAAGAAGAGAATGTGGTAGAATATACGGACAAGGAATTCAGGTTTACCATAAAGCCCTTTGAGATTAAGACCTACAAGGTGATTTTGTAAGCCCTCGCAAAATTGCGCGGGCTATGAGAAAGGCGTGGTATTATGGTGCAGGAGGACAAGATATTTCAGGCCGGACAAGAGGTCTATATCTATGAAGAAGCATCACGCCCCGCGAAGGAGAGAGCGCTGGATTTGCTAAGCAGGCTGACTCTGAGGGAAAAGGTTGGACAGCTAAATCAACGGCTTTACGGATTTAACGCCTACCTCCGCAGTGGGGAAGACGTGGAGCTTTCCGATGAATTCAAGCGGGAGGTGGAGCTGTGGGGAGGGCTGGGAGCACTTTACGGGCTGTACCGGGCCGATCCCTGGTCTGGAAAAGATTATGAAAATGGACTTTTTGGAGAAACGGCAATCAAAGCCTATAATCTAATGCAGGAATATGTCATAGCTCATTCCCGTTTCGGGATTCCTGTGCTCTTATCCAGCGAATGTCCTCATGGACATCAGGCTTTGGATGGATACTTGCTTCCTGTCAATCTGGCGATGGGGGCTACCTTTCATCCGGCGCTGGTGGAGGCGGCATATCATATCTGCGGCAGGCAGATGAAAGAAATGGGGGTGGATCTTGCGCTCATTTCCATGCTGGATGTACTTAGGGATCCCAGATGGGGACGTAGTGAGGAGTGCTTTGGCGAAGACCCTTATCTTGCCTCGGTTATGGCGGCGGCAGTGGTGAGAGGCGTACAGGCGGAGGGAGTAGGTGTGGTGGCGAAGCATTTCGCGGCCCAGGGAGAGACTACCGGAGGAGTGAATGCCAGCGCGGCACGCATCGGTGAGAGAGAGCTTCGGGAAATCCATCTGTCTGCGGCGAAAGCCGGCGTGAAAGAAAAAATGGTGGGAATTATGGCCGCCTATAATGAAATCGATGGAATCCCATGTCATGCCAATGACTGGCTGTTAAAAAAGGTGCTGCGGGAGGAAATGGGTTTCAACGGCATTGTCATGGCGGACGGTTTTGCCGTTGACAGATTGAATATGCTTACCGGCGATACAGTGCGCTCCGGCGCATCCGCCCTTATGAGCGGTGTGGATATATCCTTGTGGGACGATGGCTTTGCTTTGTTAGAAAAGGCGATACACAGTGGACTGGCAGAGGAAAAGAGATTGGACGAGGCGGTGCTTAAAGTACTGACTCTAAAGTTCGAAAAAGGGCTGTTCGAGCATCCTTATCTGGAACAGGAAAAAAGGAGGTTCGATTTCTCTGCTTGTATGGAAAACCGGCATCTTGCCGAGGAGTCGGTAGTTTTACTGAAAAATAAAGGCAGTATCCTTCCTCTTAATGAAGACAAGATAAACAGTCTGGCAGTAATTGGTCCTAATGCGTTGGACATTTACAGCCAGTTGGGAGATTACACTCCGCCACTGCGGTCTGGAGTGGGTTCGAATATTGCGGAGGGAATCCTGCAGTTTGCAGAAAGAAATGGAAAGATGCACGTCACAGTATGCAAAGGCTGCGGCGAAGAGGACAGGAAAGAACAGCTTTCATATTGTGGAGAACAGCATTCCGGCCGTGACGGACTGCTCTTTCAGGCGATAAAAGCGGCGCAGGAAAGCGATGTGACGCTGTTGGTGCTTGGCGGTTCTTCCAGCCGTTTCGGGCAAGCACAGTTTGATAAAAACGGCGCAGTCATAACTGACCGGACAAAGAAGGCGAAGATGGATTGCGGCGAAGGCGTAGATCTATCCTCTCTCAAGCTTCCGAAAGAGCAGCTTTTGCTTGCGCAAGCCGTATACCGGGCAGCGAGAAAGACGGTAACAGTTGTGATTGCAGGAAGACCCTATGATCTTCAGGGAATTATAGGGGAAACGGATGCCCTTATGTACGCGTTCTATCCCGGAACAGAAGGAGGAAGGGCGCTTGCAGGGCTTTTGTTCGGTGAAGTCTCGCCTTCGGGAAGGCTGCCGGTTTCCATTCCCCGTGGAGCGGAGAGACTTCCGGCATATTACAATTATAGAAACTCCTATGAAGCCATGCATTATTGCGACGGAGAGGATGGGCCGCTTTTTTCCTTCGGCTATGGGCTTGGATACGGGGACGTAAAGTATTCGAACTTCAAATTACAGTCGGATGGAGCTTATAAATGCGGTGATATGGTACTGGAATTTGATATGAAAAACGATGAAGAATACGCTGTATGGGGAGTGCCGATGGTTTTTGTAACCCATTTCGAAGGAAGCGTTATACCGAGAGCTAAGGAACTGATTGCCTTCGATAAGCGGAGACTTGCGCCGGGGAAGAAAGTACGGGCGAGGATTCACTTGGGAAAAGAAGCATTTTTTAGCTGGAACAGGGAAATGAAATACGGGATAGATCCCGGCAGGGCTCGTATAATGCTAAGAGACGGCAAAAAGGACTTATGGAGCGGGGATATCGAATTTGGATAACATATCCAGGATAAAATGTTCGGGATATATCATCCGGGATAGAATATTCGGGATAGGATATCCTTGAGATTGGAGATAAGGAATGAAGAAACAACAATTAACGACTGGCTGGCAGCTATTATGGAGCGGCAAGCTTTTGGATACGCAGGTCCCCTTTTCCGTGTATTCGGACTTGCTTTCCCATGGAGAAATAGAGGACCCCTTTTACAGGGACAATGAGAAAGAGGCCCTGCCTCTGTCGGAAAAGGATTATGTATACAGGCTTGCCTTTGACGCCGAGGAGGAGCTGCTTTCCTGTGGGAAACAGTGGCTTAACTTTGGAGGAATAGATACGCTGGCGGAAATATACTTAAACGGAGTTTTCTTGGGAAAGACCTTCAACATGCATAGAGCTTGGGAATTTCCCTTAGAAAATATACTGAAGGAAAAGGGAAACCTGCTGGAAGTGCGTTTGTATTCTCCTACGCGCTATATGGAGGAGCAGATTGCCCTGCACGGAGCGATTCCATGTAATACGGATACGCTGGATGGTTTCCCTTTCCTTCGCAAGTCAAGCTGTATGTCCGGTTGGGATTGGGCACCTAAACTTCCCGATATGGGGATTTTCAGGCAGGTTACCCTGCTTGGAGGAAAAAATGGAAGGCTTTCGGACGTGCATCTGCGACAGAAACATGAAGATGGCAAAGTATGGATTTCCTTTCATGTGGACATGGAGGTGTGGAAGGATGCAGAAAGCAGTTATCGCGTCACGCTCATTTCCCCTCATGGAGAATGTGTCGTATTGGAGGATTCACCAAAGGAAACGGAAGTCCATAATCCTTCACTTTGGTGGCCCCGAGGATATGGAAAGCAGGATCTTTATACAGTAAAAGTAGAGGCTGTAATAGATGGAAAGACGGAGGATATCTGGGAACGCCGCATTGGCCTTCGGACGATGAAAATGCGTCTGGAAAAGGATCAGTGGGGAGAGAGCTTTGTTCATGAAGTGAACGGAGTTGATATATTTGCTATGGGAGCAGACTATATCCCCGAGGACTCGCTTCTGCCAAGAATCAGAGAGGAGAAGACGAGGAAGCTTCTGGAGCAATGCGCCCTTGCCAATTACAATGCTCTTCGCGTATGGGGCGGCGCATATTATCCCGACGACTGGTTCTATGAGGCCTGCGATGAACTGGGAATTATCATATGGCAGGATTTTATGTTTGCCTGCTCTACGTATCTTCTTACGGAGGAGTTCGAGGAAAATATTTCCCATGAAATAGAACAGAACGTCCGAAGAATCCGTCATCATGCCTGTCTCGGGCTTTGGTGCGGAAACAATGAAATGGAGGATATGATACTGTGCGGCTACACAGAGACGCCCAGACTTCGCGGAGACTATACGCGGATGTACAGCTATGTCATTCCTAAGATAGTGAAAAGAGTGGACCCGGACACCTTCTACTGGCCCTCCAGCCCATCCTCGGGAGGAGATTTTGACGCGCCGCAGGATGAGACGAGGGGAGATGCCCATTACTGGCAGGTATGGCATGGCTACAAGCCCTTTCCTGATTATAGAAAGCATAACTTCCGCTATGCGTCGGAATTCGGCTTTGAATCTCTTCCATCCTTAAAGACTATTGAGACATTTACGCTGCCGGAGGATAGGAACGTATTTTCATACGTGATGGAGAAGCATCAAAGAAGTGAGAATGGATATGCCAAAATGATGGTCTATATGTCCCAATATTTCAAATATCCCAAGGAATTCTCTTTGCTGGTTTACGCCTCCCAGTTGATGCAGGGGCAGGCGATGCGTTATGCGGTGGAGCATTGGAGAAGACACAGGGGACAGTGTATGGGAGCTATCGTATGGCAGCTTAACGATTGCTGGCCGGTGGCATCGTGGTCCTCTATCGATTACTTTGGCCGATGGAAAGCACTGCATTACTTTGAAAAGCGTTTTTTCGCTCCTGTTATGATATCCTGTTGCGAGGAAGGGCTCCTGACCCAGAATCCCAATCCGAATGCACGACCATACGATGTGGAAAAGAGTATTCATCTGAACGTAGCAAACGAGACGAGAGAGGATATAAAAGTTACCGTATGCTACAGCTTAAGAGACAAGTATTCTAATATCATTGGAAAAGAGACGAAAGCGGAGGTGTATGTTCCGGCGCTGAGCAGTGTGTGGTTGGAAAAAGAGGTTTTGCCTCATGCAAGGCTGTACGGAGATCATGTATTTTATACGTGTGGACAGGGAGGAGAAGTGGTTTCAGAGGGAAGCGTGATTTTTTCCATGCCGAAGTTCCATGAATATGCAGATCCCGAACTTACAGCCCGTATAGAAGGAGAGGAAATCGTTGTAACTGCCAAAGCTTATGCAGCTTCTGTAGAGCTTCTGAATGAAGAGGAAGACTGGGTGCTGTCCGATAATTATTTCGATATGGAAGCGGGAGAAAAGCGGGTACGCATTTTATCGGGTAAGGCGAAGAGTGTGAGAGTACGCAGCATTTACGATATCGGTTGATAAATATTGAAGAATATAAAGGAGAAGACGGAGGAAAGAAAGATATGAAACGTTCGGAAATCAATCAGCGCATCAAAGAGATGGAAAAGCTTGTAAAAGAAAACGGATTTCATCTTCCGCCCTTTTGTGACTGGACACCTGAGGAGTGGAAGGAAAAGGGACATGAATATGATGAAATAAGGGACAACATGCTGGGCTGGGATATAACGGATTACGGCCTCGGCAATTGGGAAAAGGTAGGTTTCGCTCTGATTACGCTCAGGAACGGCGGGCAGGATAACCCGAAGTATAAAAAGGTGTATGCGGAGAAGCTGCTGATGCTCAAGGAAGGCCAGCATTCCCCCATGCACTTCCATTGGAAGAAATCGGAGGATATCATTAACAGAGGCGGAGGAACCCTCATTATTCATGTATACAACAGCGATGATAAGGAGGAGCTTTCGGATACCGACGTATGTGTAAATTCTGACGGACGTTCTTACTATGTTCCGGCTGGAACCGGCGTGGAGCTTAGACCCGGGGAAAGCATTACTCTTTGGCCTCACCAGTATCATGACTTCGATGTGAAGTCCGGGACCGGAGATGTTCTGATCGGAGAAGTGTCTATGTGCAATGATGACAATACCGATAACAGATTCAATCCCCCGGTAGGGCGTTTCCCGGCTATTGAAGAGGACGAGGCCCCTTACAGACTTCTTTGCAACGAGTACCCTGAAGCGGAGTAAATAAAATACTGATAAAATGTGAAAAGCATCGCCTGAGATTACAATTCTAAGATATGGCGGTGCTTTTGGTTTATCCCGGTCGTTTATCAAAGCTGATCTATAGGCAATAGAGTATAAAAATTTAGATTTAATTGGCTGAATTTTGAATATTTTGTTGATACATTTGCCGGCTTGTGATATTCTAGTAAACGTGGTACTTTGATTTTAGCAGTAGTTTTTTGCTGAATATTGTATGCTTGTTTAGGGGAATTATAACAACAGATACAGCTTGATAAGGAGAAGTAATATGAACATTGTTGACTTCATTTCGCAGGTCGTACAAAACCCTGTACTTTTAATTACCGTTATTTTAACCTGCGGTGTGGTATTTGTAAACGGATGGACAGATGCTCCGAACGCAATCGCAACATGTATCGCGACACGCGCCATACCTCCCCGGGCAGCGATTATGATGTCCGCGGTGTTTAATTTCTGTGGGGTATTTGTTATGACCCTCATTAATTCCACAGTGGCCATGACGATTAAAAACATGGTCAATTTCGACGGAGCTACGGACGAGGCCATTCTTGCACTGTGTGCTTCGCTATTTGCGATTATCATTTGGGCAGTAGCAGCATGGTATTTCGGCATACCGACCAGCGAAAGTCATGCATTGATTGCCGGCTTATCGGGAGCGGCCATCGCATTGCATGGCGGGATCGGAGGCATTAACGGCTCCGAATGGATGAAGGTTATTTATGGACTTGTGCTTTCCACCATGCTTGGATTTTTCAGTGGTTTTATATGCACAAAGCTGACAGAGTTTTTATTCAGGAAGGCTGACAGAAGAAAAACAGTAGGCTTTTTTCAGGGGGCGCAGGTATTCGGAGGAGCGGCTATGTCGTTCATGCATGGCGCGCAGGACGGTCAGAAATTTATGGGGGTATTGATGCTCGGCATTTTTCTGGCAAACGGAAGTGAGACTACGGGAAATGTGCAGCTTCCCATCTGGATGATGATACTTTGTTCTTCATTAATGGCTCTTGGGACCTCTCTTGGAGGCTATAAGATCATAAAGTCGGTAGGTATGGATATGGTAAAGTTGAATACCTATCAGGGCTTTTCCGCCGATTTGGGCGCGGCATTTTGTTTGTTGTTGGCATCACTCACCGGTATTCCGGTCAGCACCACCCACACGAAGACCACCTCGATCATGGGTGTAGGTGCTACCCAAAGGTTATCGGCAATTAATCTGGGAGTGGTGAAAGAGATGGTATTCACATGGATACTGACATTCCCGGGGTGCGGTCTTATCGCATATGCAGCAGTGAAAATTTTTAGTTTGTTCGGTTGATTACAAAAGGAGGATTTAAAGTGGCAAAGGCAAAAGACAGTTTTTATTTTCAGAATTTTTTGGAGAGTATCCGTGTTTCTAAAATGGCGGCCGATAAGCTGCAGGATATTATAAAAAATTATAATCACAGCGTTATCGAAGAGGATGTAGCTGCGATTCATGAGATTGAACATATGGGCGATTCGAAGAAGCATGAGATGACGAGGGAAATCGTGAAGGCGTTCATAACTCCTATCGACCGTGATGATATCGTAAAAATAAGCAACTGCATCGATAACGTAACCGATTCCATCGAAGATATCATTATCAATTTATATACATGGAATATTAAGGAGCTGAGACAGGATGTGGTTCCCTTCGCAGAGCTTATTTCCAGCTGCTGCGATGCGGCAGAGGGCCTTTTGGGAGAACTGCACGATTATAAGAAATCCAAAAAAATCATGGATCATATTATTGAACTCAACCGTCTGGAAGAAAAAGGCGACGACCTTTATATCCAGGACATAAGAAAGCTTTCCATAGAGAATGCAGATCCTTATACGGTAATGGCCTGGAGAGAGATTTATCGTTCTTTCGAAACGGTATGTGACTGCTGTGAAGATTTAGCGGATGCGGTAGAATCAATTATTATTGCAAATACGTAAGAAACTGCTTAAATAAGCTTAAGCTCTCATTGACGTTGTCATGTAAAGCATGTTAGAATATTTGTATTGAAATAATAGAAAATATATTTCAAAAACAAGGAGGAAAGTTTTATTATGAAGAAGAAAGTATTGGCTATGCTTCTTACAGGAGCAATGGTTCTTTCGTTAGCTGCATGCGGAAGTACTCAGACAGCCCCTGCGGCTGAAGCGGAGACGACCGAGACAACAGAAACTGCAGAGCCGGCGGAAGTGGCCGAAGAAACGACTGAAACTGCAACCGAGGAATCGGCAGGCGGTTATGAGCTCGCATTGGTAACAGACCTTGGAACGATTGATGACAAGTCTTTCAATCAGGGTGCATGGGAAGGTCTTACCCAGTATGCAGAGGAAGCGGGCGTTACTTACAAGTATTACCAGCCTCAGGAAGCTACCACAGATTCCTATGTAGAGACCATCGGTCTTGCAATCGAAGGCGGAGCGAAGCTTGTTGTATGTCCCGGATATTTATTTGAAACACCTGTTTACCTTGCGCAGGAGCAGTATCCCGACGTAACCTTTATTCTGTTGGACGGCGAACCTCACAATGAGGATTACTCCGACTACGTGACAGCAAGCAACACTATGGCTATTTTATTCCAGGAAGACCAGCCGGGTTATCTGGCAGGCTATGCGGCTGTAAAGGACGGAATGACGAAGCTCGGTTTCATGGGCGGTATGGCTGTTCCGGCAGTAGTTCGTTATGGTTATGGCTTTGTTCAGGGCGCTGATGCAGCTGCTACTGAGATGGGCGTTAAGGTAGACATCATGTACCATTACACGGGCGCGTTCGCAGCTACTCCGGAAGCGCAGGCTATGGCAGCTTCCTGGTATCAGAACGGAACCGAAGTTATCTTCGGCTGCGGCGGTGCGGTAGGTAACTCCGTAATGGCGGCGGCAGAGGAAGCTAATGCTAAAGTAATCGGCGTTGACGTAGATCAGTCCTTTGAATCCGACACGGTAATTTCTTCCGCTATGAAGAAGCTTTCTGTTTCCGTATATGACGGAATCAAGGCTTTCTATGACGGCAGCTTCCCGGGTGGTTCCACAACTGTTTTCTCCGCAGAGAACGATGGTATCGGACTTCCTATGGATACTTCCAAATTTACCAACTTCACACAGGCCGACTATGATGCAATTGTTGCAAGTCTTGTAGACGGTTCCATTACGATTAGTAATGATGTATCCGATACGACGACAGCAGACCTTACTTTATCTTCGGCAAAGGTTACCTTTGTTGAATAAACTTAAGTGTTGCGATATTTAAAGGAAATTTAAGTTAATAGCCAAAAGGGTGCTTATCAGAATAAGCACCCTTTTTCTACCAGTATACTGGTTAGACCGGCCATATGAACAATCTGATTTTAGATAGAAATATTCAGAAGGAATGGATGAGGGAAAACATATGGACTATGTAATTGAGATGATGGGGATCACGAAGGAGTTTCCGGGGATTATTGCTAACGACAATATTACCCTGCAATTGAAAAAAGGCGAGATACACGCACTGCTTGGAGAAAACGGTGCGGGAAAGTCTACCTTGATGAGCGTGCTTTTCGGTATGTATCAGCCGGAAAAAGGGATTATCAAGGTAAAGGGGCAAGAGGTTAAAATAAAGGGGCCATTGGATGCAAACGCCCTGGGAATTGGTATGGTACATCAGCACTTTAAACTAGTGCATAATTTTACGGTACTTCAAAATATTGTGCTCGGCATTGAGACTGTGAAGGGTGGTATCCTCCGCATGGAAGATGCCCGCAAGAAGGTAGTGGAGCTGAGCGAAAAATATAATCTGTTCATCGAGCCTGATGCTCTTATTTCCGACATAACCGTGGGAATGCAGCAAAGGGTGGAGATACTGAAGATGCTTTACCGCAATAATGAAATCATGATATTCGACGAACCTACGGCGGTACTCACTCCTCAGGAAATCGATGAGCTGATGGTCATCATGAAAAATCTGACGAAGGAAGGGAAATCTATCCTTTTCATTACCCATAAATTAAATGAAATAAAAGCGGTGGCGGACCGTTGTACAGTGCTGCGCCGGGGCAAATATATAGGCACTATCGATGTGGCGGATACGGACAAGGAGATGATGTCCGAGATGATGGTAGGACGTAAGGTAAATCTGACTATCGATAAGCAGCCTGCGAAGCCGAAGGAGGTAGCGCTTTCCGTAGAGCGCTTGTCGGTTAAGACCCAAAAGGAAGGCCATACGAAGGACTTGGTAAGCGATGTGAGCTTCGAGGTGCGCAAAGGTGAAATCGTGTGCATCGCCGGAATCGATGGTAACGGTCAGTCGGAGTTAGTTTATGCGATTTCCGGTATCGAGCGCATGAGTGAAGGCAAGTTAATGATAAACGGCGAGGACGTGACGAACAAGAGCATTCGCTATAAAAACACCCATGGCCTTTCACATATCCCGGAAGATAGACATAAGCACGGCCTGGTGCTTGATTATAATCTGGCTTACAACCTTATTTTACAGCAATATTTTCAGCCGGAATTTCAAACGGCCGGCTTCCTTAAAAACGAGAAAATATATGAATATGCGGATAAGCTGATCGAGCAGTACGATATCCGAAGCGGAGAAGGAACGGCAACAATTGTCAGAAGTATGTCGGGAGGCAATCAGCAGAAGGCCATCGTAGCCAGAGAAATTGGACGAGGTCCTGATCTGCTCTTGGCGGTACAGCCTACAAGAGGTCTGGACGTGGGGGCGATCGAATATATCCATAAGCAGCTGGTCAAGCAAAGAGATGAGGGGGCAGGCATTTTATTAGTTTCTTTGGAGCTTGATGAAGTTATGAACCTGAGCGATAGAATTCTCGTCATATTTGAGGGAAGCATCGTGGCGGAGCTGGATCCGAAGAAAATTACGGTTCAGGAATTGGGACTTTATATGTCGGGTTCTAAAAAGCAGGTAAAAGAAGAGGAGGCGGGGATGTAATGAAAAAGAAGAGAAATATTAATCTGACCGGACCGATATCTTCGGTATTTGCAATCACCATCGGACTTTTGTTCGGGTTTATCGTATTACTGTTTTGCAATGCTTCCCAGGCAGTTCCGGGGTTTTTAACCATTTTGACGGGAGCATTCACTCATGGACTTAAGGGAGTGGGGCAGGTATTCTATTATGCCACGCCGATTATTCTCACCGGTTTATCCGTGGGGTTCGCATTTAAGACCGGGCTTTTCAATATCGGAACACCGGGGCAGTTTATTGCAGGAGCTTTTGGAGCGGTGTATGTAGGGATTGTATTCACCTCTTTGGGGTCCGTTCACTGGATTGTGGCGGTACTGGTCAGCGCTGTGTGCGGCGCGATATGGGGCATTGTTCCCGGCTTGTTAAAGGCATTTTTCAATGTAAACGAAGTAATTGCATCCATTATGATGAACTATATAGGTATGTATGCGGTCAATTGGAGCGTAAAGGCGAACAAGGTGCTGTTCAACAGCATGCGAAATGAGTCTAAGAATGTAGCGGTAAGTGCTCAGATACCCAAAATGGGAATGGACAAGTTATTTCCCGGTTCCAGTGTAAATGGGGGTATTATAATCGCTATTTTGGTCGTATTAATTATTTACCTCGTTTTAAATAAAACTGCTTTCGGTTTTGAACTGCGTGCGGTTGGTTTTAACAGAGAAGCGAGTCGTTATGCGGGTATCGATGAAAAGAAGAGTATTGTTTTCTCCATGATGATAGCCGGAATGATCTCGGGACTTGCGGGAGGACTTTTGTACCTGGCCGGCACCGGCAAACATATCGAGGTCGTGGATGTATTGGCATCAGAGGGCTTTACCGGAATTTCAGTAGCCCTGTTAGGACTCAGCCATCCTATCGGTGTTTTGTTCGCGGGAATTTTCATCGCCTATCTGACCGCGGGAGGTTTTTATTTGCAGCTATATGAGTTTTCCACGGAGATTATAGATATTATTGTAGCCGTTATCATTTATTTCAGCGCCTTTGCTTTGATCGTAAAGTCCTTCATGGCTAAGACAGCGCGACGCAGACAAGCGAAGAGTGAGAGAAAGGGAGGTAAGGGAGAATGAGTGTAGTATATTTTATTTTCCAGCAGACAATGTTCTTTATGATTCCTCTTCTGGTGGTGGCTCTGGGCGGTATGTTTTCCGAGAGGAGCGGCGTTGTCAACATCGCTTTGGAAGGAATTATGACGATGGGGGCATTTACGGGAATTCTTTTTCTCAACTTGACGGGAGGCAGCATGAGCGGGCAGGGGCAGTTATTGATTGCCGTTATCGTATCTATGGTGACCGGGGCGATATTTGCGTTATTTCATGCCTATGCCGCAATCAATATGAAGGCGGACCAGACCATCAGCGGTACAGCTCTTAACCTTTTTGCACCAGCCTTCGCTATTTTCGTAGCAAGAGTTATTCAGGGCGTACAGCAGGTTCAATTTTCCAATACTTTCCGTGTTGCTAAGGTGCCTCTTTTGGGAGATATACCGGTAATCGGAGATTTGTTTTTCAAGAACACATATATCACTACTTATCTGGGTTTTATAGTGTTCGGTATATCGGCGCTTGTCTTGTATAAGACGAGGTTCGGGCTCAGGCTTCGCGCCTGCGGAGAGCATCCTCAGGCAGCGGATGCGGCTGGTATCAACGTGTATAGAATGCAATATGCCGGCGTTGTTTTGTCGGGAGCATTGGGCGGCTTGGGTGGACTGGTGTTCGTGGTTCCTACTTCCACGAACTTCAATGCTACGGTATCGGGATATGGATTCTTAGCATTGGCGGTACTCATATTCGGACAGTGGAAGCCGGTGAAGATTCTATGGGCCTCCTTGTTCTTCGGCCTTATGAAGGCGGTAGCGGCTGCTTATTCCGGAATCCCGTTTTTGGAAGGGTTGGGCATACCCAGCTATCTTTATAAGATGATCCCTTATATTGCGACTCTCATAGTGCTCATCTTTACCTCGAGAAATTCACAGGCTCCGAAGGCTTCCGGAATTCCTTACGATAAGGGCGCACGTTAACGGAACAAAATAAATATATTAATTTGTCATATTAATATGAAAAAGGCAGCTTTTCGAAAGAAGGGCTGTTTTTTTAATATCTTGTCTGGTAAAATAGTAACAGTAAGTGCGGGAGAGGGCGGGATATACATGGAACAAAAGCGAATGATAGAAATTCTCATGCAGGAAGCGCTGGAAATCATTATAATGTTCAGTCGCGACGGAAGTATCTTAAAATATAACAAGGCAGCTGGAGAGGAACTGGGATATGGGGAGCGTCTGTACGGTATCAATATCGCAGAGGTGCTGCGGAAGGAATTCGAGATCGAAAGCGATGTAGCGGTGGTGATGGAATGTCTGAAGAGCAGGAAAGAAACGGCGGTTTACCGGAGTAACGGTACCTGCTTTGGCGCCAGGATTCATATAGAATATGACAGCGAAGCCGACATATATTTCTTGTTCGCTCTGGATATGGAAGTCAATCGGGAGATGGCGAACGAGGTATCCCGTATTAAGGCGGTAGCTTCTCAGGCAATGGAGGTTAAGAACGAATTTGTCGCCAATATTACTCATGAGCTGAGGACACCGGTGAATGGAATCAGAGGACATGTGGAAAATCTAAAGGATACATATCTTACAACGGAACAAAGACGGACCTTACACATCATAGAGCATTGTTGCAGTAATATGTCCTCTATCATCAATAATATTCTGGACTTTTCGAAATTGCAGTCGGGCAAGTTCGAACTGGAAAATCGTAAGTTCGATTTGCGTGAGATGATGGAAAATATTGTATCGGCGAATCTTGCGACGGTGAATGAAAAGGGGCTTAAGCTGACGTTGAACGTTGAAGAAAGTGTTCCGCAGGTGATGATTGGTGACGAGCTTCGCCTGACACAAATATTGAATAATCTGTTGTCCAATGCGGTGAAGTTTACGTCTGCCGGCTTTATCCGTATTGAGGTTGCAGTAACGCTTAGGTTCAGCGATGAAATAGAACTCTTTTTCATGGTAGTGGATTCCGGGATCGGTATTTCAAAAGAGGAGCAGGATCGTTTATTCCAAAGCTTCTCTCAGGTGGACACGTCCATAACGAGAAGATACGGTGGAACGGGTCTTGGGCTTACCATTAGCAAGGAGTTGGTGGAGCTTATGAACGGCAAGATATATTTGCAGAGCGAGAAAGGGCGGGGAAGTAATTTCTCCTTTTCGATACGCCTCCATACGGTGGAAATGACAGACGACAGGGCGGAATATAAAAAAGAAGTCAAGCAATTTCTCGGACAGTACAGTGAGGAAATGCAGTATAAACAAGTCGAGGAATATTATCGTTTCGGTTCGGAGGAAAACAAAAATGAGCTGGCGAGTCGAATGGAGAAATTAGTGCTCTGCATTGAGCTGGGCTCATGGGAAAAAGCGGAATTCTGGGCAGGAGAGCTGTCTAAGCTGCTTAAAAGGGCAGGCACGGATGTGAAGAGGGCTGCGCTTAAGCTGGAAATGGCGGTCAGAAAAGAAGACTACGATAAGAGCATGATGCTCCATGAAGATTTAAAACGATTGCTTTTGGAGAAAACCGGAGAGATGGACTATGGATTTTGAAATAAAAAGTCAGGAAATTCCTCATATACTCGTAGTGGACGATTTAAAGATAAATGTTCTTTTTTTGGAAGAAATCATAAAGGGCATGGGTTATGAGCCGCTTTTAGCTGCTAATGGGAAGGAAGCGCTGCAAATTGCCAGAACGTCCCCCCCGCATGTAATTTTGATGGATATTGCCATGCCGGAGATGAACGGTTACGAGGTATGCGAGATATTGAAGAGAAATAAGCAGACAAGAGACATTCCGGTCATATTCATTTCAGCCATGGATTCCAGTGAAAGCAAGATCAGAGGCTTTAAGGCAGGAGCGGTAGATTTTATCGTAAAGCCCTTCGAACCTTTAGAGGTTACTATGCGGATTGAGAATCATCTGAAGATGTATAAGCTTCAGGAGGAAATGAAAGCTTATAATTATAAGCTGAACTGTCTGGTTAACGAGCAGTTGAAGCGGATAGAGTCGGAGCAGAAGAATATACTGTATGCCCTTGCCAAGATTACAGAGGGAAGAGACAATTCCATAACCAATCATTTGGAAAACATCAGGCATAATAGCCGGATATTAGCTCAGAGCCTTCAATTCAGCCCCCTTTTTGAAAAGGAAATTACGGCGGCGTTCGTAGAAAAGATAGGCGTTGCGGCTATGCTTCACGATATTGGGAAAATACAGACCCCCGACGAGGTGCTCTTAAAACCCGGGCAGCTCAATTATGAAGAACGCAAGATTATAAAGCAGCATGCGGAAATCGGCGCCCATATATTGGAGGAAATTTATGAGAATGCGGAGAAGAATGATTTCCTTCCGATGGCGATCAATATTGCTAAGTACCATCATGAGAGATGGGATGGCAGCGGCTACCCCGAAGGTCTTAAGGGAAAGGATATTCCTCTTTCTGCCAGAATCGTTTCTCTCATCGATATTTTCGACACGCTGACCGGCGAACGATGCTATAAAATTGCTTATACATTAGAGGAAAGCCTTCAGATTATCGGTGAGTGCAAAGGAATTTATTTCGATCCGGATATTGTGGATATATTTATGAAGATACATAAGCAGCTGCGCCATAATTAAATGGCGGCATCACATATTTTCAGGCAGAAGGAAGGAAATGCTATGCGTCAGATAAAAGTATTGGTTGTTGAGGATTCCATTGTATTTCGGAATCTTTTGGTACAAGGACTGAAGGAAGATCCAAACATAGAGGTAGTGGGTGTGGCGGGGGACCCCTTTGAGGCAAAGGACATCATCCCTCAGTGCAAGCCGGATGTTATGACTCTCGATATTGAAATGCCTAAGATGAACGGGATTGAATTTCTGCGAAAGCTAATGCCTCAGTATCCGATGCCGGTAATCATGTTAAGCGGTATGGACGGTAAGGTATTCGATGCCATGGAGGCAGGAGCGGTAGACTTTGCCCACAAGCCGGTGAACATGTCGAGGGGCACTGTCAATGATTTCATAAGACAGGAGCTGATTACGAAGGTGAAAATTGCCTCCTCCGTGGATGTGAGAAAGCTGCGCCGCACGGAAATGAGCAGGCTCGTGAGACGGGACAGGCTGAGTAATAGTAACTGCATTATAGCTATTGGAGCTTCTACCGGAGGGACTGAGGCCATTCATGATATCATTAAACAATTTCATAACGATATTCCGGGAGTGGTTATTGTTCAGCATATGCCGGCGGGATTTACGCAGATGTATGCTGATAGAATGAACAACCAGTGTGAGGTGGAGGTAAAGGAAGCGCAGGATGGAGACATGGTAAAAAGGGGACAAGTGCTCATCGCTCCGGGTGGTTATCAGATGCGTCTTGTGAAATTCGGCTCAGAATATTTCGTGGAATGTAAGAAAGAGGAAAAAGTCAGCGGACACTGTCCATCGGTAGACATGCTGTTCGATTCGGTGGCGAAGACAGCAGGCGCAGATTCCATCGGTGTCATACTGACGGGGATGGGCGGTGATGGCTCCAGGGGCATGAAAGCGATGAAAAACTGCGGTGCTGTCACGATAGGACAAGATGAGGCCACCAGCGTGGTATATGGAATGCCCAAAGTGGCGTATGACATCGGCGCGGTGAGATACCAATTGCCCTTATGCGATATAGCGCACAAGATTTACAGCCTATTGGAGTAGAAGAGAGGGAAACGATGAAGATACTATTAGCGGAAGACGATTTTGCCAGCAGAAAGTTTATGTACAAATACTTAAGCCGTTACGGAGACTGTGATATTACGGTAAACGGGATAGAGGCATTGGAGGCTTTTCAGATGGGGCTTGCGGAGGGTGACCCCTATCAGCTCATTTGTCTGGACGTTATGATGCCGGAAATGGATGGCTATCAGGCGCTTTATGAAATAAGAAAAATTGAAATGGAAAAAGGGATAAAAGAGGATAAAGCAGTTAAGATCATCATGACCACGGCGCTGAATGAGGAAAAGAATGTGAAGAAGGCTTTTGATTTGAACTGTACTGCTTATTCCGGGAAACCTATCGATACGGAGAAATTTGCGCTTCTTTTGAAGAAAATAGGTTTGATTACATAGAACATTCTTACTAGAGGAGGAAGACAATGGAAGGGAGCTATGGTTCCGATGGAATGCTCGACATGTATTTATATGAAAGTTTTCAATTGCTGGAACAGATGGAGACGATAGTCCTTCTGGAAAAGAATGAAGAATTTCTGGATGAAGAAAGCGTTCAGGAAATTTTCCGAATTGTGCATACGATAAAAGGGACTTCCGGTATTATGATGTACGACAATATAGCGGCTGCGGCACACAAGCTGGAGGATATTTTCTATTACTTAAGGGAGACTTATTCGGAAGGGGTAGCCGCAAAGGAGCTGAAAGAATATATTTTTATGGTATCGGATTTCATTGAAGAAGAGCTGACAAAGATCAAGGAAGTGAGAAATCCAGATGGAGATCCAGAGAAAATCATAAAGTACATCGATGCGTTTTTGCTGAAATGGAAGGCGAAAATATGGGAGGAAGGAGGGGAGTTTCCTCCTGAAAATGTATATGTGGAACCAAGCCAGTTCTATATAGCTCCTGCTGAAGAGCGCTCGGATAAGCTGCCTTCCATCATCGATCTGGGAGCGGAGCCTGAACCGATTCCGGGCGATTATGTAATCAAACACAGTGTGGAAAAGGGAGAAGCTATCATAGGTGTCAGCGAAGGAAAGCTGGATAGGCTGACGAGGCTTGTGGAAAGCCTGCTGGAGGCGGAAAAAAATACGCCGGAAGAGTCCGACTGGCAGGAAATGAGAGAAAAGCTTCTAAAGATAACCGATGAGTTGGAGGATACGGTAACCCAGATGAGAAAGACCTCACTTGCAGGAACATTCCGCAGGATGAACCGGATTGTATACGACGTTTCCAGAAAGATGGATAAGCAGATAGAGTTAAATGTTTCGGGCGGGAGTCTGGAGGTAGATAGAAAAACTATCGTGTGCATCTCCGATTCGCTGATCCATCTTGTGCGCAATGCGGCTGATCATGGAATTGAAGGCCGGGACGAACGCTTGCAGGCGGGGAAGTCGGAAAAAGGAAGGATTTCTATAGAAGCGAAGTTAAATGACGGTATCCTCTCAATTTTTGTAAGAGATGACGGGAGAGGAATCGATAAGAGGAGAATATTCGACAAAGCAAGCCGAAAGGGGCTTGTATCCAAGGATATTGCGGGATATACGGATAAGGAAATCTACCGGTTCCTCACTTGTCCGGGCTTTACTACAAAGGAGAAGGTGACGGAATATTCAGGAAGAGGAATCGGGCTCGATGCTGTAGTAGGTGGACTTGAGAAAATAGGGGGAAGCCTGGATATCGACAGTGTGCAGGGAGAAGGCACCGAGATGCTTATAAGACTTCCGTATGCTTAGGTAGTTGCAGTTCAGGCTTCGGTATTCTTTTTTCATTTTCTCTCTTTCCACTAAAGAATAGATGTGATACAATGTATTAGAATTGTGTAAAGCAATGACGAAAGAAGTATCCGGAACAGATGGAGGAGAATGGTATGGGTTTTTTTACGGATTTAAAAGATGATTTATCGCAGGCTGTGAACGAGCTGATGCCGGCGGATGGAAAGGCTCCGGATGAGCCTGTCAAGCCGGAAAATATGAATGCACAGACCGGAGCGGAGAATTCGAAAGGGCAGTTTGGCATGACGGATTTAAGCGAATCGTCGGATATCCAACAAAAGCCGGATACGGTAAATTATCATACGCCAGAGCCGGACACGACGGAGAAAAAAGTGTCGGATGAAGTAGCTGTAATAACCGCAGGAATGATAGTAAGAGGCGATGTTTCTTCGGAAGGCTCCATGGACTTGATCGGAACGGTCATCGGTAATATAGACGTGCTCGGAAAGCTGAATGTTACGGGATGCATACAAGGCGATTCCAGGGCTTCGGAGGTTTATGCGGAAAATGCCAAGGTGACGGGGGAAATCAACAGTCAGGGAAGCGTCAAGATAGGAAACAGTTCTGTCATTATCGGTAACATTTTTGCGACCAGCGCGGTAATCGCGGGGGCAGTAAAGGGAGACATCGATGTGCAAGGTCCTGTGCTTTTGGATTCTTCGGCAATTATCATGGGCAATATCCGCTCGAAATCGGTGCAGATCAACAACGGAGCGGTTATCGAAGGTATGTGTTCGCAGTGCTATTCCGATATAAATCCGGCGAACTTCTTCGAAGAATTCAATAAAGGGAAAAAATAATATGAAGAAAATTTTATTAAAACTCAGTGGTGAAGCGCTTGCCGGCGATAAGAAAACAGGGTTTGATGAAGATACGATCAGAAAAGTGGCTTTCCAGGTGAAGCAGCTTGTGGAGGACGGTATTCAGGTAGGAATCGTAATCGGAGGAGGAAATTTCTGGAGGGGACGTTCCAGTGAAAATATTGACCGTACAAAAGCTGACCAGATAGGCATGCTGGCTACGGTAATGAACTGTATATATACCTCCGAGATTTTCCGTTCTGCCGGAATGAAGACGGAGATACTTACACCTTTTGAATGCAGTTCCTTTACCAAGCTTTTTTCGAAGGACAGGGCGGATAAATATTTTTCACAAGGAAAGGTAGTGTTCTTCGCAGGAGGAACGGGGCATCCTTATTTCTCTACCGATACGGGAGTGGTTCTTCGCGCGGTAGAGGTGGAAGCGGAGGTCATTCTGCTTGCTAAGGCGGTGGATGGCGTTTATGATGACGATCCGAGGAAGAACCCGAATGCGAAAAAGTATAAGGAAGTGACTATCGACGAGGTAATAGCCAAGAACCTTCAGGTAGTGGATATGACCGCTTCTATTTTAGCGAGAGATAATAAGATGCCTATGTGGGTATTTGGGCTCAATGAGGAAAACAGTATCGTAAATACTGTAAAGGGAAATTTTGACGGAACAAAGGTAACGGTATAGATAGAAATAATAGAGATAGCAGAAACGACAGAATCATTCATGGAGGTTAACATATGAACGAGAGATTACAAACTTATGATGCGAAAATGAAAAAGGCATTCGAATTTTTAGAAGCTGACTATGCTTCCATTCGTGCAGGACGGGCGAATCCCCATGTGTTAGATAAAATCAGGGTGGACTATTACGGAACGCCTACACCGATTCAGCAGGTTGGTAACATTACGGTTCCCGAACCGAGAATTATTCAGATTGCTCCATGGGAAAAGTCTCTGATTAAAAATATTGAAAAGGCGATCATGGCTTCCGACGTAGGAATTACGCCGAGCAATGACGGCATAAGCATCCGTCTCGTTTTCCCTGAGCTTACGGAGGAACGCAGAAAAGAGCTGGTAAAGGATGTTAAGAAAAAGGGCGAGGACGGTAAGGTCGCAATTCGCAATATTAGAAGAGATGGCAACGAAGCCTTCAAGAAGTTAGGAAAAGGCGACGTTTCAGAGGACGAGGTAAAACAGCTCGAGGATGAACTGCAGAAGATGACAGATAAGTTCATAAAAGATATCGATAAGCTGATCGATGAAAAAACCAAAGAAATCCTTAAAGTATAATAATATAAAATAAAGAGGGACAGTCGATAGAAATCGTATTGTCCCTTTTGTCGGTATCGCGAGAAAAGGGTTCGTATCACGAGAAAAACACTCTTATTATGAAAGAACATTCGTGAGAGGAAATGGGAGTAGGAAATGCAGGAAAACAAGAATCAGACGGATTTGAAAATTCCAAAACATGTAGCGATTATTCTGGATGGAAACGGACGCTGGGCGAAGAGTAAAGGAATGCCCAGAAATTACGGGCACGTTCAGGGTGCTAAGGCGGTGGAAATCATTTGTGAGGAAGCTTATAAAATGGGAATACAATACCTGACAGTGTACGCCTTTTCCACGGAGAACTGGAACCGGCCTAAGGATGAAGTGGACGCACTGATGAAGCTTCTGCGCAATTATTTGAAGACATGCTTAAGAACTGCGGAGAAAAATAGAATGTGCGTCAGGATTCTGGGCGAAAAGTCGAGACTGGACGTAGATATCCGAAAGAGGATTGACGAGTTGGAGCAAGCGACAAAAGATAACGATGGTCTGCATTTTCAGATAGCGCTCAATTATGGCGGCAGGGATGAAATCCTGCGGGCGGTAAGAGAAATCGCCCTCGAGGTGCAAAGCGGGACACTTAAGCCGCAGGATATAGGAGAAACAACAATAAATGAAGCACTGGATACGAAGGAGCTTCCCGAACCGGATCTATTGATCCGCACCTGCAATGAGCAGAGGATTTCCAACTTTTTGTTATGGCAGCTGGCCTATACGGAGCTTTATTTTACACCTGTCGCGTGGCCGGATTTCACAAAAGAAGAATTGGTAAAAGCCGTCGAAGCATATACTATGAGAGACAGACGATATGGCTTGCTTAAGGAGGAATGATGTATGTTTATGACACGTTTATTCAGCAGTGCGGTGCTCGTTATTATCGCGCTCGCCACTCTTTTTCAGGGAAGCTATCTGTTGGCCGCTATTCTCTTATTCATATCCCTTGTGGCCTACTATGAATTATGCAGGGCTTGTAATGTATGTGTGGAGGGACAGAGAATCAATGCTCCTTTGACAGTAGGATATGCCGGAATCATATGCTATTATGGAGCGGTTGTATTTACGAAAGATGCGGTATTCCAGTTACTTTGTATTTTATTCGTGCTTGTGGCATATATGTTTGTATACGTATTTTCTTTTCCGAAGTATCATGCGCAGGAAATTATGTCCGCGTTTTTTGGTTTCGTATATGCTCCGGTAATGTTTTCCTTTATTTATTTGACGAGAGAACTTCCTAACGGCGTGTATATCGTATGGATGATTTTTGTAAGTTCATGGATATGTGACACTTGTGCTTATGTAAGCGGAATGCTTTTTGGGAAGCATAAGCTGGCGCCGAAGCTAAGCCCGAAGAAATCGGTGGAGGGGGCTGTGGGAGGAATCGCAGGCTCTGCATTAGTGGGGGGACTCTACGGACATTTCATTGTGGAAAAGGTGGTGGAGGGGCAGGAAATCACTTGGATATTTGTTATCATCAGTGTGGTGGGAGCAATTATATCCCAAATCGGAGATTTGGCAGCTTCCGCGATTAAGAGAAATCATGAGATTAAGGACTATGGCCATCTGATTCCGGGACATGGAGGAATCATGGACCGCTTCGACAGCGTTATCTTTACCGCACCGATGATATATGCTTTGGCTGTGCTCTTGATAAAGCAGATGTAGAAGGTAGCGGAACATAGATTTTTCACAAGTATTTGATACGATAAAAAAGAGGCATGGTTGACAAGATGAAGAAGATAGCAATTTTAGGGTCCACAGGTTCCATCGGAACGCAGACTTTGGAAATCGTAAGAAGCAATGAAGATTTGCAGGTAGTGGCTTTAGCTGCCGGCAGTAACGTGGAATTGATGGAAAAACAGATTCGGGAATTTTCCCCTTCCATAGCCGTAATGTGGAGTGAGACGGCCTGCGAGGAATTGAAGATAAGGGTTGCGGACACTCCGGTAAAAGTACTTAGCGGTATGGAGGGACTTCTCCAGATAGCTGTCATGGAGGAATCGGATGTATTGGTTACCGCAATTGTGGGAATGATTGGTATTAGGCCCACTATAGCGGCGATAGAAAATGGAAAGACTATCGCGTTAGCGAACAAGGAGACGCTGGTGACAGCAGGGCACATTATTATGCCGTTAGCGGCAGAGCATCATGTGGATATCCTTCCGGTGGACAGCGAGCACAGCGCAATCTTCCAATCTATGAACGGCGAAAATAAAAAACGTGTGAGCAAAATATTATTAACGGCCTCCGGAGGCCCTTTTCGAGGGAAGACGAAGGAACAGCTAAATGATATGAAGGTGGAGGACGCCTTGAAGCATCCTAACTGGGCAATGGGAAGAAAAATTACCATAGATTCCTCAACCATGGTAAATAAAGGCTTGGAAGTGATAGAAGCCAAGTGGCTCTTCGGTGCCGAGCTTTCTCAAATCGAGGTAGTAGTCCATCCTCAGAGCATCATCCATTCCATGGTGGAATATGCCGACGGCGCAGTAATGGCCCAGCTGGGCACACCGGATATGAAGCTTCCGATTGCCTATGCGCTTTTTTATCCGGACAGACGGCCTATGGACGGAAAAAGGGTAAACTTTTTCGACTTAAAGCAACTTACCTTCGAAAAACCGGACTTGGAAACTTTTCAGGGACTGAAGCTGGCATTCGACGCGGCAAATCGCGGCGGCAGCATGCCTACAGTATACAATGCGGCGAACGAAAAAGCTGTCAGCCTGTTTCTGGACCGTAAAATAGGGTTCATGCAAATCCCCGAACTGATAGCAGCCTCCATGGAACAGCATAAGCCCATCGAGAATCCTAAGGTGGAAGAGATACTTCAGGCAGAGGCAGAAACTTATGAATTTATAAAGCAGGTGGTAAATTGACGATAACTATAATTTTATTTTTAATCATTTTTGGTGTCATCGTAATATCTCATGAACTGGGCCACTTTTTGTTGGCCAAAAAGAATGGAATCAGAGTGCTGGAGTTTGCGATTGGCATGGGACCGACGCTGTTTCACTTTAAAAAGGGAGAAACGGTTTACAGTCTGAAGATTTTTCCTATAGGTGGAGCGTGCATTTTCGACGGCGAAGATGGATTGAAGTCGGAAAACGGAGAAAAAGATGAAGGCTCTTTCTTATCAGCAAGCGTTTGGGCCAGAATTTCTTCGGTTGTGGCAGGGCCGCTATTCAATTTTCTTTTAGCGTTTCTTCTGGCTCTCGTCATCGTGGCGTTCACCGGTTCTGACAGACCGATAATTCAGGAGATTACTCCGGGTGGAGCAGCGCAGGCGGCGGGAATGGAGTCCGGAGACCTTATCACGAAGATAAACGGAGAAAAAATTCATTTATATAGGCAGGTTAATCTCATTTCTGCGTTGAATCATGGGGAAGATTTAAACATTGATTTTGTGCGTGGCGGAGAGAAATATAGTGTTACGCTTACGCCTATTTATGATAGCGCGGCAGGTCGTTATTACATCGGCTTAACAGGAGCGGGGGAGTATTTTAAATGCAATGCCCTGCAAGTGTTCCAATATAGCTATTATGAGCTGGAATATTGGGTAAGGGCTACCTTCAAGAGCTTGGGGATGCTGTTTACGGGACAGGTAACGAAGGATGATATGGCAGGCCCTGTGGGAATCGCGCAGATAGTAGGAGATACCTATGAGGAAGTAAAGCCTTATGGAATTGGCTCTGTCGTATTTTCTATGATGAATATTGCGATTCTTCTTTCTGTTAATTTAGGTATTTTAAACCTTCTTCCTTTTCCGGCGTTAGATGGGGGAAGACTGGTATTTCTTTTAATAGAAGCGGTCAGAGGGAAGCCGGTTCCGCCGGAAAAAGAAGGAATAGTACATTTGGCGGGAATGGCGGCGCTTATGATACTTATGGTGTTTGTGCTGTTTAATGATATTTCGCGTTTGTTTTCGTAGTGGTTGGGGTGGGGAGATTTTATGTATAGTATTGGTGGGTTGTGAAAGGCTTTCTTCGGTGGATTAGGTTTCGGTTCCGCCGTTCGCGGCTGTATTTTCTAAAGGAAACCATAAGTAATGTAGAGATGGCCGGGCCGGCAGCAAAGTACATCCATGTACTATGCTGCCTAAACGCTGCATCCTTGTAGCGTTTTCCCTGGGTTCCTGAGGTTTCCTTAAGAAAATGCAAGCCGCTCTCTAAAAGAACCGAAACCTAATCCACCGAAGAAAGCCTTCGTAAGGTCGTGAAATTGTACATAAAATTGGCAAGGTTATGAGGTTTGTAATTGCAAAGTTTTTTTAAGAATAAGAGAGGGATGTAGGACTGCTGGTAATTGTTTTATAGTGGTTCTGCAGACTTCTTTTTTAATAGAAAAGTGCTTTTGTTTTTATGATTTTACCTTTTTTAATTAACAGTTCTTTATACAAAATAAGGATGTGCAGCTAAGCACGGAGCAAAAGCTGTGCGGCCAAAGTATTTGGCCGTGAGAGTATGTAAAGTGCACCTTTGTTTTTTAATAGGAAAATGTTCCTAGTAAAAAAAGAGATGTGCAGCAAAGCGAGCAGAGTAAAAGCTGTGCTATCGAAGTTTCTGATTGCAAGAGTGTGCGAAGCACGCTTATGTTCTTTGCGACGAAACAAAACGATAGATGGTAAAAGAATCATAAAATTTTATTATAGAGGTAAAGAGGGTTAAAAAGTTTGTGCATATTGCATACTTGTCTCATTTATCAGAATCAGATATAATAAGCGATATCGAGGGTTGTATTCGACCTTCAAAAATCACAATGAATTATCTGACGCAGGAGTCTGAATCAAAGATTCTTGTAATCCTTACAATTTCTGTATATTATTACCCGAAAGAAAGCAGAAAACTATAAGCAAAATGTTTAATAAACGATATCAATATTTATTAGCTTTCGTTTTGCATTTATCATTTATAACATATCTTTGAGCAATCTGTAACCTTCTCAAGTTTTACTTATTATTTCACGACCTTGAAGTGTACTTTCGGCGGCGGTTTTAGAGTAATTCCGTTAAGTATGCGGTTAGTATTTTCTTAATGTTCCCCGTTATCTGAGGCAAACGACGCAAGGATGTACTCTCATCCCGTTCACAATTCTAAAATAAAAAGGAGCAAAAATGTACTACCTCACCAATTTATACTGGAATACTGGTTTTCGTCCTCAAAACGAAGACTCCCTATCTCTTCAAGAAGTGTCTATAAAAGGCAATCGCACGGTATTTGCCCTCATATGTGATGGTATCGGCGGATTATGGAGGGGAGAACAGGCCAGCGGCTTTGTGGCGGAACGAATGACCGAATGGTTTTACGCAGAGGCACTCCCCATGATGGCGCGAAACAAAGGAATGAAAAAAATAAAACGGGCAGGAATACGAAGTCTATACGCTTGTAACGAAGAAATGAGAAAATTCGCGTCTCAGGAGCATATAGAATTTGGGACAACAATCACGATGATGATTTTTTACAAAAAACATTATTTGCTCTGGCATAGCGGGGATACAAGGGCTTACTGTATTTCTCTAAAAAGTAAAATGAGTAAAATAAGTGAAATATGTAAAATGAGCAAAGCCGGAAGAATGAATTCCCAAGGAGTTTTAAAGCGTCTGACCAGAGATCACTCGGCAGGTGAGCATATCTTAACTAAATGTATCGGAAGCTTTGTGTGGAGGGAACCGGACAGTTATATAGGAAGGATAAAGAAAAAGAGTACCTTTTTACTCTGCTCTGATGGTTTCAGGCATGTAATATCAGAGGAAAAATTAACAGAGACCCTGCTCCCGTTCCATTTGACTTCGAAAGAACAAATTGGACGCAGGATAAAGGAAATTGCCGACTATTCCAAAAGGCAGGGGGAGAAGGATAACATTTCTGCCATAGTCATCAAAACAGGGTAAAGGAGGATATCGACTTGGAAAATGAATCTGAAAATTTGGAGGATATACCGGAAGATAAATATCAGATGGAGGAATCCAAGATAAAAAAATATCAAATGAAAGAATATCAGACAGAAAAATCTCAGGTAGAGGGATACCAAATGGAAGAATATCAGACAGAAGAATCTCAGATAGAAGGATATCAAATGGAAGAATCCCAAGCAGAAGAATATCAGATAGAAGAATTTCGGATAGAAAAATACCGTATAGAAGGAAAAATCGGAAAAGGGGGAAGCGGAATTGTATATAAGGCACGGGATGAACGCTTAGGCAGCACTGTGGCAGTAAAGGAATTTCATGATGGAAATAAGTATGCAAGAAAAGAAGTCGAACTGCTCAAGAAATTGAAACATCCGGCGCTTCCGAATATTCTGGATTATATAGTAGTGGAAGAGAAGAAATATCTCGTTATGGAATATATAGAAGGAGTGACTCTTGAATGCTATGTGAAGAAATTCGGCCCTATCGGTCAAAAGCAGGCCCTCGCGTGGGCGGGTGAACTTGTGCAGGTTCTTTATTATTTGCATGAGCGGGGTGAACCGATCATTTACCGGGATATGAAACCTTCTAACGTGATGATAAACGATAAGGGTGAAGTGAAGCTCATCGATTTTGGCAGTGCATATTTTAAATATGAGGAGGGGGAGGAACGAATATGTGCGGGTACCTACGGCTATGCGGCACCGGAGCAGTTTGGCAGAAGTGCAGGGACGGTTGTGGATGAGAGGAGTGACGTCTATGGTCTGGGGGCCATCCTTCACTATATGCTTACGGGAAGTGATCCTTCCCAGCCACCCTTTCTCATACAGCCCCTTAGATTTTACAATGCAGCGTTGTCCCCCGGACTGGAAAAAGTAATCAGGAAGGCAACGGAGAAGGAAAGGGAGAAACGCTATCAGAGCATAGCACAAATGGAGGAAGCGTTAAAGAAGCAAAATGGGGCGGATAAGAGGCGGAAATGGATGTATGCGATAGCAGGAGTTATTTATTATTTATTATTGCTTACTGCGGGGAGTATATTTTGGCGGCAGTGGGAGTTATACAGAAGATATGGAGGGGAGAGATTTATTGGCAATGAATGGAAAGCAGCAGTTACAGCAGGGGCTATCGTCAGTCTTTGCCTTATAAAAACAGTGTTCGGATGCAGGCGGGCAGGTCCCTGCAAAAAGGTAAGGCAGATAAAGGCGGTTTATCTTTCCTCTAAAAAGAACAGAGGACTTATGGCAGTTTTTTGTATCGCAATGGCATCCTTCCTTCTGGCGGCACCTTGTATGGCGTCCGGGAAGGAGGATGTGTTTCCTGTAATCGTCAGGAACGAAAAGGGACAGAAGTTAATTATCCGATACGATACTGTGTATAGTCCCTCGGGAGATATGAAGTTAGAAGTACCGGCGGATAGCTTTAAAGGGGGAAAGGAATATGAGCTGACACTTATTTGTACGGAGCTTGACACAATGGAGGAAAGAAGCAGAACTTTTTACTTGAAATTCCCCGCACCTTGACACTAAAATAGGGGTATGATAGACTTCAAGTTATCATATGTTTTGTCGGATATACCGGCAGGGAGGTATTCATGTATAGAGATAATACGAAGGTTGTACATATAGGAAATAGAGTAATCGGCGGCGGGAATCCTGTTCTGATCCAGTCCATGACGAATACGAGGACGGAGGATGTGGAAGCTACTGTGGCGCAGATACACCGGCTGGAGCAGGCAGGCTGCGAAATCATTCGTTGTACGGTGCCTACAATGGAGGCAGCGCTTGCTATAAAGGAAATTAAAAAGCAAATATCCATACCTCTTGTAGCCGACATTCATTTCGATTATCGGATGGCGGTTGCCGCAATGGAAAACGGTGCGGATAAGATAAGGATTAATCCGGGCAATATCGGGAAAAAGGAAAATGTAGCTGCAGTTGTAGCGGTGGCGAAGGAGAGGGATATTCCTATTCGCGTAGGTGTAAATAGCGGTTCTTTGGAAAAGGAACTAATAGAAAAGTATGGCGGAGTCACTGCACAGGGAATTGTGGAAAGCGCGCTGGATAAGGTGAGGATGATAGAGGAGTTGGGATACGACAATCTGGTAATCAGTATCAAGTCCTCCGACGTTCTCATGTGCGTAAAGGCTCATGAAATACTGGCGAAGGAGATTGATTATCCGCTTCATGTAGGAATTACAGAGTCGGGAACGCTCTTGGGAGGAAATGTCAAATCGGGAGTAGGACTTGGCATCATTTTATATCAGGGAATCGGCGATACGATCCGGGTATCTCTGACCGGCGACCCGGTGGAAGAAATCAAGTCGGCGAAGCTGATCCTGCGTGCGCTGGAACTTAGAAAAGGCGGAGTAGAGGTGGTTTCCTGTCCGACCTGCGGCAGAACAAAAATCGATTTAATTCAGCTCGCCAATGAGGTAGAGCAGATGGTTCAGGATATACCGTTAGATATTAAGGTGGCCGTAATGGGCTGTGCGGTAAACGGCCCCGGAGAAGCGAGAGAGGCGGATATTGGCATTGCAGGCGGTGCCGGAGAAGGACTGTTGATTAAAAAAGGCGAAATAATAAAAAAGGTACCGGAGAATCAGCTTCTTTCTGTTTTAAAGGAAGAACTGCTAAACTGGAATTAAGAATAGGATTGATGAGAGTTGAAAAAGTTTTTTGAGGTGTTCCCGTCGTTACAATTGGAGGATAAGCTGCAGGATTTATTCGGTCAGGTGGAGGTGGAAAGAATTTCTGCCACTAAGCGGAAGGATTTTTTGCGTATTTATATTTCCAGTGACAGACTCATTCACAAGGAATATATTATGAAGGCGGAGGAGTCGATAAAGAAGCAGCTCTTCCCCAGTTTTTCCATGACGATAAAAATATATGAAAAATATCATTTGTCGGCACAATATAACCCCGAGAAGTTCATGCATATATATAAGGATAGTATCCTGTTGGAACTTCGGGAATATAGTCCGGTAGAATACAACATATTCAAGAATGCGGATATCGAATATCCTTCGGAAAATAAAATCCGGCTTACGATAGAGGATTCCGTACCGGCGAGAAGCAAGTCCGAGGAGTTACTTCGTATCTTGGATAAGATATATAATGAGCGGTTCGAATTTCAGGTGGATATTTCCGTGGATTATAAGGAAGGAAAAGCGGGAAAATATAAAGAAGAGGATGACTTGAAAATCGCAAGGCAGGTTGCGGATATTGCGTCGAGGGTGGGAGGAGCGCTTCTTGGCGAGGACGTACAGAAGGACCCGGAAGCGGAGGTTGTTCTGCCTGCAGAAGCTAAGTCGGGCGGTATGATGAAGCCGAACGGGCCTGCGATGCGAGGAAGCTTCCGAGCCGGAAGAAAAGACGGCGAGAAGGGAGACTTCAGGAGAGCGGTAAAGCGCTCCGACAATCCGGATGTCTTGTATGGCAGAGACTTCGACGAGGAAGCGATGCCGATAGAGGATATTATCGGCGAAATGGGAGAAGTAACGATTCGCGGCAAGATCATAAGCATGGATAAACGGGAGATAAAGAATGAGAAGACCATTCTCATTTATGATATTACGGATTTTTCGGATACCCTGACGGTAAAGATGTTTGCAGGTAATGAACAAGTCGCGGAAATAACGGAAGGAATGAGGCCGGGGGCGTTTGTGAAGCTCAAAGGTGTGGCTGTTATCGATAAGTTTGATAACGAACTGACCATAGGCTCGATAAGCGGGGTAAAGAGAATACCGGATTTCACATCTTCACGGTCGGATAATAGCGCCAGAAAGAGAGTGGAGCTTCATTGTCATACAAAAATGAGTGATATGGACGGCGTATCCGAGGCGAAGGATATTGTTAAGCGTGCTTATAAGTGGGGGCACCCGGCCATTGCCATAACGGACCACGGAGTCGTGCAGTCCTTTCCCGACGCTAATCATGTATGGGAGGATTTGTGGAAGGCAGAGAAGGGGAAAAGAAAAGAAGCAGGAGATAAGAATCCCGATAAGCAGGACTTCTTCAAAGTTATTTATGGAATGGAAGCCTATTTGGTAGATGATTTGAAGGAAATCGTGACAGGAGATAAAGGACAGGATTTCGATAGTACTTTTGTAGTATTTGATATCGAGACTACGGGTTTTTCTCCGGTTCATAACAGAATTATAGAAATTGGTGCAGTGAAGATAGTTGACGGGAAGATTGCGGACAGATATTCTGCCTTTGTGAATCCGGATGTTCCGATTCCCTTTGAAATAGAAAAACTAACGGGCATCAATGACGATATGGTTATGGGGGCACCCATGATCGATGTGATATTGCCGCAATTTTTCGATTTCTGTCAGGATGCGGTACTGGTAGCCCATAACGCTAATTTCGATATGAGCTTTATTATAGAAAACGCCAGAAGGCTGGGCTTGGAGAAAGAATTTACTTATGTGGATACGGTGGGTATCGCGAGAATACTCTTGCCCCATCAGGCCAGGCATACATTGGACGCAGTGGCGAAGACATTGGGAATATCCCTCCAAAACCATCATCGTGCGGTGGATGATGCGGAGGCTACTGCGGAAATATTTGTAAAGTTCATTCCGATGCTTAAGGAAGACGGCGCAGATACGTTAAAGAAGGTAAATGCTCTTGGAGCCTCCAGTCCTGATATTGTAAGGAAGCTCCCTACTTATCATGCGATTATCCTTGCCAAAAACGATACGGGACGGGTAAATCTATATCGTCTTGTTTCGGAATCCCATTTAACCTTTTACAGCAAGAGGCCGAGGGTTCCAAAGAGCCTGCTCCTTAAATATAGGGAAGGTTTGATTATCGGCAGCGCATGTGAAGCAGGAGAGCTTTATCGCGCACTGTTAGACGGTAAGGCAGATGCGGAAATTGCAAGGCTTGTTAATTTTTATGATTATCTGGAGATACAGCCTCTTGGCAACAATAAGTTCATGATTGAGTCGGAGAAGGTAAGAAATATCAATTCCATGGAAGATATCATGGACATCAATAAGAAAATCGTCGAACTCGGAGAGCAATTCGGCAAGCCGGTAGTGGCGACCTGCGACGTACATTTTCTCGATCCGGAGGACGAGGTATATCGCCGTATTATTATGGCGGGAAAGGGGTTTTCCGATTCGGACGATCAGGCTCCCCTCTATTTGCGTACCACAGAAGAGATGTTGGAAGAGTTCTCCTATCTAGGCAGCGATAAGGCACAGGAAGTAGTCATTACCAATACGAATTTGATTGCAGATATGGTAGAGACCATGTCTCCGGTAAGGCCGGATAAATGTGCACCCATCATTCCTGACAGCGATAAGACACTGACAGATATTTGCTACAATAAAGCACATGAGATATATGGAGATGTACTGCCGGATATCGTAGAAAAAAGATTGGAGCGGGAGCTTCATTCCATTATAACCAACGGCTTCGCAGTAATGTATATCATCGCCCAGAAGCTGGTTTGGAAATCGGTGGAAGACGGGTACCTGGTAGGTTCCAGGGGCTCGGTAGGTTCCTCGTTTGTTGCGACTATGGCAGGTATCACGGAGGTAAATCCACTGAGTCCTCATTATTACTGCTCCGAATGCCACTATAATGATTTCTATTCCGAAGAGGTAAAGGCCTATGCGGGGCGGGCAGGCTGCGATATGCCGGATAAGATATGCCCTGTCTGCGGTGCGCTGCTTAAGAAGGACGGATTCGATATTCCTTTTGAGACCTTTCTGGGATTTAAGGGGGATAAGGAGCCGGATATTGACCTTAACTTTTCTGGAGAGTACCAGAGTAAGGCACATAAATATACGGAGGTTATCTTCGGAGCGGGGCAAACATACCGGGCAGGAACGATAGGTACCTTGGCAGATAAGACAGCCTTCGGCTATGTAAAGAATTACTTCGAAGAGCGCGGGAGGAGAAAGCGTACTTGCGAAATCAACCGTATTGTCGTAGGCTGCACGGGAATTCGCAGAAGCACGGGCCAGCATCCGGGAGGTATTATTGTATTGCCCCTGGGTGAGGATATCAACTCCTTCACACCAGTGCAGCATCCGGCTAACGATATGACCACGGACACCGTAACGACTCATTTCGATTACCACTCCATAGACCATAACCTATTGAAACTGGATATTCTTGGGCACGACGATCCTACCATGATTCGTATGCTTCAGGATTTGACTGGAATCGACCCGGTAAAGATTCCCTTAGACGATAAGCAGGTCATGTCTCTGTTTAAGAATACGGAGGCGCTTGGAATTACGCCTGACCAGATTGGCGGCTGTAAGCTGGGAGCCTTGGGAATACCGGAGTTCGGTACGGAGTTTGCCATGCAGATGTTGATCGATACGAAGCCGCAGGCTTTTTCCGATCTGGTCAGAATTGCAGGACTGGCGCATGGTACGGATGTATGGCTTGGAAATGCCCAGACCCTTATTCAGGAAGGAACAGCGACTATTTCCACAGCAATCTGTACTCGAGACGATATCATGGTCTATTTGATTGGTATGGGAGTGGAGAGTTCCTTGGCGTTTAATATAATGGAGAGCGTGCGAAAGGGAAAGGGATTAAATCCTCAGATGGAAGAAGCCATGGTGGCTGCAGATGTGCCCGATTGGTATATATGGTCATGTAAGAAGATTAAGTATATGTTTCCTAAGGCCCATGCGGCGGCGTATGTTATGATGGCTTGGCGTATCGCTTATTGTAAGATTAATTATCCTTTGGCTTTTTATGCGGCGTTTTTCAGTATTCGAGCCTCTGCTTTTTCCTATGAACTGATGTGTCAGGGCAGGGATCACTTGGAGAAGATGATGGCAGACTATAAACGCAGAAGCGATATGCTGTCAAAAAAGGAGCAGGATTCCTTCCGAGACATGAAGATTGTTCAGGAAATGTACGCCAGGGGATTTGAATTCGTTCCTATCGATATTTTTTCCGCCCAGTCCCGTTTGTTCCAGATTGTAGAGGGCGGGCTCATGCCTTCGTTAAACAGTATAGACGGCTTGGGGGAGAAAGCGGCGGATGCTATCGTAGAAGCTGCTAAAGACGGAGCATTTTTGTCGAAGGATGATTTCAGGCAAAGGACAAAGGTGTCCAAAACAGTTATCGAGTTGATGGACACCTTGAATCTGTTAGGTAATCTTCCTGAATCAAATCAAATAAGTTTATTTGATTTTGTCTCTTAAATATTATATAATAAAAGGGAAGTTTTGGTATTACATAAGATGTCAGATGGAGGGTACGTATGTTTGGTCATATTTTTGGGAGATTTTTAGTGGAGAAAAATTTAATTTCGGCGAGTAAGCTGGAAGAGGCATTGGAATATCAGAAGAAGGTCCGGGTAAAAATGGGACTTATCGCTGTTTCCGAAAAACTTTTAACTGAAGAACAGGCAGACAAAATAAACAAAAGGCAGGCTCAGGAGGACAAGCGCTTCGGCGATATTGCGGTAGAGCAGGGCTACCTGACCGAGAATCAGGTGGAGAGACTTTTAAAGCTTCAGGGTAATCCTTATCTTGTATTCGTGCAGTCGATGACAGAGAATGGCATTATGACACAGGAGGAAATAGAGAAGGCGCTGGAGCTGTACCGGAAGGAGACCGGTTTTACAGCTACCGATATCGAGGATTTAAAGAGCGGAGATGCGGACCGCATTGTGCCTCTTTTTATAAGAAGCGATGATGAGCGGTCGCAGGAGCTTGCAGGAGTCGCTATCCGCACGGTGATCCGGCTGATAGATTCCAGAATTGCAATCGGCCCTTCTGAGGAAGTGGAAGATTACGAGTTCAAGGATATAGCATTGCAGGACGTAAAAGGGGAGCATAATATAACGCTCGGGCTTTCAGGAGAAGAGAATAGTCTGCTCACAATTGCCAGTACTTTTGCGAAGGAAGAGTTTACAAAGATGGATTTGTATGCCTTCGACTCGGTATGTGAGTTCATCAACTGCGTAAATGGATTGTATGCTTCTGCACTCAGCGTAGAAGGAGTTTCAGTGGATATGGTTCCTCCCATGTTCTATCAGAAGGGAAGAATAAAGATCGAAGGGAAGGCACTCGTTATTCCCTTATATATTAAGAACAGCAGGATAGAAATTTTCATTGCGATGGACACAAAACTTAACGTTTCCGTATAATTTAGACATATATCAATAGGAGGACATAATTATGGCAAGTATTTTGATTATAGACGATTCGAGGACATCCCGAAAGATTTTGAAGGAAGTATTGGAGCGTGCAGGACATGAAGTAGTTGGAGAGGCTGCGAACGGAGAGGAAGGAATCGGTTTATACAGGGAATTGAAGCCGGACTTAGTGACCTTGGATATTACCATGCCGGTTATGAACGGTTTGGAGGCGCTCGAGCATTTAATGGAAGAGGACAAGAATGTAAAGGTAATCATGATTACCGCTGCCGGACAGAAAGAGAAGATGGTCAAGGCAATTAAGGAAGGCGCTGCGGATTTCATTACCAAGCCTTTCGAGGTAGAGCAGGTAATCGAAGCGGTAAACCATTTGCTGGAGCGATAAATAAGGTACAAAATAGGACCCGTAAAAAGGAAAAATAAAAAAATAGAACAAATACAAAATTAAAATAAAAAAGTGCTTGCAATATTAGTCGTTTTATAATAAAATAAGCAAGTCGGCAAATGAACAAGAAAAAAAGTTCGATTTGTATTCGTTCTGGCTCGTTGGTCAAGCGGTTAAGACGCCGCCCTCTCACGGCGGAATCAGGGGTTCGATTCCCCTACGAGCTGCTTTCATTATTTTTTCGAAAATCCTTGCATTTAACGGGATGTGGTGCTATAGTATAGGAAGAATATATGTTACTGTTGATTAGAGTGGACTTGCGAGTCCACTCTTTTTGCGGGTAATGATTTTCTGACGGAAGTTTCCGTCAGGAATTTCCAAAGGAAATTTTTGAAAGAAATTTTCTTTTAGAAATTGGGAAAGGAACAGGTGAATAGGTGTCCAGAAAAGAAACATATGAAAACAGGACAGAAGAGCTGCTTAAGCCGATAGTGGAGAAAGCTGGCGTAGAGATTTACGATGTGGAATATGTAAAAGAGGGGAGCGATTTTTACCTTCGCGCTTACATCGACAAGTCGGAGGGAGTGAACATCAACGACTGCGAGGCGGTAAGCCGTGCGTTGTCGGATGCGTTAGATGAGAAGGATTTTATAAGTGATGCCTATATTTTAGAGGTGAGCAGTCCGGGGCTTGGAAGAACATTGAAAAAAGATAAGCATTTGGAGAAGAGCATCGGGAAAGAAGTGGAAATTAAAACATATAAACCGATAGACAAGTGTAAGGAGTTCAAAGGCGTATTGAAAGCATACGATGAGAAATCCATAACGATAGAGGCTGAGAATGAACTGGTTTTTGAAAGAACAGATATCGCATTAATCAGATTAGCACTTGATTTTTAGAGAGGATAATCTCGGTACGAGATAGCAGAAAGGAAAAGAGAAAAATGAACAAAGAATTGATGGAAGCATTGGATATTCTGGAAAAGGAAAAGGAAATCAGCAAAGAAACATTGTTTGATGCCATTGAGAATTCATTGATTACAGCTTGCAAAAATCATTTTGGAAAATCGGATAACATCAAGGTCGAAATTAACAGAGAGACTTGCGATTTTTTATGCTATGCGGAGAAGGAAGTAGTGGAAGAGGTAGAGGACGATTGCTGCCAGATTTCCCTTGACGATGCGAAAGAGATTTCACAGAGGGCACAGATTGGAAATCTTCTTCACGTGGAAATCAAATCCAAAGAATTCGGACGTATTGCGACCCAGAATGCGAAGAACGTTATTCTGCAGAAAATAAGGGAAGAAGAAAGAAGCGTTATCTATAACCAGTATTATGAAAAAGAGAAAGATGTGGTAACAGGAATTGTACAGCGTTATGTAGGAAAGAACATCAGCATAAACTTAGGAAAAGCTGACGGAATATTGAATGAAACAGAGCAGGTAAAAGGCGAAGTTTTCAAGCCCACGGAACGGGTTAAAGTATATATTTTGGAAGTGAAGAATACGCCAAAGGGACCGAGGATTCTCGTTAGCCGTACCCATCCGGAGTTGGTGAAGAGGCTGTTCGAGTCTGAGGTTACGGAAATTAAGGACGGTACGGTTGAAATTAAGAGCATTGCGAGGGAATCGGGAAGCAGAACGAAAATGGCTGTTTGGTCCAACAATCCTAACGTAGATGCCGTAGGCGCGTGTGTAGGTTTAAACGGGTCCAGAGTGAATTCTATTGTGGAAGAACTGCGCGGGGAAAAAATAGATATCATCAACTGGGATGAAAATCCCGGCAATCTCATTCAGAATGCATTATCTCCTGCAAAAATCGTTGCGGTATTTGCAGATCCCGATGAAAAGACCGCGAAGGTCGTAGTACCGGATTATCAGCTTTCTCTGGCAATTGGCAAGGAAGGACAGAATGCAAGGCTTGCTGCAAGGCTGACCGGATATAAGATAGACATCAAGAGTGAGACACAGGCGAAGGATTCGCCAGGATTCCGTTATGAGGATTACGCGGATGAATATGACGAGTATGACGAGGAATATGATGAAGAGTATGATGGGGAGTATGTAGAAGAGGATAGCTTGGAAGAGATTCCGGCAGAAGAATAGACAGTTATAGCATCAATTGATACTATAAGTTCAGAAAGGGTATGATATGGCGAAGAAGATCCCTTTGAGACAATGTATAGGCTGCGGTGAAATGAAGAGCAAGAAGGAAATGATGCGAGTTTTGAAAACTGCAGAGAACGACATTATTCTCGACGTAACAGGAAAAAAGAATGGAAGAGGCGCTTATGTATGCATTTCTGAGGAATGCCTCAAAAAGGCAAGAAAGAATAAAGGACTTGAGCGATCTTTCAAAATGAGTATTCCAGATGAGGTTTATGAAAAGCTGGAGAAGGAGTTCAGAGGAGAATGAATAAAATATATTCATTACTCGGCCTCGCTGCCAGATCCAGAAATGTAGTGAGCGGAGAGACAGCAACAGAAAAAGCAGTGAAGACGGGAAGTGCGGTATTGGTCATAGTCAGTAAGGACGCTTCCGATAATACCATAAAAATGTTTCGCAATATGTGTGACTTTTATAATGTGCCGTTTTTTCAATATGGAACGAAAGAGGAACTGGGGCACGCCATGGGTAAAGAAATGCGCTCTTCATTAGCAGTAACGGATAATGGATTTGCAAAGTCCATAAAGAAGCATTTGGAAGCATCAGAAGAATAAAACGGAGGTAGTGAGCATGGCGAAAATGAAAGTACATGAACTTGCGAAAGAATTAGATAAACAGAGTAAAGATATTCTCTCTTTTCTACAAGAAAAGGGAATAGAAGCTAAGGCACCGCAAAGTTCTATCGAAGACGATGCAGTAGCGCTTATAAGAAAGCAATTTGGGAAAGAGAGGGCTGAGACGACGAAGCAGGAAGTTGTAAAAGCAGAGCAGGAAACAGCAGATATACCTAAGAAAAAGAAGAAAATTATTTTTGTGAGTAATCCTCACAACAGCAAGATGCCGGGACAAAAGCCCCAGCAGCAGGGCAGTGAGAGAAAATCGGCCCCAGCTCCTGGCAATAACAATCCGGTGAATGCAAATCAGAAAAAGGCTGCAGAGCCTTATCGTCCGGTAAAACCATTGACGCCACCTTCGCCTACTCCTCCCGTGACGATGGTATCGTCTGTTAATACACTCAAAAAGGAGACGAAACCGATGCAGGAAGCAGCTCCCGTGACGGAGACTCAGATATCGGCAGTAAGTACGAGAGAGACGGATACTGCGGAAAGAAACAGCTATACTAATAATCGCAGCGGCAATACGGAATCACCGAGAAGAACGGATAACAACAGAACCGACGGAGGAAACAGACCGTATAATAACAACAGAACCGATGGCGGAAACAGGCCGTATAATAACAACAGAACTGACGGCGGCGGAAACAGGCCGTATAATAACAACAGAACTGACGGCGGCAGCAACAGACCGTATAATAATAACAGAACTGATGGCGTTAGAACTGACGGCAGCAACAACAGACCGTATAATAACAACAGAACTGACGGCGGCGGAAACAGACCGTATAATAATAACAGAACTGATGGCGTTAGAACTGACGGCAGCAACAATAGGCCATATAATAACAACAGAACTGACGGCGGTGGAAACAGACCGTATAATAACAACAGAACTGACGGCGGCGGAAACAGACCGTACAATAACAACAGGACTGACAGCGGCAATAACAGACCGTACAATAATAACAGACCAGATAATAACAGAAATGAAAATCGGAGCGACAATAGAAATGATAACCGGGGAACGAATCGCCCTCCTTATGCAGGCAATCAGGAGAATCAAGGCGATAGGCGCAATTATTCTTCTAATACAAGGGGCAATAGGCCTTTTAACAATAATGAAGGCGGTGGCAGAGGCAATGCAGGGGCGGACAATAAGTTCAGAAAAGCTGCACCTGCCAAAGGTTTCGTGCCGGAAAGCCCGGTAAAGGATACTGAAAAGCACAGAGACGAAGAAAAGCGCAGAATCAGTCAGGAAAAAGATAAGCGTTCCAAAAAAGATTTCATTTACGAAGAGGATGTAAAAACGCTGAACAAAAATAAGGCCGGAAGGTTCATCAAACCGGAAAAGAGGGCGGAAGATGCAAAGGAAGAGCAGATTAAAGTAATTACAGTGCCGGAATTCATTACGATTAAAGATTTCGCGGATAAAATGAAGCTGCAACCCTCTGCCATCATTAAAAAGCTATTCCTTCAGGGCCAAGTTGTAACAGTGAATTCCGAACTTTCCTTCGAAGAGGCGGGAAATATCGCGATCGAATACGATATTATCTGCGAAAGAGAGGTCAAAGTTGACGTCATCGAAGAGCTGTTAAAGGAAGAAGACGAAAAAGAGGAAGAGTTGGCTACAAGGCCCCCGGTCATATGCGTTATGGGTCATGTCGACCATGGAAAGACTTCGCTGCTAGACGCTATCCGTAAGACCAACGTAATCGATAAGGAAGCCGGCGGCATTACACAGCACATCGGTGCTTATACGGTAAATGTTAACGGTCAGAAGATTACTTTCCTCGATACACCGGGCCATGAGGCCTTTACCGCAATGCGTATGCGCGGGGCGAATTCCACGGATATTGCCATCCTCGTAGTTGCGGCGGACGACGGTGTAATGCCACAGACAGTAGAAGCGATCAACCACGCGAAGGCGGCAGGTATCGAAATTATCGTGGCTGTCAACAAGATAGATAAACCCAGTGCCAATATGGACCGTGTAAAGCAGGAAATGACAGAATACGAGCTGATTCCTGTAGATTGGGGCGGAACGACAGAATTCGTGCCCGTTTCTGCAAAGTCAGGAGAAGGCATCGATACGCTGTTAGAGACCATTCTGCTTACGGCAGAAATTCTGGAGCTTAAGGCAAACCCTGAAAGACGTGCAAGAGGTCTCGTCATCGAGGCGGAATTGGATAAGGGAAGAGGCCCGGTTGCCACTGTGCTGGTACAAAAAGGTACGCTTTATGTGGGAGATTTTATTTCCGCAGGAGCATGTCACGGTAAAGTAAGGGCTATGATCGACGATAAGGGAAGAAGGGTAAAAGAAGCACTTCCTTCTACTCCGGTAGAAATTTTAGGACTTTCCGACGTTCCCAACGCAGGCGAAGTGTTCATCGCTCATGAAAACGATAAGACTGCGAAAACTTATGCAGAAACCTATCTTTCTCAGAATAAAGAAAAGATGCTTGAGGATACTAAAGCCAAGATGTCTCTTGATGATCTCTTTACGAAGATTCAGGCAGGTAATTTGAAGGAACTCAACCTGATTGTAAAGGCCGACGTACAAGGAAGCGTAGAGGCGGTAAAGCAGAGCCTTCTCAAGCTTTCCAACGAAGAGGTGGTAGTAAAATGTATTCATGGCGGCGTAGGCGCTATCAACGAGTCGGACGTATCGCTGGCATCGGCTTCGCAGGCAATCATCATCGGCTTCAACGTCAGACCGGACGCTATGGCTAAGACCATATCGGAGAGGGAAGGCGTAGATATCAGACTTTATAAGGTCATTTATCAGGCAATAGAGGATATTGAGGCGGCGATGAAGGGTATGTTAGACCCCGTATTCGAAGAGAAGGTAATCGGCCACGCGGAGGTGCGACAGATATTCAAAGCATCAGCAATCGGCAATATTGCAGGATCCTATGTGCTGGACGGCATATTCAAAAGGGACTGCAAGGTTCGCGTTACGAGAGAGGGCGAGCAGATCTTCGAAGGCGAGCTGGCTTCTCTTAAGAGATTCAAGGACGACGTCAAGGAAGTAAAAGCCGGATTCGAGTGCGGCCTTGTATTTGAAAGTTTCGACCAGATACAGGAGTTGGATATCGTAGAGGCTTATATTATGGTAGAGGTACCCCGCTAAGGAGTTTTATGCCTGGTGCGGTACGGCCTTGAAGGAAATGGATGATAATATGAGAAAAAATAGTTTAAAGAATACACGGATCAACGGGGAAGTGCAGAGAGCTTTGGCTGAAATCATACGCGGCGGAATCAAGGACCCGCGTATCAGCCCGCTTACCTCAGTGGTATCGGTGGAAGTGTCTCCGGACTTAAAGACATGCAAGGCATGGATCAGCGTGCTGGGAGAGGAAGAGGCACTAAAAAGTACGCTGGCCGGCTTAAAAAGCGCGAGCGGCTACATTAAGAACCAGCTGGCGAAAGAAATCAATCTAAGAAATACGCCGGAGATTACTTTTATTATGGACCAGTCCATCGCTTATGGCGTGAACATGTCCAAGCTGATCGACGAAGTGAATAAGGACGGCAGCAAAGAAGAGGAATAAGAAGTAAATGTTTGATTTCCGCTTGTGTAGGCGGAGGAAGGGGGCGGACGATGAAAATTTCAGAAGAAGTAAAGGGAGCGCAGACTATTGGCATCAGCGGCCATATCAGACCCGACGGAGATTGTGTCGGCTCCTGCGTGGCTTTATATATGTACTTAAAAAAAGAATTTCCCAAGGCTCAGGTGGAGGTGTTTCTAGAGCAGCCACCGGAGGTTTTCGATTGCCTCGGGGCCGTGAAAGAAATCCGGACCGATTTTAAGACACAGGTGGAACAATTCGATGCTTTTATTGCGCTCGATACGGTGAAAGAGCGTATGGGAGAGGCGGAAAAGCTTTTTGACAATGCGGTTAAGAAGATAAATATCGACCACCATATCAGCAATAAAGGCTGCAGCGGCACGAATTATATCGATGCGCAGGCCAGTTCTACCAGCGAGCTGATTTACAAAGTATTAGATGAAGAAAAGCTGGATGAGGAAATCGCTAAGGCGATTTATATTGGTATCATACACGATACGGGAGTCTTCAATTATTCCAATACAACACCGGACGCACTTGCGATAGCATCTAAGCTGATTTCCTTCGGCTTTGATTTTTCTGGAATCATAGAAAAGACCTTTTATGAAAAGACCTATGTGCAGAACCTTCTGCTGGGGCGTGCGCTTTTGGAAAGTATTACATTTATGGACGGGAAATGTATTGTCAGTGCGATACATCAGAGAACCCTCGCTTTTTATCATGCGGACTCTAAAGACCTGGAGGGTATTGTGAGTCAACTTAATCATACGGAGGGTGTGGAGTGCACCATTTTCATGTATAAGACGGGAATGATGGAATACAAAGTAAGCCTGCGCTCCAAAGGAATGGTGGACGTAGCGCAGATTGCCGTATTTTTCGGCGGTGGTGGGCATGTGCGGGCTGCAGGCTGTACGATGAACGGTACCTTTCACGATGTAGTGAATAATCTTTCTCTGCACATCGAAAAAGAATTACAGAAGAACATGAAATAAAAGATGCAAAAGACAGTGGAGAGGGAAGATGTATAACGGAATTATCAATGTATATAAAGAGGCAGGATTTACTTCCCATGACGTAGTGGCGAAGCTTCGCGGAATATTGAAGCAGAAGAAGATCGGGCATACCGGGACGCTGGACCCGGATGCGGTAGGGGTGCTCCCGGTATGCCTTGGGAGTGCTACGAAGCTGTGCGATATGCTTACGGATAAGAGCAAGGAATATCAGACGGAATTTCTTCTTGGAAGAGTAACGGATACGCAGGATATTTCGGGTAAAGTCCTTTCGGAAGAAACGGTGGACATTACCGTATTACAGACGCAGGAGGCGATCTTGTCCTTCGTCGGGGCCTATGATCAGGTTCCGCCCATGTATTCTGCCATTAAAGTAGACGGAAAGAAGCTGTACCAGCTTGCGCGCGAAGGTAAGGAAATCGAGAGGAAGGCAAGGCCGGTACACATTGATTATATAACAATAAGCAGTATAGAGCTTCCCAAGGCCGCTATGACGGTAGGATGCTCCAAGGGTACCTATATCAGGACGCTATGCCATGACATCGGCCAGAAGCTGGGATGCGGGGCCGTGATGACACATCTGGAGAGGACCCGTGCCGGTGGCTTTGTTTTGGAAGATGCTATGACGCTTGGCGATATAGAAAAGGCTGCAGGGCAGGGAACGATGGGGAATTACATACTTCCGGTGGATGCAGTCTTTAAAGATTATAAAGCGGTAACGGTAGAGGAAAAGTTTAAGAAGCTAATCGATAACGGGAACTCCTTTTACGCCGACATGCTGATTACGGAGGACGCATACGGGGATAAAGAGACGGTGCGGGTGTACGGCGGCGAAGGAAAGTTTTACGGTATATATGAATATTGTTCACAAGAGGAGCGGTTTGTTCCCGTGAAAATGTTTTTGGAGAAATAAAATGCAAATTATTCAAGGAACGACAGAATTCGAGTTGTGTGGAAAGAGTGCAGTTTCCATAGGTAAGTTCGACGGTATCCATTTGGGGCATCAGAAGCTGCTTGGCAATATATTAGAGCAGAAGGAACAAGGTCAGAAAGCGGTTGTTTTTACCTTCGATCCCCCGCCATCCGTACTTTTTGGAAGGGCGGATGACAGGGAATTAATGACGAAGAAGGAAAAGAGAATGGCCTTTGAGCAGATGGGGATCGATGTGCTCATAGAATTTCCCTTGACGGTGCAGACTGCCGCTACTTTACCTGAAGATTTCATCGAAGATATTCTGGTGAAGAAGCTCCATGCCGAATACATAGCAGCAGGACCTGACGTGTCTTTCGGCGATAAGGGAGCCGGAAATTATATGCTCCTTCGTTCCATGGCAGGGCGTTTCGGATATCAGGTGGAGATTATTGATAAGATTTACTTTAACGGACGGGAAATCAGTTCCACCTACGTGCGGGAGGAATTAGAGAAAGGCAATATGGAAATGGTGGCTAAGCTGTTGGGCGCTCCTTATGGTATAAGCGAGACGATAGCGCATGGAAACAGTTACGGCAGAACGATTGGAATGCCTACGGCAAATCTCCTGCCTTCTGCGGCTAAGCTATTGCCCCCAAGGGGGGTCTATTATTCCGAAGTATTTATAAAAGAAAGGAAATATGCCGGGATAACGAATATCGGATACAAGCCCACAGTAAGCGACAACGGGCAGATGGGTGTGGAAACCTTTATTTATGAATTCGACGAGGATATTTACGGAGAAGAGATGACGATAAGGCTGCTTTCTTATAAGAGGCCTGAGAAGAAATTTGACGGCAAGGACGCTTTAAAGGAGCAGATGATGAAGGATATCGAAGAAGGAAAAGCATTTCACTTCGGATCCTGAACCTTATGCCTGAAAGGGACAGCCAGATTTAGAAAGACAATGCAGAAAAAAGTAGAAAAAGCGCGAACACTTCCAAAGTTTCCCGCTTTTTTTTATTTGACAGCGGTATTTTCTATTGTTATAATAACCCTGTAATATATTTAATAATTTTGTAATATATCACGGAGGTTTTCATGAAATATAAACTAACGGGCATTGCCAGCATGTGCATAACGGGAATGATTTTACTGCAGAATACTCCGGTATATGCGATAGAAGGCAGTGAAACTCTGGAGAAGCTGTTCGTATCGAAAGAGGTTTCGTCTGTCGCAAACGATGAACTGGGAACGAATTATTCCATAGCAGAGAGCATGGCTGCGTCCAGTGTGCTGAAGTCGAAGGCAGTTGCGGCCACGGAACCGATAAAGGAATCAATAGCACAGCCGGTAGGAGCAGCAGCCTTGCTGGAAGCAGAAAGGACGCAGGCGGAATATATCGCTGCGGCGGATGATGCTCAGGGGGCGCTCTGGGGATATACGAATCTCGGCATTTCCAATGTGGACAATAATTTGAATATCAGACAGACGCCTGCGGATGACGGAAAGCTGGTAGGGAAGCTTCCGAAGAACGCGGCCTGTGAAATCATAAAGAGCGAAGGAGAATGGACGCTTATCAAGTCTGGAAAGGTAGAGGGCTATGTGAAGAGCGAATTCCTATTGGACGGCTGGAATGCGAAAAAACGTGCGAATGAAGCGATGGCTGTAGTTGCGGTAGTCAATACCGACAGTTTAAAGGTCAGAGAAAAGCCGAATACGGACTGTGAGATAATTACTATGGTTCCTCAGGGAGAAGAACTGGATGTGGTTGCAGTTGAGGGCGACTGGGTTAAGGTTCTGATTGACGATGAGGAAAATTATGTTGCGGCGGAATATGTCAGCGTGGAGGAGAAGCTTGCAAAAGCCATTACGATGACTGAGTTGTTATATGGACAAGGCGTGTCCGACATTCGTGTGGATTTGTGCCAATATGCGAAGCAGTTTGTGGGAAATCCTTATGTATGGGGAGGAACGAGCCTGACCAAGGGGACGGATTGCTCCGGATTCGTGCTCAGCGTATTTAAAAACTTCGGCATCTCCTTGCCTAGAAATTCAGGCTCGCAAGCGGGAGCAGGGACGAAAATATCCATCTCCGAAGCTCAGCCCGGCGATTTGATTTTCTATGCGAAAGGCGGCAGCATCAACCATGTGGCACTGTATATCGGCGGAGGCCAGGTGGTGCATGCCAGCAGCCCTAAGACGGGAATTAAGATTTCTAAATATAACTATCGGACCCCTGCAAAAATAGTACGGGTTTTGCCCCAAAATTGATTTGTGGTGTTTACATGAAGAATAAAATGTGTTAAAATAGCAAAGTATGATATGGAACCGATACTCAGATTAGGGACGACTCCGACCCGATCTTAGTATACGGCGTTAAGACAAGAAGGAGGAAATCAAATGATTTCAAAGGAAAAGAAAACAGCAATTATTCAGGAATACGCCAGAACAGAAGGCGACACCGGCTCACCGGAGGTACAGATTGCGGTACTTACAGCGAGAATTCAAGAGCTTACAGAGCATTTGAAGAACAATACTAAGGATCATCACTCAAGAAGAGGTCTTCTCAAAATGGTTGGACAGAGACGTGGTCTGCTCGGTTATTTGAAGAAAACCGACATTGAGAGATATCGTTCTTTAATTGAAAGACTCGGAATCAGAAAGTAATTATTAAATGGAAAAAAGGCGGATACAGACTGATAGGTTGCAGTGTCCGTCTTTTTATGCGTAAAGCGGTATTTGTTAATAAAAGGCAGAGGGGATACTCCGAGACCACTGATGTGAGCTCGAACTTAAAAGTTTTTCTGCTTCGAGAGTACATCAGTAGTTTCGGTATCTCTTGCCTTTTAAGTATAAAAAAGGAGAAAAGAGTAAATGGAAAAAAATTACAAAACTTTTACAATGGATCTTGCTGGAAGAACTCTGCGCATCGATATAGACAGAGTCGGCAAGCAGGCAAGCGGCTGCGCATTCATGCAGTATGGTGAGACTACCGTGCTTTGTACGGCTACGGCTTCCGATAAGCCGAGAGAAGGAATCGATTTCTTCCCTTTAAGCGTAGAATATGAAGAAAAATTATACGCAGTTGGAAAGGTTCCCGGTGGATTTAATAAGAGAGAGGGTAAGGCTTCTGAGAACGCTATTTTAACGAGCCGCGTTATCGACAGACCGATGCGACCTCTTTTTCCTAAGGATTACAGAAATGATGTCACTCTCAGCAATATGGTAATGTCTGTAGACCCGACCTGCCGCCCTGAACTGGTAGCGATGATCGGTTCCGCAGTTGCAACATGCATTTCCGACATTCCCTTTGACGGACCGTGTGCTACGACACAGATAGGTATGATCAATGGTGAGTTCGTCATCAACCCTTCTCAAGAAGAGTGGAAAATCGGCGATTTGAACCTTACGGTAGCTTCTACCGGAGAAAAGGTGATTATGATTGAGGCCGGTGCGAACGAGGTGCCGGAAGACAAAATGATAGAAGCGATTTATTTGGCACATGAAATCAATCAGACGATAATCGCATTCATCAATCAGATTGTTGCAGAGGTAGGAAAAGCGAAGCACGAATATACAAGCTGTGCAGTACCGGCAGAAATGTTCGAAGAGATGAAGAAAATCGTAACTCCTGAAGAAATGGAAGAAGCGGTATTCACCGATGAGAAACAGGTGCGTGAAAATAATATAAGAAAGATTACGGCGAAGCTGGAAGAGGTCTTTTCGGAGAACGAAGAATGGCTTGCTATCTTAGGCGAAGCGATTTATCAGTACGAGAAGAAAACAGTACGCAAGATGATTTTAAAGGATCACAAGCGTCCGGACGGCCGTGCGATCAAGCAGATCAGACATCTCGCAGCCGAAGTTGATTTGATTCCCCGAGTGCATGGATCCGCAATGTTTACACGCGGTCAGACACAGATTTGCACGGTAACAACGTTGGCGCCTCTGTCAGATATGCAGAGAATTGACGGTTTGGATGAAAATGAAGTAAATAAGAGATATATGCACCACTACAATTTCCCGTCCTATTCGGTAGGAGAGACGAGACCCAGCAGAGGGCCCGGACGCCGTGAGATAGGACATGGAGCTTTGGCAGAGAAGGCTCTTATTCCTGTACTTCCTACGGAAGAGGAGTTCCCTTATGCGATTCGTACGGTATCCGAGACGTTTGAATCCAACGGTTCTACCTCTCAGGCATCCGTTTGTGCCTCCACGATGTCCCTTATGGCTGCCGGTGTGCCTATCAGCAAGCCGGTTGCCGGTATTTCCTGCGGTCTTGTGTCGGGAGATGGTGACGAGGATTATATCGTGCTTACGGATATCCAGGGCCTGGAAGATTTCTTCGGAGATATGGACTTCAAAGTGGCCGGTACTCACGACGGAATTACCGCTATTCAGATGGATATTAAGATTCATGGTCTGACCAGACCTATCGTAGAGGAAGCGATTCGCAATACGAAAGAAGCGAGAGAGTATATTCTTAACGAAATTATGATTCCCGCTATCGCTGAGCCCAGAAAAGAAGTAGGACCGTATGCACCTAAGATTATTTCCGTTCAGATCGATCCGGAAAAAATCGGTGATGTAGTCGGACAGCGCGGTAAGACCATCAATGAAATCATCGCACGTACTGGCGTTAAAATTGATATTACCGATGATGGAAAAGTATCTATCTGCGGTACAGATGCAGAGATGATGGATAAAGCAGTGGAAATCGTTAAAATCATCACGACCGACTTCCAAGAAGGACAGATTTTCAAGGGAACGGTTGTCAGCATTAAGGATTTCGGTGCATTTGTGGAATTCGCGCCGGGCAAAGAAGGAATGGTTCATATTTCCAAGATTGCAAAGGAAAGAATCAACCGCGTAGAGGATGTGCTGTCTCTTGGAGATAAGGTGACAGTAGTATGCCTTGGCAAGGACAAGATGGGAAGACTCAGTTTTTCTATGAAGGACGTAGCTCAGGTATAATTGAATTGAAAAGATAACAATAAATATGTTGAAAGGAAGCTTTGATGTATAAAGCTTCCTTTTTGTAATTGAAATATATCTCGTTGTGCAGTGGAATAAACTTTAATAATATAAGATTTAGATTTAAGATATAATCAGAGTCCTTAGATGGGTGTCGAAACAGTATTGTAGAGAAGACTATTCCCGATAAAAAAGAGATACTTTTATGGTATCCTTTCTTTTTTTGGACACACTATAAAGCAAATACTTTGGCAATGAAAGAGAGGTAAAATGTCTGCTAGTAAAACCACAGAGTTCAATAGATTAATTCATGAAAAATCGCCTTACCTTCTACAGCATGCTCATAATCCAGTGCATTGGTATCCATGGAGCGAAGAAGCGTTTAAAAAAGCAAAAGCGGAAAATAAGCCTGTATTTCTTTCCGTTGGCTACTCCACCTGTCACTGGTGTCATGTCATGGCTCATGAATCATTTGAGGATGCGGATGTAGCAGCGGTGCTTAATAACGATTATATCTGCATCAAAGTAGACAGAGAGGAACGCCCTGATATTGACGCAGTCTATATGGCGGCATGCCAAATGCTCACCGGTTCAGGCGGCTGGCCTCTTACTGTTATCATGACGCCGTCTCAAAAACCGTTCTGGGCCGGAACATATCTGCCGAAAGTAGCAGCTTATGGCAGAATGGGACTTATGGAACTGCTGACAGCTGTTAAACAGGTATGGGAAACGGACTGTGATGTTCTTCTTTCGAAGGGAGAACAAGTTACAGCCTTATTGAATGGGCATAAGGAAACCGGCAGAAAGAACAGAGAACCAAATAAAGCTCTTTTGGTAAAAGCGGTGGAGCAGTTTAAGAGTATTTATGATACCCAATGGGGGGGATTTGGAACAGCACCCAAATTTCCGACGCCTCACAATTTCCTGTTTCTTTTACTGTATTCTTTGCTGGAAAAAGAATCTTTTATATTAGATGCGGTAAAGCACTCGCTTACTCAAATGTTCCGCGGTGGGATCTTCGATCACCTCGGAGGCGGTTTCTCGCGTTATTCCACCGATGAAAAATGGCTTGTCCCTCATTTTGAAAAAATGCTCTATGACAATGCCTTGCTTACTCTTGCTTATTTGGATGCATACCACATCACTAAGGATGTATTTTTCCAAATGGTAGCAGAGCGTACTCTGGATTATGTGATGCGAGAACTGTATGATGAAAATGGTGGGTTTTATTGCGGACAAGATGCGGACAGTGATGGTGTCGAGGGAAAATATTATGTATTTACAAAACGGGAAGTATTTAATGTATTGGGTGAACAAGATGGAGATATTTTCTGTTCATGGTATGGAATAACTGAGTATGGAAATTTTGAAGGAAAGAACATTTTAAATTTACTGGACAATCCTAAATATGCCGGGATGGATCTTAGAATAAAAGAACTTTCTCATAAACTATACACTTACCGTCTGAATCGTACTCAGTTGCATAAAGATGATAAGGTACTTACTTCATGGAATGCTCTTATGATTGCAGCGTTGGCAAAAGCGGGATGGTTGCTCGATAACCCTGGATATATACAAACAGCAAAGAAAGGGCAGTACTTTCTGCAAAAGGCCCTAATTGATGAAAACGGTGAATTAAAGATTCGCTGGCGTAAAGGAGAGGCTGCACACGCGGGTCAGCTCGATGATTATGCATTTTATGCTTTTGCGCTACTCGAGTTGTATAAATCCACATTTGAAATTGAATATTTACAGCAGGCTATTTATATTTCAGAATTAATGATCAGTCATTTCTGGGATCAAGAACGAGACGGATTTTTTCTCTATTCTAAAGATAGCGAGCAGCTGGTCAGTCGTCCGAAAGAAACTTATGACGGTGCGATTCCATCTGGTAATTCGGTAGCGGCAGTCGTGTTGGAATGCCTTTCAAAATTAACGGGTGAAACGAAGTGGCAGGAAATAAGTTATCGTCAATTTTGCTTTTTGACCGCTTCAATACAAGAGTATCCGGCAGGGCACAGCATGGCTTTGCTTGCTGTCTCTCAGGCAGTTTATTCTTCTTTTGAACTTGTTTGTGCAACTGCTGAAAAAAGTATTCCGGAAGAATTGATCACCTATCTTAAAAAAACACCTTTACCCAATTTGACATTGCTTGTCAAAACCCATGAAAATAAGGAAGAATTGAAACAAGTAGCCCATTTTACGTCAGACTATCCGATTCCCGAAACCGGAACGATGTATTATTTGTGCCATAACGGAGCATGTTCCGCACCGTTTAATGACCTTTCGGCATTATTTGAGCAATTACACATGGAAATGGGAAAAAAGTGTTAGAAGGCAGAGAAAAACAGAGTAGTTAATCAATAACCCCAAAAGGTATGACAAAGGCAAGATTTCTATCAAAAGTGATAATAGAAAAGCGATAATACAAAAGAGCTGATAGTATAAAAAATCATATAAAAAAGCAGAACATAAAAAGTCTGCCGTACAAATATTAGTGCGGCAGGCTTTTTTATAGTTCTATTCTATAGAGGGGAGTTAGATGATTTCATGAAAGGTTCTGCTTATAACGTCGTTTTGCTGCTCAGGTGTTAATTTAATAAAATTAACTGCATAGCCGCTGACGCGGATAGTAAGCTGAGGATATTTCTCGGGATGCTTTTGTGCATCCAAAAGCGTATCTTTGTTCAATACGTTGACGTTCAGGTGATGACCGCCTTTTTCCGCATAACCATCCAATAAGCTTACCAGATTATCTACTTGAGATGAGTTTATCATAAAAAATACCTCTCTTTCTATTTATATATTTAATAATAATAATTGTTACTGTTTGTATAATAATCATATCACTTACAAATGTTATTGTCTATGGAAATTCAAAAAGATAATGTATTTTTTTTGATACAAAAAACTTGGAATAACTTGGACAACATTTCATATATTGAGATAAGAGGACGGAGGTGAAGGCGTGTGGCGAGGGGAGAGGAAATTCTGCATATATTTCCCGATTATATGAGGGACAAGTGGGGCGGCGTTATAAAGCAAGCTGAGGATCTGCAGGAAATAAGACTTAGAATCGGCAGAGAAGTCATCGTTATACTTCAAAATGAGGAATGGTATCTGGCGGAGGATGGACAGGTTACAAAAGAGAGAAATGATGCATGCCTCATAGCCGAAAGGGACATGGAAGCGATATTGAACCATATATGCGAATACTCGGTGTATGCCTTTGCCGATGAAATAAAGCAAGGCTTTATGACGATACCCGGAGGGCACAGAATTGGACTTGCCGGACAAGTCATATTGCAGGAAGGCAATATCATACGAAATATAAAGCATATCAGTTATATGAATATACGTGTTTCCCATGAAATCAAAGGGGCGGCAGATATGCTCCTCCCTTATATATATGAAGAGGGGAGGCTGTTTAATTCTTTATTGATTTCACCTCCGGGCTGTGGAAAAACTACGCTGCTTAGGGATATGATACGACAAATATCCGACGGGAATTCATATGGTAAGGGGATGGCGGTAGGAGTAGTGGACGAGCGTTCAGAAATTGCGGGCAGTTATCTTGGAAGGCCTCAGAACGACGTGGGAATAAGAACGGATATCCTGGACGCGTGTCCGAAGGTGCTTGGAATGATGATGCTGATACGCTCCATGTCCCCTCAGGCGGTAGCGGTAGACGAGCTGGGATGCGAAGAGGACATGAAGGCGGTACATCAGGTCATGCAGTGCGGGAGCAAGGTCATAGCTACCATACACGGGGATTCTCTGGAGGATGTGATGAATAAAAGCTTTTTATTTGATTTAAAGAAAAATAAAAGTTTCGGGCGCTATATATTGCTTGAAAAGGTGGGCGGAAAATGTGGTGTAAAAGCCATTTATGACAGGAGCTTCGAATTATGTTACGGCTGATAGGAATCTTATTTTTGATGGGCGGAAGCTTTGGGCTGGGCCTATCTTTTAAGAACCGGATGAAAGATAACCTAAATGCCTTATATCAGATACAACAGATATTTAAGATGCTGCAAAATGAAATTACATACAGCAAGGCACCCTTGCCGGAGGCCTGCCGGAGAATAGGGAGCAGGATAAAAGAGCCTTACGGAAAGGCTTTTAAAGAAATATATGAAAAAATGCTGTTAAATAACGGATGTTCTTTTTCTGAAGTATGGAAGGAATGCATGAAAAAGTGTTTAAAAGGTGCGGTATTGTCCGAAGAGGAAAAGCGAGTATGCCTGGATTTCGGAGATTGTGCCGGATATATGGATGGGAAAATGCAGGCGGAAGCAATCGAACAGTATTTACATCGTCTGGAACTGTCGGTGAAGAAGCTGGAAGAAGATATGATAAATAAAAGTAAGGTAATTATGAGTTTAAGTGTAATGGGCGGTCTGCTTGTCGCTATTATACTAATATGACCGGTACATAAGGGGGAAATATGGGCGTTAGTCTAATATTTAAAATTGCGGCAGTAGGAATATTGATAACCATTTTGAGCCAGATATTAAAGCATAGCGGCAGGGAAGAGCACGCCTTTTTAATTAGTCTGGCCGGCTTGATACTCGTTTTGACATGGATTATTCCATACATTTACGATTTGTTTACCATGATTCAAAATCTGTTCGAATTATAGGAGGAATGGTATTGTTATGGATGTGCTGAAGATAGGAATGTTGGGAATAGCGGGTGTTATGATTGCTTTGCAGTTCAAGTCGGGCAAGCAGGAATATGGATTATATATCGGCTTTGGCGTGTGTCTGATTATTTTTTCCTCAGCGGTTTTGGGACTTGGCTCGTTGCTTAACAGCATGGGAGAGCTGAAGCAATATATGACCGCTAATAATACATATTTTCAGATTTTACTCAAGGTAATAGGAATCACATATATTTGTGAATTTTGCTCGGGGATATGCAAGGACGCAGGATATTCTTCCATAGCCGGGCAGGTGGAAATTTTCGGGAAGCTATCGGTGCTAATTGCCGGTATGCCAATTCTGTTAGCTATTATTGAAAGCATTCAGGAGATAGCGGGATGAGTGAAAAGGGGAAGAGAAAGTTGAAAGAAAGGCGGTTTCAACTATTGATTTTGAGTCCGCCAAAGAGGAAATGGGGTATAAGAATGAAGAAAATATTGCTAAGTGCAGCGCTCGTATTAGTGCTTTCTTTTTTCATGGACAAGCCGGTCCATGCCGCAGAAGCTACAGTGAACTTTGCAAATATGTGGGGAGAATACGGAATGGATGAAATATCAGATAACCTTGACCGCATACTGCCCAATTATGAATTTGATGTACACGAAGTCCTGTCCAGTATATTGCAGGGAGATATTTTGAATGCGATTAAACTGCTTTGGGATGGAGTAAAGGGGATGCTTTTTAATGAACTGTCCGGAATGAGAAATATTTTCGTATCCATTCTGATTCTGGGCATTATTTCGGCGCTTTTTTCCAACTTCTCAGATATGTTTAAAAGCCATCAAATAGCGGATATTGGATTTTACTTTCTCTATTTATTACTGATGGCGGTGCTGATGAAATCGTTTTTGGCCGCGGCCGGAATTGCCTCTGAAGCGGTGGAAAATATCGTGTTGTTCATCAAGATGTTCATTCCTACTTATTTCATGGCTATCGGAGCGGCGACGGGGGCTGCAACGGCGGCTGCATATTACCAATTTACGTTATTTTTAGTATATGGAGTAGAAAAACTGTTGTTATGTATTATGATGCCTCTCATATACAGTTATGTGCTGATGGCGCTGATGAACGGGATATGGGCAGAGGAACGTCTTACCCTTATGTTAGAATTTTTAAAAAAAGGAATTGTGCTGGGGCTTAAGGTGGCGATGGGGGCAATCACAGGATTAAGTCTGTTCCAATCAATGATAACACCTGTTATAGATTCTCTCAGGACGACCGCAGTGAAGAAAGCGGTATCTGCTATACCGGGAATCGGGAATCTTGCGGAGGGGGTAACAGAAATGCTCATCGGTTCGGCGGTATTAATAAAAAACAGCATCGGCATTCTCATGTTGCTTCTTCTTCTTGCAATTTGCCTTATTCCTTTAGCGAAGCTGCTTGTTATAGCTTGCATTATGAAGGGGAGTGCGGCCTTAGTAGGAATCGTAAGCGATAAGAGAATTACAGGATGTACAGACAGGGTGGGGGATGGAAGTCTATTGCTGTTTCGCACGACGTTTACATCTGTGGCGCTGTTTATCATTACAATAGCGATTGTTGCATATACGACAGGTAAGGGGATGTAGTTGTGGGATATTCTTTTTTGGAATTCATGAAACAGATAGGAATTTTTATTATATGTGCGCAGAGTATCATGCACTTTGCGGCGGAGAAATCCTACGAAAAGTATATCAAAGTTTTAGTTGGTATCATGATATTGGCACAGTTCATCGTTCCGGTAAGGGCACTGCTTTTAGGGGCGGACAAGGGAGAAATATGGTCGGCTGTAGAGGAATTTCAGCGGGAAATGGATAAGGCGATGGAAGATGTCGGAGTGGTATATGAAAAAGAGGAAGATGGGAAACTTACGCAGGCTCTTGAGGAAGAAATCAAAGAGAATCTGGCAGAGATTGCAGGAAACTATGGATATGGGGTAAGTGAGGTCTTTTTATATGAAGAGCCGCCTAAGCTTACGGTAAAGGTATTTCAGGAAAAAGATGGATATGGAGGAATTGCCGGCAGAGAAGAGGAGGGGGCTTATGGCATCGATATGGTAGATGAAGTGAAGATCGATGTGAAGGTATCGTCTTCCCTTTCGGAAGAAAAAGGAACATATCCGGATGGAGCTAAAAAAGAAGCGGAGGGATCTTATATAAACGGAACCGGAGAAGATGCAGAAAAAATAACAGAAATGAAAAAAGAATTCTGCACCCGCTTGGGAACGGATGAATCATACGTGGAAATAATCGTAAAATAGGAGGCTCTTGTGGAAGAAGAAAAAAAAATTGGCATATGGAAAAAAATTAAAGAAGGAAAAAAGCCGGGAAAGGATCAATTCGTTATTTTCATCCTTGTAGGAATACTGCTCATCATCATTGCACTTCCCACTTCCCAGACCTCGGAAAAAAGTTCTAAGGACTCCGGAATATGGAGCATGGATTCGGATAAAATGAAAATAACGCAGAATGCGGGCTCGGAAGAAAATAAAAACAGCGAAGAAATATATGCCCCGGCATCCATAAATGGAGACGCCGAGGCATATGAGCAATATATGGAGAATAAATTAGAACAGGTAATTTCCTCAATGGAGGGGGCTGGAAAAGTAAAGGTAGCGATAACGGCGGGTACTTCGAAAGAGGCTGTCGTAGAGAAGGATATTCCTGAGACGAAGAGCACTACGGCGGAAAGCGATGCGGGGGGCGGAAGCAGAAACATAGAAGAATCTGACATTCAGGAAGAAACGGTATATGTGAAAGAAAGTGACGGAAGCAGCACACCCTATGTGGTGAAAACCTTGCAGCCCGAAATAGAAGGCGTGGTAGTCGTAGTTCAGGGAGGTGACAAACCTGAAGTAAGGAAAAATATTACTGAAGCAATTGTGGCATTATTTGATATAGAGTCACATAAAATTAAAATAATCAAAATGAAATCCGAATAAGGAAACCGAATAAAGAAAAGGGGAGAATCGCGTGAAAAATATGCTTAAAAAGAACCAGATTATGATTACTGCACTTGCAATTATGATTGCAGTTGCAGGATACCTGAATTTTGCAGGTACAAAGGTTACACAAGAGGATATCATGACAGTAGAAAGTGACACGGTGGTTAGCGACGATGACGGTTTGAATGCAGACAGCACCGACTCCGGCACAGTGGATAAGGATGTTGCTTCACTCTTTGATATTTCCGATGAAGATGCTGCTTTGGATTCCGCCTATGGAGACATTGAAAGCCTCGATTCCGATGGGGGTGTAGTTGTTTCTGATTATCTAGATGAAGGAATGGCGGAGAACGTGAATGAAACCACTCCTGCGGATAGCGGAGTGCCTGGTGAAGCTGTATTTACCTCTACCTCCAACACGAGCTCACTTTCCGGAGCTAAGCTGTTAAAGGAACAGACAAGAGCAAAGAATAAAGAAACGTTATTGGAAATCATCAACAACGCTAATATTACTGAAAGCCAGAAACAGGAAGCCGTTGACAATATGATAGCCCTTACGGATATTGCGGAAAAAGAGACGTCCGCAGAGATCCTGTTGGAAGCAAAAGGCTTTTCCGATGTAGTAGTGAGCATCAGCACCACCGGTGTGGACGTAGTAGTGAATGCGACGGAGCTGTCGGAGGCACAGCGCGCTCAGATTGAAGATATCATCATCCGCAAAACCGGAGTAGCGCCTGAAACGATTATTATAAGCACGACTGCGGCAGAATAAGGAATGAAAAAAGAAGTTAAAATAAGAAAATAAGCTTCCGTCTGCAAAAGAGCTTTACGCAAAAATATAAGAGTTTATTTGAGTGAAAAGATGTGCTATAATATGTAACGCTAGTCAGTAATTTAAACGTGTCCGGCAGAGGATGCGCCATGCAAAGAGAAGCAGAGAGGTGTACTTATGAAACGTATATTTTTAATTGTACTCGACAGTGTAGGAATTGGAGAGATGGAGGATGCGAAGGAATATGGGGATGAAGGGACCAATACCCTGTCTTCTGCCGCATCCAGTCCTTATTTTTCCATGCCTAATATGAAAGGCTTGGGATTATTCAATATAGACGGAGTTACCTGCGGGGAGAAAACGCAGAAGCAGATGGCCACAATCGCCCGCATGAAAGAGGCTTCCAAGGGAAAGGATACGACAATCGGACATTGGGAAATTGCGGGAGTTCTATCGAAGGAACCGCTTCCTACTTATCCTGACGGATTTCCGAAGGAGGTCATCGATGAATTTACAGCCCTGACCGGAAGGGAAATACTATGTAACAAACCCTATTCAGGTACGGAGGTAATCAAAGATTACGGCGATGAGCATGTGAAGACCGGAAAGCTCATAGTATATACTTCTGCGGACAGCGTATTTCAAATTGCCGCCCATGAAGATGTTGTGCCTCTTGATACCTTATATGAATACTGCGCTATGGCAAGAAAGCTGCTTGCCGGAAAGCACGGGGTGGGAAGAGTAATAGCCAGACCTTTTGCAGGCGTCAGCGGCAATTATGTGCGTACCTCGGGAAGACATGATTATTCCTTACAGCCGCCCTCTGTTACTATGCTGGATCAGCTAAAAGAGGAAGGCAGAGATGTCATTGCTGTAGGAAAAATAAACGATATTTTTGCAGGAAAAGGAATTACGGAATTCACTTATACAAAAAGCAATGAAGACGGAATTGATAAGACGCTGGAAATGATGGAAAAAGATTTTTGTGGACTGTGCTTTATCAATCTGGTAGACTACGATATGCTGTACGGACATAGGAACGACATCGACGGCTATGCGACGGCTCTTACCTATTTCGACACGAGGCTGCCGGAGATTCTTGGAAAAATGGGGACTGAGGATGTGCTTATGATTACGGCGGATCACGGATGCGACCCGGGCTATACGGTATCAACGGATCATTCGAGGGAACACACGCCGTTTCTTATGTACGGAAAAAATATAGAACCGAAGAATCTGGGGACGAGAGACACCTTTGCGGATATTGGCGCAACGGTGCTGGATTATTTTGAAATAGAGCCTCAGTTTGACGGAAAAACGATGCTGTAAAAGAGAAACAGGAGGATAAAAATGTGAGCAACTATGCAGAGGAAATAAACAAGCGGAGGACTTTTGCGATTATTTCGCATCCCGATGCGGGAAAGACCACTTTGACGGAGAAATTCCTGCTCTATGGAGGAGCCATCAATCTGGCCGGAAGCGTAAAGGGAAAGGCTACCGCCAGACATGCGGTTTCCGACTGGATGGAGATAGAAAAGGAGAGAGGTATTTCTGTTACTTCCAGCGTTCTGCAATTTGAATATGACGGATATTGTATTAATATATTGGATACCCCGGGACATCAAGATTTTTCCGAGGACACTTATCGTACCTTGATGGCGGCGGATTCGGCAGTTATGGTCATCGATGCTTCCAAAGGTGTGGAGGCTCAGACGAGAAAACTTTTTAAGGTATGTGTCATGCGGAAGATTCCCATCTTTACCTTTATCAATAAGATGGATAGAGATGCAGGCGATATGTTTGAGCTTTTGGACGAAATAGAGCGGGAACTCGGTATTGCTACATGTCCTGTCAACTGGCCCATAGGCTCCGGTAAGAACTTTAAGGGCGTTTATGACAGAGAAGAAAAAAGCGTAATCATGTATACGGATACGCAAAAAGGAACGAAGGAGGGGGAGACTACAGTAATCCCTATTGAGGAAAAGGACGAGCTTTCCAAATATATCGGAGAGGACGTGAAGAAGCAGTTTTTGGAGGAAGTGGAGCTTTTAGACGGAGCCAGTGCGGAATTTGACCTGGAAGTAGTGCAGGCCGGCGAATTGACTCCTGTATTTTTCGGCTCTGCCCTGACAAACTTCGGCGTGGAAATATTTTTGCAGCATTTCCTCAAGATGACGACTATTCCACTTCCCAGGAAAGCGGATATAGGCTTGATACATCCGGTAGAGAACGACTTTTCGGCATTTGTATTCAAGATTCAGGCGAATATGAATAAGGCCCACCGGGATAGAATCGCATTCATGAGGATTTGTTCCGGGAAATACGAAGCCAGCATGGAAGTGAAACACATTCAGGGTGGGAAGATCATGCGACTGTCTCAGCCGCAGCAGATTATGGCAAGCGAGAGGAAGATATTGGACGAGGCATACGCAGGGGATATTATCGGAGTGTTCGATCCGGGAATTTTCGCCATTGGAGATACTCTTTGCATGCCTAAGGAACAATTTCAGTATGAAGGAATTCCTACCTTTGCGCCAGAGCATTTCGCGCGGGTACGTCAGATGGATACGATGAAGCGCAAGCAGTTCGTAAAGGGTATTACACAGATTGCGCAGGAAGGCGCGATTCAGATTTTTCAGGAATTCAATACCGGTATGGAGGAAATTGTAGTAGGCGTGGTAGGCGTGCTGCAGTTCGAGGTTTTAAAATACCGGTTGGAAAACGAATATAATGTAGAAATAAGACTTGAGAATCTGCCATACGAATACATTCGCTGGGTGGAGAATAAGGATATCGATATGGTAAAGCTGACGGGGACCTCCGATATGAAAAAGGTGAAGGATATGAAGGGGAACCCCTTGCTTCTTTTCATCAATCAATGGAGTATCGGTATGACACTCGACAGAAATAAAGGATTAATATTATCTGAATTTGGACGTGATTAAATGATGAAAAAAAATCGGATTGCCTTTTTACTAGTATTTCTTCTGCTTATGGGATGTGCTCCGGAAGTGAAAACGCCCGAGAAGTTGCCTGTAACGATGGCCGAAGAAAAAAGTGCGGAAGAAAATGAGTATGGAACACTCGCGGAAGAGACAAATGAGGAGGGGGCGGAGGCTTCCCGGACATTAGGAGAGTCGGAGAAGAACGACGATACGGTTCGAGCCGCTCTTGGCCTTACAGAGGAAGAGTTGCCGGGGCTTCTTTATGCACAAAAGGGAAATTACAATTTTGAAAGGCTTACCGAAGAAGAGCAAGTCGTTTATGCAGAAATATTTCAGGTGCTTTCCGGCTGGGGAGAAGATGTGCTCATTTCCAGCATGGATATTAACAGCATAGATAAGGTTTTTCAGTGTGTCTTAAACGACCATCCTGAGATTTTTTATGTGGATGGTTACACTTTTACCAAATACACGCTGGGCGAAGAACTGAAAAAGATTACTTTTACCGGAACCTATCACATCGATGAGGAAGAGGCGAAGCGCAGACAGAGGCTTATTGATGTTTATGTGGAAAAATGCCTTGCCGGACTTCCGGCGGGTGCGGATGAATATGAGAAAGTGAAGTATATTTATGATTATATCATAAGTACCACCGAATATAACTCTCAGGCCGCCGATAATCAAAATATTTGTTCCGTCTTTTTGTATGGGGAGTCTGTATGTCAGGGATATGCGAAGGCGATGCAGTATCTGTTAGGGCGTCTGGATATTTTTTCGACGCTGGTAATCGGAAGGGTCTCTGATGGAGAAGGCCATGCATGGAATCTGGTAATGATAGACGGAAATTATTATTATGTGGACCCCACATGGGGAGACGCTTCTTATCAGATGGAGGAAGCACAAGATGATACGGGATATGAGAAAGAGCATCTGCCGACCATCAATTACGATTACCTATGTGTTACTACCGAACAGCTGGGTAAAACACATACCATAGAAAATGTGGTAGCCTTGCCGGAATGTAATTCCATGCTGGCGAATTATTACGTGCGGGAAGGCGCTTATTTTTCTTCTGTGGATAGGGACAAGCTGAAGGAACTCTTTATAAGGGAATACGAAGAAGGGAGCACTTACGTTACATTAAAGTGCAGCGATGCTTTCGTGTATGAGGAGATGGAGGCGGCTTTAATCGAAGCGCAGGAAATTTTCGAGTATTTGGACAGCCCGGACGGGGTCATTGCCTATGCGGACAACCAAGAACAGTTAAGCCTAAGCTTCTGGCTGTAAAATGCTTGTAGTTATACTCGTCTGCCTTGAAAGAAAGGTCTATGCAAAAGTCGTAAATTTTGGTATATTATACAAATAGATATAGTTAGCAGGTTATGAGAAAGGCAGGGTTATGAATATGGAAAAGGAATTAGATAGAAGCACATATGTATTGCAGGAGGATGAAAGCACCGGAGCGGTTAAAATAGCGGACGATGTGGTTGCAATGATAGCTGGAATCGCATCTACGGAGGTGGAAGGTGTTGCGTCTATGGCGGGCAATGCGACCAACGAGTTGATGAGTATGGTCGGTGTAAAAAATATGAAAAAGGGTGTAAAGGTCGATGTTCTGGATAAGGTAGTAGAGGTCGATTTGGCGCTTATCATGGAATACGGATACAATATTCCTGTAACCAGCCGCAAGGTTCAGGAAAAGGTGAAGAATGCCATTGAAAATATGACAGGACTCGAGGTATCAAGTGTGAACATCCGCATCGCAGGCGTGAATATGCAAAAAGACAGATAGGAAGAGTATACCCATGGGAAGAAGAGAACTGCGGGAACAGATTTTCAAATTGCTCTTTCGCGTGGAATTCAATGCGAGAGAGGATATGCCGGAGCAGGAAAAGCTGTTTTTTGAAGACGAGAATACGGCGGATGAAGAAAGTGAACGCTATATTTTAAAAAAGTATGAAGATATTGTTTCCAAGCTTGATGTCATCGACGAGATGATTAATAAAGAAACGAAAGGGTGGGATACTTCCCGTATGGGGAAGGTAGATCTGACTCTTATTCGTCTTGCTATTTATGAAATAAAGTATGATGACGAAATTCCCACGGGAGTGGCAATCAATGAAGCTGTAGAATTGGCAAAAAAGTTTGGGCAGGACAATTCTCCCGGATTTATCAACGGGGTACTTGCTAAATTTGCTTAGGCGGGATAGTTATGCAGAATGTATATAGCGTAGCACAAATAAATTCATATATTAAAAATATGTTTACGCAGGATTTTATGTTGCAATCGGTGTTCGTCAGAGGCGAAGTGAGCAATTGCAAATATCATTCTTCGGGGCATATTTATTTTACGTTAAAGGATGAGAAAGGAACGATTTCCTGTGTGATGTTTGCAGGGAACCGTTCCGGTCTTGCTTTTCGGATGCAGGAGGGACAGTCTGTAGTTGCAGGCGGAACCATAGATGTATACGAAAGGGACGGAAAGTATCAGCTTTATGTCAAGCAGATCGTATTAGACGGCGCGGGGCTTTTGTACGAAAGGTTTGAGCAATTAAAAAGGGAGTTGGAAGAAAGAGGGATGTTCGATAGCTCTTATAAGCAGCCGATTCCTAAATATATAAGAAAGCTGGGAGTGGTTACGGCCGCTACCGGAGCGGCAGTAAGAGATATTATCAATATCGCGTCCAGGCGAAATCCTTATGTGCAGATTGTGATATATCCGGCTATCGTACAGGGGGAACAGGCAGCTTCCTCCATAGTGAGAGGAATAAGAACACTTGAGCATTATGGTGCGGATGTGATTATCGCAGGGCGTGGAGGCGGCTCCATAGAAGATTTATGGGCATTTAATGAAGAGGTGGTGGCACAGGCGATTTTTGACTGCAGCGTGCCGGTCATTTCTGCGGTAGGACATGAGACGGATACGACGATTGCCGATTATGTGGCGGATCTGCGCGCACCAACGCCCTCTGCGGCAGCGGAGCTGGCAGTATACGAATATAGAAAATATGAAGAAACGCTTAGAGATTACGATTATACATTGAAGCGTCTGCTTAGGAACAAGTTGAATTTATACAAGGGCAGGCTGGACAATTTGAAAATAAAATTGAGATATTTGAGTCCGGCGGGTCAGATTCGGGAAAAGCGTACCCTCGCGCTTAAGCTGGAGGAGAGGATCGAAGAAGCCATGCGCGGTAAAGTATCCAAGAAGAGGCATAGACTGGAAGTTTACATAGAGAGACTGAAGGGGCTGTCGCCATTAGACAAGCTGAATCAGGGATTTTCCTATGTTTCAGATGAAAAGGGCAGTACGATGACGGATATTCATAGCGTGAAAATCGGCGATATGCTGCATGTCCATGTGAAGAACGGACTAATCAAAGCTAAGGTGGTAGACAAGGAGAACGTTGTATGGGAGAAGAAAAAAAAGAACTGACATTAGAGGAAGCATTTTCCGAGCTGGAAGAAGCGGTGGCTAAGCTGGAATCCGAAGATATCTCTTTGGAGGACTCCTTCCTTGTGTATAAGGAAGGGATGAATATACTGAAATACTGCAACGAAAAGATTGATAAAGTGGAAAAAAAGGTGCTTCAGATAAATGAAGATGGTGAAGTAGATGAATTTTAAAGACGAGATGGCAAAGAGGACCATGCAGATAGAAGAGATCATCCTCCGTTTTCTGCCGGAGGAAAAAGGATATCAGAAGACGGTGATAGAGGCGATGAACTATAGCATCCTTGCGGGTGGAAAAAGGCTTCGTCCTATGCTTTTGCAGGAAACCTATAAAATGTTCCATGGAGAAGAAGGTTTGGAGGAGCCGTTTATGGCTGCTCTCGAGATGATACATACGTATTCTCTGGTGCACGACGATTTGCCGTGTATGGACGATGATGAGTATCGGAGGGGAAGGAAGACGACCCATGCTGTTTACGGGGAAGGTATGGCAGTATTGGCGGGAGACGCACTTTTGAATTTCGCCTTCGAGACGGCGGTTACGGCGTTTTCAAGGACTGAGAATGCACAGGGGATGGAACGGGTGTACCGGGCTCTTTCTATTTTGGCAGGCAAGGCAGGTATATTTGGCATGATTGGCGGACAGACTGCGGATATCGAAGCGGAGAATATAGGCAGCGAGGTGACGCAGGATCAGCTTCTGTTCATTTATGGATATAAGACGGCGGCTCTTATTCAAAGTGCTATGATGATAGGGGCGACGTTAGCTGGAGCCTCAGACGAGGAACTTTCGAAAATCGAAACATGTGCCTATAGCGTGGGTATCGCATTTCAGATTCAGGATGATATTCTGGATATTACCGGCAGTCTTGAGGTATTGGGCAAACAGACGGGAAGCGATGAGAAGAACCATAAGTCCACATATGTTGCGCTGAACGGGATGGAACGGGCGAAAGCAGAGGTGGAGAGGCTCTCGGAAGAAGCCGCAGGTATTTTAAGTTCCTTTGACAACAGAAATGAATTTCTGGAAGCCTTGATAAAACAGTTGATTACCAGAGAAAAATAGATGAGGTGCAGACATGCTGTTAGACAATATTCGGACGGTTAACGATATTAAAAATATCGATGAAAAGGATTATCCGGCACTGGCGGAGGAAATTAGGGAATTTTTGATTGAAAAGATAAGTGTGACGGGCGGTCATCTGGGCTCCAATTTGGGAGCTGTGGAGCTTACTATGGCGCTTCATCTTTCGTTAAAGCTTCCAGAGGATAAAATAATATGGGATGTAGGGCATCAGTCCTATACTCATAAGTTATTGACCGGAAGAAGAGACGGTTTTGAAACATTGCGCAAATACGGCGGAATGAGTGGTTTTCCCAAACGTAAGGAGAGCAACTGTGACAGCTTCGATACAGGGCACAGCTCTACCTCCATATCGGCCGGATTAGGACTGGTGAAGGCCAGAGATATAAACGGCGAGAAACATACTGTGGTTTCCGTTATCGGGGACGGCTCTTTAACAGGAGGAATGGCTTACGAGGCGCTGAACAATGCCGCGAGACAGGAAACCAATTTCATGATAATCTTAAATGATAACAACATGTCCATCTCTGAAAATGTTGGAGGAGTGTCGAGGTACTTGAATAATGTCCGCACTGCGGGAAGCTATTTGGATTTGAGGGACGGCGTATATAATACGTTAAAGGACATGCCTAAATATGGAGACCAAATGGTAAAGTTCATCCGAAGGGCGAAGAACAGCTTCAAGCAGTTGGTCATTCCCGGGATGTTTTTCGAGGATATGGGAATTACTTATTTAGGGCCGGTGGACGGACATAATATCGGCCAGATGGTGCGCGTATTCCAGGAAGCGAAGAAGATAAAGAAGTCCGTACTCATCCATGTAATTACCGAAAAGGGAAAAGGCTATGAGCCTGCAGAGCGGCATCCGGCAAGATTTCACGGGGCAGAGCCCTTCGATGTGGAGACGGGGCTTCCCCTTCGCTCAAGGACGAAAGCAAATTATACGGACATTTTCTCTACGGTAATGACGAAGCTGGGGCAGCGGGATGAAAAGGTAGTGGCAATTACGGCGGCTATGCCCGACGGAACCGGGCTAAAACGGTTCAAAAACATGTATCCCGACCGCTTTTTTGACGTGGGGATTGCTGAGGAGCATGCGGTTACCTTTGCGGCGGGTTTAGCAGCGGGAGGGCTCAAGCCTATCGTGGCTATTTATTCTTCCTTTTTGCAGAGGGCTTACGACCAGGTACTGCATGACGTTTGCATACAGAATCTGCCGGTAGTTTTTGCTATCGACAGGGCAGGACTTGTAGGAAGCGATGGCGAAACGCATCAAGGTATTTTCGACCTGTCCTACCTTTCCTCCATACCTAATATGCATATTATGGCGCCTAAGAATAAGTGGGAGCTGTCCGATATGATGAAGTTCGCAGTAGGCTTCGAGGCCCCCATAGCTTTGCGCTATCCGAGAGGAGAGGCTTATGACGGGCTGAAGGAATACCGGGCGCCTATCATATATGGAAAAGGAGAATATCTCTACGAGGAAGAGGATATCTGCCTTCTTGCGGTAGGCAGTATGGTGAAGGTGGCGGAGCAGGTGAGGACGGAATTAAAGGAGAAGGGATATTCTTGTTCACTGGTAAATGCCAGGTTCGTTAAACCTATTGATGAGGAGCTGATAGAGGAAGCTGCGGCGGAGCACAAGCTCTTCGTAACGATGGAGGAGAATGTGGCCAGCGGAGGCTTTGGAGAGAAAGTCAGAGAATTCATGGACCGGAAGGAAATCGGCAAGATGCTGCTTACGGTGACAATTCCTGATGAATATGTGGAGCACGGCAATGTGGACCTTTTGAGGCAGGAAATCGGCATAGATGCCGATTCCGTCGTAAAGCGTATTATTACAGAATATGCGGTACTGAAGTAAAGAATGGAATACTTATTGTAACAGTTCAGCCTTCAATACCGCGAGGCCAAAATGCAGTTTTATCGTATTTTGTGTGCATATATGTTGCAGTTTAGCCGAAGGCTGAACTGTAAATACTTATTGTCAGGAAGCCGAAGGACAAATGGCAATGGAATGAGGAAGGGCGAAGGATGAAAGAGCGTTTGGATGTTCTTCTGGTCAAGTTAGGATATGCCCAGTCCAGGGAAAAGGCGAAAGCGATTATTATGTCAGGAAACGTTTTCGTGAATGGGCAGAGGGAAGACAAGGCCGGGACCTCTTTCGAAGAGGAGAAATCGCATATCGAGGTAAAAGGGAGCGTGCTCAAATATGTGAGCAGAGGAGGCCTGAAGCTGGAAAAAGCGATTCAGTCCTTCGATATTTCGTTGGAAGGTATGATTTGCATGGATATCGGAGCCTCCACGGGCGGTTTTACAGATTGCATGCTGCAAAACGGTGCGGTGAAAGTATATTCCGTAGACGTAGGCCACGGACAGTTGGACTGGAAGCTTAGAAACGACGAACGGGTAGTGTGTATGGAAAAGACCAACTTCCGCTATGTGAAGCCGGAAGATATCGGAGATATTCTCGATTTTGCTTCGGTGGATGTATCCTTCATATCCTTGACAAAGATACTGGTTCCCGCCAGGGATTTGCTAAAGGAGAACGGGCGGATGGTATGTCTGATAAAGCCGCAGTTCGAAGCGGGCAAAGAGAAGGTAGGAAAAAAAGGAGTCGTCAGGGAACCGGAAATTCACGAAGAGGTAATCGAGAAGGTGATGGATTATGCCGTATCTGTTGGTTTTCACATTCTGGGACTTCAATATTCTCCGGTCAAGGGGCCGGAGGGCAATATAGAATATCTGCTGTATATCGAAAAAGAGGAAGAGAAGCTTAAGGCTGTGCAGGAAGAAAAAGAAAGAATCACAGAAACAGTAAGGGAAGCACATCGGGAATTGTAGAGAGTATGGAAGGTATGGAACATTTTTATATTATTGCGAACAATCATAAAGATTGTAATTTGGAGAAGACAAACTATATTAGGAAATATCTGGAGGCCCACGGTAAAAGGTGCAGCATAGGCGGGGATGGAATACCCGCGGACGCGGACTGTGTGCTTGTGCTGGGAGGAGATGGGACTCTCCTTCAGGCGGCCAGAGATATGATCGATAGGGATACGCCTCTTCTCGGTATCAATCTGGGCACTCTCGGTTATCTGGCTGAGGTAGAAGAAGTTGGGCTGGAGGCGGCCTTAGAGCAGCTATTAAAGGGCGAATACGGAATCGAGCAGCGGATGATGCTAAGCGGGAGGGTAATAAGGAACGAATTCCATAAAAACCTCCATAAGGAGAATGGAATTCTGGATTATGACAGGAAAGATTCCTATGCCCTGAACGATATTGTCATAACGAGGAGCGGAAGTCTTCAAATCATTAAATTTAACCTCTATGTGAACGGGCAATTTTTAAACAGGTATAACGCGGATGGAGTAATCGTTGCAACGCCCACCGGCTCTACCGGCTATAATATGTCCGCAGGAGGTCCGATTGTGGAGCCTAAGGCGAAACTTTTGCTGGTAACTCCCATTTGCCCTCATACCTTGAATACGAGAAGCATAGTTTTAGCACCTGAAGATGAGATAGAGATAGAAATTGTGTCCGGCAGAGAGGATTCCGTACAGCAGGTAGAAGTGAACTTTGACGGGAGTCATAAACTTACTTTATATACCGGAGACAGAGTGGAAGTAAAAAGGGCGGCAAAGACGACCGATATTGTGAAATTGAGCAAGGTCAGCTTTTTAGAAGTATTGCATAAGAAAATGAGCGATTAAAGAGTACGGGCAGTATAGACTGTCTGGCTTGAAAGGAGCAGATAAAAGGTATGAAAAAGAGCAGACATGGTAAAATCGTCGAAATCATCGAGAATTATAATATAGAGACGCAGGATGAGCTGGCGGACAAGCTGAAGGAGGCGGGATTCGCCGTGACGCAGGCCACCGTTTCGAGGGATATAAGAGAACTGAAACTGTCGAAAATCCCTACCGGGGACGGAAAACAAAAATATGTGGTGTTTAGGCAGGACGACAGCCACCTAGGAGAGAAATTTATCAGAGTGCTGCGGGACGGCTTTGTTTCCATGGATATGGCACAGAATATTCTCGTTATTAAGACTGTCTCCGGCATGGCGATGGCGGTTGCTGCCGCAATCGACGCTATGAAACTGAAAGAGATTGTAGGTTCTATCGCGGGCGACGATACGATTATGATGGCCATAAGGACTGTGGACGACACGGTTATCGTGATGGATAAAATACGAAAAATGATAGGAAATTAGCCGCAGGCCTAAAGCCTCATGTGTTATGATGTTTGCTTCTGGCAAATAAGGAGTAGGAAGATGTTAGCAAGTTTGCATGTGAAAAATCTGGCTTTGATCGATGAAGAGGAAGTCTGCTTCGAGGAAGGTCTTAATATTCTGACCGGTGAGACCGGAGCGGGAAAATCGATTATTATCGGTTCCGTGAACCTTGCGCTTGGTGCCAAGGCGGATAAGGACTTGATTCGTACGGGAGCAGAGTACGCTTTGATTGAATTGACGTTCAGACTGGATGACGGACAAAAAGAGGAATTGAAGAAAATGGATATTTTCCCTGAGGAGGATGATATGCTGCTCATACAGAGGAAAATAATGGCAGGCAGAAGCGTATGCAAGGTGTGCGGGGAAACGGTAGGAACGAGGCAGCTTCAGGAAATTGCAGGTGTTCTCTTGGATATCCACGGACAGCATGAGCACCAGTCCCTTCTTCAGACGAAGAAGCATAAAGAAATTTTGGACGGCTATGCAGGGGCAGCTCTTGCAAAGATTAAAAGTGAGATCAGAGAGAAATATAATAACTATCAACAAGTTGGAAGAGAACTGAAGGAACTGAACGCTGACGAAACAGCGAGAGAAAAAGAGGCCTCTTTACTTCGCTTCGAAATAAATGAGATCGAGGATGCGTCCCTTTCGGCAGGTGAGGACGTTCTTCTGGAGAAGCAGTACCGCTTGATGACCAATGGACGTAAAATAAAGGAAGCAGTTTCCTGCGTCTATCGTCTGACAGGCTATGATGAGGAGGAGAGCGCCGGAGAAAATATAGGAAGGGCTCTTAAGGAAATAAAGGGCGTAAGCAATTATGACGAAGCACTGTCCGACATGGAGGGACAGCTTCAGGATATAGACGGTATTTTGAACGATTTCAACCGTACCATAAAGGATTATCTGGAGGATTTGGAGTTCGACGAGGAGGACTTCGTACATACGGAAAGCCGTCTGAATTTAATGAATCATTTGAAGTCAAAATATGGAAATGATATAAAGGAAATATTCGAATATAAAGAAGCCGGAGAAGAAAAACTAAGTGTATTGGAAAATTACGAAGCTTACCGCTCAGGGAAGCTTACCGAATACGAAAAGCTAAAGGAAGAGCTGGCCGCTCTATGCCAGAAAGCTTCTGCTGTTCGCAAAAAGTATGCGAAAGAACTTACTGCGAGCCTGAAAAAAGCATTGTTAGATTTAAATTTTGAAAATGTAGAGTTTGAGATACAGGTTAGGCCTGACAGCGGGAATATGACTGCAGACGGTTATGACGATGTGGAGTTCGTGATATCCACCAACAGAGGAGAGGCGATGAAGCCTTTGAGCCAGGTGGCCAGCGGCGGTGAGCTTTCCAGAATCATGCTGGCTCTTAAGACCGTTCTTGCGGATAAGGACGATATCCAGACTTTGATTTTTGATGAAATAGACACTGGAATCAGCGGAAAGACTGCATGGAAGGTTTCCGAAAAGCTGGGAATCTTAGGAATGTCCCATCAGGTCATTTGTATTACTCATCTTCCGCAGATTGCAGCGAGAGCAGATGTTCATTTTTTAATAGAAAAAAGTGAAAAAGGAGAACGGACAGTTACTACCATAAATAAAATTGCAGGGCAGGATAGCCTGAAGGAGCTGGCCAGAATGCTGGGAGGCGACAGACTTACGGAGGCAGCGCTTCAAAATGCAAAAGAAATGAAAGATTTGGCAAGAAATACAAAACAATACTAAAGTAAAATGTGCAAGTTTATCACATACTAAGAGGGATGTATGTCATGTGGAATTTCGGAAGGAATTTCATATAGGATACATCCCTCGTTTGTTTAGAAATCATTTATCGTTTGGCTGCGAACGACGAAAGGATGTGAGGACTTGAAGAGCTTAAAAGATAAAAAGAGAGACAGAATCGGTAATTATAGAATATTTCTGTACCTTGCGCTGTTTTGCAGCACGGCCGCACTCATTTGCACCTGCTATTTTACTTTATGGAAAATGGTGCCTTCCAATATTAAAATAAAAGCCGGCGTGGATCAAACGTTGGATTTACAGCTTCCCGCTTCGGGAAATCTGTATAAGGACGCCATAGAGGTAAGCGGGCTTACGGCATCCAATATCCCCAGAGACAGTATTCACATAGATTTGGCTAAACCAGTAACCCTTAAAGCCAATGAGATCAATAAATATGTACTGGATTTGAAGTTGTTTGGAATTATCCCGCTTAAGACGGTAGATATTCAGGTAATTCAGGATAAGACGCTAATACCGGCAGGAATACCCATCGGTATTTATGTGAAGACAGAGGGGGTTTTGGTAATCGGCATAGGGGAATTCACCGGGGAGGACGGACAGAAGTATTCTCCCTCTCAATATATTTTGCAATCGGGAGACTATATCACGCAGGTCAATGAGGAGAAGGTAACTAGTAAGACGGCCTTTGTGGATATGGTAAAGCATTCCGAAGGGCAGGAGATGGTTCTTACGGTAAAGAGAGAAGAAGAGATACTCACGCTGAAGGTAAGGCCTGAGACGAATCAGGCCGGAGATTATAAAATTGGCGTATGGATCAGGGATAACGCGCAAGGGGTAGGAACGATGACCTACTTAAATGAAGGTTCCGGCTTCGGAGCATTAGGACACGGAATAAATGACGTAGATACGAGCACGCTCATGAATCTGGAAGAAGGCAGGCTGTATCAGACAGAAATTGTGGGCATTACGAGAGGGAGCAACGGCTCTCCCGGGGAGTTGACGGGATATATCGAATACGATGATTCAAAGATCATAGGGCAGATAACCGAAAACACATCGGAGGGCATATTCGGTTACTGTAATGACCAGTTAAAAGCACAGGTGCCCTTTGGAGAGCTTCCCATCGGTTTAAAGCAGGAGATTAAAAAGGGACCGGCACAAATTATCTGCAGTATTGAAGGAGAGCCAAAGTATTATGATATAGAGATACTGGAGGTGCATTTGAATAACGACAACATTAACAGAGGCATCGTTCTTCGGATCACGGATCAGGAGCTGCTTTCTTTAACAGGAGGAATCATACAGGGAATGAGTGGCTCACCCATTGTGCAGAATGGAAAAATAATCGGAGCGGTAACCCATGTGCTCGTTCAGGACGCGACCAGCGGATACGGCATTTTTATTGAGAATATGCTGCTGCATTGAAAAAAATAAGGAATGAAAAAGCTTCCGGACCGCACATATATGCGGAAATGGAAGCTTTTCTATCTTTTGTGCGATGCTTTACTGTTGAATCATCAAATAGTGTTCCTTTATAATAGACACTAGCAATATTTGGAAATAAATATCATTTGGATTGGATTTTCAGATATTAGCAAAGAAAAAAGTCGGAGGTTTGATATGGAGCAACTGAATCTAACAGCAACAAAGGATAATGAAAGGGTATACAAAATACTTGGTGACCTGATGAATATGGATAAGGAATTTCAGATTATGATAACGGTACCGTCCGGTCATAGGGATTCCTCCATAGCGGGGCAGGAGACGGTTGTCAAAAGCATAAATACGGAGAGGGATCTGGAGAAGGATGTTACCGAAATGATTCACGAAATAGGCGTTCCGGCCCATATTAAAGGCTACCAATATTTGAGGGAAGCTATTATGATGTCGGTTGAGGACACAGAGATGCTCAACTCTATCACCAAAGTGCTTTATCCTTCCATTGCGAAAAAATATCAGACCACTTCCAGCCGCGTGGAAAGAGCGATCAGACACGCTATTGAAGTGGCTTGGAGCAGGGGGAGAATGGAGACCTTGGATGCATTGTTCGGCTATACAATCAATACGGGCAAGGGAAAACCGACTAATTCGGAGTTCATTGCACTGATCGCGGATAAGATTCGCTTGCAGTACAAAAACTGATAAAATAGGATAAATTAGCATTTTTAATACTTTCAAAGCACTCCGATATGATGTATAATAACTCTAAGTATATTGGAGGTTAGGCTATGAAGAAAATTTTATTTGTGGCATCGGAAGGCGTGCCCTTCATTAAGACCGGCGGTTTGGCCGATGTAGTCGGTTCTTTGCCGAAATGTATAGATAAAGAGTATTTTGACGTCAGGGTCATGATTCCCAAATATAGCTGTATTACGGAAGAAATGAAACAAAAAATGACGTTTAAAACCTATTTTCATATGGATTTTAATTGGAAGAACGAATATGTGGGCATCATGGAGGCGAAGGAGGATGGAGTAACCTATTATTTCATCGATAACGAGTCTATGTTTTCAGGATTTAAGCCATATAGTGATAATGTTTTGGAAGAAGTCACCAAGTTTTCCTTTTTCTCCAAGGCGGCGTTATCTGCTCTTGCGCTTATCGATTTCAGGCCGGATGTGATTCATTGCCACGACTGGCAGACGGGACTCGTTCCGGTATATTTAAGAGAGCGTTTTCAGGGGAGTGAATTCTTCCGCGGAATAAAATCCATAATGACTATTCACAATTTGAAGTTCCAAGGAAAATGGGATGTGAAGACCGTAAAATCCATTACCGGATTGCCGGATTATTTTTTCACCCCGGATAAGCTGGAAGCCTATAAGGATGCTAACCTGTTAAAGGGAGGTATTGTGTATGCGGACGCAATAACTACGGTAAGCGATACTTATGCGGAGGAAATCAAGACTCCTTTTTACGGAGAAGGTATGGACGGACTCCTTCGCGCGAGGGAAAAGGACCTGCGGGGAATCGTAAACGGCATCGATTACGATGACTTCAATCCCGAGACCGATAAATATATTGAACATAATTACAATGCGGTGAATTTCCGAAAGGAAAAAATCAAGAATAAACGCGCACTTCAGGCGGAGCTTGGTTTGGAGCAGGATGATAAGAAGATGCTGATCGGCATCGTATCCAGACTGACGGACCAAAAGGGCTTCGACCTGATCAACTATATGATGGAAGAAATGTGTCAGGATGCGGTTCAAATCGTGATATTGGGAACCGGTGAGGAACAGTATGAAAATATGTTCCGCCATTTTGACTGGAAATATAACAATAAGGTTTCTGCTAACATTTTTTACTCGGAGGCGCTGTCCCATAAGTTTTATTCAGCGTGCGACGCTTTCCTTATGCCATCTTTATTCGAACCCTGCGGGCTCAGTCAGCTCATGGCGCTTCGTTACGGGACAGTACCGATTGTAAGGGAGACTGGCGGCCTGAAGGATACCGTAGAGCCTTATAACGAATATGAGAGCCAGGGAACCGGCTTTTCATTTTCTAACTACAACGCTCATGAGATGCTGACGGCGATTCGTTATGCGGAGCATATTTATTATGATAAGAAGCGGGAGTGGAATAAGATTATCGACAGAGGAATGGCGGCAGATTTCTCTTGGCATGTATCTGCGAAAAAATATCAGGAAATGTATGATTGGCTGATAGGATAGAGGACGGATACCATTATGTCTGACAATAAGAAAAAAGACGGATTTATTATGCAGGCAGGAATACTCGCCGCAGCGTCCATAATATGCAGAATTATCGGATTACTTTATAAGAGCCCGTTGACAGCGATTATCGGGGACGAAGGCAACGGCTATTATGCGACGGCGTATACATATTATACGATTATCCTTCTGATTTCATCCTACAGCATTCCGTCAGCAATTGCCAAGGTGCTCGCACAGAGACTTGCGCTGAAAGAATACCGTAACGCACAGAGAATCTTTAAATGCGCTGTGCTGTATGTTATGGTGGTCGGAGGGACTGCAAGTCTCATTTTGTTTATCGGTGCGCCTTATATCGTTATGGGCCATTCGGTTCCGGTACTCCGCATCTTTGCGCCGACCATTTTTTTCTATGGACTGTTGGGAGTGCTCAGGGGATATTTTCAGGCCCATAGGACGATGATGCAGACCTCCGTATCCCAGATATTAGAGCAGATACTCAACGCAGCGGTGAGCATGGGCGCGGCATATTTTCTCATGCGGGTGGCAGGAGCTTCAGGGAAGGACGGAAGCGAGCAGGCGATGTATGGAGCCATCGGCAGCGCCCTGGGAACCGGAAGCGGTGTATTGATTGCCCTTTTATTCATGACAGCGGTATATGCAATGAACCGTAAGACGATAAACAAACGCATCAAGCGCGATATGACAACGGATGAGGAATCCTATAAGGAAATATTTAAGACGATAACCTCAGTAGTGACACCTTTTATTTTGGGTACCTGTATCTACAATTTGGTAACAGCACTGGATCAGACTATCTACTTGAGATTTATGGTGCATTTAAAGGATATGAACTTTTCAGAGGCGTCCACGAGCTATGGAGTTCTGGCTCAAAAGGCAGTGACGATTTCCAATATTCCCATCGCCCTTTCTTCTGCGATGTCTGCAGCAATCATACCTACGATAGCATCAGTCTATGCGCAGGGGGCATTTAAGCAGGCGAGGAAAAAGACTGCCTCTGCAATAAAGGTGACGATGCTGATTTCAATACCTGCTGCGGTAGGAATTGGTGTACTGGCGAGACCCGTGGTTCTGGCATTGTTTCCCCAGCTGGAGTCTTTGGAATTAGCATCCAGACTATTGACAGGGCTTTCAATAACGGTTATTTTCTACGGACTATCTACGCTGACTAATGCGGTACTGCAAGGAATCGGAAGGGTAAACACTCCGGTCATCAATGCGGCAATCGCTCTTATTTTACAAACGGCGGTGTTAGTTCCTATCATATGGTTTACAGACTTAGGGATTTACGGAGTGATGCTGGCAACGATGGTGTATTCGCTCATCATGTGCATATTGAACAGCATATCTTTAAGAAAATATTTGGATTATAAGCAGGAATTCGATAAGACTTTTGTAAGACCGGTATTTTCCTCATTGATTATGGGAGCGGCGGCATTTGGAATCTACGAAGGGACCTCGTACCTTTTGGAGCTGTTTATGTCTTCACTGTATTTTGTCAATTTAATTTCTTTGGTCATAGCGGTGGGAACAGCGATACCTATTTATTTCGTTCTTGTCATTAAGCTGAAGGCAGTAAAGGAGACGGATTTGAAGGGGCTACCCAAAGGACATTTATTTGTGAAGGCAGCAAAGAAGCTGCGGCTGCTATAGATGACATAGGTAAGATATGAATTTATACGGAGGCAAATGCCGGGAACATCAGTCTCCCGGTGTCTGCCTCCTTCTTAGTTGGACTGGGGCCTTACAAACAATATTCTGGAGATAAAGCGAACCAGAGGGCCAGCGACAAAAATCTGCCAGAAAAAGGCCATAGGGAAATTGATGATGACAGCCTGAACCCATTTGGCGGGTATTTGTATATCGATTCCCTTAAACAGCAGGGAAGCGACCATGCTCATCATCGGACACATAACGCAGACGGTCATAGCCTGAATCATCAGGGTTACGGTCAGAGGTTTATCAGAAGAGGGATTCACCAACCGAAAGGCCATTTTTCTGGCAATCGGTCCGCCTATAAATTCCTGCAGAACCATGACGATAACTACGAATCCAAGGAATTCGCTTAAGGGGAGTAAGAAGAACGAGTTCGTCATTCCTCCGTGAAGAAGTGCCGTATTGTAAGTTTCCATCCCATAAACCATGACCGACGCCATTAAGACGCCGAAGACTGTTTTTTCGATCCGTGTTTTTGGTGTAAACATAAAATGCCTCCTTATATGAATATTTTTTGCAAACAATGTACAACAAAAAAAGTACGTAAACCACTGTCTGGATTTACGTACTTTTACTACACGACAAGGAGTAGTATAACAAATCAAACAAATTTTTTCAAGTTGAAATTTTTTATCTTTCATAGAACAAAATTTTTTATCTTTACCGGCATGTTTCCACCGTGGGTTCCTATGCGTTTTTCTTAAACCAATGCAAAAACATCCTAAAGCACTCCATGGAGGATTTTTTTCCCCGGCGGGTGGGAGAAAATAGAGAAATCGCTTCCCAAAGGCTTGGAAATATCGTAAAATATCAATGAAACTTCAGGAGATAAAATTACACTCTACGGTACGATAGATTTGCAGCTTGCAAGAAAACCATAACTTTTTTAGAAAGGTTCTGCCAACTACTATGACACTGACAACGCTTTGCTACATAGAAAAAGACGACTCCTACCTTATGCTTCATCGCATCAAAAAGGAGCATGATATCAACAAGGATAAATGGATCGGTATCGGCGGCCATTTTGAAACCGACGAAAGTCCGGACGATTGTGTCGTTCGGGAAGCGAAGGAGGAGACCGGGCTGACGCTCACCTCTTATCGGCTTCGCGGAGTCCTCACCTTTCTGTGCGATGACATTACGGATTATTACATATTCATATATACCGCCGACGGTTTTGAAGGAGATTTGAAAAGCTGTAATGAAGGAACGTTAGAGTGGGTAGCGAAGGATAAAATTCCATCTTTGAACTTGTGGGAGGGTGATCTTATTTTCTTCCGGCTTCTGGAGGAAAATGCTCCCTTCTTTTCCTTGAAGTTACGCTATATAGATAACATATTAAAGGATGCTGTCCTAAACGGTAAAACGATGGAGCTCTTTGACATTGTGGATGAAAACGGCATTCCTACCGGTCGGGTGAGGGAACGTTCTCTCGTTCACCGCTACGGAGATTTACACCGGACCGCCCACGTATGGATTGTCCGCAGGAACGAAAGCGGCAGCTTTGATGTGCTCTTGCAGAAACGCGTAGCCGACAAAGATTCCTTTCCCGGCTGTTTCGATATTTCCTCCGCTGGGCATATTCCTGCCGGAATGGATTATTTGGAATCTGCGCTTCGGGAGCTGGATGAAGAGCTTGGAATCACTGCGTTGCCCGAAGACTTAAAACTTATCGGCTATCACGACGGAGAGGTCGTGACCTCATTTTATGGCAATCCCTTCCACAACCATGAGTTCAGTGCTGTCTATGTCTTATCTTTGGATATTCCTGTTCCCTCTTTTCGCTTGCAAAAAGAGGAGATCGAGTCTGTGGTATGGATGGATTACGAAAAATGCCTCGCCTCTATGCGAGACGGCACTCTGGCTCATTGTATTTTTATTGATGAGTTTCTGGCTTTAAAAACATGGATGTGAAGTAATTTGGAAATGGATATCAGTTGCTGTCCGGGTTTACAAGTCCTTATTTTCTTATTTCATCAATAAAAAAATATATATAGAAGTTTGTGCAAATAAGCTTGCTTTTTAGGATAAAGAGATGTACAATCAATAAAACAAATGCAGGGGGACGCTTGAGCGTTGAGAAGGTAAAACCTGACCCTTTGAACCTGTTGGTTAACACCGACGTAGGGAGCATTCAAACAAGTTGACGTTTGAGATGCCTTCCTGATGGGGAAGGTTTTTTTGTTCTATAAGAAATGTCTTGCTACGTTAAAGAATTTGCCTGCTGCATTACAATTGAATATGATACAAGTTTGCGGGGGGACTCTTTGGAGTTGAGAAGGCAGAACCTGACCCTTTGAACCTGTTGGTTAATACCGACGTAGGGAAGCAAATCATCTGTTTGGTGATTCGGACGCTTCGTGTATACGCGAAGCGTCCTTTTTACATATAGGGGTGTTTTCTGTTTCGGCGGGAAGCACACTTTTGTTTTATATTTACCGGAAGCCTTACAGCGGCAGGCCGGGCAGACGGTTGTGATTTAATACGGAAAAATATAGGAGGTTGAACATGAAAAAGGTATTGAGTATTGCAGGCTCGGATTGCAGCGGCGGTGCCGGCATCCAGGCTGATTTAAAGACCTTTTCCGCCCATGGGGTGTTTGGCATGACAGTCATTGCTTCGGTGGTTGCGGAGAACACCTTTCGGGTGATTGAATATCAGGACATACGGCCCGATATCATCGAGAAACAAATCGATGCTGTCTTCGAGGACATCCCGCCCGATGCGCTGAAAATTGGTATGCTGTCATGTAAGGAAGGTATGCTGGCAGTGGCAGGCAAGCTGCGTGAATGGAAGCCGGTCAATGTGGTTATTGATCCGGTAATGTACGCCAAAAACGGTTGTGCGCTCATGGACCCGGATTCCATAGATACATTGATTGCCGAGGTGGTGCCGCTTGCCGATGTAATTACTCCTAACATTCCCGAAGCGGAGAAGATGGCTGGAATGAGCGTTCATACGCAGGAGGATATGAAGAAAGCGGCTCGGATCATCCACGATATGGGCTGTAGGGCGGTACTGGTGAAGGGAGGGCACAGTGAGGGTGACGCTACGGATATTTTATTTGACGGCAGCGAATTTTACTGTTTTTCCGCTCCGCGCATCCAAACAAAAAACACCCATGGTACTGGCTGCACGTATTCTTCGGCTATTGCCTCTAATCTTGCCTTGGAGCTGCCGATACGGCAAGCTGTCGCGCGGTCTAAGCAGTATGTCACTACCGCGATTGCCCATTCTCTGGAAATTGGGAAGGGCAACGGGCCAACGGACCATTTTTACGATTTGTTTCAAAATGGATTATCTGATGTGAGAAGATGGATGGAGGATTTTTAATGAGAGAAATATATATGGGACTTGTGGAGCAGGTGCGCGTGAAAAAGCCGCTGGTCCACCATATTACAAATTACGTTACGGTAAATGACTGCGCAAACATTACGCTGGACATCGGTGCGTCGCCCATCATGGCCGATGCGCTGGAAGAGGCTGAAGACATTGCCGGCATAGCCTCAGCAGTTGTGCTCAACATGGGAACACTTAACGAGCGCACCATTCCAGCAATGATCACGGCAGGCAGGGCGGCAAACGAGACAGGAGTTCCGGTTGTATTCGATCCGGTAGGAGCCGGGGCTTCTAAACTTCGTAATGAAACGGCTGTCAGAATTTTACAGGAGGTGAAAATCAGCGTCCTGCGCGGCAATATTTCAGAGATACGGTTCCTTGCGGGCTTGCATGCGGAAACAAAAGGCGTGGATGCGGCAGAAGCCGATCTGCAAAATATAGAGGATGCCATATCCGTGGCAAAGACAATGGCAGTCCGGTCAGGCTGTGTGGTTGCGATTACCGGAGCGGTGGATGTGGTATCAGATGGCAGGAGATGCGTCTGCATAGAAAACGGTCATTCCATGTTGTCAAATCTCACGGGAACCGGCTGCATGTGTTCTTCGCTTATCGGATCCTTCTGCGGAGCAGCCCCGGAAGCTCCGTTAGAAGCTGCGGTCACGGCCTTGCTTTCTATGGGTATTGCCGGAGAACTCGCCTTTGAGCGGGCAGGGCATAACGGTAACGGTAGCTTCCATGCGGCTTTGCATGACGCAGTGAGCAAACTGGATGGGGAAATTCTTGTGGGGAGGGCGAGGCTATATGAAGCCTGATATCGACTATACGCTATATCTTGTTACAGACAGAGAACTTATGGCCCAGACCACCATAGAAGAATCGGTGGAACAGGCGGTCAGGGGCGGCTGCACATTGGTGCAGCTTAGGGAGAAAAGTGTATCCTCGCGGGAATTTTATGAAACGGCTGTAAGGGTACGGAAGGTAGCATCCCGGCTGGGCGTACCGCTTATCATTAATGACAGGGCAGATATTGCCCTCGCAGTGGAGGCGGACGGAGTGCATGTGGGGCAGGGGGATATTCCTGTCGATGTAATACGGAAAATGGTCGGACCGGATCGGATCGTCGGTGTATCGGCGGGCAGTCTTACCGAGGCGCTTTCCGCCGCTGATGCAGGTGCAGACTATCTGGGAGTAGGCGCCATGTTCGCTACGGGAACGAAAAAAAATGCCAATATTACTCCTATTCAGGTGCTGAGGCGTATACGGGATGAGGTTCCGCTTCCCATTGTCGTGATTGGGGGAATTAACAAAGAAACGATACCGCTTTTTCATGGCATAGGCATCGACGGGCTGGCAGTAGTTTCTGCCATTGTTTCCCAGGAGGATGCGGCAGGTGCGGCACATGAGCTGAAAAACTTGTTCCTTAAGGGGAGGGCCAAGGCATGAAGGCGTATATATTCGATTTGGACGGCCCCTTGCTGGATCTATGGGCGTATAGGAGCAGATTGATGCGGAATTTCTGGCCAAACGGGGAATCGAGATGCCGCTCGATTATATTAACGCTGTCTGTGCGCTCAGCTTTCAGGAAACTGCCGCATATACTATTGAAAGGTTCGGCCTGCAGGTCAGCGTAGATGAACTGCTGAAGGAATGGAATGCTATGGCGGCATATGCATACGGCCATACCGTTGCGCTAAATAGAGATGTTTGACGTCGTTTGTTCCACAGATGGTGTTCTATATAATTTTAAAGACGCACCACTGCCGGAATAAGGGAGAAGAAGATATGTAATTTGCAAAACTATTCAATCACTTCACCATGCAGAACGACTCTGCCGTTATCCGGACATTTTAAATCAAACATTTTTGCTGTTTGATTACCATAATCGAGAGAAGCACCGTTTTTGAGTGCATACACCATTGGATAAGCACAATTCCAAAGCTCGTGGCATAGGGGAGGGCAGAGATCGTCAATGATATATTCGTCTCCTGTTTTACTATATCCACATCTGCATTTACTGCTCACAACAGTCAACTTTACTTTTCCCATAATTTTTCACCTTTCACATTATTTATCTAAATATATTACCTTGTTTTGCTATTATTTTGCAACATTTTTCAGTATTTAGATATAAATAAAATAATGAATCAACAGACCTTATAAAAGAGTATGAGAAATTAAAATCAGCAAATATTTTATTATCTTGTAAAATTACATGGATTGTTTTATACTATATATCGATAGCGATACAAGTTGCATTATCGCTTCCATAATTATTTAGTAATAACTGAGGTTTAGCATGAAAATTGACATTCCAAAATATCAGCAGATTGCTGCAGATATCGCCGCCAAGATCGCTTATGGTGATTATTTGGAAGGCGAAAAGATATACGTCCGCTCCTCTTTAGCAAGCCAATATGGGGTTTCCTCCGAAACGGCCAGGCGTGCAGTATGCGTACTGTCGGATATGAAAATTGTGGAAATTACAAAGGGCAGCGGAGTTCTTATTAAGTCCAGAAAACTAGCCATGGATTTCATTAATAAATTTGATTCAGTCAGTCAGATGAGTGAGCTGAAAAAGCATATTTTAAACAGTATAGAGCAACAAATTACGCAAAGTACCGAGTTAAAAACGATGGTTACCGAGTTGATGTACAAAACAGAGCGTTTTCGCGTAGTGAATCCATTTTCACCTTTTGAAATTGCGATTACGGAACATGCATCTTATATAGGTCAAAACCTTTCGGAAAGTAATTTTTGGCACAATACTGCGGCAACTGTCATTGCGATCCGGCGCGGAGAACAAATTATTATATCTCCTGGACCATATGCGGTAATCACAGAGGGAGATATTCTTTATTACGTCGGTGATGAAAACTGTCATGAGAGAGTGAAGAATTTTTTGTATTCAAAATAAATAACTGATATATTGAGCAGATTTTCCATAACGGAGAATCTGCTTTTTTGTCTAAATGATATTTATAGTGCTGAAATCTCACTTATTTTGTATATGCTTTAAATTTGACACATATTTTTATTTATGTTAGCATTAAAGAGACAACTCAAAAATAATACAGTGTTGTTACTTTGAAAAATAAGGAGGAGATGTATGCCAAAAGTTGAAATCAAAGGGTTATATAAAATATTTGGTCCGACGCCAAGACAAGTCATACCCATGTTGGAAAGCGGTGCCGATAAAGCCAATATTTTAAAAAAACACAAGCATAGTGTTGGTGTAAATAATGCTTCCTTCACGGTTGAAGAAGGAGAAATATTTGTTGTTATGGGCTTATCAGGCAGCGGAAAGTCAACGCTTATACGCTGTTTAAATCGTTTAATAGAGCCTACAGGCGGTAGTGTTTTCATTGATGACCAAGATATTACGAAAGTATCTGCCGCACATCTTCGGGAAGTGCGGAGAAAAAAAATCGCGATGGTTTTTCAGAACTTTGCACTTTTGCCGCATAAGACTGTGCTGGAAAATGTGGCATTCGGATTGGAAATACAAGATGTAAAAGCGGAAATACGCAGACAAAAAGCACAAGAAATGCTGGAAACTGTCGGGCTAAAAGGTTATGGAAATGCAAAACCAAATGAACTTTCGGGCGGTATGCAGCAAAGGGTAGGACTTGCAAGAGCCCTCGCAACAAAAGCGGATATTCTTCTCATGGATGAGGCATTCAGCGCTCTTGACCCGTTGATTCGTAAGGACATGCAAAATGAACTTCTATCCTTGCAGCATAAACTGAAAAAAACAATAATATTTATTACACACGATTTGGACGAAGCGCTGAAAATTGGAGACAGAATTGCAATTATGAAGGATGGTAATATTGTTCAAATCGGTACTGCTGAAGAAATTCTTCAAAGTCCTGCGGACGATTATGTCCGTGAATTTACACATGATGTAAATCGGGCAAAGATTATTACAGCTTCTGCAATTATGCGTGACGCTGAAGCACTGGTTCTTGAAAAATCAGGAATCCGCATGGCTGTTCGTAAAATGAAAGATTTAGGTATTTCCAGCCTTTTTGTAACAGATAAAAGCAATACGCTGCTGGGAATCGTCACAATTGAACAGGTGTCTTCTCTGATAAAGGAAGGTAAGGAAGCACTGGAATCTATAATTGATGACAACATCAAAACCGTAAGCTGCGAATCGTCTATTGATGAAATTATCCCTTTATTTTTGTATTCAAATTATCCCGTTGCCGTAGTGGACAGAGATAAAAAGCTAAAAGGAATTATTTTTAAGTCTACTGTGCTTGCTGGTATTGCAGGGGAAGGGAGAGAATCATATGGTGCTTAGTGAAAAACTTCCAGTGGGTAGTTTTGTAGAAAAAGGCATAGACTGGATGACGCAAAATTTTAGTGGTTTCTTTACAGCAGTAAAGGAAGTCCTCTCCGGAGTTATTGATGGCACGAGCTGGTTTCTTACCATTATCCCGGCTTTTGTTTTTATAATACTGATCTCTCTTTTTGCGTGGTGGATTGCAGGAAAAGGACTTGCGATTTTTGCGGGAATTGGTCTTTTCCTCGTACATAATCTCAACCTTTGGGATAAGACAATGCAAACGCTGGCTTTAGTTGGTGCCTCAACTTTGATTGCTTTGCTTATCGGTTTGCCGCTTGGTATTCTTATGTCGAAAAGTGATGCTGCAAATAAAATTATACGGCCGATATTGGACTTTATGCAGACAATGCCGGCCTTTGTGTACTTAATTCCAGCGGTATATTTCTTTGATCTGGGCACTGTCCCAGGTGCGGTAGCAACCATAATATTTGCCATGCCGCCTATTGTACGTCTGACAAATCTTGGAATCCGTCAAGTGCCTGCAGATGTAGTGGAAGCGGCTAAATCTTTTGGCTCGACCCCGGCTCAGCTGCTTCTTAAAGTTAGGATTCCCCTTGCAGTTCCTACTATTATGGCAGGGCTGAATCAAACTATCATGCTTTCCCTTTCCATGGTGGTCATATCAGCTATGATTGGGGCCGACGGTCTTGGTAAAACCGTCTATGAAGGCATTACACAAATGAATATCGGGAAAGGCTTTGAGGGGGGACTGGCTGTAGTTATCATGGCCATGTTGCTTGACCGCATTACACAATGCCTCGGCTCAACGCCGCAAAAGTCAGGGAAAAGATTCATAAAAAATTTACTGAGTAAATAATCTTTCAATCAATTAAGCTAAGAAATAGGAGGAAATTATGTTAAAAAAGACAACTTTAATGCTTGTATCAGCGTTATTGATAGCCGTGGCTGTAACAGGGTGTGGCAGAACCGAAGATATAGACGCGAAAGGAACTGTTAAACTGGCATATGTCAATTGGGCGGAGGGCATCGCGATGACGAACCTTGCGGCAGCTGTGCTCGAGGAGAAAATGGGATATAAGGTTGAGTTGACGATGGCTGATGCCGCGCCTGTATTTACTTCTGTCGCCACCGGCAATACGGATGCTTTTCTGGACGTCTGGCTCCCGGTAACCCATGAAAGTTATATTGAAAAATATGGAGATGAAATGGTAGATATGGGCGTTTCCTATGAAAACGCACTTTTAGGATTGATCGTACCTTCCTATGTTGAAATCGACAGTATTGAAGAACTTAATGCAAATAAAGATATATTTGACGGCGAAATCGTGGGGATCGATGCAGGTGCAGGTTTAATGGCAGCTGCAGAAAAGGCGGTAGAGGAATATGCTCTGGATTATAAACTCCTTACCGGCAGCGGACCAACCATGACAGCCGCATTAGGAAAAGCAATTGATGCAAACAGTCCTATTGTAGTTACAGGATGGGCGCCTCATTGGAAATTTGCAAAATGGGATTTAAAAGTGCTGGAGGACCCCAAAGGTGTATTTGGTGAGGTTGAGAATATTCATAAATATTCCAGAAAAGGTCTGGAAGAAGATATGCCGGAGGTTACGGCATTTCTAAAGAAGTTTAAAATGACAGAGGTTGAACTTGGTGATTTGATGGGTGTGATTGAAGAATATGATGGTGAACCGCTGGATGCGGCACATAGTTGGATGAATGACAATGAAGATCTTATCAACGAATGGATAAATTTTTGAAAAATCGTAATAAAAGTCAGATAGAAAGTGGTAAATTATTTCTGCAACCGATATTGTGCGATGGGCCAATCAGACCATATCTGGACTTCAACGTAAGCAGGTTGTGCAAATATGGGCTCCTTCCAATCATTTTGAGGGAGCCCATATTTGTCGATAACTTTTAGTATTTCATAAAAAGTATAAACCATTTTTCTGAATTCCAAGTGATCCGTAACTTTAGGGCTGAAAGTAGGAAAAGTATCTCCATAAGTAAACGATATGGCTTTTAAGTCAAATTCGCTTATTGGAATTCTAATATGGTCCGTGGCTTTATACCATGTATTTAGCCAAGGACATAAGACTTTGCCCTCATTTTGTAAGTTATCTTGAATTTTCTGCGCTTCGTCCAACGGTAATTCTGAAAGATTGACGAATGGTCCTTTTTCCTTTTCAAAATAATGATATAAATTCACATGTAATTCCCATTGTTATAAACAGCGTTACCAATAGCTTGGTCAGATGGTATCTTGGTAAGAGTCATTTTAATGTGCTTTACATAGAATATACCGCAGTAATAAAGCCTATAGTCGAAAACAAGTTGCACATACAATGGAACGTCATCGATATGTAAATATTTTTCTTTTTCCAAGCAATAAATGCGGCAGGCAAAAACACAGAAATCCTAAATAGATTATTGAATGGAAGCCAAAGATGATATAATGAAAACAATACAGTGATTATGAATGGTGCCCAATTACCAAATCTTCTTATTCTTGATGTGAGATACCCTCTGAAAAAGAGTTCTTCAACAATCGGGCCAACGATAACATTGAGAACAAAATACCCAATACAAGTTAATAATAATATATCATTGGAATATTGCTTGAGATATTCCATATTAGTCCAATCAAAATATGCGGGTATAAGTGGTGCCAAGTGATTGGATATCGGAGCGAGCAAGAAATTTTCCAGAGGTACTATCGTTACAGACATAAGGCCTGCAAAAGCAAAGAGGAAAAATCCGTACAAAAATATTTTCCACCAGCTCATTTTATTATGAAAGAAAAACGAACTTTTTAATGAATAACTGCCATATTCTTTTTTGCTCACATATAGAACAATACCTATTTCAATTGGAAATAAGATAATAACTGCTAAAAGAAAAAACAATAAAAGGGAAGGGATTTTATTTTGTAAAAATCCTATGAAAATATAAATTATGGTCAGTATTGAAGTGGGAATAAAAATAAAACAAAGCAATCTTAATAGACTTATTTCTTTTTCTGTATCTGCGTTATTTGCTGTCATATATGTTACCTCATATTATACAAATTTGTCTCTTCTCTGGTTTCGTGGTTATCAGAGAAATTATACTACATTATTTTTTCAATTTCCACATATTTCCGTCAGCCTTACAATGAATGGGAATTTATAAAAAAGTAAAAGAGAAACGGGATAAAATTTAAATTTATCCGTATATTATATATTCGATAATGATAAGATCGTTCACATTTGCAGTAGCTGTTTGCAAGGGACTCGCTATGCGGAGGATAACAGTGAAAAAAGCGGCTGCGACAAGTATCGATGCGCTGGCGGTAGGAATTACCTTTGCATTTCTAAATGTAAATATTTTTACGGCGGTAGTCGTTATCGGTACAGTTACATTTATTTTATCCATGGCAGGAGTGAAAGCAGGGAACCGGTTCAGAATGAAATATAAGGCAAAGGCGGAAATTGCAGGAGGTGCAGTACTGATATTTTTGGGATAAAAATTTTAGCGGAGCATATTGGAATATTCTAATTTGACAAATGAACTTTGTTAAGAATAGAAAGAATTACATGTATAGAAAAGAACCCCCTGGTAATAATAGGAATGAAAATATTTTATTAGGAGGTTACACAAGATCATGACTAATTTATCAGAATTAGACTTACAGAATCTTCGCCATTTAATCGGCGGATATGACACTACTCACTGCAAGCTGACAGAATATGCGGAATGCGCCACTGACTCCAATGTAAAACAATTCTTTGAAAAAGGCGCGAAATCGGCGATGGACAACAAACAGCAGCTTATGAAATTTTTGCAGTAGGAGGGTAAGAGAATGCAGGAAAAAACAATGGTAGCGGATACCTTAGCAGGTATTAACGGAGAACTCGTTCGTTTCGGCGAGATGATTCCTCAGACGGAGAACAAGGAACTGAAGCAGACATTAAAGCAATTCAGAAACACATGTGAGCAGTCGCAGGAAGAATTATATCAGATTGCAAGGGATAAATCATACTACGTACCGGCTTCCAAAGCAACACAGGAAGAGGTGAATCACGTAAAAGGCTTATTTACAAGTGGAGTGCTATAGAATCAGGATATATTAATCCCAAACGGCGATGCGGTAAGCAACGCCGTTTGTACATAATAAAGCCTATTTAAGAAGCGGATATATGAATATGTGCCGCATAATATTCCTGAGGCACCATATACCTGTAAATGGCATCAAAATCCGAAAGCAGCGTTTCCAGCGCAGGTGATTGCAGAATCGGCAGAAAAAGAATCTTATAATGTACGCCGAATATTTTTGCCGCAATATCCGCAAAATAAGCGCCGTTACCTTCATAAAAAGAGATTCGCTTATTTCGGATAATCCGCTCGCTTTCATCCTTTGCATAATCAGGATTTTCCGTCTCTATCAATATACCGTCGCAATTCGTAAGAGAACGCTTCATCCTCTCAAGAAAATAAGAACCGATTCCTTCGCTGCGGTATTGTTCCATTACTGCAAAATAATCCAACAAGATATTCCGGCATCCGGGTAGAACCGTAAAGAAAGCATAACATAATAGCTCTGCATCCTTTTCCCGGTACAACCCATAACCGACATATCGTCCCGCCTCAGTCATCCGGCTGATAGAAGAAACCGGCTTCCGTTCATCTGCCGGAAAATGTCTCACAGAATGTGTAGTATATACGGAAATCAATTCCTCCTTAGTTAATTTATTGATTACTAAATCTTCTTTATTATTTATCATTACATACAACTCCTAAATTCTTCTTTTTATCTTTATCCTAATCTTTGGGGATATTTCCATCTATTCGCTTACCGGCTGCAAAGAACTGATATCTGAATCGATTACCATGGAATAGTTAGTATAATATACCACAAATCCGGGCTTTCCCCCATTAGGCTTCTTAATGTTTTTCTTTTCCGTATAATCAATTTCCACCTTATCCTGACCTTTTGCCTTAGAATAGTGGGCGGCGAGTCTGGATGCCTCTTCAAAAGTACGGTCGGGCAGCTTGGCACCGCCTGACTTTACGATGACGTGGGAACCGGGAATGCCCTTGGCATGAAACCACCAGTCGTTTCCCGAAGCGAGCTTAAAGGTGATTTCTTCATTTTGATAATTATTCTTTCCTACATAAATATGAAAGCCGTCGCTGCTCACATAATGGAAAGGCTTGCTTGTGACTTTTTCTTTTTTTGTGCCGCCCTTTCTGCGGACATAACCGCTTTCGATTAGCTCTTCCTTAATCTGGACGAGATCCGCTTCCATAAGGGCGATATCCAGGGCAGCACTGATGGATTCCAGATGATCGATTTCCGCCTTTACCTCAAGTGTCAATTCGGACAAGGCTTCCAGGGTACGTTTCAATTTGTTATATTTTTCAAAATATTTTTTTGCATTTTCCGAGGCGGTTAATGTAGGGTCCAAAGGAATAATGATTTCTTCGTTGGTGTAATAATTCAGTGCCGTCATGGACTTCGCGCCTGGAGCCACCCCATAACCGTAGGTGTTTAGAAGCTCACCATAGACCTTGTATTTTTCCCTCTTTTCAGTATCCTCCATCTGACGTATCTGCAAATCATACTTCTTGATATTTCGTTCCAGCGCAGTCTGCACAATCTTGCGCAGGTCCACAGATTTTTGACGGATTCTTGTAACCGCATTTTTTTGCGCATAATATTCTTCCAGTACAAAGCTTATGGAAGGGCAGGGAACCGTATGGCGCTCTCCGTACATAGTCAGCGGTACGGATGCGAATTCTGCCGGGGTTTTGTTTTCATAAACGATGTTAGGAGAGAAATTCCCGTTTTTCACAGCACAAATAAGGGCGGAAAATTCTGTATAAAGGTTGTGCATGCTCTCGGGAGAAAGAGAAGCCACAGGATAATCTCCGTCTATCTTCGCGAGGTAGCAAAGCTCGTGAGAAATTGTTGGTGAAAAGCCGGTATAAGAACTGTAAATGGCTTTGTATACAGGCATGCTCTTTTTGCCGATTTGAAGGGTAAAATCCTCTTCAGAGGCAGTAAGCGGATCCGCCTTGTCCATAGTCTCAGGTATAAAATAGGGTCTGCCGGGCAGCACCTCCCGAACGCTGCTGACCATGCCCGAAATGTGCTTTATGCTGTCGATGATCATATTTTCATCATTGGCAAAAATAATATTACTATGCTTTCCCATAATTTCAACGATAAGCTTCTTCGTACATAAATCGCCAAGCTCGTTTAAATGCTCGATTCCTATTTCAACGATACGTTCCAGCCCCGGTTGGGTAACGCTGATGATTCTGCCGTTTTGAATGTGTTTCCTAAGCAACATACAAAAGCCCGGCGCAGTTAAGGGACTTTGTTTATTACTGTCCGTCAGATAAATCAGGGGAAGGGAAGCTCCTGCGGAAATGAAAAGCCTTTTCTGGCCGCCATTTGCCTTTATGGTAAGAAGCAGTTCGTCACTTTCCGGCTGTGCGATCTTATATATGCGCCCTCCTAAAAGGCTGTCATTTAAATCCTTTATAATATTAGCAATGGTAATTCCATCGAATGCCATATAAATACCTCTCTTTACAACTTAATAAAATAATGCTATAGGTTAGATTCTACATTATTTCGCATTGTATTTCAACTGTGTACGTGTTTTTCGGCGGGTTCATCTTGACGAGGCGGAAATGGTATTCTATAATAATATGAAGTACGCATAGGGCGTGCAGTTGGAGAGGGTAAATGGATGATCAAGAGCATGACTGGCTTCGGAAGATACGAAGCGGCGGAGGCCGACCGTAAGATTACGGTAGAGATGAAATCCGTCAATCACAGATATTTGGATGTAAATATTAAGATGCCCAAAAAACTCAACTTTTTCGAGGCGGCAATCCGCGCTGAGCTGAAAAATTATATTCAGAGAGGAAAAGTCGATATTTTCATTACGTATGAGGACTTTACGGAAAACAACGTCTGTATCAAATATAATAAAGACATTGCTGCCGAATATATGGGATACTTGAAGCAGATGGCAGAAGACTTCCATCTGGATAACGATATTCGCGTTTCCGCTCTTTCCAGATATCCGGAGGTGCTGGCGATGGAAGAGCAGAGTCCGGATGAAGCGGAAATATGGAAAGTTTTGGATAAGGCGATCAAGGGTGCCTCGGAGAATTTTGTGGAGACGAGGATAAAAGAAGGAGAAAATCTCAGGGAAGATTTAATCAGTAAGCTGAATGTAATGCTTTCTCACGTGGAATTCATTACGGAGCGTTCCCCTCAGTTGGTTAGCGAATATAAGGACAAGCTCCATGAAAAAGTAAGGGAGCTTTTAGAGGATGCGCAGGTGGATGAGAACAGACTTCTAATGGAGGTTACTCTTTTTGCGGATAAGGCATGCGTGGATGAAGAGCTGGTGCGTTTAAAGAGCCATATCGAGACGACAAAGAGCACTTTGATCGAGGGGGGAAGTATCGGAAGAAAACTGGACTTCATCGCACAGGAGATGAACAGGGAGGCCAACACGATACTGTCGAAAGCCAACGATTTGGAGATTTCTAACCGCGCCATCGAATTGAAGACGGAGATAGAAAAAGTCCGCGAACAGATACAGAATATAGAGTAGGTTAAAATACCATGAATAAGTTGATTCATATTGGTTTTGGGAATATAGTAAATACCGGTAAGATAATTGCGATCGTCAGTCCGGATTCTGCACCTGTAAAGCGTATGGTGCAAAATGCGAAGGAGTCAGGAATGGCGATTGATGCAACGCAGGGGAGAAAAACGAAAGCGGTGCTTGTTATGGAAAATAATCAGTTGGTTTTATCGGCGCTTCTGCCGGAGACAATTGCTAACAGGGCACAGGCAGAAAGTGGAGATACGGATGAAACGTAAGGGAATTTTAGTGGTAGTGTCGGGCTTTTCGGGGGCCGGCAAAGGAACCTTGATGGAGCAGCTTCTTAAGACATATGATAATTATTCATTGTCCATATCGATGACGACCCGGGCACCGAGACCGAAGGAGCGGGAGGGCAGAGAATACTTTTTCGTGACGAAGGAAAGCTTCGAGAAAGAGATAAAGCAAGACGGATTGATCGAATACGCAACCTATTGCGAGAATTACTATGGCACGCCCAGAAAGTATGTGGAGGAGCAGCTTAACAGGGGCAAGGACATCATTTTGGAGATAGAGATTCAGGGAGCTCTTAAGATAAAGGAGAAATTTCCTACAGCACTTTTGTTATTCGTCATGCCGCCATCGGCGAAGGAATTGGAAAAGCGTCTGACCAAGCGGGGAACGGAGACTCCGGAGGTAATCGAAAAGCGACTCCGCCGGGCAGTGGAAGAGGCACAGGGAATCGAAAAATATGATTTTATCATAGTTAACGATGATTTGGAATCATGCACGAGGCGATTGCATAATCTGATTACGGCAGCACATAACGCCCCGATTAGAAATGAAGAATTTATAGAAAATATGAGACAAGAGCTTAACGCCCTTGTGAAAGGAGAAAAATAATGTTACATCCATCTTATTCTGATTTAATGAAAGTAGTAAATAGCGAGGTAGAGCCTGGTGAGGCTCCGGTAGTCAATAGCAGATATTCTATTGTTATGGCGACTTCTAAGCGTGCGAGACAATTAATCGCAGGTGAAGATGCTTTGGTGGACGACGAAGGGAAGAAACCTCTGTCCGTTGCGGTAGAAGAATTAAATCAGGGGAAAATAAAGATTTTGAGCGAGGATGAAGCTCAGTCTGAAAAATAACCGATTGTAAATTTTATGCCCGTGAATTATGCGGGCATATTCATTTTTAAGGAGCACATATGAAAATTTTATTTGTATCACTGGGATGTGATAAAAATCTGGTGGATTCCGAGGTAATGCTTGGAATGCTGTCGGAAAAGGGGTATTCTTTTACGGACGACGAGACGCAGGCTGATATTATTGTAGTCAATACATGCTGTTTTATCGGCGATGCGAAGGAGGAAAGCATTAATACGATTTTGGAAATGGCAGAGTTTAAAAAGACCGGACAATTAAAAGCCTTGATTGTGACGGGCTGTCTGGCTCAGCGTTATCAGAAGGAAATTCAGGAAGAAATAGAGGAAGTGGATGCAATCATCGGTACGTCGGCCATCGACAAGATTGTGGAGACAGTGGAATCGGTACTTATAGGAAAGGGAGAGAACCATATAGAGCCTTTGGATGCAGAACCCCTTGGAGACAAAAAGCGTGTTGTAACTACGGGCGGGCATTATGCGTATCTGAAAATTGCGGAAGGGTGTGAAAAGCATTGCACCTACTGCATTATTCCTAAAGTCAGAGGCAACTACCGAAGCGTTCCCATGGAAAAACTTGTATCCGAGGCGAAAAAGCTGGCGGAGGACGGCGTGAAGGAGCTTGTGTTGGTGGCACAGGAGACGACGCTTTATGGCAAGGATCTGTACGGAGAAAAGAGGTTGCCTCAACTGCTCCGCAAGCTTTGTGAGATCCCAGGAATTTACTGGATTCGCATTCTATACTGTTATCCGGAAGAAATTACGGATGAATTGATAGAAACCATAAAGCAGGAAAAGAAAATATGCAATTATCTGGACATTCCCATTCAGCATGGCTCAGATGCCATTTTACGGCGTATGGGAAGGCGGACAGACAGCGGGGAAATAAGACAGATCGTTAAGAAGCTGCGAAGCAGCATTCCGGATATATGCCTGCGGACGACACTGATTACCGGTTTTCCGGGAGAGACGGAGGCAGACCACGAGACTTTGCTGGAGTTTGTGGAGGAGATGAAATTCGACCGTCTGGGAGTATTCACCTATTCGCCGGAGGAGGATACGCCGGCTGCCGGGATGGAAGACCAGATATGTGGGGAAGTCAAAGAAGAAAGAAAAGCGCAGATTATGGAGCTTCAGCAGGATATCGCTTACGAGGCGGCAGAAAATATGGTAGGAAAGATGCTGTATGCGATGATTGAGGGCAAGATGGCGGATGAGGACGCGTATGTTGCCAGAACCTATAAAGATGCGCCTAACGTGGACGGCTATTTGTTCATCAATACGGAAGAGACGTTGATGAGCGGAGATTTCATAAAGGTGAGAGTGACCGGTTCTTATGAATATGATTTGATAGGAGAGATATGTGATGAATTTACCGAATAAATTAACTATTTTCAGAGTAATTATGATTCCCTTTTTTGTACTTTTTGCACTGGTTCCCGTTGCGGGAGAAGCGAGCAAATGGATCGCTTTGACTATATTTATTGTAGCAAGCCTTACGGATTGGCTCGATGGATATCTTGCGAGGAAGAATAATCTCGTAACAAATTTCGGGAAGTTTATGGATCCTCTTGCGGATAAGCTGCTCGTATGTTCGGCGCTCATCTGTCTGGTGGAGCTTAAGAGCATTCCGGCCTGGATCGTCATTGTTATCATTGCCCGTGAGTTCATTATCAGCGGTTTCCGTTTGGTGGCTTCCGATAATGGTGTGGTCATTGCAGCCAGCTATTGGGGAAAATTCAAGACCACCTTCCAAATGATAATGATTTGCCTTATGATTGCTGATCTGGAGCCTTTGAGATTGCTTACGGCTATCGTTATGTGGGTTGCACTCATATTGACAGTGGTTTCTCTGGTGGATTATATTGTAAAGAATAAAGAAATAATGAAAGATGTCAAATAATTGTAGTATAATTGAAATAGAAATGTTAGCCCGAGCGGACGAAGAACGGCCAATGTATGCCGTAATGAGGATGAAAAAATGATAGTGGAATTAATCGCGGTAGGAACGGAGCTATTGCTGGGTAATATAGTAAATACGAATGCTGCTTATCTTTCCGAAAGATGTGCGGATTTGGGATTGTCCTGCTTTTATCAGAGCGTGGTCGGAGACAACGAAGAGCGCCTTGCAAATGTAATAAAGACTGCACTTGAGCGTTCTGATATCGTTATACTTTCCGGCGGATTAGGCCCTACGGCGGACGATTTGACCAAGGAGACTGCGGCAAAGGTGATGGGCAGGAAATTGGAGATGCACGAGCCTTCCAGAAGGACGATCGAGGAATTTTTTCAGAGGAGAAATCTGGAACTGACGGAAAATAACTGGAAGCAGGCGATGGTGCCGGAGGGCGCTATCGCGGTAGACAATGAGAATGGTACTGCTCCCGGCGTGATCATAGAAGGAGAGGGTAAGAAGGTAATTCTTCTTCCCGGACCTCCGAACGAATTAATACCAATGTTTGAAAAAAGTATTATCCCATATTTATCGGGAGAAAAAAATGGGACCATCTATTCCCGGACGGTAAAAATCTGCGGTGTCGGGGAGAGCAAGGTGGAGACGGTAGTAAAGGATTTGATTGACGGACAGAGCAACCCAACCATTGCTCCTTATGCGAAAAACAGCGAGGTACACCTTCGTGTGACAGCCAGTGCTGCAGATGAAGGGGAAGCGCAGAAGCTTCTTACGCCTGTACTTGATGAACTGATGGGGCGGTTTGGAAGCAATATCTATACGATGGATACAAATGTAACATTGGAAAAGGCGGTAGCCGATCTGCTCGAGGAGAGGCATTTGACCGTGAGCACGGCAGAATCCTGTACGGGAGGAATGCTTGCAGCAAGACTTATCAACGTTCCCGGCATATCTAACACCTATAAATCGGGATACATTACCTATTCCAATAAGGCCAAAAGAAAAGTACTCAGTGTGAAGAAGTCTCTGCTTGAGAAAAAGGGTGCAGTAAGCGAAGAAACGGCGGTGGCTATGGCAAAAGGAGCGGCTGCGATTTCAAAGGCGGATGTGGCGGTTGCGGTTACCGGAATTGCAGGACCGGACGGCGGAACAAAGGAGAAGCCGGTGGGCCTTGTATATATCGCATGTAATGTGTGCGGAAAAGTAACGGTAAAAAAATATCACTTTAGTGGAAACCGGGCGAAGATAAGGGAAACCACGGTGTCTAACGCGTTGATTCTAATGAGGCATTGTATTTTGAAGCATGATGAAGAGACGGCTTTCGGTAAGAAATAAGAACATCATGGGGAGGATGGATTATGGAACAACCGGGTTTAGACGGCGGCAGCAATAGAAGATATGAAAACGGGGTGTTCAGCGGAGAGAAGGATAACCGCCAAAATCAGCCGTATGCGCCTCCATTACATAATTATAATGGGAATAATTATCCGGAAAGCTATTATCAGGATAACACGGGGAAGTTTTTGCTGGAAAGACCGTTGCCTGAGGAATGTTTTTCCAAGGGAACTGTTTCAGGGAGGCCTATTGCTGATAGAAATTATTCCCAAAGAAATTACCCTCAAAATTATTTTCCCGAAAGGAAGAATTATAATAATTACGCTTCGGGAAACAGGAATAAGAAATACAATGATAGAGATAAAACGGACTACTCGGGGCTTATACTTTCCGTGTCGGCAGCTGTGCTTATGTTGTTTGCGGCTTTTTTGCTGACGGTATTTCTTATTTCAGATATATCCGGGAGAGAGGAAAGCCGGGAACGCAGCAGCGTCGATATACAAAAAAACATACCGTATACGGAAGAAGAGCCCTATTCCGGCTTCGATTATCCGGAGTGGGGGGAACCGTATTCCGATTCTGATTATTCCGAATGGGAAGGTGGAGACTCGACAGATTATTATATGGAACTAGAGGATGCCATACGCACTGATCTGGATTATTCTATTCGGTGGGAAAATTACAGCTATGAGGAGAACAACGGAAATATTAGTGTGGAAATTGATTATCCTGTCATTAAAGGAGATGCTCCGAATAAAGATATCCTGAATGAAATTATTGCAGGGGAGAAGGCGTATTTCGAAGAATATGCAAGCGAATATTCCAAGTATATGCTAAGCGATGAGTATTTTTATGCATATTCCGGCGGTTACGTTACTTACATGGATGAGGAAATCATGAGCGTAGTGTTCAGCGAAGAAATTTATACAGACTACTGGCAGGATTATGGACTGTACTGCATCAATATAGATATGGAAAACGGCGTGGTCATCAATAACGGCAGTATCCTTAGAGTCAACGATGAATTCCTGCAGGCTTTCAGAGAGAAGAGCAAAGCCCAGAACGGCGGTATGCTGGACGGAATGACGAATCAAGAGCTCATGTATCATCTAAGCGAAGGAAATGCGATTATTTTCTATACTCCTCTCGGCATGGAGGTGGGGATGAATTATGACGACGGTTATCTTACGGTTACCTTTGAGGATTATAAGCCTTATATGGAGAAATATTGAGCTTACATCAAATGCTTCGCGGACAGCCGCGGGAATAAAGTTGTTAATATTTACCGGAAGATAAAAGCTTCCGGTATTGTTATTTCGAGAAAGATATGATAAATTAGAGGAGAATTGTTCTTGAAAACTATAGCGATATCGGAGTGCAAATCCGGCGTTTCAGCCAAAGGTTCCATAAATACGTGAAGAATATTGAGGTGATATTGGAAAAGGGGTAATAAAAGAGTGAAAACACATTGACAAAATCGAACATTTGTTTTATCATTCTTTATAGAAAGAACCTATGTTCTGATCGTGTCATATAAACACAGAAGTGTGTTTTAATTATAGCTTAAGGAGAAGAGAGATGGAAAGAGAAGAAAGATTGAAAGCGCTTGATGCGGCACTGGTGCAGATAGAAAAGCAGTACGGAAAAGGCGCGGTTATGAAGCTGGGAGATTCCAGTGCGCAGATGAACGTGGAGACCATTCCAACGGGAGCCTTGAGTCTCGATATCGCGTTGGGTTTAGGCGGAATACCCAGGGGAAGAATCGTGGAGATATACGGGCCGGAATCCAGCGGTAAGACGACTGTTACCTTACATATGATTGCGGAAGTACAGAAGAGAGGCGGGATAGCGGGCTTCATCGATGCGGAGCATGCTCTGGACCCTGCTTATGCGAAGAATATCGGTGTGGATGTGGATAACTTGTATATTTCCCAGCCCGATAACGGTGAGCAGGCGCTGGAGATTACGGAGACGATGGTGCGCTCCGGGGCAATCGATGTTGTCGTAGTTGACTCGGTGGCTGCTCTTGTACCTAAAGCAGAAATAGACGGCGACATGGGTGACAGCCATGTGGGACTTCAGGCGCGTCTGATGTCGCAGGCGCTGAGAAAGCTGACAGCGGTAATCAGCAAATCTAATTGTACGGTAATATTCATCAATCAGCTTCGTGAGAAGGTGGGCGTTATGTTTGGCAGTCCGGAGACGACCACCGGTGGTCGTGCGCTTAAATTCTATTCCTCTGTTCGCCTTGACGTAAGAAGAATCGAATCTTTAAAGCAGAGCGGAGAAATAGTCGGTAACAGAACGAGAGTAAAGGTCGTTAAAAATAAAATAGCGCCTCCGTTTAAGGAAGCGGAATTCGATATTATGTTTGGAGAAGGAATCTCTTTTGCAGGCGACGTACTGGATCTGGCATCGGAGGTGAATATTGTAAATAAAAGCGGCGCATGGTATGCCTATGAGGGAAATAAGGTAGGCCAGGGGCGGGAGAATGCGAAGCAGTATCTGAAGGATAATCCTGCGATATGTGCGGAAATCGAGAAGAAGGTGCGCGAGCATTACGGTTTAAGTTGCGATTCTCAGGGAAAGCCGGATGAGACACCGGAAAAGAAGAAGGCTGCAGAGAAGAAAAAAGCTGAGTAGAAAAAGTATGATTGTGACGAAAATAGAAGAACTGGATAAGAAAAGGGTCAGAGTATATATCGATGATGAATTCGCCTTTGTAATATACAAAGGCGAATTGCGTCTATACGGCTTAAAGGAAATGAAAGAAGTGGATGGGAAGGCATACGGCGATCTGATGTCCGAGGTGCTTCCCAAACGGGCAAAGCTTCGTTGTATGAATCTTTTAAAATCGAAATCCTATACGGAGAGACAGCTTCGTGACAAATTAAGGCAGGGAGAATATACACAGGAACTGATAGAAATAGCTTTGGAATATGTGAAATCGTATGGATATGTGGACGATGAACGATATTGTGAGGACTTCATCGAATATCAGATGGAAAAAAAGAGCCGGAAACGGATGGAACAGGATCTGCTAAATAAGGGAATCGATAAAAATGTTATATTTGAAGTCTTCGAAAGAATGAAAGAAGGCGGAAATGAGCCCGATGAATTTTCTATGGCGGCGAAGTTTTTGCAAAAGAAAAAATATGACGTAAATACGGCAACTATCGAGGAAAAAAGAAGGCTTGCGGCATTTTTATATAGAAAAGGTTTCGGTGCAGATACAATAAGAAGAGTACTTTTACTTGACATAACTCCAATTTAAGTTTAAAATTTAACTATTGTAAAATCGCTTGTTAGAATGTGTTAAGTTTGTTACATTCTATAATAGATAATAGTACAATGAAAATTAAATAAGGAGGTGCTCCTGTACATGTTGTATGTTGTAGCAGTACTCGCAACTCTGGTTATTTCTGTGCCGGTTTCCGCAATTTTGGCGACGTCTTATCGCAAGAAGATTGTCGAATCCAAGATTGGAAATGCGGAAGATAAGGCAAGGGAAATTATTGATGAAGCTTTGAAAACTGCTGAGACGAAAAAGCGTGAATCTCTGCTCGAGGTCAAGGAAGAGTCCATTCGAACAAAGAATGAACTGGATAAAGAGATCAAAGAGAGAAGAGCCGAAGCGCAGCGTTATGAGCGAAGAGTTCAGCAGAAGGAAGAAAACATCGATAAAAAAGCAGAGACCATTGAGAAAAAAGAAACGAGCTTGACAGCGAGAGAGGAATCTTTAGCCAAACAGCGTGAAGAAGTTGCGAAACTCAACGAACAGAGATTACAGGAACTAGAAAGAATCTCGGGTCTTACCTCCGAACAAGCAAAAGATTATTTATTGAAAATTGTTGAAGATGAAGTAAAACATGAATCTGCTGTAATGATTAAGGAAATGGAACTCAGAGCGAAGGAAGAGGCAGACAAGAAAGCGAAGGAATATGTGGTTACCGCCATTCAAAAATGTGCGGCGGATCATGTGTCCGAGACTACGATATCTGTGGTACAGCTTCCTAACGACGAAATGAAGGGTAGAATTATCGGTAGAGAGGGAAGGAACATTAGAACTCTCGAAACGATGACGGGCGTTGATCTCATTATTGACGATACGCCGGAAGCAGTCATTTTATCGGGCTTTGATCCGATTCGACGTGAAGTCGCAAGAATTGCACTCGAAAAATTGATAGTGGATGGACGTATCCATCCGGCAAGAATCGAGGAGATGGTTGAAAAGGCACAAAAAGAAGTTGAAGTGATGATAAAAGAAGAAGGTGAAGCCGCTACGCTCGAAGTAGGCGTTCATGGCATTCATCCTGAACTTGTAAAATTACTCGGTAAAATGAAATTCAGAACCAGCTATGGTCAGAATGCGTTGAAGCATTCCATAGAGGTGGCTCAATTATCCGGGCTTTTGGCAGCGGAAATGGGACTCGATGTGAGAATGGCGAAACGCGCGGGCTTACTGCATGATATAGGTAAAGCGGTAGACCATGAAATGGAAGGTTCCCATATTCAACTGGGCGTTGAGCTTTGTAAGAAATACAAAGAATCAGCCACTGTAATTAATGCGGTAGAATCACATCATGGAGATGTTGAACCACAATCCTTAATCGCATGTCTGGTACAAGCTTCGGATACTATTTCGGCAGCGAGACCGGGCGCGAGAAGAGAAACGTTAGAGACGTATACAAGCAGACTGAAACAATTAGAAGATATCACAAACAATTTCAAAGGTGTTGACAAATCTTTTGCTATACAGGCGGGTAGAGAGATTCGAGTAATGGTAGTTCCTGATCAAATCACTGACGCAGATATGGTATTACTGGCGAGAGATATTTCGAAGCAGATTGAATCTGAACTGGAATATCCGGGTCAAATCAAAGTCAATGTAATCAGAGAGTCAAGAGTAATAGACTATGCGAAGTAAATTTTTCGATGAAGTCTAAAATAAGAAACCGTTATAAACGTAAAGTTTATAGCGGTTTTTCTATTTTATGGCGGTAAATGCAAGGCGGAGCCGCACATAAAAATTTAATTTATATAAAAAGTTCTTGTGCTATCGTACACCGTGTAGTAGAATAAACGGGATGTGTATGATTGTATACGATTATCCAATCACAATATGAGGTGGATAATCGTATGAATTATAGTATTCGGATAATTAATAGGATGGTGAAAAGATGAAGTCGTACAAAGATTTAAGCAGAGAAGAATTATTGCAGTTGCACGCAAAACTTGAAGCAGAATACGAAGATGCAAAGGGTAAAGGACTGAAGCTCGACATGTCAAGAGGAAAACCGGCATCCTCCCAATTAGATGTGGAAATGGACATTATGGATGTTCTGACGTCCTCTTCCGATTATAATACGGAAGCGGGAATGGATTGCAGGAATTACGGCATTGTGGACGGTATTCCCGAAGCAAAGAAATTGATGGCTGAAATGATGGGAGTGGGCAGTGCGGATAATGTTATCGTATGCGGAAATGCCAGTCTCGCTATTATGTACGATACGGTTTCCCGTTCCATGACTCATGGAGTGCTTGGAAGCACGCCGTGGTGCAAGTTGGATAAGGTGAAGTTTTTATGTCCGGCACCGGGATATGACAGACATTTTTCGGTGACCGAGCACTTTGGAATAGAGATGATTATAGTACCGATGACTCCTCAGGGACCGGATATGGATACGGTGGAGAAACTGGTAAGTGAAGACGCTTCAATCAAAGGAATCTGGTGTGTGCCGAAATATTCCAATCCCCAGGGTTATTCTTATTCGGATGAAACCGTGAAGAGATTTGCGGCGCTTAAGCCTGCGGCGGAGGATTTCAGGATTTTCTGGGATAATGCGTATGCAATCCATCATTTGTATGACGGCGCTCAGGATGAAATCCTCGATATTATAAGTGAATGCGAGAAAGCAGGCAGTCCAAACATGGTATATGAATTCGCTTCCACTTCTAAGGTAAGTTTTCCTGGAGCCGGCATTGCGGCTATTGCGTCCTCAAAAGCGAACCTGGACGATATGCGAAAGGCTATGACCATGCAAACCATCGGTTATGATAAAATTAATCAGCTGCGCCATGTGAGATATTTTAAGAATTTAGATGGTATGACCACTCATATGAAGAAGCATGCCGATATTATGCGTCCGAAATTCGAAGCGGTGTTAAAGGTATTGGATGGAGAGCTCGGCGGTTTGGAAATCGCTCAGTGGACTACACCTAAGGGAGGTTACTTTATTTCGCTGGAGACTATGGACGGCTGTGCGAAGAAGACCGTGGCGAAATGCAAGGAAGCGGGAGTGGTGCTTACCGGTGCGGGAGCAGCGTTCCCCTATGGCAGCGACCCGAAGGACAGCAACATACGTATTGCGCCTACTTTCCCTACTTTAGAAGAGCTGTGTGAGGCGGCTGACTTATTTGTATTATGTGTAAAGCTGGTCAGTGCAGAAAAGTTGTTAGATTCCGTTCAGGCAGAGAAATGCGCTGTCTGAGAACGAGGTAGAGCAGATATGGCTAACGAGTTTAAGAGGCTGGACAGAGAGCTTGTATATCATGGTGCTATTGTTGATTTTTATAAGGATACCGTTCAGGTTCCCAATGGGAATGTGGTAAAATGGGATTTTATCGGGCATAAAGGAGCTGCAGCTGTCATTCCGGTAAGGGATGACGGCAAGCTGCTAATGGTGCGGCAATATAGGAATGCTTTGGACCGCTATACTGTCGAAATTCCTGCGGGAGGCCTGAATACCCCTGAGGAACCGACAAAGGAAGCGGCGGCAAGGGAGCTGGAAGAGGAGACGGGTTTCCGGTCGGAAGATTTGGAGCTGCTTATTACGATTCGCACGACAGTCGCTTTCTGCAATGAAAAAATCGATATTTATGTGGCAAAGCATTTGATAAAGAGCGAGCAGAATCTGGACGAAGATGAATTCATCAATGTGGAGGCCTATGAAGTCGATGAGTTATGCCGGATGATTTACAGTGGCAGGATAGAAGATGCGAAGACGATTTCAGCTATTATGACCTATAAAGATAAATATTGTAATAAATAGTAATGAATGTCATTCATGGGAGGCATGGAACATATATTGTATAAACTCGTATATGGCGGTGCTGCACAGCGAATGTATAAAAGAAATGGTACAAACAGCCGGCGTATTAGCTGGCTGTATTTATTTTTGGGCGGTTTTTTGATAGGGATACTGGCAATCAATATATGGAAGGGTACTTTTTTCGGGGAGATGGATCTGTTGAGCGCTGCGTCCTTAAACCGGCTGAAATATCTGGATATCAACGGCAACTCCTTTCTCGCCTATATCTTGAAGGAAAGGATGGGAACCCTTATCGTGCTCTGCCTGCTTGCGACCACATATGTAGGTACGGTGACAATTGCAATGTATGCGGCATGGATGGGGATGATGGCGGGAGTATTTTTATCTATGGCAGCTATGCGTTATGGGCTTAGGGGAATTTTTCTCATATTGGCAGGGGTTCTGCCTCAGTACCTTCTGCTCGTTCCGGCTTATATCATGCTCATGAACTGGTGCTATCAGATATGCACGAGCCTCTATTATCCTCATAAGGTATATGAGGACGGATACGGAATGAAAAGACAATACTATATGAAAAAAGTAGTACAGCTCTTTATTATCGTGATGGTTGTCATAATCGGAAGCATGGTAGAAAGTTATGTTAATCCAATTCTGATTTCACGTTTTCTAAAAATATTTTAGAACAAATTTTCTACATGTGGTATGACGTAAAAATGTACTTGCCGATATGTTGTGCTTTGTACAAAAACCTACTGAAAAGGGCGTAAAAACGCCAAAAATTCCATTTGCTTTTCTCTCATATTCTTATTATAATGAACTTTATACAGCTCGGGGATTGACATAAAATGGCATGGGGAAGGGTTATATATTAGATGGAAAAAGAAATTGTATCATTCATTTCGTATTTACATAACGTAAAAAAAACTTCGGAGAATACCGAGATGTCTTATAAAAGGGATTTGACGAAAGTAAAGCGTTTCATGGAAGAGCAGGGTGTTGTGGATGTACGGAAGCTTACTGTTACAAATTTAAATTCTTATGTTTTGTATTTGGAGAAAAATAACTTTAAGGCAGCTACCGTTTCGAGGAATATCGCGTCGATAAAAGCCTTTTATCATTTCATGTACAAAGAAGGAATCGTGAAAGAGGATATAGCCGAGGTTTTGAAGGCTCCGAAGATAGAGAAGAAACTGCCGGAGATTCTGACCACGGAAGAGGTAGTACGCCTTTTGGAACAGCCGGGAGGAAGTTCTCCGAAGGAAATCAGGGATAAGGCGATGCTGGAGCTCCTTTATGCTACCGGGATACGGGTTACGGAATTAATTTCGCTGAAGGCTCAGGATGTAAATTTACAAATGGGATTTATCATGTGCAAGGATTCGAATAAGGAAAGGGTCATTCCTTTTGGAACAGAGGCGAGAAGCGCTTTGCTTCGCTATCTGGAGAATGCGAGGGAGACGATGGTTCATTGTTCGGACTCGGATATTCTCTTTGCCAATTGTTCCGGTCAGCCGATGAGCAGGCAGGGGTTTTGGAAGCTGATAAAATATTATGCGAAGAAAGCAGGAATCACGGCGGATATTACGCCCCATACGCTGCGGCACTCCTTTGCGGCACATCTGGTAGAGAACGGGGCTGATTTAAGAAGCGTTCAGGAGATGCTGGGGCATTCTGATATTTCTACGACGCAAATATATGCGAATATGAATCATAATCGTATCAGAGAAGTATATGCGAAGGCGCATCCGCGAGGATAAGAGGAAATTTTCATATTTGCCTCCATCTGCCCGCTTTAGGGGGCGGGGCGTACAAATCAAGGAGGGTGTAAGCGCTTTTCTTTCAAACTTATATACAATAAAAATATCGGGCTGCCGTACTTTTATGCAAGTACAGCAGCCCTTAGCAATTGAAACCGGTAGTTCTTATTCATACGCAGCAATATCATAGATAAGCTTCTCCGAATCCTCCCAGCCGAGGCATGGATCGGTAATGGATTTTCCATAGATGCCTTCGCCGATTTTCTGGCAGCCCTCTTCGAGGTAACTTTCAATCATGACACCCTTTACCAATTGGTAAATATCCTTGTTTACCTTGCGGTTATGCATCACTTCCCTTACGATTCTCAACTGTTCCATAAATTGCTTGTTGGAGTTGTTGTGGTTGGCATCGATGATGCAGGCAGGATTTTTCAAATCGCGCTCATTATATAAGGTAAGAAGTGTATTCAGATCTTCGTAGTGGTAGTTCGGAAGACTGCGGCCGTATTTATTGACAGCACCGCGCAAGACGGTGTGAACCAGTTCATTGCCGGAGGTATTTACCTCCCAGCCCCTATAAATAAAGGAGTGGGGATGCTGTGAAGCGTAAACCGAATTCAGCATAACCGAGAAATCGCCGCTGGTAGGGTTCTTCATGCCTGCGGGAACATCGAAGCCGCTGACGGTAAGTCTGTGCTGCTGATCCTCGACGGAGCGGGCTCCGATAGCTACATAAGAGAGAATATCGGAGAGGTAGCGCCAGTTCTCCGGATAGAGCATTTCGTCGGCGGCAGTTAGTCCCGATTCCTCAATTGCCCGAATCTGCATCTTTCTCATTGTGATAAGACCAGCGAGAAAATCGGGCTTTTTCTCAGGATCGGGCTGATGGATGATTCCTTTATACCCTTCTCCGGTGGTGCGAGGTTTATTCGTGTAAATCCTCGGAATGAGGATGAGCTTGTCCTTAACCTTTTCATTTACTTTCGCCAGACGACTTACATATTCGCATACGGCATCCTCATTGTCCGCGGAGCAGGGACCGATAATGACGAGGAACTTGTTGCTTTTTCCAGTAATGACATCGCGTATTTCGGCATCTCTTTCTTTTTTCAGCTCACTTAATTTTTCCGGAACGGGAAATTGTTCGCGTATTTCGTCCGGAGTGGGCAGTTTTTGTACAAATTCAAATGACATTTCAGATACCTCCAATGCTGTTGATTACAATATTTTCATAAATATACAGATAAAACATTTTAATTATAATATAATAAAAATGTTTAGGCAACAGCAATAATAGACAACGAGGAGGAGTAATCGTCACAGGCTTTATGAAATATTATACATTTTTATACCTTATGTCCGTTTTGGCGGACGAGGAATCAATAGTCGAAAGCGCTTTTTTTTAATCTTTTATCTCAAATACTTTCTCACCGCGAAAACGCAAAGCGAGGTCTGGACAAGCTGGCTGACGAGCAATCCCCACAAATAGCCCTGAATACCGAAAATAGGAAGGGCAAAGAAGACGAACAGCAGGCGGACACCCAGGCTTACCATACTGTAGGCGAAGGTCTGCCCGGTTTTTCCAAGGCCGTTCAATATGCTGTTCAAGGTGCTCGCTACGTATAGAAAGGGACAGATAAAACTTAAGGTGATAATAAAGCTGCCCGCGAGACTGCTGTCGTATAAAAGCATGCCCGTGTACCTTCCGAAGACGAGAAAGAGTCCGGTGCATAGAAAACCGAGAATAAAGCAGTACTTAATGGATTTGCGAACGGCTTTTTTAATGGCACTCTGATTATTTACGGCTTCAGCCTCCGATACTAAGGGAAGGAGAAGGACGGAGATAGAATTGGTAATGGCGGAGGGAAAGAGGATGAGGGGCAGTGCCATTCCTGTGAGAACCCCGTATACGCCGAGTGCTGTGGCGTTGTCATAGCCGTATAGCTGCAATCTTTGAGGGATGTAAATAGCTTCTATGCTTTGCAGAAAGTTAATCAAGGTACGGTTTACGGAAAGCGGCACGGCAAGGCTAAGAAGCTGTTTTGTATCTTTTAAGTATACACCGAAGGATTGCTTTACCTTAGACAGCATACAATGAGAATTGGTAAGCATATAAAAGCGATGATAGATGGCGATTAAAGATACTAACATGGAAGCGCTCTCGCCGATAACGAGCCCTACTACTGCGAAACTGATGGTAGGAACTCCACCACGAGCCTTAATGATTTCGTAAAGAAAGAAAATGCTTCCTACGCGGACGATTTGTTCTGCCAGTTGGGTGGCGGCCGGTATGGCAGTCTTACGAATTCCGTAGAAGTAGCCGTTGATACAGGAATGGACCGTCGCCATAGGGATCGAAAGGGAAATGATACGCAGTAAAGGTGCGGTACGCGGCTCGAATAAAAACCTGGCAGCAATCATTTCGGAAAAAGTATATATATATGCGGTACAGCCAAAGGACAAAAACATAGCGATGGAAAAACCCACTAATAGAATGCGAAAGGTGTACTTATAATCCCGGGTGGACGTTTCGCTGGCTACGAACTTGGATATCGCAGTCTGCATGCCGGATACCGTAACGGAAAAGGTGAGTGCCAGCACAGGGGAAATCAGCTGATAAAGGCCCATGCCTTCTGCTCCGAATACGCGGGATAGAAAAATGCGGTAAAAAAAGCCGATGAACCGGCTGGCGAAGCCGGTAACTGTCAAGATAATGGTTCCGGCGATGAGAGGATTCTTTTTCTTCATGCATTACCTTAAAGGGGAGGTTTGTTTATAAATATATGCAATTTGATTTATTGACAGAACATAAGCGGAGTGATATAGTGAAATTACTGAATCCGTAGTGGTTTACTAGGAATTGAATGAGGAGTGAGAAATATGGGAAAATTAATATATTTAGATAATGCTGCCACGACCAAAACGGCGCCCGAAGTGGTAAGCGAGATGCTTCCTTACTTTACTGAGAATTACGGGAATCCAAGCAGTATCTATTCCATCGGAGGAACGGCCAAAGAGGCGGTAACGAAGGTGAGAGAACGTATAGCATCCAGTTTGGGGGCGAAGAACAATGAGATTTATTTTACAGGCGGCGGTTCGGAATCGGACAACTGGGCACTTATCGCCACAGCTCAGGCCTATGAGGCGAAGGGCAAACATATTATTACTTCGAAGATAGAGCACCATGCCATACTGCATGCGTGCAGCTATTTGGAAAAGCAGGGCTATGAAATAACTTATGTGGATGTAGATGAAAACGGAATTGTCAAGTTGGATGAACTGGAAAGAGCGATAAGGCCGGATACGGTTTTGATTTCTGTTATGTTTGCAAATAATGAGATAGGAACGATACAGCCGATTAAGGAGATTGGGGCGATTGCCAAAGCCCGCGGCGTTCTCTTCCATACGGATGCGGTGCAGGCATATGCTCATGTGCCCATCGATGTGGATGAGATGAATATTGACATGCTCAGCGCCAGTGGTCATAAATTCCATGGACCGAAGGGAATCGGCTTTCTCTATATCCGCACGGGTATCAAGATTCGTTCCTTTATCCACGGCGGACAGCAGGAGCGCGGCAGACGTGCAGGAACGGAGAATGTAACGGGCATCGTAGGAATGGGAAAGGCTGTGGAACTGTCTTTTTCGCGTATGGAGGAAAGTGCGGCGAAACAAAAGGAGCTTCGCGACTACTTGATAAAGAGGATTAAAGAGGAGGTTCCTTATTGCAGACTGAATGGTGACGGTGTAAGACGTCTGCCCAACAATGTGAATTACAGCTTTCAGTTCATTGAAGGAGAGTCTCTTTTGATTATGCTGGATATGAAGGGAATTTGCGCTTCCAGCGGTTCTGCATGCACTTCCGGTTCGCTGGATCCATCCCACGTGCTCCTATCTATCGGTTTGCCTCATGAAATCGCTCACGGCTCTCTCCGACTGACAGTAAGCGAGGAAAATACAATAGAAGAGATGGATATCGTAATAGATGCGATAAAGGAAATTGTAGATAAATTGAGAAAAATGTCACCCTTATATGAAGATTTCATAAAGAAGCAGGGGAAATAAGATAAGATTCGGAGGAATTAGTATGTATACGGAAAAGGTAATGGACCATTTTGAGCATCCGCGCAATGTGGGTGAAATAGAAAATGCCAGCGGTGTCGGTACGGTAGGGAACGCGAAATGCGGGGATATCATGCGTATGTATCTGGACATTGACGAGGACGGAATCATAAGGGACTGTAAATTCAAGACCTTCGGCTGCGGCGCAGCAGTGGCAACCAGCAGTATGGCGACGGAGTTAGTAAAGGGAAAGAACGTGCAGGATGCGTTGCTCGTAACGAACAAAGCGGTAATGGAAGCTCTTGACGGACTGCCGCCGGTTAAGGTACACTGTTCTTTGCTTGCGGAGGAGGCGATTCATGCTGCACTCTGGGATTATGCCGGGAAGCACGGTATCGAGATTGAAGGCTTGGTAAAGCCCAAATCCGATATCCACGAAGGGGAAGAAGCGGAAGAGGAAGAATATTAATTCATGAAAAAGAAAGTAGTGGTAGGCATGTCGGGAGGCGTTGATTCCTCCGTGGCGGCTTATTTGTTAAAAGAAGAAGGCTATGATGTCATTGGAGTGACCATGCAGATATGGCAGGATGAGGAAGAAGGAGAACGGGAGGAAAACGGAGGCTGCTGCGGGTTGACTGCAGTGGATGATGCCAGAAGAGTTGCTCAGTTTCTGGGAATTCCTTATTATGTTATGAATTTTAAGCAGGAGTTCAAGGAGAGGGTTATGGATTATTTTGTGGAGGAATATCTTCACGGGAGGACTCCTAACCCTTGCATTGCGTGCAATCGATATGTAAAATGGGAATCTCTTTTAAAAAGAAGTATGGACATCGGAGCGGACTATATAGCTACCGGACATTATGCACGGATAACGAAGCTTGCAAACGAAAGATTCGCTATCTGTAATTCGGTGACGGCGGCCAAGGATCAGACTTACGCCCTTTATAACCTTACCCAGCATCAACTGGCCCATACGCTCATGCCGGTGGGGGATTATGAAAAGGATGAAATCAGACAGATTGCAAAGAAGTTGGGACTGCCGGTCGCACATAAGCCTGACAGTCAGGAAATCTGTTTTATCCCTGACAACGACTATGCGGGTTTCATCGACAGAGAAGCGAAGGACCGGGTACCCGGACCGGGTAATTTTGTCTCGGTAAACGGGGATGTTCTGGGACAGCATAAAGGAATTAGCCATTATACGGTGGGACAGAGAAAGGGACTTAACCTCGCTATGGGGCATCCGGTATTTGTTACGAAGATATTGCCGGAGACGGATGAGGTAATCATAGGAGAACATGAGGATGTTTTTTCGAAGGAATTGATTTGCAACCATATCAATTATATGGGAATGGAAGCCTTGCCCGAGAGAAGAAAAGTGACGGCCAAGATTAGATATGCTCATAAAGGAGCTCCCTGCCTTATTGAAAAAATCGGGGAAGATGAAATCAGATGTAGCTTTGAAGAGCCCGTCCGGGCAGTAACGCCGGGACAGGCTATAGTATTCTATGAGGAGAACTATGTCCTCGGCGGAGGCACCATTATCGGATAAGGCTTATAGCTTTACGTATTCAGGCATCCGCTTTGCAAAAATAGTATGATATTTGTATCCGCATTCCTTCAGGATATCTGCGGCGCGGTTAAAATCTTTCAAGATGCGGTCGGGAGAGTGGGCGTCGGAGCCTATGGTAATGATTTCTCCGCCAAGCTCCCTATAACGCTTAAGGATGCCTGTGCATGGATTTAGCTCTTTTAGCCCGTAGGAAACGCCGCTGGTGTTTACTTCGATACCTTTTTCCATATCGATTAATTTTTCAAGGATGGGGTCCAGGACGTCTTTATATTTTCCGTAAGAATAATCCTTGTCCTTGTTAGGGCCGTAACGGACTACGTAATCCAGGTGACCATACACATCGAAGTTCTGGAATACCTTCAGGTTGTCCAGTATGGAAGAAAAATACTCACGGTAAGCCTCTTCCTCAGGTCTGCCTTCGTAGAAGTAGGGAAAATAAGGGTCTTTTCTGTTACAAAGATGTGAGGAGCCTATTACGAAATCGAAGTCGTATTCCTTTACATATTTGGACAGTGTCCTCGCCAGATGGGGCTGCAGGCCAAGCTCTACCCCGAAATATATATTGATTTTGTCTGAGTATTTTTCTTTGTATTTAATCAGGTCGAACAGGTAGGAATCGGTATTTAGGTCGAACATACCAGTCTCCTCTTCCTTTATATAGACGTAATCCATGTCCATATGTTCGGTAAAGCACATGTTTTTCATGCCCAGAGAAATGGCCCTTTCTATCATGGTTTCCATGGGTGTCTCAGAGTCTCCTGAGAAAGATGAGTGTAAATGATAATCGGATAAAACAGCCATATGCAGATCCTTTCTTTGTAATTACTCGCGCTTGGCATAATAATAAAGTTTATAAGTAGAGTTTATAGGAAATAGAAGGAAAAGGCAACGCTATAATTACATTTAGCACATCTGCTATTACTATTCAGCCTTTTATATCGTGAAGCAAAAAATGTGTCTTTATGCGATTTTGCGAGGGATGCAAGCGCCAAAATACAGTTGTATCGCATTTTGTGTGAATATATGTGAATATATGTCACAGTTCAGCCTCCGGCTGAACTGTGACTTTCCGCCAATTATACTTAAGAAATGCAAGTAAACTATTAAAAAACAAACAAAAAAGAAATATTTTCTAATTACGACTTGAATTATTGGGACAAATTAGGTAGAATAAACGTGCTGATAAAATTTTGACAATCAGTCAGTTTGATTGCAAAATAATATAAACAAATACATTTTTAGGAGGAATCTAAAATGGCAGTAAAAGTAGCAATTAATGGTTTTGGTCGTATTGGCCGTCTCGCATTCAGACAGATGTTCGATGCAGAAGGTTATGAAGTGGTAGCAATCAATGACTTAACAAGTCCTGAAATGCTCGCTCATTTATTGAAATATGATACAGCTCAGGGCAATTACAAATATGCAAGTGCTGTAGAGTACGGTGAAGATTCCATCTCCGTAAACGGAAAGAAGATTACAATCTATGCAAAGGCTAACGCAGCAGAACTTCCTTGGGGAGAATTGGACGTAGATGTAGTACTTGAGTGTACAGGCTTCTACACTGCCAAAGACAAAGCATCTGCTCACCTTACAGCAGGCGCTAAGAAAGTTGTTATCTCTGCTCCGGCAGGAAATGACCTTCCTACAATCGTTTTCAATGTAAACCACGAGTCATTGACAAAAGAAGATACAGTTATTTCTGCAGCTTCTTGTACAACGAACTGCTTAGCTCCTATGGCAAAAGTGTTGAATGACCTTGCTACAATCAAATCCGGTATCATGACAACTGTTCATGCTTACACCGGTGACCAGATGATCCTTGATGGACCTCAGAGAAAAGGCGATAAGAGAAGAAGCCGTGCAGGCGCTTGCAACATCGTTCCTAACTCTACTGGTGCAGCAAAAGCAATCGGTCTGGTTATTCCTGACTTGAATGGCAAATTAATCGGTTCCGCACAGCGTGTACCCACCCCTACAGGTTCTACTACCATCTTGGTTGCAACTGTAGAGAAGTCCGTAACGAAAGATGAGATCAATGCAGCTATGAAAGCAGCAGCTACTGAGTCCTTCGGTTACACCACAGACGAAATCGTATCCAGCGACGTTATCGGCAGCACATTCGGTTCTTTATTCGATGCTACCCAGACGATGGTTGGTTCTGACAATCTTGTTCAGGTTGTAGCTTGGTATGACAATGAGAACAGCTATGTATCTCAGATGGTTCGTACAATCAAATACTTTGCTGAATTAGGCTAATTATAGAACGTTGAACTGCATTTAAAGACCTATAAGGGTCCGGTCTTATGGACCGGACCTTTTAATAATTATATCAAATGGAGGAAATCATTATGGGATTAAACAAAAAATCAGTGGATGATATCAACGTTAATGGCAAACGCGTTCTTTGCAGATGCGATTTCAACGTTCCGCTCAAGGAAGGCGTTATTACGGATACAAACCGTTTGACAGCAGCTCTTCCCACCATTAAGAAATTAATTGCTGACGGTGGAAAGGTTATTCTTTGCTCGCATCTTGGAAAACCTAAGGGCGAGCCGAAGCCGGAGTTATCTCTCGCACCGGTTGCTAAGAAATTGTCAGAATTGCTCGGTCAGGAAGTAAAATTTGCAGCAGACCCCGAAGTAGTTGGCCCTAACGCAAAAGCGGCTGTAGAAGCGATGAAAGACGGAGACGTAATCCTTCTTGAGAATACCCGTTACAGAGTAGAAGAGACGAAGAACGGAGAAGAATTTTCCAAAGAACTGGCTTCTCTTTGCGATGTTTTCGTAAATGATGCTTTCGGTACTGCTCATAGAGCACACTGCTCCAATGTAGGTGTAGCAAGCATGGTAGACACAGCGGTAGTTGGTTATTTAATGCAGAAAGAAATTGAATTCTTGGGAAATGCTGTTGAGAATCCGGAGAGACCTTTCGTAGCTATTCTCGGCGGTGCAAAGGTTGCTGATAAGCTCAATGTTATCTCTAACTTGTTAGAGAAATGCGATACCCTTATTATCGGGGGCGGTATGGCGTTCACTTTCTTAAAGGCGAAGGGCTACGAAGTGGGTAATTCCTTAGTTGACCTCGAGAAGCTCGATTATTGCAAAGAGATGATGGACAAAGCTGAGAAGCTTGGTAAGAAACTTCTTCTTCCTGAAGATACTACGATTGCAGCTTCTTTCCCGAATCCTATCGATGCTGAAATTGAAGTATCCGTAGTGGCTTCTGAAAATATTCCTGCAGATAAAGAAGGTCTTGACATCGGAACAAAGACAGCAGTAACCTATGCAGAGGCTGTTAAATCTGCTAAGACCGTTGTTTGGAACGGACCTATGGGCGTATTCGAGAATCCTATCCTTGCAAAAGGTACGATTGCGGTAGCGGAATCTCTTGCGGAGACAGATGCGACTACGATTATCGGCGGCGGCGATTCCGCAGCAGCAGTTAACCAGCTTGGCTTTGGCAGCAAGATGACCCACATTTCTACAGGCGGCGGCGCATCCTTAGAGTTCCTTGAAGGAAAAGAGCTTCCAGGCGTTGCAGCAGCTAACGACAAATAAAAAATCAGGAGATTAATAAAAATGGCAAGAAAAAAGATTATCGCCGGAAACTGGAAAATGAACATGACTCCCAGTGAGGCTGTAGAATTAGTAAACACTTTGAAACCTTTGGTAGCTACGGAAGATGCTGACGTAGTTTTCTGTGTACCGGCTATCGACATCATTCCCGCTATGGAAGCTGCAAAAGGCTCTAACATCCATATCGGTGCTGAGAATATGTACTACGAAGAAAGCGGCGCTTATACGGGAGAGATTTCTCCGAAGATGCTGACGGACGTAGGTGTAAAATATGTAATCATCGGACATTCCGAAAGAAGAGAATACTTCGCTGAAACAGACGAAACCGTAAATAAAAAAGTATTGAAGGCATTCGAGCACGGCATTACGCCCATCGTTTGCTGCGGCGAGAGTTTGACACAGAGAGAGCAGGGCATCACTATCGACTGGATTCGCCAGCAGATCAAGATCGCTTTCTTAAACGTAACTGCAGCTCAGGCTGCTTCATCGGTCATCGCTTATGAACCCATCTGGGCAATCGGCACCGGTAAGGTTGCGACTACAGAGCAGGCTCAGGAAGTATGCAAAGCTATTCGCGACTGCATCGCAGAAATTTATGATGATGCTACCGCAGCAGCAATCCGCATCCAATACGGCGGTTCTGTGTCCGCTTCCAGTGCATCCGAATTATTCTCACAGCCGGACATTGACGGCGGCTTAGTAGGCGGCGCAGCTTTGAAGCCCGACTTCGGTAAAATCGTAAATTACAAATAAATAATTTACATCAATATTTATGCATAGATCAAGACCCGCTTCACTTAGTTTGAACATACTAAGTGAAGCGGGTCTTTTTATCGGATAATGTTATTTGCATGTGCCTGACTTTATGAGCATTGTGAAGTTCATGCTATTTATTAATTTCATGTACATGAAGTTAATAGAAATAATATAAATAGAATAACCTATATTATTTTTTTCGCCTGCCCTCTATTCACACATCATCGGCAATCAATGGGACGGTATGGATAGAGTATCTGATTGAGCAATGGGATTTGACGATATTGTGTATAAAAGTTATGTAAGGTAATTTTTTATTTGTCTGAAAAGCATTTATATTGTGCAAATTTTATATTTTATTAAATAAGTGTAAAATATAGGTAAAATAAGTATTAAAAATTATATCCCAATACTAAAAAAAAGGATATTTACTTGAATTGAAGGAAAAAGGCTACTAAAATTATAGAGGCATCTTTACTATACATAGAGATCTATAAAGAAATAAAGAAAAGAGGTTTTGACAATTACCGGAAAAAGATTGATATGCTTATTCTCTATTGCTTTAATTTCATTCATGATACTCGTAGTAAGAGAAGACTTAAAGAGTGAAAGCTCGGCGGCTGAAAAAGAAGCCTTGGATAAAATAGAAGAAGTAAATAATGGGGGTATCGTGCTGTCCGCGGAAAGCGGATTTTATGAAGCGGATATTTTGCTTACAGTAAGTTTGAAAAAGCCGGGGCACATTTTGTATACGCTGAACGGTTCAGAGCCGGAAGAGAATGATGACAATACCTATTTATATGAGGAAGCAATTGCGTTAACAGCCGGAGAGGAAGAAACGGTTAACGTTTTGAAATATAAAGCTGTTTATGAGGACGGCACACAGTCTGAAACCTATACGAACACTTATTTCTTAGGTAAAAATATAGACAAGCGTTATGATACGCTGGTGATGAGCCTTACTGCAGAGGAGGAGGAGCTGTACGGATATGAGAGCGGAATCTTTGTGGAAGGAAAGCTTCGCGCGGATTGGCTTAGCGAGCATCCGAATGAGGAGATTACTTATGATACCCCTGCAAATTATAATGTGCGCGGAAGAGAGAGCGAACGAGATGTTCATATAGAAATTTTCGAGCAGGATGGCAGCCGAATTATTTCTCAAGACGGAGGAATTCGTATATCGGGTAACTTTACGAGACAGTCGGAGCAGAAGTCCTTTAAGCTATATGCCAGAAGTGAGTATGACGAGGAGAATAAATTCCGCTTCGCTTTTTTTCACGATTTGTTTTCAGAGGCGGACGGAAGCGTAGTAGGAAAATACAAGACCTTGAAAATAAGAAATACAGGTAATGACCGTTCAGAGGGCTTTATACGGGACGAACTCGGTATGACATTGGTGAAGGAAGCAGGATTTCCTGATACGCAGAGCGTACGTCCTCTTAGTGTATATATCAATGGAGTCTATCAGGGGCTTTACTGGATGCATTCCACCTATGATCAGGAATATTTTGAGGAAAAATATGGCGAATACGAGGGCGAGATGGTGGTCATCGGCGATGGTGAGACAGATATGCAGGGCTCTTCCAACGCACTGGAAGAGAAGTATACGGAGGAATATACGGAGCTTTATAATAAGTACAGCACGGAGGATTTGACGCAGGATGCCATATTCGAAGAATTGAATCGCTATATCGATACGCAGAACTATTTGCAGTATTTTGCAGTGGAAGTGTATCTGGCGAATAGAGACTGGCCTTATAACAATTTAAAGGCTTACCGCTATGCCTCAGAGGATGAAGCATATGAGCCGGATTCAGTATTCGACGGAAGATACCGGTATCTTCTGTTCGATGTGGACACTACCATGGGACTTGGTTCGGTAAGGGACACATTAAATGAGTCTCAGAGTTTCGATACGCTGGTGATGTTATGGGAGAGGAATTATGCGCCTTTATTTACTGCCCTGATGGAAAGAACAGATTGCCGGAAATATTTCGCTTCGTATATTTGTGATTTGATGAACGGGGCTTTTTCACCGGAGAATGTAAGCGAGGTGCTGGATGAGCTTAATGATCTGAGAGCGAATGAGATGCAGCAATATATAGAAGAAAGCGTTTTAAACTCCAATTTGCTGGAAATCAGCGAAACCTATGTGGATATGCAAATGGATTGTATAAAAGCTTGGGCCGAGGTAACTCCCGAACATTTATTAGAGGGAATGAGACAGCTTTGGGATATGGGCGATTCCTATTCCTTGCACGTATCGATTCTCCCAGGCGATGGAATAAAAATTAATACCTTAGAGGTGACTGAGCCGGAATTTACGGGAGTATATCTGACCGGATGCGATACGGTGCTTACTGCAATAGTGCCGGAGGGAAGAACGTTCTCTTACTGGGAGGTAAACGGCGAAAGCTATATGGAAGAAGAACTGCTCATTGATGAGGGAATGCTGATTGATGGTTCGATATATGCGACCCTATATACGGAAGATGCGGACAAAGGGTTGATCATCAGTGAAGTTAAGGCGAATGGGAAGGCGGATTATATCGTTTTGACCAATGTCTCAGAGAAGGAAATTGACACGAGAGGATATTTTCTTATGGATAAGGAAAATATTTCTCATATGAATTATCTTGGGGAAAAGATATTGGGCCCGGGAGAAAGTCTTTTGATAGGATGTAGAAATTATGCTGGAGAGGATTCCTTTATGAATGTGAATTTCAACCTAAAGAAGGGTGAAGAGGTGATTCTTGGGCATTCCGGAAGCGGTATCAAAGAGAAGATAACGGTTCCGGGGTTGAGTATAGAAGACGGCGTATACCGTAAGAATTTGACCACTGGGAAATGGCAGGAAGAAAGGGGACAGTAAATGGCGCTTTATTATAGAAACGAACTGAAATACGTAGTGTCGGAGGCGCAGATAGCATGTCTGAAAAGTCGGGTACTTCCCTTTATGAAATTGGATAAGCACGCAGGCGAAGACGGGATGTATAGCATTCGAAGCATTTATTTCGATGATTATAGAAATACAAGCTTTTATGAAAATGAGGAGGGGACCAGTCCCCGGGAAAAGTTCAGGATTCGTATTTATAATGGAGACGGTGAGAGAATCCGTCTTGAGCTTAAGCGTAAAGAGCGCGGGAAGATACATAAGGATTCCTGCATATTAACGAAAGAACAGTGTGAGGCTGTTATACACGCGAAGCTGCTCTCTTGTGAAAAAGAGGACCCCCCAACCCTTCAAAAGTTCTGTCTTCTGCAAAAAAATTGTTTGTTGGAACCGAAGGTCATCGTGGAATACGAAAGAGAACCTTATGTATATAAAAATGGAAATGTGAGAATTACTTTTGACAGGAATATTCGCTCCTCCAATAGAAAAGAAAACTTTTTCGATGATAGAATTTATGCCAGGCCGATTATGCCGGTAGGACAGCACTTACTGGAGGTAAAATATGATGAATATTTACCGGATCATATTTATAGGAGCCTTCAGTTGGAGCATTTACGCCTGACGACATTCTCAAAATATTATTTATGCAGAAAATACAACATAGGAGGAATGATAAGGAATGGGATTTAATGATGTGTTAAAGAAATCTTTTATACAGGTTACGGCAGACAGTATGAACCGAGGGGATGTCTTGCTGTCAATAGGGGTGGCCTGCTTGATTGCGGTATATATCTTTACCATATATAGGGTGATGACGAGGAACTCCTTTTATAACAAGAACTTCAATATATCGTTAGTAGCTTTGGCGATCATAACAACTGCAATCATTCTTTCTATACAATCCAGTGTGGTAATATCCCTGGGAATGGTAGGTGCGCTGTCCATCGTCCGGTTCCGTACGGCAATCAAGGAGCCGATGGACCTTGTCTTCCTCTTTTGGTCAATCAGCATAGGAATTATCTGCGGCGCCGGTTTGTTTGAAATCGCCATTGCAACATCGTTGTTTTTGACGGCTATCATTCTTTTCTTAGACAAAATACCAATGGCGAAGACCTCTATGATGCTGGTAGTGGATTCTGATAACATAGAAGCCGAAGATGACATTATGGAGGTAGTCAGGAAATACAGTCCTAATGTGCGCGTAAAATCCAGGAACATGAGCGCGGAGTTCTTGAACATGGTAGTTGAGGTGCGAATAAAAGAAGAAGCGCAGTGTATCAGAGAAGTGAATGCACTGAAGGGTATCAACAATGTTTCCCTCATATCACAGGACGGAGAAGTGACTTTTTAGCCGGTTTCTTGTATAATTTGCAGAAATAAAAATATAAAGATATAAATAAGAATAAGTCTTGACTTTATAAATAAACCACGTTATACTAAATAAGTTCGTAAAAGGAAAGACAGCACTTTTGAAGCGAGTGTTGTCTTTTTTTGCGAAAGTAAATAATTAGTGATAGAATTGTGATTGAAAGGTCCGTTTGACGGGCAGAACAGGAGTTAGATGAGCAGTACAGAAAATCAGATTAGTTATAAGGAATCAGCAATTGATGAAAGAATCATTCGAGCGGTAGAAGAAATGGGATTCGAGAATATGACGCCTATTCAAGCGCAGGCAATACCCGTGATGCTGAAGGGCAGAGATATTATAGGGCAGGCGCAGACAGGAACCGGTAAGACCGCAGCGTTTGGAATTCCAGTCATTCAGAGCATCGATGTAAATAATAAAGCATTGCAGGCAATCGTACTTTGCCCTACAAGAGAGCTGGCTATTCAGGCGGCAGAAGAGATAAGACGCTTTGCCAAGTATATGCACGGAGTTAAGGTGCTTCCCGTATACGGCGGTCAGGATATTTCCAGACAGATCAGGGCGCTTAGCAGCGGCACACAAATTGTAGTAGGAACGCCGGGAAGGGTCATGGATCATATGCGGCGCCATACGATAAAGACAGGGCAGGTGAAGGTTATCGTTCTGGACGAAGCGGATGAGATGCTGAACATGGGCTTTCGCGAGGATATAGAGACGATACTTAAGGATATGCCTACGGAAAGGCAGACAGCTCTTTTCTCAGCGACGATGCCTAAGCCGATACTGGATATTACGAGAGAATATCAGAATGCAGATGCGGAGTATCTGAAGATGACTCCGAAGGAAGTAACGATACCATTAGTTAAACAGGCATATTATCAGATACAGCGTAAGGATAAGGAAGAGGTGCTTTGCCGCCTTATGGATTACTATCATCCCAAACGTTCCCTTATTTTCTGCAATACGAAGCGAATGGTGGATGAACTGACGGAGCATTTAAAAGACAGAGGTTATCAGGCAGAAGGGATTCACGGCGATTTGAGCCAGAACCAGAGAGACACCGTAATGAATCTTTTCAGAAGCGGAAGAACAGATATCCTTATTGCTACGGATGTGGCAGCCAGAGGAATTGACGTAGATAACGTGGAAGCGGTATTTAACTTTGACGTGCCGGATGATATTGAATATTATGTTCATCGTATCGGACGTACCGGCCGCGCAGGCAAGACAGGACGCTCTTTTACCCTTGTGGTGGGCAGAGAGGTTTTCAAGCTGCGCGAAATTGAAAGAATATGCCATACTACGATAAAAGAAAAAAGTATCCCTTCAGCATCGGACATCACTTCCGTAAAAGAGGAGAAGGTTCTAAGTGAAGTGCTGGAAGTGATGAAAAATAAGAAAATGGATAAGACTATAGAATTTCTTGAAGAGAAACTGGCTGAAAGCGATTACACTGCATTGGAACTGGCGGCGGCCTTTATGAAGCTGAAGATGGGCGATGATATCAAGGATATCAAGATAGAAAAGTACGGTTCGAGAGAACGCAGCTTCGGTAAAGGAAAAGGCAAGGGCTCAGGTTTGGGCGTGCGAAGCAGCGAAGGCCGCAGGAGAGACGACGGCAAGAGATACGGTGGCGGTAAAGACAGAAGCAAGGATAAGGGCTTTAGCGAGAAACGCTATACGGATAAAAATAGCGACAGAAAAGTCAGCAGAGAAAAAGAGACCCCGGAAATCTTCAAGGGAAGAGAAAAAAGCAAAAAGAGCAGAAGAGAAGCAATATAAAAGCTTTCCTATTACAGAATAACGATAATTAACGCTGTCCCGATTTATCAGGACAGCGTTAATTCATTTCCATGATCTTTTAACCATTTTCTCCGTTCCTTGTAGTCGGGAAGGATGGCTGCCACACAGCTCCAGAATCCGGCAGAATGATTCATATGGACCAAATGGCAGAGCTCGTGTACGATGACATAATCCAAAATGGCAGGAGGAGCCAGCATCAGTTTCCAGTTAAAGGATAAGGTTCCCTTGCTGCTGCAGCTTCCCCAGCGGGTTTTTTGTTCCCTCACCGAAATCCGGGAGTAGCAACGGGAGAATAGGTCAGGATAAGCAGCAAGATAATAATCGGCACGCTTAGGGATATATTCTCTGGCGGCTTCTTTATAACGTTTTTCAAGAGCGAGGCGCTGGGGCTGTGTATATTCGAAGGCCGGCCGCCTGCGTTTTTTCTCTTCGTATTCGGCCAGTCTGTCCGTAATCCAGAATTGCTTCCCGCGTATTATCTGTTCCACTTCATTGCCGTTAACGTAAAGTGGGACCCTTACCGTCAAAACCCCGTTCTCATTAAGGGAAAGGGAATAGGTCTTACGCTTGCTCTGGAATACTTCGTATGCAGCTTCCACCGATATATTTTTTTTGTTTTTTAATAAAATTTTATCGCTCATAAAAAGTATTATATCATTGTCAAGCTTCCTTTTCTATGGTAGTATGAAAATTATGTAAAAAGTGATTATAGTTCAGCCTTCCATACTGCGGAGCCCAAATTGTGTCTCTGTACAATTTTGCGAGGGCTGTAAACTTCAAAATGCAGTTTTATCGCATTTTGTGTGCATACATGTTACAGTTTGGCCTTCGGCTGAACTGTAATAAAAATTGTTTTCGAGGTTATGGACATGGGAAATAGAAATGGAAATATGAATAAAGGAACGGATGAGATGGAGATTGCCAGAAATGAAAAACGGGCGAGAAGGAAACGGGCAAGACGCAGGGCCGTTCTTCTTCAAAGAATTTTCGCCGTTCTGTTGGTACTTGTGGCTGCAGGGGGCTGCTTTGCATTTATCTGGAATCTTCCGGTTTTTAGACTGGACAGAGAGTTGAAAGCGGGGGAGGAATATACCCAGGAGGAAGCATTCGACGAAGCAATTGCCTACTATGAAGAGGCGCTGAAAATAGATTCTACTTCCGTGAAAGCATATCGATATATGGCGAACGCATATTTTGGCAAGGAGGATAACCTGCAGGCGAAGACGGTGCTTCTTGAGGGTTGGCAGAATACGCAGGACGAAGGATTGCTTAAGTATTACTGCACCACGATTTTGAACGAGGCGGTAGCCCAGATAAACGACGGCGCCTGTACCTTGGAGACCGTGCAGAATATTTTGAGCGTGCTTGAGAAGGACGAGAATAATGCTGATGCTATGGAGCTTATGAATATAGCGTATGAACGTGTGGTCCAAGGCTTTCAGAAGGAAAATAACGCAGATATTTTTTATGACGTGAACGGTCAGGAGGGCTGTCTGTTTCCCCTCTACCAGCAAATAATGGATAAGTTATTTGAGATTTACGGGACAAGCTCCTCAGAAGAAGTGAAAAATATCATTCTTAAATATTCTCTTATAGATGTTCCTGAGTTAAGGATAAGCAGAGAGCATGCGAAAGCTTACCGGGGCCTTTTGGAGAAAGCGTCGGCGCTGGGAGAGAATGAAGCTGTAAGCGGACTGCTTTCCTGTTTGAATAAGGAAGAAGAGATTCAAAATACCTTTGCGGATATGTTTACCGCATTTGACGCCGGAAATTATGAGGCAGCTAAGGATTTTGTCGTTTCGGAGGCTTATACACAAATTCGGGATGAATTCATCGGCGGTACGATGGAATACTGGAGCGGAGAAACTTATATACCGGTAAGCCGTGAGACGGTGATTCTGAAACAGGCGGAAGATGGAACATGGACCTTCCAGTTCCCTAAATTCGAGGACGATGAAACCACGGAGGGAATAATAACGGTGTGGGGAAATAAGATGACAGATGAAGGCATTCAACGCTCCTGTATTGCCTATGAACCGGCTAAGGAGGGCGAAAGCTATTTCCCTCATATACAATACGTCATCAGCTATATGTACAGCAACGTGCAGAAGGAGAAGTCCTTCGAGGCGGAGATGAACTATCACTTCGAGACGAGAACATGGACGGAGGAAGGAATGACGACGGACATGATCGGCGGTTGGGGCGGACCTTATCAGTGGGAGAAAACATATTAAAGGAGTGCTTAGGATTGGGAGAAGGGAAATGTATTGTAGTCGGGGCGGGAGATTTCACTCCGATAGAAATTGATAAAAAGGAAGGTGATTTCTGTATTGCGGTGGACGGCGGATATTTATACTGTAAACTGATAGGGCTTGCTGTCGATCTGCTCATCGGCGATATGGATTCCATCGATGAAAATATCAGGCCGGAAATCGAGGCGATGAAAGAAGAAAGTCCGGAAAAAGTCATTGTATTAAATCCTGAAAAAGATGATACGGACAGCTTGGCAGCGTTGCGCATTGGCATGGAAAAGGGCTATAAGGACTTCCGCATATATGGTGCCATGGGTGGAAGAGTGGAACATACCATCGCTAATATCCAATGCCTGAGCTTCTTGAAAAATAATGGCAGGAAGGCATATATTATGGATGCCAACGTAATGATGACCGTAATAAAGAATGAATCTATAAAGTTCGATAAAGGAATGGATGGGTTTCTATCACTGTTCTCGCTCGGAGAAAAGGCGAGGGGCGTTACGATAGAGGGAATGAAATATCCGTTAAAGGAAGCCACGGTAACCAATGATTATCCTATCGGCATCAGCAATGAATTCATAGGAGAAGAATGTGTGATAACGGTGGAAGAAGGGATGCTGCTTCTTATCGTTTCGTGGGCATAGCAGTGAGCAATATGTCACACAAGTTGTTCGATATTCAGCTAAAAAAAGAAGCGTTTGTTAAAACGCTTCTTTTTGTCTGTGTTTACGCAAGTCAATACGCTTTTTTGCATTGTCCCATTCCAATTGCTGTATCTCGTTCTCAATTAAGAGACCGTAAGGAATCGGTATAGGGAGTTGGTTGTCATCGAGAGCCACTAAGGTTAAAAAAGCCCGATTGATCGGTCTGCGCAGCCCGTCGATGCCCTCAACGTAGGAATCCACCCGTACCTCCATGGAGGTATTACCTACATAGGTAACATGGCCTATGATAACGACCAGATCGTTCAAATAGGCAGCGCTTTTAAATTGAAGGTTGTCGATGGAGGCGGTGGTAATTGGTGTAGCGGCATGGCGCTTCGCCACGGTCCCTGCCACTTCATCGATCCAGGAAACGAGCTGGCCGCCGAAAAGGCGGCCTTCCCCGTTGATATCTTCATATTTCAAAAAATGAATTTGTTCTGTTATAGAATCTTGAACGCGCTTTTTCTTCATATCAATTTTTATGCCTTTCTTATAGCCTGCAAACTTCGGGCTATAAGTGCAAATTAAAATCGGATTGCATATCTTAAGCACAAAGCTGCGAATTTTTATTTTCCTAAGTCTTCCTTTACGGGCACCTGAGTCGTTTTGTCATAACAAGAGAAAGCGGCGCTTATGAAGGGAGCCTCCGGCTTAGGAGTAAACAAGCTGATAACGGGTACGAGAATAAGTCCTGCCACCATGGCGAATGCACCGGCATTGATGGGCGACTGTAATATCGCGGGGAAATGACTGCGGAAGAGCAAATTGCATACCATAAAGCCTGAACCGAAGATGAACGTAGTCCATACGGACGCGGCAGTAGCTCTCTTCCAGTATAAGCCGTAGAGGAAGGGCGCGAGGAAAGATCCTGCCAAAGCACCCCAAGACACACCCATAAGCTGAGCAATGAACGTAATGTTCTGCTTATACTGTATGACAGCAATCACCACGGAGATGGCGATGAACACTACAATAAGGATACGGATGCTTAAAAGCTGCTTTTTCTCGCTCATGTTTTTAATTATATTATCCTTTATAAAGTCAATTGTCAATGTAGAACTGGAAGCCATGACAAGAGCGGACAGCGTGGACATAGAAGCGGAAAGCACCAATATGATAACTAATCCCATAAGAGCAGGTGAAAGATTGGAAAGCATTGTAGGAACAACAGAGTCGTAACCTTCGGCTGCAATATCGATGCGGTCCGAGTACAAACGTCCGAAGCTGCCGAGAAAATAGCAGCCGCCGGAGATGACGATTGCGAAAAGAGTAGAGATAATAGTCCCTTTTTTGATGGAGTCTTCACTTTTAATGGAATAGAATTTCTGAACCATCTGAGGAAGTCCCCAAGTGCCGAGAGAGGTCAGAATGATTACTCCAAGAAGGTTCAGCGGGTCCGGACCGAAGAAGGAAGCGAACACTCCCTGCTGGGAGGACACCGTCTCATCAGTAAAAGCAGCGAGGCTGTGTATAGCCTCGGTAAAGCCCCCGTTGTTTTTTAAGATTGCGCCAATGACCGCCGTGATTCCGAAAAGCATGATGATGCCCTGAACGAAATCGGTAATGGCGGTAGCCATATATCCTCCGGCGATAACGTAGACACCGGTGAGCACAGCCATAATAATGATGCAAACTGTATAATCGATGTTGAATGCCATTCCGAACAATCTGGAAAGACCATTATATAAAGATGCAGTATAAGGAATCAAGAAAATGAATACGATGGCTGACGCACAAATTTTCAGCCTGTTGCTTTGAAAGCGCCTGCCGAAAAATTCGGGCATGGTAGCGCTGTTCAAATGCTGGGTCATAATGCGTGTGCGACGTCCCAGGATGACCCATGCGAGCATAGAACCTAACAGGGCGTTACCGATACCGATCCATGTGGCAGAAATACCGTATTTCCAGCCAAACTGTCCGGCATAGCCGACGAAGATAACGGCGGAAAAATAGGAGGTGCCGTAGGCAAAGGCGGAAAGCCACGGTCCAACGTTCCTTCCACCCAAGACGAAGCCATTGACATCGGTGGCATGCTTTCTGCAATAGAACCCGATACCTATCATAACTGCAAAGAATATTAATAACATTGTTAATTTTATAAACATAGTTTTACCCTCTCATAAGTGATATGAATTCATGAATGACATGAATATGAATTGTCAGCGTGTCCGGATATTTTATCCGCGGTTTTGAGTTGCAACAAGGCTTTCACCACAGTATCTTTCCCTAAGCCTGGGCTTTTCGATCTTGCCGGTAGGATTGCGAGGTATATCGGCGAAGATGACCTTATGGGGCCTCTTGTAGCGGGGAAGCTTGTGACAGAACTCGTCGATTTCTGCCGCAGTGCATTCCGTGCCTGGTTTTAAGTCGATAATGGCCGCCGTAATTTCTCCGAGGCGCTTGTCCGGAAGACCGATGACTGCGACGTCGTGAACCGCCTTGTGAGCGCGCAGGAAATCCTCGATTTGCACCGGGTAGATATTTTCTCCGCCGCTGATGATGACATCCTTTTTCCGGTCTACGAGGAAGATGAATCCGTCCTCGTCTTCTTGTGCCATATCTCCGGTAAACAGCCAGCCGTCGTCAGAGAGCACTTCCTTTGTAGCCATTTCATCGTTGTAGTAGCAAGTCATAACACCGGGGCCCCTTACTGCAAGCTCGCCCACCTCGCCGTGAGCTACCGTGCTACGGTTCTCATCCACGATCTTGATTTCCCAGCCGTAGCCGGCTTTTCCGATAGCTCCCACTTTATGAATGTTTTCCACGCCCAGATGTACGCAACCGGGGCCGATGGACTCACTTAGGCCGTAGTTAGTATCATAGGCATGATTAGGGAAGTAACTCTTCCAATGCTTGATAAGGCTGGGAGGAACGGGCTGGGCGCCGATATGCATGAGCCTCCATCCCGATAAGTCGTAATCCTTAAGATGAACTTTTCCGCAGTCCAGGGCTTCTAAAATATCTTGTGCCCACGGAACGAGAAGCCATACGATAGTACATTTTTCCTTGGATACTGCATCCAATATGTATTCCGGCTTTGTTCCCTTAAGCAGGACGGCTTTTCCTCCGGAAAGAAGAGAGCCGAACCAGTGCATCTTTGCGCCGGTATGATAAAGGGGAGGAATGCATAAGAAAACATCGTCTTTTGTCTGTCCATGGTGATTTTGCTCTGTAAGGCAGGAGTGCATCAGGCTTTCGTGATTATGTAAAATCGCCTTTGGAAATCCGGTGGTTCCTGAAGAAAAATAAATAGCGGCGTCGTCTTCGTCCGTCAGGGAAACGATGGGCGACTGACTGGAGCAATTGGCTGCCAGCGAATTATAATCTTCCGCAAAGCTGGGGCAATTTTCTCCTACGTAGAACAAAAGGCGATTCTTGCCGACGGAATCCGCATTCTCCTCCACGCGGCCGATGAATTCAGGACCGAAAATCAAAACATCTGCTTCGGCCAGATCCACGCAATACTGGATTTCCTCGGAGGTATAGCGGAAATTGAGAGGGACCGCCAAGGCTCCGGTCTTCAGTATTCCGAAATAGATGGGAAGCCATTCCAGGCAGTTCATAAGAAGAATTGCTACCTTATCGCCCTTCTTTACATTCCTGCTAAGCAGGAGATTGGCAAATCGGTTGGCTTTTTCATTGAAAACGTTCCATGTGATTTCCCGGCGGTAGTGAGAAAGAGGGCTTGGTTCCATCAATTCATATTCTTTCCATGTAACCCGGCGGGTTTCCTTTACCTCCGGATTAATTTCAATAAGACAGATGTCCTCTCCGAATTTCTTACAATTTTCTTCCAATAAATTAGTGATAGGCATTTTAATAGTTCTCCATATGTAATCGTAATATATTAATATTTTTCGCGCTTTAACGCAATGCGCCAATAAAGTAAATAATACATGAATTATGTGAAAAAGTCAATGAAAAGATGGTAAAAATGCTCATTAAAATAAGAAGAAATGCTTATGTGAATGGATAAAAATACTAAAAAATACCCATAGGAAAAATAAATTTCCTATAGGCATTTAAATGTAACGTTACCGGAAAAATCAGAAGTGGAACTGAGACATATATAAATTGTAGTAAAAGCCTCTTTTTTCCATTAGATCTGCGGGAGAGCCCTCCTCGATAATGCGGCCGTTATCGATATAGAAGATACGATCCGCCTTCTGTATGGTGGACAGACGGTGAGCTACCACGAAAGAAGTGCGTCCCTTCAGTAAGCTTTCGATGCCTGCCTGCACGAGAAGTTCCGTCTGCGTGTCGATACTGGAGGTAGCTTCGTCCAGTATGAGTATTTTGGGCATGGATACCATCGTCCTGGCAAAGGCGAGAAGCTGCTTTTGTCCTCCCGACAAGCTGCCGCCGCGCTCGGAAAGCGCCGAGTCATAGCCCTTTTCCATTTTGGAAATGAAACTGTCGGCATGAACGGCCTTTGCCGCGGTTACGATTTCCTCGTCGGAGGCATCCAGCTTACCATAAAGAATATTGTCCTTTACAGTGCCTGAAAAAAGGAAGTTATCCTGCGTCATAATACCCATCTGCTTGCGGAGGCTTTCGATGGAAACTGTCTTTACATCGAAGCCGTCCACATATACGTTACCCTGCTGTACATCGTAGAAGCGGCTGATCAGGTTGACGATGGTCGTCTTGCCTGCACCGGTAGGTCCTACGAGAGCGATGGTTTCGCCCGGCTCCACTGTAAAGCTCACGTCATCCAACACTTTTGTCGTTCCGGCATAAGAGAAGGTAACATGCTCGAAGCATACCTTACCTTCGATGGAAGGAATGTCGGTAACCATATCCGCGTCAGTAATTTCAGCCTCGGTGTCCATAATCTCGAAAACGCGCTCTGCACCGCTTATATTCGTAATGAGCTGAGTATAAAAGTTGCTCAGGTTCATGATCGGATGCCAGAACATAGAGATATAAGTACCGAAAGCGATGAGAATACCCACAGATACTTTATCGGTTCCCAGTATCATAATGCCTGTGTAGTATAGCATAACAGTACCGATTCCCCAGCAGAAGTCGATGACAGAGCCGAAGGCATCGTTTAGGCGGATGGCGGAGATAAAGGAATCCCTATGCTCCTTCACCAGGCCCCGGAAGGTCTGCTTTGTTTCTTCCTCCGCAGTAAAGCTCTGAATGATGCGTATGCCGGAAAAGTCTTCATGCACAAAGGCATTTAAATTGGAAGACTTTTTCCGGAATATCTGCCACCTTTTATGGGAATATACCTGGATAAGAAAGAGGCATATCGCCATGAGCGGAGTGCTGATCAAGGAAGCGGCCGCCAGCACCGGATTTTTAATAAACATAATGATTACTACGGCGCATATCGTAATGAAGTCGGGGATCAGCGTCGTAACACAGTTGGATAGCACATCCTTTAAGGAATTGATGTCACCGATGATGCGGGCGAGAATCTTTCCTGTAGGACGGCTGTCAAAAAAATGAAAGTCCAGGGTCTGTATGTGGCTGTATAGATCCTGACGTATGGTAACGAGTATATTGTTGCATACCCTAGCCATGACATACATACGAATCTTAATGCCGATGACCATCAGAATATTGAGCGAGAGTGCAAAGCCTATGAGCTTGAACAGTCCTATGACATCACCCTTGGAAATATAGTCGTCTACGGCGGATTCCATAATCAGCGGATTCAAAAGGGAAACGAATACGCAGAAGGCCATAATGGCAAGAACCGCCAGTATTTCTTTTTTATATGTTAAAAGATAGGAGAGGAGTCTGCGCAGAGTCTTTAGCTTGCTGACCTCTATCGTCTGCTCGTCATCCTTAAATGAGTTAATTGGCATGTTATTCACCTCCCTTGTATTGAGCTGCATAAGTGGTATAGTAAAGCCCGCCTTTTTTAAGCAGCGTTTCGTGTGTGCCGCGTTCTGCGATAGTACCGTTTTCCAAAACGATAATTTCATCGGCGTTTATTACGGAGCTGACACGATGTGCAATGATTATTTTTGTGGTATGCTCCAGTTCGCTCAGGGTCTGCTGTATCATTTGTTCCGTTTCCATATCCAAAGCGGAGGTGGAGTCGTCCAGGACGAGAATCGGATTGCGTTTAGCCAGAGCGCGGGCGATGCTGATGCGCTGCTTCTGTCCGCCGGAAAGCCCCACGCCTCGTTCGCCGATAACCGTTTCATACTGGTTATCCATTCGCTCGATGAAGTTGCTGGCTTGTGCCTCAAAAGAAGCCAGCTTTACCGCTGCAGTATCCAGATGCTCCCTTTTTCCCAGCTTTACATTTTCATTAATCGTATCTGAAAACAGGAATACGTCCTGCATGACCAGGGAAATACTTCCCCTTAACTGTTTTAAGCTCATATTCTCTATATTTACGCCGTCGATACGAATGGAGCCGTTCGTAACATCGTAAAAGCGCTGGAGGAGATGAATGATGGAGCTTTTTCCCGCCCCGGTGGCGCCCATGATACCGATGGTTTTGCCCTCTTCTACGCGGAAGGAGACATCGTTTAAAATATCTACCTTGGCGGAGGTCTCGGCATCCGTTTTGCTGAAGGAAACGTTGGAAAATTCTATCCCTCCATTTACTTGCTCAAGGATGGTCGGCTCTTCCTTTTCCACGATAGTCGGCGTTTCTTTATAAATTTTGCTCAGCTTCCTGTTAGAAGCCACCGCAGAAGAGAAGCTGTTGGTCAGCCACCCAAGCATTTCCATAGGCCATACGATGTTCATGGAATATTCCACGAAAGCGCCTAAAGAGCCTAAGGTAAGATCCTTTTTCATCACGAGGACACCTCCGAACAGAAGAATGAGAAGAGGAAGTAATTTCGTGATAAAGGAAAGATACGGATAGTAGGTTACAAAAATCTTGGACTGACGCATATTGAGCTCGTAGTACTTTTTATTGTGAGATAAAAATTTGCCGATTTCAAATTTTTCCCGCGCAAATGCTTTTACTGTGCGCACACCGGCGAGGTTTTCTTCGGCTACTGTATTTAAAATAGCATTTTCCTCGCTGATCGCTTCATATACAGAGTCCAGCTTTCTTTCCATAGTAATGGCGATAGTAGCAGCGATGATCATGAACGCAGTAGGAAGAAGCGCCAGCCTCGCATCCAGATTGAACATAAAAAAGAGCACGATAGAAGTATGAATGATGACTTCGATTATCAGCATACCTACAAAGGTAAGTGCATCGCCGATTCTGTCGATATCATCCTTGATACGGGCCATCAGTTCTCCGGTATTGGTTCGCTCGAAGAAGTCCGCGCTCAGCGACTGAATGTGATCGAAGAGATGGCGGCGCATTTTCGCGGTGATTCGTATACCGGCTACATCGAAGGCGTACTCCTTAAGATATTGGAAAATACATCGTCCGATGCCGACGATAAGGATACCGCCTAAGAGATACATAAGCTTATCGGTCTGTCCGCCCACGATGACATCATCGATGATGTGCTTGGTGAGCTGTGGTGCTATCAGATCCAGCGAAACGCTGATAATCATGGACAGGATTGCAAAAATATAAGTAAATTTATGCTCGAATATGTAGGCTGATAGCTTTTTAGTAGGATAATTGTTTTTCATAAGGTTCCTCCCCGATTTTATAAATTAAGAAAAGTGCTCATATAAAAAGCCGTGGCAGAAAGTGCCACGGCTTTAAATTTGGACGCAAAGAGAATAAAAAAATGCGGTCAAATAAATCGGACCGCATCAGCAAACGAGATATACAATATGATATATCGAATCAATTATTCCTGTCACCGGAGGCAATTCCATTAAAACGGCTATTCAATTGAAGGTTACTGTCTTTATTAAAAGCATATTTATTCGTCATAATTTCTTCCTCCTTTCCAAGTTTTATTAATTCGTAAATTTTCAGACGCACTATTAACATACTCTTTACGTGTTCGTTTGTCAACCTATTTTTCCTTAAATTATATTTTTCTCTTATAATAATGCTCCAAAGCCTGAATCATCTGATACAAACCCATAGCGATAAGGCACAAAATGATGATGGAGGTAATGACGAGGTTCAGTTGAAAAACCTGAGATCCATAAATAATCAAATACCCCAGTCCCCTTCTAGCCGCGAGAAATTCGCCGATGATAACGCCTACGAGAGCGAGGCCGATGTTGACTTTCATATTACTCAAAATAATAGGGACGGAACCAGGGAGGACTACTTTTGTAAAAGCATCTTTTTTTTGTCCGCCCAAGGTATAGATCAATTTTATCTTCTCCTCGTCCACTTGCTTAAAACCAGTATAAAGGTTGATGACAGAGCCGAAGATGGCGACGGAAATACCCGCTACGATAATAGTATTGATGCCGGTCCCCAGCCATACGATGAATAAAGGGGCAAGGGCTGATTTGGGCAGGCTGTTCAAAATAACAAGATATGGTTCTAAAATTTCCGAGCACTTTTTGGAATACCATAAAATCGTGGCGGAAACCATTCCTATCATGAAAACGAGGGCGAAGCTTACAATCGTCTCTAACAGAGTGATACCTGCATTGGAAAAAAAGGATAAATCCTTTACCATACCGATGAAGCAGGCCGTCACCTTGCTTGGACTGCTGAAAAAGAAAGAATCGATATATCCCTCGCGGGCAGAAAATTCCCAAAGGGCGAGAAAGAAAACGAGAATAAATAAGCGGGCGGCAGTGACAAGACGTTTCTGTCTGCGATGGGAACGCTCATACTTTTCCTGATTACTTAAGAGATGCGGCGTTTTGGATGTAGTTCTCATCAGAAATCTCCTTCCATAATTGATTGAAGTATCCTCGATATTCCGGCGCGTTTCTGGATGCCAGAGGCGAGTCCTCTGAAATCGTCAGATGAATGGGAATATCACATTTAATCGTAGCAGGACGCTTGGACATGACGAGTATCCGATCGGAAAGGCTGATCGCTTCGGATAAGTCATGAGTAATTAAGATAGCGGTTTTTCCGGTGGAGCGAATGATGTTACATATATCCGAAGAGACAGAAAGTCTGGTCTGATAGTCGAGGGCGCTGAAGGGTTCATCCAAAAGCAGGATTTCAGGGTCCAGGACGAGGGTTCGGATGAGGGCGGCGCGCTGTTTCATACCGCCGGACAGCTCGCTTGGTTTTTTGTCCTTAAACTTATATAAGTCATAATCTTTCAGCAGCTGTATCGCCCGGTCTTTTTTTTCCTCGGTCAATTGATGATTGATTTCCAGACCAAGCAGCACATTCTGGTAAATGGTCCTCCATTCAAACAAATGGTCGTGCTGGAGCATGTAGCCCATTTTAGGGCATAATCCGGCTGTCTGGTGCCTGGAGGCCTGCATTTCCCCTTGTGAGATATGAAAAAGCACCTCTCCGCTTTCCGGAACGAGCAATCCGAAGATGATGGATAATAATGTAGATTTTCCGCATCCACTCGGCCCTGCGATAGCGATGAACTCGCCTCTTTCCACTTGAAACGATATATGTGACAGAGCGGGAGTTTCGCCCTTTAAGTTATGATAGGAATAAGAAATATCTTTTAATTCCAGTATTGGCTTATTCATAGAAATCCTCCTGCTATATATATCCTATTATATGAGGAAATAAAAAACAGTGTGCAGTATACCGTTGAAATTTGGCAAAGTATGTAATTTTTATGCAGGGGCAGAAGCAGAAAAGATTGAAAAACGTGGTGAAATATGTTAGTATCAAAAACAAGGTTTAGATATTGTGGAGGAGAATACCATGGCACAGCTTTGGGGCGGACGTTTTACGAAGGAGACAGATAAGCTTGTATATAATTTCAATGCATCCATTTCTTTCGACAGAAAATTCTTTGAAGAAGATATAGAAGGAAGCATTGCTCATGTAGTAATGCTGGAAAAGCAGAACATTCTCACCGAAGAAGAGAAAAATGCCATTGTAAAAGGTCTTACCGGCATCCGGGAAGATGTAAAGAGCGGAAAGCTTATTATTACGGAGGAATACGAGGATATCCACAGTTTTGTGGAAGCTAATCTGATAGACCGGATAGGAGACGCAGGAAAGAAACTGCATACGGGAAGAAGCCGCAATGATCAGGTGGCATTAGATATGAAGCTGTATACGAGAGCGGAGGTTCTGCATGTGGCAGAGGAGCTTCAGGAGCTTCTTTTTACCTTACTTATTATTATGGAAAATAACCTGAACACCTATATGCCGGGATTTACCCATTTGCAAAAAGCGCAGCCGATTACGCTGGCACATCATATGGGAGCATATTTTGAGATGTTTAAGCGGGACAGCCTAAGGCTCAGGGATATTTATGCAAGGATGAATTACTGTCCGCTGGGAGCAGGAGCCCTGGCGGGGACCACCTATCCTCTGGACAGAGGGTATACGGCGGCTCTGATGGGTTTTGAAGGGCCGACATTCAACAGCATGGATTCTGTTTCGGACAGAGATTATGTGATTGAATTTTTATCCGCATTGTCCACTATTATGATGCATCTTAGCCGCTTTTGTGAAGAAATTATTATTTGGAATTCAAACGAATACCATTTTGTTGAGATAGATGATGCATATTCTACGGGAAGCAGTATCATGCCCCAGAAGAAAAATCCGGATATTGCGGAATTAGTAAGAGGGAAGACCGGTAGGGTATACGGTGCGTTGATGTCCATATTGACGGTGATGAAGGGGATACCGCTTGCCTATAATAAGGATATGCAGGAGGATAAGGAACTGACCTTTGATGCCATCGATACGGTGAAAGGCTGCCTTGCTTTGTTTAATGGAATGTTAAGGACAATAAAATTTAACGAGGAGGTCATGGCAGTCAGTGCGATGAACGGCTTTACCAATGCGACGGACGCGGCGGATTATCTGGTAGGTATGGGAGTGCCCTTCAGGGATGCCCATGAAATCGTAGGCAGGCTGGTGCTTTACTGCATAGATAAGAACACCTGCATCGATGCGCTCAGTATAGAGGAGCTGAAAGAAATCAGCCCGGTATTTGAGGAGGATGTTTTCGACGCGGTAAGCTTAAAGACATGCGTAGAAAAGCGTCTGACGATCGGTGCTCCGGGACAAAGCGCAATGAAAGAGGTTATCGATATCAACCGGGAATTTTTGAAAAACAGTTGGATGCAAGAGACAAGAGGCAATTCATAATATATAATATAAAACTGGAAAATATAAAATTATTAATATAGAAAGATGAGGAGAATGAAAAATGAGCGATAGGTTAAAAGTAGGTATTTTAGGCGGAACCGGTATGGTAGGGCAGAGATTTATCTCTTTGTTGGAGAACCATCCATGGTTTGAGGTGACGGTAATTGCAGCAAGCCCAAGATCGGAAGGAAAAACTTATGCAGAGGCGGTAGGTGACAGATGGAAAATGGCTACACCTATGCCGGAGGCTGTAAAAAATATTGTTGTAATGAACGTAACCGAAGTAGAAAAGGTTGCGGCGGGAGTAGACTTCGTGTTCAGTGCCGTGGATATGACGAAAGACGAAATCAAAAAAATTGAAGAAGAATATGCGAAGACGGAGACCCCTGTAGTTTCCAACAACAGTGCTCACAGATGGACTCCCGATGTTCCTATGGTAGTGCCGGAAATTAATCCGGAACACATGAAAGTCATCGATTTTCAGAAGAAGAGACTTGGCACGACGAGAGGCTTTATTGCAGTAAAGCCTAACTGTTCCATTCAAAGTTATGCGCCTGTGCTTACCGCATGGAAGGAGTTCGAGCCTTACGAGGTGGTTGCCACCACTTATCAGGCGATTTCCGGGGCTGGCAAGACGTTCAAGGATTGGCCTGAGATGGAAGGCAACATTATTCCTTACATCGGGGGAGAAGAAGAAAAGAGTGAAAAAGAACCCCTTAGAATTTGGGGAGAAATCCAGGATGGAGAAATCGTTCCAGCAGCTTCACCGGTCATTACCTGCCAGTGTATTCGTGTTCCCGTTTTAAACGGACATACGGCGGCTGTTTTCGTAAAGCTTAAGAAAAAGGCTACCAAGGAGCAGCTTGTCGAGAAGCTTGTTAACTTCAAAGGGGTGCCTCAGGAACTTGAGCTTCCCAGCGCACCTAAGCAGTTTATCCAATATCTGGAGGAGGATAACCGCCCTCAGGTGAATATGGATGTGGATTATGAGAAGGGAATGGGCGTGAGCGTAGGACGTTTAAGAGAGGATAACGTATACGATTGGAAATTTGTGGGATTATCACACAATACGGTTCGCGGAGCTGCCGGTGGGGCGGTGCTTTGCGCAGAGCTTTTGAAGGCCCAGGGGTATATTACAAAAAAATAATAATTACAAAAAAATAAGAGAAAGGATAAATATTTATCATATTTTGTGGGAAATATGATAAATACGGGGTATAGCTATCTTTAGTAATGAAGTGATCAATATAGAAGATAGGAGAAAAATGTATTGAGAAGGGTGACGGCAAATGGATGAATTACAGTATCAATTTGAACTGCTTAATGCGATGAATCAGAAATTAAGCGTCGATGAGAAAATGTTTCAAATGCTCTGTAATACATCGAGCAGCGCGTTTTTATACTACAACTTCGAGGACGATATTATAAGGACGTTTGGTAATTGGAAATTTTTCTTTAAGGTAAACATTCAAGAAATAAGGGATATTTCAGGAATTTATGATTTTATAGAGGACAAATATGTTCTTCAGCTTAGAGAGCTCTTATTTATTGAAAAAAAAGGGCGAAAAAGTGATAGCGCAGTGATCCGCATGAAAGACGGTATCTGGGTGGAATGTGAGACGGCGGTCACTTATGACGAGAACGAGAACGCTAAGGAAAAAGTAATCCGGTTTAAAAACATTACGAAGTTCAAAAATCAAAATGAAGAATTGACGTACATGGCGTACTACGACGTATTGACCGGATTATATAATCGGAATTATTTCATACTCCTTTTGGGGGATTATGTAAGAAAAGCGGAAGAGGAACGCGCCTCAGTGGCGGTCATGTTCATAGATATCGACGATTTCCGAAAGATTAACGATGGCTTGGGAATTGTGATAGGTGATGAAATCGTTCAGCAGTTCGGGCAGTTTTTGTCTAGTATTAAGAATAATAATGTAATCGTGTCTCATTTTAACAGTGACATTTATTGTATTGCCATTTACGATCCTTGTGGAGCCAGAAGTGTAGAACATATTTTCCGTATGATACACGAGCGGCTGCAGAAACCCTTTCTTCTTAGTAATGGAATGGAAGTGAACATTACGGTGAGCATGGGAGTTGCGGAATATCCCGAAGCGGCAAAGACTACGTTAGAGCTCATCAACTGTGCGGAAATCGTAATGTTTAAAGCCAAGAGCAAGGGTAAGGATTCGATACAATATTTTGATGTTCCCATATTAAACGATTTTTTGCAGAATGTGACCATTGAAAATAAGTTGAAGGAGGCTGCCTTCAGCCAGAATTTCATGATGTATTTCCAACCTCAGTACCATGCTCAGGACAGGAAACTTCGGGGCGTGGAGGCATTGATCCGCTGGAAAGACGATGACGGACATATGATAAGTCCTTCCGTATTTATACCGATTGCGGAGAAAAACGGGACAATCATTCCCATAGGCACTTGGGTAATCGAAGAGAGCATTCGCATTTATTCGCAGTGGAAGAAGAAATATAAGTCAGATTTGATTCTGTCCTTAAATATATCAGCGATTCAGTACAGAAAGTTAGATTTTGTAAGTAAATTGATGAAGATTTTGAAAAAATACGAGGTGAAGCCTACGGAGGTGGAGCTGGAGATTACCGAGAGCGTGTTGATTGACGATTTCGGAGAGATTACGAACAAGCTTGTGACCTTAAGGAGCTATGGAATTCGCATTTCCTTGGATGATTTCGGAACGGGGTATTCTTCTCTTTCTTATTTAAAGGGGTTGCCTATCGATACGTTGAAAATAGATAAGTCGTTTATTGATACTGTTGTTTCTGATGACAATACGAAAATAATCACGGAATCTATTATTTATATGGTCAAGAAGCTGGGCTTCGAAACGGTGGCTGAAGGTGTGGAGACAAAGGAGCAGTTTGAATATTTGAAGTCTATAGAATGTGACAACATTCAAGGATTCTTTTTAGGAAAACCGATGCCCTCCGACGAGGTGGAGGAATTACTGAAGCAAGCTGTGGTATAAAAATTGTTTATAGCAAGCCCTGTCATTTTTATGGCAAGGGCTTGTTGCAAGAGAGGATAGTTTTTAATATTTCATGGGAAAAAGTTTATATATTGCGGAAAAGCCCAGCGTGGCGAGAGAGTTCGCGAAAGCGTTAAAATTGAATATGAGCAACAAAGACGGCTATATGGAATCGGAAGAAGCTATCGTAACATGGTGCGTGGGTCATTTAGTGACTATGAGCTATCCAGAGGTTTATGACGAGAAATACAAGAGATGGTCTTTGGCTACCCTGCCTTTTATTCCTGAAGAGTTTAAGTACGAAGTCATTGAAAATGTAAAGAAGCAATTTACAATCGTAAGCGGACTTTTGAACCGTGCGGAGGTGGACACCATTTATGTCTGCACTGACTCCGGACGGGAAGGAGAATACATATATCGTCTGGTGGAGAAGCAGGCAGGCGTGAGCGGCAAACAAAGGAAGCGCGTGTGGATCGATTCCCAGACAGAAGAGGAAATATTGCGCGGCATACGGGAGGCAAAGGACTTGTCTTCCTATGATAATCTTTGCTCCGCCGCCTACCTTCGTGCGAAGGAGGATTACCTCATGGGAATTAATTTTTCCCGGGTGCTCACTTTGAAATACAGCAATTCCATCAAGTCCTATCTGAAAACGGATAAGGCAGTGGTTTCGGTAGGAAGGGTCATGACCTGCGTTCTCGGCATGGTGGTTAACAGAGAACGGGAAATTCGAAACTTTGTAAAGACCTCCTTTTACAGGGTAATTGCCGGAGTGGAGACGGAAGAAAAGTGCTTTGAATGCGAGTGGAAAGCGGTCGAAGGGACGAAATATTATAATTCCCCGCTTCTTTATAAGGAAAATGGATTTAAAGAAAAAAAGACCGCCCAGGAGCTTATCGACGCACTGGAAGAAGCTCCCGGGGCAGTACCGGTGATAGAATCGGTGGAGAAGAAGAAAGAGACAAAAAATCCTCCGCTTTTGTATAACTTGGCAGAGCTTCAGAACGACTGCTCCAAATACTTCAAAATCAGCCCCGATGAAACGTTGCGTATCGTGCAGGAGTTATACGAAAAGAAGATGACCACCTATCCGAGAACGGATGCCAGAGTATTGTCAACTGCGGTAGCAAAGGAGATATCCAAGAATATAAGCGGGCTCAAGGGCTATTCCCAGACGGCGGCGTTTGTAGAAGAAGTGCTTCAAAAGGGTACTTATAAGAATATTGCCAAGACCAGATATGTGAACGATAAGCAAATTACAGACCATTATGCCATCATTCCCACCGGGCAGGGGCTTGGAAACCTGGGAAGCTTAAGCTCTACAGCGGCGAAGGTTTATGAAATCATTGTCAGACGTTTTCTCTGCATCTTTTTTCCTGCGGCGGTGTATCAGAAGATCGCTTTGACCATAGGAATGAAAGAGGAGAAATTTTTTGCAAGCTTTAAGGTTTTAGTGGATCCGGGGTATTTAAAGGCGACGGAATTCTCTTTTGCAAAAAAGAAGGAAGAAAGCAACAAGGCCCCGGAGAGCAAGGAGACAGAAGCTAAAGAGGCAGGCGCGGAAGATGGAGAAGGCCAAGAGGAAGGAAACGGAAACGATACCAAGGATCCCGAATTCATGGAGATGCTGAAACGGCTGAAAAAAGGGGATGAGTTGTCCTTAAAAGGCTTTGAAATCAAGGAAGGGGAAACATCCCCGCCCAAACGCTATAACTCAGGGACGATGATATTAACTATGGAAAATGCCGGACAATTCATCGAAGATGAGGAACTGCGCGCGCAGATGAAGGGGAGCGGCATCGGCACCTCCGCTACGCGGGCCGAGATACTGAAGAAACTGGTAAATATCGAATATTTGTCCTTAAATAAAAAGACCCAGATTATCACTCCTGCCCTTATGGGTGAGATGATATATGATGTGGTGGCGGGCTCCATAAGGCCGCTGCTGGATCCGGCCCTTACCGCGAGCTGGGAAAAGGGGCTGACCCTTGTGGCAGAAGGAAGTATTACGGAAGATGAATACATGCGCAAGCTGGATGATTTCGTAACACGAAGGACGAACAGCGTAAAGCAGATGGAAAATCAGTCCACACTTTATATGCAGTTCGATATGGCCGCGAAGAACTATAAAAAGTAGTTTGACGCACAAGGGAAATCAAGTTTTAAAAGGTAAAAAAGAGTTCATAAGGTAAAAAAGAGTTCATAAGGTAAAAAGAGTTTTGCCTTAATAAAGAAGAAAAGAGGAGGAAAAGCCATGGAACAATTTAAAATCGAAAATCTATATACGCTTTCGGAGACGATTGCAGCGGATATTTTCGAAGGAGTTACTTATCCGTGGGAGGTATTGCCCAAAATTAAAGATTTTATCGTGAAGCTGGGAAATTCCCTGCCCGAGGATAAATATGAGAAAAGGGGAGAAAATGTCTGGATTGCAAAATCCGCGACTGTATTTCCGAGCGTCTACATTGACGGACCGGCAATTATTGACGAGGATGCTGAGGTGCGTCATTGCGCGTTTATCAGAGGAAACGCTATCGTAGGCAAAGGTGCGGTGGTAGGTAATTCTACGGAACTGAAAAATGTTATTCTTTTTAATAAGGTTCAGGTACCTCACTACAATTATGTGGGCGACAGCGTACTTGGATTCAAGGCCCATATGGGAGCAGGATCCATCACTTCCAATGTAAAAAGTGACAAGACGCTGGTGGTGGCAAAATCCGAGACCGGCGACGTTGAGACCGGCCTTAAGAAATTCGGGGCGATGTTAGGGGATATGGTAGAAGTAGGCTGTAATTCGGTTCTGAATCCGGGAACGGTCATCGGGAAAAATTCCAGCGTATATCCCACCTCCTCTGTGAGAGGATATATACCGCCGGATAGCATTTATAAAGATAAGGGCGAAGTTGTCATAAGGAATATATAAAAAATCTGAATTTAAAAAATATGGCGTTATTTGAAAATATACTGGATTTTTTGTAGAAAGTGTGCGAGAATAGTAGTTGCGATTATGAAAAAAATATTCACGAGTTACATATTGAAAGGAGTTTTCACATGATTTATTCAAAGGAAGTTGAAGAAATGTGTACGGTAGCACAAGGCGTAAATCACGGCTGTGCTCCTATCCCAGAAGAAGCAAAATGGGTTAAGGCGAAAGATGTAAAAGATATTTCCGGTTTGACACACGGTGTAGGCTGGTGTGCTCCTCAGCAGGGCGCTTGCAAGCTCACGCTTAATGTTAAGGAAGGTATCGTTCAGGAAGCTCTGATAGAGACTATCGGATGTTCAGGAATGACTCACTCCGCAGCTATGGCGGCTGAAATTTTACCGGGAAGAACAGTTATGGAAGCGTTGAATACGGACCTTGTATGCGATGCTATCAACACTGCTATGAGAGAATTATTCTTACAGATCGTTTACGGAAGAACCCAGAGCGCATTTTCAGAAGACGGACTTCCGGTTGGTGCAGGTCTTGAAGACTTAGGAAAAGGACTTAGAAGTCAGGTTGGTACTATGTACGGTACTTTAAACAAAGGTCCTCGTTATCTTGAAATGGCTGAAGGCTACGTAACGGGCATCGCGCTCGATGCGGAAGACCAGATTATCGGTTATCAGTTTGTAAGCCTTGGCAAAATGACAGATTTCATCAAAAAGGGCGATGATCCGAACACAGCTTGGGAAAAATCAAAAGGTCAGTATGGACGTGTTGCTGATGCTGTTAAGATTATCGATCCGAGAGAAGAATAGGAGGACATAAAAAATGGCATTATTTGAATCATATGAAAGAAGAATTGATAAGATTAATTCCGTATTGAACGGCTATGGAATCTCTTCTATCGAAGAAGCAGAAAAAATAACAAAAGACGCAGGTCTTAATGTATACGAACAAGTAAAGGGCATTCAGCCTATTTGCTTTGAGAACGCTTGCTGGGCTTACATTGTAGGTGCTGCAATCGCAATCAAAAAGGATTGCAGAAAAGCGGCAGATGCTGCTGCAGCAGTCGGTGAAGGCCTTCAGGCTTTCTGTATCCCCGGTTCCGTTGCTGATACCCGCGTGGTAGGCATTGGTCACGGTAATTTAGGAAAAATGTTATTGGAAGAAGAAACAGAGTGCTTCTGCTTCCTCGCAGGACATGAGTCCTTCGCAGCGGCAGAAGGAGCTATCGGTATCGCTGAAAAGGCTAACAAAGTACGTAAGAACCCCTTAAGAGTTATTCTTAACGGACTTGGAAAAGATGCCGCTCAGGTCATCTCCAGAATTAACGGCTTTACCTTTGTTGAAACAGAGTATGATCCTTACACCAATACGGTAAAGGAAGTATATAGAAAATCTTATTCCGAAGGACTTCGTGCGAAGGTTAACTGCTATGGCGCTAACGATGTATGCGAAGGCGTTGCTATCATGCACAAAGAAGGTGTTGACGTTTCCATTACAGGTAACTCAACAAACCCGACAAGATTCCAGCACCCGGTTGCAGGTACATACAAAAAAGAATGTATGGAACAGGGTAAGAAATACTTCTCCGTTGCATCCGGCGGCGGTACAGGACGTACCCTTCACCCGGACAACATGGCGGCAGGTCCTGCTTCCTATGGTATGACTGATACGATGGGACGTATGCATTCTGACGCGCAGTTCGCAGGTTCCTCTTCCGTACCGGCTCACGTAGAAATGATGGGTCTTATCGGAGCAGGTAACAACCCGATGGTTGGTATGACGGTTGCGGTTGCGGTTTCCATTGAAGAAAGTGCTAACGCTGGGAAATTCTAGGTATTAAAGAAAAATCAACCTTTTTCGGAACTCTATGAATGGAAGAACTGGTTGCTACTAAGGTATAAACATTAAAAAATTAAGTGTAAAACACGGGTAATATACTAGTAATACACACAAGTAATACACAAGAAACTTCAAATTTTTTTGAAGTTTCTTGTTTTATTAAAATTTTCTAATAAACTATTTACAATTATTTCTATATATTATATAATAAACTTGTCTATAGAAAAATGTTTCTATTAGATACCAGTATCTTTTTGTAGATGTGGATTACAATATTATTTTTTGCAATTAATATTCTGTAATTTTGCGTCTGCAAATTAACAGAATTTTTTTATTATAGGAGATGTGGATATGAATGAATTACATTTAAAAGCAAAAGAATTTAAAAAAATGATCGATCCTTGTGATAAGACTAGCAAACATATTAAATATGTTTGTTATGTTCAGGCAAATACAATACCGCAAGAGATTGATAATTGGATGAGTACTAATCCTAGAGAACAAAAAATGTCTACCAATGTTGCACAAAAAATTAAAAACAGTCTTACAGAGAATAGTTCGTTTCATGAATTAAATCGTGGAATATTGTTATCAGCAAAATCGGTTGAATGGAAAAATGGAAGTAATGAATTAATAGTTAGCATGGATGACCCAGAAAAACATGGAAACATTGATGGTGGACATACTTTGCGTGCAATATTAGAAGCAAAAAATAGTAATACTTTACCTAATGATAGATATGTTTTCATGGAAATTTTTGAAGGATTAGAAACTCCAGTTGAATTAGCAGCTGCAAGAAATACATCTGTTCAAGTAGATTTAAAATCCATAGCAGAATTAGAAAATAGTTTTGAGGTATTAAAAAATGTTTTTAAAGATTTAAGTTTTTCCAATAGGATTCAATATAAAATGAATGAGCATTATAATGTTGAAGGTATATCAACTATTGATATAAGAGAATTAATAGCTATTTTATTAATGTTCAGTCAAGAAGTATATCCTTATAGAAATGGACAAGGTGACTTGTCTGAGTCTCAACCTATTCAATGCTATTCAGGAAAAGAAGCAAGCTTAAGAAAGTTTCTTTACATGGGCGGTGGTAAGGAAGAAGACCAGAAAATAAAACGGGAATTAATGATTAATAACATGAGACCTATAATTCCACAAATATTTGAACTTTGGGAAGAAATAGAAATAACTTTTGCTAACGTTTCAAACAAATCTGGAAAAAGATATGGTACAAGAAAATATTCTAGATTTGAAGACAATAATATTGTAGGTAAATCATTCTTAGGAGAAAAAGACCTAAAATATATAATACCAAAAGGTTTAATGTATCCTATAGTTGGTGCATTTCGTGCATTAGTTAAAATTAATGATGATGGAACATATTATTGGCAATGTGACCCAATTAGAGTTTGGAACGAAATTGGATCGAAACTTGTTACTACAATTTTGGATGAAAAAACTGAAAATCCAGATATACTTGCAAAAAATACTAATTTATGGAGTAATTTATTTAAAGAAGTATTTATTTATGGCTATATGAAATAGGTGTAGGTAAACAATAAATAATACACAAATCACGATTTTTCAATAGAAAATCAAGGTTCACTGTTTCGATTGAAGAAGCTGCTACAGCAGGTAAGTTCTAATTAAATAGTTCATTTTATAGGGTTTCTCAAGTCGTAGTTTGGCTTGGGGAACCCTATTTCGTTTGTAAGAGACATAGAGAAAGCTTATAAGATATTTGTAGAATATTGATAAGACACGGACTATGCTGATTATATCCCAATAATATGTTCTGCAGATGCTGTGGTCTATGGATGCTGGATAATTGACATATATTGTCATTCATGTTATGATAATCAAGTGATTAAATTTAATGATTAAATCATTTGTTTTAAAAGATATAGAAAACCAATAATTGTATAACATAAAACAGCCCAAAGGAGTACATATCTATGTCTAATCAAGAAGTAAGAAATAAATTATTAGAGGCAGTTATAAAGTTAATCAGCCAAAAACCGGCGGATAAAATATCCATACGTGAAATTGCCAAAGAAGCAGGGACTAATTCGGCGGCTATCAATTATCATTTTGGAAATAAGGAAAATTTGATAGTGCAAGCTAATAAACATTATTGGATGAAGTTATGTCAAATTTATAAGAATATTTTAGAAGAGGATCAATTAACAGTTGAAAAGGCGGAAGAGTACTCCAAAAAAATTATGGATTATTATTTTGAATCTATTGGAGTATTAAGAACAGAACAGAATAGTTTGATGAATTTTGGGATGGATGAGGATACCAAGGACAGAATAAATCTTCAATTCAATGCTATAAAACATATTATAAAATCACTGAAGCCGGAGGTCTCTGATGTGGATCTCATGGTAAAGGCTATTCGCTACTTTTCTTCCTTGGCTCACCCGGTTTTATGGTCTGAGATGTATGAAAAGCTGGTACCCCAGGACGTTATGCTTGATGATTTGATTACAATTTATATAAAAGATTTAATAGAGAATATTTAAGAAGGGAAAGATTAAAATGTCATCAGTGAAAAGATATTATGATATAGATTGGCTTAGAGCAATAATCGTTTTATCCCTTATTCCCTTTCATGCCACCATCATTTTTAATCAAAATCCAGGGGCTATCATGTATGTAAAAGATACCATGCAGGTTAACAGCTTGATGTTTTTATGCGGTATTATGGATCGGTTCCATATGGTAACCTTATTTTTAATCGCAGGAATGGCAATTTATTTTTCTTTGCTCAAAAGAAGCATGAAGATATTTATAAAAGAACGATTTATAAAGTTATTCGTTCCCTTGTTGACAGGAAGTTTATTATTAAATCCGATTACCACCTATATTTGGTGCATGAATCAGGGGAGGAAAGAAAGCTTTTTCAACCACTATATCGGGTTTTTTACAAGAGGACCGGGTTCCTTTGATGGCTTAAGCGGAGGCTATACGCCGGCGCATCTATGGTTTATATTATATTTGTTTGTGTTTTCGCTTCTGGGTCTGCCGATTTTTAAATGGCTGATGAAAGCTAAATCAGAAAATGTCCTTGATAAACTGGCGGCTTTTTGTTTTAAACCCGGCCGGTTACTGCTCTTTGCAATACCTTACTGCTTACTTTATCTCATTGAAATATTAGATGAAAAAAATCCGATAGCCTATTTTTATGTGGTTCTTATTGGTTTTGTATTTGCTACAAGAGAAGAATATTTGAAAGCTATCTGCAGGGATAAATGGTTTTATTTAACTTTAAGTATTATATTGTATATTATATTCTTTAACGGTGAACCATCTGACGGAGCTTCAATGATAGTAATGTATCTTTTTGGATTTGTTGTTAAATTAGCTAAAATTATTCCGTCATTTGCAATCATTGGGTTATTCCATGAATATATAAATAAGAATTCAAAAGCATTAGTTTATTTGTCCGGAGCCTGTTTTACAATCTATATTGTACATATGATTATTGTAACATCTGTTGGATTCTGGATAATACAGTACGGAATTAATCCCATATTAAAGTATTTTATTATAGTGATCATAAGTTATATTCTATCATTCGGTGCATATGAAATAGTGAAAAGAAACCGGCTATTAGGCTTATTATTCGGTGCAAAATAATAGGACTTTCCATATTAAAGAGGTGAACAGGTGGAAGAAATTATACTCAATGATTCGGATGGGAAGATAGAACATTTTTCAGAGAAGGATTACTGGTGATATGGACAAGATTAGGCTCATATAAGACTTGAAAGAAGTGGGAGGATTGGGATTGCAATTACATCAATATGATTCAAGCAGTGATATTTTCAATGAATTTCGTATAAACTGCGAAAAATGCAGAGGTCTTTGTTGTGTAGCTTTATATTTTTCTAAATTTGATGGTTTTCCTTCGGACAAGGTATCCGGAACACCATGTCACAATTTAGATAGTGATTTTTGCTGCTCTATTCATAGTGAACTCTATTCAAAGCAAATGAAAGGCTGTTTAGCATACGATTGTTTCGGGGCCGGGCAAATTGTTGCCTCCCTATATGAACCGGGGGACTGGAGATCAAATTCCCAAATCGCTCAAGAAATATTCGAGGTGTTTATCAAAGTCTTCCATTTACAGCAAATATTATGGTATCTGTCAGAAATCTTAACTTTGATGCCGGCCAAAACATTATGGAAGAAAACTTCTATTTATATTGATGAATTACATATTCTCATTCAGTCTTCTCCAAAGGATATTTTAAACTTCGATATAGAAGAACTTAGAACAAAAGTAAATCCTTTACTCAAAGAAGCAGGAGAACTTGTTAAAAGGGAAGTCTGTCATACAAACAGGGAAATAAAGAAAAAAGATTTTATAGGGCATAATTTCAAGAAATCAAAACTGGATGGATATAATTTTAGTTCAGCACTTTTAATAGCAGCAAATTTAGAGAGCTGCAGTTTGACAGGAAGTAATTTTATTGGGGCAGATTTAAGGGATACTAATATTAAAAATGCTGATCTTAGAGAAAGTATTTTTTTGACGCAGGGGCAAATCAATGCGGCAAAGGGAAATAAGAACACTCGTATTCCAAAGCATCTTATTAGGCCTCTTTCATGGATGTAAGAGGTAACGGTAAATTTTGGAACAAGAAGTTTCTGCATATCATCTAAACACAAGTGAAGGGTACGTATATAAATAGAATACCCAGCAAAGTATAGAAAAGATTGGAAACTGGGAAGGTCTGCCGGGTGCGGAAGACCGTAGGGTTCTTTGCGTTGATGTAAATGGGGTATAGGTTTCCTTTGATATATTTGTGTTTCATTTTTCGGGTAGAATATAATTCTCCGCTGGTGTTGCGGTAATGTCTTTTATCATAGACATAGGAAAATTGCGGGACATACCAGCTTCTTCCTTTTCCGCTCTGCATAGTCCAATGCTCAAAGGTGCCTTCCAAACGCACTCTGCATAAAAAGTGCTTGCTGATACCAAACATTCCAAGCGCTATAAAGATAATTCCCATCCCAATTCCAAATACAAACATTAGGTAAGTACTGCCGAAGTTTGTCTCTTTTTGCACCAATGGCTCTGCTGCAATGGCCGTTCCGAATAGGAGGAAAAAGAACCCTATTATAGCCAGTGCTTTATTGTTTAGTGAAAATCCCTGCTTAATACAGACGAACATCACAATGCCAATAGAAATGAATGCGGCACCATAGAAGACAGTGTTGTGAAAGATTGAGCCTAAAATCAAGCAAATTAGTTCAATAGCTAACCAGATAATGACATGCATAATAATCCCTTTCTCTATATGCCAATTATAACGTCATACAGATATAATGTGAAGAAAAAAATAAGCTGCGTGAAAAATTAAATATTGAATTGAAGTATAGTAGTTCTTTTCTAACATAAGTCAATTATGTTATAATTTTAAACGCAAGAATACTATTAAAGACGGAATCATTATGTGGAGAACGGCGATGATTAGAAAACAAAAAATGAAGATGCTTCCTTTAAAAACTATATATAATATGCTTTTTCTTCTTTTTATTATGATTCCGATATTGATTGTCTTGTTGGTGTCGCTTTTGATTTTAAATCAGCAGTTCAAGAATCAGGCGATGGAGAATATAGAGCAGTCACAGGAAACAGTTATCGCGGAACTCTTATCAGATATAAGTGTTATGTCCATGCGATTATCTCATTTGATTTATACTAACAATAATGAAATATTGGTTTATGCGGCAGGCACAGATACCGCGCAGTGGGAAATAAGATATGAGAACGAGCAGAAGCTGGCACAAGCAGGAAATCTGGCGCTGGAACCGGTAAAGGACATAGTTTCTGTGGGTTTTTACATGAAGAGCGGCAGGGAGACTTATATAAAAAATGACGTTCGCCGCTCTGAGGAAGAAATCAAACAGACAAAATGGTATCAGGCAGCGCTGGGAAATCCTAATAAAGTATTTGTCGGGTCCTACGATACGAACTCGCTAAATGATCTTTTTACCGGGGGGAAGAAGGATATGCTGATTTTGGTATTCGCTCTCGCTCCGGATGTGACCACGGACCGTTCGCAAAAGATAGAGATGGTGACATTTTATCATTCCACTGCGGCGGCGGAGCGAATCAGGAAATATAATACGGACTATTTGGCAGGAAAAAACAAGCTTGGAATCGCACAGATTACAGACGAAGAGGGACAGGTCATATTTTCCACACAGGAAGAGGAGAATGTGCAGATTACGGAAGGCGAATATACATGTGTGCGGACTCCGATTGAATTTAATAATACCGTATGGTATATCGAAAGCTATATCAAAACCTCGCAGCTTACAGTCGATTATTGGAAGAACGCAGTATTTATTCTTTTAGCGGCAGTGGTGATTCTGGCACTTGCGGCATATTTTTCCCGGTATTTTTTAAGGAGTATTGTAAAGCCGGTGGAGGAGATCAGCAGTGGTTTGCGGCAAGTAGAGGAAGGAAATCTAGAGGTCCACATATCTCCCAGCGGTCAGTTTGAAATAAGAACTATGATTCATCAGTTCAATGCCATGGTAAGGCGGTTGAATGCATTAATTGAGGAATATGAGGATAGGGTGAGGAGCGCAAAGAGGGCTCCGAAGGATTACCTGGCGGCAATGCTTAAAGAAGAAATGACACCGGAAGAGGTGAGCACAAGCTTTGCAGAATTTTTTGCGGAACGCTATGCGATATTGGGCTTCTTTGTGTATGGCTATCATGGAGAAGAGGATGAGGTCAAGGGCGCCTCCCGATTGACCTATAGCTTTGAGCGGAATCCGCGCTTTGCATCAAGATGCCTCCTTTACATGGAGCGTTCCGATTTCTTTTTCATATTTTACCGGATTACAGAAGAGGATTATGTATCCGGAGTTAAAAAAATGGTGCAGGATTTGCAAAAAGCCGTAAAGGCGGAGTTTGGGGCAGGAATTTGCGCTCTTATCGGGCATGAGGCCTTCGGTTGCGGAGATTTTAAATACCGGATTGAGGATATACGAAACAAAATGTGCCTGCGCCATTTGCGGGGAGAATGCGCAGTTATCGATGTGAGCGAGGAAAGTTCCCAGTGGGAGAAGATTATCTCTCTTTCCAGAGAGTACGAACGGCTGGCAGGAGCACTCTATATCGCGGATGAAAAAAACATGGTAGAGGAAAAGGAGCGACTATTCGAACTGTTTCATAATCGCGCCATGGGAGAGCTTTATCAGTTAGCTTGTGCGGTGGTTTTGGCGATAGGAAATAGATTCAGCGAAGATAATTCCAATTTTACCGAGGTATTCGGGAAGCAATACGACTATGTAGAGAAGTTTCGTCATATAGAGGACGTTAGAGGTCTGAAAATATGGCTTACCAATTATTTCGCGTGGATCATGGATTATTCCGCCTCTAAACTGAAGGTTTCAGAGACGGATATGGTAGTGAGGGCCAAGCGGTATATTGCGGCTCATTATGAGGAAACAGAGCTTACGCTGGGGAAGGTGGCGGAGTATGTAGGGCTGAATGAGAAATATTTTACGAATCGTTTCACCAAGGAGGCGGGAGAGAATTTCTCTTCTTATTTGACGGGGCTTAGAATGCAAAAAGCGAGAGAACTATTGAAGACCACAAGTTTTAAGGTGTACGAAATTGCTGAGATGACAGGGTATCAAAATACAGAGCACTTTAACAGAATGTTTAAGAAAATAAATGGAATCAGCCCTTCACAGTATAGAAAAACCATGTAAATTACATGGTTTTTCTTACGATTAATCAAAAAAACTTTATAAATAACAAGAAAGCAAAAACCTCAAATCTGAAGAAAAGTCAATAAAAGTGAATATAAGAGATGGAAACATTTTCTGCGGACTGCTATGCTGAAGCCACAAAAAGAAAGGGAGGAATTGATCAATGAAAAGAAAAGTATTAGCAACATTATTAATCTGTGTGATGACAGCTTCTTTGCTTGCAGGGTGCGGCAGCACAGGCGCGGTGGAAACAAAGGGTACGCAAAGCGCACCTGCAGAAACGGGGAAAGAGGAGGCAGGAACTGAAAATACCGAAGCGACGAATTCTTTAAAGAAGGATTTAAGCGGCACACTTACCTTTGCTATTTGGGACAACAATTTAAATGAATTCATCGAAGATAACGATATGGTAGGAAAGTTTCAGGAACAATATCCTAATATTGATATTGAAGTAGAGAAAATCAAGGATGACAGCGAATATTGGAATGCGATGAAGATGAGAGCTTCGGCAAATCAATTGCCGGATATTATGTTTAACAAGCCTTTTACCTTATCCAGATTTAAAGATTATCTTGTGGATTTGTCGGGAACGCAGGCTAGTGCAAACAACGATCTGGCGGCGGGCTATTCCATTAACGGAAAGGTCTTGGGCATTCCTATGACCTCCGGATATGAATATGTATTTTATTGGAAAGATATGTTTGAGGAAGCGGGAGTTGAAGTTCCGACTACATGGCCGGAATTCGAAGCGGCAGCAAAGACGCTGCAGGATTACTATGGAAAAGATAACCCGGACTTTATGGCAATTGCCTGTGGCCTTAAGGATGAATGGCCTGATTATCCTTATATGGAATTCATGCCCGCACTGGAATCGGGAAATGGGCAGAACTGGAATACCATGGCAAGTCAGGATGCTCCCTTTGCGGAAGGAACCGACATCAATAAGGCATATCAAAAGGTATACAGCTTGTTCACATCCGGCGTGCTGGGCAAGGACCCATTAGGGCTTGGAAACGATCAGGTGACATCATTGTTTGCGGCAAAGAATGCAGCAATTATTGCCCTTGGAGACTGGGGACTTCAGAATATTCAAAACGGTACGGATGATATTTCACAGTTGGGAACCTTTTATCTTCCTACAAGAAACACGGAGTCGGATCTCTATAATGTGATTGTACAGGGAGACTCTTTTATGGGCGTTACCACCCATTCCAAAAATCAGGAAGCTGCGGTTGCATTTGTAGAATGGTTTTATTCTGATGCATGGTATCCGGATTACATCAATTATGTATCCTCTGCATCATCCATGGCGAATTTCCCCAAGGAGAAGGATCCGGTGCTGGCGCAGGCAGATGAGCTCACGCCCGACAAGATTCTTGTAATGTATGATGGCGGAGGCGATGATTTTACTGCAATACAGAATGAAACAACCTTTGATTATAAAAAGCTTGGAGCACAGATGATGACGGATGGTTTTGACTTGAATGCTGCATTGGATGAATTGAATGCAAAATGGGCGGATGCGAGAAGCAAACTGCAAATTCAGTAAGATTTAAAGTCTATGGGGACTGCTTTTAGCAGTCCTCATGTTTTGAAAAGCAAAAGTTTAGAAAAGCTATTATACCCTATGTCTGCGTGCGAAAGATTGCAGGCAGTAAAGAAAGGCTTGGTTATTTGTTATGAGTAAGTTGAGAAAAAGAAGGATGCAGTTCGTTATAACGGCGCTAGTAGTGCCAGTTATATTGTTGATTGTATTTGTTGTAATCCCGGCGGCAGATTTGTTTCGTATGAGCTTTACCGATTGGGACGGATATTCAAAAGACAGTAGCATTGTGGGCTTTACCAATTATATTTCTATGCTGAAAAATAAGGATTTATGGTTGTCACTGAAAAACAATGCTGTTTATTTTGTCATTCATTTTTTTATGATTGCGGCAGAGTTGGGATTTGCCGTTATCCTTACCGGAAGGCTGCGGGCAGCAAAGTTATATAAGACAATGGTGTTTATGCCTTATATTATCAACGGTGTTGCGGTAGCCTATGCCTTTTCCTATTTCTTTTCCCCCATTAATGGTGCCTTTGATGCCATTTTAGGGGTATTGAATTTGGAATTCTTGATTAGGAACTGGTTATCAGACCCTAAAATAGTGAATTATGTGTTGTCTTTTGTCTCAGTGTGGAGATTCAGCGGATATCACGTAATTCTCTTTATGGCCGCTTTACAGTCGATTCCTCAAGACGTGGCGGAGGCTGCAAGGGTGGATGGCGCTAATGCATGGCAGCTATTCAAATACATTCAAGTTCCGGGAATTATGCTCATGGTAGATTTTGTCCTATTCGACAATATTAGGGGCTCGCTTCAGGTGTTCGATATTCCTTTCGTAATTACCTCGGGGGGACCGGGATATGCTTCTTCTACGTTTACGTTGTATACGATAAAAACTGCCTTTACTTATTCGAATTTCGGTCTGGCTTCCACGATGGCAGTTGCAATTATGATTATGATTGTTTTTATTTATGTTATACAGAATAAAATCATCCACGGCTTGATACTTAGGGACAGGAGGAAATGAGATGGTAAAGAGAATTTCAACACAAATCGTAAAGCAAATCCTTTGTGCGGGCATGGTAGTGATTGTTCTGGCACCCATTATCCTTACATTGTTTGCCGCACTTAAAACGAGGGCGGATATGGTTGCAACCTCGCCCTTATTGCTGCCGGAATGGGGGAGAATTACTTTCGATAATTTCAAAGATGTGCTATCCAATAAATACTTATTGATTGGTTTTAAAAATACAGGTATTATATTAGTGGTATCGATATTCTTTAATGTTATGTTCGGAACGATAACTGCGTTTATTATTGAGAGGTTTGAGTTCAAAGGAAAGAAACTGGTAGTATCTTTATTCTTTATAGGTATGCTGATACCCACCTTCGTTACGGAAATTGCACGTTTTCAGATAATTCAAGGCCTTGGTTTATATAATACGCTGGGGGCACCCATAGTCATATATGTGGCTTCCGATTTGATGCAGCTTTATATTTACAGGCAGTTTATTTCCGGTCTGTCCGTTTCTCTCGATGAGGCGGCGTTAATTGATGGATGCAGTTATTTCGGGCTTTTCGTTAAGATTATATTCCCTCTATTGGCTCCGGCTACCGCTACCGTATGTATTATAAAGGCTATAAATATTATTAATGACATGTATATCCCTTATTTATATATGCCTAAGAACAAACTGCGGACCCTTACGACCTTTTTAATGGATTATGCCAATGCCCAATTGGGTTCATGGCAGACATTAGCTGCCGGTATCATCATTATTATGATACCTACCATAGCGATTTATGTGTTTTTTCAAAGGTATATACTGGCAGGGGTAGCGGCAGGTGCTGTAAAAGAATGATTATTGATACCTACCATTACACAAGGAGGAGGCTTTATGAAAGCAGATATTACATGGTTGGATCAACCGGAGGTTTTCCGCGTGAACCAATTGCCGGCGCATAGCGATCATGAATTTTATTCCGGCAGAGAAGAGTTTTTGCATGGGAAGAATTCGCTGGCGCAGCCGTTAGACGGAGAATGGAGATTTTGCTACTCTGTGAATGCCACGGAACGGCCGGCAAATTTTTTTGAGGAAGATTATCCGGAAGAAGGCTTTGGTTATATAAAGGTTCCATGCCATATCGAGCTTGCGGGCTATGATAAGATTCATTACATCAATACGATGTATCCGTGGGAAGGGCATATGTTCCGGAGACCGGCTCATGCCCTGAATAAGGCGGATGGCGCTGAGGGAAGCTTCAGCAGGGCGGACTATAATCCGGTGGGTTCTTACATCAAGCACTTTGATCTGGAGGAGGGCCTTAAAGGTAAGAGAGTTGTCATTTTATTCGAAGGCGTGGAGCAGGCGATGTATGTATGGCTGAACGGCAGCTTTGTAGGCTATGCAGAGGATAGCTTCACTCCTTCTGAGTTCGACTTAACACCCTTTATTAAGGAAAAGGACAATGTTCTCGCTGTTGAAGTGCATAAGAGGAGTACGGCGGCTTATTTGGAGGATCAGGATTTCTTTCGTTTCTTTGGTATATATAGGGATGTGACGCTGTATGCACTTCCGAAGCTGCATGTGGAGGATATTTGGGTTAAGACGGCACTTAAAGAAGATAATGTGTCGGGAACCTTTGCTTTGGATGTAAAGCTGTCCGGAGATAAGCCGGCAGGAACTGTGGTGATAAGGCTGGCAGATTCGGAGAATAAGATCTGCTTGGAAAAAAAGCTTCCTATTATAAATAGTAATATTCGTATGGATCCGGAAGAATTAAAGGGAATCACCTTGTGGAGTCACAAAAATCCATATTTATACGAGCTGACCATAAGCATAGAGGATGAGAACGGAAAAGAAGTGGAATTCGTTCCTTATAAGGTAGGTTTTCGGCGGATTGAAATCAGGAATAAGCTGATGCTCTTAAACGGAAGCCGATTGATTATTAATGGGGTAAACCGTCATGAATGGAGCGCAGAGGGCGGACGCTGCATCGGCAGAAGAGAAATGGAATGGGATATTCAGGTTATGAAAAATAACAATATCAATGCGGTCAGAACCTGCCATTATCCTAATCAGCTTTCGTGGTATAACATGTGTGATGAGAACGGTATCTATATGATGGCGGAAGCGAACTTGGAATCTCATGGTTCATGGCAGAAGCTGGGGACAGCGGAGCCGTCTTGGAATGTACCGGGAAGTCTTCCTGCTTGGGAACCGGCTGTCGTGGACAGGGCGAAGACGAATTTCGAAGTGTTCAAGAACCATACTTCTATTTTATTCTGGTCCCTGGGCAATGAGTCTTATGCAGGAGACGGAATAGAGAGTATGAACCGTTTTTATAAGGAGATAGATGACAGCAGACTGGTGCATTACGAAGGAGTGGTGCATAACAGAGCTTATGAAGAGACCGTATCCGATGTGGAAAGCCGCATGTATGCGCCTCCTGCGCAAATAAAGGAGTATCTGGAAAACGATCCCAAAAAGCCGTTTATCCTATGCGAATATATGCACGACATGGGCAATTCTCTCGGAGGAATGAAATCTTACATCGATTTGCTGGAGGAATATCCTATGTATCAGGGCGGATTTATTTGGGATTATATCGATCAGGCTCTTTTCGTTCGGGATGAGGTAAGCGGGGAAATGGTACTGCGCTATGGCGGAGATTTCGATGACCGTCCGTCCGATTATGAATTTTCCGGCAATGGAATCGTATTTGCCGATAGAACGGAAAAACCCGCGATGCAGGAGGTAAAGTATTATTATGGATTATATGAATAAAGAGAAATATATGGATGAAACGCTGCTCATCGTATATGGAGACAGCGTGCTTGGGCTGCATGGAGAGGGCTTCAGTTATCTGTTTTCTTATGTGAAAGGAGGATTGGAATCCCTGGTAATCGACGGGAAGGAATGGTTGTACCGTACTCCGAAGCCTGCCTTTTGGCGCGCTGTAACGGATAACGATAGAGGAAACGGCTTTCCGCTCCGTTCCGGAATGTGGATGGGAGCCGATTCTTTTATTTCCTATATCGGAGGAGAGGTTATGGTAGACGGGAGTGAAATCCCTTTGCCAATCGCTCCGGAAAATAATAAATATACGGGAAATGAACGTGCTAAAAAAGTATATCTGAAGTTTTTCTATGAGACAATAACTGTACCTTCTACAAAAGTAGAAGTTGCTTACGAGGTATGTGCGGACGGTAAGATAAACGTTCATGTACGGTATCATGGAAATGATAAGCTGCCGGAGCTGCCCGTATTCGGAATACGGTTTGTCATGCCGACAAAGGCTGTAGGATACCGGTACGAGGGATTGTCCGGGGAGACCTATCCCGATAGAATGGCCGGAGGGATTTCGGGCATTTACGATATAGATGGTTTGCCGGTAACGAAATATCTGGTGCCTCAGGATTGTAATGTCCATATGAAGACCAAATGGCTGGAAGTATACAGGGACACGACTTTAAACAATGCGGATCAAAACAATAAGACCTTTGGACTTAAATTTTCTGCTATGGAAGAGGGGAAGGAATTTGCATTTTCCTGTATTCCCTACACTCCGCTGGAGCTTGAAAACGCTTCTCATCATGAAGAACTCCCTCCTGCAAGAAGAACGGTGGTATCTATTCTTGGAGCAGTAAGAGGCGTTGGCGGAATCGATAGCTGGGGTGCGGATGTTGAGCCTGATTACCGTATAAATGCAGGAAAGGATATCAATTATTCGTTCCGAATCAGCAAAGCCTCAATAAATAATTAATAAATATATCTTAAATATTGCAGTCACAATTGCCGTGGTTTTTAATAAGCAGCAATTGTGGCTGTAATTGTTTGCGGCGGGAAACGTTCTTATATATTTTTACTCATTTTAATTAATGATGTTATTGACTATTTTTAAATTATAGCCTATGATATAAGTAGTAAGTAGTAAGTAGTAAGTAGTAAGTAGTAAGTAGTAAGTAGTACAAATATTCCGGAGCAGAAAGAGGGTAATATTATTATGGATTATACAATAATGGAGCAGTTTGCATTGGTGGCCCTGGACGGTCAGGACAGCATGCACAATACGATGGCGAAGAAAGCCGCAGTTATGGGAATCGCGGCAGCAAATGTTTTGCAGACCTTGCTTATGGAGGATGTGCAAGAAAATATGAATGAGTTTAAGAATCGTTTTTGCCATCAGTTAGAGAATATCAAGAAAATGAATGGTAAGCAGAGACGGAGTCTGGAAAAAGAAATAGTGTCCATATTAAAAGCGGAAAATGTACTTGAAGAAGTCCCGAATCTTCTTGGCTGCGATATGAATTATTATACGGCGAATGTAACCATGAGGGAATATAAAAGCAATGAAGATGCGTATCAGAGGATAACCGAAAGCATAAGAGCTGTCATATTGGAGCCGGGAGAAGTTACTGAGGAAACCGTAGCCGTTCTCTGGCTTATTCGGGAATGCGGATGTATGCATGATATTTTTTCCATAGAAGAACAGCATAAAATAGGGGCGCGGCTTATAGAACTTTCGGCGGAAAGTCAATTATATAAAGTTATTCTGGGGCAGGAATTCCATAGCGGAGTAAGGCAGACTTATTTAAAATACCTTGACTTTAAGCGCAATATTTTTAAGAACCCTTATTTAGAGGGTGTAAACCTTCTTTTTCCTTTTTTTGACAGAAGGCAGGCAATCTTTATCGATATGGTTATTTTAGGAACGACGGTAAAGGACAGGAGGCAGAACGCAATGAAATTTTTGCGCGAAAACGGTCATTCCTGCGAAGAATTACGGATAGAAAGCGAAACAATGGTAAAAATTGATAACGCATATTACAGAATATGGCCTTCTGCCCGCAGTTGCAGAGTACCTATTCAGGGTGTAGAGCTTTTGCCGGTATATAGGTAGGTGAAATATGTCCAGACAGAGAGCAATGGAAAAAATTATGGTATCGGAATATGTGTCGATTGGGGAGCTTGTCAGGATTACAGGATGCAGATATAGTACGCTGAAATTTTATACGGAAGAAGGTTTGCTTTCTTTTGAGCAGGAGGAAGAGAACCTGACCCGCAAATTCCCAAGGGAAAAGACGATGCAGAGAATAACGGAAATTAAAGAGCTGAGGGAAAAGGGAAGCAGCATTCCCCATATCAAGCAAATGTTAGAAGCTAATAGATAAATCATAGTGACAGGAGGTATATTATGCCAATCGCAGGAGCATTCGTAGTTCCCCATCCGCCCCTTATTTTTCCGGAAATCGGGCATGGAGAACAATTCAGGATACAGAAGACAATCGATTCATACAAGGATGTTGCAAAAAGAATCGCTATGATGCAGCCCGAGACGATTGTGATTATTTCGCCCCATTCTGTCATGTATGGAGACTATTTTCATATTTCGCCCGGCGTTCATACGTCAGGGAACTTTTCGCATTACGGTTATCCCGAAATCGTATTGGAAGCGGATTATGATGCGGTGCTTGTGGCAGAGATCGAAAAGGAAGCACGCGGTAATAAAATTCCGGCGGGAACGCAGGGCGATAGAGAGGAGGCATTGGATCACGCAACGATGATTCCTCTTCGTTTTATTAAGGAAGCATACGTTAAAAAGTTTAAAATAGTAAGAATCGGCTTATCCGGTCTGCCATTATCCGAACACTACCGCTTGGGAGAAACGATAAGGGAAGCCGCAGAGAAAACGGGGCGGCGGATTGTCGTTGTTGCCAGCGGGGACTTGTCCCATCGTTTATTGGATAGCGGACCGTATGAATATGCCAAAGAAGGACCGGAATATGACAGGAAAATTACGGAGATACTTGCGGAAGGTAATTTGTCCAAGGCTCTTGAATTTTCCGAAGATTTCTGTGAGAAAGCGGGAGAATGCGGACATCGTTCTATTTCCATTATGGCGGGCTGTATGGACGGGCTGCCTCTTAAAGCGGAACTTCTATCCTATGAAGGACCTTTTGGAGTTGGATATGCGGTAGCTGCTTTTCAAGATGCCTATGTATCTTTAGCCAGAAAGGCCTTGGAATATTATTTGAAAAACGGTGTTAATTATCCGATACCGGATGGATTGCCCGAAGAGCTGCTTAAGAAAAAGGCGGGAGCATTTGTTTCTTTAAAGAAATATGGCAATTTAAGAGGCTGTATAGGAACCATACAGGGAACGAAAAACTGTGTGGCGGAGGAAGTAGTTGGGAATGCGGTAAATGCCGGCTTGTGGGACCCAAGGTTCCCGCAAGTGGAGGCGACGGAACTCGACAATATTATTTGCACGGTAGATGTTCTGTCCGCCCCGGAACCGGTTACATCCATAGAGGAACTGGATGTGAAAAAATACGGCGTGATCATATCGATGGGAGCCAGAAGAGGACTTCTTCTTCCGAATCTGGAAGGGGTAGAAACGGTGGAGGAACAGATAAGTATTTCTTTAAAGAAGGCAGGAATTGATGAAGAGGATTACAGGGAAGGAAAATGTTCTTTGGAGCGTTTTGAGGTGGTGAGACATTATTGAAAGCGGTTTGTCCGGTGTGTATGCACCATTGTACGATAGAAGAAGGAAAAACAGGGTTGTGCGGAGCGAGAAGCAATGAAGACGGTAGAATCGTCTGCACGAATTATGGAAAAATCACCTCATATGCCCTGGATCCCATCGAGAAAAAGCCTCTCAGGCGCTTTTTGCCCGGAAGTAAAATACTCTCCGTGGGAAGCTACGGCTGTAACTTATCCTGTGGATTTTGCCAGAATCACGGGATTTCCATGGTGAAAGAGGAAGAGGCGGACTATGGAATACGGATGCCCGAGGCGCTTGTGAAAGAAGCCCTTGCCTATGCCGCAAAAGGAAATATAGGAATTGCTTATACCTACAATGAGCCGCTTATCGGTTATGAGTATGTGAGGGACTGCGCGAAGCTGGCAAAGGAAAATGGGCTTAAGAATGTAATTGTTACGAATGGCTGTGCAGAGATTGAGATATTGGAGGAACTTCTGCCCTATACGGATGCTTTTAATATAGATTTAAAAGGCTTTACCGAGGGTTTTTATAAGAAGGTAGGCGGAAGCTTGTCCATGGTAAAGGCTTTTATCGAAAGAGCGGCGAAGGAAAGCCATGTGGAGGTTACGACGCTTATAATACCGGGCGAAAATGACGATGTGAGAGAACTTAAAGAGGCCGCGGCATGGCTGGCCTCAATCGACGAAAACATACCTTATCACATTTCCCGTTTTTTCCCAATGTGGAAAATGCAGGATAAAGAGGCTACCAGGGTAGAAACGGTTTATGCTCTTGCCGAAACGGCAAGAGAGTACTTGAAGTATGTGTACGAAGGGAATTGTTAAATGCAATAGGACTGAGCTGGTTTATATTTGATTCTTATAAACCGGCTCAGTCCTATTTTTTCCTGTAATTAGGAAAGGGCTACTATTACACTTTTATTCTTCGGGAATGGGCTCGGCTCCGTCTATCTCCCCGGCGGAATCGGAATGAGCATCGCTTCCGATAGGAACATCTCCATGCAAAATGGAGAGAATTTCGAGAACGTTTTGGTTGGCTTTATTGTAATATTCCTTCGCGGTAGTTGCAGCATCAGAATCGAAGGTCTCACTTTCAAACGCCTGATGATAAAGGGCGACGGCGTTTGCCATAGATTCATCTGCTTCCGCGGAAAGAGCTTCGATGGAAGAGAACTCCTCGGGAACGGTAAGTGAGGCCATCCACGAAAAGCGTTCTCCGATGCCGTCCAAGGCAGATAATAGCTCCTGAACGGAAGTCTCTGAATTCGCATCTATAGAGTTTATAATCATATCGTATTCGGAAATATCCGAATAAAAGGTATCCATATTATTTTTATATTCTTCCAATTCTTTCTTGCTGCCGCATCCGGTAATCATAAGAAAAATAAAGGAAAAAAGAAATATATATATAAATTTTCTGTTCAAGCTATCCCCTCCGTAAATGTCAATATCCATAAAATAAGTTACCATATATAGTGAGTGAAAGCAAGTTACTATTCAGCAATCAAAAGTGCGAGATGCTTTTTGTTGGCAAGAATCAACACATCAAATATTGTAGTTTTTTTAAATTTATGGTAGCATGTGTTTTAAACATATCTTTGTACGGCTATTTTATTTACCGAGAGGAGTAGGATTATAGATATGACAAAGAGTGAATTCAGAAGCTTTATAAAAGAACATCCGATTTATCTGGACGGTGCTACTGGCTCTAATTTGTTAAAAAGAGGAATGCCGGTGGGCGTCTGCCCGGAAAAATGGATTTTGGAAAATAAAAATACGCTGATTGCATTACAGAAGGAATTTATAGAAGCAGGAAGCAATATTGTTTATGCACCTACTTTCTCGGCCAATTCCGTAAAGCTTACGGAATACGGTCTGGAAAGGGAAATCGAAGCGATGAACATGGAATTAGTTGCGATTTCCAGGGAGGCGGCAGGAGGCCGCTGTCTGGTCGCAGCCGACCTTACCATGACAGGAGAGCAGCTCTCGCCTATGGGAACCATGGATTTCGAAGATTTGATCAATATATATAAAGAACAGATAGGCTATCTCGTGCGCGGTGGTGTGGACCTTCTGGTAGTAGAAACGATGATGAGCCTGCAAGAGAGCCGGGCAGCCCTTATTGCTGCGAAGGAAAGCTGCGATTTACCGGTGATGGTGACCATGACTTTCGAGTCCGACGGCAGGACTCTTTACGGAACGGATGCCAAGACGGCGGCGATCGTACTTCAAAGCCTCGGCGCGGATGCTGTGGGAGCTAATTGTTCCACGGGACCGGACAAGATGGTGGATATTATAAGAACAATGGCGGAGGTTACCTCCATACCGATTATTGCAAAGCCCAATGCCGGTCTTCCTTATCTGGATAGGGAAGGCAATACCGTTTATGATATGAACAGTGAGGATTTTGCGGAAGGAATGGCGAAGCTGGTGGAAGCCGGAGCATCGATTCTAGGCGGCTGCTGCGGTACGACACCGGAATATATAGATAAGCTGAGAGAACGTACCTCTCATATGAATCTCGTAAAGAGGCAGAGGCCCGTGAAGCGTTATCTGACTTCGGAGCGTCAGACCGTGGAATTTGGTTTGGACGATAATTTTATCGTCGTAGGCGAGCGCATCAATCCAACGGGAAAAAAGAAGCTTCAGGAACAGCTCAGAGCCGGAAACATGGATATGGTCGCTGAATTTGCGCAGGAGCAGGAGGCATGCGGGGCGGGCATTCTGGATGTGAATATGGGAATGAGCGGAGTGGATGAGAAGGAGCTCATGTTAAAAGCTATGGAGGAGGTGGCAGGAGTGACTTCCATTCCTCTGTCCATCGATTCCAGCCATATCGATGTACTGGAAGCCGCACTCAGGCGCTATCCCGGCCGTGCACTCATCAATTCCGTCTCTTATGAGAAGATAAAATTCGATCATTTATTGCCGATTGTAAGGAAGTATGGAGCTATGTTCATCCTGCTCCCCTTATCGGATGCGGGACTCCCCAAAAGTCTGGAAGAAAAAAAGGATATTATTGAAAAGATTGCACTCCGGGCAAGAGAACTGGGAATGGATAAAGAGGATATCGTTGTAGACGGATTGGTAGCTACCGTGGGTGCCGACAAAAGGGCAGCTTTGGAGACTTTGGAGACGATACGTTATTGTAAAGAAAACGGGTATGCCACCATTTGCGGATTATCCAATATTTCCTTCGGGCTTCCTCAGAGAGGATATGTCAATACAGCCTTTCTGACGATGGCAATCAAGGATGGACTTACGATGGCGATTGCCAACCCCTCACAGGAATTGCTGGTATGCAGCGCCTTCGCTTCCGATTTGCTTCTGAACAAGGAGGAAGCTGATATCCGCTATATCGAGTTGATAGGCGGCATAGAGGCGAAGAAGAAAGCACTGGAGACAGAGAGCGTCCCCTCTTCGGGGGCGGAAAATGTAAAAGTGAGCAAGGATGCAGAAGCATCTATTATAAATGGGTGCCAAACACTCATTACGATAAGGGAAGCGGTGTTAAAAGGAAATAAGAAAAAAATCACCGAATATACCATAACGGCGTTAGAGGAAGGAAGGGAGCCTCAGGAAATTTTGAACGATGCGCTCCTTCCTGCTATCAACGAGGTGGGTGACCTCTTCGATAAGGGTAAATATTTCCTTCCCCAGCTAATCGCCAGCGCGGAAGCGATGAAGACGGCTATCGAATATTTGGAGCCTCTGCTGAAAGAGGCCGGTGGAAGCAAAGAGATGCCTGCAATCGTCATAGCGACAGTAGAGGGCGATATCCACGACATCGGAAAGAATCTGGTGGCGCTGATGCTGAAAAATTATGGTTTCCGAGTCATTGACCTTGGGAAAGACGTACCCAAGGAAAAAATTATTCAAGCAGCAATCGAGAATGAGGCCAGTGTCATAGCTCTTTCAGCCCTTATGACGACGACGATGCAGGAAATGAGGCGAGTCATCGCATATGCGAGAGCGCAGGGCGTTACTGCTAAGGTCATTATCGGCGGAGCGGTCATTACTCAGGACTATGCGGATGAAATAGGAGCTGACGGCTATTCTAAGGATGCGGCGGATGCTGTCAGACTAACGAAGCATATTCTGAACATAGAGGGCTGATATTAGCTATAGAATTCTAAAATAATAATTTGATTCGGTAAATAGAATATTGAATAGAAAGATGAGGTATAAAATATGATTGGTGCAGATGCAATGGTAAAGTGTCTGGAGGAAGAAGGCGTAAAGATAGTTTTTGGTTATCCGGGAGCAGCAATTTGTCCTTTTTTTAACAGTATCCTGGATACAGATATCCGCACGGTTCTCGTTCGTACGGAACAGAGCGCAGCTCATGCGGCGAACGGACTTGCGCGCGTGACGGGAGAGGCCGGCGTCTGCGTCGTTACCTCGGGCCCAGGGGCGACCAATATTATTACGGGAATCGCTACGGCTTTTGCCGACAGCATTCCGCTTATATGTATTACCGGTCAGGTGGAAAGCGATCTGATCGGAAGCGATGCTTTTCAAGAGGCAGATATAACCGGGGCAGTAGAATCCTTTGTAAAATACAGCTATCTCATTAAGGATGCCGATGAAATCCCCCGTATATTCAAAGAGGCGTTTTATATCGCGAATACGGGAAGAAAAGGGCCGGTGCTCATCGACGTTCCCCTCGATATACAAAACGAGGTTATTGCGAAATTCAACTATCCGGAAAAAGTAAATATGAGAACCTACAAGCCTACAGTAAAGGGAAATATGGTTCAAATCAAAAAGGTGGCAAAGGAGCTTGAAAAAGCGAAGAAGCCTCTTATCTGCGTTGGCGGAGGAGTGCTTCTTAGCAGCGCGGAAAAAGAGCTTCGTGAATTCTCAGAAAAATACGATATTCCGGTTGTTTCCACGATGATGGGAATCGGTGTTATGCCGAGCGAACACCCGATGTTTTACGGAATGGTTGGAAACAATGGTGCACCTTGCGCCAATCGTGCCATGAAGGAATCGGATTTGCTGATTATGGTAGGTGCCAGAGTGGCGGACAGGGCTGTCAGCCATCCGAATATGATAATGAATTACAAGGTTCTCGTGCATATTGACGTGGATCCGGTAGAAATTGGCAAGAATGTAGGCTCACATATTCCCCTCGTAGGAGATGCGGGACATATTTTCAGAGATCTTGGAGCTCAGGAAATATCCTGTGAACATGAGGAATGGGTAAAGGCGCTTAACGAATATAAGGTAACGCTGGCTGTGAAGCGCAGTCCTGATAAGGATTACGTAGATCCTGCCCAGTTCATCGTAAAGCTTTCGAGAAAGATGGAAGATGACGGCATCTATGTTGCGGACGTAGGGCAGAACCAGATTTGGTCCTGCAGCTATCATATCGTAAAGAATGGCCGTTTCCTGACCTCCGGCGGTATGGGAACCATGGGATATTCCATCCCTGCGGCAATAGGCGCTAAGCTTGCGGACGAAAAGAAGCAAGTAATTGCGGTATGCGGTGACGGTTCCTTCCAGATGTCCATGATGGAGTTGGCGACGATGAGGCAGCATGATGTTCCGGTTAAAATCATTGTCCTGAAAAACAACTACTTGGGGATGGTGCGCGAATACCAGCATTATACCTACAAAGACAAGTATTCCGTAGTCGATTTATCCGGCAGTCCCGACTTAGAGAAGCTGGCGTCAGCTTATGAAATTGATTTTCTCCGCTTATACAATATGGAGAAGGCAGATGAGGTTATCGATCAGTTCTTAAAAGAGGATAAGTCCATGCTGTTAGAATGCCTGATAAATCCGATGGATTTGGTAATAGGAGGATGAGTGAGATGAAAAAAATATATTCCGTATTAGTAGAAAACCGATCGGGCGTTCTCTGTAAGGTGGCGGGACTTTTTTCCAGAAGATGCTTTAATATCGACTCTCTCGCAGTAGGAGAAACCGACGATTCCGCAGTATCCTGCATGACTATAGTGAGCAGCGGCGATGAGAGGACTATTGAGCAGATAGAAAAACAGTTGAATAAGAAGCTGGATGTCATTAAGGTTAAGACCTTCGATGAGAGTGCCAGTATCAGCAGGGAACTTATGCTGATCAAGATAAAGTACAATAAGAACAATCGCCGCGATATTATGGAGAACTGTGATATTATGAAGGCTCAGATCGTAGATATGTCCAAGAACATGATGATCATCCAGGTGTGTGACGTGCCGGAGAGGATACAGCTGTTTATCAGTATGCTGCAATCTATCAGTATTGTAGAGGTTGCCAGAACGGGCACTTTGGCGCTCCAGAAATGTAAGGATATGGAGAACTGAACGGGCCGGAAATCGTGAGATAATGCAATTCAGCGAATTAAAGTCTTAGAGAATTAAAGCATTCTTGTTGACTTTTATTACTAGTGTTGCTAAAATAAATGTCGAACGTGACAATTGAGAATGGAGGAGTTCCATGCGTAAGAAAGTATTCCAGCTTCTGGTGGATAATACTGCCGGCGTTTTGAGCAGAATATCAGGCTTGTTTTCCAGACGGGGCTATAATATCGAAAGCATTACGGCGGGAGTTACCGCCGATCCGAGATTTACAAGAATTACGATTGTGGCATCGGGAGACGATGAGATACTGGACCAGATAGAAAAGCAGGTAGCGAAATTAGTAGACATCAGGGATATTAAAGTGCTGGAGCCCGACGACAGCGTATATAGAGAGCTGGTGTTGATTAAGGTAAAAGCGGCCGTTAAGGAACGTCAGGCAATTATCGCGGTAGCGGATGTATTCAGGGCGAAGATTATCGATGTTGCTGCAGAAAGCCTGATTATCGAATTAACGGGTGCACAGTCGAAGATAGAAGCATTTATCAGCCTGTTGGACGGCTATGAGATTCTGGAGCTGGCCAAAACGGGTATTACCGGTTTGGGAAGAGGTACTCATAACGTTACTTATTTAGGAGATTAAAACACTCACAATGTGTTAGCTCTTAGGGAATAACCCTTTCAGTTATAAAATAACAATATTAATTTAGTGGAGGAAAAAGAAATGGCAAATATCTATTATCAGGAAGATTGTAACCTTTCCATGCTGGATGGAAAAACAATTGCTGTTATCGGTTATGGCAGCCAAGGACATGCACACGCACTCAATGCGAAAGAATCGGGATGCAATGTCATTATCGGCCTTTATGAAGGTTCAAAATCCTGGGCAAAGGCAGAAGCTCAGGGTTTTCAGGTATATACGGCAGCCGAAGCTGCTAAAAAAGCGGATATTATCATGATTCTCATCAATGATGAGCTTCAGGCCCGGATGTATAAAGATTCCATCGAGCCTAACCTGGAGGCGGGCAACATGCTTATGTTCGCACACGGCTTCAATATCCATTTCGGACAAATCGTTGCTCCTAAGGATGTAGATGTTACGATGATTGCACCTAAGGGACCGGGACATACGGTAAGAAGTGAATATCAGGAAGGCAAAGGCGTTCCTTGCCTGGTAGCAGTACATCAGGATGCTACGGGAAAAGCTCTGGATATGGCATTAGCTTATGCTTTGGCAATCGGCGGCGCAAGAGCAGGCGTTCTCGAGACAACTTTCAGAACGGAAACGGAAACAGACCTTTTCGGCGAGCAGGCAGTTCTCTGCGGCGGCGTATGCGCTCTGATGCAGGCAGGTTTTGAGACTTTGATAGAAGCAGGATATGATGAAAGAAACGCTTATTTCGAATGTATCCATGAAATGAAGCTGATCGTAGACCTTATTTATCAGTCCGGCTTTGAAGGAATGAGATATTCCATCTCCAATACGGCGGAATACGGTGATTATATTACGGGTCCTAAGATTATTACGGAAGATACAAAAAAGGCTATGAAGAAAATCCTCTCCGATATTCAGGACGGAACCTTTGCTAAGGATTTCTTACTGGATATGTCTCAGGCAGGCGGACAGGCACACTTCAAGGCTATGAGAAAATTAGCTGCTGAGCATCCCGCAGAGACAGTAGGTAAGGATATCCGCAAGCTGTATAGCTGGAATAATGAAAGCAACAAGCTGATCAATAATTAATTGATAAATTATTAATAGAATAAATGGCTGGATTTATCCTTACAAGAGCACCTGATAGTATTGAATTAATGTATTCATAGCACTTGTCATCGGTATTTTGGAAGGATAAGCGAAGCCGATTTGACGTTTTGGAACCTTACGCCCCAGCTTTAATTCGCGTAAGGTTCCATTTTTTAAATCTTCTTTTACAAAATCTCCGATGACGCAGGCGATACCTAGTCCGGCTCTGGCAAATTCAATGGACAGATCCATATTGTTTACCTCGATAATATTCTTAAGAGTAAGCTGGTGCTCGGATAAAAAGGTATCTGCATGCTTTCTCGATATGTTCTCTTTATCCAGCATAATAAAAGAAGCTTCTTTGAAAAAATTTTCATTTTCATGTGAATCTCCTTTATTTTTATACGAGTATGGAGCTAAATAATTATCCGTAGCAACGAAAATATCTTCTATCGTTTTGACGGGAAGATAGGAGACCGCAGATGAATCCGAAATTTCTTTGGGAGGAATTCCTACGAGTCCGATATCTATTGCTCCGCTTTTTAAATCGGAAATCGTTTCGAAGGTAGACTGGCAGGAAATCGTAATTTTTATATTGGGATTTCCTGCAATAAAATCCTTCAAAAGAGGAAGAAGAATATATTTGCAGAGCGTGGTGCTGACTCCGATGGAAAGGTGACTGATACCCTGTGAGGTGGAGGAACGCAGCATTTCCTCACCGGAACGCAGAGCGAGCATGGCATTTTCTACGTGCTTATAAAGCATTTCACCTTCACTCGTTAAGGTCACACCCCGGGAGGAACGGTGAAAGAGTGTTACATTTAGGCATTCCTCCAGCTTAGAGATAGATTTGCTGATAGCGGGCTGGCTGATATATATTTTTTTGGCAGCAACTGAGAAGTTGCGGCAATTGGCTACTTCATAAAATATTTGATATAAATTGAGATTTTGTTCCATAATATACGGTAGTACCTTTCCTTATTTTCTGGCATTAGTATTCTTAATTGTGCATGAAATTATTTCAATTGCCGGTTTCTTCAATTAACTTCATTTTATTTGGAAGAAACCGTGAATTTACAGATTACGTACATAATATGGTCGTAGGTCATGTCCGGATCAGATATATGTATTCCGGATGTAAAATAAAAGAGAATAGATATTAGTAATTATAGCATTGCGATAGCATAACCACAAGTTATAGAAACTATGAATATATAATATTTTTCAAAATAGTATATTCGTGGTAGAATCATTATAATGATTCTCCGTCCGGGTATAAAAAACGGTATGGAGAATCGGCGATTTAGACTATTATTAGGAGGAATGAGACGATGGGAATGACAATGACCCAGAAGATTCTGGCAGCACATGCCGGACTCGATAAAGTGGAAGCGGGGCAATTGATAGAGGCAGATTTGGATTTGGTGCTCGGCAACGATATCACGAGTCCTGTTGCGATTAAAGAAATGGAAAAAATGAAAGTGAACGGTGTGTTTGACAAGGATAAAATTGCTCTGGTGCCGGATCATTTCGTACCTAACAAAGATATTAAGTCGGCGGAACATTGTAAATGTGTGCGGGAATTCGCATATCGCAACGACATTACAAATTATTTTGAAGTAGGGGAAATGGGAATCGAGCATGCTCTTTTGCCGGAAAAAGGCCTTACGGTTGCCGGAGATGTTATTATCGGAGCGGACTCCCATACGTGTACCTACGGTGCACTTGGTGCATTTTCCACAGGTGTGGGAAGTACGGATATGGCTGCAGGTATGGCCACCGGAAAAGCGTGGTTTAAGGTGCCTTCAGCAATCAAGTTCAATGTGGTAGGCAAGATGTCCAAGTGGGTCAGCGGCAAGGATGTTATCTTACATATTATCGGGATGATTGGCGTGGACGGTGCTCTTTATAAATCTATGGAATTTACAGGAGAGGGAATTGCAAATCTTTCTATGGACGACAGATTTACGATTGCGAATATGGCAATCGAAGCGGGTGGTAAGAATGGAATCTTCCCCGTGGATGATTTGGCAATCACATATATCAAAGAACATTCCAAAAAGCCGTACACCGTTTATGAAGCGGATGAGGATGCGGTTTATGATGAAGAATATACCATCGATTTAAGTGCTTTAAGGCCTACCATTGCATTTCCTCATCTTCCGGAAAACACGAAGACTATCGACGATATCAAAGAAGACATTGCAATCGATCAGGTGGTTATCGGCTCTTGCACCAACGGACGATTAGATGACCTGCGCATTGCAGCGGAGGTGTTCGAGGGAAGACATGTGAAAAAGGGAATGCGCTGTATCATTATTCCTGCTACGCAGGCAATATATATGCAGGCTATGGAGGAAGGACTTTTAAAGACCTTTATTGAGGCCGGAGCAGTTGTCAGCACTCCTACCTGCGGTCCTTGCCTTGGCGGCTATATGGGAATCCTTGCAGAGGGCGAGCGGTGTGTTTCCACTACGAATCGTAATTTCGTAGGCCGTATGGGACATGTAAAGTCGGAAATCTATCTGGCGAGCCCGGCAGTGGCGGCAGCCAGTGCAATTGAAGGTAAGATTTCCTATCCCTGCCGCTTGCAGTAAGAAAAATTACCGATAGAAGATTAAAAAGCTGCCAAAGAGCAGAATGGAGGAATATATGAAATCAGCAAAAGGAACAGTTTTTAAATATGGGGACAATGTGGATACAGACGTTATCATTCCGGCAAGATATCTGAACTCTTCCGATCCGGCAGAGCTTGCAACCCACTGCATGGAGGATATCGACAAGGATTTTATTAAGAATATAAAAAAGGAGATATTATCGTAGCGGACAAAAACTTCGGCTGCGGTTCCTCCAGGGAACATGCTCCGATAGCGATAAAGGCGGCTGGAATAAGCTGTGTAATCGCAGAGACCTTTGCGAGAATTTTTTACCGCAATGCAATCAACATTGGACTTCCCATTATTGAGTGCCCCGAGGCATCCAAGGGAATTGAAGCGGGAGACGAAGTGGAAGTAAACTTCGATACCGGAGTCATTACTAATCTGACGAAGGGAACAAAGTTCCAAGGTCAGGCTTTTCCTGAGTTCATGCAGAAGATCATTGCTGCGGAAGGGTTGATTAATTATATCAATAATAGATAGAACTTTGAAACCGGCATCCCGCCTGCAGCATCGCAGCAAGATGCCGGTTTTTTTATAGCTGAAACGGCTCCGCAAAATATCCCGCCTGTGAAATCGGCTCGTTACCATCGCGCAGATGCGAGGTATCCCCTACTACCTGACCGCGGAAATACGCTTCACCGGGTACCCTTTCTTCCGAAACGAGAACAGTAACCGAAGTAGGTGCGATGAAAAAATTCTGCCATAATAAAGCAGGAGCGATTCCTAACAGATGTGACATCATCGCAAAGGTAACGCCCAGATGACAGAAAATAACGATGGTATCATCGCTGTAAGGCTTCAAGAGTTTAGCTGTACCGGCATCTTTTCCAGAATCGGGAGTAAGAGAAGAAACACCGGTTTCCTCTTTTGTTATTCCGGTGCGATATATCATACCGTCCCTCACATAACCGTACTTTGCCAATATACTGTCGAGACCGCTGCATACCTCATCGAATGCAGGCTTCAGCTCGTTATTGCTCTTAAGAACATCCGCTTCATGCCAACGATCTTTATCATAAAACAACGGCTCCGCCGTCCAGTAAGAAGGCATGAAGTCCCAAGGAACACCGTATCTCCCGGTAGTAGGATCGGTAATCGGATAATAAAACTCCCTAAGCCAATCATAAGTAACAGACTGCCTATTCATGATATTTAAACTGCAAGAAGCAGTATCCTGTGCCCGTCCCAAAGGAGAGCAGTAAAAGTCCTTTACGTTCCAGCCGCTTACTCTCTTTGCAAGAAGTTTTGCTTCTCTCCAGCCCTTTTGCGTCAAGGTATCGTTCGCATAATCGGGATCTCCATGTCTGATAAAAATAATTTTCATTACATTCATCCTTTCGTATGTTAGTAGAAATATTAGTGTAGTTGTATTGCGATGACCATTTATATTGTCGCTATGAACAGCAAAGCTGTAAATAGTAACCTTATATTTACAAGTACGGTAAAGGGTGTATCTGAATCAGAGCCCTTATACCGCCCTGTTAGTCAATGGCATTATACTACAATTATACAAAGGCAACAAGGGGAGATAAACTCTTAGTGTGCTGTCATAACAACCTTTTTCCTATGATATAACATCCCCCGATTCTTCCAATATTCCAATCAATATGTTAAAATACCATTTAATAATAAAAGTCACATTCAAAAGGAGTTATCCATAGATGAATACCGAACAATTTTTTGGACATCTGGACAATTTGTTCCAGAAAAATGAAATAGATAAAGTGGAGCCCTATCTGCTGGAGGAACTGGAAAAAGCCAAGGAAGCAGAAGACTACCCTGCATATATCGTAATTGGCAACGAAATGATAGGCTTTTACCGCAGCACATCCCTATTTAAAAAGGCCTTTGACATTGCAGAAGATGTCCTTTTACTTTTAGAAGAATTACAACTGGAAAACAGCGAACATTTCGCCACAACGCTTCTGAATGCAGCGACGGCTTACCGCGCGGCAGGCGAACTGGAACCGGCATACAAATATTATTTGCAGGCACTTCAGATATATGAAAGCCTGCTTCCAAAAGATGATTACCGGTTCGCAGGACTCTACAACAACATGAGTATTTTGCTGGAGCAGATGAATGAGAATGAAAAAGCGGCGGAGCTTTCTAAAAGAGCCCTGTCCATCGTAAGCGCTATGGAAAATAGTGAAGCGGAGCAAGCGACGACCCTGACGAATCTCGCACTTTTGTACTTTAAAATGGACAAGCCTAAGGATGCTTCAAAAGCTTTGGAAGAAGCTCTGGGATTCTTCGATGCTGCAGGAGGAGAACATAAGGACGCTCACTATAGTGCGGCCCTCGCAGGTGTAGGAGAAGCATATTTCCGTATAAGAGATTATGAAAACTCCTTGTTATCCTATGAGAAGGCGCTGTCTGAGGTAAAAAAGCATTTTGGTGAGAACCAAAGCTATGGCGTGCTGTGCGAAAATTGTGCCGCAGTTTGTGAATGCCTGAAGGATAAGGAAAAAGCTGAATATTATAGAAAGAATGCGGAAGAAATTTATAGGAGAATTGGGTTGCAGCGATGAAGGGCTTAGAACTATCGGAAAAATATTACCTTGCATACGGCAAAAAAATGTTAGAAGAAAAATTTCCCGAGGCCGCGGGACGGGCGGCGGTTGGCTTGGCCGGACAAGGTTCCGAGTGCCTCGGTTTTGACGACGAGATTTCCATGGACCACGATTACGGACCTTCCTTTTGCGTCTGGCTGACGAAAGAAGATTATGAGAAGTACGGCAGAAAGGTGACTCAGGAATATGAAAGACTCCCGGCGGATTTCGAAGGGGTATCGGGGAGAAGCGTGAGTGCCCATGGAAGGGGAAGAGTAGGTGTACGCTCCATTCCTGATTTTTACTATGGACTCATCGGCTGTGAGGGCGTTCCGGGAAGTAATATGGAATGGCTGCGGATACCGGAGTCCATGCTTTGCAGTGCAGTAAACGGCAAAGTGTTTGCAGATCCTTTGGGAGAATTCAGCCGGATAAGAAATGAACTGCTGGCATTTTATCCCGAGGATGTAAGAGTAAAAAAAATAGCGGCAAAAGCCGCCGTTATGGCTCAGTCCGGACAATACAACTACGCAAGGGCGATGAAACGAGGAGAGCATGTAGCGGCACGGCTTTCTCTGGCAGAATTTATAAAAAGCACAATTTCTATGATATATCTTCTGAATAAAAAATATACACCCTTTTATAAATGGATGCACCGTGGAATGAAAGAACTTCACATATTGTCTGAAATCGGTGAAATATTAAATATTCTCGCCCAGACAGAAAATCAGGCAGAGGCTTGGAAAGATACAAAGGCAAAGGATTATTTATATACGCTGAATACGAAGGATCAAAAGGTGATTATCGTGGAAGCAATATGCAATCTGGTGCTTCAGGAGCTTACTTCGCAGGGACTTACGGAAGGTGAAGATAACTTTTTAGAGAATCATGTAATGTCCATTATGGAAAAAATAAAGGATCCTGATATCCGAACCTTGCAGATTATGGAAGGATGATGTTGCAAACGTACGTTCGTCGTGATATACTTAATTTCATACACATGAAATGAAAAACAAAAATCAGGAGAAATGGTTATGATAGCATATATAAAAGGTGAAATCGCTGATATTACAGAGGATAATCTCGTTCTGGAGGCGAACAGCATCGGATACAATATTAAAATATCTTCGGGTACGGCAGGAATGCTGCCGGGAATCGGCGAGGAAGTGAAGATATACACCTATACCTGTGTAAGAGAGGATGCATTCCATCTGTACGGCTTTCTTACGAAGGACGATCTGGACATATTCAAGAAGCTGATTACGGTAAATGGAATCGGTCCCAAGGGCGGTCTTGCTATCTTGTCCGTAATGAGTGCGGACAGCTTGCGGTTTGCTATTATTTCGGGAGATGTGAAGGAAATTTCCAAAGCGCCCGGCATTGGGAAGAAGACTGCCGAGAGAGTAATCCTCGACCTTAGAGATAAGGTTTCCATAGAAGATACTTTCGTGAATAAAAGTATGGGCGGCGAGCTTAGCGGTGCATCATCCGGTGACACAAGCTCCAAAAATGAAGCCATAGAAGCGCTTACTGCATTGGGCTATTCCGCCTCCGAGGCGTTAAAGGCAGTAAAGCAGATTGCTGTTACAGAGGATATGGATACGGAGGATATCTTGAAGCTTGCGCTTAAGAAGATATAATGAAGCGGGGACTTTCGCTGTGAACTGCGCCGTGGAAGCTGCCGCTTGGATTTTTACTTTGAAAGGATAATGGTTATATAAATGGCAAGAAGAATGATAGAAACAAACCTGACGGAAGAAGATATAAAAATCGAAGGCTCTCTCAGACCCCAGTGCCTTGCAGATTATATCGGACAGACGAAGGTGAAAGAGAATCTGAAGGTATATATCGATGCGGCAAAGCTTAGAAATGATTCCCTTGATCACGTATTGTTCTACGGTCCCCCGGGGCTTGGAAAGACTACTTTGGCCGGTATTATAGCGGCGGAGATGGGCGTCAATATGAAGGTCACCAGCGGCCCGGCTATTGAGAAGCCGGGGGAGATGGCGGCGATCCTGAATAATTTACAGCCTGGTGATTTATTGTTCGTGGATGAGATTCACCGCCTGAACAGGCAAGTAGAAGAGGTTCTTTATCCGGCGATGGAGGACTATGTCATAGATATTATAATAGGAAAAGGTGCTGCGGCACGGTCTATACGCTTGGAACTTCCCAAGTTCACGCTGGTGGGGGCGACTACGAGAGCGGGACTTTTGACAGCTCCCTTAAGAGACCGTTTCGGCGTAATTCACCGGTTGGAATTCTACTCCGTCGAGGAGCTTAAAATTATTATTCTGCATTCCGCAAGGGTTTTGAACGTTGCAATCGAAGAACAGGGAGCAGAGGAACTGGCAAGGAGAAGCAGGGGAACACCGCGGCTGGCCAACCGGATGCTGAAGCGGGTAAGGGACTACGCACAGATAAGGTACGATGGGGTCATAACAGAAGAAGTGGCTAAGACAGCCTTGGATCTCATGGACGTGGACCGCATGGGATTAGACTATATCGACAGGAACATCTTGATTACCATAATCGATAAGTTCAAAGGAGGTCCCGTGGGGCTGGACACGCTTGCCGCATCCATCGGAGAGGATGCAGGCACCCTGGAGGACGTATATGAGCCTTACCTTTTGAAAAACGGATTTATAAACCGAACTCCGAAAGGAAGAACAGCGACAGATTTGGCATATCATCATTTAGGACTTGAAATTCCCTCTTAATATCTATATAATAAATATTGTGTAAATTATGAATGTATTAGGGCATATTTTGTGTTAAGGGGTGAGGGAATGTCGGCGAAGACAGATACGGAAGTTATCATTGGCGGTAAAGTATTTACTTTGAGCGGTTACGAGAGCGAAGAGTATTTGCAGAGAGTCGCGTCTTATATTAACAATAAGATGACGGAGTACGGCAAAGTCGACAGCTTTAGAAGGCAGCCTCTGGATACCCAGAACGTCTTGCTGCAGCTTAATATTGCCGACGATTATTTCAAGGCAAAAAAGCAGATAAGCCTTTTAGAGGAAGATATTCAGAGCAAGGAAAAGGAATTGTACGACTTGAAGCATGAGTTGATCACTTCCCAGATTAAGCTGGAAAATACAGAGAAAAGCGTAAAAAGTCTGCAAGCGGAAATAAATGAAAACGCAAAGAAAATGATTCGCATGGAAATGGAACTAAAGGATGCGAAAAAGTAATATAAAGGAATCATAGAAAACGGGCTGTCTTACGAAAAGGCAGCTTTTTCTAATCAAAGGTAAAAATAAAAAATGAAAAAAGTAGAACTTCTTGCGCCTGCGGGTAATTATGAATGCTTTCTGGGTGCAGTGCATGCCGGGGCAGATGCCGTTTATCTGGGCGGAAACAAATTCGGAGCACGGGCATATGCGGATAACTTTTCGGAAGAGGAAGTTATAAACGCCATAAGGCATGCTCATATATATGGAAGAAAAGTATATTTAACGCTGAATACCCTCGTAAAGGAAAGCGAATTTGCGGAAATTTACGATTACCTGCAGCCCTTTTATCAAGCAGGCCTGGATGGAATCATCATTCAGGATATGGGAGCATTTCGGTCGGTCGGAGAATGGTTTCCCCGATTGGAGCGTCATATCAGTACGCAGATGACCATAACGGGAGCGTATGGCGCGGAGTATATAAAGAGACTGGGAGCCACTCGCATCGTACCGGCCAGAGAGCTGTCCCTTGCAGAAATCAAAAATATAAAAAAAGAAGTGGATATTGAGATAGAGATCTTTGTTCACGGAGCTGTCTGCTATTGTTATTCCGGACAATGTTTGTTCAGCAGCATCATCGGCGGAAGGAGCGGTAACAGAGGCAGATGTGCGCAGCCGTGCCGCCTGCCTTATTCTGCGGAAGGGAAAAAAGAGAAATATCCTCTCAGCCTGAAGGATATGTGTACGATAGCGCTAATTCCTGAGCTGATCGAAGCCGGAATCGATTCCTTTAAAATTGAAGGAAGGATGAAGAGCCCTGAATACGTTGCAGGGGTGACCGCTCTTTACCGGAAATATATCGATAAATATTATGATAGCCGGGGAGCGGGATATTCCGTTAAAAAAGAGGATATGGAGGCTCTTCGCTCCTTGTATATCCGAAGCGAAATCAGTGAAGGATATTATCATAAGCATAATGGCAAGGATATGATAACGCTGGATAACCCAAGCTATGGAGGACGAGACGAAAGCTTGTCCCAAAGAGTCAGGGAGGAATATCTGCAAGGAGATTACCGCCTTGATGTGACGGGAAAAACGAGACTGTATAAAAACAGCCCCGCCTATTTTGCCCTTACTTATAAAAATATGACGGCCGCCATATATGGAAATATTGTGGAAGAAGCCTTAAAACAGCCAATGAGTGAGGAGAGCGTGCGTAAACAGCTTGCAAAAAGCGGGAATACGGCATTCCATTTAGAAAATATCGAAATCGATATGGAATCAGATATTTTCATTCCCGTAAAGGCGCTGAATGATTTGCGCCGTATGGCGTGTGAGGCATTAGCGGAAAAAATAATTACGTTCAATGGGCTTTCTTATCCAGAGCGCAAAGAAACAGCAGCGGAGAACCCAAACAATGAGAAACTGAAAGCAGCTGGTGAAGAAATAAAGCCTTGCCGGGATAAAAAAGCGGAGAAAAGTGATAGGACTGTTAGTAAGCCTATAAATGAAATAAAGCTGCATGTGTCCGTACAGACAGAGGAACAGCTTAGCGCCGCGCTGGAAAACAGTATATCCCGGATTTATATTTCTTCGGACTTGCTGGAAGCATCCGGCTCCACGGAGTGTACCTTAAGAAATAATAAAAAGGATATAAAATTTTATCTGGCAATGCCCCATATTATAAGAGATTATGATAAAATGTTTTTGGATAAAATGAAAAAGCTGCTGGAGGGAGAACAGTTTTCGGGAGTATTAATCCGAAATCAGGAAGAGTTGCAATGGCTTAGGAGCTTTTTCTATAGTAAGGATATTGTCACTGACGCTAATCTTTATATGTGGAACAAAGAAGCATATGAAGTTTACAAGGATGAGTGCGCGGAACGGTATCTTCCCCATGAGCTTAATTTCAAAGAAATTGCCGGACTGATGGAAGCCGTGGGCAGTGATTCCTTATCCCAAATCGTCTATGGAAGGATACCTATGATGGTAACCGCCAACTGTGTTTCTAAGACTATGGGCTTTTGCAGGAAGACCGGGGGAAATAAGAACGCAGTAAGCGGAACAACCTTTTTGACCGATCGGTACCGAAAAAATTTTCCGGTATATTTGAATTGCAGACACTGTTATAATATTATTTATAATTCGGTTCCTTTGTCGCTGCATCAGAACCTTTTAAAAATGAGGAAGCTTGGAGTTTCGACGTTTCGTCTGGATTTTACCACGGAAAAGGAGAAGGATGCAGGGGAGATTATTTCTTTCTATGAAAGCAGGATAAGAAACAGCGGGAAAGAGGAAGGGAAACCTCCGTTTGCAGAATATACAAACGCGCATTTGAATCGGGGAGTAGAATAAATTTACATTTAAAAAGTGTACGGGTGAATTATGGAATTATATATTACGGAACTATCGAAATATGTTATAACTTTATTTATGGTATTGTATGTCTGCGAATGCTTCGCAGTATTCAGGTACCGGGACGAAGAGGACAGAAGCGGAACTTACACTAGACAGAATATTTTAATGTTTTTGATTCATTTTTCTTGCTTTATGGTAATCTGTTTTGAAACGGGAGAGATGAGCTATCTGTTTTTTTATGCGTTCCAGCAAATTGTTCTGTTCGCTACTGTGGCGCTCTTCCACGTGGTATATCCGCGGGCGAACCGATTGATCGTAAACAATATGTGTATGCTTTTGAGTATCGGCTTTATAGTCCTTACGCGAATCTCCTATGAAAAGGCTGTGAAACAATTCGTCATCGTGGCATTTTCCATCGCGATAACCATGGTGATTCCTTTTTTCGTACACAGGCTTAAATTTCTAAAGAGCCTGACGTGGGTTTATGCCATCATAGGAGCCGGAGCTCTTGCAGTGGTGCTCATTTTAGGGACGGCGACCTATGGTTCGAAGATATCTTATTCCTTTGCGGGAGTAACCTTTCAGCCATCGGAATTCGTGAAGATTATCTTTGTGTTTTTTGTAGCCAGCGCATTGTATGAATCCACTTCATTTTTTGAGGTGTTCACAACGGCCGTAGTAGCGGGAATCCATGTGGTTATACTGGTTATTTCCAAGGATCTTGGCAGTGCCTTAATCTTTTTTATGGTATACGTATTCATGGTGTTTATTGCTACGAAGAATCCGCTGTATCTGCTTGCCGGAGCAGTGGGGGGCTCCGGTGCGGCAATCATTGCCTATAAGGTATTTACTCATGTTCAGGTGAGGGTTCAGGCGTGGAGTGACCCGTGGAGTCAAATTGACTCAGGCGGATATCAGATCACACAGTCTCTGTTTGCCATAAGCAGTGGAGGGTGGTTCGGCCTGGGCCTTTTTCAGGGCACACCGGAATCGATTCCCTTTGTGGAGGCAGACTTCATATTTTCGGCGATTGCGGAGGAGCTTGGAATCATATTTTCCATGTGCCTGATTCTTGTATGTATTAGCTGCTTCATCATGTTTATGAATATCTCTATGAAATTGAATGATCGCTTTTATCAGCTCATAGCCTTTGGTTTGGGAGTTACCTATATATTTCAGGTATTTCTTACCATTGGCGGCGGCAGCAAATTCATTCCTCTTACCGGAGTTACCTTGCCGCTTATCAGCTACGGAGGAAGTTCTGTCCTTACGACCCTCATTATGTTCGCCATCATCGAAGGACTTTGCATGATTCATCAGGACGAGGAGAAGGAAATGCTTCGGGCAGAAAAAAAGAAGCTTAAGAAGCTAAAAAATCAGAAGCAAAGAGAAAAAACTTACATTGAGGATTTGGATGAGAGTGAAGAATAGAGCGGATAACAATAGAAAAAAAATTAATATTCAGATCGCAATCGTGACCTTTTTGTTTGTGGGCGTTTTTGTAGGAATGATGGGTTATATCTGTTATTACTCCGTGACGAATAAGCAGGAGTTGATTAACAACAGCTATAACAGCAGGCAGAAAATGTTGATTGCACAAAATATCAGAGGTACCATATATTCCAAGGACGGGGATGTATTAGCTGAGACGGTAACGGACAGCGACGGGGAAGAGACGAGGCAGTATCCTTATGCCGACTTGTTTTCTCATGCGGTGGGTTATTCCACCAACGGCAGGGCGGGAGTAGAGGCTTTGGGCAATTATTATCTGATCAATTCCAATGCTCCCTTATCGGATAAGGTGGCCAAAGATGTATCAGGCGAAAAATATCCGGGAGACGATATTTATACAACGCTGGATGTAAACCTTCAGGAAGTAGCGTACAATGCGCTTGGTGTATACAAGGGGGCGATAATTGTGACCCAGCCTTCCACGGGGAAGATCCTGGCCATGGTTTCCAAACCCGATTTCAACCCAAATCAAATAGATGCCATATGGGACGACTTGGTGGCCGATGAGGATAACAGCATCCTGCTTAACCGCACCACACAAGGCTTGTATCCGCCCGGCTCTACCTTTAAGATTGTTACAGCCTTGGAATATATAAGGGAAAATCCCGATGCCTATAAAAACTATACATTTAATTGTACCGGAAGCTTTTCAGACGGTGCAGACAGAATTAATTGTTACCATGGACAGAGCCATGGCAGCGAAGACTTTGCGCTGTCTTTTGCCAAATCCTGCAACTCTTCTTTCGCCAACATAGGGCTTAAGTTAAATAAAAGCAAGTTCGATGACACATTAGCTGACTTGATGTTCAATGAGGAGCTGCCTCTGAAAGTGAATTACAGCAAAAGCAGAATAACAGTAAATGAAGACTCCACCAATGCGGACATGATGCAGATTGCAATCGGACAGGGAACCACCGGCATGACACCCATTCATTTAAATATGATTACCAGCGCGATCGCAGACGGCGGTGTTGTGATGCAGCCCTATATGATCGATCACGTGGAGAACAGTGCGGGAACGGTAATCAAACAGTTTGCACCGTCCTCTTACCGCAAGCTGATGACTGAGGCAGAAGCGGATATTTTGGCCGGATTGATGAAGGGAGTCGTGGAGAAGGGGACTGCCAGCAGGCTAAAAGGCTTGTCTTACACGGCGGCAGGAAAGACCGGATCTGCAGAATATAATAGTGTAAAAGAAGACTCTCATGCGTGGTTTACCGGCTTCGCGCCGGTGGAAGAACCTGAAATCTGTGTCACTATTATTATAGAAGGCGCAGGCTCCGGCGGTGATTATGCGGTTCCTATTGCCAAGAGAATATTTGATGCGTATTTCGGTGCCTGAAAATTGGCAGCACAGCTTTTGTTCCGCGCGCGTAGCTGCGCATCCATTGTCCTGTAATAGGAGTACTTTGCTATTACAGGACAATAGAGGCTAATAAATAGCCTCTATCTGTAACTGCTGTTCTGTTGATAAATCGATAAGTCCTTCCGGCGAGCGGAGAAGCGGTCTGGACAAATACTTTTGATTGATTAAAACAACCTCCGCCACGCGTCCATCGCTCAGACGTATATTATTTCCCACCTGGGAGGCGGCAATGTGTGATAGAATCGGGCGCAGTATAGTTTCTTCATAAATGATGAAGCCCGCTTTCTCGAAACCGGCGATAATCTGGAACGGATGATAGGACTGGCGGTACATTCTGGAAGAGGTCATGGCTTCATAGGTATCGATAATCGCTATGTACTTTGCAAAACGGTCTATCTTATCGCCTCTAAGTCTTGAAGGGTAGCCGGAGCCGTCACAGCGTTCGTGGTGCATGAGTGTTGCATTGATGATATGAGGATTCAAATCCAGCTCTTTAAGCAAATCAAAGCCGGTCAGGGTATGGGTTTTGATTTGGGTGAACTCCAGCTCTGTAAGCTTTTCCGACTTCCATATTAAGTCATTGGGAAGCTTTAGTTTGCCAATATCGTAGAAGAATCCGCATTTAATCAGTATTTCAGTATCCTCCTGCGAAAGATTGAGCCATTTCGCAAACACACCGGCAATTAAAGCAGAATTCAGGCAATGGGCATGTGTCATGTTGTCTTCGCTGGGAAGCATATGATAAAGGTAGTCCAATAAAAGCTCGCCGCTTTGCGCATAAGGGGTAATTGCATGATAGATGTCCATGAGATGGTCGACCGGAAAGGGAATGCCCTTCGTAACGAAGTCCACCATAAGCTCTTTGTAATATAGAAGGTATTCGCTGTAAACGGCATCGAATTTCTTGAAGCCTTCGCTCAGGCGCACCCTTTCAAAACGTGTAGTCGCGTAGTCGATCGCTTCTTTGATGACAACGCTCATTACAGAATGGCGAACAATTTTCTTGATATGGCTGTCCTCCAGAATCGTACCGGCAGCCACAAGAAGTTCATTTTTATAATTAAAAACATCTTCACCGATTTCCATTCCGGGTTTTAACGTAATGCTGGCAATATTGATCATAGGTGAATCCCTCCTTTTGGTGGGCAATATGTTTTCTTGTAATTTCAGTATAAGTTATAGTGAAAGAATGTCAATGTTTTTTTAGGTAAAGTATGCTATAATAGTTGCAGTTCAGCCTTCGGCTAAACGCAACATGTATGCACACAAAATGCGATACCACTGCATGTTGACGCTTGCAGCCTTCGCAAAATTGCGTCTCTATGCAATTTTGGCTTCGCGGTATGGAAGGCTGAATGGCAAACTATAATACATGGATAAAGATCTGCATGCAAAAAAGAGGACGATAGGTGCATAAATGAAGTTTTATAAAAATCTCTATGTTGGTGAGACTATAAAAAACCCGAATAAAGTGAAATGGAAGCTGCGCCTTGGTTCCATACAGCCGATGGTATATGTGATTGCTCTTTCGAAAGGAAGAGATCAGCTTGACATATATCACAGCGGTTTTTTGCGGCAGAAATATTACAGAAAGCATCCTCCCTATATTATAGGTATCAGCGGCGGCTATGATGAGGCAGTAGATATTGTAGTGAAAATTGCTCAGGAGGCGCTGCAGATAAGCGGAAGTCCCGACATTAAAAAGTTCTTATTTCCCTAGAAACGTGATTGCGAGGTATATATGCTGCATATCGTATTGCTGATATTGAAAATAATAGGAGTGATTTTGGCCGTTCTCTTGGGCATTCTGCTTCTGGCGATTTGCCTGGTGCTGTTTGTTCCTGTCAGATATCGTATTCAGGCAGACGGAAAGCTGGGAGAAGACGAGCCCCTTAGGGTGAGGGTCAAGATAACGTGGCTGCTTCACATCCTGAACGCTTTATTGACCTGTTCGAAGGCAGTAAGACTTAGAGTACGGATATTCTTTTTCACTCTTTTCGATTCCTCTAAACCCAAAAAAGAGAAGGCTGAAAAAAAGCGTGAAATAAAAAAAGAAAAGAGAGAAAAGAAGGCAAAGAAGGGGCTAAATGAGAGCAAAAATAAAAATAAGGATATACTAGAAGAAAACGTAGAAAATAAAGCGGAGGAAAATCAAGACAATAAATCAGACAGAGAGATTCAAAGCAAAGAGCAAAATGAAATTCAAAGCAAAGCTGAAAATAAATCGGAAAATAAAATAGAAGGTAAGCAGAAGATACCTGAGAAAGCAATCGAAAATAACGCAATTGGAAACGATTCTGCAAAAAAAGATAATGTCCGGGAAGACGTGTATGAAAAAGATGAGGGCGTCGGGGATAGCACAGAAAGTGAGAAAAAGAGTGGTCTCTTAGAAAAACTGCGCGCGGCTTATTTTAAGATAATAGAATTCTTTCGAAAAATAATAGATTTTTTACGGAAACTTTTGGAAATAATAAGAAATATTGAGTACACAATAACTGCTATATGTGATAAAATAAAAAAGATTATTGAGGACATAGGATATTATACGGAATTGTTACAGGGCGAAGTTTTTAAGGAAGCTTTTGGAATTTCGAAAAAGCAGCTTTTCCGTATTATAAGGAGCATCCGGCCAAGGAAGTGCGATGTTCGCCTGACAGTGGGTACCGGAGATCCGGCAAGCACGGGGCAGATACTCGCCATTTATGGAATGTTATATCCCTTCATCGGGAATAATGTTAGGATACAGGCGGATTTTGAAAATATGATAGTAGAAGGCAGTTTGGATATAAGAGGCAGGGTTACTGCATTCACACTTCTCATCGCAGCCTTTCGGTTGTATCGGGATAAGAATATCAAGCAATTGCTGAAGTTATTAAAAAGGGAGGACTCTTAAATGGCAGATAATAATTTTTCGGGAGTAATAGAATCTTTGATGAAGGGCATTGATTCCGTACTTACGACGAAGACGGTAGTGGGAGAAGCGACGCAGGTTGGAGATACCATTATCCTTCCCCTTGTGGATGTTACCTTCGGTGTAGGGGCAGGAGCCAGCTCTGCGGATAAGAAGAGCGGAGGTGCTGGAGGCTTTACTGGCAAGATGACGCCCAGTGCGGTATTGGTCATCAAGAACGGCACCACCAAACTGGTAAATATAAAAAATCAGGATACGGTTACGAAGATTCTCGATATGATTCCCGATATTGTAGATAAGTTCACTTCCTCTTCCGACAAGGATGAGATGATTGCGGACGATGCAGCGGTAGACATTGCGTTCCCCGAGGGAACGGAGTAATGGGTATCTATTGCGGGCAAATTGCATAAGATATAGTAAAAGGCATAGGCGGAGATGGTTGCATGAAGAAAATGATTGGTTTTATCGCTTTTTGGATTGCGGTAGGCATGTTACTTATGCTTTTTTTTACCAGCAGGTTTCTCGGTTTGATTATTTGCGCACTGCTGTTGTTGATAGGTTATAACTTTTATTATTGCGATTAACCGGGAACGGCATAGTTATTAGTATGGCTTTATAAAGCGGCAAGATGAGGGTAGCAGGATGAACTTTCAGGAGGAAAAGGAACTTTCCTTCGATTTGGAGGAGATACTCAAAAACGGTTCCGGCGATGAACTGAATGAATTAAAAATTTGGCTTTTCAAAGAAAATGTGCGAATGGAGAATTTGAAAAGAGAAATATCCGAGCTTCAGGAGAAATTCGCCGGAGAGAAAAAGCAGTTCCAGGATGAGATGCGTACGCTCAGCCATTCTATGGAAATAGACAGAAAACGGCTGCAGCAGGAAAACACCTTTTTTGACCAGAAGATGAAGATTCTTCAAAAAGGGTTCGAGCAGCTCGAAGAGGACCGTCATAAATTCCAAAAGGAGAGGGACAAGTTCGAAGCAAAAAAAGAAGTGTATGAGGACGGACCGTCATTTTTTGGGCGTTCAGATTTAGCTGGGATGCTCTTTAAAGGAGTGAACAGCCGCCTCGCATTAAAAAAGAGGTATAAGGACTTAATTAAGATGTTTCACCCTGACAATGTGGCGGGGGATCACGAAATGGTACAGATTATCAACCGGGAATACGAAGAGCTTCGAAGAGCATATGATATAGGAAAGCAAGCATAGAGGGCACCAGATACTAAGGCACTAAAAAAACAGCCGATCAGGCTGTTTTTTCGATACGTTTTCATTAAGATAATCCGATAAAATTAAGCTCTTTCAACTCTTCCGGACTTCAAGCAGCTCGTACAAACATGTAATTTTCTAGCCGCACCATTCACTTTGCATTTTACGTTCTTCACGTTAGAATTCCAGATTCTGTTAGTTTTTCTATTAGAATGGCTTACATTATTGCCAAAATGAGCGCCTTTACTGCAGATATCACATTTAGCCATCGTCTTGCACCTCCTCGAATTTATACTCACAACATTTGTATAATATCAGAAAATAATAGGGAATGCAAGCCTAAATTTTCAATGTCCTAATTTTTTTATTATTTATTATTAGTAGTTTCTTTTTTTATAAGGAGCGGTTATAATACAATATATATGTCTATGATTAAAGAATAAGGAGGTATGTTATGAAAGCTTCTTCTATGGATACCCATATGGGAAATATTGCTATTGACAATGAAGTAATTGCACAGTACGCCGGTTCGGTGGCCATGGAATGCTTCGGCATAGTCGGTATGGCCAGTGTTAATATGAAAGATGGTCTTGTGAAACTTTTAAAAATGGATAGTATGACGAGAGGCATTAAAGTAACGCTGGATAATAACAAGCTGATACTTGATTTTCACGTAATCGTCTCTTATGGAGTGAGCATCTTGGCCGTTTCTGATAACCTGCTCAGCAACGTGAAATACAAAGTGGAAGAATTTACAGGTATTGAAATTGAGAAAATCAACATCTTTGTAGAAGGTGTAAGAGTGATTGATTAAGGAGGATTTTGTTGTGGCTAATACAATCGACGCTAGGATGCTTTCTAAGATGTTCTTGGCTGGTGCAAAAAATTTGGAAGCAAAAAAGGAATGGATCAATGAATTGAACGTATTCCCGGTGCCGGACGGCGATACCGGCACGAACATGACATTGACCATTATGTCTGCGGCAAAAGAAGTTTCACTTATGGAGAATCCGGATATGTCCTCGCTTTGCAAGGCGATTTCCTCAGGCTCTTTAAGGGGGGCGAGAGGTAACTCCGGCGTTATTCTTTCACAGTTGTTTCGTGGATTTACAAAGGTCGTAAGGGAATACGATGAACTGGATACAACTATTATTGCCGATGCTTTTGATAAAGCGGTGGAGACCGCATATAAAGCAGTTATGAAGCCTAAGGAGGGTACGATTCTTACCGTTGCCAAGGGCGGGGCTCAGAAAGCGAGAGAACTTGCTGATAACGGCGAAGAGGATTTGGAGATTTATTTCGGAGAAATCATCCGTTATGCGGATGAGGTTCTTAGCAAGACCCCGGATATGCTTCCGGTATTAAAGCAGGCGGGAGTTGTTGATTCCGGCGGTCAAGGCTTGATGCAGGTGTTAAAGGGAGCTTATGACGCTTTCCTTGGCAAAGAATTAGACCTTACGATACCGGACGCTAAACCGGCGGCTTCCTATGCGATGACGATGAATATGGATGCGCAGGCACAGGCGGATATTAAGTACGGTTACTGTACGGAATTTATTATTATGCTTAACAGGAACTTTAATATTAAGCAGGAGATGGATTTTAAGGAATATTTGGAATCTATCGGAGATTCCATAGTGGTAGTTGCGGATGACGATGTGGTAAAGGTGCATGTACATACCAACGATCCGGGACTTGCGATTCAAAAGGCTTTAAAATATGGCGCTCTGTCCAATATGAAAATAGACAATATGAGATTGGAACATGAGGAGAAGCTGTTCAAGATGTCCGAGAAGAATCAGGAGATGGCATCTTCTGAGATGCCCAGAAAAGAAGTCGGATTTATTGCAGTTTCCGTAGGCGAAGGAATCAACGAGATATTTACCGGATTAGGAGTGGATTATATTATCGAAGGCGGACAGACGATGAACCCCAGTACTGAGGATATGCTCAATGCCATCGATAAAGTGAATGCGGATACTGTCTTCATCTTGCCAAATAACAAGAATATCATTTTGGCGGCAGAACAGGCGACGCATATGGCGGAGGGCAAGAACATCGTAGTAATTCCTACCAAGACCGTGCCTCAGGGAATTACGGCTGTAATTAATTACGTACCGGACCTCTCCGTTGAGGAGAATACGGAGACGATGATCGAAGAAATCAAAGCGGTCAGCACCGGTCAGGTAACCTATGCGGTTCGTGATACGGTAATCGACGATAAAGAAATCAAGGCCGGCGATTATATGGGAATCGGAGACAGCGGTATCTTATCCATCGGTACCGACATGATAGAAATCACCTTCCGGATGATAGAGGATATGATGGAGGACGAAAAGGAACTCATCAGCATCTATTATGGAAAAGAGATTTCCGAGGAGACGGCGGAAGCGCTGAAGGAAAGAGTAGAAGCCCGTTATCCGAAATGTGATATAGAACTGCAGTACGGCGGACAGCCCATTTATTACTATATTGTTTCGGCGGAATGATTGATAACAACGATAAAGGACGGATGCGTATGCCGTCCTTTTTTTAGACAGATGGTATGATTATGGATGATAGTACGAACATTATTGACATTAAAGGCATCGGGGAAAAAACAGCGAAGCTTTTTGGTAAACTGAACATTAACGATGTGGGTGGCCTTTTACGTAATTATCCGAGGGATTATGAGACCTTTAAGGAACCCGTAATGATAAGCGACGCCCCGGCGGGAGAGATCTGCTCCGTAAGGGCGTGCCTTGCGGGCAATATCGCCGCCAAAAAAGTGCGTAACCTGACGATTTTGAATTTCGAGATCAGGGATGCTGGCGGACAGATATTTATGACCTATTTTAACACTTCTTATGTGAAAAGTATGCTGAAAAAAGGCTTATTCTATATTTTTAGAGGAATCCCTTTAAAAAAGGGAGGACGGTTTGTGATGGAGCAGGCAAAAATATACAAACCGGAGGAATATTTTAAGCTTACCGGAGTGATGCAGCCCAGATATTCCCTTACAGCAGGGCTTACCAATAATATGGTCACAAAAGCTGTAAAGCAGGCGCTGGCACATTATCGTTTCGGAGAAGACTATCTGCCGGAGGAGATAAGGGAAACACAGCAGCTCATTTCCTACGGGCAGGCCATAGAAGACATTCATTTTCCTAAGGATTTTGAAGAAATGCTTATTGCGAGAAGGCGGCTCGTATTCGATGAGTTCTTCTTGTTTCTTCTCGCTCTTCGCAAGTGTAAGGAGCACAACGAGGTGCTTCAAAATATCTACCCCATGGTAGAGGTGGCAGAGACGAAGCGGCTCATAGAAGCGCTTCCCTACGCGCTGACCGGAGCCCAGAAAAGGGTATGGGAAGAAATCAGACAGGATTTGCAGGGAGAAAAAGTAATGAACCGCCTGATTCAGGGAGATGTGGGCTCGGGTAAGACGATTCTCGCTTTTCTTTCTCTTTTGATGTGCGTATCCAACGGCTATCAGGGTGCGATGATGGCTCCTACGGAGGTGCTGGCGAGACAGCATTTCGAGGCAGCCTCGAAACTGACCGCAAAATATAAACTGCCCTTCGTTCCTATGCTTCTGACGGGTTCTATGACCGCGAAGGAAAAGAGGGAAGCTTACGAGGAAATAAAAAGCGGCCGTGCTAACCTCGTTATCGGTACCCATGCGTTGATCCAGGAAAAGGCAGAGTATAAGAACCTGGCTCTCGTAGTAACGGACGAGCAGCACCGCTTCGGTGTCAGGCAGAGGGAAACGCTTGCAGGAAAAGGGGAAAATGTACATGTAATCGTAATGAGTGCAACGCCGATACCGCGTACTCTTGCCATCATTTTATACGGGGATTTGGATATTTCCATCGTGGACGAGCTTCCTGCCAACAGGCTTCCCATTAAAAACTGTGTAGTTTCTACAGACTATAGAGAGAAAGCATATCGCTTTATCGAAAAAGAAGTGCAGGCAGGCCGTCAGGTCTATGTGATTTGCCCGATGGTAGAGGAGGGAGAACTGGAAGGTGCGGAAAATGTCATTTCTTATACGGAGAAATTGAAAAGTGCCCTTCCTTCTAAAATACAGACGGCGTATCTTCATGGAAAAATGCGCCCTGCGGATAAGAACCAAGTGATGGAGGAATTCGCGAAACGCAATATAGACGTATTGGTATCTACCACTGTAATCGAGGTCGGCATTAACGTACCCAATGCAACGGTAATGATGGTGGAAAATGCGGAACGCTTTGGACTTGCCCAGCTTCACCAGCTTCGCGGGCGGGTAGGAAGAGGCGAGCATCAGTCCTACTGCATTTTTGTAAGCGGTTCGGATAAGAAGCAGACGATGGAACGTCTGGATATACTGAACCATTCCAACGACGGTTTTTTTATCGCAGGAGAGGACTTGAAGCTTAGAGGGCCGGGCGATCTGTTTGGTATCAGGCAGAGTGGGATCATGAATTTTAAAATAGGAGATATATATCAGGATACGGATGTTTTAAAGAGGGCTAAGGAAAGCGTGGATGCCTTGCTTTTGAGGGATGAAAAGCTGGAGGAGGACGGACATTTGCCGCTTAAGCTGTATATGGATGAGGCGTTAAATTCAGTTGACTTTAGGACAATCTGACAGTAATATATAAACAGTAATATTATAGTAAGAAAACATAAGAGCGGAAGGAGAGGTATCCGCCGCATGATGTCTATGCATGAGGATACCGGAAATGAAATTGGCAAATATTGCAATTATAACGGACAGTAACAGCGGAATTACGCAGGCGCAGGCGAAGGAACTGGGAATACACGTGTTGCCTATGCCTTTTATGATTAATGATGTAACTTATTTTGAAGATATCGATTTGTCCCAGGAGCAGTTTTATGACAGGCTGGCGGCGGGAGACAGCGTAGTAACCAGTCAGCCCTCTCCGGAGACTGTTATGAACTTATGGAGCAATTTACTCAAAGACTTCGATGAGGTCGTGCATATCCCCATGTCCAGCGGCCTTTCCGGTTCCTGCCAGAGTGCGCTGATGCTGGCGAGGGAATATGATGGGAAGGTGCATGTAGTCAATAACCAAAGGATTTCAGTTACCCAGAGGCAGTCGGCTTTGGATGCGAAGAAGCTGGCGGAAGAAGGAAAGAGCGGCCAGGAAATCAAAGATTTTCTTGAAGCCGACAAATACAATTCCAGCATTTACATTATGCTGGACACCTTGTATTATCTGAAAAAGGGAGGAAGGATTACTCCTGCGGCCGCAGCGCTCGGTACTCTGCTTAAATTAAAGCCGGTACTTCAGATTCAGGGAGAGAAACTGGATGCTTTCGCTAAGGCGAGAACTACCACTCAAGGGAAATCTCTTATGACTACGGCGATTAAAAATGATATGAACAATCGTTTGGGAGGAGCTGACAGGGATAATATATGGCTGCAGATTGCCTATACCCATAATGTGGAAATGGCGCTTACTTTTAAAGAGGAGCTGTTGCAGACATTTCCAAATTTCGATGTGCATGTAGCACCGTTGTCTCTCAGCGTAGCCTGTCATATTGGGCCGGGAGCCCTGGCAGTTGCCTGCTGTAAGAAAAATAAATAAAATGACGTTATATAGACGGCATGTCCGGCATTTGTCCGGGCAGCCGTTTTTTTGCATTATAGGAAGCGCAGAACAAAAGCTGTGTTACCGAATCGTTTGGCTGCGGGAGTAAGTGAAGCACACTTTTGTTCTACAACAGGAAAATGCTCCTGTTGCAGAAAGATGGATGCGCAGCTACGCGCGGAACAAAAGCTGTGCTGCAGAATCGTCTGGCTGCAGTAGTAAGTGAAGCACACTTTTGTTCTGTAACAGGAAATAAGGAAATAGCCACTATATACGGTATTTTTCACTTTCCAATGTACAAAGTATATGGTATACTACATTGTGTGTTTTTATAGACAATTATGAGAGAGGGTGTAGTAAATGGCTAGAGAGGGTACCTATGACGCTTCGAGCATTACCGTTTTGGAAGGATTGGAAGCGGTCAGAAAAAGACCGGGAATGTACATAGGAAGCGTTTCAACCAAGGGCTTGAATCATCTGATATATGAAATTGTGGACAATGCGGTGGACGAGCATCTCGCCGGATATTGTGATACGATAAAGGTAACGCTGGAGGCAGATGGCTCCGCGACCATAGATGATAACGGGCGAGGCATTCCGGTAGGCATGCATGAAAAGGGCGTGAGTGCAGAGCGTCTCGTCTTTACAACCCTGCATGCGGGCGGTAAATTCGACGATTCTGCTTATAAGACCAGCGGAGGACTGCACGGGGTGGGTTCCTCTGTTGTAAACGCGTTATCGGCATATTTGACGGTTCAGGTAAAAAACGGCGGATTAATTTACGAGGATAAATATGAGAGAGGCAATCCGGTCATCGAGCTGCAAAACGGGTTGCTCCCTGTTATCGGCAAATCCAGGGAAACAGGAACGAAGGTGAACTTCCTTCCGGATGATACGATTTTTGATAAGACGCGCTTTAAGGAGGATGATGTGAAAAGCCGCCTTCATGAGACGGCATATTTGAATCCGGCGCTTACGATTATATACGAGGATAAAAGAAGGGTTGAAACCGAATACATCGAATATCACGAGCCTGAAGGCATTGTAGGTTTCATCCGGGATATGAACAAGACGAAGGAGAGCATTCACGACGTTATTTATTTTAGCGGAGAAAGCGAAGGCATATCCGTCGAGGTGGCTTTTCAATATGTAAATGAATTTCATGAGAATGTACTTGGTTTTTGCAATAATATATACAATGCGGAAGGCGGCACTCATCTGACCGGCTTTAAAACCATGTTCACCAACGCGATCAACAACTATGCCAGAGAGCTTAACATCCTGAAGGAAAAGGATGTGAACTTCACCGGAGCCGACGTGCGAAACGGAATGACGGCAGTGGTATCTATTAAGCACCCGGACCCCAGATTCGAAGGGCAGACGAAAACGAAGCTGGACAATCAGGATGCCGCCAAGGTGGTGAGCAAGGTGACGGGGGATGAAATCGTTCATTACTTTGACCGTAATCTGGAGACCTTGAAAAATATTATCGGCTGCGCAGAAAAAGCGGCCAAAATCCGAAAGTCAGAGGAAAAGGCAAAAACGAATATGCTCACCAGGCAGAAATTTTCCTTCGATTCCAACGGAAAGCTTGCCAACTGCGAATCCAGAGATGCCTCCCGTTGTGAAATATTTATAGTAGAGGGAGATTCTGCAGGGGGAAGTGCGAAAACTGCAAGAAATCGTGCATTTCAGGCTATTTTGCCTATCCGTGGCAAGATTCTTAACGTAGAAAAAGCCAGTATTGACAAAATACTTGCAAATGCAGAAATTAAGACGATGATAAACACCTTCGGATGCGGTTTTTCCGAAGGTTATGGCAATGATTTCGATATCTCCAAGCTGCGTTACGATAAGATTATTATTATGGCCGATGCCGACGTAGACGGAGCCCATATTTCAACACTCTTGTTAACGTTGTTTTACCGCTTCATGCCGGAGCTCATCTTTGAAGGGCACGTGTATATCGCCATGCCGCCCTTATATAAAGCAATGCCTGCCAAAGGAAAAGAGGAATACCTCTACGACGACAAGGCGCTGGAAAAATACCGGAAGCATCACAAGGGTTCCTTTACCTTGCAAAGGTATAAGGGCCTAGGAGAAATGGATGCCGATCAACTCTGGGAGACAACCCTTAACCCTGAAACCAGACTTTTGAAGCTGGTGGAGATTGAGGATGCAAGAATGGCTTCTGAGGTGACAGAAATGCTGATGGGAACGGAGGTCCCTCCCAGAAAGGCATTTATTTATGAGCATGCGGCCGACGCAGAGCTGGATGTGTAAGAAGGAATCAGAGGGGTAGAATATGGACGACAGCAGAATTATTAAGACCGAGTATTCGGAGGTTATGCAAAAATCATATATTGACTACGCGATGAGCGTTATTATTGCAAGAGCGCTCCCGGACGTGAGAGACGGCCTGAAGCCGGTGCAGAGAAGGACACTGTACGATATGCACGAGCTTGGAATGAGATACGACAGACCATTCCGTAAGAGCGCCCGTATTGTCGGCGATACCATGGGTAAGTACCACCCTCACGGGGATAGCTCCATTTATGAAGCCCTTGTTGTCATGACCCAGGAGTTTAAGAAGGGAATGCCCTTAGTGGACGGACACGGTAACTTCGGCAATATCGAAGGAGATGGGGCGGCGGCTATGAGGTATACGGAGGCGAGGCTCCAGAAGATAACGCAAGAGGCGTTCCTCGCCGATCTCGATAAGGACGTAGTAGACTTCATTCCGAACTTCGACGAAACGGAAAAGGAGCCATCTGTACTGCCGGTAAAGATTCCTAACCTTTTAGTGAATGGTTCGGAAGGCATCGCGGTAGGTATGGCTACCAGCATCCCGCCTCACAATCTTTCCGAGGTCATCGATGCCACCAGAGCCTACATGAAGGATGAGAACATCACCGTCAGGGAGCTGATGAAATACGTAAAGGGCCCGGATTTTCCCACGGGAGGCATTGTAATCAACAAGGACGAGCTTCTGGAAATCTATGAGACCGGAGCCGGCAAGATCAAGGTCCGCGGTAAAATCGAGGTAGAAAAGAGCAAGGGGGGCAAGACCAATCTTGTCATTACGCAAATCCCTTATCCTATGATAGGTCAAGGCATATCTAAGTTCCTTTCCGACGTGGCTAGCCTTGCGGAGACGAAGAAGACACAGGATATCGTGGATATTTCCAATCAGTCTTCTAAGGAGGGTATACGCATAGTCATTGAACTTAGAAAGGATGCCGATGTAGAGAACTTTACAAATATGCTCTACAAGAAGACGAGGCTGGAAGACACCTTCGGGGTCAATATGCTGGCCATTGCGGACGGCAGACCGGAAACCCTGGGGTTAAAGCAGATTATTAAGTTCAGTGTTGATTTCCAGTTCGAAGTTGCGAAAAGGAAGTATGAGACCCTCCTTCAGAAGGAACTGGAACGTAAGGAAATACAAGAAGGCCTTATCAAGGCATGCAACGTCATCGATTTGATTATAGAAATACTGCGCGGAAGCAAGGACCGTGCCATGGCAAAGGCTTGCCTGATAGAAGGCGTAGTGGACGGAATCAAGTTCCGTTCCAAGGAGTCCAAAATCATGGCGGCTCAGCTTATGTTCTCCGAAAAGCAGGCGGACGCGATTCTGGATATGCGCCTTTACCGCTTGATCGGTCTGGAAATAGAGGCTTTGATCAGCCAGCACGAGGAAACCATGGCAAATATTTACCGGTACGAGGATATTCTCGACCGCAGAGATTCCATGGCGCAGGTAATTATGAACGAGCTGGATGCCATTAAGAAGGAATATGGACGCCCCAGAAGAACCGTGGTGGAAAACAGCGCAGAAGCAGTATATGAGGAAAAGAAGCTGGAAGAAATGGAAGTCATGTGTCTAATGGACCGTTTTGGCTATTTAAAAACAATAGACATTCCTACCTACGAAAGAAACAAGGAGGCGGCGGATGCGGAGAACCGATTCGTATTTCCCTGCAAAAATATTGGACGAATCTGCATTTTCACAAATAAGGGACAACTGCATACGATCAAGGTGCCGGATCTGCCGTTTGGAAAATTCAGGGACAAAGGCGTTCCGGTGGACAATGTGAGCAACTATAATTCGCAGAAGGAAGAAATCATATTGGTTACCAGTCAGTCACGACTCAATCTCTACCGAATCATCTTTTCTACCAAGCTGTCCATGCTGAAAATCGTAGACGGCGGAGAGTTCGATGTAACGAAACGTACGGTAGCGGCTACCAAACTTCTTGACGGAGACGAGGTAGTGAGTACGGAAATCTTCGACGGACAAAAAAGTATCGTGCTTCAGACCACAGGCGGATTTTTCCTGCGCTTCCCGGTAGAGGAGATTCCCGAAAAGAAAAAGGGTGCAGTAGGCGTGCGCGGAATGAAACTAGGTGACGGGGATAGCGTGGAAGCGGTTTACTATACGCTGGGAACCGGAGAGAATGCGGTAGAATACAAAAATAAAAAGGTGGAGCTGAACAAGCTGAAGATGGGAAAGAGAGATACGAAGGGCGTTAAAATTCGTCTATAATATTTCGCAAAAAAGATTGACCGCAAGCCTTGAAACGATTAATATGTTGATATATAGTAGAAATAATGAGCAATGCGCTTTGAGAATTGACTTTATATTTAAATATTTCATCCGCTCAAGCGGCGGATTAGCGGGAGCATATATGAGAGTAATAGCAGGAACGGCGAGAAGCCTCAGATTGAAGACAGTTGACGGGCTGGATACGAGGCCTACCACCGATAGAATAAAAGAGACCTTATTCAACATGTTACAGCCATATGTGGCAGACAGTATTTTCATCGACCTATTCAGCGGAAGCGGAGGAATAGGAATAGAGGCCTTGAGCCGAGGGGCGAAAAAAGCCTATTTTGTGGAAAACGGCAAGGATGCTTTTTCCTGTATTTCCTGGAACGTAAAATCTACCGGCTTTGAGGATAAGGCAGTGCTTTTAAAGCAGGATGTTCTGTCTGCTCTATCGACAATTTCTGAAAAGGAAGCGGATATTATTTTCATGGACCCGCCCTATGCCTCCGGCGCTGAAAAGGAAATACTTTGGGCGCTGTCGGACAAGCCTTATGTGACGGAAAATACGTTAATCGTCGTGGAAGCGGCGCTGGAAACTGACTTTTCTTATTTAAATAGCCTGGAAAATTTTGGATTTGAAATTTGGAAAACGAAAAATTATAAAACGAATAAACACGTATTTATAATAAAAGAAGGGACAAACAAATGAAATCTGCGATATATCCGGGAAGCTTTGACCCGGTGACCTTCGGACATCTGGATGTAATAAAGCGTACGGCGAATATTTTTGACGAATTAACGGTAAGCGTGTTGGATAATCACTTAAAGACTCCGTTGTTTTCTGTGGAAGAACGTGTTAAGATATTACAGGAAGCGACGAAGGACATTCCGAATGTAAAGATAGATTCTTTCAAGGGTTTGTTAATCGATTACGCGAAGAAAAAAGGTGTACATGTAGCGGTAAGAGGGCTTCGCGCCATTACCGATTTTGAATATGAGTTACAGATTGCCCAGACCAACCATAAACTTTCAGGGGGTGAGCTGGATACTATGTTTTTGACTACCAGTCTGGAATATGCTTACTTAAGCTCCAGCAGCGTAAAAGAAATCGCCAGCTTTAACGGGGATATTTCCATGTGTGTGCCGGAATTCATCGCTAAACTTGTTTATGAAAAATATGGTTTTTAAGAGAATAAAATTGTCATGCGCGGCTGACCGCAATAGGAGATTTGTATATGAGCAGTAGAATCGAACAATTGATAGACGAGATAGAGGAATATGTTGACAGTTGTAAATATCAGCCTTTATCCAATACGAAAATAATTGTAAATAAAGAGGAAATTGACGAATTGCTCAGAGAGCTTCGCATGAAAACTCCCGATGAAATCAAGCGCTATCAGAAAATCATAAGCAACAAGGAAGCCATTTTGAACGATGCGCGTTCCAAAGCGGAGGCTTTGATCAACGAGGCCACGATGCATACTAACGAGCTTATTAACGAGCATGAAATCATGCAGCAGGCATATGCGCAGGCGAACGAAGTGGTCACGCTGGCGTCACATCAGGCGCAGGAGATTTTGGACAATGCCACTATAGAAGCCAACAACATCCGCTCCGCGGTAATGCAGTATGCGGACGAGATGCTGGCGAATCTTGAGAATTTAATCGCACAGACAGCTAATATGACTACTGCTCATTATGAGAGCTTTGTCAATAACCTGAATAGCTATGCGGAAATCGTGAGGGTGAATAGGGCAGAGTTAAATCCTCAAGAGGAGGATGATTTATTAAAGGAAGGTGGAGGAGAGGCCGGAGCGGAATCTCTGAATCTCGATTTGCTGAAGTGAAAACAACGGGCAATTAGAACCGGCTTCGCCTTTGACGGAGCCGGTTTTATATATGGAGGAAACGGTAATGAGAAAAACAGCGTTATATGTCTTAGTCGGAGTCCTGCTATTCTTTGGCGGAAGCTCAAACGTCTACGGCGCACAGCCTGACCAGCAGGAGGCGGGGGCCGCTCAGACGGCTGAAATCCCGCAGGAGAAGCCCCCTGTTGTGGTAGTGCTGGATCCGGGACACGGCGGAGAGAACCTGGGAGCAGAATACGAGAAGTATACAGAAAAGTACATGACTATGACGGTGGCGAAAGCCATGAAGGCAGAGCTTGAGAAATATGAGGGAATCACCGTTTATCTGACGAGGGAAGGGGATAAGGATATGACCCTCGAGGAGAGAGTGGATTTTGCAAAGTCCGTGAATGCAGATTTTTTATTCTGTCTGCATTTTAATATGTCCGTAAAGCATGATTTATTTGGAGCGGAGGTGTGGGTTTCCGCCTTTGATAACGAATACCAGAAGGGTTATACCTTTGCCAGCATAGAAATGGACATGTTGAAAGAAATGGGGCTTTATTCCAGAGGAATTAAGACGAAATTAAATGACAAAGACACGGATTATTACGGAATTCTTCGCCATGCTACGGAAAATGACCTGCCGGCCGCCCTCATCGAGCATTGCCATTTGGATCAGGAAAATGATAAAGAATTTTATAACTCTCAGGAAAAATTGGAAAAGTTCGGTGTCTTGGATGCGACTGCAGTTGCCAAATATTACGGGCTGAGCTCAAAGGTTCTTGGCGTAGATTACGGCAGCTATCAAAATGTGGAGATACCTGTTCCTACCGCTCCCGTAAAGCCTGACGATACGGAACCGGATATCTGTATCATCGATGTGAAGGATGTGAACGAGGAGAACGGGGATGTTACCGTGGCCCTTTCCGCACAGGATTACGATAGTTCTATGCTCTATTATTCCTATAGCTATGACGGAGGAGTCACTTTTTCCGGTTTGCAGAAATGGGAAGATGGAGAGGATACCATACGCTTTACTATGAATGTGCCTTCCGGCACACTTCCTGAAATCGTAGTGAATGCGTATAATCTCTTTGACAAATTCACCGAAAGCAATCATATACACCTGTCTTCCTTAATTTATGGAGAGACTGATGCGCAGGAGGCCGTAGAGGCAAGCAATATGGGAGAAAGCTCAGTTGCGGGTGGGGAAGAGAATGCCTCTGTGGGAACGACACAAGTACAGCAGGATGACGGTTCGAAGAAAAAGGCTCAGAAGGAAGAAAAAGAGATAACGGTAACTTATTTCCTTCAAGTCATTTTTATTTGCATTGCTATTTTATTCGTGCTCTTTTCCTTTACTATGATCTTGATTTCTTCACGCTCAAAGAAGAAACGTAGACGGAGAAAATAGGAGCCATATACCGTAGTAAAGAGCCGTGACCGCGCTCAAAGCCAGCTTATGCAGGACATAGCTTTTCAGGGACAGCGCGGTATCTTTAATCATGCTGTATGTCTGGGCGATACAGGAAAAGCCCCCAAAGGGCAGAAGGAGCAGGACAACCAGAGGTGCGCAGTTTCCCATGCGGCTTATTCCACTTGTGATTTCCAACAGGCAGTTTAAAAGGGCACAAATATGTATTCCATATAAGTATTTGTTGTACAGAAAGAACTGTGGTATTAAATTCAGCAGGTTAAACAGTACCATATAGCCGCCCAGCTTAGAGATACCGTACAGGCTGGACATGATGGAATCGTCCAGCGCGTCTAAAAGGGTGTCCGTCTGCTTTGATTCGGCAGCGGACAGCACCATCAGAGGTGTTTTAAAAGATGTCTGCCGACTCCCGGAGGGTGGCCGCCGTCTCTCTTCAACAGGTGTCATATTTTTATAGAGGGTATGCCTTAAAATGATTCCGTATAGAAGAGGAAGTCCGTACATCCCGAATAGATAAGGGGCTTTTTTTTGCAAGCCGAGAACGGGGAGTGCGAAGCTCATGAAATAAATGGGGCCTATATTGTTGCAAAAGGACAACAAAAACTGCGCCTCCTTTTGCGACAGCTTGCCTCTGGAAAGTAAATCGGCAATGACCTTAGCTCCCATGGGAAAGCCGCATAAAAAGCCGATGACCAACGCATAAATACCGTTAAGGCTGATGGACAGCAGAGGCTTTAAAACAGGGCTTAATGCGCGTACGAAGCTTTCCGTCAAATTCAGGCGGATCATAATTCCGGTCAGAATCATAAACGGCAAAAGGGTAGGTATCATTCTGTTGAACCATAGCTGTAATCCGATAAAGGAGTAGGAAAGGCTTTCCGTTGGAAAGACCAAAAGCAGTAGCGTTAAAAAGAAGAAAAATATTGTGAGCAGAAAAGTTTTCAATTTTTTTTTCAAAAATATCACCGCGGATTTAAAAAATGAGGTATATTACAGTTATATGTGAGGGTGCGGGAAATAAGAAGGGAAGAAAGTCTGAGGAAAAGAAATGCTGCGTTTGGATAAATTTTTGTGTGAAATGAACATCGGAAGCCGAAGTCAGGTGAAGCTTTATTTAAAGCAGGGCCTAGTGACGGTAAACGGTGAAACTATAACCAAACCCGAAACAAAAGTGAATGAAAATAAGGATGAGGTCGCTTTTAGGGGAGAGTCTTTCCGTTACAGAAAGTATGTATATTATATGCTGAATAAGCCAAAGGACGTAGTGTCTGCTACTAAGGATAACTTAAGCGCCACAGTAACGGATCTTTTAAAGGACACCGGCTATGTAGACTTATTTCCGGTAGGACGGCTGGATAAGGATACAGAGGGACTCCTGCTCATGACTAACGACGGCGCTTTGGCTCACGATTTGCTCTCCCCGAAAAAACATGTAAAAAAAGTCTACTTTGTGATACTGGAACACCCTCTTACAGCGGAAGACGTGTGCTTGCTGGAGGCGGGCGTGGACATCGGAGAAGAGGAACGCACCCGTCCCGCGTCGGTGGAACTGCTACCTGATAAATGTATTTATCTGACGATTACGGAAGGGAAATTCCACCAGGTAAAGCGTATGATAAATGCAGTGGATAATAACGTCTTATATTTAAAGAGAGTCTCCGTGGGAAGCCTGAGGTTAGATGAAGAACTGAAGCCGGGAGAGTATCGGGAACTGACGCAGGAAGAAATACAAGAACTGAAGCAAAAAAGTATATAAATCATGAGCTGTGATATTTAATCTACTTTAGAAGATACGCGGGGAAAAAGGATGAAGTATATTAAGAAACTGTTATATCTGCTATTAGGAATACTTTCCCTTTTAAGCCTGATTATTATTATAGGCGCATTTAATGCTGACTTTTCGGATAATCTCTCAAATTTTTTGTATGCACATAACATTTTACCGCAGGCAGCTCTTCGGGAAGAGGGGGCACCCAAAGGACTGTCGGTATCGGATGCGGCGGGAGACAGGCATACTTATACTTCGGATGAACTGCTACGGGACATTTCGGAAATAGGAAAAGAAGAAGCAGCACAAGAAGGTTCTTACGTTCCGCCGGAAAAATCTGTAGTGGAGGCTCCGGCAAGGGTTGCGGATAAAAGCGGATATGTTCCTGTTCAGGACACGAATGAACAGATTGACGATAAAGAAGCGAAGGATTTAGAAAACCAGCTTACTTATGGTGAGACCGGTGACAGCTTGACCTTCGATACGAAATTTTATCCTTATTACGGTATGCTGGATACGCCGCTGCAAAAGCTCTACCGTCAGATATATGCCAATGCGATTTCTTTAAATGGGATATTCACGCCGGTGGAGAAGGTAGGGACGGTACAGCTTAAGAACGTTTTCATGGCGGTATTCAATGACCACCCTGAAATTTTTTGGCTGGACTGTGCTTACCGGGGCAAGTTTTCCGCAGATGGCATCTGTCTGCAGATTGTCCTGCAGTTTAACGAGACCGCAGATAACCTTTCGGCGTCTGAAACCGAGTTTGACCAGGCGGCCGAAGAAATCTTAAACGGCGCCAGAAGCATGGGAAGCGACTACGAAAAAGAGGTATATGTTCACGATACCTTGCTGGATAGAATCCGGTATAACTTGGATGCCCCTCTCAATCAGACAGCTTACAGCGCGTTGGTAAATGATCAGACGGTATGTGCGGGCTATGCGCGGGCGTTCCAATATTTGATGAAGCAGCTTGGAGTCCCTTGCTATTACTGTACGGGCTACGCAGGGCAAAATCATGCATGGAATATTATCGTGCTGGACGACGGGTTCTATAATGTGGATTCCACTTGGGACGATACGGACCCCAATACCTATGATTATTTCAATAAAACCGATGGGGATTTTGCCGCTACTCATGCAAGAGAGGATTTGTCCGTGTATTTACCCGCCTGCAACGGACAAAAATACCAAGCCCCGGAAAATAATGTACAGACCGCGTCAGGCAGCGGTAAGCGAAGTCTGGAGGATGCCGGATTTTCCCCGGACGCAGTTCTTACCGGCTTGGAGGATTATTATCAGAACTGTTATTATAACATCATGCAAAGCGGCGGTTCCGTTCAGTTCCAGAGCGTAGTAAACAGCGCCGATCTATGGACGCAATGCTACGACTCTTATAACAGCGGTGCATATGCCGATGCTTATATGAATCAGGTTCTATCGGAGCTGAATGCGTCCTCCTGTCAAGTGGACATTCAGGCGGAAGAGCTTTCAGGAGGAAATATACTGTTGACTCACAATATAACGGTAAATTATTAACGTTTGTTTTATAGAGGAGTACGTGATATGGTCAATGAAAAGGTTCCGGAATAAAAGGCGAAGGCCTGAGAGATTAAGGCACAAATAAAAAGAGATAAATGGAAAGAAAGAGGAAGCAGGAGACAACATGGGGACAAGAAACATTTTGAAAAATAAATATTATCTTTATATGACGGAATTCTTTGCAGGAACTGCAGTAATGGCAGTAGAACTGGGAGCAAGCAGGCTGCTGGCGCCTTATTTCAGCTCCTCTCAGATCGTTTGGACAATTATTATAGGAACTATTATGATTGCCATGGCTTTAGGAAATATATGGGGAGGGCGAAGTGCGGATAAGAATCCGGATCCGGACAAACTGTATATGCGATTGATTATCGCAGCTATTTGGATTGCGGCAATTCCGCTTGTGGGCAAATATATCATACTCGCTATATCGGCGGTGCTGGTACTTACGGTAAATAATAACTTTTTGATTTTGGCGGGTTTCATCGCCTGTATGGTCATCTTCGTTTTTCCGCTGTTTTTACTCGGAACGGTAACACCGTCGTTAGTAAAATATACGGTGGAGAGCTTGGATGACAGCGGAAAAACCGTAGGAACCTTAAGTGCCTTCAATACCATCGGAAGCATTATTGGAACCTTCCTGCCTACTTTTGTGACCATTCCGGCGGTTGGCACCTCCATCACCTTTTTGATATTTTCAGGAATTCTTCTGGTTTTAGGTCTGATCTATTTTTTCAGTAAGAAGAAAAAAGGAAAAGTCTGTGCAGCAGCAACAGCTCTTTTTATTCTATGCGGTATCTTCGGGAATTCAGACAGTTTTGCTTTTTGGGAAAAGAATCTGGTTTATGAAGGAGAATCCATCTACAACTATTTGCAGGTAAAGGAGACGGATGAAAGCGTTATCCTTTCCACGAATGTGCTGTTCGGTGTTCAGTCCATCATGAAAAAAGACGACTCCCTTACCGGGATGTATTACGATTATGCCCTTGCAGCTCCCGTCATGGCAGGTATTGCTGAGAACGGGGAAGGGGATATACTGATTCTTGGAATGGGAACCGGAACTTATGCCAAACAGTGCATGAAGTATTTTGACAGCATAAAGATAGAGGGCGTGGAAATCGACCAAAAGATTACAGATTTGGCGAGAGAATATTTTGAATTGCCCGATACGGTCAACGTAACTACTTACGACGGCCGCGCTTATCTTCAGGCAATAGACGACAAATACGATGTCATCATGGTAGATGCTTATCAGGATATTACGATTCCTTTCCAGATGTCTTCCATAGAGTTTTTCACTATGGTAAAGGAGCATTTGAAGGATAATGGAGTAATGGTGGTAAATATGAATATGCATTCGGAGGAGGAAGGTAATATTAACGATTATCTTTCGGATACTATCGCGAACGTTTTCCCCCATGTATATACGGTAAATGTAAACGGGGCTACTAACAGGGAACTTTTTGCTACATTAAATGAAGATGCGACGGGATATTTGAAAGCGGGTGCTGATGGAAATGCCGCGGATAATAGTGACTATGCTGTTGAAATTGACAACGAAGAGCTGGCGGCTATGATGAGGGTAGTTGATGCCGGGCTTACGGCTTATGAAAGGGGGGAATATCTTCTGACTGATGATAAAGCTCCGGTGGAGTTGCTTGGAATGAGTGTGATTGACGGGTTGATTCAGGATGAAATCGGTTATTATAAGAAAATTTTTAAAGAGCAGGGTATTTCCGGATTGCTGAATCAGATGTAGCTTATGGATATTGAGAATTATTTTCCATAAAAATGCTTTATATTATCTTGTAATTTTATTAAGTTATTGTTATAATAATATACGTGGTTAGTTCTCGCTAACTAATTGCGAATAAATCATGGACAACTCCTTTTGCCTTATCTATATTATTCGAAACCTCATAAACATAGTCGCAAAGGCAAAAGGGGGAATCCCTCCAAGGGAAAGGAATGGTTAAGGATATGAATTATTTGGAAATTGAAAAAGTAATAGGACGTGAAATTATCGACTCAAGAGGAAATCCCACCGTAGAAGCGGAGGTGTATCTGTTCGACGGTACTGTGGGCAGAGGGACAGCGCCCAGCGGAGCTTCCACGGGAGAGTTCGAGGCTCTGGAGCTGCGTGACGGAGACAAGAGCCGTTTTGGAGGAAAAGGCGTTCTTAAGGCAGTACATAATATCAACACGGTAATTAACGATACCTTAAAAGGAATGGACGCTTCGGATATCTACGGAGTGGATGCGGCGATGATAAAGGCGGACGGTACGAAGGATAAGTCTAATCTTGGAGCCAATGCTATACTGGCTGTTTCAATTGCATGTGCGAGGGCGGCGGCGGTTGCGCTCGATATTCCGCTTTACCGTTTCCTCGGCGGTGTTAACAGCAACAGGCTTCCTGTGCCTATGATGAATATTTTAAACGGCGGCGCTCATGCAGCGAACACTGTGGACGTTCAGGAATTCATGATTATGCCCGTGGGCGCAAGCAGCTTCAAAGAGGGGCTTCGCCAATGTACGGAGGTGTTCCACGTGTTGGCATCGTTACTCAAGAAGAAAGGACTGGCTACCTCCGTGGGCGACGAAGGTGGATTTGCTCCTGATCTGGCAAGCGATGAGGAAGCGATTGAATATATTCTCGAGGCGGTAAAGGCGGCAGGCTATGAACCGGGCAAGGATTTTGTACTGGCTATGGATGCGGCTTCCAGCGAATGGAAGGGTGATAAAAAAGGAGAGTATGTGCTTCCCAAGAATGGAAAGAAGTTCACCTCCGTAGAATTAGTGGCTCACTGGAAGGAACTTTGTGAAAAGTACCCTATTTATTCCATCGAGGACGGTTTGGATGAAGAGGACTGGGAAGGCTGGCAGATTATGACCAAGGAGCTTGGAGATAAGGTACAGTTGGTAGGTGATGACTTATTCGTAACCAATACTGAGCGCCTTAAAAAAGGTATCAGCCTCGGCTGCGGCAACTCCATCCTCATTAAGTTAAATCAGATCGGTTCCGTATCGGAGACTCTGGAAGCTATTAAGATGGCACACAAGGCAGGCTATACTGCAATTTCTTCTCATCGCTCCGGAGAAACAGAGGATACGACGATTGCCGATTTGGCGGTAGCACTGAATACTTGTCAGATCAAGACCGGCGCGCCCAGCAGAAGCGAGAGAGTTGCGAAGTATAACCAATTGCTTCGTATTGAGGAAGAGCTTGGAGCAAGTGCTGTATATCCCGGTTTCGACGCTTTTTAACTTCGATTGCTTGTTGCAACGATATAAAATATTTCTAAGATATGAAAATCCGCACTCGGCTTAAGCAAGTGCGGATTTTTTATGGGCTCTGTTTCGTTACTGATTTATTGTTTTTTATAGTTTGCATACGTTTGCTATTTAATGTACTGCTTGATAGCTTCAAAGCTTTCGGTGCTGATTACGTGCTCGATACGGCAGGCGTCGTCAGCAGCAATCTTTTTATCCACGCCAAGTCTCACCAGCCAGGAGGAGAGCAGTTCGTGGCGCTCATATATGATATCGGCTATTTTCCGGCCTGCTGCGGTAAGCTGAATGAAACCCTCCTTCGATACGGTGATATATTCTTTTTCACGCAGGTTTTTCATCGCGACGCTGACGCTGGACTTCTTGAAACCAAGTTCCTCTGCTATATCCACGGAACGCACCACAGGATGAGATTTGCTGAGTATTAAAATAGTTTCCAAATAATTTTCTGCTGATTCGTTTATATGCATAATTTTTACCTCAATTTTTACGAAATTTAATGAAATAAGATGAAAATAAGATATCGAAGTTTCCTGCCAGATTGTTATTAGTATAGCATATGTCACCAAAAACGGCAAATTATAAAAAGTACATACAAAAATCTTGACAACCGTTTTAAGTTAGAATATACTAACTATGAAAGAACGTAATGAAAATAATTATCAAAATCACTTAAAATACAACGAGAAAGAAGGATGAGCGATGCCCTTAACAATGGTAAAAGCAGGAGAACCTAATGTAATACGTAAAATCGGCGGCAAGGAAGAAACTCGGAGATTTTTAGAAAACCTCGGCTTTGTAACAGGCGGCATAGTGACCGTAGTATCTGAAATCGGCGGCAATATGATTGTCAACGTTAAGGATTCCAGAGTTGCTATCGGCAAAGATATGGCGATTAAAATCATGGTGAATTAAGAATTGTAATTATAGAATGGGAGAAGGAGAAATAATGAAGACATTAAAAGATGTTTCGTGCGGCGAAACGGTAAAGGTAACGAAGCTGACAGGAGAAGGCCCGGTAAAGAGGCGTATCATGGATATGGGGATTACGAAGGGCGTGGATATTTTCGTAAGAAAGGTAGCTCCTCTTGGCGATCCGATAGAGGTCATGGTGAGAGGTTATGAGTTGTCCTTGCGTAAGGCTGATGCCGAGATGATTTCGGTGGAATAATTTTTTGCTCAGGAGTTAGTGATAACTAATGAAAGGTAGAAATATCAAACGGAACGAATAATGATTTGCTGTAAAGCAGAAAGAGGAAGAATATGTCTATTAAGATTGCGTTAGCAGGTAATCCGAACTGCGGTAAGACCACATTATTTAATGCGCTGACCGGTTCCAATCAATTTGTAGGAAACTGGCCGGGCGTTACGGTAGAGAAAAAGGAAGGAAAGCTGAAAGGGCATAAGGATGTTATTATTATGGACCTTCCCGGCATCTATTCCCTTTCTCCCTACACTTTGGAAGAAGTAGTTGCCAGAAATTATCTGATTGGGGAAAGACCGGATGCAATTCTCAATATCGTAGACGGAACTAATATTGAAAGAAACCTATATTTGTCCACACAGCTTATGGAACTTGGCATTCCCGTAATCATGGCCGTAAATATGATGGACATCGTAGAGAAAAATGGTGATAGAATACATATAGACAGGCTGAGCAAGAAGCTGGGCTGTGAGGTCGTGGAAATTTCCGCATTAAAGGGAACCGGCATCGAAAAAGCGGCGCAAAAGGCGATAACACTCGCAAACCAAAAAAACATTGCCATACCCGTACACAAATTTGCACCCGAGGTAGAAAGTGTTCTGGATGTTGTAGAACAGAAGCTGGGAAGCGATATTGTGAAAGAACAGAAGCGTTTCTTTGCCATTAAGCTATTGGAAAAGGATGATAAAATACAGAGTCAGATGAAACTTGTGCCCGATATATCGAAGGAGATCGAGCAAATAGAGAAGTTATTTGACGACGATACGGAAAGTATCATTACCAACGAAAGATATGTCTATATTTCCTCCATTATCGGAGAGTGTTATACGAAGGGCAGAAAGGACAGTCTGACAATTTCTGATAAAATTGACAGGATTGTAACGAATCGTATTCTCGCTCTGCCTATTTTTGCAGTGGTAATGTTCATTGTTTATTATGTGTCCGTTACTACGGTGGGAACATGGGCCACCGATTGGGCGAATGATGGACTATTCGGCGAAGGCTGGAGCTTATTCGGCTTGGAAGTACCTGGAATTCCTATATTACTCGATTCTGCACTGACGGCAATAGGGTGTGCGGATTGGCTTCATGGGCTGATTTTAGATGGAATCGTAGCCGGTGTAGGCGCAGTACTCGGCTTTGTGCCTCAGATGTTAGTGCTGTTCATCTTTCTCGCTTTTTTGGAAGCTTGCGGATATATGGCGCGAGTTGCTTTTATCATGGATAGGATTTTCCGTAAATTCGGACTTTCCGGCAAATCTTTCATACCTATGCTTATCGGAACCGGCTGCGGCGTGCCGGGAGTTATGGCATCCCGTACAATAGAGAATGACCGTGACAGAAAAATGACTATCATGACCACGACCTTTATTCCCTGCGGCGCAAAGCTTCCTATTATTGCCTTGATTGCAGGAGCTTTGTTTGGAGGCGCATGGTGGGTGGCTCCCAGCGCTTACTTCGTAGGTATCGCTGCAATTATCTGCTCCGGTATCATTCTTAAGAAAACAAAAATGTTCGCAGGGGACCCTGCTCCCTTCGTTATGGAGCTCCCGTCTTATCATATGCCCACGGTAGGAAACGTACTTAGAAGCATGTGGGAGAGAGGCTGGTCCTTCATTAAAAAGGCCGGAACGATCATTCTTTTATCTACCATTGTGGTATGGTTTACCACCTTCTTTGGATGGGTGGACGGACAGTTTAGAATGCTCGAGGATATGGAAATCGACCATAGCATCCTTGCAAGTATCGGAAGTCTTGTTAGCTGGATATTCATCCCTCTCGGATGGGGCGACTGGAAATCCGCAGTTGCAGCAATTACAGGTCTTGTGGCCAAGGAGAACGTAGTAGGAACCTTCGGTATTCTGTTCGGCTTTGCTGAAGTGGCTGAAGACGGTACGGAAATCTGGGGTACACTGGCAGGCAGCATGACAGCAATAGCTGCATATTCCTTCCTCGTGTTCAACCTTTTGTGCGCACCCTGCTTCGCAGCTATGGGAGCGATCAAGAGAGAGATGAACAATGCGAAATGGTTCTGGTTCGCCATCGGATATCAGACGGCCCTTGCGTATGTTGTATCCATGTGCGTTTACCAGTTCGGTACGCTTTTTACCACCGGTTCTTTCGGTATATTAACAGTTGTTGCCTTGCTGTTCTTCTTAGGGTTTATTTATCTGCTGTTCTTCTTAGGGTTTATTTATCTGCTGTTCAGACCATATAAGGAAAGCAGTTCCCTAAAGCTGGATACGAAGAACTTTGCCCGGGCAAAATAAAACCTATTTACAAAATTTGTGCTTATGTTTAGGTTCAGATTGTACAGAAAGGAAGTGTTCGATATATGGGAACAATTATTGTCGGCGGGATTGTGCTTTGCTTGACGGCAGCCGCTATAGGGAGCATGATACACGATAAAAAGAACGGTAAATCAATACAATGCGGCGGAGACTGCAAACATTGCGGAGGCCATTGCGGGCAGTAAAAGATGGAGGTACGTAAGTGACAGTTGACAGAACCAATCCTGAAAAGAGAAAAATCCCTGATTCCAGAAGCTATCACAGGACGCGGATGCAGCGTGAGATGATTATAGACAGCCTGCGGGAGCGGGGGTGCAGAATTACGAAGCAACGGCTTACTTTGATCGATATTATTTTGGAGAACGAGTGCTCCAGCTGTAAGGATATTTTCTATAAGGCGGTAAAAATAGATAACCAGATAGGCACTGCTACCGTTTACAGGATGGTGAATGTCTTGGAGGAAATTGGAGCGATCAGTCGGAAAAATATGTATAAGGTTTCGTATTCGGAGCATTGCGTCATGGAGGATGCGTGCGTGGTGGTGTTAGAGGATGATACGACCTACCATCTTTCTGCGAAGAAATGGAACTCGGTCATTCAGGCAGGACTTAGTATCTGCGGTTATATGACGAACCAGAAAATTAAATCTATTACTATAAAGCCTTGTGAATGCGAAAAAGCGGAATGTTGATTCATTCCGCTTTTTTCTGTAATAGGAAAGCCCCTCTATTACAACATCCCCCGATATTGTGAAAAAATTTGTTGGACAGTATATACAATTAGGATATCATTTGTATCAATTACACATATCTTACAAATGGGATATCAAAAAAGAAAGATAAATCATATATTTATACGGTTTACAAATGTGCCTGATTATCGAAAAAGATAGAATAGACAAAATTAATGTTAAAAAGTTGCTAATTTTAATTTATTTTGTTGATTTTATTTCTTTTCGAGGTTATAATTTATCGCGTTGGCAATGAGATAAGGATGAGCTTTTCCTTACCGATTATTGCATCATTCTATTATAGTTTTAACAAAATATTAGGTAAGGCGAGGTTGAAAAGTATGAAGTATCTAAGATTTTTATTAATCTGCGTTCCGTTGTCCTTTATAGGATATTTTATGAACTGGAGCGCAACCACTATGTTCATTTTAACTTGTATTTCTATTATTCCTTTAGCGGGATATTTGGGAAATGCTACCGAGTCAATTGCAGTTTTTACCGGCCCTAAGGCTGGTGGTTTCCTGAATGCAACATTTGGTAACGCCACGGAGCTTATCATCAGTTTCTTTTCAATTCGCGCGGGATTGTTTGAAGTAGTAAAGGCTACTTTGGCAGGCTCCGTATTGGGAAATATATTGTTGGTTTTGGGCTGCAGCATTTTAGCGGGCGGTCTTAAGCACAAGGTATTGAAATACGATGCGAAGGTTGGTCGCTCTACGGCAACCATGCTGCTTTTTGCAGTAGCAGCGCTTGCTATGCCGGCAATTTTTATGTCAAAATTACCTGAAAACATCATCGTTTCCAAGTATGAGAACTTCAGTATTATTACGAGTGTTATCATGCTTTGTACTTATGTCGTAGGCGTTGTATATTCCTTCAAAGGACAGAATGATTTGTACGAGGGAATGGAAGAGGAAGAAGAGGCAGAGTGGAATCTTCCCATAAGCATTACCGTTCTTGCAGTAGCTACTATTTTAATAGCAATTGAATCTGAACTTTTAGTTGCAAGCATCGAGCCTATGACGGCGGCAGTAGGTATTTCTGAGATGTTCGTCGGAATTATCCTGATTCCTATCGTAGGTAACGCGGCAGAGCACAGCACGGCAGTTATCATGGCTCTGAAGAATAAAATGGACATTTCCATAGAAATTGCAGTGGGTTCCAGTTTGCAGATTGTCTTGTTTGTAATTCCGATTTCCGTAATCATGAGTCTCTTTATTGCGGATACACCGATGAGCATTATTTTTAAGGTAGAAGAGATATTCTTGTTCGCGGCCAGTGTATTTATTGTAAATCATATCGTAAAGGCAGGAAGAACCGACTGGATGGAGGGCTTAAAGCTCATATCCGTTTACATTATCGCAGCGGTTGGATTCTTTATTCTGTAAATAATAAAGCAGATTTTTTGATTTCAATAATTCGGGCGGGATAATTTCCCGCCCTTTTTAATGTAATAGGAAAGTGTTCTTATTACATAATAAGCGGCGATGTGTTCCTCTTCGGAGCACATGCCGCTTTGTTGCTGCAGGCTTATTTTATACAAGCTGAACCAGTAAAAGTATCACGTGCGCATTTGCCTGAGATATGGTATGATATTATGATGAATAAATGGATGGATTCGGCCTTATTTGCGAAAGCATATTAAAAAAGAGAACGGCTGAAAAAGAAAGGTTTATAAAATATGATGTTACAAGATATAGATGCGGTTATTTTCGATTTGGACGGTTCACTGGTGGATTCCATGTGGATATGGGAACAAATCGATATCGAGTATTTAGGGAGGTTTGGAATAGCACTTCCTGATAACCTGCAATATGAAATAGAAGGAAAGAGCTTCAGCGAGACTGCGCATTTTTTCAAGGAGCGTTTTCAAATTTCTGATCCGCTTCAAAAGATAAAGGATGACTGGAATGAAATGGCATGGAACAAATACAGCTATGAAGTTCCTCTAAAAAACGGTGCGGATTCTTTTCTAGCCTATTGCAAAGCCAATGATATTAAATTGGGAATCGCAACCAGCAATTCCAGAGAACTGGTTATGAACGTAGCCGCTGTACATGGGTTGGAACACTATTTCGACTGTATTATGACCGGCTGTGACGTAGAAAAAGGAAAGCCGGCTCCTGACATTTATCTGGCAGTGGCGGACGCGCTCAAGGTTGATCCCTCCCGCTGTCTCGTATTCGAGGACATTATTCCGGGAATCTTAGCAGGCAAAGCGGCGGGAATGAAAGTATGCGCTGTAGAGGATGCCTACTCCGAGGCAATAAGAGCTGAGAAAAAAGAACTGGCTGATTATTATATCAAAGATTATACAGATTTTTCTTCCCTTTATTAAAGGGATTTCGAATAGCTATTTGGATAGGAGAACAAATTTGACCAACGGATTTTTACCCATATCAAAAGAAGATTTAATAGAACGGGGCATTGGGCGGTTAGATTTCGTCTATGTGACGGGAGACGCCTATGTGGACCATCCATCCTTCGGGCATGCTGTTATCGGCCGTATTTTGGAAGCCAACGGCTATACCGTAGGAATAATAGCCCAACCTGACTGGAAGGACGATAAAAGCATCGCGGTGCTTGGAGAGCCGAGGCTGGCTTTTCTCATATCCGCCGGCAACATGGATTCTATGGTAAATCATTATTTTGTATCTAAGAAGCATCGCCCGAACGATGCATATACCCCCGGCGGTGAGCCTTATAAAAGACCCGACCATGCCACGGCAGTATACGGCAACCTGATTCGCAGAACCTACAAGGAGATTCCCATTATTATTGGAGGAATCGAAGCCAGTTTGAGAAGGCTGGCTCATTACGATTACTGGACGGATAGCTTTAAACGCTCTGTTCTGTTGGATTCTCAGGCGGATTTGATATCCTACGGCATGGGAGAGCATTCTGTTATAGAGATTGCAGATGCCCTAAACAGCGGAATCGATATAAAAGACATCACCTTTATTCAGGGAACGGTATATAAAACAAAAGATATATCGGGAGTTTATGACAAGATAGAACTTCCTTGCTACGCAGAAATGAAAGCGGACAAGACGAAATATGCAGACAGCTTCGCCCTCCAATACGAAAATACAGATCCCTTTACGGGCAAATATTTAATAGAAGGATATCCCAACGGTATTTATGTGGTACAGAACCCTCCTGCGAAGCCTCTTACTATGGAAGAGATGGACTACGTTTACGACTTGCCTTATCAAAGGACCTATCATCCGTCTTATGAAGAAAAGGGAGGAGTGCCGGCCATTTCCGAAATAAAGTTCTCCCTGATCAGCAATAGAGGCTGCTTCGGGGGCTGCAATTTCTGCGCGCTCACCTTTCATCAGGGAAGGACAGTACAGGCGAGGAGTCATGAATCCATAGTGACGGAAGCTGAAGCACTTGCAAAGGAGCCCGACTTTAAGGGATACATCCATGACGTAGGCGGTCCTACCGCTAATTTCAGGCATCCCTCCTGTGAAAAACAGCTTTTGCATGGTGTATGTAAGACGAAGCAATGCTTATTTCCGTCTCCCTGCAAAAACCTTACGGTGGATCACAGTGATTATTTGGGACTGTTACAGGACCTTCGAAAAATTCCCGGTATGAAAAAAGTATTTATACGCTCCGGTATCCGTTTCGATTATTTGCTGGCGGACAATGACGACTCCTTTTTTTCGGAATTGGTAGAGCATCACGTCAGCGGGCAGCTCAAGGTGGCCCCGGAACATATTTCCGACGCTGTCCTAAGCAAGATGGGAAAACCGGAAAATGCGGTGTACGAACGCTTTGTAAAAAAATACAACAAGATAAACGAGCGACTGGGAAAGAAGCAGTTTCTGGTACCCTATCTGATGTCCTCCCATCCGGGCTCAACATTGAAAGAAGCAATAGAACTGGCAGAGTATTTGCGGGATTTGGGATATATGCCTGAGCAGGTCCAGGATTTCTATCCCACACCATCCACCGTTTCCACCGTCATGTACTATACGGGCCTAGATCCACGGGACGGAAAAAACGTTTATGTTTGCAAAAATCCTCATGAGAAAGCTATGCAGAGGGCTTTGATCCAGTACCGTAATCCGAAAAATTACGACCTTGTAAGGGAAGCATTACTTTCTGCCGGAAGAGAGGATTTGATCGGCTTCGATAAAAAATGTCTGATTCGCCCGAGACAGACAGTGCCGGAAAAAGGAAGGGTTTATTCTCAGACCGGCGGGAGCGGCGCATATGTACGGAAAGATAACAGTTCTAAAGGGCATGGAAAAAACAGTAATTTGAGTTTTTCAGGTGTTAAAAAACCGAATGAGAAAAGCACGGGTTCCAGAAATCCAAATATACAAAATATGAATGACAAAAATGTAAATAACAAAAATACAAATATTAAAAGCTCTAATTCTAAAAATACGAATGCTACAAACTCGAAGAAAAAAGCGACCATCAGAAATGTTCATAAGAAAAAATAAAGGTAACGTTATATATTATGAATGACAGTAAATATGTGCGGAGTGAATAATAGAAGGAGTGAATTTATGGGTAAGAAAAATATTGTAATCATTACGGGAGCATCTTCAGGAATTGGACAGGAGTTCGCTATGCAGCTGGACGGAATCCTGCATAGGATGGATGAACTCTGGCTGATTGCCAGGCGAAAGGAACGGCTTACAGAGCTGGCGCGGCTGCTTGATATTCCTACAAAGATAATCCCTATGGACGTATCGGATAAAAATGACATGAGGGCTTTTAAAAAGATTCTCGAAATTGAGGATGTCACAGTTCGAATACTCATTAACAGCGCGGGCTTTGGATTGATGGGTCCGTTTGAGAAGCTGGATATCGATGAACAGTTGGAAATGCTGTCCGTGAACTGTGAAGCGTTGACAGAGATGACCTATTATTGCATTCCGTATATGCGAAAGAACAGCCGTATCATTCAAATAGCCTCAAGCGCCGGATTTCTCCCTCAGAGGAATTTTGCGATTTATGCTGCCAGTAAGGCTTATGTTCTCAGCTTTTCCAGAGCGCTCAGAGAGGAGCTTAAGCGTAAGAAAATATGGGTAACAGCGGTATGCCCGGGGCCGGTCGAGACGGAATTTTTCGATATTGCCGAAAGGTCAGGCTCTACTCTGGCTATTAAGAAATGGACGATGGTCAGCACCCAGAAGGTAGTAAAGGAAGCACTTTTGGATTCCTATGACAAAAAAGCGTTGTCCGTATGCAGTTTTCCTATAAAGGCATTTCAGGTCCTTTCAAAAGCAATGCCTCATTCATGGCTGTTAGGAATAACGAGCTTGTTAAAGTAATTAAGTGTTGGAATATTCAGTATCGAGGTCAGTTTGCACATCTGGCCGAATGTGAGTAATATTAAAAAGCATGGAGTATAGTTATGAAGCATGTATTAATAAAGGAAAACGAGGCTGGGCAACGTCTTGATAAATATTTGCATAAATGTTTAAAAGAAGCGCCCGGAAGCTTTATTTATAAAATGCTGCGCAAGAAAAATATTGTATTAAACGGCAAAAAGGCATCCGGAGGCGAAAAACTGGAAATTGGTGACGAAATCCGCTTTTTCCTCTCGGAGGAAACCTTGGATAAGATGTCCGGAATCTCTCCGCTGATTTCCGAGGAGTGTCCTGATAAGGAAATAGCGGAATATGAAGCGGCATACGATAAATATAAGGAGCTTGAAATCATTTATGAGAACCATCACATACTGATTGTTAATAAGCCCGAGGGAATACTGACTCAGAAGGCCGAGGCCGGAGATTTATCCTTAAATGAATGGTTCATCGGATATATGCTTTATCAGGGAGAAATTAGGAGGGAGGATCTTCATACCTTTAAACCCTCGGTATGCAACCGTTTAGACCGTAATACCAGCGGAATGGTAATCTGCGGCAAGACGCTTCCAGGAAGCCAGAAAATGAGCGAGCTGTTAAAAAACAGAGACCTTCATAAATTCTATAGACTTTATGTGAAGGGAAAAGTAAGGAAGGCTTCTCTTATCGAAGGCTATCTGGTTAAGGATGAGAAGAGAAATACGGTAAAAATAAGCCCTGCTCCAATTCAGGATAAATCTTCTTACATTAAGACGAAATATGAACCCCTTAAAGTTTTCGAAGATAAGACCTTGTTAGAAGTAGAGCTGATTACGGGAAAGACGCATCAGATCAGAGCTCATCTTGCCAGCATTGGGCATCCTCTTTTGGGGGATTATAAGTATGGAGACAAGAGTTTCAACGACAGCTATAAGAAAAAATATAAGATTAAAAACCAGCTTCTGCACGCATACCGCCTAGAATTTCCTGAGCTCGAAGGAGAATTTGCCGAGCTTAGCAAAAGGATTTTTACAGCGGGAACACCCCGGATATTTCATTCCTTGGAGGAAAACGGGCAGAAGCAGCAGATATGATGACTTTGGAGCATGAATAGAAATGGGAACATGGAATTCGAGAGGCTTAAGAGGTTCTACGTTGGAGGACCTGATTAACTTAACAAATGAAAGATACTTAGAAAGCGGGCTGGCGCTGATTCAGAAAATCCCGACACCTATAACACCGATAGCTATCGATAAGGAAAGCAGGCATATTACGCTCGCTTATTTCGAGCAGAAGAGTACGGTGGACTATATAGGGGCGGTACAGGGAATTCCTGTATGCTTTGACGCCAAGGAATGCTCTGCGGATACTTTTGCCCTTCAGAATATACATGAGCATCAGGTCGAGTTCATGAAGCAGTTTGAGAAACAGGGAGGAATCGCCTTTTTCATCATTTATTATACACATAAGGATTTGTTCTATTACCTTCCTTACGAGATGCTGAGCTTTTTCTGGGAAAGGGCAGTATGTGGCGGAAGAAAGAGCTTTCGTTTCGAGGAGCTCAACCCGGAGTACATCCTTCCGAAGAAGAACGGAATCTTCGTCCCCTATCTGGATATGCTTCAGAAGGATTTGGAGGATAGAGAGTAGATACATCATTTCATTGACAAGGTAATCTTTTTACGGTATACTACCAATAGTTTTACATGCTACCCAATTATCACTTTAATTTGGTGAAGTGAAAAAGTGGAAAGGAAATGTCTGGTTATGGATAAAAAGCTATTACATACTCCAGAGGGAGTCAGAGACATATACGGAGCAGAATATACAAAAAAACTAACGGTAGAAACATGGATTCTGGATAAGATAAGAAGCTACGGCTATGAGGACATTCAGACACCTACCTTCGAATTTTTCGATGTGTTCTCCAAGGAAGTTGGAACCACTCCATCCAGAGAACTATATAAGTTTTTTGACAAAGAAGGCGAGACTCTCGTTCTGCGTCCGGATTTCACCCCTTCAATGGCGCGCTGCGCTGCGAAATATTTCATGGATGAGAACGTGCCCATTCGTTTTTGCTATGTAGGTAATACCTTTACAAACACGAGCAGCCTGCAAGGCAAGCTGAAGGAGGTAACCCAGATGGGCGCAGAGCTCATCGGAGACGCCTCGGTGGAAGCAGATGCGGAGCTGGCAGCATTAATAATAGAGGCTCTTTTGGATACGGGAATCCATGATTTTCAGCTAAGCATCGGAAATGTGGAGTACTTCAAAGGAATCTGCATAGAAGCAGGCCTGGATGAAGAGACGGAGCTGGAACTTCGTGAATATATTTCAGGAAAAAATTACTTCGGTGCGGAAGAGCTTTTGACAGATAGAAATATTAAGCCCGAGTTTCGCGAAGTCCTCTTAAAGGTTACAGACTTGTTCGGCTCTATGGAAGCGCTGGCTCAGGCGAAGTCTTTCGTACATAACAGCCGTTCCCTTGCTGCTATCGAGCGTCTTGAGAAGCTGTATGAAGCCCTTCGCCTATACGGGGTGGAGAAATATGTATCCTTCGATCTGGGGATGCTCAGCATGTATAATTACTACACAGGAGTAATCTTCAAGGCGTATACATACGGAGTGGGAGAGGCCATCGTAACAGGAGGCAGATACGATACCCTCCTTGGCCATTTTGGCAAGGAAGCACCGGCTATCGGATTTATGATCGTTATCGACGATCTGATGTCGGCACTTAGCAGGCAGAATATAAATGTCCATACACCCCAAAAGGCTGAGCTTATAGAATATACCTATGAAACCTATAAAGAAGCGTTGACGACGGCAGGAAGGCTTCGAAAAGAAGGTAAAAAGGTAGTCCTTTGCCCGAAGAAAGCAAAGGAGAAGGTACTATGAATAAAGAAGACAGATATTTAACCTTCGCAAAAGCGAAGGGGTGGTGCTATGAATAAAGAAAACAGGTATTTAACCTTCGCAAAAGCGAAGGAGGTGGTGTTATGAATAAAGAGAACCGGTATTTAACCTTCGCTTTGGGAAAAGGAAGGCTTGCAAATAAAACATTAGAATTGCTGGAAGAAATCGGTATTACTTGCGAGGAGATGAAAGACAAGAGTTCGAGAAAGCTTGTTTTTGTCAACGAGGAGCTGAAGCTTCGCTTTTTTCTCTCCAAAGGACCGGATGTACCGACCTATGTGGAGTATGGTGCCGCGGATATCGGTGTGGTTGGTAAAGATACGATTATGGAGGAAAACAGACGGGTTTACGAAGTGTTGGATCTGGGCTTTGGAAAGTGCCGGATGTGCGTGTGCGGACCGGACAGCGCGAAAGAACTTTTGCAGCATCACGAGAGGATACGTGTAGCCAGTAAGTACCCGAATATTGCCAAGGACTATTTTTATAATAAAAAGCATCAGACTGTGGATATCATTAAGCTGAACGGGTCGGTGGAATTAGGTCCCATCGTAAAGCTGTCGGATGTCATTGTGGATATCGTAGAAACCGGGTCCACACTGAATGAGAACGGGCTTCAAGTACTTGAGGAAATTTGCCCGCTTTCTGCCAGAATGATAGTCAATCAGGTGAGCATGCAGATGGAAACGGAGCGGATCAAGAAGTTAATAAATGATTTGAAGGTGCGCATTTCGGTAGTTTAAGGCAGTTTCAGGGCGTTTATATAGTGAACCGAAAGGATGTGTTAATAGACATGAAGATTTTAAAACTAACATCTGAGTCAAAGACAGATTTATTGAATACCTTGTTAAAGCGTAGCCCCAATAATTACGGGCAGTTCGAATCGGCAGTCTCTGATATTGTTTCGAACGTCCGGGAAAGAGGGGATGAGGCAATATTCGAATACACGAAACGCTTCGATAAATGTGAAATAGATGCGTCTAACGTAAGAGTAACGAAAGAGGAGATTGAGGAAGCTTATCAGAAAGTGGATGAAAAGCTGGTAAATGTAATGAAAAGGGCGGCGGACAATATCCGCATTTTTCATGAGAAACAGCTTCACAACAGCTGGATCGATATGAAGGATGACGGAACGATGCTTGGACAGAAAATAACCCCCATTGGACTTTCCGGGGTTTATGTACCCGGCGGCAAGGCTGCTTATCCTTCCAGTGTATTGATGAACGTCCTTCCGGCCAAGGTGGCGAGCGTTAAGAGAATCATTATGACAACGCCTCCGGACGCAGACGGTAAGGTATATGCCGGTACGCTGGTGGCTGCGGATATTGCAGGCGTAGATGAAATATATAAAATAGGAGGAGCCCAGGCAATTGCTGCTATGGCCTTTGGTACCGAATGCGTTCCCAAGGTAGATAAGATTACAGGCCCCGGCAACATTTATGTAGCCTTGGCGAAAAAGGCTTGTTTCGGCTACGTAAGCATAGACTCCATCGCAGGCCCCAGCGAAATTCTCGTTATCGCGGACGAGACGGCCAATCCTCTCTACGTGGCCTCCGATTTATTATCCCAGGCGGAGCACGACGAGATGGCCAGCGCCATACTTATTACAACAAGTGAAGCTTTGGCAAAGGAAGTGTCCGTGCAGGCGGACCGGTTGGCAGAGGAACTATCCAGAACAGAAATTATCAAAAAGTCGTTGGATAACTATGGCTATATTCTTCTTGCGGATACGATGGAGGATGCCATCGATGCTGCCAATGAAATTGCTTCGGAGCATTTGGAAATTTTAACGGCGAATCCCTACGAAATCATGACCAAGATAAACAATGCGGGAGCAATTTTTCTCGGAGAATATTCCTCCGAGCCTTTGGGAGATTATTTTGCGGGACCTAATCATATATTGCCCACAAATGGCACGGCAAAGTTTTTTTCGCCCCTTAATGTGGATGATTTCATGAAGAAGACCAGCATCATTTCTTATTCGAAGGAGGCACTTTCAAAGGTGCATGAAGATATTGAACTGTTTGCCCAAAGTGAGGGGTTGACGGCTCACGCAAACTCGATTAAAGTAAGATTTGAACAGTAAATGAAGGGGAAAGGAAACGGGGGAGAATACCATGGCAAGAAGCACGACGGTAGAACGTAAAACGAAGGAAACCGATATTTCTATCATCTTGAATCTGGATGGCACCGGAAAAAGCGAAATCCATACGGGAATCGGTTTTTTCGATCATATGCTTGAGGGTTTTTCGAAGCACGGTTTTTTTGATTTAAAGGTGACGGTAACGGGAGATTTAAACGTAGACGGACACCATACGGCGGAAGATACCGGAATCGTTTTAGGGCAGGCGATAAGGAATGCGTTGGGCGATAAGGTTGGAATCAAACGCTACGGCTATTTTATCCTTCCTATGGATGACGCGCTGGCGCTATGCTCCATTGACTTATGTGGTCGACCATATTTTGACTTCGATTGTACGTTTACCTCCGAAATGGTGGGAGGGCTCGCTACGGAGCTGGTAAAAGAGTTTTTCTATGCAGTTTCTTATTCTGCCGGAATGAATCTTCACATAAAAATGCTTTCGGGTGAGAATAATCATCATATGATAGAAGCGATGTTCAAATCCTTTGCCAAGGCCTTGGATGAGGCGGTAATGAAAGACGAAAGAATTACGGATGTACTGAGTACAAAGGGAAGTCTGTAGCAAAAAGGAGCATATACATGAGCGACAACTATAAGAAATTAGTTCCCTGCATTTACTTATATAAGGGCAATGCGGTCAAGAATTTATCTGATATTACGATTCTTGATACCAATCCAGTGAAGCTTGCCAAATTTTATGGAGATAACAATGCGGATGAGCTTTTGGTTTTCGATATGTCGAAGGGGGATGCAGAACATGACGAGGCTCTGGATATTATAAAGGAAATATGCCAGAACACGGAGATACCGGTAACGGGAGCGGGCAATATCCACCGGATGGAGGATATTAAGAAACTGCTTTATGCAGGCTGCAGAAAAGCCGCCTTGAATTATTCCAAGCCTGAAAACATTGAAATCACACAAGAGATTTCCTTAAAATTCGGCAAGGAAAAGATTGCCGCATGCTTTATTGATACGGAGGAACTTCTTCAAAACAAGGAAACGATTGAAAACTATGTGGATGAACTGATTCTTTTGAAGGAAAGCTCCATAAGAGAAAGTATCCAAAAATGGGATGGGGAGACGAAGATTCTCGTGTCCTTGCCTGAGGTTTCTCTGGATAAGCTGATTGAGATTCTTTCTGTGCCTTCCATATGCGGCATTACCGGTCATGCCATAAACGAAAACGCCAAGGAGCTTCCTGCGATCAAATCGCTGTGTCAGGGTAACGGAATTCATGTGAACGCCTTGGAAGCAGCATTCCAATGGTCCGATTTCAAGTTAAATTCCGACGGGCATATAACTGTTGTAGTTCAGGATTATAAGACTGATCAAGTTCTTATGGTAGCTTATATGAACGAAGAAGCCTATAACGCTACCGTTCACACCGGTAAGATGACCTATTACAGCCGGAGCAGGGACGAATTGTGGATAAAAGGCGATACCAGCGGACATTACCAGTACGTGAAATCTCTGACGGCGGACTGCGATATGGATACGATTCTGGCAAAGGTTTCTCAGGTCGGTGCGGCCTGCCATACCGGAAGCCATTCCTGTTTCTTCAACGAAATCTTGAAAAAAGAATACGACGAAACGAATCCCCTCAAGGTGTTCGAAGCTGTTATGAATGTTATCATGGACAGAAAGGTACACCCGAAGGAAGGTTCTTATACCAATTATCTGTTCGAGAAGGGAATCGACAAGATACTGAAAAAGCTTGGAGAAGAGGCGACTGAAATCGTCATAGCTTCCAAGAATCCCAATTCCAACGAAATCAAATATGAGATTTCTGATTTTCTCTATCATATGATGGTTCTGATGGCAGAAAAGGGAGTAACTTGGGAGGAAATCACAGAAGAACTGGCAAAAAGATAATTATAAAGAATAATAAAATTAATAATATAGAAATCTCGGGACCGAATTTTAACATATTAATAGTTGATATTGATATGCACATGCAGGTTCGGAGATTTTTTATTAAACAACGGGCAATACGCGAAACGTATTGCCCGTTGTTGAGATTCTATGTAAAGCTTTATCAAAAACTACTATATGATTGCAAGTATTACAAAGTTCAGAATAAACAGAATCGTACTCACCCAAAGAATCGGATGAATGCTCTTAGCTTCACCGCGCAAACATTTCACAATGCAGTAGAAAATGAAACCTGTTGCAATACCGTAGGAAATGCTATAGCACAAAGCCATAAAGATGCCTGCAAAGAATGCAGGAACCGCTTCCGCCAAATCGTCCCATTTGATGCTCGCAAAAGAGGAAAGCATCATAACACCTACCATAATGAGGGCAGGAGCAGTAGCTTGCGTAGGAACAATACCTACAACAGGAGCCAAGAAAATGCTGAGCAAGAACATAATTGCCGTTACAAGAGAGGTCAGACCGGTACGTCCGCCTGCGCCGATGCCCGCCGCACTTTCCACATAGGTGGTAGTGTTGGAGGTACCGAAAATTGCTCCGATGGAAGTAGCGATGGAGTCTGCGAACAACGCGCGGTCCATTTTAGACTTAAAGCCGCTGGAGCTGTCCATTTCTGCCTGATCCTTCTCGCTGAAAATGCCTGTACGGCGTCCCGTACCAATGAATGTTCCTATCGTATCGAAAGTATCGGAAAGGCTGAATGCGAAAATTGTCATAAGAACTAACGGAAGCCTCGTAACATCAGAAAAAAGGGATAACATTCCTTGTGCACCGAAAGCCGCACCAATGGTTGTCCCAAGCTCCGAGAAGGAAGTTCCTATGTTGGATGCGATGCCGACTTGGCTCAAATCTACAATTCCCATAAACACGCCGACTATTGTAGAAAGAATGATACTTACAAAGATAGCTCCCGGCACCTTCTTGATAACGAGTACTACCATCAAAATAAGTGAAATCAAGGAAAGAAGTATCGGAAGGGTATTGAAGGTTGCTAAAGCAGGAACGATGCTGGAGTCTGCAATGACAGTTCCGCCGTCCAAAACGACATTTCTGCCGGGATCGGAGGTAAAGCTCAATAAGCCTGCATTTTTGACTCCTATGTAAGCGACAAAGATTCCGATACCGCCGCCGATAGCGTGCTGAAGACTTACGGGAATCGCTTTGATAATAGATTTACGGATCTTGGTAACCGTAATGATGACGTTAATGATACCGCAGATAAATACCATAGCGAGAGCTTGCTGCCATGTAAAGCCCAGACCGAAGCATACGGTATAGGTAAAGAATGCATTAAGCCCCATACCCGGTGCCTGTGCATAAGGAACATTGGCGAAAAGTGCCATAACCAGCGTACCTACAGCGGAAGCGAAGATGGTTGCGAGAAATACAGCGCCATAAGGAATGCCAGTTTGGGAAAGCATTGCCGGATTGACGAACAGAATATACGCCATTGCAAAAAATGTGGTAAGTCCGGCCAGAACTTCCGTAGATACGGTGGTGTTGTTCTGTTTCAGTTTGAATAGTTTCTCCATTGTTATTCTCCTTGCTTAAATTGTGTGTTTTTTGGTAACAATATTCCAGCGCCCGGCATGGTTTATTGTTTGACAGAATATATCGTATACGAATGCGAAAGGAAATGCAATCTTTTTGTTGCGATTTTTTTAATATTTTTAATATATTTTTAAGAATTCAGATAAAAAGGGCAAAAAACTCGTTTTGCGCGTTTTTTGCCCTTTTGCATCTTATTCTTTCGATAGCTTATCTTATATCTTATACTTTTTCAAATCGTCCTGGAACGCCTTAATCATAGAATCGAAGACAGAAATCTGTTTAGTCAGTTCGCTGATCTGATCCACGTAAATAGCCACGTTAGAACTTGCCTCCTCCGTAGAAGCGGAGTTCTCTTCGGCAATAGCCGCAAGATTCTGAATGCTGTCGAACAAAGAGGATATATGGTCCGCCTCTTTTTTTAAGTCAAGGGATGTCTGGATCATAAGACCCGAAACTCCTTTTAAGTTGTCATTGGAGTGATTGGAGGTAGCCACCGCTTCCATAAGAGAGGTGTTCTCCGTCTCCAGAATGGTATACTGGGTGTCGATGCCTACAACTACTTCGCCTACGCTGGAAACGAAGTTGGTAAGGTTAATGTTGATTTCCCCTACCGCGTTGTTTGTTTCCTCAGAAAGCTTGCGAACTTCTTCAGCAACAACGGTAAAGCCCCTGCCGGCTTCTCCGGCCCTGGCCGCTTCGATAGAAGCGTTCAAAGCGAGAAGATTGATCTGCTTTGCGATGCCCGAAACGATAGAGACGATTTCAGTAATGTTAGCGGCGTTATTTTGCAGCTCGTTGCTGTTATCTTTTATCTTGCCGAATTTATCCAGTACCTGATTGATTTGTGCCGCAGTATTCTTTACGTTGAGGAAACTGTTTTCAATGCTGCTCACCGCATTCTCAATTTCTGCTTTGTTCTTCTGGCTCTCGTCAGAGATACGTGTAATGTTACCGATGCTTTGATTCAGTACTGAAACGACATTTTCGGTATCCTCTGCCTGCGTAGTAGCCGCTACAGCAACCTCGTCCAGAACATCCGTAATATCATTGGAGGTGGACTGCATGGTAGAAGCGATACCGGAAAGCGAGTTGTTGAAAGTATACATCTCATCCACAATAGCGTTAAACTCGATAAAATCCTTCTGAACCACGGCTTTTAAGCTATTAATAACTTCCATGAGCTTTTCGTTCTCATCTTTGGAGTGAAGCTCTACGTTTTCAGAAAACGTTCTGTCAGCCAGGCTTTGAAGCTCCGATGCAATCAGTTTGGCAGGCCTGCTGATGACATAAGAAGAAACCAAAGAAATCGCACAGGTGGAAATGGCGAGTATCGCGGACTTTGCAGGGTCATCAAAGAGTACGAAGCCGAGGGCTCCGATTAAAACTGTGTTGAGCAGGGCAATCTTCTGAGAGCTTCTCTTTAAAATGCCAAGAGAGAGAAGCTGATTGAGGCGAAAATGCTTGGTATACTGTATATCCTTTTCAAAGGTCAGCTTCAAATGAATCTCACCGGCGGATTTACTTAGAACCTCTGTCTTAATGTCTTCCTTGAAGTAGTTGGAAACGCCTTTTAACAAGCCTACCAGATAGTCGCCCATTCCGCGCTTGGAGCGGTAAATGAAAAGGGTTTCTCTGGAGGAGATCGGCTGCAAATCCAAAAGAGGAGGAACGGCGCCTTTAAAGCGGCGCATAACGATAATATGTACATCATTCATGGATTTCAAAAACTGGTAAGCACCTTCGTGACGGAAAAAGCCGGGGTAAATGCGGCTGAATGTCTTAATATTTTCCTCGCCCATAAGCCCCCATATTTCCTGATGATTTTTTCCGACGCTGTTGCCTATCATATCTACGAGTCCGAGAGCAACGTCATCGGCAACGTCCTCGATAGGAGTGAAAATATGGTCGGAGGATAAACGATAGTGCTCCAATGCACTGTTAACGACTTGATCGCCGAAGAGTTTGCGGCAGGATTCCATCCATGAAGAAACTACGGTACCTTTCATAATAAATATCTCCTTTGTCATAAGATTTCTTCGTATTTATTTCTATAATTTAAAACTAAAAAAAATATCATGGTATTACTGTATGATTTGAATTCATTTTACTATAGAAAGGGGAAAATATCAAAGAATATTTTGTTTGATTGTCACATATTTCAGAAGGCATTTCCGGTTCATAAAAGGAGAAGAGATTCCATATATTGTTACAAAGATTTTTTAGGAAGAATATATGCAGCTTAAACAATTGATCCATAAGAAAGTAATCTTAGTACTGTTGTTTTTAATTTCTATGTTTTTTATAGGAAGGGCACTGGGATATGTGAAGGAAAGAGTGATGCCGACCTCAGCAATCGCTGCAGAATGTGAAAATTGGGGGCTTGGAGGATATGGGGATGAGACACAGCCTACGGGGATAGCGTCCGCGGAAGAATTGAAAAAGTATGACACTTATTTCGTAGGTGATAAGGGAGAGAAGGTTATCTACCTTACGTTTGATGCGGGATATGAGAATGGAAATACGGAACCGATTTTGGATGCGCTGAAAAAACATAATGCACCGGCTACCTTTTTTATTGTGGGGCATTACCTGGAATCAGCGCCTGAGCTGGTAAAGAGGATGGTAGCTGAAGGACATTGTGTCGGGAATCATACATATCATCATCTGGATATGTCTAAAATTTCGGATATGGCTTCCTTCCGGAAGGAAATGGACGGGGTTGCCGACTTATTCCGGCAGGTAACAGGAAAAGAAATTAGTATGTATTATCGTCCTCCTCAGGGGAAGTATAGCGTTGAAAATTTAAAGATGGCTAAGGAAATGGGGTATAAGACTTTCTTTTGGAGCCTCGCCTATGTGGACTGGTATCAGGATAAACAACCCACGAAGGAAGAAGCTTTTTCAAAACTGGTAGGGAGAATTCATCCGGGGGCTATCGTTTTGCTGCATAGTACCTCACAGACGAATGGGGAGATTCTGGATGAGCTTCTAACGAAGTGGGAAGAGATGGGGTATAGCTTCAGACCTTTGTCGGATTTGACCGAATGAGAATAAATCGCTTTTTTTCTGCATAGTCTTTGTTAAGTAATTGGTTAGGACGAAGCTGCATGGGTAATATTTCTAGCGATCAAAAGTTACAATTGGTTCAGATGATACGCGCGGAAAGCAAGGATAATAGAATGAGAATGAGGAGTCGGGAAAGGATGCTGTACGGAACAGATATAAAATATGAGCAAGAGGAACTGCCGCTGTATGCCAAAGGATATTACGGCGATTTTAAGGATAATAAGGATTATGAGCTTCAGGCTTCGGAAAATGGCAGGGAAAGTGCGGTCCATACCTCCTTTTCCTCCTTCAGGCTGAGGCTTGTCATCGCGGTCTTGCTTTTTGCAGGCTTTTTATTCCTCGATGCCGAGGAAGGAAGTATCGCAGGCATTAGCATAAATCAGATGAAGGAAGAGATAAATAAGGATTTCGATACAGGTCTGGATGAAGTAGTATTTGATTTTGAGCATAATTTCCCTTATACTCTATTTAATGATGTAAAATAATAGGAATGAGTAAAAAACTCATAGTGAGTAAAAGCACTTTTTATGAGTCAAAATACTTATAAAAAGATAGGAGTATTATGAGCAAGCTTGCGTTAAGAGATGAAATACTGCTGCAGGTGGAAAAGCCGGCCCGCTATATCGGCAACGAAGTGAATGCAGTAGTAAAAGATAAGGATACAGTATCCGTTCGTATGGCGATGTGCTTTCCCGACATATATGAAATCGGCATGTCGCATTTGGGAATCCAGATTTTATACGATATGTTGAACAGCTTTGAGGATGTATGGTGTGAAAGGGTTTATTCACCATGGGTCGATTTGGATAAAATTATGAGGGAGGAACATATCCCTCTTTTTGCGCTGGAATCTCAGGAGCCGGTAAAGGATATGGATTTCCTCGGTATTACCATTCAGTATGAGATGTGCTATACGAATATTTTACAGATTCTCGATCTGTCACAGATTCCCCTTTTGGCGAAGGACAGGACCCTGGACCATCCCATCGTAATCGGCGGAGGGCCTTGTACCTATAATCCCGAACCGATCGCCGAATTTTTTGATATGTTTTATATCGGAGAAGGAGAGACCATGTACCGGGAGCTTATAGATTTATACAAGGATTCCGGGAAGAAGGGGGAAAGCCGTATAGAATTCCTGAGAAGGGCGGCCAAGCTTTCAGGCATTTATGTACCGATGTTCTATGCTGTTGACTATAAAGAGGACGGTACCATTTTCGGGATGAAACCGACGGAGGAAGGAATACCTGAAACTGTGAAGAAGGAAATCGAGATGACAGTTTCCGATACCTATTATCCGATGAAGCCTGTAGTCCCTTTTATTAAGGCGACTCAGGACAGAGTCGTCCTGGAAATCCAACGGGGATGTATCAGGGGATGCCGCTTCTGTCAGGCGGGACAACTCTATCGTCCGGTACGGGAACGAGATGTGGAAGTGTTGAAGGGCTATGCCGTAGAAATGTTAAAAAATACCGGACATGAGGAAATCTCTCTAAGTTCTTTAAGCTCCAGCGATTATTCCAAACTTCCTGAACTTATTGATTTTCTTATCGATGAGTGCGGGGAGAATTATATCAACATTTCCCTGCCTTCCCTTCGTATCGATGCTTTTTCTTTGGATGTGATGAGCAAGGTTCAGGATATAAGAAAGAGCAGTCTGACTTTTGCTCCCGAGGCAGGAAGCCAAAGACTTAGAGATGTTATCAACAAGGGATTGACCGAAGAGGTCATCCTTAAAGGAGCTGCTATGGCATTCGAGGGAGGCTGGACAAGGGTAAAGCTCTACTTTATGCTGGGGCTCCCTACGGAGACACCGGAGGATATAAAAGGTATTGCCGATTTATCCAACAAGATAGCCGCCATATTTTTCGAGACTGTTCCAAAGGAGGAACGCAAGAACGGAAAGGTGCAGATTGTCAGCAGTACCTCCTTCTTCATTCCCAAGCCATTCACTCCCTTTCAGTGGGCAAAGATGTGCACTAAAGAGGAGTTCATCGAAAAGGCATATCTCACCCGCAGTGCCATTAAGGAGCAGCTCAATCAAAAGAGCATCAAATATAACTGGCATGAAGCGGACGTAAGCGTTATGGAAGGCGTTTTTGCCCGCGGGGATAGAAAAATTGCAGCGGTTATCCGAAGGGCCTATGAAAAGGGCTGTCTCTTCGACTCGTGGAGCGAGCATTTTCATAATGACGTATGGCTGGAGACCTTCGAGGAGTGCGGCATAAGCGTTGATTTCTACACTACGAGAGAACGTTCCCTGGATGAAGTATTTCCTTGGGATTTCATAGATTGCGGTGTGACTAAGAACTTTCTGAAAAAAGAATGGGACAAAGCGATGGAAGAGATCGTATCTCCTAATTGCCGGATACAGTGTCTTGGATGCGGCGCCGCCGTATTCGGAGGAGGTGTGTGCTATGAAGATAAGAATTAAATTCGCCAAGTCCGGCGCTATACGCTTTGTCGGCCATTTGGACGTGATGAGATACTTTCAAAAGGCTATCCGCCGCGCAGGCATCGATGTTGCTTATTCGGGCGGCTTCAGCCCTCATCAGATCATGTCCTTTGCTGCTCCCTTAGGAGTAGGTTTGACAAGCCATGGGGAATATATGGACATTGAAGTGGTTTCCGCGGCTTCCGCCAGTGAGCTTAAGGATAGCCTGAATAATGCCATGGTTCCCGGAATGGAAATCGTAAGCGTTACTAAGCTGCCTGATGACGCCATGAACGCCATGGCCAGTGTGGCGGCGGCAAAATATACCGTGAGATTCCGAGAAGGCTATGAGCCTGATTTCGACTGGGAGACGCAGACGGCAGCATTTTATGCCAGACCCTCCATTCCGGTTACAAAAAAGACAAAAAAGAGCGAAGTAGAAATGGATATCAAACCCTCTATCTATGCCCTGGAATCCGTTAAAGACGAAAATGGACAGGGGGTTATACGCATGATGGTGGATGCCAGCAGCTCGGGCAATATCAAGCCCGGTCTGGTCATCGAGGCTTTTTTAGCGGAAAACGGCAGTACGCTTTCCGACTTCGCATTGGAAATAACAAGAGAAGATACCTTTACGAATGCAGGAACAGAAGACGAGCCTGTATTTATATCATTGGATGCGGTAGGTAATGAATTTTAATGAACGATAGGAAATATGTCATTTTAAAAAGAAATCATCAAATATTATCCTTGCTTTTTCATGGCAACCGCCTGCGCTTTGCGACGGCTGAGGAAGAAGAGGGCAGCGTTATCGGCAATATCTATGTGGCAAAGGTAAAAAACATATCTGCCAATATCAACGCGGCCTTCGTAGAAATCGCGCCGGGCTTTCCTTGTTTTCTTGCCCTGAGCGAGGCAAAAAACCCCATCCTTACCAATAGGAGCTACGACGGGAGGATTCTTGCCGGAGACGATATTGTAGTACAGATAAATAAGGACGCGGTAAAGACGAAGCAGCCTGCCGCCACCTGCGCTCTTTCTTTAAGCGGAAAATACTGTGTCGTATCTCTGGGAAGGCCGGGTATCGCATATTCCTCCAAGCTATCGATGAAGGTCAGGACAAGAATCAGCGAGGCGCTGAAAGAAGAGTTTGCATTGCTTCCAAAAGGGATTGGGACGGTTATCCGCACGAATGCCAAGGATCTTAAGGATTATTCGCCCCTGCTGGAAGAATGGAAAGAATTAACGGCGCAGCTTAAAGAATTGGCCGAAGTGTCCGTTCATAGGACCGGCTATTCCCTTCTTTATAAAAAGCCTTCAGACTACCTTATTCGGCTCCGGGATACTTATGCAGGACAATACGAAGAAATCGTGACGGATGACGAGGGCATTTATGAGGAGATAGCAGAATACTCCCGCTTGCATCCTGCCTTTTGCATATGTGAAGCAAGGCTTTATAAGGATGCGCTTCTCCCTCTTCACAAGCTGTACTCCGTAGATGCCCGCTTAAAGGAGGCGCTGGATAAGAAAGTATGGCTTAAATCCGGTGGCTACCTTATTATTGAGCCCACTGAGGCTTTGACCGTAATCGACGTAAACACCGGGAAGGTGAGTACCAAAAAAGATGACGAAGAAACCTTTTTTCGCATGAACATGGAGGCTGCCGAAGAAATAGCCCTTCAGCTTACCCTGCGAAATATATCCGGCATCATCGTCATTGACTTCATCAATATGCGGAAGCAAGAGCATAGCGATAAGTTAATGGCACATTTTGGCGATTTGCTGAAAAGAGATCCGGTGAAAACGAATCTGGTGGATATGACTGTTCTCGGATTGGTGGAAGTCACCCGTATGAAAATAAACAGACCATTGAAGGAACAAATTTCACAGCTTTAATAAACAAAAACGAAACTGAAGCCAGTTTGGGATATAGGAGGAAGATAGCGCATGAAAATCATTAAAATGGAAAAAGTAAAAGACGGCAAGTATTTAAAAAACTATGAGCTTACCTATCTCAACAAAGCCGGACGTGAAAAAAAATACGAAATAGTCAGCCGCAAGGAATTAGACGGCGTGGAGGACATCGGCAGCAATGTGAGCGGCCTGTCCATCGTCGCCGTAAAGGATGGACAGCTTCTTTTATTGAAGGAATTTCGCATGGGAATCAACAAAAGCATTTATAATCTTTGTGCCGGAATGCTGGAGGACGGAGAAACGGTAGAGGAGTGCATCTCCAGAGAGCTATATGAGGAAACCGGCCTTGGCGTAAAGCGAATTATCGATATTCTTCCCGCTTCCTATGCTGCTGTAGCCATTTCCGACATGAAGACGCACATTGTATTCGTAGAGGCACAAGGTCAGTTCGAGGATCACAGTTCGGATAATGAAATGATCGAAGCGGCTTTTTACACGAAGGAAGAAGTAGCGCAGCTTATGAAAACGGAGGAATTCAGTTCCAGAGCGCAGATTATCGCCTATTTTTTTACTAAAGCTCAGAATCTTTCGGATATCTGATATTTGAAAGATTGCCAACCCCGGATTTTTGGTAAACTTTGTTCGCAAAAACGCATTGTGATTTTAAAGGAGTAATTTTAGAAAATTTCATATATTTTGAAAATATCTTGACATCGGGAAAATGGAATGATAAACTAACGAAGTATGCCGCATAGATAGGCTTGAAGTGCGTCCTTTTCGAGGAAGCCGCCGACTCTAGCGAGTAAATTATTAGGAGGTGCAATATGTACGCAATTATTGCCACAGGTGGAAAACAGTATAAGGTTTCCGAAGGCGACGTGATCAGAGTTGAGAAGCTCGATATGGAGCCGGGAAGTGCTGTAACATTTGATCAGGTTATCGCTATCAGCGATAATGGGCTTAAGGTTGCCGGTGACGTAGCTAATTCCACCGTAACTGCAACAGTGATGGAGCAGGGAAGAGGAAAGAAAGTTATCGTTTACAAGTATAAGAGAAAAACCGGTTATCATAAGAAAAATGGTCATAGACAAGCATACACTCAGGTTAAGATTGATAAAATTAACGCGTAATGCTTTATGACAACGGTTATTGTTAAAAAAAATGTAAATGGAGAATATAAGGGATTTACCTGCAAAGGACATTCAGGCTTCGCTAAAAACGGTAAGGACATCGTCTGTGCCGCTGTATCCATGCTGGTCATCAATACCATTAATTCGATGGAAGAGCTGGCCGGGGAAGATATGGACGTTTCTTCCGATGAGGAGTCAGGCTATATTGACTGCCTTTTCAAAGAAAGCCTGTCCGAAAAGGGAAAGCTCCTTATGGATTCCATGATACTTGGATTGTCGGACGTTGAAAAACAGTACGGCAAAAAGTATGTAACACTTAAATTCGAGGAGGTGTAAAACCATGTTAAATATGAACCTTCAATTTTTCGCTCACAAAAAGGGTGTTGGTTCTACCAAGAACGGTAGAGATTCCGAATCCAAAAGACTTGGTGCGAAAAGAGCTGACGGACAATTCGTAAAAGCAGGAAATATTCTGTACAGACAGCGCGGAACTAAGATTCATCCCGGCGTAAACGTAGGTAGAGGCGGAGATGACACATTATTCGCATTAGTGGACGGTGTACTTAGATTTGAAAGAAAAGGAAGAGATAAAAAACAAGCTTCCGTATATCCTGTCGAGAAATAACGAACGAATCGGGCTTCAAACATATTGAGTGTTTGAAGCCTGTTTTATCATTTAGAGGTGGAATGCAATGTTTGCAGATATAGCAAAAATATATATAAAGAGCGGAAAGGGCGGAGACGGACACGTTTCCTTCCGAAGAGAAAAATATGTTCCTAACGGCGGCCCGGACGGCGGAGACGGCGGGGACGGCGGAAGCGTAATCTTTGAGGTAGACGAGGGCCTTAATACCCTTACGGATTTCAGACACATCCGCAAATACAGCGCCGGGAACGGTGAAGAAGGCGGAAAGAAAAACTGCCGCGGCAAAAATGGAGAAGATATTATTATTAAGATTCCCCACGGTACCGTCATCAAAGAAGCCCAGAGTGGAAAAGTTATTACGGATATGTCGGGAGATAATAGACGTATCGTCCTTTTAAAGGGAGGCAAGGGCGGAAAGGGCAATCAGCACTATGCTACCAGCACGATGCAGGCTCCTAAGTATGCGCAGCCCGGACAGGCCGCTTTAGAATTAGAACTGCAATTAGAGCTGAAGGTCATTGCGGATGTAGGGCTTGTGGGATTTCCTAACGTGGGAAAATCCACCTTTTTAGCGAGAGTAACCAATGCCCGGCCTAAGATAGCCAATTATCATTTCACGACACTGAATCCCAATCTGGGCGTAGTGGATCTTGAGGATGCAAAGGGCTTTGTCATCGCCGATATCCCGGGACTCATCGAAGGAGCCTCTGAGGGCATAGGTCTGGGACATGAATTTCTTCGTCATATCGAGAGGACCAAGCTCATCATTCATATCGTGGACGCAGCATCTACCGAGGGCAGAGATCCTGTATCCGATATTTATGCTATTGACAAGGAACTGGATGCTTACAACCCGGAAATAGCCAGACGGCCGCAAGTCATCGCCGCTAACAAAATAGACATGCTTTACGACGAGGATGCATTAGAGAAGATTAAGAATGAATTCGAGCCTAAAGGCATAAAGGTATTTCCCATTTCTGCCATAAGCGGAGAAGGTGTAAGAGAACTTTTATACTATGTAAACAACCTCCTCGCTCAAATGGACGATAAGCCTATGATTTTTGAGCAGGAATATTTTCCCGAATTCCAGACGGCTTCCGGAAACGAACCCTATACGGTTGTTTATGATGAGGATGCGGATGAATATGTGGTAGAAGGTCCCCGTATCGAGAGGATGTTAGGTTATACTAATCTGGAATCCGAAAAAGGTTTTTCCTTCTTCCAGAATTTCTTAAAGGAAAACGGAATACTGGAAGAGTTAGAAGCGCTTGACATTAAAGAAGGCGATACCGTTCGAATGTATGGGCTTTCCTTCGATTATTACAAATAGATTAGGAGAAATTTATTATGACGAGCAAACAAAGAAGCTATTTAAAAAGCCTCGCGAGCAATATTGACCCTATATTTCAAATCGGCAAGTCCAGCCTGACGCCGGAAGTGACGGAGGCAGTAGCAGAAGCCTTCAATACGAGAGAGCTTATCAAGGTCGCTGTATTAAAGAACTGCATGGACGAACCGAAGTCTATTGCCGAAGTTCTTGCAGAACGTACCCACTCCCAGGTAGTTCAGGTAATCGGCAAAAAAATCGTATTGTATAAAGAAAGCAAAGATCACAAGAAAATTATTCTGCCTTCATGACTTAACGTATGAAAGGGGATGCTGTTTTATGGAAAAGTACAGAAAAAAAACCGGAATCATGGGAGGCACCTTCAATCCTATCCATATAGGCCATCTGCTGCTTGCTGAAACGGCAAGGGAAGCGCTCGAACTTAACGATGTACTCTTCATACCGAGCGGGTGTTCCTATATGAAAGAAGGAACTGATGTTGCGGATAAACGGATGCGTCTTGCCATGACAAGGCTTGCCATTGAGGATAATCCGTCTTTTAAGCTGTCTGCCATAGAGGTGGAAAGGGAGGGCAATACCTACACCTACGAAACCCTTCTTCTTTTACGAAGAGAAGAACCGGATACCGAGTTTTATTTCATAGTGGGAGCAGACAGCCTGTTTCATTTAGAAGGCTGGAAAGAATCACGGCTTATTTTCGAAAACTGCACGATACTTGCGGCAATACGGGACGATAAAGGCCATAAGGAGCTTACGGAGCAAATGGAATACCTGACCCAAAAATACGACGCCCGCATTCTTCCCCTTCCAATGAAGGAAATTCCTGTTTCCTCTACAGATATTCGCAACAGAAGGAGGGAGCAGCTTTCTATCCGTTATCTGGTTCCTGATAAAGTAATTGCTTACATGGATGAAAATCGTTTATACTATAAATAAAACAGAGAAAAATCCCCTAAGATAATGGAGGTTGAAACGGATGCGATCTAAGTCTTCCAATATAAAGAAAATTCGACGGGCCATGGAGAAAACCTTGGACGACAAACGCTTCGAGCACACCTTGGGAGTGGCTTATACGGCGGCAGCCCTAGCGATGCGCTACGGCGCAGATATCACAAAGGCACAGACGGCAGGAATGCTTCACGACTGTGCAAAATGCTTAAGCAATGAAAAAAGATTATCGATATGTGAAAAGCACAATATCAGTGTAAACGACATCGAGAGGAATAATCCGTTTTTACTGCATGCGAAGGTGGGAAGCTATATTGCCATGCAGAAATATAATATCCGGGATACGGACACAATAAATGCCATTTTAAACCATACCACAGGCAGGCCTGACATGTCCCTCTTGGAAAAGATCGTGTATGTATCCGATTATATCGAGCCTGTAAGAAAGCAGGCACCTAATCTGTCGGAAATCAGAAGACTGGCGTTTGTTGATTTGGATGAAGCGCTGCTTCATATTTTAGGAGATACCCTTATCTATTTGAACACAATTGACGGAGATATCGACCCGATGACACAGAAGACTTATGACTTTTATAAAAATCGGGCAGAAATGAATAAGAAAGAAGGAAATTTGAATGAATAAAGAAGAATCCAAGAAAATGACAAAACTCGCCATCGAGGCGTTAGAGGATAAAAAAGCAGAGGATATACGAGTTATCGATATTAGCGATGTATCGATCATCGCCGATTATTTCATTATTGCGAGCGGCACCAACAGAAGTCAGATACAGGCACTTTCCGACAACGTGGAGGAAAAGCTTGGCAGAGCCGGACTTAACCTTAAGCAAATGGAAGGATACGATACCGCCAATTGGGTATTGCTTGACTTTGGCGATATCATCGTACATGTTTTCGATAAGGAAAACCGCCTGTTTTATGATCTTGAGCGCATTTGGCGCGACGGAAAGCAGATAAGCTTATCCGAGGTGACGGAAGGCTGAGAGGACTTGAAATAAGGATTGGATAACCATGAAAAGATATATAGGAGATAAAAAGTTCTATATGATGGTACTGGCAGTAGCCATACCCATTATGATTCAGAACGGAATTACAAACTTTGTCAGCCTGCTTGACAATATTATGGTCGGGCGGGTAGGGACGGAACAAATGTCCGGCGTAGCAATCGTTAACCAGCTCATATTTGTATTCAATATCTGCATCTTCGGAGGCGTCTCCGGTGCAGGTATTTTTACGGCCCAATTTTTCGGAAGCGGTGATCATAAAGGGGTACGGGATACCTTTCGTGTAAAAGTTCTGATCAGCGTAGGAATAACGATAATAGGCCTTGCTGTATTTTCGCTTTACGGCGAGCGCTTAATCGGCCTCTATCTGCACGAAACTAACGATTCAGAAGCTATTAGCGCAACACTTATGTATGCGAAGCAGTATTTGCGTATTATGATGTTGGAAATGATGCCTTTCGCTTTCGTTCAGGCATACGCCTCCACTCTGCGTGAGACAGGAGAGACTGTTATTCCGATGAAAGCAGGAATTGCTGCTGTATTTGTCAATCTTGTTTTAAATTACATATTGATTTACGGCAAGTTCGGAGCACCTGCCCTGGGAGTGGAAGGAGCGGCAATCGCCACTACCATTGCCCGTTTTGTGGAATTTGGAATTATCGCCGGTTGGACATACAAGCACAGAGAGGTGCACCGGTTTATTGAGGGGGCATACCGCAGTTTCCATATACCTGCGCATCTTATCGGGAAAGTAGCTATATTGGGGACTCCCCTTATGGTGAATGAAATCCTCTGGGCCAGCGGTCAGGCAGTGCTCACCCAATGCTATTCGGTGCGGGGACTCTCCGTAGTAGCGGCATTCAATATTTCTTCCACTATATCCAATGTGTTCAACGTAGTGTTCATTGCTATGGGAAGTTCTGTGGGAATTATCGTAGGTCAGCTTCTGGGGGCCGGCAAGATGGAGGAAGCGAAGGAAACGGACAGAAAGCTCATCTTTTTCTCTGTGGCAAGCTGCGTGGGAATCGGGCTGCTCATGTCACTTGTAGCACCGTTTTTCCCGGTAATTTACAATACGACAACGGAAATACGTCAGCTAGCCTCCCGTTTTATCATGATTGCGGCTTTGTGCATGCCTTTGTATGCCTTTACCCATGCTACTTATTTTACCCTGCGCTCAGGAGGAAAAACATGGATTACCTTTTTCTTCGACAGTGTATACGTATGGGTAGTGAATATTCCACTGGCCTTTGTGTTGACCAGATATACTGGCATTTATATTATCGTGCTGTATCTGTTCTGTCAGCTCATCGATATTATCAAGTGTATCATAGGCTTTGTGCTTGTGAAAAAAGGCGTCTGGATACAGAAGATTATCGAAGTGGAAAAATAGTTACTGTTAACTTGTCTATGTAAAGCGGTGCTTCAAAAAAAGAAGCGCCGTTTTTGCTTAACATAAGAGCAATCCACTATGCGTGTTGCCCTTATGTTAAGACCAGAAAAGTCCGCTTCGCGCACTTCTCCTGATTTAATCTCTTCTTGTTCCTCCGACATACATATAAAAGGTAATGAGATATAAACCGCAAATTCCGACCAAAGCATATATGATTCTGGATATCCAAGACATACTGCCGAATATAAGGGCTACCAAATCGAAATTAAAAAAGCCGATGAGCCCCCAGTTGATCGCTCCAATAATAACAATTGTCAAAGCGATACAATCTAGTACTTTATTATTCATGACGAGACCTCCATTCAAGAATTTTTTTGTATCGGTTTTATTTTCCCCATTCCCATTGCATTTATGTATATTAATGCAAAATTTTCTGCGTATTTTGCTTAATTTACATAAAATGTTTAAAATAACATTGACAAAAATTTTTATTCAGAGTAAGATTATTCGAAAATGATAGTATACTAGTATACATTCAAAAATTATTTTTGAGGAGGAAAAATGTATGAAAAGGTTTATGAGTATTGCAATGGCTTCGGCTATGGCTATGACTTTGTTTGCCGGCTGCGGAAGTACGGCATCGGAAGGTACGGATGCTGCAGCAGGTACGGATACGACAGCTACAGCTGATACAGCTGCTGAAGGTACAGATGCGACGGCTGAGGGTACAGCGGCGGCAGGAGAGAGTGCTGCGGGCGGTGTGTTTAAAATCGGCGGAATCGGACCTACCACCGGAGGTGCTGCGGTATACGGTATGGCGGTACAAAATGCGGCTCAGCTCGCAGTGGATGAAATTAATGCAGCCGGAGGTATCGGCGGCTATCAGATAGAATTCAAGTTCGAGGACGATGAGAATGATCCTGAGAAATCAGTAAATGCTTATAATACGCTGAAGGACTGGGATATGCAGATACTTATGGGAACGGTTACCAGCGGATGCTGCGTGGCTGTCGTTGAGAAGACATCAGCCGACAATATGTTCCAGTTAACTCCCTCCGGTTCTTCAATAGAAGCAATTAAATATGACAATGCATTCCGCGTGTGCTTCTCCGATCCTAACCAAGGTATGGCTTCCGCGAAGTACATCGGAGACAATGCGGTAGCGACAAAGGTTGCTGTTATCTATGACAGTTCGGATATCTATTCTTCCGGAATTTATCAGAAATTTGTGACAGAATCGGCAAGTCAGCCGTTTGAAATTGTTTCGGCAGAAGCTTTCACCGCAGACAGCAAGACGGACTTCTCCGTACAGCTTCAGAAAGCAAAGGATAGCGGCGCAGATCTTGTATTCCTGCCTATTTACTACACAGAAGCGTCCTTGATCCTTTCTCAGGCTGCCACGATGAATTATTCACCTATTTTCTTCGGATGCGACGGTCTGGACGGCATCCTCGATGTTGAAAACTTCGATACTTCTTTGGCGGAAGGCGTTATGCTCCTTACACCCTTTGCAGCAGATGCACAGGATGAGCTGACACAGAATTTTGTAACAACGTTCAAAGAAAAATTCGGAGATACCCCGAACCAGTTTGCGGCAGATGCTTATGATGCCATCTATGCGATTAAAGCAGCGGCAGAAAAAGCAGGGCTTACTCCCGATATGGATGCGTCTGCAATATGTGACGCTATGAAAACGGCAATGACTCAGATTACTCTGGACGGTCTTACCGGTGTGGGCATGACATGGGATGCTTCCGGTGAGCCGAACAAAGCTCCCAAGGCTGTTAAGATTGAGAACGGCGTATACGTAGCTATGTAATAATGAAATGGCCAAAGAGGGATACTATAAAGCGCAGTCCATGCGCTTTGGTATCCCTTTTGTTAATATCTCTTTTGTTCTTTCATTTTCTTGCGTGTAAAGGGGATTAATGTTATAATTTGATTTTACGGGGTATAAAAAATACGAAGAGGTGTTTCTTATGAGCTTTATTTCTTATTTAATCAACGGCATCAGTCTCGGCAGCGTATATGCGATTATTGCTCTGGGCTATACGATGGTTTACGGTATTGCAAAAATGCTTAATTTCGCCCATGGCGATGTAATTATGGTAGGAGCTTTTATCGTATTTACCATAGTGAGTACCCTTAGTCTGCCTCCTGTTCTCGGCATAGCGACTGCAATTATCGTTTGTACTGTGTTTGGTATAACGATTGAACGGGTCGCATATAAGCCGCTTCGTAACGCCGCTTCTCCTTTGGCGGTTTTGATTACGGCTATCGGCGTCAGCTATCTGCTCCAGAACTTGGCATTGCTCATTTTCGGGGCAAATACCAAATCTTTTACTTCTGTTGTTGCTGTCAAACCGCTGAAATTTGCGGATGGCAATATGGTAATTTCAGGAGAGACAATTGTGACCATTGTGGTAGGAATCATAGTTATGATTTTGCTTACCTTATTCATAAATAAGACGAAGGCAGGACAAGCGATGTTAGCCGTATCCGAGGATAAAGGCGCAGCATCGTTAATGGGAATCAACGTGAACAAGACGATAGCCCTTACCTTCGCTATCGGTTCTGCGTTAGCCGCCGTAGCAGGCGTGCTTCTCTGTTCTGCATATCCGTCCCTGACGCCCTATACGGGAGCAATGCCCGGCATTAAGGCGTTTGTGGCCGCAGTATTCGGAGGAATCGGCTCCGTTCCCGGCGCTATGATCGGCGGTATTTTATTGGGTATTATCGAGATTTTGGGAAAGGCTTATATTTCCTCCCAAATGGCGGACGCTATTGTTTTTGCGGTATTGATTATCGTCCTTCTCGTGAAGCCTACCGGTATTTTAGGAAAGAAAATACAGGAGAAAGTGTAAGGTGCTGTCATGAATAAAACATCCGGGATATATCCCCATAAACTAAACAAAATAACAAAAAACAACTTCATCACTTATTTGATGGTACTGGTATTATATATTGCAGTTCAGCTATTATTAGTTACCGGCAATGTTTCCAGCCTGATGGAGGGCCTTTTGGTCCCTCTTTGCATTTATGTGATGTTAGCAATATCACTTAATCTGACCGTAGGCATTTTAGGAGAGCTCAGCTTGGGACATGCGGGTTTTATGTGTGTAGGTGCATTTGCCGGCGCTTTTTTCTCGAAGTGCATGAACGGTGCCATGCCTGATGGAGTACGATTTATTACCGCACTTCTTATCGGAGCTGTTTCAGCAGGGATTTTCGGTATTTTAATCGGCATCCCTGTTCTTAGACTGAAGGGTGACTATCTGGCCATCGTTACGTTAGCCTTCGGTGAAATTATTAAGAACCTTGTAAATGTTATGTATATAGGAAGAGATAAAAACGGCTTTCATTTTTCCATGAAGGATTTCTTTTCCCTGAATATGGATGCAGAAGGAGAGGTCATAGTAAACGGTGCACAGGGCATTACCGGAACTCCCCACGATGCCAGCTTTACCATGGGAGTCATTCTGATATTCTTATCCTTGATCATTATATTGAATCTGATTCATTCGAGGGACGGACGGGCAATTATGTCCATCCGTGATAACCGCATTGCGGCGGAATCTATCGGAATCAATATTACCAAATATAAATTGATGGCGTTTTCCCTATCTGCGGCGATTGCAGGCGTAGCGGGAGTGCTGTATGCCCACAATTTATCGACCCTTACCGCGCTTCCTAAGAATTTCGGCTACAACATGTCCATTATGATTCTCGTATTCGTGGTGCTGGGTGGCATCGGGAATATCAGAGGCTCTATTATTTCAGCAATTGTTCTCACCTTACTGCCTGAGCTTCTAAGAGGTCTAAGTGACTACCGAATGCTCATTTACGCGATTGTATTGATCGTTATGATGTTATTTAACTGGAGTCCGAAAGCGATTGAATGGAAAGAGCGCATGAAGGAGAAGTATTTCCCTAAGAAACTTTCCAAAGGAAAGGAGGTTAAATAGCTATGGCGTTACTGGAAGTTAAAAATTTAACCATTTCTTTTGGCGGGCTGAGAGCGGTGGACGACTTTAAGATCGAAATAAAAGAAGGACAGCTATACGGTCTGATCGGACCTAACGGTGCCGGAAAAACTACGGTATTCAATCTCCTGACAGGGGTGTATAAGCCCAACGAAGGAATTATCAAATTGGACGGGCAGGACATTACCGGCCTGAAGACTATGGATATCAATAAGGCCGGCATCGCCAGAACATTTCAGAACATCCGTCTTTTTAAGGCCTTGTCGGTATTGGATAATGTAAAAGCAGGGCTTCATAACACATACCATTATTCAGCGATAGAGGGAATTCTCAGGCTTCCTTCGTATTTCAGGGTGGAAAAAGAAATGAATGAGCGGGCGATGGAGCTTTTGAAGGTCTTTGATCTGGACAAGGAAGCTGATTATCTGGCTTCCAATCTTCCCTACGGAAAGCAGCGTAAATTAGAAATTGCCAGGGCATTAGCAACGAATCCCAAGCTGCTGCTTCTCGACGAACCTGCGGCAGGTATGAATCCGAATGAAACCGGAGAGCTGATGGACACGATTCGTTTTGTAAGAGATGAATTCAAGATGACCATTTTATTGATAGAGCACGATATGAAATTAGTTTCCGGCATTTGCGAAGAGCTGACGGTACTCAATTTCGGCCGCGTTCTCACGCAGGGTAAAACGGGAATGGTGCTCAACGATCCTCAAGTAATTACAGCATATCTTGGAGAATAGGAGGAAACAGTAAAATGGCAATGCTTGAAATCAGGGATCTGGAAGTGTATTACGGCGTAATTCAGGCGATTAAGGGTATTTCCTTCGACGTAAACGAGGGAGAGGTTATTGCGCTGATCGGCGCCAATGGTGCCGGAAAGACAACAATCCTCCATACGATAACCGGATTGCTTTCTGCAAAGACAGGAAGCATTACCTTTGAAGGACAGGATATTACAAAGATTCCCGGGTATAAAATCGTATCTATGGGAATGGCCCATGTTCCGGAGGGAAGAAGAGTTTTTTCAGAGCTTACCGTACTGCAGAATCTGAAAATGGGAGCATATACACGTAAGGATAAAAGTGAAATTGAAAATACATTAAAATCTGTTTATAAAAGGTTTCCTCGTCTGGAGGAGCGCCAGAATCAAGTTTCAGGTACACTCAGCGGCGGAGAGCAGCAGATGTTAGCGATGGGAAGAGCTCTTATGTCACATCCCAAAATCATTCTTATGGATGAACCTTCCATGGGCTTATCACCTATTTTTGTAAATGAGATTTTCGATATTATCAGGGAAGTAAGTGAAAGCGGTACAACGGTCCTTTTGGTGGAACAGAATGCAAAGAAAGCGCTTTCCATCGCAGATCGCGCTTATGTGCTCGAAACGGGCAATATCGTGCTGGAAGGAAAAGCAAGCAATCTTTTAAACGATGATTCCATAAAAAAGGCTTATCTTGGCGAAGTGTAATTAGGAGGCAGGCTATGAATAATAAAGTGGTTATAACAATTGCAAGACAGTATGGGAGCGGCGGACGTACCATAGGGGAAATGCTGTCCAAAGATTTAAACGTCCACTATTACGATAGGGAGCTGCTTAAGCTGGCTTCCGAGGAAAGCGGAATAAATGAAAGGCTCTTTGTCAATGCCGATGAAAAAGTAAAAATGACAAACCTGCTAAGGATAGTCAAAAGCGTGTATACCGGACAATTGATTCCTCCGGAAAGCGACGATTTCATCTCGGATAACAATTTATTTAACTATCAGGCGAAGATTGTCAAGCAGCTTGCACAAGACGAATCCTGCGTCATAATCGGGCGCTGCGCCGATTACGTGTTAAAGGACAATGACAATGTACTTAGCGTCTTTATCCATGCTCCGAAGGATTACTGTATGGAACAGGCCGCCAAAAAAGTCAGCATGTCATCTAAAGAGCTGGAAAAATATATCGCCAAAATTGATAAAAGCAGAGCAGAATACTATAAGTATTACACGGGAAGAGAGTGGACGGATGCCAGAAACTATGATTTATGTCTGGATAGCTCTAAATTAGGCTTCGATCGCTGTGTGGAGGAGATAAAGTCGTATATCAATGTGAGGTTCCATGACTGATAGGAACTGAGAGTTTATAGGTTAATGTCAGGGCAGGATTTATTTTAATCTTGCCCTGTTTTAGTTTATTTGTTCATATTGTCAATAAAGTCCTTTTTCTTTGCGGTAATTTGTACCCATGCCGGTAGAAATCCGCTCTTTATTGCATTTCCGGCTGATTTTATGTTCGACCATGCACAGCAGTAGAAGGGAACCTTTTTTCGATTAAGGATTTCCGTTGCGAGGGTACTGGTTAGAGATGACGCTATTCCTTGGCGTCTGTACTCCGGCAGCACGTCAACGCCTATTTGCCACATGGTATCGCAGTCTGCCGAACATCCGGCAAGACCAACCAGCTTTTCGTTTTCGAATGCGCCTACGGCTAATACATCCAGATGCTTACGATTTTCACAAAGCGCATTACTCCATTCCGGTAAATAGCAGACGGCAAAATCATTTGGATGCATGATCTTTAAGTGGTATTTACATGCAATTGGCTTGATACTATTCATATCCGGCAAAAAGTACTCTGCCATAAAACAAATATTTAAGTCAAATGGTTTAAGATTTTCCATTAAGGTGAGTAGATTTGGCGTTTCAAAACAATGTTCGATAGGATATTTATCTATATAATTCCTTACAATATCGACCAGTTCTGCCGATACGGAGGCAACAATATTATTTCCATATGAAGTTAAATCACAATAAAAGGGCAGTTCTAAATATCTTCTGGCGGCGGCTTGTTTTCCGGAAATTACGACCTTATTATCTGTACAGAGAAAATCATCGGCTTGACAGCAGCTGTCTATTGCCGATTGCTGCATTGCAATTTTCATTATTTCATTATTTGTCATAATTGCTTCCTTTCGTATAATGTTAAATGCATCGTTGCTTTCTGAATAATATCGTACCATATTTTTTATTGTTTTTCTATGGTGCCAAGTGTGAAAAGAAATTCTAAGCTGATAAGGTACATCATCTAAGAATTTCTATAGTTTCACACGGAAGAAGCCTCTCTGAGTCTTCTTCACGGATTGTTTGTGCCGCAGCGCAGCATATTCACAAGGTTGATACATAAACACAAAAATAAAAACGTCTTGTGAAGGCACTGTCACCGGCACAAAACGTTTTTTATTTTTAACTTTTATTATCGACTTTTTATTTCATCAAACGGAACACGCCGAATACCTTACCTAAAATCTGACAATCATCTACAATAATGGGATCCATAAAGTCATTCTCCGGCTGTAAACGGATATGACCGTCTTCCTTGTAAAAGGTCTTAACAGTAGCAGAATCCTCTACAAGAGCCACAATCATTTCGCCGTTTGAAGCAGAATTGCAGGCATTGACAAAAATCTGGTCACCGTTGTAAATGCCTACATTTATCATGGAATCTCCTTTTACCCTTAAGACAAACGACTCTCCAGAGGGTACGAGTTCCGCCGGAACGGGAAAGTAACTCTCGATATTTTCCTCCGCTAAAATCGGCTGTCCCGCCGCCACCTGACCGATAATCGGAAGGCTGACCATTTCAGTCCGAACCATTTGGAAACTATCATCACATATCTCAATTGCACGCGGTTTCGTAGGGTCTCTTCTAATGTATCCATTCTTCTCCAAGGTTTCCAAGTGAGAGTGTACCGATGAAGTAGACTTCAAGTTGACCGCTTCACAAATCTCACGAACAGCCGGAGGATAACCTCTAGTTAAAATGATTTCCTTTATATATTCTAAAATTTCTTTTTGCTTATTTGTAATCTTACCATACCCCATATTGGACCTCCCGTTTCTTCGAAATAGTATCTTTATCGATAAAATTTATTTAATTGAATTCAGTATAGCATAAGAAAATCAAAAAAGCAAACATATATTCCAAATATTTGTTCGATTTTTTGCATAAAAGGCTTGACACCAGAATATCTGTTCGGTATAATCCATTTATAGAACAAATGTTTGAAACGTTTGTTCGCACTGAACTCTATCAAAGGTTTTGACAGGGCCTATGTAAAGATAACTTACATATAGCATATGATTTTAGGTTCCCAATAAGAAGCGCGAAAGGAGCGTGGTTGCAAATGGGTAAAAGCGAAAGAAGAATTTTAAACAATAAACTGAGAAGGAAACGTCAGCGAAGAAAGAATATGTTTTTATTTGCAATGACATTTTTTCTCGTAGCAACTTTATCCTTTGGGGTCAATGTTTTTTTATCCAACGCGAAGTCTGGTTCTGACGATATTGAATATAAATATTACAAAAGTATCATTATACAACGCGGTGATACGCTAATATCCATCGCTTCTGCGTACATGGATGACAATTATGCATCAGCGGAAAGCTATGTAAATGAATTGATAAAGATAAATGGTCTGCGCGATGATAAAATTGTTGCTGGAAATTATCTTATCATTCCTTACTATTCTGCGGAGTTTATTAATGGTTCCCTATAATATATAAGAGTGCTTTATATAATGCTGAAACAAATCATTGAAAAAAGTAAATACTGATAATTATATAATATTTCAAGAATAATCTTCCAATAAAAAAAGCGTCATGTCAAATGAAAAACTCTATTTATTAGACAAAAAATCTAATGAAAGGGTTTTTTTATATTATAGGAAAGACATTACTGTTGCTTGGCTGCGAAAGTGTACGAAGCACATTTTTGTCTTTCAAAAAAATGCATAGCATAGAATTAGAATTAGAAATTACATAAAAAAATACAATAAAAACATAAAACATCTTGTATGTGACGTAAGGTAATGAATTATAATGTAGACAGGAGGTGTAAATATGGAAAAACATAAAGCGATACCGGAAGGATATATGACGGTTGGCGAGGTCGGAAGGAAAATGGGTGTTACCGCCCGCACTTTGCAATACTATGACAAAGAAGGTCTTCTTTCCCCATCGTCGGAGAGTGAAGGGGGCCGCAGGCTTTATACCGACAAGGATGTAATTAAACTGTATCAAATTCTGTCACTGAAACATCTGGGATTTTCATTGGATGACATTAAAAATCGCCTAATCTCACTGGATTCTCCTACCGATGTTGCAAACGCGCTTACAGAACAAGCTGACGATATAAGGAGGAATCTGGAAGCTCTGTCAAAATCCCTAAAAGAGATAGAAACTCTGCGAGCAGAAGTATTGCAAATGAAATCGGTAGATTTTAAGAAATATGCTGACATTATCGTGAATCTGCAAATGAAAAATGAATTCTACTGGCTTATTAAACATTTCGATGATGAGACCCTTGATCACTTTAGAAATCACTTCGATGTGGATAGCGGCTCTGCGATGGCGGAGACCTTCACACGCTTGCAGGATGAAGCAATACGGCTTCAAAAAGATGGTGTACCGCCTGAAAGCGAGAAGGGGCAAAACTTTGCCAAAGAGTTTTGGGAAATGCTTATGGGCTTTACGGGCGGAGATATGAATATGCTTTCTAAACTTATGGAAACTGAGAACCTTAATGGCCCCGACAACGAATGGAAACAAAGACAAGCGTCTGCCAGCGCTTTTATTGAACCTGCTTTGGGAGCCTATTTTACAGCATTGGATTATAATCCGCTAGAGGAGGGGGCAAAATGAGTTATGCCATACAAATTAACAGGTTAAAGAAAAATTATGGCGATCATACAGTATTGAAGGAATTAAATTTTGATGTTAAAAAAGGTGAAATCTTCGCATTGCTCGGTGTAAACGGCGCAGGCAAGACCACAGCCCTTGAATGTATTGAGAGTTTACGAAAGTATGACAGCGGCAGTATTGTGGTAAATGGCAGAATGGGCATTCAACTGCAATCGGCATCTCTCCCTGACCATATCAAACCGATGGAAGCTGTGAGATTATTTGCAAAATGGAATAAAACAAACATAGACTATTCTATGCTCGAAGCTCTTGGGATCAATGAGCTGAAGAAAAAAATGTACACAGATATGTCAACAGGGCAAAAGCGGCGTTTGCATCTTGCTCTTGCCTTAATCAGCAACCCGGATATTGTGTTTCTGGATGAGCCCACTGCCGGGCTTGATGTGGAGGGCAGAATATCGCTTCATGACCAAATACGTAAATTAAAAGAACGGGGAAAGACAATCATTTTAGCCAGCCACGATATGGCAGAGGTTGAAAGCCTATGTGACCGCATCGCCATTCTGAATGATGGTAATATTGTTTTTATGGGTACTGTTGCGGAATTAACCTCAAAAATCCGCAAACGTTATACCCTTCACATTAAAACTGAGCAAGGTGATAAAAGTTTTGAATCCGATAACATAGGAAATACTATGCTGACTTTACTTGAAGATTTCAAGCAGCGGGGAATTAATGTACTGGATATCAAAATAGACAAGGGAACGCTTGAACAGCATTTTATCGACATAGCAAGGGGGAATAGCAAATGAGTGCGTTTATGTACGGAGTAGTATTACAATGGAAACTGGATATACGAAGTAAATCACTGTTGGTTACTTGTTATGTGGTTCCTCTTTTATTCTTTGCTGTTATGGGCGGAATATTCACATCCATAAATCCGGGAGCCAAGTATACGCTTATACAATCCATGACCGTGCTGGGGGTATCAACCGGAGCACTGGTGGGCTTACCGCCTTCCCTTGTAGAGATTTATGGAAGCGATATAAAGAAAGTATACAAGGCCAATGGGGTGCCGTTGTATCTTGGTATGGTTTCGATGTTCTTATCAGCATTTATTCATATATTGATCATGTGCACTATAATATATATTGTTGCTCCTATTGCTTTTGATGCGGCACTACCAGCAAGTTTGCCGTTATATTTTGTCTCACTGGCAGCTTTTATTGCAGTATCATTAAGTATTGGATGTGTTTTGGGACTATCAGTAAAAAATCAAGCAAAACTTACCATGATCTCACAAGTAATATTTTTACCGTCTATTATGCTGTCAGGGATTATGCTCCCTGTTGATTTATTACCCGTTTTTTTTAAGATAGCAGGAAAAATATTCCCTGCGACTTGGGGATATAAAATGATGACTGACGACACTTTTTATTTTGGCAGCTTGTGGCCTTTGGCGGCCATCCTATTTGGCTCGATTATAGTATGCATTTTTCTGTTGAAAAGACTGCAAAAGACTTGAGAATTAAAAGAAAAGTATCAGAAACGAAGTCAAACCATAGAGCACATTTTTGATTGAAATGAGTAAGTATCTCTTTTAAATAGGTATGAGTAAAGAAAATATATATTGAATAAAAATTAATAATAATACCTTATTTTTATCTCTTATGATATAATATAATAAATTCTGACAACTATGTAAGGGGGATACATGATTCAAGAACTTTACTTTATATTTGAATTTGATATCTTAAATAATAGAAATCCGTCTATGATTATGTCTGGGCGGATTTTTTCTTAGTTTATCAATAATGCAGTGTAAAATTATAGAATAATGTAATTTCCCCAACGGAGGCAATATGAATTTATTCGGAAATAGGAAGAAAAAAGATTCAGAGGAGTTACAACTCTGTCTAAAGGATGAATATGGAATTGAGATATATCACGAAAAAAAATTGCTTCCGGTTGAACTGGAAGCAAAAGGCTACAGGAAATTGCCAAGCGAGGCTCTTGGACACGTAACGCAGATATTTCAATATGTACCACAACTTGCTGTTTCGCATATCAACAATGGAGCAGTTCAGGTTGCATTCAAGGAGGCAGTAGAAGGAACTTACCGGGTAATCTTGGATCCCGGTACGATTTTGGCCAAATCAAAACAAACAGCTGGTGCTTTTCGAGGCACGGAGCTAAATCAAGTAACAAATAAGGTGGCCGGGCAAGCAGAATTTATTGAGAATAGTGCAACACTGTCTGTTTCGGCAGCACCACAGGTGGCTTTAAATATTTTTAATACCGTATCTTTTGTTACCGGGCAATATTTTATGGCACAGGTTAATAAAAAGTTGTCAGATATCAAAGATGGTTTGAATCGAATTGAGCAATTTCTTGATGCGGATAAACAAAGTAAACTTAAGGCTGATTTTCAGACACTCGAAAAAGTTAATAACTGTATTCCCTCCATCAAAGACGATGAGAGTCAAAAAAATCCTACGATAACGCAGCTCAAATTAATCCAAACGCAGACGCAGGGATTTATCAACTTTTATCAAAAGCAAGCAGAAAGTGTTAGGCAAGCCGCTGATAAGAAAGATAAGGATAAAAAGATTGGGGAAATTATAAATGATATCGGAAATTATATGACTCAGTATCGGTGCGCAACATTAGCGTATTGCATGGCAAATCTTATGGAACTTTATCTGATAGATACACCTGATGCCGACTATTTTAAGGTTGTTCATGAACACCTTAAAGGAATCGTAAACCAGTATAAAGATGATTTTTCTTTATGCAGGGATGAGATGATGCTATATCTGGATTCAAATAATGCATTAAATAAAAGAAACCCAATTCAAATTGCTGCTGATGTAGTAGCGGGTGTTACTCTAACTGTAGTTACCAGAACACCATTTGGAGTTAATGCTGCCCAATATGTCGATGAAATTTTTAATGAAAAACGTAAAGAAAACAAAAAAGAAAAAATCGAGAGTCTGAAACAATATTTGGAACACTTGGGGGATACAGAACTATTAGATTCGTCTGTTAATAGCATTTCCAAGTATATCGCTGCTACCAAGAATACAATCGAACTTCTTAAGGTTGGAAATGACTATTATACCAACATTCCAGCGGAATAGGATTAGTTTTCCATACGAATCAGACAAAAATTGCAGACATGCCTGCATACATTCCTTTGCATCGGTATTTCATGGCTTGTTTTACAAAAAATCTAATAAAATATGATAGGAGGAATAATAAATTGATAGAATTTGAAAGCAAAGAACTTGGTACTATTAAATTAATAGGTGATAAAGCTGAAGAGTTTCCAATGTGGTCTATTAATCGATATATTGATGAGACTTGTAATAATTATAATAAAATTCTAATAATCACAAAAATATGTGAGCTTTTGCAAAAAGGAGCAGTTGATTCCCAGTTCGTAGTAGCCAAGAAATCGGTAATGCTCTTTCCGAAAAAGTCCATCAAAGAATTGTTCGAATACAAAGAGGAAAACTACATAAAACTAGCTACAAAAGAAAATAATCCCGAAGCTTTTTGGCATATTATTTTTAATTATAGCAGACCAATAGTATTTTTTTGGAAAGGAGATACTTTTACACCAATAATAGATTTCAAAGACGATGATGCTATTAAAGTCACATCATTAAGTTATAATTCGCCACCCCTCTTTGATATTTTTGGGGCTATAGAAACTCTTTATGATTTAGCTCTTGCCGGTAAACAAGATGAAAGGGAAGAAGAGGCGCATATAGCCAGACAGCTTGGCGAATCAGCGGATAACTATAGGAGAATTGCTTCAGCCAGCCAAGTAATTAATGATGAAAGAACTCCAAATGGCGTAAGGCAATATGCAATGAAAGGCCTTGAGGAGATACAAGAAAAACAAAATATACTAAACAAAAAGCTGGGAATAAGAATTGCCAATATCGATAAAAAGATATAAAATATTTATTTTTGATTTCATTTTTATGCCTATGATCCTTTATAAATACTGATAATTTTTGATAAAGTCCACTTCTAAAGAAATGGAGAACAAGAATGAAAAATAAAATTGCAATATTAGGTATCGTAGATGTTTTAGTATATACTATAACAGTTATTTTATATTTGATTATAAAATCGGACATGTTGTTGGTTTCTGGCGTTCTATGCCAAATTTGATTTTGGGGAACAATTCTTATTGATGAAAATTTATGGTATCTAGCACCGTTGAGATATGGGGTAGGGACAATTATCTTATGCATAGAAATGCTTCAAAACCCTTATCAGATATCATGAAAGCATATCGGTAGTAGTAGCAAAAATTTATTGATTTATGATCAAATTTTATTTTTTCCATTATACTTATGAAAATTATTAAAACAATAAATAACAGATTAATCAAATTTAATGAGAGATGGTTGAGAAAAATGAATATGCATACAATTGAATGTAAGTATTGTGACTGTAAAGTTTCATATATGCCTTGTGCGAATTTTATAGTATTTTGTCCAGAATGTAAGAGAGAAATATTCTTGGAGTGTGAATACGGATATGGACCGGTAACTCCATGCTCCATTTTCCTTGGAGAGGATTCTATTGGAACTGTTACCGCAAACAATAAAAATGAATATTTATTGAAAATTGAGTCAGACAATCAGCAAATAAAACTAAAAGAAAGTTATTTGGAAGCCTTACATGAGGCAAGCAAAATAATGAGGAAAATACTAATACCAACGACAAAAAACAAGGATTTAAATTCCTTTAAAATAAGAAAACAAGGCGGCTCTCTTTGTTTCTTTGGCGACTGGTTTGGAAAGCCATGGGATAATTTCCACAGAATTAAGAATTATTCTTATCAAGATGATGTGTTAGAGATTGTCTTTGATGAGTGGGAACGTCTGCTAGTTTTTGAACCATTAGGAATGATCAATACAGACAAGGAATTTAGCATTAAGCAAGCAAAAATGGTTAAATTGAGTTGGTATTCTTATAATAATTCTGAAAAGGAACTAAATAAAATATCTTATGAGTTAATAGATGGTAGCGTTTATAAAATCAGCAAATATGGCAGGGAGCATTTAGAAAGAAAAGAACCATATTTTTCAGTATTACTTGGTTAAGGCATAACGGCTAAAAATTAAGAAATGTGATGTTATAAGTAATCAGATAAAGATAAAACTGATGTTGGCCTTAGGAAAATTAGAATTTGTAGGGAGAAAAAATGGAGCTAACCAGATTTATATTTCCACCGGAGAAACCGGATTGTACGAAAAATATGGATATTCATTTTTTCAGATTATGAAAGATGTGAAAGGTGAGGATTCTAATATATACAAAATAGAGGTTAAATGAGATACTCAAAATATAGGTTTACAATCTCCAATTTTTAGGAAGTCTGCGGTGCATTAAGCGTTTGGAGAAGATTCATAAGGAGGATAATGTGAACTTAACAGTATTAGTAGATAATAATACATTGATCGATCAGTATTTCATAGGCGAGCCTGCTGTTAGCTATTACATAGAAGACGGAAAAGAACGGATATTATTTGATGTAGGATATTCTGACATTCTCATTCACAATGCAAATAAACTTCATATTGATTTGGGAAAAATCTCTAAAATAGTATTTTCGCATGGACATAATGATCATACCGGTGGTTTTCTGCACTTAAGTAATCAGTACGATTTATCACATGTTGAACTTATTGCTCATCCGGATGCTTTTAAGGAAAAAAGAGAGGATAAGGAATGTATCAGTTCTAATTTGACGGAAGAAATGGTAAATAAAATTTGCACTTTATCCTACTCGAAGATACCTATTCAAATAAGTGAGAATATTATATTTTTAGGGGAAGTACCGGATTTGTGCCCTTTTGAAATACGCAAACCAATAGGAAAACAAAAAGTCGGCAGTGCTCTGTATGACGATTATGTCCTGGATGATTCCGCTTTAGTTTATGAAGGTAAAAATGGACTCTTTATTATAACCGGATGCTCCCATAGCGGCATTTGCAATATCATTGAATATGCAAAGAGAGTGTGTGATAATCAAAAAGTTTTAGGAGTAATCGGAGGTTTCCATTTATTTAATATTGATACTCAATTAAACAGTACCATTCAGTACTTTCTTGATAACAACATTAGTGAATTATACCCATGTCATTGTGTTTCCTTTAAGGTTAAAGCTGAAATAAATAATTACATTCCCATATATGAAGTCGGTGTCGGTCTTACAATAAGTGTGTAGCAAAAAGTTAAACGAATTAATCAATGCTGTCCCTTTCTATGCCGAACAGCATTAGTAATGACCGTTAAAATAAGAACTTTTTACTCAGAATAAAATCATGGTTCCCTCAATTTAACAGCTTTCGCTGCCTTACGCCTGCGCTCGTCCTCCAGTGCTGCATAATGCTTCCGCGTCGTATTAACGTCTTTATGGCCAAGAACATCGGCTACGAGATAAATATCTCCGGTTTCACGGTAAAGAGAGGTTCCATAGGTACTTCGAAGCTTATGCGGCGTTATCTTCTTAAGTGTTGTTACCGTAGAAGCATATTTTTTAACCAGATTTTCGACAGCGCGGACGCTGATTCTGCGGTTTTGCATGGAGAGAAACAAGGCATTTTCATGGCCGGATAATGGAATAGTATGATGTCTTTGCCCTAAATAGCTTCTAAGCGCTTCCTCTACCTCGTCTCCGAAATAAACGACTGTTTCGTAGCCGCCTTTCCGACGGATCTTAATACCATTATTTTTAAAGTCGATGTCCTCCAAATCGAGGCCCACGCACTCAGACACACGAATGCCTGTGCCGAGCAGGAGAGTGAGCAGGGCAGTGTCCCTTACCTTTGTCTTTTCATGGTATTTTAATTGACTCTTGGTAAGTTTGGTTCCATCCTCCACCTGATCCAGCAGCACCGCTACTTCGTCCGCATCGAGACGTATGATTTCCTTTTCATGAAGCTTGGGCATGGGAACGAGAACCGCCGGATTATTCCGTATGAGCTCAGACTGATAGAAATAATTGTAAAAGCTTCTTAAAGAGGCGAGCTTACGCGCCTTTCCACGTTCCTCGTTCGTTATTTCCTTATCGTCCTTTTGATAGAAGCTTATGTATTCCATATATTCCTCTATATCTTCCCTGGTAATGTCGTCCAGCATAGAAAGCGGAAAGTCCTTAATTTCCATTTTATTGCAATAACTGTTCTTCTCGTGCATATACTCGAAGAAAACCCGCAGGTCATACGCGTATGCAAGCCTTGTCTTCGAGGAGGTATTGTTTTCGATTCCCCTAAAAAATTGTTTGCAGAAGGGCGGCAGCTCCGAAAGAACATTTCTCATACGAGTGGTATTCAATTTATTTTGTTCGTCGTGATAATTCCTTTTGTTTTCCATATTATAAAACCGGCCACCCTTTCATATTTCCATTTTGTATGGCAGTAAACATTCTTTCTTTTACGCCGGGGTTCTCATAGTTTAGCTGCTTCAGCAAATTTTTGATATATTCCCTTTTCGTGTGGCCGTCCATAGGGCAGGGACTCTTAACGACGGGAATCTGATGTTTGTTCACAAAACCGATAACATCTGCTTCATTCATATAAATCAGTGGTCTTATTACTGTAAGTCCCGTACGGTCCAAATGAGTGACCGGATTAAAAGTATGCAGTCTCCCTTCAAAAATAAGAGACAGCAACATGGTCTCTACTACATCATCCTTATGATGGGCATAAGCAACTTTGTTGTAGCCTGCCTGTTTTATCGCATCGTTCAAGGCACCCTTTCTCATTTTGGCACACAGAGAGCAAGGATTGGATTCCTTTCGTTCTTCAAATACGATTTTGGCAATATCCGTATGTATGACGCTGTATTCTACGTCTAAGCTTTCGCAAAGTGCTTTAATTTCCTCCAAATTCAGGTTTTCAAAGCCCAAATCCACCGTGACGGCATGAAGCTCAAAATGCTTCGGATAAAAGCGCCTGAGGCCGTTTAATGCATGTAATAAGGTAAGGCTATCCTTTCCCCCGGAAATCCCCACCGCAATTTTATCGTTATCCTGAATCATTTCATAGTCGTCTGCGGCTTTTCTCACTAAGCTCAATACTTGCTGTAATCTCATGTTCTATGCTCCTTGTGAATTTAATAGTATTATATCATTTTTTTCCGCGATTTCATCTAATTTACCTATTTTTTTAGATTTGACGATACATCCTGACGGATTAATGGTATAATTATAGTATCAATTTCAAAGAAAATTAATATGCCGAATTAATATGATCGATATTGTGAAAAATTAGTACGGTCTAAGAAGGAGTAAAAATAGAGATTCATGAAATTTCGTATTGATAAAAAGTACTTTTATTGGGGGATAACGGCATTTATCGTCATCGCTGCCGCCATTTGTTTCTATTATTTATTGTTCCATGGTGCGAATATCTCAATCGGTTTTCACACCGTTGCCCGAATAGCAATGCCTGTTCTGGATGGTTTTCTTTTGGCATATTTATTGACCCCCGTTTTAAATGCGATAGAGAGAAAAATAATTATTCCTTTATGCAGCAAATGCAAAATTAATATAAACAAAAAGAATTCAAAGAGAGTCAGAGGACTTTCCATTCTGATTACGGTAAGTATGGTCACCGTGGTCTTATATGGATTTTTCGCAATGGTCATCCCACAGTTGATACGAAGTATCCAAAGTATTATTTTTCAGTTTCCTATTTATATCAATAATCTCACCATTTGGACAACCAAGCTTTTGGCCGATAATCCTGATATCGAAAAAGTAGTTACGGATTTGTTCAATCAATATTCGGAGGAAATGACTAATTACTTGAATCATAATCTGCTTCCTCAAATGAACGGGATTCTAAAAAGCATTTCTTTAAGCTTTTTGGGCTTTTTAATGCAGTTATGGAATTTAATCATCGGCTTTATTATTTCCATATACATTTTATACAGCAAGGAACTGTTTGCAGGACAAGCAAAGAAGATAGCCTATGCGCTGTTCGAAACTAAGACGGCCAACGCAGTAATCGCCGATGTGCGTTTTACTCACAAGACCTTCAGCGGATATATTGTCGGTAAGATTATCGATTCCGTTATGGTAGGTCTGGTATGCTTTGCGGGGACGACCTTAATGGGAACGCCATATTCCGTTTTAATCAGCGTAATTATTGGAACTACGAATATTATCCCCTTTTTTGGTCCATATTTGGGGGCAATTCCCAGCGCGCTGTTGATTTTAATGGTAAATCCGCTGCAGTGCCTTTATTTCATCATATTCATCCTGATTCTGCAGCAAATTGACGGAAATATACTGGAACCTAAAATCCTGGGCGATTCCACTGGTTTATCCGGTTTCTGGGTAATCTTTTCCATTACCTTATTCGGCGGAATGTTCGGAATTCTTGGCATGATTGCAGGCGTGCCTATTTTTGCAATCATCTATGCGGCTATACGTTCTTTGATTAACCAGATGCTCCTTAAAAAGAAAATGCCGGTTAAGACCAATGATTATATGGATGTAGGTTCCATTGAAGACGGGGTTTTCATTCCTTATGAGCCAGAGAAGAGCGATTATTCAAAGTCCGAGCAGCACAGCGACAAAGGCAAAGCTCAGGCTGAGAAAAGTGAGCTTAAAGATGAAGTTAAGAAGGAAGATTAAATCATGCGTTTTATTGTGCAAAGGGTTAAAAGAGCCGAAGTAGAAGTGGAAAACAAGATAATTGGAAAAATAGAAGAGGGGTTTCTCGTTTTTGCAGGCGTCAGCCAGTCGGATACAGAAGAAATTGCGGATAAAATGGTCTGCAAACTAATTGGTCTGCGGATTTTTGAAGATGAAAACGGAAAGAGCAATTTAGATATAAAAACAGTCGATGGGGAAATGTTAATTATTTCACAATTTACATTATATGCAGATTGCAAAAAAGGAAACAGACCTTCCTTTATTCGTGCAGGTGCGCCTGAAATGGCAAATAATCTATATGAATATATTTTGAAAAGATGCAGGGAAAAAATTGCCAACGTACAGTCAGGAGAATTCGGTGCTGACATGAAAGTTTCCCTCGTAAACGATGGGCCTTTTACCATAATATTAGATTCAGAGGAATTATAAAATAAGTAAAAAAACTCACGAGCAAAGAGCATTCATAAGCAAAAAAGCTTTCATAATGAAAAGGAGGTTTTGATATGATGTCTACCGCATTATTAATTGCAGGCCTTGTTATTATAATGTATGTACTTGTATATTCTAAAAGAGCAAAACGCAATAGAAAGAAAATAGACGATATGAACATCGGAGGCCAGCACAGAACATACAGAGAACACCGTGAGGCGATTGAAAAACGCCGTAAATCCTTGGAATATAACAATTATGTGACCAAATATAACAGCACGGAGGACGTCCGTGAAAAAGAGGACTAACTATTCGTTAAACTTGTCTTTTGCGAATAGTTAATCCTTCGTTCAGAAGTATTTGAAATCTCCATAATTATAATGCTACACCTATTCGTTCTTGTCTAGCGGCACATTCATGTTAGTAAAATTAGCCGTAATTATTTCCCCTACATTTTCATCTTCGAATTGGAATTCCAATTCATCAATTACTTCGATACGTGCCGCATTTAATTCTTCCAGTGAGTATTGCGCCGTCAGCATTATACTTTTTCCTGCATCCAGACTTCCGCTCAGCCCGGATGAATATTTATCCATTTTTACTTCAAAATTATTTAGTGTACTCTGAAGATAATAAAGTATGGCAAAATCTTCACTCCCTTCATTTGAAAACAAGAAATAAAGATTAATGCTGCTGCTATTTAATTCATACCCTTTATATGACACTGATATTCCTGCAGGTACTTCATCATTTTCACAAGATAATTGTGCGATAATCGTTTCAACATTATTATTAGATTCATCCATTGCGGCATTCAGTCCAGTAAAGTGAGCTACACTATGTTCTCCTTCATTTCCATCCCCAAATGTAAACTCCAATGTATCTATTGATGTAAAGCCCGCCATATCCAACACTTCTCTTGGGTAAGATGCTGTTAACAGAACGCTTTTTCCAGCATCCAGATCTCCGCTTATTTTAGTTCTATATTTATCCATATATATTTTTAAGCCATTTATTGTACTTTGATAATAATATTCCAGATTAAAATCTTTATCTCCTGAATTAGTAAATAAAATATGGAAGCTCATATCATATGAAGTCAATTCATAGCCGGTACATTCGACGGATATTTCATTGGGCAGATTACCACCTGTGAATTCTGCCTTTACTGCTTTGAAAGAATCAGCATCTTCATCCTTCGAACTGCTTTTTATATTACTATTTTTCTCTTCTTTTATTCCGCTTACAGATGTTGATGCTTCGATAGTAATTGAATCATTAGCACTAGCGTCAGCAAGCAACTGAAATAAAGAATAATCATTCGTCATATTATCTGTCATTAATACTTGATGTTTTTTTATTTGTTGTGTATTCACAATATTAGCAATGATTATTCCGATAAAAATGGAACCAAGAATAATTACAGCAGCTTTAATCCCCAATCGAATAAATTTCTTATCCATTCTTTTAGATGAAATATCCATCGTTTTTTTATTTACTTCAAGCTTTTCCAATTCATCAATCTTCTTCATCTATCATCCCTCATAAATTCATCTATTTTACTTTTTTCCAAATTTGATAATCACCGCGTCCCGGGCCTTGATTAATGGAATGAGATATGTATATTGTCTTTTTATCATTCGACATTAATATACTCCCTGATGCCTTTCCGCTATTCTTTTCATTTAAATCATAAAATGTAAAGGTAGTTAACCCGTTTTTTTTCATGTCATTCCATTTTATCTGACCAACTTGGAAGGCTCTTGAGCTTCCATCCGGCGCCGCACATATCTCGGCTTCTAAAATACCATTGTCGTTTCTTATCTCCACCTTCATATTTTCAAAAGATGTATCATCCGGCAAACGTATCCATATTCCTTCTAAATCATGAGTAGACTTATTCAATGTAGATAAGCAGATAATTGCCGACAGAAAAAAGATACAAATAATGTATATAACAATCTTGGGTAGTTTATTTTTTATATCTGGCCTCTTTATTTCAAACTTATCATTCTGTCCGCTCATACGCGGTTGTCCGTATAGTTGCTCTTCCTCATTAGTTTGGTTAATCTGCAAATTCATTTCTCTTTCCTCCAATGTTGATTCCTGCCGGTACCATCAGCCATTTGCTGGACAACATTAATTGACATTTCCTCACCATTCAAAGATAAATTCATCACGGATGCTCTCTTATGATTTGTAGTGTTGCGTTGCATAGTATTAAAATCAATCTTCCAATAGATTCCCAGGTCATAAAAGGAAAACCTTGATGCAGATTCTTTTTTAATATTTATCCATTTTACTTCACCTTCCGGAAAATCAGTGCTTGGAGAATAGACAATAACGCCTTCATAAATACCATTATTATTGTTTCTTATTTCTACCTTCATTCCTGCATAATCAGTATCATCCGGTTCACGTACCCATGTACCTATCAAATCATCTTCAGTTTTATGCAACAGGCAAAACACCGTTATTGCAGTAACTGACAGTCCTAATAATATTCCTAATATAAGAAATACTTTTGTGCTTCCCTTTCGTTGAGAAGAATTTGAATTATTATGTTCTACATATGTAGATAAAATTTCCTTATCTGACAGCTTATTGAATTGCTTCATATTTTCTTACCTCAATAGTTATTTTAGGCAATATCTTCCGGAAGAATTGTTGTTAAGGCCTCTTTAGAAAAATCGCCGGTTCTGCTTATTCTCAAGGAAAGGTTCCTGATAGATCTCTCACAGAGATTTCTTGCATATCTGCCATTCCCAAAGTTCTTCTCTTGTTTTACCACAGTAAAATGCTTTATTAGCTTTTCACTGGTTCCATCCCCAAGCAAGAAATTCTTGTCCTTATACATACAAGAGATAATATCCAGTAATTCCTCAGGAGAATAATTCTCAAACTCTAATACATTTGAAAAGCGAGATGCAAGTCCGGGATTCGTATCGAGAAATTTCTCCATATCATCCTTATATCCTGCAAGAATTACAACTAATCGTTCCCTATTATCATCCATATCCTTTACCAAAGTATCAATTGCCTCTTTACCAAATCCGCCATTAGATGCATCATTGGATAATGAATATGCTTCATCAATGAACAATACCCCATCTAACGCTTGTTTAATAACTTCTTTCGTTTTTATGGCTGTTTGCCCTACGTATCCTGCAACAAGCCCGGCCCGGTCCGTTTCGATGAAATTTCTATTTGCCAATATACCCATTTCATAGAGTATTTCTCCAACAAGTCGTGCAATTGTTGTTTTTCCCGTTCCAGGGTTTCCACAGTAAATCATATGCAGTGTTTGGGTGCCACTATCCTCAATACCTATTTCCTTTCGAGCCTTTTGTACTCGTAACATACTATAAAGACTCCTAAGATAATCTTTTACACTTTCTAATCCCACAATGGATGCAAGTTTTTTTTCTAAGTCAAAATCTTTGAACATATACTTTGAATCTACTAAGAAATCTTCCGCTCTAAGTAAAATCATTTCATTTTTATTATCCTCATCACTCTTATAGCTTGCTAATCTTTCGGTTTGTCTCCTGATTGCCTCCTCCAGCAAGTTCCTTACCAATCGACCGTTTCCGCTGTATTCCTGTTCTGCGCTCTTAATCTCAAGTGTCTCATGTATGGTATTAGAAGCACCTTCATCTATAACAAAACCTTTATCAACAGCCTGTTTTTTTAAAATAGAATATAATTCTTCCGTAGTATAATCAGGAAAGTCAAATGTTAAATTGAATCTGGAACTAAGCCCGGAATTATTCATCATAAATCTGGCCATTTCTTTCTTGTACCCCGCAATGATTACTACAATATTCCCCGCATTATCTTCAATCAATTTTACTAAAGTATCTATTGCCTCCCTATCAAAGCTATTAGTACTGGACAATGAATAGGCTTCGTCAATAAATAATACGCCTCCTAATGCCGACATAAATATTTCTTGTGTTTTTTGTGATGATTGCCCGGCATATTGTGCCACCAAACCATTTCTATCTGTCTCGATAAATTGGTCGGTTTTCAAAACGTTGAGATTTTTAAGCAACTTAGCCACCGTTCTGGCAATATAGGTTTTCCCGGTACCCGGGTTACCTACAAATACCATGTTTAACGACTGCTTTGAATCAATATCAAATCCTGCTTCTCTCCTCTTTCGGTCAAATAGCAACTGTACCTGTAAATTTCGAATGAGCTTCTTAATATTATCAAGCCCTATAATTTTTTCTAATTCTGATTCCAGATCAAAAGAAGCATTGTCATAAATCTCAAAATCAACTGTTTTTAAAAGCATACTATTTTCATTATCCGAATCGTTTTCCAATTCTGCCGTAATTCTATGTACATAATTGGTCATAGCAATTTCAACCATATTTCGAACCATTCGTCCATTGCCGCTATCTTTTTTCCCCGGTATTTGTTTCTTGTCAAAATATAATAACAGTTCTTTTTTACAATCAGATTCCAGTTGATATCCTTGCTTATTTGCCATCTGCTCGGCAATTTGTAACAACTCGGCAGATGTATAATCCTGAAAATCCACAGTATACTTAAAACGGGATTTCAGTCCTGGATTTGAAGACATAAAGTATTGCATTTCTTCGGTATATCCAGCCAGAATTACAACCAAATCATCCCTATAATCCTCCATATACTTTACCAGAGTATCTATCACTTCAATTCCATATATATCTTGTTTATTCCTTGACAAAGAATATGCTTCATCTATAAAAAGAACTCCTCCCAGAGCCTCTTTAATTTTATTTGCTGTCTTTTGCGCAGTCTCTCCTATGTATTGACCAACCAGCTCGTCCCTGCTCACTTCCACAAGATGTCCGCTTGATAAATACCCTAATTCTCTTAAATATTTGGCTATAATTCTGGCTACTGTTGTTTTTCCGGTTCCTGGATTACCACAAAAGACCATGTTCAGCGATATTTTTGCATCTTCAGTTTTGTTTCTCTTCCTTTCAAACGTTATATATTCATCAAGTTTGATAACAAATTCCTTTACAGCAATTAATCCTATAATACAATCCAATTCCTGTTTAATTTTAATGAGAGCTTCTTCATTTTTTCCGGTATATACTTCAGAAATCATAACATTATTACCAAAGAGTATCCCGTCTATAATTTCAAGTGTTACTACTGTACCAGGATGAAACTCGCCTGAAAGTGATTTCTCAAGCATTGGATTATATAGAGATTTCTCAATTACATTCTCCAAGTCGTGTGCACCTTTTGTCATATTAATAATCTCACATAATTGAGATGCTATATTAGAATAATTTACGAACAAGTTAACATTCATAGTTAATTTGTTCGAAAAATCTTCAAGCATCGATTCTGCAATTATAGTCAGTTCGGCAAGCGACAATCTCTGTGTACACAAGATATCGACGATCTTTTCTAATATAAAATTAGGAAAAACCTTTGACACATACGACAAATCCCTGTCTGCTACAAGAATTACATATTTTCCATTTGCGCTGATATCGTCATGTGTATTTGATATATATGCCCCGGTCACATCCTGCATTTCACCACTTTTCCACGAAAAGCGCTTATCTACCCTTATTGTTCCCTTTTCAACTAATTTGCACAAGTAATCGATTGCTTTGCTGTCTGCACGATCAAAGTTTTCTAATATTACAATAGAAGAATCACTATGAAAGGCTTTATGCAAATCTGGTAAAAACAATTTATCCGTATTTTTTTCATTATCATAGGTTGAAAGGTCGAGTCTATATATCGACGAATTCGGAATCAGCCCGTGTATTGATAGAAATTTAGCCATTATACGAACGGAATATTTCTTACCCGTTCCGCCAGGCCCCAAAACAATAAGAAAATTCTTATAACTCTTTTCATTATCTACAACAAAAGGTCTCTTAAAAGCAATACACAGCTTTTTAAGATAGTTTCCCTGTCCAATAACATATTCAACAATTTCATTTTCTATTTTGTCAAAAATATTATTTACTAACTCAATCCGCGGAGCCTTTCGCTTTTCTCTTTTCGCTAATGTTCCTTCCAGGTTTAAGTCAGACTGCTTTTGTTTTCTTAATCCCCATTTTGTCAATAATGAAGCCTTTTCATTTTCTCCACTCTGATATTTTACCACTGTTATTCACTCCGCTCTTAATCAAAGATTTAATATCCATGGGAAATCTAATGTCTTATTTTACCATATTTATTATACCAACTCAACGATTTTTAAGTAAGTTCATTGGCAGTCTATTGAATACTATTCCGTTGCCAGATAAAAAAATAAGCCGCAGAATTGAACGAGGTCAAACTGTAGCTTACTTTTTTGTTCTTATAATATCCTATTCGTGATGTGACAAATTAATAACAGTTACCTTAGGTCTGGACATAGACTCAATCGAATAACGAATTCCCTGAGTACCTATTCCGGAAGCTTTTACTCCAAGAAACGGGAAGTGATCAGGACCTCTTTCCGTTTTGTTATTCACTTGAACAGTGCCTACCTCTAATCTATCTGCCACATAAAAGGCGTCATTGATATTCTGTGTAAATACTGCGGATTGAAGTCCGTATTCGGATGCATTTGCTATCTCTATTGCCTCATCTTTATTTTTCACACGTATAATCGGGAGCACTGGCCCAAACGGCTCTTCCCAGGCAATTCTCATGTCAGTCGTAACATAATCGAACAAAGTCGGATGGATTATATTTCCTTCCCTATCTCCTCCAACCAACAGCTTAGCACCTTTTTCTCTCGCATCATCCATCAGTTCACATACAAAATCGGCCGCCTTTGAACTGATTAAGGGCACGATATCAACATCCTTTTCTAACGGATTTCCATAAGTTAACTTTTCCATTTTAGATAGTATCTTTTCTACCAATTGATCTGCTATTTGATCTACTGCTAAAATTCGCTTAACTGCAGTACATCTTTGTCCGGAATAAGAATATCCTCCTGAAACAATATTATTGGCTGTCAGCTCTAAATCCGCATCTTCCAACACAATAGCAGCATCCTTCCCACCAAGCTCCATAAGCAGCGGTACCATATTAGTTATATGTGAAATATGCTGCCCAACTTCTGTACTGCCAGTAAAATTAATAAAATTAATTCCCGGATGAGTAGTAATATAATCTCCTATTTCACTACCTTTTCCGGTAACAGTATTTAAAACTCCGTTAGGAACTCCTGCTTCCTGAAAAACTCTTGCTAAATATAGTCCGCATAAGCTGCCTTGCGTTGCCGGCTTTAAAATTACCGAATTTCCTGCCATTAATCCTGGCGCAATCTTAGATGCAGCTAAATTCACAGGATAATTAAATGGAGAAATTGCTAAAACAACCCCTAGGGGTTCTCTTCTTACAATAGAAACTTTATTCGTTTTTCCACCCGGAAAACTATCTCCCGGAATACTTTCGCCTGAAATGTTCTTTGCCGTATCTGCTGTAAATTTAATGAAATCGGCCGTTCTTTCCACTTCGGAAAGGCCGCTCTTTCTGTCTTTTGCTATTTCTCTTACCATGAGGCCGGCTAATTCCTCTTTGTTTTTCAACAAAATATCGGCCGCGCGATATAAAACTTCTGCTTTTTCACCGATTGTTACACTCTTCCAGCTCTTCTGCGCTTCTTTTGCAGCCTGTACCGCTAAATCCACCTCGTCTTTCGTCATTGCGGGTACATTTCCGATAACTGAATTATCAATAGGAGACGTCACAGTAATATAAGTGCTGTTTTTACTATTGACCCATTCACCATTTATGAGATTTCTATATCGATTATTATCATCCTTGATTAAAGTCATCATTTTTTTCCTCCTGTCCTTCACCTTGCAAAAAACTATAAGTGAATATGTTAATAGTTAAATGCTATTCTAACATATGGCTAATTTATGTCAATAAGGCACTAATTAGTAATATAGTATCAAAAAGCTACTATAACGTCTTAAGGTTGGAGGCAAGCATTTTCCCGCTAATTCAATCAAGTTTGAGCTTCATTAAGAAGTCGGACTGCCTTAACATTTGCTTAGCCTCTTACCCGATACACGCTGCAGTCAGCCGACCGGTCCATAAATCCATATTCTATTAATGCCCGCCGTATCGTCGAAAAATCATCGTAAATTCTTTCCAGGATTCTGTTTACCTCGACTTCACTGTATTCCTGCTCCGGCTTAAAGTTATTTGCAATTTCTCTTAGCACAATAATCTTCTTTTTTTCCTTTGCCGGGAATTGCTTGACAGAGCCGTTTTCATCCATATAAGCCCTAATTGTCTTTTCTCTCTCCACATCTGTAATATTATACCTGTCATCAATCATCGTTGCAGACGTGTGAAGCTCTTCTATGATACCAATGTCTGCTTGATTGATAGAACGATTCGTTTTCTCTTCCAGTGAGTCCATAAGGGCAAGAAATACTTTCGCCTGTTTTTCCTTTTCCCTTAGCTTAAAACGATGATTTCTTACGGTAGACTGGGCTATTCCGATGCTTTGAGAAATCACTTTATCGTTTTTTCCTTCAGACATCAATTTCAATATTTGCTGCTGTACCTCCGATATTCCACTAAAGGAAGGGTTTTGCTCCAATATATAATCTACTGTAAATCCGTGCTCTGCTGCGCGATGCTCATTAACTGCACCGAAGGCATCATATAAATTCTCGTTTATCGTAAAAATTGAACCCTTCTTAAATTTTCTGCCGCACAGAGTACATGTGTAGAAATCGCTCTCTTCCTTATAACCTGAAACAAGCTCTCCTATGCTTGAATTCCAGATAAAATACTTTTCTTCCACTGCTTGCGTTCCTCCTATACTTCATATTTATGATCATCAACTTCATCTTTCATACATTATACAGCTAAAACAAAATTATGTCTATATATAAGCAAACATTATCTAATATTGTTTAATTTATTGTATTTATGATTTGATATCGTTTAGAAATATTCAATTATGATTTGAAATATCTATAAAATACTATTCGAAAAATATTATCATTCACATTCATTTAATATTTGAAAGATATTATCATTCACACCCGCCTGAAGAACGTTATGACATGAAACTAGAATATAGCGTGAAACTCAAAATAAGGGAAGCCGCTGTGGCTTCCCTTATTTTATACAAAAGCTTATATCGCTTTTTTATCTTTTTCTGTTTTCGAAATCTTCAACAAACTGAGCGATTAATTTGGCGGTTCCCTCGACTCCCAGCACGCTGCTATTAATACACAGGTCATAACTGTCCGCACGGCCCCATTTCTTCGAGGAATAATAATTATAATAGCTCTGACGCTGTTTATCCTTCTTCACTATCATATCCTTCGCTTTTGCCTCTGTTAAATTATATTTATTCATGATGCGTTTCACCTTAGTCTCTTCGTCGCCGTAAATGAATAAATGAACGCAGTTCTTGTAGTCACTGAGGGCGTAATCCGCACAGCGGCCGACAATAATGCATGGACCTTCGTCCGCAATCTTTTTAATCGTATTGAACTGAGCAAGAAATACCTTGTGGCTGATAGGCATATCCACGAACGAGGATGCATTGTAGCCAAACGAATATGTATCCATAACTAAATTATAAAGGAAGGAATTCGTCGGCCTTTCATCGTGGGTCTGGATCATCTCTTCACAAAAACCGCTTTCCTGTGCTGCCCTTGTAAGCAACTCCTTATCGTAGCAAGGAATATTAAAATATTTTGCCACTTGCTCTCCTATTTCTCTTCCTGCCGAACCGAATTGTCTCGCGATCGTAATAATTGTATCCATATTGATTCCTCCATTCTATTTCTATTGATATAATCAACCATAAACATAAGATTATAATTCTTATATATATTATATATAATTGACTGTAAAAATTCAATAAGTATACAATTTTAACATGTTTTATTTGTATAAATCAATTTAAGTTAACATAATTAATTTATGTTAACTTAAATTTGTTTCTTCTTCGTTTTTTAAGATTAATTGCCCAAAGACATAAAAAGATATTCAAAAACCAATAAAAAATTTAATATTATTATTCGATTTTTTATTTTCAGCCCAGCATATAATGTTTTAGATAGTAAAACCCAAAACGCGGTAATCAGAACAGCCTCCACCGTACTCATCTACTCAGAAATGAGAAATTTACTTGAGAATAGGTAAAGAAAACAGCGGAGATAAGTAATTAGAATTGATTTTATATTATTTGTCTGGTAAACTAAATAAGTCGGATATTATTTAATATCCCGTATTTTTTATGAAAAGGAAGTGAGACAATGGACAGCAATCCCCGAAGTCCGCTAAGCGGCTTCAAACCCCAACGTGAAAATATAGACCAATGTGCCGGCGCTTATCGCGAGTTGTTATCCATTATGCGTTTATATTGATGGGTTAATTTCCTGTGTATTTTTCGCCGTCCATTGGACGGCTTTTTTATTGTCATATTATGTTTTCACTGGGGTATCCTAAAAAAAGAAAGGAATGATACCAGTGAACTACACGAATAAGAAAAACCATGGCAAACTGATTCAAAAAAACAAGCAGGATACAGAATTAAAACTCCGCTCCTATGCTTTCCTGACAATGGAGGAAATGCTTGCACGCCTGTCAGCCACGCAGGCAGGGCTTACAAACGAAGAAGCTGAAAACAGACAGGATGAATTTGGGAAAAACGTTATTACTATAGGTAACAAGAATACGGCATGGCGCAGGCTGAGAGATGCGGTGATTAACCCTTTTAACGTCATTTTACTTTTGATTGCCCTTATCACCTATTTTACAGATGTTGTCGCGTCATCAAAACCCGACTATCTCACCGTCATTATCATTTTATCACTAGTATTTTTGTCCAGTCTGGTTGCCTTTGTACAAAACCAGCGCTCCAATGCTGCCGCCGAAAAGCTGTCAAAAATGATCTCCAATAAAGCGGATGTGCGGCGGGATGGGACAATTATTAATATTCCGCTGGACGAAGTTGTTCCCGGTGATATTGTACGGCTTTCGGCAGGCGATATGCTTCCGGCAGATGTGCGTTTTTTGATGACGAAAGACACCTTTGTGGCACAGTCGGCTTTGACTGGCGAATCCAATCCCGTGGAAAAATTTAGCGATGCCAAAAATAAGCCGGACGATGGATTGACAGATTTGCAGAACCTCGGATTTATGGGTTCCGACGTAATCAGCGGCAGCGCTGCAGCCATAGTGCTGGCTACCGGCAACAACACGTATTTCGGGTCAATGGCCAAATCTTTGTCCGGCGACAGAGCGAAAACCAGCTTCGAACGGGGCGTAGATTCCATCAGCCGCCTCTTGCTTCGTATGATGCTGGTCATGGTGCCCATCGTATTTTTGATCAACGCGTTTGCGAAGGGTGAATTGCCGAGCTCCTTTCTGTTTGCTATCAGTATCGCAGTGGGGCTTACGCCGGAAATGCTGCCGGTGATTATGACCTCAACGCTGGCGAAGGGCGCAGTTTCCATGTCAAAGCATAAGGTTATTGTCCGCACGCTCGGTGCAATACAGACTTTCGGAGAAATGGATGTCCTTTGCACCGATAAAACCGGAACGCTGACTGAGGATAAAATCATACTGGAAAAGTACATGAACCTCCATGGTGATGATGATGCCCGCATACTGCGCCATGCTTACCTCAACAGCCATTTCCAGACGGGCCTGAAAAACTTAATTGACCTTGCTATTATCAATCGGGCTGTGCAGAACGGGTTGAAAGATACTTTGGATGGTTACAGCCGCGTGGATGAAATTCCCTTTGATTTCTCCCGCCGCAGGATGAGTGTGGTTTTAACAGATAAAAGCGGGAAGCGGCAGCTTATTACAAAGGGTGCGGTGGAGGAAATTATCGCTATTTCGTCTTTTGTGGAGATGAACGGATGCGTTTTGCCTATGGATGAAGAAAACCGGCGTATCGCCTTTTCTACTTATGAAAAACACAATGCCGACGGCCTGCGTATGATTGCCGTGGCACAGAGAAATGAGGTTCCAGGCAGCGGCGCTTTCGGCGTGGCCGATGAACGGGATATGGTTTTGATTGGTTTTGTAGGCTTCCTTGACCCGCCTAAAGAAAGTGCCAAAGCCGCGATTACCACCCTCCGGGAGCATGGGGTGCGTACCGTTGTACTTACCGGAGACAGCGAAGGCGTGGCCTTGAAGGTTTGCGGCAAGGTAGGCGTAAATACCTCCCGCCTTATAACAGGCCGCGATGTAGAGCGGATGGATGACACCGCATTACTGGATACGGTAAACACCTGCGACTTATTTGCGAAGTTGTCACCATCTCAAAAAGAGCGCGTGGTGAAGGCCTTTCAAACAGCGGGGCATACGGTTGGCTATATGGGCGACGGTATCAACGACGCCCCTGCATTACGTCAGGCAGATGTAGGAATTTCGGTGGACAGTGCCGTGGATATCGCCAAGGAAACCGCCGATATTATCCTTCTGAAAAAAGATCTGATGGTGCTTGAAGAAGGTGTTATCGAAGGACGCCGCACCTTTGGAAACATCATCAAATATATCAAGATGGCTGCAAGCGGCAATTTTGGCAACATGATTTCGGTCATTTTGGCCAGCATCTTCCTGCCGTTTTTGCCGATGCTGCCGGTACAGATACTGACACAAAATCTGCTGTGCGATTTCTCTCAAATGGGCATACCGTTTGACAGCGTAGATAAGGAATATATTAAAAAGCCGCACAAATGGGAAACACATTCCATTAAATCTTTTATGACTTATATGGGGCCGCTTAGCTCTGTGTTTGATATTTTATGCTTCGCTGTTATGTGGTGGGTTATTAGAGCGAATACAGCACAACTCGCGCCGTTGTTTCAATGCGGATGGTTCGTGTTCGGAACGGTATCACAAGTATTGGTCATCCATATGATCCGAACGGCAAAAATACCATTCCTGCAAAGCAATCCATCTATGCCGCTTTTTCTGTCCACATTTATTGTAGCGGTGGTTGCACTCGTGACCGGCTTTACAGATTTTGCGATAGGCCTTGATATGCACCGCCTGCCGCTCCTGTTTATTCCGTGGTTAGCGGTAATTTTGGCGGGCTATCTCCTGTGTGTACAGCTTGTAAAAAAGCGGTATATGCGTCGGTATGGGGAATGGATGTAATAAATATGGTAGAACCTAATAGAATATTTAAATAAAGCGGGGAGCCGAGGCATCATGCCTCTGCTCCCCGTCCTTTACTTACATTGGCGGGACTATTCATATATTGGCGGAACTATCCATATCTAAAAGTAAGACACTATCTTTCACAGAACGTCAAGCAAATGCGCAAAATAATCGGGCAATGGCGCATCCGTTTCGATATATTCCAGGCTTCGCGGATGGACAAATCCGAGCGTTTTCGCATGGAGGCACTGCCCCTCCAGCTTAAAGGGAGATTTCCGGTTGCCCGCATACACCTCATCCCCCAGCAGCGGATGTCCGATGCTCGCCATATGGACGCGAATCTGATGAGTTCTCCCAGTTTCCAACATACATTCGATATAAGTATATCCATTAAACCTTTTTAATACTTTGTAGTGAGTAACAGCATGTTTTCCGTTTCTTTCATTAACGGCCATTCTCTTGCGATCAGAGGGGTGTCTTCCCACGGGAGCATTTATGGTACCCTCCTCCTCTTGTATCGTCCCATAACAAATGGCACGATATTTTCTCGCAACGGAATGTTCTTTGAGCTGCGACGCGATATTATTATGAGCAAAGTCGTTCTTGCATATGATAATCGAACCGGTGGTGTCCCTGTCGATTCTGTGAACGATGCCCGGGCGCATTACGCCGTTAATTCCTGAAAGATCTCCATGGCAATGAAACATGACCGCGTTTACCAAAGTATTATCGTAGTGCCCAGCCGCAGGGTGGACAACCATGCCTTTGGGTTTATTCACAACAAGAATATCCCTATCTTCATAGAGGATATCCAGAGGAATATCCTCCGGCAGTATATCAGGCTCCTCGGCAGGCGGCACATCGAAGCGGATTTCGTCGTCAGCCTTCACTTTATAATTCGCTTTGACGACAACACCGTTCACTGTGACCTTTCCATCCTTTAGCAACTTTTGAATATAGGAGCGTGACAAAGAATCGATAAGCATGCTCAAGCACTTATCGATCCTCTCCTCCTCCATATCCTCATTTATTTGAAAACAAAGTTGATTGCTATCCGGCACCATCTATTTCAGTTCCCTATACTTATTTTGTTTGAAGTTGAGGAAGTTCAAGTCCTCCTCCTTATAATAAAACAGCAATAATATAAAAAGCACCACTGAGGCTATCGTCACATACATATCGGCCACATTAAATATGGGAAAATTGATACATACGAAATAAATGAAATCCACAACATAGTCCAAGCGGATGCGGTCTATCATATTTCCAACGGCACCTCCCGCGATTGTCACAAGCAGAATATGCAAAAACATATACCGGCCGCCGTCAGGAGTCTTATACAGAATATAAACGATTGTACATAAAAATATAATCCCTACAAAAAGAAACAGAACCTTTTGGTTTTGCAAAAGCCCAAACGCAGCTCCCCTGTTCTCCAGATAATTGAATTCCAAGATGCCTTCCATCACGCTGTAGGCCGGCTGGTGCCTTAGTTTAATGACTGCCATGTATTTGGAAAGCTGATCCGTGGCAATCAGCAAGCCCATAAAAAATACATCGAAAACAAGCAATTTTTTCTTCGCCTTACTCATGAAAAACCTCACGTTTCTTCGAATCGATAAGCGTTCAAGCATACATATCGGTCAATACTAAGACATATGCTCTTCGTTGAAGCTGATTTCCTCTACCGCCGCTTTAATATCTTCCTCTGTGACGCTCGTATCGATAACCGCTTTTCCTACCTTTTTGAGAAGTACAAATTTAATTTTACCGGCATCCATTTTTTTATCCGATTTTGTAAGGGCCGTTATTTCCTCCGCATTGATATCCTCTATGGAAATCGGCAGATTGAATGGCACGAACATATCCCTGATTTCATAATATTCCTCCATGGACAAAAGCTCGTGCTTCCACGAAATGAAAGCCGCTGCAACACATCCCAGGGCAACACATTCCCCATGGTACAGCTCAAATTTTTTCGCTTTTTCTATGGCATGCCCAATCGTATGTCCGAAGTTAAGAAGCGCTCGGTCTCCCATCTCTTTCGGATCATTTTCTACCACCGCTTTTTTGATGGAGCAGCTCTTAATTACCATCTCCTCCAATACGGAAGGCTCTCTCTCGCATATTTCATACATGTTATCGAGCAGCCACTCATAAAAGATATGGTCGCGAATTAAGCCATGCTTCATAATTTCAGCAAAGCCGGAAAAATACTGCCGTGCCTCCAAGGTCTTAAGTGCGGAAACATTCATATAAACCAGCTTCGGCATATGAAAAGCGCCCACCATATTCTTGTACCCATCAAAATCAACGCCGGTCTTGCCGCCGATACTGCTGTCCGCTTGCGCTAAAAGCGTAGTCGGAATCTGTATGAAATCAATTCCCCGCAAATAAGTAGCTGCTGTGAAGCCGGTCAGATCTCCGACAACACCGCCCCCCAACGCGATGAGTATATCTTTTCTGTCGAACTCTTCTTTAATAAGAAAGGTATAGGCCTTCTTCACTGTATCCAATGTCTTGCTCTGTTCCCCTGCCGAAAAAGAAAAAACTACCGCTTTCTTACATTTATCCTTTACCAGTTCTAAAATAGTCTGTGCATACAAGGCTTCCACCGAAGAGTCCGTCACAATGCAGAGCCGTCTGTTCTCAGTTCCAAGCTCCTCAAGTTCAAAAGCGAACTCATCGAAGGTCTGGGAAAATACAATATCATAACAAGGCTTTTTCTCATAATTTATGGTCAATCTCTGGGCCATACGTTTATCCTCCAGCTTTCATTATACAAAAACTTCCCCGGTAAAAAGGGAAGTTTTCAACTTTATTTATTAATAGGTACATCAAAGGCTCCCGATAAAAGCTCTTGAAAATCTCCGGAAATATCTACGCTTGAGGGGGTAATGATGAATATGTAGTGAGATATTTTCTGCAGATTACCGCTCATCGCAAAACAGGAACCGGAGGTAAAATCGATAATCCTCTGCGCGATATCCACGTCCAGCCCTTCCAGATTAAGTACTACCGTTCTGTTGGCCAACAAGGTTTCTGTAATCTCTCTCGCATCCTCTACGGAGGTCGGCTTAATTACGCACACCTCCATGCCTGCACCTATCATCTTCCTCGGCTGTCTCGCCAGCGGAGTAATCTTCGGGGAAGACTTCTTAGCGGAGACATCCTCTAATGTCGGGAGTTCTTCCTTTTGAACCACCATCTTTTTAGGAGACTGGGGCTCATCGGAATCATCATAATAATCCTCGTCATAATAATCCTCATCTTCATCATTCAGCTTCATATAATTTAAAAACTTATCCATTACTCCCATCGTAATATCTCCTTAACTATTATAATGCCTGTCCCCAAATATGCCTGTCCCAACTCGGACATAAGTCGCGCCCTCTTCAACTGCGACCTCGTAATCACCAGTCATTCCCATCGACAAAACATTCATACTAACATTATCATTGTTTTTTTTCATTATGTCAACAGATAATTGGCGTAAGCTTACAAAGTATTGTCTGTTTTCTTCCGAATTTTCAACATATGGTGCTATCGTCATCAAGCCTTCGACTTGTATCGACGGCAGCTTGGAAATATTTTCAATAAGCGCGGCAGCCTCTTCCTTTTTTATTCCGAACTTTGACTCCTCCTGTGCGATGTTCACCTCTATGAGGATATGGGCGACGACATTTTTCTTCACTGCTTCCCTGCTTATTTCTTCCGCAAGCCTTAAGGAATCCACGCCATGAATGAGATAAGCCTTATCGATGATATATTTCACCTTATTCCGCTGAAGATGACCTATCATGTGCCATTTGATGTCCTTAGGCAGCTGCTCATATTTATCCACGAGCTCCTGGACCTTATTTTCTCCGAAATGTCTGCATCCGCAATCATAAGCCTCTCTTAGCGCTGATACCGGCATTGTCTTGCTGACCGCTATAAGAGTCACTTCTTCCGGATACCGCTCTGAGAGCTTGCAAGCGCTAAGAATATTGCTCTGCACTGTCTTTATATTCTCGGCAATATAGCCATAACTCATATCACTCTTCGCAGTATGCTTTTTATCTTCGTTCATAACAAGCTCCTTCCCTATAACAATTATTCGTATATCAATTCATCCTCGTTCACCGTCTCCGCATCCAGCACGATATAGTCGTATACATTCAAACCATATGCAGTATTGGACTGCACAACGGAATATTCGTCATTGCTGTATAAAATATTGACCTGTTTGAAATCCGCATATCCCTTATTGATGTTATATACCCCGATCAGGCTTCCTCTCTTGCTCACTGCATACTTCTCCGTGCCTTCAGGAATTACGAGATAATCTCCTATTCGAAGGGAGGAATCATCCACATAATATTCCTCGTCCTCTTCGTTATAAATTGTGGTCTCGACAAACTCTGTCGTAGCCGTTCCTTCCTCCGTGTAGGCTTCTCGCAGCACTCCATAGAAATTGCCGTTCCCCCCCTTTGTTACGAAACGCTTAGGTACGATGAAAAATTCCTTTTCCACTATGGCGGAATTAGGAATCTTCAATCCCGATTCATCCTCGAGGATGAGCTCAATATCTACAAAACGGTCCGTGCAGAACGTAATCATGGAATTGGTGAAGGTAAGCTTGACAAAAATATCGCCGTCTTCATTCGTATAGGAATCCGCCTTACCCCATGAGGTTTCCTGATTTTTCAAAAATCTTACCTTTACATATTCTGCTTCAAGAAGCTCCTCTTCTCTATCCTTATCGACCTGAATGACTAACGACCAGTTTTCGTTCATGGACAATTTATAAACAGGATCGCCCGCCGCTATAAGCTCATTGCCAATCAACTGATTTTTTTCATAGTTCTCCTGCGAATACAGTTCTTCGTTCATCTGCTCTAAGGTCAGCGCTTCATAGCCGTCCGTAGAATAGACAACAATACCTGAGGCAGGCGATATGCACTGTTTTACCAGACCATCCAGCCCTGAGCCCTGAATGGCATCTATGCTTTCCATAATATTATAATTGGACAGCTTCAGCACTGTCCCCTGCATGCTGTATTTGAAGTCATAAGCCCCCGAAAAGCGCTTCGGATCGAAGGTGCTTGAAAATCCCACAATTTCCGTCTTCAATTCGGACAGATCCGCCTTGGATAAAGAATTTTCTCCTGAAGAGTTGGTATTGATATAATCTGAGAGCTTGCCCGACTCATCCACGGCATAGACGAGGTCGCCTGCCGCCACTCTCGCCCCTTCTCTGGCAAAATAATTCACATACCCGGCATCATCGGCCATCACCACCATCTCGTCCCTGAGGGCCATCGCTCTATATATGTTATTGGTAGATAGAGCTCCTGCCTTTACCTCATAAGCAACGACATGCTTGGAAGTAAAATACATGAAAGTACAAATGATGATATAAATGAAAATAACGGCAAAAATTATCATCCCTATATTAAGATTGAGCGGCTTTCTATATTTTGTTACCTTATTGGAATTCTGATTGTTCAATCCAAAACCTCCCGGGCATTGCTTCGCAAAAGAAAGGCCCCGGCATGGTATCCGAGGCCAATTAAAATCAGTATAACGAATCCACAATACTTTCCTGATTTAAAACAACTATAATTAAAGAGCTACAATAACCTTTGATTTCATAACTTCCGGCAATTCATCTTCATCTAATGAAATACTTAAAACGAAATCTACGCCAAACGATTCTCCAATTTTTTCCAATTTTTCAATTGCGGGAAGGATGTCCTTGCCTTCCAGACACGCTATCTTCAGGAAGCTGTCGAAATACATCTGCTGTAAATCGTGATCCTGAGATATAATACCACAAATAAAACCAAGAAATTCATCGCTGTTAGCAATCATATAATCCATTACGTTGATTAAACGAATCTTGTTATTCAATTCATACATATGCTTTGTACTTTTGTCCAAATATGTAATATTTCCCGATGCTGTTTTCACCTCGGCATTTACCTTATCCAGTAAATGTTTTGTCTTGCCTTTTCCCTTATTGCCTACTATTAATTGAACCATTGGTGAACCCTCCTATAGTAAATTCGGCCTATAAAAACTTATTAATAGGCCTATTTATATTATAGTTTATATTATATTAAAAAACAACTGTTAATTCTTTATTTCGCTTAACAAATCAGTCATATCCTGATAGAGAATATCCTTATCATCCGCCCGCAAAATTACCGAAATATACGGCTTACCCGCAGAGTCTCTGGAGAGAATAATCAGGCAGTGTCCTGCCGCATTAGTGGTTCCGGTTTTTCCGCCGATAACCGTTATCGCATCGGGAGCGTTCTTCTCTCCCTGAAGGTAAAGATTTGTTGTATTTACAGAAATCTCTTTATCATTTCCGTTCTTGTCCTTATATACAGTCGTATAGGAAGGCATCGAAATGATTTCGTTAATCAGATCATATTCCAGGGCAGCATTAAAAATCAGGTACATATCATAAGCCGTCACGTAATGATTATCGGCAGTAAGCCCGTGAGGATTCACAAAATTGCTGTTCGTGGCTCCTATCTCCTTCGCTTCCTGATTCATCAGCTCGCTAAAACCCTCTATAGAACCGCCTACGCCCTCTGCAATCATTACCGCGGCATCGTTTGCGGAGTTGATGAGAAGCAGATGAAGTGCCTGCGTCAGCGTCATCTGATCTCCTTCCTTTATTCCCACGGTCTGGGCTCCCGACTCCGTAATCTTTACATTGGCGGAGGCGGTCAGAACCTCGTCAGGAGAACCGTATTTCAGCGCCACCAGCGCAGTCATGATTTTGGTCAGACTGGCAGGCGCCAACTTCTCATATACGTTTTTCGCTAAGATAGTCTCATTGGCAGACAAGGAAAAAAGCGCCGCGGAACTGACCCGGCTAAGATCCAAGTCATCTGCAACAACATCTCCGTCCACAACGCATAAATCCGCCGCAAAAGGTGCAGCAGTATCCACTGCTTCTTCCGAAACGGCAATACGGTAACTGCTTACCGGGTAGTCGGGTGAGTACGCCATCTCATAAGACGTGCTGCCGCAGCCGGTAAGAATGCTTCCTAATAAAACCGTACTTATACTCAAAGAAAAAAATCTGTTATTTATACATCTCACGCCACTCTAAATCTCCTCTATCCAGCGATTTTATCAGTAGTTCTGCCGAAGCCAGATTCGTCGCCAACGGAATGTTGTAAACGTCACATAAACGTACTACATTATTGACATCAGGCTCGTGGGGCTTGGGCGTCAGCGGATCACGGAGAAAAATAACGAGATCCATTTCATTGTGCTCGATTTGTGCGCCTATCTGTTGTTCACCCCCCAGATGACCTGCCAGATATTTATGCACGTTCAGATTCGTAACCTCTTCGATCAGCCTCCCCGTCGTTCCCGTCGCAAAAAGTTCGTTCTTGCTTAAAATCCCTTTATAAGCAATACAGAAATTTTGCATTAATTTCTTTTTTGCATCATGTGCAATCAGTGCAATGTTCATAGTTATACCCTCTCTTATGTTAATATTTATTTTTACATTGTAAACCAACGTTTAAAACGAACCCGATTCCTATATACAAACTGACTAAGGATGTCAGCCCGTAACTTACAAAAGGAAGCGTAACTCCCGTATTCGGAAGCAGTCCCGTCGTTACGCCTATATTCAGGAATCCTTGAAATCCAATCAGTCCCGCCATTCCAGCCGCTATAATGGCACCGGCAATATCTTTCGCTCTGCGGGCCACCAGAAAACATTCCAAGGTGATGAGAATAATCAGTACGATTACCGTACATGTGCCGATGAAGCCAAATTCCTCTCCGATTACGGCAAAGATAAAGTCTGTCTGGGGCTCCGAAATAAAATTACCGTTTTTAACGGAGCTGATTACGTTCGTATTATACCCTTTTCCCTGAAGCTGCCCGGAACCAATCGCCATAATCGAGTTCAACTGCTGATAAGCCTCTGTGGTAGAATATTCTTCCGGATGGAGCCATGCCAGAACGCGCGTCTGCTGATAGTCGTGTATCAACTCCTGATCCGGCTGAAGGATGATGCTCATTACTATGATAAAAGCAGGAATCGTAATCGCCATTATTCCGGCCACCAGTTTCCAGTGAACTCCGCCTACAAACATAATAACACAAAATACCGCCGCAAGCACTATCGTAGTCGATAAATTCGGCTGATCGTAGATCAAAAAAAGCGGGGGAAGTATGAGCATACAACATATTGCGATATTTTTGAAGGTATTCAATTTTTCCCTATGTCTCATTATAAACTGTGCGTAAAACAGAATCAACAAAATTTTAGCAGTTTCCGACGGTTGAAACTGAATTCCAAACAGCTCCACCCATCGCTGGGCACCGTTTACCAGTTCACCCATTACGGCCACCAGCACAAGAAGGACGATATTTACCAAATAACAGAGCCAGTACAGCTTAAGCAGCACAGAATAGTCAAAAAGAGAAATTACGACCATAAGAAACAAGCCGAGTATAAATCCGGCAATCTGTGTCTTCTGCATTGATTCTTTTGCGCTGCCCACTGCGAAAATACCGATAACAGTGAGGGAAATCACTAAGATAACAAGCTTAAAGTCATAGTCCCGTATTCTGTATTGTTTCAGCATCTCTTTTCCCTCCAAGCTAAGCCGCTTTTAATTTTCAGGCCGCTTTTTTATTTAGTTACTGTTCACTCCGTTCTCAGCAACGTATGATTTCTGCATTTAAATTCGCTCCGCGAAGCAGAAATCATCTCTTGAATCACGTTCTTACGCAGCTTAACAGCAAGTGTTAAGCTACTGTGTGAACAGTAACTTTATTTATTTACATCAATAATCGGAATGTTAGCATATAAAGACGGAGTCTTCATACGCCCTTTTGTTCCTGTTTTTGTGATTTGTATTTCCATACTTTTCGCATCGATTTTCATGTATTTTGAAATGACCTTTGCGATGTCGGTCTTTATCATGTCCATCATTTCCGGAGAGCAGTTTACCCGGTCGGATATCAATAATATTTTTAATCTATCCTTGGCTATTTCCCGGGAGCTCTTCCTCTTAAAAAAATTTCCGAATCCCATCAAAACTCCTCCTTAATTTTTGTGAAATATACCAGTTACCCTTGTCCAGAAAGAAATCGTCTTTTCAAAATCGATAAAAGGGATTTCTTTGCCGAGTACGCGTTCGCATATGTTCTGATACGCGCGCCCTGCCATAGTATCATTTCCTACAAGAGGTTCTCCTTGATTGGTGGCTATTACTACATTTTCATCGTCCGGTACTATGCCTATAAGAGGAATGGAAAGGATGTCCACCACGTCCGCCGCGCTCATCATATCCCCTCTCTTCACCATATCATACCGTATTCTGTTGATAATTAAGTCGATTTGTTTGAATTCGTTGGCCTCCAAAAGGCCGATAATTCTGTCGGCATCCCTAATAGCCGAGACCTCCGGCGTTGTCACCACAAGCGCCCTGTCCGCGCCGGCGATAGCATTCTGAAAACCCTGTTCGATTCCGGCCGGACAATCCAGAATAATGTAATCGAACTGCTCCTTCAGCTGATGGATCATTTTTACCATCTGCTGGGGTGTAACAGCAGACTTATCCTTCGTCTGAGCAGAGGGCATGAGATAAAGGCTTTGATGGCGCTTGTCCTTGATGAGTGCCTGCTTTGCCCTGCACTTTCCTTCGATAACATCAACCAGATTATATACAATCCGATTCTCCAGTCCCATGACAACATCCAGATTTCTGAGTCCGATATCTGTATCGATGAGGACCACTTTCTTTCCCATGGCTGCCAAGCCCGTTCCTACGTTTGCCGAGGTGGTGGTCTTTCCTACCCCGCCTTTTCCTGATGTGACGACAATTACTTCACTCATACCTATTCCTCCAAGATGAATAATTTCGTCCCCCAAGCCTGTCCGGACGGACAGTAAGCCTTACCTATAAATGTATTTTACTTATGAGTATTCTTTACTCAAGAGTGTTCTTTACCCATGAGTGTCCTTTACTCATGAGTATCCTTTACTCATTCATTATAGCGTAAGGTCGCTCAGTAATTCTTTGGTAATAGATTCCATCACGACTCTGTTGTTCTTCACGTAAGCGATTTTCGGCTGTATTTTCGATTTAATGGGCCATCTTATCTGTTTATCATTATTCTTATATTTGAAATCGCCGATTTTTAACTTCTCCGGCGACATTTCAAGCGCGACTACAAAATGTCCTTCATTTCCGCTTCCTCCTGCATAGGCCTTACCAAAAAGTCCTCCCAGGATAACGATGTCCTTCGTAGAAATGATAGCGCTGCCGGGATAAACATCCCCCAGCACGACGATGCTCGATTCCGTCTCCAATATCTGACCATTTTTCAAGGTGCCCCGGTAAAAATGACCGTCGTTTTCTTGATTGCTATTTCGATATTCTAATTGCTGCAAGGCTCTTAAATAATTTTGGTTGGTCTCCTCATCCTTTCCTACAAGGCAGACAATATGTAAATCCGAATTGGTAATTATAGTATCCAGGACATATCGTTCTTCCTCCTCCGATAAATGCCTTCCTTCCAATGAAACAGCCATTTTTGCATCTTTAAAAAAATGGTTTGACTCCTTGAACTTAAAGGCGATTTCATTCAAAAGCTCTTCAAAAGAAAGCATCGGATCCAGATAGACCGATATTCCGTTTTGAAAGCTCTTAATAATTACAGCATTTCTCATTTCAATCTCCATTCCGCTTTGGCGCCGTTTTCCCGGCGCCAAAACACATTCCTTTTTGATTAATCCGTATTGATGCTGCCGCCGGTAAGGGCCTCGGCAGTACCCGTTATGTCTTCTTCGTCCACCAGATCATAGTAATACTGGATGACATCTTTCGCTATCTGCGCCGCATAATCCGACGTATATCCGTTGGCCACTCTCGTCGCAATAGCGATTTCAGGATTCTCATAAGGAGCATAGCATACGAACAAAGCATGGTTAGGGCGGCTCTTGCTTTCCTGCGCGGTACCGGTCTTTCCGGCAACATTTACACCCAAGCCGCTGTAATAGCTCTTAGCCTCAACAACCGCGCGCATGCCGGAATGAATGCTGTCCCAGTAGGATGCATCCATATCGATGGTATTGCGCACCTCGGCAGAATAATCCTCCAAAGTATTTTTATTGTGATCCGTCAATTTATCCAATAATGTTAAATTATAACACGTTCCGCTGTTTGCGACTGTTGTAACGTATCGCGCAAGTCCGACAGTGGTATAGTTGTTCGTACCTTGTCCGATGGCGGAGCGAACCGCATCCTCATCGGATACCTGCGGCTGGGACTCCTCTATTTCTACCCCGGAGGTCTCTGTCAGACCGTATAGATCGGCATATTGTGTCAGCTTTTGGAGGCCTATGTCGGGAACGTATCTGTCTCCCAAGGTTCCCAGCCTATAGCCCACCTCATAGAAAAAGCTGTTACAAGAATTCCGAATGCCTCCCGAGACGGTCAAGGCTCCGTGGCTGCCTCTCGGCCATATCCAGCAATGAGGAGGAGGGTCGATTTTGTCGAAGGTGCCCGTACATACGATGGTGCTGGAGGTATTTATGACACCTTCCATAAGGCCGGCGGTGGCTGTCACCATTTTAAAAGTAGAACCGGGAGCCGTCTTTTGGTAGGTGGCATAATTGATCATCGGCGTGGATAAGTCGTTTAACAAAGACGAGAAATAGTCCGCGTCCACTCCGTTTGCCATTCGATTGTTATCGTATCCGGGATAGGAAACGAGGGCCAGCACCTCTCCGGTATTTACATCCGTCACCACTGACGACGCGCTGTGGGGATCGAGGGCTAATTGGGCCGGGGTAATATCCAGATTTCCTATGCGGTTTAACATGAAATCATAAGGTGAAAGATGGCCCGAATTAAACCGCTCCAGCTCCTCTTCCCCTACCTCTACCAGCTTCTGCTCCAGCAGAATGCTGCAAATCTGCCTTCCGGAAATATCGTTATTGCGTATCATATATTTATATATCTTTTTATTGAAACCCGAATTGTTATCGATATTTTTGAAAATATATTCTAAAAGCTGAGCATATATTTCATCAGAATTAGAATATTGACTACCCAAGTCAAGCTTTGTCACATCCACCCAGTTCTTGGAAATCACATAGTTGAGGTACTCGTTTAAGCTGATGACCTCATCCGTGACCCATGCTTTATACGTGGAATCCGATTTATCAATTTCGGACTCCATGATTACGGAATTGGAATTCAGCATTGAAGTGATAAAGCTTTCATAAACCTGATATTCCAAGGACAGATTTTCATACGGTGTCTTCGTCTCCGTAAGCTCCTGCCGCAACGTATTCATCACAACTTCCTTCTTAACGAGGAAGCTCTCATATACTGCCTTTTCATTTTCTCCTGCGCCCTTGCCTGAAAAGTTGTTCATATCGATGATATTATTGTTGAGTAAAGCAAAATATACGTCATCGATGGGTATGAGAATATCGCTGCTGGAGGAGTTTTCTCCCGGCTTATATTCCTTGATATTACGTATCTTCGTAAGAAGTATGCTGGCTAGCTTGGATTCCAGAATATCGTAAATCGTCTCCTGCAAATCCTTATCGATCGTAAGAAACAAATCGTTGCCTGCAATAGGTTCCAGACGATTGCTGGTCTCTATGACCTTTCCCATGTTATCCACCACTACGTCCTCAGAGCCCTTAGTCCCCTGAAGCTGTGCTTCCATGGAATATTCAATACCAGATTTTCCCACGGTATCGTTCAAATCATACTTGCTGTTCTGCTCCTGCAGAACATTAAGCTCCTCTTGCGACACTTTACCCGTGTAACCGATAATCTGGGAGAAGTAAACACTATCCACGTACTTTCTTACCGTATCCTCGGCCACGTCCACGCCATCCAGTTCGCCGGTGTTCTCCATGACCACAGCCACCGTCTCTTCACTTACATTATAGGCTACCGTAGTCGCGATGTATTTCTGAAAGCTGTTAGTGCTCAGCGCATAACGAATCGTCAGAAGCTTTAATATCTCTTCCTTCGTATATCCCATTCCGGGCACAAAGGACTTGCTGTCGTCAGGGTCCGCATACGTTCCGATTCCGAAGCGGTCGGTCTTGCACAGATCGTCTACTACCTCCGCCGCAGTCTTCGTCGCGTGCTTATACCCCTTTTCCATCATCTCATCGATAGTGGTATAGCCGTAAATATCTGCGAGAAAACGCATAAGCTGTCTGTCTTCTACCGTAAAAGCATAATTGCCGTCGTTGTCGAGAATAATGTTGAAATCGTTGACTACGCTGTCTCCGTTTTTCTCGATCATCTGAATCAGCCGATAAATTGTATCGTTTAAGTTAGCATTCTTTGTTTTTCCGGACTCATAGACATCTTCGATGGTCACATTGTAAGCCAGCTCATTATAGGCGAGATAATTTCCGTTTCTGTCATAGATATTCCCCCGCGTACTGGCAAGGGTTCTGGTCTTTGTTGTCTTAAGCCTGAAATCGTTCAGATAGTTTTCGCCCTTTACGATTTGAAGATCGAAGACACGGTATATCATCAATGCACCCAGCGCGATGAATAAGGAAGAAAGTATGAGTAAACGTATATTTACAGCATTCAGTAAGTTTTCTTTTAGATGTTGAAAGCGGCTAAACAAATTTCTTCGCACCTCTTTTCTCACTGGTTTCCAATTTGCGGTTTATCCAAAGTATTACAGGATATAGGACAATCGTAATAACAATCGTATAAACGATTTCAGGGAGTATTATATGCCTGAAATAATAACCGATATTGAACCTTGCTCGCATTAAAAACAGCAGGGTGTAACAAATCAGACCGTAAAATAAGTCGCTTCCGATAATGAGCGCAATCGGAAGCTTTATATCCTCCGGGTAAAAAATACGGTTGAATTTCCCGTTAGTATATCCAATATACATATAGAGCAGGGCGTAGAAGCCGATTACTTCCCCGAAGAACACATCGATGAAAAGCCCGCTGAAAAATCCGATGAAAAGCCCGCTGCGCTCCCCTCTCATAAAGCCGAAGGATGCGGTAAGCACGATCAAAAGATTGGGCACGATTCCGCCGAAAGCCAGAGACGGGAATACCGTACATTGCAGCAAAAAACAGACGAAAATCAATAACGCCATCACTATCGTTCTTTTCATGTGCTCATCTCCTTTCTTCGTCTTTAAAAGTGCACGCTAATCTACTGTCTGCTTCTGTTCCAATATGACAAGGACTTCCTCCAAATGCTCGAAGTCCACAGCTGGAGTGAGAAGGCCTGATTTCGTAATATTATTAGAATCAACATTCAGCGTGCTGATATAACCGATTAAAATGTTAGGCAGATATTTATCGCTTATGTTGGAGGTAACGATCTTATCACCTTCTACCACCTTGTCTGCACTGTCCACAAGCTGCTCGAAGCGAATTACACCATCCGCATACAGCTCCAAATCTCCGGATACGATCAGGTTGTCCGCTGTGGCGAGCACCTGCCCGCTTACATTGGAATTGTCCGCGATAATCGAGGACACCTTAGCCCAATTAGGTCCTACATCCACGATACGCCCTACCAGTCCGCCCGCCGCCATCACGTTCATGTCCACCGCAATGCCGTCCTGCTCTCCCTTGTCGATGACGAAGGAATGGAACCAGTTACCCGCATCTCTCGCAATGATTCTGGCTCCGATTTTCTCATAACCTTCATATTGGGAGCCCAGCTTGTACAGCTCCCTTAAATTGGTCAGCTCGTACCTATCCTGCTGAAGTTCCGTATTGTCGATGGTAAGCTGATCGATTTGGGATCTTAGTTCTGCGTTCTCGCTAAGCAGTTCCCTGATCTGCTGAAGCTCCTCGGAGCGGTTGGACAGCCATTTGCCCACAGAGCTGATTCCCTGCTCGAAAGGCACAATGACATAGCCCACTGCTGTATTAAAGGGGCCGCTGAAAATATTCGTATTGAATGTGAGGATAATAGTTCCCGCACAGAGAATTGTTAAAATAAAAAGGAGATATTTACTTGGTAACGTAAACTTCTCTCCTCTTTTTTTTATGATTGGACTCATTTGCTCATTCCTTCAATCGCATATGCTACCGATTTATAATTATCTTCTTTAATGATTTTTGCAAGTCCCATCGCTACACTCGTCATAGGATTTTCGGAGACCTGAACCTTAAGTCCTGTGCCGTTGCTCATAAGCTCGGCCAAATGGCTTACCTGCGAAGCACCTCCGGTCAGATAGATCCCGTGTTTATAAATATCCGCTGCGAGTTCGGGGGGGGTTCTTTCCAAAATAACTTTTACATTATCGATAATCGTATTAAAGTTTTCCTTCAAGGATTCGTCCACAAGGGCGGTAGGGATCTCACGCTCCACCGGAAGTCCGGTAACGATGTCTCTGCCGTATACTACTGCGTCCCTCTGCGCCTTTTCCAAATCCCTTAAGGCAATCTTTACATTTTCTGCTGTCTTTCCGCCGATAATCAGGCTGAATTCGCGGCGTATCGCCGCGCGGATAGCATCGTCAAATTTCTGTCCGCCTACCTTAATCAGTCGGCTGAGAACGATTCCTCCCAAAGAAAGTATGGAGATTTCCGTCGTATCATATCCTACATTCACCACGAGGACACCCTGTGAATTCTTTACGTCAATATCCATGCCCAATCCGTCGGCTACCGCTTTCTCCACTACCATAATCTTTCGTGATTTCACGTTAGCATCCTTAATCAAATCGTAAAAAGCTCTCTTTTCCACTTCCGTAACGTCGGTGGGCACCGCGATGTAATAATCCGCGGGCTTTACATTTCCTTTTACCAAATCTCCAATAAAGTACTTTATCAAAGTCTGCATATTTTTAATGTCGGCAATCACGCCGTTGCTAAGCGGATAGGAAATATGGATATTGGCAGGCGCCTTCTCATACATTTCAAAAGCAGAATTTCCGTAAGCAAAAAGTGTGTTCTTATTCTCGATGGCAATCATATTTTTTTCTGTTATGACATTGTCATCGCCCTTGTTGTAAATTTTGATATTGCTCGTTCCCAAGTCAATACCGAATGCGTTGTTTCCCAAAGCGACAAACCCCTTTCTATAGTAAACCGGCTTCTTTGAAGCTCATATATTTGTTATCTCCGATGATGATGTGGTCCAGCAAAGCGATATCGATCATGCTGCCAATCTTCTTCACTTTATCCGTAATGAGAACATCCTGCCTGCTAGGGGCGGGATCTCCGCTGGGATGATTGTGCAGAAGCATGATATGGACGGCCTCTGCCTTCAGTGCTGCTAAAAATACCTCTCTTGGAGAAAGCAGGGAAGTATTCACCGTACCAATGGATAAAAGGCATTCCTCCAAAAGGCAGGACCGGTTATCCAAAAGGAGTAAAACTACCTTTTCCTTCTTCTCGTGTCTTAGCTTCTCCATGTAATATTCGGCAACGGAGGATGGATCTAAAAATTGCAGCTTACCTCCGGCTCTGGACATGGCCATGCGCATGGAAAGCTCTGCAAGGCATTTTATCTTTACCGCTTTCACTTCGCCGATTCCTTTAATACTCATAAGCTCCTTCACCGTTACGTGATGAAGCCCGCACAGCCCATTTTCCTTGACAGAAGGAAGGGCCAACACTTGTTTCCCAAGTTCCACCGGGGAGTTGTCCGCAGTGCCTGTTCGAATAATTATGGCGAGAAGCTCTGCTTCCGTCAGGGCACAAGCGCCCAAGCGCATAAACTTTTCATAGGGCAATTCCGCGTTTGTACCTGTTATCTGCAACAGACGATTACCGTTCATAAAACACTTCTTTCCCAAGCGCTCTCCGGGCAAAAGGAAAAGATAAGAATGAGTAAGATACACTCGTAAGCCTATATAAAGCGGTAAATAACGATGGCGGCAAAAATACCGATGATACTTCCTATCGTTATCCTTATCGTGAGGCCAAAGGTGACGCTCAGTATTCCCAAATCTAAGATAAAAGGACTGGTAAGGCCAAAGGTCTGTCCGAAATTAACCCATGAATCAGGGAAAAGGCTTCCGATGAACCCGCCGAGGACAATACCTGCGAGGATTAGCAGAAAGCACGTCCAGTTATTTTTCTTTCGCATATAATGCCTCCATATTTAATAGCATAACTAATATTCATAATATCACACATCGCTTTTCATGTACATAAAATTCCAATATTTTTTTCTTAACTTTTCTTTAAATAAATTTATTTATTTACGAAATACGACAAAATTCCAAATGAAATATCAAATTGTTTCCTGAATTATTTTTTCTACTGAAATTACCCCGTCATCCACGAGCTGCTGTATAGTTTTCAGTATACCGAATTTCGCATGGGGCCATGTAAGCCCTCCCTGAAAGTATACCGCATAGGGATGCTTGATCGGTCCGTCCGCGGACAACTCGATGGAGGAGCCGGATACGAAGGCTCCCGCCGCCATAATCACCTGGCTGTCATAGCCCGGCATATCCCATGGCTCGGGCGTTACGAAGCTGTCCACCGGAGCGGCGCTCTGGATACCCTTGCAAAAGGAAATCACACCCTCCGGTGAACCGAAGGTAACCGCCTGAATGATATCGTGACGGCTCTCGGAACCATCCGGCACAACACAAAAGCCTATGCGCTCGTAAAGATTCGCTGAAAAAACGGCTCCCTTCAAAGCGCTTGCCGTAACCGTAGGCGCGAGAAAAAGTCCCTGGTAAAAGGAAGGAAGAATACCGAGGGAGGCTCCCACCTCCTTGGAAAGTCCCGGAGAGGTAAGACGGCATGCCGCATTTTCCACGCACTCCCTTTTTCCTGCAATATAACCTCCTGTAGGTGCTAAGCCGCCTCCCGGGTTCTTAATAAGGGAACCGATCACCATATCTGCTCCGACGTCGGAGGGTTCTATAGTCTCCACGAATTCTCCGTAGCAATTATCTACCATGCAGATGACATCCGACCTGATATTCTTGATAAAAGAAATCAGCTCCCCGATCCGTTCTACCGAAAGGGTTGGCCTCGTCTGATATCCCTTGGAGCGCTGTATTGTAACAAGTTTCGTCCTATCATTTATTGCCTTTTTAATGTTTTCATAGTCGAAGGTCCCGTCAGGAAGCAAATCCACCTGTTTATAGGAAACTCCATATTCTGCCAGAGATCCCCTGGAAGGACGGATACCGATGACCTCTTCCAAGGTATCATAAGGCTTTCCCACCGGGGAAAGAAGCTCCTCTCCCGGGCGCAGATTGCTCATGAGCGCTAACGCCAGCGCGTGAGTCCCGCAGGTAATCTGAGGGCGCACCAATGCATCCTGTGCATGGAACAGCTTGGCATACACCGTCTCCAGCGTATCTCTTCCCAAATCATTATATCCGTATCCCGTCGTTCCAAGCAGGCAAGCCTCACTTACCTTCGCCTCCTGCATGGCACTTAGTACCTTTAGCTGATTGTATTCCGCAATACGGTCAATTTCTGCAAAACGCCCGGACAGCTCTTCCCATACTTTTTCCCCGAAAGAATATACTTCCTCAGATATGCCGAGGGTCCTATAAATTTCTTTATTGCCGGATAGTTCTTTGCGGTTAAGGATATCGCTGCTTTTAAAAGTATCATTACTTTTAAGAGTATCATTACTTTCAAGAACATCATTGCTTTGAAGTACATTATTCTTAGGTAGTTCTATATTTTCAGACATTTTTTATATCTCCTTGCATTTCATCAGCATATAATCCAGAATCGCTTTGTCGTTATAGGCAAATTCGTCTTTATTTACCCAGATAACGTCTTTTTCCCGTCGGAACCAGGTGAGTTGTCTCTTGGCAAAATGCCTCGTATCCCTCTTAATCAGGTAAACTGCTCTTTCCAAATCGATTTCTCCCGACAGATAACTCAATATTTCCTTGTACCCGAGGCCTTGCATGGATACCATATCCTTGGTGCAGCCTTCTTTTTTCAGGCGGTCCACTTCTTCCACCAGACCTTCTTGAAGCATCTTATCAACACGTTCATCTATTTTCTCATAGAGAATGTGTCTTAAGTCATTCAAGACAAAATAACGGGAAGAATAAGCAGACTCCTTCTCTCTTTGCTCCTCATTATGCTCCGATATTTTCTCTCCGGTAAGCATATGAAATTCCAAAGCACGGATAACACGCTTTACATTATTTTCATGAATGGCATCAGCCGCCCCTTTATCCACTTTCTCAAGCATCTCATGAAGAAAAATACTTCCTTTTTCCTCTGCAAGTGCTTCCAATTCCCTTCGATATGCAGCATTTTCCTCATTGTCCGTAAATTCGATATCATAAAGAATCGACTGGATATAAAATCCGGTCCCGCCTACCAAAAGAGGAACTCTTCCTCGTTCATAAATATCCTTCATGCACTCCTTCACGTGTTTTTGGAATAGCACTACATTAAACTCTTCCTCCGGATCTAAAATGTCCACCATATGATGGGGAATTCCCCGCATTTCCTCCGTGCGTATTTTTGCAGAGCCCACGTCCATACGTCTATATACCTGCATGGAATCGGCGGAGATAATCTCTCCGCCCACTTTTTTCGCCAACTCGATGGATAGCGCTGTTTTTCCCACAGCGGTGGGACCTGTCAAAATAATGAGAGGTTTTTTTGCATCTGCCATAAGCGATTTCCCCATAAATGTATTTTACTCATTTTAAGTATCAGACAATTCTTTTAAATTTTTTCTCTAACTCATATTTGCTCATAGATATGATGGTAGGTCTTCCATGAGGACAGTGATAAGGATCCTCCAAGACCAGCAGTTCATCGATCAGAGCCTCCATTTCCATCATGCTAAAGGACATATTTCCCTTTACAGCCGCCTTACATGCCATGGTTGCGATTCTCCTATTCACAACGGCGGGGGTCCCCTTCGGCACTCCCTCTGCCAGCTCATCCAGCATTTCAGTGAAAAACTTACTTTCACTGCAGCCGTACAACTCTGCAGGGACGCTCCTGATGGCATACTCATTGCCGCCGAAAAGCTCTATTTCAAACCCCATATCCGTAAAAGACTCCTCATATTCTTTCAGAATACTTTCCTCCCTGCCCGATAAGGTTACGATAACGGGAGGCTCCAAAAGCTGAGATTGCACCTGACGTTCCTCCAGCTCCTTTATGAACTTCTCATATTTCACCTTTTCATGAGCAGCATGCTGGTCAATGATAAACAGCTTATCAGAAAAAGATACAAGCCAGTAGGTATCGAATATCTGCCCCATGATACGGTACTGAGCCCTGGCTTCTTCAGTCAGCATTTTTTCTTCGAATAAATTAAGCTGTGTCGGTTTTTCGACAAATATATGCTCGCCAGCTTTTATAATATTTGCATGAGTCTTTGCATTGTCTTGAATATCCGAACGGTTTTCCGTTCCTATTATACGACCGACAAGGGGGTTTTGCAGGACATCCTTCATTTTATCCACCATCTGCTGGGTTTCTTCTTTTTTCGGCAAAATTCGGTTTTCGACAAAAAAATCGCTTTCTGTGGCTGTGTTTTTTTCACTCGTCTCTCCGTAAGTGTTCTCTTCTCTCACAAAGTTTTCTTTCTCCATAAAAGCTTTTTCTCTTACAGACGCTTCCTTATTCGCGGAGCTTCCTACGCTCATAGGGTTTCCAACGCTTACACGGCTTTCCGCATTACTATAGTTTTCCGCATTCATATGCCTTCCTGCATTGACAGAGCCCTCTCCCCTATCGCTATGCAAGCGCCTCGATTCAAAAGGCTCAGGAATCATACCCGAAGGGATTATTTCCGGCGCTTCCTTTTTTCGTTCTTCCAATATGACGGCCGGAATCAGCTCCGTTTCATGTAGACTCCTTATAATATGCTCGGAAATGAAATCATAGAGCTTCATCTGATTCGTGAATCTGACCTCCATTTTGGTAGGATGTACGTTCACATCCATTTCCTGAGAATCGATTTGAAGGTGAAGGACTACGAAAGGAAACTTATGCTGCATTACATATTTTTTATAGCCCTCTTCGATCGCTTTGCCGATTATTCCGCTCTTTATAAAGCGGCCGTTCACAAAGTATATTTCAAAGCTGCGGTTCGCTCTGTTGATTTCCGGTTTTCCTATAAATCCTGACATATGAATGCCGTTTTCTGAAATATCCACGGGAATGAGCGATGAAGAAATATCCTTGCCGTAAATGCGATAGATAATTTCCTGCAAATTGCCATTTCCCGAGGTGTAAAAACGCGTTTGCCCGTTATTGATGTATTTGAAGGAAACTCCGGGATTGGACAGCGCCATATGCTCCATCAAATCGGAAACATAACTGCCTTCCGTCTGTGGCTGCTTTAAGAACTTTTTCCGCACGGGAGTATTGAAGAAAAGATTTCTCACGAGAATCGTCGTACCGTTCGGAGCGCCTATCTCTTCGGACTCTTTTTCCCAACCGCCCTCTATCGCATAGCGTATCCCGGTAAGCTCATCCTTTGTCTTCGTAATCAATTCCAGTTTTGATACGGCAGCGATACTGGACAGCGCTTCCCCGCGAAAGCCGAGGCTTGCGATGTGCATTAAATCTTCCACCGAATTAATTTTGCTGGTAGCATGTCTTAGAAAGGCTTTTGAAACCTCGCTCTTATCGATGCCGCAGCCGTTATCCGTCACACGGATCAATGAGATGCCGCCCTCCTTGATTTCTACCGTGACTACTGAAGCTCCTGCATCTATGGCATTTTCCAGAAGCTCCTTCACCACACTGGCCGGTCGTTCCACTACCTCGCCGGCAGCTATTTTATCAATCGTGTCCTTGCTTAGTACGTTTATCTGTGCCATGATTTCTCCCCTTTCCGTGCCTTCCTGCCTTTACCAGCGGTTCTTTAGCTTGTTCTGCAAACGGTACAAAGTATTCAGCGCATCTAAAGGTGTCAGATTGGTCACATCTACCTCTTTCAATTCCTTAAGCACATCGTCATCGCTTACCGTATCGAACAGGGAAATTTGTTCCAAGTCTACCTCGTCATATTTCTTCGCCGTCTTTTTATCCGTTTTATTATCGATTGCAATACTCTGCACCTTTTCCATAATGTCGTTGTCGCTGAGCTGCTCCACAATTTCTTTTGCTCTGTCGATTACCATGTCGGGAACGCCTGCCAGCTTCGCGACCTGAATGCCGTAGCTCTTATCCGCCCCACCCTTTATAATTTTACGGAGAAAGACGATATCATCTCCTTTTTCCTTCACGGCAATGCAGTAATTGTTCACGTTGCTCATTTTTCCCTCTAATTCGGTCAGCTCATGGTAATGAGTGGCAAAAAGAGTCTTCGCTCCAAGATACTTCCGATTGCTGATATGCTCAATTACCGCCCATGCGATGCTGAGTCCATCGAAGGTGGATGTTCCTCTGCCGATTTCATCCAGCACCAATAGACTGTTAGGCGTAGCGTTTCGCAAAATATTAGCCACCTCGTTCATCTCCACCATGAAGGTGCTTTGCCCGCTGGCCAAATCGTCGGAGGCACCTACTCTAGTGAAAATCCGGTCCACAATTCCGATGTTCGCCGCGGATGCAGGTACAAAGCTTCCGATTTGCGCCATCAGCACAATAAGAGCCGCCTGCCTCATATAGGTGGATTTTCCCGCCATATTCGGCCCTGTAATAACAGAAATGCAGTTCTTATTGTTATCCAGATAGGTATCGTTGGAGATGAACATGTCATTGACTATCATCTTCTCCACTACCGGATGTCTGCCATCCTTAATGTCTATAATGCCCTTTTCGTTTATTTTCGGTCGTATATACTGATTTCGTTCCGCAGTCAGCGAAAGGGATGCGAATACGTCCAGCGCAGCCACCGCCTTTGCTGTTTTCTGGATTCTCTCGATTTCTTCTGCAATGGAATCTCTCACCTTGCAGAATATATCATATTCCAAAGCGAATAATTTATCCTCGGCATTTAAAATCGTATCCTCCAGCTCCTTCAGCCTGGGCGTAGTGTACCTCTCGGCATTGGAAAGCGTCTGCTTTCTTATGTAATCGTCGGGCACCATCCCTGCGTAAGAATTGGTCACCTCGAAATAATAGCCGAATACCTTGTTGTATTTGATGCGCAGATTTTTGATTCCTGTTCGCTCTTTATCTTCGTTTTCCAGCTTTGCAAGCCAGTTTTTGCCTTCTGTCTTAGCGTTTCGCAAGCTGTCTATCGTCTCGTCGAAGCCCTCCTTTATAATACCGCCTTCCTTTATGGCGATGGGAGGTTCGTCCACGATTGCATTTTCTATGAGACCGCAAATATCTTCCAAACCGTCGATATCCTTGTCGATACTGTGCAAAAGGCGGCTGTCCATATCCCGCAGAACGGTCTTTATATGAGGCAGCATTTCGAGGGAGTTACGAAAAGCGATCAAATCTCTGGGGTTGGCCGTTTTATAGCTGACCTTGCCAAGAAGTCTCTCCAAATCATAAATGGGATTTAAATATTCTCTGATTTCATCTCTGGATACTGCGTTCTCGCATAGTACCCCTATAGCATCCTGGCGCGCGGCAATGCTTTCAGCATCAATCAAAGGCTGTTCGATATAGCTTCTAAGCGTTCTCGCTCCCATGGCTGTCTTCGTCTTATCCAGCACCCACAAAAGGGAACCTCTCTTCTGCTTTTCCCTCAGAGTCTCGGTCAGCTCCAGATTTCGTCTGGTGGAGCTGTCCAAAAGCATATATTTGCTCGTAAGGTAGGGATACAAATGAGTAAAATGAGCCAGGGAGGTTCTCTGTGTCTCATAAAGATACTGCAAAAGCGCTCCCGCCGCTATCATTCCCACTGGAAAGTCTTCGATGCCCAGTCCCGTCAGGACCTGAACACGGAAATGCCGCATCAGGCATTTCTTACATCCCTCGTCGTCAAAGTAATGGGATTCCAGCGGATATACGGTAATGCCCAGCCTGTTCTTCAAATCCTCCACATCGGCGCCGCTTACTAAAAAAGCATCATTGCAAATAATTTCGGAAGGCATATATTTATTGATCTCATCGGAAAGCCTGCGCAAGTCCTCCACCTCAGTCAGGTAATAGTCACCGGTAGTCACATCGGCGATGGAAATTCCTATCTTTCCCGGAAAATACGAAATGCACATCAAATAATTATTCTGCGTCTCTTCTAACGCCTGCATATTCAAATTCGTACCCGGCGTAACGATGCGGACTACCTCGCGTTTCACAAGTCCCTTTGCGAACTTCGGGTCCTCCATCTGCTCACAGATAGCCACCTTATATCCCTTGGAAACCAGCTTATTCAAATATCCGTCCACCGCATGATAAGGAATGCCGCACATCGGCGCGCGTTCCTCTTGCCCGCAGTTCTTTCCGGTCAATGTGATTTCCAGCTCTTTCGATGCAGTCAGCGCGTCCTCGAAAAACATCTCATAAAAATCACCGAGTCGGTAAAAAAGAATACAGTCTTTGTATTCTTTCTTCGTTTCCATATATTGCTGCATCATAGGAGTTAATTCTGCCACTGTTCCTCTCCTCTGTTCTTCTATCATTGAATAAACGGGTATACTCCATATGTACACCCGTTTATAATATACCACAAAATGTAGGGGTTGTAAATCGACCGCTATTGATAGTATCTATCATTTTTAAATACGGATTGCATTCAGCCGCAAATACACTTTATGCTTCCTGCAGCATCTCTCCGGCATAATAAAAGCCATGGCATTCCTTCAGCTCTACCTTCACTATCTTGCCGATAAGGGAAGCATCTCCTGGAAAGTGGACGATGGTGTTGTTGGAAAGCCTTCCGGTAACGAAAGCATCATTCTGCTCGTTCACCTCTTCCACGAGAGCAGTCTGGATCTGTCCCTCCAAAAGCCTGGTACGCTCTTTCGCCGTATCCTGAACCACCTTCAGAAGCTTGTCAAAGCCTTCCTTCACCACTTCCTGTGATACCTGATTATCCATGGACGCAGCCGGGGTTCCGGTCCGCTTGGAATAGATAAAGGTAAATGCGTTGTCGTATTGCACCCTCTTTACAACGTCAATAGTTTCCTCTACATCCTCGAGGGTCTCGCCGGGAAAACCTACGATGATATCCGTAGTAATAGACATATCAGGAATTTCCTTCCGGATTCTCTCTGCAATGGCAAGGTACTGCTCCTTGGTGTAGTGACGGTTCATAGCATCCAGGATACGGGTAGAGCCGGATTGCAGCGGCAGATGAAGGTGACGGCATATCTTCTTCGATTCCTTCATGACCTGAATCAGATCCTCCGACAGATCCTTCGGATGAGAGGTCATAAAACGGATTCTCTCGATCCCTTCTATCTTTTCCACCTCACGCAAAAGGTCTGCAAAGCTCATGGGCTCCTCTAACGTCTTGCCGTAAGAGTTTACATTCTGTCCCAACAGCATGATTTCAACCACACCGTCCGCCGCAAGGCTTTCTATTTCCTTTATGATGTCCCTGGGACTGCGGCTGCGTTCACGCCCTCTCACATACGGTACGATGCAGTAGCTGCAAAAATTGTTGCAGCCAAACATAATGTTGATCCCCGATTTGAATGAGTATTTACGCTCTACCGGCAAATCTTCAACAATCTGATCGGTATCCTTCCATATATCGATTACCATATCCTCAGATTCGAACATGGTACATAAAAGCTCGGCAAATTTAAAGATATTGTGGGTGCCGAAAATCAAATCCACGAACCGGTAGCTCTTTTTAATCTTTTCAATGACTGTGTCCTCCTGCATCATGCAGCCGCAGAGGGCGATTTTCATATGGGGCTTTTTCTGCTTCATGCTGTTTAGGAAGCCCAGTCTGCCATATACTCTTTGGTTGGCATTATCTCTGACTGTACATGTATTGTAGATTACGAGGTCCGCATCCTCAGACTCTATCAGCTCGTAGCCTACTTGCTCCAATATACCTGCCAGCTTTTCCGAATCTCTGGCATTCATCTGACAGCCGAAGGTCGTTACATTACAGACAGGTCTGCGGCCCAGCTTCTTCGCCAGTTCATCTACATGCTCCTTTGCTTTTTCGATAAAGAAAAACTGACGGGCAGTTTCTGTTTGTGTTGTCATAAAAAATCCTTACTCCTCTTCTTCTTCCTTCTGACGGATTATCATGGATGCCGGAAGGTATTCCATGAGCTGGCGATACAACTCATCAATGTTGATGGGCTTGGATAAATAATCCGTAAAGCCCGCCGCCAGATATTGGTCCTTAGAGCCTGCCACGGCATTAGCCGTCAGCGCTATGCAGGGAACATTTTCACATTTGCCGTTCTTCATCTGCCTGATTTTTTTAAAGGTCTCGATTCCGTCCATTCCCGGCATCATATGGTCCATCAGTATTATATCATAATGACTTTTACTCACTTTGTCCAGACATTCCGGTCCGCTGAGCGCATCCTCCGTCTGAATTTTGCATTTTTTCAAAAGCCCTCGCACTACGGCAATATTAACGGCGTTGTCGTCTACAACAAGAGCCCTCGCTTCGGGTGCCGTAAATATATAAGAAGACTTGTGGGGAGATGTATTGTTTACATTTTGCAGTTTAAGCTTCCCGATAGGCGCAGAAGCTTGAAGCTTATTCGGTATTCCCTGTGGAATCTCAAAGTGAAAAGTACTGCCCTCGCCATAAACGCTTTCTACGTCCAGGCATCCTCCCATAAGACTCACCAGTTCCTTCGTAATGTTAAGCCCCAGGCCGGAGCCCTCGATTCCCTTATTCTTGGGATAATCCACACGTTCAAATGATTCGAATATCCTGCCCAAATCACTTTGCTTAATACCGATACCGGTATCCGATACCGCGATTTGAAGCGTAAGCTCCTCTTCACTTATAGGCTTCCATGAAACCTTAAAGATGACTTTACCTTTTTTTGTATACTTGACTGAATTGGTCAGCAAATTTACCAAACATTGCTTTAACCTCATTTCGTCTCCGAAAAGGCAGTTGGGAAGTGTCTCGTCGATTTCCATGCGAAAGACCAGCCCCTTTTCCTCCGCCTTCATGGAAATCATGGTGAAGACATTATAAAGCAGGGAACTCATTTCGTACTGGTCCGCCTTTACATCCAATTTGCCCGATTCTATCTTGGAAATATCCAGTACATCGTTGATGAGTGCTAGAAGAACCCTCCCCGCTTCCCTTATATTTCCGGCGTATTCGTTTATACTCTCCGAAGCGTTCTCCCGTAAAATAAGCTCGTCCATGCCCACGATGGCATTGAGCGGCGTACGTATTTCGTGGCTCATATTCGTTAAAAACATACTCTTCGCTCTGTTCGCTTTTTCCGCATCATTTTTCAGCTCCAGAAGCTTGTTGGTATGCTCGTAAGTTTCAGTATAATCAACGATGCGGATAATTTCGCCCAAAAGCCGTTTCTTGCCGTCGAACATAGCCTTTCTCTTCCACTGATAGTAACGGCCGTCACGCAAGAACCCATCCTCGTTTTTTAAAAGGAACGCTTCTAACTGTTCCTTGGCGTCTTCTTTCGGCCAACTTTTTTCAAGCTCAGGGAATACCAGCAGCGCCCCGATGTTATAGTAGGCCAGCCGCTCATCACCGTCATAGACGATGATGCCGTCTTCCAGTTCATCTATGAGCTGGTTCTTGGCAGTAGCCACAGTGTCGAACATGCGGTACTTAGAGGTAATGATGGTAAGGCAGGCCGTGGTAAGAAGAAGCGTCATCGGTCCGATGTCATAATCTCCGAACACATGAAATATGTTCAAAGGCCAAGACAGCGTGGAGATAGAGGAAGCCGCAATGATCCATGCATATTCCGGATGATTCTTACTCTTATAGCCCATATAGGCACAGCTCGCTATGTAGACTACCAGCAGCCCTAATACGCTGGATGAAATAACCCACCAGTAATAAAAAATGCCGTATTCCATATCCACATAAGTAATGCCTCCTCCGATGCGCATACTTAAGCCCTTATAATATAACGTATGATTGGGATAGGTCAGAACAAGAAATAAGATGAACAAATTGTTGATCAGATAAAAAATTTTCCAAAAACGGTAACTCTTCTGCGGGCTGTAAATGCACACAAAGAAAATGAACAGCAAAGAACCGAGAGTGTTCCCGATATACTCCATCTTAATACCGAGAATCGCGGTCTCAACCGTCTTTGAAGTCAATTCGAAATAATACCCGAGCATATTGATATATACAAAAATCGTTCCTGCTAAAAGCACCTTCTGCGGCTCGGAGGACTTTGCTCTATAAACAAGTATGATTAGCGCAAACGCTACGAATGAACCTAATAGCTGAAATGTAACCAATATATTCCCCATGCTTTTTCCTCTTTAGCCCAAGTCTTTTGCGATCCTATATAAATAGGAACGGCTGCTTTTACCAATCCGCTCCACCACCTCCATAAAATGAAGAATGTTCAAAACAAGATTAGCCGTTTGTGATGGAATCTTTGCACTTTTTGCCAAATCAGCCGAAGTGAATTCCTCCGGGAGCTCATAAGGAAGAAATTGAAGATAATCCTCCCTCCTTTCGATGACCACTTCATCGAAAAGAGCCACCGGAATTCGGTCATAGCGGCAAGACCCCTTTTTCTTATCCCTGCTCCAGCCGTTTAACAACCGGTATTCCTCCACATCCATCAGCGGAAAGCAAAATTTTAGATTCGTATTTTTCAGATATGGCTTAATCCTATATAACTCCTTGAAGGCCAGATATGCGCTTCCCGTCACCGGACTTTTTCTTTTCTTCGAAAGCTCCCCGGTGGTTTCATCGATCCATATAAGCCATTTCGTATGAGGAATGGGATAAACCACGGTAACCGGATGCTCTTCAAGAAATACCTCAAGCTTCGTGCGGATTTTGTAAAAGTTGCCGTTTTGAATCTCGATGATTTCATTTCCCGTATAAATATCCGCCACGTAATTGTGGAGGGAAACTTCATGCGTCGCTACATCCGGCGCATAATAATTCTTAAGCACCGCATGTACGGTCTTTTCCTGCAAAGTGCCGATTCCCTCTCGGTTTCTCTGTATACCTACGATTTTACTTTTAGCTTCTTCAAAACGTTTTTCATTCATATTCATATTTTACTTAACTTTACTTTATTCTCTCAGGAAAACCAACCTTTTTCTGAACCTTGCGCAAGGTCTTCGTCGCATAGTAACCGGCCTTATCCGCATTTTCTTTGATAACGCCGTCGATATAGGACTTATCCTGAATCAACTCTGCGAAACGATCCTGAACGGGCTTTAGCACACCTACTACGGATTCTCCTACAGCCAGCTTGAAATCGCCATATCCCTTGCCGTCGAACTCCGTCTCCGTCTCCTCTGGAGTCTTTCCGGTGCAGGAACAATAAATATCGATCAGGTTCTTAATTCCCGGCTGTTCCTCCAGGTACCTTACGGCCCCCTCAGAATCTGTCACAGCCCGCTTGAACTTGCGGATAATCGTGTCCGGATCATCCATGAGATAAATGCTGGCATTAGGATTTTCATCCGATTTCGACATCTTTTTCTCCGGATCCTGCAAGCTCATGATCTTCGCTCCGGCTTTGCCGATATAAGGCTCCGGCACCGTAAACACATCGCCGTATACAGAATTAAACCGCTGAGCGATATCTCTTGTAATTTCCAGATGCTGAAGCTGGTCTTTGCCTACGGGAACTACGTCAGCCTGATATAAAAGAATGTCTGCAGCCATAAGCACCGGATAAGTAAAAAGTCCGGCGTTGATATTGTCCGCATGTTTTGATGCTTTATCCTTAAACTGCGTCATGCGGCTAAGTTCACCCATATAGGTAAAACAATTTAATATCCACGAAAGCTCTGCATGGCCTGATACATGTGACTGATAATAAATACAGTTTTTCTTAGGATCGAGGCCTGCCGCAATGTATAAAGTCAGTAAATTTCTTGCCCTTTTTCTAAGCTCAGCAGGATCTTGTCTGACCGTTATGGAATGTAAGTCTACAACGGAATAAAAGCATTCGTACTCGTCGCTTAAGGTTACCCAGTTTTTAAGGGCTCCCAAATAATTTCCGAGAGTCAAGGTTCCCGTTGCCTGCATTCCGCTGAAAAGTATCTTTTTGCCGTCTATCATGATGATTGCCTCCGAATTTTAGAATGTAACATTTTTGAATATTACATTTTTGAATGTAATAAGTTTAGCATTGGTATTCCATTTCGTCAAGGTAAGGGCAGGCGAAGCCAGGAATTTATAATCACAGTTTATAATACCAACGATCCATAGGCTTTGGACACAAAAAAACACCGCCCCCATGCGTCCCATTGGACACCGAAGACCGCGACTCATAAAATGCTTGTTTATTTCACTGGGACCGGATTTTTCGTCGATATTAATTCGCTCAATAACGCATATATATAATTCCCCTTTTGCCTTCTCAATGATGTCTGCATTTCTCCAAGGAATATATATCGACGAAAATGGACCCCCTGGAAAGTTCTCGTTTGATCCCATTCCAGTAAAATCCTGCAAGCTCTTATGTAAATTAATTCCCCCACCTAATACCGATTCAAGAAGTTACCGAACACACTTAATGTTGTATCATGCCACACCCCACTTTTCAACAAAATATCACATGGGTATTGGTACTTTCAACCATTTCTCTTTTAACGGTCGCATAACTACGCTATTGGTACATTTATCGTTTTATTGGGTACTCTGTTTATCCTTTTTGATTTAATGATTGATTCCGTTCACAATCTTGGTTTCCGGCAATAGGCATTCGTCATATGGCATCGTTACTTTCACTACAAATTCACCATTCCCAACGTTTATTCTAAAATCTCCCCTGTTCTTTTCCACGGTTTCTTTCACGTTTCTTATTCCGATACCGTGATTTTCCTTATCCGCTTTGGTCGTAGTCAGCAGCCCATTTATTAACATTACTTTTTTATCTGACTCAGGCATACTATTTATTACCTCGAACTTCATATAATTATTGTTATTGGTAATATTTATTTTTAAATAGCGATTACAGCATTCCGTTTTATTTAACGCCTCCACCGCATTTTGAATAGGATTTGACACGATAGTGCAAAGCTCTACCGCATTTATTTTCATATTAGCAGGACATCTTCCGTTCACGTCAACCTTAACTTCTTTATCAAGCAGAGAAATATAATAATTAAGTATTGCGTCAATAATATCATTTCCAACCGAATAAGTTATGTTCTTAATTTCAAGAAGCTGACCTTCCATTCCTGCCACATAATCCATCACCTTGGAAATATCTCCGCTATGAGCCAACCCGTTCAGGCATATGAGATGGCCTTGCATATCGTGACGAAACCGTCTTGTCTCCTCGTTTTTGGCCAGCATAGCATTATATAAGTTTCTTTGTGTTTCCAAAAGCAAAGCATCCGTTTCCCGATACTTCTTTATTTTCTTATTTTCATTATCAATATAAATCATAATCATAATAAGACATGCAACACTTACAAAAGAAATAATAGATATAACCTTTGAGAACAAGATAATCTTTTCATTAGGAGTGTATCTGGCAATCGCTTGAAATCCGGCAATGGTTAAAAAAATAGCCATTCCCATAACAAAAACAGAAACATATATTATAAATCTATAACCCTTTTTCCACTTTTCATTATCCGGTAATTTTAGTTTTCTCTTTATTACAGCCGCTATGCTGATTAATGCAATTACTATACTATTATTAATCAAATATATAATTTTTTCTTCAGCACGGGAAATATCTTGTCTTGCCGAAAAGGGTGAAGTAACGCCCCCTACTATTTCTCCCATACATATTATTAAAAAGCCTGCCCTGAAAATATTCAGTGCCTTCTCCCCTTTATCACAATCCAAAATAAGTATATATACTATGATAGAAACAGCACACCACAATAGCAGCAATGTATTCTCGTCCACCGCCCCAAGCAATATGGACGCCGCAAAGCCTATTATTGCCGCCGCCCCAACCCATGTTCTTTTTATTTTTAAGGAATACATGCCACGGAACCATATTCCATATTTAAACAGTTCCGTAATAAAAACGATCAACAGCAGGCAAACTATCTTCATTTCATTTATCCTCATGTATATTCCGATTGATACAGCAAATACTCTTTATAAAAGGTGCTCTTTCTCCTTCGAGAAAGGATGAATTCATTTCCGTCTATCCATATTTTTTCATCTTTATATGCATCTATCCAAGAGATATTTACGATATATTTCTTATCAATTCTGAAAAATAAACGCATATCGAGTTCATATTCCGCTCCTTTTAAGGAAACTTCTTTTCTGAATATTTCATTTCCCACAAAATACTCGGTATAACTGTTATACGCTCGCACATATTTTATATTCTTTTGAAGAATGCGGTATTTGTTCCGCTCCTTATACAACTCTACGACGTTCATCCCCAAGGACAAATGAATCACTCTCGTCAAAGCCTCCATAATCCCTTCTTTATAGAAAGGCTTCCGCAAATACCAAACTGCATTTATCTTAAAAGCTTCCTCGAAATACTCGATTTCTCCCGTCGCCATAATAATACGACAGCCGGGATTCAGCTTATTTATTTGCTTACCGGTTTCGTACCCGTTCATATCCGGCATAAGCACATCCAGAAAAACCACATCCAGTTCTTGTACTTTCTCAAGCAGTGCACGTCCCGACAGAAACGTATGTATTTCATAGTGCTGCCCGATTTCTTGCAAGCATTCTTCGATTATTCTCTGAAGAATGTCCGTTACCAGTTCTTCATCGTCACAAATACCTATTTTTATCATCAGCATTCCGTGCCACCCTACTTCCATTTATTGGAAATATTTTACAGCTATTCTTCTATATTGACAAGTTCATAAACGATTTTTCATGTACTTATGCCAATTTCACAACAAATAATTGTAAAATACCCAAGCATATGTATAAATAAAAACTATGCTTCACACTCTCTCCAACAAGCACTTCGGCAGCACAGCTTTTGTTCCGCGCATGTAGCTGCGCATCCATCTTTCTGTAATAGGAGTACTTTCCTGTTACAGAAAAAATAAAAATCCGAGACACCGCCCCGGATTTTTTATCTTATTTTTATTGCACAATATTATTCTTCATATCCACATGTATTCCCCGGTGAAGGAAACGTATTGAAACCTCTGTCTCTGCGTCCGTCATCGACATAAGATTCATTCATCATCTGTCTGTTGTCACATCTTTGATCAGGTCTTGAACTGCGGCCGCCGGTTCCTTGATCCTTATCCGGTGTACTGCATCCGCATGTGTTGTTATTTCGACAGCCTGAGTTGCCGCCCCAGCCTGAATTGTTTCCGCAGCCCGAGTTATTCCCACAACCTGAATTATTTCCGCAGCCAGAATTATTGCCGCAGCCTATATCATTATTGCCGCAGCAAAAAAGTAAAATTAATAAAATAAGACAATTCATATTTTTCAACTCCTTTATGATATGCTTTATCTTATGTGACATCTCATAAAGGGTTACTTATTTTTCTTATCCGTTTCTTTGCTGCGATTCCACTGAAGACGCATATCCGCGCTTGCGGAGTACCTCTTTTTTTATATAGGAGAAGGTCTTCTTCTCACCTTCCTTCGCCAGCATATGCAAAAGCCTTTCTAACAGCTCCTTCGTCTTCTCATGAAGAGGAGCCGGATCTTTGCCCCAAAGGTAATACTCCAAGGGAGCCTGGTCCGTATAGCTGCCCTTCCGGTACACCTTGCAGGCGGCGATACGATCCATAAGCATTTCTACGATATAGCGATCCGGCATAGGCGCCGGAGCCATACCGCCGACAATATTCTTTGTGCTGTAATCCAGCCAGTACTCGTAATGATGTTTGTTCCTTCCTTTGTGATGCAGCCATGCGCTGGAATAACCGATGTCTTCTCTCTCTGCGTTATTCGGGCTTCTGTCGCCCTGATAGTACTTTGCACCAACTAAAAATTCCGCAGGACTGTATTTGGACAGATCGTGCGTCAGTCCCTGCCAATAAAGTCCTACCTTAAAGCAGCCCTTCATCACGAGATATTTATGATAAGTAATGGTTTTAAAATGTTTCCAGATTTTCATATTGTTTACCTGCAAAAGGCTGTCTATATCCGACTAAAACGCAGTCCTCACATATTGTCTTTTTTCAGGCTTCTGTCCTTTCTTCTGTTTTGAAATATAAATATGAACCGTACGTGGCTTTACTGTCACTCCCGGCTGTTCTCCCTCTTCAACGAAAGGCTCCGGCAAAAACATATCCCCGCCGTCCCTTCCCGTATCCGCAAGAAGCTGCCATTCCATACCCTTGGGAAGCTTGGGAAGCGCAAAATCATGAGGAAGCCAGTGCATATTATACGCGATATAAAAGAAATTGTCATCCTCTTTTTTATCTAGCTTGCCATAGCAGCCGCAGTACATAATTCCGGCGTAGCGGCTGTAGCCGCTGAGTTCGGGACGCCACGCCTCCTCTCCGTGATAAGAAACATCAGGATAGCCGCAGCCGATATAATCAAGAATCTTCAGTTCCTGTTTATTTCGAAGTACCGGATGTGCCTTCTTAAGGGCAATCAACCCTTTCATGCAGAAAAAAATGCTCTGCCAGGGACCGGCGCTGTTCCATTTCACAAAACCGATATCGTTGTCCTGACAATAGGGGTTATTATTTCCATACCGGGTATTTCCAAATTCATCACCGCTGTATATAAGAGGCGTTCCCTGGGAAGTGAAAAGCATAACAAGCACGTTCTTCACCTGTCTTTCCCGTAACTTAAGCATACCTTTTTTCCTTGTCACACCTTCCGTTCCGCAGTTCCATGTAAAGTTATGATCATTGCCGTCCCTTCCGCCCTCCCCATTTTCCTCATTGCGTTTCTTCTCATAACAAACCATATCCGATAGCGTAAAGCCGTAATAATTGGTCACATAATTTATTACACCGTGGCGAGGAGGATTTTTACGCTGTAATTCCAGAAAATATCCCAGCATATTGTCATCCCCCTTAAGGAAACGGCGGGCCGTATACATATAATCATCATTATAGGATGCCAGATTACGGAATTCAGGTATCTCTTCCTCTCCATATATTTCTTCATAAGGAAAATGGTCGTAGAATAATTTAGTTTCCGTAAAGAGCGGTTCCGAAGCGACCGCGCGGGCCGGAATACTTTCTCCCTTCAGATGGATACCGTCGATATGGTATTCCAGCACCCAATATCTTAATGCATCTAACATCACTCCCTGCTTCACCGTACCCGGAAAATAAAACTGCATAATTACTTCGATGCCGTTTCTGTGCAGCTCCTTTACCATATCCTTAAACTCCAGAACTGCATCCTCATCAAAACTGAAGGCAGCCTTAGGAGCAAAATAAAAGCCCTCTATATATCCCCAGCAATTGTATTTCTTTTCCTTCTTCTCACCCTCCTGCGGCGGGACGAACTTGTTCTTTACCGTCTCCTCCATGGATCCCTTAACGGGAGGAAGACTCCGACTTTCCGTTTCGTCGAACTCATAGGAAGGCATCAATTCCACAGCCGTGATTCCGAGTTCTTTCAAATGGGGAATCTTCTCTATGATTCCCCGATAGGTTCCCTTATGAGTTATCCCCGAGGATCTATGCTTCGTAAAGGCTCTTACATTGAGGCAATATAAAATACTGTTTTCATAAGGGTATTTTAAGGGCTTATCTCCCTCCCAATCATAGCCGCTGCGAAGAAAGCCTCCTCTTATATGGTCACCGTACTTTCCCCATTTCTCATGCCCGTAAATCACTTTTGCATAAGGATCTGTAAAAATGTACTCTCCGTCATAGAAATTATATTCATATCTTTCGATATCCAAATTCTCGATTCTCATGCTGAAAATGGAGCCGAACTTACCTCGCTCATCAAAAGGAAGCCTGCTTAATTCTTTCGTCTTCCTATCATATAATATGACGCCGCAGTCCTTGCCTTTCTTCATGACCACCGAAAAATAAGTATGATTATGCTCTGTTGTCACACCTAACGGATATGGCCTGCCGATTGTCTTGTTGTCGATTGTATACATGTTCTCCTCCATCCGTTGATATCCGCAGTCATTTCTCGCATATTTCTACTGCATTGCCTCTAAAGTATACCATAAAAATTTTTTTATGTGTAAAAATAGAGAAAAATTATTGATTATTGTTCGACTCGCTAGTACAATAGGAACATGACTAGTAAAACAACTACCGGTAGGGGAAAGGAGTTTCTATGGACAAAGAATTGAATAACCGGACAGAGGCTGAAGAATTAAACGATGAGGAAATGACCGTTGAACTGGACTTGGAGGACGGTACCCATGTTGTCTGCGCAGTTGTGACAATTCTGGAATCGCAGGGAAAAGATTATATCGTGCTTTTGCCGCTGGATGAAAACGGCCGAAATACAGACGGAGAAGTATGGTTCTACCGCTATTTCGAAGACAAGAACGACGTTAACGCCGAGCCGGAGCTTTTATATATCGAAGATGATGACGAATACGAAATGGTTGCCGACGCTTTTGACGAATATCTGGACAATGTGGAATTCGATGAATTCGTAGAATAACCGCTCTATTTTTATGGAAGCAATTATATTTATGGAAGTAATTATAATGGTAATACGAGGTTCCCTAACCAAAGGCTTTACAATCGGTCTTTTGTTTCGAGAGCCTCTTTTAATTTTCTGATAAAAGGGGATGGCTCTTCGTAATACAATATTTCCAAATACGCCTTCGCCCTGGTCATAGCCACATAGAAAAGTCTCCGTTCCTCCTCCACCGCCTCCGGCAAAAGTGCTTTTCGGCTCGGTATCGCCCCCTTTCTTATATCTGGAAGATAGACTCTCGTATATTCCAGCCCTTTGGACATGTGCATGGTAAGCAACCGAATTCCTTCCTGCTCTTTCTTTTCTGTGTTTTCTTTCTTCTGAATCATACGTGTATATTCCTGCTCATATTCTCTCCACTCTGTGAAGCTGTGCATGCTTGCCGCCGATCTTTGCAATTCATCCAAAAGTTCTTTCATTTCTTCTCTTTTTTCCTTCTCTTTCCCGCTGCATAAATATTTCTCATAGCCCATATTCCTCCTAATATAATCTACCGCAAGATAAGGCCTCAAAGCTGAAAGCATCTTTAAATCCACCCAAAGCTTCCTTATCATTTCCTGCATATAAGGCTTCTCATTATAGAAATCCAGCAAAAGCCGTTCGGTAACTACGGCCTCCCCCGCCGCTTGTCTATGGATATACCTGGATGGCTTATTCATAATACGGAAAAAATCTCCCCGCTGACCGCCTGCCCCTTCACCTCTTCCTTTTCCCCAAATGGCCTCTGCAAAAGAAAGGTAGGAAAAGATATCCCGCGCTATGGGCGTTTCAAAAATATTTTCAATGTTATCCTTTGCGCAAAAAGGAATATTACAAGCAGCAAGTTCTCTGGACAGCGCTCCTGCCTCCGCATTAGTACGGTAAATGACAGCGCTTTGGGACAACTCCTCTCTTGACATTTCCTTCAGCCTCTCCATAAGATATTTGTGTTCTTCTTCCTTGTCCGCAAAAGAAGAGATTTTTACTGCCTCATTCTTTTTCCTTTCTCCCTGTCCCTTTTTATCCGCCGTAAGCTCTTTTACATAACGGTTCCTATTATCCGTAATGACGATTTGCGCCGCTTCTACAATATCCTCCGTACACCGGTAGTTGATACCCAGAGTAAGCTGCTTGGCCTTTTCATAATCGTTCATAAACTGTCTCATAATATCCGGACCCGCACCCCGAAATCCATAAATGGACTGGTCGTCGTCTCCTACTACAAATAGGTTGTTCTGAGGAAGTGACAGACGGCGTAAAATCTGATACTGCAAAGGAGAAATGTCCTGAAATTCATCCACTAAGATGTGAGAAAAGGCATCCTGCCAGAAGGTAAGAACCTGGGTATTATGGGTAAGCAGTTTATCACACAGAAGAATCATGTCGTCAAAGTCGACTTTGTGCTCTTCTTGCATAATGCGGCAATATTCTTCATATATGTATGGAAATTGCTGCTTAAGCTCCTCACTGTAATCCGTTAGGAGCTCTGAGGCCTGAGAACTCGCAGAAAGATTTTTAACGGCGCTTATCGCCTTTAGTAAGCTTCCATATAGCTCTGCATTGTTTTCTTCCCCGCTTTTTATGGTGCTAAGGATATGTGCCAAATAGTTACGTTTGTCTGACGCAGATGCCAGCCTTAAGCCCGGATTTCCCGATTGCCTCAGGATATAATAATATACGGCATGGAAGGTCCCAAAGAAAACCTCCGGGTATGCATTCCCGGTAAGTGCCAAGAAGCGTTCTTTCATCTCCTGCGCCGCAGCCTTTGTAAAAGTAATAACGAGAATTTTGTCGGGAGAAATCCCGTGATGCTGAATCAGATGACGAATCCGGCGAATGGTAAGATAAGTTTTGCCGCTTCCCGGTCCCGCGAGAACCTGCATGGGACCGGAAGCGTGTTCTATAGCTTGGGCCTGTGCCCTATTATTTCTTTGCTCAGGCATTCTTTAACAGCTCGATGCCTTTCTTAATGCGTTTTATGGATTCCTCTTTCCCGAGGATTTCCATGATTTCCGTCGCTCCGGCAGGCGTCATCTGTTTGCCGGATACGGCGGTTCTGATCGGCCACATCGCATAGCCGTTTTTACAGCCTTTTTTTTCTACATAGGAAACGAGCATCTGATAAAGGGAATCGTTGTCAAAGGATTCCTGCACTTCAATAACAGGAAGCAGTTCCTCCAGCACCTCAAGAGATGATTCCTCCGTGGTCTTCATTTTCTTATGAACATACATCGATGTCTCGTATGAGGGAAGCTCTTCGAAGAAATCTACCATTTCCTTTATGTCAGGGAATATTTCGATTCTCGTCTTGACCATCTGTGCGATTGCCTTCAGCTCCAAATCTTTCGTTAACACTTCTTTTAAATAAGGCTCTGCCATTTTGTAGAACTTATCAAAATCCATTGCTTTCATATATTCGCCGTTCATCCATTTCAACTTGGTATAATCAAAAACGGCAGGGGATTTGGATAAATGTCTGTAATCGAATATCTTTATGAGATCTTCAAGAGAGAAAATCTCCTCGTTATCCTCCGGGCTCCAACCGAGCAGCGCTACGAAATTCACGATAACCTCCGACAAAAATCCCTGCTCGATCAAATCCTCATAAGAGGAATGTCCGCAGCGTTTGGACAGCTTGTGATGCTCCTCGTCCGTAATCAGCGGGCAGTGAACGTATATCGGAACCTCCCAGCCGAAAGCATCGTAAAGGCGGTTATATTTCGGAGAGGAAGAAAGATATTCATTTCCTCTTACCACATGCGTAATTCCCATTAAATGGTCGTCTACCACGTTTGCAAAATTATAGGTGGGATAGCCGTCGGATTTGATCAGAATCATATCGTCCAGTTCGGCATTGTCGACCGAAATGTCTCCATAGATTTCATCATGAAAGGTGGTTGTCCCTTCCGTAGGGTTCTTCTGTCTGATCACGTAAGGGATGCCCGAAGCCAGTTTCTCTTCCGCTTCTTCCCTGGACAGATGCAGACAATGCTTATCGTAAATGTTGATTTCTTTTCCGGCAACGGTCTGGGTAAGGGATGCAAGCCTTTCCTTGTCGCAGAAGCAATAATAAGCTTCTCCCTTTTCGACCAGCTTCTTCGCATATTCCAGATAGATTCCCTTCGACTGTCTCTCGCTCTGCACATAAGGACCTACTCCGCCGTCCTTATCCGGTCCTTCATCGTGCAAAAGCCCCGTTTTTTCCAAAGTACGGTAAATGATTTCCACTGCGCCTTCCACATAGCGCTCCTGATCCGTATCTTCAATCCTCAAAATGAAATCTCCGCCCTCGTGCTTTGCAATAAGATAAGCATATAGAGCCGTTCTTAAATTACCTACGTGCATGCGTCCCGTAGGGCTGGGCGCATAACGTGTTCTTATTTTGGACATTTATTTACTCCTCGACTTTCCTGTAGCTATTCAATGAATGTTTTACTGTACGAATCACACTTTTGTTCTTTTACATGTCGGGTATCTTCTTCGCCGCCGCAGCCTTGAAGCCCGCCACTTCTTTCGCTGCCTGAGGAATCGCGATGTTGGTTCCTGCTCCGGCAACACAGCCTCCGGGACACGCCATACCCTCAATCAGACAGCCGTTCTTCTTGCCCGCCTTAGCCAACATAAGCATCTTTTTACACTCCGCAAGGCTTTCGGCATGCTCGATGTGCACCTCCACATCGGGATAATATTCCCGGATACATTCCTCAATAGCGCTGGCCACACCACCTGCAACGCCATAACCGCGTCCGGCGCCCGTAGCATCTTCCATCTTGTCCGACACCGGTACATTGTCTAACACAATTTCCTTCGCTTCGAACATTCCGGAAAGCTCTTCGAAGGTAATAACAAAATCGACATCCGAACGGACGGTCCTTCTGGAAGCCTCCAGCTTTTTAGAAGCACAAGGTCCGATGAAAACTACGCCTGCATCGGGGTGGTCCTCTTTTATCTTACGGGCTGTAGCTACCATGGGCGTCAGTTCGTTGGATATATTATCGATGGTCTCCGGGAAAAATTTCTTAGCTAACACCGACCAGGAAGGACAGCAGGAGGTCAGAAGAAAAGGCAGCTCCCCTGTAGTCACCGCATGGACATAATGCTCGGCTTCTGCCATTGCTCCCATATCGGCACCTATGGCTGTCTCATATACATCATAAAATCCAAGCTCCTTCAATGCCGTCTTGATTCTGTCGGGCGATACATGTGCTCCGAACTGTCCGACAAAGGCCGGCGCTACTTGAGCGATGATCTTCCGCCCGGACTGCAATGCCCTGATTAGCTGGAAAATCTGCGATTTATCGGCAATCGCACCGAAAGGACAATTTACCATGCACTGTCCACAGGATACGCACAGATCACTGTCGATCAATGCCCTTCCTCTCGCGTCGTTTTTTATCGCATTTACTCCGCAGGCGGCCAGACAGGGCCTTGTTTGATGGGAAATGGCATCATAAGGACAAACTGTTTTGCACTTGCCGCATTTAATACATTTTTCCTGATCGATAATGGACTTTCCGTCCTTCATAGATACTGCACCTTTGGGACATACTTCCCTGCAGGGATGGGCAAGACAACCCATACACTTATCCGTCACCTCATAACGATTCTCCGGACATGCATTGCATGCGGAAGGAATGACCTGCATCAGCGGCGGTTCGTAATATTTTTCATCGATGTCGCTTTCCGCCAACCCTTGGGTGGCATGTACGGGCACGTTCTCAGGCCTCAGGGAAAGCCCCATGGCAAGCCTGATTCTCTCTCTCACGACAGCCCGTTCCCTATAAACGCTTCCGTAGGGCGACTCATCGTAATCTACAATTTTATATGGAAGCGCTTCCACATCATTGATTAAATCCTCCGAATGATATGCCAAGTTCGCAACCTCTTTAAATATACGCCTGCGAATTTTTCGCACTTGTGTATCGATACCTCTCATAGCGCCCTCCTTGTCTTTATCTTTCATAAGCCTGCCGATATTATTGGGATTTTGTCATTATCAGCAAGTATTATTTTCACATAAACCCAAGAGGAAATCAAGGCATTTCCTACAACTTTTTCGCTATTTCAGGGAATGTATCTTTAAAAAAACAAGCTTCCTGTCTGGAAAACGATTACGGAGACGAGCCATGCGAAGGTGAGCTGGAAAATTACCGTTTTCAGTGTAAATTTCCAGGAGCCGCTTTCTTTTTTCATAGTCGCTACCGCAGCGATGCAAGGAACATACAAAAGGCAAAACAGCATCAGCGAATAGGCGTTCAACGGTCCGAACTGCGGATCGATGCTCTGAATATTCGCCACCAGAGAATGCATACCGGTTTCCGAATTGGCACTGGTTACGCCAAACAATACTGCGAAGCTGGATACCACTACCTCTTTTGCCGAAATGCCGGCAATTAATGCTACTACGATCTGCCACATTCCAAGTCCTGCCGGAACAAGGACCGGAACCAGGAACTTTCCAATGGCAGCGCCGAAGCTGTCCCCGGGATTTTCCACCATTCCCTGCATGCCAAAATTCAAAATGAACCACATAACGATGGACGCTATAAAAATAATGGTACCCGCCCTATGTATGTACTCCTTCAGCTTGTTCCAGACATAAATGCGGATGGTTCTTGCATTGGGGCGTTTATATTCCGGAAGCTCAATTAAGAGTGAGTCATTGGCCTTTCCTTTTTGTATGGTGTTGATGACCTTCGCAACCAAAATGGCGATTATCATTCCAATCCCGTACATGGAAAAGGCTGCAAGCCCTGCATAATCAGAAAAAAACATTCCTGAAAAAAGAACGTAAATCGGAAGCCTTGCCGAGCAGGACATGAATGGCGTCACTACCATTGTCTTACGTCTGTCGTACTCCGTCTCTAATGTCCTTGTCGCCATGATAGCCGGAACAGTACAACCGAAGCCCAGTATCATCGGAAGGAACGCCTTTCCCGACAACCCCACCTTTCCCATAATACCATCCATAACATAAGCGACCCGCGCCATATAACCGCTGTCCTCTAAAATAGCTAAGGCAAGGAATAGTATGAATATATTGGGAATAAAGGTAAGTATTCCTCCCACTCCGGCTATAATACCGTCTACGATCAACGACCTCAACCACGCCGTAGTTCCGATGGACACAAGCAAGCTATCGGTGCTTCCCGAAAGCCAGTCCAGGCCGATTTCAAATACGCCTTTGAGCAAATCCCCTACCGTAAAGGTGAGAAAGAATACGAAACCAATTATCATCAGGAAAAATGGGATTCCCCATATGGGATGGGTAAGAAGCGCATCCATCTTATCCGTATTCGCTTTCTTCTTATCTCTATAAAAGAGCACCTCATTTACTATGCCTTCAATATATGAATACTTGGTCTGTATGATTTCCTTTTCATAGTTCTTATCCACTACATTGGTGACTGAAATCGGATGCTCGTTCTTTACCTCCTCGTCCTCCTCCAACAGCTTTATGGCATGCCATCTCACGGAAGAATGCAGCGGATAATGAGCCTGCATCATCACCTCCAGCTTAGCGATTTTCTCCTCGATCCCTTCTCCGTAAAATAACGTGTTCTGTTTTGGTTCCTCTTCGTAGTGATGAACCACCGCATGGAGCAGAATATCCAGTCCGGTCCTCTTCGCCGCCGATACAGGAACTACAGGTACGTCCCAGAGCATTTCCGGAAGGCGGTGCAAATCGATTTCCATTCCCCGCTCCTCCACAACATCCATCATATTAAGGGCCAGCACCACCGGCTTCCCAAGCTCCAAAAGCTGTAACGTCAGATACAGATTCCTCTCTAAAGACGAGGCGTCCACAACATTGACAATCACCTCGACATCTTCATCCATAACGCACTTTCTCGTCACTTTTTCTTCTATACTATAGCAGGTCAGGGAATAAATCCCCGGAGTATCCATTAACGTCAGCTGAAAACCCTCGTACTTCGCTTCTCCTTCTATCTTCTCTACAGTGACCCCCGACCAGTTCGCCACCTTAAGCTTAGAGCCGGTTATTGCATTAAACAGAGTCGTCTTGCCGCAATTAGGATTCCCAACAAAGGCTACATGAATATGCTTATCTTTATCAGGCATCCTTCTTCTCCTCCTTTACTTCGATTCCTGAAGAAATATGCTTCCCAAGTGCCAGCCGCGTTCCTCTCACGCCAACGATCAAGGCTCCGTTCCTCTTTCGGTTAAGTATCTTGACCGTTGTCCCATCATTCAGCCCAAGTGCCCTCAGCCTTCTAGCAACAGCTTCCTCTGTGAATACTCCGTTTATTTCATAAAAAAAATTCTTTTGTCCTTCAAAAAGCGTCATGCTTCCCACCTCTTTATCCACATTTGAGATTGATTCTCATTAATTTCCCTCCAAATTATAGTCCCCCATTCCATTAGTGTCAACATATATTAAACTCCAATAATTCCCTCCTCATATACCAGACCGGCCCTATACCGCCAAGACTGCAGCCTCTCTCCTGTCTTAATACCTATTACTTGTCTGTCCTCGCTTTTTAACTATTCAGTTGTAACACATGTATTGTACGACCTCCCCATCTTCTGCAACGTAAATTGGAGTCACTCCAAATCCATAACAATAATTCCTTATGGTATCGAGAACCGTTACCTTCTGAGAAAGTGCTGCTATCTCTTCTTAAATCGATATATGGTAAAAAAGATATCCCATGTACTGACTATCTATACATGGGATATCCTGCTTCATACCGGGTAATTTCTAATTCTTTCAGGTATGATTTATACGATATTCAATTGTCTTTTCTCAACAGGATGAAAGCTCCGAATATTCTCCTAATCCCCGTCCGTCTCAACACTTTCATCACCCTGCGTCTCAATCTTCTTCAAATCATCCAGACTCTTCGTAAAAGAGGCTCTCGCAGAGCTAGTCATAGTATAAACCATGTTTTCTCCTTTCACGCAAACGTAATATTTAGATACAGAAGAATTATAATCCCCTATTTCCAACGTAGTACTTGCGTTCTCCGTAGTATAGGTTACCGTAATCTCCGGTTCGTCCAGACCGTACTGTGACATATCCGCTGCATTTTCAATTACATCCTCGCTGGTAATAGAAACTGCAGCCTCAATCATATCCTCCAGAGCACCTGCGTCGATGCTCACTGTTTTGTCACTGTTTTCATACCAAATATCGCCCTCCTTCGTAAAGGAAAGTTCTCCGTTATCGTTTGCCAGGGAAAGCGACTTTACGGAAGCTGCATCGTCATGCGTTACAGTATACGATACCTTTTCGTCCTCTTCCTCGTGGTTATTATTATAGTATTTCACCCCGACATACGCTGCGGCCATCGCGATGAGAAGAATGAGAATTGTTAACAGTTGTATTTTCTGTCTTTTCATGATACATCCCTCTGTCCGCCTCAGCGGACGCTGATTTCAAAAGGTGAAAAGGTGGTCTCTTCAACCTGGTCTCCTGTATTTATGCCTTTCTTCTCTTAAACCATACGACGAATCCCCCTGCCAAAAACGCCAATGGAATAATTACCGTAATCAAAAGGCTGAGTAAAATAATATAGGACTGCGGAATGGTCAAATAGTTCTCTTCATAGCTTTTAACCGGAATCGCAATTCCTTCCGTTTCCTCCGTCATTTCTCCGAGTGAACCTGCGAACAGTTTCATGTTCGTACCGGATACCATGGAATCCGCTGCATCCGTAAACAGATTTTCACTGGAATAAATGACCGCAGTAGACTCTGCCTCGCCGTTAGTCTTTACCGCTTTTACGCCCAAGGTAAAGGGACCGTCCACATCGCCCTCCTGCTTCGTATAATCCGTCGTTCCGTTCACATCCGCTCTGGCATAAGCCTTATCGCTTGTTGAAAGAAGGGGGGTAAGAGATAAACCATCTCCTGCCTCTTCCGGTAAAAGAAATCCCTGTGCGTAAGGGGCGAATATATAAGAATCACTGATAGAACTGGTAACTGTATCCGATTCCACCGTGGGCAATATGTAGAACGGGCTTTGATAATAAGCGCCCTCAGCCCCTTCTAACACCAGACCATCCGCCATGGATATTCCGTAATAATCCAGGATTTTATAAAAATTCGTCATGTCAGCATCCGTCCATGTACTGATAATTAGTGCATTTCCGCCGTTCTGCAAATAATCCAGCACCTTGTTCGTATCGTCCTCGGAGAAATCAGACGTAGGCGCATTGATAATAATTCCCTCTGCATCCTCCGGAATATTGTCATATTGCAGCAGATTAATGGATTCGTAATCGATGTTCGCCTTCGCTATCGTATCGTTAAAATCTGTCTCAAAGGCCAGCTCTCCATGCCCTTCCAATATATACATCTTCGGCATATTGTCGCTGGTCACGTAGGAAATGGCACTTGTAATCTGCCCCTCTCCGTCATAGCCGGTCGTTGTCGTTTCATAAGTTGTATAGTCCGTACTCGTTTCAAAAACGGAGCTGTAATCCACTACCTTATTTCTCTTATCGCTGACTACGATCAAGCTGTTTCTCGATACAGAGGCATCCGTATACTGTGTATAGAACTTCGGATTAACAAGAGGATCCACATAAGAAACCTTTACATGGCCGGAAAACTGCTCATATTGCTCCAGTGTCTTCTTCAAAGTCGTGTCCTGCGAATTCTCATTGGACAGGACATAAATCGTTATATCGTCTTCCACCTTCCCAAGCAAGTCCTTCGTTTCTTCCGACAGCGAAAACATCTTATTCGCCGTTACGTCAAATGCTGTATATTTGGTCGGTATTTCCGAAACAAGCAGATTCAGTATTACCGCAGCAGCAATAGATATTACTACCATAGCGGAACTGTACGCCCCTATTTTCAAGTTTTTTACCGATACGCTGTAGCGTCTCTTTTGGATGGACTGAGTGGCCAGAAAAAGCGTCAGTAAAATAACCGAGATATAATAAACAGCACTCTTCAAATCGAGGGTTCCTTCTACCATATTATCAAAACGCGATACTATGTCGAAAGCTCTTAATATCTTCGTAAGGAAATTTCCCGTAGTGGAAATTATATTGCATATGCCCGCCATCACATAGCCGCCAAATAGTACAGCAAAGGAAATAACTGCCGCGATTACCTGGCTTTCCGTAAGGGAGGAAAGAAAAATACCTATCGCGATACAGGTAAGCCCGTACAGATAAAACGCGAAAATGGATACATAAGTCTCCAAAAAAGACACTGTCCCAAATGCGCTTAAAACCAGAGGATATATGCCGATGATGATTACCGGAATAGTAAATACCGCCCCAAGAGCAATGAACTTGCCCGCCACGATTTTACCTACCGATATGGGCGCAGTCAAAATGAGCTGATCCGTTTTCTGCTTCCGCTCCTCCGCAAGTACTCTCATCGTCAGAATCGGTACACTGATAATAAAAATAAAAAGAATGCCCGAAAGCGCATATGAAATCTTAGGGTAACCGCTAAGCAGGTTATATACCGTTACATAAATGCCGGTAATACATAAAATAATACCGATGAACAAGCATCCGACAAAGGATTGGAAATAAGATTTAAACTCTCTTTTAAATATTGCTGTCATCTTCGTTCTCCTCCACTTTTGCGGTTATTTTAACTGCTTCCTTTTCTTCATCGTTATTGTTTTCGTCGTCAGTATTATCGTTTTCATCGATTTCGGTACCTTTTTTGTCGTCAGTATTGCCTTCATCGTCCCTTGCGCTTCCCACCGCTTTACCCTCCCCTGCCGAAGTAAGCTGCAGGAAAATATCCTCTAAGGTTTCAGCTTGTCTGCTCATGGCGATTACCGGAAGTTTGTTTTCAGCTAACGCAATTCCAGCCTCACGGCTGATATCCGTATCTGAGAAGGTAGTGATGGAAATCTCCACTGCATCCTCTTTTTCTATGTATGAAATCTCTTTCACGCCGGCGATATTGTTAAGCGCCCTTTGAATGTCTTCTTTTTTGCCAAGTACTGTTATATTCAAGTCGGCCGTTCCGGTCTTTAGCTTCTGTAAGCCCTCAGGCGAATCACTTGCCACCAGCTTCCCTTTGGAAATGATCATGATATGATCGCAGACCGCACTTACCTCGGATAAAATATGGGAGCTTAGGATTACCGTATGGTTTTCTCCAAGCTTGCGGATCAAATCTCTGATCTCAATGATTTGCTTCGGATCCAGACCTACCGTCGGCTCATCCAGTATGATCACCTCCGGATATCCCAGAATTGCCTGAGCCAGGCCGACACGCTGCTTATAGCCCTTGGAGAGATTTTTAATAAGCCTTTTTGAAACATCCGTTACCATCGTCATATTCATGACTTCCTCTATTTGTTTCTTTCGCTCCTCTTTGGGAATTTTCTTAAGCTCCGCTACGAATTTCAAATATTCATACACGGTCATTTCAGGATAAAGCGGAGGAAATTCGGGCAGATAACCAATACACTTTTTTGCCTCCTCCGGATTCGTGAGAATATCATAGCCGTTGATCTTAACGTTCCCTTCGGTAGCTGCCAGATAGCCGGTCATAATATTCATTGTCGTAGATTTCCCTGCACCGTTAGGTCCCAGGAAGCCGTAGATTTGTCCCTTTTCCACATGAAAATTCAAGTGGTCTACGGCGGTATGCCCTCCATACTTTTTTACTAAATTTTCAACCTCAATCAAAATAATATCCTCCTTGTCCATCTGAATTACCAGACATTTTCCTTCTATTAATGTAATCTCAAATTGTGTCTATTTTCTTTAAATTATGTGAAAAAAATGTGAAGATACAAACACTCAAAAATGTCCTTATCATATAATGTATTAAAAATCTTATAAATTTATGAAAGGAGTATTATGCAGGATTATAATTTTAATGAATATTTGGACCGTTTCCCGGTGGCTATGGCATATGTACCGTGGCAGAATCTTACGCAGATTTATGAAGATCTGGATAAGGCCTACTGCATTGGCACTATTTTTCCGGAGTTAGCAAAGCCTTTTACGGGAAGGAGATGCGTAAAATGAATCCAAAAATGAGCACAGAGCAGGAAAATATGCTGCATAATATCGGTGTGGTGGGTTTTGTTGCGCTAGAAATGGCGTTATATTTGGACACCCATCCTACGGACAGGGAAGCTATGGAATATTTCAATCATTATATGCGTTTGAAAAATCAGATGACACAAGAATATGCGAACAAATTTGGACCTCTTACGCTTTCCGTTGCGGATAACAGCAGTAAAGAGTGGAAATGGGCACTACAACCGATGCCTTGGGAAGGAGGATGCTAGTATATGTGGAATTATGAAAGAAGATTACAATTTCCGGTAAAAATCACCCAGCCCAATGCAAAACTTGCCCAAGTTATCATAAGCCAGTATGGTGGGCCTGACGGAGAGATGGGCGCTTCTATGCGTTATCTTTCGCAAAGATATGCAATGCCCTATAATGAAGTGGCCGGACTGCTCACCGATATCGGGACGGAGGAATTAGCCCATTTGGAGATGGTAGCCACAATCGTACACCAATTAACCAAAAACCTCTCTATGGAGGAAATAGAAAACTCCGGCTTTGCTAATTATTACGTAGACCATACAATAGGAATTTGGCCGCAGGCTGCCGGCGGAGTCCCCTTTAACGCCAACCAATTCCAGTCAAAGGGCGACCCCATTACTGATTTAGTAGAAGATATGGCTGCCGAGCAGAAAGCACGCTCCACATACGACAATATTTTACGTCTTATTCACGATCAGGAAGTTTGTGAACCGATTCGCTTCCTGCGTGCAAGAGAAATTGTACATTTTCAACGTTTCGGTGAAGGTCTCAGAATTGTTCAGGATAATTTGGATTCCAAGAACTTCTATGCATTTAATCCTGCGTTCGATAGGTGTAAAAATTAGTATAAGACCAAAAAAAATCGGATTTCAGCCCCAAAAGACTGAAATCCGATTCTATTTTTATATTACGTCTTATTCTATTACCAGTAGAGCCTACGCTTCTTTCAATCTGTTCTCAAGAGCCTCGAGCTGAGCATACAGTTCCTTCGGCATTTCATCGTTGAACTTTGCATAGTGTTCTTTAATAGATACAACTTCGTTCAACCACTCATCTTTGTCTACCTTCAGAAGTTCAACCATATCAGCCTCGCTTACGCTTTCAAGTCCGGAAACATCAAGCGCACCTGCCTCAGGCATAAAGCCGATAGGAGTCTTAACAGCTTTTCCTGTTCCTTCCGTTCTTTCGAAGATCCATTTCAGAACGCGGCTGTTTTCGCCGAAGCCCGGCCATAACCATTTGCCATCCTGATCCTTACGGAACCAGTTAACATAGAAGATCTTAGGAAGCTTGTCTTCGCTGGATCTCTCGCCGATATTCAACCAATGCTGTAAATATTTACATACATTGTAGCCGAAGAAAGGAAGCATCGCGAAAGGATCGCGGCGAACCTGTCCGATATTGTTGGAAATCGCTGCTGCAGTGATTTCAGAACCCATGATAGAGCCAAGGAATACACCGTGTTTCCAATCGAAGCTTTCATGGATAAGCGGAATCGTCTTAGGACGACGGCCACCGATCAAGATAGCGGAAATCGGAACGCCTGCCGGGTCTTCCCAATCGGAAGCGATGGACGGACACTGATAAGCAGGAGCCGTAAAACGAGCGTTGGGATGAGCTGCCGGAGTCTCGGAATCGGGAGTCCAGTCATTGCCCTTCCAGTCGATCAGATGAGCAGGAGCCGGTGTTCCGATGCCTTCCCACCATACATCGCCGTCATCGGTAAGCGCTACGTTCGTGAAGATCGTATTCTTCTCGATGCTGTGCATTGCGTTCGGGTTAGAATCAAAAGAGGTTCCGGGAGCAACTCCGAAGAAACCAGCTTCAGGATTGATCGCATACAAACGTCCGTCTTCGCCGAATTTCATCCATGCGATATCGTCTCCGACAGTTTCAACCTTCCAGCCCGGAATCGTAGGAACTAACATAGCGAGGTTCGTCTTGCCGCATGCGCTGGGGAACGCGCCGCAGACATATTTCGTCTTGCCTTCGGGGCTTGTCAGTTTGAGAATTAACATATGCTCTGCCAGCCATCCTTCATCGCGAGCGAGTACGGAAGCGATTCTAAGCGCAAAGCATTTCTTGCCTAAAAGAGCATTTCCGCCGTAGCCTGAGCCATAAGACCAAATAAGTCTTTCTTCCGGGAAATGGCTGATATACTTGTTTTCAATGGGTGCGCACGGCCAAGAGGAATCTGCTTGTCCTTCCGCAAGAGGTGAACCAACAGAATGTAAACAAGGAACGAATTCTCCGTCACCGAGAGCTTCTAAAACTTTTGTTCCGATACGGGTCATAATACGCATATTGACAACTACGTATGCACTATCCGTAAGTTCGATACCGATCTTGGATATGGGTGAGCCTACCGGTCCCATGGAGTAAGGAATAACATACATCGTTCTTCCCTTCATGCAGCCTGTGTATAAGCCTTTCATTGAAGCCTTCAATTCATCGGGTTCTACCCAGTTGTTTGTAACACCTGCTTCGTCTTTTGTCTTGGAAGCGATGAATGTTCTGTCCTCAACACGCGCTACGTCGGAAGCATCACTTCTGAACAAATAACATCCAGGACGTTTCTCTTCGTTCAATTTGATTGCCATACCGCTATCAACCATCATCTGCAGAAGACGTTCATTCTCTTCTTCTGATCCGTCACACCAGTAAATCTGATCCGGCTGACACATGTCGGCCATTTCTTTGACCCATGCTAATAACTTCTTGTTCTCTGTCATATTAATCTCCTTTTTATATTTTGCTCCTTGTTAATAAATGTATTGCCATAAATAGGAGCTTACTTTCGATGTCTTAAATGACTATTGATTCCTGCAGGGAATACATGTATACACTTCATTAGCTATTATAATGAAAATGATGGAAAAATGCTATAGATATCATAAAACTTTTTCAAAAATTTTATTTTTAATAATTTCTTCCATTTTTCTTATATCTTTTACAAAACCGCAAAACAAAAGCCCTATATTTATCCATTCAAAATCGAAATTAGAATTCGAATTAATAAATACTGGCCGCTACCTTTGCTCTGTTAAAAGTGTACAATATACCTACTTGTTTGTCAAATCCTTTTTGTACAATACGATAATAATCCGATGGTATTTTGTATGTATATATGGTAATAAAAGCAAAAATGTTCATCCATATGTCATGTGATAGAAACACTTTCCTATTACATAACATAACACTACACCCCTGAATGGGATGCAGTGTCATCGTTTCAGTCATTCTTATTAAAGCACCAGTGAAGGCGCGCTATATATCCGCGCTGCCAATTCAGAATCCAATAAATAAAGTCCCTTTGGGTCGCCGCCAAATAAATCGTACTTCTTTATATTCTCCTCGGCATTCTTCTCTTCTTCATTCTGTTCCTTAACGAACCAATCCAAAAACTGCATGGTTCTAAAATCCTTCAGTTCATATGCTGCACCGTAAATATCGTGAATCCTCTCCGTTACCTTCAGTTCATGTTCAAAAGCCGCAATCGTAGGCTGTCTGAAATCACTGTAGGAAGAATCCGGTGCCTTTATATCCTTAAGTACCACCTTCGCACTGTTATTTAATAAATAGTCCATAAAAAGAAGTGCGTGATCGCGTTCTTCCTGTGCCTGAATCTTAAACCAGTTTGCGAAGCCGTTCAAATTGTTATCCGCATAATAGTTGGAAATATCCAGATACAAATAAGCCGAATACAATTCATAATTTATCTGTTCCGTTATCTTTGCTGCAATTTCTTTGTTAAGCATATACCTTACCTCCTATTTTCTCTTTCTGACTTTCAAAAACTAATATATAAATATTAACACTTAAAACTCAAATATTCAATAATATCTAGCAAATTTCGGTAATAAGTCCAATTGTCGGAAAATTGCATTCTTGTAACAAAATAAAATTTATCGAATAATAATATAAAAAGGTGAATTTTAGGAACTACAATAATGAGTGACTTAAGTGCAACATGCGGGCCTAACAGAGGATGCGACTGTAATAGGCGCTGTGATCGCTGTAACGACTTCGGCATCGATAGCAGTTGTCTGATATTAATCCTTTTACTCTTTTGCTGTGGCGGCTGTGGCGGCGGCAGAAACAGATGTGATTGCTAATACTTGTCTAAGAAATCGCCGGTATTATATCGGCGGTTTCTTGTTATAAAAGCACAAATCATATAACATTTCTTCGAATTGCTTCTTCTATAAGTTTAGGTTGAATAAGCGGATATGTCCAGTTCTCTGTCAGTTCGTCCATAATATATATTTCTTCTATCTCACTGTGTAATTCCTTTTCAAACGACAGAATATTTGCAAAATACAACATACCAAAAGACTTTTCTTTTAATTTCTCATCTATCCGGGTCTGCCCCTTTACTGAATATACACATATCGGCCTGATTTCAAAATCAATGGCCCCCGTTTCTTCATAAAGCTCCCTCTTGGCAGCCGCTAAGATATCTTCCCCCTCATCCCTGTGCCCACCCGGAACCTCAAGAGTACTCCGTTCCCTATGCTTACAAAATATCCATCTTCCATTTGTCTTCGCAATGATTACAGCAAACGTAAGCAGCTCATCATCTACCTGATCATAAAAGTTAACCTCTACCATAATTATATATCACGTATAATCCAATTATCTCAGATGGTAATTGGATTTTTCCTTTCTCCCAGATTCTCTGGGCATTTTAATCCATCTCTGATATATTTGATAAGGCACTGTGGATCTGTACCTATATATTTACAGCTTTGACTGTTCCGAGGTGACTCAGACCACAGCTTTTCGTCTATTACTGTTGATCAGTTTGTTAACGCCTGACGTTTCTATTTACGTGATTACACAGCCGGATTCTCTGTGGAAGACAACAGTGCCAAAATACATATCAGGAGGTATAACTCTATGTCGATGTACTTTATTGGAATTGATATTTCCAAGTACAAACATGATTGCTGTATTATTTCAGCAACGGATCAAAAGGTTGTTTCAAAGTTTTCTATTAAAAATGATAAGGCAGGCTTTGAACAGCTACTCACTATTTTTCATTCTCTCTCCAATCCTCAGGACATAAAGATAGGGTTTGAATCAACAGCCCACTATGCCCTCAATCTTGAACTCTTCCTTGAAAATGCCAACCACAGCTTCATGGAAATTAATCCAGTTCTCATCAAGGAATACAAGAAATCCACATCTCTAAGGCGAACCAAGACCGACTCTGTTGACTGCGAATCAATAGCCCGGTGGTTAATGACTGTCGAGTACAAACCCCACTCAAAAGGATTTTACCACGCTTATTCCTTAAAGTCATTAACTCGTTTGCGTGACAGACTAGTTCGACAGCGTTCTTTTTATCTTGTAAAGATTACCAATGTGCTGGATCACACCTTCCCCGAATTCAAGCCCTTCTTTCATGAGCGTTTCTCTAAGACCGCTCTGTATCTGCTTGAAAACTACGGTTCCGCCGAAAAGATGGCAAGAATGAATTCCGCATCCTATGAGAAGCTCCGCTCTTTATCAAGGGGTAATTTTTCTCCCCAACAGTTCCTTCGGTTAAAGGAGCTTGCCGCCAATACGGTCGGTGTAAACAACTCTATTTTTGATGTGGAACGGAACAGCCTGCTCACCCTGTACCAGTCTCTCGTAAAAGAGATTGACACGCTTGAAACAGAAATCAACAAGCTGATCGAGGAAGTACATCCTCACTATATGTCTGTTCCTGGCATCGGGACTATATCTGCCGCCGTTATCTATTCGGAATATGGAGATATATCGAACTTTTCAACACCAGCCCAGATGCTCGCATTTGCAGGGATCGAACCAGGTGTAAACGATTCCGGAACAGAATCACACGGAGGAGGGATGGTAAAACATGGCTCGCCGGGGCTCCGGTATGTCCTCATCAATTGCTGCCTTCCTTTAATCCGCTTTGATATGACATTCGCCGCCTACTATGCGAAAAAACGGGGAGAAGGCAAGCCCCACAGGGTTGCTATCACTCATGTGGCAAAGAAACTTGTTAGAGTCATCCATGCATTGGAGAGGCAAGGGGTAGACTTTAACGCTCAGAAGCTCCAATAGCAGCTGTATCATAAGAACATCATTATCCCATCTGAAATACGGTGTTTTCAGATGACTTGTTTGCTATATCCTTTTTTATCACTAAAGATTTTTTTTAAAAACCCCTTGACTATTTATAGTTTGTCACCTCAAATTTTAAATTTCTAACTATAGGATACAGCCTTTGTTCCCGACTATCAACACTAAATATCCAATATGCATACATCACTTAATTCAAATTCCATAACTTCAAGTCCGCATACACTTTATATTCCACACTAAAATATTAATGTTCACCCCCTACCCCTATCTCTGTGCGTCAAATCACATAAGTCAAATCACATAAGATATCATTTCACGACCCTGAAGGACACTTTCCCAATCTCATCCCAACGTATTTCCATCTCTTCCATCAACTTCCATTGTAATCAAATTTTTTTTATGTTAGTATCTTCTTGTAACACATTTGTAACAATTACGTAATACACCCGAAATATTTCATTTCAAAGAAAGTGAGGAAATAATATGAACTTATTACCAAGCATACTCGTAGCAACAACACTTATCGGAGGAGGCAATTTTGCAGGACAATGTCCCGTAAACGTAAGCCAGCTCCAGAGCCAACTGAATAGTAACTGCCCCACCCAGCAAGTAATCGTAGGAAATTCCTCCAATCTGGAATCCGTATTGAACGGAATGGGCGTCAATACCGATTCCATTAAGGATTACTTACAGTCCGCCAATAACGGCACCAATTGTCCTACTAATCCAAGTACAAGCAACCCGGGTACCGGTACGACCACTCCCAGCACCTGCCCAACTAAACCCAGTACAAGCACACCTGGAACCGGCACAACAAAACCCGACACAAGCACACCTGGAACCGGCACAACAAAACCCGACACAAGCACGCCTGGAACTGGCACAACTACTCCCGATACAAACAATTCCGGTAATGGTACAACCACTCCCGATACGAATACACCCGGAACTGGCACAACTACTCCCGGCACAAACAATTCCGGTAACGGAAACTCCGGCACGGAAACCAATACAAATAAAAGCTATGTAGAGCAAGTCGTAGATTTAGTAAATGCCGAAAGAGCAAAAGCAGGTCTTTCCGCTCTTACGATGACCAGCGAATTGAACGCTGCAGCACAGATTCGCGCGCAAGAAACTACACAGTCCTTCTCTCACACAAGACCTGACGGAAGCTCTTTCTCATCCGTTCTTAAGGAAAGCGGAATCAGCTACCGCGGCGCTGGAGAAAACATCGCATGGGGTCAGGCTACTCCTGAAGACGTAGTAAACGCATGGATGAACTCCGAAGGACACAGAGCGAATATTTTAAATAAGAACTACACCTCCATCGGCGTAGGCTATTATTTGAACGGCAGCACCCCTTACTGGTCACAGCTGTTTACCTACTAAGAAAAACAGCAATCCTGACAAATTCAACTATCACAAATCAGAAATATTGCTCCTATATATTTCCTGATTTCAAAGACAGCGGCTTTTTCATAAAAGAAAAAGCCGCTGTCTTCAGACTGTAGACAAAGCGGAGTTAGGATGCAAATCCTAACTCTATTTTTCTTATCCATTGAGGGATTTTATATATTTGTGACCAGAAACCTGAATCAGTATCGTTTACGAGTCCTTTTCTTTCCTTCATTTTTGCCAACTTCTTTAAATTCATACAGGCAAAGGTAAGCCCGACCTTCATTTCCATCCGGGCTTTTCCAAACATCTGTGTATAGCGAAAACCATGATTCTCCTTCGCAGTTCCAAATAATCTTTCTATGGTTTCTTTTCTCTTTGCATAGAGTTCTTTCATTCCATAAGTGTGACGGATTTCTTCGCATCGCTCCAAGTACGGTTCCCAAATATGCCGTGTTACCGTTTTTACATGATCTTTGCTACCGGTACACCGGGAAAGGGAAGGACAGCTACCACAGGTCTCCCCGCAGCTCTTATATTCCCGATACCCATTCCGGTTTGTGGTCTTATAGGTCAGGATTTTATCACCGGGACACAGATAGCAGTCATAATACTCATCGTAAACATACTCGTACTTCTTAAAGAATCCTTCTTTGGTCATGGGAGCCTTGTAAGGCAGAAGCGGACGGATCCCGTCATCCATCAGAAGTTTTGCAATTGCTGGCGTTTTGTATCCGGCATCCGCCACTAGTGTTTTTATTCCTATGTTTTTTATCTTATCGTACAACTGCGGAAAGGTCCTGCTGTCATGTTCATTGCCCGGATGAATGGTATATCCAAGGATCCATCCGTTTTTATCACAGGCGGTTTCCACGGCATAGGCAAATACATGCTTATGTTCCCCTTTGCGGAACCATCCGCTTTCCGGGTCTGAGGTGCTGCACTTTATGGTCTTGGTATCCACGAAAGAAGTCTTTTGACCTTCCTCGGAAGAGCTTCCACCGGAAGGGGGACTGGGATCGTCATCCTTGTCCTTTTCGCTGTTCTCCTTCAGCGGATTCTTTCCATGGGCCTCCCGGTCCTGATTGATTTCTTTCTTTAGCAGCTCTTCGTAAAACAAAGCTTCCTCATGAGCGATCCGCTTTTGTACCCTTTTATTGTTTACCCTTGCTTTCACATGGGTGGCATCCACGAAGACTTCTGTAGGGTCCACCAGCCGGTAACGGTAACACTCGGCCAGAATCCTTGCAAAGATCTGTTCAAAAAGATCCGTATCCTTGAACCGTCTGGTATAATTCTTTCCAAAAGTAGAAAAGTGGGGAACGGGATCGATCATATCCAGTCCAAGGAACCAGCGGTAAGCTACATTTACCTGAATCTCCTTACAGGTCTGGCGCATGCTTTTAATTCCATAGAGATACTGGATAAACGGAAGCTTGATCAACATGACCGGATCCATACTGGGACGGCCGTTGTCCGGAGAGTAGGATTCCTCCACCAGTCCATAGATAAAGTTCCAGTCAATGGCTTGGTCAATGATCCGCAAAAGGTGATCCTTTGGGACCATGTCATCCATACATAGGAATTGAATCTGTTCTCTTTTTTTATCTGCATTCTGAGTCATCATAAGTATGCGCACCGCCTTATTTTGTTACTCCCATTGTACCAAAAAAGAGCCCAAAAGTCTGCATGTACACTGAACTTTTGACTCTTTTTACAGAAAAAGCCCACGCAAGTGCGTGGGACTTTGTCTACAGTCTGAAGACAGCGGCTTTTTCATAAAAGAAAAAGCCGCTGTCTTATTTAAATATTCCGTGAATATTCTTTACTCTATGAGTGTATGAGTGCTCTTTACCCCATGCACTTTTTACCCTATGGGTGTACTTTCTCTATTGGCGTTCCTTGCCCACTGCTATCTGACTTCACCCATAAAGAAAAGCGCAATTGTTCCGGGGCCCGAATGTGCTCCTACAGTAGGACCGATATGATTAATCAGAAAGCTGTCGATTCCAAATCTGGCCTTTACCTCATCTCTGACAAATTCAGCGTCCTCTAATGCATCTCCGTGGCTGATGAAAACAATATCATTTTCATCCCGATATTTTCCCATTCTTTCCTCCATGAAATCGACCAGCGCATTCAAAGATTTCTTGCGCCCCCGCACCTTGGCAATCGGAATCAAATGTCCCTCGTCGTCCACATGAAGCACCGGCTTGACTCCTACCATCGTTCCAACGATTGCCGCCGTCTTGCTCACCCGGCCGCCACGATATAAATGGTTTAAATCGTCCACCGTAAACATATGTATCAGGTGAGGAACATTTTCCTCAACCCAAGCGATAGTTTCCTCCATCGTTTTTCCTGCTTTTTTAAGCTGAACCGCCTTATGTGCAAGAAGTCCTTCTCCCATAGAAGCGCACTTCGTATCCACCACGGCAATCTTACAGTCAGGATGCTCTTCCATTACCATCTGAGCCGCAAGACATGCACTGCTATAGGTTCCGCTGAGTCCCGAAGAAAAGCATAAATAAAGCAGTTGCTTCGTTTCTTTTAAATATTCTTCGAAGTATTCCCTGCATTCCTCCGGATTGACTTGAGAGGTGGTCGTCATATTTCCTGCCCTCATGAGCTCATAGAATTCCTTCCAGTCCAACTCATGTCCTCTGCTGTAGGTCTCTCCCATTATCGTGTAGTTAAAAATCATCAGACCTAAATCGTTTTCCTCGATATAGCTTAGCGGCAAGTCTGCCGTAGTATTCGTTATGATTTTGAAATCAGACAATCCCCATTCCTCCTTATCCTATCTATATTCTTCTTATATTGTTCTATTCTATCATTCCTCGTATGAAAATTCAATTTATTGTTTTTCGGAATGAGGCAGCCTGTAACGCAGCAGCCTTTTACACAGTTGTTTCGGATTAAAGGGAATCAGCGGATACACATAACTCTTCCCCGAAACCGTTTTATTCGATACGATAGCAATCACAAATACAATAATCGCCGCAATATATCCATAGATACCGAATAGCTGAGTCAGTATCAGATTCAGTATGCGCATGAATTTCAGCGCATAGCTCAGCTCATAGTTTGGCTGAGTATAGCCGGCAATTGCCACGAATGCCATATATAACATGACCTCGCTGTTAAACCACCCGCTTTTTACAGAAAACTCCCCCAAAACGAGGGCCGCCATAATGCTCAGCGGTGTACTCAGCATACTCGGAGTATTGACCGCCGCAAGACGGAGTCCGTCTATGGCTAGCTCCAATATGAGGAACTGCCATATCAAAGGAAGGTTCATGGTTTCCTTTACTGAAATGAACTGAAAGTTAATGGGAATCCAATCGGAATGCGCCATAAGCAGCAAAAAGGTTGGTGTCACGAAATAGGTCAATATCGCGATCAGCAGCCTGGTCAAGCGAAGGTATGAGCCCGTTATCGGCGGAAAATAATAATCATCCGCCTCTTCCACGATATCGAATATCGAAGTCGGAGTAATCATGGCAGAAGGAGAATTGTCCACAAGGATAACGATATCCCCCTCCAATATCTGCGCCGAAGCAGTATCCGGACGCTCCGTGAATTTGAATTTCGGGAAAGGATTGAACCACTTTTTGTCGAAAAGACATTCCGCAAGGCTTTCCTGATTCATCGTAAGAGCATCCACCTGTATGCGCTGAATCTTCGCTTTCAGCTCCTCCAAAAAATCGTGGTCAACCCTTGCTGCCATGTAACAGAGAACGATGTCGGTCTTGGATGCTTCCCCTGCAGAAAATATCTCCATGCGAAGGTCTGTGCTCCTGATACGTCTGCGGATTAAGGCCGTATTGGACACGAGGGTTTCGACGAAGCCATCCTTCGAGCCCCTGAGCGATTTGTCTTTTTCAGGTTCTGATACGCTTCTGGCCGGATAAGTCCTCGAATCGATTAAAAGGCACTGCTCATAGCCGTCGATAAAAAGGGCAAATATTCCCGACATAATGAAATAAATAATTTTTTCCCAATCCGTTTGCAGATCCACTTCCACATAGGGGATGTTTTTCTTGGACATTTCATGGGCATTATCCGGCATTTCCTCCGGCTTCATCGCCATAAACAGCTGTAATAGCTTCTGCATGATTTCATCCTTGCAAAAACCGTCGATAAAATAAATGCAGGCTTCTCTCCCCCCCACTTGTACGACCCGGTATACGATATCATAATTTTCTCCGACTCCCAGCTCGTCATTTAAATACTTCATATTTTCTTTTAAGGAGGGCCACATTTTTTCCTGTTTTATCTGTTCCCCGCCGCTTCGCGTTCCCTTTGATTCCGTCTCCATAAAAAACTCCTTCCATTTCACCATAAAATGTGCGGTGTTCGCATTCTCATTTTATTATGTCTTGGAAAGAGCTTCTTATTCAAAACAATCTTTCGTTACTGTTTCCCGGTGCTTCCGATTCCACCTCTATCTTCGTTTTCCAAAGATTCCTTTTCCTCGAAGCAAAGACGGGGCTGATTCTCCATGATGCGGAACTGACATATTCTGTCGTTAATGGAAATATGCGTATCTCTTAAGGCATAGGCCGGCATAAACCATTGGTCGTTGTCCCCACAGTATGAGCAATCCACCACGCCCTGGTGATTGGTCTGGATGATGCCGAAGTTTTTGAAGGTGCTGCTTCTCGGAACGATGTGCGCCTCATAACCTTTCGGAAGCTCCATCGCCACGCCAAGCGGTATCAGCTTAAACTCTCCCGCCTTTATATCCGCATCTTCCGCGGCACGAAGATCAATCCAGTCGGATTTCCCCTCTATATATGTAAGTTTTTCGATTTTGTCGGTAAAATATTTAATTTTTATTGTCTTCACGTGTTGTTCTCTCCCGTCGTCCTGTGATATACAAATGGCCTTACTGCGAATAATTGCTGCAATGAAGAATCGGTACTTTAGAATCCGTTTGCATCAAAGATTTCTGTACGTCGATTACTCTCTGATTGCTGCTTCCCTTCCATAAGAGCTTCGGATCTTTCAAATCCACCTTAAATTCTCCGTCTACCAGCGCATCCACAAATTGGAGCAGCGGGTAATGAAAAATATCCTCCCACAGATCTCCCGTATACAGCCATATGGTCTTATCGGGATATCTCTCCTTGATTTCCTCCATCAGGTTACGGACATCCAATCGATTGGCCGCATGCAGCGGATCCCCTCCTGAAAAGGTAATACCGGAAATATATGACTTATCAAGCTGCGAAAAAATTTCCTGTTTCGCAGCTTCATCGAACAAAAGCCCTCCGTCCGGATCCCACGTAATAGGATTATGGCATTCCTTACAGCAATGAGAGCAGCCGGAAACCCACAAAACAACCCGCAGACCGTCCCCATTTAACATATCGTCCTTGGTAATATTGTGATACCTCATTATTTACATGCTCTTCCTTTCTGCAATTTCTGCCATTTTTGCCTCATTCAGTCTCGTATCGCCATGTACACGGGAATACGACAGATAACCGTTCATGCGCTCGATTTTCGTCAGATTCTTGCCTCCGCATACCGGGCAGACATCCATTTCCAGCTCCTGATGGCCGCAGTCATCGCAGTAAGCAAGAGATAAATTAACCCCCTCATAAAATCCCATATCCATCGCCCGCCGAATCAGGGTCTTAATCGCTTCCATATTGTAGTCGATAGGATATTTCACATATTGAATCTTACCGCCATTTGCCAGCTCCCAGAAGCGGTATTCCAAATCCTGCTTTTCGATAGGCGTAATGTCCTCGGATACGTGGCAATGGAAGCTGTTGGATACGTATTCCTTGTCCGATACGCCCTCGATGATTCCGTATTTTGCCCGAAACTGTTTTACCTGAAGTCCGCATAAATTTTCCGCCGGAGTACCGTAAATAGCATACAGGTTTCCATCCGCCTGCTTGAACTCATTAATTTTTTGATTGATGTGTTCTAAAACTTCCAGTGCGAACTGACCGTCCTCTACTAAGGACTTTCCGTTATACAGCTCCTGCAGTTCGTTAAATGCCGTAATACCGAAGCTGGCTGTAGCGGATTTCAAAATAGGCTTGATTTTGTCCATCAGCTTTAATTTTCCGCCGAGGAAACCTCCCTCACAGTATGCCAAGGGATTGGTAGACGCCCGCATTTCCCCAAGATATGCGTAGGTACGTATGTGGAGCTGGCGAATCAGATTCAGATAATAATCCAGCACCTCATAAAAATCCTTGCTCTCCTGTCTCGCCTTAGCGAGAATCATAGGAAGGTGCAGAGAAACTGCACCGATATTGAACCGGCCCACAAAAACGGGAACGTCCTTGTCATCCGCAGGGTGCATACCTCCTTTTTCATACCATGGAGATAAAAAGGCACGGCAGCCCATAGGTGAAATTACCCTGCCATACTGCTTATACATACTGGCGATATAGCCCTTTCCGGTAAGGCTCAGCCAATCGGGATACATCGTTTTCGCGGAGCATTTCACTCCTGCTTCGAAAACGTCCTCAAGGGGCTTTCCCTTTCCGTGCAGATTCTCATCATATAAAAATACGATTTTCGGGAAGAGCACCGGTTTCTTGCATTCCTTCTTACCCTGCCCTCTTCTTCTCACGTTCAACAAACAAATCGTAGCCATTTTTGCAAAGCGTCCCGTACCGATTCCCGCCGTCACCGTAATAAAGGGATAGTCCCCGCGGCTGCTGGCAACCGTATTGAACTTATATTCCCAACCTTGAAAGCCCTGTTCGAATTCCCTCAGAACGTCGGCGTAAGCCTCTGCTTCTGCTGTTTCAGTATCAATACCCAGTTTTTTATATTTCTCGATGCTCTTCTGGTAGGTCTTTTCCGCATAGGGCTCCAGTATCTTATCCACCTCGGGAACAGTGAACCCGCCGTACTGCTGGCTTGCCGCGCTGAGCACGATGTCTCCGATCACATCGAAGGCCACATCCAGAGACTTGGGCTCGTTGTACCATATGTTTCCCATTTCGAAGCCGCCGGTGAGAACGTTGCCCACATCGAACAAACAGCAGTTCATCGTGTCCCTGCGGGCGGACATGTCGTGTACGTAAATATAGCCGTCCCGGCATGCCTGAATCTCCTCTGTTGTCATGAAGAATTTCTGATATAGTTCTTTGTTGAACTGATTAAAAATAAGACTTCTCTTCGTGGATACCAAGGCGCTGTCCGTATTAGCGTTCTCCTTGTCACCCACATACATGATGGACTGGCTTTTCTTATATACATCGTCCATCATTCGCACGAAGTCCTGCTTATAGTTACGGTAATCGCGATAGCTCTTAGCAACGATGGGCTTTACCTCTTCCAAGGCACTTTCCACGATATTATGCATAATCGGAATAGGAATTTCATCCTGCCCCAAGTCCATGACTTTATCTATCACATACTGACAAATATGCTGCTTCTCTTCCTTTGTAAATTTCGTTAAGGCGCGGTACGCGCTCTTTCCTACCGCATCGACTACCTTCTGTACATTAAACGCTTCGAGGCTCCCATCCTTTTTAATGACCTTTACGTTCCTCTCCAGCTTGAATTCCTTTTCGTAATCGATTGTATTTCCTGTTGAGTTATCCTTACTCATTCCTTTGACCTCCTATCTTTTCCCCCTCTTGGTGTAAAATACGCATGACGTGCACAACCCTCTCTAAAATGCCCGTAATGCGTATACATATCCATTCTCACTATATATGGTAACAAATATGTAAATCCATCCAATATTTTGTGGTATACATAGTATAAAATACTAAACTATAAGTGTCAATGTTTGTACCGGAGAAAATTTAACAAAAAAAGAAGGGGTATTTTGTACCAAATAACCATTCTTTTTTTTGCTTGCTATCCAAAAAATTAATTGTTTTTTATTTTACAATCATGCCTGAACGTTCAACCGCATTTACCGCTTCTTCGATTTCTTCCACCGGTATGGTGAGCGCAAATCGAACATGTCCCCTGCCAAGAGTGCCAAAACTGCTTCCGGGAGTGCAGAGTACACCTGACTTTTCCAAAAGCTCCATAACGAACTCCACATCGTCCTCATAGCCTTCCGGTATGGCTCCCCACGCGAACATAGCTCCCTCGCTGTCGGGGATATTCCAGCCGATGGAACGGAGCCCGCCGCAGAGCGCATCCCTGCGTCTTTGATATTCCCTGCACTGTTCCTTTATCATATTGTCCGGTCCGTTCAATGCTGCAATAGCGCCGTACTGCACCGGAAGAAAGGTTCCGTAATCGATCTGAGAACGGAGTCTTTTAAAATTGGTTACTATTTCTTCATTTCCTACCAAAAATCCCATTCTGGCACCGGTGTAGTTATAGGATTTGGACAGCGAATAAAACTCCGCACAGACCTCCTTCGCTCCTGGTATGGACAGAATCGAAATACCCTCCCTCCCGTCGTATATGATGTCGGAATAAGCGTTATCGTGAATAATGATGATATTATGCTCCTTCGCCCAGGGAATGAGGCGTTCATAAAAGCTTTTCGGAGCCGTCCTGCAAATCGGATTCATCGGATAGGAAACTATCATGAATTTCGTTTTTCTAAGAAGCTCCTTATCCATTCCCTCTAAATCAGGAAGATAACCGTTTTCTTCATACAAGTCATACGGAACCAGCTTGGCGCCTGCAAGGGCAGGACCGATTGAGAATATGGGATAACCCGGATTAGGAACTAACACCACGTCCCCCTCATCGCATAAAGTCAGTCCAATATGAGTAATTCCTTCCTGCGATCCGTAAACAGACATAATTTCCTCCGCCTTGAGCACTACACCGTAGCGCCTTTTAAAACGGCCTATGACTGATTCGGTCAACTGCGGCAAATCCACAAGGGCATATTTGTAGTTGTCCGGCTCCATCGCAGCCTGTGCCACTGCGTCCATAATATGCTTCGCCGGTTTAAAATCAGGAGTGCCCACCGATAGGTTGTATACCTTACGCCCCTGCGCTAAAAATTCATTCTTTTTCTCATTTAATACTTGAAAAATTCCTTCTTCGAAGTCCTTCATCCTCGACGCGGCTTTAAGCTCCATGTTTCATCACTCATTGAAAGGCCGAAATAGCTTTATCCGGTCTTTTACCTTTCATATTGTTCTATAATTTTTTTCAGATATTCCTCATACTGCATTACCACCGATGGGGGGGAAAGAAGCCGGACCTCCGCTCCGAGTCCCGTGACCCACCCGAAAAACTGCTCGCTGACAGCCACCTTTACCCTTACCGAAAAAGTGCTCCTTTTTGTCTTTTTTAAATCCACGTCTTTTCCAAATCTGTCAACGACCACTCCCAACAGCCTGTCGGGCATCTGCAAAGCGACAGTTACCTCCTCACCGCTGAACATTCCGAAGGTCTTATTCGTATATGCCCCTATGTCGAAACGCCCGAACGAGCCTATCCCTTCTCTCGGTTCACCGGGAAGCAACTCGATCCCACCCATCTTATCCACCCGGTAATGCTTGATCTTATCCGCATGTTTATCATAGGCTATCAGATAGTAATTCTCATCCTGCCATGTCAGGGCCCATGGACTGATGCAATATTTAACTCCTTCTTTCCGGGGCTTTAACTTTTTCTCCAGCGTCCAGTCCAAATATTGAAAAGAAATCTGAATATTCTCTTGAATGGCTCTATGTATGTGATCGATATTATAATAGATACTTTCGTTCTCCGCCTTGATGCGTCCCGCCACATATACCTGGCGCCGGAGCTGTCCGGCATCATGCTGCCCCGCAAGGTATTCCAGCTTCTCAATCAGTTCCCGGGACTTTTTGGCGGTGATAAACCTGGATGACTGTACGGCATCTACCAAAAGTTTTAACTCCGGCAGTTCGAATTCCCTCTCAGCGAGGAAATACCCTCCCCCTCGCTTTACTTTGGTATAGACAATATTATATCCGAACTTCACAAGAAGGGAAATATCGCTGTAAATAGATTTCCGCTCTGCTGTGACACCGTATTTTGCCAGCTCGTCGATCAGCATCTTTGTCGGCATTGGATGTTCTTCATCTGTTTGCTCATTCAATATCCTTGTAATATATAAGAGCTTTAATTTCTGTTCCGATGATTTGGGCATCTTACCGCTCCTCTTTCAAAACAGATATAATGTCTTGCAAGTTCTTAATTTCATAATCGATTCTAACCTCAGACTCATTCTTAAGCCCTCCGGGATTATACCAGCAAGTAACAAGTCCGGCATTGTTTCCTCCAAGCATATCGCTGCTTAAGGAATCTCCTACGATAATAACTTTCTCTTTGTCAAAATCCTGAATGCGGGAAAAACATCTGTCGAAATATTCCTTCTGAGGCTTAGGAACGCCTATTTCCTCCGAAACAAAAATATCCTCTACCAATTGATCAAGTCCTGACAGCTTCAACTTCTTCCTTTGAGTATGAGTAACTCCGTTGGTTACGAGATATTGTCTGTACTGCCCCTTTAGCTGCTTCACCAGCTCATAGGAATCATCCTGATAATAATATACGCTGCCTAACGCATCCGCATAATGCATTTGAAACTCCTCCGGTTCCACCCCGGTTACTCCAATTTGTGAAAAAAACGCACGGAACCGCTCTACCAACGCTTCCTTTTTCGTAATTTCCCCTTTTTCGATGCGTTTCCAGAAGCCTTCATTGATTCCTGAATACATTGCTACGATTTCGTCCGTTACCTTCAGTCCGAACAGTCCGAAACAATACCGGACCGCATAGTTTTCGGAACGTTTAAAATCCAATAAGGTCTGGTCCACATCCCACAATATGATTTCAAATTTTCCCATATCCGCCTCTTTCTCACTCATATTCTCATGGGCGAAAGCATTTATTATGTTACTGTTCACTCCGTTCTCAGTAACGCATGATTTCTGCATTTAAAATTCGCTCCGCGAAGCAGAAATCATCTCTTGCATCACGTTCTTACGCAGCTTAACAGCAAGTGTTAAGCTGCTGTGTGAACAGTAACTTCATTACTGCTCCTGCACAAAATCTTCAAGCAATTCATCCCCATCCGCTGCCGATGTTGCTAACCTGTCGCAGCGTTCGTTTTCCGGATGTCCATCGTGTCCTTTTACCCATGTAAATTTCACCTGATGCTGCTTTTTCGCTTCCAGCAAGCGTTTCCACAAATCCACATTTTTTACCGGCTTATTCCCGCTGGTCTTCCAGTTCTTCTTAAGCCAGCCCTCCATCCAATGCTGATTGAAGGCATCGGTAACATATTTGGAGTCCGATATTACTTCCACCTCACAAGGCTTGTTCAGCGCTTCCAGTCCTACGATTACTGCCATCAGCTCCATCCGGTTATTGGTAGTCTTCTTATAACCTGCCGAATATTCCCGCTCATGCAGGGTTCCTTTCCCATCCACATACTGCAGGACGGTTCCATAGCCTCCCGGCCCCTCAGGGTTCCCCCTTGCGGATCCATCCGTATATATCTTTACATTCATTTTTATTGTCCATTCCTTTCAGGCAGTCTACTCGTGGGCCTTCCAAACACCCTTTGCAATGAATTCCTCCGCCAGATTCTCCGCGCTGCGAGTAATATCCTCATCATATCCCATGACGCGCAAAAGCTTAATGGCGTTACGGGTCGTGGCCCGTCCATCCATAAGCCTGTAATTAAATACTACGTCGTCCCCCTGTATTTCCTCCTCGAAATGATAATTATCATAATCATTCTCAAGCAGATGCGTCAGTTCTATATCGTGTGTGGCCGCAAAGCAGATAACATTTCCCTTGGCAAGGCTCTTTAGTATCTGTGTAGACGCCGCGATACGTTCCACTGTATTCGTTCCCCGCAGCACCTCGTCCACAAAACAAAGCACTTTATTCCCGCAAAAGCAGCGCGCCGAATCCAAGTTCTCCCGATCCTGGCCGCGGTCCGCAGACTCCGCCTGATTGAGTATTCGCTTCAAGGACTTTATCTCCACAATATAATAGCTGTCTCCTCCTGACAAATCGTCCCGAAGAGCCATAGAAGACATTATGCGATAGGGACTGCCGCTATAGCTGTCCGCCAGACAGGTATGTATCGTCTGGGCCAGAATGGCGTTCAGAGAGACCGTTTTTAAAAAGGTGGATTTACCCGACGCGTTGGAACCGGTAAGCAGGATTCCCCGTTTCGTAGATATGCTGTTTTTTACCGGATTATCAATTAAAGGATGATACATATTCTCTATATGCAGTCCCTCATAGTCGTTTAGCTCAGGAAGACAGTAGGCCCCTCCTAAGGAGGTACGATACGCCCCCACTGCGATGGCTGCCTCCATATAGCCGCTGATGGTGAGCATCCTGTCGATGGTGTCGATATTCTTCCTCACCTCTGCCAACATATTGTTAAATTTGATCAGGTCCAGATGAAAGGTCATGCGGACATAATCCAATAAGACCTCTATTGGATTGCCGGACGCGCTCATTCTGGCAGAAGACATAATAATATAAGATCCCGATTTGAACCTGCTCATTTTCTTCCGGCAAGCTTTCAGCTCTTCCATTTCCTCTTCAAACCCCTCTGAAGAAAGCCTTACGATATCATCTACGCTCCGAAGCAGCCTCAGTATGTAGCCAAAGCTGGTAATATACGGCTCGATTTCATTCTTGATTTTAAAATATACGATAATATTTCTGCAAATAAAAAATAAAAGAAGCACTACACCTGCCGACACGGAAAAAAACATGGCAAGAAGGGAAAACAAAATTCCCAAATCTCCCCAATAATGCTTCTTATTGCTTCTTTCTCCCAATAAATCCAAATAGTTCAGATAATCATAAATAGAATGTTTTCCCGTCCGTCCAAGCTTTGCAAAAAAAACTTGAAATTTTATTCTCTCCTCTTCGTGCTCCATAAAAAAACGAATATGTTTCTCCAATCGCTCTATCTTACCCGTATCCTGAGCCGGAGTTCTCAGCAGATGATATAAATATTCCTCTCCTGCCGCAGAATACGCATAATTCATCTTCTTAAAGATGCTGTCCATATTTAAATCATTCCACGTAATATCATCGACATAATAGCCCTTCGCCTCATGTCTTCTGAAATAGCAGGAAATCCTTTCAAACTCCTCCGGCTTAATTTCTTCCCTCCTCGGCAGAGTACCGTAATTATTCCGAAGCCATACGATGAAATCAGCCCTTTTCTTCCTATCATCCAAAAAACCCTTGAACATAATCAGCACGATAAAAGCCAATATGGTCAAGGCAAAAATTAAATATTCCATAAATCGAATTCCTGTCCCGGTGCGCTTATATCCGCAATGTGATTGCTGTATGCTGCACCGATTTGAGTTTTTTTATACTTACCGATATAACCGTATTCTTCCCACATATGTATGGGAAAAACCATCTTCGCCTTTGTGTTTTCAAGGAAATAATCCATTCCCCAGCCATAAGCAGCTCCAAGCCTTGGATCCAAGGGCACAAAAGCAGCGTCAAGGCTTATGCCCTTTATGCTGTCTATTTCCCTTTTGTAATTTTTCTCCATATCCTCGTTGAAGGGGGACGGCTCTCCCTCCCAATGCCACCAATTCAAATCCCCTGCATGATAAATACACTTTCCCTCCACATTCACAATAAAAGCTACACCCGCATCCGTAGAACGAAGCGTGCGTATTTCCATATCGCCGAATTGTATGGTTTTGTTTTTTCCCACGTTCATTATCTTTTTCCTCGCGGCAGGGGCTACATGGTTTCTCTCCAAGTAGCTCTCGCTAAGCTTCACGTCACTGCCCAAGAAAAAATGTATATTTTTATATTGACTGACCAAGTCGAAAATTTTCAAACTAAAATGATCCTTGTGCTTATGAGACGCAAACACATATATTGGTTTTTCCGGCTCCCACTCCGGCAACTTCCCTATATAATAATCAAACAACAGTACACATTGCTCCAATTCAACGGAAAATCCGCTGTGATAAATATAAGTCACCTTCATATTTTTTCTTCTCTTCCCGTTTTCCTCTCTTGATTTTATATCTATCTTAATCGGTTTATAATTTCATTTGCCTTTTCATAAATGGACAAAGCTTCGTCCTTTAGATAAAATTCTCCGTTACGGTAAAGAATGCGTCCGTGAATCATCGTCATTTTTACATTCTGCTTACTTGCGCTGTATACAATATTTTTCGCAATATTATTGATGGGCTGCATATTTGGCTGGCACAAATCGATCATGATGATGTCTGCCAGTTTATCCTGTGCCAGTATGTCGGCATTCTCCAGATGCATCGCCTTTGCGCCGTTTACCGTAGCCATCTTCAAAACCTCCATGGCATCTACTGCAGAAGCGTCCTTTTCCCGAAGCTTTGCAAGACCGGTAACGAGGAACATCTCCCGAAACATATCGAGACAATTATTGCTGGCCGGGCCGTCCGTACCTATAGCGATATTGAGCCCGGCCTTCAGAAAGTCGTTAATTGGTGCGATTCCGCTGGCAAGCTTCGTATTGGAACCCGGGTTCGTAATAACATGTATATTCTTTTTCTGAAAAAGGTCGATTTCTTCTTCGGTCAGATATACGCAGTGATAAGCCCCGCCGCCGTACTCGAACATCCCGAGAGAATCGAGGAACATTCCGGGTGTCAGGCCATAGCGCTCCACGCAGCCTGCAACCTCCTCCTCTGTCTCCGCTAAATGTACATAAACTGGAGCCTTCAAACGCTTCGCCATGGACGCGATATCCTGTATCAGTTCCTTAGAGCAGGTATATTCCGCATGAAAGCCGGGAAGGAAGCTAATTAACGGGGCTTTGCCGTTCAGTTCTCCATACCATTTCTCCATCGCTTCCACTGATTGGCTGAAGTTGTTCACCGCTCCCGTCAGCACACATCGCATCCCCGTATCGCTGCATGCCCTCGCTACGGACTCGGGCGTCAAGTACATATCAAAAATAGATGTAATACCACTGGTCAGGTATTCTAACACTGCCAGCTTGGTCAGATGATAAATATCTTCCGGTGACATCTTAGCCTCTATGGGAAATACTTGTTTATTCAACCACTCATGCAGCGGAAGATCGTCTGCAAAGGAACGAAGAAGGGTCATCCCTGAATGAGTATGGGCATTTTTAAAGCCCGGCATCAGCAGATTTCTCTCGCAGTCGATTTCCTCATCCCATATCATACATGTGATATTTCTCCGACGATAGAACTCGTCCATATTCAGCCCATCGCCTACATAAATAATCTTCTCATCGCCGACCCATACTTCTCCCTCGAAAATAGGCGCGTTCTCCTCCATCGTCAATATTCTCGCGTTATAAAAACGAATATTCATAGCGGTACAGACTCCCTTCTTATAAGTGTTCTTTATTCATCATGAATGTTTTTTACTCATTATAAGCGCTTTTTACTCATTATGGGTGTTTTTTACCCATTTCTTATATCAAATTGGCCGGCCCGAAACTGTCCGGCAATAGCGATTCCAGCATCCTCACATAATAATCATCCGGAGACTTGGCCACGATGATTTCGAAATCATCCGGTCTGCAGAACTCGGCCATTACCTGTCTGCATACGCCACAAGGCGCTGCATATCCGGTTATTTCTTCCCGCGCCGACGGGTTTCCTTCCGGTGCCCCCACGATAGCAATCGCCGCAAAGGCCCTTTCCCCTTCGCTTACCGCTTTAAAAAAAGCAGTACGCTCCGCGCAATTCGTCGGCCCATAGGCAGCATTTTCTATATTGCAGCCCCGATAAATCCGTCCTTCCTTCGTGAGAAGCGCTGCTCCCACCATAAAATGTGAATAAGGCACATAGGCCATCTTCCTGGCCTCCAACGCTTCCTTTATCAGGGTTTCTCTCGTTTCTTTATCTGTCACTTCGCTTCAAAGCCTCCATCTCGTGGGAAATCTTCACGCTTATATTTTAAAACCGTTTTACGCTCTCCGACACCAGCTTGGTAAATAAAGGTGCCGCCTTATCCGCAGCTTCCTGTACTTCCACATGGGTCAAAGGGTTCTCCGTCATGCCCGCCGCCAAATTACACACGCAGGATATTCCGCAGATCCGCATGCCCATATGATTCGCCACGATTGCTTCCACTACCGTGCTCATTCCTACCGCATCTCCTCCTAAAGTACGTATCATGCGTATTTCTGCTGGAGACTCGAAAGAAGGACCCGTAAGCTGAACGTAAACACCCTCTTTCATAGGCACACCACTCTCCCTGGCAGCTTCCCTCAAAATATCTTGCAAATCCCTATCGTAAACAGTACTCATATCGGGGAAACGAGTTCCTAACTCCTCTATATTCGCTCCAATTAACGGATTCGGTGCAAAGCAGGAAATCTGATCGGTAATCAGCATTAAATCTCCCGCCTTAAAATCATAGTTCACGCCGCCGGAAGCGTTGGTCAAAAACAAAATCTCCGCGCCCATCAGCTTCATCAGGCGAATGGGAAGCACCACATCCGATATCGGATAGCCTTCATAAAAATGTACTCTTCCTTTCATACATACTACCGGCACATCCCCTACATATCCGAAGATAAATTTACCGGCATGTCCCGGAACGGTAGAAACCGGAAAGCCTTCTATCTCGCTGTAGGAAAGCTCTGCCTCCACTTCAATGGTATCGGCGAAATCTCCCAACCCGGAGCCTAACACGATAGCTGCCTTCGGTTTGAAATCCACCTTTTCTTTAAAACTTTCAAAGCATTTCATCAATTTATCATAGCTCGCATTCATTTCGTATACCTCCATCTTTTTATATTATTTTGCTTTTCAGAAGTAATTATTGCCCTTTATTTTATAGAACATCGATGAAATAAATATAACACGAGTTCCATAATTTGTACACATTACGCAGAAAAAAAGTAACTGCCCTGCCGCCTCCGGCAAAACAGTTACTCCTTGAAATTTTTATATGATAATACAAACCATTCCGCCATTACTGTCATTCACTATCTTCTGCATGGTTTCCTGAAGTTTTACCTGACTCTCTTCGCCGATCATCGCAATTTTTCCCGTGATTCCGTCATTTACAAGCTGTTCCACCGTCTTTCCGAAAATATTGGTTTCCCACATTCCTTCTTCGCTTGTTCCAGCTTCGGAAATATAACGGATCAAATCCTGCGCCTGTTCCTCGGTTCCTACGATGGGAGAAATTTCCGTTTCGATATTCGCCCGTATCATATGGATGCTGGGACTTTCCGCTTTGATTTTTACACCGAACTTATTCCCGTGACGGATGATTTCCGGTTTATCCAAAGTGATTTCGCCTCTTTCAGGAGTTACCACTCCATAGCCCTTGCCTCGAACAGAATCCACTGCATGAAGAACCTTTACATATTCCGTTTTCATCTTCGCCATTTCCCTCAGAACGGATAACAACTGGTATTCGCTTGTGATGTTTTCTCCGATTAAATCGCTTAACATTTCATAATAGAAAGAATCATCTACATCCACTGCCACCGTAACACAGCCGGTAGCCATGTCGATTCCCTCCACCTTGCACTTGCGCAGATAGTCGCTTTCTATCTGAATTCCGCCGGATACCACGTCCTTTACACAACCTATCTGCCCGATGAGCTCTCTTATCTTCGTAATGATGTCAGCCTTCATTCTATGGGTATTCGGAAGCATCTCCACCCACTTGGGCATATAGAACTCCACCATAGTAAGCGGAAATTCGTAGAGTATCTTTTCCATAATTCCATTGATGTCTTCCTTTTTCAATTGCTCGCAGTTTACGGGCATCGCGCTGACCTGATATTTCCTGCCCACTTCCTCCGCCAATTTGATAGCGCTCTCCGAATAGGGCTTCTCCGTGTTTACTAATACGATAAACGGTTTATGTATTCTCTTAAGCTCCTGAATGGTTCTCTCCTCTGCCGGTAAGTAATTTTCTCTTGGAAGCTCTCCGAAGCTGCCGTCACAGGTTATGACGATGCCTATAGTGGAATGGTCATTAATTACCTTGCGCGTACCGATTTCCGCTGCCTGTGTAAAGGGAATTTCCTCCGCAGACCAAGGCGTCTTTACCATCCGCTCCATATCCTCTTCCATATGACCGCTGGCGCCTTCTACCATATAGCCTACGCAGTCAATCAGGCGGACATTAACATTGATGTCCTCACCAAGAGAAATCCTGGCAGCTTCTTTCGGAATAAACTTCGGCTCTGTGGTCGTAATAGTCCTTCCGCCGGAGCTTTGGGGCAGTTCATCCTGTGCTCTTGTCTTTTCATGTTCATCTGTCATATAGGGCAAAACCATAATATCCATAAAACGTTTGATAAACGTAGACTTACCGGTTCTGACCGGTCCCACCACCCCTATGTAGATTTCTCCTCCGGTTCTAAATTGTATGTCTTTGTATAAATTATGTGTATGTGAAGCGTCCATAAAAAAAGTTTCCCCTTCCATATTTGCTGTTACAATATATGCAAGGGGAAAAAACATTATTCTTATTTAATTTTTGTAAATAACCTTTTTGAAGCTCTTCTTGCCGCGCTTTAGGATAAGCCCTTCGCCCGTAAGCTGCTCCTTTTCAAAAACGGCCTTGATATCCGAAACCTTCTCCCCGTCTACGGTCACTCCGCCCTGCTCCACCGCACGGCGTCCCTCGGAGCGGGAGGCTACGAGACCGGAAGCCACCAGCATGGAAAGAATATCAATCTTATCTTCTTCGAAATCCTCATCCTTAAGCTCCGCTGTAGGCATATCTGCCGCGTTTCCGCTTGTGAATAAGGCTCTTGCGCTCTCTAAGGCTTTGTTCGCTTCCTCTTCTCCATGTATCATCTTCGTCAGTTCGAAAGCAAGAATTTCCTTTGCCTTATTCAGTTCACTGCCTTCCCATTTATCCATTTCGTCGATTTGTTCCAGCGGAAGAAAGGTCAGCATCCGAATACACTTCAAAACATCCGCATCGGCAACATTTCTCCAGTACTGGAAAAATTCATAAGGAGGCGTCTTGTTGGGGTCGAGCCATACGGCTCCCTTCTGCGTTTTGCCCATCTTATTGCCTTCGGAGTTGAGGAGAAGGGTAATCGTCATGGCATATGCATCCTTGCCCAGTTTACGTCTGATAAGCTCCGTTCCTCCCAGCATATTGCTCCACTGGTCATCCCCGCCGAACTGCATGTTACAGCCGTATTTCTGATATAATACATAGAAGTCGTAGCTTTGCATGATCATATAGTTAAACTCCAGGAAGCTAAGCCCCTTCTCCATACGCTGCTTGTAACATTCTGCGGTAAGCATACGATTTACGCTGAAATGCGCGCCTACTTCTCTCAGAAGCTCGATGTAGTTAAGTTCCATCAGCCAATCTGCATTGTTTACCATCATCGCTTTCCCCTCGGAAAAATCGATGAATTTACTCATCTGTACCTTGAAGCAATCACAGTTATGCTGGATGAGCTCCGGCGTCATCATCGTGCGCATATCGCTTCTTCCGGAAGGATCTCCTATCATTCCGGTTCCGCCTCCAATTAGGGCAATAGGTTTATTTCCTGCCATCTGCAGTCTCTTCATAAGACAAAGTGCCATGAAGTGACCTACATGGAGGCTGTCAGCGGTTGGGTCAAAGCCGATGTAGAAGGTGGCCTTTCCATTATTGATCAGTTCCTTAATCTCCTCTTCATCCGTAAGCTGTGCGAGAAGGCCTCTCGCCTTCAGTTCGTCAAAAATAGTCATTTTTCTTTCTCCTTTCGTTTCCAACTCTGCCTATCACGCAAAGAGTTACTGTTCACTCCGTTCTCAGTAACCGCAAAGAAACCCCGTCCTATCAATACATAGGACGAGGTCTTAAACTCGTGGTACCACCTAAATTTGCTGACAACTCGCGTTATCTGCCTCCGCAAGTACGGTTAAAATACTTTTTAACGATACTTCTCCTCCATAACGCGGGGAAACACGTCGTGGCCTACAAGAAATCTTATCGAAAGCTCTTTTCGGATTTCCTTCTGCCATGCAGCTCCCAGATGTATTCGTAAGCAATTTCCCTTGCACCTCTCATCAACCGGTGGCTTTCTGTAAGTTATCATCGCTTGCTACTTGTTCTGTTCATAGCTTTTCGTTTTTAAATTATCTGCATTGTATCTTACTTTTTTTCAATTGTCAATAGCTGAAATCAAAGCGTTTTTTATTTTTTGTCTTTCAGTTGGAGCATCCCCGAAAAAGAATGGCCCTTCGGACGAATCGTCTTCGAATCGGCAAAGAAATCCTGTGCCAGCTTTACAATGGTCGGACTGAGAGCTATCAGAGCGATCAGGTTGGGAATCGCCATCATCCCATTAAACAAGTCTGCAAGCTCCCATACGATATCCACTTCCACTACACAGCCAACAAACACAAAAATCACAAAAATTATCCGATAGAAGAAAACAGCTTTAAATCCTGCAATATATTCCAGCGCTTTTTCTGCATAGTAATACCAGGCGATTATCGTAGCGAAAGCGAACAATGCAATACCGATGGACACGATATGACCGCCTCCCGGAATAACGTTCTGAAATGCTGCAAGAGAAATGGCATTGCCCTCCATTCCCTCCTCGTGCCATAAACCACTTGTAATAATAACTAACGCCGTCACCGTACACATTACAATCGTATCGAAAAACACCTCAAAAGCCCCCCAGCATCCCTGACGGGCCGGATGGTCCGTATCGGCGCTGGCATGTGCGATGGGTGCACTTCCTAAGCCCGCTTCGTTAGTAAACACACCTCTCGCCACTCCGATGCGCGCAGCATACAGCATGGTGCTCCCTGCAAATCCGCCGATCATCGATGTTCCTGCAAACGCATCTGTCACAATCATTGCTAAGGCGGCAGGAATTTTAGCTGCATTTATAATCAGAACGACCACTGCGACAATAATATACATTCCCGCCATAAAGGGTACAAGAAATTCTGCAACGCCGGAAATTCTCTTGATTCCCCCGATAATGACAAGGCCCACCAGCGCCGCCAGCACGATTCCGGTAGCATAGGCAGGCACATGAAACATAGTGTCCATACTGCCGGATACGGCGTTAGCCTGCACCATATTTCCTACGCCGAAAGAAGCCAGTACGGCAAACGCACAAAAAGCCACGGCTGTCTTCTTCCATCCAAGAGCTTTGCTTATATAATACATAGGACCGCCTACATAACGGCCCTTTTCGTTTTTCTCACGGTAAGCTACTGCCAAGGTAGTCTCACAGAACTTCGTTACCATCCCTAATACGGCGCAGACCCACATCCAAAAAATGGCTCCGGGACCACCTACGCTGATAGCGATGGCGATTCCTACAATATTGCCCGTTCCTACTGTCGCGGCTAAAGCAGTACACACCGCCTGAAAAGGAGTAATGGTCCCGTGCTCCTCAGTTTCCTTCTTTTTGAAAATAGTTTTGAGAGTATTTCTCATCACCGTTCCGAAATGGGTAAAAATCACCCCCTTGGTACGAATCGTCAGAAAGGTGCCGGTTCCCAGCATTAATATGAGCATAGGAATGCCCCATATAATGTTGGTATTCAACCATTTTATCATGCCTAACATTTCAGTCCTCCCTGAAAACATGTTCTACTTATTTTATATCATCTATTTACCATTAAGCGCATCATTGCCTGATTGAGTCCATCCACAGTCAATTTGTACATTGGAAATAAATTTTTAATTACGGTCTCCGCTTCTCTCCACGGCGCTTCTCCGAGAGCCATCTTCGGATTCATCCATACTATTTTCTTATAGTTCTTCTTCATGAGCAACAGCCAATCCATGCCGGACAGCCCTCCGTTAGGGCCTCTGTAATTGCCGGATGTAGAGTACAGCTCTTCCGGCGCCATAGCGGCATCTCCCACGATAATTACCTTATAATCGCTGTCCAGATTGCGGAACATCCATTCCGTATCTATCCAGTCTCCATTTTGACATTCCGGTGTCTTATACAGCTTGCTGTAAATACAATTGTGAAAGTAATAGGTCTTCACATCCTTATAATGATTAGACTTATGCACCGACTGGAACAACTCGCTCAACAAGGTAGTATAGGGAATCATCGTCCCTCCCGAATCCATCAAAAGCAGCAGTTTTACTGCATTTTTTCTCGGCTTATCCATGACTATCTGCAGACATCCGCCGTTATTGCACGTTTTATGAACGGTTCCGTCGATATCCAGCTCCGTTTTCGGAATATCCAGCTTGGTGGAAAAATGTCTGAGCTTTCTAAGTGCCAATTGGAACTGTCTGTTCTCGATAACCTTATCATCGCGGAAATCTCTGTATTTTCTCGCACCGATTACCTGAAATGCCGACTGGTAGCCTGTGGTACCTCCTACCCGGACTCCGCCCACGTTTCCTCCCGTATTGCCAAAAGAGGTCTTGCCCATCGTACCGATCCAGTAGCTTCCCCCGTTATGCTCGCTGTCCTGATCCTTCAGTCGCTGCTTGAATTTTTCTTCCACGTCATCCTTGTCGATTTGAAGGTCTTCCCCCTGATTCATCCAATGCTTTTCTTCTTCATGCAAAAGTTCGCTCATTTCCGGCTTGTCCAGCCACCGGAGCATGCTCGCGGTCACTTCGTCCTCCGACCTTATTCCTTTAAAGCATTCTTCAAATGCGAGATCGAACTTGTCGTATTCCGTCTCGCTTTTTACGAGAATCATTCTGGCTATATAATAAAATTGCGTAAGGCTGCTGTTGCATAGGCCCTTATCCAGCGCCTCCTGCAAGGTCAGCCATTCGCTCAGGGTGACGTTCAGTCCCTTAGCTTTTAATGTGTCAAAGAATCTGCCAAACATATCGTTCTCCCATATGGCCGGGCTTCCGGCCTAATTCATCCGCTCCCTTACCGTCTGCAAATCCTCGTCCTTCTTTACCATAACTCCGATAAAGGGCAGTCTGCTCCTCAATGTATCCAACGGAATGCCACCTATCTGAAGGGCGTTGATCCAGTCGATGAGCTCCGAAGTACTGGGCTTTTTGCGGATGTCCTTTATGGAACGAATCCAGTAAAATACTTCCATCGCATTTTCCAGTAAATTGTCCCCGATATGAGGAAAATGAGTTTTCACGATTTCCTCCATCAGCTCCTCATCCGGAAAATCGATATAGTGAAAGATGCATCTTCTTAAAAATGCATCGGGAAGCTCCTTTTCCGCGTTGGAGGTAATGATCACAATAGGCCTTTGTCTGGCCTTGACGGTCTGCTTCGTCTCGTGGATGTAGAACTCCATCTGGTCAAGTTCCCAAAGCAAATCGTTAGGAAACTCCAAATCCGCTTTGTCGATCTCATCGATTAAGAGCACCGCCTGCTCCTCACTTTCGAAAGCTTCTCCCAGCTTGCCCAGCTTGATGTAGCGGGCGATGTCGTCCACACCCTCTTCTCCGAACTGTCCGTCATAAAGCCTCTGGATGGTATCATACACGTACAAGCCTTCCTGTGCCTTCGTGGTAGACTTAATATTCCATATGATTAATTTCTTGCCTAACGACTTAGCTACTGCCTCAGCAAGCATCGTCTTGCCAGTTCCCGGCTCTCCTTTAATGAGAAGGGGCTTTTGAAGGGCTACTGCCACGTTCACGCTGGCCATCAACTGCTCGGAAGCCACATATTCCGCCGTACCGGCAAAGCCGTTGTTCTGTCCGTTCATTTTCTACTCCCATCCTTCTGAAAAGGCGCTTTCCAGCTTCTTATCTCTAATCATCAGTTCCTTTACTGCCACATCCGCAGGTTTGCCGCTAAAGAGCACCTCGTTCACCTGCTCGATAATAGGAAGCTGGACATCGTACTTATGAGCGAGAGCTATCGCCGCTTTCGCGGAATAAACGCCTTCTACTACCATCTTCACTTCCTCCATGGCTTCCTCCATCGTATATCCCTTACCGATCAGAATGCCCGCTCTGCGGTTTCTGGAGTGCATGGAGGCACAGGTAACGATCAAATCACCGATTCCGGTCAAACCGCTGAAGGTTTCGAAACGCCCTCCCATCGCCATACCGAGTCTGGAAATTTCCGTGATTCCTCTGGTAATGAGCGCAGCCTTCGTATTATCCCCATAACCTAACCCGTCGGCGATACCGGCCGCGAGAGCTACGACATTCTTCAGCGCAGCACCCAGCTCAATGCCCAGTACGTCAGGGCTGATATACACACGGAATACCTCATTCATGAATAGATTCTGCAAATATTCCGCCGTTTCTTTTTTGTGAGCACCTACCACGATAGTAGTGGGAATTCCTCGTCCTACCTCTTCCGCATGGGAAGGGCCGGACAATACGGCTACAGTAGCCTGTGGAATCTCATCCTCGATAATCTGAGACAGCGTCATAAGGGTATTTTCCTCAATCCCCTTCGCCACATCCACGATAATTTGTCCTTCTGCTACATATTCCTTCATCATGTGGGAGGTGCTCCTCGTATAAGGGGAGGGAACCGCCAGCACGAGAACATCCTTCCCATTTATCGCAGCTCTCAGATCCGTCGTAAAGGTCATATCCTCCGGCAGCTTCACTCCCGGCAGCTTATCCTTATGCTCACGCGTTTCTTTCAGCATCTCAATTTCCTGCTCCATGATAGACCATACAGTAACCTTATGGCCGTTTTTATGCAGCAATACTGCCAGCGCCGTTCCCCAGCTTCCAGCCCCGATTATGCTTACCTCTGCCATTCCTCTTCCTCCAACATATTATTATTTTTTAAAAAGATATGTTTTTCTCTCTTCCCCTTTTATAAGACGCTTTATATTTTCCCAATGCTTATAGTATGCCATTATCGTTAAAAATAACGCAATCACATACATTTCAATCAACTCCGCCTGCGTCATGCCCTCAAACAGTCCTAATTGCCCGGATACCACGATTTGGATGATGAATGCAGCATATACCAGAAGGGAGCCTAAAGATACGTAATGAGTAAGCAGAAACGCGCCGAAAAACATAATAACACCTACCGGCAGGAAGGTAGGATGAAAGGATAAAATAAGTCCTGCCGTTGCCGCGATGCCCTTTCCTCCCTTGAAGTTCAAATAAAAAGGAAAATTATGTCCCAGTATCGCTCCCGCCGCTGCATACATTTTCAACAGATATACCATATCCGGGTGGGATTTCCCAAACAACAGAGTACAGATCACCACTGCGAAAATACATTTGATTACATCTCCCGCAAAAACAATCAGGCCCGCTTTTGTGCCAAGTACCCTTAACGTATTGGTCGTTCCTGCGTTTCCGCTGCCGTGCTTCCTTATGTCGATACCTTTCATTTTACCGTAAATATAGGCTGTCTGAAACAGTCCGAACAAATACCCGATTACTAAACATACGATTCGTTCCATTTCACTGATTTTCCTTTCTTTCTCTGATAATAAACTTTAAAGGAGTGCCTCTGAATCCGAACGCTTCCCTTATCTTGTTCTCGATATAACGAGTGTAGGAGAAGTGCATTAATTCCTTGTCGTTTACAAAAATAACAAAGGTCGGGGGCTTTACGGACACCTGAGTAATGTAATACAAGCGCAGGCGCTTTCCCTTATCCGAAGGGGGCTGCTGTAATGCTACGGCTTCTGCCATAATTTCATTCAGCACTCCGGTAGACACTCGCATGGAATGGTTCTCATTTACGATATCTATCGTCTCATAAAGCTTCGGAAGCCTCTGGCCGGTTACCGCCGAAATGAAGATGATTTCCGCATAAGACATGAAGGATAATACCTCTCTTACCTTATTCGTAAACTTATTCACCGTTTTGTTATCCTTCTCAATGGCATCCCATTTGTTTACGGCAATAATAACTGCCTTGCCTCTCTCATGGGCAATGCCCGCAATTTTGGCATCCTGCTCCGTCACGCCCTCCACCGCATCGATGACTAACACCGCAATGTCTGCCCTCTCCACAGCGCTGACCGTCCGAACGATCATATACCGCTCCAGCTCTTCCTTTATCTTATTCTTCTTTCGAAGTCCCGCAGTATCGATAAAAACATAATCTTTACCGTTATATCTTATGTCCGTGTCGATAGCATCTCTCGTCGTTCCTGCAATATCAGATACGATAACCCGGTTCTCCCCTACCAATCGATTAATAATGGAGGACTTACCCACGTTGGGCTTTCCTACGATGGCCACCTTAATGCGTTCATCCTCTTCCTCCGCCGAAACGGTCTTGTTGAAATAAGAGGTCACCACATCCAGCATATCGCCGATTCCCGTACGATTTGCCGCAGAAATCGGATGCGGATCGCCGATTCCCATATTATAGAACTCATATACATCCGCCATGTATTTTTCTACATGGTCCACCTTATTTACCACGAGCACGATAGGCTTTTTCGACTTTCTGAGCATGTCCGCAACTTTCGCGTCCGCATCCACCAGTCCTTGCTTTACGTCCACCATAAAAAGGATAACGTCCGCAGTCTCGATAGCTATTTCTGCCTGCTCTCTCATCTGAGATAATATAACGTCCTTACTGTCCGGCTCGATACCGCCCGTATCGATTAACGTAAACGACATATCCAGCCATGAGACATCCGCATATATCCTATCCCGGGTAATTCCCGGCGTATCTTTTACAATTGAAATCATTTCTCCAGCCAGCACGTTGAACAGTGTGGATTTCCCTACATTCGGCCTTCCTACTACCGCCACGATAGGCTTGGTTTTTCTTTTTCCCATTTTTATTAACCTTGCTCCTTCCAAAGTCCGGTCAAGTGCCGGACTGTAACTGCGAATCTACACCTGCCTGCAACCCGCAGGCGTTCTAACCAATGTTTAACAACGCGTCTACAAAGTCGCGTCCGCTTGATTTTACAATATCTATCTTTACTTGTAAAGCCCTTTCCAAGTCCATCACCGCCATATCATTACTCCTTTATCTACCTATTTTACTAGAATTTCCTTGACGTGTCACTACCGGAATGCTATAAAATAGGATAGGATTTATTTTATAAAAGTACAATTGGAGGTTATTATGCCTAATTTATGTGAACTTGAGTCGGCCATTCCGGTTGCCCCTTTAAAAATTATGGCAGCTGATTCTGCGATAAAGCTCGCAGACAGCGTCAACCGTTATCTCGTAGAGTTTCGCCGAAGTGTAAATAATCTTGCGAAGAACGATCCGGCATTTCAAGGATATGCCCAGGATAATTATTTGACCAGTGCAGTTTGTCCGCGCTTCGGTACCGGAGAAGGGAAAGCCGTTTTAAACGAATCGATCCGCGGAAAGGATTTATTCATCATCACTGACGTATGCAATCACAGCATTACCTATAAAATGAACAGTTATATCAATCATAAGTCCCCCGATGACCATTATCAGGACTTGAAAAGACTTATTTCTGCCGCTAACGGAAAGGCCCACCGTATTAACGTCATAATGCCCTTTCTTTACGAAGGCAGGCAGCATAAGAGAAACGGACGTGAATCCCTCGACTGTGCCTATGCTATCGAGGAATTGACCAATATGGGCGTATCCAATTTCATCACCTTCGACGCTCACGATCCACGTGTGCAAAATGCGGCGCCACTTTCCGGGTTCGACAATTTCACGCCGCCTTACCAGTTCGTAAGGGCTCTCCTGCGCACGGAAGAGGACCTCATCATCGATAAATATCATACGATCGTCATCAGTCCCGACGAGGGCGCACTCGACCGCGCCGTATATTTTGCTAACGTTTTAGGTGTGGATACCGGTATGTTCTATAAGCGCCGTGACTACTCTACCATCATAAACGGCAAGAATCCTATCGTAGCCCATGAGTTTTTAGGGGAAAATATTGACGGAAAAGACGTGATTATCATCGATGATATGATTTCCTCCGGCGGAAGCATGATCGATACCGCGAAACAGCTCAAATCCATGAACGCAAAGCGTGTATTCATCTGCTGCACCTTTGGCTTATTTACGGATGGGATGGATGCATTCGACGAGGCTTATGAAAAGTGTTATTTCGACAAAATCGTTACGACCAACCTCACCTACCAGCCTCCGGAGCTGTTAAGCAGACCTTATTACGTGGAAGCGGAAATGAGTAAGTTTTTAGCCTCCATCATCGACTTCATGAATCACGACTCCTCTATGTCCAACGTGCATACTCCTACGGATAAGATTCAAGATCTGCTTTTCAGATACAACAACCGTGAAGAATTGCCGCTGTAATGCCGCGGCTTAAAATAATAACGATAACAAGGGAGTTCCGGAAGCCATTCGTCCTATAGAACAAAAGTGTGCTTCCATTACATGAAAAAGCCTCTTTCCATAGAATGGACTATCATTAAAATCAAGTGATATTTAATGACGTATCATTTTTATGGAGCAGAGGCCTTTTTAGTTCCTTTTATCGCTTCTTATAACAGCGGAAACGTTAAGATTGCCTTAAATAAATCGCCGTCCAACTGTATTTCAAACTTTCCCTTCTGCGCTTCCGTCAGATTTTTGGCAATGGATAAACCCAGACCGCTTCCCTCCGTGCTTCTTGCCACATCTCCCCTAATGAAACGCTCGGTCAATTCGTCTGCGTTGACGTTGAGAGGCTGCGCAGAAATATTTTTAATCGCAAATTCCACATATTTCTCCCCTTCTTCGCCGGCCCGTTCCGTTATATCCATATATATTCTCGTACCCTCCAGCGCGTACTTGAAGATGTTGTTGAGCAGGTTTTCCACGACCCTCCATATCCTTCTGCTGTCCGCCTCTATATACATCGTATTACCCGGCGTATTCAGTACGGGAGTTAAGCGCTTTTGCTCAAACTTCTCCGAGAATTCTCCAATCGTCTGATTAACCAGCTCTACGAGATTGATCCTCTCCCATTCCAAGGAAATATTGCCGGATGAAATCTTAGACGCTTCTACCAAATCGTCGGTGAGCTGCTTTAATCGCTGGGATTTGGAATCCAGAACCTCTACATATCCTTGCACCTTCTCATTTTCAATATTCTCTCTCTTAATTAAGTCTACGTAATTGATGATGGAGGTAAGGGGCGTTTTAATATCGTGAGATACGTTGGTAATCAGGTCTGCCTTTAGCCGCTCGTCTTTCATGCTCGTTTCCACAGCCGTACGGATCCCCTCCCCGATGCTGTTTACCGCCTGCGCCAACACCAGATTGTCGCCATGGAGGCCCGTTTCATCCACCTTGAATTTCAAATCGCCGTCCTTTATCTTTTTGATGGCCTCTACAATTTTCTGCCTGCTCTTAGCATTGCGGTAAATGAGAATGCCAAAAGCGGTATCAGCACATAGAACTGCAACAATTCCTTTCGTTTCGAGTAGGAAAAGCAAAAGATTCACTGCCACAAATATCGCGTAAGGAACCCAGGTCTTTACGATGACCGTTCCATTGTCATATAGCTTCCAAACAAGCTTTTTGCCCCTGGCAATACCCTTGCAGGTAAGGCTTTCCGCCCAGAGATTATCTGCCTTCAGCCTGCGCACCATGCTATAATAAAATTCCGTGAACAACAGCTCACAAATCAACACTACCACGCCCGCCGTCACCTTAAACCACGTAGTGTAATAGTACTCGAAAGACATAGAGTCATAGATATATGTGAGAGCTATGATAATACCCCCTGTTAAAACGATCGTGCCAAGCACCGAAAGCTCCGTAGGGATAATATCGATTTTCTGTAATCGGATGACTACATTTCCCTCCTCATCTCTGACACGGCCTGCTACAACAGTCAAAAAGATAAACAGCACCAGATAAAGAGCGAGAGCTGTGGCTGCAAAGCCGATCAGCTGCCAGTAATAAGGTATATAGCTGGTATATCCATTCAAGCCCTGAATATATACGTCGTTTACCGGATAGTCGGTATCCACGCCGATCCACACCTTTATCGTTTCCGGATAAGCATATTCGTAGGAATTGAACACATGACGCACCGTCTCTTCCTTTACCAGCGTATCCGTAGTATATTCCATATCGGCAGGACTGAAATACATAAATCTCCCATAGCGGGAAAACTCCTGGGCCACTTCCTTTTCCGACAAACCTGAAACTTCGAGATTGGTATAAACTTCCTGACGGTCCCCAATCGTTTTGATCATATAATACCTAAGATTGGAATTCTCCAAATCATAAAAATCATTGTATGTAAAATAATTTTGATAATTGGAATTCAATTCCGAAGCTGTACTCTCCACGTAGCTGCACAAATCATAATAATCATCCCAAGTCCCGGTATAATTCTCTATATTTTTTCCTTCCACAGTCTGATAGCGGTTAACCAGAACAGTGGCATTTGTATCGTCTCTGTAAAAGTTCTCACTATCCTCCAGCCCGTTTGCCGATACGCTGTACACCTCCGTGCTCTCTTCAATATCCGAGTTAAAAGGAGTGCTGATATTTCCCTGAAGGTTCCCAAGACTGTAGTTAATCTTGGTATAGGTAGTCATGCGGTTTAAGAACTCATCCACCTGCTCTCCGCTCATCCATTGCTCTTCGTGCTCAAAGCCGTACTGCGCCCATTTAATTAAATCTTCCAAACGATACTTCGCCGTCACATACCGGCTCGGCACCCCCTCAAAGCGATAGTAGAATGTAGCTACGTCTATTTCTTTATCACCGTTGAACCTGCCATCCGTCTCCATTTGGCTTCTGATCGCACCTATGCGGGCTACGTCCGCAATGCCTCTGCCGAATATATAATTGAATAAAAAGGAATCCTCATACAACTTTCCCTTTTCATCCGCATCCATGCTATAGCTATAGTTGCCATCCACACCCTTTATCATTACGCTTGAGCCCGTCACCACCAGCAAAACAGCTATCGCCGCAAAAACGATTAACATATGCTGGAGTATGTGTAAAAATCCTCCAAGCTTCTTCCCTGGTACCTTTTTTTTCATCCTTGCCTCCTGCTCCTTTCCATATCCGGCGTTACAGATCAGCCTTTGGCTAAACTGTAACAAGTATGCACACAAAATGCGATAAAACTACACAAAATTATTGTTTTTCGATTTTGTAGCCTACGCCCCAGACTACCTTTAAATAGCGTGGCTCCTTCGGATTGATTTCTATTTTTTCCCTGATGTGTCTTATATGAACGGCTACCGTATTGTCGGCACCGATGGCTTCCTCATTCCATATGCTTTCATAAATCTGATCAATAGAAAACACCCTCCCCTGATTTTTCACCAAAAGCAGCAAAATATTGTATTCTATCGGCGTCAGCTTCACACTATCTCCATCCACGGTCACCTCTTTTGTGTCATCATTAATACATAGACCGCCTACACTGAATAACTCGTTATTTTCTCTATTTAGATTCCCTAAAGTCGTATAGCGGCGCAGATTAGACTTCACCCTTGCTACCAGTTCCAGCGGATTAAATGGTTTCGTCACATAATCGTCCGCCCCGATATTGAGTCCCAGAATTTTATCCGAATCCTCCGATTTGGCCGATAAAATGATAATAGGTATACTGCTGTATTCTCTTATTTTCAAAGTCGCATGAATTCCATCCAGCTTGGGCATCATAATATCGATAATAAGCAAATGCACATTATTCTCTTTCAGAACCTTGATCGCCTGCTCCCCATCATATGCCTTCAGCACATGATAACCCTCCTGCATAAGATAAATTTCAATTGCATCCACAATCGCTTTATCGTCGTCGCACACTAATACATTCGCCATAGTAAAATCCTCTCTCCGTTCTTCATCTAACCATATATTTTTTAAGGGACATATAGGAAATTATTTAAGATTTTCTTAAGTCGGGCACAAGCTTAAAAAAGCCCCCAGATTCCCTCTTTTCCCCTTACTGGCCCTATGGGAAAAAAGATAATCCGAATTACAGCAGGTGCATATATCCGTAACCGATATCTTCTGTTTCGGAACCCCTGCCTGCGCCAGCACGTAAAAATTTGCCTTCCACAAATCGAGCAGATACTTCCCATTTTCCTTCTTAGCCAAAATATCAGTTAACGATTCACCTTCAAAAGCCGCAGCAAACTGCTCCGCCACATCGCCATCCACCTCATAGCACTTACCGCAAATAGACGGCCCGATCGCCGCCGTCACATCCTTAGATTCCGTTCCGAACTCCCGTCTCATCTCCTCAAGAGTACGCCCCCCCATCCTATTCACAGTCCCCTTCCACCCCGAGTGGGAAAGTCCAATTGCTTTATGAACCGTATCCACAAAAAACAGCGGCACACAATCCGCATAAAAAGTAGACAGCACAATTCCCGGCTCATCCGTAATCAGACCATCCACATCCGCATAATCCTTCTCCCGCACAAGCCCCTTTCCCCTATCCTTCGCCGTCACCCTCCTAACGTTAGTCGTATGAGTCTGATCCGAAAAAACAAAATCCTCCGCCCTTCTTCCCAGTATTCTGGCTACCCTGGCAAAGTTCTCATCCACAGCATCCTTCTCATCGCCCCTCGTATAGCTCAAATTCATCGAAGCAAACATCCCCTCGCTAACTCCCCCTACCCTGGTAGAAAACAAATGCCTCACAATCCCCGTCTCCTCAATCCCCGGAAACGTCAAATACTCCACTTCCCCAAACCAATTCCTCCTGACAACCTCCCCGCCGCCAACTCTCTTAATCTCCATATCCTGTACTCTCCATCTCTCAAACTATCACCGTACTTCTAATTCTATTTACTATATTCATTCTATCACTTTACACTTACTTGCATAATCCATCTACTCTTATATCCTCTTACTGTTCACTCCGTTCTCAGCAACACATAATTTCTGCAGCGCAAAAAATCGCATGTAAATTCGCTCTGCAAAGCTGAAATCATCTCTTGAATCACGTTCTTACATAGCTTAGCAACAAGCATTAAGCTATTATGTGAACAGTAACCTCTTACTTCTATATCTGCCCCACATTCCATCCCCCACCACAGCACTTTCGTGTGTAAACTCATAACGTAGCAGGAGCCTTTCTTCGGCAGCTTTGGGTTCTGTTCCGTTAAGCGCACGGCTCAGATTTTCTTAATGAAGCCCGAAACACCCAGGGCAAACGCCGCAAGGACGCGGCGTTTAGGCAGCACAGTGCACGGATGCACTTTGCTGCCGCCCCGTCCGTCACCACAACCCAAACAGGCTTCATTTAGAAAATCCGAGCCGTACGCGCAGGAACAGAACCCAAAGGCTGCCGAAGAAAAGCTCTCACAACCTCCCTCTTTACCACAAACCCTTACACCTACCACCTATAAACATGCGAAAAAGCATCCTTATACCACCTTATACTAATTTCTTCCCCGCCGCTTATCCCAATCACATCATACCTCACCGGTTCGTCCTCCGGGTAACGATGTATAAACCGATAATAATCCGCTGTCCTGCAAATCTTGCGCTGTTTTGCAGCTCCGACCGCTTCTTCCGGCATACCCTTTTGTTCTGTAGCCCTGTATTTTACCTCCACAAACACAAGAAATTCTCCATCGCGCCCGACAATATCGATTTCCCCGTCCCTGCTTCTAAAGTTCTTCTCCAAAACCTTAAACCCTTGCTCCTCTAAATACCTGCCTGCGAGCATCTCATACTGAGTTCCCACTCCCCTATTATTCAATATCCATCTCCTATCGCGATCTATCCTTATCCATCTTCCCTTTAATCTTATCCATAGCATCCACGAATACAAGAATCTCCGCCACAACTTCATACAGCTCCGTCGGTATCATATCTCCAATTTCCAATCTGGACAAGGTATCTGCCAGCTTGCCGTCCTTATGAATCGGAATATCGGCATCCTTTGCCCGTTCAACAATCCTCTCCGCCAGCTCTCCCTGACCACCCGCAATAATCCGCGGCGCTTCATCGTCCGGGTCGTAGGCCAACGCGATAGCCCGCTTTGGCTTTTCCTTTCCTTTTTCGTACGGCTTCATATTTATAACCATGCTCCTTTCAAAGTCTGAAGACCTCGTGCGGGTATGCCCCACGCCTTATCTCTCCTAAGCTCTTACATCAAAAGAATACTGTGCTAAAATATTTTCCCGCTTTTCCTGAGCGCTCATAGTTTCCATCACATCCATTCCCTTTTCCTCTTCCTTGCTCATTACCATTTCCACATTCATGGTATAACCCCTCTCCGAAAGCCTCTCATTCAAAATATGAATATGGTCTGCAATAAAGTCTATCGTTTGCTCATCTTTTAAATAAAATTTTGTACTGACATTCTTCTCTTTCATCTTCACATAAATATCCATCGTTCCCAGATGCTGCATATCCAGATGTAAAAGCGCACTGACGCTTTCATCCTCCTTAGGAGCATTTCGCCTATTGGTATAGACGTACAAATCTCCATGGGCATTTCCCCCGCTCATCTTCAACGGAAGCTGGATATAATTGAACGCCTGATTAAGCTGATTCATAAATTCTATATTGCTCTGCATGGTCGAAAGGTTCTTTGCCAACGGTATATCCTTCGAAATCTGACCGAGGGCCTCCGTAAGCCGCGCTGACTGTTCTCTAAGCTTTCCGTAAAAGTCCTCCACAGTGTTTTTCTGCCCCACATCCGACGGCTTAAGCAGCCATTGCTGCAAGACCTCGTTGTTAAGCAGTTGATTGTACACCCTGCTTCCGAATAAATTGATAACACTCTCCCGACTCACCGCTTCTGCGTTTACCGTCAGCATCGTATTTATGTCCTGCAGCAACTGCTTTACCGGCATGCTGCCATCTGCAACCTGCGAAAGCTGTTGTTTCGAAAAACCTATTCCCTCCAATAAGTTGAACAGTGTATTTCTTGCATCTTGGTTCAGTACCTCAAAAAGCGGCGTGTAGTTCTGCAAATTACCGCCTTGTGCTGAGACACGCTCTTGAGAAGCCATGGTATCCGCTCCCTTACCTACAGCCGTGCCATCCGCATTTACCGCTTTTGCATCGCCTTCTCCATCTATTATTCGAATGATGGATTCCGTCATCCTGCCTTCTGCCTGATTCTGTGCGGCATTCAGTACGCTTTCCTTTCCTGCGGCTTGTGCCTCCTCCTGCATACCTCCTGCCGGTCTGCCTGCATCGGCAAATATTACCTTACCGGCTTCATTATTTTGCACCGCATTTTGCATTGCATTTTGTGTTTCCCCTTGCATGGAAGACTCTGCAAATAGCTGCAATACCTGCTTATAAAAATTAACAGCCCCCTCGGCCTGTCCCTGCGCCACCATCGTCTGAAAAGCCGATGGCAGCTCCGACAAGAATTCCGTTACGCTGCTTACTATCTGATGTCTGTAGTTCTGATAATTTTCAAACTGTTCTATATTCTCCGGTGTCACGGGAAGATACAAGCTTCGAAGTCCCACAATCGTCTCGGGGTTAACTCCCGAATGAGCGGATATCAACTTTCCCATGTCTAAGAGCGCATTTTTATCAATGGACATTCCCTGTTCCATCATGGAAGAAACCATGCGCATTAATTCATCTGTCAAGGGCAGTTTGGCGGCCTCCAGCGCTTTAAGTACATTGGGATTCTGGGATAAATTCTCATAAAGCGGCCTTAACGCTAACTGTTGACCGGACTGGTTCTTCACCTCGAAGGTCACGTTCTGGCCTACCGCAAGGCTGATGTCCTTATCCAGTCTCGCGGTGATGATTACATCCTTATCCACCCGAATCTGCACCTCATTGCCATTTCTGTTTACGATTTCCCCTTGAATCGTCTGGCCCGGCGACAGATTCTTGATTACCTGCTGGGTCTGGTAATTTCCCGAAGCGGTCACGCTTATCGGAGCTCTCACCGAACCCGAACGGCTGCCAGAGCCTTTGTTTCCATATTGGGGTTGAAATAAACCGGCTAAGTTCAAAGCAATACCTCCCTATCGATAAAAACATATGGTTTAAACGGGAATTATATTTTTTATGAAGGAACGCCTATGTATCGGGCACGGGCCGTATTTTTTCAGGGCTTCTACATGAATCTGTGCTCCATAGCCTTTGTTGGCGGCAAATCCGTATTCGGGAAAAATACTGTCATACTGCACCATCAGCCTGTCCCTCGTTACCTTCGCGATAATGCTCGCTGCGGCAATAGAGGCACTCTTTGCATCTCCCTTGATAATAGGAATCTGTCTGATATCCACAAGGGGAATCGTCACCGCATCGTTCAGCAGCAAATCCGGCTTGACAGAAAGATTGTCTATAGCCTGACGCATCGCCTCATAGGTTGCCTGCAGTATATTAATTTCATCAATTCTCTCCGGAGCCACATAACCCAGTCCCGTGGCGACCGCTTCCTTCATAATAACGTCATATAACTCTTCTCTCTTTTTTTCGGACAATTGTTTGGAATCATTAAGATACAAAATGTCACAATCTTTTGGCAAAATTACTGCTCCTGCCACTACCGGCCCCGCTAAAGGCCCCCGCCCCACCTCGTCGATGCCGCAGATATAAGCAAAATCGCAGTATTCTCTCTCATACCGGAACATTTGCTCCATTCTTTCTCTTTCCTTATGTAAAGCTTCCAACTTCTTTTTTGCAGAAAGGATGATTACCTGTACCGCTTTTCTCTCATCGGCAGAATAACTTTCTATTAATTCAGGCAGCTTTTCGATGTCGGCTGCCTGAAAAATCTTCTTTATATCGATTGTTTTTACTTCCACTGTTTTGTCTCCGTCCCTACTGGTGTTTTAAGATGCCGAAATCCTCCAAAGGCCAAATACGAATCCATGCTCTTCCTATAATGTTATCTCTGGAAACATTGCCCACTGCAGGGTCTCTGCTGTCAGAGCTGTTGTTTCGGTTATCGCCCATCACGAAATACTCGTTCTCTCCCAAGGTGACCGGTTCCTTCGCCCGCCCGGCATCCAAAATGACCTCTTTTCCGTAATGCTCTTCAAGGGCCTCTCCGTCGATATAAATAACACCGTCTTCATCGATATAAACACTTTCTCCCGGCAAACCGATAATTCTCTTAATATAGAAGGTATCTTTCGCATATTGAAACGGAAATACCACAATATCGAATCTCTTAGGGTCATTAAAACGGTAAGTGATCTTATCCACGATCAAATTATCGTTATCGCTAAGGGTCGTCTCCATGGAGCTTCCAATCACCTGCGTCCGCTGACCGATAAAATGAATAACCACATAGGTCAAACAAAGCACCACAAGCAGATATACGCTGGTACTCAATATTTCTTTTAACATTTTCTTCATTCTTGAACCATGCCCTTCCAAACCGGCATATTATGTCAGCTTATTTTAATAGTATATCTCAAATCATTCCGGAAATTCCAGCGTAATTCTTCCCAGCTTTCCGCTCCTGAAATCTTCCACTACACTGGCAGCGGCTCTTTGCAAATCCGGCTCCTCGCCCTTCAAATAGCAGTGTCTTGCAATACATATCTTGCGAAGCATATCAGAAGTGTTTCCGCCTGGCTCCACCTCGTAGCGTTTTTCCAATGCCCCGTCATACTTCTCCTGCAAAAAATGTATCAAATCCAAGGACAATTCATCGATATGAAGAATCTCATCGTTCATAGAACCGATGAACGCGAGCTTCATCCCTACCGCCTGATCTTCGAATCTGGGCCATAAGATGCCTGGCGTGTCCAAAAGTTCGATTCCTTTGTTCAAGCGGATCCATTGCTTCCCCTTCGTAACACCCGGCTTGTTTCCCGTCTTTGTACATGCCTTTCCCGCAAACGTATTGATGAATGTCGATTTCCCCACATTTGGTATTCCTACAACCATAGCCCGAACAGGTCTGTTGATGATACCTCTTCTTCTGTCTCTTTCTATTTTTTCCTTACAAGCCTCTTGTACGACACCTTGTATCGCTTTTATTCCCGTACCGTTTTTTGAGTTTATCTCCAGCACATAGAAGTCCTTTTTCTTAAAATATTCCGCCCAAAGCTTATTATATTTGGGGTCCGCCAAATCCGATTTGTTAAGGAGAATCAATCTTGCTTTATTTTTTCCCAATTCGTCGATATCGGGATTGCGGCTGCTGAGAGGAATTCTGGCATCGACTAGCTCGATTACCAAATCTATCAGCTTGATGTCCTCTTGCATCATCCGCTTTGCCTTAGTCATATGCCCTGGGTACCACTGATAATTCATATTCTATAACTCCTAATTTTATTTTAAACTATTATTGTATAAGCCCCATTCCATCGTTCTCTGCCCTCATATGAAACCATGCTTTCCCATAGATGGTATCTCTATTCACCGGGCCTATATTGCCCGAACGGCTGTCCTCGCTTATATTTCTGTTATCGCCCAAAACGAAGTATTCATCATTTTTTAAAATGATTTCATTTTCCGCAATCCCCGCATCCTCCATTTTATCGTATGTCTCGTTGTCCTCGGGAACTCCGTCCACATAAAGCTGTCCGTCGATGATCTGAACCGTCTCACCCGGCAGCGCTACTACACGCTTTATGTAATAATGGGCGTTTTGATTGCCGTTGGGAAGGAACACGATGACATCTCCCTTCTTCGGAGAGGTCAGTTTATAACCGAAGCGGTTAATCAGTATCTGCTGTCCGTTATACAACGTCGGCTCCATAGATACTCCGATGACATTGGTCCTCATTCCCACGCTGAACACAAAAACGGCGGCAAGCAAAATAGCGGCAAAGGTGCCGAACACCATGCCGAAAATTTCCCTCACTACATGGAGGCTTATCCGCTTCTTTTTCTCATAAAAGCTAAGACCCTTGCTTCTTCTCATCTTCTTGTTCCCGTTCATTATGTCAAAATAAAACGCTTCGCTAATTGTAATACCTATGATTAGTATACAATAAAAAACAACAAAGAGCAATTACACGCTGATAATTGCTCTTTATTACATCGTCATTATTTTGTTACTGTTCACTCCGTTCACAGTAACGCATGATTTCTGCATTTAAATTCGCTTCGCGAAGCAGAAACCATCTCTTGCATCACGTTCTTACGCAGCTTAACAGCAAGTGTTAAGCTACTGTGTGAACAGTCACATTATTTTACTAATTCTTTTACTTTTGCTTTCTTACCTACTCGGTCTCTCAAGTAGTTCAGTTTTGCTCTTCTTACTTTACCTCTTCTTACTACTTCTACCTTTTCTACGTTAGGAGAATGTAAAGGCCAAGTCTTCTCAACGCCGATACCGTTGGAATTTTTTCTTACTGTGAAGGTAGCTCTGTTGCTTCCACCCTGCATCTTCAAAACGGTACCTTCGAAAATCTGAATTCTCTCACGGTTACCCTCTTTGATTTTACCGTATACTTTTACCGTATCGCCTACGTTAAACTTTGATACGGATTCTTTTAACTGTTCCGCTTCGATTTCTCTAATAATATTACTCATCGTGTGCCTCCTTATTATTTAGATGTTCTTAATACACACAAAGCTGTGCTTTGCAAAGCCACAATTCAAGCGGCTATGATAACAGAGGACCATCCCATTTTCGCAACATGAATACTTTAGCATAACCACATATAAAATGCAAGCTATTTTTTCCCTATTTTCCAACCAAGAGTTACTATATATATACGCTACTGAGAACGTAGTGAATAGGAACATTTCACGACTGCATATCAATAATTTCTTCCGGAGCTATGATTTCTACCCCTTTCGCGCGCAAAGTTTTTTCTGCGAACTCCAGGTCCGAGGTCTTTAGAACCATAGATGCATCATCATTCCCCGTGGACAACGCATACATGTATTCGATATTGATATGCGCATCGCAAATAGGCTCTAACAACTCCTGAAGCATGCCTATGCGATGAGAAATCCTGATAGCCAGCACATCCGTAAGCTTGGAGGAAAAACCGTTCCTCTTCAAGGCATTGTGGGCTGCCTCCGGATTGCTCACCAACAGACGGAGCATACCGAACTTTTCCGTATCCGCAAGGCTTAAGGATACAATATTCACTTCATTGTCCCTGAGCACTTGAAGCACATCCTCCAGACGCCCCTCTCTGTTTTCCAAAAAAACCGACAATTGCTTAATAAACATAAAACCCCTCCAATCTGCGTCCATGCCGCCTGAAAAACTTTATACCAGCTTCCTTTTATCTATGACACGTACTGCTTTTCCCATACTTCTTTCGATGCTCTTAGGCTCCACCAGTTTCACTTTTGCTGCGATACCAAGCGCCTGCTGAAGTGAATGCTCTATCCTCTTCGTCAGCTTCTCAAGCTCCTTGATTTCATCCGAGAAGAATCTTTCGTTTACCTCTACCTGAACCTCTAAAGTATCCAGATTGTTCGCCCTGTCCACAATCATCATATAGTGCGGGCTGGTCTCTCCCATCTCTAAAAGAGCCGCTTCTACCTGAGAGGGGAAAACGTTCACTCCGCGGATGATCAGCATATCGTCGGAGCGTCCTTTGAACCGGCTGATGCGCGGCAGTGTTCTTCCGCATTCGCAGGTTTCATAGCTTATGCTCGTCAAATCTCTGGTCCGATATCTTAAAAGAGGAATTCCTTCCTTCGTAATCGTAGTAAACACCAGCTCTCCCAGCTCGTCCTCCGCTACGGCCGAAAGCGTATCCGGATCAATGACCTCGGGAAGAAAATGATCATCATATACGTGGAGGCCTTTATGGTATTCACAGTCACAAGCCACTCCCGGCCCCATGATTTCCGACAACCCATAAATGTCGTGCGCGTGGATATTCAGCTTCGCTTCTATCTGCTTACGCATATTTTCCGTCCACGGCTCTGCACCGCAGATGGCAACCTTTAGCTTGATCATATCGATTTCGCCGTTCTCCTCCAGCGTCTCCGCGATATGGAGAAGATAAGAGGGGGTGCAGGCGATTGCCGTAGCGCCGAAGTCGACCATCATCGTCGTCAGCTTCTTCGTATTGCCGGTGGACATTGGAACTACCGTGGCTCCCAATTTTTCAGCACCGTTATGAGCACCCAATCCGCCTGTAAAAAGTCCGTAGCCGTAAGCCACCTGAATAATGTCATCCTTAGATACTCCCGCCATCGTAAACGCCCTCGCCACGCATTCGCTCCAAATATCCAAGTCCTTTCTCGTATACCCTACTACTGTTGCTTTTCCAGTGGTTCCGCTGGACGCATGAATTCTGATAATTTCTGACTGAGGAACCGCAAACAGCCCGAAGGGATAATTCTCCCGCAAGTCCGCCTTCGTCGTAAACGGAAGCCTCTCCAAGTCCTCAATTCCCCTGATATCTCCCGGTTCAATGCCGATATTCTGCATCTTTCTCCTGTAAAACGGCACGCTGTGATATACCCTGTCTACCGTCTTTACCAGCCTCGCCCCCTGAAGAACGATTTTTTCATCCCTGCTCATACATTCTTTCGCTTCATTCCAAATCATCTTGTCCGCCCTCTCCCATCGTATATTTATTATGCTACCCTTCGTATCCGATCAAAAACGCCTTTTCGTTAATTTCCACCGTCTTAGGCGGCACTGTTCTCTCAATTACCTTAAGCCAGTCCTCCATCGCGAATTCCATATGCTTTGCCGCAAGTCCCAGCACAATTACGTTAAAAGCTTTAGAATTACCCAGCTTTATCGCTTCCTCCATCGCGTTTACCGTATACACCTTGTGGTCCTTGCTCAAGTTTTCAATAATATCTTTCGGATACTGAGCCGCTCCTGTAACGACAGTGATCGGATCGATTCTCCAGTCGTTGACAATCAACACTCCGTCCTTTTTTAAAAAGTGTACATACCGAAGAGCTTCCAGGCGTTCAAACGCGATCAGGACATCCGCCTGTCCTTCCTCTACGATAGGCTCCCACACCTTTTCCCCATATCTTACAAAGGTTACAACGCTGCCGCCTCTCTGCGCCATTCCGTGTACCTCCGATAACTTTACATCATATCCCGCTTCCTGAATAATTCCTCCGAGAATACGGCTGGTCAGAAGAGTCCCTTGTCCGCCTACACCTACTATCATAATACTTTTTGTCATCATTTTAGTCCTCTCCTCTCTATTTCGCCTGCTTCTCAATTGCTCCGAAGGGGCAAAGCTGCATACATAAGCCACAGCCGTTGCACATCGTTGCATCGATGGAAATGGTGCCGTCTTCATTTTTCGTAAGAGCCGGGCAGCCCGGTTTCAGGCATGCTCCGCATTTTTTACATTTCTCCGGCAAAGGCACACATTTATCAGGAAATACATTGCCCTTTAACAGCACACAGGGGGACTTGGTTATGATCACCGAGATTTCATCCCTTGCAGTCTCTTCCTTAAGAGTCTTTTCCAGGCCGGGAAGATCGAAGGCGTTGATTTCTCTCACATGTTCGATTCCCATGGCCTTGCACAAATGATAGATATTAATAGAAGAAACTGTCTCGCCCTTCAATGTCTTACCGGTAGCCGCATGGTCCTGATGTCCTGTCATTCCGGTGGTGGAATTGTCCAGGATCAAAACCGTTCCCGTACCCTGATTATAAACCATGTTCATCAGGGAATTGATTCCGGTGTGCATAAAGGTGGAATCTCCGATAACTGCTACCCAATTCTTCACATAGTCTTTGCCTCTCGCCTTTTCCATTCCATGAAGGGAGGAAATGCTCGCCCCCATACAAATCGTCGTGTCGATAACACTAAGAGGAGCCACTGCTCCAAGGGTATAGCATCCGATGTCTCCCGCTCCGTGAAGCTTTAATTTCTTCATAACGGAAAATACACTTCTGTGCGGGCAGCCCGGACAGAGAATAGGAGGACGCGCCGGAACCTGCTCCGGCTTCATTTCTTCCCCTTTATTTGAAAGAACAACACGACGCAGCATATTCGAGCTATATTCGCCCTGCTTGGTGAAGACTTCCTTGCCTATGGCCTCGATTCCCCATGATTTTACCTGTTCCTCAATGACCGGCTCCAGTTCTTCAAATATGTATAATTTATCCACCTTAGAGGCGAACTCTTCAATCAATTTACGGGGAAGGGGATGCACTAAGCCCAGCTTTAGTACGGAGGCTTCGGGACACACTTCCTTTACGTATTGATAAGGAATGCCGCTGGTAATGAAACCTACGGAGGTGTCCCCCATTTCCACGCTGTTTATCGGAAAGGTACAGCCCTCCTCCGCGATAGCGTCCATACGCTGTTCCACGATGATGTGTCTTGCTTTTGCCATTCCGGGCATCATGACGAACTTGCTTATATTTCTTTCATATTCTTTATCCGGCACATCGCTTCTCTCCTCCAGGGTAACCATTCCCTGAGAATGAGCTAATCTGGTCGTTGTTCTTACAATTACCGGCGTATCATATTTTTCACTCATTTCAAAAGCGAATTTCACGAAATCCTTCGCTTCCTGGCTGTCGGAAGGCTCCAGCACCGGCACTTGCGCAGCTCTCGCCACGCATCGCGTATCCTGTTCGTTCTGCGAACTATATAGTCCCGGATCGTCGGCGGCTACGAGAACGAGACCTCCGTTCACGCCGCTGTAAGCAGCAGTATACAGCGGGTCGCTGGCTACGTTCACACCTACGTGCTTCATAGATGCCATGGCGCGCACGCCGCTGATAGAAGCTCCTATTGCCACCTCCATCGCGACTTTCTCGTTCGGAGACCATTCAGCATATATTTCATCGTAGTTCACGATGTTCTCACTGATTTCCGTACTCGGCGTTCCCGGATAAGCTGCAGACACCTTCACACCCGCCTCATATGCTCCTCTGGCAATTGCCTCATTTCCTAACATGATTTTTTTCTCTGCCATTTGCTGTTCTTCCTTCCTCGCTTCTCTTATCTTTTCTTCCCCTATTCGTCATAGACTGCGTGTTCTACTCTCTTTTACTGTTGTAGAGCACTAAAATCTTACAGTGTTTTTATTTTAACATATATATCCCTTTATTTCTACTCAAATATGTAAAAGCAAAAGTCTTTTTGTTATCGTTATCCCATAATATATTCAACGATTAGCGGTAACTGTGCCACTACGATTACAAAAAGTGCAGGAATTCCCCAAAAAAGAGGCCTTACATAAAAACCTCCCCATTTCTTTTTCGCACCTTCTCTTGCTTCCTCCTGCAAATCCACACATTCCTCATCCCACCACGTGCCTCTATGAAAAAATTCAGAAGCGAAAAAAACAGCACAAATCAGCCCTAACAGCCCTTCATATATATGAAAAGCCGTTTTCCACCCATAAAAAGTAAAGATAAACGCGAGCAGCGGACAGAGCAAATACCATACTCTGGCGCCGTTTAAGTACCACAGAATTTTTTTATCCGGTTTATGTGAAGCGGGAACAATTCGAATATCCGCCTGCATCTTCCGGTAAACTTCACCGCATGCCTGACAAGTGCTTAAATGCTCCTCTACAAAATCATTGACCTGTGCACTAGTCAAGGCCTCTATATACGCCGGAAGCAATTCTTCCACAATTGCGCATTTTTCATCCTTCATCCCGCTTACCCTCCGCTTCTTCATCATTTTCCAGCAAATCTATAAGTATCTTCTTTGTTCGGAAAAAATTTATCCGGCACCATACATCCGTCTTGCCAAGAATCCTGCCGATTTCTACAAATGACCGTTCTTCAATCAGGCGTAAAATCAACAAGCTCCTGATCGGCTCCTCTTTGGACCTAATATACTGAAGGATACGATGAACAGACTCTCTTTGCACCAGCTTATCCTCAAAATTACCTACTCCGATTGAAATATCGATATCTTCCGTTTGTACTTCTCTCTTGTTCTTCTCCATATAGCTCAGACATTCGTTTCGGGCAATCGTAAAAAGCCATGTCTTCAGCGAGCTGTCCCCTCTAAAGGTTGCCAACCCCTTCATCGCCTTTAGAAACACATTATGTAAAACGTCTTCCGTATCAAAGGAATTTAAAGTTATCATGTAAATATATCCGTATAAATCTTTATAATATTCCTTGTATAAAATACTTATATCGTTTTCCATCTCATAATCCTGCTCAACTTTATCCCGGTACGGAATCACTGTTTATATGTTCTTACATAATTAGACAGCTCAATCGCGGTTTTCGTTACATTTTTTATTAACGATTACCCAATACAGCTCATCCTTAGATATGCAAAGCCCTAATTTCTCCTGAAGACGCAGCGATGCCTCATTCTCTGTCAAAACATCCCCATAAGGAGTAAAGCCATTTGCCAAATGACGGTTTATCATATACGCTTCCAAGGAGGCAGCCAAGCCCCTTCGTCGATATTCTTCATAAATCTCCAGTATTCCTAAGCTTCCTTCCTTATGCTCTCCTGCAAACCCTGCCAGCCTTCCTTCTACAAAAGCCCCTGCCAGTTTCCCTCCAAGAAGCTGTTCCCTTATATAATCCTCAGAAACCATATGATAATGCTCGATGACTTCCTCCAAATATTCTATTCCAAGCGGCCTGATCTCTATCTCTTTCGAAACGAAAAGAGGAACCTTCTGCGTATAGACCGCATGCCTGACAGGAATTATTTCTTCTATCTGAAATCGTTCTTCAACCTTCCTAAGCAAATATTCCTGATGGACAACAATTTGATTCATTCCCCTTTCATAAGGCAACTCCTTTACCATTTCTTCTGCCGAAGCCTCTCCAAATGCCGCCAGCATATAAACATCGGCATCCGCATCCCATACCGTCACGCCTCCCGTTTCATTATATACAAGCTCACCCCTGCCCCGCCGCAGGCTTTCTATCATATCCATATATAAAAACTTATTCTTCTTTAACAGCCGTTCGATAACACGACGTTTCTCCTCATATTTCTCATACAGATCCGGCCGCCTTCCCTTCGTTCTGAGTATAGACTGCTCCTGCCTCCATGCCTCAATTTTCGCATGATTCCCTGACAAAAGCACAGACGGCACACGCTTCCCCTTCCATTCCTCCGGCCTGGAATATTGAGGATATTCCAACAAGTCATTATGAAAAGACTCGAAATCCGCCGAAGTCTCATTATTCAACACCCCGGGAACAAGTCTGGCTATCGCATCGATCATCACCATCGCCGGAAGTTCCCCTCCCGTCAACACATAATCGCCTACAGACACATAATCTGTAACAATCTCCTCCAGAACCCGCTCATCGATTCCCTCATAATGCCCGCAAAGAAATATCAGATCCTGCTCCCTGGAAAGCTCCTTCGCCATCTTCTGGTCGAACCGCCTTCCCTGCGGCGTCAAATAAATCACCCTGACCTTCTCCGCTTCAATCCCTTCCTTCACCGACAAATACGTATCATAAACAGGCTGTGCCTGCATAAGCATACCTGCACCGCCTCCATATGGATAATCATCCACCTTCTTATGCTTGTTTTCCGTATAATCCCTAATATCCACCGGATGCAAAGAAATACATCCATTCTTCAAAGCACGCCCCAAAATACTGGCCTGCCCCCCCTGCGATATCATCTCCGGAAATAGCGTCAAAACATGAAAATTCATGACATCTTCCATCCCTTCCTCTATTCGTTAAAGTTCAGCCTTCGGCTAAGCTGCAACATGTATGCACACAAAATCTATTCTTCCAAAAGCCCCTCCAGCAAATGCACCTTCATCTCCCCCTTCTCCATATCCACATCCAATATGCATTGCTTAATCGCCGGAATCAAAAGCTCTTTTCCATCCTCCATCTCCACCACATAAACATCATTCGCCCCCGTCTTAATCACATTAGAAAGAACCCCGAGGTACCTTCCGCTATCTTCAGCCACCTTCATCCCAATCAAATCCGCAATATAATACTCATTCCTACGAAGCCTCTGCGCATTCTCCCTCGTCACATAAAGCTCCTTCCCCTTATACTTCTCAATATCATTAATATTATCAATCCCCTTAAATTTCACAATCGCAAACTTCTTAAAAAATTTAACCCCTTCAATCTCCAGCTCCACTTCTTCCTTCCCCGTATCCAAAACAACCTGCTTCAGCGACTTAAACCTCTCCAAATCATCCGTAGTAGGAAAAACCTTAACTTCTCCCTTAATCCCATGCGTCGAAGCAATAACCCCAACTCTCAACTTCTCTTCCATACCAATTCCTCTCTCCATCCACTCAATCTTAACTCCCCACTCCATCCCGACAAAGTCCTGCCCCTCCAAGTCACCCTCTCAACCCCCAACAAAAGCATTCCTTCTCAACTAGCACCTATTCATCCCATTCCCACAACTTCCCGCCTATCAACTCTCACCACATCCACGCCATCCCTCAGCTTCCGCCGCCAATAACCTTCCATCCTACTCCATTTCGTTACGTAGTGGGAGCCTTTCTTCGGCAGTTTGGGTTCGTTTCCGTCAGCACGGGCCCTGGTTTTCTTAATGAAACCACAAAAACGAGGGCAAACGCCGCAAGGACGCGGCGTTTAGGCAGCACAGCACACGGATGTGCTTTGCTGCCGACCCGACCGTCGCCACCACCTACCGGTTTCATTTAGAAAACCAAGGCCCCGCGCGTCGGAAACGAACCCAAAGCTGCCGAAGAAAGGCTCTCGCCACCCAACCAAATCCCCATCATACCAAAAATGAGGATGGCCCATACCTCTCCATCCTCATTCTCCCAATCGGTTTAAACGATTTCTACATCCACTCTCTTATTGTCTTTGGATGACGCTGCCTTCACAACAGAACGAATCGCTTTCGCAATTCTGCCTTGTTTGCCGATTATTTTTCCCATATCGGACTGGGCAACGTGAAGCTCGACAACTACATTCTTGCCTTCTACCTTCTCCGTTACCACAACCTCATCCGGATTGTCAACAAGTGCTTTTGCAATTACTTCAACTAATTCCTTCATAGTCCACCTCCAAAAGCGACCGGTCCTATTTCGCAATACCTGCCAATTTGAAAATCTTGTTAACAACTTCTGTGGGCTGAGCTCCGTTTGCAAGCCATTTCTTAGCCAACTCCTCGTTTACCTTGAATGTGCTCGGATCTGTGCTAGGATCATACGTTCCGATTTCCTCGATAAATCTTCCATCTCTGGGAGATCTGGAATCTGCTACGATGATTCTATAGAAAGGAGCTTTCTTCTGACCCATTCTTCTTAATCTGATTTTAACTGCCATGTTTTTCACCTCCGCAAAATTAATTTTTTATATGTTAAAACGGAAATTTCATACCGCCGAACATACCTCGTCCTTTTTTGCCGCCCATCATGCCGGGCAACTGTTTCATCATTTTCTGTGACTGCTCAAACTGCTTTACAAAACGGTTTACTACCGCAATGTCTACGCCTGCGCCTCTTGCAATCCGGCTCTTTCTGCTCAGATTCAAAAGTTTCGGGTTCTCCCTCTCCGCCAGTGTCATGCTGAGCACGATCGCTTCCATTCTCGAAAGCTGCTTTTCATCCACCATAGACTCCATGTCGCCAAGCTGTTTTCCCATCCCCGGCATCATCCCCATGATACTGGAAAGACCGCCCATCTTTTTCATCTGCTTCATACTTTCCAGATAGTCATTGAAATCGAACTTGCCCTTTTTCATCCGGGCAGCCATTTCTTTTTCTTTACCTTCATCGATATCCAAGTTAGCCTGAACCTTGTCGATAAGAGTAAGCACATCGCCCATTCCTAAAATACGGCTGGCCATTCGGTCAGGATAGAACTGCTCCAAATCCGAAAGCTTTTCTCCCATACCTACATAGAGAATCGGCTTACCCGTCACCGCCTTTACAGAAAGTGCGGCACCGCCTCGCGTATCACCGTCCATCTTCGACAAAACAACGCCGTCAATACCGACTTTTTCATCGAATTCCTTTGCCACATTCACGGCATCCTGTCCGGTCATGGCATCCACTACGAGAAGCGTCTGATGAACTTCTACATTAGCCTTTATATTTTGAAGCTCCATCATCATATCTTCATCGATGTGAAGGCGCCCTGCCGTATCGAGAATTACTACATTGTGTCCGTTTTTACCTGCGTGCTCCATGGACGCCTTGGCAATATCAACAGGATTGTGGTGCTCACCCATGGAAAAAACATCCACTTCCTGCTTTTCACCGTTTATCTGTAACTGCTTGATTGCTGCCGGACGATAAATATCGCAGGCTACCAACAGAGGCTTCTTGCCCTTCAGTTTCAATTTACCGGCAATCTTGGCTGTAGTAGTGGTCTTACCGGCACCCTGAAGACCGCACATCATAATTACGGTTATCGATTTACCGGGCTGCATCTGGATCTCCGTCGTCTCGGAGCCCATCAGCGTCACCATTTCCTCGTTTACTATCTTTATCACCATTTGACCGGGATTGAGACCATTCATTACGTCAACGCCGACCGCTCGTTCTTCCACCGCTTTTACGAATTGCTTCACTACCTTGAAGTTAACATCCGCTTCCAGCAATGCCATCTTTACTTCTTTTAAGGCGGCTTTCACATCCTCCTCAGTCAAACGGCCTTTGCTTCTTAAATTTTTAAATACATTCTGCAATTTGTCCGTCAAACTTTCAAATGCCATAGGCTACCTCTTATTCTATCTATAATTACGCCTTTTATAAATTACAAGGCTTCCAGTATCTCATCCGATAACTTCTTGATTTCTCTTCTAAGCTGTTCGTGGCTTATCTGCTCATTCTCTGTGAGCACATCGATGCACTGCACTTTATCTTTGATTCGGTTAAAGCGTTCCACAAGATGGAGCTTACTTTCGTATCCTTCTAAAAGGTTATCGCACCTTTTGATCAAATCGTGCACTCCCTGCCTGCTGATTCCCTGCTCCTGCGCGATCTCGCTGAGAGACAGGTCATTATATACCGCAGCCTCATAAATCTTACGCTGATGCTCCGTCAATAATTCTCCATAAAAATCATATAACAAACCTTGTGCTACAATTTTTTCCATAACGGTTCTCCCATGTATACGAAGAAATTCCTTTCTCGAACACATTGCATATCATACTATAAAGAAGTAAAGGTGTCAAGTGTTTTTTCTTGACACCTTCATCCCTTTATTTTCGATGGCATACTGCCCAACTTTTTCTTGAAAGCGCGTGCGAAGGTGGAATAATCCTTGAATCCGCATTCCATGGCTGCAACCATTGCCGGAACTCCATTCAAAAGCATGGAACGCGCCGTCACGATGCGCTTCTCCAGGGTGTACTGGTGAATGGAATATCCCGTTTCCTCCTTGAACTGGCGCATCATATGATACTTGCTCATATAAAAATTCTCCGATAAGTCATCAATAGACAACTCCTCCGATAAGTTCTCATTGATATACTGAATGATATCAATTATTTTCTTATTATATTTCGCCGTATGATGATAAGCAAATTCATTTTCCAGACAGGCTCTGTTCATCTGAACCATGAACTCCAGAAAAAGCAGTTCGCCATATAGCTCTCCCGCATAGCCGGAAGTTTTATCGTTCTCCTCCATTCTGCGGAGCGTCTCATAAAGTTCTCTGGTAACCACTGCCGGAAAGCGGACTACGTTGGTCTTTTCCTTAAAGGTTCGGCCGAAGCATTCACTCAGATCATAATCGTCTTTCGCATACCCTTCGATAAAGCTATGGTCGATATATAATATCATGCGCTCATAGGGTATAGAAAAATCCACTATAGGTTTATGTATCTCGTTTCGATTGACAAAGATGAAATCGTGAGGCTCTAACAGATATTTCTTACCCTCTATCATATAATCCGCTCTGCCGTTCAATAAATATATTATTTTATCAAAATCATGATAATGGTAATCGAATTTCCTGCTGTCGGAATCCTTCAAATGAAAGAACTTGTAGTGCTTATTCAGATACCCTGTTTTTTCATATGCTCCTGCTATGTCACTCATGTTTCCAATCCTTCATACTTATATTCACGTCTACGTCGCCCTTAATTCCGTCTACCCTGCCTGTAGAGGTATATTGCCACATGGAAAATTCATAAGGAAAATACAACGGAGTGCTGTAATATGCGAACCATTTATCGTACTCCTCCAGTTGGGTCAAATCAACCATGAGCATGAACGTTTTCAGGTTGCCATATATCATCGGCGTGTATCCTGCCTCTTTGATCCTCTCGCAAAAAGCGATGCATACGTTCGTCCAATCCTGCATTGTCATATCCTTCGTTCTTGGATTCTTCACCTCGATATCCTCCACATCCAGTACAATAGGATATGATATATCATAATCTGCGATATTTTCCAATACGAACTCCGCTTCCTCCACCGCTTCCGCCTCGTTAAGCGCCTGCGTAAAGAAGTATACGCCTACATCGATTTTATTTTTCAATGCCGCTTCCACGTTGTCTTCAAAGGTATCGTCCAAAACCAGCTTTCCTTCCGTGGAACCTCTTATCCCGAGACGAATGAATGCATATTTCACATCGTCCCCCGCCACCTTCTCCCAATCGATAGAGGCCTGGTATTTGGAAACATCGATTCCCTTGTGCGAAACCACTTCACCGTTTTCGAGATATTGAAGCGTCTCATCCTCATTCATAACGAACTGTTCCTCGTTATACGCATGATGCTTTATCGTATCCAAAATAGGGAAGAAATAGTATCTGCCGTCCGAAGCCACTACGATTTCTTCCGGATAAAAATACTTAAGCATAGCGGTGGTACCGTCCCCACTTTCCATTCTTTCCTTCATTTCATTCAGAATTTCCTCTTCCTTTTCCGATGATGCCTGTGAAGCGGCCTCCTCCTTCTTCTCCTTCAATTCCTCCTCCGTATAGGTGGTAATGGAATTGACCTCCTCTATATAAGCCAGCGCCTCGCTGACGTCCCCCTCAAGACTGCGGTTTTTTACCAAAAGGTAAAGACATCCAGTCAAGGCTCCCAGAGCAATAACACATAAAATTACAGACAGCCACATGCCACTATTTCTTCTCTTCTTTTTCCCCTGTCTCCTTCTGCTTCCCATTCCCGTATCCAAATTATCCGTTCCCCGTTTCTCCTATCTGGCCTTTACCAGTCAGATTACTGACTGTAAATGATAGATTTCATTAGTATCTTATTTCTATATTCTATCATACATGATAAATACTGTTCAAATCTTTTCGCTGAAATAACTCTTATATCCTTCTCCAAATATTTCCGTCGCACTGGTCACAATCATAAATGCGTCCGGATCCTCTTCCCTTACGATTTCCTCAATTCTCGGAGCCAGCGTTTTCTTCGACACGCACATAATTACCTGTTTATCCTTCCCGCTGTATGCCCCCTGCCCATTCAAATGGGTGACGCCGATGCCTAGATCCTCCAAAAGCCTGTCCGTAATCCCAGAAGAAAAATCGCTGATGACATAAATCAATTTCGCCTCATCCCTTCCGTAAAGAACCACATCCAGCATCATCGATGTAACAACTACGGCAATTCCGGCATACAGTGCGGAATCGATATCCTGAAACACGAAGGCGGAAGCCACCACCACACCCACATCTGTCAGGAAGAACAGCATTCCCATCTTCAAATGAGGATACCTTAGCCTTAAACACTTAATGATGATGTCCGTTCCTCCGGTAGTTGCTCCTCTTTTAAAAATAATACCCATGGAAACTGCAATCAGAACGCTTCCTGCAAGTGCCGCTAACAAAAGGTCATCCGTCGCCGCTCCCAAAGGTGCCAGAAGATTTGTAAAAAGAGAGGTGGCCGCAATTGCATAAAAGGTCGAAATAATGAATCTCACTCCGAACTTCCACATTCCCAATAAGATAATCGGTATATTAATAATCAAAATGAGAGTCCCCGTCTCCACCGGTACGATGCGGTTCAAAATAATAGCAACACCTGTCACCCCTCCGGGAGCCAGATTGTTCGGATCGATAAACTGACTGACTCCTACCGCATACACCACTGAGGCCAGCGTGATAATAATATAATCCAGAATGCGCTGTTTCACCGTCTTCTCTTCTTCCCGCTTCTTCTCATATTCTTGCTCTATCTCCAAAATATACTTATCTTCCTCCTCCCTTTCCTTCTCTCTTTTTTCCTCCTTTTCTTTTTCCATGGTCTTCCTCTTCTTTTCCTCTTCTATTTTTTCAAGTTGTATATTTTCATTTTCTTTCTTTATTTCCGGCTCTCTTTTTATATCATTTTCCTTCTTATCCATGAACTTCTTCCTGCCTCTCCACGCCAATCATCGTATCCCTTCTCTTTGATAAATATTTCCATTACTCCGATTTCTATTCTACCATACCGGACCTCTTCTTTCGAGCCTTACTTAATTTATTAAGCCTCTGATTCCAATCACCAGACGAAAAAGAACGCACCAAATATCTATGATGCGCTCTGACTATTTTATTTATATTTACATAATCGTGCGAACTGCCTTCGGTTTATAACCGTTTTGATGAAGTGCCACTATAATCTGTTTCTTGTGCTCCGGCCCGAATGCCTCCAGCGTAATTCTAAGCTCTACTGCAGCATTTCTGTTAATGGAAACAAACTGGTTGTGCTCCAGCTTGATAACATTACCGTTTTGCTTCGCGATCACATCCGATACGCGGCTAAGCTCTCCCGGCTTATCGGGAAGCAGTACCGATACGGTAAAGATTCTGTCCCGAAGTATCAAGCCCTGCTGTACTACCGAGGACATCGTAATCACGTCCATATTTCCGCCGCTTAAGATAGAAACGATTCTCATATTTTTTACCGGCAGATGCTTCAGCGCCGCTACGGTAAGAAGTCCCGAATTCTCCACGATCATCTTATGATTTTCCACCATATCGAGAAAAGCGACTACCAGCTCCTCGTCCTCCACCGCAATAACATCATCCAGATTTTCAGAAAGATAAGGGAAAATCTTGCTTCCCGGCGTCTTCACCGCCGTTCCGTCCGCAATCGTATTCACGTGATCTAAGGTAACAACCTTTCCCTCCCTCAAGGACGCCTGCATACAATTAGCTCCTGCCGGCTCCACTCCGATTACCTTGATTTTCGGATTGAGAAGCTTGGCGAGAGTGGATACGCCGGTAGCCAGTCCGCCTCCGCCGATAGGAACCAGGATATAATCCACTAATGGAAGCTCCTTGAAGATTTCCATCGCCACCGTACCCTGCCCCGTCGCTACCGCCAGATCGTCGAAAGGATGAATAAAGGTATATCCTTTTTCCTCTGCCAGCTCATAAGCGCGGGCACAAGACTCATCATAAACATCTCCGTAAAGAATTACCTCTGCGCCATAGCTCTTCGTTCTATTTACCTTAATAAGAGGTGTGGTGGTTGGCATGACGATAACAGCCCTCACGTCGTTGCATTTTGCCGCATAAGCAACTCCCTGGGCGTGATTGCCCGCGGAAGCGGTAATCAATCCCCTGCTCCGTTCTTCTTTGGATAAGGTGCTTATTTTGTAATAGGCACCTCGTACCTTATATGCCCCGGTAAACTGCATGTTTTCCGGCTTTAAGTACACTTTATTTTCTGTCTGAGTGCTCAGGTAATCGCTGTAAACCAGCTTCGTTTCCTGCGTCACCCTTTTCACTACCTCGGAAGCTTCTTCAAACCTGTCAAGTGTCAGCATCTTCTCGTCCAACTTACCTCATCCTCCATCCGTCTTACTGTTTCATTATACTATTACGAGCGTTCCGTACTCGCTTCAGGTGTTCTCCGCTCGTTACGAGCGTTCTACCTGTTGCAAGTGTCTTGGACTACTCTTCTTCTCCCGATACTTTTATATCGAAGAGTGCGTTTACAAACTGGTCGGAATCGAACTTTTGCAAATCCTCTAGGGTCTCGCCCACTCCGATATACTTCACCGGAATATTCAGTTCCGACTGAATAGCTACTGCGATTCCACCTTTTGCCGTCCCATCCATTTTAGTGAGAATGATGCCCGTCAGATCGGCCACCTCGCCAAAGTCCCTCGCCTGTTGAAGAGCGTTCTGTCCGGTGGTTCCGTCAAGCACGACCAGATTCTCCCTATGAACTCCGGGAAATTCCTTATCGATTATCCGGTTGATTTTTTTCAGCTCTTCCATCAAATTCTTTTTATTGTGAAGACGCCCTGCTGTGTCGCATAAAAGCACGTCTACATGTCTGGCCTTGGCCGCGTTCACCGCGTCGAAAATCACGCTGGCGGGATCCGATCCCTCCGAACCTCCGATAATATCCACTCCGGCACGGTTCGCCCATTCCGTAAGCTGTTCTCCTGCCGCCGCACGGAAAGTATCTGCCGCTGCAAGAAGTACCTTCCTTCCCTGATCCTTCAATATACCTGCCAGCTTTCCTACAGAGGTGGTCTTTCCAACACCGTTCACACCAATTACAAGAATAACGGACTGCTCCTGCTCGAAGTCATATGCCGTCTCTCCCACCTTCATCTGCTCCTTGATGCTTTGAATCAAGATTTCCTTACACTCTGACGGCTGTTTGATATGATTTTCCTTTACTTGTCCGCGAAGCTTTTCGATAATGGCATTCGTAGCGTTAACACCGATGTCTCCCATAATCAGAATTTCTTCCAATTCCTCGTAAAAATCTTCATCAATCGCGGAGAAGCCGTTAAAAACGGAGTCGATTCCATTTACAATATTATCTCTGGTCTTGGTAAGTCCGTCCTTAAGCCTTCCAAAAAAGCCTTTCTTTTCCTCGCCCATGTGCCCTCCTCTATGAGTTGTTAAATAGTTTAATCGTCAAGGTCCTTATCGATTAAATTAACGCTTACAAGCGTTGACACACCCTTTTCCTGCATCGTAATACCATACAGTCGGTCCGCCTTTTCCATTGTACCACGCCTATGGGTAATTACAATAAATTGTGTGTATTTTGTTAATTTATGTAAATACTTAGCAAACCTGCCTACGTTATTTTCGTCCAGAGCCGCTTCTATTTCATCCAACAGACAAAACGGTGACGGCTTTAAATTCTGAATGGCGAAAAGCAATGCGATTGCTGTCAGCGCCTTTTCTCCTCCCGAAAGCTGCATCATATTCTGCAGCTTCTTTCCGGGGGGCTGGGCAATAATACGTACTCCTGCCTCCAGAATATCTTCGTCCTCCATCAGCTCCAGCGTTCCCTTTCCGCCTCCGAAAAGCTCCTTGAATACTTTATCGAACTCCTTGGCTATTTCGGTAAACTTCTCGTTGAACTGTTTACGCATGGCAGTATCCAACTCCTCGATAATGTGTGTCAAGGTTTTCTCCGCCTCCACCAAATCATCGTGCTGGGTCTTTAAAAACAGATAACGCTCCATCAAATTCTTATAATCCTCGATAGCGTTGACATTAACATCACCCAGCTTGCGGATTCCATCCTTTAACGATGCGATTTCCTTCTTCATCGACGAAAGGTCCGTCATTTCTTCATCTCTAAGGGAGGCTGCGTCCGAAAGGGTGATTTCATATTCATCCCACATATAGTTGATCTGGCTTTCGATGGATTCCTCCAGCTTCTCCTTCTGGGAACTTAAGCGGTATACCTCTTTATCCAGAGCAGACATTCTCTCAGAAAGCTCTTCTCTCGTAGCGAAAAAGTTTTTCTGCTTTGCAGATAGCTCTTCCTTCTTCGTGATGTCTTCTTTCATCTTCACTTCCGCATCACTTCTTGAGGTATTAGAGGACACGATTGTCTTTTCGATTTCAACAATGTTCTGCGCCTTTCTCTCTATGTCTTCCTCATTTCTTTCAAGGCCCTCCTTGATTTCCATAAGCTCGGACATGAAGCGGGCGATTTCGTTGTCGATACGATCCACGTTCTGTTTATGGAAGCCTTGCTGCTGGAGCATCTTTTCCACTCCCACGTCGTGCTCTGCCACTACCTTAGACTGCTCGGACTCCTTCAGCCTCTGCTCCTCCAGTTCCTTCTGGAACTCGTTGATCTGAAGCTCCACTTGTTTTTCCAGGTTTTCTGATTCTTCCAACTCCTTCTGAATACCCTCTTTGCTGGATTTGATCTCCACTATCTGGGTCTCGATTTCCTTCTCCTCAGTTTTCAGCTCTCCGAAGCCTTCCTCCGCCTCGCTTTTTCTCTCCTGCGCCTTTATAACGTTCATCCGCGCCGTATTCTGCTTGATGAATTCCTCCTGCAGTCTGGATTTGGTATCCTCCAATTCCATGCGAAGCTTATTTCTAAGCGTTTTCGTCTCCTCGATATCCTCCAGCAGCAAATCAATTTCTTCCAGATACTTTTTAACCTTGGCGTTCAATTCCTCCATCTCACGCCTGCGTCCGAGAAGATTACTGCTGTTTTTAAATGCTCCGCCGCTGATAGCACCGCCCGGCACAAGAAGCTCGCCCTCTATTGTAACCATTCGGATGCCGTAACTATACTTTCTCGCTATTTTAACGGCGTTATCCACATGATCTACTACCACGATGCGCCCAAGCATGGACTTTGCCACATCCTTATATTTCTTGTCCATCTGCACCAGTTCGTCCGCCATGCCGATGACACCTTTCTCCTTCAGCGCCTCCAGGTTCTTGAATTCCTGCGGATCCTTGATGCTCGTAAGAGGTAAGAAAGTTGCCCTCCCGGCTTTGTGTGCCTTCAACATGGCAATCATCCGTTTTGCAGTCTCCTCATCCTCCGTGACAATATTCTGAATATTGCCGCCCAAAGCGGTCTCTATCGCGGTTTCATACTTCTTATCCACTTTGATTATATCGGCTACCACGCCGATAATACCTTTTTCTTCGTCCTTGCATTCCATGACACGCTTTACGCTGCCGCCATAACCGTCATATCTCTCCGTTAGATTAATCAACGCTTCCATTTTGGATTTCTCTTGGTGATAGACCACCTGCGTATCCCGAAGTTTCTGATCCTTGGTGGAAAGCTCGTTATGCATGCCGCTAAGGCGCTCTTCGATAACTGTCTGAGAATCGTTCAGCCGGCGAATTTCTCCGTTAATGTTCTCAAACTCCTCCTGAAGCTGCTTAATGGTCTCTTCCTGCTTCTCCTCGTCCGATTTTGCCCGCAGCAATCTGGAATTCAGCTCGGCCTTACGTATATTAGCCTGCTCCAGCATCGTATCGTAGCGGCCGATTTTAGACTTAATGGTGGCCCTGCCGTTCAGCGCATCGATAATCGTATTCTTTCCGGCCTCGATATGGTTATTCAGCTCCTCGATCTTACCCTGAACTTCGTTCAGTAAACGCCTCGCTTCATCCCTTATACCTTCTATTTCAGCCAGCTTCCCATCGATTTCGCTTTTATTTTTTAAGATATCTTCTTTGTCTATGTTTTTTGCGTCGATTTCCTTCTGCACCGTTTCCAGACGGGAACGAAAATGACTCTCGTTTCCTTTGGCAGAATTGATCTGCTCCTTTAAGACATTGATTTCGCCCTCCAGTTTACCTCGCAAAAGTCCGGTATCCGTAAGCTGCGTGCGCGCCGACTCGATGGACTCGTCCAGCATCTCAATCTCTCCCTGAATCTGCTCATACTCCGCCTTGATGCCCTCATACCTCTCCGTGGTCTCCTGCAAATCGCTGCCTGCAATACCATATTTTTGCTCTACGGCCAGAAGCTGCTCTTTGATGCGGTTATTTTCCAAGAGGAACACATTCACGTCTAACGTCTTCAATTCTTCTTTTTTCTTTAAATAAATTTTTGCAATTTCAGACTGCTTTTCGAGCGGTCCTGTCTGCTTTTCAAGCTCTGACAGAATGTCTTTCACACGAAGCAGGTTCTGCTTTTCATCCTCCAGCTTCTTCTGCGCCGCAAATTTGCGGCGTTTAAATTTTACAATGCCTGCCGCTTCGTCGAAAAGCTCTCTTCGATCTTCCGGCTTTCCGCTCAGAATCTTATCGATCTGCCCCTGCCCGATGATGGAATAGCCCTCTTTACCGATACCGGTATCGTAAAATAATTCATTCACGTCTTTTAAACGGCAGGGTGTGCCGTTTAACATGTATTCGCTCTCTCCCGAGCGGTATATTCTTCTGGCTACCGTTACCTCATCGTAGTCCACTGCAAGCTGATGATCCGAATTATCCAGCGTAATGGCCACATAAGCGTATCCTAACGGCTTTCTAAGCTCCGTCCCCGAAAAAATGACGTCCTGCATAGAGGCCCGCGAAGCTGTTTAATGCGCTGTTCTCCTAATACCCAGCGCACTGCGTCAGCTACATTACTCTTTCCGCTTCCGTTCGGACCTACGATTCCGGTGATTCCATTATGAAACTTAAAATTAATTTTATTTGCAAATGATTTAAACCCTTGTATCTCAATACTTTTTAAATACATAGTTACTCCCATTACCCCTTTTTAGGCTTTGCATGCCAGAAGGGCTTCATAAGCCGCCTGCTGTTCTGCCGCCTTTTTCGTTTTTCCGACACCTCTTCCCAAAATCTTTCCGTTCACCCTCGCTTCAATGACGAATCTCTTGTTATGATCCGGTCCCGTCTCGCTGACGAGCTCATAGCGCAGAGTTCCCTTGCTGTCCTTTTGCACTTCCTCCTGAAGCAACGTCTTGCTGTCATAAAATAGTTCTTTATTTTCCAAATCAGACAATATAAAACGGTGGATGAAAACGCTGGATGCTTCGTATCCTCCATCCAAATATATAGCGCCGATAATAGCCTCCATAACATCCGCAGTAATGGAATCGCGTCCTCTGCCGCCTGTGGATTCTTCTCCTCTGCCAAGCTGTATGTAACTGCCGATTTCAATATCAGCCGCACAAAAGGCCAAAGCCGGCCCGCATACAAGCGCAGAACGCTTTTTCGTAAGCTGCCCTTCCGGCATTGTCGGGTGCCTTTGATACAAAAAGTCGCTGGTTACCAGCTCAAGCACCGCATCCCCCAAAAATTCCAGACGTTCATAATCCTTCGCTCTTTTAATCTTCTGTTCGTTGGCAAAGGAACTATGGGTAAGTGCCTGTTTTAATAACTCCTTATCCTTAAAACAATACTCTATTTTGCCTTCCAACTCATTCAAATCATTTTCCGTTAACATCACATTCCCCCATAAACATCGAAAAAGCCCTTGATATAGGGCTTTCGATACTCTACATAGTTACTAATTCATAGCGCTCTTGATTAACTCAACCGCCTCTTCAACCGTACTAATCTTTTCAGCCTCTTCCGCAGGAATCTCAATGTCAAATTCTTCCTCAATTCCCATAACAATTTGAAATACATCCAAGGAATCAGCTCCTAAATCATCCGCAAAAGTAGTTTCCAGCGTAATTTCCTCCGGGTCCACGTTGAGCACCTCGGCAATGATTTTTTTTAATTTTTCGAATTCCATGATAATAGCCCTTTCTTATTCATTCTCAAGAGTAATTTTTTCTTTTATTTTATCATTAATCTTCTGCTCGCTAAATGTGATACATTGAAGAACAGAATTTTTGATTTCGACTGCTTTTGAACTGCCGTGTGTCTTTACTACCAGTCCCTTGAGCCCCAAAAGCGGCGCACCGCCGTATTGCTCCAAGTCGAAAGTCTTTAAAGTCTCCTTTAAGGCAGGCTTTACTAACAATGCACCTATTTTACTACGGAGGGAAGTCATCATTCCGGCTTTTACCTTCTTAATGAGCGTTCCTCCCACTCCTTCGTATAATTTCAAAATAACATTTCCTACGAATGCCTCGCAGACAATGACGTCCGCATAGCCTGCCGGAATATCTCTCGCTTCGATGCTTCCGATAAAATTGATGTCCGGACAGTTCCTTAACAAAGGAAAGGTTTCTTTTACAAGAGCGTTCCCTTTATCCTCCTCGGCTCCGATATTAACAATCGCAACCTTGGGATTCTTAATTCCCATAATGCTTTCCATATATACGCTTCCCATTTTCGCAAATTGTACGAGATGGGAAGACCTGGCATCCACATTGGCTCCGCAGTCGATCAAAAGTGCAGCGCCCTTTTCCGTCGGTATAAGAGGTGCTAAAGGCGGTCTCTCCACTCCGTTTAACCGTCCTACGATGACCTGTCCTCCGACTAGTGTCGCCCCGGTACTCCCTGCAGATATATATGCATCGCAGGTTCCTTCCTTCACCAACTGAAGAGCTTTCACAATGGAGGAATCCTTCTTCTTGCGAATTGCCATGACCGGAGGCTCTGCCGTCTCGATAACTTCCGCCGCATTTACGATTTCCACCTGCTGCGAAGGGTAATTGTACTTTTTCAGCTCATCTTTGATCCTATCCTCAATTCCTACCAGATAGATCTTAACTTTACTGCTCTCCTTTACCGCTTCAACCGCACCCTTTACGATTTCTTCCGGCGCATTGTCTCCGCCCATCGCATCGACAGCAACTTTCACCAACTCTGACATATGCAACCTCCTAATATCTTTCTTTAATATACTAAACCCATATATAAAAATCAAGTTGTTTTTCATACACAAAAAAATTTTGTTTCACACGCGTAGCTGCGCATCCATTTTCATGCAATAGGGGGCACCTTCCTAATATAGAATAAAGGTATGCTTCAAACACTCCCACCGCCAAACACTTTAGCAGCATACTTTTTGTTCCGCGCGTGTAGCTGCGCATTCATTTTTCATGCAATAGAGGCTCTTTCCTATTGCATGAAAAAAGGTCTTCCTAATTTATTAGGAAAACCTCAGCTTTTCAATCATTAATCTACTGCGATAATTTCTTTTTTGTTGTAAGAGCCACATTTTTTGCATACTCTGTGGGGCATCATAAGAGCACCGCATTTGCTGCATTTAACCAATGTAGGAGCGCTCATTTTCCAGTTCGCTCTTCTCTTATCTCTTCTACCTTTGGAAGATTTATTCTTGGGACAAATAGACATTGTTACACCTCCTTATTTGCATCAAAGATATCTTTTATCCTTGCCATTCTCGGATCGGGTACAAATGTATCACAATCGCACGCTTCCGCATTCAGGTCTTTTCCGCACTTCATGCAAATTCCTTTGCAGTCCGGCTTGCACAAGACCTTCATCGGCAAGTCCATAAAACACTCATTCTTAATTAAGCCGTCTACATTAAGCTGGTAACCTTCCATGAAATTCTGCTCATCATCCTGCGCGTCTTCCTTATATTCGTCCGGTCCTTCCACCGTCCGCATAAAGTCGAGTGTCACCTTCTGATTGACAGACTTCAGACATCTGTCACAGCTCATGGCAAATGTGAGTTCCATCTTCCCCTCAATAGACGCTTTGTTCGTTCCAAGATTAGTTAAAGTAAGTGTCAAGGGTGTCTTCTGGATTACGGGAAAATCGCCTAAACGGCAATTCAGCTCCGCTATATCCACATCTACCTGCTTCTCCACCACTTTTCCTTCGGATGTTAAAACATCAGTTAGGTTCATTAACATAGCTGACTCCTTATGAAAATAATCATTTTCACACTTTGTCAATTATACATATCGTATACTTTTTTGTCAATAGTTATTTTTGTTACTGTGAACGGAGTGAACAGTAACTTATTTTACCAGTGCAAACGTTTCTCTTGCTATTGCCAGCTCCTCATTGGTAGGAATGGCGAGTACCTTTGTTCTGGAACCTGCCGCAGAAACCACGGTTTCTTCCCCTTGTGCCTTATTCGCCTGCTCATCCAAAGCGATTCCCAGAAAGCCAAGATAGTCGCAAACGAGGTTTCGGATAAATCCGCTGTTTTCTCCAAATCCTGCTGTAAAGCAAATGGCATCCACACCGTTCATCGCTGCCGTATACGCACCGATATACTTAGCCACTCTGTAGGCGAAAGCCTTCATCGTGCGAACAGAAGCTGCGTCACCCTTTTCATAGCCTGCTACCAAGTCTCTGAAATCGGAGGACAATCCGCCGGAAAGCCCTAACACTCCGGATTCCTTATTGAGAATATCCATAATCTGATCGATGTTTTTTCCTTCTTTATGGGCGATAAATTCAATAATTGCCGGATCGATATCGCCGGAACGGGTTCCCATGATCAGGCCTTCAAGGGGCGTAAGTCCCATAGAAGTATCCACGCATTTTCCGTTCTTCACCGCCGACACGCTGGCTCCGTTTCCCAGATGACATACGATAATCTTCAAATCCTCATAGTTTTTGCCTAGAAGCTTTGCCGCCCTGTGGGATACATAGGAATGGCTGGTGCCGTGAAAGCCGTACCTTCTCACCTTATATTTCTGATAATACTCATAAGGAATCGCATACATATACGCTTCCTCCGGCATCGTCTGATGGAAAGCGGTATCGAATACGGCTACCATAGGTGTCGACGGCATAAGCTCCCTGCATGCATCAATGCCCACAAGATTTGCCGGATTGTGCAGAGGCGCAAGCTCATTGCACTCTTGGATTGCCTCAATCACTTCATCGGTGATAATGGTGGAAGCGGCGAACTTCTCTCCGCCGTGCACGATACGGTGTCCCACCGCGCTGATTTCCTGAAGGCTTTTTACAACACCCGCCTTCTCATCCGTTAGAGCATTCAGAACAAGCCCTATCGCCTGTGTATGATCCTTCATCGGAGTTACCGTTGTTATTTTTTCTCCTCCGGTAGGAGCATACACTAACTGACTTCCTTCGATTCCTATTCTTTCACAAAGTCCCTTTGCAATCAACTTCTCATCCGCGGCGTTTATTAACTGAAACTTAAGAGAAGAGCTGCCGCAGTTTATTACTAATATATTCATTTTTATACCCATTTGCGCGTTGCGACGCGCACTCAAATCAATAGTTGAATACGCATTTTTATTCAACCTTATATCTCCTGAAATTTTATCTTTTATTTAAATTTATTCACTAAATTATGCGAGCTGAGCCTGAACTGCTGTAAGCGCCACAACGCCCACGATGTCCTGCCACGAGCATCCGCGGGACAGATCGTTTACCGGCCTTGAGATTCCCTGAAGCATTGGTCCGTAGGCTTCTGCCTTTGCCAGCCTCTGTACCAGCTTATAGCCGATATTTCCGCTGTCCAGATTGGGGAAAATAAGGACGTTGGCTTTCCCTGCCACCGGACTGCCCGGTGCTTTCGACTTCGCTACCTGAGGCACCAATGCGGCATCCGCCTGCAATTCGCCGTCCAATATGAGGCTCGGATATTTTTCTCTGGCAATTCTCGTAGCCTCTTCCACCTTATCCACCAGAGGATGCTTTGCGCTTCCCTTTGTAGAATGGGACAACATAGCGATTACCGGCTCCGCTCCCACAAGCTGCCTGAAGCTCGTAGCACTGGAATCCGCAATCGCGGCAAGCTCCTCCGACGTAGGGTCCTGATTGAGCCCGCAATCGGCAAAAAGGAAGGTTCCGTTATCTCCGTATTCACAATCCGGTACATCCAGAATGAAGAAGCCCGATACGAGCTTCACTCCCGGTGCCGTTTTCAATATCTGTAATGCGGGTCGCAAAGTATCCGCTGTGGCATGACATGCTCCGGCAACCATGCCGTCTGCATCGTTAGATTTTACCATCATAACTCCAAAGGTCAGATAATCATTCAAAATAAGCTCTCTCGCCTTCTCCATCGTCATTCCTTTGGATTTTCTTAGTTCATACAGCATCTCTATATACTCTTCCAGCTTCGGCGTCTTTTCCGGATTCACGATCTTGGCACCTCCCAGCTCTACTTCCAGCCATCCGGCACCGTCCATAATCTTCTCTTCGTCACCTATCATAATGATATTCGCAATTCCCTCAGAGATAATATGCGATGCGGCTATCAAGGTCCTTTTATCCGTAGTCTCCGGCAGGACGATCGTCTTTCTGTCGCTTCTCGCTTTTTCTTTAATAATGTCAATATAGGCCATAATCCTATTTCTCCTTTCGAGTAACGTAATAAAAACAAACTCCCCCATTATCACTTAATCTTGTATACAAAAAATTATACAAGATTTATATAATCCATACAAGCAAAAAATTACCCGAAACCTTGCAAATATTGTGCTAAATTGAGTACAAAGCCTTTCCATTGAACTGATTGGCAATTCATGATACTATTTATAAATAAATCTATAAATTTTTAAGGAGCCTATATGAAGACTGCTGGCATCATTGTAGAATATAATCCGTTTCACAACGGTCACAAATATCATATAGAAAAAACAAGGGGACTGACAGGCTGCGATTTTCTCGTGGCCGTTATAAGCGGAAACTATACACAGCGCGGTGTTCCTGCCGTTATCGATAAATATACCCGGACAAAAATGGCCCTGGAAAACGGTGCGGATCTGGTTTTGGAGCTTCCGCTTTTTTATGCCGCAGGAAGCGCTGAATATTTCGCCATGGGCGCCGTTACTCTTTTGGATAAGCTGGGAGTTGTGGACTCCCTATGCTTCGGAAGCGAATGCGCAGACATTCATGTCCTTTCTGAAGTCGCCTCCATCCTTTTGGAGGAGCCCGCCCTTTACCGGAGTATATTACAAGAGAATCTTAAAAAAGGACTTTCCTTTCCTAAGGCGCGAAGCGCTGCTCTTACTGCCTGCCTTCCGGATTCTGCCTGCGCTGAAGCGATCATCTCACCCAACAATATTCTCGGCATCGAATATATAAAAGCCATAGGTAAACGTACAAGTTCCATTCAACCTTATACCATACGAAGAGAAGGATCCGGCTATCACGATGATATGCTCCTGACAGATATACTTGAGGACTCCCCCCCGAAAAGTTCCGCTTCCGCTATCCGACAGTCTATCGATAATGAGGGCGGAATCTCCCGCATCAGAGAACATGTTCCGGAATCGGTATACGAGTTGTTACTCGCTTCCTATCTGAAAAGCTTTCCCATAAAGAGCAATGATTTTTCACTTTTATTAAAATACAAGCTTCTTTTAGAGGAAAATGGGGGATATACGCAGTACGTGGACGTACTTCCCGATTTATCGGATAAAATAAAAAAGAATCTCTATCGATTTGAATGCTTCGAACAGTTCTGCGAACTTTTAAAGTCCAAGGACATGACCTATTCCCGTATAAGCCGCTGCCTTCTCCATATCCTTCTTGATATGAAAAAGGATGAGTTCGCCCATTATGTCGAAACCGACTACATTCATTATGCCAGAATCCTGGGCTTAAAAAAGGATGCCTCGGAGCTTTTGCACGAAATGAAAATCTGCGCCTCCATTCCTCTCGTTTCCAAGCTGGCTGATGCTGCCGCCTCGCTTACTGGCCCCAGTCTTGCCATGCTGCAAAAAGACATCCAGGCATCCCACATTTACGACTCGGTAGCTTCCGGTAAATTCGGCGCCGGCTTCGTAAACGAATATGAAAAACGGATGGTTATCCTCTAACCATCCGTTTCATTTATTATGCCGTTATCTCCTCGAACTGAGATTTATACAATTCCGAATAAAAGCCGTTCTTTTCCAATAGCTCCTCGTGGTTACCCTGCTCGACGATATCGCCGTCCTTCATTACCAATATCACATCCGCATCCCGTATTGTCGATAAGCGGTGAGCGATAACAAAGCTGGTTCTTCCCTTCATCAGGTTGTTCATCGCTTTCTGGATTCGCGCCTCCGTTCTCATATCCACAGAACTTGTGGCCTCATCCAGAATCATAATTTTATTATTTGCAAGGATTGCTCTTGCAATCGTAAGAAGCTGCTTTTGTCCCTGTGATACGTTGCTGGCTTCCTCGTTAAGTTCCATATCATAACCACCGGGCAAAGTCTGGACAAAATGATGAGCATGAGCTGCTTTCGCTGCCGCAATGACCTCCTCGTCCGTAGCATCCAGTCTGCCGTACCGGATATTCTCCATAATCGTTCCTTTAAACAGCCACGTATCCTGAAGTACCATGCCAAAGGCTTTTCTCAGCTCGCTTCTTTCAATTTCCTTTATATCCTGACCATCTACGCGTATCTTTCCGCCATTCACATCATAAAAGCGCATCAGAAGTTTAACCATCGTCGTCTTCCCTGCTCCCGTGGGCCCTACAATCGCCACCTTCTGCCCCGATTTTATCTCGCTGCTGAAATCATGGATAATGATTTTATCCGGCTTATAGCCAAAGCGTACATGCTCAAAGCTTACGCTGCCCTCTACGTTCTCAAGGCTTGCAATATTTCCCTTTTGCTGCTCTTCCTCTTCTTCTCCTAAGAACTCAAATACCCTTTCCGCTGCCGCCGCCATAGACTGAAGCATGTTAGATACCTGTGCCACCTGCGTAATCGGCTGTGTGAAATTCCTTACATATTGTATGAACGCCTGAATATCTCCGATTTCAATGGTTCCCTTTACTACCAGCAAGCTTCCGCTCACTGCCACCGCTACGTATCCCAGATTTCCCACGAAATTCATAATAGGCTGCATCATACCGGAAAAGAACTGGGATTTCCAAGCTGACTGATACAAAACAGTGTTAGTTTCATTGAATTCTTTCAGCGCCTGTTCCTCCCGGTTGAAGGCCTTCACAATATTGTGACCGCTATATATTTCTTCCACCTGCCCGTTGATCTTGCCCAGGTATTTCTGCTGCGCCACAAAATATTTTTGCGAAAATTTCACTACTGCCCCGATGAACGCTCCAGACACCGGAAGAATGACAAAAGCAATCAACGTCATAACAGGGCTGATGCTGAGCATCATAATGAGAATACCGATAATCGTCGTTACTGAGGTAATGAGCTGTGTTACGCTCTGGTTCAAACTCTGTCCCAAGGTATCCACATCGTTAGTAATTCTCGATAATACCTCTCCCACTGTCTTAGATTCGAAATATTCCATGGGCATACGGTCAATTTTCTGGGAAATTTCTTTTCGGAACCGATAACTCAGCTTCTGGGAAATCCCCGTCATGATCAGCCCCTGTATGAACGACAGCAATGCACTGATCGCATAAAGCCCTAGTAACAAAAGCAAAATACGGGCAATTTTCTCGAAATCGATCCCTCCCGTTCCTGCAACCTTTGCCATTACACCGTTAAAAATTTCCGTTATCGCCTTACTCGTTATTTTAGGTCCTATAATATTGAATGCAGTACCTCCTATAGCGAAAATCATAACTGCCAGCAATCCATATTTATAGGCTCCCATATACTGCAAAATCTTCCGGGTAGTTCCTTTAAAGTCCTTCGCCTTTTCTCCCGGCATCATCCCGCCGCCGGGACCATGCATCCCTCTTTGAGGTTTTGAATTATTCTCGCTCATTACAAGGCCCCTCCTCTCAACTCTGCTTCGGACAACTGCGCCTTGGCGATTTCCCGATATGTCTCGCAGGAATTCAGTAATTTCTCATGGGTCCCGATTCCCACTATTTTTCCGTCGTCCAATACGATAATCTGATCCGCATGCAGTATTGTACTGATCCGCTGCGCCACGATGATGACTGTCGTCTCCGTCAGTTTCTCGTGCAGCGCCTTCCTAAGCACCACATCCGTCTTATAATCCAGAGCCGAAAAACTATCGTCGAAAAGACAAATTTTCGGGCGCTTTACGATTGCTCTGGCAATGGACAATCTTTGCTTCTGTCCTCCCGATACGTTAGTTCCGCCTTGAGAAATCTCGCTCTTATAAGTCTCCGGCTTACTGTCTATAAACTCCTGGGCCTGTGAGATTCTGGCCGCTTCTACCATTTCTTCGTCGGTTATGGTATCTCCCGCAAACTTAATATTTGATTCAATATCCCCAGAAAAAAGCACACCCCTTTGCGGAACATAACCTAGCTGACTCCTTAGTTTATGCTGGGATAAATCTCTGATGTCTATACCGTCTATCGTAATTCTTCCCTCCGTCACATCATAAAACCGCGGAACGAGATTGATCAGCGTAGATTTGCCGCAGCCGGTGCTTCCAATAATCGCAGTAGTTTTACCCGGTTCCGCCGTAAAATCGATGTTAGAAAGAGCATCCTCATCCGCTCCCGGATACTTAAAGGATACATTTTCAAAGGAAAGCCTGCCCTTTAATTCTCCGGTTTCCTCATCCTTCACCTCTTCCTTATCGTGAATTGCCGCTTCCGTATGAATAACCTCTTCAATACGCTCTGCAGCCACTCCCGCACGGGGAAGCATGACAGAAATTATCGTTATCATCAAAAACGCCATAACGATCTGCATCGTATAAGTAATAAATGCGAGCAAATCACCCACCTGAAGGTTGCCCATATCGATGCCCTGTGCTCCGAACCAGACGATCGTAACAGTAATTCCGTTCATAATTAACATCATAAGAGGCATCATAAAGGTCATGACCCGATTGGTGAACAACTGGTTTTTCATGAGCTTCACATTAGCTTCATCGAAGCGCTCCTCCTCGAACTCCTCCCTGCCGAACGCGCGAATAACCGGAATACCTGTAAGTATTTCTCTGGAAACGAGATTCAATCTATCAATAAGTGTCTGCATGATCTTGAACTTAGGCATAGCCACAACCATAAGTACTGACACCAGCACGGTAATAGCCGCTACCGCCGCTCCGATAATCCAGCCCATACCGGTTCTCGTACTCGCAACCTTGATCACGCCGCCGATTCCTATGATTGGAGCGTACATCACCATACGCAGTAACATGACGGAAACCATCTGTACCTGTTGAATATCGTTCGTGCTTCTCGTAATCAGGGAAGCCGTAGAGAACTTCTCCATTTCCGTATTAGAGAAGGAAACAACTTTATGAAATACTCTTCCTCTCAGCGTCATTCCTATTTTCGCTGAGACTCTGGATGCGAGAAGGCTGGATAAAATTGCCGTAATCATCATCACTACGGAAAGTCCGAGCATCCTTCCTCCCTTGTTCAGCAGATAATGTGTCTGTATAGAAGCACTGTCCAAGCCCATGGCCTCATATTCCGCCTTCACGAAATTCACTGCCATCTGTGAAACGGCAGCATCTCCCATGTCCTCATAGGCTTCCATTGCTTTGCTCCGGTAATCCAGTACCTGCTCCTTCGTCATCATGCCGCCTTCTATCATAGTCTTCAGCGTGTCGATATCCATTTCTTTCGATTGGGAAAGTGCCGTTAACATCGCCATCGGCACCGCCATGCTCTCATCCAGCGTCTCCACCGTCTGAACATCCGCCGTATTCAGCTCATAATTTCCATCTTCTTTCACACTGTAGGAAGACATCATGAACTCTGCCTCGTTCTCAGGCATGAACAGACTTATGTTTTCCAAAGTTTCTTCCCTTATTTCATCGGGCGCCACATGATCGATACCTCCCTGGCTTATCCCCACGTCTACGATATCCGCCGTATACTGGGGCAGGGTCAGATCACAGTATGCCTGCAGCACCAAAAGAGCTATAATTACCGCTACTGATGCTTTAGACTCGCTTAAATATTTTAATATTTTAAACATGACTGTCTCCTTTTAACTCCTCTTCCATAATATCCTCTAACAAATTGCATAATACGATAAATTCTTTCATATTCTTTTCGCCCATACGTATCACGACTTTGCGCATGACTTCGTCCATCTTTTCCTTACTCTTCCTTTGAGCTTCCTTTCCTTTATCGGTCACATATACGTAGGTATTCCTTCTGTCCGCCTTATCCACATCGCGCCCTGCATATCCCCGTTCCTCCAGCGCTCTTATCATTTTCGATACTGCCGGAGAGGATATATGAAGAGCCTTTGCCAACTCCCATACGTATATTCCTTTTCTGTCATCATTTTCCCTCGAAAAGTGTTCCATCACCATCAGCATTTCGAATTCTCTCTTGGAAATATCGTGAAAAAGGAATTCGTATTTCATCTTCCGAAACCGATTCGCCGTTTTTAATAAGTCCTCCTGCATTTTATTCAGATTCATTTTATAACTGCACCCCTTTCAAAGTCTGAAGACCTTGCCCTCACTCTATAAACTGCAAATACTTAACACAAGCAATTCTTAACCTCGTTATGTATTTAGCATTTAACATAATACTATTATTTACGATGCTATTCAATAAAAAAAATATTAAATAATTATAAATGAAAATAATAAAGAGAAGGATATGAGCCATCCGTTTTTTCAAGCTCTTATATCCTTCCCTGTAAGCAACCTTTTTATCATGTTTATAGACATGTGTCCTCCAAAAACCGAACACCCTTATTCATTCTCTTCCCCCATATCGTAAATAATACAGTTCCTTCCGTGCTCCTTCCCGAAATAAAGTCTGTCGTCCGCAGCCTTAAGCAGCGTATGTATCTCCTCTGTGCTTCCTTCCACCACACCAAAGGTCATCGTTACGTGAATCTCATTTCCCTTGTAATTCACCATTGTTTCCCTAATCTCCTTAAGCAAACATTCCAGCGCTTTCAAGGCCGATGGCAAATCCATATTCTCATATAACAGCAAAAATTCTTCGCCGCCCCATCTTGCAACGCTTCCTTTTCCTTCCACATTTTTTTGGAGCAGGCATGCTATCGCCTTTAGCACCGCATCGCCGCCGGGATGTCCGTGCTGATCGTTCATCTTCTTAAAAAGGTCTATATCGCCTAATACCACTACAAATTTACCGTTTTCCTCTAATGCGCTCCTATGAAGTCGCTCTAACGCCTTCTCTCCGCATCTTCTGTTATCGAGTCCCGTCAGGATGTCCTTCTCCACCAGATCTTTGAAGGATTTCTGCATGGCTACGATATGCCTCGCCATCTCTCCCATCTCATCTCTTCTTACGAGAATGGAGGCATCCATGGAAGACATTAAATCGCCTTCGGATACCCTGTAAAGAAAGTTCTCTATTTTCCGGAAGCCTCTCACCATCTTGCCGGAATAGCTAATGCTCACATAGCCCATGACTATCATAAAGACTGCCGTAAGAAGTACGATGGGCGTTACCATTTCCATTATGTGATTGCGGATTTCCCTCAGAGACTTTGCCACGAATATCATTCCGACCGGTCCGCCGCTTTTATTATAAATCGGCGCATAATAGGCAAAATAAGGAGTGCCTCCGATTTCTATGCCCGTATAAAATTGCTCCTTGCCTTTCTTGAGGACGTCCTCCACTACTCTTTCATCTGCTTTTGTCCCAACGATAGAATTCCCGTCCCTATCCTTTATCGTCGTAACAATCCTCGTATCCATATAAAAAAGGGTAATATCCACACCAAGCTCTTCTTTCAGTCTGTAGATAATCTCATAGTCTCCATTAACCGGATGGTTCCCTTTCATCAAAAAACCGTTTTCCTCATTCGAAAAACGGTAATCGCCGGGATAAAGTTCATCGTACATCGTGACAATAGAAACTCCCAGACCCCGAAGCTCATTTCCCTCCTCGCTATGTATCGTGGAAACGATTCGCAAAGAACTAAACACAGACACCAACACGCCTAAAATCAATAAAGGCAATGCCGATATACCTAACATCGAAACATATACACTTTTTTTCCCCATAATTCTTCTCCGCAAGCGCTTTTATCTTTGGATAATAAAAAAGCAGATAGCGGGAGTCGAACCCGTCTCTCCGGCTTGGGAAGCCGGCGTTCTACCGATGAACCATATCTGCAAAGCATTACATGAGCGTTGTTCACTCATTCACTATATAATGTTTCAGCGCATCCTGAATCGCACTTTCCTGCTCGTTCGTCTCCAGTATACGAAGCTCCAAGGCCTTGGACAAATCCATACTGAAGATTCCCATCACCGACTTCGCATCCACGATATATTTCCCGGAAACCAGATCGAAATAGCCGTTAAACTGCGCCATAATGCTGACAAACTTCTTAACCTCTTCGATGGACTGCAGTCTGATCTTAAAGCTTTTCATCCAAACGACCTCTCTTCTAATCCTATTCTTTCACTTCCTACAACAGTACTATTGTACTCGCCAAAATACATTTTGTACAGCCCTATTTTTGAAAAATCTTTTCTACCAGATATACTCTGTTAAAGGGTATGGAAAAATAATATCCGTCTACGAAATCCTCCGTAAAACCGATAACCTCTTTCGCTATTTCCACGCCGGTCCTCTCCCCTTCTTCTCTTGTCATTTCCGGAAGGAAGCGGGCAATGACCTCCTCCGTCACATTGATTCCTGCCATCTCGTTTTTGATGAACTGGGCATTTCTAAGACTTACCAAAGGCATGATACCGCAAAGAATCTTTGCTTCTGTCTGCTCCTTAACATAGCGGAGCTTCTTCGCTTCCTCAAGGGTAAATACGGGTTGGGTCAGAAAGAATCCGGCTCCCTGCGCCATCTTCTTTTTCACCCTTCCTACTTCCACTTCCAGATTCGGCCTATTGTGATTCAATGCCCCTCCAAATGTCACCGGGTCCTTCGCAAATTCCTCCTGATTCAACTCGCTGACAATTTTCATAAGCCCTACGGAATCAAAATTGAACACACTCTTTACCTCCTGCCGGATTAAGGTCGGCACCGGATCCCCTGTAATCACTAGCATGTTCCTTATTCCATTTATATAAGCGCCAAGAAGCTGTGAGCGCATAGCAATTGCATTCTTATCCCTGCAGCATATATGGGGCATCACGCAAAGTCCTGTTTCCTGCGCCACCTTCATACTCATGAGTATGGAATCCGCACGGGTTCTGCCGGATGGAGAGTCAGGAAACGTAATCACATCCACCTTATGCTCTTTCAAGAAAAAGGCAGCCTCCATCACCTTTTCATCGTCTGCTCCCGGCGGGGGAGAAATCTCTACCGCAATTAGTTTTTCCCCTTTTCCTTTCTCTTTCCAGAAGCTGCTGTTCCCCGGCTGTATTTTCACTTCTTCCGCTCTATGACCCGCCGCTTCCTTTTTCACCTGACGAAGGTCCACAGCTTCCTTTAACAGGCTTATATATTCCGGAGTCGTACCGCAGCAGCCCCCCAGAATATCCACACCTCTTAGAGAAACATCCTTCATCTTACGGGAGAAATATTCCGCATTATCCCTGAATATCATACGATTCTTTATGAGCTTAGGATAGCCTGCGTTGGGCAATGCCGTAATATATTTGCCTTCGGGAAACTCTATTTTATCCAAAATCGTATACAGGTGTCCAGGACCGACGCCGCAGTTGAGTCCTACTGCGTCTATTTGTACCGCTTCTCCTGCTTCCCGCAGCAATCTTCCTGCGCTGATTCCCGCGTTGCTGTAGCCGTGCTGATTCACGCAGAACTGCACGATAACGAATACCTCCCGTTCCTTCTTTACCGCCTCGATAACGGGAAGTATCCGATCCAAATCTGAAAAGGTCTCAAATAAAAGAATATCCGCACCCTCGGATAAAAATGTGTCACAAATAAGCTTGTATTCCCGGAAAATATCCTCCTCCGGAGTCCCTGAATCCATAGGAATGGGGCCGATGTCGCCCGCCAGAAAGCAATCTTCTCCCAGCGTCCTTCCGCTCACAGAAACAGCCTCTAAAGCATTTCTCCAAGCGCAGCGAATATTTTCCTTCACGTCTGATTCGCCGCACTGAAGACTAACTCTATTGGAGGCGAAGGTATTGGTCCTGATAAGGACTGCTCCTGCCTCCAAATAGCTTGCGTGTATCCTTTTTACAAGCTCAGGACGCATTATATTAGCCTTCTCCGGAAGCATCTCCTCCTCCGTAATGGCCGAGAAATAGGTCCCGAAAGCCCCATCGCATATTATTTTCTCATTCTGCAAGTATTGTTGAATCTTCATGTCTTTTCTCCGCGGTATATTTATAATAATCGATTATCTATTTTCATTTACATATATCTGTACTCTGCTTTGGATGATGTCCGCTACTTCCTTAGCGTTCTTTTGCCCTGCAAAATAAGGAGCAGTCTCCTCGGAAATAATGTTGATAAGATTCTGATCGTAGGAGTATGGCTTATCTATCGTCTTTACAACTGCCAGCACTTCATCGATTTCTTCCTGCGTCATAGGCGTAATCGGCATTTCCATACCTCCTACGATATAGGTCTGATCGTACTCCACAATTTTTCCATTTTCATCCTCATAGCTTTGCTTCTTCTTCGCCTTCTCGGACAACGCATCGATGCGCTTCAAGCTAAGCGGCCAGCCATATTCAATAGTATTTTGATAGTCATCGGTCAGGAAATATCTCATAAACTGCCATACGCCGTCCTTGTTCTTCGATTTCGACGACATGACGATGTCCATATTCGGCATGATTGCCGAGCCCTTCCCGTCCGCTGAAGGGAAACCTATAAGGGTGATATCCTCTCCATAAGTTCCTTTTTTCATATAATTGTAACTGGAAAATCCATCCATATAGGAAACGTTTAACAGCACCTCTCCGTTTCTCCACATGCTGTCATAGCTTCTCCAATATTCGTCCGTGTAATAGGAGTCGTCATATTGCTCGGGAAATTGCTTTAAGAACTCCAGTAAGGAAATAAAAGCATCAGAATTGAACTTGCACTCACCGGTCTTCCAGTCGATGAACTGACCTCCTGCCAATTGAATGCTGTAATTCAGCACGCTTCCTCTAATCTCTCCGGCAAACACTTGTGTTCCTTCGGGCTTCGTCGCCATAAGCGCATTCAAGTCTTCCATGGTCCAGCCCGGTTCTGCTCCTACATCCGCCGTCTTTCCTACCACAGTAAAAATCGTGAAGCTCGGCACCATCTGGTACAGCTTGCCATTTGTTTCATATGCGGTAAGTACGTTCTGGAAATAATTGTCGCGTTTTAATTCCTCATCCTTATCAATATACGGATACAAATCTTCGAACAGTCCTTTAGAAATGTAGCTTTCCACCGGAAGGTTCGTATCCAGTATGAGGATATCCGGCACATTGCCGGAGGCGATATCGGTATTTAGCTTGGTAACGCCTCTGGTGTAGTCCTCGTCCGTATTATACTGGGTATAATCCGTTATCCGAATGCGATACTGTTGGTTCGTTTTATTGAACTGCACAATCTGATTGCGGACATCCCAATTAAGACCGTTGCAGGCTAACGTCAGAACCTTTTTATCCATCACATCCTTAGGGTCCACCTTAGTGAACTTCATCAACATAGTACTTCCCGTAAGGTTGTCGTTTATCGTACCGTAAAATTCCTTATCGCTTACTGCCACCAAACTATAAATATAGGAGGTGTTTATGTCGGAATCGATGAAATTCATCAGCTCCGTCACGTTCTCGTCGCCCAGATTGTACCCACTGACACCATAGTTATCCACGAGCATAAGGTCATAGCCTATACCCGGATAATAGCTGTATGACGAGGAAAGACCCGGAAGGAAATACTCTTCCTGTGAAAGCTTGCCGGCGTCCACATCAAGTCTTCTCAGCCCATACTTATTATTCTGCGAACTATAGGAAAGAATCAGGAGATTACCGTCCGCCATCTGTATCGCGTCTCCCATACCTTCCTCTTCCTTCATATCTACGCTCTTTTGCTGCTGTCCCTGTGTATCGTACAGAGTAATCCTGCTGGCACTATCCATAATCGCAATGCGGCCGTCATTTAAAAGCTTCATCCAGCTCACATAATAGTAATCATCCTGCGAATCTCCCTGCAAGGGCTGTCTCCACAGTTCTTTTCCTTCTGTGTCCAGCCTGACCAGATAATAATTATCCTGCAATACATAATTATCCGGGTCGCTGGAATCCTCAAAATATTCATCCATAACCCCGTAGAAATTCCCCGATTCATCTACCGTCAGGTAATTCAGGGATTGGTTCTCCGTAAGGGATATCGTTGTCATTACGGGATCGGAGCCATCCAGATTTTGGCTTACAATATAGGTCTCCCTCCCATTTTCCAGCCAGTTATATCCGATTACATACAGCCTATCTCCCCTCAGGAAAAAACTACTGATAGAATTCTTATCCTCTATGTCATTCAGGGCAACCTCTTCCGCCTTATACACGTGCTCCTTGGAATTCTTTTCCTCCTGCGTACTTCCTCCGCAGGCTGCAAGCGACAATACCATTATACCTGCCAATAAACCTATGATTATTTTCTTCATAACCGTCTCCTCCTTAATTAATGGTATTGCATATTCCTAAAAATATTTCCATTTACTTTTTTCTTTACGAAACCGCTCCGCTATTTTGTCCTTCCAATCCGTAAGAACACGCCATACGTCTCTCCATGTCCATTCTTTTCTCTTCCAAAGTATAATGATAATTACAATTATTATACAAGCCGGAATCAAAAGAAACAATATCTGTAAGACTAAAAGAACGGCCAAAATATCCTCCAAGCCGCGAGCCACATTTTCCCAGTAAGGATATCCGATAGCGTATGAATTCATGGAACGCGTGCCGAATTCTGCAATTATCGTAAACAACGATTTGAATCCGTATCTCGCCGAATTCTCCACTACCTGCATGCCTACCTCGTCAATGCCGAACTTCTCTTTCACTTTGGCGTAAGCGAATCCGCTGACCGGGTCGGGCATTACTATTTCATACGTACCGATTCCCGTTACACTCCCTTGCTCCTCCATAGTTTCATAGGAGATATAAACTAAAGTTTTATCCAGTCCCGCCGCTTCGTTCAGCCTGCCCTGCGCCCTTTTGATTACGCCGGCAACGTAGTGAGGAGTTCCGCCAATCCTTACCTCCATTCCGGTCACATCGTTGGAACCGAACAGCTGCCACGCCGCATCCTCGTCGATAAGTATCCTATCGTGCATTAAATCGCTTCCCGAGAAGTATGAACCGTTAATAAGCTGCACCGGATGAAACAGAAAGAAATCTCCACCGATGCCCACTGCATTTGCCTCTAATGATGTTTTCCCATTAACAAGAGTCGTCTTGCCCTGTGCGCTGTAAGCATCCGCCCACAGCCTTGCATTCTCGCTGGGTGCCGTTATGGAAGCCTCCTTGAGCACACCATCCAGCGAATGTTCGAAGTTCATGACGCTGTTCTTATCCACATTTGTCCCTGCGGTAAAAAAGCAGCTTATCTGTGCCGAATCGCTCTGTGACGACCATCTCGCCGCTGCATTCTGATCTGGAAGCTCCTGCTTTTTCACCGTGGCAAAGATACTGATGCCCGCCCATATGAGCAGGCACAGTACCACAGATGAAACCACAATTATTTGTTTTACTGTAAAATTTCTCAAGATTTTTTTCATATTCCATCAACGCGTTATTACGCGCTCTCCGTTAACTTAATCCGTCAGGCGAACCTGTTTTCCTGCTTCTACCGGCTTCGTCGCTGTCGTTATTACATATTCATAGCCATAAAGCCCTGCAGAAATCGCCGTATGCGTATCATCGGAAGCCTGTACCTCCACATCAATTCTCGTGGCAATATAACGGTTGCCAAGAGGACTGCTCTTCGATTCCACGATTAGGATGAACTTGCCGTTCTTGTCCTCCCTAATCGCACTATTGGGCACCACCAGTTCATAATTAGCACTCTTTTGCCCCACCGCCAGGCTCAATGCCTGACCAGCCTGTACATCGCCCTCTATATTGAATGTTAACTGCTTCTTCTGCGCCGGATCGGTCTGATCCGGTTTTATCGATACCAGCGTCGCTTTTACATCTTCATAGTACCAGGAATTCTGTACCTCCGCAATATCACCGACAGAAAGCTTCTTGGCCTGCTCTGTAGTGGCGGAGAAGGAAAGAGTGAAGCCTTTGCCTGTAGGCTGAATAACCGCCAGCACCTCATCCGGCTTTGTTGATTCTCCGGCCACATGGCTCACGGACGTAATAGTTCCCGCTACGGGAGCCGTTACATTTGCTCCAACTGACTCTTCTTTCAATTTTTCTATTGCGGCTTCCTTCTGAGCTATCTGCGTATTTTGCGCACTGAGATTCAGCTCTGCTGTCAACGTTTTGATGAGCGTGCTTTTTTCCTCCTGAATCTTAGTTATTTCCGCTGTGATATTAGTTATTTCAGTGTCTGTTTTCGTCTTGCTATTGGTAGCTGTCGCAAGCTGTGTATTCAAATCGTTTTTCGCGCTGGTATTCGTGGAATCTAACTTCTTGTTGTTCAGTGCGTTCTGTGCAGATACCAATGCGGAATTCGCACTGTTCAAAGCACTCTGAGCACCTTCCAAGGAGGACTTTAGGGATGCCAGCAATTGATTATTACTATCATAATCCTTTAATGTCGCAGTTGCACTTTCCAATTCGCTCGTTGCCACTTTTAACTGGCTGTCGGCAACATCGTAAATATACAGCTTTATTTCGTCATACGCCTTCTGGGCTGCTTCAATGTCGGCCACAATGCCTGACGCAATCGCCGTATCCAGCACCGCCTTTGCATTTTGCAGCTGAGTGGTTGCCGCCTTCAAATCGTTCTCTGCCTTATCCTTCGCATCCTGATAAGTCTTGATTCCTCCTTGAAGACTGACGTTCCCACCTGTCGATGTAGTAAGCGTCCCAAGCAGCGCTGTGGCAGCATCGATTTTGGCCTGTGTTTCAGTTATCTCATTTTTAATCCGCGTTACCTCCGCCGTCGCGTTGGTTACATTGGTCTGAGCTGAGTTCACCGCCTTTTCTTCGTTGCTGGTATCCACCGTTACCGCTTCGTTTAAGTTCTTTTGCCCATTTAAATTATCTAAGGTGCTCTGTACACTCTGCTGGTTCGCTGTAGCAGCCGTCAGTCTATTCTTCGCCGCAGTCAGCCTGCTGTCAACTTCTGCCAGCCGTGCCTGATAGGAAGCTAAAGTTCCTGTTTTTCCATTTTCAACCTTATTTATTACATCGCTGGTTATATCTCCGGTAAACAAACCGGTCAAATAAGCAAGCCGCAAATCATCCAGTTCCTTTTGCGCCGTTTTCAGCTCCTCGCTGTCCACATCCTCCAAATAAAAGAGCACGGAATCCTTCTCCACCGTATCTCCATTTTTCACATTTACGCTTTCAATTTTCCTGCTTTCACTAATTACTACGTTATAGGGATCGGTAGCCTCCAAATTTCCCGTCCCCCTCACCTTCGCAGTAATCGTTCCGCTCTGTACATACTCCGTGGCTACCTCAGGCAGGGAATAGTTCATAATTGTATTGGAAAAGAATGTCAGCACAAGCATTACGGACAAAAATATAATTGCCGCATTCTTCACCCATTCCCTTCTTTTTGTAGCATTCGACTTCTCATTCATTAAAATATTTCCTCCTATCCCTTAATTCCGCCCTGATAAGTAATCCCCTCTACCAGATAATCCTCTCCGTATAGGAACACCAAAAGCGTAGGTACCATGTATATCGTAGCGACGGCAAATGCCAGTCCTATTTCTCCCGCATTGATTTTTGAAAGAAATACGGATAACGGGTGCATCGCCTCGTCCGAAAGCAATATGAGGGGTTGTTCCACCATATTCCAATAATCTATAAAAATCAAAATTGCAATAGAGCACATACAGCCTTTGCAAAGAGGCATACATATCCTCCTGAATATCTGCCATTCCCCGGCTCCGTCAATCTGCGCCGCTTCTATTACTGACGTAGGAATCCTGCGCATGAATTTGGTCAGCAGATATACAGCAAATGGAGAAAAAATACCCGGCAGCCATATCGCCCATCTCGTATCAATGATATTCAGCCAGCCTGACACCAAATAGTTAGGCACGAGGGTAACCTGATAGGGCATCAGCATCAATATGATATAAACAAAAAATATTATTTCTTTTATTCTGCTCCTGTATCTGGTAAAACCATACGAAGCCAAGGCTGCCACCAGCAATTGGAAACCAACGATAGGAACTACCAAAATGACGGAATTCCAAAACTTAAATAAATAATCCGGACTCTTAAGAAGCACCGTGATATACTGGCTGAAGGATACGATGTCCGGAATGAACTTCAAATTTACCTTTTCTGAAATATAAGTCTTTCCTCCGGTATCTGTGGTAGAAAATACCTGTCCGTAATTAGAGGATATTTCCGACGCCGACATGAAGGAATTCGTTACTGTAAGTATGATCGGCATAAGAAAAAGTACTGCGAAGAAAGCGGCGATTATCGTTGCCAGCGCTCTCTTTTCAAATGTCCTTCGATCTCTCTTTTTCTTCTTTTTAATGAATACGCGGTCACTTAAGGCCGTTCCTGTCCCCTTCAGCACACTTTTTCTAAACGTCATCCTTCCACATCCTTTCCGAAATAATTTTCCGTAAGGAAGAGAATTCCAATCAAAATTACCATTACAATGGACATCATAATAGCCGCTGCCGACAATTTCTGATAGTCTAACGACCCGAACGTATTATTCATAAAATGCTGCATCATATATAACGTATTATAAGGATAACTGCCCGTCAAGAGATAGATTTCCCTGAATACCTTAAAGGAATTGATGAGCGACATAATGGTCACGAATAATAGCGTTGAAGATAAATATCTCAGCTTAATATAAAAGAAGATCTGTCTCGGCTTAGCGCTTTCCAATACCGCTACCTCGAGAATATCCTTTGGTATGCTGCTTAGCGCCGCCATAAACAAAATCATATTATATCCCAGGTTCTTCCATAGAAATAAAACAATAATAACAATCTGAGCATAATCCGATTTCAGCCAGTCAATTTTACCCGCTCCGAATAGGCCTATGACGTCGTTCACCATGCCGTTATAGTGAAACAGCACCTGCCAAATTAAAACGATGGATGCGATGGGCACCATCATCGGCGTTAAGAAAAACGTTCGAAATTGACTCCGAAATGGTATCTTGCTGTCGAGAAGCAATGCCAGTCCAAGCGCCAGCACAACAGCCAGCGGAACAGCGATCAACGAAAATTTCATCGTGTTGAAAGCAGCCTGCCGAAACGCCCCATTATTAAATACATTCCTAAAATTATCCAGAAATACAAAACTGTGATTGATCGGATTGTCTACCACAGAATAATAAATAACCACTAAAAAGGGTACAACAAAAAACACCAATACACCTAATATGCTTGGAGATAGGAAAACGCAGGATATGCGTTTTCCTCTTTCGCCCTTTTTACGCAGGCTATTTGCACTTTTTATTTTTTCCTTTTTAGGAGTTTTTAGTTCCTTTTTCACAATCTAACTACCTTCTATCTCGTCTCATTGATGTATGTCTGTAAACGGTTCTGAACCAAAGCGGCCACATCATCCGCACTCTTCTGCCCTTCAAAATAGGACTGTGCTTCCTCGCTTATGATCGAAAGCATTTCCTCGCTTTCCGTCCCGTCCAATCCAACGGATTGTTCTATGATTTCCCGCACCCTGGCGACCTGCTCCTGGGTAGCCGAGTATACATCCATCGTGATATTATCTGTGCCAGATCCATAGGTCCACGTTGATTTGGATTTCTCCTTCTGCGTGCCGTCCGTATCTTCATAATATTCCGCTTCCACGTCTTTTGCAAACTGTTTTTCAAGAGCCTCCTTCATGGTAGGGAAACCGCCGTTTGCCAACTGTAAGTTCTCCTGCCTGTCTTTGGTCAGGTTAAACTTAAGAAATTCCCATGCGCCCTCTTTGTTCTTGGAATTCACATTCATTCCCGCCGTAGTTCCGTTGGATCTTATTACGGAGCCGCTTTCACCTATTGTAGGATAACCGATGAAGTTGATTTCTTCTTTAAATATATATTCATACATTTGGAATTGCTGAACAGAGGTGATATTTCCTTGCATCAAAATCAACTGGCCATTTCTTATTCTGTCTACGAAGCCGGAATCCGAATCATTGCTCACTTCTTTCGGGAACTGGTTGGAAAATTCCAGAATCCGTTTAAATTCTCCTCCGGTAAAGTCGCAGGTTCCTGTTTCCGCATCTACGAATTCTCCCATATTCATGGAGCATAAAAGCTGCAATATGGAATTCTTCGTGTTATAATCCAGTATCTGCGTATCTTCGGGCTTGGAATCCATTAGATTTATCGTATCATCCATAGTCCACGATTTCTTATCGCCTACATCAGAAACCTTACCGACAATCGTAGAGATTCCGAAGCAGGGAATGATCGCATATAATTTCCCGTCCCTCGCATAAGTGTTCAGTACATTTTCAAAGTAATCCTCTCTTTTTATCACCGCATCATTTTCCAAATAAGGCGTAAGATCCTCCAGCGCTCCCATGGAAATAAATTTATCTAAAGAAGTGAAATTAAAGACCATATCGATTAAATCCGGTCCCTTACCACCTGCCAAATCCGCTGCCAGAAGGGCCACCCTCGCATCATCGTCCATGCTGTCGTCTCCGTATTGCTTCACTTCGATTCGGTATTTGTCACTTTGTTTATTGAATGCGGCAATGTCGTTGGAGAGGTAATAGGGCACTATAACTGTTCCATAGGTTAGTGTCGTCTTTCCAGAAACCTCGGAGCGATCTTTTTTCGTGAGAACAATCAGCTCCGGCTTGCTCTGCTCGGACATGAAGTCCATAGACAAAGCCGCAATTCTGCCATCTTTAAGAAGTTTCACACTTTGCAGGCTGGTACTGTTAATATCGCTCTCCAGCCAATCCAGAACCTCCGTCGGCTCCGTATCGCTGAGGTTACAAGTGTACAGCTTCGTGTCCTGCGTATAGAGAATATCCGCATCCACACCTGCCTGATAGGTGCCGTAGCCAAAGGATATACTGCTGTTTAAATCCTTAAGTGCCTTTCCCGAAAGATCCACTGACTGAAGCCGCCAGCCGGTATCTCCGTAGAAACCCACTACTACCGTGCCATCCTTCATACGAAAGAGACTCTGAATATAAGTACCCGCCTGAAGCTCGCACAGCATCTCCCCGGAAGGCTTTAATACGTATACACTCTGATTGGCATTCACATAATAATTACCGTCTTTGTCTGCCAATACGTTCTGGATATACAAATCCTTAACTTTTCCAAGGACATTCATGACATCCACCGATTCCAGCGTCTGCCCGTCCAAAGAAATTTTTCTTATTTCTACGCCTCCGATTCCGCTGCCGGCATCTTCTGCCGAAACGTTATCATCCTCTGCCGCGTTTACATTATCCGCAGCTATATTCACTGCCGTATCCGCATATTTTACAATTCCCAACAGCAGATTACCTTCGCTGTCGGTACCAATAGCGGAGATGTAAGCATCCGCTTCAAGCTCAACAGGCACCGGGGAGGCCGTGCTCTCCCCCGCCCCGATATCCATAGAAAATAACTGTTTGATACCCTCCTCGCTGCTTCCGGCAAAATAAACCTTTTCATCTTCACCGAATATCATACTTCCTGTCGTATAGCCATCCGCCTCCAAGTCCTGGTAATCCGCTGCGTATATGTAGTCCTTATCCTGAGTCCCTGCGGTCTCCTGAACCTCATCTGTCTTACCACAGCCTGTAAACTGCAAAGCCAGCATTGCTGCCAAACCTAATATCCCTGCTTTTCTAACCCTACTCAATTTAATTATTTCCCCTTTCAAACCTCTTTCATTATCTGTTCTCATTGACGTAAATCTGCACCCTGCTCTGGATGATATCCGCTACCTCTTTCGCAGTCTTCTGTCCCTCAAAAAAAGGCGCCGACTCTTCATCTACAATTGCAATAATCTGCTCGTTATATTGGAACAAGCTATCTACACTTTCTATCAGGCCTTTTACCGTATCCACCTGCTCTTGCGTAGCGGCATAAATATCCGCACTAAAATCTTCATACCCACTTGACGTCTTCATCTGTTCCACTTGATTACCGTTGGCATCTTCGTAATATTCCTTAGTCATCGCATCCTCGAACCGCTTCTCTAACGCAGACTTCATGATCGGGAAACCGAAACCGTTCTTTTGCTCCTGCGCTTCCTTCGTAATCATTGTACGGATAAACTGCCATACGCCGTCCTTGTTTTTTGATTTGGAGCTCATTGCCAGAGAAGCTCCCGGGCCGGAGATAAAAGAACCGGAGTCCTTATTTGTAGGGTACCCGATAAACGACACCGGTTCTCCGAACATCGCTTCGTACATCTGATAGTCTGTCATCCCGCTGATGTATGTATTTACCATGAGCACCTCTCCGCTTTGCAGCCTTTGTACGATTGGTTCTCTCTCTTTGCTGTAATCATATTCCAAGTCAAAATAATTGGCAAATTCAAGTGTCTTTATGAAATCCTCTCCATTAAATTTACACTCTCCCGTATTCCAATCCACATATTGATCTATATTCATCATAATGTTGTATATAAGTGCCATACTCTTTGTTCCGGCATCATACAACTCCACATTATCGGGCAGCTCATTCGCCATATTCATAAGTTCATCCAACGTGATGCTGGTTCTCTCTCCCACTGTCGACGTCTTTGCCATTACCGTATTTATGACAAAAAACGGCGAAATCGAATAAAGCTTTCCATCCAGCTCGTATGCCTTCAATATGTTCGGTAAATAATCATCCCTTTTCAGTTCGGGATCGCTGTCGAGATAAGGATATAAATCTTCCAAAAGTCCCTTCGACGCATATTGCTGCATAGTTCCGGAAATGTCTATAATATCGGGCATATTCCCGCCGACAATATCCGATTTCATCTGCGTAAGGGCGGCTTCATAATCTTCAGTCTCATACATATATTCCTTTACTTCGACCCGGTACTCCTGATTTTTCTTGTTGAAATCAATAACCAGTTTACGCGTGTCATAGTTAAGGAACATAGTACTGTAGGTAATAATCTTCTTCTCCGGCACTTCGCTGCCCTTTTTCTTCGTCAGGAAAGCCAGTTCGATCGTATTCGCGTCATCCGTCCAGTAAGAAGTAACTGCCAGCACTCTTCCATCCTCTAACATCGCAAAAGAGATCAAATCGTTGCTGTTGATATCACAATCTACCCAATTGAGTATTTCCTTCGGCGCCTCATCCCCTATATTATAGGAATACAGGAAATTGCCCGAACTGAACAAAAGGTCATCCTGCACCCCTTTGGTAAACACATAATTGCTGTAAGGTGACGTCGTTATATTGTTCTGGGCATCTCCTAAGCCTTCCTTCGCCAGATCGATCGGGTGAACCTCCGTACCTGTCTGCCCGTAATATACTATCATCACGGTTCCATCCTTGGTGGAAAACATATTGTTGATCCAGTTTTCTACCTCTACTGTAAACAGCTCCTTGCCGTCCTTGTCTAACACAAAGACTCCTTGGTCATAAGCCAGATATATATTTCCTGCTTTATCCGTCTCCAAATATTGTATGTATGTATTTTCATCCTCAAATACGCTGCTCACATCCACAGATGAGATAACAGTACCGTCCACAGAAAATTTGCAAACTTCCGCCTTCTGAGAAACGGGTACCTGATAATCTCCTATCGGTGCTGTGGTAGCAGACTCTGTCGCGGAGACAGCCTCACTGTCTTCTGTATTTTCATCCGTATCGCTTGCCGCAGCGTTGCTATCCTCTTCGGATTCTCCCTCTGCAGCTTCAGCATCCGCCACCTCTTCCTGAGGCATTCCTTCCTCGTCATACAGATAGGTAACTACGAGCGCCTGCAAGCCGCCCTCCGCATCTGCACTCATCCGCGAAATACTCGAATCCACACTTAGATCCAGCGGCTTTTTCACAGGTTCCTCTGTCCCCAGCTTGAGTTCATACAAGTATGACTTAGATTTCTGCGTTTTATCGTCATATTCAGTTCCAAGATAATAAATGGTATCGCCAATGACCGTTATGCTCTCCGCATTGTTTTCTCCATTGTTTACTTCTTGATATTCCGGTACATATACGAATTCCTTCTGCGCCGTAGTATTCTCTGCGCTCCCTCCGCAGCCTGCCAGATAAAGACAGGCAAAAAACATCGCTGCCGCTGCCCTTATCCTCTTACCCCTACAATTGTTTACACCCTTCATAATACTCACCAGACCCTTTCCCCATTTTTAAAACCTCGTGCCAGATATGCAGCCGCACATCTTAAACACATCATCTGTACTTAAAATACCGTGCGGTGTAAAGACTATTTTTCACACCATTCTCCCTCGTTCTTTACGAACAAACCACAACTAATATAATTGTATATGAGAAATACACTATAGATAGAATATCATAGTATCCACGTCGGTACAACCTGACACTTCTTAATAATTTCTGAAGCCTCAGCTATATTCTGACACCAGAAGGAATTGCAAGCAAGAAAAAACAAAAAAGAGCAAAAATATTCAATTTTCTATTTTTCGAATCAAAATGCCATTTTTTAATAGTATATTATCGATATAATGTCTCTCAAAAAGCACTCTTCCCTTTCTCGAAATCTCGATGTCTTCCTCTTCACAATTAATGATGACCTCCACATATTTATCCTCCCACTCTATTTTTAAGAATTCAATAATACGGGGGCTCGATATTTTATTGGGAAAGTGGAAATTTCTATTTCTCAATAAAGGCTCCTCCTTTCGTAAATGGATGAGTTGTCTTATGATTTCCATCCTATCCTTAAATTCCTCCGCCTCAATGCTCTCCCAAGGCATACATCTTCTGCAATCCGGATCGTGTCCTCCCTCCATGGCTATTTCCGTTCCATAATAGATGCACGGACTTCCCGGCATGGTGAAGAGTACCGCAAGCTGCTGGAAATATTCATCCAGATTCTTAACTTCTGAGCGAAGCCGCTTCGTATCGTGAGAATCAAGCAAGTTAAAGAGCACGTCGTTGGTCTGCTGCATGTATCCCGTGTAGCATCTGTTAATCGTATATTCGAAGTCTTCCTTAGTAAGCCCCTTATCTACCCAAAAGTCCTTGATGCTCTCTCCCAGCGGATAATTCATCACCGCATCGAATTCATCACCTCTAAGCCAAGGCATGGCGTCATGCCATATTTCACCCAAAATATAGATGTCCGGTTTTATCGCCTTCATCCGAGTCCGCAGTTCCTTGCAGAACACATGAGATATTTCATTGGCTACGTCCAGTCTAATGCCGTCTACATGATATTTTTTCACCCACATTTCACATACCTCCAACAGATATTCCCTTACCTTAACATTATTGGTATTGAGCTTAGGCATGTCATCGAAAAAAGCAAAGCTGTAATATTGCCCCGACGCTGCTGCTCCCTTGCTATGCTCGAAGGGCCATTCGTTAATCATGAACCAATCATAATATTCCGATTCCTTTCCCCTCTTAACAACATCCTTCCACGGAGCAAAATATTTCCCGCAGTGGTTGAATACACCATCCAGCATAATTCGTATTCCCCTTTCATGCGCCTCCTTCACCAGACGCATAAAGGTCTCCTCCGTACCGAAATGAGGGTCTATCCGCTTATAATCGGTAGTGTCATATTTATGAGAAGAAGGGGATTCATTAATGGGCGTGAGATATAGCCCGGAAATTCCAAGCTCTTTCAAATAATCCAGCTTATCGATAATCCCTTGAATGTCCCCTCCGAAAAATTCGTCGTTTCTCACGCTTCCCTTATCCCTCCAAGACAGCATTTCCTCCGTATTCAGAGATACGTCCCCGTTACAAAAGCGCTCCGGAAAAATCTGATACCAGATAGTATCGTTAACCCAAGCAGGCGTTACCGGAATATCTCCCGGATTCATCCACGGAAAAACAAAGCATTGTCTGCTCCTTCCTTCCAGGTTCATCTGCTCTTCGCTCACGAAGCCATCCTCAAAATAGTACCACTTCTCCTTTTCCGTTATCAGTTCAAAGTAATATTTCAGCCGTTTGTACTCAGGCTCAACCGTCGTTGTCCACCAAAGCTGATTCTTCAGTCTCTTTTTATAGGGAATGTTCACTGACTCCCCCGTCCAATTTTCTCCGCCGCCAAGTATCCCCGATTTAAAAGGATCCCCCTGCACGATATTTACATATTTCACATCATATCCGGTCTTAATATTTATGATGAGCTGATTCTCATTCAAGGGATAGCAATAGTTGTCGTTAGCCCTATGATATACCGCATTAAAGTCCATTTTATTATCCTCCTGCATTTATAAGCCTTTTGGAAAACGTTTTCCACGCCTGATATGATAATACTATCAGAAAAGCAAATTGTCAATCCAAACGAAAAGGCGCAAACAACAGACAAGAATCCATCAAATCAGGAAAATTGCACATTGCATACTTTTCTCATTTTAAAAAAGCTGTGCTCACGGACCCTTTTATTCCGCAAGCACAGCCTCTCGTATTTATATTGATATTTAGGTCGCCTTTAAAGAACTGCATACAGACCGTGAAACGGGCTGCTGACAACAACCGGAGATATAATCCTGGCAAGGACAACATATGCAACATATATGAATGGACAATAAAATATAGCGCTTATCCAGACAACATAAAAATAAATTGGAATTCGTATATATACTACTTCATATCATATACTGCAACTTTAAATTTACCTACAAAATCACTGTATTCAGCCACCAAGGTGTATTCATCATCTTTATCCAATATCGCAAATGTTTCTAATTCTTTTGCACGATCCAACTCTTTTACCACATTTCTTTTAGAATCATACAAAATGATATCCAGTGTCCCTCCATCTATTTTTGAGGAAAAAGAGAATTTAATTTTATCACCTGCTTCCGCAGTAAAAGATATCTCTGAACGGCTAGTTGCAGGTTCCGCAAAAACATCATTTATATTTCCCAGGGCCTTTGGTCTCATTATTATTGCACCAACAATAATAATAGCAATTATACATACACTGCAAATCTCAATTACTCTTCTTTTCATTCACGTTCTCCTCTATAACTTCTTGTTTATCAGCCGGCAGTGTTTCCGCTAATTATGCCATATCAGTTCCTTAGCCAAAATAATCACATATTCATCTTCCTTTTCGCCTATACGCATAATGACATTCTCAATGCCTGCTTGAATAATCAATCTGGCACATAATGGACACGGTTTCGCCTTATGAACGGTATTATCTTCAGGATTTACACCTGCAAGATATAAATCCGCTCCCATTGCCTGCTCCTTGGAACAGTTGAGTAAAGCATTTTGTTCTGCATGGATAGCTCTGCATATCCCGTATCCCTCTCCCTGATGCATATCCAGCTCTATTCTAGGGCATATCCCAATATCGCAGCAATTATCAAACCCTCTGGGAGAGCCGTTATATCCTGTTGAAATTACTGTGTCATCCTTCACGATAACTGCTCCATATTTTCTTTTTATGCATGTACTTCTATATGCAAATGTTTCAGCTACGTTTAAGTATGTATTAATTTTAGTAATCCTTTGTTTTCCATTTGGCTTTATCATCTTTTTATTAAACCCCTCTATACATCACTACTTGCTGAGCAACCTTAGTAATCTCATGTTGGTACCTACGCAAATTCCAGCTTGTTTTATTCAATTTCAAGTGAATACATTAATTCTTCTCTGTCCTCATCAGAGAATTTATTTCTACGCCCCTTTGTTTTACTTGTTAAAAACATGCCTAACTTCTCCATCACTCTATATGAACTAATATTCTCACTATCACAATGCGCAATGAATTTTCTAACCTTTAATTCATATATTGCTTTTTCGTAATTCGATAAGTCGTGGAACATCTTTTACTTCAGCTTTTCTATAATTCATTTCTGCACCACCTTATAGCATAGTTTACAATTTATTCTATCATATAAAAACAAAAGAAACCAACTACAACAGCAATTGATTTCTTTCACCAAAAATCCTATAAATATGGTAAACATATCTCTAAGTTTACTCTGCAAAGACGTCAATCATCTCGATGCTTTGCAATAACTCCTCATCAAATATAAATTTTACAATCCAAGGCATAAGCGCTTTATTTTTTGAAAGAAAAATACCGAAAGAGACATTTTAATAATTAATAATCGTACTATATAATGTTCATCTTATCGCCGGCGAGGATATACTTATCAGGAATATTGCTGCGCTGGAACGGGTTCTGAAAGAATATAAAAATATCGTTGCTGGCAATCATGGCACCGTGCATAGAAAATCTGACGGGCAGATTAACCCGTCAGACCATTAATTCGACTGCTAATTTTTAAAGCTATGAATGGGAGCCGGTATCCTTCCGCCCCGGTTAATAAAATCGGCGCAGGAAAAATTATTGACCGGCATGATCGGTGCATATCCTAATAAACCGCCGAATTCCACCGTCTCGCCCACCCCTTTTCCGATAACCGGGATAAGACGCACTGCCGTGGTTTTCTGGTTAATCATACCGATAGCCATCTCATCGGCAATAATGCCGGAAATAGTCGTCGCCTTCGTATCACCGGGAATGGCTATCATATCCAAACCTACGGAGCATACACAAGTCATAGCCTCAAGCTTCTCTAAGGAAAGTGCTCCCGCTATCACTGCGTCAATCATTCCCTGATCCTCACTGACCGGAATAAACGCACCGCTTAAACCGCCTACATAGGAAGATGCCATGACGCCGCCCTTCTTCACCTGATCGTTCAAAAGTGCCAATGCAGCCGTGGTTCCCGGCGCACCTGCATATTCCAGCCCTATCTCGCACAGAATCTCTGCTACGCTGTCTCCTACCGCAGGGGTAGGCGCTAAAGACAAGTCCACGATACCAAAAGGAACGTTCAACCGTTTGGATGCCTCCTGCGCTACTAACTGTCCCACTCTCGTCACCTTGAAAGCAGTCTTTTTAATCGTCTCGCACAGCACTTCGAAATTCTCTCCCCGTACTTTACTCAATGCCGTCTTCACAACTCCCGGCCCGCTGACACCTACGTTAATGATCTTATCTTCCTCTGTCACGCCGTGGAAGGCACCCGCCATGAACGGATTGTCATCCGGCGCATTGCAAAATACTACAAGCTTCGCACAGCCCAAGGAGTCGTCCTCCTTCGTGTATTCCGCAGTCTGCAATATGATTTCGCCCATCAGCTTCACCGCATCCATATTGATTCCGGTCTTGGTGGAACCCAGGTTGACGGAGCTGCACACTCTCTCCGTGGTGGAAAGCGCCAGCGGAATGGATTCGATCAAAAGCCTGTCCGCCGGAGTCATTCCCTTAGAAACCTGCGCAGAATAGCCTCCGATAAAGTTCACTCCCACCTCATGAGCCACCTTATCCAAGGTTCTCGCTATGGAAGCGAAGTCCTCTGTCGTCTGACACGCTGCACCGCCGATTAGCGCGATAGGCGTTACGGATATTCTCTTATTTACAATGGGGATTCCGAATTCTCTGGAGATTTCTTCGCCGGTTTTTACCAAATCCTTCGCTGCATCATAAATTTTATGGTATATTTTGTCATTAAGCTTGTTTAGATCGGAATCGATACAGTCCAATAGGCTGATACCGAGGGTAATTGTCCTAACATCCAGATTCTCTTTTTCTATCATCTGGTTCGTTTCCGCGACTTCAAATATATTAATCATGGGTCTGTCCCTCTTTCCTCTATATTCTGTGCATGGTGTCGAAGATTTCTTCCTTCTGGCATTTGATGATAACGCCAATTTCCTCTCCGAGAGCGGACAGCTCATCCACGATATCCCCAAAGTGCCTGCTTGTCTGATTGGTATCAACGATCATCATCATATTGAAATAGCCCTGAACGATCGTCTGGGAAATATCCAATATATTAATATCGTTCTTCGCAAGATATGTACATACTTTCGCTATGATACCCACTGTGTCCTTACCTACTACCGTAATAATTGTCCTCTTCATAATTTTCCTCCTCATTCCCTATGCGCATTCTTTACTCATTATGGGCATTTTTTGCTCATTATTATGCGATTACTACCATTTCCGATACCTCACTCCTGCTAGCCACGCGAATCGGAAAATCATTGATCTTGTACTCGTTATCTGCCATGGCAATTTCCACCCTTACGGCTTCATATGCCAGCTCCGGCAAATTATTTTCCTTACTCAAATGGCCTAAAATAATCGTTTGCAGATTATCGTTCAATATCCGGGAAAGAAGTCTGCCGCAAAGCTCGTTGGACAAATGGCCTCTGTCTCCCAATATTCTCTTTTTCAGATAGTACGGATAAGGGCCTACCTGAAGCATGTTCACGTCATGATTCGCCTCCATCAGGAGGGCGTTCATTCCCTTTAAACATTCCACCGTATAGTCATTATAGCAGCCTAAGTCGGTAATGATACCGAGCTTCTGCTTTCCGTGGCAGATACGATACGCCACCGGCTCCGCCGCATCATGAGAAATCCGCATGGGATTCAATACCATATCCTTTACCGTAATCTTGGTATCCGCCTCAATCTCCTGAAAAAGTGACTCATCAATTTGTCCTACCGACGACGTCTCCTTTATCGCCTGAAGCGTTCCCCTCGTTCCGTAAACGGGAATTCCATATTTTCTCGCCATTACGCCTAAGCCGTTAATATGGTCGTTGTGCTCATGGGTAATGAATATTCCGTCTAATTCCTCCGGTTTCACTCCCAGCTTTTCCAGCCCTTCTTTTGTCCTTTTACCGCTGATTCCCACATCCACCAGCAGATGAGTCGTATCGGAACCCACATAGATACAGTTCCCGCTGCTTCCACTGGCTATACTGCATAACCGCATATTAGTCTCCACGCCTTTCCAATGCCTGCAGGCTTTGAACCGCAGGCACAATATTTTCATTCAAAATATTGCTACTTCTTCCAATATATCTCCACCGTGTCCCCGTTTTGCAACGGTTCCATGTACTTGGCCTCCCGCCCGTTCAGCATAGTAATCACTGCTGAGCCTTGAGGTTTGGACAAGTCGAAATCGATATAGGAAAATACATCCACATATACATAGGCGCTTTTTCCCGCCAACGCTACGGGCTTGCCGTTTACAATTACGGCAATTACCGTACTTTCTGCCGCCTGCATCGGCGCGTTTTCAGAGCTTAGAGGTCCCTGACCAGACACTTTCTCCTCTGCCTGCTCTTCCCCTGCAGCTTCTGCGTCTTCATATGGATCACTCACATATGCTCCCTCTACGGCATTCTCCTCGTCATATCCTTCTTCTCCGCCTTCTTCCATGTCTCTCTCCACATCCGAAAGCTTAAGCGTCTCCATCGTCCATATAACTGAGAAATTCTCATATACGAAAGTGTCCATATCTGCCAGTTTATTGTTTACATACAAATTCATCTTCTTGTCGATGATGACATCCATAAAATCTGAAATCTGTCTCACTGTATAATAATTCAGCAGCTCGATAGCATCGTTTTCCTTAACGTCGTAGAACTTCGACTGAAGTTCGCCGTTTACACTGGCAAATTTAGGAAGCTCAATTTTTTTCTCATTGACAATCACATTTATAACATCGCCAAACTCATTCAGCGCCCCCAATTCCATAGCCGCCGGTTCGCCCGCAGTAGATGCGATCACTTCGATCTTATCTCCGCCGTGAATGGGCGTATGGATGTCCGCCGCCTCGCCGTTCACCCTTATTACTGCCGCTTCTCCCAACTGTCCTCTGACGATTCTCGCCTTTCCGCCAACTGTAAAGTTCAGCTCCTTCCCCCTCCTCGGGAAAAGACCTTCGTTGGGAAACTCTGCCTGAATGGCGGCATCCGCCACCGACAGCATATTGTTATCGTACAGCTTTACTCTCTCTCCGTTGAAATCCACGAAGATAAAGTTATTGCTCTGCTCATAAAAACTTAAGCAGATACCGATAGGAGTTACCAGAAGGGAATCCTTCTTCACATTCTCCTCCAGAAACTCTATCTTCTGCATGACTTCCTCTCCACGCACGGCAACTCTTTCCTTCTGTATGCCCAAATCCTCGGCAAGGGTATCCGTATACCCTTCCATCTTTCCGCCGCCGCCTACAACGAATACTGCGCTGACAGCCTTTCCGCCGTTTAACTCCTTAATCTTTTCAGATATCTGCATCGCCATTTCTTTAATGACGGGATTCGCTACCTCTAAAACCTCGGCTTTAGAAATTGTCTGCTCAAGGCCCATAATGTCCTTATAAGTAATGATTTCAAGCTCTCCCGCATTCCGCTTTATCTGCTCAGCCGTTCCGAAATCTACCAGGCAATGGCGCGCTATTGTTTCCGTCAAAGCATCACCTGCCATGGGAATCATACCGAAGGCAGTAATACTTCCATCCTTCGTGATGGAAATATCCGACGTTCCGGCGCCCACATCCACCAAGGCGATATTAAGCATCCGATACATCTCAGGAATAGCCACCTGAATTGCCGCGATGGGCTCCAAGGTCATATTCGCCACATTCAGCCCTGCGATTCCCACCGCTTTATAAAGGCCATCCACCACATCGTCCGGCAGAAATGTTGCAATCATATCCGCACTGATTACCTTCGCCTTATGCCCCTCCGGATTAGAAATCGGATAATGGTTAATGTAATAGCGAACTACTGAATATCCTACGCAGTAGAATTTCATATCCGTATCGTTTAAGGTCTGGAATTCCCCGTATGCCTTTTCCACTCCCATAGTGGAAAGAGCATAAATGTCCTCCCTTGTAATTTCCTTGTCGCTGCCAAATTCACAATCTGCCGTTACGTTCACCGTACGGAGCACACGGCCCGCCGCTGCGATACACGTCTCCGCAAGCTTACGGCCGGTAACTTCCTCCAGCTCTTCCTTTACGGCCTTGATCGTCTCCCCTACCTTATGTATATCATGAATCTGCCCGTCTATCATAGCCCGAGTCTCATGCTCTTTCATGCGCTGTGCCACAACATAAAAACGATCATTATTGCGATATCCTACCGTACCGACAATACTTCTCGTTCCGATATCCAAACCAAAAACCATTTGTCCCGGATACTTTTTCATTGAGTGCTCTTTACTCATTTCTGCCACAGGTATTCCTCCAATTTCTTATCGATCTGCTCATAGGTCTTCTGTTTACTGCCACCGTTATCGATCCATACCTTGCAATGCTTCTTATATTCTTCTTCCGAAAGCTGACTTCCAAGAATTCCGTCTATTTTCGCATCGCTGTAGGAACGGGAGCTTTTAAGGCGTTCTCTTCGAACATCCTCTGATGCGAAGATATACCATAGCTCGTCCGCGATATTCACATAGCCGTCCTCGATCAACAGCGCGGCTTCTATGAATAGGAAGTCTATTTTTCCTTCTTCTTTTTCTCTGTCTATTTCATCTAAAATATATCTCTTTACTGCCGGATGTACGATTTGGTTCACTCTTTTTAAAAGTTCCCCGTCAGCAAAAATTTTCCCTGCCATCTTAGCCCTATTGATTTGCCCGTCCCCTGCTAAGATGTCCTCTCCCAAAAGAGCTACCAGCTCTCCATAGCAGCCCTGTCCCGGCGCCTGCACTTTATGTGCTACTTCGTCTGCAAAAATAACAGAACAGTTATACTTATCTTTTATATAGGATAAAACCTCCGTTTTACCGGAACCCACTCCTCCGGTAATGCCGATAATCCAAGTCTTATTTGGCTTCATACCAATTGTCTCCCGTGTGCATATCCGTTTCCAGTACGACCTCCAAATCTGCGGCCGCACACATTTCTTCCTTCAGGATACGCTCCACTTGCGAAAGCTCCTCAGAGGCAGTCTCCACTAACAACTCGTCATGCACCTGCAAAATAAGCTTCGATTGCAGGTCCTCCTCCTTCAGCCGTTTCCACACCCGGATCATCGCCACTTTAATGATATCCGCTGCGGTTCCTTGTATAGGGGAATTCATAGCTACTCTTTCTCCAAAGGAACGTTGCATGAAATTGCTGGAGGAAAGCTCCGGTACCGGCCTCCTTCGACCGAACATCGTGGTTACGTAGCCGTTCTTTTTCGCATCCTCTACCAGCTTATCAAGAAAATTCTTCACGCCCGGATAGGTGGCGAAGTACTGTTCGATATATTCCGCCGCTTCTTTCCTGGAAATACTAAGGCCCTGACTAAGACCGAAGGAGCTGATGCCGTATACGATTCCAAAATTTACCGCCTTGGCGTTGCGCCTCTGTAAGTCTGTTACCGCCTCGAAGGGGGTATGGAATACTTTCGACGCCGTAATTCTATGAATATCCTCATCCATGCGATAAGCTTCTATCAACTGTTCGTCCCCCGACATATGGGCCAGCACACGAAGCTCTATCTGGGAGTAATCCGCATCGGTAAACACAAAGCCCTTTTTGGGAACGAACACCTTCCTTATCAGTCTTCCCAGCTCCATGCGCATCGGTATATTCTGCAAATTCGGCTCTGTGGAGCTGATTCGTCCGGTAGCGGTAATCGTCTGGTTAAAGGTACTGTGTATCCGATTGTCCTCTCCGATATATACCGCCAAACCATCCGCATAGGTAGACTTTAATTTCGTCAAACCTCTGTATTCCAGTATATCTGCTACAATGGGATAATCCGGCGCAAGCTTGTCGAGCACATCCGCCGCCGTGGAATATCCCGTTTTCGTCTTTTTCCCGCCGGACATTCCCAGCTTTTCAAATAATATCTCTCCGAGCTGCTTGGGTGAATTAATATTGAAATCGCTCCCCGCCTGCTCGTGAATATCCGCTTCCAGCTCTTCGATACGCCCGTTCAGCGCATCTCCGTATCGCTTCAATTCCTCAGGCATTACCTGAATGCCCTCTTTCTCCATATCATAGAGCACATAGGACAAGGGCATCTCTATCTCGTGCATCAGCTTATCCATTCCAGTCTCAGCCAGCTTCTTCTCCAATACAGGCGCCGCCATGTATTCCACATAGGCAAGGAAGCAAGCATACTCCACAAGCTCTTTCGCTCTGTCCTGCGCCGCCTTCTTAAGGCGTTCTTTTCCAAACAACTGGGCTTTGGAAGGAATCATAAGTCCCAGATGCTCATTGGCAATATCCTCAGGATCGTAATCGTTTTTCAGGGGGTTCAGCAAATAAGCGGCTATCAATATATCGAACAACACCTCTGTTCTATCCGTTCCAAGATAATCATATTTATTTTTTATATTATAAGTAACAAGCTTCACCTTGCCCGCAAGACCGGACAGCTTGTCCATCAAATACTTTTTCGTAAGGAAGCCCTCCGCCTTTATGAAAAAGACCTCCTTTTCATCCAGCGCAAAGGAAAGTCCTACGAAATCTTCCTCTTCGCAACTATCCTCCACGATATCGAAGGCCACATGCCTTCCTTCTCCCAGCCTAAGCGCCTTTTCAAAAACATCCTCTGCCTGAGCAAGATCCGTGATTTCCTTAAAGTAATCCGTCTGCTTGTTATCGAGGGGGCCTTTTTCGAAACGACCGAGCAGATTCTTGAACTCCAGCCGTTTGAACTGCTTATATGCCTCTTCCGTATAAAAGTCATGAACCTCGGCATCCTCATAAGAAAATTCCACATCGCCATTCACGTTAATCGCCGCCAGAATCCTGCTCAAATCAGCAAGCTCCCTATTATTTATAAGCGATTCCTTGACTGCCTTCTTTGTCACTTCTTCGATGTGCTCGTAGATTCCTTCCAAAGAACCAAACTGCACCATCAGCTCCGTAGCTGTTTTTTCTCCTACCTTCGGGACTCCCGGTATGTTATCGGAAGCATCCCCCATCAGTGCCTTTAAATCGATGAACTGCAAAGGGTTTACCTGATATTTGGCCTCTACGTCCGCTGCATAGTAATCCTCTATTTCCGTCTTTCCTCCCTTTGTCTTGGGAATCCTGATTTTGATATGCTCGGATGCTATTTGAAGTAAGTCCCTGTCTCCGGAAATAAGAGCGACTTCGATGCCCTCCTTCTCCGAACGCTTGGCCAGAGTTCCTAAAATATCGTCTGCCTCTAATCCCGGCTTCTCCAATATCTTAATTCCCATCGCCTTAAGTACATCCTTAAGCATCGGCACCTGTTCATGCAATTCTGCCGGCATCGGTTTTCTCGTCCCTTTATATTCCTTATATATTTCATGACGGAAGGTTGGCTCTTTGACGTCGAAGGCCACAGCCAGATACTGTGGATTCTCCTCCTCCAGAATCTTGAACATGATATTGAGGAAGCCGTAAACTGCATTCGTATGCAGGCCCTCCGCATTGCTCAAGTCAGGCACTCCGTAAAATGCCCGGTTCAGAATACTATGTCCGTCTATCAAAACTATCTTGCTCATGTTCTTTCTATCTCCCCGGTATCCCTAAACTATTTATAATATCATTATCAGTACAATAATCGTTATCATGGTTATAATCGCCAGAATCTCCAGACCGTATACCAAAAAATGTATGCCTTTTCTTATCTTAAGCTTCCTTCTCGCTTCCTCCAGCTGCTTGTCCAACTTCTTCTGCAAATCGAAAGTGCTTCCATCCTGGAGGCTGGCCATACCCTCCAATACGAGAAACTGTATGCTGAGTTCCTCCTTGCATTCAGGACATCCTGAAATGTGCTCCATAAAATCGTTCAGTTCTCTGCCGCTCAATTCCTTATTTAAAAAGGCCGGTATCATTTTATCTATATCCTTACAATTCATGCCTATTCCTCATAGTTCTATTTTGTGCCGTGCAACTGCGCGCCGTATACTACATATGATATATTTTCCCACAATATATTCATACATAATGTACTATACACTAAAATAAAGGATTTTAAAAGTGCTCCGAATAAATTAATTTAAAAAGGATGCGGACGGTTTTATCCGTTCCGCATCCAACATTGCTGCATCTTATGATAATTTGTTTCCTCGCAAAATCACGGAGTCCAAAGTAAGGTCCTCCTTCTTAAGCAAAACTACATTGGCAACCTTTCCAGGCGTTATGCTGCCGTATTCATCGTATATTCCCACACTCTTGGCAGAGTTGGCCGCCGCACATTTAATCGCCGTCTCTAACGGAATGCGCATCTTGAGAACCGCTGTTCTCACGCAGTCCATTAAATTGGTAGCGGAACCGGCGATAGTACCGTCTGCTAAGGTCGCAAGATTACCTACGACCTTTACCGCCTGCCCTCCGAGGCTGTAATCACCGTCATCCAGACCGGTAGCCATCATGCTGTCGCTGATCAAGATTACTTTATCCTCGCCGAACATCTTAAAGGTGTTGCGGACAACGGCAGGGTGAACGTGCACTCCGTCGCAGATCAGCTCGACCTCAGCTCCCGCATCCGTAGCTGCGCCGATCAATCCCGGTGCCCTATGAGTATATGGATTCATCGCATTATACAAATGAGTCACATGGGTTGCTCCTTTTTCAAAAGCTTCTAAAGCGGTATCGTAATCCGCGGCAGTATGGGCTGTAGAAAGCACCACCTGGCCCTTTTTCGACTGGATGAATTCCATCGCACCCTCTATTTCAGGAGCGATAGCCACCAGCTTCACCATATGGTCAGCCGCTTCGTTCAAACGATCATACATTCCTGCATCCGGCGTGTGGAGATAAGCGCTGTTCTGCGCTCCCTTCTTGCTCTCCGCGAGGAAGGGCCCTTCCATATTGATTCCGCACAAATCTGCAGCCCTGTCGTTTTTATTGTTCTTTCTGTATTCTGCCGCCGTCTTGCAGATGCCTGTCAATATTTCCTCTCCCAAGGTCATGGTCGCCGGAACGATGGAAGTAACACCTATGGATGCCTGATATTCCGCAATCTTCGTAATCGCTTCCTCCGTTCCGTCACAGAAATCATAGCCCACGCAGCCGTGGAAATGAATATCCGTAAGTCCCGGGACAGCAAAGCATCCTTGCGCATCTATCACCTCATCCGCACCAGCCTGCACCTCACTTTTTACAAACCGGCCATCTTTGATATAAATATCCTGCTCTATAAATCTACCTTCTTCAGTAAAAACCTTCGCATTTTTGATAATCATATGTATCTCAAGCCCCTTTCCGCATCTTCCTATTTTATAAGTGACAACGCCGCCTCGTCCGCAACCAAAGTAACGTTCGGATGAAGCTGCAGTACAGATGCCTGCACCTTAGGCGTAATCGGACCAAAAAAGGCATCTTTGACAATGGCTGCCTTCTCTTCTCCGCTTACCACGACCAGCACCTTCTTCGCCAGCATAATAGTCCTGATTCCCATAGTGTAAGCCTGCTTTGGCACCTCATCATAGGAAGCAAAAAATCTCTGATTAGCCTCAATGGTAGATGCTGTTAAATCAACACAATGAGTATCGGGAATAAATTCCTCCGCAGGCTCGTTGAAGCCGATATGTCCGTTGTGTCCAAGTCCAAGAAGCTGTAAGTCTATTCCGCCCACTGCCTCAATCACCTTGTCATAGTCACCGCAAGCCTTATTGGCATCCGGCTCCGTTCCGTCAGGAAGGTGCGTATTTTCTTTCTTTATATTTATCTTACTGAAAAGATGATCGTTCATAAAATAATAGTAGCTCTGATCATTCTCTCTCGTAAGCCCCTTATATTCATCTAAATTTACAGAAACCACCTTGGAGAAATCCAAGTTATCGCCGTTATACCACTCCACTAACTTTTCATAGGTTCCGATTGGCGTAGATCCCGTCGCCAGTCCTAAAACGCAGTTCGGTTTCATAATGACCTGCGAGGAAATAACGCTCGCGGCTTTCTTGCTCATATCTTTATAATCCTTTGCCCTGACTATATTCACTTCTACTCCTATCCGCGTGCTGCACACGCTTAAAACACCATTTTGAACATGCAGAATTTGTTCAAAAGTCCGTCCATAGACGCTACCATTAGTATATATCATTCACAGACGGATTCCCATAGCTTTTCTTGTCACCTTTTTTCTTTTCTTGCTTTTTTAAAGACTTCTTTATAGTTTAATATCGGAAGCCCGTATAGAACACGGGGCTTCCGATATGCCGGGAACACAATATTATGGATTATTTTTAGACTTACCACTTATAACATTTTTTTCATTTCATCAGCTACGAATTGTACCTTAGTACCTACAATAACCTGAACAGATGTCTTACTCGGTCTCATCACGCCTGCAACTCCTGCAGACTTGATCTTCTTCTCATCCACTTTCGTGTAATCTTTGATTTCGAGACGAAGTCTGGTTACGCAGTTATCGAGAGATGTAACATTTTCTTTTCCTCCAAGACCTTCTAAAACGATCTGGGCAACTTCCGTGAAATTGTCGTTAGAAAGAACAACCTTCTTATCAGCTTCAGCATCATCATCTTCTCTGCCGGGAGTCTTGAGGTCTAATTTCACGATTACAAAACGGAATACCGCATAGTAAACTACAGCAACAACCAAACCGATTGGAATAATCATCCATGTATTGAGGGCTGCCGGAAGCTTCGCGCAGAGCACCCAGTCGATAAATCCACCACTGAAGGTAAATCCTGCTCTGACAGGAAGGAGCGCGGTAATCGCACAAACGATACCTGTTAAAAGCGCATGTACAACATAAAGCACAGGTGATAAGAACATAAAAGCGAATTCGAAGGGTTCCGTAACACCAGTTAAGAAAGAGCAAAGAGCTGCTGCGCCGAGTAAGCCGGCTGCAACTTTTCTCTTATTCGTTTTAGCCGTATGATACATAGCCAAAGCGCCTGCAGGAATACCGAACATCATAACGGGGAAGAAACCTGTCATATACTGTCCCGTCTCGCCGATAACAGCCTGAGATGTGTCGTATCCGCCCAATCCCCAGAATTTGTAAAGATCTGCAATACCAATCGCATCAAACCAGAATACGGAGTTCAGCGCGTGGTGCAAACCGAACGGAATCAATAATCTGTTGAAGAAACCGTAGAGACCAACTCCGATTGCACCTGTACTGGAAATGGCCGTACCGAAAGCTACCAAACCTCCGTAAAGAACCGGCCAGATAAAGAACAAAATCAAACTTGCTACAATAGTAAACGCAGCAGTAACAATCGCTACGCTTCGCTTGCCGCTGAAAAACGACAGGGCATCCGGTAATTTCGTACTCTTGAATTTGTTATAGCACGTAGCACCGATTAAACCGGTCAAAATACCAATAAATTGGTTGCCGTCAATTTTGGAAAACGCTGCATTTGCTTCCGAGCCGGTAAACATCTCAACAGCTCCGGGAGCTAATAAGGTCTTAACCATAAGGTATGAAACGATACCCGCAAGTGCGGATGTACCGTCACCGTCATCGGACATTCCGACAGCGACACCAATAACGAACAGAATTGCCATGTTGTCTATAAGCGCAGAACCTGCTTTGCAAAGGAAAGCAGCGATTACGTTATTGCCGCCCCAGCCTGAAGGGTCGATCCAATAACCAAGACCTAACATGATACCTGCAACCGGCAGACAAGCAACCGGAAGCATTAATGACTTACCAAGCTTTTGTAAATATTTCATCATAAATAAAGTACCCCCTTGTTTTGTTTGAGCCATGCCCCGGCCGCAGGGCTCGATTCATTTCATCTATTCCATGGGATGGCATCCCTAGAATACAAAATTATAAATTTTCCTCAAAGAACTTTTTAAGCGCTGTAACAGCTTCCGCTTCGTCAGGACCTTCCGCGCGGCAGGTAACTACTGTTCCCTTTTTTGCGCCTGCACCCATAAGTGCCATTATCTTCTTCGCATCTGCAGCCTTAGTTCCTGTATCTACCGTAATCTTGCTCTGAAAAGGCGTTACCAGCTTAACGAGCAGTCCGGCAGGTCTTGCATGAATACCCAGTTCATCTTTAATCGTATACTTAAATTCTTTCACTTTTATGTTCTCCCTTCACTTTCATAAAATAATTTTTGTTTCTCTTTTATAGTAACATTAACCTTTACTATCACTTTTTAATATTCAAAAGCTCATCGCCCGCATTTACTTCCGTATCTGTATGTCCTAGAATTTCCGAATATTCATCCGTATTGCACACTACCACCGGCGTAATTACATCGTATCCCGCCCCTTTGATTTTCTCCAAATCCGCCTCTATAAGCAAATCCCCCTTTTTTACCTTCTGTTCATCTTTCCCTATAATGCGAAATCCTTCTCCTTTTAAGGCTACTGTATCCAGACCTACGTGAATGAGAAGCTCCACTCCGTCGTTTGTCGTCATGCCCACCGCATGGCCCGTAGGAAATATGGTCGTAATCACCCCGTCTGCCGGAGCATATACCTTGCCATCCTCAGGCACAATGGCCACTCCTTTTCCCAGTATCTCATCGCCAAAGGTAGGGTCGCTTACCGATTTAATGCTTACGCACCTTCCCTTCATCGGCGATGAAATTACAATATCCTTCTTCTTAAACGCATCGAATAATCCCATATTTTTTCCTCCTATTTCTTTTTTTCGTCAATTTTGATTATTCCTTCAATTTTCTGCATATAAGTCGTTGATTCTCTTTACATTTAACGCCAGATATATGCTTTCTTCCTCTGTCATGAAACAGTTATATTTTTCTTCGATAAAGCTGTTTACCTTATGGATCAGCCGGTATTCCTGTTCGCAATGGTTTCTGACAAAATCGAAGAGTATCTCGTCTCCCTTGCTCTGCTCCGGAAGCTCAGTCAGCATTCTATGTACCAAGTATTTGAAATTAATGGCCAGTTTATCCGGCTGATAGGACTGAGCTTTACAGGCCGGCATCTCTTTTTCTATAATTTCCATCATGTCGCGCATCATCTGGGTGAGCGTGAAAGTAGTGCTGATTGCCGAATTAAATTCAGCGTTTACTATATGGATTGCTATGGAGGCCGCTTCGTCTTCCAACAACTTTATTCCCGTCTTCTTCTCTATCAGATAAAGAGCGTGGCAGCCTACCGTATATTCATTGGAATAAAACATTTTTATTTCTTCAAATAAGGCATTTGTGAAAAGCATACCCTCCTTAAATCTGTCAACAGCAAAGCCGATATGGTCAGTAAGGGTAAGATATACGTTCTCATTCAGCTCTTTTCCAAGCGCCTCTTTCGCATAGGAAATAATTTCATCCGAAACTTGAATGTATTCCAGAGGCAGTTTTTTCAGCAGCGCTTTGAATCGTTCCAAGCTATCCTTGTTCTCCAGCTTGAAAATTTTCTCAATCTTGCTTTCATCAATATTCTGTCCCTCTTTTTTCCCGAAGCCGATACCGCAGCCCATAACGACCAACTCGCTGCCTTCGCCGTCTCTGGATGAGATGACATTATTGTTAATTACCTTTTCTATTCTCATACTCATTTCCCGTTGCATAAAAAAAACCAAACCCTATAAATTAATCCTACTCTGTTCGATTAACTTATAAAATCTGGTTTTGCCTGCTTAACAGTAACAATCCAATGTTTTCTCTATCAATTTGTATGTGTACATGATAACAATTTACAATAGGGATGTCAAGTAATCTAAATAAACTTTTGGTATTTTTGTTTATAACATACATTTATTGGTATTTAATTCTGTACATATTGCACATATTCTTAATGACTTATCAACTTCCGTAGTGCTTTTTTCACTATTTGCGCCTAATATGCTTTATTCCCCTGCATTTGGGGAAAGATATAAGAAAAAATCAATGAAAATTCGTTAAAAAAACTCGTCTATTTTTCCTCTTGACAGATGAAATGCAAAAATATAGTATAGAGAGAATACAATAAAAACAACTTCATGAACCGCCGAAATTCATCTACGATTCGTAAGCTGTAATCAGGAGTGTAATCTTATGTTTAAAAAGATTAAAGAAATCGTAATTGGTAAGCCCCTTCATAACAAGGAGCTGCAAAGTGAGAAAATGGATGTTTTCTGGGGGCTGCCTATTATGGCCAGCGATGCCATCTCTTCCGTTGCTTACGCTGTTGAAGAAATCTTATGGATATTGGTTCTCGTAGTAGGACTGGCCGCTTATAAGTATATGTTTTTTACGGCTATCATTATTATCCTTCTGCTTCTCATTCTGGTATTTTCCTATCGCCAGACAATCGACAGCTATCCCCACGGAGGGGGCTCTTATACTGTGGCAAAGGAGAATCTGGGTGAAAAACCGGGGTTATTAGCTGCAGCGTCTTTGATTATCGGCTATATTTTGACCGTGGCAGTTAGTACATCTGCCGGAACAGCGGCAATTACTTCTGCAATTCCCGCCCTGCTTCCTTATAATGTAGGAGTCACACTTCTCCTCATTTTCCTAATGACATTGGGAAATTTAAGAGGTGTTCGTGAATCCGCTAAAATATTTGCCTTACCTACTTATATCTTCATCGCTTCCATGCTGATTTTGATCGTAACCGGACTTTTCAAAGTATATGTGCTGGGTTATGTTCCCCAGGCCTCTTTTCCGATTCCTGAAGCGGTAGGGGATGTGACCTTTTTCCTGCTCATCCGTGCTTTTGCGGCAGGCTGTTCAGGCCTTACCGGTGTAGAAGCGGTCAGCAACGCCATACCGAACTTCACCGAACCCGCTCAGAAGAACGCCAAAAGGGTGTTAGGGCTTCTCGCCTTGTTTGTCCTGCTTATCTTCGGCGGAACCGCATACCTGTCCACTCTTTATCACGCGGTTCCCAATAACAGCATAACCGTACTTTCCCAGATAGCCGTCCAGGTATTCGGAAACGGCATATTGTTTTATATTCTGCAAATCGCTACTGCTACTATATTGGTCATGGCTGCCAATACCTCCTACGCCGGGCTTCCTATGCTTTTATCCTTGGTCGCCACCGACGGCTATGCTCCCAGGCAGTTTGCCATGCGGGGAAGCCGACTCGGATATTCCAACGGCATTCTCGCGTTAAGCGCGGCGGCGGCTTTTTTGGTGGTGATTTACCATGCGGATACACACGGGCTGGTACCCCTTTATGCTATCGGTGTGTTTCTCTCCTTTACGTTGTCTCAGGTAGGGATGCTCTTCAAATGGGCTAGAAGCAATGTCACAGGAAGGACTCATAAGATCGTTATCAACGGTTTGGGTGCCATTATGACTGTTGCCACCGTTATCAGCATTTTATACAGTAAGATGTTAGAAGGCGCCTGGATCACTATAGTACTCATTATCATACTCGTAGTTGGAATGAAGGCAATCAACTATCACTACATTAATATCGCCAGGCAGCTACGGCTGGACCCGGAGCAGGTGCAGACAGAAATCAATACTCTGAATGTGAAGAAGCATATGATTGTTATCGTAGGCTCTCTGAACAAGGCCTCCTTAAAAGCGATTAACTATGCGCGGTTTTTGTCGGATGACAAGAATATCGTTATTTTCCATGTCGCCATCGACAAAGAAAGTGCGAAGAGCATTAAGGAAAAGTGGAAGGAATGCAAAATCCCTATTCCTCTTATCGTCAAATACTCTCCTTACAGGGAGGTAGTTAACCCCTTAATCCAATACATCGAGTCGGAAGAACATGCTTCCAGCCCCGGCGATATGATTACCGTAGTAATACCGCAGTTTGTCGTAAGAAGACCTTGGCAGAACCTTCTGCATAATCAAACTGCTTTCGTTATAAGGAAAAAGCTCCTGCGTGACAGACATATTGCAGTAATCAACATACCTTTTGTTTTGGATAATAAATAATATAGAATAAAAGCGGCTGCTTGGGAATCAGGTTCCTAACAGCCGCTTTTTTAAATTATGTCTCCTGCCCAAACTGCACAAGAATACATTCCTGTCATGTCCCGCAATGCAAATGAATAAATCATTTCTCTTCCAAACGCAAATATTTATCGAAAAAATCCAAGGATTTTTCGTTGATGAACTGTAATGTTTCGTAACCGGGTCTTGAGTAACCTCCCCCGAGAAGACTGCAAAACATTGGTGAAGTCCTTACAAGGTCAGTCAAGGAGAAATGATTGCTTCCCTGGATATAATAATATTCGACATTTTTTTTATTATATAAATAATTTGCATTCTGAACGTATTTATTATCATTACCGACCAACGGGTATCCGGTATCACTATAAATATTCATAATTGCGCAACGATACGGCGCAGTATTCCATGTAAATTCGTCTCCGGCATAGCCTGTAATATCACACATATATGGTGCTTCCAGTGCAATGACGGCACTTATGTCCTTTCGCTGACGTGCAACGCCAAGAACTGCAGAACCGCCGAGAGAATGTCCCGCCAATCCAATTTTTTGCGGATCTATCAAGGAATAAAAGCCGTTATCCGGTTTTTCCGCTTCCGAAATAAATCTATCGATTACAAAATTGATATCATCGGTGCGAAGCTCCATCCATTTCTGATAGTTCTTATAAGAACCGGCAATATCCTTATGAGAATCTTCTGTATTTAATTCCTTCATATATCCGGAATCAATCCCGATTTTTTTGCCGTCTATCGTTGTCGATAACGCCTGATAAGTATGATCGATACTCACAACAATATAGCCGTGACTTGCTAATTCTTCAAACAAGGAAACGTTGCTTGTCTTCATGCTGATTCCACCATGCGAGAAAAGGACGAAAGGACAACTATTTTCTCCCACATATTTCCCCGTCGGATAATAAACAATTACGGATAGTTTGCGGCAGTCTCCATTGTTGGCATAAGTCTCAAATCTTGATTTATCATCTAACTGCAATATAACAGAGCCATAGGCAAAAGATCCTGTCGTTTTTACACTCGATAAACCCGGATACAATATGACCATGAGCATCAGGATCGTGCATATTACAATCCCAATACATTTAAATAGTTTTCGCAGCCATTCTGTTTCGGGAACTTTGAAAACAGTCACCAAAGATATCATGAAGATCAAAACAGCTATAATTCCAATAAACATAAAGCTTCTTGTTGCCATTTAAGTCTCTCCCCGTCTCCAGTCTTATCCTATAAATAATCTGCAGTTCCAAACTCCCGTACATTGGATTACAATTGTAACACAGAGACAATTTCTTCTCCGTCCATTTCACCGTTTTCTGAAAATCCCATAAAGGTATATAAAGCTCTGGGCGGAAGCCTGATTATTCTCATTATACAAGAGTTATAATTTTCTTGCTTTAATTATAAATGAGAGAGGAAATCTTTTAGCTTTAACTGGCGAGTAATAGTTTGAACGAAATTCTCCCCCTCCTTCCAAAGCAGCCTTATCCGTCTCTTCAACTAAGACCTCCACCGCGAAACCTGCTCGCGCAAGCGGATTGATATAATCAGAAAACTTCCTGTTATAAGCAAAAAGATCATTCCCATCCTTTTGAAAAGTAAAAGGTTCTGTTTCAAAATAGTTACCATTAAAAATCAGTCTATCATCTTCGGTATCCACACAGGACAAAAAAGGATGATCCCAGCTAAATATAAGAACTCCATCCTTCTTTAAATAAGCGGAAATCAAACGAAAGGTTCTTTCTATGTCAACGGTCCATCCTAAAGCATAAATCGAATAAACTATATCAAAATAATCCGCAGGTATACCTGGATTTATTTCCATCGGAGAATTGAACAGTTTAGGAGTGTAGCCGCTTTCTTGCAAAAATCTATTTGCATTTTCTATTTGCTTTGTTGAAATATCAATTCCCCAAAGCTCGGAGGCTCCGTTATCTCCGTGGTATTTTAATGAATGTCCGCTGCCGCAGCCAATATCTAAAAGCCTCTTCCCTTTTACATCTCCAAACAAACTCAATTCCGTTTCAGTAGGAATAAATACACCATATATAGGTAATGCCGTTGTACCAAACCAATCGTCTGCAATCGCGTCCCACGCTTCTTTATTTTGTTTTAAAATTTTATCTTGCAATTTACACCTCTCCAAATATAAAGATTCCTAACGAATAAACTGAATCTTCTTAATTGTCCATTATTTCATACATATGGCTGGTTCACCAGGCGGATTTTCCGGCAATCCGGAAAATTACATCCCTTTTTGTATGTTTCCCGTTTATCTTTTCTATAATATAAATCATCTTTATTTCAATGTTTATATGATATTTAACAATGCATTTATACTTTATCATAAAAAAGACAAAGAAGTCTATTGCTATTTGCACAATTGACTTCTTTCGACAATAATTCTGAAGTAATAGATTGATTTCTTCTATAATTAAGCCCATAAGCTTAACAAACTAAAATTGCATTTTAAAATAGTGAAAGAAAATATGCAGTAAATTGTTTTAAAACATATTTACCTGCGTAAGACATCCATGATAAACAGCCTATCCCTTCCAAATTTTCTGAGCCATCTTTCCTGTAGCCTCTTCTTTAAGCTTTTTCTTGTTGCTAACCATGTAAGAATCTTCTGAATCTTCATATTCACAGCACCTCTTTCTTCTTGTTTTCCAGACTAATCACTTTTATCTGAATCTGAAACTTCATATGTGGTATGGATAAGAGCATTAATAACATGGATTAATATATGTTCATTGAATGCAAAGAAATGTACCGTTTCAAACTTCCTGCTACCAGTCTCTTCTCGCTGATGTGATTTTTATTACAATAAAATTATAACAAGGCAACGTAAAATCTATATTCATGTTTTAATAAAATTCAGGTAAAATTAAAAGAAGTTATGTAAAAATAATTTTACACAACTTCTTAAACATCAAGGAAAACATTCTTTCATTTGCAGGAAAATTGAAATTTATACATCGGTTTCAATAAAGTGAACGGAATATCTATCCCAGTACTCCTTATATACCCAATCTTCTTGCCCGTCAAAATTTAATTGATACATTCTGAATGTCACTAATATATCCTTAGGCTGCCATTGTTCTTTGTAAGAATATTTGTAATGCATACCTAATTGTTCCATAACTCCGCCGCTACGAGGATTCTTAGTATCGTGAGTGGCTGTAATATATCGAACCCCATCTTTTTTTACTTGTCCTATGACTGCTTTGCACATATCTGCATCCTCTCGGTTGTTGATATGCTTTTTCATATTTTTCCTCAAAAAACACTTTGGCTTCTTCCGGCGATTTCAGCGGGAACCACGGCAGATAGATATTGACTTCTTTATCCTTGTATATATCCAGTAAGGCTTGCATATCATTCTCATTAAATTTTCTTAATATCAATCTTTCTGACTCTAATACGGGGGTATTTATATTACAACCTTCCATATTGTTCCTTTCAAATTCCTATTTTTCTATCTGTCAATCATTTCGCCAAACTTAAACTTCTGTTATCACACTTTATATTGTATATAAGACAATCCTATATGAAAAGACACCAGCGAACGCCATATTCATCGATTAAGTCAACCATTAACGTACTATATGTACATGGACTTAACGGGTAAATAATTTTAGCGTTATCTTTAAGCACATTATATGCTTTTTGAACTAACTCTTCTTTGCCGTCCCCAAAATGCAGGCAAAATTGCATAGTGGTTCCTGTAATTCTTTCTTCGTCTTTAAGAGCTTCGGATATCGCTAATATCTGCCCGTATACATTAAGTTCAGCATGCATATAAGTCCCATCAGAGTTAGTATAGCTTGCCACTAATTCAGCATCAAAGGCTTTTTGGTATAACTCAACCGCTTTACCGCTTTCGTTCACATATATTTGCATCATTGATCTGTACATCTTCTGTTTATCCTCCTAAGACAAATGTAAGTACATCTTATCATATCATGTAAAACACAACAACTGTGTATCTATATATGTTATCATATTAAAAGCAAAGAAGCCGACCGAAACAGCAATCGACTTCATTCGATAAAGCTTGTGTTATTAGTACAAAATAGATGCATAATAAATACTACCTTTTTTCGACGGGAATCCAAATCTCACAAAAACAATCCGAATTACTGTTTTCCGGGTACAATTCAAAGTCAGTATCATCCAGCATGTTGTAATCAGCGCTTGGCAGAAATTCTTTGAAAATTCTATCCCGTGTTTCCCCAATGCACTCACTATCATCGCCAATGCATTTAAATACAGCCCAAAGTGTAGGTTCCATATTCCATATTTGATATCATGCACGGAAACGTTTTGAGAATCTCTGATCTCGTATCGTCTGCAATGTTCTACCGCATTATTATAAAAATACGCTATTGGCTAGGTCGTCATAATGTTCCTTGCTATTTATTTGGGATTATCCCTTTTGATATTTTGCCAGCCACTTGTCAAAAACAGTCATTCCTTTATGTATACCCCAAATATTTATAATCATCAAAACTATCCCCAACATTGAAAAAGCAATGATACGGCTAAACGTGATTGAATACGAACGTAAAAATTCTGCTGTGATACAGATGCTGACAGGCAGACAAATTACACTGGTTACAACAGCCGGTACATATCCTCTAAAGATAATACATTGAAAAATATGAATGATCAAATGGGCAATAAACGCTATAAATATTCCAAGCCATAAATCATACCAGCCTGTTAAATAGGAAATGATCGTAACAGCACTAATCAGAATAAATTCTTCCGCAACTCCGAGTGAAAAAGAAGATGTTGTCAAAGAATCAAAATGCAGCAAAACTTTGTTAGCCAGCATAGGAAACTGTTCCATTAACCTCTCCTTATTCCTATTAACCCACGGTTTTCCAAAAATTATTTCTTCAAAGTCGTGAAAAATGAATAGCAGCGGAAAAAGCCAAATCAAAAAATAAATCTCACCCATAATTACACACCTCATTTATATTATTACTTTTTATTGTGGCTTGGACGGAAGCAACAAGAAACGGATAAATTTACTGTCCAAATCTGTTCTATAACGATTTTGTTTCCCTCCACAAGCAAACGGAGAAAATTATTTCTATTACTATCATCATAACGGCCAAAACAAGCGGTTGAAATTTTATCCCAACAATTAAAGCGGAAAATGATATAGCCACAGATAAAACCATATATGTTTTTGACTTATAAAGCCAACCATACGGCAATAAATGGGCGCCGAAAATCATTGCTATAATCATTAACATTTTTTCAGGCACAGCCTGATATATCCACATAGCAATCAATAAGTAAAGTATCTGGTTTACTGAAAACAGTATGCCTAAGTTTGTTAATGGGTTTCCTTTGTTCTGAAAATCAACCTTGATTATTTTAGAAATAAGAAATGCTAACGGCAATAACGGAGCAGTGCAACAGAAAGTATATAAATTCTTTGTAAGTACAGGAATATCTATCAACTGTACAACAAGAACAGCACACCAAATAAAGATTGAAGCCAAAATAAAGTGCAGACCTTTCTTTTGCTTGACCGCACAATCTAACCGAAGTTCTTCCAAATTCATTGAAGCTGCCCCCCTTAACCAAATAATAATCTGTGTTAGTTCTACTAATGCTGAGTTTCTACTCTGCGTAATTTCTGACAAGTACTCTCTCGCCTATATTTCTAACTTGCCAGTATCAATTGCTGTCTACTAATTTACTACATCTTCTGATAAAACGACCAAATTCCATTCGAAAATATCGCATCGATAAAGCCCCATTTTTATGATTGGATCATTTTGAGCAATCTCCTGCGCTTCTTCAAAATTTTCGGCTTCAAAAAGGAGCATTCCCCCATCTATATTGGAAAATCCACCACCTATGAGATACCTTTCCCCGGCTGCATTCTTCACATAAGCCAAATGATCCTGAAAGTCTTGTTCGATTATATCTTTCTCCCCAGCCTTATAATCAATCCTAATGTATAATTTGCCGCCCTTTTTCAAATGCATCGTTTTTCTTTTCCTGTCTTATTGGTTTTGTAGCAGTTAATAACATACGTTTTATTACAAAAAATAAATGATATGTATATGAAATTTTACCATAAAACAAATATCCCATCAACTAATTTTATCAATTGATGGGATATTTGTTTTATAATAAATTATTTATAAAGATGACGGAAAAAAGTTTTTTGCGGCTGCTCCATAGGACGTTCTGCCGATCAGGTCTGTGCAGGCGGCGTATCACTCATAAAAAATGCATAGTTGCTCCCGCCTCTTTTCTTAGTAACATACATTGCCTGGTCGGCAAAGGCTAACAGGCTATCGACATCTCCGGCGTCTGCCGGAAATAGGCTTATTCCGATGCTGATGCTGACACGAAGAGGGATTCCGTTATAGGTAAGCGGTTCTGCTGCAGCTGCCTGTATTCTTTCAGCCAGCCGGCTCACGCCGGCCAGTTCCTTCACGGCTGTCTGCAATATGACAAACTCATCCCCACCAAGTCTGCCAATTTGATCTGTCATTCCAAGCACTTGCTGTACCTTTGCGGTCACATGACGCAGCACAACATCTCCTGCCTCGTGCCCATAACGATCGTTAAAGGATTTGAACTTATCAATGTCGAACAGCATGACGGCAAATTGAGCTCTGCTTCGTGCGCAATGCTGTATCTCCTGCTCCAGCTGCATCATCAAACTGGCGCGGTTTCGTATCCCCGTAAGGGTATCATAGTTGGCGAGCCAAGCTATTTTCGCCTCCTGCACCTTGCGCAAGGTTATATCCCTGATGATATGAATGCGTAAGGGCCCCTTTTCAGTATGAGCCACCCTGGAGCTTACCTCGACGGGAAAGGTAGAGCCGTCGCGCCGCACATGGATACATTCAAATAGGACCCCACCCATCTCTGCCTGCCGCATCTGACCTTCATACTCATCGAGGGTCGATGAATGGCGGATTTCTTGAATCCTTCTGGATTGCAGCTGCTCTTTAGTATAACCATAGGCCTCGCAGGCCCTCTGATTGGAATCTATGACCTGTCCATCCAAATTCGTGTATAAAATAATGTCTTGTGCGCCCTCAAAAAGAATTTTGTGAATTTTAAGGGCTTCTTCCGCCCTTTTTTGTGCGGTAATTTCCAAAAATACGGTAATAACAATATCATTGGAAGGGCAAAAGGCACTGACCTGAAAATGCCTGTCATCCTTCTTCAAAAAATACTCGAACGAGCCGTTACCTTGAATCTTGTTCAGATTGTCACAAATGTCCAGCCAGACTTCGGGCGAATGGTTCTGCATTTGTTTTAGTGTTTTGCCGATGACCTCTCCACGCTGCACACCAGAAATATTCTCAAACTGCCTATTTACTTCAAGAAATTGATAGTCGCAAAGCCCCTGATGCTCATCCCTGAGAATTGCAAACATCACATAACCTTCAAGCATTGGGTCATACATGTTTTTACAGCAGAGGGGCGTATTTATTTTTTCCGGCATATGGCCTCCACCCTTTCCAAAGGTTACTTATCGTCATAGCAATTGCAAGGAGGTTCAGCATTTTGATGCCGGCAATGGGACGAATGGAATGAATTATTGAAACCTTGCAACGCCGTATAATTGAAGCCTCTTTCAAAGCTTTTTACTTTTGCACCGATGTATAAAGAATACAATAGAATTAAATGTTTATCAAGTAATTTTTCCCGTTGAAGAGATATAAGAGGGATGTGAAAGAGTTCCACGATTCCGCATCAAACAAAGTAAAACTGAATGCGGGCCAAGGCGCGGGAAACAAAACGCGCCCTCAGCACAAAACCGAGAGCGCGTTTTTGGATGCAGGCTCAGCCTGCTATGTCATTTGGCCATTATTGATACGGTCATTATGTTATCGTAAAAACAGCGGAAGGAATACGACAGAAACAATCGTCATCAAACAGATGAGCGTGTTCATCGACGGACCAGAGGTATCCTTGAACGGATCCCCGACAGTATCACCAACTACGGCAGCTTTGTGCGCCTCACTGCCCTTACCGCCATGGTGACCTTCCTCTATATACTTTTTGGCGTTGTCCCACGCACCACCCGCATTGTCCATCATAAGCGCTAACAGAACACCGACAAGCATGGCACCGGCCAACATACCACCAAGCATCGCAGTGTCAATTATGCCAACCACAATGGGACATACTACTGCCAGCACACCAGGGAACAGCATTTCCTTTAGTGCCGCATCGGTGGAGATTTGGATGCACTTCTCATAATCGGGTTTTGAGGTGCCTTCCATGATGCCCTTATCCGCACGGAATTGACGACGAATCTCTTCGATCATTTGGCCCGCCGCCCTGCCTACCGAGCGCATCGTGAGCGCAGAAAAGAGAAACGGCATTATACCACCCAGGAAGAGTCCCGCTACCACCAGCGGATTAAGCAGATCAATGGCGCTGATATTGGCAATTTCCGCATAGGACACATAGAGCCCAAGCACTGTGAGAGCCGATGCGCCAATAGCAAAGCCCTTACCAATTGCGGCGGTGGTATTACCAACACTATCCAATTTATCGGTAATCTCGCGTGTTTCTTTGGGTAGGCTGCACATTTCGGCAATGCCGCCAGCGTTATCTGCTATGGGACCATAGGCGTCAACTGCAACCACCAAACCGGTGGTGGATAGCATGCCGACCGCCGCCAAACCAATGCCATATAGGCCCGCGCAAAAATACGAAAGCATGATACCGACCGCGATCAGCACAAGCGGCCAGACAGCGGAAAGCAATCCTACCGAAAACCCGTCAATAATAAGGGTAGCTGTACCGGTTTCAGCTTGTTTGGCAATTCCCTGAACGGCTTTATAATCAGAAGAGGTATAACGCTCGGTAAAAAAACCGATTGCAGAGCCGATAACGAGACCCGAAGCAACAGCTCCAAACGCTCCAATCCCGCCAAAGTGATTTCCCGCCTCACTGCCAAATGCGAAGCCGTGAAACTCCATTGTAGACCCAAAGATAAGCGTGCCCAGGATATAAGACGATATCAAAACAATAATGCTGCCGCCATAGGTAACGAGGTTGAGTGATTTGGCCGGATTCTTTGTATTTTTACCGCCGACAAAAAATACCGCAATCACAGAAGCTAAAATACCAATTGCAACCACCAGCAATGGGAATGCAATGCCTTCTGAAAGCATGCTCTCACCGGCGGCATTTTTAAGCGTAGTAGCCAGAAGAATCGCTGAGATAATCGCGCCAACATAGCTGTCAAAAAGGTCGGCACCCATACCCGCCACATCACCCACGTTATCACCTACGTTATCAGCGATAACACCGGGGTTACGCGGGTCATCTTCGGGGATCCCCGCTTCAACCTTGCCGACCAGATCAGCGCCTACATCGGCGGCTTTGGTAAAAATACCTCCGCCCACTCGCCCAAACAGCGACATAGACGTTGCTCCGAGACCAAACCCAGAAATGTACTCTATTTGCTGCTGTGTCTCAACACCTAAAAGGGAGAGGACAACACCAAGCCCCAAAGCCGCAAGGCCAACAACACTGAGGCCCATAACCGCACCACCTCGGAAGGCGATTCTCAATGCGGACGGCATCCCAAAACGGGCGGCGGCGGCTGTGCGTACATTTGCCTTGGTGGCGGTGTTCATACCAAAAAGACCGGCTGCCAGCGAGAAAGATGCTCCAAACAAAAACAACGTCGCTGTCTGCCAATTCACGGCAAAGAAAAGCACTGCGAACATCACTACCGCAAAGATACCAATCGTGCGGTACTCACGCATCAGGAAGGTCATCGCACCCTGATGGATGTAGGATGCGATTTCACGCATATGTTGGTTGCCTTCGTCATTTTTGTTGATCCATTTGGCAATGAAAACAGCAACAAGTAACGCGATTGCACCTACCAATGCAACTCCTAGAAAAATCATGTTCATAAACATATCCCCCATTTCATTTTTAAAATTACTTCATTTCTGTTGATAAATATAAAAAAATATACAAATATTTATATCAACAACGAACTTGCTTCGTTCAGAAAATCCATAATCAGTTTCATGTTAAAACACGAAAGTCGCCGATTCCCAAGAAATCGACGACTTTCAGCATGCTGCCGGTGGCGGGGCTTGAACCCACACTCCGTTTTCGGAAATAGATTTCGAGTTTTCCACTCCGTTTGTAAATATCTGGAATATACGAGAACGTAATGGACTATTGAACCCTGCAACACCGCATAATTGAAGCCTTTTTAACGCTTTCTTGCTTTAACACCTGTATATAAAGGATATAACAGAATTAAATGTTTAGCAAGTAATTTTTCCCGTTGGAGGGATATAGGAGGGATGTGGAGGGCTTCCACGATACCCTATCAAACAAGAAGAACAATCAACTTTTACAGTCAGTACCTACCATTGACAAAAAACTATAAGGAGCTGACAAATCAAAAATCCGTTCTGCTTACATGATATCAAAGACATATGTAATTGACTATGTACTAGGCGAACACTACGCAACGTTCAAATATAGAACTGCGTTGGATTGCCAGAAAATAGTATCACTTTGGACGTTCATTTATGAGCGTCTCAGACTGTCGGAAAAGCTAATTTTAAAAGAACAGTGTTAGATATACGTGTGTAAATAGTTAATACTTTTTTCATGTACCTATGATATAATTAAATAAATTAAAATATAATTAAATAACGGAAGGAGGTGGAGCTCCTTCATGAAAACCCGGTATCATAATTGGCAACAAATGGTGAACGTCCAGATTGTTATACACCTGAGCCAGATAATCCCTGCCCATTGTGTGTTAGGCAGGGACAAGAAGAATGCAGGGGGGGGATTTAGTCAGTTTGCGCCGATGTTAATAAATGGTATTTTAACATGACAAATCTAGCTGCCGGTTGAGCGATAAATAGTTCAACACCTAATGAAATTGCAAAATTTTTTGGCCACTTGTAGAAAAACCAATAAATAGGATCAAGACTAATTTTTCGGCTGCCAATCCAAGTACCAATTATGGTAAGAAAAATAGATAGGATAAATACTGAACAGAGAATGTTGATGGTTACAGTTGCTTTAAAGCTGTCTCCTTTTGTGACAACTTGACCAGTTAACCATTCAGCAGGCTTGAAGGTTAATAATACAAGTGTAATAACGGCAATCCAGATAAATGGCAGGACAGTTAAAACCTCTTTGTAAACCTTGAAGCTAAAGCCTATTTCAAGACAAGTAATTATTGGGGCAATAATATTAACTGAGATGATAGAAATCACTGCAATAAAAAGTGCAAATTCACGTTTTGAACGTGGCAGTTTCATAAAAAATTCCATAGTGTCTCCTTTCTTGGTGCGAGAAAAAAATAGCGCACTTCCTTATGAAAAGGAGGTGCGCTGAACCATTATACGCGCTATAAATATGACTTAGTTAGTTTACCAAAAATAATTCTTCATTGTCAAGTGTGAGTTTCGGAAACAGGAGCAGTGATTTTTAAGTAACTAAACTGAGACTTAGTGGAGGTCATTATGGAAAATGAAGAAGTAAAATATTATCAACCTAGATTTGCAAGATGGATAAAGTCAGATAAATGGGATCATATACTAAAATAGAAACTAGGGAAAACCATCTAGCTCCCCGGTCTTTGTTTGTTACTCTAGAATCTGTCTGTCGCTTCTTGACTTCCTATTCCTTTTCTTTCAATCTGTCATACGGGGATGGCTGGATATGATGAAACAGTGTGTAGAAGAATCCACTTTTGCAACATACCGCAGTACTCGCAAAAAGCGTGTCGTACCATATTTGAGGGATAAGCAGTGCACCCTGACCGACTTAAAAGAAAACCCGAAGTACATTCAAGAATATTATCAGTCAGAATTGAAACAAGGGCTTACCGCTAACACAGTAATTCACAGACACGCCAATATCAGAAAAGCTCTACTATATGCTTTTCAAGTTGGGCTGATTAAATCAAATCCGGCTGACCGTGTAGAAAGGCCGAAAAAAGAAAAGTTTATTGCATCCTACTACAATAACGAAGAATCGGATACACAAGCAAGGTGAGGAAACGAAACAGATTCTTGCCGGAGGGATATAAAAAAGCTCCCTAACCGAAGTTAAAGAGCTGATATTTGCTGCCGGCGATGGGACTTGAACCCATACGTGGTTGCCCACAACAGATTTTGAGTCTGCCTCGTCTGCCATTCCGACACGCCGGCGTATCGTCAATATCTAACGACCGAAGTTTATAATACCACACTCGGTCGTTATTGACAAGCATATTTTCTAAAATTCTTCCTCTAATTTGCTATAAATATCCAGTGCATCGAAAGTAGCAAAATAATCCCTAGGAGTTTCCGCTCTTCTTATCAATTCTGTACTTCCATCCTCTTTTAACAGCAACTCTGCAGATCTTAGTTTTCCATTATAATTATATCCCATCGAATATCCGTGTGCTCCTGTGTCATGAATGACCATATAGTCTCCCATATCAATTCTTGGGAGCATGCGGTCTACGGCGAACTTATCGTTGTTTTCACAGAGAGAACCCGTTATATCGTACTTGTAATCACATGCCTCTTCTTCCTTGCCAAGGACGGTAATATGATGATAGGAACCATACATAGCAGGCCTCATCAGATTCACCGCACACGCATCCACGCCTATATATTCCTTATGTGTGTGCTTTTCATGAATCGCCTGCGTAACCAAAGCACCATAAGGACCCATCATAAAACGTCCCATTTCCGTATAAAGGGCTACGTCTCCCATACCTGCCGGAATAAGAATCTCCTCATATACTTTGCGTACTCCGTCACCGATTTCCCGGATATCATTTCCCTCTTGACCCGGTTGATAAGGAATTCCAACGCCGCCCGACAAATTGATAAACTTAATATCTGCTCCCGTCTCCTTCTCCAACTGAACCGCAATTTCAAACAATTGTTTTGCCAGAATCGGATAATATTCATTCGTTACCGTATTGCTCGCAAGGAATGCATGGATACCGAAATTCTTCACTCCCTTTTCCTTCAGAATCCGAAAGCCTTCGAACATCTGCTCCGTGGTGAAGCCATATTTGGAATCGCCCGGGTTATCCATGATGCCGTTGCTCATGACAAATACTCCTCCCGGATTATAACGGCAGCTCATAGTCTCCGGCAGCGTTCCTATCGTCTCCTCCAGAAATTCAATATGTGTTATATCGTCCAAATTAATGATAGCTCCCAGCTTCGCCGCATACTCATATTCCTCCGCAGGCGTATCGTTGGAGGAAAACATAATATCCTCTCCGGTTATACCCAGCGCCTTGCTCAGCATGAGCTCCGTCATAGAGGAACAGTCGCATCCGCATCCATACTCTCTCAATATCTGTATGAGAGAAGGATTGGGCGTTGCCTTTATCGCAAAATATTCTTTAAATCCTTCATTCCACGCAAAAGCTTCTTTTACAGCCTGTGCATTTTCCCGTATACCCTTTTCGTCATAAATGTGAAAGGGCGTCGGATATTCTTTGACAATTTCTTCTATGATTTCTTTTGTTACAAATGCTTTTCTACTCATCTTTCTTTTCTCCTCCGGTAAGTTCAATTAATTTTATTTCATTTCTAAGCGATTCCTTAAAAACATTTACAAAGTTCTTCTGGCCTGAATACAAACAAGTATCCGACTTCTCCCCTTGGATATCTCCCGTCAGTACATAAAGAGAATCTATGATAAGGCGAATCTGGTTTTCTTTTTTATCCGTAAGATATTGTATCGTTTCGCTCATCCCTACATCTTTATCTGTAATGAGGACTAGCTTTATTTTTCGCCTGACAGTTTCTAAAAGCTCCGTTTCAATACTTTGAATAAAGCTTTCCGGTGCCGATAGGTAAATACGCTGCTTTGCGTTATCTAACATCGTAAGAATCTTATCCTTTATATTTTTGGCCCCTTCAATCGTAATATATCCATCTTCCGCCGCCGTTACTGCCGGCATGTTTTTCACAAGGAATTCTTTGTCCCGCTTCATGTTTCTTATCTTATTGTCACAGAATTCTTCTATCGGAACAGCCACATATTTACTGGATATGCCTTCTATGAGATAAGCTCCCCCTTTATCCACCAAGCCGGATAAACCGCTGTAGACATTAGATCTGGAAATCCCCGTCTGCTTTGCCACCTCATATCCGGTAAGCTCTCCGCTTTTAAAAAGACATATATAAATGCCAGCCTCCACTCTCGTCAGACCGAATAACATCATCCGTTCTAATATACTCGTCTCATCCATCTTCTCTTCCCCTTATTGTATCCCCAATATAATTCGAAATCTCTTCATTGGTTTGTTTTGCTTTTTTTACTTGCATTTTTAGTGTTCCTTTATAGGAATACTATATATCCGTATGCGCCATTTGTCAACAGCTATTCTAAAGTTGATATTTTTTCTCAATTATCCATTGCCTTGCCTTTAATCTTATCCTGAGAACAAAAGTGTACCCTGCGCACTCTAACGGCCAAATACTTTGACAGCACAGCTTTTGTTCTGTGCGCATAGCTGCGCATCGTTTGTCTTCCTGTGATAAAAAAGACCCGAAGCTTTCCACAAGGCCTCGGATCTTTGTCATTACAGCGTAAATATTAATCTTGTCACTATATTCACTATATATTTATTATATATTTTCAATCTGCCAATCAATCGGATCTATCCCGTTTTCCTTCAAAAATTCATTAGCCTGGCTAAAATGCCTGCATCCGAAAAATCCACGATATGCAGACAGCGGACTAGGATGCGGTGCTTTAAGAATTAAATGCTTCGGATTGGTCAACATAGGTGCTTTATTCTGAGCAGGCCTTCCCCACAAAAAGAATACGACAGGCCTATCCTGTGCGTTCACCGCCTCTATTACCGCATCCGTAAACTTCTCCCAGCCCTTTCCCTGATGAGAATTCGCCTGATGTGCCCGAACTGTCAGTACCGCATTCAAGAGCAGAACGCCTTGCTCCGCCCACTTTCTCAAATACCCATTGTTCGGAATATCGCACCCCAAATCCTCATTGAGCTCCTGATAAATGTTCTGCAATGAGGGCGGAATTTCCTTCTGCTCCGGCAAAACGGAAAAACTCAATCCATGTGCCTGACGCTCGTTATGATAAGGGTCCTGCCCAAGCAGCACTACTTTAACATCATGAAGCGGCGTGAAATGAAATGCATTGAAAATATCATTCGCCGGCGGATAAACGACCGTCTTACTATATTCGTTCTGCACGAATTGAAACAACTGTTTATAATAAGGCTTGGAAAACTCCGGTTGCAGAGAATCCAGCCAGTCATTCTGAATCATAGCCATGTTCGTAGCCTGCTCCTTTACTATCATATATTTCAAGGCCCGAAGACTTTTAGACAAATGCAATTACACAATTTTAAATACAAGATGCCTATAATCTTACGGATAAGCCTTTTTGCTGCAAATATTTCTTTACCTGGTTTATCTCCAGCTCCTTATAATGGAACAGCGACGCTGCCAAAGCTGCCTCCGCTTTTCCCTCTGTCAACGCAGCATAAAAATCTTCTTCGCAGCCAGCTCCCCCGGAAGCGATGACCGGAATAGGAATGCTATTCGCAATCGTACTTGTAAGCTCGATATCATAGCCGTTCTTCGTTCCGTCACAATCCATGCTCGTAAGCAATATCTCTCCCGCGCCTAACTTATACGCTTTCATTGCCCACTCTACCGCATCCATGCCTACGTCTATGCGACCGCCGTTTTTATATATGTTCCATCCGGAACCATCCGGCCGCCTTCTCGCATCGATAGCTACTACCACGCATTGACTTCCGAATTTATCCGCAGCCTCACTGATAAGAGAAGGAGTATTTATCGCAGATGAGTTAATGGATACCTTGTCCGCACCCTCTCTAAGAATAACTTTAAAATCTTCCACCGTCCGTATGCCGCCGCCAACAGTAAAGGGAATAAATACGCGTTCTGCGACCCTCCTCACCATATCCACGACAGTAGCTCTGGCATCGGAGGACGCCGTAATATCCAGGAAAACCAACTCGTCCGCGCCCGCCTTATCATATGCTTCGCCGATTTCCACCGGATCGCCTGCATCCTTAAGATTTACAAAATTGACCCCTTTTACGACTCTTCCGTTATGCACATCCAAACAAGGGATAATACGTTTTGTATACATCTATTTCCCCTCCTTTAGAATATGAATGAAATTTTTCAAAATATGCAATCCTATATCCGAGCTCTTCTCCGGATGGAATTGACAAGCAAAAACATTATCCTTCTCTACCGCAACGTGCAGCTGCTCACCGTATTCCGTCGTAGCCGTAACAATGCTGTCGTCTTTCGCTCTCAAATAATAGGAATGAACGAAATATACGTAAGCGTTTTCCGATATTCCTTCGAAAAGTTTTCCCTTATTCGGATAGCTCAAGGAATTCCACCCTATTTGAGGAACTTTAAGCCCTTCTTTTGGCGGAATCCTCACGATTTCTCCATCCAAAACCCCGAGCCCGCTTATCCCTTCGCTTTCCTCGCTTTTTTCGAATAATAACTGGAGCCCCAGGCAAATGCCAAGAAAAGGAATCTTTTCGTCCACAGCTTCCTTTATCACGTCCTCCAGCCCATATCCGCGAATCCTTTTCATAGCTTCACCAAAAGAACCGACTCCCGGTAAAATTATCCGGTCAGCCATAAGAATCCTATCCCTATCTCTGGTAACCACCGCGTCTTCGCCCAGAAAGAGAAGCGCCTTTTCCACACTCTTTATATTGCCCGCATCATAATCAATTATTGCTACCATTTTTGTCACTTCCCATTGTCGTTGATTTGCTGCTATCCACAGCCACTATTCCGCGAGGTACTTTATACTGTTTTGCACAAAATTCCAAAAATAACAACGTTAATTTCCGTTTATATGGAACTCTAACGGTTGCTTTACACCCTGGATTAACTGTCCCTGACTTCCTGTAGACCCCTCAGGCTGAGTCGGAGCCTCGACAACCTGCTCTTGCACCGGAGCATTACCGGTACCTGATGCACTATCCGCAGTATCAGAAGGCAACTGTTCCTCATCCTGTGCTGCCTCATTCGAAGAATCCGAAGCGGAAGAATTTGACACCTGCTGAGCAGGCGAAACTTGTTCCGAAAGACTATCTTCTTCTATAAGGTCTTGCTCTTCAGGAAGTATATCCGCGGAAGCCGCTTCACTGCCTTCTGCTTGCTCCTCTTCCACAGGCAGCATAAAAGGAGTCTTATATACAATAGATTCCAGCTTCCTCGTATAAGTCAAATCATCATAGTCTATGATGACCTTGGCCACTTCCTCCGATAGATTATATTTATCGCTCAAAATGTTCAGAATCGTCGCATATACTGCATCCACTTCCTGCGTCGAGTTGTATTCCTTTGCTTCCGTAATAATTTCGGGATATTTCTCCACGCCCATCATCAGCGCATCCAAAGCCTCCAGCTCTTTTCCCATGCTCATATAGTTATGATAAGAAGAAAGCTTACGGTTCAGACTCATTATTATCTTAGATTTATTGTAAATAATCGTATCGCTTTCATCCAGCTTTTTGCCGTATAATAATTCATACGACTGCGCATAGTCGGCTTCATAATAGGCATCCCGTGCTGTCCTCTTTTCGAAGAAATCCGGAACAACACTTACAATAACAATTACGAGAGCGGAAAGCGTCAGGCACAGCGCCGTAATAATTGCAATATTTTTCACGGACACTTTTTTCCTGGGCTTTTTAGCACTTACCGGTTGTGAAGTCTCTTCCTTTACCGGCTTGGGCTTCTTCTCTTTTTTCTTCTTTTCTTTTCCCTTTTTATCATCCGCTGCTCCGTCCTCCGAAGCTTCTCCCTTTTTGCCTTTCGCTTTCTTCTTCTTTTTCTTTTTATCCTCAGCGTCCAGCTCCTGTAAGATATTCCGGTTTTCATCCGAAGGCTCCATTCCATGGGTTACCTTCAATCTCTCAGCCTCATCCATGCCCTCGTCAGATTCCGTCAAAAAAGACAGTGCCTTTGAAAAAAATCCCTGCTTTTTCTGCGCAGGTTCCCCTGTAGACGGCTCTGCCGAAGCCTCTTCACTTATTTCCTTCGTTTCTTCCTCTATCGCATCAGATTCTTTTTCATCCGGAACTTTCTCTTCATCGCCCTTTTTCTTTTTACCAAATAGCTTTGGGAAGGCTTTCTTCTTTTTCTTGCGTTCTTTTTTTTCCGAAGCCTCCTCAGGAACTGCAAGATCTGCTTCTGACACAGCAGCACCCGCATTAAGTTCCTCTTCCTCGCCCATTTCAGCAGACATGCTCTCTAACAAAGCCAACATATCGTCGGCTTCCATTTCCTCATTATCATCTCCCAGCAAGGAGCTTATTCCATCCCGGTTATTATTAGTCGCATCGGAGCTATTTTCTTCCTCTTCGCTGCCAAACATAGCCTCCACATTCGCAAAGGCATCATCCATGTGGTCAAGGGCCTCTCCATTATCGTCGAATGTATCATCCAATCCTGCAAGCGCATCTCCCACATTAAATGCATCGTCTACGCCGTCAAATATTTCTCCTCCACCAACCGGCACTTCGCCCGTGCCGTCAAAAAAATCTTCTTCACTGCCAGACGTTTCTCCCTCGTCAGCCCCTTCGCTAAACAAGTTTTCTCCAAAAGAAACTTCTGATTCGTCAATTTCTTCTTCATCGGGAGCTTCTTCCGTTCCCGTAAACATCGCATTGATTTCATCAGCCGACATAATATCTGATATATCCGAAGAATCGGTATCTGCTTCTTCCTCCAGATCCATGTGCTCCGCATCTATATCGTCTATATCAGGCTCCTGAATCGCAAAATCATTTAAGAAAAAGTCATCCTCTACTGCCAACTCCCCATCAGTCGGTGCATTCTCCTGCGTACCTTCTGTCATTACTTCCGTATCCGCTTCATCTTCCGCCTCTGAAGGATTGTCTTCATTCTCATCTTCATTTTCCATGATGGACTTAAGCAAGTCATCCAAATATTCTTCATCTGAACCCATGAAACACCCTCACATTTCTTATATTTATATATTCTTATTACTGATACTTCCTTTCATAGTTTATCATACATATCTTCATTAGACAAACCAATTTATGATAAAATCTGTCGAATTTTCTTTCACAGAGTACCCTCTTTCTTTGATTTCTTCCGTCAATTGATGTAATTTACTATGTATTCTAAAAAAACTGGATTTCTGGTTAAAAAAAACTACTTTTTCAAAGGGCCAACGGATTACCGTCGGAAACTGCATTCCTACCCCCAGCTCCACAACACAGATCTTTCTGTTCACCGTTCCCTGAAGCCATTTCGTATAGTGGTTCCACTGATTCAAGTAACCCTCCTCCGCATAATGGCCGGCATTTACGTTATTGAATACCAGATTTTTTTTACAGTTTATGCAAAGCGGCTTATCTATTTTCACCCCTTCTTCTCCGGTTTTAATGCTACGATGTATTTGTCCCAGAACCTCCTCATCCGGTTCCTCTATCCTGTTTCCGCAATTGTCCTCACACTGCACAAAACGATATCCGCCGCAGGGCGTTACTATCCTGTCTTCCTCAAATCCGGCATCGTAAACACAATCATCCGTACATGTAGAGACAATATAATAATTTTTTCCCTCCAACAGCTTTCCAAGTCCATCATAAGCTTTCATTATTTTCTCATTTTTGTGTTCCCGCAAGTATAGTTTTTCCACATATGGAAGCATCCAGTTATACTCTTCTGTCTCTTCTGCTCGATCCCAAAAATGTTTATATTGGGGATTTCCTTTCATTTCCAAAAAATTCTCCCTAAACTCTTCACCGATACCTACCAGCACCATATCTGCGTTTTGTATACTATCCGTCATAAGCTTCTTTATATCATCCATCCGGTAATTCCTTTCGTTTCTTCAAAGAAGTCTCAAAAAAAGAGCGAGGAATTAATCCCGCTCTTTTTAATCCCATATTATGTATTATTAATATTACTTTATTAATCTATCAATTACATGAACCAAGTTACCAATCTCCGGCTTAGACAACTGTGCATCTGCACCAAGAGCTTCACCCTTTCTCTTCATCTCTTCATTCACTAACGAAGAGAAAATAATAACGGGAATGTTTTTCGTCTCTTCATCTTCTTTTACCAATTTAGTCAGACGATGTCCATCCATTACGGGCATCTCTATATCCGTAATAATACACTGCACATGCTGGTTCAACGTGCCATCCTCTTTGCATGCAGTAATTACATCATATGCCTGCTTTCCGTTCTCCGTATGGATAAGATTAACATATCCTGCCTGCCTCAAAGAATCCACGATCAGCTTATTCAAAAGAGGGGAATCCTCTGCAATTAAAATTGGCACATTGCGCTGTGGGCGATGTCCCAGTTCATCTATTTCAGACACCTTCAGTCCCGTCTCAGGATTGATGTCGGTAACAATCTTTTCAAAATCCAAAATAATTATCAATTTACCGTTAATCTTAATAATACCTGTAGAAATTCCGTCTTCACTGGTAGAAACGGTAGTTCCCGGCTTGATGATCTGATTCCATGAAACTCTATGTATACCCATAACGGCATCTACATGAAATGCGATATCAAGCTTATTGAAATTCGTCACTATAAATAAAGAAGTGTTCAATTCTTCATTATTATATTCCCTCATCTGAAGACAATTTCTCAAACTAATTGCCGTTATCATCGTATCACGCGGCATAAAAATTCCTTCGATACTCGGATGAGCATTCGGAACCGGCGTAACTTCCTGATAAGGAATAATTTCTCTTATCTTAGCAACATTTATTCCATAATGCTGTCCTTCCAGTACGAACTCTAAAACTTCCAACTCATTTGTTCCATTTTCCAGCAGAATATTTGTATCCATATTCATCCACCTCACGCCATTTATTCATCAATTTTTACCAAAACACATTAACTTTGACTAATTATAACATACATTTCTAAAAAAAAATACAATTAAATACCATTTTATTTATATTTTCTGATTTTCTGATTTCACATGTTGTTTTATTAATATTTCCATTGATTACAGGCCAAACTGCTCCCATTTGTTTGATAGGAGCAGTTCATCTTTACGACATAAACTATTCTTTTTTTTATTAATCCAATTCAAATAATTGCAGTGAAACCATATCTACTTTATCGTAAACAGCCGGTGTCGTTATTTCCTGATTATAGCGCTTTATTTTACCGCAGGCTTCAACATACAAAGACTGTCTTACACCTGCTCCTTCCCGATATTCCAGCAATGTTCTCGGAATCCGCACGTAATACAGACCTCCGCTGACAAGCGCGTTACTATCTGCGAGGGCATCATTGGTATCATTATCATCAGCGTCTCCCCGGAAAACAGGCAGTCCTTCCATGACAAAAACCTTGTAGTTATATCCTTTATAACTTATTTCCTTATCCCCTTCCGGTGCCTCCCTATAGAATGAAACGGCAATTTTTCTGTCACCCTTTACAAAGTTATTATCATTAACAGTAAAGTACACCTTCTGATAATCCTGCATGTTGTCATTTAAGTGTATATTATTCATTGCATCGTAGTAACTATAAATATCATTCAGTTTTCTCTGCGTCTTTTCATTTATAATCATCACTTCCGGAGACCTTACACTGGCTGTATAAGCAGCAATAATCGTGTTAATAAAAAGCTTTGCTTCCTCAACATAAGCAGGTTCAGCACTTTGACGTCCACTATGCCCCATGCCCGTATAAGTGACATTCCCTTTGTTATAAATATAATAATTATTCACTACATCATTGGGGGAAATAGAGTAAATGTTATCTCCTCCACTTTGATCCTCTCCCAGGCAATACCATACAACAAGGTCACCTTCTCCATCAGCATCGCTGTCAGAATCCAGATTCAGCTGATAATATTGAGCATGTGTATTGGAAATAGGAAACTTCTCTTTTAATTTATATGGATATGTGGTAATCAGTCCGCCGTTGACTTGCACTGCATTCATGTCACTCTGGCCATTTCCATCGACTATCTGCCCATCCTTTACCATGCCATTGCTTATTTTAGAAAAGTTAAAATTTAAATATTGATTCCTCTCGCCTTTTCTGTTTGCAGTAGTGTTCTGATCCTTTAATGCGATGACGGAATAAGTGTATCCTTGTACCTCCGCTACCGTCTCAGTTTTATTGGACTTCGCCTTATATGCAATATCATATCCTTGGGTATTCAGTATCGGATTATCCGACACACGCAGCCCTGCTCCTTTTTTTAAAAGGTTGCTTCTCTCCGTATTGCTTACTGATGTTACTGTTCCATTTTCATCCTTCACAATATTCAGCTCATTTACACCATATCGATCCATACCTACCAATGGCCGTACAAAGGTATTCAGGTTATATGACCATGGCAAATCGGTCGTATACCTCTGGTAAGAATAGTTGTTCCTTCGATTTCCGCTATCATCTACAACTCCGTAAGAATTCACATCGAATTTATTATCCGGGTATCCGTAAGCTTTGTAGTCATAGTTAAAGAAGGAAGTGGTGTCATGTGCAAAAAGCACACTTTTTCCACTTTCGATGAACTCAGTAATGCCGCCGACTCCATTAATGCACTCTGCTTTTATATCCTGATAGCTGTCAGAAAAGCCCAATATCAGCATATTGTAATCGCGAAGAACTGATTTCTTATCGGAAGCACTCTCATACATATCATGGAATTCCTCTATCGTTACACAATTTACCTCAATATTGAAATCTTCCTCAATTCCTTCGTAACTGACTCCGTTTATCATTCCTCCATGAACAAGCTTATAATAATTACTTGAATTATTTTTAAGCTCATCCTCCAGATTCAAGCGCCTGTTGGTAGAATCCCCCCACCAGCCCCCACCGCTAAGCCAGGGCGCGCCCGCTCCTCCGTCCCAATACAGCGGTCCTCTGCATATTTGTAAAATACGAATTGTTTCCGGTTCAAGTCCTATCATCTGGCTATAGCCGGACATAGATGTCCGAATATTATCATTATCTACCTGCACAAGCTCAATCTTCCAGTTGAGCACCCCTTTATAACCGTCAGGCACTTTGCGGCGCAAAGTATATGGAACTCCTGCCGTCAACCCGTTCGACGGTATTGAAGAACTACCCTGTGTAATGGAAATATCATCGATTCTCTCAAGAGGAGAAAACTTTCCGTCGGCATTGATATCAATATATAGCTCACAATGGTATTTCGTATTGCCTGAAACGGCTCCTATATTCTGAATCGTAAAACCATATTCCAGCATATATTCCCCACCGGATACCGCTATCTGATATACATTATTTGGACTTATATAATCACACTTAACTCTCGTATCAATTAATTTCAGTTTAGGTCTGTTGATATAAAATGAAAACAGCTTAATTCCCGCCTTTCCACCTTCTGATGCCCCATCCAATATCTTTTTAGAAAATACATTTTTTTTATTTTTTTTCAGCATTTCATTGGAGAATTCATACATGTATGAAGAGTTATCTATATATGACTCATTAATAATCGTCTCACCCTCGGAATCCTGTGTATAAAAATTTTCAGATAATACAATCGGGTAGGAGGCATCGGCATAGGAGTTTAGAGCCTGAAGCTTTTCCTTCGTTAAATCCAGGCCGCTATAGCGAACCTTTACCCACTCGTATAGCTTTGTAGGACTGTAATAATCCCTTTGCAGCAAGCCGCCAAGCCTTGCATCCGAATAACGATAGTCTCCGGCATGGAAATAGACCAGACCAGTCATAGAACTGTCATTAAATATTGTCCTTTCATTCTGCATATTCAATTTGTCCGTATCGGTCCCTATATAAATCATATCATAATTCGCATTTAAGTCTTCCGTCTTTCCTATGAATTCAGATACGGTCATCGTTGTAATCTTAATATTATCTATAGTTATAGGACTATCCTTCGCAATCCATTTCATAACATCGCCGGCAGTCAGCGGATAGGAATTCTTATCCGGTATGGTTGGCTCTATATCCAATATATTTAAACTCGATTTTAAATAAACGGCACGCTGATATTCATAATTTATGATATACCGCAACACGGCAGATTCACAAATATCCGTAGAAAGCGGTTCTCCAACCCAGGAAGCCTCAGCCTCCCGATACATATTCTCGTTCTCTATTTCAAGCAAAACATCGTCAAAACCTTCCATATTTGCGTTTACTTTTTCCTGGCCGAGAGAAGAATCATTCCATATCACACGGTCGAACCCTTCATTTATAAATGACTTTTCATAGCATACGTAAATATTTCTATTAACATAGCTCTTATCCTTATCCGCTACAAAGCCTTCCAGTCCCTCTATCGATTGCCAGGTTGCCGAATCAATCATATTAAAATTGAATGCAACAGATGCGTCCTGTGGCATGAATTTGTCCGGCGACTCCTGCATCAATAAAGCTGCCAGCTTCCACAGGTATGGCTTGTCCCTGTTCATAGGCTGATTCAACACCATATTTACTTCTTCTGCTGACGTATCTTTCGCAAATACAATGGACGAATCTACTACAGCAGGAATCTTGTGAGATATAATATCCGAAAATAACCGCTCTGCATTCTCTTTATCAAAATCGGCCCCATCAATAAATCCGCCTTTTAACTCTCCATCCTCACTCACAAAAGAACCATCTTGAATCAATATAAAATCAAATTCTTCATAGGAATGCCCTTCTGACATCCAGTTATTTAATTTGTCAATAGTCATCACAGTGACTTTTGTCTGGAAGGAATCTAAAATATCCTCCTCCATATCATAGGCATAACGCTTAAACCACTCGTTATTTATAAAACCGCCTTCATAATAAATAACAGTGTCTCCAAATAAAACAGTGTCCAAATAAGGACTATCAACCGTCATAAGCTTAAATAACCATGCTCCTTCCTCAGATTCCTCATAATGTCCTGCTCTATAATATTGTTTATCTGCTTCCAGTTCTTCATATTCTATTTTCTCGAACTTTAAGTACCAATATTCCGTTTCTTCCCCTGCTGCCGGTTCATTAAGAATATTATCTTCCTCCGGTTCCTCAAGTGCAACGGGAGTATCTTGTATATCCTGATGCTCTGTAACCGGCGCAGAATATAACTTCCATTCTGTATTAACCGTTTCCCCTTGCACATTTCCCGATCCGGTATTCTCCGGTTCAGGGTTTCCTGATTCCGGACTCTTCGGTTCCTGGTTTCCCGATTCCGGGGCCTTCGATTCCGTACTTCCGGATTCCAGGGGCTTCGATTCTGGATTTCCTGATTCCGGAGCCTTCGATTCTGAACTTCCTGATTCCGGAGCCTTCGATTCTGAACTTCCTGATTCCGGGGGCTTCGATTCTGGATTTCCTGATTCCGAGGGCTCTAGCTCCGAATTCTCCGGTTCCAAAGCTTCCGTTCCTTCCTCTTCTGTTTCCCCGGTTCCCAATCCAGCACCGGTATCCTGTTCGGATGCCTCCCTAATATCTTTTAACTTGCCTGCGTAGCTATAACTTCCGTCAGAATTAGATACATATACATCTCCATTCTCCCAAAAATCCCATGAAGTATCCCATACGTCTATTTTTTGTGCTTCTTCTGTTACCCGGTAAAAGCTCCCGGCACTATCGGCCTGCATTTCTCCGTCATATACAAACTGTACATCATAACGCTTGCCAGTATAATCTTCTGAGTCCACACGGTTAAAATATCCGAGTTTCTCGCCCGCTGCCACTTCATATTTTTGATATTTATCCGGTTCTTTTTCATACTCTTCTTCTGAAACTTCCTTATATTCCATATAAGTGATGGGTGATTGCTCCGGATTATTCTGCTCTTCTTTTTCCACTAAGCCTTTAATTCTGTCATCAGCCTTTATTCTATCATACAAAAGATTTAAATAGTCGTGTCTTTCCTCTTCACTGGGAAAAAGCTCCAATACGCTTTGCCAAGGTCTGATACTTTGCCCGTCATCTTCCCATGAATCAAATAGTATTTCTCCATCTTCACCATAAATGCTAAATGGCTCCTGCCCTGCGAAATAGAAGCCGGCCCGTGAAACACTTTTATCCGGTACAATCTCCAATATTTTGTATGTGCTATCCTCCCTTGAGGCAATCAATTCCCGCTTCTCGCTTATTCCGTTTAAGGTCTCCCTCGCATATAAGGATGCCGCGGAGGGAAGACCAAGGCTTATTATGAGAATACCGGTAATTAAAATCCTAATCTTTCTTCTCCTTTTCATTTCCTATCTTCCCCCTCTTACATTTAATCTTTATAAGGCTCTTCCGAACTCCATTTGTCATTACCGCTCTTGTAATATCCAATCGCTTTCTTTTCTTCTTTTCCACTCTTATCTGTTACTTCCAGCTTATAATAAATACTTCCTTTAACTGTTTTTTTCGCAGTAATTACAAAGCTGCAATCACCGTATAGATAGCCGCTGTTCCTATAAGCTTCTGTTCCCGGAAGAGGTACGTAATATCCTGTTTTATCCGTTCCCGATGCGTATATATTAGCCTTATTGAAATTAACGGTTATTTTTGTATTTTCATAATCAGACCATATTCTGTGATTGATTACCGAGTATCCAGAGAATACCGTGTTTTTCGGTTGAAAATATATCATCTTATCCTCGGGAACTGTTTTTAATATCTTTTCTTTATGCTTTTCTTCAGAATATTTGGTATAGTAATCCTGGTTTGTTACCTGATACCAGCCGCCAGACGGATTATCAAAGTACTCCCAGTCTCTTATTTCATTGCTTGCATATCCATAAATACGATAATATATATGTGCTTCCGGAGTTTCATTCGTAATAAACGCAGATAATTCATCTATATACGGGCCTTCCTTCGTATAAGAATATAGATAATGTGCTTTTGGTATATTCCAGGTCAGCGTATTACTTCTAAATACCTCCCCCTGCGTCCACCATCCTATCTGGGTATTGTATATAACAAGTGTAATTTTTACGATTTTAACATTATTATTCCAGCCCATTGATCTGATCGTGTCCAGTATCATATATTCATTTTGTGTATTAACATTATAAGGTAACACCTGCATGCCCTTTGTATCGTTGTCTTCTTCTTTACTGCCATCCACCGAAATGAGCCATATCGTGCTATATGGCGGTCTTAGAGCTGCGCCGTCGAAAGTCTTAAGCTCTGCCGGTATTTTGGACCAGTCAATATTTACCTTCTGCTGCTCCGGCCACCATACCTCTTCATCGGGGGCAATATAATCCTTGTAATCGTCATCTACATAAATAACGCCTCTTTCTTTCAGTCTTACTACTGTATACTCATTGCTGTAGCCGTAAGCCCATTCTCTTCCTATCCGGTTAAATCCTGCCTTAACCTGAATAACCGTATCTACCGGAGCGGAATCGCTTATGCTTACCATACCCTTCTCATCTACCGAAGCGTATTCTCCGCCCTTTTCCATATACCATTTGATTGTTCCCGCTCCCAGATCAGCGGGCACAACAAAAATATTTCCTGCAATAGAGTTTACAGTAAATTTCATAGTACTGCCTGCAATCAGGCGCTGTATTCCCAATCCTGTATAGCTTCCTCCCTCCGTAAGGGCAACGCCGACACCCGTCACCTGCTTAACACCAACTTCCGCGGATTTAGAAGGTTTGTTTATACTGCCGTCCTCATTTTCCTTACCATATCTTGCCGTAACACGAACGGTTAATCTGGAATTGGTCTCTTCTGCATCCACTTCCAATGTTCCGTCTCCTTTCAGCACTGTCTTTTCAGCCGGGGCAGAGTCAGCTATCAAGTCCCAATCCGCATCCTGACTCGGATACCCCCCGTTATCGGAGGTAATACTATGGGTAAAGTGCACGCCATCTCCCGGCCATAATACAAATGCCGCCGGGGTAATTGTAATTTTATCCTGTGCCGCTTCTTTTACGATAATGCTTCCATCGCTGTCCGCTCCGCTTGCCGACCGGTTGCGCAGCGTAATATTGTGCGCAGTAAAATAATCGACATCATTTATAGAAAAAAGAAAGTCAAATCCAACACTGCTATCTTCTTTCAGCCTGGAGATATCTGCCCGGAAATTACTCACATAATCTGCCATACGGACATGATTAGCATTTGAATCTACTTCCCAATCAGTACCTTTTATATATTTGGTATAGTAAATTCTTTCCTCACTCTTGTCCCATGTGATTTGGTAATATTCCTTCTCATTATATATGTACATATTCTTCTCATGTATCTTGTCTTCATCTATACCTTCTTCGTCTGTGACTTCCAACACCGTGCCGTCATCAAAAGTCACCTTATAAACAACACTGTCGGTCGCGTCGATAAGCATATCCTGTAATTGGTTTATTACGAGCTGGGCTTCGTACTGCAAATCGGTCTCAGTCACCTCTTTGCCGTATACCTTGGATGAAGTAACGATAAAGCCGAATACTGCAATTCCTACAATACTCAAAATTGCAATAGATATTAATAATTCCACAAGCGTTACGCCGGTATTATTTTTCTTTCCCATTACTTCCTTACATCCTTTCCCTACTCTACATAGAATTTTCCTGTTGCTTCAACAAGAACGATGGTTTTTGTTATAGTCCCCTTTTCCACTTCTATCTTTTGACAGAAAACAGTATCGGGCTCTCCCTCCAAGGACATCAGCGCACCCGAATCTCTTTTAAAAGATATTTTCAATCTTTCCGTTTCCGTCAGCACTGTCCTTATACCCCCACTTTTATAGTAGCTTATTTCAATGTCCGAATTACATATTTTCTCCGATTTATCCAGATGATCGCTCACATAAGAATCGATAATGCAGCCATCCGCCGTCTGATATATTTCTATGTATGATTTGTTGTTTTTGGCCAGTGCCGCCACCTTGGTCTTCCCTAAATATGTTTCTATACTATCAATACACCTGGTTACCTGACGATTTCCCAGCGATTGGATTCCGACCGCAGCTGTCACTGTAAGAATCGAGATAATTGCCATCACTACCAGTATCTCTATCAGTGAGAACCCTTTGTTTTCATGCAATGCTCTTCCCCCCTGCTATTCCTTTTTCCAATTAGCAAACTGTACATAATCCGTTATATTAATATACTTATCGGAACTGTTTGTATCTTTTGCCTGCAAACTGGTTCCTTCCAGGATATATTCCTCTCCCGATTTGAAATAAGTCTTTATAATCGTGTCCCCTTCCGGATTAATCGGGTGCTGGAGCATCTTTATTAAGTTTTCTCTGTTCCCTTTTATCGTTACAGCACCCGCTGAATTATCTATTCTTATAGTGCCTTTCGCAAGAATCAACCCTGTGAAATTATACGAAACCGTCACATCTCCTCCTGCTACAATCAAACACATACCTGCATCATGCTGTGTCTTTCCATATACATAGTCTCCCGAAGTAACCGCTCCGCATATGAAGGAGCTTCCTTCCGCTATATCCATCGTATACACTTGACCGATTACCGGAAGCTCCGATTCCATTACAAGATTTGTAAAAATATCTCTTGTTTTCTCTTCAGCGCTCAGGTTATCATAATCTTCTACCAGCTTACAGCCAAGTCCGGCAAAGGTCTTCATGTATGAAAGCTGTTCTTCATTTAATTTGTTTAATTCTTCCGCAGTCAGAATTTTATCGTCATTATATAAGCTTATTTCATCTCCGTCATAAGTTACGATATTTCCTCCTAAAATAAGCCGTGACAATTTGTCGTTAAGCTTTACTTCATTCATATAGCGCTTCATATAGGTGTCCAGCTTATTCTGCTGTGCCGCATAATAGTCCTTAAACCAAATACCAGCATTTTGTTCATCCAGTACAAGGTAATAGTAGACAATCACTTCGTTTCCCGCCTTCTGGAATATTTTGCGGAACTTTAAGCTGCTGTCAGCATTATAATCATTCAATGTCCTTCCGAGACTTTCCACTGGAACCTGATAGGACACCTCCTCAAATCCCGGATAATTGGCTGTATCCTGCTTATATGTCAAAAGCTGTCTGTAATCCTGTGCAGACATGGGGTTTTTACCGATCAAAGCGGTTCCCTCAAAAACTCCTATGCATTCTGCCGGAGCAAGATATGCGATCTGATTGCTCTTAATTTCAATAGACTCTCCCATAGGTATATTTTCATTGTCGTCCACTGTAATTCCGGATAAAAGAGGATTCCCGGTCTCCGGCTTATCTATCTCCGTGCCTCCGGTTCCAAGGCTGGCTCGGCCGGATAAAAACAACCCGCTAAGCTGGCTCATATCTAAAGTACTGTTCAGCCCGTTCAGTAAAATAGCGCTGGATTTATCTCCATTATCCTTCAACGTTCCGTCCGCATTCAATTCCGTTCCATTGCCATATCCATAATATTCCCCGCTTAGAAAGGCCCTGCTGCTCTCACCTTTCAGCGTCAAATCGTCCGCAACATAGATTCTTCCGTCAAAACTGGCGGAAGCGCTGTTCAGAAAAATATTATCTGTCCAGTAATTTGTGCTCTTAGTGCCGGTGGATTCTACTTTCAGCGTTGAAAGCTCCTCCAGTTTTGTTGTTCCTTTACAAACTACCCGCTCAAGCTTATTGAAGCTCCAGTCAGCGTTTTTCTGCAAGACGATTCCATCCGGTCCGGCATATACATTGTTTTCAATAGATATCTTCCCTTTCGTTAAGTCCGCACTATCCGTTATTCCTCTACTTCCGATTAAAGAGTAACTGAACAGGTCGGGAAGCAAGGAATATTCCGAGAACTTCAAATCGGGAATCAGCAGACAGAAATCAGTTTCTACTATGGAAAGATATCCCTCTGCATCCGTATATTCTATCTTTACTCCCTTTAAAACAAGACCGCTGTTTAGTCCCTCCAGCTTACATCCACTTGTAGAGGACAGCTTTGTGTTGCCCCCGGCCCCCAAGTCGAAGTAGCCCGGATCCAAATAAGCACCCAATCTATTCAGCGCATATCGCTCATCTACAGTATCCTTCAAGCCTTTTCTAAGCAAAGCAACATAACGGCTTTTAAAATTAGTCTCTCTTTCTACCGGAGTGTAAGAGGCATAGGTTGGCTGAATGCTCATATACGCCGTTTCCAATGCTGCAGAAACCTCTCCTTCCAGACCGGCACGGATTTGCTCCATCGCGATTTCTGCCGTATAAAAGTTTCTCTTCGCCTTTCGCTCCGTATACTTCATCTGCAGATTGAGTGCGGACATAATCATTAGTATAGCCACTAAAATAGTTACAAGAGCAACTGCGATAATTACCATAACCACTGCTGAACCTTTATTGTTCTTTGCTATACTCTTTTTTCTAATCATTACGTCCGCCGGCAAGCTGCGCCAGCCTGGCCTCCTCTTTAAATTGAGCATCCGCCGCTCCTTCCTCATAAACACTGATCAGAATATCATAAATTCTATCTTCTGCTTGTTTATCCACAATTTCATCCGCCAGCTTCAGCACAGACTTATCTGTTTCTATCGCTCCATTTAACCGATATATAATATGAGGCGGGGGTAAATAAATTCCTTCCGGTAAATAAGGGGAGGCTAGATTGTTTTCCAGATTTGTCTTCAGAGACTTATGTGCAACTCCACCTGCGCTGTTTTTTATGTCCAGAGTCATAGCATAATTCATTTCATTATCTTTTAAATCAGAGGTCTCTCCTTTTTCCTGCTTTATGACAAAAATATCTATTGGTAGTCCTTCATTATTTACCGTAATCGTATCCGTAGAAGATGTTCCCATATGCGCGCTGTACCATGGAAGATAATAAAGATATATGGAACGAAGCTTCTCTCCTGTTTCCGTATTATCGAAAATAAGGTATTCTTTATCATCTCCATAAACAGTATTATTTTCAAGGAATGTATAGACATACTTCACTTTCACCTGATGAATAGGCTTATCCGCACTGCCACCATTACGGACAGTTATTATGATCTCTCTTTTCACATTATCTTCCGTCACCGTATATGTGGGATTCGTAAGCTTTAAGTTATGCAAAGCAGCTTCATCCATATCTGTCTTCTGTACGAAAATAGCATCTTTATTTGTATCCGTTCCATTTAATCTTACTGTCTTCTTATTATTGTATTTTAAGTCGTCATTTAAAAGGCCGCCATCCCTATACCTGCTGCTGTCGACCTGAATCATGGCATCGAATCCTCTGCCCTGCAATTGTATTCCTTTTATAACAAAGCAATATTTTCCATCCTCCTGTGAGATAAACTCATAGTTGTCACCATCATTTTCGGAAAAAATACTGCTTCTTCTTACCGTTCCACCCACTCCATTCATATTCAGGAACTTTTCCTTAATCTCATCCGGTTCATCGTGAGGGTTGGCATCCATAATTTCCTGAGCCAAAACACTCTTTATATACTCATTTTCTCCATCTGCTCCTATGGTCACCGTAGCTTCATATATGCTCCCTGCCGTACTGTCCGTCAGAAAATCCTTTGATATGATAGAAAACCCTTTCTCCGGATAACTGAATTGACGGATGACTTTCCCTAAATCATCTGTCTTAAAACCTTCCATAATGTTCTGCGCTATTATTGTTGCCCGGTGGGTCAATGCCGCCTTGCTATTGGCTCTCGATGAAACAACAAATGAATTAAGAAACGGAACTACGATAATAGCCAGAATGATAATGGCAACTAAGAGCTCCACCAAAGAAAGTCCCTGGTTATTTAGTTGAATTCTCACCTTGTTCCTTTTTTCCTTCATTTTTATACCTCATGTCCGCTTTGGCGGACTCAAAATATCCGCGTAAGCGAACCAAACATCAATAACTTATTCATTGTTTTACGGCAGCTCAATCGTACCAAATACGTTGTCGGTCCCCTTATTTACCTGAGGTATGGGCCACGGTTCATATGCTCTTCCCGTATTATGCAAAAGATACACATCAACAATTGTCTTGCCTATCAATGTTCCCGTTGTCTCATTATAAGCCACACTTATATTATCTATTGTTAATTTGTTCGTATTAAGATTGATATAGTCGATTAAATCCTTTACCCCCTGTGCCGTACACTCATGACCGAGCGTAAGTTTCTTGTCATATAATACAGGTCTGGAGGCATCATCTTGTACGGCAACTGCCGGCTCCTGATCTGAAGTCCCTGCCTGATCCACTGTCTCCTCGGCAGGAGTACCCATCGGATCATATACAACCCCCGGCAAATCCACAATTATTTGCATCACTCGCATATTATCCGAATATTCTTCTAATGCTTTACCGAGCATGAAAGCATCCTCCGGACGAAAATCAACCTGATAATCCGCATAAACTGCTTCTATTCTTCTTTTGGCCTCTTCTATTTCCGTCTCATAATACTTGGATTGAGCCTCCATCTGTTCCAGTTCATTGACTCGTAATTCCATTTGTTGATTCTCCGCTTTTTGTTTATCCACTTTTTCTCTCATCGGAAGAAATATAAAATATACGGAAAGAAAAATAAGCAATACACCCAAAAACATTACTATGATTTGTTTGTCCTTTTTTGCCAGCTTCATTGACTCTCCCTCTCTTCCTGTGTTTTATATATGCAGCTTACAGTAAAGGAAACCTCTGAAATACCACCTTCATTTACTACCTCTGTCAAGCCTGTGGTCTCTAGTGTGCTTACCGAGTCGAATAAACGCAACTCTTCCAGTATGGCGGCCGCCGATTCCTTGGTTTCCACTGTGATGTTCATCGTAATGGAAGTGTTGTCCCCTGTCAAAGATGTAATGCTGATATCCGAAGGCATTTTCTCTTCCATCTCTTCGATAAATTCTTTCAAATAGTTATTGCTGTTTTTTGTAAGTCCTTGTATCGTCAGGGCATCACCCTCCAGCGTCTTCATATAATTATATTTTATGTAAACCGCCTCCGCAGGCTTCAATCTTTCAATCTCTGCCGTAAGGTCATCGCCTTTTTGCACAACCACAGCCTGAGATACCAAAGAATAAACAATAATTGCAATTGCAGCAAGCGCTCCAATTAGTAGGACAAGCCCTGATAGCTTATCCATATCCGTATTTTTTGTTTTGTCCTTACCGGTGTTCTTCTTCTCTTCCGCAACCGGCCAAATCGGGTCTATTGCAGCGCCCACACAGGCAATAAATTCTCCGAAATAACTATTGGAATCAGCAAAAGCTTTCGCCACATTGCTTCCTTCCATTCCCTTTAACACTTTTGTATGTATGCCAAGCTCATTTGCCAGCAAAATATCAAAGTTCTTTAATTCTCCTCCGATTCCCGTCACACCAATCTGCTGTACCGCCTCTGCCGGGTTTCTTGAATTATGATAATCAAGAACGCGATTAATACCCTTTATTAAATATTCCAGCGATTCCGTCACCCTTCTCTTCCTGATTCCATCTTCTCCGGAAAGAACTTCACTGGGCTCTGTGACTATCTGATCTTCTGTACGCAGAAGTTCAATCGTCTCCTTATAAGACAGATTACCGTTCATCTCAGATACAAGGGCAATCGTCTCATCGATTCCGTAGGCAACGGTTCTCTGCATAAGAAGCTTGCCTTCTTTCAATATCATGAGAAAAGTGGCCTTTTCATCCACTTTTACAACCATCTCCACCCCAGAAGTACACTGCTGCCTGATTGCCTGAAAAATGCTGTTTCCACTATAATCCACCGCCTCCAGCTTAAGTCCGCAGCCGGAAGCCAGTTCACGGTAGCTTTCCATTATTTGCTTTGGTGTAGCCAAAACAAGGAGCTTTAACTTCTTCGCTACGCTTTCCGCCGTCACCGAATCGAGGATGCTGTAAGACAGCGAATATTTACTTATATCCACCGGGAAATAATCCGATGCATTCGTTTCCAGCATATCGCGTATCCTGTTCTCTTTTATTTCAGGAATTAAGATTTCCCTGCTCGCTATCTTCGTAGATGAGACAGAAAAAATCACCTGCTTTGTCATAATATGATTTTCTTTCAATGAATTTTTCAACAAATCAATCAATTCACCAGTTACGGTTAATATACCGTCATTAATAATATTTTCCGGCGTTTCTACACTGAAGCTTTTATATATCTTAGGATTTTTGGATTTAAGCTCTGTTTCACAGATTCTTATTAATGAATCCCCCACTTCAATCCCCAATATTTTCGCCATTTACGAATCCTCCTCAACTAACCAATAATCCTATATACCAGCTGATCCATGTGTTTCCAAACAATGCCGCAAGCATGATTCCAGCCGCAAGATATGGTCCCATTGCCAGTACATTCCCCTCTTTCATCACTCTCATACGTATACTGTGTATGACAGCACCTAATATACAAGCGATTAAAAATGCAAGTATAATCAATTTCCATCCAAGCAGCAGCCCAGCCGCTGCCATAAGCTTCATATCGCCGCCTCCTATGGCCTTTCCCTTACTAAGCAATATGAGAAGTCCTAAAAAAACACTGACAGTAAAGAAGCCGATAACATATAACTCCCAATTTCTATAATCCAAAGCTAAACGTATCAGCCCCAATGCCAGTATAAATAAGTTAATTCCAAACGGAATCTCATAAGTTCTAAGATCAATTACACTCAGTGTCAATAGGGCCGATGCTAAAAGACAGTATAGTAGGGATTCTGCTTTTCGCCCATTTATCATATAAATGCCTATGTATAAAATCCCGTTTACCGCCTCGATCAGAGGATACTGGACGGATATTGGCATTTTACAGGACCGGCACCTGCCCCCCAAACATATCCAGCTCATAACGGGTATGAGTTCATACCACTTAAGGCGTTTGCCACAGCCCATACAGCGGGATGGCTTTATTACAATATCTTCTTTTGCAGGTATACGGTAGATACAGACATTAGTAAAGCTGCCTATCGTGATTCCAAGAAGAAATATTATTATGTAGAAGAATATGTTTGAGGACATGAGGATGCCTTTCCTTGTTTGTTTTTAGTTCTAATACTTATTAACAATTTATTAATCCGTATAGATACCTTCTATAATATCCGTGGTAACTTCACCAGTAGTAGGATCAGTCACTCTTGTATTGCTTGTTACACCAACTGTTCCATTCGCGTTTACGGTAACTGTCAATACTACATTCCCTGGTGCTGCTGTCCAGTTACTGGATTTCAACTGCATAGCGCCTACTGCTGGATCAGTTCCCAGCGCTGCTGTAAGAGCAGCATTTGTAGTAACTGGAGTTCCTGTCGTTGATAATGTTATTGTATTATTTGATGCGACTGCAGCAGCATCCAGTCGATTCGTTGTAATCATTGGATCAGATGCATAAATCTGTAATACAGAAATCATAGCGGCTACGTTCTGAATATCTGTGGATCTTCTGGAGCGTTCCACATATCTCGTAAACTGAGGTGCAAGAATTCCAATCAGTATCGCCATAATAGCAATAACAATAATAAGTTCCACAAGGGAGAAGCCCTTGTTATTCGTGATTTTGTTGTTTCTTTTCATTACCTATCTCCTTTTTCATAATTTTTATGTTAAATTCCCCTGTCCCTACAAGCAAGAGCATTTAAACCGTATTAAAGATTGTCCAGTCCCTCGTACATCGACAACATAGGAGCCATAACAGAACCGATGAGAACACCGACGATCAGTGCCATAAATATAATAATCATTGGTTCCATAGCTGCCATCATCGATTGGGTCGCTATCTCCACCTCTTCCTCGTAATAATCTGCAAGCTTCTGCAGCATCTCCTCGATGTTACCGGATTCTTCACCGATGCGAAGCATATGATATACCATCGGCGGGAAAAGTCCGCATTCTTCTAAGGGCGCAGAAAGAGGCATGCCTCTTATAATGGCATCCCGTGTATCCGACAGGGCCATTTTAAAAAGCACGTTAGTCATAGTTCTTGAAGTTATTTCCACCGCTTCTATTAGGGGTACGCCTGCCGCAATTAATGTACCAAGAGTTCTTGCCAGCATTGCCGAGGCAGATTTCGTAACAAGACTCTTTACTATAGGCATCTTTAGGGCTATATGTGCAAAAGTAAGCTGTCCGGCATCCGTTTTGGCATACCAGCGGAACAGAGCAACTGCTGCGCCAATACAGATGAGTAGAATAATCCATTTTTCTTGTATAAAGTTACTCATGACTACAACCATCTGCGTCAGCTTCGGCAACTCCATATCCATGTCTTCGAACATCACCATGTAGTTAGGGATAACTACTACAAGCATTACGATAACAACAGCCACCGCAACCAGCGCTACTACGCATGGATATATCATAGCTTTTTTGACGAGAGCCTGTGTCTTGGCACTCTTCTCGAAATGTACCGCCATTCTTTCAAGGGCTACATCCAGGCTTCCTGATGCCTCCCCCGCCGCTACCGTAGTAATGAAGAGGTTGGGAAAAACCTTCGGAAATGCTGACATTGCATCCGCGAGAGTCTCACCTTTTTCTACGCTGGCACGGGTCTCGCTTACCGCTTTCTTCATCATCTTATTATCTGTTTGCTCCGCCAGCAGCTTCAGCGCCTCCAATATGGTCACACCGGCTCTTGTCATACTGACAAACTGTCTGCAAAATACGCTTAAATCCCTGGATGTTGCCTTTCCGCCGATATTGAAATTGATATCCTTCGTCAAAACACCTTGCTCTTTTACGCTTATCGGTATCAACCCGCTTTCACGAAGCTGCGAAATGGCGACTTCACGTCCGTCCGCTTCCACACTCCCCTTCATTTCTTTTCCGCTTCCATCTACCACAACATACCCGAAATTAGCCATATCTCTCTTCCCCTTATTTACCAAAACTAAAGTTCAAACGAAACCTTCTTCATTTCCTGCATGGAAGTGATTCCCTGCCTCACATAGAAACCGGCTTCCATACGTAATGTCTTCATTCCATCCTTTAGCGCCTGATCCTTAATCTGATCCGCATTACTTCTCTTTGAAATTATCTTTTTAAGCTCCGGTGTTACTTCCATAATCTCATATACACCAATTCTGCCTTTATATCCGGTATTATCACATTTCGTACAGCCACAAGCTTCATAAACAGTCAGCGGCTCGTCCTTCCCGGCCCCCAGCAGTTCTCTGTCTTCCTCTGAGGCTGATACTGCTTTTTTGCATGCAGGACACATTCTCCTTACGAGACGCTGGGCAATGATACCCACTACCGAGTCCGCGATAAGATATGGCTCGATTCCCATATCCGTCAAACGAGTTACCGTACTCGCTGCACTGTTCGTATGGAGGGTGCTTACCACAAGGTGACCGGTAATAGAGGCTTGTACCGCTATAGTAGCGGTCTCCGTATCACGAATCTCACCAATCATAATAATATCGGGGTCTTGTCTCAAGATAGAACGAAGGACAGAAGCAAAATTCAGCTCGGCCTTCGTATTGACCTGAACCTGATTAATCCCATCTATATTGGCCTCCACCGGATCTTCTACCGTAATAATATTCACATCATCATTATTTAATTCGCTTAGTGCGGTATATAAGGTCGTAGACTTTCCGCTTCCGGTGGGCCCTGTCACGAGTATAATACCGTGAGGGTTGCTGAATATATGGTCAAACTTCTTTAATGCATCCGGCTGCAATCCCAGTTGGCTCTTTTCCTTTCTTAATCCACTCTTGGAGGTAAGGCGAAGAACTACCTTCTCCCCATATACAATGGGAATAACGGAAACGCGGATATCATACTCCTGCCGGTCCACAATCTGGGTGATACGGCCATCCTGAGGTTTTCTCTTTTCTGAAATATCCAAACCGCCTATAATCTTAATTCTTGCTACAATGGAAGGTAAGAGCCGTATATTATAGTTCGCTTTTTCATAAAGCGCACCGTCAATACGATATCTGACCCGCACCTGTCTTTCCATCGGTTCAATATGTATATCAGAAGCTCTTAGCCTGACTGCCTGCTCAATCATCGTCTTTACGAGCTGTACGATTGGAGAACTGTTGACGTCTTCGGCATATACATCTTCTTCCTCCTGACGTTTCTCCTTCTCCATCGCGTATTTATTCGCTGCATCTATTACATCTCCGCTGCCATAATATTTATCAATAGCGAGCAAGATATCTCTTGTTGTTGAAACAACAGGCTCTATAATTAGATTTGTAACTATAGATATATCATCAATTGCATTAATATCCATCGGGTCTGCCATGGCCACACGGAGTACATTCGGATCTCTGGACGAAAATTCAAAAGGCATTGCCGTTATTTTCTTTAAAAGTGAGTTATTTACCAGCCCCAGTATATTTTCCGGTATATGTATTAAAGAAAGCTCCACCTTCTCCATTCGAAGCTGGTTACAAAGGGCATCTGCTATCTGTTCCTCCGTTACAAAGCCATTTTCCACAAGGACTTCTCCCAAGCGTTTGTTGCTTTGAGCCTTAAGCTCCAACCCTTTATCTATTTCTTCTACGCTCAGTGCCCCGCTATTTACAAGAATATCTCCTAAACGCAGCTTCTTTTTTCTAAAATCCATTTATTGTACCTCAAATTATATTGTTGATTTTGCATTAAAATACCATCTATTAATACCACACATTGCCAACTAATTCAACCTAATAAATTATTTTTATATGTATTTTGCTCATATTTCTCGCATATTATTGTCTTTTTCTATCATTTTTTACTAATTTCTACATTAATCGACATTATTTTCTCCGTGCACATATTTCTCTATGTTCTCCCCGTCCATTTATAATATCCTTTTAATATTATTTATTTTCCTTTAAATTATAATAATTCATCCATTGAAATAATTAACGCGTTAGCTATAAGAATAATAATCCTAAAGGTTGGCTACCGTTTTTCTTCTTTTTACTTTTATATGCTCGTGATACGCCTGCAATATCGGCAAAACCTTTTTGCGATAAGCCATTTTTTCTTAATTCTTTAATTTTATTTCCCAAACTCATATTTTATATCTTTAATAATCTTTAATAATGCTCTTGTAATACATAATAATACTAAAGTATTAATTAGTCAATTCTAAAGAAGTTATTTTTATTATAAAAAAATGCTATGCTAATCACATGAAAATTTGAGGGAAAGTATGAATGTAGCAGAAAGAATAAAACAATTACGAACAGATAAAAAATTAACAGTTAATAAGTTGGCTAATCTTGCCGGACTTTCACAAGGCTTTGTTCGACAAATTGAACTTGGAGAGAAAAATCCTACCGTTGAATCGTTAAGTCTTATTTGTGATGCACTAAATATTTCCTTAAGTGATTTTTTCCAAGAGGAACCTAATTTTACGCATTCAAAAAATGAATTACAAAATGAATTAGTACAAAATATAACTAATCTAACAAATAAACAATTATCTGCATTGATTGAGATAACAAAATCAATGAATAATTAATTTTCTTTATCTAATTATCTCTTATTTTTAAGAACAAACCACTCTACAATATATTTCGATACTATAATGGAATGTTAACTTATCTAACATTTCATCCGTATATTTTTAATATATTCCAGCCTCATTTCTTTAACAATGCAATCCAAATAATAGTTGATTCATCTGACACCTCATAAAATCCAATATTATTGGGTTTTCAGTATGTATTCTGGAAGTAATCCAAGCATACTGAACTATCCTTTTATTTACTAAAAAAAAATATACAATTATATTGAACTGTTAATTAAGGAGATTTTTAAATATGGACTCATTATCAGATAGGCTTAAAAAGTCAAGAATATCCGTCGGCTTAAATCAAACTGAATTAGGAAAAATAATCGGTGTGGGCAAAACCACAATTTCAATGTATGAAACCGGCAATAGTACCCCTAGTGATGAAATTAAGTTAAAAATTGCGGAATATTTTAATGTTTCTGTTGATTATCTTTTGGGAAAAACTGATATAAAAAATCATTAATCCGCAATCATAAAATACCCTGCCCAAAACAGCCTTGAAGATGAACTTTTCACGGGTTTTAGATTGCTATCAAAAGATGATCAGGAGGAAATTATCGAAATTCTTAGAATGAAACTCAGAAAGGCAAAAAAGAATTCCCATGTAAAGTTATCCAATTTAGAGCACACAAAGTCTAACCATTTGGTTGTATAACTAATCTTTACATTCATCGGAATTGTTGTCATTATTATTACAATTATAATTAGAATTTCTCAGGAAAGTTGAGGAATCGCAATACTTATCTTTTTGATAATTTGTGGAATATGATTGTACTAGTCATTATATATCCATACCCACCTATCACTTCTTTATTCAATTTGCTTTTAACTTTTTATATTGAAATAATGGGGAGAATCCCCCTCAAAAAGATATAACCGTTCCGTACATCCGACGTTAAGGTCGAATATATGGAACGGTTAAAAAATGTTTAAATTTTATTTTCCATGCCCTCAGTATCCTGTGCGAACTGAACTGCCATTTCACGGCTTATTCTCCCGGCATAAAAGAGCTGAATGATTGCCTCATCCATCGTAATCATCCCCATTTTTCGGTTAGTCTGCATAACAGACGTAAGCTGATGGGACTTTCCTTCCCTGATCAGGTTACGAACTGCATGATTGGAATGCATTACTTCAAATGCTGCTACACGACCACTTCCGTCATCCACAGGAATGAGCTGTTGAGAAACCACTGCTTCCAAAACATTGGCAAGCTGGACTCTGATCTGCTGCTGCTGGTGCGGAGGAAATACGTCAATAATACGGTCTACCGTACTGGCTGCCCCTATTGTATGGAGGGTGGAGAACACCAAATGACCAGTCTCTGCAGCCGTTATGGCTATACTGATTGTCTCAAAGTCTCTCATCTCTCCTACAAGAATAACATCCGGATCCTCTCTCAGCGCTGCTCGCAATGCGTTCGCATAGTTACCCGAATCAATTCCTATTTCTCTTTGATTCACCATGGATAAATCATGTTGGTGCAAGTATTCAATCGGATCCTCCAAGGTAATAACATGAGCATCTCTACAATGGTTAATCTTATCAATGATTGCCGCTAAAGTAGTGGATTTTCCGCTTCCTGTAGGACCTGTAACGAGTACCAATCCTCTCTTCCTCTGGTAAAGGTCAACGACTGATGTCGGCACTCCTAAAGCCTCCGGAGATGGTATCTCTGTTTCAACGAGACGGAATGCCAAAGCCACCGAGCCTCTTTGCTTAAAAACATTTACACGGTAGCGTCCGAGATTCGGAATAGAAAAAGACATATCGTGTTCTCCCTTTTCCCCGAACTTAAGTCGCTGGTCAGGACTCATAATGCTATCAGCAATTACTTTTGTATCGTTAGGAAGCATACGTTCATAATTCATTGTCAGCAATTTACCATTTACACGCATCTTGGGAGGTATTCCTACCGTAATATGGACATCAGAAGCCTTGGCCTCTTTCGCTTTTACCAATATCTCCTCAATTGTGGGCATCTTAAAATCTCTCTTTCCGTATTTATTTTACCGTAAAGTTAAAAAATCTGCCTGAAGTGTATTCCATAGACATATTCGACTGTCAAGACAGGAACAAAAGTTTTAAAAGAAACAGCGAAGCTCCATGTAACTAATACATCTCCACTAATTTCAATATAAACTGCTTACACAAATTCGTCAATTACTTCCTGCTCCAAACAGGTAGGTGATTTTTAAATCTCTGCATTTCTATCATGTCAGCATATTCTTATCAATGACTACAATCTCCTTCACCGTTGTGACCAAACTCGAGCAAGTCAATTTCCTAATACTATTCTTCTTCAGGGATAAGATTATTCTTTAAAAATCAGACCTCAGATAAAATAAAAAAACTACCACAAATGTGATAGTCTCTATTTTAACTGAATATTATTATTTAATTTTAAGGGGCCATACCCTCAAAACCGAATACCAATGAGCTTCTTCCCTTTCAGGAATCCACCCTTACTTTCTCATATCTCTTTCATCCGTTTCTTTCTTGTCTCTTATGAGTGCTCTCTACTCACTAGGAGTATTCTATGAGTGTTTTCTACTCATTATGAGTGTCTTTTACTCATTACTCATTCACCAGCCTTACAAGGATAAGCCCTCGACCGATTAGTACTTATCAGCTGCACGCATTGCTGCGCTTCCACCTTAAGCCTATCTACCTCGTACTCTCCAAGGGGTCTTAACACGATTGCTCGTGGGGATATCTCATCTTGAGGGGGGCTTCACGCTTAGATGCCTTCAGCGTTTATCCCTGCCGGACTTGGCTACTCTGCCATAGGTCTGGTACCTAACAGATACACCAGCGGTCCGTCCATCCCGGTCCTCTCGTACTAAGGACAGCTCCTCTCAGATATCCTACGCCTGCGCCGGATAGGGACCGAACTGTCTCACGACGTTCTGAACCCAGCTCGCGTACCGCTTTAATGGGCGAACAGCCCAACCCTTGGGACCTACTACAGCCCCAGGATGCGATGAGCCGACATCGAGGTGCCAAACCACTCCGTCGATGTGAACTCTTGGGAGTGATAAGCCTGTTATCCCCAGGGTAGCTTTTATCCGTTGAGCGATGGCAATCCCACTTTATACCACCGGATCACTAAGTCCTAGTTTCCTACCTGCTCCACCCGTCGGTGTCGCAGTCAAGCTCCCTTATGCCTTTGCACTCTGCGAATGGTTTCCGACCATTCTGAGGGAACCTTTGAGCGCCTCCGATACCCTTTCGGAGGCGACCGCCCCAGTCAAACTCCCCGCCAGACATTGTCCCGGGGCCAGATTCATGGCCCTCGGTTAGAAATCCAATACTGCAAGGGTGGTATCCCAACATTGGCTCCATGGAAACTGGCGTCTCCACTTCATTGCCTCCCACCTATCCTGTACATACAGCATCGAATCCCAGTATCAAGCTGGAGTAAAGCTCCATGGGGTCTTTCCGTCCTGGCGCAGGTAACCAGCATCTTCACTGGTACTTCAATTTCACCGGGTGCATTGTCGAGACAGCGCTCAAATCATTACGCCTTTCGTGCGGGTCGGAACTTACCCGACAAGGAATTTCGCTACCTTAGGACCGTTATAGTTACGGCCGCCGTTTACTGGGGCTTAAATTCAAGGCTTCACACGAACAAGTTCGTGTTAACCTCTCCTCTTAACCTTCCAGCACCGGGCAGGCGTCAGCCCATATACTTCACCTTTCGGTTTTGCATAGACCTGTGTTTTTGCTAAACAGTTGCTTGAGCCTATTCTCTGCGGCCCCATTTCTGGGGCACCCCTTCTCCCGAAGTTACGGGGTCATTTTGCCGAGTTCCTTGACAATGCTTCTCCCGCCGGCCTTAGGATTCTCTCCTCATCCACCTGTGTCGGTTTACGGTACGGGTACATAATGAACAATAGCAGCTTTTCTTGGCACATGGCTTGCATGCTTCGCTACTTTATTTCGCTCCGCATCACGCCTTTGGATTGAGAAAGGGATTTGCCTCTTTCTCTCCTACCTCGCTTGCACCGGTTTTTCCTTTCCCGGCTCATGCGCTCCACATGCGTCCCTACAGTTCTGTCATTATGCAGTACAGGAATCTCCACCTGTTGTCCATCGGCTACGCATTTCTGCCTCGCCTTAGGCCCCGACTTACCCAGAGCAGATCAGCTTTACTCTGGAATCCTTGGATATTCGGCCAAGAGGATTCTCACCTCTTTCTCGCTACTCATTCCGGCATTCTCTCTTCCTGACGCTCCACGGCTCCTTACGGTACCGCTTCCCTGCATCAGCAATGCTCCTCTACCAATCATACTTAACGTATGATTCCTAAGCTTCGGTGTCGTGTTTCAGCCCCGGACATTTTCGGCGCAGGACCTCTCGACTAGTGAGCTATTACGCACTCTTTGAATGTGTGGCTGCTTCTGAGCCAACATCCTAGTTGTCTTTGAAATCCCACATCCTTTTCCACTTAACACGCACTTTGGGACCTTAGCTGTAGGTCTGGGCTCTTTCCCTTTTGACTGCCCAACTTATCTCGTGCAGTCTGACTCCCATATAACATCTTCACGGCATTCGGAGTTTGATAACCTTCGGTAAGCTTTGACGCCCCCTAGGGTATTCAGTGCTCTACCTCCGCAAGACTCTTTATGAGGCTAGCCCTAAAGCTATTTCGAGGAGAACCAGCTATCTCCGGGTTCGATTGGAATTTCTCCCCTATCCACACCTCATCGCCACCCTTTTCAACGGATGTGCGTTCGGTCCTCCATTGCCTTTTACGGCAACTTCAACCTGGACATGGATAGATCACCCGGTTTCGGGTCTGCACATACTGACTAAAAGTTAACTTAGTTAACTTGCGCCCTATTAAGGCTCGGTTTCCCTTCGGCTCCACACCTTAAGTGCTTAACCTTGCCAGTATGCACAACTCGCCGGACCGTTCTACAAAAAGTACGCGGTCCCACCTTAACGTGGTCCCACAGCTTGTAAACACAGGGTTTCAGGTTCTCTTTCACTCCCCTCCCGGGGTCCTTTTCACCTTTCCTTCACAGTACTATGCGCTATCGGTCACTGAGTAGTATTTAGCCTTACGGGGTGGTCCCCGCATATTCCCACAAGGTTTCTCGTGTCTCGTGGTACTCTGGATACCGCTCTGTCAGGTCTGGTTTCACGTACGGGGCTCTCACCCTCTCTGGCTGGTCTTTCCAGGACCATTCCGTTACCCTTCCTGAATCAGTTGATGCGGTCCGAACCCCGGAGTGCACGCACTCCGGTTTGGGCTCCTTCCGGTTCGCTCGCCGCTACTTCGGAAATCACTGTTGTTTTCTTCTCCTCCGGCTACTTAGATGTTTCAGTTCACCGGGTTCCCTTCCCTGCACTATGGATTCATGCAGGGATACATAAGGTCTTCTTATGTGGGTCTCCCCATTCAGATATCTGCGGATCTAAGGATATTTGCTCCTCCCCGCAGCTTTTCGCAGCTTATCACGTCTTTCTTCGGCTCTCAGTGCCAAGGCATCCACCCTGTGCTCTTTCTTGCTTAACCTCTTCTCGTCCCTCTAGCGTGAGGAACGCAGGCTGGTCTGCTTCTGCGAGCAGTTCCACTCTTACGAGTGTTCTTTACTCGTTCAGCATCTGACTTTCGTCAGACTTGTTGTCTCTAACATTTATAAATACAAGTGTCCTTCACTTTTTCAAGTGGTCTCTACTTGTTGGTCATCCTTTCGGATGAACCTCGGATGTCTTTGATACTTGATTGTTTTTCGGTATTCGGTTTTCAAGGTACGGTTCTTTTCCGGCAAGGAACAATGCTTGCTTCCTTCCCTTTTTCCGTCGCTTTCTTGTATAGTTCCAAGTATTCCGTACTCACGAGGAGTAGTTCTTACTTGTTACAGTCCTTCGACGATGGAGACAGAGAGATTCGAACTCTCGACCCCCTGCTTGCAAGGCAGGTGCTCTCCCAACTGAGCTATGCCCCCGTTTCTGGCAGCCACAGTCTCGTGCATCCGCCAGTGGGCTTAAGTGGACTCGAACCACCGACCTCACGCTTATCAGGCGTGCGCTCTAACCGGCTGAGCTATAAGCCCAAAGTCAAGTCTTTACAGCCTTCACTTTGCTCTTTATTCTTTTTACAAGTCTTTTTTACTTGTTTTATTCTGGCAGCCACCTGCTCTCCCATGCCGTCTCCAGCATAGTACCATCGGCCGCTTAAGTCTTAACCTTCGTGTTCGGGATGAGAACGGGTGTCTCCCCTAAGCGCATCGCCACCAGAATCTTTTCTTAGCTTCCTTGACTTCTTCCCTTAGGCTCTCGCCCTCCAGGATATCATCTTTCTTAAGTGTCCTGAGTGTCCTATGAGTATTTTTTACTCATTACGAGTGTTCTCTACTCATTCCGAGTGTTCTCTACTCGTTATGAGTGTTCTTTACTCATTACTCATTCCACTTCCTTAACAGCTAAACAGTAATACAACCCTTACTTCTTCTTCCTTAGAAAGGAGGTGATCCAGCCGCACCTTCCGATACGGCTACCTTGTTACGACTTCACCCCAGTTATCAGACCTGCCTTCGGCTGCTCCTCCCCTTGCGGGTTAGGTCACAGACTTCGGGCATTTCCGACTCCCATGGTGTGACGGGCGGTGTGTACAAGACCCGGGAACGTATTCACCGCGACATTCTGATTCGCGATTACTAGCGATTCCAGCTTCATGTAGTCGAGTTGCAGACTACAATCCGAACTGAGACGTGTTTTTTGGGATTTGCTCCAGGTCACCCCTTCGCTTCCCTCTGTTCACGCCATTGTAGCACGTGTGTAGCCCAAATCATAAGGGGCATGATGATTTGACGTCATCCCCACCTTCCTCCGGGTTATCCCCGGCAGTCTCTCTAGAGTTCCCATCTTACTGCTGGCTACTAAAGATAAGGGTTGCGCTCGTTGCGGGACTTAACCCAACATCTCACGACACGAGCTGACGACAACCATGCACCACCTGTCTCCAATGCCCCGAAGGGAACATACATTACATATGCTGTCATTGGGATGTCAAGACTTGGTAAGGTTCTTCGCGTTGCTTCGAATTAAACCACATGCTCCACCGCTTGTGCGGGTCCCCGTCAATTCCTTTGAGTTTCATTCTTGCGAACGTACTCCCCAGGTGGATTACTTATTGCGTTTGCTGCGGCACCGAAGGTCTAATAGCCCCCGACACCTAGTAATCATCGTTTACGGCGTGGACTACCAGGGTATCTAATCCTGTTTGCTCCCCACGCTTTCGAGCCTCAACGTCAGTTACAGTCCAGTAAGCCGCCTTCGCCACTGGTGTTCCTCCTAATATCTACGCATTTCACCGCTACACTAGGAATTCCACTTACCTCTCCTGCACTCCAGCTGGACAGTTTCCAAAGCAGTCCCGGGGTTGAGCCCCGGGCTTTCACTTCAGACTTGCCCTGCCGTCTACGCTCCCTTTACACCCAGTAAATCCGGATAACGCTTGCCCCCTACGTATTACCGCGGCTGCTGGCACGTAGTTAGCCGGGGCTTCTTAGTCAGGTACCGTCATTTTCTTCCCTGCTGATAGAGCTTTACATACCGAAATACTTCTTCACTCACGCGGCGTCGCTGCATCAGGGTTTCCCCCATTGTGCAATATTCCCCACTGCTGCCTCCCGTAGGAGTTTGGGCCGTGTCTCAGTCCCAATGTGGCCGGTCACCCTCTCAGGCCGGCTACTGATCGTCGCCTTGGTAGGCCTCTACCCCACCAACTAGCTAATCAGACGCGGGTCCATCCTGTACCACCGGAGTTTTTCACACTGTCTCATGCGAGACCGTGCGCTTATGCGGTATTAGCACCTATTTCTAAGTGTTATCCCCCGGTACAGGGCAGGTTGCCCACGCGTTACTCACCCGTCCGCCACTAAGTAGCTAAGCTTCCATCCGAAGACTTCCGCTTAATTACTCCGTTCGACTTGCATGTGTTAGGCACGCCGCCAGCGTTCATCCTGAGCCAGGATCAAACTCTCATGTTGAAAAGTTCTCTCCGATCCAAGATTAACATTGGCTAATCTTTTCCCGTAGTCATCATCTCTGCTCCTTGCGGTGCTTTGATGCGAGTGTTCTCTACTCGTTACGACTTCTTTACTGTTTTTTTAGGTTGCATCCTTTCGGATGCCGTTCTCTGAATTTTCATTCATTTCCTGCTTCTTGCTCTTTCGAGCCGTGCAGGTATTTCAGAATTTTCAGGGTTGTATTACTGTTTACTTGTCAAGGTTCTGCTCGCTGCCGCTCTGTCATTTCTTCATCGGCAACGAAAATGAGTATATCATTCTCAAATGCAAATGTCAATCATAAATCTAATAAATTTTACAAATTTTTTGAACATTATACAAAAAAGCCCATTTTACGAGATTTTCACGAAATATAAATTATGAAAACATCCCTAAAAGCATCCCTAAAAACAATGACAGACTACTTTGTTATATCATCGAAGCAGTCTGTCACTAATAATTGCAAAATAATCGTTCCACTATGTATACGTACGCTTATTAATTATGATTATTTATTTCGCTATTACCTGGTATAGCGTCCATCAAATGACCGGACTGAGTACACAGGATAAACTTTCACATATTGCAGCTGGAAATTTAGACAAGTAACCGGTCCAGTTAACTTGTGAATGATATACTAGTTAGTTACCGTAGCATCGGTTGAATCTGTAACCTCTGCCGAAGCATCTGGAGCAACAGAATCAGTTGAAGAACCATCCCCTAGCGCTAAAGCGACAGACCAAATGGAACCTGCTTCCTTCTCAGGGACTTCTCCTATCAAAATGAGATTTTTCGTATCTCCTACACTTATCGTTCCCATAAACGTAGATAAGTCATTCGGCAGTATTGTAGTCAGTGCATATTCCGGTTGTCCGCCGTTGACAGATATTTTAAACTTGACCCCTGTAGACGCCATGTTTACATCTACATCCTGTTCAGTTGTATTCTTCATTTCAAAGTTGAGTACCAAAAGCTTATATCCGCTTTCCGCACTCATGGCATAAGATGATTCCTCCATATTTCCATCCGGGTAAACATCTTTTAATTCATAGCCCATATATTTTACTTCCACACCTTTTATTCCGTAAAAGCCCTGAGCGCTATTATTTGTTTCTACAGCGGACGTATTCGTCGCCTGGTTTTTTTTCTGAGGTGCCTGAGGTTCTTCTTTTACCTCAGCACTTTCCGTCTTCTTTTTTTCCGAAGCTTTTTCTTCTGCTTTCGGGTCCTCTTCTACCAGTCTCGTCTCATAATTCTGGTCATATTTCAACAATAATCCCGCCGCATATTCCACCACCTGCGCATTTTCTTCTTCCGTCATTTCGGGAACGGATTCTCCGCAAGCCGTCAGCATCAAAGACATCGCAGCCATTAAAACAATTCCTATCGTTTTCCCTCTTCTCATGTTAACTCCCATCTGCTTATGTACATACAAGCCTACATATTGCTCCTATTATACATCATTTTGCGGATTCTGAAAAGCCCTCTTGTTTATCTCGCTGCTAATTCGAACCAAAATTCTACGCCATTATCGTAATTCATCACACCACATTCCTGATTCATGGATTCCATAATAGCTTTTACAATGGATAAGCCTACTCCGCTTCCCCCATACGCCCGCGTCCTCGCCTTATCCACCTTATAGAATTTCTCCCATAAATGTGAAAGACTTTCCTGCGGAATCTGCTCTCCCGTATTAAAAACTGAAATTCGAACCTTGTCTTCCATTTTCTTCAGCTTTATATCGATAATCTTTTCCCCCGCCACATGGTTTATGGCATTGCTGAAGTAATTTGCAAATACTTCCTCCGTCTTGAATTCGTCTCCCCATACAAAAATGGATTCCTGCTCATGGAAATACACCGATATTTCCTTTTGCTTAGTAAGTATCTCCGCGGACTGGATGTAGTTTCTGATTAACGCTGCTATATCGAACCGCTCCATGGATACCACATCATTACCGAATTCCAACTGATTCAACGTAAGGAGCTTTTTGACCATCGTATTCATCTTGTTGGATTCATCGATAATTACATCACAGTAAAATTCCCTGCTTTCCGCATCGTCGTTAATCCCCTCTTTCAAGCCCTCCGCATATCCTTGTATTAAAGCTATGGGCGTTTTCAGTTCATGGGAAACATTAGACAAAAATTCCTTGCGCATTTCATCTATTTCATTTTTCTTCTCTATATCCTTCTGTAATTCGTTGTTAGCCGTCTTCAATTCCGAAATCGTCCCTTCAAGGGTATTCGACAGCTCATTGATATTATTTCCCAGCAAGGCGATTTCCGTCCTGCTATTTCCATAATATTTGGCATCGAAGTCAAGATGTATCATCCGCTCCGATATATCTGCCAGCTCCAGTATCGGCTCCGTTACCTTCCTGGATACCATTAATATAACGATTCCGCTAATTACTGCCGCTCCTATACCTACATAGGCAAGAAAACGATTGGCAATGGATACGCTGTCTTGTATTCCCTCCAAAGCACTCCGAAGGAGAAAAATATTACCGTTATCCAAGACGCCCCACATCTCTACATATTCCGTCATCGTTCTGGAGTCAACCATCCTTTGCACTGAATAAAGACTGTTCTCCTCCAAAATAACGCTGCTGCTGCTGGCTGAATTAAAGAAATTATCCCATAAACGCCTGCTCATGGTCTCGGGATCGCTGCTGAAGGTTATCCGCATCTGGGAATCCGCATCTAGTACAATTAGGTTAATATTGTATTTTTCAGCAATTTTCTGTATCTGTATTCCGAACTCTTCGCTCAAAATATTTCCTGCGTTAGCCGCCCTGTTAATTACGGCGTATGCGTTTTTGAGCGCATTCATCTTATTATTCAGATAATATTCTCCTAAAAATGTACTGTTAATAAACCAGCACAGCAATATCGTGGCCGTCATCAATCCGATAAATATTGTTGCGAACTGTCTTTTAATAGAATATTTCATTTTATACCCCATGTCCGTTTTTGCAAACTCAAAATCAATAGTTGAAAAATCTTTTCCTTCAACCTTGTAAACATGCCGCGGCACAAACAATCCACGAAGAAGACTCAGAGAGGCTTCTTATGTGCGAAACTATAGAAATACTTAGATGATGTATTTTATCAGCTTAGAATTTCTTTTCACACTTGTTACTCCGCCTCAAATTTATAGCCCATCCCCCATATCGTCTTGATCAAATCGCCCTTCTCCCCCATCTTGCTTCTCAGCTTTTTCACATGGGTATCGATTGTCCGCGCATCACCGAAGTAATCGTAATTCCATACATTATTTAAAATCTTTTCCCTGGAAAGAGCTATTCCTCTATTTTCCATGAAATAAGTAAGCAGCTCAAATTCCTTATAGCTTAAATCTACCGCTTTATTATCGATCATAACGATATGAGCGGCCTTGTTCATCTGAATGCCGCCGGCCTCCATGATTTCATCCGCATTCGCCTGATTCGTCCGGCGTAAAATAGCTTCCACCCTCGCCACCAATATCTTGGGACTGAAGGGCTTTGAAATATATTCGTCCACTCCCAGTTGGAAACCCTGCAATTCATCCCGTTCGTCCGTTTTCGCCGTAAGCATAATAATAGGGACTTTAGAATATTCCCTTACTTCCCGGCATACTTCCCATCCGTCCATCTTGGGCATCATAACATCCAGAATGATGAGCGCAATATCTTTCTGCTCGAAAAAAATATCGAGAGCCACACTTCCATCCTCTGCCTCCACCACATCATAATTATTTTTAACAAGAAAATCCTTAACCAGCTTCCTCATTCTGCTTTCATCGTCTACAACCAAAACTTTAAGCTTGTCCATAATATCGCCATTCCTTCCTAACCATTCGTCTGCTGATATTATACTTGTGTTCTATACCATTGACTAATTGTCGGTGATATAGAACACCGGTATACATATTTTTAGTATAACCAATAAATATGTAAAAACTGTGAAGCGTTTTTTATACTATATATCATTATAACAGAACAAAAGTGTGCTTCGCATACTCTCATGACCGAATACTTTGGCAGCATAGCTTTTGTTCCGCGCGCGTAGCTGCGTACCTATTTTTAATATGCTAGGAGCACTTTCCTAATTATATTAAAAAGGGAAGCCTTCACCTCCCTTTTTGTCAAAATATGTATTTTATAGCTTAAATATTCCCATATGCGCTTCCAACTTATCCGAAATCGTTTTTAAGCGTTCTGCATTTTCAGAAATATCGGCAATTATAGCACTTACCTCCGTTACCGACGCAGAGGTCTCCTCCGTACTGGCCGCATTTTCCTCCGCAATAGCCGTTAAGTTCTGTACAATATCCACAACACTTACGCGAGCTTCATCCAACTTCTTCGTTCTGTCGGCGATGGCCGTCACTCCATCTGCAGAACTGCCTATACCCGCCTTGACCTGCTTGAAAACATTATTCGTTTTATTAACATTTTCGCTCTGCTGACCGATAACATCTTTTACAGAATTCATCGTCTCTACCGCTCCCTGCGAATCACCGATAAGGGAATTTACGATGGTCTCTATCTGCCTTGCAGACTCATCCGACTGCTCCGCCAACTTCTGTATCTGAGCCGCTACCACTGCAAAGCCCCGGCCTTGTTCGCCCGCTCTTGCCGCTTCAATGGATGCATTTAAAGATAACAGATTGGTTTCCTCCGCAATCGATGTAATGATAGCTGTCGCCTCACGTATTTTAACTGCAGATTCATTCGTTGTATTTGTCTGTTCATAAATCGTATTGATAGAATCCTGTGTTTTCTTATTGATTTGCTCCAAATGGCCTAAAATATTCACCGCCTCGTCACTGGAGCTTATTATTGATGCCGCATTATCCTTCAAGCTGTCTACTTGCGTATTCGTTTCCTCTACCATACTGCCCATGAGGATGACATTTTCCGTCGCCCTTTGTGTTTCCTGCGCATGGGAGGTAGCACCCTGAGCAATTTCTGCAACGGTCTTTTCCACTTCCTCCATAGTCTCCGCTGTATTCTTCGCTCCCGCACTTAAAGTTTCCGCAGAATGGAAAATCTCTTCGCTGAGCTGCTTTATCTCCGATACCATTTCCCGCAGCTGTTCCCGCAGGCTGGAAATCGCCCGGCTCATACTTCCGGTTTCATCTTTTCGTTTATTCAACGTTATCTGGTAATCGTTCTCCGTAAAATCCATATCTGACAACTTCGTAATGACAGAAGTGATTCGATTGATGGGTCTTACCGTAAACTCAGTTATAAAAAAGCCAAGAATAGAAAATACGACCAATATGGCAATTCCCGTAAAAATACAGCTTTTTACAATATCGTTAATCGGAGCAAAAATCTCGTCTTCATCCGTGGTAATAACCAGAATATATTTAGCATCCGTACCTATATAATAGGCAGCATATTTCATAACTCCCTTGAATTCATAAGCTACCACATCCGGTTCCGGAGTCTCTCCATTTGCCAACTGTGCGACCAGATTGGTCACCACTGCGTTTTCCACCGGCTTTCCGATTTTGTCCGCTGTAGGATGATAAAGCATGATTCCTTCTGCATTCACCGCATATGCATAACTGGAGCTTATATCGTTAATAGAAATATCTCCTATGAGCGCCTTCATATTGTCCGCGTTTAAAATATCTTCCCCTCCGCTCATCGCCATATCCAGCATTTCCCCATAAGAATTCACCACATCATTCATGTAGTTACGAGTTACCGCCGCATAATCGCCTTTTATGAGCGGGATAATCGTCCATAAATAGATACCTGTCGTCAGTATAATTGCCCCTATCAGCAATAGTACTATCTTTGTCCGAATTGAGCTGAGCACCCTTACCTTTGGATTTCCATTCCGCATGATGGAGCCTTCATTTGTTTTTTGTGAATTCATTGCAATCCACACCCCTTCCTCCTTATACCTCGAAATATTCGAAGCATCTTATGTATCTTAAAAATCTTATTTGTATAATATTATATCATTTTAATATGTATAAAGATACAACTTTCTGTTCTCTTTCAAAAAAGAACACATCTGCTATTAACAATTCCATTTTATTTTAGCCGGATTTTCTTCACCTTCAACAGCCACAGCGCGTAAGTCCTTCCCCATTTCCATACATACCTCCTTCGCTATCTGCTCGTAAACCTCCGCTGCAGCCTCTGTCCCGACGCGGTCGTAATCAATAGCTGCCGATCCATAAAAAGCGATTCCCAAGGAATGTGCCGGCATATGAATCGACGATACTGCCTGTCCTGCTGCCCTTGCCGCTGCCTGTGCCCCGGGTTTATCCTCCGCTTCTCTGGCCGCACTATGCGCATCCAAAATCAGTTTTTAGCCGCAGGCAGCTTGATTTTCCCGGCAAGCCAATCCCTAGCATCTTCCGGAGTTTTCCCTTCGTTGCCCCTTCTTTACCTTTTCAGCCTCCCGCTCTTCAAAGGTCACATGCACCATATCTCCGGGCTGCTTTCCGATTGTCCTGCGAATATCCTTCCGAATCCCAATAATATGACAAGGTGTCCCCATCCTGACAGCCTGCCCGTCATACTCGACTCCATCAAAGGTGGCATGCACCGCAACACGCCCCTTCCCAAACTCCTCCTTTATATCAAAAGGCACCTCCACATAAGCGCCGTCCATATCCGGCACCTTCATTATCACCGCATCAAATTCATACTTCTTCCCCACAATCTTTCCCTCCTTTTTTTGATTTTACAAAAGTATGCTTTACGAGCTATCATAGCCAAATGCTTTGGCAGCATAGCTTTTGTTCCGCGCGTAGCTGCGCATATATTTGCCCGAAAGGCAAAAAAACTGCTTACCAATCGGTAACAGTTTTTCACCTTCCTCATTCTATCATTCCTCAATTATCTTTTATTCAGAAGCGAAACGCGCAACTCCCCGCAACCTTCCGCACTGTTTCTACTCCTATCTACTCCACCTGAAACGTATAATCCGTGTTATAGGTTCTTACATACAAAATATTATCTTTCAGAATCAGGTAATCCGCCTTGGTCTTCAAAGGAATCTCCCCGATCACCTTTCCGGATGCCAAATCCAACTGATATAAATAATCCGGTTCCTCCGTAAACCCATAACCGCAAAGCAGTACATTCCCTGTAATCACAAAATTGTACGCATTACTTACAAGCGGTTCACTCTTCCACAAAAGCTTTTTTTCCGCCAAATCAACTGCTGCCACATAGGCATTATGCGGTGAAAACTTCGCATAAGTCAGATGTCCGATTGAAAAATATAAGATACCATCCTCTACCTGCGCATATTGTATGTTCTGCTCTACAAAGGGTTCGTTCTCTTCTGTAAAATCGCCCGCATACCGAAACCCCTCGAAATGAAGTGTAAAACTTTCACCATTTTCTCTGTCCGTTACCTGGATATCGCACTCCTCACTATTATAAGGAGAATAAATCTCACAGCCGTATCTCTCATCGCCTTCTGCATTTAAACTCAAATCGTTCTTCTCAAACCACTTTTCCGTATCCGTAATCGCATTCGCCGCCTCCGTAAGCTGCACAAGCTTTAAAGGAGAAGCCTTGGATACCGCTTCATTTCCGATGTAATAATCCCACGAAGGATTTTCTATATCGATTATCGCTGGAACAGTTTCCGGCACCTCCATGGTCTGACTCTCTGCCGGATTCTCCGTATCATTTTCTGTCAAATTGGCTGCAACACTTTCCTCCACCGTCGTTACCGTCTCTCCGCTGATTTCCTCCGTCCCCTTCTTACCGCAACCTGCCAGCAAAATCCCCAGAGAAATCAATACAATGCTGCCTATTTTGCTTTTCATAACTCCACTCCTTTTCAGACCCTTTTATTCATTTCTACCCTGTTTTTCCCTCATTCTTTTCCGTATTTCTTTTCTTTATCTCTTATTGTAATATATCATACACCCCTCTAAATCTCAATGTGTTTTGAAAAGTATCATTCTATTTCCCTCAGCCTCTCCACCACCGTCTGACGCGCCAACACGCGGTAAACGACTAGCGGTACCACAATTCCTAATAAGCAAAATACAGGTGCTGCATACAAAACCGGTCGCAAGGTAAACCCATATGTGAAAAACCAGAATATCCCTTCTAACGCAGAAGCCATACCCGGACCGGAAGCCGCGCTGAATATAAGAGCAACGCTTACCGCCCCTAAGGTAAAATACAGTCCTTCCCATACGAGTATTGCCTTTAACTGTCCTCCGGTCATGCCAATAGATTGGAGGACAGCAAATTCATGCCTGCGGGATAATATCCCCGTCAGCACCACATTTAAAAAATTCAGGATTCCAACCAATCCGATGATAAAACTTAGAATGCTTCCCAATATTAAGAACATGCTTTTAAAGCTTTCGAACTCTTTCTCATATGTCTGCTTGCTCTCATAGTCATATTCCGCCTGCCTATTGTTTGTAAAGTCTTTTAAAAAGGCTTCCATAGAGGCATTAGAACCATCTTCGGTGTCAAAGCAGTACTGCATAATATACGAAGTTCCCGTATCCTGAATAAAGGTCTGATCGTTTAAAACAAATTCATCCGTGCCGTAATAACGGTAGCTGAGAGAAGAAGGCACCGTGACCAGAGCCGCTACCTCATATTCCACATCCCTATATTCCGCTGCGCGCTGTTCATAATTTCCATCTTCAGGAAGTGCATTCGGGTCTATAAGTTCGCCGGTCTCAAAATCATAATATTCATATTTTTCTACATATCGCAGCGTAATAATATCCCCAAGCTTTGCCCAATTAGAATCCATCCGGGCATTTCCATAATCGTCCTCTATATAAACTGCTGCCACATAATGCGAACCGGACTGATATAGTTTCGAAATATCTCCCTCCAGCATTGAAAGCTTATCCAGCGGATAGCGCTCCATACCATATAGCTGTGCCCTGTCTGCAAGTCTGCCGTCGTCCAGACGAACTGTGGAATTAACCAGCATATCCACCACTTCCTTACTGTTATAACGCCCCCAGTGAGTTCTGAAATAATCCTCTGTAACAGACTCTTGAATATCGGAAACCTTGCCATATATACGGCCGCCGGCCGTAATTCCTCCCTGATCGGTTATCTGTTCAATCACATCCTCGGACACTGCCATATCCTTGTTCCACCAATCTCCGCTCACCTGAAAATAGCCCGCGTTACCCACAATGAAATCTGATACCACCTGCGCCAGATATTTGTCCATATCGAATCCATTGGTAAAGGTGAATGTCAAATTGAGCAACACCAACGACAACGCCAGTGAAACAATCGTTACCGCACTCTTACTGCGGTTGCGGCCCAGATTCGCCCATGCCATTTTAAGCTGTGAAGCTCCTGCGGATCCGTTTCGACGCCCCCTTTTATATTGTATCCTTTCCGTATGGCGCACCGCCTCTACCGGGGACACCCTTGCCGCCATGCGTTCAGGCTTGCGGCAGGAAATAAGCACCGTGATAAGCGAAAAAACAGCGGAACCGATAAAAACGAAAGGATTTATCGAAACAATATCCTTTACCAGGATATTCAGATTATTTAAAACGAGCGGTGTCAGCTTTACTCCCACACCATAGCCAATGATAAGCCCTAAAGGAATCCCTGCACCTGATAATATAAGCGCTTGAAGTCTTATTACCTTCTTCAACTGCCTCCCGGTGGTACCGATAGCTTTTAATAAACCATAAAACCTTATATCCCCCGCCACAGAAATCTGAAACACATTATAAATAATGAGGTAACCGGTAAAAACAATAAGAAGCAGCAGCGCCGAAATAGCCAGCACGGTACCCAAATCAATACTGTCCGAAAGCTGTGCACCTGTATATCCCCAGTTGACTCCCGTAGCAATATAATTAGCTTCATTCTGACTCTCACTTTGCCACCCGCGATGAAGCAGAACCTCATTCACATCCTCTGCAATATGCATAGAATTCTTGAACATGACGTCCATATTCCACATACTGGTCATGCCGTCATTTCCCTGCGTGTTCATCTGGGAAAAAATCTGCTCTGCCCTACTTTGCGGAAGAAGTACATGGCTGGCTACAATGGCCTCGTCATATTCCCACCATCCGCAAAGAGTAAAGGTCTGTGTCGTTTCCTGACCGTCTACATCGAAGGTCATGGTAAAGTCCTCTCCCAGCTTTGGAGAAATTCCAAGGAGAGACAAGACGCGGGTATCGGTAGCGGCCTCGTTGGTTCCTTCCATAGGCAGCCGCCCTTCCTTCGGCTTTAAAAACATCCATTTCGCCTCATTTTCATCACACCAACTCACCTCCACATGTGCTTTGCGAAAGGGATCTCCTGAGGGCATTCCTACAAAACGACGAAAACCATATGCCTTTATAAGCTTATCCCCACTCAGTTCCTGCGCCTGTGTCTCGGTCAGATATTTAAAACTGCCATGAGCATATCCTCCCGCCTGGCGAAAATTCTCCTGCTGGAAGGAACGATTAATGGACATAGAAATGGTAAACAGAGAAGTAAACAATATCGTTGTCAGCGCTATCGCCGCCACCGCAATAAGATTTCTCGCAGCATTTCCTCTTAAAGTTTTTAAAGACAGGCTATAGATTGTTTTCTTATTTTTTACCTTCATCATGCCCTATCACCGCCTATGATTTTTCCATCCTCAATTCGAACGATCCGGTCACACATCTGTGCAATCTCTTCATTATGAGTTATGATCACAATGGTCTGACTGAATTTTTGACTCGTTACCTTCAGTAATCCCATCACATCCTGACTGGTACGGCTGTCCAGATTGCCGGTAGGTTCATCAGCCAGGATAATCGCAGGCTTTGCAGCCAGTGCTCTGGCAATGGCAACACGCTGCTGCTGCCCTCCTGATAGGTTGTTGGGCAGGTTCTGAAGCTTGGTGCTAAGCCCCAGAGTATCGATAATACGATCCACATAAGCCTTATCCGGCACATTGCCGTCCAGTTGAATGGGCAGGAGAATGTTTTCATAAACGTTCAATACCGGCACCAGATTATAATTCTGAAACACGAACCCTATTTTTCGCCTCCTGAAGATTGTAAGTTCCTCATCCTTTAACGTAAAAATATTCTTGCCGTCTACTGTCACACTGCCGGAGGTAGGTCTGTCCAATCCTCCCAGCATATGGAGCAGCGTGGATTTGCCGCTGCCGGAGGTTCCCACAACTGCTACGAATTCACCCTTTTCCACACTGAAATCCACACCGTCCAACGCATGGACTTCCATTTCCCCGCTTCCATAAATTTTTCTTAAGTTCTGCGTTTCTAATATTGTCATCCTTTATATTTGCCCCTTTCCATATACTAAAAAGTCCGTATCGTATTTCTACAATACAGACTATACCACAACAATCTTTCCACAATCTTTCCAACCGGCGTAAGAATCTAACAGTTTTGAAAGATTTTACTGTCCCGTTGGCAAAAATACAGAAAAGGTACTTCCCTCTTTTGGTGAAGACTTTACTTTTAGATAGCCTCCCTGCTCTGAAATAATCTGTCTTGCCAAATAAAGTCCGATTCCCACTCCCTCGGTATCATGGACGGTGGCAGAACGATAAAAGCGACCGAATATTAACGGCTGCTCCTCTTCTGAAATCCCTATCCCGTCATCGCTTATATCAATTCGAAAAAATAACTCGTACTGCGCCGCACTAAGCTGTACCCGCCCTCCTCTGGGCGTATATTTAATCGCATTATCCACAATATTATAGAGCGCCTCCGCCGTCCATTTCAAGTCGAAACAAGCTGCACCCTTCGTTTCTTCCATAAGGAGCGAAACACCCTTCTTGGCCGCCTGCGAAGAAGCCTGCTCCAGCACCTTATAAATAAGAAGTTCCGCCCCCTGCATTTTAGGGCTGAGAACGAAGACTCCCGATTCCAGACGGGAGGTTTTTATAAGAGAATCAATTAAAAAAGCCAGCTTTTGTGCCTGTGCGCTCAACGCTTCCACGCAAGGCATGCTTTCCTCCGATAACTCCTGCTCCTTCAAAAGCTGAACATAAAGCAGAATGTTAGAAATGGGTGTTTTGGTTTGGTGCGAGATATCCGCAATAAGCATTTTGACCTTGTCCCTTTCCTGCTCCATATTCTTGGCAGATACTTCCGATGATGATAAATAATTCGCCATTTTCTCTTCCACTGCTGAAAGAAGGCTTTCGTCAAAGACAGATTCCGAAAACGTTCCATTTTCCGCCATCTCCAGCATGGTTTTTAACCGATTCATTATCTTCGTATTTTTATAAGCTGTGTAAACAGCAAATACAACGGAAATCACGAAAAATAAGACGGAAAGAACAAATAAAAAAAGCGTCCATATATTCATTTTTGCTCCCATCTGCCCGCTCTGGCAGGCGTACCGATCAAGGAGGGGGAAGGTACATTTCTTTTATCCTTTATTCCCTTCCCATACGTATCCGATTCCATACACCGTTTTGATATATTGAGGCTTCGAGGAATCGTCCTCCAGCTTATCCCTCAAGCGCTTAACCGTGACGGAAAGCGCATTTTCATCCACGTATTCCGCTCCATCCGTCCAGATGCGGTCCACCAGATCCGACCGGGAAAGGGTCTTGCCACTGTTTCGCACAAGAATGTGTAAAAGCTTCTGTTCCGTCTTACTCAATTCAATAGGCGTGCTGCCCTTATAATATTCCATCTTCTCGAAATCAAAACGAAAGGAATCCACAGTTACCACCTCGCCCATGCGATGGGATGAGCGTCTGAGCTGGCTTTTCACCCGGGCACGAAGTACTGCCAATGAAAATGGCTTAGTGATATAATCGTCTGCACCCATTTCCAACCCCAGGACGATATCGGTCTCCATATCGTTCGCTGTCAGCAAAATCACCTTCGTTTCATACATCTGTCTGAAATCCTTTAAGAAATTCAGCCCGCTGCCGTCCGGCAAGTTAATATCTAAAATCAGCAGTTCGAAACGCTCCTTTAGAAGTGCCTGTCTCGCAGAGCTTAAATCAAAACTTTGCTGAATATGATAATCCTCACTTTTCAGTGTCAGCAAAATACCATTGCTCAGCGTACGGTCATCTTCAATAATCAGTATATTCTTCATATTTTTCCCTTATCCTGCTTTTTCCTAAATAATAAGCCCTTCTTTTCAACTATTTCACATGGCATAATTTTTCCATACACCAATAGTATAACATATCGCAAAATACTTTCACCGTTATATTTTATCGATGTTTCACTCTTGACTTATCTTATCTGCAAGGCCATAGTTATGTTATAGGGAAAGCTTTTTCAGCTTGCCCGGCTACTATTAACCCTACAGATCGAGCAGTTAGTCGTTCGCTGCCTCTCCGTTCCCTGCGATGTCACGAATATGGACGAACTTAAACGAGCGGTAGCGCAGATTGAAGAGTTCTTCGGCAAGGTGGATATTCTTGTAAATAATGCCGGTACCGGAGGCTCCGTAGCCGCCGAAGAGCAGACGGACGACGAATGGAAACGAGTTATCGACCTGAACCTCAACAGCGTTTATTACGTAAGCAGGGAATTCGGAAAAGGAATGGTTGCGCGTAAATATGGTAAAATCATCAATCTCGGGTCTATTCACAGTACGGTAGCTATGCCGGGTCTTAAGATCAGTTCCTATTGTGCTTCCAAAGGTGCAGTAGCCATGCTTACAAAAGAATTAGCGAATGAATGGGCACCGTATAATATTACGGTCAACGCTATCGGGCCTGCTTATTTCCCTTCCGAGCTTACGGAGGGCTTTGTAGAAAGCGAGGAGTTCAAACAGGTGATCGGGGCCTACTGCCCTATGGGAAGAGCCGGACGCGCCGGAGAACTGGACGGAGCTATCGTTTATTTCGCTTCCGATGCTTCCAGTTACACGACGGGGCAGCTTTTAACGATAGATTTTATGTAATAGGAGCGGTTCTTCACGCCTGAATTCAGTTGTGAAGTGCCTTTCCTTTCTTGAAATCAAAAAAAATCCGCATCACACGCTTTTCCCGATTCATAAATACAATTCAAAGAATAAACTCATAAAATTTCGCATATTTTATCAAAAATATTTTTATTTATTGACAAATCAATTTCATTTAGGTAAATTTATATTAACAGTAATGAATCTTAATATTAATAACAGGGAGGGTATCTATGTATTGGTCTGGCATCATTATCGGCATTATAGCTTTTTTAATTATCGGCTCTTTTCATCCCATCGTCATCAAATGTGAGTATTACTTCACATGGCGCATATGGCCCTTATTTCTCATTCTCGGATTGATATGCTGCATATCCTCTTTATTCCTTTCGCATATCATTTTATCCGGAGCTCTTGCGGTATTGGGATGTGCTATGCTTTGGTCGATTATTGAGCTGAAAGAACAAGCCGAGAGAGTAAGTAAAGGATGGTTTCCCGCAAACCCTAAACATCTGAAAAAAGAACAAGATCAAAAGGAGTAACCGCCCATGCGTATCCGTACTATTCTGTTAACCGCATTAGGTTTGCTTTTCCTGGCTTTGGGACTAATCGGGGTTTTTTTACCAATATTGCCAACCACACCTTTTGTTCTCTTAGGAGCAGCCTGCCTAACCGGTACCCCTAAGCTAAGGGAGCGGATTCTGCGAATTACTTTTTTCCGCGAATATCTCGAAAACTATGAAAAAAGAAACGGACTGCCCCGCAGAACGGTGATCAAGAGCTTGGTTTTCCTCTGGGGAATGCTGCTTATATCCATGTTCCTCATCGGACGGCTATGGCTCACCCTCCTTCTCATCGTCGTCGGAATCTGTGTAACGATACATATTCTCTGGATTGCAAAGCCAAAAGGAGATAGAAAATAATGCAAATGAAAAAACGAGTGTTTGGGCGAATAGAGGCTGCTTTCGATATTCTTTATCTATTATCCGCTTTTATTATCGGCATTTACCTTCTGTATACCGGTGATTTGCCGGTCCGCATTCTTGCAGGAAGTATGGCTTTTTTGCTTGTATTTGGAGACGCATTTCATCTCCTGCCCCGCATAGGTGTCATCATTACCGGTAAAGAGGAACGCTTTACAAAGGCACTGGGAATCGGAAAACTCATCACTTCAATTACCATGACTATATTTTACCTTTTTTTATTGCAAATCGGCCTTATGCTGTTTCAGCCTGATGCGTCATTTCTTCTGTCGCTCCCTGTTTACATACTAGCCCTCCTTCGTATACTGCTTTGTCTGCTTCCGCAGAATCGTTGGACGGACCGCTATCCTCCGGTACGCTTTGGCATTTATCGGAATGTGCCTTTTTTCCTTCAGGGTTTAGTCGTCGCCCTGCTCTTTGCTATGCACATGGGCACTGTTTCTGCGGTTAGCGGTATGTGGATCGCCATCGCCTTAAGCTTCGGCTTTTATCTTCCGGTGGTACTGTGGGCCAATGAGAACCCGAAGCTCGGCATGCTGATGCTGCCGAAGACCTGCTGCTATCTATGGATTTTAGTCATGTGCCTGAATCTCTGAGCCATGTGCTTCCCTATAAAATCAAACGCATGAACCTATGCGGCTGATCATACAAAAAATTAAAATCGAAAGGAGAGAAACTATGGAACAGTATAAGAAATTAACAAACGAGGTCGGTGCACCGATTGCCGATAACGAAAACGCCATCACTGCCGGCCCCCGCGGCCCCGTGGTAATGCAGGATGTATGGCTGTTGGAAAAAATGGCTCACTTTAATCGCGAGGTCATTCCCGAACGCCGCATGCATGCCAAGGGCTGGGGAGCCTACGGTGATTTTACGGTTACGGGCGATATCTCCGAATTTACCAAAGCCAAGGTATTGCAGCCCGGACATAAAACCGATGTTTTCGTCCGCTTCTCTACCGTTGCCGGAGAACGAGGCGCTGCCGACTGCGAAAGAGACATCAGAGGCTTTGCCTGCAAATTCTACACCGAAGAAGGAAACTGGGACTTGGTCGGAAATAATACTCCTACCTTCTTCATACGTGATGTACATAACTTTTCTGACTTAAACCGCGCCGTGAAAAGAGATCCTCGTACCGGCCGACGCAGCGCACAGAACAACTGGGATTTCTGGACACTTCTTCCGGAAACCTTCCATCAGCGCACTATCGTCATGTCCGATCGCGGAATTCCTGCCTCCTTCCGCCATATGCACGTTTTCGGCGAGCATACCTTCAGCTTCTATAACTCGGAAAATAAAAGGGTATGGTGTAAATTCCACCTGCATACGCAGCAAGGCATTAAGTGTTTTACCAATGAGGAAGCTGCAAAAGTCAACGGCATGGATCGGGAATACCATGGAAAAGATCTCTTCGAATCCATTGAAAAAGGTGATTATCCGCGCTGGACAATGTATGTACAGATTATGACGGAGGAGCAGGCCAAGAACCATTATGAAAATCCCTTCGACATCACAAAAATTTGGCCCCATAAGGAATTCCCTTTGATCGAGGTTGGTGTACTGGAGCTTAACAAGAATCCTGAGAACTATTTTGCAGAGGTGGAGCAGGCTGCATTTACTCCTGCTCATGTAGTGCCGGGTATCGGATTCTCTCCCGACCGTTTTCTTCAGGGACGTCTGTTCGCTTACGGCGATGCACAGCGTTACCGCTTGGGTGTGAACCATAACCATATTCCGGTTAACCGTGCCCGTGTGGAAGTCAATGAGTATCACAGAGACGGAGCAATGCGCACCGACGGCAATTACGGCGGCGCTCCCGCTTACTCTCCCAACAGCTACGGCTCCTGGACAGCTCAGCCCGAAGTATCAGAGCCGCCCTTGGAAATCGAAGGCGCTATGTGGCGTTACGATCCTAAGGATGACCCTACTGACGACAACTTCCGCGCCGGAGGTAATCTATGGCGAATCCTGGCAGAAGATAAAAAACAGCTACTCATCGAAAATACTGCCGGCGACATCGCTTCAGTTACCAATAATATTAAATACCGTCATGCGGTACATTGCTATCTGGCGGATACCGAATATGGAGAACGAATCACAAAGGCAATGGGACTGGACATCGAAAAAGTTAAGGAACTGTCCAAGCTGGACAACAACGGATTAATCAATGCTACTATGTCTCCCGAAATGTAAACTTCTATAATTTTCATTAATAGAGACTAAATAAAAGCAGGAGGATGTCCCCAAAGTCATGAAATGACTTAAGGGGCATCCTCCTTTTTCCACCATGACACAGGAGTGCTTCTTATGATTCAAACAAATATCCCGTCATAGATAAGCCTCCCAAAACGCAGGCCTTATTGAATACAGTTATTTCATCCTCTTCCTTGGCTGCTCCGAGCACATACAGAAGCGGTGCGAAGTGATCCAGCATAGGGAATGCCAACTGTGCACTGCTTCCCGCCTTCTTATAATCAAGCACAGCCTCGTCCCTTCGGGCCATAATATTCTCCATAATATAATCGTCGAACTCTTCTGCCCATGAATAGCCGTCTTCCATATCCCAATTGACTCTCGACAGATTATGGACTACATTCCCGCTTCCGAATATCAATACTCCCTGTTCTCTGAGTCCGCACAGCTCCTGTCCGATCTTATAATGCTGCTCTACAGATGCATTTTTATCCACGCTAAGCTGAAATACCGGGATATCCGCTTTCGGATACATTCTGTGAAGAACAGACCATGTTCCATGGTCATACCCCCATGAATTGTCTTCTACAACATCCGCGCTGAGCATAGACTTCGCCAACCGGGCGAAATGCGGAGCCCCCTTGGCATTGTAGACAATTTCATAAAGCGCCTTCGGAAATCCATACATATCATAAATCGTCTTGGCCGTTTCTGCTGTCATAATCCGGGTATAATCGGTATACCAATGTGCCGAAACCGCTAAAATTGCTTTTGGCTCAGGAATCCGGCTTCCAATACGCTTCCATTCCTCCACGAATTGATTTTCCTCAATCGCATTCATGGGAGAACCATGTCCTACAAACAATGTTGGCATTCGACTCATATTTATCACGCCTTCTTTCTTTTCTTGCATTGAGTATAACATATCTATCGTTTTATATCCAGAATCATCTTTTACTTTGAATATTGATAAAAAATTATCGCGTAAAAGCATTCGTTTATTTTCAATATGCGTTATAACAGGTCATTCAAGAGCCTTCCGGCTCGTTATAAGAATACCAATCCGATTCGGGCATTCCAAACTGCCGTAATATACCGTTGAGATAACCGATATTATACATAATATGCCGTATTTGACCGGTAATGACATCTGCATAGGTATATTGCGGATTTTCACCGTAAACTGGACAGCCTAATTTTTCATCGTCCAGGCTGTCAAAAATACGCGATGTTTTTGCTTGAATCGCTTCCAGATATTCCAGCATTTCTTCCCGCGAAATATACAGTCCTTCAAAGCAGCCCTCATAAAGGTCCGTAGTATAAGCATCATCGAAAATCTTCGTACGCCACTCGCTTTCATCATATTGTTCCCTCATCCAAAAATCTACAAAGTAAACATAGTGAAAGACCTGCTGCCAAAAAGGTACCTCATGATACGATGCTGACCATATCTCATCAGAACAAACTTTCATCAGTACGTTCGCCATATGAAGGGTGGAATCAAACTGATTCCTCATCGCTTCCGTAACCACTCTTTTCATCTAAAATCTCCTTCTTCAACTAACAATGATTTACAATTGTCTGCTTCCGCTCACCAAGTATTTTAACCTTCTTCCTTAACAATATATCCCGCACTGAATACTTCTTCCAGTCTTACTATTAGCTGATAACCAGAAATTATAGCATACTGAAATTACCTAAAAAGCAAGATGAAGAATTATCCACTTTTCCTTAATCATGGTCAATATTGCAAGCCATAACCGACTGGAAAAAGAACCTCCTCAGTTCCGATTGCACTGATTTCTGAGTAGTACGGCATAGGCAAGGTTCCCTGAAAGCTTTTCTTTCCGCTGAGAACATTTGCAATCCCGTCTCCTTCACTTCCCGGCAGATAACATATAACTGCCGCATCCCAAAGATCCAAATATTCCTGAATCATTATATTTCTTCCTGCAACAAGCAAAGTAATTGTCGGAAGTCCAAGGCTGTCGGCGAGTTCAATCGCTTTCTTATTCCCCGCAAGCGCCATTGTACCTGTAATGCTGATATCTTCACTATCGCCTTCCCATTCCGAATAGGGCTTTTCTCCCAGACATAGGAGTGTTACATCTGCCTGAGATGCCTGACTTTCATCTGTTATCAAGGTCAATTCATATTCCTCTACAAGAGCCTTAAGTCCATCTAAAATTGATTTTCCTTCAGGAACCCACTTATGTCCGCCATTATCTTCATCTGTTTTTCCCTGCCAGCTAATCGTCCATCCACCACACTGAGCTCCTACATCATCTGCTGCCGGGCCGGTAACAAAAATCCGGGTTCCCTTTTTTAAAGGAAGTATTTCCTTCTCATTCTTTAACAGAACAAGGCTTTCCTCTACCAATGTTCTGGCCAACTCTCGGTATTCCTCCGAGCCCACTTGATCCTTATAGGTATTTTGATTTTCCATCATAGGGTCATCAAAAATACCAAGTTCCATTTTCACGGATATAATTCTTCTAACTGCATCTTCAAATCTTTCCTTAGGAATATTTCCGTTTTCAACACCTTCCACAATATACTTACGGCACTCCTCATAGGAAGTATCCTCCATCAGCATATCAATTCCTGCATTGACTGCTGCGATTGTCTGTTCTTTCAGATTTCCCCCTGAAATATTATGTATAGAATTCCAATCACTTACGATAAAGCCGTCAAAGCCCATCTCTTCCTTCAGCATCGTAATGTATTTTTCGTTTTCATGCATTTTAACGCCATTTAAACTGCTGTGGCTGATCATTATCGTCTTCACACCACTGTCGATCATCGCCTGATAAATATCCAACTGTTCCTGTATCTTAGCCTCCGATAACTGTGCATTTCCCCGATCAATCAGGCGGTAAGTACCGTCCGAATTCTCACCGCTGCCATAAATCGTATTGCCGTCTCCTAAGAAATGCTTTGCGCAGGGAAGAGCCCCTCCATCAATCAAACCTTTGGCAAAAGAACTGCCCATTTTTTTGATAAGCTCCGTTTCGGTAGAATAGCTTTCATAAGTTCTGCCCCACCTTGGATCTTCGGCGGCCGCAACGCAGGGGGAAAATGTCCAGAGCACTCCCACAAGCCTTGTTTCATCCGCTACTGCCCGCCCCATCTGATAGGTCAGTTCTTCATCGTTAGCAGCTCCTATGCCGATATTATGAGGAAAGATAACTGTTCCCGCACAAGTATTTACTCCATGCACGGCGTCATTCCCGAAAATATAAGGAATCCCTGCTTCCGATTTCAATGCATTTTTTTGTAGACCGAGAATAATTTCGCGCCACTCACGTGCCTCCATCGGCACCCCAAAAGTAGAAAGAACACTACCGTAATCATATTTCTTCATGTCATCCTCAGTAATGCTGTAAACAGCCCCCTGAACCATCTGTGCCGCTTTTTGCGCGGTGGTAAGCCGAAGCATAATTTCATCCACCGATTCCTTGGAAATACTTGTACTTTCTCCGTCCTCAGAAACAAGGACACGTTCAGAGCTTTCCGGCACATTTGCCGCCTCTTTTGTTTTTGCACTACAGCCGGCTGAAGCAACCAGAAAGACACATAGTAATGCCGCTTTTATTGCTGCTTTCTTCCAATTCATACCCAATTCCCCTTTCGCTTTCATATATTTGTTATTTGTTCGTGTAATTCTTCCGCCAGCATTTATTACCGTAAATGTTTATTAATTCATTTCCATTGAATACATAAAAAGAATCCAATACCGTTAATGTTATTCTACAAAAATTACTTTATTATGGCAATCATTATTATAGCACTCCTTTTGGATAGGTATATTCCTCACATAACTTCATAAGACCATATAATAAGCAAAAACATATAATTTCGACTTCTGTACAACTTTAGCATATCCGTCTGTCGAATGTCTATCTCGTTGCCTCAGATCATTTCCTTGTTTTCTTGGCTTTATATTACGCCCTTGCTTCCTTCATCAACCAATGCAAAACACATGTATGCATAATAAAAGCAAGCGTATCATCCGAATTGAACGATACGCTTGCTTTCTTAGACATCATATTGGGCCACACCCATAAATGCATTGTTGTTACGCCGCCTTATGGAAGTCTGCCTAATTAACAATCTTTCTAAAACGATTCTTTATGCGGGACGAACATTAACTGCTTGTAATCCACGTGCACCCTTTGTTACTTCATATACTACGGATTGTCCTTCATCCAATGTCTTATATCCATCCATTGTAAGTCCTGAGTAATGTACGAATACATCTCCTCCCTGATCATCAGTGATGAAACCAAAACCTTTTTGTCCGTTGAACCATTTTACTGTACCTTTATTCATAAAAGATACCTCCTTATTTTTTATATACTTTATAAAATTAAAAAAATCACATATTTTTTGTGAATCATCAATACAATAATGACTTACAAAAAATATGTGAAATCAAAACTTTATCAAAAATACATCTACACCATATCATAGCAGTAAATAAAAGTCAAGAAAAAAAAGATAATTATTTTAATATTTAAAAATGTAGAATTTATTCTTCTGCATGAAATTTACTTTTACATGTAGAATTTAATTTTCATTCAACCATTTTATAAAAATCAGATATTGCCCTTAAATTTATATTTTCCACATAAAAAAAACTTCTTTTTTAGAGCAGCTTCGATGCATAAAAACAAAAAAGCCTCTTCAAAGTGGTTCTTTGTCGCTAACTACCGGAGCGGTTCTTGTATTAGTGATGAATTTAGATGCCTTATGTAAACCATTCGTCACATTTTTCTACAATATGGCCTTTTTCTACTGTAATATCTTCTTTACTATTTATTCCGCAAAAGTACAGACTGTCCGCCATCTCGACCTCCATATGACCACACCAATGATGTATACACTCAATAATATGTTCACATTCCATTGCTCTCAGTCCGGTTCTCAACGCAATTCCATAACATTTTTTACCACTCTGTAATACTGGACGATTTGGGTTAGGATTCGTGTTGGAATAAACGGTGCACCTATCAATAAATACTTTGAATTGCCCCGGAACATCCCCCCAATAAGATGGAGCACATATAACAAATATATCAGCCGAATCCATCGCAGATATTAAGACGTCAACATCGTCGTTTTGCGTACATTTGCATGTTTTATAGCATGATTTACAGCCTTTGCAGTATGATATATTTAAGTCGCCTAAGCAAAAGGAATCAACAATGTAAGAATCACAAATCTCTTTTTTAATAATTGAAAGGATTTCTTCCGTTGCCCCATTATTTTTTGCACTGGCATTCAGCAGTAATATACGTTTCATAAATTACCTCCACCTGTTCCACATACGATAATAAAGTGAAACTTGTTATTTCCTCTTAACTTTATGTGCTGTAATAATTGTATAGCTATAAGAGTTTACTGTTATTATGCAATCATCAATAGTCGCATAATAATTTTTCCCTTGTTTTATTATAGAACAATCTGGACGCTGAATTTTAGCTCTGCACCACTCAATCACATCTTCTGTATCCAATCCCAAATTTCTTTTTATTCTATTAATACCCATTTCAGTGGTATGGATTTTTTCTAAATTTGAAAGCAAAATTTCATTGTCGTGCATAATATCATCTCTCTTTGCTAATTGAAATTGCAATTACTATTTCAGTGCTCTTTATCCCCAAAAGAAAAAGCCTTCGCCTATTCTTCGTAGGAATCCCCGCTGTTTTCCTTGTTTAAGGTGCCTTCTAATTCTATCATCAAAAATTTAGTCAGCGTTTTTACAACTGGTCTATGCACAGTTCCTTTAGGCACAATAATTAACTCACCTTCCTCAAGTTTTATAAGTCCTTCTTGTGTCTCAAGATGAAAGCAACCTTCAATTACATAAAATAATTCGTCTGAATCCTCGTGAACATGAAAGTCCAAAGTTCTATTCTCGACGTTTACTACGCTCAGTGTATGCCCGTTTAGTTTTCCAATTTTATCATACACATATAATTTCTCCACTTGATTTACTGCGTCTCTTAGATTAACCTTTTTTAACAATGTTCTCCCCCCAAATCATCTGCTGCTTAAACGCTTGCCCATCTGTCATCTATACACTTTATAGTAGCTTTCTTTGCATTGATTATACTGTATTCTTTCTCATAAAGAAAGACTTATCTTTTGCTGGTAAAAACTATTCAAACACGGTAAGGACAATACTTTGTGCCTGTATTTTCATAAACTCCTTAGCTTTTTTAAACTGCTTTTTAATAGCTTTTTCAGTCCATTACTCCCTTTGCTTTTTAAATCAAATGATATTTCTTGCAATAGAAATAAATTCCATCTTCCGCAACGCTTTCACATGTATCATCAGCTATATCTTTTACATCATTTGTTGCATTGCCCATTGCCACACCGGTACCGACAGCTTGTAACATTTCAATATCATTTGTTCCATCGCCGAAAGCAATTGCTTCTTCTTTTTTTAGATTATAATAGTTAAGGATCTTTTCTACGCCTAATCCTTTTCCCCCGTTTGCCGGTATGATGTCTACTGCTCTAGGCCACCATGCTGTAATTTTGGCCCCTTCTACATCATTTAAAACTTGGCCATATTCTTCTTTATAACATCCCATCATAATTTGATAGATGTCGTCTTTTTTTAAATCATCAAAATCCTCCACAACTTCTACCAGTTGATCCGATATTGCAAAATAATCTATTAAATCCTGATCTTTACCATTTGCTCCCATCCTGATCGCACTAGCGATTGAAACCGGGCGATGAATTTTTTTCGCATTCTCTATGATTGTTTGCACATCAGATGGCGGTATAGGATTTTTATAGATAATTTCATTCTTCGTGCAGCAATACGATGCATTAAATGTCAGAAATGCGTCAAATTCGATATTCGGAAAGTGAGGTACACTTTTAAGCGGTCTTCCGGTAGCAATACAAATAATAATTTTATTTTGCTTTAATCGGATTAATGTTTCTTCTATTCTCTTTGTCATCTTTTTTTTATTTATATCAATTAATGTTCCATCTATATCAAAAAAAGCAATCTTTATATTTTCCATCTATTTTCTCCTAATACAAATTTTTATTTCTATAAGTGAAACACCTAGACCTAAAATCCATAATACCATGCTTTACTGCATAAGAAAAGCCATAGCTCCCTGATGTACCCTCGGAGGAAAGCTATGGCCTTTTGTAAAGGTGATGGAAAAAGATTTTCCGAAATAACAAGCTATTAGCTATAACTCAGCCGTCAAACTAAACTTTATCAACTTCGTATTATATTCATTTAACGAAATTAATTTCCAAATATGCGTCATGCTTCCTCAATCGCTATCCATACTTCTTGGTGATTTTCTTGCATATAGCATTCAAATACAGGCAGATCTGAAAGTTTATAGCCTGAACTTGGCAGCCATTCAGAATAAAACTTCTGATAAACATCCTGTACTGCGTCCGGAATCTTGCCGTCCGCATTGATAATTACCCATGTTGCCGCAGGATAAGAAAACTCTGTCATTCCTGCCGGGGCGGAGATATAGGTACAATCCGGTGTATCCACATAGTTTGTAACGGCTAAAATATAATCCATTTCTTCCGAACTGCCCCATCCGCCTCCGGCAGCAATTCCCAAAAAGCCGGCAGGGCGGTAATCAGGGAAAAACTTCATGAATTTTTGCATTGTACCGTCCTTCCACGCCTTATCCCATATTTGCGGCACAAGTTCAAAAGCTTTATCTGTTTTAATCCTGTTGGATATTCCTGCTACTTTAAATGCAGGCCATTGCTCAATCTGATACCTCATTTTCTCTGCTCCTTTAATCATAATTTGAAAGGAGAGCTTAGGGCAGGATTTAAGCATTACTGATTCATTTCTTGCCGTTGACGGCAATACTCCATGAAAATTTTTAAAAGCACGTGAAAAAGCATCCTGCGAATCATAACCATACTTTAAAGCAATATCAATGATTCTTTCGTCACCTTTTATGACGTCGAAAGCCGCCAGTGTCATCCTGCGATTTCTGATATATTCAGACAGTGGAGTTTGTGCAATATAGGAAAACATTCTTTGAAAGTTGTATATCGAGCAGCATGCAATCTCAGCGATGTTGTCATACGATATTTTGCTTTGTAAATTGTCATCGATATAGTCCATGACCTCATTAAGCTGTTTTATCCAGTCCATTTATCCTTCTCCTCTCTGATTACAATTATAGGATTAATATTTATTTTATCCCGACTTTTTGTGCCGCAATTAGTAGGTAAAGGCTAAACATTAATCATCTCAATGCTTTGCAACAAATTCCCGTCAAATGTAAATTTTACAATCCAAGGCATAATCGCTTTAATTTTTTTGAAAGAGAGATACCCGAAAGAGGTATCATAATGATTAATAATCGTACTTAACGCGGTGCCATGACTGCCAACAACGATATTTTTATTTTTATACTCTTTCAGAACCCATTCCAGCGCAGCAATATTTCTGCTTTGTACCTCTCTCAATGTTTCTCCATCGGTAAGTTTATAATCAAAATCTTTCCATTGCTGTTCGCTGAATGAAGTAAAATCATCAATCCAAACACTGTCGACTTTTCTCTCCCTGAAATCAGGGATAGTTATTACTTGACGTCCGTATTTATCTGCAAAATGTTTTACGGTATCAATAGAGCGTTTATAAGGGCTCGATAAAACTATATCAATATCTTTGTCTCTCAGAAATTCCGTAACAAGCTTCCTGTCTGCCAGGCCTTTTTCGGTGAGCTCTCGTAACTCGTCGTTATGATTCTTATAGTTTGGTTCCGCATGTCTTATAAAATAAACTACTGTCATTTTTTCCCCCGCCAGATATTATCTTCTGTTTCTTGGTTCCCGTATCTCAACATGGCTTAGTTGGCAAATTAGAAGTCATCGTTCTCTTTTTATTGCATAATAAATGCAATGCTGTAATTTATCCTGATAAACTATATCTTCTTCTCGGTCTATCCGTTTCATTCCGCACTTTTCTATCACTTTGATACTTGCTTTGTTGGTTACGAAAGTTCCTGTAACAATCTCATTGAATCCCTTTAAGAATATATCTTCAATGACTGCTTTTAGTACTTCTGTTGCATAACCATTATTATGATAATCCGGATCAATAACGTAACCCAATTCTATTTTAACCGCATCTTTATATACATCATTTACCCAGCCAATCAATTGATTGTCCTTATAAATACCAAATTCATAATGATCGTCTGAATAAGAAAGCTTCTGAATTTTTTTAAACATAGAGAGAGCTTCGTCTCTAGTATTAAAGTCTGGAATTATGTAGGTTTCCTTAACCTTTTCATTCACCAACAATAGTATCATATCCCCTTGATCTTCATCAGAATAAGGTTTTATCACTAATCTTTTTGTTGTTATCATAAACTCCTCCATAAATTACTTTCTAACTTACAGGTAAATTCCTGTTTATTTATGTGGCATAATATCCACGCAATCTATAATACCACTCTTTTCTATAAATAAAAAGGTTGGAAAACAGTAAGGCATTTTTCTTTAAATTAAACAGCCAATTGGAATTTGAACCTTGTATTATCGTTCAAAAATTCTCACTGAACACAGACCAACAAATATTATTTCTCAAATGCTCATCATCAATTACGAGACTGCGAATTCTTTCCGGAAGTCTATCCCGTTGCCATTGACACTCTTGGTGCCTGAACATTTCCCTTTTGTCTTCCGGTGAAGCTGCCATAACCGCTCGGATTGCATAGGCTGCCGCTCCCAATTCATGCGCAGCAACATGAGCTACTACCGCTGCCTGACCGGCTGATAGAGCCGCCAATTTCGCCGCTTCTGACACTTCTTTTACTTCTCTTGCCGCGTCTTGCGACGCGCCGGCGGCAAAGCGCGCTTGTTTCATTGTAATTTCACCGTTCACCCAGGCTTGGGTTAATTCAATAGCGCGACGCGGACGGTCATCCTCCGGACGCATTTCTTCAAAATAATGCAATACATGCTGAGCGCATTGCGCCGCCCAAATTGCTAACAGATGATGGTCTTCCTCTAATAATGTACCGCCACGGCGAACTGTGATGAATCTTTTGTCACGTATTTTAGGCAATATCATGTCATTCTCCCTCGCCAAATATTAATACTCTGCCGTTTAAGGCTGCCTGATAGGTTTCTTTTTATCTATGTGATGTAATGATTTTGAATTTATTATACCGCATTTTCCCAATAAAAAAGACTTCTCTTTCTCTTGTGGAAGATATGTTTTTGTAATAATAGTGAAAAATTTGTGCTTAGACAGAGGTTATCATCGTCTGATTCTTCCACTAGAATTTAACAATATCATAGCAGCATATTTGTGAGTTGGATAGTGTGCCGGTCTCTGATTTTCCACTCTTATGCCATACCGCCGCAATCAGTAAGCCCATAACAAAATCCACACCCATAAAGATAAGAAGTGTCGTAAGGTCTTCGCTCCATCCACCAAATAAGTTCGTCACCATGCTCCCAATTCCCCCAATCGTCAGTATTAAAAATCCTTTAAGTGCATTTAGTTTTTCCATTTTCTTTCCCTCGCTCTTTCTGCTTTATCAGATTTACCCTTTATTCGGATAATCAAATCTGGTGATTTCTTTGTATTCCGCCTCGGTTATCCACTTGCCGACTGCGGTATGTACACGGTCTATGGTCCATAGCCCACGGTCATAATAATCCTTTACTTTTTCGAAGTTCGGTGAATGTTCTACTATCTTTGCTTTTCCCATTAGTTTTCCCCCTCCGTTATCATTGTGAGATAATCAATGTCGGCTTTATTCCGCTCGGTCTGCGCCGAAACGTTGTCAAGATTCTTTTCCATGTCTGTTTTCTCCTTTAAGTTATAGTATGTAACGACGCTACCATCCGCGTTGACGGCGGATGTCTCAGACACTAATACAAGGCCCGTATAGGTACCGACTGTAAGACCATCACCATTTTTTATCTGTACAGATGACAGATTGTCCGGTGTCAGCTTTTCCCATACTACAACCATAGCTGCCTTGTTCTCAGACAGTACACCAAGCGCGCTAAGACTTGCGCCGGTTTCCAGTTCAATTTCGGTTCCGTCCTGAAGGACTATCACTACTTGAAATCTTGTTATCAGGATATAGATGATATGAAGTTAAAGAAAATTACAAATATCACTATACAAAATTGGGTTAATGATTTTTCAGAGAATCACGCGCCAAAGACAGTGAAAAATGCGTATGGTTATATATCTTGTGTTTTCAAAGAGTTTATGCCGGATAAAACATTTAAAGTAACGCTTCCAAAAGGGAAGAAAAAGAGCTTTATTGTTCCTACCGATGAGGATATTACCCGTATCATTGCGTATTTTAGAGAGAACGATACAAATATGATGTATGCCGCTTGCCTAGCTGCATTTAGCACTCTGAGTCGTTCAGAGGTATGTGGAATTGCTGGTGAGGACATATCAGGAAATGTAATACATGTTAGAAATACTATGGTGAAGGACAGAATGGTGCTAGAATCTAAATAGTACAAGTCAAAATGAGAAAATCCTATATAGAAAAATATGATACAATAGAGGTATCGTACTTAAGGAGGATTTCATTATGCCGAAACATTTTGACAAGCAGTTTAAGCTGGATGCAGTTCAGTATTATCAGGATCACAAGGAACTAGGTCTTGTCGGTTGTGCTACAAATATGGGAATCAGTCAGCAGACTCTTTCCAGATGGCAAAAAGAACTACGTGAAACCGGTGACATTAAAAGCCGTGGATCCGGAAATTATTCTTCTGATGAAGCGAAGGAAATCGCTCATCTCAAGCGTGAACTACGTGATACTCAGGATGCTCTTGACGTACTAAAAAAAGCCATCAGCATTCTGGGAAAATGACAGAAGCCATTTACCTTGAAGTCTCCGAAAAGACAGACGCTGCCATGAAAGCTAATCGCCAGGTTTCTGTCTCCGGGATGCTGAAAATCCTTGGCGTTTCACGGTCTGGATATCGTGCATGGCAAAACCGTATGCCTTCTAATACACAGCAACGTAGAGAGGCTGTTAAAGTAAAGATCATGGACATTTACGATGATTCCAAACAGAACTACGGCGCTCCGAAAATTGCAAAAAAGTTGCAACAAGAAGGCGAAATTATTTCTGAACGCACGGTAGGCAAATACATGTCCCAGCTAGGAATCAGGGCTCAATGGGTAAAACCATGGACAATTACCACCAAAGATTCCTATTTCAGCAATGAACTTCAAAATATATTAAATGAGCAATTCAACCCAGAGCGTCCAAATGCAGTGTGGTGCAGTGACATTACATATATCTGGACGACAGAAGGCTTCACATATCTGACAAGCATTATGGACTTATTTTCAAGAAAAATAGTCGCATGGACTTTATCTGATTCAATGGGTGTAGCATGCGTTATTGATACCATTAACAAAGCAAAAGCCAGACGTAACACGGAACAACCGCTTATTCTGCACAGCGATCGCGGAAGCCAGTATGTGTCAAACGAATATCGGAAAGCAACTGCAAATATGCAGCGGAGCTATTCGAAAAAGGCATTTCCCTGGGACAACGCCTGTATTGAATCCTTCCATTCCTTAATCAAAAGAGAATGGCTGAATCGCTTCAAAATCGGTAATTATGAGCAAGCGTACCGGTTAGTATTTGAATACATTGAAGCATTCTACAACACAAAGCGAATCCATAGTCATTGCGATTATATATCGCCCAATGAATTCGAAAAGCTTTATGAAAAGGCACTCGAGGATGGTTTACAGCTGGTAGGTTAGAGGAGGATTATTTTATCATTTTAACTTGTACTAAATCTTGACATAGGACCAGAAACGGAAATAAAGTAATTAAAGACACTACTAAAACCTCCGAATCAGATAGGTATATAGAGTTACCGGAATTTGTTATTGAAATGCTCACCAAAACTGGGCTCATTATAAACCTTACACCCGATGCACTTACTAGAAGATTCCAAAGGGCATTAATTGAGCTTAAAATGCCGCCTTATCGTTTCCATGACTTAAGGCATTACTCCGCGTCTATTATGCACGCTATGGGTGTCCCTGACCAGTATATAATGAAGCGCGGGGGGTGGAGCAATGACCGCGTATTAAAAGACATATACCGAGGTACGGTTGCCGACTATGAAGAGAAATTTGTGTGCATGACTAACGCGTATTTTGAAAATATGCATCACAAATTGCAACACAGAAACGAAAAAACCGCTGATTAAGCGGCTTTTCTGTCTATTGACCTCGCTTTTGATACAATAACACGATTCCAATGAAACAATCAAGTGGGTGCATTTGGGGTTTATCGGGTGCATATTATGACACGCTTTAATTGTTATCAGGCTTTGGTATTCTGCTATTTTGGTTTCAATCAAGTAGCCAAGTTGCTCGATACTGTTTAATATGTCGACGGCTGTGTTATTATTGCCAACCAACTTGCGCTCAAATGAGAGAGGGGGTTGGAATTCCTTATCTTATGGGTTTTTCTATAATCTTGTCGGCATCAGCAACTTCATACGTATAGATTCCTGAAAGCACCTTCTTTTTAATACTCTTATAGTTCAGCTTGCCCTTCGTTTGGTTGCCATTTATAGTATAAGCTAAATAAGTCGAAATTCTGTCAAAGAAATTAATCCGCCGTTTCAATCATACAAGACCCCAAATGGATATGAAGGCGACAGATTCTACCAGTTCGCTCAACATAAGATCTTTTCCTGTGTTTAACACACACAGCATAGAATTCTCGCTGTTTACCTGGATTATATCCATAAATGTAAAGGGCGGACCGTTGATTGAGGATAGAATAACATCACGGAAAGACACAACCGTTCCATTAACTTCAAGTTGAATCTGTGTTTTGTTCCCATCAATGACATCCGACACGTATAGCATAAAATTGACGACATATTTACCGGGTTTGCTTATTACAAATGTACCCGATGAGGGATGATAGTTTATATATGGTGCGCCATTTGTCATTTCAGCGTTAAACTTGATTGTTTCGCCCGATCGATATAAACGTTTCGTTTGTGCTGCAGGATATATGTTCGAATATTGTACACCGGCAAAGGAAACTGCCGAACCAGCGGGTCCGGTGGGTCCGGGATATCCTCTTTCGCCTTGCGGTCCCTCCGGCCCCTGGCATCCTTTCGGGCCTTGCGATCCTTGCGGCCCTATGGGACCGGCCGGACCCTCAATCCCCATGGGCCCTGGCGGGCCTTCAATTCCACGTTCCCCCTGAGGTCCTTCGGGACCTTCTGGACCCCGGCATCCGGGAGGCCCAACATCGCCTCTCGGTCCGCGTAGACCCGGAGGTCCCATAGGACCTGGAGGCCCAAAGTTTCCTTTTGGTCCTATCGGTCCCTGGCAGCCGGGATCTCCCTGGGGGCCAATATCACCGCGAACACCTTGCGGTCCCGGAGGCCCCATAGACCCTGACGGTCCAGGATCTCCCTGCGGGCCAATATCACCAGAAACACCTTGCGGTCCCGCAGGACCCATAGGCCCTGACGGTCCGGGATCTCCCTGCGGGCCAGTATTGCCGGGAACACCTTGCGGTCCCGCAGGACCCATAGGCCCTGACGGTCCGGGATCTCCCTGCGGACCGGTATTGCCTGGAACACCTTGTGGTCCCGCAGGCCCCATAGGCCCTGACGGCCCAGGGTCTCCCTGCGGACCGGTATTGCCGGGAACGCCTTGCGGTCCCGGACAACCCGGTGCTCCTGGTGGTCCCATTGGACCGGTTGGTCCGATATTACAACAAGGGCAACATGGGTTACCTTTTGGCCTGCATGCGGGACAGGAAGGGTCGTTGCACCTTTTATCATTATCAATTATGCAATTTTGATTGTATCTATTCAAATTATAAGGCCCCTTTCTCGCTTACTGTCATAGTAGAGCCTACTAAGACTTTGAAACGCCATATCTCATTATAGAATATGAAAAAGCAGTTTGTTTTGTGAGCACGCTATTGATGGTTCAGGTTAAAAGCATTGTGTTCCTGCACGTTTTGCTACTCTTTTAACCGCATTTGAGTCTAAACTAGTAACAGTCTGATTGCCACCTTTTATGTGTCGATAACAGGCTACAGGGGATCATGGCTGCCTGATCAGAATGAGTAGCCCTTTTTATCTCTGCTGAATATTATAAGTAGGGGGGAGTAATCCACCACAGTATACTAAGAAAGGAAGCAAAATTATGAGTAACAACGAAAATAATAATATCCTTGATTGTCAATCAGGTTGCCCTAATATATGCCCTCCAGGTCCACAGGGTCCACAAGGTTCGCGCGGTCCCAAGGGCGATCCGGGATGTCCTGGCCCAAAAGGTGATGTAGGCTACCCTGGCCCTCAGGGTGCACCTGGTCCGATGGGACCGGAGGGCCTTAGAGGACAAAGGGGCCCGCAAGGGGAAAAGGGCGATAAAGGAGATCCGGGGTGTCCGGGTCCTGTGGGTTCACGTGGCCCGCAGGGACAGATAGGCCCTCCAGGTCCTCAAGGAGTTCGTGGAGATATTGGTCCGCAGGGAGATCCCGGTTGCCAAGGGCCCATGGGGCCTCGTGGCAATCCCGGACCGGCTGGTTCACAGGGTATTCCCGGGCCTATTGGTGCAAGAGGGAATACGGGACCCGCGGGTCCTCAGGGTGTTCCGGGACCTGAGGGTCCTCAGGGCCCGCAGGGTATACCCGGACCGGCTGGTCCAATCGGGCCGGAAGGCTCCGCCGGAGTGCAAGGTCCGGAAGGGCCACAGGGTGCAAGAGGCTGCCAGGGTCCGGAAGGGCCGCAGGGAATACAAGGTGATATAGGGCCTACAGGTCCGACCGGTTCGCAAGGGGATATCGGCCCAACCGGTCCGCAAGGCGACGTCGGTCCGACTGGTCCGACTGGTCCGACCGGTCCTACGGGAATCGACGGAGATACGGTATTATTTACGGTGGAAACCTCGGGTGGTATCCCCATTCCCATGACATTAGGTTCCACTTTGGAGTTTACTTCCACTACTTTGAACATTGACGTCACCCCCGGATCAGCACATGTCAACATTGAAAATCCCAGTGTGACTGGTCCCACCGGCCCGACCGGCCCGCAGGGCGACATCGGTCCCACTGGAGCACAGGGAGACACCGGACCCATCGGAGCGCAGGGCGACATCGGTCCCACCGGTCCGCAGGGCGACATCGGTCCCACCGGCCCACAGGGAGACATCGGTCCCACCGGCCCTCAGGGCGACATCGGTCCCACCGGTCCGCAAGGCGACATCGGTCCCACCGGAGCGCAGGGAGACACCGGACCCACCGGAGCGCAGGGCGACATCGGACCCACCGGCCCGCAGGGCGACATCGGACCCACCGGCCCGCAGGGCGACATCGGACCCACTGGAGCACAGGGAGACATCGGACCCACCGGAGCGCAGGGCGACATCGGTCCCACCGGTCCGCAGGGCGACATCGGTCCCACAGGCCCACAGGGAGACATCGGACCCACCGGCCCTCAGGGCGACATCGGTCCCACCGGTCCGCAAGGCGACATCGGCCCCACCGGAGCGCAGGGCGACATCGGTCCCACCGGTCTGCAGGGAGACATCGGTCCCACCGGTCTGCAGGGCGACATCGGTCCCACTGGCCCGCAGGGCGACATCGGACCCACTGGAGCACAGGGAGACACCGGCCCCACCGGAGCGCAGGGCGACATCGGTCCCACCGGTCCGCAGGGCGACATCGGTCCCACCGGCCCACAGGGAGACACCGGCCCCACCGGTCCGCAGGGCGACATCGGTCCCACCGGTCCGCAGGGCGACATCGGTCCCACCGGCCCACAGGGAGACACCGGCCCCACCGGTCCGCAGGGAGACACCGGCCCCACCGGTCCGCGGGGAGACACCGGCCCCACCGGTCCGCAGGGAGACACCGGCCCCACCGGTCCGCAGGGCGACATCGGTCCCACCGGCCCGCAGGGCGACATCGGTCCCACCGGTCCGCAGGGCGACATCGGTCCCACCGGTCCGCAGGGCGACATCGGACCCACTGGAGCACAGGGAGACACCGGCCCCACCGGTCCGCAAGGCGACACTGGCCCGACCGGTCCGGCGTCTCTTCCTGCTTTTTATAACGATGACATTTCAGGCAGCGGTACCAATCGTATCTTTTCTATTAAAAATGTTAGATGCAACCTATCGAATAGTGGTATGTCAACAGTAAATTTTCACATTACTTCGAACACTGGTGGCCCTCTACTGGTCGATGTAAAAAGTTTAAATCAGAGTGGCACTTCAACGATAGTAGGTAATACCCTTAATAACTATACTTTAACTAATGGCACCTATTCAATGGTGATTTCAAATATCAAATATTCCTCGGAAGACTTAGCTATGGTTTTTCTTCGTCAGCAAAACCCGACCGACCTGACGTGGTCTTTGCATGAAATAAAAATTTTCGTGTCAGATTCAGCTAAAAGAACTTCTGTATGGGTTAATACAATTTATGAAGACGTTACGTTAAGCTGACGTCAAGCCGGTAATCTAATGTGTTGATCTGAGATAGTAAGGGATGAACTGGCGGAAATTCGGTAGAATAACGCGGGTGTTCCTACCGAACATTTTCTTTTCATGTAATGAAACTATGAACATGGTTATCCTGAAGTTTTAACCTCAACCCATTGGTATATAGGGGAAGGGGTTAAACTTCGGGATAACTGTTTTTTCACATGAATGTGGCCATAGGACATCGGAATGGCCGTGGCATTTCCATTGCAGAACGCATGGAAAATCTTAGAGGAAAGAGAAGCAAACTGTTTTATGGTATACAAAAATACCCGTGAAAGCAGCAAAATTCACTGTTTCTGCGGGCATCATTGTTTCATTGGTTTCCTATATCTCCACCGTGACCTCGCTGCCGTCCTTAAAAGTGACCGCCATTTCGCTTTCAGAGTGGACAGTCACCGAATCGACGGTGGCAAGCCAGAGTTTTTCATCAAACTCAGTAAACAGCTTATCGTGGCATTTCATATTAGCAAGAAAGCGTGTTATCTTTTCCCGCTTGGCGGTGCGCTCCAACATTTTATCGTTGATTTTAGCAATGCCATTTTGCGCGGCTTCGTAGCGTTCCATGGCAGCTGCAAACAACCAGCGTTTTGGCCGCTCCTGTGAAAAACTAGAGGTAATTGACGGACAGTTGAATCTGGATTTTATCTTCAATGAAGCAGAGGCCCTTACCGAAACACTTTATGTTGTGGAGCCGGCGGGGGAAGATGTACTTCCGTCAAAGAAGAAAAAACAGGTCGGCAAACGGGAAAAAGATTTAGAAGGTCTTCCTGTTGTGGAAATCCCACATATGCTATCGGAAGAAAAACTAATAGAAATCTTTGGTGTCAATGGCTGGAAACGGTTACCTGACGAAGTATACAAAAGAGTTAAGGTTGAGCCAGCTGTTTATACGGTCGAGGAACATCATGTGGCAGTTTATGCAGGCAAGGACAATCAGACAATTGTAAAAGCGGACCGTCCAAAGAGTCTTCTACGCAACAGCATTGCAACTCCATCACTTGTTGCAAGCATTTATAACGCAAAATATGTCAACGGTATGCCGTTAGACCGTATTAATAAAGAGTATTTACGGAACGATATTCATATATCCAAACAGGTGCTTGCAAACTGGGTCATCCAGTGTGCAGAGCGGTACCTGGGAATCATGTTTGATTATCTGCACAAAGAACTACTTACATTTCGTATCCTTCAGGCCGATGAGACTCCAGTGCTTGTGACAAAGGATGGGCGTCCTGCAAACAGCAAGAGCTTCATGTGGGTGTACCGTACCGGCAAATGGTATAAAGAAACACCAATCATTCTTTACGAGTATCAAAAGACTCGAAAGACGGAACATCCAAGAGAATTCCTAAAGAACTTTCATGGAACCCTGGTGACGGATGCATACGCAGTGTATGATTCACTGGACCAAAAAAATCCGGATATCACATTTGCTGGATGCTGGGCACATGGCAGGCGTCGGTTTACCGAAGCGGTCAAAGCAATTCCCGGGGATAAACGGGAAAGTACAAAAGATACGATCGCATATCAAGCATTAAAGCAGATCGCAGCCATATATCATCTGGATAATAAATTATCAGAGTTAACGCCTGACCAGAGAGAACAGGAAAGACAACTCACCGTAAAGCCGCTGGTAGAGGCCTTCTTTGTGTGGGCGAAAGACATCCAGCAAAAAAACAGTCTATCAAAGGGTAAAACTCTCGAAGGCATAAACTATTGCATCAATCATGAGAAAAACCTGAAAGAGTTTTTAAATGATGGCGCCTTGCCACTGGATAACAATGCAACAGAAGCAGCACTTCGCACATTTTGTGTTCACAAACATACATGGCGTCTGATCGATACGATTGATGGAGCCAAAGCCAGTGCCGTCGTATACAGCCTTACTGAAACAGCAAAGGCAAACAATCTGAACCCGTTCCGTTACCTTGAGTTTCTATTGACAGAGTTAATGGAACATCAAGAAGATACCAGTCAGGATTTCCTAAAGGATCTACTTCCTTGGTCAAATCAGATTCCGGAAATCTGCAAAATAAAAACAAAAGCGTAAACCAGACCGCCGATTGGCGGTCATCATTTAAGCCAGTACTCATGATTTACCGTATACGTTCTTCCTATTAGTGTCATCAGCTTATCATGGTTTACTGTGTCAAAGAACTTTTCTAAGTCAACGTCAACTATCCAATCATTTCCGTCATTCATCATATCCAATGCCGTTATGATTGCTTGCTGTGCATATCTGTTTGGTCTGAATCCATAACTATGAAAATACTGATAGGACTAAGAAACCCATCGGTTATCAGTAACCCCGGTATTGTCCAAGGGATATAAGCGGAAAGCCCAACGTTTTCAACGATATTGACGATCAGTACAATGATGAAAATTAGGCCGATAGGCGCTAAATAACCTTTGGTAACGTTGGCCATAAAAGAACTAACTGTACTTACAAGCGTAGTTAGCAGTGAGGTCGCCATAAACATGAGAAAGTAATGGAGAATGAGCGCGGCTGTTCCGTCGGCCAGACCGACATACGCACCGATAAGCGCAACAACAGCGAACAGCAGAATTGACAGCAAGCTATTCCAAAGGGCAATCACAATAAATTTCGATACCGCTATTTTGAGTTTGGATACCGGCTTTACCAGTAAATCGTTTATCGTTTTATCCGTGTATTCACGCCCGAAAATCCAACAGGTTGTGAAAGCAAACCCGATAATCAAAATAGCGGTAAAGAATTTTAGAATGTCCGCCAAATATAAATCCCAGCTTACGTTCGCGGCGTTAAAATACTTGATAAGGGATATGCCCGGCAAAACAGTAAACGCAATTATCAAAACCCAAAAGACGCTTGACTTATACATCTTACGCATTTCGCAGATTACTAAAGATAAAATGTTCATTAACGTACCCCTCCTCTATCTTGAATTGTTCTAAAAAAATAACCTTCCAAATCTTCGGAAACAATGTTTAGCTGTGTCGGCGGCTGACCAGAACGCACTAACAATTCACTAAGCTTTTCAGGCTTTTCTGTGGCACGACCTTCCGAAAGGATAAAGTGCCCATCCGCGTTTTCCTCAAAACGATACCCGTTCTCCGCAAGTATGCGCCTCATAGTGGTTTTATCGCGGCCGCAGAGAACCAAGTGCTTCCTAAGCGATTGCTCCAGATGCGTCATTTCAATTTCCTGCACCAGCTTTCCTTCATGAATGATCCCGATTCTGTCAGCCAGCTTTGCAAGCTCCTCAAGAAGATGACTGGAAAGAAAAACGGTCACACCGTGATTTTTGGATAAATCTAAAAGCGTTTCTCTGATTTCCACGACTCCGGCAGGGTCAAGACCATTGATCGGTTCGTCTAAAATCAAAATCTCGGGATTGTGAATCATTGCCTTCGACAATCCTAAACGCTGCCTGTTGCCAAGAGAAAGGTTCTTAGCTTTTTTATTCTTGTGAGCTTCCAAGCCAAGCTTTTTTATTATGCGAGGAATACATTGCCGGTCAGGAAGCATCTGCATACGGCGGGCAATGTCCAGATTTTCTTCCACGGTAAGTTCGGGATAGTAACTCGCTTCTTCCATAAAGCCTACCTTTCCCCACAACTCGTAGCTTCCGAAATCAACCTTGCTCCCCAGCATATAAACGCTGCCGGAGGCGGGCTTTAACAGCGACAGCATCATATGGATTGTGGTAGACTTACCGGCTCCGTTCAACCCAACAAATCCGTATATCTCACCTCTAATGAAACATCGTTGACAGCTTGATACCCATCAAATGTTTTTATGAGGCCATCCAGTTGTATCACGGCGCTGCCGCCGCTACTCGGTTTCTTCATTTAACAACGCTCCTTTGCGGTTTTGCTTAGATGTCTTATTCGTTAAGAACATAGCCGGAATGAGCAATACCACGCTAAGGACTAAGGCTAACGTGAAACCATTGTGGTAAGCGGTGGTCATGAGCGGAGTCGTTGGTACTTTATCTTGGATTGAAAGGCTAACAACCGTTGCAAGCACGGCTGAACCAAACGCACCACCAATATTTTGCACGAGTCGGGTTCCGACACTGGCTTGCGCAATTTCTTGTTTGACCATACCGGTGTACGCATCAGTCATCATTGGAATGGCGATACCACCGATACCTATACCGCGAACAAACAAGACAATACTCATAACAATGAGTGAAGACGCCTCATTGAAGAAGACAAATGGAATCGTGCCAACGATGGCTAATGTTAAGCTTATCAAAACAACATTACGCGCCCCCAGTTTATCAGTCAACTTACCAATCAATGGGCGGGCAACTAACATGCCGATACCTTGAGGAATCAAGATCAATCCGGCGCTTAAAACTGAGAAGCCCTTAATGTTTTGGAAAAACAAAGGTAATAACAACATTGGACCGTTGGTGGCAATCCCTGCAAGGAATAAGCCGACCATGACAGCGCTGAAATTTTTCATCTTAAATAAAGGTAATGGGAGAATTGCATGTTCCTTTTTGAAAACGGCATAAATCACGTAGGCGGCTAAAATCACGGCCCCGGCAATCACAAAACCAATCGTCGTGCTGTTGTTAAATGTAGCGTTTTTCGCCGCTTTCGTAATCCCATAAATTAAGGCGGCTGAACTGGCACCCAATAAAATGATACCAATGAAGTCGAATTTGACTTTTTTATTAGTCGGTGTGAAATCAGGCAGCTTCAAAATCATCAAAGCGATGGCAAGAATACCAATTGGAATGTTGACAAAGAAAATGTAACGCCATGATAAGAATTGGACAATTACAGCGCCAATAACCGGGCCAAGGATTGGGCCCAAGACCGTTGGGATACCAATGGTCGACATTAAACGTCCCATTCGCTCCCTTCCGGCGATTTCAACACACAAGGTAGTCACCAATGTCATAATAAAGCCGGCACTGAAACCTTGAACAATCCTGAAAATAATCAATGAATGGATACTCCAACTAAATCCCGAAGCAATCGAAGCAGCTAAAAATACTATATTGGCGCCAATCATTAACCGTTTTCCGTTGAAACGTTGAACCATCCAACCTGCAAGTGGCACTGAAATTGCCATAGATAACACATAACCTGTAATGACCCATTGAATTAATTCAAGTCCAATACTGAAATCATTACTCAAGTGCTTGATGGCAATGTTGACCATTGTTGAATCAAGCAGTGGCATAACTGCTCCAAGCACTAAAATCCAAGCAATGTTCATGATGCTCTTTGGAATCGGCTCAAGTGCCGGAGATTTTTCATTCTTACTTGTCATAAATAACTCCTCCTTATTGCGTACGGCGTTTTGTCCGTCATTTTTCACTTTACAAAACGCCGTTCTTTGTTTATAATAAAGCATAATATATTACGTAACGTTCGAGTCAATAGGTTTTTAAAAAAACTTAAAAAATATTTTTTCGGAAGGAAGTCGACAAAATGAAAAGCGTAAATGAAGTGAGCAAGCTCTCCGGCGTAAGCCGTCGTACCTTACAATATTATGATGAAATAGGGCTGTTACCACCCAGCGCGGTGAAAGAATCGGGCTACCGCCAATATGATGACGAGAGTTTGCGCCGCTTATGGAGCATTCTATTTTATAAAGAGCTTGGCATCCCCCTTGATGACATTCGGTTGTTGCTTGAAAATCCAAAGGAAATGGAAAAAGAGTTAATGCGGCAACATAAACAAGTTCTTTTGGAAAAACAATCCCAAATACAAAAAATGTTGCTGTCCGTTGACCGTATATTGAATGACGAATTTGATATTTCAATGCTTAGGGATTTTGATAAAAATAGAGTCGAAACAATGAAGAAAAAATATGCAAGTGAAATCCGAGCATTAATGGAAAGCGATTTTTTTCTTCCGGCAGCAAAAAGCGGCATATTTTTGGACAAAGTATTTACTGTTAATAATGCCTCGAGAATAATGAATACAGATTTTAGTAAGCTCATTGTTCTTGGCGGGGAGGTCTTCGAGAAATTTCGTAACGCCATGAAGGATGGCTCGGACAGTTTAGCGGCAAAAGAAGCGGTTACTGCTTATAGGGAATTTGTAAATATATTGATTCCCTGTGATGATGCCGCGTTTCGCCGTATCGGTCAGGCATATTTAGATAATAAAAAAGAGTTGGACAAAAAGACGCCGGAACTTGCGGAATTTGTAAGTGCGGCTATTTTGTATGTATATAAGTAACCGATCCCATTTTACACAAACAGAAATCTGGGCAAGGCTTTGTCACCTATGTGTTTTTGTGCGATTGCTCTATCAAGCCGGAGCAAACCGCTGGCAGAGGGGCAATTTCATGTCTGGTGCATTATGACACGATTCTTGAACTATGACACGAAAGGCAGGGGGGCAGAAAAACCTCTGGTGCATCATGACACGGAAAGGTGCAAAAAAGCGAAAAAAACGCCTCTCAAAATGGCACAGTTTTTTCTCTGAAATGCAAAAAAGCCCAGCAATGCTGGGCTTTTCGGCTTCTCGTCATTGTATCAATAACGAGGTTTAGATTTGATGGAATAGGCGGGAGTCGAACCCGCGTCCAAAAACCCATTCCCTGTCCTTCTACTATCATAGTCAATTATTTCGGGTTACCCCACATTCCCTCCTACATCAGGAAATTGACACCCCGATGTCTTCAGTAGCTTCATAATACGCCCGCGGGCTCAAAGCTTTGCCCGTGTCGTTTCCTACATAGTCGATGCCCGGTTCTTAATGTATAGGTGCACTAAGTCGGACAGCTGCCATTAGGCAGCGTATGCTAAATTGTCTTCAGCGTTTATATTTATTTTTGCGATTTGACGCATCGCCTGCGGATAGCTTCTCCAGCTGCAAGGTCCCTGTCGAAACCTTTACTATCCCTTATTCAATTAGCTGTCGGTGTAACATTGAAAAATGTTTCGGTTCCTTAAAATCATTATAAAGCAATTTTAAGGAACATTCAATCCAAACCAATTTATTTTATTCTTTTTATTTTTATTTTATTCTATTTCCTTTCAACCATTCCGTTTCAATCTATTATTAAAACTTTTTATATTTGAACTTTTTACTTTGAATCTGTTTTCACTTTCAATCTGTTTTTATTCAAATTATCCCCGAAGCTTCATTTTCATTTCTTTTTCCACTTCTCTTTTTTGATCCTTTTTGGCGATATCCTGCCTCTTGTCGTAGAGCTTTTTACCTTTTGCGAGGCCGATTTCCACCTTCGCCATGCCGTCCTTGAAGTATACCTGAAGAGGAACGAGGGTATAGCCTTTTTCGGCAATTTGGCCGGTAAGCTTATTGATTTCCTGCTTGTGGAGCAATAGCTTCTTCACCCGAAGCGGGTCCTTATTGAAAATATTTCCTTTTTCATAGGGGCTGACATGCATTCCATAGGCGAACATCTCGCCGTTGTCAATACGGATAAAAGCCTCCTTAATGCTGCACTTTCCCATGCGCATAGACTTTACCTCCGTGCCGTGAAGAACAATCCCCGCCTCGTACTTTTCTTCTATAAAATAATCGTGGTATGCTTTTTTATTGTTCGCAACCAGCTTCATCGCTTCCTTCGCCATAATCATCATCCTCCACAAAGTCCACAGTTCTCGCAAAACGATCGGTGCCCTGCACGATTACCGCGATCCTCTCTCCCAATTTATACTTCTTGCCAAAGTCCCTTCCTACCATCTCATAATTCGCCTCATCGTAATAGAAATAATCTCCCATCAATGATGAAACGTGTATAAGCCCCTCTACGGTATTGGGAAGCTCCACATAGATGCCCCAGCTCGTAATACCGGAAATCACTCCTTCGAAGCGTTCCCCGATATGCTTTTCCATATATTCCGTCTTCTTCAGTTTGTCGGTCTCTCTTTCCGCCTCGTCCGCACGCCTTTCCATCCTGGAGGAACGGTCTGCCACTTCCGGAAGAATCTCATTATAATGAAGAATGCGGTTCTCCTTCAAGCGTCCCCTAAGCTGCTCCTTAATAATTCTGTGTATCTGTAAATCAGGATATCTTCGGATAGGAGAAGTAAAGTGACAATAATACTGACAGGCCAGACCAAAATGTCCGGTGCATTCTACGGAATATTTCGCCCGCTTCATGCTTCGCAGCGTAAGTCTGCTGATTAGCACCTCTTCCGGCGTCCCTTCTATCTTTCCAAGAAGTTTCTGAATTTCTTTGGGGTGCACATCCTCCTTAGAAGACTTGATCCCGTAGCCGAAGTTACTGATGAACACGCTTAGCTGCATGATTTTTTCCGGGTCCGGATTATCGTGTATTCTATATACGAATGGAAGCTCCAGCCAATAAAAATACTGCGCCACCGTTTCGTTCGCCAAAAGCATAAAATCCTCGATGATTTTCGTCGCCGTATTTCGCTCGTATGGCTTTATCTCCAAGGGATGCCCTTCTTTATCCAGTATGATCTTCGTCTCCGGAAAATCGAAATCTATGGAGCCCCGTTTCTTTCTCTTAGCCCGCAGGATTCCTGCCAACTCCTCCATCAGTTCAAACATGGGAACGAAGGCTTCGTACTCTCTGCGCTCCGCTTCGTCCTTATCCTCAAGTATCTTCTTTACGCTTGTATAAGTCATTCGTCTGTCTACACATATTACAGACTCCACAATGCGGTAATCAATTACTTCGCCCTTGGGGTTTACCGTCATAATGCAGCTCAGAGCCAGTCTGTCTACGCCCTGATTCAACGAACATATACCGTTGGACAGAACATGAGGGAGCATGGGAATAACACGGTCTACCAGATAGACGCTTGTGCCGCGATTCAGCGCTTCTCTGTCAAGAGCAGAATTCTCCTGCACATAATTAGTCACATCCGCAATATGAACGCCCAGTAAATAATTTTCTCCCTCTTTGGACACGCTGACCGCATCGTCCAGGTCTTTCGCATCCTCTCCGTCTATCGTTACCATCTGTACGTTTCTTAAATCTTCTCTGCCCTCCCTGTCGGCATCCAACACCTCTGAGGATACTCTCTGAGCCTGGTTTAATACTTTTTCTTCAAAGCCTATGGGCAATTCAAAGTTCTTTACAATAGATAAAATATCCACGCCGGGGTCGTTGATATGTCCCAGTATTTCTACGACTTTTCCTTCCGGCTTCTTGTTCTTCTGCTCATTGCCGTAATCGGTGATTTCTACCACCACTTTATGGCCGTCCACCGCTCCTTTGGAGCGCTCTAATGGAATGAAGATATCCGATGCCAGCTTTACATTGTCCGGTATCACGAAGCCGAAGTTCTTCGATTTCTGAAAGGTACCGACAATCTGCGTCGTTCCATGATTAAGAACCTTGATAATCTCAGCCTCCTGCCGTTTTCCTCTCTGTCCGGGAAGAAGCCTTGCTTGAACGGTATCTTTGTGAAAAGCGCCGCCGGTTCTCGGTTCGGGAATAAACAAATCCTCCGGTCTCCCCTCCACCTCTACAAAGCCGAAGCCCTTGGCATTACTAACGAAGATTCCCGTTACTATATTTTCATCGGGTTTTGTATATTTTCCTTTAGAGGTAATGCCTATCTTTCCCTCTGCCAGAAGTTCGTCAATAACTCTTTGAAATTCCGTTCTGTCCTCTTTCGACACTTGCATGAATGCTGCCATTTCCTTTTCTTTCATGGGAACATACATTTCATCCTGAATCAACTCGCATATTAATTTTTTTCTTTTATTATTTAATTCCTTTTCCATGATGTCTCTCTCCGACCACGCACTTTCCTATTTGCAAAAAAAGCGCCCTTGTTCTATGCAAGAGCGCTTTCGTAATCATTCTTAAAATACATTAAGATTCAAGATTGCTGCCAATAGGATAAAACCGGCTGCCAGATACTTAGTAACTTTAACGAGAGTTCCTTCCATTGAACGTCCCTTATTCTTACCCCAGTATGACTCTGCCGCACCGCTGATAGCTCCTAAACCCGCCGATTTACCTTCCTGCATCAATACTAATATAACCAAAGCAAAGCATATTATAATAAAAATTATTAACAATATCGTTCTCAAAATTTCCATTTTTACACCTCCTAGTACACGCAGAACTTAGTTTATCATACGCAGGTAATATTTTCAAGCACTTTTACATATTTTTTTCTATCCGTAAATCTTTCGTTACTGTTCACACAGTAACTTAACACTTGCTGTTAAGCTACAACCTCTACCTGACACATTTTCATCGTAGTTAACGACGCCTCATGGCTCTCCGCGGTCACACCGGCACAGCAGGAAGCATCCACACTGATTTTCGTCTCCGGAAGTCTGGTTTTTAAAAGAAGAGCGTTTGTCACTATGCAGATATCCGTACATAGCCCTACTAATTCTATCTCTATTTCTTCCTTCTCAGACTCTTTAAACAGCCTTTCGGAAAGCTCTGACGAACCGAAGGACGGCTTATCTATTATGATCGCCCCAGGCATCGCTTCCGCCACTTCCTTACGTATTTCCCAGCCCTTCGTACCTGCAATGCAATGCTTTACCGGAAGATACCGGCCCTCGGAGGTCTCCAGGTAATTGTCCTCATGAGTATCCCTCGTCGCATAGATGCAGTCTGCAGGATAAGCATGAATCTTAGCGATTACATTTTCTATAATCGCCTGTGCTTCCATTGTTCCCAGCGTTCCATCTATAAAATCGTTCTGCATATCGATTACCACTAATATTTTTTTCATTTCCCTCGTCCGCTCCTATATCCCCATTTAATATTGGACTTATATCCGCTTTGCATTATAACATTTATTTCCGGTAAATTCCATAATATCCGATAAATATATTCAATAAAATTAAACCGTAATCTATTAAGCATTAGGTGAAAGCATTATAAAATAGGTTATTGTTCACACAGTAGCTTAACACTTGCTATTAAGCTACGTAAGAACATGATTCAAGAGATGATTTCTACTTCGTGGAGCGAATAATACTAAGTCCGCCATCCAAAATTTGCTGCAAGCTGTGGAATCTTAAGCGCAAACTATATGAGGGAGATAAAAACATTAAATTTTATTAAAGGGTTCTTTATACGCAGCCACATTTCCCAACTCCTCTTCGATACGAAGAAGCTGGTTATACTTCGCTACTCTATCCGAACGGCAGGGCGCTCCTGTCTTGATCTGTCCTGCGTTCACCGCTACTGCAAGATCTGCGATAAAGGTATCCTCAGTCTCGCCGGAGCGATGCGATATGACAGCACGATAAGCATTCTTATGTGCCATCTCGATAGCTTCCATGGCTTCCGATACCGTTCCGATCTGATTTACCTTCACCAAGATGGCATTGGCCACTTTCAGTTTAATTCCGGCATCCAACCGCTTCGTATTTGTTACGAATAAGTCGTCTCCTACCAATTGGATCTTGTCTCCCAGACGCTTTGTCAGCTCCTTCCAGCCATCCCAGTCATCCTCCGCAAGTCCGTCTTCGATAGAGATAATCGGAAACTTTTCTATCAATTCCTCGTAATAAGAAATCATCTCGGAAGTATCTCTTACCACCTCGCTGCCAAGCAGCTTGCTTTCTCCCGGAAAATGATACATTCCGGTCTTTTCGTTATATAGCTCACTGCTGGCCACATCCAGCGCTATTTTGATGTCCTGCCCCGGAACGTATTTGCTCGCTTGAATGGCTTCCACAATCAGCTCAAGAACTGCCTTTGCATCCGGCAGATCAGGCGCAAAACCTCCTTCATCACCTACTCCGGTGGAAAGCCCTTTGTGTTCCAATATCTTTTTTAAGTTATGGTAGATTTCCGCACAGATACAAAGTCCATCCGCAAAATTCTCCGCCTGGACAGGCATAATCATAAACTCCTGAAAGTCCACCGTATTCGCCGCATGCTTTCCGCCGTTTAAAATATTCATCATAGGCACCGGAAGAAGTCTCGTATGTCCGCCTCCGAGATAACGGTATAAAGGCATTTCCAAAGCCTCTGCCGCAGCCCGGGCACAGGCCATGGATACGCCCAACGTTGCATTGGCACCCAGATTCCCCTTATTGTCCGTTCCGTCTGTTTCTATTAATATACGGTCAATAAGGCCCTGATCCATGACGTTTTGTCCTATCAGAGCCTCCTTTAGCTTCGTGTTGATGTTCTTTACCGCCTTGCATACGCCCAGACCAAAGTATCTGGTCTCTCCGTCTCTTAGCTCCACCGCCTCAAAGCGTCCGGTGCTGGCTCCCGATGGAACGGCGGCGCGGCCTGTAATGCTTCCTTCTACGGTCACCTCCGCCTCCACTGTGGGATTTCCCCTGGAATCCAGGATTTCTCTTCCATGTACATCGGTAATTCTTAAATATAAATTCATGATAGCAGCATTCTCCTTTTTATAAGCAATTTTGATAACCATGTCTTTATATTTATTTCCCAATGTCAGAAAATCATTCCTATGAGCGTTTTTTACTCATTATATATTTTATGTTCTATCACGCTGCATCCGTTAAAATACACGAATGTACCGTCTGCTCTTCATTCATAGTTGGTATCCTTTTTCAACCATTCGGGAACTTTATCTGCGTTGAAATAAAAGCCGTTGTCCCCACGGTAATAGCCTGAGCTCGTCGCTCCGCTCTTGAGCTGCACGATTACATAATAGTCATTGGATATTTTATTGTTAAAGCTGTAATCGAAGCTTGACGGATATAACGCTCCTGCCAGCTCGTCAATCTGCTCCTGCTCGGAATACGTCTTGGTAACGGACCAATCCTCCATTCCTGCATTCGAACTTTTATCATACATTTCGTTATGGAAGTTAGTCACCGTAAGACTGGCGATATCCTCGGGCTTTAAGATCATTTTCTCGTACAATCCCTTCTCCTTCAGGTAACCGATAATATTCGTATAGGAGGGATAGATATCGTATTGAAAATTAGTAGTTCCGTAATTGTTTATTTTGACAATAAACGCCAACTGACCACACACAAACTCATTTTTCAAGGTGGAATAATTAGAATTATCCAAATCCTTTATATAGAGCTGCCTGATCGTATCTGCATCCTCAGGGGAGAGGTTCTCCACGTTTATTCCCGTAGTATAAGTAATCTGGAAGGAGTCCTTCTCTTTCATTTTATTATAGACAGAGTCGTCATAAATTTGATAAGCTGCCTTTTTGAACTGCGAATTACCAATCACTCTGTTTAAAATATCTTCTTCCTTGGCACTTACCGCAAAATCTCTCCATACAGTCTTTCCGCTCTTCATCTGGTAAGCCACCTCAAGCCATATATAGGCGCCTCCATCTTTTATCTCTTCTCTATGCAGCTTTTTCTTTGACAGTTCACAGATAGTGGCGATATCCGTCATGCCCGGTTCCTTCGAATAATGTTCCCCGCTGGAAACAACTTTAAACGCACCGTCCAAATAAGATTGCCTGTATGCTATGGGAGAAATCATAATATCCGCCTCTTCCAGCTTGTTAGGATCCGGGATCCATTCATCGAAGCCAATAAGGTCAAACTGAAAGATACAGAAAATTGCCGCCGCACACACACCGGTAATCAGTATTTGATACTTTTTGTGCAAAGCCGCGCGGAGATCAAATTCATAAATGACTTCAATCGCACAGCTGCTTATAATCGCTGCTGCCGCCATAACAAACAACAGAAGTATTGTACAATTTTCCCCTTCATCTCCTATACCTACCATTCCCAGTACGATCAACCCCGCAAACAGCGTGACGGGAACCGTAAGGAGTATCTTCACAATCCCTTTTGTCTTCGGAAATGCCATGGTCTTTCCAGCCGCCTCAGAAGGACGTTTTCTATAGCAAAAGTAAGCAATAATTCCAAAAAGCACAGCCAGCAGTATACATTGCGCTATCGGAAGCACTGTTGACGCCAAAGACAATTCTGCTCCGCCGATATATGAAGATATTGCGCTTACTGCTTTGTGATGATACCAAAGCGGAGAAGTAAATGCTTTGATGGTGCCCAGGTAACCATAGGAATTATAAGAAAAGTATTCAAAAAATTGGCTTTGGTATTCTGTCAGCAATAATCTTACCGCTATTTCATAAAGAAGAAAAATTGCTGTACCGAATAAGGTCATAATAATACTGCCCGTCATCATAACTGCTATTGTGGTAAGTCCGTATGTTCCTAAAAATAATATGAGATTCATAAACAGGGAAATTACCGCCGTCCTCGCATTCGCAAAGCTCATCCCTCCATTCGCTCCCGCTACTGACACCGCAAGCAGAAGATTCAAAAGATAAGGAATAAAAAATATCAGTACTCCGTTGATATATATGACTACAAATCTGCGATTCTTGGATACCGGCACACTATGATATAAATCCACCTTTTTTCTGCTGTATAAATAAGAAAATCCTTGAATGGCGCATATCACCGCAAGTATGCTTACGAATACAATTACCACACCGTCCGCTTTCAGCCAATCGCCTGCCGCTTCTGCCAGTCTGTTTCTGGCGGCTGTTCCTGTCACTTTATCTATAAGGTTTTGCCCTTTTTTACGGCTCATGATCATCTGCATGGCAACCGGGTAGTAGAAGAACCAAAACAACATAGAGGTAACCCACACCCATGCACGTCTTTTATTGTTTTCCATCATACTAGCTAAGAATGAGTTTTTTGATATCATAACCAACCACCTCCGTCTCACTGATAAATATTTCCTCTAAGGAAAGAGGCAGCGCCTCAAAAAATATCGTATCTACGGTAGAAAAATGAGAAATGGTTTGTTCTCTGTTTCCTCTTACCGTAAGGGTATACAAAGAGCCTCTCTTTTCTTCCTTCATAATCTGAAGTCCTTCCAGCCCCTTTTTCTCAGATTCCTCGTCCTTAAATACACATTGAACCTTCTGGATATTGCATTTCATATCCTCCAAATCCTTGGATAGAAGTACGCCGCCCTTATGCAAAAGTCCCACATGGTCGCAAATGTCTTCGAGTTCCCTTAAATTGTGGGACGCGATGACGGGGGTAAGACCTCTGCTCTCCATCTCCTTTGCGAAGATGCTCTTTATTCCCTGACGCATTACAGGGTCCAGACCGTCGAAGGTCTCGTCACATAAAAGGTATTTCGACCGGGAACAGATTCCGCACAGCAAAGCGAGCTGCTTTTTCATTCCCTTGGAAAAAGTGTTTATTTTCCTTTTCTTGTCGAGCCCGAAATTCTCCATGTATGTATAAAAGTCATTTCTATTGAATTCTTTATATATAGTAGAAAAATATTTTTCCATCTCTACCGCAGTGGAATTAGCAAAGAAATACGGTTCATCCGCGATAAAAAATACTCTTTCCTTAGCTCCTATGTTATCGTATACCGAAATGCCGTCTACCGAAATCGTTCCCTTATCCGCTTTCATAACTCCTGCGACCATTCGAAGTACTGTACTTTTTCCCGCCCCATTGGTTCCGATCAGACCAAATACTGTATCTTCCTTCATCGTCACACTGACATCATCCACTGCCAGAATATCTTCAAAGGCTTTGCTGACATTATTTATTTCAATCATCGTCTCCTCCTATCCGCCCATCAGGCTCTCACTCTTCAAATCCGCGAAGGCAGTCTATAAAATCGGCCTTCGTCATGCCGAGTTCCTTGCCCTCCTTGTATAAAATGAACATCCTCATTTTTAGTTCTTCCCTTCTCTCGTCGAGAAGATTCTCATTCTCCGCTACAAAGTTACCTCTGCCCTTCACCGTGTAAATATATCCCTGTCGCTCCAGTTCCATATAGGCTTTCTGTATCGTATTCGGATTGATTGCGAGTTCCACCGCAAGGCTTCTGACAGAAGGCATCTGCTCATCCTTCTGCAGGATTCCTTTTAAAATCAACAGCTTGAACTTCTCCACTATCTGTTCGTATATAGGTCTGGCATCCTTGTAATCCAGGATTATCATATATTCACCTTCCTTCTGCTGCATCTGTTATTTCCTTGTTTCCAGTGTTTCAACTGTACTATCACTACTAATACACATAATATACAATTATTTTCATATTGTCAAGTGAACATCAATTAATTTGCAAACATGAATTGAGAACAAAAGTGTGCTTCGTACACCCTCGCAGCCAAATACTTTGACAGCACAGCTTTTGTTCCGCGCGCATAGCTGCGCATCTATCTTTAATGTAATAGGAGCATTTTCATATTACAAAACAAAAATGTGCTTCGCACTCTCACAACCAAGCACTTCGGCAGCACAGCTTTTGCTTGGCGCGCGTAACTGAGCATCCATTTTTAATGTATAGGAGCGCTTTCCCAATTACATTAAAAAAGCCCCGGGAATCTCACTTTTTACAAGCTTCCCAGGACTTTCAAATATCTCATTATTTTAATACTAATACTTTTTATATCGATACTTTATATAAATCTGCAAAGGATAATCGGAATAAAAATCGCAGGCACATAGTTCATCACTCTCAGTTTCGTAATTCCGATAATGTTCATACCAAGCCCGATCATAACTACGGAACCCACACAAGTCATCTCGGCCACTACTATATCCGTCAGATAAGGGGCAATCCACTGGGCGAGTAAAGTAATCGATCCCTGATAAAGGAAGACCAATCCTGCTGAAAAAGCAACTCCTATTCCCAATGTAGAGGAAAAAACTACCGCCATGATGAAGTCGAGAATGGATTTTCCAAAAAGCATCTCATGGTTTCCCATAAGCCCGCTTTGCAAAGATCCAACAATCGCCATCGCTCCTACGCAAAAGAGCAGACTGGCCGTCACAAAGCCTTCCGCAATCGATACCGTTCCGTCCTCACCCTTCTTCACTCTTCCTTCCACCCATAATCCGAGCCTGCCGACCTTATCTTCTAAATCAATTCCTTCACCGATTAAAGTACCAATCACCACAGACAGAATGAGAATTAAGGAATTCTCTCCCTTCAGGGAATCGCTGATACCGAGAAACATGGTACACAGCCCAACTCCCTTCATTAAGGTATCCGCCATTCTATCAGGAAGTCCCTTTTTTAAAGCTATACCGATTACCGCGCCGGCTATGATTGCCGCAGCATTTACTATTGTTCCTAACATCTTGCCGCTCTTTTCCGGTTGTATTATCCTTTTTTATTACATACTTTGTCAATAATTCTATTTTTTTAACAGCAAGGACTTTCCGGTCATTTCCTGCGGCTGCTTCATTCCCATCATCTCTATCATAGTAGGAATGATATCCGCAAGACATCCTCCCTCTCTCAAGGTATAAGCTTCGTCGTAGTTTACGAGAATGAAGGGAACCGGATTGGTGGTATGTGCCGTAAACGGTTCTCCTGTCACATAATCTACAAGCTGCTCCGCATTGCCGTGATCCGCACAGATGAACATAGCTCCGCCCACTTCCTTTATCGCGTCTACTGCTTTGCCTACACATTCGTCCACTGCTTCTATCGCTTTTATAGCTGCTGACTCCACGCCCGTATGTCCTACCATGTCGGGGTTCGCAAAGTTGATAATGATCACATCGTATTTTTCTGACTTGATTGCACCTACCAGCTTGTCGCATACCTCGTATGCGCTCATCTGAGGCTTCAAATCGTAGGTAGCCACGTCCTTGGGAGAATTTACAAGTATTCTATCCTCTCCTTCGTTGGGAGCTTCCACCCCGCCGTTAAAGAAGAAGGTAACATGAGCATATTTCTCCGTCTCCGCAATTCTCGCCTGTGTCATATGGTTTGCCGCGAGCCACTCTCCAAAAGTATTGGTTACCGCTATTTTATGGAATGCTACTTCCTTATTTGGTATCGTCGGGTCATAATCGGAAAAGCATACAAATGTGGTATCCGGTCTTGCGCCTCTGTCGAATGCCATAAACTCGTCATTACAGAAGCATCTCGTAATCTCTCTGGCACGGTCCGGTCTGAAGTTAAAGAATATCACGGAATCCTTATCTTTGATAACGGCTACAGGAGCATCGTTCTTTACAACAACAGTAGGCTTTACGAACTCGTCCGTCTCTCTTCTGTCATAGGATTCCTGAATAGCCTCAGGACCTCCCGCTGACGTTAAGCCTTCTCCTTTTGTAAGCACATCGTATGCCAGCTTCACTCTGTCATAGTTATTATCTCTATCCATAGCGTAGTAACGTCCCGATACGGAAGCTACCTCACCTACGCCGATTTCCTTCATTTTCCCTTCTAACTGCTCTACGAAATTCTTGCCGCTTTCGGGAGGCGTATCTCTTCCGTCCAGGAAGCAATGTACGTATACCTTGGACAGCCCTTTTCTCTTGGCAAGCTCTAAGATGCCGTAAATATGTGTATTGTGGCTATGCACGCCGCCGTCGGAAACGAGACCGAACATGTGCAGAGCGGAATCGTTATCCTTACAATTCTGTATCGCCTTTAAAAGGGCGGGATTCTCGTAGAAGGTTCCGTCCTGAATTTCTTTCGTGATTCTGGTAAGCTCCTGATATACGATACGTCCTGCTCCCATATTGAGATGACCCACCTCAGAGTTTCCCATCTGTCCGTCGGGAAGTCCTACTGCCATGCCGCTGGCATAACCCCTTACAAAAGGATATTCCTTCATCAGCTTATCCATAACCGGTGTATTCGCTTCCGCCACAGCGTTTCCATCCGTTCTCTCATTCAATCCGTAGCCGTCTAAAATCATCAAAACTGTTGGTTTTTTGCTCATTTTTCATTCTCCTTTTCTCAAATCACGAAAGTATTTTCATATTATCATAAATCATTATTATAATAATTCACCTCTATATAATCCGTTATTTTCGCAATTCATTATCTTTGTAATTTGTTCCTCTTGCATATCATAGCATTTATAGCTCATTGCTCTTATAGATTGTAAGCGTAAAACTAATAGAATTGTCCTGAAATCTATCATAATTTTTTGTACATAGCATATACATTATGAATGCATCTATTTATGTTCAATCCGTCTGCAATTATACATGTTTTTTCCGCGGTTGTAAATACGAAATAGGCGAATAGTAACAAGTGTTTGTGGGTTTATGAAGGGTCATGGCCATAAAGCATTTGTCATTTATAGGAAAAAGATATAAAATAGATACTATTACTTCATCATCTTTATAGGAGAAATTTCATGGTATCATTGCTTACAAAAATATTTATAAAGGATAGGGACAATACTTCATCTCCCCAGGTTCGGCAGGCGTACGGTGTGCTGTGCGGCACGGTGGGAATCTTCCTGAATATACTGCTTTTTATCGGCAAATTCCTGGCAGGAATTATCAGTAATTCCATTGCGGTAACGGCAGATGCCTTTAATAACCTATCCGATGCGGGTTCCTCTTTGATTACACTCATCGGCTTTAAGATGGCGGGACAAAAGCCGGACCCGGGCCACCCATTCGGACATGGACGCATCGAATATTTATCCGGACTTCTCGTTTCCATCGCCATTTTAATCATGGCCTTTGAACTGGTACGCTCCTCTGTTGATAAAATCATTCATCCGCAGGCGGTGGAATTCAGCCTGATTACCGTGATCATTCTGGCCATTTCCATCGGAGTGAAGCTCTATATGACTTTTTACAACAAAAGTATCGGGAAGAAAATAGACAGCGCTGCCATGAGCGCTACCGCCATGGACAGTCTAAGCGATACCATGGCTACCACGGTAGTCCTTATTGCCGCTTTGGTAGGTAAACTTACCGGTCTTAAAATTGACGGCTACTGCGGGATTATGGTAGCCCTCTTCATCTTCTATGCAGGCTACTGCGCAGCGAAGGAGACCGTCAGTCCTCTGCTTGGCCAGCCCCCACATCCCGATTTCGTGAAAAATGTGGAAACAATCGTTATGAGCTATGAGCATGTTCTTGGCATTCACGATATGATTGTGCACGATTACGGCCCCGGCCGCGTCATGCTCTCCCTGCATGCTGAAGTCCCCGCAGACGGCGATATCCTCACACTCCACGATATGATCGATAACATCGAGCATAGGCTGCACAACGAACTGCACTGCGAAGCCGTTATACATATGGATCCGGTGGTCACACAGGACGAACAGATAAACGCCCTGAAAAGCCGGATTTCAGAAGTAATTATCACAGCTTATCCGGAAGTATGCTTCCATGATTTCCGCGTTGTAAAAGGCCCCACCCACACAAACATCATTTTCGACATCGTAGTTCCTTTCCATTATAAAAAGAACGATGAGGAAATAACCAATTATATCAGCGAGCAGATCCGCCTCATTGACGAAACATATATGGCGGTTATACAAGTGGATAAGGCTTATAACCCGCATGCACTATAGCAGCTGAAAAACTCCGGCGCACTTCTTTGCTGCTTGTTCTTAATATTAAATGAAATAAGGGGGAGAAAATAGCCTCAACGAAAAATAATGCACAAAAATACGTCTTGGTTCGGGTTATAAAAGCCCGTATCAAGACGTATTTTCACGTTATTCATATGCTTTTTGTATAAACTGCTATCTTAGATTCATTTTGCGACAGCCCCTCTCTCTTTCTCATCTGCCGTAATTACGTGTCGCCTTAATTATACTATCTCGATCTTGCAGTCCTTAATTTCCATCCCGCTCTGTCCGAAATAGAATTTTAAAAAGTAGGTGCTGCAAAAAGCAGGTTCCAAATCGAGTATTTCCGTTCTCCACTCGCTATCCTTTCCGGTCAGTGTTATCATCTTTAATAACTGTTTATCCCGGAAAATGGAAAGCGGTATCTGAGAGAGTTCTCCCGCCGAAGGAATCCTGCATGAAAAAGAGAGTCTGGACGCATCCTCTTCTACAAGAACTACTTGCAGCAAGGTGCTCTTTCCCTTTTGGGTGTCAATCCACTCCGCCGGAATTTCCGTTTCCGTCTCCACCTTAACGATTCTCATCTCGAGCAGTTCCTTTTCATCCTCCTCGATGCATTCCTTCAACTGTTTATCCAATTCCGTTTCTATTCCCCTGCTTCGTAAAAACGCCGGCATACGCATAAGTGTTCCGCATAAGTTCATGGCGCTTCTCTGGAACTCCGCTCTCGCTGTTTTTCCTCCCGAGATGCCTTCCATGGAATCATCCTGCCACGTATTTTTCTCAGAATCTGTCGTCACCATGAACAAATCATTCTGACAGCGCACCATTGCCGAAGTGTTTTTCACGTCCGCCGGGCCGCCGGGCTCATTTCCTCTCGCCCACCAGTCGGTCATAACGATTCCCTCAAAGCCCCATTCTCCACGCAGAATAGTCGTCAGCAGGTCATAATTGCTGGCTGTCCAGAAGCCGTTTACCGGCCCATAAGTACTCATGATGCTGTAGGCACCGCCTTCTTTTACCGCTATTTCAAACCCTTTTAAATATAATTCTCTTAAGGCCCTTTCCGAAATGACCGCCTCTACTTCATTCCGGCTATGCTCCTGATTATTGCATACGAAATGCTTTATCGTTCCCGTTACTCCATATTTGTCCATACCCTTTAGCTGAGCGGCTGCCATTTTTCCCGTTACCAGAGGGTCCTCAGAAAAATATTCGAAGTTTCGCCCGTTCAAAGGGTTTCTATGAAGATTCATTCCCGGGCCGAGTAATGTATCAATATTATTCTTACGAAGCTCCATTCCCTCGAACTCATATAATTCCTTTAGCAGTTCTTCGTTAAAGGAACATGCCAGACAAGTGCCGTTTGGCATAGCAAAGGCATATGTTCCGCTATCCATACGTATTCCGCTTGGACCGTCCGCGCAACATCCTAACGGGATACCGAAAGCCGACAGCCGCCCGGTGACGCCGCCGAAGGCGCCTGCGGTACCCGGAGTTACCTTGGAAGAACACATTCCCTCTCCCCTTACGATGCAGCACAAGTCCTCATCCGAAAGCTGTGCAATAAAGTCTTCCATCGATGTCCTTCCTTCGGAAACATCCTCTAATTTTAATCCTTTATCACCCGTATAGGCGATTTCCTTCGGAATATTCTCTCCCCTTCTTTTCATAGGGTCCACAGTACCCATAGGCACCTCTTCATACGCCACATGAAGCTGTCCGCCCTCTCCTGCCGCGGGCTTCATTCTCTGGTAGGAAACAAAAGGTGCCATCGCCTCCTTCAGGGCTTCCACCATGGTAAGCTCCGCTATATCGATGCTTCCTGCGTATTCCGCCTGTCTTACATCTCTTCCTATATAAATGCCATAGCTTCCTTCCTCCAGTACATAGCTGTATCTATGGCCTGTTACTCCGCTGTCATCATAGGATGAAAACAGATATTTCGGACAGGAAATTTTCACTATAACGCTTTCCTTCGGGCTAAGTATCTTAGTCTTGGCAAATCCGCACAGTACTCTGGCAGGCTTTCCAAGTCTGCCCTGAGGTGCCTCACAATATATCTGAACGACTTCTTTCCCTTCATACTCTCCGGTGTTCGTAACCTCCACCAGAACATCGACCTTATCTCTTGTCTCCACCAATTTGTCAAGTTTTCTTTCAAAGGAAGTATAGGACATGCCAAAGCCGAAAGGATAAAGCACTTTCTCCTTTGCAAAGGTCTCGAAGTACCGGTATCCTACATAAATATCCTCCGCATAAAAATTACGTTTATCATCTCCATAGTTAGCGGTAGACGGATAATCTTCTATATTTCTTGCAATCGTGTCCGTCAGCCTGCCGGAAGGCGTTACTTTGCCGCTGAGAACATCTACGATGCCGCTTCCTCCCTCTTGTCCTCCCTGCCATACGTACAATACCGAGGAAGGATTGCTCGCCTCCACCCATTTCATATCGATGGTATTTCCTACGTTTAATAGGACTATGGTATGCTTGAATACCTTGCACACCTCACTTATCATATTTAATTCTGTCTTTGTAAGAAGGTAGCTTCCCTCCTCCGCTTTGTTATCCTGGTCTTCTCCTGCCGTACGCCCGATTACGATAATCGCTGCGTCCGAATCCTTACTGGCTGCTTCCACGAATTCCGGCTCCAAGGGCATCTCTTCCTGGAACCATGGCTCCTTCGCCCAGCCATCGCCCACCTCAAAGGGATGCTCCTCCATCCAGCTCTCATAAACTGCTTTTACCGCCGGATTTACCACAAAGCACTTTTCTGCCTCAAGCGCCTCCAGGATTCCGGTGACATATCTGGTATTCACCATTCCTCCTGAACCCGTTCCGCTTTTATAATAGTGAAACTGTGACCTTCCGAAGATCGCTACCTTTGTGTCCTTTGAAAGCGGGAGCAGAGGGCCGTCATTTTTAAGCATTACGATTCCTTCCGCCGCTGCTTCTCTGGCTTTCGCCGCATATTCATTCAAGTCAAATATCTTGCCGTTCATTTTCTACCTCTTTCCTCTTCCTATAAAATAGCCTTTGGCGAAGCGATAGAGCTTCTGCGCTTCGCACAAATATATCGACTTCATTTTTCTATCTCATAGTACCATAGCCACATTCGATGTACTATCTTCTTTTATGACTTATTTTTAGGTGGATATTGACTTTTATAACATTATTATTCGCGGCAATAACTATATTTATGGGTCATTATTTACCAATTTCCAAAGAAGCATCTTTCAAGCGGCAATAAAGATTCTCGTCTCCTTCCTCATTATAGGTTTCAAAAGTTCCGGTTACCGTCACATCGGCCTCATCCTCCGGATATTCCTCAGGATAAACATGGCTTCCGTCCTCCCAAATAAATTCCAATCCCTGCGCGCAGCAAGCGGTCGCATCCTGTATGATCACATAGTGGTAGTACTTAGCGGTAGGCTCATAGTATGTAGCATAATATGTTCCCTCCATCCTTATTGTTTTGCCGACATACTCTTCAGGATTTATCATCAACTGATAGACGGTGGCGTATATCATATCGCTTCCCATAGCGGTCAGATCATAGTCAATATTCTCCTGATCCTTTACCGACTCCTGCGTCAGTCCTGCCGCATCGTTCTCCGAATTGTTCCCCTGCCGCTCCGAACTCTTCGTTACATCCGTTGTTACATCTTTTGCCACGTCCGTTGCGTCCGTTGTTACATCTTTTGCTGCATCCGTTGTCTCTTTTGTTTGTTTACTCTGCTGAGCAGCCGGCTCGCCATCTGCAACATTTACCTGTGCATCAAGGACTTTATCAACATTATTTTTTCCATCCGATAATCTATCTTCATTCCCCGAACATCCACTCAGACAAATCAGTACACCCATGACTAAAATTACATATTTTTTAAACCGCATTTTTATGACCATGCTCCCTTCTATCTTATTATCTCCTTACTATTTTTCCTATTGCACAGCTTCCAAAAAACACAACTATGTCCGCAGCTACTATCGTAGAACCAACCGGAGTCGAAAATAGTATGGATATGAGCATCCCAACTGCGGCACAACCAACGGAAATGACCGCCGAACAGATAACCACGCCTTTAAAATTCTGAATGATCCTCATTGCCGATAATGCCGGAAATATGACCAACGCCGATATGAGCAGCGAGCCTACCAGATTCATCGCCAAAACAATGATAACCGCAGTCACCACTGCAATGAGAAGATTATAGCCGTCGGCATTCGTTCCCGTCGCTTTTGCAAAGCCTTCATCAAAGGTGACCGTAAATATTTTATTATAGAAAAAACAAAATAAAGCAACAACCAGTATAGACATTATCACGCAAATCCAGACCTCTCCCTTGGTCAACGTCAATATGGAGGTGGACCCGAACAAGGTACTGCACACATCCCCTGATATATTTGCGGATGTAGAAAACAGATTCATAATTAAATAACCGATGGCAAGCGAGCCGACAGACAGCATCGCTATCGCCGCATCTCCCTTGATTTTCGTATTCTGTCCCGTTCTTAAAAGTAAGACGGCTGTGGCAATCGTAACCGGCATAACAAATATCGTATCGTTTGCCAGCTTGAAAATCGTTGCAACCGCCATTGCCCCGAACGCCACATGGGATAGTCCGTCCCCTATAAACGAAAATCTTTTTAAGACGAGAGTTACCCCGAGCAAAGAGGAGCATAAAGCGATCAGCGTCCCTACGATCAACGCATAACGCACAAACGGATAATCCATATAAAACTGCAGCTTCAAAATGATGTTATTCATTCTTATCCCCCCTGTCCGCTTTAGCGGAAGTGGAATCAATAGTTGAAAGCTCTTTTCTTTCAACCTCCCCTCCCGCATACTGGAATCCTTTCCATTCACTGCTCCTTAAATATTTCTCTTTGCTTCCATAGAACGACGCCTCTCTTTCCACATGCAGAATATGGCTGGCATAACGGACAGCCGCCTGAATATCATGAGATATCATAATAACAGCGATGCCATCTGCGTTCAATTGCTGTATGATGCGGTAAAATTCTGCCGCCATCTTTGGATCCAGCCCGGTAACCGGCTCATCCAACAGCAGCACCTTCGTCGTAGCACATAGTGCTCGTGCCAGCAACACGCGCTGCTGCTGGCCACCGGACAAATTGCGATAGCACTGCTTCCGCAGTTCCCACACCGCCATGCTTTTCATATGTTCTTCCGCAAGCTGCTTCTGCGCTTTTCCAAAAAACGGTCTTACCCCGCATTTAGGCAACGTACCGGATAAAACAATTTCCCATACGGATGCTGGAAAATCCTTCTGCACCACCGTCTGTTGCGGAAGATAGCCGATTTCATAAGGCTTTAAACCGTCTCCTATCGTAATCTTTCCGCCTAACGGCTCCATTAAATGAAGCAGCGTTTTTATCAGCGTACTTTTTCCGGCTCCATTTTCCCCTACAATACATAAATAATTTCCTTTATTTACTTCAAATTGAATATGTTTGGCTATTACATTTCCATTATAGCCAAGCGTCAAATTCTCACAGGCAATATAAGCCATAGTAATCCTCATCCTCCTAGTTCAAAGCTTGCTTCAATATTTCCAAGTTATCCTTCATAGCCGAAATATATGAAAATCCAGCCTCTATATCTGAATTTGTAACCGATTGCAAAGAATTCATGATCAATATCTTCTGATCCTTATCTGCCGTATTGCCCTTAATCGCTTCTGATATTTTTTCATCGGAATTCTCGATCACGAGAATTACCGGCAATTTCAAGTCGTCTGCCTTACCTGCCAGAAAAGCTATCGTTTCGAAACTGGCCTCCGTCTCTGCACTGCATCCGACAAATGCCGCGTAATAATCCAATCCATAATCATCCACCATGTACCGAAAAGGGAAACGGTCACCGAACAGCACCGTATTCGTTTTTCCGGCTAGAACAACCGCTTCGTATTCATCATCCAACGCTTTCAGTTCTGTTATATAATCGCTGCTATTGTTTTTATAAATTTCTGCATTATCGCTATCAATATCAGAAAGCGTCTCCTCAATTACCTGAACCAGGGCTTGTGCATTCTTAAGAGAAAGCCATACATGCTCATCATATTCTATTTCTTCTCCGTCATCATGCACGTCTCCTTTCTCATTAACCTCTTCGCCTTCCTGTATATCTCCATCTTCATGCACATCCCCCTCTTCATGTTCGTGTGCATCTCCACCCTCGTGTTCGTGCTCCTCCTCTTCCATTCCTTCCACAAGCTCTTCTTCTTTTACCGCGCTTCCGAGCGCGTCCATCAGGTTGATTACCCGCATGTCTTTATTCGTTGCCTCTTTTAAAGCATCTTCTACCCACCCATCAGATTCTCCGCCTACATAAATGAACAAATCGCACTTGGCAATCTTAGCAATGTCCTCTGCCGTAGGCTGATAGTTGTGCAGGTCCACCCCGTTATCCAGTAAAAGCGTCAGATCAAAATCCTCCGCCCTTTCTCCCATTACCTCTTTTACCCAGTCATAGGGCGGAAAAATAGTACATACCACGCTAAGCTTATTTGAGGTTGCTGCTTCGTATTCGGCTGCTTTGTTTCCACAGCCTGAAATAAGCCCTATACACAGTATAAAAGCCAAACTAACTATCAATATTTTATTGTTTTTCATAACAATCCTCCATGTTTTGGATGCCTGCGAATTTGGGCGCAAGCACAATATTTGCAAGCATAATAAATTATGCTGTGAAAAATTTATTTTTCACACTAATCGCCATATCCTTTCAGGTATCTGCCATCGCCATACTGCTGGCATAATATATACAGGCAGCATAAATCTCAGCGTGAAAATTACATCTTACACCAAACTCCATATTAAAAATCGATACACAAATAACACCAAGCTGCCTTGGCGCAGTCGCTTTTCCTTATAGAATCAATTCAGTAATTCTACCTTCAATAAAACAAGGGTATTTCTTACGCAGGCAGACCTCTCTGAAGCCGCGTAAATTCGCGTGAATACGCAAAGAACTATCGCAATGAACGATAGCATAGGAAGAATCTTTATACTTGAAATGAAGTGCACAGCCGCCTCTAGCTGTACGCATACAGTACAGTCCTTGCCGGGGCAGTCATGCTGTGTATTTGAAACAACATACTCGTAAGAAAAAAGCAGGCAAACTAATAAAGCCAGAGTACAAACTATGGAAAATACCCTATCTCTTGTCTTCATCATCCTGCCTCCGTTCCTAAATCAATCATTAAGCCTGCATTCGTTACATAATCCTATTAATACCGAGCCTGCACATTCCAGTTCAAATCCATGGTGCTCCAGCATATGCTCCGTAATCTCACTCATAAAATCGCATTCCAAGTGGAGAATTTTACCGCAGTCTCTGCACTGCATATGAATATGCCCAAGACAGTTAGCACGATGTCCGGCATATTGATACAGGCTGCTTTCGTTCTCCGCCGTCTTATATTTCAGAACGGTTCCGCTATCGGTCAGCTTATCCAGATTTCTGTATATAGTCGCCAAATTTACCAGTATATCATTCTTCTTCATATAAGAATATATATCCGCAGCGCAAAAACTATGTTCCTTGTTACCCTGTAAATACTCCATAATAGCTGTTTTACATTTCGTATTATAATTTTTTTGCATGGCTCTTCACCTCAAAATGCAAATCTTTTGCATTTTTAAATTATAGATTTAATATCTTGCCTTGTCAAGTGCTTTTGTAAACAGTTTTCCCTGATGAAAATTTGACCAAGGGAATATTATAATAGTTTATCTTGGGTAAATAATATGAAATGCTACCCTGATCACTCCCAATAGAATCAGATGTAACGGATAATATATGTAAAACAACCATTTCATTCCCCGCCAACGTCCTCTTTCACCGTTGTAGAGAAAGAGCAAGGGAAATGCAAGGATAACAGCAAATTGAAAGCTACTCCACCATGAACTTACCAGACAATACACCAATGCATAACTAAAGCCGAAAACCGTCATCCCTATAAACTGTCTTTTCATATTGCCATAATTTAAATCGAGTACCAATAAGAATACAACACAGACCCATGACCAATCAGAAGGGATTGCCAGTATAATACAGAGTATAATCAATACAACCTTTAACCATTTTTTCATTTGCTCATGATGGTAAACGATGAGTGATGATAAGCCAAATGTAAATCCCCATAAAACGGAAGTGGAATCAATGAGCCCATTTCTTAAATCAAACAGGAGAGGATGGTTAAAGCAAAAAGCATATGCAAAATGTGCAATCAATGCCGATATCGCCAATCGGAACAGATACTTTCGGACATCTCTGGTGTGATGGTATCCTTCTACGATCATAAAAGCCATAACCGGAAATGTCAGCCGCCCGATAATATGGCATATAAATGCAGCAATGGTTTCCCGGGGCAGTATCAGCCATGCGGCATGATCAATTGTCATTGCAATAATTGCCGCCAATTTCAGCGTGTTTCCATTGAACTTTTTATTGGTCGCAAACATCCAGCTCTCCTTTTAACTTTTTTCCTCTTTTTTCTGCCTTATAACTCGATTGATCTGTTCTGCTGCTCTTTTTGCAGAAAACATACCAGTTATAAAATATAATATTATCTCGATGCTAATCGTTATAACTGTACACAGTACAATCCATTTGGCTTTCAAAGAAAACCAATGCAGCACAACTCCACCCATAAATAAGACAATTGGCAAGACGCTTGCCGTACTGGCTATCATCTGACAAAGTGATGATTTAAACCGTAGAAAAGTTCTTATACACAGTTCCACAACAGCAAGCAGACTGGATAGGATAAAATACTGGGATACGATAACACTGTTAAAATCTTCAGTGATTCCAACCAGATGCAACAGTGCCTGCAATAATACCAGGACCGCATAAATCGTAAAATTCATAATTAAAAAAGTTTGTATCTTATACATCTTCCCTTTCCCCCAGTCCAAATTTCATTTTAAATGCCGGCACATAATGACGGCTTACAACAATCCTTTCACCATTTTCCAATAACGCTTCAAGCCGTCCGCCAAGCATGGGACGTACCCCTTCCACTACCGCCGTATTCAGTACACACGCCTTTCCAACCCTGGTAAATGCTGTACCTGCAAGCCGTTCTTCCAGTTCATATAGCCGTAACGAACATTCATATACTTCCGCTTTCTGATATGCAAAGGTCTTCTCTTCCACACTTTCAAAATAGTAAAGGCTATCTGTAGAAAGCACATAGTTTCGCCCTTCTTTTTTAACGGGGATCGTCAGATCATACATCCGAATCTGGGCAATCAGAGAATTTAAACGCTCATCCACCTCAAGACAATGAATGATAATCTCTGTTTCCGTATATTCTGTTCCTTTCTCAATTCTTAATTTCAAATCCTTCCCTCCTGCACTGTCGTGAATCTGCCCATTTAGCATATAATAAATTTACTTTACCGGCAATATCATGTTCGGTAAAATGCACAAATCAGGAGATGAAATACTTATTTTTTGCATTTATGGTAAGTACCTGGGATCAACCTCGCTAACAGCCCGAACCTGACTCAACGCATGAAACTATCCGCTGCCATTTAACCCATGGCTTCACAGCGGCAACTAACGATACACAAATAACTTATACACAATAATTCGCGGTATTGAAGGCCGAATAATAACCAAATTCTTGCACCATATGGCTCCTTGTGCTACAGTAAATACAGTAAGTTCCTATTATACAAAGAATAGCGATTGGAAACATTAAAAATGGAGGAAAATATGTTATTAAGAAAGTATGTTCGCGAAGATTTAGATTCCATTGCACAGATCAATCCTTTTGCAGCTGTCCAACTGCAATATAACCAAAGTATTTTACCAGAAAATATTGTTTGTGCAGAATGTGATGGTTCCGTCATTGGCGTTGGTTTCTTACTCTTACATCAAACACTTGAAACGCAAAAATTACAAATTACTTTCTCTACTTATACGGATAACGAACATCAAGATAATATTGAGGCAGACGGCCTATTGATGGACGGTCTGATAAATCGTTTCCATCAAATAAAGAAAGAAAAACCTGATATAACGGTACGCTTGCGTGAATGCTGCGAAACAGATGAAATTGATGATATGCAATTTTTTATACATAAAGGATTTTCTATCCATTCTGCTATCCCTGTACTAAAGTATGACCTGACAAAGGAAATCGCCCATTACAAAATACCGGAAGCCATAACCATACAAAAGCTAACGTTTGATGAAACAAATATGAAAGCTTATCTTGATGCAGATTCTCTATCGAGCAGGGAGTGGGAATACGAATGCGAAGCAGACATTTGGTTTAACACAGGCGATCCTTCTTTTTCATGCTACGCCGCAATATGTGACGGTAAGATTATAGGTGCAATATCGATATGGAACATATCTGAGGAACGAGCAGCGACGGAAAACATTTTTGTAATCCCTGAATTTCGGAGAAAAAATATCGCCCGCGAATTGATTTCAACCGCACTTGAAGAATTAAAAAATAGCAATTTGAAAATAGCAACGCTTTCAGTCAATGGCGCAAATCTGCCTGCAATGAAGCTGTACTTATCTAGTGGTTACTCGTTATACTACAATTTGATTGAAATGTTATGCGAGTAACCCCGGTTCATGATTATATGGACATATTGGCTAGAATCGTAAAACTTCAGCACGTTAAATATCGGACTCCCAGCTCACCCTAAGTATCAGTATGGTCGTGATAAGGGCTGCCGCATAATTAGAAAAAAGGCTTCCCCAAAATACGGAATAATAACTTAAATACGACTCTGTGGCGAGTATAAAAATATAACGCAGCAGCCATACCCGCAAGATACTCATTACAAGAGTAATCTTTGTCTTGCCTAACCCTATGAAGGCTCCCTGTTCCACCATACAGACACCAAACCCTATTACGGAATAGGTATAAATATGAAGCGCTTTGTTCGCCACCTCGAGCACCTGCGCTTCTCTGGTAAACAATATCGTCAAGTACGAAGACAGCGGTACCACTATGGCGATAAGTACAGCCGCGGTTATTGCACTGACAATACAGCCGATCAGGCAGGAATACTTCGCCCTTTTTACCTGCATCGCTCCTACGTTCATACTCACCATGGTAGTGATTGCTGAGGCGAAGGAGGATGGGAGAATAAAGCAGACAGAAGTAATGCTATTTGCAATCCCTTGTCCGTTCAGCACAATGGAACCATACTTCTCCACTTCGTTGTTGATCAGAAAGAAGCCCAGATTCAGCATCAGGCTTGAAAGCATGGAAGGAAAACCAATATACAACAGCTTTTTAATAATTCTATGGTCGAAGTGAAATCCCCTCATTTCCAATCTGTCGCCGTTTTTCTTAAGAAACAGCTCATAAAACATCCAGAAGGTAATCAAAACATTGGAAGCTAAGGATGCAATTACCGCGCCCACAAGTCCCCAATGCAATACGTAGATAAAGAGCGTGTTAAACACAATCTTGAGAACCAGCATGATAATCATACGTATGAAGGAATCCTCCGGCTTGCCGTTTGCATTTTTAATGGCGTTATAGATGGATTCCAAAAAAGAAAAAGGAATGACAAGCGCATTTAATGATATATAGACGAAAACATTATGTGCAATTTCCTGATTTACATGACCGGACAATCCGAATGCCGCTAACACCAGCAGGGGAGCCAGAACAATTCCGAGTATAAAGGCAAAAATAATCAGCTGTATTGTAGTGCTCCTGCTCTCTTTAAAATCCCCTCTGCCGTTGGCCTGGCCTATAATCGCCATTCCGGCAACACTGAGTCCCTGAGAAAGAGCTGTTGTCATATTTACTACCGGGGTACAATAGGTTACGGCGCTGGCTGCCGTGGTACCTACCAGATTATTTAGGAACAGCCCATCGATAACCGGTATCAGCGACTGCACCAGACCCATCATAAGCGAAGGAAGAGACAACATTAAAATCGTGGAAACTACATTTCCCTTCAATATCAAATCCCTTCTTTGTTCCATATTCTGACTCAAAAATTTTAATTTCATTACTTATCACCTGCCAACTCCATAGAAAAAAGCATACCTCTCATCTGAGAAATATGCCTATTTCCGGATCTCTTAATCCAAGCTCCCGAGGGGATTCGAACCCCTGACCTACGCATTACGAATGCGTCGCTCTACCAGCTGAGCCACGGAAGCAATCCGGTATCCGCGATACCGACAAATGCTATTATAAAGGCTAATGACATTTTTGGCAAGATAAAATTATCCTTTTTTAATTATTTTTGTTTTTACGACTTATTTCTATTGTTTTTTGATTTCATCCTTAGAGGCAATTTCCTCCTTCACATACACATCCATCTGAGAAGACGGTATGCTTATTCCTGCTTCGTCCAACGCATATTTGATATTTTCCGTTATCCTCCACTTGCCAGGCCAGAAGTCCTCCATGGAAAACCAGCACCTTATCCCCACATTTACACTGAAATCTCCCAGCTCACTGATATAGACGAAATGCTCTTCTTCCTTTAAGACCGCAGTATCTTCGTCCAAAATCTTCTGCAATACCGCCTTCGCCTTCCTGATATCCGCATGGTAGGATATCTTTACCACAATATCCATCCGACGATTGTCGCATGCGGTTACATTCGTCAGACTGGAATTAGCAAGCGTACCATTTGGAAGCACGATTACCTTATTGTCTGCAGTCGTAAGCTTCGTATAGAACAATTCTATTTCCTTTACGACACCTTCATTTCCTTTGGAGTCTTCCTTAATGTAGTCTCCCACCTTAAAGGGTTTCAGCAATAAAATGAGCACTCCTCCCACAAAGTTAGACAGGCTTCCCTGAATGGCGAGACCGATGGCCACGCCGGCTGAACCTAACAGCGCCAGTATACTCGCCGCATCCAGCCCGAATCCCGATGCAATGGTTATAATCAGCACCGCGTACAAAGACACCTTTAAGAAGGAATCGATGAACTGCACTACACCGATATCCACGCTCCCCCTCCCCAGAGACTTCTTTATGAGCTTGCGGATCAGCCTAATAAGCTGTATTCCCACAACAAGAACTACGATAGAAAGCAGCACCCTCGTGCCTAAATGTAATGCCTTATCCGGCAGCTCATGAAGGAACTTCTCAATTACACCTATATCGATAGGCTCCTCTGTCGTAAAAGATGTCAAAACCTTCAAATAATCCATATACATATACATTTCCTACCTACTTTTTCTTTCCCGGTTTCTTCTCTGTCAAAACAATACGCCCTTTGTTTCCGCTGCGTACTCTTTCCTCTTCCAGACGCACTTCTTCCGCCGCTTTCAGCATCCGCTCAGCACGCTCCTTGGCTTCTTTTGCTTCCTCTAAAGCTTTTTCAGCCTCCGCCTGCTTCTCCTGACGTTCTTTTTCCAGAGCAGCTATCTTCTCCTGACGCTCTCTTTCAAGGGCTTCCTCTTTTTCTTTGCGGATTCTCTCCTCTTTTCTCCTCGCAGCTTCCTTCTCCTCCTCCAGGGTGTAAGGAGTATAACTGAATACGCTTACGGACAACGGCGCGCTTATTACCTGAATAGAATAAGGCCTGCCGTCGAATTCCTCCTGTTCCGAGCAGATTAATTCCCCGTTGACCACGCCCTCTCCGCCGAAAGCCGCATCATCCGTATTCAGTATTTCTTTATACTTTCCTTCAAGGGAAACACCAATGGTATACTCCCTTTGCACATTGGCGAAATTAGCCATCACTACCAAAGTGTCCTCCGGCACATCCGACTTACGCATGAAAACGAGCATACAGTCGTTAGAAGAAATACAATTGATCCATTCGAATCCGTCCCAGGAAGCATCGCACTTATAGAATGCAGGATAATTTTTATACAGGTCATTTAAGGTTTTTACCAAATTTTGAATTCCTTTATGGCTGTCGTACTGCAGCAGCCCCCATTCCACTTCACGCTTCTCGTTCCATTCGTCGAATTCAGCAATATCCTGCCCCATGAACAGCAGCTTTTTCCCCGGATGAACCATCATATAGGCATAGGTCAGCCTCAGATTTGCGAACTTTTCCTTAAGTTCTCCGGGCATTTTTCCTATCATCGTCGCCTTTCCGTGTACGACCTCATCGTGGGAAAATACAAGCATAAATTTTTCACTATACGCATAGACCATGCTGAAAGTGAGCTCATTATGATGGTGAACTCTGAAATACGGATCGTAAGTGATATAACCAAGATAGTCGTTCATCCATCCCATATTCCATTTTATGTCGAAACCAAGTCCATTATCCTCCACTTCTCCCGTAACATTAGGCCACGCGGTGGATTCTTCCGCAATCATCAAAACTCCATCGTCCCTTTTCTTCACGATGGAATTCAAATGTTTTAAAAATTCTATCGCTTCCAGATTTTCATGGCCTCCGTATATATTGGGGAGCCACTGTCCGTCACTTTTTCCGTAATCCAGATACAGCATGGAAGCCACCGCATCCATGCGGATGCCGTCTGCATGATATCTTTCTATCCAAAACAGTGCATTGGCAATCAAATAATTGGATACCTGCGGCCTGCCATAATTATAGATGAGCGTTCCCCAATGGGGATGATAGCCTCTTCTTGGGTCCTGATGCTCGTAGAGGCAAGTGCCGTCGAAATTGGAAAGCCCTTGAACATCCCTTGGAAAATGCGCCGGAACCCAGTCCAGGATTACGCCGATGCCCGCCTTATGCATTTCATTCATAAAATACATAAAGTCCTCATTTGTTCCGTATCTGGAGGTAGGCGCATAATAGCCGATTACCTGATATCCCCACGAGCCGTCAAAGGGATGTTCCATTACCGGCATAAGCTCGATATGGGTATATCCCATCTGCGTCACATACTCGATGATAAGAGGTGCCAGTTCCTTATAATTTAGGTAGCTGCCGTCCTCTCCTGCCCGAAAGGATCCGAGATAAAGCTCATAAATACTAATGGGCTTATCCTGTCCCTGTCTTTCCTTCCTCTGTGCAAGCCACTGGGCATCCTCCCATTTGAACCGTCCCTTTTCAGAGCTCATTCCTCCCCGGATCACGGATGCCGTATCAGGGCGAAGCTGCTGCCCAAAGGCATAAGGATCTGCCTTTAAATAAGTCAATCCACCCTTTATCTTCAATTCATATTTGTAATTCTGCCCTTCCTTCGCATCAGGAACAAAAATCTCAAAAATGCCGGAATCTCCAAGTCTGCGCATCTGATGGACTCTACCGTCCCAATCGTTGAAATCTCCCACTGCGCTCACCCGCACCGCGCCCGGCGCCCATACGGCAAAATAAACACCGTTTACTCCATCCAGTCTCTTCGGATGCGCTCCCAGCTTTTCATAAACGGTATAATGAATACCCGCTGCAAACTTATCCATATCCTTTTTTTCTATCTGAGGTGCGAAGTTATAAGCATCCTTCACTTTTTTTAACTTTCCCTCTTCGTCCTCTACAATATATTCGTACTGCATGGGTATCTTGCCCGGTATCAGCGCTGCAAAAAAACCTTCTCCATCGGCCAGTTCCATTTCATAGCTCTTTTTATCCTTTTTGTCCTGAATAAGAACGCTCTTTGCTCCGGGAAAAAATGCCTGAACCAGCGTATGGTTCCCTGCCGCATGCGCTCCCAAAATCTCATGGGGATTATCGGACTCCGAATAAATTATAGCTTCTATTTTCGGCCAATTCATTAACTTATACAGTTTATTGTTCATAGATACCATGCCTCGCTTTCACATTAATCTTTCTTCCGTCAAATTTTATGAATAAACAAGCCGCTCCTGAGCTTGGGTTCAAACCATGTGGATTTAGGAGGCATCAGCATTCCTGCATCGGATACCGCAAACAGTTCTCCGATGGAAGTAGGGCACATGGAAAACGCCACTTTCGCATCGGTATGTACTCTGCGCTCCAACTCCTTGAGCCCACGGATTCCTCCTACGAAATCAATCCTTTTATCGGTCTTCGCATCGCCGATTCCCAATACCGGACATAACAGTCTGTTCTGAATGACCGCTACATCCAAAGCCTCTACCGGATCTTGCCCGGTATATGGCTCCCTTGCCTCAAGCTTATACCATGCCTCTTCCAGATACATACCGAAAGTTCCTTTTTCTTCCGGCTTATAAGGAGTTTCTCCCCGTTTCTCGATATGGAAATACTCTCCCACCCTTTCCAAGTATTCCTCGGCACTAAGTCCATTCAAATCCATAACTACGCGGTTATAGTCCATAATCATAAGTTGGTCGTCGGAAAATAAGACCGAAAGAAAATAATTAAATTCCTCTTCACCCGTATGATCCGGATTTTCCGCTCTTCTTTTCAGAGAAACCTTTACGGCAGAGGCGCAGCGATGATGTCCGTCAGCGATATAAATGCTTTCTACCTCTTCGAACGCTCCTCTAATTCTGCCTACCGCTTCCTCTCCCTCTATTTTCCACACTTTATGCGCAATACCATCCACCGCTGTAAAGTTGTAAAGGGGGGCACCTTCTCTTGCATTTTTTATCTCCTCCCGAATAACGGGATGGGAACGATAAGCCAGGAATATAGGTCCCGTCTGCGCCTTGCACGCATCCACATGACGAATTCGGTCTATTTCCTTATCCTCCCTCGTATTCTCATGTTTCTTTATCGTCTGAGAAAGGTAATCATCCACCGAAGCGCAAGCCGCAATACCTACCTGCGAACGTCCTTCCATTACCAGTTCATATACATAGTAGCAGTCTTTCTCCTCCTCTACAAGCTCGCCGTCCCCTACCATCTTCCACAGAAGCTCATGTGCCTTCTCATAAACACAATCGGCATAGGTATCCACTTCACTTCCAAACTGAGTCTCCGCACGATCCACTCTCAAAAAAGAAAGTGGTTCCCTATCCACTTCCCGCCTTGCCTCTTCTCTATTGTATACATCATAGGGAAGAGCGGCTATATGCTCTTCCAGTCCTTTTTGGGGCCTTATCGCTTTAAAGGGTTTTATCTTTGCCATTTTTTTATCCTCACAAGTATTGTTTTATAGTTACTGTTCACTCCGTTCTCAGTAACGCATGATTTCTGCATTTAAATTCGCTCCGCGAAGCAAAGATCATCTCTTGCATCACGTTCTTACGTAGCTTAACAGCAAGTGTTAAGCTACTGTGCGAACAGTAACGTTTTATATACAATTATTCTAACAAATTAACCTATGCAGCACAAGCATCAAGTGATAAAATAAAGGTCAGTAAAGAATAAGTGGAGGAAAATAAATGACTGTTGAACATATTCAGATATGGGAAAGAATCAGCAAATATGCCGAGGAGGTCTTGGGGGACATCGATCCCCAGAAGACAAAAATCTCTACTCAGCTGGAGGCCTTGAAGCCGGTAATGGAGCAAATTGCCAAGGAGAAAAACATGACCCTCGAGGATGTTTTTATCCTCTATATGGACCTTGCCAGCCAGGCAGGCGTTCAGGCAGAGGCGAATCTTAAATCGGAGCTTGAAGAAGACGGTATGAACGGCTTTTCCAATATCGCTAACTCTCTAAGATAAAATAAAAAGGATATTCCCGTTCTATCCTCTATTCAGGGGATTACAGACCGGAAATATCCTTTTCTGTATACTAAATATTATTTTTGCTTATTTTACCACGCGTACTCGGAATACACCTTCAATTACCTTCAGCTTATTTACCATTTCCTCCGTTGCAGCATTTTCCAAATCGATCATAGTATACGCAACTTCTCCCTTGGACTTGTTCATCATATCGGTAATGTTAATACCTTCATCCCCAAAGCAAGCAGTAAATCTCGTAATCATATTCGCCTTATTCTTATGGAAAATCGCTACGCGGCCGGCCTGAGTGCATACTCCCATATCGCAGTCGGGATAATTCACACTATTGATGATATTACCGTTCTCCAAATAGTCCATCATCTCCTTGACCGCCATCTTAGCGCAATTATCTTCAGATTCCTCTGTAGAAGCGCCCAGATGAGGTACAACGATACAGCCTTCCTGACCTGCCGTTATCGTATTCGGGAAATCCGTCACATACTTACGTACCTTGCCGGACTTTATTCCTTCGATGACATCCTCTTCATTCGCAAGCAAATCTCTCGCAAAATTAAGAAGGACAACTCCCTCTTTCATCTTCGCAATCGCATCTTTGTTGAGCATTCCTCTCGTAGTCTCTACAAGCGGTACATGAATGGAAATAAAATCGCAGTTTTCATAAATCTCATCTACGTTCAGAACATGCTTTACGTCGCGGCTCAGGTTCCATGCAGCGTCTACGGATAAATAAGGATCATAACCGTATACCTCCATGCCCAAATGCCTGGCTACATTAGCAACCTTGATACCGATAGCACCCAGACCGATCAAGCCCAGCTTCTTATCCTGAATCTCCGTACCGGCGAAGTTCTTTTTCTCTTTTTCTGCCGTTTTTGCAATGTTCTTGTCATCTTTATTGGCTGCTACCCAGTTAATACCTCCTACGATATCGCGGGAAGCCAAGAGCATACCTGCTATTACCAGCTCCTTTACCCCATTGGCATTCGCTCCCGGCGTATTGAATACGACAATACCCTTTTCCGCACATTTATCTAACGGAATATTATTCACTCCCGCACCTGCTCTCGCCACCGCCAACAGCTTCTCGGGCAGCTCCATATCATGCATAGCGGCACTGCGTACCAAGACTCCGTCAGCCTCATTTACATTTTCCGTTTTTTCATAATTCCCCGTAAATTTGTTCAATCCGATATCCGCAATCGGATTCAGGCAATGATATTTAAACATCTCTACATCCTTCCTCTCATCCTTATTCTATCGATACGTCGCCGCACCTTCGGCATTATCAAGCATTTTTTTCTTCGAAAGCCTTCATGAACTCAACGAGCTTTTCCACACCTTCGATAGGCATAGCGTTATAGATGCTGGCGCGCATACCGCCCACACTTCTATGTCCTTTCAAATTCTCGAATCCGGCTTCCTTTGCTTCTTTTACAAATTTGGTGTCAAGCTCCTCGTTTCCTGTTACAAAAGGAACGTTCATCAACGAACGGTCTTCCTTCCTTACCGTTCCTTTGAACAGCTTGCTTTCATCGAGAAAATCATAGAGAACCTTCGCCTTTTTCTCGTTATATTCCTTCATAGCATCTAAGCCGCCCTGCTTTTTCAGCCACTTAAAAACTTTTCCGCAAATATAGATGCCATATGCCGGAGGCGTATTATAAAGTGAGCCTTCATCCGCATGAATCTTATATTTTAACATAGTAGGAGTACCGGGCAAGCAATCCTCCGTAATCAAATCCTCTCTGATGATTACGATAACAACACCTGCAGGCCCTACATTCTTCTGCACTCCGCCGTAAATTACGCCATATTTTGTTACATCCACCGGCTCAGACAAGAAGCAGGAGGATACATCGGATACGAGCGTATGTCCCTTGGTATTGGGCAGCGTCTTGAATTTCGTCCCGTAGATGGTATTATTCTCGCATATGTATACATAATCTGCATCCTCCGGGATGTCCAGATCGGAGCAATCAGGAATATAGGAAAACATCTTGTCTGCGGAAGACGCCACTTCTATCGCTTCCCCATATATCTTGCCTTCCTGATAAGCCTTCTTCGCCCACTGTCCCGTGAGGATATATGCCGCCTTCCTATTTTTCATCAGGTTCATGGGAATCATTGCAAACTGCTGGCTGGCACCGCCCTGCAAAAATAATACCTTATAATTATCCGGTATATTCATAAGCTCACGCAGATCCGCCTCCGCCTCTTTGATAATCGTATCATACGCCTTGGAACGGTGGCTCATCTCCATTACGGACATGCCGGTTCCTCTGTAATCTAACATTTCATCTGCAGCCTCTTTTAACACTTCTTCAGGTAGCACTGCCGGACCTGCTGAAAAATTATAAACTCTGGACACTTCTCCATCCTCCTATTTTATACATAAAAATCATTACAACCACTCAACACCTTCACAGCCACCGCTTCGTAATGCGCACAAATATGTATAAACCCACATTCTGAAGCAAAATAAATCAAGGCTGAATAGTTACAAATCATTTTACATTTATTGCCTATATTCGTCAACCATAAGTTGGGGCATACTTGCATATTTATGTAATAACCCAGCCATCAACACCGCGAAGCCAAAATTGCGTTTCTATGCAATTTTGTAAGGGCTGCAAGCGCCAAAATGCAGTTTTATCGTATTTTGTGTGCACACATGTTGCAGTTTAGCCGAAGGCTGAACTATAACATATTTATGCAAATTTATATAGGCACCGCCTGCAAAATCAATAGAACATGACTACCGGCGTTCCTACCTCCGCCGTTTCATACAGCTCGCTCATTTTATCGTAAGGAGTGTTGATACAGCCATGAGAACCGTTCGTTTGATAGATTTCCCCACCGTATTCACTTCTCCATGACGCATCGTGTATTCCGATATTCCCTTTTACGGGCATCCAGTAGTTCACATGAGCCGCATATCCCGGTCCCCGCAAGGTACGATTTTCCTGCTTCGCATATACGTAGTTCACTCCTGAGGGCGTTCCCATCCGTCTTCCCGTATTGCCGGTTACCACTGCCGTCTCTATTTCGAGTCTGCCGTCCTTATAGTAATACATCATCTGCTTTGTCATATCTATCTCAATATAGGTCGTGCCGATGTCGTCCATTCCCTGCTGCCAAGCCTTCTGCACGTATTGGGGCGTATGTATCTCGCTCACTTCATCCCGGAAAGCTTTTTTCAGGTATTCCTTCTCCGCCTTCCGGTCTAATTTGTTGCCGTAGATGCCTCCTTCCACCGTTACGGTCTCACCCCTGGTCGCTTTGAAGTGCCGGGTTCCTCCTACCGTATCGTATTGGTCAGCAAGACTTTCCACAAATTCTTCTATCTTGGTATCATCCGTTTCCAGATTACCCGCCTCGTCCAGAAGAAAACTTCCGTCCTCTCCGGCCGCAATCCAGTCGCAAACTACAGACGCATTTATCGGCACCTGCTCATCACCAAACTTATATATGATGGAGCAGGACTGAAACGCCTTTATCTTCTCCCATAGGGAAAGGGTCTCACTCATCTGCTGCGTAAGAGGTAAGTCCTCATAACAGCCGTCCCCTTCCAGATACACTTCCTGCGCAAAGCTGTTAAGAGCTGCTTCTATAGCTTCTTTAGCCTTTTGCTTATTCAGTACTCTGGTTCGCTCATCTACCAGCTCGTAACCCTGAAAGGTCTTGATGATATAAACCTCCCTGTCCTCCTTCGCCGTTGTATCCGCGAAAAGGCTGATGCGAAGAAGCGCCATTTCCAGCTTCTCCGGTTCATAAGAAATAACGGGAATCAACGTGCGCTCCTTTGATACCAGAAGGTTATCGATCCAAAGATACGGGTTTTGCTTATTCAAATAAATCCGCAGTGCCTCCTCGAAATCAAAGGCGAAGCCGATATCCTCCGCAGAAATCTCATAGGAATACCCATCCTTGTCAAAAACCTGCAAGCCCTTATAGGAACAGCTTTTTAACAGCTCCCCGTTTACTTCTTCCACCGTTTTGCCGGTACAGTAGATGCCGTTGATCCACGTACCATAACTGAAGCCTCCCTCATAATATTCTGCCAGCCCCATATAAGCCGCCAGAACTAGGAAGATGACGGCTGACAGAGCGGCCGCAATTCCCCTTGCCGCCTTCTTATTCGCACCAGATTTCATCATTTCGATTTTGCCAAATCCTTTTCATCAAATACTTCGTCAATAGCAGAACCTGCAGGAACCATGGGGAATACTTTATCATCCTCTTGGATGATACATTCGATAAGCACCGGCTTCTTAAGTTCGATTGCCTTTTCGATTGCCGGCCCAACTTCCTCCTTGCTGGTTACGCGAATCGCTTCGCAGCCCAGTCCTTTCGCTACCATACAGAAGTCCACCTTATCATTCAGAACAGTTTGGGAATAGCGTCCCTCGTAAAACAAAGTCTGCCACTGGCGAACCATGCCCAGAACATGATTATTGATCACGACCTGGATAATCGGAATGTCATATCGGCTGGCCGTAGCCAGCTCGTTCATGTTCATACGAAAACATCCGTCTCCTGCAATGTTCACACAAATCTTATCCGGCATTCCCACCTTCGCACCAATACATGCACCGAGACCGTAACCCATCGTCCCCAGGCCTCCGGAACTTATGAAAGTACGCGGCTTGGAATACTTATAATACTGCGATGCCCACATCTGATGCTGTCCTACATCCGTACTGATAATCGCATCTCCCTTTGTAATACGGTCCAGTTCCTCCATGATAAAAGGACAGGACAAACCATCCTTATTATAATTCAGCGGATATTTTTCCTTTAAATCTTTTATATGCGCAACCCACTCCGCATGTTCCATCTGAGGCATCTGTTTGTTAATAATAGAAAGCACCTCTTTTAAATCACCTACGATAGAAGCATCCGTCTTAATGTTCTTATTGATCTCTGCCGCATCGATATCGATCTGCACGATTTTCGCGTTACTTGCGAATTTCTTCGGATTGCCTACCACCCTGTCGGAGAATCTCGCGCCCAAAGCTACCAGCAAATCGCATTTGCTGACGCCCAGATTAGAGGTCTTCGTTCCGTGCATCCCTATCATCCCTGTGTAAAGAGGGTCATGTCCGTTAAAAGCCCCCTTGCCCATAAGGGTATCGCAAACCGGCGCATCCAGCTTCTTGGCAAATTCCATTACCTCAGGAAAAGCATCCGAAATAATAGTTCCGCCGCCTACATATATATATGGCTTTTTCGCTTCCTTTATGAACTTCAGTACCTCCCCGATGTCTTCCTGAGTATAGCTTTTCGGAAGTTGTTCAGGTTCCGGCACTACCGGCTCATATTCCCCAAGCGTCGCTGTCACATCCTTCGTAATGTCTACCAGTACCGGTCCCGGCCTGCCGCTCTTCGCAATACGGAACGCCTTGCGCAGCGTATCCGCCAATATCGTTATATCCTTCACAATATAGCCGTGCTTCGTGATCGGCATCGTCACGCCTGCGATATCCACCTCCTGGAAGGAATCCTTTCCAAGACAGGGAAGGGTTACGTTACATGTAATGGCTACCATAGGCACGGAATCCATCTGTGCCGTCGCGATTCCTGTTACCAAATTGGTAGCACCCGGGCCGCTGGTCGCCAGACATACCCCTGTTTTTCCGGTGGCTCTCGCATAGCCGTCCGCCGCATGTGCCGCTCCCTGCTCGTGAGAGGTTAAAATATGCCTGATTTCATTGCTATGCTTATATAACGCATCATATACATTCAAAATAGTTCCGCCCGGATAACCGAAAACGGTATCTACCCCTTGTTCTTTCAAACATTCTACTACGATTTCCGCACCTGTAAGCTGCATTCGTCTCTCCTCCATATGACCGGATTCTATTTTCTGGGAATCTCCAAAATTGCACCTCTGTTGCCGCTGGTCACCATTTCTCTGTAACGCGCCAGATAGCCCGTGGTTATCTTAGGCTCTCTCGGCTGCCAAAGGTCTTTTCTCCTCGCAAGCTCCTCGTCAGAAACTTTCATATCTATCGTATTGGCCGGTATATTGATGCTGATGATATCGCCCTCTTCCACTAGCGCAATAGGTCCTCCTACTGCTGCCTCCGGAGATACGTGGCCGATGGAAGCACCTCTGGATGCTCCCGAAAAACGTCCGTCCGTAATAAGCGCAACGCTGGAGCCCAGGCCCATACCTGCGATTGCGGAGGTAGGATTTAACATCTCGCGCATACCCGGCCCTCCCTTGGGGCCTTCGTAGCGGATAACTACCACATCACCTGCAACGATTTCGCCGCCCTTGATCGCATCAATAGCGTCCTCTTCGCAGTCAAATACTCTGGCGGGACCTTCATGCACCATCATTTCTTCCACTACGGCAGAGCGCTTTACCACGCAGGAATCCGGCGCCAGATTTCCTTTGAGTACGGCAATGCCGCCGGTCTTGCTGTATGGCTTATCGATAGGACGGATAACCTCAGGATCAGTATTGATGCAGCCTGCGATATTTTCTCCTACGGTCTTGCCGGTAGCTGTAATTAAATCCGTATATAAAAGATTCTTCTTATTCAATTCATTCATTACCGCGTAAACTCCGCCTGCCTCGTTCAAGTCCTCCATGTAAGTCGGGCCTGCCGGAGCAAGGTGGCAAAGGTTCGGCGTTTCCTCCGAAAGCTCATTCGCAATATCAAGATTCAGTTCTACGCCTGCTTCATGAGCGATTGCCGGAAGGTGCAGCATAGAGTTGGTGGAACAACCAAGTGCCATATCCATGCGAAGCGCGTTTATAAAAGCTTTTTCCGTCATGATGTCGCGGGGTTTGATATCCTTCTCCAGCAGCTCCATTATCTTCATGCCGGCATGCTTCGCCAAACGGATTCTCTCGGAATAAACGGCAGGTATCGTGCCGTTGCCTTTCAGTCCCATACCCAGCACTTCGGTCAGACAGTTCATGGAATTCGCCGTATACATACCGGAGCAGGAGCCGCAGGTAGGGCAAACTTTCTCTTCGAATTCGCTAAGTTCTTCCATGGACATCGTCCCTGCCGCAACGCTTCCTACTGCTTCAAACATGGCGGAAAGGCTCTTCTTTTCCCCCCTTACCCGTCCTGCCAGCATCGGTCCGCCGGAAACGAATACAGTAGGAATATTGATTCTTGCCGCCGCCATTAAAAGGCCGGGAACATTCTTATCGCAGTTGGGTACCATAACCAGCCCGTCAAAACCGTGAGCCATGGCTACTGCCTCCGTGCTGTCCGCGATCAGGTCTCTCGTAACGAGAGAATATTTCATGCCGATGTGCCCCATAGCGATACCGTCGCAAACTGCAATTGCCGGGAATACCACAGGCATTCCTCCTGCCATTGCAACTCCCAACTTAACGGCATCAACAATCTTATCCAGATTCATATGTCCCGGAACGATTTCATTATAAGAGCTTACAATACCGATCATCGGTCGTCTTCTTTCTTCCTCGGTATAGCCGAGCGCATTGAACAAACTTCTGTGCGGTGCCTGCTGGGTACCTGCTTTAACGGAATCACTTCTCATAGTCGTCTCTCCTATCTTAAATTTCTGCTTTCTTTGCTCTAGCTGCTGTTATTTTTATTATTTCTAGTATTTGTATATCATCTGTCTGTCTTTAACTAATTCTCTCTGCCAGCAAGTCGCCCATCTGTGTACAGGACACCTTTTTACAGCCCTCCGACATAATATCCGATGTCCGGTATCCTTCCTTCAGCACCTGCTTCACCGCCGCCTCTACGGCATCTGCTTCTTTATCCAAGTCAAAGGTAAATCGAAGCATCATCGCTGCTGATAAAACGGTAGCAATGGGATTTGCGATGTTCTTTCCCGCAATATCCGGTGCGGAACCGTGGCTGGGCTCATAAAGTCCGAACTTCGTGTCGTTCAGGGAAGCCGACGCCAGCATTCCGATAGAGCCTGTTACCATGCTTGCCTCGTCTGAAAGAATATCACCGAACATATTCTCCGTAAGTATTACGTCGAACTGTGCAGGATCCTTTACAAGCTGCATCGCACAGTTGTCCACCAGCATATGTTCCAAGGTCACCTCCGGATAATCTTTCGCGACCTCCTCCACCACACTTCTCCAAAGTCTGGAGGAATCCAGCACGTTAGCCTTATCCACGCTGGTTACCTTTTTACGTCTTTTTTTCGCGATATCAAAGCCCTTAATGGCAATGCGCCGTATCTCGTTCTCATCATAGACGAGAGTATCCGTCGCTTTTCGGATTCCGTTTTCTTCTATTGTCTTTCTTTCTCCGAAGTAAAGACCCCCGGTAAGTTCTCTCATGATCAGCATATCAAAGCCATGTGCGCTGATTTCTTCCCGAAGGGGACATGCTTTTGCAAGCTCCTCATATAAAATAGCCGGCCTTAAATTGGCAAAAAGGTTCAGCGCCTTTCGAATGGCTAAAAGTCCTGCTTCCGGCCGCTGGTTCGGCGGCAGCTTATACCAGGGCGAAGTCGTCGTATCGCCGCCTATGGAGCCCATGAGCACCGCGTCGGCAGCCTTCGCCGTCTCCACCGCTTCCTCCGTAAGAGGAATGCCATGCACATCGATAGAAGCTCCTCCCATCAATATATTCGTATATTGTATTCGATGTCCGTAACACTTTGCCACCTTATCGAGTACTTTTCTTGCTTCTCCTACGATTTCCGGCCCAATGCCGTCGCCGGGAATACATGTAATCTTCAATTCCATATCAATTTCACTCCCTTAATTTCATTCTTTGCCGTAGTACAGTACAAAAGCCTACTCATCTCATAATATATTAAAATATAGCAAAATTCAACCCTGTTATAAAATATAGAGAAAGATGATTTCTTCTTCGCAGAGCGAATTTACATGCAAAAATTTTGCATTGCAGAAATCATGCGCTGCTGAGAACGGAGCGAACAGTAACGTAACAAGCTGTAGCGATATTTTAGAAAAAAACGAAGAGATTACTTTATCTCTTCGTTCTTTATTAAAACGTCTCCATCCTTCATTTAAAAGCAAACAGCTTTTATGCCTCCGGTTTCTCCACCGCAGAAATCGCGGATTTCTGCATCGGTATACGGCAGTTTTTGTTATTACCGAACTCTACGATAACCGTGTCTTCCGTAATGTCAATCACTATACCATAAAAACCGCTGTTAGTCAGTACGCTGTCGCCTATCTCAAGAGAAGACAGCATTGCGGACATTTTCTTCTGCTCTTTCTTCTGGGGACGAAGCATGAAGAAATAAATGAAACCAACAATAAGGACGATATAAACAACCATGATCATACCGGCTCCCGTACCGCCTGCCGCCTCTGTTAACAAAATACCCATTCGTAATTCCTCCTAATATTTCTTCTTTCATCGTTTACTACAAAGTATCATACACAAATTCAATATATAAAACAAGTAGTTTTATACATTTTTTATAACTCTCCGGCTACCATGTGTTACTGTTCACTTCGTTCACCGTAACACATGATTTCTGCATTTCAATTCGCTTCGCGAAGCAGAAATCATCTCTTGAATCACGTTCTCACGTAGCCATTCCTTCCAGTTTCTTTTTCTTATATGCTGCGAAATTACCTTCGCCGAGCGCATCTCTGATTTCTTCCATCATCGTATTATAGAAATAGAGGTTATGGAGAACGCAAAGGCGCATTCCCAGCATCTCCTTCGCCTTTAACAAGTGTCTGATATAGCCTCTGGAATATCTGCGGCAGGCCGGGCAGCCGCAGCCCTCTTCGATGGGGCGCTCATCCAGCTCATATTTCGCATTGAACAAGTTAATCTTACCCTGATTCGTATATAAATGTCCGTGCCGTCCATTTCTGCTTGGATACACACAGTCAAAAAAATCCACGCCACGCTCTACGCCTTCAAGAATATTGGCGGGCGTCCCTACTCCCATTAAATAAGTAGGCTTATCGGCCGGAAGGTACGGCACCGTTTCTTCCAATATATAATACATTTCTTCATGACTCTCGCCCACGGCAAGACCTCCCACCGCATATCCATCCAGCTCCATCTGAGAAAGAATTTTGGCATGCTCTATGCGGATATCCGAAAAAATGGCTCCCTGATTGATTCCAAACAGCATTTGTTTCTTATTAATAGTATCCTCTGCCTCATTCAGCCGATTCATCTCCGCCCGGCAGCGCTCCAGCCATCTGGTCGTCCGCTCCACCGAAGCCTGTACATATTCGCGTTCCGCCTTGCTGGAGGGACATTCGTCGAAGGCCATCGCTATGGTGGAAGCCAGATTGGACTGGATTCTCATGCTTTCCTCCGGGCCCATAAAAATCTTCCGTCCATCGATGTGGGACTGAAAATAAACGCCCTCCTCTTTGATTTTCCTTAAGGAAGCCAGCGAAAATACCTGAAAGCCGCCGGAATCAGTCAAAATGGGCTTATCCCATGCCATGAACTTGTGCAGTCCGCCCATCTTCTTTATCACTTCATCCCCGGGCCTGACGTGCAAATGGTATGTGTTGGACAGCTCTACCTGCGTTTTTATTCCTTCTAAGTCCTCCGAAGCCACCGCCCCTTTTATCGCGGCAGCGGTTCCGACATTCATAAATACCGGAGTCTGAATAACACCGTGCACAGTGTGCAGCTCGCCCCTTTTGGCTCTGCCCTCCTGCTTGATCAATTTATACATAACAATTTTTCGCTTTCTTCATAATATTCATAAATAGCTTTCCATGAATTCTTCAAGAGTAATCCCTTTTTCCATAATGATTTCCGCCGCTTCTTTGCCTACATAACGGAAATGCCAAGGTTCGTATTCGATACCGGTAATATATTCTTTTCCCAACGGATAACGAAGTATGAAGCCATACTCACAGCCGTACTTCGCCAGCCATTCTCCGGCCTGCGTATCTCCAAAGCCTGCGTCCAGCGCCGCATAGTTGTCGCTGGTAATATCTATTGCCAAACCGATCTGATGCTCGCTGGCTCCCGGCACGGTTACCGTCTGGGATACGGTCTTATAAGCTTCCATATAAGACATACCATTTTTCATATAGCCCTTGATTTTGCGGTTGAAAAGATATTCCTGCCTGCTCATATCCCGATATGGAGAACGAATAACGAGATTGACTCCATCGTCCTTCGCTCCCTGGAGCATAGCAAGAAGATCCTCTTTGATCCTTCCGTCACACTGCATGCAGCCCTTTATTGTCACCAGTTCAAAATGATAGCCCTCCGGTATGGGATGCTGCTTGTTGATAAGCACGAGACGCCAGTCATCTGCAGAAAAAGTGACTTCTTCTCCAGACTGCCCGTCTGTTGCTAAGCTGGTTTCTGCCCGATAATCCTTATTTTCTTCCAAAATCTCATCTAAAGTATACTGATCTTCGTCCTCCAGGCCGTGATGCTCCGCGTCCTCATAATCATCCATCACGTCCTCGTCATCCAAAATCACCATTTCAGCCTCTGCCACCGGCTCCTTGGCTAAAACTGCACCGCTTTCCTTTGCGGCAACGGCCGCTTCCTCCATCTCCGTCTTCACCTCGGATGCCCCCGAAGACACGAAACTGCTCGCACCTATAGCAATCGGAAAGGCGAAGCTGCTGTTGAGCAGGAAAAATATGATAACAAATCCCACTCCCGCATATCTCTTTCCGTTATCTTCAAGATGCCGTAAGGCATAATAAACCATCAACACTATTGTCATACAAAATAGCATCGGCTCTTTTAAATATTTATTTTTTTTGACCACTTTAAGAAAAATTTGGCGTACTTTTTCTCTAAATTCATTCTCCATAAGATGCCCACATCTCCACCGCACGAATTTGAGGATTTACATAACGTTTATACAAGTCTACAAATTAACATAAATTTCTACAATATATGATAACACATTTATTTTATTTGTACACTGTTTTTTCAAAATAAACCCTCTATTTTCCTGATTTTGAAGAGGTTTCCCGACCTGATAGAGATTTTTGTTTCTTTCTGCAGCGAAGGAAAATAAAATTTACATAAAATTGCGCAGCTTATGGAATATGATACAGTTGGGCTGTTCGACCCTTACCTCCGGTCCATTCATGATGATCAATCCTTTTTTTAAATCCACCTTAAAAAATGTCATGCTGGCAGATTCGTGATTGAGAGAGACCAAATGCTTATTATCCGGGAAAAGAGCCGCGTCTTTCGGATAATCTCCGCTTACCGGAAGACAGAAAACCTTTGTAAGCAGACCGGTTTCTTCGTTTATTTTATAAATGATCACACTGTTGTCTCCTGCATTGGAGCTGACCAGATATTTGAAGTCCGCAGAGAAGTTAAGTGTGCTGGCCGCAGCGTTGCTTGCATGGTAATCGTTTAAAGTGGAAATCTCCTGAATCCTTTCAAAATACGGGTTGCCGTTTTTCACTTCATAACTGTAGACATCCACACAGTTTTTCAGTTCGTGTACGATATAAAGATATCTTCCGTCCTTGGAAAACTTTAAATGCCTGGGTGCCGATTCCTGATCGCTCCTTATGACATCCGCCAGTTTCAGAGTTCCTTTTTCCCTGTCCAGCGTATATACCTTGACATGATCCATTCCAAGATCCGCCGCACACAAATACTTATTATCTCTTGTCATCTTCACACAGTTGACATGGGGGCGGAAATTTCTCTCAGCGATGCTTCCCAAGCCTTTGTGGAACACTTCGTCGGTTATGCTTCCGATACCTCCGTTTTCCTTCAGCCTGAGTACCGTAATCTTGCCGTCATGATAACCTGCCACAAAAAGGTATTCGTCACAGTAGTCGGTTGACAGATAACAGCCTCTCATGCCATTGATGGATTCGAAGTTGATCAGAGAAAGTTCTCCATTTTCTAATATCTTATAGGCTTCTACTCCGAAGTCGGTAATAGAATAAAGATATTTCTGATTGTGGGAAATCGTAATATAGGAAGAGTTGGTGATTTCTACCTGATCCTTTTCCATCATCCTTCCCTGCTTCATATCTACATCATAAATTTTTATTCCATGCTTGTCTCCTATCTCTGTAGTGTAGGTGGAAACGTATGCTACGTATTTTTCGTTTTCCATGGGATTGTTCTCCTTGTGTTTGCTGTTGAGGGGCACCGCCTTGCGGGAGCCTTGGCCTTGTGAGAGCCTTGGCCTTCCGGAGGGTATAATCTTCGGAAGGTGATTGGGGCTTGGATACCGGTAGGAAGGCAGAGACTCAAAAACTTCGTTTTTGAGTTCGCTTCGCTCGTCGGATAATCGGTTGCGCTGTTATTCGTGCGAGCACGATAATAGCGCAACCGATTATCCGACTCTGCCCTTTTCGGACATTATACCACACCCCCTATTTTTTGTTAACTATATTATAAGCGATTTTCTACCTTGCGCACACAAAATTTGTTTTGAAATCCTAAATGTAAATTCTTAATTTTTCCTATTGACAATGCTTTAACTCCTAGTATAATTGTTATCAGTGTTTGTTTAGTATCAGTAAACTTTGTGTTTACCTTTTCTTCACAAAAAGGTCTGGCACACCACGAAAAAAAGCGGTAAATTATGGAAATAGGAAATAAATTAAAGGAACTACGAATACAGAAAGGGCTGACGCAGGAAGAACTGGGGGCGCGGTGTGAGTTGTCGAAGGGGTTTATTTCGCAGCTCGAGCGCGATCTAACTTCTCCTTCTATCTCTACCCTAATGGATATTTTGCAATGTCTTGGAACTGATTTACAGGAGTTTTTCTCGGAACATCCGCAGGAGGAACAAATTGTTTTTCATGATACGGATTATTTCGAAAAAATAGATGAAGAGCTTGGTAATAAAATTGAATGGATCATTCCCAATGCCCAGAAGAATATTATGGAACCGATTCGCCTGACCTTGGCTCCGGGCGGTTCCACTTATCCGGATAATCCTCACGAAGGAGAGGAGTTCGGCTACGTTTTGTCCGGAAGCATTGCCATCACCTTGGGAAAGAAAACAATTCGCGCTAAAAAAGGGGAAACTTTTTACTTCACACCGAATACGACACATTATATTACAGCAAATAAGAAAACCGGAGCAGTTATCCTATGGATCAGCTCTCCGCCCAGTTTTTAACATTTACGTACCGGAGGATCTCTTCTATGAACAAAGAATTAATTAATCTAATCGATATATCGAAATCCTTTGATGGGGAAATGGTATTGGATGAGCTGCATCTAAACATACATGAAAATGAATTCCTTACTCTGCTCGGTCCAAGCGGATGCGGGAAGACCACTACCCTGCGCATACTCGGCGGCTTTGTTACCCCGGACAAGGGCAGGGTAGTTTTCGGCGGACAGGATATTACGAACATGCCTCCCAATAAGCGCCAGCTCAATACCGTATTTCAAAAATATGCTCTTTTTACCCATATGAATATTGCAGAAAATATTGCTTTCGGGCTTAAAATTAAAAATAAAAGCAAAAACTATATTGACGATAAAATTAAATATGCTCTAAAACTCGTAAATCTGGATGGCTATGAAAAGCGCATGCCTGATTCCTTAAGCGGCGGTCAGCAGCAGCGTATCGCCATTGCCCGCGCTATCGTAAACGAGCCCAAGGTGCTTCTTTTGGACGAGCCTCTGGGCGCGTTGGACTTAAAGCTTCGTCAGGATATGCAGTATGAGCTGATCCGTTTGAAAAATGAATTGGGGATTACTTTTATTTACGTTACCCACGATCAGGAGGAAGCCCTTACCATGTCCGATACCATCGTCGTTATGAACCAGGGCTATATCCAGCAGATCGGAACACCTGAAACGATTTATAATGAGCCGGAAAATGCTTTTGTTGCCGACTTTATCGGAGACAGCAATATCATTGCATCGATGATGTTAGAGGATAAGCTGGTGTCAATTCTCGGAGCAAAATTTGCCTGCGTGGATACGGGCTTTGGCCATAACAAGCCGGTGGATGTGGTTATCCGTCCGGAGGATGTGGAGCTTACCAAACAGCCGGAGGATGGAACGATTCAGGGAACTGTCACTCATTTGATATTTAAAGGTGTGCATTACGAAATGGAAGTCACGGCGAACGGTTTCGAATGGCTTGTTCATTCTACCGGCATGTTTCCTGTGGGGACACCGGTGGGCATTAAGGTAGATCCGTTCAACATCCAGATCATGAACAAACCGGCATCGGAAGACGAGGAGGCAGTAGGCGTTGAAGAATAGCAAATCATCCCAAAGGCTTTTGTCCTCTCCTTACATCGCATGGGCTGTTATTTTTATCATCATTCCCTTGTGTATGGTATTTTACTACGGACTGACCGATAAGACCGGCACCTTCACTTTAAAAAATGTGACGGCGATTATGTCCGCGGAGCATGCAAAGGCGCTTTGGCTCTCCCTGGGATTGTCCCTTATAAGCACTGTTATATGCTTTTTCATCGCTTATCCTCTGGCGATGATTCTTGCAAATATGAACGTGAACCAGCACAACTTCATTGTTCTTATTTTTATTCTCCCTATGTGGATGAACTTTTTACTTCGGACTCTCGCATGGCAGACTCTCTTAGAAAAAACCGGCGTCATTAACAACGTGCTGGCAATTCTTCATCTGCCGTCCTTAAATATTATAAATACGCCCTATGCCATTGTGCTTGGCATGGTATATAACTTTTTGCCCTTTATGGTGCTGCCCCTTTATAATGCGTTAGTTAAAATCGATCCGAACGTTATCAATGCAGCCAAGGATTTAGGTGCCAACAAATTACAGACCTTTTTCAAGATTACGTTCCCCCTGTCGGTTCCCGGCGTTATCAGCGGCATCACCATGGTGTTCATCCCGGCGCTTACTACCTTCGTTATCAGCAACCTTTTAGGCGGAAGCAAGATTCTTCTTATCGGCAACGTAATCGAAGAATCCTTCACTCAGGCAGGAAACTGGCATCTGGGAAGCGGACTTTCCATCGTACTCATGATCTTTATCATCGTCAACATGGTCGCTTCCGCTATCTTCGATAAAGATGGGGAGGGCTCCGCACTATGATTAGAACAACTGCCAAAAAAATATATATCGCTTTGATTTTTATTTTTCTCTACGCTCCTATCGCCACTCTTATGGTGCTGTCCTTTAATGCCAGCCGCACGAGGGCGAAATGGGGAGGTTTTACGACAAAATGGTATTTTTCGCTTTTCGAAAACAGAGAAATCATGCAGGCTCTTTGGAATACTCTTCTGATTGCCTTCGTATCCTCCTTCATTGCCGTTATCATCGGAACCATCGCCTGCATCGCCATAAACGACATGAGCAAGAGAAACCGTACTATCATCATGGGCGTTACCAATATTCCCATGCTGAACGCGGATATCGTTACGGGTATTTCCCTTATGCTGCTCTTTATCAGCTTAGGACTTAAATTCGGACTTGGAACAATTCTGCTGGCCCACATCACCTTCAATATTCCTTACGTGATTCTGTGCGTCATGCCGAGAATGAAGCAGATAAGTCCCAGCACCTATGAGGCTGCCCTGGATTTGGGCGCATCTCCCGTACGGGCTTTTTTCAAGGTGGTCTTTCCTGATATACTGCCCGGGGTGCTGTCCGGATTTTTAATGGCTTTTACCATGTCCCTGGACGATTTCATCATTACGCACTTCACCAAGGGTGCCGGCGTCGACACGCTGTCCACCAAAATTTATACCGAAGTAAAAAAAGGAATTAAACCGGAAATGTACGCGTTATCTACTATTATTTTTGTAACCGTATTGCTGCTTCTATTCCTTGTCAATAAAGCGCCGAAAGAAAAAGCTTAAATCGTTACTCTTCAGCCTACGGCTTCGCAGTAACAATAAATTAACATCTAAGGAGGATATTACCGCAATGAAAAAACATTTATCTATATTATGTATGTCTACGGCAGTGCTCTTATCTCTCGCAGGCTGCGGCACCGGTTCTTCCGGTGCAAACGGTGAGGTTATCGTATACAACTGGGGCGAATATATGGACCCCGACGTACTGGATATGTTCGAAGAAGAGACCGGAATAAAAGTCGTTTACGATGAGTTCGAGACCAACGAGATCATGTATCCGAAAATCGAAGCAGGTGCTTCCGAATACGATGTTATCTGCCCTTCTGATTATATGATTCAAAAGATGATCCAAAATGATTTGCTGGCCGAGTTAAATTTCAATAATATGCCTAACGCGAAAGCCAACATCGGCGAACAGTATTGGGATCAGGCAAAGCAGTTCGATCCGGAGAACAAATATTCCGTTCCCTATTGCTGGGGAACCGTAGGAATTCTTTACAATAAGACCATGGTAGATGAACCGGTGGACAGCTGGAGCATATTATGGAACGAAAAGTATAAGGACAATATTTTAATGCAGGATTCCGTCCGCGACGCATTTATGGTGGCTCTTAAATTAAACGGCTACTCCATGAATTCCACGGACGCTGCCGAGCTGGATGTGGCAAAGAATTCCTTAATAGAACAAAAGCCCCTCGTTCAGGCATATGTCATCGATCAGGTACGTGACAAGATGATCGGAGGCGAAGCGGCTATCGGAGTTATCTACTCCGGCGAAGCTATTTTCACACAGCGAGAGAATCCCGATTTGGAATACGTGATTCCTAAGGAAGGAACTAACATATGGATCGACTCCTGGGTGGTGACAAAGAATTCTCAGAACAAAGAAAATGCGGAAAAATTCATCGATTTCATGTGCCGTCCGGATATTGCCCTGAAAAACTTTGAATATATTACCTATTCTACTCCCAACGATGCTGCAAGAGCGCTGATTGAGGATGAAGAAATTAAAAACTCTGCCATCGCATTCCCTGATTTATCACAGTATTCCAATCTGGAAACCTTCCAGTATTTGGGAGACGACGGCGATGCTCTTTATAACGATCTGTGGAAAGAAGTAAAATCGAACTGATATATGATTTATTAATGGAACAAAAGCGGATTCAAAACTGAACCCGCTTTTGTTGTCCTTAAATATATATGACTATTTCTTTTTTACCGGATAGCATACTTCCGTAACCAGATCATCCTCTGTTGCCGCATCGTGCGGACTCACATGATAAATGCAAAAAGACGCTCCGTCGAAATCATATCCGTTTCCCATAACCCAATGAGCGACCGCTTCATTCACCCTGGTAATCTGCTCATAGCTTCCCTTATACGTCGCAGAAGCTATCTGAATCGGGGCCACTGTCTTGAACTTTACATGCTCCGTGTCTTTATATTTTCCTACTACAGAAAACTGAATCTCTACATCCACATCTTTCTCTTTATAGCCCTCATCGTGAAAGATTGCCAGGCTATAGCACGGATTATCCGGCTGAATATTCTGAGGACCACCCTCCTGTCCGAGTATTCCCCAAAGCATTCCTTCGCTGCCATAGCTGGGTATAACCTGACGTATGCTAGCCACATATCTTTCAGGCAATATTTTTAACGATACTGTGTAATCCATAAAATTACCATCCTTTCTCAACCAATTTATCGCATTGTCGAGAAGTATAATCCGCTGCTTCGTAGCGTTCTCCTCTTCCTCCAGCTCTCTTCGCTTTACCTGTAAGAATTTCTCCATTTCCTGCGCATCATCAAATTTTTCCAAGATTTCTTGAATGACGGCAAGACCGAATCCCATATTTTTTAACACATGGATTCGCTCGGCTAATGGAAGCTGCGCCTCACTATAATACCTATATCCCGTAAAAGCATCTATGGAGGCCGGTACCAGCAGCCCGATTTCATCGTAATGCCTGAGCATACGTATGCTGATTCTCGACAATTTTGAAAAATCTCCAATTTTTATCATTTATTTCTCCTTTCACATATGTGAATTCCTGAGCTCAAATTTATAATAAAGTATAACACTATGTAAGAGTCAATACCTATATCACATTTTTTTATTATAGAACAAAAGTGTGCTTCGCACACTCTCACAAACAAATACTTTGGCAGCACAGCTTTTGCTTGGCGCGCAAAAGAAAAAGCGGATTCAAAATTGAATCCGCTTTTGTATGACTATCGGCAACCAGGTTATCAATAACGTTTAAGAACGTCTTAGATCCTACGGCTTTGCGTCCCCACCATCTTTCAATGGGTTGACCATTGTCCCTATTCTGTTAATTGATATGTCCCACATTTCTTGTCTCTGATATATTCTTCCGTACTTTTGTTTGTTGTTACTTGTTTTTTCTTACACCGTTTGCATCTACTTCGTAACCGTCAACTTTCGTGCTGACCGCAAGAGAACCGTCTTTGTAGAAATAATACCATTTGTCTGCGATCTTGAGCCACTTGCCGGATATCATAATACCATCCGAGGTAAAGAAATAGTGCTTTTTCTTATCTCCGCTGCCGATATCCTGCCAGCCGGTCAGGGCTTTGCCATCCTGATAATACATACGCTGCCCTGCATCATTTAAAGCCCAGCCCTGTGAAGTATCCGGGTTAATGGTCAGTTTGACGTACCGGGTCAGCATTGCCGAAACCTCGGCACGGGTCGCATTTGCATTGGGATTAAATTTGTTATCGTTTCCGCCCATCATGATGCCGGCCTGCTGCATGGCCTGTACTGCTTCCTTGAAGGTGCTGCTGATACTGTTCGCATCTGCATAGACAACTGCTTCACGGGTAACAGGGAGGGTATAGCCGGTGGCTTTTGCGTAATTGCTGAGTATCAATGCGATTTCTTCACGGGTAACCGCACGATCCGGAGCAAATTTGCTGTTGCCAACGCCGCTTATAACACCGTTCTTACATGCCCATTCAATGTATGGCGCATAGTATTCTTCCGCATCCACATCGGTAAAGCTGAAGGTCTGATAGCTGCTTACATTTACACCGGCCATTTTTCCGAGCACTGTAACGAGCATTCCGCGGCTCATAGACGTATTCGGTGAGAAAGTAGTGGTAGACGTACCGGAAAGGAGTCCTCTGCCAACTACATAGTCAATGAATTCCTTCGCCCAATGGGCGGATACATCCGTGAATTTTTCACTTGGAGCGGTATAACCTACGCCATAGATGGAAAAATGGTTACTGTCAAAAATAATGCTCTTGCTGTTCACGTCATAGGTTGAGTTTTGAATGCGTGTTGTCTTGCCGTTTCCGTCCACATAAACTCCGAACAGATAGCCTACCGTCTCTTTCTTTCCTGGTGTGTAAGGGATGGAGATGGTAACACTGCCGCTATGCAGCGAGGTGATACTTACGGTCTTTCCATCCTTTCTATAGCTGATGGAGATATTGTATACAGCTCTGCTTCCGATCAGTGTCTTTGCATTACCGGTAAGGCAAGTTACGGGAGTAAGGCTGAGGGTTACGTCTCCGCTGCTTTGTTTCTGAATTTCTTTGAGGGCTTCCAAGTTAAATGACAGATATGCAGGTGCCCCGTTTATTTCGAGTAATTTTACTTCGGCGTCAATCAGCGTTTTCAAGGTTGACTGTGTCAATACAATGCATGTTGATTTTGCCGTGCCAGGCAGCTTGACATTAACAGCTATTCCTATGCCATTTTCTGTTTTGTCCTGTGTCTTTGCCTCGGCCTTTGCCTTTGTAATGGCACTTGTGATGGAGTTTTCAGGAACTGTTACCGTCGCAAGTCCAGTCTTATCCACTGTTGCAGTGACACTGATTCCTGCACTAACCGGCTGATCCGGCTTTTTCTTCACCCGTACCGTAGGTGTTTTATCCGTGGAAGGACTGGCAGAAGAACCGCCGCCACCGGTGCCTCCGGTGGTTGGAGTGGTAGTATTGGCTTGCGTAACCGTGACGGCAGCGGTACCGTATTTACTGCTGTCAAGGATTGAGGCAGCCTTGACCGTCAGTGTACTTGCCGTCTCACTTGAAGCAATGGTAAGTACACCGCTGCTGCTAATGGTGGTTCCGACACCGTTATTCCCGCTCACGCTCCAGGTCACTTCCTGGGACGGATTATTCGTACCTGTAACCGTTGCCGTAAAGGTCTTTGTTCCTCCGGTCTGTACGCTGCCGCTTGACGGAGACACGGTAACCGATGATACGGTTACCAGAGGTGTTACCGTGACGGTTGCCGTACCCGACTTTATATTATCGAGGATCGAGGTGGCTGTGATGGTAAGAGATGTTGCTGTCTCATCGGAGCTAACAGTGAGTACCCCGGCACTGGTGATTTTCGTGTTGGCAGTGTTGTTGCCGCTTACTGCCCATGTCACTTCCTGAGAAGGACTGTTCGTTCCCGCCACCGTTGCCGTAAAGTTCAGTGTTGCTCCGGGCAGGACGCTGCTGCTGCTGGCAATCACTGTTACAACCGTTACAGTGGGTGCCGGTGTCGAGGCATCTGTTACCGTAACCGTTGCCGTACTGGATTTAGAGGTGTCCACAGTGGACTCAGCTTTTATTGTCAGTGTTGCTGCCGTCTCATCCGAGCCCACGGTAAGCAAGCCACTGCTGTTTATGGTCGTGCCTGAGCTCGTGTTGTCATACACACTCCAGGTTACTGTCTGAGCGGGACTATTGCTGCCCGAAACCACCGCGCTGAAGGCTTCTGTGCCGCCTTTGACTACATTGGCTGTCAGCGGATTGACCGCTACGGCATCCACGGTCGGATCGGTTGATGCTGTATCAGATACTGTTACCGTAACTGCGCTGGATTTTGAATCATCTGCCACGGAGGTAGCTGTAACTGTCAGCGTGGTTGCCGTCTCGTTTGCCTCTACCGTAAGCACACCGGAGCTATTGATGATGGTTCCTGCATTATTATTACCGGACACGCTCCAGCTTACTGATTGAGATGGATTGTTTGTTCCCGCTACAACCGCGCCGAAGGTATAGGTGCTGCCCTTTGACACAGTAGCCGAAGTTGGTGTAATTGTTACAGTAGACACGGTGGCTACCGGAGTCGGTGTCGTTGTTACCACAACCGTTGCTTTATCAAAACAGGTACTGTCAACGGTGGATAAAGCTTTCACGGTCAGGACCGCTGCCGTCTCATCCGAGCCCACGGTAAGCAAGCCGCTGCTGCTTATGGTGGTACTGGAACTGTTATTTTCAGACACACTCCACTCTACCGTCTGCGCAGGATCATTACTCCCGGTCACCGTTGCTGTAAAGGATTGTGTATTACCCTTAATTATGGTCGCTGTCGATGGGCTGACTGTAACCGAATCCACGGTTGGAGACAATACGGCTGCAACGGTTACCGTAGCCGTATCAGATACTGCATTGTCCGCTGCGGAGGTGGCCGTTACCGTCAGTGTGGCTGCCGTTTCGTCTGCCGCTACCGCAAGCGCACCGGAATCATTGATGATGGTGCTCGAACTACTATTCCCATACACAGCCCAGGTTACGGTCTGTGACGGGCTATTTGTTCCCGTAACAGAAGCACTAAAGCTAAAGGTAGTTCCTTTTGTAATCGTAACATTATCCGGGGTTATGGTTACATCAGACACCGTCGCTGCCGGCGGCGATATGGTCGTTATGTCCACTGTCACCGTATCAAACTTGCTGTTATCAATGTCGGATACCGCCGTGACAGCCAGTGCCGTTGCTGTCTCATCCGCTGCGATGGTCAGTACGCCCATATTACTTATGGTTGTACCGGAGCTGTTATTCCCTGATACGCTCCACTCTACCGCCTGAGATGGATTATTTATCCCTACGATTGTTGCACTAAAGCTGATAGCACTGTCTGTCGTTGCAGAAACCGGCTTCGGCGCAATGGTAACACTGGTTACCGTCGCCGGTACGTTCGTCACGGTAACGGTTGCGGTGCCCGATATTGAAGTATCGGCATCCGATGTGGCAGTTACCGTCAGTGTGTCCGAGTTTTCGTCAGACGCAACGGACAATACGCCGGTTGTATTATTTATGGTTGTATCAGCGCTGTTCTTACCTGTTATCTCCCATTTTACGCTCTGTGACGGATCATTGGTTCCTTCTACAACTGCGGCAAAGGTATACGAACTCCCTTTTTGCACCGAAATGGTAGCAGGTGTAATTTTAACGTTTGTTACCGTTGGAGAAGTATCGGATGCGGTTACGGTAACAGTTGAAGTACCTGATTTGGTATTGTCTGCTGTGGAGATAGCTGTGACTGTCAGAGTGCTTGCTGTTTCACCAGTTGCAACTGTAAGCTTCCCTGTATTGTCGATGCCCGTGTTTATGCTTGTGTTACCTTGGATATCCCATGTCACAGTCTGTGCCGGGTTATTTATCCCTGTAATCGTTGCGTTGAAAGTCTGCGTTTCCCCTTTCTGGACAGTGGCGGTCGCCGGTGTTACTGTTACACTGGTTACTGTGGGCGCTGTTGTCATTTTGTTAGGGCCAGCAATTGTGACATCACCAGTTGCTGTATAATTTTTTCCACCACTGGTAATAGTGACGGTTATATTATCGCCCATTGGAAGCCAAGGATAGAGCTTGCCTTCACTGTCAGTGGCAGTGTCAAATTTAACACCATTAGGCATGGTAAAAGAAACCGTAGTATCTAAAAGACTCAGCCCATTATTATCGATGACATCCACAGTAGTTAAATATACAGGCTCCGTTCCATCTGTTGGCACAGAGGAAACGCTGACCACATTTATGGAGCCACCTATGAAGGTGTTTGTTCCGCTTGCAAGTCCAGTACCTTTACCGCTCCCTATGTCATATGGTGCATCTGTACCTTTAACAGCTTTAATCATGCCACCAGTTATTGTTGCAGTTCCGCCTGCACCATTTTCACCACCACCTATTCCCGCAGCACCATTTCCGCCAGTTACGGTTACGATTCCGCCGGATATTGTAATATTTCCGCCTGCATCGTTTTTACTTCCGCCGATACCTGCACCTGATGCTCCCCCGTTTGCAGTTATTTTTCCGCCTTCTATATTTACAATACCACCATTATAAATACCGGCACTTCCATTGCCATCTACAGTTAATGAGTCCGTATCTGTTCCCTCTATATTAAGTGTTGAAGTTTCGGGAACAGTTATACCTGGGAAACTCGCTCCGCCTGACAGTGTATTCATACCTTTTATAGTAAGGTTAACTGTTGTATTTGAATCAAGACTCAAGCCTGAAGTATTTGAACTGAGTTTTACATTATCAAGTGTAATATCTACATTAATATCCGGAGCAACCTTAATGCTGCTTTTGAATGTAGTTGTGTTGCCGGATATCAAATAGCTGCCGCTTTCACTTATATTAATATCACCTGAGCTGTCAGCTGAATATCCAGTATTTGAAAAACCTTCCAATCTGGTAACAGTCAGGTAGTCTGAACTACTATCAGATGTAATAAATAATTTTGATACATCGTAACAGAATACAGAATGAGTACCCTTTGTAAAATACAAATTCAGATAACCATAAGAATCAGTTTTGATATTACCGCAGTTGTATTGGTTATTAATTATCATGGAATTAGTATTTGTCGAAGTATCCCCAAGTTTCAAGCTCTTTTTCCCAAGCTGTGTACTGTCGCTTGTACTGACTTCGGGAACATTCGAAATATTCGAAGCAAAAATAACACCGCTGCCGATATAGGTTTTACCGCCTGCTACACCTTGACCGCCGCCGATATCATATGTTGCATTTGAGCCTTTTTGTGCAGTTATTATCGCATTTACTACTGACACCGTACCGCCAATACCATTGTTACCACCGCCAATACCCGAACCTCCCCCGTTACCTACGGCTGTAACTGATCCGTTATTAAAGGAAATTGAGCCAGCACCGCCGCCATTTTTACCGCCAATACCAGCAGCATCCGCACCTCCGTTTGCATATAATCTTGCAGTACCTGTCATCGGATCGCTAGATCTAAAAATATTCAGGTTTGTACCTTCAGCAACAAATACTCCCGGCATGTTTTTACTTCCGGTCAGTTTATTCATCTGCATTATGTACAGTGTATTCCCTGTATTGCTGTCACCTGCTTCTACCGGTGAGTACTCGACGCTGCAGGTACTGTTATCTATATTTACATTATATAAAGTGACATGTGCGCCTTTATCAATAGTAATTCGAAGATTTTTGTATGTAATATTAGCGTCACCGACTATTTTTACTTCGGCTGTACTTCCGCTTGCCGCAATCGTCAGATTACTTGCATCAGGTTTTGAGAAAAAGTTAGCCAGATCAATTGTCCGGTTGTCTGTAATAGTATATATTTCTGGTTTTCCCCATTTATAAACTATAGGGTCTGTTTTTAAGCTATAAGTTTTTGATGGGTCCGCTAAAATGGTAACTGATAGATCGTATACCTTTTCATCATTTTCCCCAGGCAGCCATAGGTACAGCCTTCCCAAGCTGTCAGTTGAAGCGTATTTGGTTTCCCCGCCATCAACAGTATAGCTTACCGCTGTTGCAGAACTGATATTCGGAATTGTGACCACATTCCGATCAACAGATCTAGTGTCGGTAATGCTTACTACTGGTGCACAATTGAATACATCTGATCTAATTGAACCACCTGAAAAATATATCTTGGCACCTTCGCCGTAATTTCCGTTACCTATATCACAGCCAGAGCCATAAGCTACTGCTTCAACGGTGCCTCCTGTAATAGTTACTAAGCCACCATTCCCGCCAGTCTTGTTCAAAAACCCAGAACCAGACCCGCCTCCTCCTATTCCTGCACCCCCATCGCTACTTTCTGCATACACAATTCCTCCACTAATATTTACATCACCACCACTCGCTATACGTCCCCCTCCAATACCAGCGCCTCCTCCTGCCCCGATTGCTGTTACCGTGCCTCCGCTAATTATTACTTTTCCACCCACTCCTCCATAATTATAGCCAGCACCTCCGCCAATACCTGCACCTCCGCCAGAAATAGTTCCTCCTCCGTATTTACCAATCTCAACTCCACTGCCGTATGCTCGTACTACTCCTCCAGTAATAGTAATCTCCCCACCTGCTCCTCCGTTGGTCGTCCAGTTATCTGGGTTGGCCCCTCCGCCTATACCTGCACCGCCTTTCGCACCTCTTGCAGTCACTATACCACCACTGATTGTGACTTTACCACCATTACCTTTAGCACCACCACCTATGCCTGCACCACTACACACAGAGTTTTCATTACTAGTAGCGTTAATCGTGCCTCCCTTTATTGTAATGCTTCCGCAATCACGGTTCTGCATTCCCCCAATACCTGCAGCACCAGTACCTCCATTTACATTTAATATGCAGCTTTTGTCTGGCAAACCCGGATTTGATTTGTCAATAGTAATATTATTAATAATACCACCTGAGTTAAGAACAGTTATACCAGGTCTAGCCGCACCTCCGGTAAGTGTGTTTTCACCACTAAACATAAGCCGATTATCCGCATTATTATCATTTACAATAACCGGTGAAGTATTTTCGAAATTCGTATTATCTATTGAAACATTATTTAATGTAACATAAGCGCCTTCTCCTATCATTATACAAAGATTTGTATAGGTTCTTCCTCCGCCCAGAATAGTAACCCTGGCTGTGCTTCCTGTGATATTAAAAGTCAACTTGCCTGCCTCTGTTGACGGGAAAGCAGTTAAATCTATAGTGCCTTCATTCGAAATATTATGTGTGGTTTCTTTACCCCAATAGCTACTTATATCAATTATAGTATTCTCCGCATTTACCGGTAAATAGAAAGCCTGTAGGAATACCACCACTAAAGTAGCCGTTACCAGCAGCACCTGTATAGTTTTTTTACAACTTCGTTTAAAAGGTATTTTCATTATTGGTCTCCTTGTATAATGAAAACGTAGTAAATCTAAGTTTCCATTTGATTTTTAATTCACTATAGTTTATTTAGACGTTGTGGATTAGTGCTTTCTCCTATAGCAGCTTTGGCCAACTGTTTCCTAAAGGCTCTAACCACAGTTCTATGTTTATTTGTTGTATTGATTCTGATGGCCTTATTTACACCGATTACTTACATATTCCTAATTCATTGGAAGGCTTTGACCAATTGATTACTTTAAATCACTTGGCCACCAATCTTTTTTGTAAGGCTCAAACCCTTAGGAAAACTAAAACCACTCTTTTAGAGTTTGAAACCTACTAGTAATGATATAAAATATTTTTTCTTATTTTCTAAAATTCCCATTGCATTTACGCTTTACTGTTCAGTCTGTATAGTCTCTGATAGTAAAAAGGATATTGTCCACCGTAAACCGGAGCGGAATCAGAGTGGGCTTATCTGTATCCCAATAAATCGCTTTCTCCTCCATCCGAACTTCCCTAAAGAGTTCCAGATTGCTTAAAGCACAATAGGGTAATGTCTTTACCATACGCTCCATATTAAACAACACCTGATTACCATACTCAAATTCAATTAAAAGCGTATAGTTGTCATTGGGTGTCACTTTTATAATCTTGCTTATTTTAAATTCCTCCCTTATGGTTTGTTCCCGGTTGAAATAGGTATACAAGTCAAATTATAAAAGCTATTTTATTTTTCGGTATCTGCCGTTCGGCGGATTTTATATATTATCGTTGTATTTTTTTTTGTTTTTTTATATAATAATGAAACATGAAACTCGTAAATAAATGGTTTAGAAGGCTTCAATGTAAAGGGATTACTGTATGAAGAAAGCGGAACTATTAAAAAGAAAGCCCCTGGGTAAAATTCTATCCCGGATATATGATTATCCCCTGACTGTCATAGAAGCACCTATGGGCTTCGGAAAAACCACCGCTGTCAGGAGTTTTCTTAAAGCGGAGAAGAATAACCCACTTTGGATTGCCTTCTTAAACACAGGTGAATCCACTCCTCCATTTTGGAATAATTTCACAGCTCAATTAAACAGGCTGGATGAAACAGTATCAACCAAATTAAAGGCTCTGGGATTCCCTGCGGACATTCCGCAGACAGAAAAGGTAGTCACCCTATTGAATAGTGTTATCTTTCCGGCAAAAACGGTTCTGGTGATTGATGATTTCCACCTCTCGCCAGACCTCAGTATCAACAGGTTCCTCATGCGAATTATTGCAGAACAGATGGACAATCTACATATTGTGATCATTACCAGAGATACCACCCATATTGATTTTCAGGAGCTGCTTTCCAAGGGACTTTGCTATATTATTTCACAGCAGCAATTAAAATTTTCCAAGGATGAGGTTCACGCCTATTGCCGTATGATGACCGGCAATATGTCTGAGACGGAGATACAAAAAATAAGTGATTATACGGATGGCTGGATTTCCCTGATTTATATGATACTGCTTGCCTCTGAAAACGGTGTCCCGGTGGGGATGAACGATTCCATAGACGAGCTTGTGGAGAAGGTGCTGTTTAACACCTATGAGGAATCTATCAGGAGCTTCCTGTTAAAGCTCTCCTTACTCGATATTTTCACGGCAAAGCAGGCACTTTTTGTGACCGGAGAAGAAAGGGCTTTGGAAATCCTAAAAAAACTCCGCAAGGAAAATGCCTTTGTTTATTATGACCAGTCCACACAGACCTATAAAATTCACAACGTACTTCTTGATTTTCTTCGGACGAAGCGACAATTTAAATTTAAAGAGGAAGATCTTCGTGGTTTATATTCCCGTCTCGGTGAATGGGAACTTTCCGGCAACAATTTTATTGCTGCCTATGGTTATTTTAACAAAGCAGGAGACACAGAGAGAATACTTGCCCATCTGAATAATCCCAAAAATATCCGCAATGAGCTTACCAGCTTTGAAGGCTCTTTTGAAATGTTCCGGGCTGCCTCCTATGAGCTGCTCTATCAGTATCCTCTCGCCTATCTACAGCACCTTCTGCTTTCCATAGTAAAAGGCGACGGTGCAACCATTGCAGACTGCACAAGACAACTGGACGACCTGAAAAAAGCCTACGAGGATATGGAAAATATCGATGAGGATGATAGAAACCACATTATTGCAGAAATATTGATCTTCAAGCGTTTTACTTCCTTCAATGTAATTAATTCCTCCAGCGAACACAATGCCGAAATCCTGAGGCTTCTGAACGGTCAGCAGTCCTACATCATGAGCAGGGAAAACGAATTTACCATGGGGTCACCCCATCTGCTTTATGTTTATTTCAGAGATCAGGGAGCCTTCCTGCAAATCTCGCAGCTTGCCGTGGAAAGGTTTACGGCATATGCAGTATTTACTGGAGGCAGTGGCACAGGCTCCGAATATTTGATTCCGGCAGAGTATGCACTGGAAACCGGCGACTGGAAGGCTGCCGAGCTGAACAGCTTCAAAGCCATCTATAAAGCCCAGACAAAGGAACAGACCAGTATTATTATCTGTGCCAAATTTTCATTAATCAGACTTTACCTGCTGCAAGGTAAAGTCTCGGAAGCGATTGACATGCTAAAGCAGCTGGAAGAAGATATTGCCCCCCTCAATAATTCCATCTATAATACGACGGTTGATCTCTGCAAGGGTTATGCGTATGCCTGCATTGGGCAGCGTGAGAAGATCCCTTTCTGGTTACAGGCAGGGAATATGGCAGCTGCTGATCTCTTATATCATGGGATTGCTTTTAATTATATTATTCACGGCAAGGCCGTGATGCTTTCCGGAAATTATATGGCTCTTGAAGTTCTCACGGAAGATTTGCAGGAACAGTTTTCGCTGTTCAGCAATCAGCTGGGCTTTATCCATAACCATATTTTTAAGGCTGTGGCAAAATACCACCTGTATGGGCTGGATAAAGGAGTGGCTGAATTGGAACAGGCTCTGGTAAAAGCCCAGGCTGATGATATCCTCTTGCCCTTTGCGGAAAATGCGTCCTACATCATGGACATGCTGAGAATAATGGCAAACAAGGATTCGAGAAATGAGTATCTTCAAAAGGTGGTTTCCTACAGCGAACAGTATCTGGAGGGCCTGAAAGCCAGTCAGCCGGATAAGGTCAAACTGTCCAAACGGGAAACAGAGGTGCTTTCCCTTACCGCGGAAGGCCTGAAAAGAGAAGAAGTTGCGGAGCGTTTAAGTGTATCTTTGGGTACCGTTAAAACTCACTTGGCTAATATATACCAAAAACTCGAAGCAAGCGGAAAGGTAGCGGCGATAAAGATTGCACGGATGGACGGGCTGATTTAAGGAAGTTCGCCCAAAACAAGATTGACAAGCAGGGGGAAGGTGCGCGTAGCTGCACAAACGGCAGACACATGGGTGCCTGCCGCCTTACTTCAAAGCTTTTTATACTTTTACAATCCTTTACGAGCCAAATGCTTAAGGGCGTACCTGCCAGTCGCCTTCAATTGTGTATTTATAGGAGGTAAGCTCCTTAAGTCCCATAGGACCTCTTGCATGAAGCTTCTGATTGCTGATTCCTATTTCTGCCCCGAAGCCGAATTCAAAGCCGTCGCTGAACCGCGTGGAGGCATTCACATAAACGCAGGCTGCATCCACTTCCCGTAAAAATTTATCTGCGTTCTCTTTATTTTGAGTAAGAATCGCATCGGAATGCTTTGTTCCATACTTATTAATATGAGCAATCGCTTCATCCACAGAAGATACCGTCTTCATGGAAATGATGTAGTCCAAATACTCCGTGCCGTAATCCTCATCCGTAGCAGGAAGTGCATCCGTGATGATTTCCCTTATCTCCTCATCGGCCCGCATTTCCACCGAGTGCTCCTTAAGTGCCTTCGCTAACATAGGAAGGAATTTTTCCTTCACCGCTTTATGCACGAGCAGCGATTCACAAGCATTGCATACGCCGATACGCTGAGTCTTCGCATTAATAATGATGGGAAGTGCCTTTTCAATATCCGCTGTTTCATCCACAAAGATATGACAGTTTCCCGTTCCCGTTTCAATTACGGGTATCGTGCTGTTGGCAATAACACTTTGAATCAGCCCTGAACTGCCTCTGGGGATGAGTACATCCACATAACGGTTCAGCTTCATGAACTGTGCAGTCACTTCTCTGTCCGTGCTCTCAATGAGCTGAATGGCATCCTCACATATACCGCAGGCACTAAGTGCTCCCCTTATGGCAGCCGTTATCGCTATATTCGAGAAAACGGCATCGCTTCCTCCTTTTAGGATAACCGCGTTGCCTGCCTTGAAGCAAAGTCCGAAGGCATCTGCCGTCACGTTAGGCCTCGATTCATATATAATACCGATTACGCCAAGGGGAACTCTGCACTTATGAATATGCAGTCCATTGGGGCGGGTGAAGGCTTCTAACACTTCTCCTACGGGGTCATCCAACGCGATAATCTGATGCAGTCCCTCCGCCATCCCTTTTATTCTATCCTCAGTCAGGCGAAGTCTGTCTATCATGCCGGGGTGCATTCCATTTTTCTCGCCGTTTTTAATATCTCTTCCATTTTCCTCTAAAATGTGCTTCGTATCGGCGACCAATTCCTCTGCCGCCTTTTTAAGCGCTTCATTTTTCTTTTCCGCCGAGAGCCTTTGCAGCTCGAATTTCGCCGCCGCCGCTCTTTGTCCCATGCTTTCTAAATCCGTCATTTATAAGCCCTCCCTTTCGGTTCTCCATTGTCTGAAATTTTATTAATTATATAGTAAAATTTCATTTATTTCAACCATGATTTTCAGATGCCATGTTTTTATCGTTACAGTTCACTCCGTTCTCAGCAACGCATGATTTCTGCAAATAAAATCTCTTAAATTTATTTTTTACAACATCTTGTTGTTGAATTATATTTCAAAACATAAATTCGTGGTTATTCCACATACTATTTTATGTCGTATGCTATTATTTCCACAACAAAGTGAAGTAGGGGTATTCATATGGCAGACGTAAGTGTTATGATAAAGAGCTTAAGAGAAAACAATCATCTTAAACAAAGGCAGGTAGCTGATTATCTGGGAATATCCCAGCAGGCTTATTCTTATTATGAACTCGATAAGCGTGAGCTTCCCTCCCGGCATGTCGTCAATCTGGCTAAGCTCTATAAAGTCAGCGCCGATTATATCCTCGGCGTGGAACCCGGCTACGTCGGCTCCTATGATTTAAATTCCAAATATGTACATGATATTTCCTTAAAAGAAGTCATTAACAATTTGGAAAAGCTGAATAAGACAAACCGTCAGGAAGTTGTCAAATATCTTTCCTATCTTGGAAATACTCAGACGAAATATAAATAAAATTGGCTGCAAAGGTTCATTCTTTGCAGCATTTTTTTGAACAAAAATGTGCTTACACACTCTCGCAGCCATATACTTCAGCAACACAGCTTTTGTTTTATGTGTAAAACGCTTCCTCCGTCAGTATCATGGCAGGCTTTCTGTCATATACCTCTGCCGGAACATGCTCCACAATCTGGCACTCGAAACATATTGCTATGGTTGGAAGCTGAGGATACCGCTCCAGATACCTGTCATAATATCCCTTCCCATACCCAATCCGGTTCCTCTCTTTGTCGAAGACACTTCCCGGCATAATCATCAAGCATTTCTGTATGCTGATATCCCTGCCGCTTAAGAGCCTGTTCCCCTCCGGCATAGGTTCTCGTATTCCTTTATAACCTTCCGACAACTCTTCCATACACGTGATACGGTAAAAATCCATATTTTCTTCATCTATTCTGGGACAGTAAACTCTTTTTCCGCTTTTCAGCGCTTCTGCAATCAGTTCTTCCGTCTCCACTTCACTTTTAAAGTTCACATAAGATAGAATCGCTCCCGCCTCTTTATAAGCATCGGTATCCATAAGCCTTCCTATAATCCGGCGGCTCATAGTCTGTCTAACGCTCTGTGGCAGCTCATCTCTTAGCTTAAGCACACTTTTTCTAATGTGTCTTTTTGTTTCCATGTTTTTCTCCCAGACTGGTAATGGAACCATCCTTCTCCTGAATATTGATATTATTCAACTGTCCGCGAAGGTTGGCCCTTACATTGGCTATATATTCGCTGCGGAGACTTGCCTGTTCCCCTTTTTCTTCCTCAGTCAGTCCCTCCGCCTGTGCCTTACGATACAATTCATTGATTCGGGCAATTTTTTTATCTATGCTTTCCATGTTATGTTAACCTTTCATTTCGTACTTCATCAATTGTTGTGCATATTAGCTACAAATTCCGGCAAATCGAAATAGGTCTCTTTATTGCCGACAAATAAAGTTCCTATATTTTTCCCGTCCAAAATACGGTGCAGCACCTTAATATCCTTGCTATTAGCAATAATCATATCGATGTTGGAGCTAGTGGCAATCTTTGCCGCAATCAGCTTCGTATTCATTCCGCCCGTTCCAACACTGCTTCCCGTAGAAGCCTTTCCCATATCCATCAGCTCGTCGGTAAGCTCCTCCACCACCTCAATAAACTGCGCATTCTTATTCTGCCTCGGATCGTCGGTATATAATCCGTCGATATCGGAAAGAAGTATCAAAAGATCCGCATCCACCAAGGCTGCTACGATAGCCGACAACGTATCGTTATCGCCGATTTCGATTTCATATGTGGCTACCGTATCGTTTTCGTTCACAATAGGGATAACTCCTAATTTGAACAGCTCGGAAAAGGTATTGTGCGCATTGTAACGATTCAAATTATCTACTATCGTATTCTTTGTCATAAGTATCTGCGCTGCCACCTGATTATATTCCGCAAATATTTTCTGATATGTCATCATAAGCCTCGCCTGACCTACCGCCGCACACGCCTGCTTTACCGCAATCGGATTGTCCTCTTCCTCATGCTTTATATCCTTGATATTCACTGCTTTTTTTCCTACCGCAATGGCACCGGAAGTCACCAGAACTACATCTTTTCCTCTGTTGCGCATATCGCAGAGTTCCCTTACGAGAACGTCCAGCTTGGTATAGTCCAAATCTCCCGTTTCCGAATGCTGTAAGGAGGAGGAACCTATCTTCACTACGATCTTCTTCTTATCCTTAAGTCTTTCCCTAAAGCGCTTTACATCTGCACCGTCCTTTGTTTCTTTCACTTTCCTTGTCTCCATGGGACCTTTATTTCCTCCGTCTATCCTTAAATTATTCATATTTCTTTTCTTCTTCAATGGGCATATATTCCCTTGCGATGTGCTCTGCAATCTTTATTCCGTCCATGGCCGCCGACATGATACCGCCTGCATAGCCGGCGCCTTCTCCGCACGGATAAAGACCGTTTATCATCGATTGTCCATTTCCTCCCCTGATAATCCGCACCGGAGAAGAAGTACGGCTCTCGATGCCTGACAGCAGTACGCTATCCTGCGCATAGCCGGGAATGACACGCTCAAATTGCTCCATCCCCTCCACAAACGCCCGGTTTAATGACTCCGGCATAATGTCGTGTACGTCAGCAAATTTCCACTGACCTTTTATTTGAGGCAAATATCCGCCGCCAATTGCAGAAGGCTTTTCTTCCTTCTTCGTATGGGCCTTGAAATTACCGTAATACTCTACAGGAATCTTCCCCTGTCCTGATACAAAGGCCCTTTCCTCCAACCCTCGCTGAAAGGCTATCCCAGCCAGAGGATGTTCGCTTCCATAATCCTTCGGAGTAACAGAGACGATAATCGCACTGTTGGCATTTTTGCCGTTTCTTTCACTGTAGCTCATTCCGTTTACCGCCAGCCGTCCCTCTTCCGAGGCGGCATTTACCACATATCCTCCGGGACACATACAGAAGGAATACACGCCTCTTCCTTCCTCTGTCTGCGCTGTCAGCTTATAAGATGCGGGAGGCAGCTTATGCTCCCCTTCCCCGTACTGGGAAACATCAATCATTTTCTGAGGATGCTCCACCCTCATTCCTACCGCGAAGGACTTCGCCTCCATAGGAACCTGCCTTCTATACAACATATCGAAGGTATCTCTGGCACTGTGGCCTATGGCAAACACTACAACCTCCGCCTCCAACTTCAGGACTTCCCCTTCACACTCTGCAATGACCGCACGGATACCATCATCCCGCACGACAATATCCGATACCTTCGTATCGAACCGCACCTCTCCGCCATTATCTATAATCTCCTTGCGCATATTTTTGACCACATTCATCAGAATATCTGTTCCGATATGAGGCTTTCCGTCATACAGAATCGATTCCTGCGCACCTGCTTCCACAAAAATAGAAAGAACCTCCTTATTCAGGCCTTCCTTGTCCTTTACCAAGGTATTCAGTTTTCCATCCGAAAAGGTTCCTGCGCCTCCTTCTCCGAACTGCACATTGCATTCCGGATTCAGGCTGCCGCCTTCCCAAAATCTATCCACCTCTTCTTTTCGGGAGTCCACATCCTTGCCTCGCTCCAGCAAAATCGGACTATATCCGTGCCGGGCCAGCATACAGCCGCAGAACAATCCTGCCGGGCCTGTTCCTATAACGATGGGGCGATGCTGCAGCTTCCTCTGCCCGCACCGCGGGAATCGGTACTGAACCGGAACTATAATACTTACCTGCTTGCTCCTACTCCTCTTAACTGCCGCCTGCTCCCCTTGCAGTCCTACATCTACCGTATAACTGTAATAGATGTCCGGCTTTTTCCGCGCATCGATAGATTGCCTTACAATTTCATAATGAAAGCTCTCTCCTTCGGGCAGCCTCAATGTCCTTTTTATTTTATCCCTAAGCTCACCTTCCGTGTGTCCGGGGGAGAGCTTTAATTGGTTAATACGAATCATCTTTATACCCCTTGTCCGCTGCATTTTTACCCGCGATATATCCGCTGGTCCATGCCCATTGCAGGTTATAGCCTCCGCACCTTCCATCCACATCCAGAAGCTCACCGGCAAAGTACAGCCCTGGGACGAAGGCGGATTCCATTTGCGGTGTAATTTCCCGCATATCCACCCCTCCTGCACTTACTTGCGCGTTCTCAAAAGAGTTGGTGCTTATCACATGTACACACAGCCTTCTATAGGAATAGATCAGCTCCCTCAATGCCTCTTTCCCTATCCGGTCAGACTCCTCCGACGGCTTTATTCCCTTAAGTTTAAGCATCGCCATATTTATCTTTTTATTTGCCATGCCGAGCAGAAACTCTTCCGCACTCTTTCCTTCGCTATCATCAATCCTCATCCGGCAGAGCTCTTCATATTCCTCATCTTTGCAATCGGGAAAGAAGTCTATATAAACGGGAACTTCCTTTTTCTCCTTCAGCATATATGCCGCAGTCCGGCTTAACTGGAAAACCGGAATACCTGAGATTCCATAGTCTGTAAACTGCACTTCGCCTCTCTCCTCCTGAATGGGAGAGGTCTCAGAATCCAGCTTCAATGAAGCGTCGCACCGGACTCCCGCCACCATCTTAAACAAATCCTCCTTGCACTTAAGCTGTACCAATGCCGGCACTGTATTTATCAGATGATGCCCCATCCCTGCCGCCAAGCGATAACCGCTTCCGTCCGAACCTGTCTTTGGAGCCGCACAGCCCCCGCAAGCCAGAACTGCCGAATGGAACTTTTCCGTTTTTCCTTCCGTCTCTATGACGAACATTCCATCTTTGCCGCTTCTTTGCAGGCTTTTTACCTCTGTGGAAACTTCCGTCCTGACGCCCAGCCGTTTAAGCTTAAGCCTGAGGATGTCCAATACCGTGGAAGCTTGCTCTGACAGCGGATACAAATAGCCGTTCCTTTCTTTGCTAAGCATCCCCGCCTCTTGAAAAAATGAGACCGCATCCGTAACGGAGAACTGCTCAAAAAGCTGTGGCAGCATGTCACGGTACGTTCCGTAATAATACTCTATACAAAAATCCCTATTGGAATAATTGCATTTCCCATTTCCCGTAGCAAGTATTTTCTTACCTATCCGCTCATTCTTTTCAAAAATCGTCACCTGAGCTCCGCACTGCGCCGCCGTTATGGCAGCCATCATCCCGGAAGCTCCTCCTCCGATTATCGCTATCTTCTTCACCTTATCATACCTCTTAGGTCATTTTTCCGTATTCCTATTATACATCAATTTTCTGAGCTTAACAATCTCATTTCCGGTTGGGGCCAAAGTTGCCCGGATTCCTTTCGTCCTGGCAACTTATTGTAAAGTATCAGAAATATCACGGTAATTAAAATAGCTTCATTATTGCAAGCCCAATTAGCATTACACCGCTGATCCAACTCAAATCAGTTTTCACTACTGCCTGCGTTTTATTTCCAAGACAGCTTCCAACGGTTACTGCAAATATACCGAACAGGAAAGAAACAGGAATCGCAAGCCAAAAATTAAAAGTTGCCATTGATGCACCGATTCCTACCGCCAGACTATCCAGGGACAATGCCAACGACAAAGAAACGGCTTCTTTTGCAGTCAGAATTTTTGAGCTGTCTACATCCGCGACATCCGGATCCGCATATACCCTTAACATAAAATGAAGATTCAAGAGCTTGAAATTGAGCTGGCTGTTTACTCCGTTCTTGCGTCGTATCAACGACTTTATAAAGCTGTCAAATAGTTTTATAATTCCGGGAATTAACAGCAGGATAAAGCACAGCAGCTTTATGTATTCATCCGGAATAAAGTTCTTTAATAAAAGTCCGAGTGACGCGGACAAGGCCAGAACAAGGCTGGACACCCCTGCCAAAATCAATATGGAACTCCAAGGTATCTTGATTGCCGATACTCCATAAGCGAAGCTGGCTATAAAGGCATCAATAGACAGTGCCATAAGCAGCACCATCAGTTCAGCAATTATTTCAAAAGTTATATTCAGCATACAAACCCACCTTTAATTGATTGATTATCATTTCATATAGATGATTTTAAGCCTCATATATCTTATGTATATACCCATAATCAGTTCCTATTATATCCGTGAAAGGGTTTCCGCCTCTTTTAAAGAATAATATAATATATAAACGGCGTAAAATCTATGCTCCATAGATCTTACACCGCAAATTACCGGTTATAAATTATCTGTTTTATTTTCAACTGGAATAGGACTCAAGGAAATTATACAGCTCCTCCTCCGTGGCTACGTATCTCTTCTTTATGATTTCCTGCTTCAAATCATCCGGCAGGGAATCCAGTGAAATGTTGGTATTCATGTAAACCGTACGCAAATCGTCGCAGTAAACTACCACGAAATTTTTCTCATTTACCAGATAAAAACTGGTGCTCACTTCCTTGTATATATAATTTTTACGGATAACCACCCTCGCCTTGGAAAAGGAGACCACTTCCACGCTCACAAAACCCAGTTCCTGATCCGTTAGAGAAGGGGACTGCTGGTATAGCTCCATTTCTTTCACAAAACGATCTCTGTCCATCCCGATGTATTTCTCCGGCACCTTCCATTTCGTTTCCACAGAAGTATCCTTTTTTAAATCTACCTCTTCTATGACATACTGAGTATCAGCACATATAATCTGTTCCTCTTCCACTGCGGTAGGTATCACCTGCGGCTGCTCCTGAACCTCAATACTTTTTTGCTTTACCAGTTCTGCCTCGAATTTCTTAGGATAAAAAGTCTCTTCCAATTTCATATGCGAATAAAACCCGAAGGTAAACATTCCCATGGGTATGATAAAAAAAAGACTGATACGTTTTACAAATTTCATTTCACACTTCTCCTTTGTAAACAGTATCAGCCAAAATTTTAAATCTTATTCCTTTATCCCGCTCAATTCATTGTTACTGTTCACTCCGTTCTCAGTAACGCATGATTTCTGCATTTAAATTCGCTTTGCGAAGCAGAAATCATCTCTTGCATCACGTTCTTACGCAGCTTAACAGCAAGTGTTAAGCTACTGTGTGAACAGTAACAATTCATCACATCAAATGCAGCCTTACCGCTATAGTTACTATCAGCTTTCCTCCGGGCATCCCGCTAAGTTCTTCCTGACGCACGCCTCTTAGCACAATAAGCAGGACATTATAGGCGACGAAGCAGGCCACTGCACAAATAATCAGTGTAACTGCAGCTCCCGCGAAGGACAGCAGCGCTTTGTTAAGCAGCATTCCGATAAGTCCTGAGATACCTGCTGCAATGAGCGTTATTGCAAAAGTACGAATCCATTCCTGCGAATATTTCATATACCTTATCACACCGAAGAAGCACACGCCGCATGCGGTTAAGTAAAATACGATATTGCCGCATACCACCGCTGTTATTCCCAGCCCTGTATTTCCAAGCAGCAATATAGTTACTGCCAAATGCAAAATAAACGCAGCAAGTCCTCCCAAAATGACGATTTGAATCTTTCGTATACGCTGTAATATTCCGGCCAGAAAGTAAGTGAAGGAAAACAAAACGACTACCGCAGTTCCCGCCTGAATCAGCCTGATCGCCGTCTTCGTCTCTCCCGTAAAAAGGAGCTCTGCGATAGGCTCCGCCAGCACCGCTATAAGAACGGCGCAAGGAATGGATATCACCGCCAGCTGATGAATGCTTTTTCCCATTTCCTCCTGTACTGCCCGGTAATCCTGCCTGTCAAAAAGCTGGGCAATTCTCGGAATCGCCCCGATTACCGAAAGCGTACATAATATTGCGGCGCTTCCTATCACTACGCTGTATTTACCATAGTATATGCCCCAGTTCAGGACCCTGAGAGAACCTTGTCCTTTTACGTTCATTGCATAGTTAAACAGCCTTTGATCCACAAGATAGTTCATGCTATAAAGCAGTGCGCATATGGTATAAGGCAGAGAGGTCGTAATGAGCATAATCAATACCTCTGCTCCCGATTCTGCGTATTTTCCTCCATCCTTTCCTATCTGCTGTTTAAAGCTGCCCGCATAAATCGCATAGATAAAGAGCAGATGCAGCGCAGCGAACAAGCAGGCTATCCCAATTCCCAGAGAAGCTCCAAACGCCCCGTAGGCCGATGCATATTCCTCACTTTTAAGCAACGCAGCTACCTTAAGTCCATAGGTATAAAGTACAGCTCCCAAAATCAGACTGGAAGCGAACATAATAACCTTCTCAAGCAGCTTGGAATGTATGGTAGGCATCATCGTGCCTATTCCTTGGAAATATCCCTTCAGTACGCCCATGACCGCTGACAGGAATACGGCAGGCGCTGCAGCCGCAATCGCCAAATAACTCATATCCTCAAGCACGGCCACCTGTGCGATTCCTTCGGAAAAAAAGAAGATTCCGCAGGCCGCCACCGCACCGGATATGACCGCCAGGAACAAAGCACTTCGAAACACCCTTCTTGCGCTCTTATACATTTCTCTTTTGACCCTGTACTTAATTAAGATAGCCACCGATTTCGACAAGCCGTAAGACAATATTATGATGCTTATAATAAATATCTCCATTCCGGCTGCAAAAAAACCGACTCCCTTATCTCCTATTATACGGCCGAGCGGTATACGCATGAGCAATCCAATCAAGTAGGAAACCAACCCTATCGTCGTTATCCACTCCTGCCTTTTCTTCCGCTCTTTGCTTTTCATCTCTCCATTTTTTCTTTCGCCGCTTTTTCTTTCGCCGCTTTTCCGTTTCGGTAAATATTTCATATCCGCCGTTCCCTTATCTTTTTTCTTTCATAAATCCGGTTTTCTAGTCTCTCGTTTTTAGTCTCTCGTAATGTTAAGAATATCCAGTATCGTCTTCTGCTTCTCTTCCATAACGGCAGCCTCTTCTTCCTCCATATGGTCATATCCGCACAGATGGAACATGCTGTGTGCAACCAAAAAAGCAAACTCCCGAAGTTCACTGTGACCATAGCTTTCCGCCTGCGACCTTACCTTGTCCACAGAGATAATAATATCCCCCAGGACCAGCTCACCGCTGTCCGGGTCGAAGCAGTCCGCCGCCACATCCTCCAGCCCCTCGAACATAGACGGCTCCTCATAAGACACGTTCGGAAAAGAGAGCACGTCTGTGGCCTTGTCCATATCCCTATATTCCTTATTAAACATGCGAATCCCTTCGTCATCGGTAAGAAGCACACTTACGGAAGCCTCATAGGGACACCCCTCGCTGTCTAATACCGCTTCCATTACCCGATTCACCGTCTCTTCCACCGGGAAAGCAAAGATCACATCCGTCTCATTTTCAACGTAAGAAGTCATAATATAATTTTTCCTCCAAAAACACCTTTTTTATCCTGCTTATTTCCTGCATGGTAATTTCGCTTTCATCCAGCACACCGCTTTCTATCTTCTTTCGGAATATGGCATCCATCAAAAGCGGATAGTTGAGAATAACGTTAGCATCCTTCCTAAACATGCTCTCCACCACCGAAATTACTGTATCCGAAAGCTTCAGTACCACGGCTTCCTTAGATACAAATACTTCCTCTTTATGGTTATATTCCCGAAGCAGCCTTACGAGCTTCGGAGGAAACTTATATTCTTTGCTGACATCTTCTATATTTTCCCATGTATTTTCCCCTTTCAGCACTCCGATGCGATGATAATATCCTCCCGCCTTCAAAAGAACTTCATCCAGCCCCAGCTGCTTCGCCGCCTGATCGCACAGATACGCCGTATGTACCGCGTGAAAATACTCCCCCATGTTCTTCTCCTTCAAAGAAACGAGCAAGGGAAACTCCTGATCATTCAAATCCATATACCGCTCTCTGTATTTATGTATTACAGCAAAACTGAAATATTTTAAGATTACCATAATGAGAAGCAGGTTCATGAAAAAGTTTATGACCGGTATCAAAAACAACTGCACAGAAAAAATCTCGTTTACCAAAAGCACATAACCTGCACTCAGCGCCACAAACAAGGTAAGCAGAGACAAAAACACTCGCGCCCCTACTTTGTAAGTCTCATCTAACTGTCTGAAAAGAATGATCCCTGCCGCTCCCACAATAAAATAGATAAAGAAGTCGGCGATTCCCGTTCCGTTTCCATACATGAGAGTAATCATTAAAAGCAGCGCCCCTGCTACGAGTCCAACGAGGGAATTGCTGAATAGGGAAAGCACGATAAAAATCGCCAGATAGGGCCAGCCTGCTGCCGGAATAAAAGGAAACACCACGGCACAAAGCAAGGATATGAAAAATATCAAAAAGAAGCGTTCCTTATGCTCTGCATTATCATAGTCAAGCCCCTTCGACTGCCCTTCGTATTCCAGTAAATATAAAATAGTTCCCATCCCCAGCAGCGATAAAATCACGTTGCGGACCACCTCTAAATATTCTTTACCGTAAAGATATCCGGCCGCTGCCGTTACGATTCCTACTAAAAAGAATATAAGAACAAACCCCTTTGATTTTTTATTTTCTTCCATACCCGCTGTTCCTATTTCCCCGTTTCTCACGCATGCCGCCGTCTTTTGCCTTACTTCGCTCCGCTACCCTTTCGAAATCCTCATATGCCTTTACAATCTTCTGTACCAGAGGATGTCTTACCACGTCCTTGCTCGTTAAGTTGCAGAAAGCGATGTCATTTATTTTGGAAAGCACCTTTACCGCCACGTCGAGTCCTGATTTATCTCCCGGTGCTAAGTCCTTCTGAGAAGCATCTCCCGTTACGATTACCTTGGAGCCAAAACCGATTCTCGTCATGAACATCTTCATCTGGGCCGGCGTAGTATTCTGCGCCTCGTCCAAAATAATATAGGCGTTGTCCAATGTTCGTCCTCTCATGTAAGCGAGAGGTGCCACCTCTATCAGCCCCTTTTCCATATTCTTCGCAAAGCTCTCCGCTCCCATGATCTGGTACAGAGCATCATAAAGGGGCCTTAAATAAGGATCCACCTTACTCTGCAAATCTCCCGGAAGAAAGCCCAGCTTCTCGCCCGCCTCTATAGCCGGACGGGTCAATATGATACGGCTCACCTCTTCGTTCTTAAAGGCTGTAATCGCCATAGCCATAGCCAGATAGGTCTTACCCGTTCCGGCAGGGCCAAGACCGAATACAATCATATTATTGCGGATAGCATCCACATATTGCTTCTGCCCAAGAGTCTTCGGTTTGATAGGCTTTCCGCTCACCGTGTGGCATATGCAGTCGTTATCCATTTCTATCAGTACATCTTCTTTGTCTTCCATTCCCATCGTTATCGCATAATCCACATTCTGCTCTTGGATTATATTTCCTCTCTTCGATAATTCTATTAGCTGCTTTACGATACTCTCCGCTTTCCTTACGTCTCTCTCACCGCCGGAAACCTTTACGATTCCGTCTCTGTCTATAATCGTTACATGAAAATCATTTTCTATCTTCTTAATATAATTATCATAATTTCCGAATATATTACGCATATGCTCCGCCGGTACTTCCATCCGGCTCTCATAATGTTCCATGCACAAGTCCTCTGCTCTTCCTACCTATTCTGAAACCTCATTTAACGTCTCGCCTCCGGACGTTTCATCCTGCGGCGGGGCCGCTTCCGGCACGATAGGAACGCTCTTTCCCGTCTTCTCTACAACCTGAAAGTTCATATCCATCTGCCACTTTTTGTTTTTCTTACTTATTGTAACATTTTTTTCGATTATTTGAACCCCTTTTTCCTCTAAACTTCCTATAAATTTCTCTAATTTTTCAGAAAATATACTTTTTATCTCTTCTTTTTCATAAATATTCTTTTCTATTTCATACTCTCGATTTATGCTGCTTCCGTAATAGAGGGGCAGATAAAAATTTTCCAGCAACTTTACCTGTTTTTTATCCGTTACCTTATCATATTTTACATATTTCACCTTTCCTATTCGAAATACCATATCCTTTGTAAGTACGGAAAGAAAATATTCCTTTTTGACTTCACCTGTATAATTTTTCTGATCATAAGTAAGCGGAAGCTCCTCTTTCTCCTCCAGCGTTCTTTGAATAAAAATATCTGCATCTGCATTATAATACTGATATTTCTTAATGGTAGCGTCCTCGTTATATACCGGCACACTGCCGGAAACAAGAATATCTCCGGCTTTAATTTCGGCTTGCACCGCCACCTTGGGAATTCCCTTTCTCGTCACCATGCTGACGATGACACCATCGTTCTCCGCCACCAAATCCGAACCGAACTGATTATTGTCCGCCTCCTCATTTTTCACTTTCATATCCACGTCATTTTCTTTTATCTGTATCTCCAGCCTCGTGCCCTCTATTTTAGCAGATGTCCACGTGACGATGCCGAAGTCCTGCCTGATTTTCTTCTCCAGCTCTTCTATATCTACATTTTTACGCTTCATGCCTACGTATACGTTATTCACTTTCAGGAAATCAAAGAATACATCGTCGGTAATAGTATGATTCCCGTTCAGATCCACCGCCCAAATGAAGGTAGACATCCATATCCAAAAAGCAATGCTCCCCAAAAGTCCAAATAAGAATATCTTTCTTTTCTTCATTTTCGGCACAAAAAAAGGTAGTCCACAACGCTTTTGTATGGCTACCCTCGTTCCCGTTTTTTTAACGATAGATTTCAACATGCGAAATCCGCTTACGGTAATGCACATCGTGTAATACTCTCCATGGTTTACGATATTCCATAGAAATATATCGTGATTGCTGCACAAATTCATGAACCGCTCCGGGGAATATCCCCATACCTTAATACAGACATATCCTTTTAAATATTGTATCAACTGAAGCATATGCGCGATAACTCCCTCATTCTTTTATATTGCCGCAGTACGGCTCCATCATCAGTAGGAATTATGGTAACGGATACACTCGATATATCCGCTTATCTTCATATCTTCGTTGGTATAATAATCGATGGACATCCTCTTGCCTATAATGCTGATCTGGCAAGTCTTGCCCTGCAATAAAATCAATTCCTCGGAATACTCCAAGATGCCTCTGTAGTTTTCCACAAAGGCATCCGTGTTCCCCGTTATCGTTACTATGGAGGCTCCGAGCACAGAATCCTTCGGAAGCTTGAGAGACTCCACAATTACTTCTTTTTTTCTTTCCAATTTTTGTTTTCCGCTCTGTTTATGGTTTCTCATCATGGAATAATATATGTTCCGCTTTATCTAATAATTCCTTTAATGAACGGCTGCTTCTCTACCGGACTGTCGGAGAAGGAATAAGCGCCTATAAAACGTTCCTTCGCCGCTTTCATTTTATCCTTGTTATTTCCATGAATAATTGCAAGAGGCTCGCCCGCTTTCACATAATCCCCTACTTTTTTCTCAAGCACAAGTCCTACCGACAAATCGATATCACTTTCCTTTGTCTCTCTGCCACCACCTAAGAGAAGAGAACAAATGCCGATTTCATCGCATACTATTTTTTCAATATATCCTTCTTTGGGAGAGGCAATTTCCTCTATAAATTCTGCCTTGGGAAGCAAATCAGTATCGTATACCGCTTTCGAATCTCCGCCCTGCGCCTCGATAAACTGCGCAAGCTTCTTCAAAGCCGAACCGTCTGCAATCGTCTGCTCAAGCATCTTTCTCGCTTCCTTTTCATCCGCCGCAAGACCGCCAAGCTCTACCATATAAGAGCCAAGCGTCAGGCACAGCTCCAGAAAATCGGCTGGGCCGTTTCCTTTCAGTGTATCGATTGCCTCCTTTACCTCCAGGGAATTTCCTACCGCATATCCAAGCGGCTGGTCCATATCGGATACTACCGCTACCGCCTTTCTGCCCGCATTCTTACCGAGTTCTACCATTTCCTTCGCCAAAGAGAAGGCATCCTCCTCCTCCTTCATAAATGCGCCGCTTCCCGTCTTCACATCCAGTACGATAGCATCCGCGCCGGAGGCCAGCTTTTTGCTCATAATGGAGCTGGCAATCAAGGACATGTTGTCCACCGTAGCCGTTACATCCCGAAGACCGTACAGTTTTTTATCCGCAGGCGCCAAATCCGCAGTCTGCCCCATAATAGCGATGCCTATTTTATTTACGTTATCGATAAACTGACGCTCTGAAATACCCGTGGAAAACCCTTCAAAGCTCTCCAGCTTGTCGATAGTTCCTCCGGTATGTCCCAACCCCCGTCCGCTCATTTTCGCCACCCTTATGCCGCAGGCTGCAACCATGGGAGTTAAAGCAAGAGAGGTCTTATCTCCAACACCTCCCGTGCTGTGCTTGTCCACCTTGATTCCATCGATTTGTGACAAGTCCAGCATATCACCGCTGTTGGCCATTGCCATCGTAAGGTGCAAAGTTTCTTCTTTATCCATGCCCATAAAGTAAATCGCCATCATCATTGCGGACATCTGATAATCGGGAATCTGTCCGCCGGTAAAACCGCTCACCATATATTCGATCTCCTCTTTGGCCAGCTTTCCACCGTTTCTTTTCTTCATGATCAAATCATACATTCTCATAACTTTCCAACTTCTCCTTTTTCGTACCAGATAAAATTTCTATTTATGGTAGGGCTCCCCGCATATAATGCGATAAGCCCTATATATCTGCTCCGCCAATATCACGCGCATAAGCTGATGAGGAAAAGTCATATTCGAAAAGCTGAGCTTCTCATCCGCGCGGCCGGATACCTTCTTATGCAGTCCGAGAGAGCCGCCGATAACAAATTGTATATGACTTTTTCCATAGACAGCAAGCCTATTCAGCTTATCTGCAAAGGCCTCCGAGTCCAATTTGTTCCCATGAATCTCCAAAGTAATGACATATGCATCATCCTTTATGTATTTCATAATGCGTTCGGCTTCCTTCTCTTTAATCTGCTCTTCCATGGCTTCGCCCGCCTTGTCCGGCGTCTTCTCGTCCTCTACCTCTATCACTTCAAAACGACAGTATTTGCCAAGCCGTTTCGCATATTCACTGAACGCATCCCGGTAATATTTCTCTTTTACTTTCCCTACTGCTATAATCGTTATTTTCATAAATCATCGGAATCCTATTCGAAAATATTCTGATAATAATCGTCGGTAAAGGAATCCAAAAAACCTTCGTCCAAGTTCATGAACTGATGGGAAATCTGCTTCTTCATCTTCTCCACGCGTTTGAAATATCGGCTTTCCTCACTTTCCTCCTCCACGTCCTCAAAAAGTCCTGCATCCACACTTTCCGCAGTCAGATTATCCGAGCACCATTTCGTAATTTCGCTGGTCAGGTTGTTCTCCGATTCTGCCTTCTGAGCCAATATCTTCGAAGACTTCATGGATACGACTCCCATAACCACAAACAGCACAAATAAAACACCCATCACGCCGCAAATCATATACCGGTTCATGATATTGATAGATACCGGAATAATCCCCGCAAAAATCAAAATAATAGCTATCAGCCCAATGCTTCCTATAATCAACAGCAAATACGCGGAGGAACGGTTCTCCTCCGCCTTTTTTGCACTATTTTGGTAAGCGCCTTTACCCGGACCGGTCATGGAAAGCGGCACCGCGTCGCTGTCCACGGAAGACGCTCCGTCTTCCGCTTTCTCTTTTTCCTCTTTAAAAAATACATCCACTGCGAGCGCCGCTTTACGCCGCTCCTCGCGGCTTACGAACAGCTCGTACACCTCGTCCTTCAGATCAAAGGAGGTATATGCAGACTTTATCTGATTGAAATGCAGAAATTCTTTCAGCCTCTCCATCTGTTCCTGCTCACCAAAAGTGAGAGGCTCGTCCACACTTCCTTCTAACGTCTCGTTAAGTTCTACCCCACAATCGGCGCATACCGTTACGCCTTCTCTATATTCGTTTTTACATTTCGGACACCAAGGCATTGTTACCCCTCCTGCACTCTTTTTTTATCCGGCAAATTATTGCTTCGCCGCGGATATCAATCCGTTTACCCCTTGATTCACGTTCTCCTTTTCGGTCATCCATTGATAATTGTCTTTATTTGTCAATTCAACGATTACCGGATACTGCCCTTTCTTATCTTTCTGCCCCAAGGACTGCCATACGCCGTTCTTCGCCGTACCGCTCCACTCTTTGGTATTATTGTCTTTATAATAATTGGTGATATAAATTTCCCCGTCATAAAGACCATCCTTAAAATTGCCGATAAAATTCGAGTTGTAGCCCACGTTCACCTCCATGTTTTCCTTGATGAAATCGTAATGCTCAGCACCGTCTCCATTGGGCAGGTCGTTGCCCCAGTTTCCCGAATAACTATGCTGCAAATACAAACTGTCCTTCGCTTTCACATTCTGGTCGTACACATAATATTTGATCCACATGCCACTCCCACTTCTGACGCCGTTTTTCCACTCACCATAATAATACTGATTATCCGCATATAATGCAAGCCCTTTGCCGTTTGGACGGTTATTTTCATCCGTATCTCCGAAATAATAGTACTTGACGGAACCGGTAAGCTTCTGTGATGCGGCTCTGTATCTGGGGAGATAGGCCAAGTCCTCAACGGCCTTCATATTTCCGTCCTCCCAATATCCCTTCATTTCGGACATCTGTCTGGACATATCAATTTCTACCGTGGATAAATTCTCGGAGACCTCCTTCTGCCACTTTGCGGTCGTCTTCTCACCCTCTCCGCCGGCAGTCTGCTCCTCGTCTATAATACTTTCCTTCGGGAGATTCTTGTCCTCTTCTACCACTACAGCCGGCTCCTCGGACACGTCTTCGTTGCCCGTAACGTTTTCCTTCTGCGTCTCCTTCACCTCAGAACCACCGATATCCTGCGCATTCTTATCCTGCGTGCTGTTTGCATATTCCATAATATCCGTCTGTAGTTTACTGCTTGTGTCCAACCTTTCCTGTCTGTCGATCTCGTGTACAAGAAGGCTGATGCCGCAGATGATAACGATGAGCACTGCGGCAATTCCTATTGTTATTAACTTCGCTTTATTGCTGCTATCTTTCACAATTAACCTCTCTTATCTCTCTTCATAATCAAAACATGATCTATTGTATGTAACGCTTCCCACATAAGAAGCCGCCTTCGCATGCGCCGGATGATTCTGGTAAGCATTCAAGGCCTCCACCGATTCAAAAGCAGAAAACAACGCTATATCCCTATTACTGGAAGGCAGCTCATCGATTACCACTTCCAGGGAAAGAACGCCCGACACCTCAGATTTTACACCCTCTAACTGTTTTTTAACAGTTTTTGCCGCCTCTTTTCTTTCCTTCTCGGATAATTCTTCATTCAAATTCCAAAATACAATATGATGTACCATTTTATCGTCTTAGCCTCCATTTACTTTTGGTTTTTATTTCCTAATACTACAATGCAATTATACCACAGTAATAATGAATGAAAAGCAATAAATGTTTAATAGTTTATTAAGAATCTTATAAGTATTTATCCGGATTTGAGGATTTTTGTATGTGTTGTATAACTTCCGGAATAAATCTATACCATATCATATTTATTACCGTTTAGTCAGAATTTATATAAAATAACCACTAGCCATTTATAGGTTAGTGGTTATTCAAGATAATATTAACTTAATATGCTGCGTCCATCATTTTTTCTCTCTCAATGAACATTATCCATCTACATTCCGCCGAAAAAAATTATTGCTCCGTCTTCTCCTCGACACGTTTTTTATCGCTGATGCGAAGAACAATACTACCCGCATCGGCCTGTAGTTCGATTTTATCACTTTGAAATTCCGGGATATCACCGATTGTAAGTGTTGTCCCAATCGGCATATTTTCAAGATTAACTGTAACGGTATCGAGCAGATATTCCGGCTCGGCGGCGTGAGGAATCTGCATCTGCATCTGCTCCAAAATTCCGGCCACTTTTTCCTTGTTTAAAAGCACAATATCAGCAACGCTGTTGAACTTTTTTCGGGCATCCAACACTTGGAAGCTAATATGGAGAATTTCATTATTCATACCGTTATATTCCAAATCCTTAATTAGTGTCGGATAGGTTTTTCCGTCTACCTGAATATTTACCTTACTTCCGTTGCGCTTGGTTCGCTGGAGTTGTCTGGCCGTACTCTGATCAATCTGGACGGAGAGCGATTCCTTCAAACTTGCGCCACAGATGACGCACGGTACAATTCCCGAACGTCTTAGTTGTTTAGCCTTTGCTGCCTGGTCGCGCTTCTGCGCCAAAATAGTATTCATTTTAACTCCTCCTGTTGAAAAAAAATTGGTGTCTTATAAAAAAAGAGCTTTTCATAGTACGCAATAAGCGTAATACCAAAAGCCCTTCTCAAAGACGGTTCTTTTATATTTGATTTTTATCAGTATAACATGTCTTTAAGAAAAAAGCAAATCTATAAGATTTTCGTATAAAAGATGTTCATGATTTTCTGTGTACAGCCTTCAGATAAATTCTGCAGTGTCAAACAATTTCATTCTGCTCATTTACACATACTTCATCTTTTTTCCTTATTATCCGCATCTATATAAAGCTTTTTACATATTATACTGCAAAAAGGATGCCTTATAATACTTTTAACTATTTGGCGTTCTTGCCTTCTTTAAATTAAGAGCCGGTAAAGATTATTCTCTATCCGGCTCTTTAGCTCCCTGCCTCTATCTTATAAAATTATTATAACTAATTAGTTACCGCCAAGCCGACCAGGTGTTTAAGTAATTGGTCCTAACTATGTTATGCGTTCCTCCGTATACAGTAACTACTCGCTGTACATATCCAAGATTACCATTAGTATATTTTACCGCCCGCACTGTTAAATGGAGTAAAGCGCCAGAAACAAAAATGCTGTCTGAATTGACAGACGTTAAATAAACCGTATAATCTCCCACTGTTTTTAAGTTATCCATAGCAGATTCCGATATTGGCATAGTATTTTCGCGGGCATCGTAGGATTTTAAATTTTGATTTACTTAGCAATTACCGGACTGAATGGTGTAGTAAATATTAAATCACTATTGTAAAGAATCTGATGCTCCTCGCAATCCCTTGTCATTTCACTACACACTTACTGTAATTACTGCACATCTTATACAAAATATCAGATATTTTAAAAACTCAATGCACGGAAATCTTCCGTGCATTTGCTGATATTACTAATTATGAAGTTTAATATGTACATAATTGGGATAATGCCAAAACCGTTAATTTTTAAGTGTCATCTTAATTTTGTCTTTACCAATTTTTTCTACTTTATATTTATCCCTTATTGCAGTAAGAACACCCACACCACCGCCAGCAACACCTAAACTAATAGCGGCAATCGTTGCAGTTCCTAAACCACTTGTAGCCGCCACTGCCGCTGCACCGCCCGCTCCAGTAAATGATATTACACCTCCTACACCTCCTGCCGGAGCCGTAGCAACGGTTGCGGCAGGTGTTGAAATAATTAATCCTATCGCAATTGTAAGAGAGCCTGCACAAAGAACCCATGCTACTGGACCAGTTGCTTTAATTCTAATTAATTTGTTTGCAACATCTCCCTCTACAATAAAACAAGATTCTCGCCTTTTTGTAGCTTCCGCAATTTCATTAGCACTTTTATATGTTTTCATTTAAGTCTCCTTTCCCCGAAAACCCTCCTATTACTATTTTTTAATTATATCAATTTTAATATAATAAGTATATAGATTTATTCCAATAAAAAGGCTCTGAATCATGACATAAATCACAAACCAGAGCCTTTAAATAAAATTTCATTTATATTTGTCTTACATTAAGAGCCGGTAAAGATTGCTCCCTACCGGCTCTTTGGTTCTATTTAAAGATAATTACTAATTATTATTTAAACCAATACCCCCGTTAATAAGCAATAGTTTCCAGCCTCTATTCTTCCCCAGGCTTTGGCAATTCCGGCTGTGACTCTTACCGGAAACACCTTGCCAGTGTGTGGTTGAGTTATCTGCAAAAATCCAGAAAGAGACGCATCAACCGAAAAAAGCTTGGTACCATCAGGTACCAAAATCGGAGTGTCAATAACGCATTGGAACATATGCTCCTTGAGTCCGTTTTTAACAATAGTATTTTGAGAAATTGTTATATATGTGGGATCATATTCGGTAATGGAATAGACTAATTTTGAATCGATATCAGATATTTTACTATCTAATGCCTTTCCCATTGTTGCATCGAGAGCTTTCCCTTTAACGGTTTCCTGCAAATTTGCTACAAGTTCCGGCGTTTCACCTTTAGATCCCTGCGCACCGGTATCGCCTTTATCTCCCTTATCTCCTTTGGGTCCCTGCGCACCAGTTGCGCCTACTGGTCCCTGAATACCCTGCGGGCCTCTGTCTCCAGTTTCGCCGGTAGGGCCAATTAATCCCTGTGCGCCACTTACTCCCACGGATCCCTGGGGACCTTTCGGTCCCTGAGCTTTTACGCCAGTATCTTCATTATTAACATACCAATTTCCGTTTGCTCCAATGAAGGGAGCATATACGCTGCTGAAAGTTTCCATGATTTTTCCTCCTGAATAATTGATTAATAGTTTCTCACATGTGGTAGCAGCAATATAGAACATGTGTTCGTTTATTACAATAGTGAATATCACCAAAATTATCCAGGTAATTTCTATATGATAAAATACATTTCTGTATAAATCAGAGCCCCCATTTTTTAATAGTCTATTGAGATCTTTATAAGGATTTATGTATAGGAATGATACCTGTTTTACAGAATATTATTCCAGCAGGTACATAAAATAGATAAAAGACCGGTACCATAAAAGATAGCTAAAAGAGTTGACAGTTCCTACCGCCTATGTTAACATCAATTTGGTCAAAAAATATAAAGAGTAGAATCCGGTTGGCAGTTAAATAAACTGTTCAAGATTTCAAGCTTATTGGGTGGAGAGCTTTCTATAGCTCTCTGCCTTTTTATTATGTCAAGGAGGTGAATTTATGTCTTTTATTCAAAGTGTATTGACTGCATTATTCTGCATGGTGCTTGTATTTGCTGTACTTTTCGCACTATGGGGCATGATATGGTTGTTTTCTTTTATTGTCAGAAAAATTGAGAACTCCACACACAGTGTAAATACTTCAGAAAGGTGAAGAACGCTTCCCCTTAGTAAAACACCACTATCAATTTTAATTTAGGAGGAGATTATGTTTACAGATTCACTTATTAATTTATGGAACAATTCCGGCTTTATGTCGCTCACTTGGCAGTCAGTCGTTATGCTGCTCATATCATTTGTATTAATCTATCTTGCCATTGCCAAAAAATTTGAGCCGCTTCTGCTGCTTCCCATCGCATTCGGGATGATGTTAGCCAATCTGCCTTTGACCGGACTTATGAGCGATGGCTCCGGGACCGGAGAAACTGCGGGACTTCTTTACTATTTATATCAGGGAGTCAAAATGGGAATCTATCCGTCTTTAATTTTTTTAGGAATAGGGGCAATGACAGATTTTGGTCCATTGATTGCCAGACCGAGCAGTATGCTTATGGGCGCAGGCGCACAGTTCGGCATTGCAATCGCTTTCGTAACTGCGGGGCTTCTGGGATTTACTCCTGCAGAAGCTGCATCTATCGGCATTATCGGAGGTGCGGACGGACCTACTGCAATTTATCTTACGACAAGATTAGCGCCTCATCTCTTGGCCCCCATTGCTGTTGCGGCCTATTCCTACATGGCATTGATTCCTATTATCCAACCTCCTCTTATGAGGCTTCTTACTACAGAAAAGGAGCGCGTTATCAAAATGGAACAGCTTAGAAAAGTATCTAAACTGGAAAAAGTATGTTTTCCTATTTTAGTATCCGTTCTTTGCATTCTGCTATTACCCTCGGTTGCTCCGCTCATAGGCATGCTCATGCTGGGAAATCTCTTTAAAGAGTCCGGGGTGGTAGACAGGCTTTCCGATACGGCTCAAAATACATTAATCAATATTGTGACTATTTTTCTAGGCCTTACTGTAGGAGCAACTGCCACGGGCAGCGAGTTTTTAAAAGCAGGAACTTTGGGAATCATCGCACTTGGCTTAATCGCCTTTGTATTCAGTACCGTGGGAGGCCTTCTGATCGGCAAGCTCATGTGCTTACTAACGAAGGGTAAGATCAATCCACTGATTGGGTCAGCGGGTGTTTCGGCAGTTCCAATGGCTGCTCGCATTTCCCAGATAGAAGGACAAAAAGCCAATCCCGGCAATTTCCTTCTGATGCATGCAATCGGCCCTAATGTTTCCGGAGTAATTGGGTCAGCGGTGGCTGCCGGTATTTTACTTTCCCTGTTTGGCTAATGCCGGTACGATAAAAATCCCCAGACAGCACTCTTTACTGTCCGGGGAACTTTTTATACCTTACTGCACTATTGTATCTAATCTTACATGCAGTTATTTATTTGTTAAATATTCATCAATTCCTTTTGCTGCTGCCTTGCCCGCTCCCATCGCCAGAATAACGGTAGCGGCTCCGGTTACAGCATCTCCGCCTGCGTACACGCCTTCCTTTGTAGTCTTGCCGGAATTCTCATCCGCAATGATACATTTCCACTTGTTCGTCTCCAAACCTTCTGTTGTGGAGGAAATAAGAGGATTGGGAGAGGTTCCAAGGGACATGATTACCGTGTCCACCTCAATAACAAATTCAGAATCGGGTTTCACAACCGGCCTTCTTCTGCCGGACTCGTCAGGCGCACCCAGCTCCATCTTCACACATTTAATGCCGCTTACCCAACCCTTTTCATTGGTAAGGATTTCTACGGGATTGGTCAGAAGGTCGAAAATGATTCCTTCCTCTTTCGCGTGATGTACTTCCTCCACTCTGGCAGGAAGCTCCTCTTCGCTTCTTCTGTATACTACATGTACCTCGGCTCCCAGTCTGAGCGCCGTTCTCGCTGCATCCATGGCCACGTTTCCGCCGCCTACGACTGCAACCTTATTACCCTTCATAATAGGTGTGGTAGAGCCCTCCTGGAACGCTTTCATCAAATTGCTTCTCGTCAGATATTCGTTCGCGGAGAATACTCCGTTAGCCTGCTCACCCGGAATACCCATGAACTTGGGAAGGCCTGCACCGGAACCGATAAATACTGCATCGAATCCCTCTTCATCCATAAGCTCGTCTATGGTAACAGCTTTTCCTACCACTACATTAGTCTCAATTTTTACGCCGAGAGATCTTACGTTCTCGATTTCCTTCGCTACTACCTTTTCCTTAGGCAGACGGAATTCAGGAATTCCGTATACGAGCACGCCGCCCGCCTCATGCAACGCCTCGAAGATAGTTACGTCATAGCCTAACTTCGCCAAGTCTCCCGCGCAGGTAAGTCCTGCCGGACCTGAACCGACAACTGCTACCCTTTTGCCATTCTTCTCCTTTGCACCTTCCGGCTTTACGTCTTTTTCACAAGCCCAGTCCGCAACAAAACGCTCCAGCTTACCGATGGATACGGGCTCACCCTTAATTCCTCTGATACATACGCCTTCACACTGGCTCTCCTGCGGACATACGCGGCCGCATACAGCCGGAAGAGACGACGACTCATTGATGATGTGGTATGCTGCTTCCACATCCCCTTCCTTTACTTTCTCAATAAAAGCGGGAATATTAATCGATACGGGGCATCCTACGATACATCTCGCATTCTTGCAGTTAATGCATCTCTCCGCTTCTTCTCTCGCTTCTTCCTCGTTATATCCAAAGCACACTTCCTCAAAGTTGGTCGCGCGCACCTTTGCATCCTGTTCACGGACAGGAACCTTCTTCAATACGTCCATAATATCCTCCGTTCCATTTCTCTATTCGCAATCCTACTTACGTGCCTGCTGCTAATTGTTGTCGGTACAGTTACCGCATCCGCCGTGATGAGTAGTTCCCTCCTGCTCCTTCAGCAGAGCTCTGCCCTCCATCGTCTGGTATAGCTGCTGGCGCTTCATCGCCTGATCGAAATCCACCTTATGTCCGTCGAATTCCGGTCCATCCACGCAGGCGAACTTCACTTCTCCGCCTACCGTCACACGGCATGCACCGCACATTCCCGTGCCATCCACCATAATAGGGTTCAAACTCACAACCGTAGGAATGCCTAATTCCTCCGTCATCTTGCACACGAACTTCATCATGATCATCGGCCCGATTGCAATACATACGTCGTAATGTTTTCCTTCCTCCACCAGATCTTTGATCGTCTGCGTAACCATGCCGCTTCTTCCGTAAGATCCATCGTCCGTCGTTATGTAGAGATTTCCGGCAACCGCTTCCATCTCTTCTTCTAAAATAATCAAATCCTTCGTCTTTGCGCCCACAATGACATCTGCATTCACTCCGCGTTTCTGCAGCCATTTCACCTGAGGATAAACCGGCGCAGTTCCCACGCCCCCGGCAACGAACAATATGCTCTTTTCCTTCAACTCCTCTACCGGCTCGTCAACGAGCTCGGAGGGACATCCTAACGGCCCCACAAAATCATGAAGACTGTCGCCAGCTTTCAATTCTCCCATTTTTTTAGTGCCTGCTCCCACAGTCTGGAAAACAATGGTGACTGTTCCTTTTTCTCTGTTGTAATCGCAAATCGTAAGCGGTATTCTTTCCCCTTCTGCATCCATTCTGACAATAACAAATTGTCCCGGCTGACATCTTTTCGCAACACGTCTCGCCTCAACTTCCATGAGATAAATATTGGTCGTCAGCTCTCTTGCTTCTAAAATCTTGTACATCTTATCCCTCCTGTATAGCACTTTACTGTATGAAAGCCATCTTATTAATGATACTGGAAAAACTCACAAAGTGCAACTTTTTTATTCCAAAGGTATTAGTATAATTTTCCCAGTGTCATCATAGGTAATACGGAAAACACTTCCGTCCTGAATATTCACTCCGTAGATTCTGTCGGTTTTCGTCTGCATTCCCGGAGCATCTTCGTAATATTCACAAATAACATAATAGTCTCCGCCGTCAATTCTCGATACCGCACTGAACTTGTATGCGTTATGTCCGCTCATTCCGCGCAGGCTTCCCTGCTCATCCAAGAGCACGTCCGCACGCATCAGCGCGTGCACCACATTCATAATTGCAATATCGGTGGATATTTCCGTATTCAACGTCAGCTTATACGTGCGCATAATAACATCACTTGCCACTCCTTCCGGACTTAGCGCAATGAACTTATATACTGATTTGCCAAGGGGCATAGGAATTGCCGACGTATACAACAGGCTGTCCTCCGTAGGGTCTGTGCTGTCCGTAGTGTAATAGATGCGGCAGTCCTCGGCTGCGCTCACTTCAATCATATAAGGCTCATAATAATCCCCGCTGTAAACCGAAACCTCCGGTGCCGCAGGCTCCACTAAATCAATCCGATAGGTGTTATCCACCACATCGCTCTTAATTCCGTAATCGTTGACAAAATAAGCCTTTACCGTATAATTTCCGGTCTCCAGAAAAATCGGGGCCGTATATACGTCGCTATCTGCATCCGGCTCGCTGCCGTCTAAGGTATAATAAATCTTCCCGGAGGTGTTCGCGCTTAACTTAAGCGGAATGACCTCCTCATAATTCCCCTCCACATAACTGAATTCCGGCGGCTTAGCAATGTATCGCTGAAACGTGTTGACGATATTTTCATCGGGGCAGGAAAGCAACAATTCGTTAATTGCCTGATAATTCTCCTGCGTTTTGTAAATGGATATGATCTTGTCATAAGCGTCTTCCAAGTCCACTTCCTTGTATACATCCGCTGCTTCTATGATCTGCTGCAGCGTATATACCGCAAAATCATATTTTTCCTGAATATAGTAGTAATCTGCCATCAAAAACATGACATCCACATTATCCGCCTCCAAATCGTGTACCTTCTCCAGATATCCGATTGCCTGCGTATATTTTCCCTGCGCTGCATATTCCTTCGCCTTTGCCAACTGATAAGGAACCGAATAATTACGATACAAGGAATATCCTGCGGCACACAATATCAGAGCGATAATGACTGCTGTCAGTAAAACACCTATCTTTCGTCCGCGTCCCGGCTTATTTTGTGGTTCGCCTAACAACGCTTTCTTTTCGCTTTCCGTTATCTCATCCTCATCCGTTGGTATATTGGGCATTTCTTCTTTTGCCAGTTCGACAAAAAGCGTGGATAAAGTCTCATTCATTTCTTGCTCAATTTCGGGTTCAAAATCCGGAACAATCCTGATTTCTTCTCCGCAATTATCGCAATACAAATAACCCTCTGCCAGCTCATATCCGCATTTTGGACATTTCATAAGCAAATACCTTTCTACCTCGCCTCTAGTCCCACAGACTCCACACAGTTATTCATCAGCATTGCGATCGTCATAGGTCCCACTCCTCCCGGAACAGGCGTAACCCAGCTGCAAACTGCCGCAACATCTTCATAGTCCACATCCCCGCACAGTTTCTTGTTTTCATCGCGGTGGATGCCTACGTCGATTACTACGGCTCCTTCTTTTACATATTCCTTCGTTATCATCTTCGGCTTTCCAATCGCTACGATTAAGATATCGGCGCGCTTAGCCACCTCTTTTAAATCTTTCGTTCTGGAATGAGCTACCGTTACCGTAGCATTTTCTCGAAGCATCAAAAGCGCCATGGGCTTCCCCACAATATTGCTTCTTCCGATTACCACGCATTCCTTTCCTGAGATTTCGATTCCCGAGCGTTTGAGAAGCTGAATGATTCCCGCCGGTGTACAGGACACAAAGCCGGGCTGTCCGATACATAAAGCGCCCACACTCTGAGGATGAAAGCCGTCCACATCCTTTTCAGGGCTGATGGTCGCAATCACCTTATCCTCATCGATATGCTCCGGCAATGGAAGCTGTACGAGAATGCCGTTTACATCCACTTTTTTGTTCAGCTCTTCTATAAGGGAAAGAAGTTCCTTTTCCGGGGTCTCCTCCGGCAATTCGTAAGCCAGAGATTTGATCCCTATGTATTCGCAGGCTTTTTTCTTATTTCCTACATAGACACTGGAGGCAGGGTCATCGCCCACCTGAATTACTGCCAGAGTTACCTGTGTTCCTTCCGCCTTCATCGCCGCTACTTTTGTTTTTAATTCATCCTTTATCTGTGCCGAAATTGCTTTTCCATCGATTATCTGTGTCATATGCATCTTTGCCTTTCTTTTTTCCCAAATTCCAAACGCTTAATTTAGAACAATCCGGTAATCATTCCATCCTCTGTTACATCAATGCGACAAGCTGCAGGAGACGCCGGAAGTCCCGGCATAGTCATTACCGCTCCGGTAAGAACTACCACAAAACCGGCTCCTGCCGATACATAAGCCTCACGCACATTGAGAGTGAAACCTTCCGGCCTGCCAAGAAGAACCGGGTCGTCCGATAAGGAATACTGGGTCTTCGCCATACATACCGGAAGCATTCCGAAGCCTAGCTGTTCCAGCTTTTCCAACTGTTTTAGCGCTGCCGGAGAATAGCTTACGTCCTTCGCACCGTAAATCTCTTTCGCTACAGCTTCGATTTTCCCTGCAAGGGGCAACTCGTCCTCATACAGCACCTTAAAATGACTTTCCTTCGTACACAGTGTCTCTATTACCTTTTTTGCAAGAGCAATGCCGCCTTCTCCGCCCTTTTCCCATACTTCGGAAATGGCAAATTCGCAGTTCCGCTCTTCGCAAAACCTCTTCACATAAGAAGTCTCCGCCTGAGTATCCGTAATAAAGGAATTCAATGTCACCACTACGGGCACTCCGTATTTTTGCAAATTCTCAATATGCTTTTCCAAATTAACGATGCCTTTTTCCAAGGCGGCCAGATTCTCTCCGCTCAGATTCACCTTGGCAACTCCGCCGTTGTATTTGAGCGCACGGACCGTCGCAACAAGCACGACCGCATCCGGCTTTAACCCCGCCATCCGGCACTTTATGTCGAAAAACTTCTCAGCTCCTAAATCCGCGCCGAAACCCGCTTCCGTGATGACATAATCCGCCATCTTAAGAGCTGCTCTCGTTGCCTTTACCGAATTGCAACCGTGGGCGATATTGGCAAAGGGACCTCCATGAATCAGCGCAGGCGTATGCTCTAACGTCTGAATGAGATTGGGCTTTAATGCATCCTTAAGCAAAGCTGCCATCGCTCCCGTGGCTTGCAAAGCCCCCGCCGTTACCGGCTCTCCCGAAAAGTTATAGGCAACCACCATTCTCCCAAGTCTCGCCTTCAAATCCTCCATATCGGACGCAAGGCAGAGTACCGCCATGATTTCTGAAGCTACCGTAATAACGAAATGATCTTCTCTCACCGTTCCATCCGCTTTGTTTCCAAGACCCACTACTATATTCCTAAGAACTCTGTCATTCATGTCCAGACATCTTTTCCAGACCACTTGTCTCGTGTCGATGCCCAGCTCGTTCCCCTGCTGAATATGATTATCCAGCATCGCTGCCAAAAGGTTGTTAGCAGAAGTTATGGCATGGAAATCTCCCGTAAAGTGCAGGTTTAAATCCTCCATAGGAACGACCTGTGCATAACCGCCGCCTGCGGCACCTCCTTTTACTCCGAAGCAGGGACCCAAAGACGGCTCCCTGAGGGCGATGATCGCCTTTTCACCCAGCTTTCCGAAGGCCTGACCTAATCCTACGCTGGTAGTCGTCTTCCCCTCGCCTGCAGGCGTAGGATTGATTGCCGTTACCAATATGAGCTTCCCGTCCGGATTCACCTTTATCTTTTCCAAGTATTCGTCGGAAATCTTCGCTTTATATTTTCCGTATAGCTCCAATTCCTCCGCATCGATATGCAATCCTGCCGCCACCTCGGCGATAGGCTTCATAACGGCCTCCTGTGCTATTTGAATATCAGTTTTCATCCCGATGACCTGTCCTTTCTTTACGAGCCCTGCCCTATATTTCTTCCTCGATGAGCTGCTCAAACTCTTCCATACTCATTAATACTTTCCTCGGCTTGGTGCCTTCTTCTTCACCTACCACACCTGCATCGCACAACTGGTCCATAATGCGTGCCGCCCGGTTAAACCCTACTTTAAAAACTCTTTGCAGCATTCCGATAGAGGCCTTATCCTTGTCTATAATAAATTTTCCTGCCTCCACAAAATACTGATCTCTGCTGCTGCCTGTGCCATCTTCTCCCGCACCGGCAGAGCCTTGACTTGCCGTACCCATATTCTGTATCTTCTCTTCCACATCTTCGCTGTAAATATTGCCAATCGCCTGATTCTTCAAGTAATCCACCACATCCGACACCTCCTTGTCCGAGACAAAGGCGCCTTGTATTCTCGCCGGCTTGGGGTAGCCCTGAGGGTAAAAGAGCATATCGCCCTTTCCTAACAGCTTCTCCGCACCGTTCATATCCAAAATAGTACGGGAATCCACGCCGCTGGATACCGCAAAGGCCACGCGGCTTGGCATATTCGCTTTGATAAGACCTGTAATAACATCTACAGAGGGCCGCTGCGTCGCTATGATCAAATGGATGCCGGCCGCTCTGGCTAGCTGCGCCAAACGACAGATAGATTCCTCCACTTCTCCGGGAGCTACCATCATAAGGTCCGCAAGCTCGTCTACAATAATCACAATCTGAGGCATGGGAGCCGGAACATCCGCCTCTCCTTTTGCCCTTCTTTCCTCTGCGGCTTTGTTGAAGCCCTTTAGATCGCGTACATTGTAATCTGCAAACTGCTTATATCTTTCGGTCATTTCCGCAACACCCCAATGAAGTGCCGCCGCCGCTTTCTTCGGATCGGTCACCACCGGAATGAGCAGGTGGGGAATCCCGTTATAAACGCTAAGCTCCACGACCTTGGGATCCACCATGATGAGTTTGACCTCATCAGGATGGGCTTTATATAAAATACTCATAATAAGCGTATTGATGCAGACCGACTTGCCGGAACCGGTAGCCCCTGCAATAAGCATATGGGGCATCCTAGCGATGTCCGCAACCACCGTCTTGCCGCCGATATCCTTACCTACCGCAAATGCCAGCTTGGAAGGGAATTCCTTGAACTCCTTCGATTCCAGCAAATCTCTGAGGGATACCGCCGAATTTTCTTTGTTGGGCACTTCTATTCCCACCGCTGCTTTTCCTGGAATCGGTGCCTCAATTCGAATGTCCGTAGCCGCCAGATTCAGCTTGATATCATCCGAAAGCCCTACGATCCTGCTTACCTTAACGCCCTGCTCCGGCTGCATCTCATATCTGGTTACCGCCGGTCCCTGACTGATATCGGTAATCGTAACCTTTACGCCGAAGGTAGCCAAAGTCTGCTGCAAGTGCATTGCCGTCTCCTTCAATTGAGCAGCGGAATCCGCAGTTCCTTTGGCCGCACCTTTTTGCAGAAGCCTAAGCGGCGGAAAGACATACTTTTTCGTGCCGCCCTTTTCCTGAGCCTTTATCATGTTCTCCATGTTCTGAGATATATCGTTCTTTTTCACTGAGTCGGCAGCTCGAAGAGGGTCTATTACATCGGACGAAGCCCTTACCTGCTCCTGATGTATTTCTTCCTCATCCTCTTCCTCCTCGAACATATCCATTTGCTGTGCCGAAGTAATATGTATTTTGTCGAAATCGATGGCGTGAACGTTTTCTCCTGAATTTTTTACGGTCACATCCACCTCTTTTATATCGTTCGTGTCGAAATCCGTCCATGTAATTTCATGAATATCGTCGCTGGGCGCGCTTTCCTTTTCCTCTTCCTTGGACATAAGCGCTGTATCCAGCATAACACCGGTAACCTTTTTATCCATGCGAAGAATCTTCTCGTCCTCGCTCTCCTGCGCCCGAAGCCTGCGTTCCTCTTCCTTCGTCCTGCGCAACTGCTCCTGCTTGGCCCGTTTCTCCTGAACCCGCTCTTTTCTTACGTAAGCATCTTCCTTTGTCCTCTCATAGACTCTCTGTCCGCTGCTTCGTACACTGCCCACCAGCGATTTCTCCGTGAGTATTACCAGACAAATCACTGCCAGCACGATAATCATAAGCACGGTACCCACCATGGACAAAAAATGATAGCTAAGGAAGGTAAGCGTTCCGGCTATTACGCCTCCGCCATTCTTACTTTCACTGCATCTTTCATATATTTCCTTTACGTTATAAAGCGAATCCTGCGTCCATGCTCCGGCGAATAAATCGCAGGACATACCGACTAAGAGAAAAAGAAGTACTGCCGCTACTAATTTCCTCGTTGCAATCCTATTTCCCCGATTGGAGATGCCGAAGGCAACTGTAAGGAACAATACCACCGGCGCTATGTAAGCTGTCAGCCCGAAGAGACCGAACAGCATACTGCTGATTGAGTCTCCGAATACACCGACAATACCGAAATTACACAAGAACAAAAAGACTGCCAGCGCAAACACACCTATCAGTATTACTTCATTTTTGATTGCGCTGTCCATAGGTTCACTTTGTCTGGAGGATTTTGAATTCGTCGTCTTTCGTTTTCCCGAAGACGTATTGCGGGAATAACTTTTCTTAGCCGTTCCCTTTCTATTTCCTTGTCCGGATGCCATACTATATGCCCCCTAAGTCTGCGTAATTTACTGAACTTATATAGTATAGCATCTAAAATGAAAGTTGTCATCCTCATACATTTCTTTTTTTATTCTCGGCCTTACCGGTATTTTTACTTTTTTCTTTATCTATAATGCTGTGTAAATGCTCCATGGCTTCCTTTACTCCGCCTACCTCGTTAATGATTCCTTCATTCACTGCCTCCTGCCCGACGAGAATCGTTCCTACATCCTTTGTCAGCACTCCGGTCTCCATCATCAGCTCTTCGAACCTGGATTTACTGATCTTGCAATGGCTGCATACGAATCCGGTGATACGGTTTTGGATTTGTTTGAAATAATCGAAAGTCTGGGGCACGCCAATGACCATTCCATTCATCCTTACCGGATGAATGACCATCGTTCCCGTAGGAACAATGTAGGAATAATTGGTGCTCACTGAAATCGGCACGCCGATGGAATGACTTCCTCCCAGAACGAGAGATACGCTTGGCTTGCTTAAAGAGGCTATCATCTCCGCTATGGCAAGCCCAGCCTCCACGTCTCCTCCCATCGTATTGAGCAAAACTAATACTCCATCGATTTCATTACTGTCCTCGATCGCTGCCAGTTCCGGTAAAATATGCTCATACTTGGTCGTCTTGGAGCTGCCGTTTAGATTTTCATGCCCTTCTATTTCTCCAATAATGGTAATCAGATGAATTTTATGCTTCTTATCGTTTTTATCCAGCGTAATCTGGCCGGTTCTTTCGATTCTTTCATCGCGGTGCTTTTCGCCCTCCGCTTTTTTGTCCACATCCTTTTCTTCCTTTTCGATATCCTTTGACTTTTGATTTCCCATAGTTGCCTCCAGTTTTACAATTTCTGTCCTTAGTTTGCATGGAATTCATTTTTTTATACATAGAACAAACGGTTACTGTAACACAGTAGCTTAACATTTACTGTTAAGCTGCGTAAGAAAGTGATTCAAGGGATGATTTCTGCTTCACGGAGCGAATTTAAATGCAGAAATCATGCGTTGCTGAGAACGGAGTGAACAGTAACAACAAAAGTGTTCTTCACATACTCTTGTGACCAGACTCTTCGATAGCACAGCTTTTGTTCCGCGCGCGCAGCTGCGCATCCTGCCCGAAGGGCTTTTATCTTATAGGACGTATTTTCCTATAAGATAAATAAGACCGCTTTCGCTCCGGCATCTGCCAAAGCCGCAAAGCGGTCTGAAAATCAGGAAAAGTTATTAATCAAATATCGAAATCATCGTTTTCCTTAGGGGAAATATCGTAATCCATCTGTTCGGACAATACCTCTATGGCGTAATCCATATCCTTCTTTACATGCTTTTTCGGAAGGGGGAGAGGGTTTTCTATAAATTTTATTTCTTTCTTAATCTCTTCTTTTCCTCCCCTTTCCTCGCTTAACGCTTCCTTATCTATATTTATGCTTTCTATTCTCACCAGGTTGCCGTCTATCGTTGATTGCTCAATTCCTTTTGACGGTATAGCTTCTGTGCGCATATCATCTTTTTGCACAACTTCTATTGGCACAGTTTCCAACGGCATATCATCTTTCTGCACAGTTTCTTCCAGCGCTGCCTTTGATTGCACATCACTTTTCTGTATATCTTCCACTCGCACAATTTCTGCTTGTGTATCGCTTTCCGGCGCATTGTCCACCTGTATCTCTTCGACCTCTATTTCATTAATCCGCAGCTTTTCTGCCGCCGGAGAAATCTCAGCTTTTTCTTCTGCCTCTGCTCCCATAGAGCAAAGTCCCAGTCCTGCCAACGTCCCCCATATAACGGCTGCAAAAATTCCGTAATCCATCCGTCCGATTCCTGAAAAGCTTATAGCAGTAAGCGCAGCAAGAAACAGTACCCAGGCATCCATTTTCTGATATCTCCGCATCAAGAATCCTACTGCACCAAGAGCCGCGATAAAACATACGACCAGACTGACAACGGGCTGCACATCCGGTCCCGGAATGGAATAGTGGGGGTGGATGTTATCGCTATACTGCAAGGCCCATACGGCGGCTATATCCTCGAAACTCTGTCCCGAATATACTGCATCCAGCTTTATAATCCCCGCTGCCGTAAGCAATGCTGCAATAAGGATCACGATAAACTGTATTCCAACACCGATATTTTTGCTTTCCTTCGAACCCCTTCCGCTTCCTTTTACCGCCACAAAGCACATACCGGCAAAAAAGAAAAGCGTAATTCCCAAAATATCCAAATAGGATATCATTCCTATGTAAATTCCCAGCAGCAAGAAAGAGAAATAACTTCCCGCCCTTCTATAACCGCCCTTTACCAGTCCGCGCAAATATAAACCCGTCATCCAAAGCCCAGCCGCATATAAAAGCAGATATAACCCCTGTGGAGTAAGGCTGAACATATTCGTCACAAATGCCGGAGAAACCGCCATAAAAGCTGTCGCACAAAGAGCAGTTACCCTGCCTGACAACAGACGAATTCCAAAATAAAGAAAGAGCATCGAAAGCAACTGCAAGACGAACTGTAATCCCACTCCCGCTTCCGCTTTATTTCCCATAAAAGAAAATACAGCGGACAAAAGCGCCGTATATACATATGAGGCTCCGTGAGTGATATTGGGAATCCCTCCTCCATCCGTCACTTGTGCCATTTCATAAAACAGATTCCGCTCCACCGCCTCACCGGCATGCAGCAAATAATAAATACGATATAAAACAGCTCCGGCAAATATGCACATGGCAACAAAGCATTCCCACATATTTGCAAAATGCTTATCCTTCGGTATTCTATCGGCCGCATATGCCGCGATTTTTGAACCGGCAAGCCACAATCCCGCAACACCGGCAAAAAACAGGCACACGCACGCCGCCGCAAAATAATTGCTCAGCTCCCACGTATAGATGCTTATGGTAATTATGCAGGTCGCGAGCAAGATACCTGTTATTGCCATATAAAGCAACCATAACAGATAACTAAACCATGTTTTCTTCATCTTCATGTTCTTTCGTTTCCTTACGGTTTATACCATCTTATACTTTCCGTCAAAAAGGTATTCCTTATATTTTCCTAAGTGCCTGCTCCAAATCCGCTATAATATCATCAACATTTTCAATTCCTACCGAGAAACGAATCAAATCGGGAGCGACTCCCGCTTCCACAAGCTGAGCATCCGACATCTGCCTGTGAGTATGACTGGCCGGATGCAGCACACATGTTCTGGCATCTGCCACATGCGTCACGATGGCCGCCAGTTTCAGGTAATCCATCATTCCGGAAGCCGCGCTGCGTCCTCCCTTTGGCCCGAAGGCGATAACTCCGCAAGTTCCCTTCGGCATGTATTTTTGTGCCAGCTCATAATATTTATTTCCCTTAAGTCCCGGATAATTTACCCAAGCTATCTTTTCATGCTTTTCCAGATACTCAGCCACCTTCTGGGCATTCTCACAATGCCTGGGAATTCTAAGATGCAGAGTTTCCAGCCCTATATTCAGCAAAAAAGCATTTTGTGGAGACTGCGCAGAGCCCAGGTCGCGCATGAGCTGTGAAGTCGCCTTCGTAATATATGCCAGCTTGCCGAATTTCTCCGTATAGGTAATGCCATGATAAGATTCATCCGGCTGACAGAGTCCGGGGTATTTGTCAGGATACTTACTCCAGTCAAAATTGCCGGAATCCACAATCGCTCCACCCAAACACATAGCATGACCATCCATATATTTAGTCGTGGAATGAATCACGATATCCGCTCCCCACTGAAACGGGGTACAGTTAATGGGCGTGGCAAAGGTATTGTCTATAATCAAAGGAACTTGATGAGAGTGCGCTAAACGGGCGAATTTTTCTATATCCAAAACGACCAGCGCCGGATTGGCAATCGTTTCTGCCAGCACGCATCTCGTATTCTCCTTAAATGCCTTATTTAACTCCTCTTCCGAAGCATCGGGGTCTACCACGGTGCACTCGATGCCCATCTTTTTCATAGTAACAGTCAAAAGATTGAACGTTCCTCCATATACCGTGGAAGAAAGCACCACGTGAGAACCGGCCTCGCATATATTAAATACCGCATAATAGCTCGCCGCCTGACCGGAGGACGTCAGCATAGCCGCTACACCGCCTTCCAGCTCGCAGATTTTCTGTGCTACGAACTCATTGGTGGGATTCTGCAGCCTGGAATAAAAAAAGCCGCTTTCCTCCAAATCGAACAGTCTTCCCATCTGCTCGGAGCTCTCGTATTTATATGTAGTGCTCTGATAAATCGGCAGTACTCTGGGCTCCCCGTTCTTAGGCTTCCAGCCCGATTGAATACATATCGTTTCCTTTGCGTATCCGCCGCTCATTTTATACCCTCCCGTACGGCATGTCTATTTCTTATCTTTCGCCGTTATTATATATTGCTCCTGCAATTCTTCCATCATTTTTATATATTCTCTGCCGCACTGTTCCTTCTCGCCCGTTTCGATATAGGCAATACACGCTTTCAAATATCTCTCCCATATATAACGATACTTTTCCTCCGCATGGTCCGATTTATCGATCCTCTTTACGATGGTGGGCGCAATATCATAATATCTGTTTACTAACGCCCCTCCATTTTCGGTCAATGCAAGATAATTATCCCTGTAGTCCCTTAAAAGATTCAACTCATAGCAATCCTCCGGCTTGTTCAGGCTTCTGCATACAGCCGTAGTCACATAGCACAGCTTGCTCTTAAATCCCGATTGAATGCTTGCTGCATCCGCAGTTTTTATATTGTTTCCTTTGAACCTGACTGCCCATCTTTCACATATCGTATCCGTAAGAATCGGTGCCTTCACCTGCTTGCCCTCCAGAACGGCAGGCATGAAATATATCGCCATGAACATGTTGAAGTTCAACTGCTGATTACTTCTTTTCACCTTATTCTTCTCTTCCTCCAACACACCTGCCACATAGGAAACGAGAAAGTCCGCAAATTCTCCTATGGCGTCTTCCTCCTCTTCAGAAACGAGCATTTGATTCAGTTCCTCAAAAAAGTCATGGTTCTTCTCCAGATATGCGTTCAGCAAATCTTTGTATGTATCTTTTTTAAATCCACGAATCTGGACTTCCATCTCTTCAAAAAGTGGTGCTATATTTTTCAGCGTTTCTTTCATATTTTTCTATCCTCTTTGTAGAAACTATTCGTTCCAGTTGTGATAAACTGCCTGTACATCATCGTCTTCATCGAGAAGATCCAAGGTCTTCTGAAGATTTTTAAGCGCGGTTTCATCCGTAAGCTCCACATAGTTTTGAGGTATCATGGTTACCTCCGCGGATACCATGTCAACTCCTGCTTGTGCAAGCGCCTTGTTCACCGCATCGAAGCTGTCCGGGTCCGTCAGAATCTCGTAGCTATCCTCCTCTTCGGAGAAGTCCTCCGCTCCCGCATCGAGAGCAATCATCATGAGGTCGTCCGCTTCCATCTCGCATTCCTCTTTATCGATAATGATCTGTCCCTTTTGGTCGAACATAAACGATACGCATCCCGGCGTTCCAATACTTCCCTGCCCTTTTGTAAAAGCATTTCTTATATTAGCTGCTGTGCGGTTCTGGTTGTCGGTAAGAGCATCTACGATAATCGCAATGCCGTTAGGGCCATAACCCTCGTAGGTAACATATTTATAGTTTACATTTCCTACATCTCCCGCCGCCTTTTTAATTCCTCTGTCAATCGTATCATTAGGCATATTATTCGCCTTCGCCTTTGCGATTACCTGCGACAGCTTAAAGTTGTTCGACGGATCCGGGCCTCCCTCCTTTACCGATACTGCAATTTCTCTTCCCAGAATGGTAAAAATCTTTCCCTTAGCTGCGTCGTTCCTTTCCTTCTTATGCTTTATATTCGCGAATTTTGAATGTCCTGACATTTAACTTTTCTCCTTTTTTTCCTTTTCATCTTCTTCAGACACAGCTTCCGGTTCCGGCTCCTTGATTTTCCTTACCAGAACGCTTAAGATCATCTTGCTTTCCACGGACAATATTTTAAAATTATATCCTCCAACGTCGATAGCAAACTCTTCGCCCTCCTCGGGAATCTTGTCCAGCTTTGAAATAATAAAGCCGTTGAGCGTATCGAATTCCTCTTCCTCGAAGGAAATGTCAAACCGCTCCTCCAACTCCTCTAAGGGAGTCTGCCCGCCAATGATATACTCATCTTCATTGTCCGTCTCTTCTATATATTCTTCGTCCTCATCATATTCATCCATAATGTTTCCGACGATTTCCTCCAAAATATCCTCCATCGCCAACAGTCCCGACGTCTGCCCATACTCATCCACAATAATGACCATCTGTGTCTTTGTGGACTGCATCATCTGAAACAGCCCGTCTATATTTTTGGTCCCCGGAATGAATACCGGTGCCCGCAAAAGCCCATCGATTTCCTTGATCGGAAGATTCGCCTTTGCCCGGGAATTATGCAGTCTCATCGCATCCCGCATATGCACGATTCCAATAATATGGTCAATGTTTTCCTCATATACAGGAAACCTGCTGTTATGGGAGTCCATCATAAAGCTTATCGCTTCTTTTAAGGACATGGTTCCCTCTACCGCAACAATGTTTTTTCTGTGCGTCATAATATCTTGTGCTTCTTTATCGCCAAATTCGAAAATATTCGTGATCATTTCCGCTTCCGCTGCTTGAAGAACGCCTTGTTCGTGACCTTCATTCACCATAGATATGATTTCTTCTTCCGTCACATCGCTTACGTCTTTATCCTCTTTCATCCCGAACAAACGCAGGATACCGCCGGCTGTTACCGCTGCCAACCCTGTAAAGGGAGATAGCGCTTTGGTCGCGTAGTATACCGGATTGATGCATAAATATGCCCACTTCTCTGAATATCTTGCTCCCAGCCTTTTAGGAAGCAGCACGCCGAAGGTCAGCAATATGTAAATCAAAGCCGCCGTCGTTAAAATAAGCGATATCACACTTATTGCTTCCGCCCCCAACAAATGGACCCCCGTCGCTTCCGTTCCCAGGTAGCCATCCATAAACTGGCGGATGCCTCGCATCCATATTCTTAGAAAGAGCCCGCCCATGAGGATGTGTATCAAAATGGAAACTAACTGCACCGTGCTCACATACTTCGCAGAATCTCCCATAATGGAATAAAGGCGTTTGGATCTTTGATTTTTTTCCTCTTTCGCCCTTTTTTCCACGTCCTTTATATTCAGGCAGTGAATTGCCGAACCGAATCCATAAAAAAACACATCGATCAATAGTAATACGACAAAAATAATTATACTGGCAGTAGGCCCAGCATCATCCATACTTTTCCATCTCCTTTTGTACTTCATAAAATATCACACTAAACTATATCATTTTACTTTCTTATCGTCAAGTTTAAGCCCTTTCTTATGTATTCAAATCGAGGCTGATAAGAAGTCCTTCGTTCACTTTATTCATAATTTCGCCGTCCAGGTGGCATACCCTGTCTTTCAGTCTTTTCTTGTCTATCGTCCTTAGCTGTTCCAACAAGATGACCGAATCTTTCATCATATCGCATTTCTCTGCGTTCAACTCAATATGTGTGGGCAGCTTCGCCTTGTTCATCTTCGATGTAATCGCCGCACAGATTACGGTGGGGCTATACTTATTCCCTATATCGTTCTGTATAATAAGTACCGGTCTCACTCCGCCCTGTTCTGAACCAATCACAGGCCGCAAGTCCGCGTAATATATGTCTCCACGTTTCATAGTTCTCACCCTTCATTTAAACTTATATATGGCAAACCTTTTATAGGTTACATTATTGCCAGTTTATCCGAAGGTATTCAATTATTACTCAAAATCGAGAAAATAATCCCTCGTTAATACGACCTTTCCCTCTTTCAAATAAATTCTCGGTACTCTTTTGCCGATCAAGCAGGCGAGTTCATAATTAAATCTGCCGGACAGCTCCCCTAAAAGCTCCATCGTGATACTCTCTCCGCCATCTCTTCCTATCAATGTTACTTCATCGCCTTCTATCACTTCCGGAATATCCGTTACATCCACCATAAATTGATCCATGCAGATGCGTCCGATAATCGGTGCCTTCTGTCCACGCACCAAAACATATCCTTTATTGGACAGTCCTCTCGGATAACCGTCCCCATAACCTACCGGTATCGTTGCAGCCTTTGTCATCCTCTTCGTTACGAAAGTACCGCCGTAGCTTATCGCCGCTCCGGCCTTCAATTCCTTAATATATACGATATGGCTCTTAAGCTCCATTGCCGGCATCAGGCGGACGATATCCCGCTCCACCTCGCCGGACGGCCATAATCCGTACGTGGTCACTCCGGCACGGACCACATTCATATTTGCTTCCCTTAGTCCAATAATCCCCGCACTGTTGGAACAGTGGCATACCGGTATTTCATATCCGGTCTCCATTTTCGTTTTTTCTATGAAAGTCTTGAATGTGTTCATCTGCTGCTTTGCCGCTGTTTTATCGGCCTCATCTGCTCTGGCGAAATGTGTAAAGATTCCTTCCACCTCGATCTCCGGCATAGAAAGCGCCTTTTTCACCAATTCAAGCCCCTCCTCATCAGGCGATACTCCGATTCTGGACATTCCGGTATCCACCTTGATATGGATCTTAACGCGAATATTATCAGGCATTATGCCGTCCTTCTCCGCCTCTTTCCTCATTTTCAAAGCGCAGAGGGAAAGCTCCTCCAGCGTATCATTGCGAAATACCGTCGGGGTAATTTTCTCTCTTATCATTTCCTCATAGCAATAAGGAAACGCATATCCCAATATTAAAATCGGCTTGGTAATCCCGCTGTGGCGCAGTATGAAAGCCTCTTCCACCGTCGCTGTAGCAAATCCAAAGATATAATCAAGCGATTCTAACTCTCGCGCGATCGGCACAGCCCCGTGGCCGTATCCGTCTGCTTTGATGACACTTATTATTTTCGTCTCAGGCTCAATATTCGCCTTCATGTGATCCATGTTGGAATGTATGGCGTCCAAGTCAACCGACGCATAAACTCTGCTGTACTTTTCTATCATCTTCGTTTCCCTTCATCACTCAAAATGTACTTTAACTGCTCCGTCAGATCGCCCGCCATCACCGCGTACCGCCCTGTCTTCTCCGCCGCCAGATCGCCCAGCCTTCCATGGAGAAATACTCCCGTCAAGGCCGCCTCTCTTCCCTTTCCTCCCTGCGCTAAAAGCCCGGCGATAATACCTGCTAACACATCCCCGGAACCTGCAGTGGCCATGCCGTCATTGCCCGTAACATTTAAGTAAACGCACCTTTCCTCATAATGAGCCACTGCCGTTCTTGCATCCTTGCATACCACGGTACCGCATAATCGGTCGGCCAGTTTCTTGGTCTTGCTTATAATATCCTTCTTTACCTCCTCTGGCTTGCAGCCGTACAGCCTTGCAAATTCTGCCACATGAGGAGTTATAATAATCTGCCTGCCTTCCCTTAATGCCGCGGTACGCAAACTCTCCTGCAGTTCTTCAGATTCTGCCAGAAGATTCAGTCCGTCCGCATCGATAACAAGGTCCTTCGCAGATTCTTTCACTGTGTATTCAAACAGGCGGTGAGCTGTGCCGCTCTTGCCGATTCCCGGCCCAATCACGATACAGTCCGCCCATTTCATGCTTTCTTTTAAGTCTTGTGAAAACACCTCCCATGCCTCTGGCTTCTCCGCATCTGAATAAGTAGAAAGCAGCGCCTCCGGCAGGTTTTTCTGTATGATTTCCCGGTTTTCCTCCGGAGTAACAATCTTTACCATGCCTGCACCGATCCGATATGCGCTTCTTGCACATAACTCGCAGGCACCGCTCATATTCCTGCTTCCTGCAACCACCAATACCTTGCCGAAGGTTCCCTTATTTCCTCCCCGGTTTCTTGCCGGCATAAGCGCTGCAGCCTGCTCTTTATAACGGTCGGCATAGGAATATACCAAGGGCTCTTCCCCCAAAAAGCTCTCATCCGTAATCCCGATATCTTTACAAAGCACTTCACCGCAGTATTCGCAGCCCGGATATAGGATATGACCTAGCTTTTCATAGGCGAAGGTAACGGTGATATCCGCCTTTACCGCTGCATTCATCACTTCGCCCGTATCGGCATTTATCCCGGATGGAATATCTACAGAGACGATGAAGCCACATATATCATTCATCGTCTCAATACAGTTTTTATATATTCCTTCTACGTTTCTCGACAATCCGATTCCAAACAGCGCATCTATAATTATATCATATTCCATACTTTCAATTTTGCTTTTCATAGGACATTCATATTTTGCAATGATATCCAGTTGCCGCCTTGTCTCTTTGCTGCACTTTGCCTGTTCGCCTATGAGGACAAAATCCACCTCATAGCCCCGCTGCATGAGAATCCGTCCAACTGCGATGCCGTCACCGCCATTATTTCCCGTGCCCGAAATCACCAGTACTCTGCTTCCCTTCTTGAATCTTTTTTCGATTTCTTCCGCTGTCTCCAGTGCGGCACGCTCCATAAGCACCAAAGAAGGCACTTCAAAATGCTCTATCGTAGTTTTATCGTATTTTTTCATTTCTGCAGAGGTTACAAAATACTTTTTTTCCATATTTACGTTCATGCTCCTTTTCAAATCCAGAGGTCTTATGCGGATATGCCTGTCCGCCTAAGCATAAATGCGCCAAAAACAATCGTTCTGACGCATTCCCATTTACCGCTTATTCTCCCTTGTCTACTATAATGGTCTTAGGAGGAACAGCTTCCTTCTTTGCCGCCCGTTCCTCCTGAGCCCTTTTTCTTTCTTCCGGATTATATTTCATATCAAAGATCTCGATTACTTCCGCGCCAAAGATATCATGCATATAAGAATATAAGTCGAAATTCGCTTTTTCGCTTTCCTCTTTGTGTACAAGATTCTTTTTAATCTCCATGCGGATATTTTTTATCCATTCATTAATTGTTTCGATTTCTTTCGTATTCTGTGCGATTCTCGTATAACAAACGTCCATGGTATCCAGCATAAGCTTATAATTCACACTGTTTATTTCTTCGGGCAAAAGGCGCAGTTCCTCCTGATAAGCCTCGAGCTTCTCGTTACAATCATTGATAAGGCGCCTGTTCTCATCCAATTTTTTCTCCGTCTTTACATCGGGATTGTCCCCTAAAGATTCTGCCATCTCCATGATCTCGCCCATCAGCTTCTTCTTCAGCCGTCTGATGTCCTTAGACTCCGTATTCAGCTTGCCCTGCCTCTTGACCAGCTCGTTCAGCTTCTCCTCATTGCGCTTGATCTCCCCTGAAATTTCAGTCTGCGCCTGTGTGAAAAGCTGATGCCATTTATTATCCAACGTTAAAAGCGGAATTTCTTTTCCGGCCAACGCCGCCTTGTATACTTCCTCTGAACGCGACATACCCTTCACCCCTATTTCGTATTATCCGATTCAAACCGGCTGATGTTATAAGACAGCTTCATCAGACTGTCCGACAAATGGACATTTTCTACCTGAATATTCTCCGGTACATTCAAATCCACATGGGCAAAATTCCAGATACCCTTAATGCCATACTCCACAAGCTGCTCCGCCACCGTAACAGCTTCTGTCTTCGGTATGGTAAGAACCGCTATATCGATATTGTTTTCTTTGACGAACACTTCCATATTCTCCATGGGCTGCACCTCGATACCCCATATCTTCTTCCCGTGAAGTTCGGAATTGTTGTCGAAAAGTCCACGGAACAAAAAACCTCTGCGCTCGAAGTTCACATAATTAGCAAGTGCTTGTCCAAGATTACCTGCTCCGATGATAATCAGATGGTGTGTTCTATCTAATCCTAATATTTTCCCGATTTCATTATGGAGAAATTCAACGTTATATCCGTATCCCTGCTGTCCAAATCCACCGAAATTATTAAAATCCTGTCTGATCTGCGAAGCGGTCACCTTCATGATATCGCTTAGCTCCTGTGAGGAAACTCTTTCGATTCCCGCATACTTAAGTTCGCTCAGATATCTGAAATATCTGGGTAGACGGCCTATTACCGCTTGAGAAATTTCTTTTTCTTCCACGACACTTCCCCCTATTCGATAGTTATCTCTTATTATATAAAACTGTTAAAATAATGTCAATGAATTGACAGAGTCTTTTATCCTATGTAAAATAAATGTTACTGTTCACTCCGTTCGCAGTAACGCATGATTTCTGCATTTAAATTCGCTTCGCGAAGCAGAAATCATCTCTTGAACCACGTTCTTACGTAGTTTAACAGCAAGTGTTAAGCTACTGTGTGGACAGTAATAAATATGTTCTGCCGTTTCTATCAGGCAGTTTTTGTATGAGGAGAATAAGCATGATATTATCTTGTCAAAATATAAGCAAAGCATTCAATGAAAAAAGCATATTAAAAAATATATCCTTTCACATAGAAGACTATGATAAGGCGGCAATCGTCGGAATCAACGGCGCGGGAAAAACCACGCTCCTTAGAATCATTGTCGGGGAAATGTCAGCCGATGAGGGCGTTGTCGCTTTTTCCAAGGATAAAACTTTCGGCTATCTCTCCCAGCATCAATCCGTAGACAGCGGCAACACCATTTATGACGAGCTTTTGTCCGTCAAAAAGGAACTGATTCTTATTGAAGCCCAGCTTCGCCAGACGGAACTTCAAATGAAGGCTTCCTCCGGAAAAGATCTGGAAAAGCTGATGGAATCTTATTCTCTGCTCACCCATCAATTCGAGCAGGGCGGCGGCTACGCATACCGCAGCGAGCTTACCGGAGTATTAAAAGGCCTGGGTTTTGCAGAAAGTGACTTTACCAAATCCGTATCCACCCTCTCCGGAGGGCAGAAGACGCGTGTTGCTTTAGGTAAGCTTCTTTTATTGAAGCCGGATTTGATCATGCTCGATGAGCCCACCAACCACCTGGACATGTCCTCTATTACATGGCTGGAAACTTATCTGCTGAACTACAAAGGTGCGGTCATCATCGTATCCCACGACCGCTATTTTCTCGACCGCATTTCAAATAAGATCATTGAAATCGACCAGACAAAGGCATCCGTATTTTCCGGCAATTACAGCGACTATGCCGTGAAAAAGGAACAGATTCGTACGGCTGCCCTGAAAGCTTACATGAACCAGCAGCAGGAAATCAGACACCAGGAGGAGGTCATCCAGAAACTAAAGTCCTTCAACCGTGAAAAATCCATCAAACGCGCCGAAAGCCGCGAAAAGATGTTAGATAAAATCGAGGTTTTGGAAAAACCCACGGAAGCTTCTACCGATATGAACATCCGCCTGGAGCCTAAATATATAAGCGGCAACGACGTTCTCTGCGGAGAGAACCTCTCCAAAGCCTTCGGCTCTCTCTCTCTCTTTCGCAACATCGGTTTCGATATAAAGCGCGGAGAGCATATGGCTATCATCGGCGACAACGGCACAGGGAAAACCACTATCCTGAAAATCATCAACGGCCTGCTCCCTGCCGATTCAGGCACCTTAAAAACCGGCAGCAACGTTCACATCGGCTATTACGATCAGGAGCACAACGTGCTGCATCAGGACAAGACCCTTTTTGAAGAGATTTCCGATGATTATCCAACCTTGAACAATACGGAAATACGAAACACCCTGGCCGCCTTTCTTTTCACCGGCGATGATGTATTCAAGCGTATCTCCGATTTGAGCGGCGGCGAAAGAGGACGGGTTTCTTTAGCTAAATTAATGCTTTCGGAATCCAATTTTCTCATCCTCGACGAGCCTACCAACCATCTGGACATTGCCTCCAAGGAAATTTTAGAGGATGCCATAAATAACTATACGGGTACGGTTCTCTACGTATCCCATGACCGTTATTTCATCAACAGAACTGCTTCCCGCATTCTGGAACTGACAAACGGCTCACTCATCAACTATCTGGGAAATTACGACTACTATTTGGAGAAAAAACCTCAGCTTGCATCCTTGTACTCTATCTCCGTGCCTTCCTCCCCGGAGAGCGATTCTATCTCCAAGCAGGATTGGAAAGAGCAAAAGGAACAGCAGGCAAAGCAGCGAAAAAAAGAAAGCGAACTGAAACGAATAGAGAACAAAATAGAAACATTGGAAAATCGTGACGCCGAAATCGACGGGCTTATGGTTCTGCCCGATGTTTGTACGAACGTAGCCAAGCTTCAGGAGCTTTCCACGGAAAAGGAAAGCATTGCTAAGGAAATCGAAGACCTGATGAACCGCTGGGAGGAGCTTGAATCCGAGGATTGATTGGATAGACCTCCCATCTTTTGCTTGACGCGCATAGCTGCTCATCCATTTTTTCTGCAATAGGAAAGTGTTCCTATTACAGAAAAAAGCCGGTATGCTTTACATCGTAATGAGGCATACCGGCTTTATATTATTCTTTTTACGCTTATATCGTTTCGTATGTCTTCCGAACCGCTTTAATAAAGTCTTCGCTATTTAACACAGTTACACCCTTAAGCGTCGTAATCAGTGCAAGGTCCTTTGTCATCTTACCTTCTTCAATGGTAGACAGCGTCGCTCTTTCCAGTTTATCTGCGAAGGATACCAGTTCCTGAGTTCCGTCCAGCTCTCCTCTTTTCCTGAGAGCTCCCGTCCATGCGAAAATAGTCGCCACAGAATTGGTAGAGGTCTCTTCCCCTTTCAAGTGCTTGTAATAATGCCTTTGCACCGTACCGTGAGCCGCTTCATATTCGTATACTCCGGTAGGAGATACGAGCACGGAGGTCATCATAGCGAGAGAACCGAAGGCGGAGGATACCATATCGCTCATCACATCCCCATCATAGTTCTTGCACGCCCATATAAAGCCGCCTTTCGCCTTCATAACGCGGGCTACGATATCATCGATTAAGCTGTAGAAATATTCAATTCCTGCCGCTTCAAATTTCTCTTTATATTCCTTTTCATATATTTCCTGAAAAATATCCTTGAAATTATGGTCATACTTTTTTGAAATCGTATCCTTCGCTCCAAACCAAAGATCCTGCTTCGTATCCAGCGCATAGTTAAAGCACGCTTTCGCAAAGCTTTCTATGGAAGCATCCGTATTATGTACGCCCTGCAAAATACCTTCGCCTTTAAATTCATGGATTACTTCCCTCGTTACCGTTCCATCTGCAGCCGTAAAAACTAATTCCGCCTTACCTGCCCCCGGTATCTTCATTTCAACATTTTTATAAATATCGCCGTACGCATGACGTGCTATAGTAATCGGTTCTTCCCAGTTCTTTACACAGGGCTCAATACCTTTCACTACAATAGGTGCACGGAATACCGTACCATCCAAAATGGAACGAATCGTCCCGTTAGGACTTTTCCACATTTCCTTCAGATGATATTCCGTCATCCGCGCCGCATTGGGCGTAATCGTTGCACATTTTACCGCCACCCCATACTTCTTCGTAGCTTCCGCAGAATCTGTCGTTACCTGATCATCTGTTTCATTGCGGTGTTCCAAACCAAGGTCGTAGTACTCTGTCTTCAAATCGATAAAGGGAAGCAAAAGCTCCTCTTTAATAATCTGCCAGAGAATTCTCGTCATCTCGTCCCCGTCCATTTCTACAAGGGGAGTTACCATTTTAATCTTGTCCATTCCTACACTCCTTATATCTGGTGTGCTGTCTCGTTCACCTTTAGCTAAACAGTATTGTTTAGCTGATTATGAACGGGACGGTACACTAATCTTTCCGCCTATTATCTTACTATCTGCCGGCATTTTTGTACAGTCAATTTTCGTTCGTACCATAGATATTGTACAGTCCGTTCTTTACCATATTGTCATAAGCATTGATGATATGTTCATTCGCAAGCTCTTGCGCTTTGTCCTTATCATTCTCCTTAATGGCTTCCATAATGCTCCTGTGTTCGTCATTGGAAGTCTTTCCTCTTCCTCCGTTAGTCAGCGTCTTTTTCCTGACCCTCAGCACATATTCGTGAAAGTCAACGAGCAGGCGCTCCAACTGCTTGCTGTTGCATGCCTCATATAAAATATGATGAAAGCGGTTGTCTAAATCCGCCATCTGATCCAGATGTCCCTTGGATGCATGAAAATCAGCCAGATATACATTCTCCTCCATCTCCTCGAGCTGTTCCCTGGTAATATTTTCCGTTGCCCATTTGGCGCAAAGCCCCTCTAAAAGAGAGCGAATCATATAGATATCCTGAACATCCTTAGCGGTAATTCCGGTTACATAAGCGCCCTTGTTCGGTACGATCTGAATCAGTCCCTCCAGCTCCAGCTGGCGGAACGCCTCCCTGACCGGAGTCCTGCTTACGCCCAATTCTTCACCGATGGCAATTTCCTTCAGTTCCTCATGGTCTCTATATTTTCCGTCCAATATATCTTCCCGTATTTTATTGAATACCCGTCCCCTCAAGGAATATTTGTCAGTGACCTCCTGCTTTACATCATAATTCGCCATTCTCTAACCATGCCTTTCCCGTAGCTTATAAACAATTCATCAGCCGATTGTAAGGTTCAGTTTTTCACATGCCGCATTGATCTGCTCGATCAACTCCTCGTCCGTAAGGACCGTAATCCGTCCGCCGGCATATTCTTCATCCACCCACTTCTTCACTTCCTGCACAAGCATAGAGTTCTTATCTACCTGCTTATCGCCGTGAAGTTTGAAATACGTATTCATCCAGTGAGCGATTCCTGCCAGACCGGAGGTATCGCTTACTGAACAAAGTACCGGCCTGTTTAAAAACTTCTCCGTATCAAATATATTGTATATTTCTTCATTTTTCAGTAAACCGTCCGCATGGATTCCTGCTCTGGTAACGTTGAAATTCTTACCGACAAACGGCGTTCTGGGAGGTATCTCGTATCCGATTTCCTTCTCGAAATAATCTGCCAGCTCCGTGATAACGGTCGTATCCATACCGTCTAAGGTACCCTTCAACTGTGCATATTCGAATACCATCGCCTCTAACGGAGTGTTGCCTGTACGTTCTCCGATACCGAACAGCGATGTATTTATACCTGCACAGCCGTACAGCCATGCAGTGGTAGAATTAGCTACCGCTTTATAAAAATCATTATGCCCATGCCATTCAATCAGTGCATGAGGAACGCCTGCATGCGTATGAATCGCATAGATGATTCCCTGCACGCTCCTGGGAATTACTGCCCCCGCATAGTTTACACCATATCCCATCGTATCGCAAGCCCGTATTTTAATAGGAATATTGTATTCCTCCATTAATTTCATCAATTCCACGCAAAACGGCACTACAAATCCATAAATATCGGCTCTCGTTATATCTTCCAAATGGCATCTGGGGCTGATTCCCTCCTCCAAGCACTCGCGGATAACGCTTAAGTAATGCTCCATTGCCTGCCTTCTCGTCATCTTAAGCTTTAAGAAAATGTGATAGTCGGAGCAGCTTACAAGAATGCCCGTCTCCTTCATTCCAATTTCCTTTACCAGCTTAAAGTCTTCCTTGCTCGCGCGTATCCAGCTCGTTACCTCAGGAAATTGATAGCCCAGCTCCATACATTTGTAAACAGCATCTCTGTCCTTCTTGCTATATAGGAAAAATTCACTGGCACGGATTAATCCATTAGGACCTCCGAGCCTGTGGAGATAGTCATAAATGGTCACAATCTGCTCCGTTGTATAAGGCGCTCTGGATTGCTGTCCGTCGCGGAACGTCGTATCCGTAATCCATATTTCCTTCGGCATATTATGCGGTACGATTCTGTCATTGAAAGGAATCTTGGGGATTTCCGAATAGGGGAACATATTGCGGAAGACATTGGGTTTTTCCACGTCATCCAAAATGTACATATGCTCCTCGATTTCAAGAAGATTATTTTTTTCATTCATCGTCACCGGACGGTTCTCAAATGTGCTGTTATTTTCTCTCATAGTACCTCCATTCTGCCCTGACATGCGGCAAGGCGCCTCCTCTTTGAAACGCTAGGTATTATTGTATACAATCATACTATTCATGTCAATATATAAATTGTATTAAAGTGAGAGCATTCTTCCTATATTTACCATTCCCCACCCCTGCTTCGTCCACGGTTCATGTAGATCGGTAGCGCTGTAATTAATTTTCCTTTTTACCTGCTCGTTGGTAAGGTATGGATACTTCTGCAAAAGCAAGGCCGCCGCCCCCGAAACGATAGGTGTGGCCATGGAGGTCCCGCTTTTCTTCGTATAAGAGTTCTTATATCCCCGGAACGTAGAACGGCAGGCTACGTTGCAGGAGATGATATCCGTGCCGGGAGCAACCACATCCGGTTTTTTTACCGCATAGGGTGACGGTCCTCTGCCCGAGTAATCCTCGCATAACGAGCTCTTCCCGCTGAAGAACCCTCCTTCGTGGCATCCCACCGTTATTACCTTTTTGCTGGCGCCAAGGGGGGATATCGTCATCGGCTCCGGTCCCATATTCCCTGCGGCACAGACCACCACGATTCCGCTGTCCCAAGCTGCATCTACCGTGCGGATCAGTTCATTCATCCTGCTTTTATCATCGATATGCCCTATTCCGATGGAAATGTTAAGCACTCTTATTTTATATCTTTCCCTGTTATCCAGTACCCACTCTATTCCTTTCCTCATATTATCTATATTGCCATCACCGTTCTCATCTAATACTTTTCCTACGATCAGGCGGCAATAAGGGGCAATTCCTTTATACATTCCTCCGGAAGCTTTTCCGCTTCCTCCGATACAACCGATAACGTGGGTCCCGTGACCGCTATCATCATAAGCAGCCCTTCCCCCATGAAGAAAATCATAAAAAGCCTCTACTCTGCCGTCTAAATCCGGATGGCTGCCTACTCCGGTATCAAGCACCGCCACCCTTATATCATCTACTTCACCATTTCTTCCAATATTGCAGGATGCTACGAGCTCATCCGTACAGCCCACCTGTTGTCTGACTCTAAACATAAAACGCTCCCGGCTTTTTAATTAATTTATGCCGGGAGTCGTTATTCGTTACTTTTTGTCAGATGGGAACAAAAGTGTGCTTCACATACTTTCGTGATTAAATAACTTTGCCAGCACAGCTTTTGTTCCGCGCGCGTAGCTGCGCATCCATTTTTATGTAATAGGTGCACTTTCCTATTATATAAACAAAAGTGTGCTTCACATACTTTCGTGATTAAATAACTTCGCCAGCACAGCTTTTGTTCCGCGTGCGTAGCTGCGCATCCATTTTTATGTAATAGGTGCACTTTCCTATTATATAAACAAAAGTGTGCTTCACATACTTTCGTGATTAAATACTTCGCCAGCACAACTTTTGTTCCGCGCGCGTAGCTGTGCATCCATTTTTATGTAATAGGAACACTTTCCTATTACATAAAAAAGTACCAAGCAGCAAGTCCTCACCGATTTTCCAGGCCCCGCCGTCTTGGTACTTTTTTTAATTAAAAAATGCGTATGTAGTAAATCTCTGCACGTTAAACTGTATGCAGGACACCCCGTCTACCGTTACCAAATGGAAGTCTATCTTTTCTAACTGTCCATCCTCATCCAGACATGCAATCTGAAGAGCATCCTGCGCCACTCCCATGGGCTTGGGTATGGTCACCGTCATTTGCTGTTTTCCCGCCTTACTGATGGGAATCATCGTCTTTGCATCGTACAAGGTGAAATCATAGACTTGCAGGCTCACGATTTTGCCGCCCGGCACCGCTTTTTTATATGCCGCGCTTATGGTGCTTCCTGCGCCGGCATTATCACTGATTTTTAAAACGTAATTTTCATTGATTCCCGACAACTGCGCTGTTGCAGCCAATGTTCCGGATAAGGTGGCACTATCTACCTCTACCGATACCATTCCTTGTCCCAAAACCTCCGCTTTGCTGCCGGAGACGTACTCTACGACTTCTCTCGGGTTGGATATCTTATAGCTCTTACCATATACCGTTACCTGACTGGGAATCGTATTATCGTTTACATCCTCTTCGCGCATCACGATAAATTTAAGCCTTAACCGTCCTTGCTTGCCGTCTTCCGCTGCCTGTTCCACACTGCAGACGAGTCCCCTGAATCCGCCTGTATCATAATCCAAAGCGGTGCCCCTCACGTTCTCAGGTGTTACGCTGTCGTTTACAATCGCAACGTTTACCCCCTTCAGCACAGAACCTCTGTCCTCTTCGTTTATCAATCTGGTAGCCGTCTTCTCATAAGATACACCTGGTATACTCTTGCCCAGGAAAACAGCAACTTTGCTTCCGCCCTCTTTTGTCGTGCCAGTTATGTCATAAGCCTTTAAACCTATTTTCTCCACAGAAGAAGGAATCTTTATGGTACTGATCGGACATCCTGAAAATGCCCTATCCTTTATTTCCTTTAAGTTATCACCGCCGGATATGCTGGTCAGCTTATTGCATCCGGCAAAAGCGTCCTCTCCCACAACAGTACAGGTACTGGGCAGGGTAACCACAGTTATCTCGGTATGTCCTTTAAATACTTCCGCTCCTATCTGCTTTACGCCCTCCGGCACCTCCACTTTATCACCGACACCTCCATAAGCGATTAAAATGCCGTCTCCTACTACTGTAAATGGATTTCTTCTGTTGACCAGACAATTCTCCATCCACTTTGTCTTATCGAAGGCGGAAGGCTCTATCGTCGTTACCGTATCCGGAATGGATACCGAAGCCAGGTCATCCGCATGGTAAAATGCTCCGTATCCGATGGTTATCACACCGTCCGGTATCGTAACAATGGTGAGTCCCGTTCTTGCAAAAGCGAAATCTCCTATTTCCTCTACCGTCTCGGGTATCTCATATTCGGTCAATGCCGTATTTCCATAATATGCCTGAGCTGCAATTTTCTTGTCGTTTACAATCGTATACTTAGAATAGGCCCCTGCAGTCTGCCCGCCTCCCATTACCTCCGAGGATGCAGTACTGCCCTGTTTATCTTCCGTCTGCACATTCCCGGACAACACCTTGGAACGACTGTTGTCTATGAACACTACTGCGTTACCACCCACAATCCTGCTTTGTCCCAGTGTAGTCCCGGTATCCGCATCCGCATTATCCGTTCCGCCCTGCCCGCCTTCACTCCCGCTCTCTCCTGAGGCCTTTGTCACCTCCTGATATTCGCTTTGAGCCACTTGGGATTTATCACGCTTCGATTCATATTCCGCCGCATAAGAACCCTCCGGCGCAATAATGACAAGCTTCGGACAACCTTCGAAGGCCGTCTCATGTATCGAAGAAACAGATAGCGGTATTTCGATGCTTCCCAAGTTAATGCAATCTGAAAAAGCCCCAATGCCTATCGTAGTCACAGAATACGGAAACAGAACCTTTCCCAGCTTCTGACAATTTGCAAAGGCATAATCCGGTATCTTCTTAACATTGCTTCCTATTTCTACTTTTTCGAGGTTCATACATCCCCAAAAGGCATTACTCTTAATTTCCTTCACCGTGGAAGGCATCTTATATGCTCCCTGAGCATATCCCGGAATCATGGCGTACACGATCGTCTTATCTTTACTGTAAATCACACCGGAATCATAAACAAAATCCGTATTATTCTTACTCAGCTTAATCTCACTAAGAGCCGCACAATCCGCAAATACTCCATTGCCGAGGGTATCCAATTTCTTTCCTATTGTTACTATTTTCAGGCTGCTGCATCCACTGAATGCCCCGTTACCGATTGCCGTAACCGTATCGGGTATAACAACATTTTCTAGCGAACTGCATCCGCTGAACGCATTATAATCAATGCTTTCCACATATCCCGGAATTTCGACCTTCTTGAGCTCTGCATGTCCTGAAAAAGCCTCTTTTCCAATGTGCTTCACTGATACCGGAATGGACGCCGCGCTGGCCGTACCCGTATACTTTACCAGTGTATCGCCCTTCATCTGGAAATCAGAAGCAGATGATGATTCCGCTTCCACCTGAGACATTGGAAGCCGGAGTGCTGCTATTGCAACAAAGAGCAACACTCCTAAAAGAATCTTACTTTTTTTATTCATAGGCCCCCCTGCGATTAAGCCGTTTTTACCTTTGGCTGTATTTTATCCTTCTTCGCAAACAAAATAACAGAAACGCATGCAAGTCCTATTGCAAGGAACCACTTAGGATGAATCGGATCTCCGGTCTTAGGCGTCGCATCGACCAGTCCTTCCGTAAGGTTCGCTTTATCTACATAAATCGTGTACGGCGAGAAATGTGTTGCCGTAAACTGAATACAAGGTACTCCGTCAATCGTTGTGAACTTCGCTCCCAACTCTTCCAGTTGGGAATTTACTACGCTTGCAGCCTTGTTGTTACCGGCGTACTGAATCAGTTCATCCGGCAGCGGTAACGTAATATCTACCGTTACTCCGCTTATATCCGTTATCTTAGTCTGTCCCGTCTCATCGTACAAACTGATGTCCATCGGCCAGTAAGCAATGTTGCTGAGATCCCCATACTTCGCTTCCAAAGCCGCTATAACAGCCGCTGTCGCCTGCGCATCCTCCGTTATTCTAATCACATAATTGTCTGAAGAGCCGTTCACATTTGCCGACACCAAATCCGTATTAGAGATACCGCTCTTTGTCACATCGACACCTGTCGTCGAATTGCGAAGCGTGTTTCTTGCATTGCCCGATACAGAAGAAGAGGAAGCTTTTCCTGCTTTTTGGTTCGCTGTAATTGCCACATTGTTTGCCGGCATAGTAAATGATGTGGATATCGCACTCGCATTTACAAATCCTACTCCTGCCGAAGAGCTCGTCCACTTATCGAACACCTGACCGTCCGCAGTCGCATATGCGTTGATATTAACAATGGTACCCGGCGTATAGTCGCCACTTCCGCTTCCTCCGCTAACCGTAACTGTATATTTCGTACTGTTACCGGAAACGGAATTGTTGCTACTACTTCCTCCGCTGTTATTGCCTCCGCTGTTATTGCCTCCACTATTATTGCCGTTATTGTTATTACCATTATTACCATTATTATTGCCATTATCATCAGTACCGCTGCCGGACGTAAACATCGCAACAACATCCAGATCCTTCGTCACTTTCTGCCATGCCGTTGCCGGATACCATCCGCTGAAGGTATATCCCGTCTTAGTGGGATGTGCCGGTTCTATCGCACTATCTCCGGATGCCACCTGCTGAGGCTTACCTACCATGGTTGTCATTTCCATATCTGCCCAGAACGTTACCGTATAGGTTCCCGCTATTTTATCTACGTAAGTAGCATAAATATCCACTGCTGATGTAATATTGGAATAGGATCTGTCCCAACCGGTAAATACCTTTCCTTCTACCACCATCTTGTCTGCGGCAGGCGGCACCGCATCCTTGCCTTCCACTACCTGCTGTGTATAATCGTTCATCAATTCTTTGTTATAATTGAAGAATCTTACGGTATAGGTCGTCGCATCCGATTTCGTATACAAAGCGCTGATTTCTATATCTCTCGAAACAGCCTTATATGCATCTGACGGATACCATTGTGAAAACGTATATCCGGTATGCGTCGGAGGAGTAGGCAGTGTCGCATCATCTCCGGAAATTACTAACTGTTCTTCAATAGGCTTAGGATTAAGAGGATCTACCGCATCAAAGAAATAAACAGTATATCTAGCCTTTAAATCGCTGGATTCTTCCGTATTGATATAAGTATATTTTTCCGCATAAATAGCAGCGGGAGACTCATTCAAACAGATAAATGTAATCTGGCTATGTTCTGAATCATCAAAAAGAGGCTGTTTCGTACTGTCATTCCATGGCTGAGCAGACTCACCCACCGTACCTTTCGTATAAGAGAATGCGTTAGGTTCTATATAGCTAACGGTTGACGGAATCCTGACGCTATATACATTGCTGTTCCAGAATGCTCCCGCGGATATATTCGTAGCTCCTGCCGGAAGAATAACGCTTCCTAATCGATTATCCCTGGTTCCCTGAGTCGGATTATCCGGATCCGATTCATAATCAGCAAAGCACCTTTCCGGAATAGTTTTTACCGTAGATTTGGATAAATCTACCGCACCAATACCATCACAGTTCATAAACGCTTCTTTTTCAATACTTGTAATTCCAGAAAGCTCATCCGGCCCAATCGTGGTGCTTCCGCTCTTATCACCTCTCGTCTCCAGGCATTCGATTATCTTTGTATTAACCCCATTTGTCTTTCCATAAATAATTGCATTATTGCTGGACAAATAATCGCTGCTTGGTATCGACACATTCTTCAATAAGGCACAAGACTTAAAGGGCCTGATTCCCATAGTCATCACGCTCGGTCCTATAGATACCGAAGTTAACTTGTCACAATTATCAAATGCATAACTGCCGATAGCAGTTCCGCCGTTCATGTTAAAAGTTTCCAAACTGGTCAAATTAGAGAACGCATACGACTCTACCTTATCGATACTCATCAGAGTAATGGATTTTACCTCGTCATTCTTTATTATAATTATATTATCAGAGGCATCCTTATACGTATACTCACTTAACACGTTGTTATTAGCGTCTCTTCCGGAAAAGAGCCCTGTCTTAATAGCAGTCACACCACTGGGAATAATCATGTTATAAACTGCATTAACAATTGCAAGCTGTTCGCTTGTCGGCTGGGTGGACGAACCTGCCACCTTATCCCAACCATTATATGCAGCCAAGGCACCGCTCGCTGCGGCCTTTCTATCAGCGGTCAAGTACGGAAACATGTCTTCTTTCGCCCCTACCTCGCCCTTTTCATAAGATGCAACCAAGTCAGCTTTCGTCGGATAGCCAATCAATTCCGCCTGCCCTGATACAAAGTTATATTGCACCGTTAAGTTTGTAGGCCAGCCGCTGAAATAAGTAATATATGTATCAGGCTGTGTCGTAACATTAATAAAATTCGATGCCTTCATAGCATATTTAAATGGCTGGGTATTCACTCCGGAATCATTTACAATATCACCTGAGAAACTCAAATACGGCGCCGGAATCGTCTTGCTGGTATTTAAGAAGGTATTATCGCCACAGAAACCATTATTTATTCCCTCGTCGCCCGCGAGATGTGCAGGTGCAGTTGTCCTAATTGTTTGTGTCGCAAACGCTCCGTCTTCAATCATCTGTACATTTTTAGCATTTGTAAAAATTACATCTCTTAAATTATGACACCCTCTGAATGCTCCTTTACGAATATCAAGCACAGATGCAGGAATTGTAACTTTCTGAATCCAGCAATTATCGCTGAAGCTTCCGTCTTGTATCGCCGTAATACCATATGGACCGATTTGTTCCGGCATCGTAATGCTCGGCACCTTTTTTTTGTCTTTGACTTCAAAGGTTATCAGCTCTCCGTATTGGTTAATCGCATAAATAATATCCGTATAAACATTGCTAACATCCTTCTCCACCTCAACAATTTCATATTTGTCTACGCCGAGGTATTTAAATGCTATGTGCTCTGTATTGGCGATTATATGCGTAGGAGTTTTTGTCTGATTATTGGTTCCGCTTTTATAGCCTGGAGCCTCAAGATAAAACTTCTTGCCTACTTCATTTTTAAAATCAGCAAAGGTATAAATATCGGTATCTGACACAAATTCTAATTCTTCACTATATGTCATAATTCTTGTGAGACTTGTACATCCCTTTACTGTCGACAAGTGAAACTTATTTTTGTTGCTCGCACCTTCCCATTCTCCTGAAAATTTTTCCGGCAATACCAATTCAGTCAAAGAGGTGCAATTTTTAAACGCATCATATCCTATTGCTCTTAAATTCGATGCGATCATCTTATCCGAAGGAACTAAATTAATCTTAGTCATACTGTTACAATTTTCAAAGCAAGAATCTCCAATCGCCTGTGTGGTACTCGGCACATCAAAGCTTTGAAGCCTGCCGCAATTGTAAAATGCATGATCACCAAGCATTGTAATATTGGCTTCTATCGGCATAGTAACAAAATTCAAACTGCCGCAATCAGCAAACGCATATTGCTCTATCGTATTTAAACCATTTCCAAAGGTAATACTTTTGATATTATTACAATTGTAGAATGCATATCTTCCTATACCCAGCAAATCCGGTCCAATTGTAAGATTAATAATGTTCGATGCCGTTAATTTCTTACCGCCGAAAACACTATCTGTCTCAGTACTTGCGCTGCCATCAGCTGCTATCTTATAGCCATCGGTAGTGTCATACACCGCAGTCTGGCTTCCTATATACTTTACCTTAGCAGAGCGGATACGGTCACGTGTGGGGTCTATTTCTACATACTTCTCTTTACCATCTTCGATAACCTGGTAATATAGCTGTACATCCGTGTTATCTACTGCGTTATGCCAAACGGAATAGGTCTCATAGTAACAAGGACTCCATGCATCGATTACCGTCTTTGAGCCGGCTTCTACCTTTACGATTACAGTTCCACCATGCCCATCCGATTGCTCCTCATCTATATAAATTGTTTCTTTATGTGTGGCACTGGCATAAAATAGAGGTGTTCCGTCCTTCGCTGCCGCCGCATATCCCCTTGACGTTCCTTCGGTATCAGAATATTTTACATATGCATCCACTTCATTGGGAATCGTAAGATTACCGCCATTTAAAGTTTGTTCTTTATTATACCCAACTATAACCGCATATTTATCATTGGTCGAACCAACATAGGCAAACCGGAAATTGCTATCCCCCGTCTGATATATCTTTTCACCGGGAAGAACTTTAGGAATATTGGTATTTGCATCAGTCGTTACAATCCACTTCCCTAAAGCCAGTATACTCTCAGCCTCCACCGGCTGGACCGGAATCGTCGTCACAATAATCGCCGAAACCATAAACAGACATCCCAGCGTCTTCCTAAGCTGCCTCCGTAATTTTAAGTTCTTCTTCTTTGTATCTTTACCCTTAGCCATCGCTACTCTCCTCCGCCGTAAAACGATTTTATTGAATCCTCTTGGCAACCACCGCGAACCTACCGTCCGTCTGTGAGTTGTCACAGGTTGACAGCGTCAGTAAATCGTCACCGTACTCGGCTGTTACCCCGGTATCGTACAGAGACATCTGTGCCATCTCTTTCATATAAGAATTGAATTCTTCCGCTGAATTCGCATTTATGAACTGATAATATTTAAAAGAAACATCGTTCTCCTTTAAGACCTTTGCCCTGAACACATACATAACCTGATAGGTGCCTTTTTCATATATCGTATCAAATTGTATCACACTATGCTCTTTATAGTAAGACTCTTTCACATATTTTTCCAAGTCACCGAACATCTTGCCGGACTTCATGTGATGCCCATACAATATCAGATTCTGGGAGCGCGGAAACGCCTTGCACTGATAATCCATGAAAATGCTGCCATTCTTATCGTATTCCTGATTAAAATTATACGTAAGATAATATTCGTTATTGGATGTCTGCATTACAGGATAATCTATTATTGTATCGTCAATTTTTAGCCATCCGATTAGCTTTTTATTCTTATTATGTAAAGTTTTATATTTATCGAGCACATCCGGAAGTTCTATTTCCTCCTGTTCCCCCCGGACTACAATTACCCTTTCTCCTAAATCGGCAAGTACCTGACTGTCCTTAAGCGCTGCTAACTGCTCATAATCCGCGCTGGTCCTCTCCGCAAAGAAATAATATACGAAGAAATATCCAAAACAGGCTAAAGCACACAGAGAACATAACATCACTGTTAACTTCCTGCGCTTCTCTGCCACCTTCAGCTGGGCTTCTATTTCCCGGCGCATATCCTCATCGAAGTCTTCCAGAGAAATCTTCTTACCACCTTTAATCGCTTTATGGCTTTTATTTCTTTTCTTTTTATTTTTCCCCTTTCCATTGTTTACCTGCTTTTTGTAATGCTCTACCAGTTCATATATTTCATCATCGAAGTCGTTGCCTACTGTCGTCTCGAACCGGTAGATTCCGCCCCGCATCTGTTCATATAAGGCGAATACTTCCTTTGGATTTTTCAAATCTGTCTTAGATCTAATGATGTCTATTTTCTTCTTATCCCTGAGTGCGGCTTCATAATCTGCTTTCGTACGGAATTGCCTGCCCGAAACTGTCTGCCTTTCCGCTGCCATTTGCCTGTCTCCTTTGTATCAATTATCTGTTATGCTATATATTCCCCGAATTATAAAATAACATATACTAACATATTACTAATACCACGCAATTAATTCAAGTATTTTGTCGATTTATAGTACTATTTTTTTAAAAAAATTTCTATATTTCTTTTTAATAATTCAGGAAACAAAAACATGCTATCCATCATAGTATAAACCATAAATAAAATTTTTTTGGAGGCAAAATTTATGAGTGATTTAACAGCAACAGGATGTGGCTGTGGCGGAGTAAGCGATAGCAACTCCGGATGTAATTCTATACTTTGGATAATTCTTTTGCTCTGCGTATGCGGCGGAAACAACAATAGTGGCTGCGGCGGCGGCTGTGGCGGCGGCATCTTAGGCGGAAATTCTAACGGTGGCTGCGACAGCATCATATTTATCCTGCTTATCCTTAGCTGCTGCGGAGGGAATTCCTTCTGCTAAAGCCCCTACGGAATCAGATGAAAAATGCAAAGTTAGAGCTTTTCTGATTTCAACTACACATCTTGAAGATAGGCTCTCCTGAGCCTATTTTCTCTTGTCCGATGAGGACTTACCCTCTGCGGTACCGATGTGTACAATATTGTTATAGCAATACTGCTATCTATCAGTCCTACCATGCAGCAATGCTATTATACGCATGGAAATACGTATATTTTCACTTTTATGTACATAAGATTTTATGATAACAAAGGGGTAAGGGATTTTATGGAAGAAAAAAAGCAAGACAAAATAACATCTTTCGATGTCCTATCTACAAGCAATCATATTCAGATGTTAAAAATTATTATCCCTTATTTCGACAGCCCGCTACAGAAACAATTAGCAATTTATATAAAGTTTCTTGAGCTGCAGCATACCCTTTCTTATTATCAGTCACATTCTTATGAACTGCGCAGCTGCGCGATTAAGAAAGAAGAATTCAATATCAGTAAAATATGCTCCGAGATTCTTCCCTATTGTACACAGGAAGAAAAACAAAAGGTAGAACAAATCGCAGGTCTTTTCCGTTCGATGGATATGTATAAGGAAATGTTCAGCACCTTCGAAGCGATGAAAGAACTGTTTCCGGAAAGCTTCGAGGGCGGTTTCCCTTTTGGAGCGCCCCCGCAGCCCACCCCGGATCCCGACGGTTATTCCGCGAATAATCACTCGACTATGAATATGGCCGACATGCTCATGAACATGCTTTCTCCCGAGCAGAAGGCGATGTTTGAAATGTTTGGAGGTAACAACTATGAATCAGAACGAATGGATGGATGATCCCCTCGTTGCCGGCATCGACAGGGATAAACTGCAATTTTTACAAACCCTCGTCTTCGAGAGCCGGAACCTGTCCCGCGAACAGTTAATCCCATTTCTTATGTCTGTATCGCAAAAGGGAAGGATGAATAATATTTTATTCGACGATGAAGAAATCGCCGTAATTGCCGCCACTCTTCGCAAATACTCCTCCCCTGAGGAAGCTGAGAAGATAAGTAAACTCATGGCTTTAAAGAGAAAACATTAGAAACAGCGTATGCAGGCTTTATTCCCTGCATACGCTGTTTTCTTATATCATAGGAAAAACTTTGCTGACTTAACATGTGAATGTTTTTCCTTCCAATAATCTAAAAATCCCTCCGGGCAAACGATACGCAACTGCGCGTACTTTTCCTGATTTATTGCTTTATGGCTTTACTACGATATTGACAATTTTCCCGGGAACATAAATTTCTTTTACGATTTCCCCCGCAAGCTTCGTTCCCAGCGCTTCCTTACCCGCGGCAATCGCCGCTTCCTTCGTAATATCCACGGGCATCTTAATGACAATCTTCGTCTTGCCGTTCATCTGTACGGCAATTTCCTTTTCATCATCTACCATCGCGCTTTCATCTGCCACAGGCCATACCGCATGGAATACGGAATCTGCCTCGCCTAACTGACGCCACAGCTCCTCGCCGATATGAGGTGCAAAGGGAGATAGCAGGATAACGGCTGTCTTTAGCGTATCCTTGTCGATTCCCCCGTTTCTGGCCATATCGATCATCTTGTTGTTGTATTCCATAAAGCCGGATACTACCGTATTCAAGCTGAAATTCTCCAAGCGCTGTGAGATATCGGCAATCATCTTGTTGCGAACCTTCAGCATCTCCTTGGTCGCTTCCACATTCTTATCCTTATTTTCCGTTACGAGATTCCAGAAGCGCGTAATAAAGCGATACACTCCGTCGATTCCTCTGTCGTCCCACTCCGAATCCAATTCCGGCGGCCCTACGAAAAGCTCATATAATCTTAAGGAATCGCAGCCATAGTCATTCACCAGATTGTCGGGTGACACTACATTTCCTTTGGATTTACTCATCTTAATACCGTTCTTTCCGGTAATCATTCCCTGATTGAACAGCTTGGTAAAGGGTTCGTCGAAGTCGACAACCCCGATATCGCACAGGAACTTCGTATAAAATCTGGAATAAAGCAAATGAAGTACCGCATGCTCCACGCCTCCTATATACATATCTACCGGAAGGAATTTGTCAGCCTTTTCTCTGCTCACCAGCTGATTATCGTTCTTGCTGTCCACGTAACGCAGGAAATACCATGAAGATCCTGCCCACTGGGGCATGGTGTTCGTCTCTCTCTTGGCAGGCGCACCACAGGCAGGACATGTGGTATTTACCCATTCATCAATGCCCGCAAGCGGTGATTCGCCGGTTCCTGTCGGCTGGTAAGACTCCACCTCCGGCAGAAGCAGCGGCAATTCCTCCTCCGGCACAGGCACACAGCCGCACTTAGGGCAATGCACGATCGGAATCGGTTCCCCCCAATAACGCTGACGTGAGAATACCCAGTCGCGGAGCTTATAATTCGTCGTCTTATGACCAAAGCCAAGCTCCTCGATCATAATCGGAGCTTCCTTCTTTAAAACGGCAGACTCCATGCCGTTCCATTCGCCGGAATTGATCATCGTTCCCACCGCCTCGGTATACGCCTCGGCCATATTTTCTATTTCTTTTCCGTCCTTGGCAATAACCTGAACAATCGGAATATTGAACTTGGTAGCAAATTCAAAATCACGGTCATCGTGAGCGGGTACGCACATGATAGCTCCCGTTCCGTAGTCTGCCAGCACATAATCTGAGAGCCAAATCGGAGTCTTGGCGCCGTTTAACGGATTCACGGCATAGGAGCCCGTAAATACACCCGTCTTTTCTTTGTCCTGAAGTCTGTCCACATTGGATTTATTAGCAGCATCCTGAATATACTTATCCACAGCCGCCTTCGTATCCGGAGTTGCCAGACCTGCTGCCAGCTTGTGTTCCGGTGCCAGTACCATGAATGTCGCCCCGTAAAGGGTATCCGGCCTTGTGGTATAGACGGTAATCGCTTCCTCGCTTCCATCTACCTTGAAATCCACTTCCGCCCCGTAAGAACGCCCGATCCATTCGGACTGCATCTTCTTAACCTTCTCCGGCCAATCCAGTTTATCCAGATCCTCAAGGAGACGGTCCGCATATTTGGTAATGCGCAGCATCCACTGATTCAGATTCTTCTTGGTCACTTCCGAACCACAGCGCTCACACTGTCCGTTTACTACTTCTTCGTTAGCGAGTCCGGTCTTGCAGGAAGGACACCAGTTAATCGGCATCTCTTTCTGATAGGCCAGCCCTTCCTTGAACATCTTCACAAATATCCATTGCGTCCACTTATAAAAATCAGGATCCGTCGTATTGACCTCCATATCCCAATCATAGAGCGCCGCTATCTGATTGATCTGTTTCTTGATATTCGCCACGTTCTGTGCTGTGGACTTCGCAGGATGCACACCCATCTTAATCGCATAATTCTCCGCCGGAAGACCGAAAGCGTCCCAACCCATGGGATGAATGATATAGTGTCCGCCGTTCAACATCTTATAACGACTCCATACGTCAGAAATCACATATCCTCTCCAATGCCCTACGTGAAGTCCGTTTCCAGACGGATACGGGAACATATCCAGGCAGTAATATTTAGGCTTTTTTCCATCGTTAACGTTCACGGGCTTATTTTCCCATTCCTTGCGCCATTTTTCTTCAATCTCTCTGTGGTTATACGGTTGTGCCATCTTCTCTTCCTCACATTTTTTAAAAATTTTACGCCAGAAGGCGCAAAACATATTTTAAGTACATTATTTTATAAAACACCGATAATTTTATACTTTTTCCCTTACTATGTCAAGGTTTGCAACCCTTTTCTCTTTTATTCTGTTGCAGATTGTTACTGTTCACTCCGTTTGCAGTAACACATGATTTCTGCATGCAGATTCGCTACGCGAAGCAGAAATCATCTCTTGAATCACATTCTTACGCAGTTTAACAGCAAGTGTTAAGCTACTGTGTTAACAGTAACTGCAGATTACCTTTCATTAAGCCGATGCAAAACAGGATGCCGTATGCTTCGCGCATTACGACATCCCGTTTTCTATTATCAACCCTTTTTCATGCTTTATTCTTCGCTGCCTTCCGCTACCTTGGCGGCTCTTGCTGCAACCTCTTTCTCCTGCACATCGCTGGGTGCCTGCTCATATCTGGAGAATTCATAAGCGAAGGTACCTCTTCCTCCGGTCATGGAACGCAGGTCCGTACAGTATCCGAATAATCCCGTCATAGGGATATCCGATTCGATTACCTGCTTGCCTCCTACCGGATTCATACCGAGCACACGCCCCCGCCTCTTGTTGAGATCGCCCATAACATCACCGGTATAAGCGTCGGGAACTGTTACTTTCAAGGACGCGATAGGCTCTAACAAAATAGGGCCTGCTTCCATAAAACCCTTCTTGAACGCCTGAATGGTAGCCATCTTAAACGCCATTTCCGAAGAATCCACCGGATGATAGGAGCCATCGTACAGAATGCCCTTCACTCCTACTACCGGGTACGCCGCAAGCGGTCCTTTCAGGACAGATTCCTGTAAGCCCTTTTCTACCGCAGGGAAAAAGTTCTTCGGCACAGCACCGCCTACAACTTCCTGCGCGAACTCATAAGGAGTCTGTAAATCTCCGGAAGGAGCAAATCTCATTTTAACATGGCCGTACTGACCGTGTCCGCCGGACTGCTTTTTATATTTATATTCTACGTCTGAGGTCTTCTTTATTGTCTCACGGAAGGCTACCTTAGGCTGTGTCAGCTCTATCTCTACCTTGTATTCGTTCTGCAGTCTGCTGATAACTACCTCAAGATGCAGGTCTCCCATTCCGTAGAGAAGCATCTGTCTGTTCTCCGCGTCGTTCATTACCTTAAGCGTCTGATCCTCATGCATCATCTTCTGCAAAGACTGGGAAATCTTATCGATATCACCTTTATTTTTCGCATGATATCTCATATATGTGTAAGGAACGGAAATCTCCGCTTTTCCATATTTGATAGTGGTTGCCTTGGTGGAGAGCGTATTTCCTGTTCTGGCTGCAGTGAGCTTGGCTATTGCACCGATATCCCCTGCATGGAGCTCGTTTACCTCTAAAGGTTTACTTCCCTGAAGAACATAGAGCTTGCCCACCTTCTCCTCTACGTCCTTATCGCAGTTGTATATGAGATCATCGGTCTTAAATACGCCCGAGCATATCTTCACCAGGGAATACTTCCCGATAAACGGGTCCACGATGGTCTTAAAAATATATGCGGATTTCGCTTTCGAGAAATCATAGTTCGCTTGGAAAATCTCGTTAGTCTTCAAATTAATTCCGGCAATTTCCTTATTCTCCGGGCTGGGCATATATTTCACGATGTCGTCCAGCAGCGTGTAGATTCCCTGACATAAAATGCTGGAACCCATGGTCATGGGAACAATTGTTCCGTCAATGACATTCGTACGAAGGGCCGCCCTTATTTCCGCCTCCGAAAAGGTATCTCCGCCGAAATATCTCTCCATGAACTCTTCGCTGGTCTCCGCCACCGCTTCTAACAACGTATCTCTGTAAAGCTGGAGATTCGCCTTGCTGTATTCCGGTACCTCGCATTCCACAACGTCCTTCCCCTGCCAGCGGTAACCGGTCTCAGTAATAACGTTGACATAACCTACGAATTTCTCATTTTCACGAATGGGCAGATGAAAAGGCGCCATCTTCTTGCCATATGTATTCGTCATATCCTCTACGACCTGACGGAAGGAGGCATTGTCCACATCCATATCCGTTACGAAAATAAAACGGGGCAGCTTATATTTATCGCACAGCTCCCATGCTTTTTCCGCTCCGACTTCCACTCCGGCCTTGCCCGATACTACGATAATGGCTGCATCTGCCGCGCTGACTGCTTCCTCCACTTCTCCTACAAAATCAAAAAATCCCGGCGTATCTAATATATTTATCTTAATCCCTTCCCATTCGATAGGAACTACCGAAGAGGAAATAGATATTTGTCTTTTCTGCTCTTCTTTTCCGAAATCGCTTACTGTATTGCCATCGGTTACCTTGCCCATTCTCGAGGTAATACCAGATAAATATGCCATCGATTCAACCAGACTTGTCTTGCCGCTTCCCCCGTGTCCGAGCAATACTACGTTTCTAATCTTGTCAGTTGTGTAAACATTCATATAAATTCCTCCAATTTTCGCAGTTTTTGGGCATTTTTTCTAGGCCGTAATTTGAGTCATACATTGCCCTTTTACTCCCATGTGTATATTTTACTAAAAGCTCATAAATTTTACAAGTCAATTTAAACATTCTGCACATGTTTTTTGTTTTATTCCAAAACGCAGCAAAATTACACCTCAATATCTCAGGCCGCCGCGTTGACTTTCATACGTTGAAGTGTTATATTATCAATGTGAATTGCCGTATGTATCCACATGGGAAACACACAGTAAAAGTATATGCAAAAGTCACACAGATATTAATATAAAAATAAAAAAGAAAGAGGAAAAAAATATGATTATTGTAATGAAACCGAATGCCGCGCTAAAAAGTATCGAGTCGGTCGTTTCTTATATCGAAAATAATGGCTTGCAAACTCATCTCTCAAAAGGAGAGGAGGTTACCATCATCGGTATTGTCGGCGATAAGACGAAACTTCCTACGGAAAACCTAATCAGCTTCAAAGATGTGGACCGCATCGTGCCGGTTACGGAAAGCTACAAGCTGGCTAACAGGAAGTTCCATCCCGATCCCTCCGTCGTAAAGGTTGGAAATACTCTGATCGGCCCGGACAACATGACCATTATGGCAGGTCCCTGCGCCGTGGAAACAGAGGAACAGCTTATGTGTATCGCCCGGGCGGTGAAAAAGTCCGGCGCTACGATTCTGCGCGGAGGCGCCTACAAACCAAGAACCTCTCCCTATTCCTTCCAAGGGCTGGAGGAAGAGGGTCTTCGTTATATGCAGACGGCTAAGAAAGAAACCGGCCTCTCCACTATCTGCGAAGTGGTGAGCAACGAAGCGATAGAAGCTGCCGTTAAATACGTAGATATGATTCAGATTGGCGCAAGAAATATGCAGAATTTTATCCTGCTTAAGGAGGCAGGGCGTTCCGGTCTTCCCGTCTTACTTAAAAGAGGACTGTGCGCTACCATCGATGAATGGTTGAACGCTGCCGAATATATTATCGCCGAGGGTAATCCAAACGTGGTACTATGCGAAAGAGGTATCCGCACCTTTGAAACTGCCACGAGGAACACCTTGGACTTAAGCGCTGTCCCCGTTTTAAAAGAAAGAACTCACCTTCCGGTTATCGCAGATCCCTCCCATTCCACGGGCGCTTACAAATATGTGCCGCCCATGGCAAAAGCGGCGGTTGCCTGCGGCGCGGACGGGCTGATGATAGAGGTACATGACAACCCTGCCTGCGCGCTTTCGGACGGTCCGCAGTCCCTGACCTTCGAAAAGTTCGACAAGCTGACAAAGGAGCTCAAACCGCTCTGTGATTTAGTGGGACGGGAATTTACGGGGATAATTCTATGAAACAACTGACCTTGGGTTTTATCGGTCTGGGGCTTATCGGCGGTTCCATCGCCAAAGCGCTGAAAGCAGCATGCCCTGAGATCTCTATAATCGCATATGATATAAACGGCAGTACTCTGGCTCTTGCAATGGAGGAAGGAATCGCGGACCGCATCTCATCCTCTATCGATGCCTCTTTTTCAGCCTGTGACTATATCTTTTTATGTGCGCCGGTTTCCAAAAACGATGAGAACCTAAAAGTCTTAAAACAATTCCTTACACCCTCCTGCACTCTTACAGATGTGGGCAGCGTAAAGGGAGATATTCATCGCCATATCGAGGAAGCCGGACTTTCCGGCCAGTTTATCGGCGGGCATCCCATGGCTGGAAGTGAGCGCTTTGGCTATATCAATTCCAAAGCCATCCTCTTGGAGAACGCTTACTATATCCTTACTCCCCCCCCTTGCGTTTCTGAGAAAAGAGTAGAGGATTTCAGGCAGCTCGTCACTGCGATGGGGGCCATTCCCCTCGTTCTAAACGACGAACAGCACGATTACGTAACGGCGGCTGTCAGCCACCTTCCTCATATCATCGCTTCCTCGTTGGTAAATCTTGTCAAAGATTCTGACTCAAAAGATGGAATCATGAAAATGATAGCTGCAGGGGGCTTCAAGGACATCACAAGAATCGCTTCGTCCTCTCCCGATATGTGGCAGCAAATCTGCCTGACCAACACGGGAAATATCGCATCTTTACTGGAAGATTATGTAGAGGCCCTCATACGGATCAAAGAACAGCTTTACAAAAAGGATGCACAGTTTCTTTACCGCTTCTTCGACGAGGCCCGTATATACCGTGATTCCTTCATTGAGACTTCCAGCGGTCCCATTAAGAAATCCTATTCCCTCACCATAGATATCGCCGATGAAGCAGGCGCTTTGGCTTCCATCGCCACCATGCTCGCTCTCAATAATATCAGCATCAAGAATATTGGCATCGTGCATAACAGAGAGCTGGAAGAGGGAGCCCTTCGTATTGAATTCTACGAAGAAGCTGCCATTCAAACCGCCCGCGAAATATTAAAAAGCCGCGGTTATGTTATCTATGAAAAAAAGTAAGGAGGATTCCATCCATGAAATTTCATAAGACAAAGGAACTAAAAGGAGAGCTTTCTGTACCCGGCGATAAGTCCATTTCCCATAGAGCGGTTATGTTCGGTTCTCTCGCTCTGGGTACCACGGAAGTCACCAACTTCCTGCAAGGGGCGGATTGCCTTTCCACCATTGACTGCTTCCGCCGCCTCGGCATCGAAATTAAAAACGGACCTGAGAAAATTACAATACACGGAAAGGGGCTGGATGGGCTGTCTGCCCCCTCTTCTATCCTGGATGCAGGTAACAGCGGCACTACTACCCGCCTTATCTCCGGCATTCTCGCCGCACAGCCATTCGAAAGCGTGCTGACCGGAGACGATTCCATAAAAAGCCGTCCGATGAGACGAATCATGGAACCCTTGACCATGATGGGAGCGGATATCGTGAGCTTAAACGGCAACGACTGCGCCCCCCTTCGGATTACAGGCAAAAAGCTGCACGGTATCCACTACCGTTCTAAAGTGGCCTCTGCGCAGGTAAAATCCGCGATCCTTCTGGCCGGACTTTACGCCGATACAGTCACCGAAGTGACGGAACCTGTGATCAGCCGGAATCATTCGGAAATCATGCTGGGCACCTTCGGTGCAAAGGTATGGACGAAGGGCACTACCGCCTTCATCGAACCCCGCCCTTCTTTAAAGGGTGCAAAAATCAACGTTCCCGGCGACATTTCCTCCGCCGCTTATTTCATCGCTGCCGGCCTTGTCGTTCCCGGCTCCGATATTCTCATTAAAAATGTGGGCATTAATCCAACCCGTGACGGTATCCTGAAGGTGGCGAAAGCTATGGGCGGAAATATCGAGCTTCTGAATGTCAACCACGTAGGCGAGCCCACTGCTGACCTTCACGTTACCTACAGCAGGCTGCATGGCATCACCATTGAGGGGGATATTATTCCCACATTAATCGACGAGCTTCCCGTTATCGCCGTCATGGCTGCTGCCGCTCAAGGTACCACCGTGATAAAGGACGCCGCCGAGCTCAAGGTAAAAGAGTCCAATCGTATTGATGTCATGGTAGAATATCTCTCTTCCATGGGCTGCTGCATAACAGGCACCGAGGACGGTATGATCATCGAGGGAGGCCGTCCCTTGACGGGCAGTATCATTGACCCTCATGCAGATCACCGCATTGCAATGAGTTTTGCCATTGCTTCGCTCGTTGCCGAAGGAGAAACTGAGATCCTAAACAGCGACATAGTATCCATCAGTTACCCGTCCTTTTACTCAGATTTACGGAATCTATATGGATAAAGAATCGCCATGGCTTTGTTCTTTAATAGGAAAACCTTCTATTAAAGAAAGATAGATGCGCAGCTGAGCGCGGAACAAAAGCTGTGCTGTCAAAATATTGGGCCGCGAGAGTGCACGAAGCACACTTTTGTTCAACTTTACCACTATTTTTTAGTTTTCATGTACAACTTGCTCATTTTGCTTAGGCTAATTGTATTTTCCGACAAAGAATGCTACAATTATCATAATAATAGGTGTAGAACAACTTGATCATGCTTTAAGAACAGGGGGTACTACAAAAATGAAACTTAATACGAAAGCAAAAAAAGAAAGGAATGTCCAACCAAAACCGCCGGAAGGCAAAAAAAGAAAACAAGATTTTTTTCTCTCCATCAGAACAAAAATAACTTTTGTTCTCGTTATTTTTATCCTTTTATCCGTTTCGGTTAACTACAATTATCTCAGTAACCTTTCAAAGGATACTTTAACGAGCTACACGGAAGCTACCTTGCTGGAAATCGTAGAAGCACAGAATAATTATATCGAGCAGTCCATCGAAAAATATAATTCTACGCTCACTTACCTGAACGGTTCGGAAAATTTCTATGTGTACAACACCAATCACGGCAAAAGGTATTACAAAGAAGTCCATGCCGCTTTGAACAAGTACATGACCCAGAATCCAACTCATGAAAGCATCAATTTCGTAGATGCGGAGACCTTGTCTCTCTTGGGGAGCACCGATACTGATAAGGAAGGCACCGATTATTCAGGCGAGGTATTTATCAATTACATAATGGAAAATCGTAAACCTGCGCAAAGCAACGTCTTCTTAGATGACGCTACGGGAGAACCTCTTATTTCCATCGGAGTGCCCCAAGCCAGCCATATCGACGAGGATACTCAATCCGGAGTGATGTTTACCACTGTGAAAGCATCTCTTCTCTCGGATACCCTATCCGATATCAGAGTGTTCAATTCCGATACAAGCTACGCTTATCTGCTGGATACCAACGGGACTTATATTTACCATCCTGACAAGGAGCTTATCGGCAAGCGTGCGGATACGCCTTTGATCAGCCAGCTTGTAGCCGACATAGGAAAAGGAACGATTCCCGAGGCCAAGGTAGTAACCGACAACTCTACGGGGCAGTATATCGCTTACAACATTTCCAATCTCAATCACTGGATTCTTTGTATTGCCGTTCATCAGGACTCTGTGCTCGCTCCTATCGATGAGATGCGTCAAAGCTCGGTAAATATCAGCATTATCATCGTTATCATCATGTCGGTGCTGGGATACATATTTGCCACTACGATTACGACTCCCATCAAGGTCATCACCAAGATCGTCCGCAAGACGGCAGACCTCGATATTTCTCAGGACGACTCCTATCATTATCTTTTGAAAAAGAAGGATGAGACGGGCTCTATGGGACGCGCCGTATCTAAGATGCGCCAGGCTTTCAGCAGCATGATGCACGATATTTCTTCCACTTCAGACATAATCAATACGAATTCATCGAGGCTGTTAGATATAGCAAATACGATGAACGATAACGCCAGCACTACCTCCAGCGCAGCGGAACAGCTTTCTTCCAGCATGGAATCCACTGCGGAGAATACGGAATCCATCAGCAGGCAGATTCAGGCAATGGGCGGGAATACCGCTTCCATCAATGAAAAGGCGACGCAGGGAGTAGGTTTTTCGGATGAGATCATGAAACGTGCTATCGCCCTTCGCGAAAGTACTCTCGCAGCCACCGAAAAAACAAAGGCAATGTATGAAACGGTAAAAGCGGATACACAGTCCGCCATCGACAGTTCCAAATCCGTTTCAAAAATCAACGAAATGACTAAAACAATCATGGAAATTTCCAGTCAGACCAGTCTCCTCTCTTTAAATGCTTCCATTGAAGCAGCAAGGGCAGGCGAAGCAGGCAGAGGCTTCTCTGTTGTAGCCAGTGAAATCGGGAAACTCGCGGACCAGTCCTCCAAGACAGTTACCAACATCACAGCTATAGTGGCCGAAGTCAATACTGCAATCGACAAGATGACTTCCAGCTTGACGGCAACCTTGGATTTCCTGAACCGGACGGTACTTGCGGACTATCAAAGCTTCGTTACCGTCAGTGAACAGTATTCACAGGATGCCGGATTTATTAACCGAACGATGTCAGATATCGATTTGTCCATCGATGATTTGAATAATATGATGATAAAGATAGCCGATTCCATTCATCAGATCAATATCGCTATCAACGAAACCACCCAGGGCGTCAGCGTAGTCGCTACCAATAACGCGCAGACAGCAGCTCTTACGGCAGACACTTATCATATGGTGGAAACAACGCTGGCACAATCGGACAAGCTGAAAGAAATGGTAAATAATTTTACCCTCGATTAACAGGTATATTAAAAATCAGAAATGTTTCCAGTTAGAAATTTACTAATTTAAAAAGGGGCTGTTGCAAAACAATTGAGTAATTTTGCAACATGCCCCTTTTTCTTATTAATAAATATTATATCTTAAAATTTATCAATGCTAAAAAGTATGTTATTAATAAAATTATTTGTTTTTTTTAATCCTATTCATAATTAATTTCTGCATTTCATTTTTATTTTTTCCTAAAGCAAAGGCCAGCTCTTCATATAGCTTATTCTCTGCAATCTTAAAGTAACGTTCATCTATAACAGTATTTTTCTTTCCTTGTGCATCCCTTTTTCTCCTCCTATAATACATGCTTTTAATAATACTGATTAATATTCTAGGTTCACAACTTTGGATGGCTTCTTTATATTTCTTTTCGCACAATCTACTACTATCAATCAGCATTTCTTCTATTTCAGGAACTTCACCGATTATTTCCCACGCTTCCTCTTCGTTAATCACTTTGCGAATTTTATGTTTAGTTCCATTCACAGGAATATATAATTTTGCATCTATTTCTTCCAATGGAATCATAAGGTAATAAAGCTCACCCTTGATAGCCATAGAAATATCTAAACATGCAATATCTTCGATTTTACATAATCCATAATTTGCGTTGACTACTACATAATCACCAATTTTAAACATTTAGTCACTCCTATATTCTTATCTGATTGTTATTAAACTAATTTAAATAATTTCCATGCTGTAATCTCATTCGATTCATTTCTTCTATCTCCCTTAATTGCTTTTTCAGTATCATAACACCATACATCAATATTAATATAAATAAAAAAGGAATCATTACACTCAGTCAATTAGAGTGAACTATATCCCTTCCGTTTACCCAGTAATCAATTATTGTTTATTCTATATTTAGTATTATAACAAATTTTATGACTTTTTGTAAGTACTTTAACTAATTATATATTAAATTAAAATATTATTCTTTTTTATCTTTATATTTTTGATATTTTACAAAAGTAATATATTATTTAAAAATAATATGGTTTTTTTCAGACAGTACAATCCTTGTATTTCTACAAAAGTAAAAGCCCGTGTTCAAATGGCAAACCTGCTTGATGAAGTGATGACGAACACTCAAAGAGTCATTCCATTTCATCATTTGTGTACTGTTTATTAAATGTTACTCCCTTTTAAAAAATTTTTAATCAATTAAAGCTTGACAATTATTTGCAAGCTTTAAATTAGTGACCATAACGCTTTACCAAATCTACGATATCCATGATTATTAAATCTTTTACAGTTTCCTTAGCTTTTCCATTTTTTGTTTATGTTGCTCTATAGGTGTTTTCTCCTTTTGCTGCATTTTACTTTTACCGGCCTCTCCAATCGTCCGCATCTATTTCACGGCTATCCCGCAGCACCAACCGGTACCCGGCTAACTTCTAATCTCAGATATAATTTAACCAAAACCATCTTACAATAGCTTAACTCAACTGCTTTGGTGATGCACTATCTGAAAGATCATATATTCCTAAGAACTTATTTTTTGAATTAATACTGAAGCATTAGCATTTATTTGCGTTCCTCCTGCTAAAGTTTGTAGCGTAACCGCAGCAGCGCTAGTGTGATTCCGTATCGTTAAAACATCAAACGCGGCGGCAGTAATAATGACCATACCCGGATTCGCTTGAGTACCGGCCCCTGAGCCATATACTGCCCCGACAACGGGAGCTCCATTTTGGAACACAGTAAATTGATTCGGCTCAACGCCTGCCGCGTAAAACCAAACTGCGTAGTCACCAGCACTGCCAAGTTGAATGGTAGATGTTCCAGGCGCATGTGCAATAGTACCTACGATAATCCCATTGGTACTAAATAATATATCTGCTTCTAAAGCAACTACTTGGGCATCCAGATTAAAAATATAGGCATATTCGGATAATCCAGCGGTACCGGTCGGGCCTGTCGGGCCTATATCGCCGGTAGCTCCAGTTGCGCCAGTGGAACCCTGCGGACCTGTGGCTCCAGTAGCTCCGGTTGCTCCAGTTGCTCCAGTCGGGCCCTGCAGGCCTGTGGCTCCAGTAGGACCCTGCAGACCGGTGGCTCCAGTAGGGCCTGTGGAACCCTGAGGGCCTGTAGCTCCGGTTGCTCCCTGCAGACCAGTGGCTCCAGTAGGGCCTGTGGAACCTTGAGGGCCTGTAGCTCCGGTTGCTCCAGTTGCTCCCTGCAGACCTGTGGCTCCAGTCGGGCCTGTGGAACCTTGAGGGCCTGTAGCCCCGGTGACTCCAGTAGGGCCTGTGGAACCCTGAGGGCCTGTAACTCCGGTTGCTCCAGTTGCTCCCTGCAGACCGGTAGCTCCAGTTGCGCCAGTGGAACCCTGCGGACCTGTGGCTCCAGTAGGGCCTGTGGAACCTTGAGGGCCTGTAGTTCCTGTGGCTCCAGTTGCTCCAGTCGGGCCCTGCAGACCTGTGGCTCCAGTAGGGCCTGTGGAACCTTGAGGGCCTGTAGTTCCTGTGGCTCCAGTTGCTCCAGTCGGGCCCTGCAGACCTGTGGCTCCAGTCGGGCCGATGGAACCCTGAGGGCCTATAGCTCCGGTTGCTCCAGTCAGACCCTGCAGACCTGTGGCTCCAGTAGGGCCTGTGGAACCTTGAGGGCCTGTAGTTCCTGTGGCTCCAGTTGCTCCAGTCGGGCCCTGCAGACCTGTGGCTCCAGTAGGGCCAATGGAACCCTGAGGGCCTGTAGCTCCGGTTGCTCCAGTCAGGCCCTGCAGACCTGTGGCTCCAGTCGGGCCTGTGGAACCTTGAGGACCTGTGGCTCCAGTCGGGCCTGTGGAACCTTGAGGGCCTGTAGTTCCTGTGGCTCCAGTTGCTCCAGTCGGGCCCTGCAGACCGGTGGATCCAGTAGGGCCGATGGAACCCTGAGGGCCTATAGCTCCAGTTGCTCCAGTCGGGCCCTGCAGACCTGTGGCTCCAGTAGGGCCAATGGAACCCTGAGGGCCTGTAGCTCCGGTTGCTCCAGTAGGGCCTGTAGGCCCCTCGGGGCCGATTGGTCCTACACAACAACGGCATTGACACGGTCTTGGAATAGAGGGGGTACATGGTCCACAATTTACTTTATCTCGGTTGGAGCATCTATTTGATAAACTTTCAGGGGTGTTGCCACAATGGTATTTGTTTATTCCTTGAAATTCTTCGTAATTCATAAAACTTCCTCCTTTAAATGTTTTGGCACAATTTGGTGCCTAATTTATTATATTCAGGAAGGCTTAAACCGGAATAAACGTCAATCAAAATGTCCACTTTTTTATACAAGTGCTAACTGACCATTTTTAGAATATGATAAAAAACCCAAACCACTCCTGGCAATGGGGAGTTAGCCCGAACGATAAGTTTTAAATTACCAATCAATTAGTTCCGGATTATCTGTAATGTTACCTATTACCTTTACTCTGCCAAAGACAGAAATCCAACAGCGGACCCAAAGGTCATGTTCAAAATCCTGACCTATGCTTATTCATAAAACATCTTTGATTTTTAAATAGATACTGCCAGAAGCAAGGGGTTTCTTTGTGCATGAGCATGGAAAGCATACGTCCGGCCCTAAGCGATACTATGAGTTATTCCGAAGATTTCTTGATCTCAGTTATTGTATGACAGGCATAACAATCACTTCGTATCAGTAAACGGAAAAACATGGCTTATGATAAGGAACCGATGTGACGGTATACGAATATGAGAATTGTAAAGACTGTCCGCACAAACTAAACGAAACAGGAATCCAAAAAAATCCAGAAACAAGGATTTTCTGTCCGCTTCCAATTGACATAGAATGAGGCTGCCGCTCTATAACTAAAACTCAGTTATTTTGCAACAGCCCCTTTATTTTTCTTGACTTAAGGTTAACTTATTATTCATATTATTCAATTATTTGCTTTGTTTCATTTTTCAGCACTCGCCTGATGCCTGTTCCATCGCATCCCATACTTCGATTCTAAATGCGTCGACCTCGGAAAGTCCCATAAATATTGCACCGTACTCGTATCTTTCTTCCTTCTTCTCCACCCGGACAATTCTAAGAAGAACATGTATCACTTCCCTCGTCCAAATCATGATATGCGATTCATAGACAGAGTCCATTTCCAACTCTTTCGTACAATGAAACCCCATTCCTGACTTGGAAATATCGAAAATATTAATAGTGACCATCTCATTCTCGCCGTCGTCTATCCTCTTCACAACGAGCTTCGAATTCAAATCCATACGTCTGCATTTTCTCAGTTTTTCAACACCCATGTCTTCTGTCTTTCTGCACCTGTATCTCTGGCACATTTCCCCTTTCGTAAGAAAACAATATAGTTATATTACGCCTAAACTATATCTGAATACATAGCTGAATTATATAACATTATATTTATTTTGTAAAGGAATCTGTGAGTTACAGTTCACACAGTAGCTTAACACTTGCTGTTAAGCTACGTAAGAACGTGATACAAGAGATGATTTCTGCTTCGCGAAGCGAATTTAAATGCAGAAATTATACGTTACTGAGAACGGAGTGAACAGTAACATCTGTGATGAACATTGCATCTCCAAAGCTGAAAAAACGGTACTTTTCCCTTATTGCTTCCTCATATGCCGCCAGTACATGCTCTTTTCCGGCAAGCGCCGATACGAGCATGACCAATGTAGACTCCGGCAAATGGAAGTTGGTGATCAGGCCGTCCAATATTTTAAAGCGGTATCCCGGATAAATAAATATCTCTGTATTGCCGCAGCCCTCATGCAGTACACCGTTTTCATCCGCAGCGCTTTCCACCGTACGGCAACTGGTAGTTCCGATACAAATAACCCGTTTCCCGCCCCGCTTCGTATCGTTTATCGTATCTGCTGCTTCCTTCGTTACCTGATAATATTCCGAGTGCATATGGTGCTCCAATATATTATCCGCCTTTACCGGGCGAAACGTTCCCAAGCCTACATGTAAGGTTACATAGGCGATTTTCACACCCTTCTCTTCTATTTTACCAAGCAGCTCCTTTGTAAAATGAAGACCTGCCGTAGGTGCAGCCGCCGAGCCTTCATATTTGGCATATACGGTCTGATAACGATTCTTGTCCTGAAGCTTATGAGTGATATAGGGAGGCAGGGGCATCTCTCCCAGCCGGTCTAACACTTCTTCGAAGATACCTTCGTAACGAAACCGAATCAACCGGTTGCCCTCATCCACCACGTCTAAGACTTCTCCCGTCAAAATACCATCACCAAAGCTAATAACGCTTCCTGGCCTCGCCTTCTTGCCGGGCTTGACTAACGCTTCCCATATATCGTTTTCCCGCCTCTTTAAAAGCAGTACTTCGGTTGCCGCTCCGGTATCCGCCTTCGTTCCCAGCAGCCTGGCCGGAATTACCTTTGTATCGTTTAGCACAAGGCAATCTCCCGGCTCCAAATAATCAATAATATCCCGGAAAATCCGGTGCATCATCTCTCCCGTATCCTTATTCAGCATGAGAAGTCTGGAACCGGAACGATCCTCGAGCGGATCCTGTGCAATAAGCTCTTCAGGCAACTCAAAATAAAAATCAGACTTTTTAAATTCTTCCATAACGCTTCACATATCTTTCTTTTATATCCACTTGTCTCGTTTACAAGGACGCATTATTCAAAAATGCTACATATCCCCGTTTCGCTTCATATACATCCGCCTTGCTGGTAGCCTCCCAGGGCGCGTGCATATTCATTACAGCCACCCCGCTGTCAATAACATTCATGCCGTACAAAGCGAGGATATAAGCGATAGTTCCGCCGCCGCCAACATCCACTTTCCCCAGCTCTGCCGTCTGGAAATGTATCTTTTCCTTGTCGAAAATCGCTCTGATGTGTCCCATATATTCCGCATTCGCATCGTTGGAGCCGGACTTTCCCCGAGAACCGGTAAACTTATTGAATACCATTCCATTTCCCAGATACGCCACATTCTTCTTATCGAAACAGGAAGCAAAAGCCGGGTCAAAGGCACTGCTCACATCAGAGGACAACATGCAGGAAGAAGCCAGACATCTTCTCACCTTAAGCTCACTGTAATCTCCTGCCAGATTCATCACTTCCGCAACCGCATTTTCGAAGAACTTAGACTGCATGCCCGTTGCTCCCACGCTGCCTATCTCTTCCTTATCCACTAAAATACAGCAGGCAGTCCTTTCTGTCTCCTTTACCTCAAGCATAGCCTTCAAAGAAGAGAATGCGCAAATCCTGTCATCCTGCCCATAGGCCAGAATCATGCTTCTATCAAAGCCTGCTTCCCTCGCCTTTCCGGCAGGAACGACCTCCAGCTCCGCAGAGATAAAATCCTCTTCCTCTATATCATAGTTTTCTTTCAAAATAGCAAGGATACCTTTCTTCACTGCATCCTTACCGTCCTTCCCTTTATTCTTTTCCCCTTTTTCCCCTTTTTTCTCTATTACAAGAGGTTTATTACCCACAATAATATCCAAAGCCTCTCCTTCAATAACCTTGGATGCCTTCTTTTCAAGCTGTTCCGCCGCAAGATGAATGAGCAGGTCCGACACAAAAAATACCGGATCATCCTCATTTTCTCCCACATTGATCTCAACCGTCGTTCCATCCTTCTTAATTACCACACCGTGAATGGAAAGCGGAATCGTCACCCACTGATACTTCTTCACCCCGCCATAATAATGCGTATCCAGGTAAGCGAATCCTCCGTCCTCATATACTGGATTCTGCTTAATATCGAGCCTTGGAGAGTCCAAATGTGCCCCAAGGATATTCATTCCCTCGGCCATCGGTTTTTTTCCTATTTGAAACATAACGATAGACTTATTCATCCAAACGGAATAAACCTTATCGCCTTCCTTCAGCACATTGTTCTTCTTAATCAGAGATTGCAGCTCCTGATACCCGTCCTTCTCAATCCTGTTGACAATAGTATCGATGCACTCTCTCTCCGTCTTCCCATTATCCAAAAAGTCCATATATTCCTTTGCATGCTCCTCTAGCTCCGTAAGCTGCTCTGCACTATATATCCCCCAAATATTCTTATTCTCCATAACTGATCCCGGCCGCATATACGGCCTCTCCTTTCTTTTTTTCGCTTCTACTGGCGCAGCTCTATTCCCATGCTCTCCAGTCCGTTCAATATCTTCTTCATAGCTGAAGCAACATCATTCTCCTCCAGCGTTCTATCCTTCGCCCTGAACGTAATAGAATAAGCTACTGACTTATAGCCCTCTTCGATCTGCGCTCCTTCATAAATATCGAACAGATTATAAGCCTCCAGAAGATTTCCTCCGCGCTGTTCGATCATTGTTTCTATCTGGCCCACGAGAATATTCTTCGGTACCACCATACTAATATCGCGGGATACCGCAGGATACTTCGCAATACCCTCATATTTTCTGTCAAAGGTAGCAAAAGGCTCTATCTGCGGCATATCCAGAACAGCGATATACACCTTCGTTCCTATATCGTAGTTATCACATACCTCAGGATGTACCTCACCCAGATAGCCTACCAATGTGCCCTCATATACAATTCCCGCTTGACGTCCCGGATGAAGGAAGGGCTTTCCCGCCTCCGGGTCGTAAGAAGGCTTCTTTCTCAGACCGATACTGTCAAAGAACTCCTCTATGACACCCTTCATCGTGAAGAAATCTCCCTCACCGTACATACCAAACGTAAACTGCATTCTCTCATCAGGCAGCTCCGTAAGCGGCAGCGCCTTGGGAATATAAATATTTCCAAGCTCATACAACCTTACATCTTTATTTCTTCTATTGTAATTCGTAGAAAGGCTCGTTAGCATTCCATTAAGGGAAATCGTCCTCATAATGGAGAAATCTTCTCCCAATGGATTCGCTATAGTAATCGCTTTCCTCAAATCGCTGTTCAGAGGAAGCAGCAATTTATCGAATACCTTCGGGCTTTCGAAGGAATAGCACATTCCCTGAGAGAATCCACAAAACTGTGCAATATCTCTCGCTTTCTGCTCGATTCGCAGTTTGAAAGGAAGTTTTCCCGTCGTCGCTTCGCCGCTTGGAAGCGATACCGGTATCTTATCGTATCCGTAGAATCTAGCTACTTCCTCCGCCACATCCGCTGCACACTCAATATCCTGACGGAAGGACGGCACTACCAGCATATTCGTTTCTTTCTCATATTTAAGCTCCAGCATCTCGAAGATGCGAAGCATTTCTTCTTTTGAAATATCAGTTCCTAAAAGTTTATTGATCTTCTCCGGATCGAAGTGTATCTGAACGTCTTCTTTCATCGGAACGCAAACGTCTATCATTCCGCTTACTACTTCTCCGCAGCCCAGCTCTTGTATTAATTGGCAGGCTCTATTGATTGCTGCCTCCGCATTATGAGGGTCCAAACCCTTTTCGAACTTGCCGGAAGCATCGGTGCGAAGCCCGATTCTCTTAGCTGATTTACGGATATTCGTGCCGTTGAAGGTTGCTGCCTCGAACAAAACGGTCTTTACCTCATCCGTAATCTTAGAATTCTCGCCGCCCATGATTCCTGCAATGCCGATTTCCTTTTCGGCGTCGCATATCATAAGCATTTCTTTGTCCAGCCTTCTCATCTGGCCGTCCAAGGTCTGGAACTCATCTCCGTCCTTCGCACGGCGAACTATGATTTTATGACCCGCTATCGTATCCAAATCGAAGGCGTGCATCGGCTGTCCATATTCCTCCATTACGTAGTTAGTTATGTCAACCAAATTGTTGATCGGACGGATACCGCTGGCCGCCAGACGTCTCTGCATCCATTTAGGAGAAGGTCCTATTTTAATATTGGTACATACTCTCGCAATATATCTGGAGCACAGATCCGGGTCCTTTACATCCACAGAAATATAGCTCTCCACACTTTCGCCATTTTCCTTCACTTCGACTGCCGGAAAGACAAAAGGCTTTCTAAAAGTTGCCGCCGCCTCGCGCGCGATGCCCAGTACACTATAGCAGTCCACGCGATTGGAAGTAATCTCGTATTCAAATACAGTGTCCCTTAGGCCCAAAGCCTCCACTGCATCGGAACCTACCTCCACATCGTTTCCGAAAATATAAATACCGTGTTCGGGTGCCTCCGGATACATTTCCCTCGTAGTTCCCAGCTCTTCGATAGAACACATCATACCGTAAGAGGGAACGCCGCGAAGCTTGCCTGCCTTGATTTCAATCCCGTTTTCAGGAAGCGGACCGCCGTCATGCCCTCCCGCCACTTTTCCTCCGTCTAATACAACCGGTACTTTATCTCCTTCTTTGACATTAGGAGCGCCCGTAACGATCTGTATCACTTCTCTCCCTACGTTTACCTGACATACGATCAGTTTATCCGCATCAGGATGCCTCTCTATCTTTTCAATTTGACCTACTACTATTTTCTCCAGATTCTTATCCAATCTTTCATAGCCTTCCACCTTCGTTCCCGACAGTGTCATCGCATCGCAATATTCCTGATCGGTACATTCCAGTTCCGGTACATATGCTTTGATCCATGATAATGCTGTGTTCATCTTCTATTCTCCTTCATTCTACACACGTATGCCGCCTTTTTTCTATTTTTTAAAAAGCAATCGTTAAAATTGTTTCAGGAAACGAATATCGTTCTCATAAAGCAGACGCATGTCATCAATTTCATATTTCAAAAGTGCAATACGCTCCAAGCCTATGCCGAAAGCAAAGCCGGTATATTTCTCGGGGTCGATACCGCTCATCTGCAGCACATGAGGATGTACCATCCCGCAGCCCAATATTTCAATCCAGCCGGAGCCTTTGCAGAACCGGCAGCCTCTGCCGCCGCATTTATAGCAGGAAACATCCATTTCCGCGCTGGGTTCCGTAAATTGGAAATGATGAGGTCTGAATTTTACTTCGGTGCTCTCTCCGAACAACTCCTTTGCAAACACTGCAAGAGTTCCCTTCAAATCAGCGAACGTAATATTCTTATCGATGACCAAGCCTTCAATCTGGTGAAAGGACGGAGAATGGGTAGCATCCACTTCATCGGAGCGGAACACTCTTCCCGGAGCCAGCATACGAATAGGCAGATGTCCTTTTTCCATCTCATGTACCTGAGTAGGGGAAGTCTGTGATCTTAGGAGAATATCTCCGGTGATATAGAAGGTATCCTGCTCATCCTTCGCCGGATGTCCTTCAGGGATGTTCAGCGCCTCGAAATTATAGTAATCCTTTTCAATTTCCGGTCCTTCCACAACCTCATATCCCATGCCTACGAAGATTCTTTCCACTTCCTCCAACGCTATCGTATTGGGATGACGATGCCCCATAGTATTCTTCCCGGCAGGAAGAGTCACGTCGATGACCTCTGCTTTCATTTTGGATTCCCGCAGGGCACGTTCCATTTTCACTCTGCATTCTTCCAATACTTTTTCTATCTCTTCTCTCGTCTCGTTGACGAACTGTCCCACCTTGGGCCTGTCTTCCGGTGCGACATCCTTCATACTTTTCAAGACTGCCGTGAGTTCTCCTTTTTTCCCCAAGTAGTTTACACGAATCTCATTCAATTTTTCAAGCGCATCGCTGGCTTCTATCTGTCTGATGGCTTCTGCTTTGATCTGATCTAATCTTTCTTTCATTGCTTTTCCTTTCTTTTAGCTGTCAGGGAATCGAATTACTTTCCTATTACATCAAAAAATCCCTGACACTACTCTCATAATGTCAGGGACGAAATTTATTCCGCGGTACCACCCGAATTCCTGTTAGATAACAGACTCTCTTCTCACGTAACGTGTGACCTACGTCCTACACTAATTTACGCTTTTCAAAAATATAAAACAGCTAAGCGATATGTTTTCATGCAGGATGCTCCGGCGGGAATCTCAAGCGACATTTGAACTGGGGGAAGCTTTCAGCCGGTGACTTCCTCTCTCTGACAGAAAATGTAACTCTACTAACGCCTTCATAGCATTTCTTGTTATATATTTATCTTATAACATACTAACTGATTCCCATTGTAGAGAATCTTTTTAAAAATGTCAAGCCTCTTCTTTTTCACACATATGTGCTAAATGCTGCCTTGTTACTTTTCATACAGTAGCTTAACACTTGCTGGTAAGCTACGTAAGAACGTGATTCAAGAGATGACTTCTGCTTCGCAGAGCGAATTTAAATGCAGAAATCATGCGTTACTGAGAACGGAGTGAACAGTAACGCTGCCTTGCCTTATTTCTATGCATCAATTGCTGCTATGAGACCGCGGACTGAATAGAAATTTATAAGCAGGCCCAAAATATCTGTTGATATAGGCACCTATCATAATGATATATATGCACATATACAACCAAAGCATGATAACGACAATGGTCGCCAGATTGCCATAGGTACTGAAATCATTCACCCCTCCCACATAGATGGAAAAAACCCACGAAAACGAGTTCCAAACGACTGCAGAGAAAACGGCCCCGGGTATCTGCAGTGTGAATTTCAATTTCTTATTCGGTATATAGGCATAAATCATGGTAAATCCTAAGATCATAATAGCAAAAGAAAACAGCAATCGGAAATGCATCAAAAAGTCGAATATCTTTTTTGTCTCCGGCACATTTCTGATTACGCCGTTTACCAAAGAGTTGCCAAATACCATTACTACCAAAGACAAAATCAGGACTAAGAGCATAAGTATCGTATAGAAAGCGGCGATTGCCCGAAGCACTACATAATTTCTGTCCTCATCTACATCGTTAATCTCATTCAAGCCCCGAATAAGGGCCAGCATTCCCTTAGCTGCCGACCAGAGTGTGGCAATTGCCGCGATGGAAATGACTCCCGCCGATTTGGCATACACATCTTCTATGATCGATACCACGAGAGAATCTACCATATCCGGTGTCATATCTGTCATAAAGGTCATGAGATTCGCCTCCGTAATGGTCGTATACGGAATGATAGAGCAAAGTAAAATCAACATGGGGATTAACGATAAAAAAAGAAAAAATGCCGTACTTGCCGCAAAAGCGCTGATATTTTTTCTGTTCGTCTGTCTATTGAAATCATTGAAGATATAAAGGATTCTTTTAAACACTTCTCCTCCTCACTTTCACCTGTTAATATGCATTTTTTATTTCGCAGGTCTGATAGAAAAACGACAGAATGCCCTGCGCATCAAAGCCTTTGGCCGCCATAGCTTTCGCGCCGTTCTGTGACATTCCTACGCCGTGCCCGTATCCGCCTCCGGCTAAGGTATATCCTACCACAACACCCTCTTCTTTACTAGTCATAATTGTCATGTAGGCACTGGGAAGCAGAGAGGGTGACGCTACTTCACTTCCGTCCTGCCTGACCACCATGCTCTCGCCATCGCTCAATACATATCTTATATTGTGTTCCGATATAATTTTATAAGTTTTTTTTGTCCCCTCTACGATGAGCTCATCCGCCGCGCCGCCGCTGTTTCTTTTTTCAATATAGATATTTTTTATTTCTCCCAGCTTCTTTACGGGCTCGCTCGTAAAGCTTCCATCCTTTTCCTTGGTCAGGACGAGTTTTTCATTTGCTTCATAGCGCTTTTGAATTGAAGCAAGAATTTTCTCAGAGTCCGCATGTTCCACCTTATAGCTCCACCGGTACCAAGCTTCCTCTCTTTCATAATCGGAATCGAAAGATTGACCGATGAAAGAATCGAATACTTCCTCCTTTGTCATTTCTTCTCCGCTATATTCGTCCCCGTCTTCTCCTATCCGCTTGGCCACGAGATAGGAAGTATCCTCCCCGGAGTCCGATTTCCATATATTGCTGTCCGAACCGAAACCGCAGGAGGTGGAATAATAATAAGAACCGCACAGCTCTTCGCCGTAAAACAATAGTTCTCCTGTCGTCTCCTTTACCGCCTTGGTAGTCTGAGCATTTTCCGCAATGTTATTATAAACTTGATATCCGGCGCTGTCATCCACATGCGCTCCGAACTGGGCGACTCCCGAATGGGACATGTGCCTGTAGGCATAAGTTCTGGCGCATATCGCCTGCGCCTTCAGCGCCTCTAACGGATAGGAAGCCGGCATCTCGCTTGGAACCACGGAATACAAATACTCCTCTAGCAGGACTTCATTCACAACTACCAAGCCATCCTGCGTATGAGATATCTCCAGCTTGCCTCGATAGGCAGGAGTTCCCTGCGCACGATCCACGGACAATAGCTGGATTCTTCCGGTCAGTGCCGTAGGCTCTATATAAACCCTTTCTCCTGTAAAGTATTCGCTGTCCCCGCCGATGACAATTTTTTCTCCCGCCTTATGCTCTTCTCTCTTCAAATCGTCATAATTGCCGTAGCTTACCACGAAATCCGTATCTGCCGTAAGCTCCAGCTTTTCATGATAAACACTGCCAAAGTTCGTATTTTTTATGAGCACACGGATATTTTCCATAGCTTCATCCCTGGTGATGAGTCCGGCGCAAATCACTCCGTCCTCCAAAACGAAATCCGTAAAGTTATAACCAATCCGCAGATCCTCCTGCCCGCACTCACTCAACATTCCGTACAGCTTATAAACCTTCAGCCCTTCCTCATAAGGATATTTTCCATAGCCTTCAATTTCAATGCTGCCATCTCCGAAGCTTAATAACTTTCCATTTATCTTTTCATTCTTAATTTTCACTGACTGCAAGCTTCCGTCCGCAAATTCCATATCGGCAATCTGCTCCCTCTGCGCTTGCTCAGCCTTCCCGTATGGGAGTTCTATTTCGTATCCTTGCACGAAAACGCTTAAGATGCTGTCCTGCGCTTCTACAATCCATACATTATGTAAACTATATCCACGGCTCACTACCTGATAGACCGTAAGGAATACTTCATCCTTCTTATAGGCCTTGATTGCCTGATATTTATACTCGGTAAACGAATCTGAGGCATAAGAAAACTTCCCTTTCTCCGTAAGCATTTCCTTTTCTGCAAGCGAATTTCCTTTCTCGTCCCGTACCTCCTGCCCCGTCCCCAGTATGGTCACACTATCAAAAACAATTCTCTCTCTCATATCATAATAGGTAAGCAGGCTGTCGTAGAGGCGATACCAGTCGTCCTTCAAAAAAAAGAAGCCTTCCCTATACTTCTCTTCATATTCCTTCTCATACGCAGATGCAGCGTCCTGCGGCACGATTGCGGAAAACAGGATTAAAAATTGTTCGTAGCTTAAAACCGCTTCCGAATCCGCAGAAAGCTCACCCTTAAGTGCTGAAAAGGCCGCTTCTGCCCCGTCCCCCACTTCCAGCGCCTCGCTAAGGAGCAGAGCGTCCTGAAGTCTTATGTATTCTCCTTCCGGCTGTTTTATCCTCCCCATGCGGACGCTTACAGCCAATATGTAGATGATGATAAACAAGCCGATAACGCAAAACAATACTTTCAAAAACATTCTTACATTTTTATTCATTAAAAATCTCCCGGTCTTCTATTTTTACACGGTGACGCCGGAATACGCCGTCTCGTAAATCATAATTTTTTATTGGAAAAAAGCAGCCAATACGGCTGCTTTTTTCCTTCGTAGCATACTACATAAATCCCCAAAATGCCGGTTCTTGTACTTTGACTCCTAGCAAAGCTAGGTGGGTGACCGCAACCTTACTTTTGCCTTCCCCTCCAATCCTCTTTCGAGTGGGGGCTTGACAGCGATAAGGCGATGTAGGAATCCCGTTTAAAGTATCTGTAGGTTCAAAATAACAAGAGTTATCGAACATTTCAGGATACTATTATTATATCCAACCTACATATAAAATACAACTGTTAATTTCCTAATTCCCTTTCTAGACTTATGGAAAAATAAGGAATTTTAAGAAAAAAACGCTTTATCTATATTCTCAAGGGACTTGTAGCTTCCTTTAGCCATTCCCTCTCCTGTGCCGTCAAAAGGCCTTCTGTCCGGAGGTAAACCTGCTCATGATACCGGTTCAGTCTTTCCACATCTATTGGCTGCATGCAGGTCGTATCAATGGCCTCTTTATCGATAGGCACGAAGGTGAGCGTATCAAAAAACATGAACTGACCGTCCGCATTCTTTTCGCCCTTCTTAGCCACAATGACATTTTCCGTGCGTATTCCATGGCTGCCTTCGATATAAACGCCCGGCTCGTTGGAAATAACCATTCCTTCCTCGATAATTGCTTCTGCAGCTCCTTTGGCAAAACGCCAGCGAATGCTCTGAGGGCCTTCATGTACATTGAGAATATAGCCAATTCCATGTCCCGTTCCGCATTTATAATCGATTCCGATGTCCCATAACGGCTGTCTCGCCAATATGTCCAGATTTCTTCCCGTACAGCCGTAGAGAAATCGGGCCTGCGTAAGCTGTAACATGCCTACGGCAACCTTAGTAAAGTGCTTTTTTATCTCCGGATTGATCTCCCCTAAAGCGATGGTTCTCGTCACGTCCGTGGTTCCGCCCATATACTGCCCTCCGGAATCCACCAGCAGCATTCCTTCCGCCTTTATTTCCTTCGCGCTCTCAGGAAGTGCCTCGTAATGCATCATAGCGGCGTTTTCTTTATAAGCGCTGATAGTCGGAAAAGACAAATCCAGAAAACCTTGGATTTCTCTTCGCAGTCCGTCTAAATGCTCCGCGGCCGTAAGCTCCGTAATCTTCTCTTTTCCCACGTTTTTCTTAAGCCAGCAAATAAATTTTATAACGGCAGCACTATCTTTAAGATATACCTCTTCCATCCGGGAAAGCTCGGTCTTGTTTTTTACTGCCTTTAAAGCTTCCGTAGGATTGCTTTCGAAGACACATTCCGCTTTGTCCGACAAAATCTTATATAAAGCATAATTGATATTCCCTTTATCCAGAAGCACCTTCCCTTTATAATCATAACCGTTAAGGAATTCTGCAATATTTTTATAATCTTTAATGATAATATGGTTTTTTAAGGCATATTCTGTGAACTCCTTCGTCACCTCCTGAGGCTGTATGAAAAGATACAACTCCTCAGGCGTAAGAAAGCTATAGGAGAGCGCCACCGGGTTGCAGGCCACATCGTTTCCTCTTATATTCATCAGCCACATCAAATCGTCCAGCTTGCTCAGCGTAAAATATAATGCTCCCGATGCTTTCATCTTTTCCCTGACTGCAAGAAGCTTCTCCTCCATGCTCTGCCCGCTTATTTCTTCCGGAAGGACTATGACCTGGTGATTAGGAAGAAGGGGCCTCTCCTTCCACAAATCTCCCGCCATATCCTCCTCATAAAAGATACGGATATCCATACTTTTAAGTTTCTGCTCCAGCTCTTTTCCTTCTTTGCAGCTCACCGTCCGCCCGTCGAAGCCCAGAGTCTGTCCGCTCTTCATATTTTCCCCCAGGAAATCAGGAATATCGGGTACGCCCTCTTCCATCATTCGAAACAGCTCGATTCCGCTTCCTTCAAGCTCGTTTTCAGCCTGAATGAAATATCTTCCGTCCGTCCATAGCCCCGCCATATTGTGCCCTACTACAAGAGTGCCGTTAGAGCCCGTAAAGCCGGAAAAGTATTCTCTCACCTTAAAATAATCATCCACGTACTCGGAACCATGAAAATCCGAGGTAGGAATCATATAAAAATCGATTCCCTTCTCACTCATACGGTCCCGCAGTCTTGTAAGTCTGTCCTGAATCATCAATAGCTCTCTGCCTTTCCGTCATTCAATATCCCTACTGCAGAGGATGTTCCGATGCGCTCACAGCCCTCCTCCAGGAATGTTTCCAAATCCTCTCTCGTCTTCACTCCGCCCGCAGCCTTAATTTTTACATCTGCTCCGATATGGTCCTTGAACAATCTCACATCTGCAAGCGTCGCGCCACCCGTTCCGAAACCGGTTGAAGTCTTGATGTAATCTGCACCTGCTGCCGTCACTGCCTTGCAAAGTGCAATTTTCTCCTCCTCTGTCAAATAGCAGGTCTCGATGATTACTTTAAGAATGTGCCCGCCACAAGCCATCTTTATCGTGCGGATTTCCTCCTCCACCTTATCGAACAGACCGTTTTTCACATCGCTGATATTTACCACCATATCGATTTCGCGTGCACCGTCCTTTATTGCCTCACTGGCTTCTGTCACTTTTGCCGCTGTTACGCTATAACCTAAAGGAAAGCCGATGACCGTGCAGATATTGATTTTTTCTCCATATGCGTCGCGAATGCGTTTTACGTAAGAAGGGGGAACGCATACGGACGCAGTCTTGTATTCCAGCGCCTCCTCACATAAGGTCTCGATATCCTTCCATGTTGCAAATGCCTTTAGCTGCGTATGATCTATATGTCGCAGAATTTCTTCGTTCGTCATAAAGTTTTCCTCCATTTTCTTTTATAAATTCTATTCTAATATGAAATGAAAAAAAAAGAAAGATGCATCTGTTTTTCAGTTTCTCAATATACTGTTAATAGATAGAATTTTATAAAATTTTTAACAAAACATTTCATTTTATCTATTTTTATAAGTATTTTTATGATATTATTGACCTGTTGACAGTTTATAATTCCAGCCCCTCTTTGCGGGGGCAATGAGTATCAGCGAAAGGAGGACTATCTTATGGATCACAATGTTTATTCCGAAGTTACACCGGAAATCGTACAGTTGGCAAAGCTAAGCGAAAAAGCCGATATTATCGAGACCGAACTTTTTACGAAATACGACGTAAAAAGAGGACTTCGCGACTTAAACGGAAAAGGGGTACTTGCCGGACTCACACGGATTTCCGACGTGCGTGCCAACAAAATGGTAGACGGTGTCCAGGTTCCGATTCACGGAGACCTGTTTTACCGCGGCTATAATGTGAAAGACCTCGTGGCCGGATTTACCAAAGACAACCGCTTCGGTTTTGAAGAGACAACTTATCTTTTATTGTTCGATAAATTGCCTGCAAAAAAGGAACTGGAAGATTTTACCAATCTGCTTTCCTATTACAGAAGCCTGCCTACAAGCTTCGTCCGCGATATTATCATGAAGGCACCCAGCAAGGATATGATGAACACCTTAGCGAGAAGCGTTCTAACGCTATATTCCTATGACGACAGAGCCGACGACACTACACTTCCAAATGTGCTCAGACAGAGCCTGCAGCTTATCAGCCTGTTCCCTCTGCTGTCCATTTACGGCTATCAGGCATACAGTCACTATCATGACGGCAAAAGTCTGTATATCCATTCATCCAGGCCGGAATTATCTACCGCTGAAAATATACTGCATATTTTGAGGCCGGATAGCTCCTACACTCCGTTAGAAGCGCGGATACTGGACATCGCCCTCGTATTACATATGGAACACGGCGGAGGAAACAATTCTACCTTTACCACCCATGTGGTTACTTCCTCGCTGACAGATACTTATTCCGTTATTGCGGCAGCTATCGGTTCCTTAAAAGGTCCCCGCCACGGCGGAGCCAATATAAAAGTTGTACAGATGTTTGAGGATATGAAAAAAGAAATCTCCGACTGGGAGGATGAGGAGCAAGTGGCTGCTTATCTTGCCAGGCTGCTTCACAAGGATGCCTTCGACCATGCCGGCTTAATTTACGGTGTAGGCCACGCTGTTTATTCCAAATCGGACCCCCGCGCCGTCATCTTCAAATCTTTCGTGGAAAAACTTTCCGAAGAAAAAGGGCTGCAGAAGGAATTCGCCCTTTACTCCCTCGTGGAGAAACTGGCACCGGAAGTCATCACGAAGGAAAGACAGATTTACAAGGGTGTCAGCATCAATGTAGATTTCTATTCCGGCTTCGTTTATCACATGCTGGGACTTCCTTTGGAGTTATATACACCGATATTTGCTATCGCACGCATTTCGGGCTGGTGTGCCCACCGCATGGAGGAGCTTGCCAATAACGGGAAGATTATCCGCCCTGCTTACAAGGCTATCGGCGAAGACCGCAGCTATACGGATGTTTCAGACAGGAAGAAATCATCATAAACATTGCAAATATAAAACCAACAGATTTTTAGTCTGCTGGTTTTTTGTTTAACATAAGGATTCATACAAGGCATGCTGCCTGTTGATATTATCCTCTTTTTATTTCTTTTTCGTATCGACTCCGTCTATGAACATCTTCTTCGCCCTGTTGGAAGCTACCGCAAATAAAATCAACACGATAATGAAGCCGCCAAAAGCTATCAGAGATATATAGCCGGGACCACCGTACCTGGTAGTTATAATGCCCATCAGGCCGATTGCACATGTAAGGATTCCCATGAACAGCGCTTTGGGAAACATATAATTAATAAAGCCTTCTTTATCGCGGATCTTATTTACATCCACGTCTTTGCTGACCAGTGCTCCGCCCGATATGTTTCCTGTCGTCTTCATGGTAATGGCAGAATAAATCAGGTATATCCCGCTGATAATAATTAATAGGTCAAACATATTCGATGTATCCATAGTATTTCGCTCCTTATTTAAGCTTTAAGAACTCTTCCACCGTTTTTTGCATCTCTTCTTTATCGCAGACATAATCATGGACCACCGGCGCGGATTTTATTTCCTCAATGGCCTCGGGCACTGCTACATTCGCCAGTGCAGACAGCTCATCCACCAGCTCGAAATCCGACATTCTATCATATTTCTCATCGATTGCATTCATTACGCTTCTCGTAAACTTGAAGGGACTTGCCGTAGACGCAATAACCGCAGAAGTCTCGTCCCCGGTCTCCTCCTTATATTTTCCATATACACAGGCTGCAACCGCAGTATGCGTGTCGATGACATAGCCTGTCTTCTCGTACAAAGCCTTGATGGTATCCGCGGTCTCCTGCTCCGAAGCATAATTTCCGTAGAAGTCTGCCAGAAGTGCTCTCATCGGGTCCGTAATCTCATATTTGCCGTCCCCGCTTAAAGCCTTCATAAGCTGTGCGGTCTTGTCTCCGTCATTTTCTGCTATTTGATATATCAACCGCTCCAAATTACTGGAAATAAGAATATCCATCGAAGGAGAACTGGTCAAAACGAATTCTCTGTTTCTATCATATACACCGGTCTTGAAGAAATCATAAAGAACCTTGTTGTCATTGGAGGCACAAATCAGCTTGTCGATGGGAAGTCCCATATTCTTGGCATAAAACGCCGCAAGAATATTGCCGAAATTGCCGGTAGGAACCACTACATTAATCTTCTCGCCCTCTGCTATCTTCTCTTCTGCAAGAAGTGTCGCGTAAGCATATACGTAATACACGATCTGGGGAACAAGACGGCCTATATTGATGGAGTTGGCGGAGGAAAACTGACAGCCCTGCCCGTCCATTCTCTTTGCAAGCTCTTTATCCGCAAAGATACGCTTCACTCCGGTCTGAGCGTCATCGAAATTCCCATGAATACCAACCACGTATGTATTATCGCCCTTCTGCGTCACCATTTGTTTCTCTTGGATTGGGCTTACGCCGTTTTTAGGGTAAAATACGATAATCTTCGTACCTTCCACGTCTGCAAACCCTTCAAGCGCCGCTTTACCCGTATCTCCCGAAGTCGCTGTGAGAATGACAATTTCATTTTTTACATTATTCTTTTTCGCTGCTGTGGTCATTAAATGGGGCAGGATGGACAATGCCATATCCTTAAAAGCAATAGTAGCTCCATGAAACAGTTCGAGATAATAAGCCTTATCCGCGCTCACTAACGGGGCGATAGCTTCCGCATCAAATTTCGAATCATATGCATGTCCGATGCAGTTCTTCAGCTCCTCCTCCGTAAAATCCGTCAGATATAGCTTCATGACCTCATAGGCCACTTCCTGATAGGTCATACCTGCCAGTTCCTTCAAACTCTTATCAAGTGCCGGTATATGATCAGGAACAAATAAGCCCCCATCCTCCGATATACCCTTTAAAATAGCCTCCGATGCCTTTACCTGTATGCCGTTATTTCTCGTGCTGTTATATAATACTTCCATTGTGCCACCTCTCAGCTCTTTTTATCTTAGAGTCCCTTGCGCGAGACGCTGTTATCGGTTAATAAGTATAACATATATTTCATATCCGTGCAACGCCATGTCATGAGAAGTCATGAGAAAAATTCATGTCCACCATAAGAGAATAACAAAGTAAGGCTGTTATCGAACCATTTCATTTTCTCAGGGTCCGCATACTTCCTCGACGCAAAATAAAGTGCCCCCTTCGTAATGTCCTCTCCATACAGCACCTTTTCCACCGCTTCCTTTGTTTCCTCGCTAACGGTCACCTTATCATATCTTCCGTCCGCAATAGGTGAAAACTGGGCGACCCCGTTTTCTCTCTGGAATACGACGCCTTTCACAGTATCAGGGAATTTGCCGCTTTCCACCCTGTTCATTACCACTCCGGCAACCAGCATCTTACCTGTAACGTCCTCACATCCTGCTTCTGCCTCCACGATTTTTAAAAGTACCTCATAATCCTCCTTGGACAGCGTATATTTTGCTTTTCTCTCGATGACATTATAGTCTACTACTCTCTGTCCTGACGACGCTCTCGTCACCATGCGGATAAAGGTGGCCGCATCCAGGCACGCCTGATCTTCCATAAAGCGGATTTGAAATGCCGGTGTTGCCGCAATTCTGTTAATCTGCAATTCCTTCACATTAAACCAAGTTACAGCGAGAATCACATTACATAGCAACAATATGGTCATATTCTTTTTGTACGTCTTCATATTTTCAATTCCTCTTTTTATTTTCATGAATCTTCGGTTGCTTAAGTTCATGACTTTTATTCTTGTCACACAAATGTAACAGTTCTTTAATATTTTATACAAAGAGTGCTGAAAATATTTCTAAATTTGTATTCTTTTTTCTAAAATGTTATACTTAGGATAAAATTATGACAAATTATGAGAAAATAATGCTTTTTATACTATAAACCGAGGGGTGCCATGGGAAAAAAACTGCCCGGCGTATATGCCGCAAAGAAAAAAAACAACTCCATCTATTACCGCGCTTCTATCACTTTTAGAGAAAAGCATATAAGTCTCGGAAGCTATGACTTGGAAGCAACGGCTCACCTCGCCTATAAAGAGGCGCAGCTTCTCATCAAATCAGGCTCTGTAACCGTGGATGACTATTCTCCGGATTCCCTTTTAGCATTTGAAAAATGGGTCTGTCTTCTGAATTTCCGGGATAACGGACTTTATTTTTCTACCCCTATCTACATGCGGAAGAAATATTTTTTATACTATTATTCTCCCACCTATATTCTCAAATTCGATATCGATGATTTATTTTATTATTCCTCCCGTAAAATCATGAGGAGAGGAAGCCATCTTTTCGTTGCCGACTACGGGATGCAAGTTAATATCCTCAACCGCTACGGTATAAAAAATTACGCAGTGGCCGATAAAGATTACCGGTTTATAAACGGGGATCCTACCGATTTTCGTTATGAAAATATTGAGATCCGCAACCGTTTTCATGGAATCACCCATATTCCCTCTGCAAAGGGCATGAAATACAAGGTGCGTATCCACATAAAAAGCAATTACGTGGTAGGCATCTACCATACGGAGGAAGAAGCTGCTATCGCCTATAACAAGGCCGTAGACGTCTTAAAAAGAAACGGCATAGACCGCAATTATTCCCTTAACTACATCGAAGGGCTTTCTCCTGCTGCCTATGCCGATATATATTCAAAGCTTAAAATTTCTTCAAAGCTATCCGAACTTTCTCCTGCGGAGCCATAACCTATTTCTCCGAATAATCGATAAAACTGATGTTCAAATCGATGTCGCCTATCGCTCCGTTCACCTTACCCTCCAACGTATACTGCCACATCTGGAACTGATACGGATAATCCGGCACATCCTCCTGCTGGGACAGCCAGATATCATAACCGGTCAGCTTTGTCAGGTCGACCTGCTTGATCAGCCATTCCTTCGTTCCATAAATCATCGGTTTATAACCCGAATTTTTTATAGTGTCCAAAAAGGCCTTCGTTATCGTAGTCTTCTGGTCTCTGGACAACGCTTCTATTCTTGCCTTATCATTCTTCACATATTCCATATCGAAGGCAATAGGGTAAGTTATCTTATAATTGTTCAGGTTCTGTAGATTCTGCAGATTTTGTATGACGAAGTTCGCTTCTTCTATCGCCTCATCCGACGTAATGGCCTGTGAGAAAAAGTAAACGCCGATGTCCAGCCCCGCTTCCGAAGCCTTTGCGATATTATCCGCGAATTTTTCATCCAGCACGATCTGACCGCTGCCATAGCCTCTGGCTCCCAGACGTATCATAACAAAGTCGATTCCCGCTTCCTTTAAGCTGGCGAAATCCACCTCTTCGTTATACTTGGACACATCCGCTCCCAGATAAGAAACGCTCTTTCCTTCCTGATAGTAAGCCATCTTGTCAGATTTCATCTTAAGATTCGTGAAATCGTAGGTGTTCTTCTCCAGATAGGGATTGATCAGCACCCATTCTTCTGAGCCATTGGCATATGTGATCAGCGTATGCTTTCCATCATTTTCGGGCAGCTCCTGCTGCTCTTCGTCATATTGGGAATATTTATCGTTCTCCGTCTGCGAATTCTTGGAATCCTCCGCTTCGGATGTCTCTTCTTTCGAACCGCTTACAAATTCCGGTTCATTTTTCGGATACATATCCCAAAAATCCAAATCCGAAGCCGTCAGCTTATTCTCCGCATACAGCCTCTCGATGTTCTTCATCCTGCTGGCGCTGCCGTTCACTGCAAAATCCGGCTGTTTCTCTGAGGCGGACTGCGCGCTGTCCTCCGTCACACTTGTATCTGAGTGCTCTACCGCCATAACTGCCGTATCTTTAGCCGTCCCAGCCGTAGGCTTCGTCAAAGATGTCTGTCCCTGCTTCGCAAAAAATACGACCCCAAGAATCAGCAGTGCACTCAGGCTAACGCCTATTATCACATATTTTGCAGAGAGCTTCGCCCCTATATCGTCATTTTCTCCCGGTAATCTCATCGCATCACTTCTTTTCCATGATTTTATATCATTAATATAAATATCATTGATATAAGTATCATTGATATCTTCCGTTATTCTCTTCACTAATAATTTAACATGAAATAGGGCAGTGCGCAAGTATATGCGCTTTTTCCTATACCCTTTCTATGCTCTTCTCAAAATAGTCTTTTTCGGACACTTCTCCATGCAGATGCCGCATTCGGTACATTTTTCGTAATCGATAGCAGCGTTAAAATCTACCACATCCACCGCTTCCGAAGGGCAGTTTTTCTTGCAGAGCTGGCAGCCGATACAACCCACCATACATTTCCTGGAGGTATCCTGACCCTTGTCCTTGGAATTACAAGCCACCACATATTTAGCGTCGTAGGGTATCAGCTCGATCAAAGACTTCGGACATACCTCCACGCATTTCCCGCAAGCCATGCATGCTTCCCTATCCACCACCGCTACTCCATTCACTACATGAATCGCATCAAAAGGGCAAACCTTAACGCAGCTTCCGCCTCCAAGGCAGCCATAGTTACATGATTTAGGGCCGCCGTTTGGCACAAAAGTCAGCATTCGGCAGTCCTGCGCTCCAAAATATTCGTAATCCATCGCAGTTTTATCAAGGTCTCCCTGACATTTTACAAAAGCCGCCTTTCTTACCGTCTCCTGAGCTTCCACTCCCATGATTCCGGCGATAACCTTGCCTACTGCCTCTCCGCCTACCGGACAGGCATCTACCGCAGCCTCTCCTTTGACAATGGCTAAAGCCAGGCCGGAACAGCCGGGAAAACCACAGCCTCCGCAGTTATTTCCGGGCAGTGCTGCCAGCACCGCCTCTTCTCTTTCATCCACATTTACCCTGAACTTAATCGCTGCAATTCCTAGAAACAGACCGATAAAAAGCCCGCTTCCTCCCACGATCGCCATGGCGATTACAACACTGACTGTACTCATCCCGCATACCTCCTACAACAAGCCTGAAAATCCGCAAAAAGCAATTGCCATAAGCCCTGCCGTTATAAGCACGATAGGCATTCCTTTAAAGGATTCCGGTATATCATTATATTCCATCTTCTCGCGTATGCCTGCCAATATCAGAATTGCAATCGTAAATCCTACCGAGGTTGCAAATCCGTTGACAATGCCGGTAAGAATATCGTATTTCTTCTGAACGTTCACGAGAGCGATGCCAAGCACCGCACAATTTGTCGTAATCAGCGGCAAATATACGCCGAGTGACTGGTAAAGGGAGGGCATGAATTTCTTAAGGAACATCTCCACAAACTGAACAAGCGCCGCTATAACGAGGATGAATACGATAGTCTGCAAATACGTAATATTAAGCGCCTGAAGAACATACTTATAAATCACTCCCGATACAGCGGAGGCCAGCGTTATGACAAAAATAACCGATATTCCCATTCCCGCAGCCGTATCCGTCTTCTTCGAAACTCCTAAAAACGGGCATAAGCCTAAAAACTGGCTGAGGACAACATTGCTCACAAGGGAAGAGCCTACCAGAATAATGAGTAACTCCTTGATATTTATATCAATAATCATTCGCTTCATCCCCCTTTCCCACTGTGTCATCCGTTATTTCAGTAATTTCTATTTCTCCTATTTCTTTCTTATCAGTACGCTTGGAGGTGTCATAAAACCGGTGGCTGCAACCCGCACTGTCACAGTCCATACAGTCCTCGCTGCAGCCCGACTGAATGTTAGACACATCTCTTCCCTTTTTTGCGCCGTTTATCTTAATCTTATTCTGAATAGCCGTAAGAGCTGCCAGGACGAAGAACGCGCCGGGAGCCATGATGAAAATAGTACACGGTACGTAAGCCTCCGGCATAATATGATATCCGAATATTTCCCCCGCTCCTATTATTTCCCTCACTGCACCGATACAAGTGAGGGCAAAAGAAAATCCCAGTCCCATTCCCACGCCGTCAAAAAAAGAAGGGATAACAGGGTTCTTCGAGGCATAAGCCTCAGCCCTTCCCAAAATAATGCAGTTAACTACAATGAGTGGTATGTATATTCCGAGCGCATCGTATAACGACGGAAGGAAACCCTCCAAAAGAAGCTCCATCATCGTAACGAAGGATGCTATCACAACGATAAACGCCGGAATTCTCACCTTATCCGGAATGATATTCCTAAGCAGCGAAATAAACATATTGCTGAGCGCCAGCACTGCCATTGTTGTCAGTCCCATGCCCAAACCATTAATCGCGGAAGTCGTTACCGCCAGGGTCGGACACATTCCAAGCATAAGCACGAAAGTAGGATTTTCTTTTACCAGCCCGTTGAAAAGCCTTTCATTTACACTATTCATTGCCGCTTCCTCCTTCCATGCTGTTCCTATCTTTGACAGGAATATCCTTCAGAACGGTACGGAAATAATTAAGCCCGGCATTTACACCATTCGTAACTGCATTTGTTGTAATCGTAGCTCCGCTGATTGCATCGATTTGATTCTCTCCCCGGGCTTCCGTTTTCGTATATTCGAAGACTTCCACCTTTTTGCCCTCAAATTGAGGCTTTAGTACTTCTTCCGCACGCATACCCAGCCCCGCTGTCTCCGATATGGACAAAATGGAGATTCCATTTAAGGTGCCATCACTCCGAATGCCCAGCATGAACTGAATATCCCCGCTATAGCCCTCGTGATCGGTTACCGTAATAACATAACCTAACATATTATGCTCTGCATCCGAAGCCTTCATAACTTCATCGATGTCTACTGCTTCAAAGCCCAATTCACCCTTTTGAAGCACCCAGCCATCCTCCGCCTGCGCCGTCTGGACGGTCTCAAAGGTTTCCGCCTCCGAAAAGACCTCTTTGCAAGCCTCCTGCCTCACCTTCTCCTTCTGTGCCGCAATCGGTTCCTTCGTCACCTGATACACCACGCCCAGAATAAGGCCTGCCGCCAACGTAATGATAAAGAGTATAAAAGTGTCCTTCAACATTCCTTTTATATAATCATTCATGCACTTTCCCTCCTTTTGTACCAAACGCCTTAGGGAAAGTCATTTTTTCAATCAGAGGGACTAAAAGGTTTCCTATAATAATCGCATAGGAGACGCCCTCCGCCGACGGTCCGAACAAACGGAATATACCCGTCAGCACGCCCAGAATAATTCCATAGACATACTGCCCCTTCTTCGTAATAGGGCGAGTCACATAGTCTGTCGCCATGAAAAATGCACCCAGCATCAAGCCGCCGCCTGCAAGCTGCGCACTGATATAGACCGGATCTGCTCCATGACCGCCGAACAGGCATAGGAATATAATAAAGCTTATGATATAGCTGCCCGGTACCTTTAAATCGATAATACCCAGCAAAATTAAAAAGCAGGCGCCCGCCACAATAGCTATCATGGAGGTTTCTCCTATGGTTCCCGCCGTCCTGCCTATAATCATATCCAGAATATTTACGTTTTCCCCGTTTCTTATAAGAGAAAGAGGGGTTGCTCCGCTGTAAGCATCCACCTCGAAGTTATTCATGATGGGGGTAAAGGAAATGAGCAAAAAACATCTCGCCGCCAGCGCCGGGTTCATAAAGTTCTGCCCCAAACCGCCAAACAGCATCTTTACTACTAAAATAGCGAATATACCGCCGACTGCGCCAATCCACCAGGGAGCAGAAGACGGAAGGTTAAGCGCCAGCAAAAGTCCGGTAACTACCGCCGAATAGTCTCCAATCGTCACCGGTTTATTCATCAGCTTTTCGTATGTATATTCCGTAAGAACGGCAGCTGCCACCGTCACCCCTATTAAAATCAGTGCGTCTATTCCAAAATTATAGATACCGAAGCCCGCGGCGGGAAGCAGCGCTATGACAACAGCGAGCATAATGCTGCTCGTGGTTACCTTGGACCTCACATGGGGATTGGAGGACACCTTCATCAACTCACTCACTTATCCTACCTCCTGCTTCTTCTTTTCCTCATTTGCTTTTCCTGACTTTTTAGCAAGCTGTATTTTCCGCATGGACTTTATCGTCTGGGTCAGCGGCTTTCTCGCCGGACATACGTAACTGCAGCAGCCGCATTCACAGCACTCCATTCCCTGATGCTTAAGGAATGCTTCTTCGTTGTAATGCTCCGCGTAATCCGACAACATTTTGGGCACAATCCTGCCCGGACATACCTCCACGCATTTTCCGCAGTTAATACACGCCCCCTGCTGCATCTGAGAGACCTCGTCCTGAGTCATACAAAGAAGCGCCGATGCCGTTTTGGTAGTCGGTACATCCAAATCGAAAATACTAAAGCCCATCATAGGCCCTCCGGAGACAATTTTAGCCGGCAGCTTCTTAAAACCTCCTGCCTCGTCAACCAGCTCCCTGTAGCTCGTCCCTATCCGCACAAGGAAATTGCGCGGATCTGAAACAGCATCTCCCGTTACCGTCACTATCCTTTGCATCAGAGGCATTCCCCTCATGACTGCATGGTAAACCGCAACGATAGTATCCACGTTATCCACGATACAACCTGCGTCCGACGGAAGCATCTTTGAATTAATGCTCCTTCCGGTAGTCGCATAAATAATCTGCCGTTCCGCTCCCTGCGGATATTTCGTCTTTAAGGCCTTTACACTAATACGCTTTTCATTTTTGGTCAGCTTTTTCAATAGTTCGATGCAGTCCGGCTTGTTATCCTCTACCGCCAGAATCGCCCGCGCATTATCGAACAGGCTCAATATGATTTTAAGCCCTTCTACGATTTTTTCCGGTTCCTCTATCATCCTCCGGTAATCGGAAGTAAGATAGGGCTCACACTCCGCACAATTAGCAATGATATAATCTATTTTTTCCGGCTCCCCGGGCGAAAGCTTTATGAAGGTGGGAAAGCCCGCACCTCCCATACCAACTACGCCTGCTTCCTTTATTCGTCCAACGATTTCTTCCTTCGTCAACTCCTGATAGGAATCGATCGCCAAATATTCCATCTCTTCATACTTTTCATCATTTTCTACTATAATGCTCATTATGCTGTCTCCGGTCACTACCCGTCTAGGCTCAATCACCTTGACTGTACCTGAAACCGTCGCATAAACAGGAGCGGACACATAACCGGAAGCCTCCGCGATTTTCTGTCCCGCAAGCACTCTATCGCCTTTTTTAACGATAGGCACCGCCGGCACCCCGATATGCTGGGATAAAGGATATACCAAATCTCCCTTAGGCAGTACTGCTTTCATCGGTTTATCCTTGGACATGTCTTTACCGTCGTAGGGATGTATACCGCCCGCAAATGTTAATTTCGCCATTTGTCACCCTTCTTTCTCTTGGATTCGCAGGACTGCCTCCTCAAACGACAGCCCCGGCACTTATCAATATACTATTTTTCTACAAAAAATGCTACTGCATTTTGCAAAAACATGTTATTATAACCAAAGGAAGATATGAAGAATTTGTAACAGTTCAGCCTTCAATACCGCGATGCCAAAATTGCGTCTCTATGCAATTTTGCGAGGGCTGTAAGCGTCAAAATGCAGTTTTATCGCATTTTGTGTGCATATATGTTGCAGTTTAGCCGAGGGCTGAACTGTAACAATAATTTATTAGTAATCTGTCCGTTTTGGACGAAAGGAGCCATATGAGAATTTTACGTCAAACCATTCATTTTGATACTTTTAACTATCCCCTCGAAAAAATTGCTCCCCTTGAAAAAATACTTTTCATAGATATAGAAACCACCGGATTCACAGCAAAAAGCTCCTCTCTTTACCTAATAGGAGCCGCCTACTATGAAGCTGGAAGCTGGTATGTCAAACAATGGTTCGCTAATACTTACGAGGAAGAAGCTGATATTCTGTCCGCCTTTTTCCAATATGCCGGCAGCTACACCCATTTAATCCACTTTAACGGAAATAATTTTGATCTTCCCTATCTGCTGCAAAAATGTAAACAGCATCATTTGCCTTATCATTTCAATCGTTTCGAAGGTATCGATATCTATAGAAGGGTTTCTCCTTATAAAGGCTTTTTAAAGCTGCCCAACTGTAAATTAAAGACGTTGGAGCAATATCTTGGCATCGCCAGAGAAGACACCTTCGACGGCGGAGAATTGATCAGTGTGTACCATACTTATGTAAAGAACCCTACCGATTACGCCTTGCAGGCCCTTACCCTTCACAATGCCGACGACATGAAGGGTATGCTTCGGATCCTCCCGATTCTTTCCTATTACGACCTCTTTCATTCGCCCTTGATACCCAAAAAAGTACAGGCGAATTATTACCGCGATATAAACGGCAAACAGCATCAGGAGATCCTTATGAAGCTGATCCTGCCGTCCCCTCTTCCCAGTTCTCTTTCCGGCACCTCTAACGGCTGCTATTTCAGGGGCGAGGGATTGGAAGGTACCCTTCGCATCCCGCTCTATGAGGAGGAGATGAAGTATTACTATTCCAATTATAAGAGCTATTATTACCTTCCGGAAGAGGATACTGCTATCCATAAGTCAGTAGCTTCCTTCGTAGACAAGGACCACCGGATACAGGCCTCCGCGGCAACCTGCTATACCCGCAAACTGTCCTCGTATCTGCCCCAGTGGGATATTTTGTTCGAGCCTTTCTTCAAGAGAGATTATAAAGATAAGGAAACATTTTTCGAACTGACTGAGGAAATGAAAAAGGAGCGTCCACTATTTGCAAAATATGCCGCCCACATACTTAATATGATTGAACAATCATACTAAAATGAATAAAAGTGTGCTGCTCATCTATTGGTTTTGTAATCGGCGCACTTTCCTGCTTACATAAAAAACTACTGAATTAACAATACCTTCCTGTTAATTCAGTAGTTTTATCGTTACTGTTCACTCCGTTCTCAGTAACGCATGATTTCTGCAATGCAAACATTTTGCATTAAAATTCGCTCCGCGAAGCAGAAACCATCTCTTGCATCACGTTCTTACGTAGCTTAACAGCAAGTGTCAAGCTACTGTGCGAACAGTACGTTTTATCTTTATGGTTTTTCGTAAAAGAAAGAATTCCTTCTGCCGTATCCCATGTCTTTATAATTGATGATTTGCTCTGTACTGCCAATAAATAAAATTCCCTTATTCGCCAACGCCTTCTGGAACTTAACGAATACCTCGTCCTTCGCTTCCTCCGTAAAATATATCAGAACGTTGCGGCAAATAATCATGTGCCACCCGTCGCGATAAGAATCCTTCAGTAAATTATGCTCACCGAATTCCACACGCTTCTTAATATCCTCCGATATTTGATAAGATAAGCCAATCTTCGTAAAATATTTCTTCTTCAAATCCTCCGGCACGTTTGATATGCTCTTGTCCGAATACAAGCCTAACTTCGCTTTGGCGATAACCTGCTTGTCCAAGTCCGTCGCATACACTTTTATCTGTTCTAACGGAATATGTCTGGACAGTGCCATTACGAGGGAATAGGGTTCATCTCCAGTAGAACACGCCGCGCTCCATATCTTCAGATTCTTGCCGAACTTAGTTACCAGTTCAGGAATAATCTCCTTTTCTAAGACCTGCCATTGGTCGGGATTGCGATAGAATTCGGATACATTAATCGTAAGATAGTTAACAAATTCTTCGAACTTGACACGATTCTCTTTGATATATGCAATATACTTATCATATCCGACCACATTATTTTTGGCTATCAACGTATCGATACGGCGCTTCATCTGCTTCTCTTTATAAGAGCTTAAATCAATTTTGGTTAAATTATAAACTGCCGTTTTGAACCATTCATAGTCATAAGCCATAGCCTTACCTACCGTAATTTATTCTTTTATTCCTCGGAAGCCTCTTCCTGTTCGCTGGCAATCACTGCCTCGATGTTCACGGATACTACATCCTCATCGGACGCTTCCTCTTCTTCCTTCGGTTCGGGAGCGAACATCGCCTTAACGCTCAGGCTGATTTTCTTATCTCCATCATTGAAGTCAACCACCTTAGCAGTTACCTCTTCGCCTACCTTAAGAACATCAGCAGGTTTTTCGATATGATCCTTGGAAATCTGAGATACGTGAAGCAGTGCATCCACACCGGGCTCCAATTCAATAAATGCTCCGAAATCAGTCATTCTAGCTACTCTTCCGGTTACCACATTGCCTACCGCATATTTTTCAGCAGCTGCCTTCCAAGGGTTCGCGTCGTCAAACTTAAGGCTTAATGCAATCTTATTTCCGGAAATTTCTTTAATCAATACTTTTACAACATCGCCAACTTTAAATACCTTCTTCGGATTCTCCACTCTGCCCCATGACATTTCGGAAATATGGAGGAGTCCGTCAGCGCCGCCCAAGTCGATAAATGCACCGAAATCGGTCACATTCTTTACCGTGCCTTCCACTACGTCGCCTTCTTTGATCGTCTCGAAAAGCTTCTTCTGCAATTCCGCTTTTTCAGCAGCGATTAACTGCTTGCGGTCTCCGATATATCTTCTTCTCTTAGGATTGTATTCGCTGATAACAAACTGAATTTCCTGACCTGCATATTTGGACAAATCTTTTTCATAGACATCCGATACAAGGCTTGCCGGAATAAAGATTCTTACTTCTTCCACTACTACGCTCAAACCGCCATCTAAAACCTGAGCAACCTTTGCGGTGAGTACTTCCTTGTTATTAAACGCTTCTTCGATTCTCTTATTGCCTCTGTCAGCAGCAAGTCTCTTATAGGTTAAAAGAACTTGTCCCTCGCCGTCATTTACTTTGAGTATCTTAACTTCCATCTTATCGCCCTGCTTAGCGATTGTTGTCAAATCCACATTGGGTTCGTTGGTGTACTCATATCTCGTTAAAATACCATCTGATTTATAACCAATATTGAGAATAATCTCTTCAGGCTTTACATCAATGACTGTACCTTCTACTACCTCTCCTGAATGTATTGTCTTAAACGATTCCTCTAACATTTGTTCAAAAGTTAATTCTGACATAATTTTGAACCTCCTCAATTATATTATTTGGGGTCGATGCCCCGGCAGTAATACCGACCGGTGAAGCAGCTTTAGGTAGTTCTAAATGCAAGTCATCCAGTGTCTGTATAAAATAAGTGTTCTCACATTCCTTTTTGCAAATTTCATACAGTTTTCTTGTATTAGAGCTGTGAGTCCCCCCTATTACAATCATGGTTTGAACCTGAGATGCAATCTGTTTTGCCTCAGTCTGCCGTTCTTCTGTTGCATTACATATAGTGTTAACAACATTAACATTGTAACCTCTTTTTGAGAAAATTTCAACTAAATCTTTAAATTTGTTGTAGTTAAATGTCGTTTGAGAAACAATACATATTTCTTCGTTTTTCAATACACCATTATTTTTATCATTTACGAAATCTTCCACTTCTTTCTCAGACTCCATGACGATAGTCTCAGTTACCGCCCAGCCCATGATTCCTTCCACTTCGGGATGCCCTGGATTTCCTATGATAATGATTTGCTTTCCCTCACCGCTTTCCTTTTCCACGATTCTATGTATCCGCTTTACGAAGGGACAGGTAGCGTCCACACATTCCAACCCCTGCTTATCGATGAGCTCATAGACCTCCTTGGAAACTCCGTGAGAGCGTATGATAACGGTCCCCTCCGTTATCGTTCCAAGTTCTTCCATATCCTTAATTACCTGAACACCTTTTTCTTCCAGGTCCTTTACGACCTCTTCATTATGAATGATAGGCCCGAAGGTGTATATCTTTTTGCCTTTTTCTATTTGTTCATAAACACTTTCCACCGCCCGCTTCACACCGAAGCAGAAGCCGGCGCTCTTAGCCATAATTACTTCCATCTTTTCAGCCTTTTTCCTTTCACGTGTAAAATTTTTCACATTTCACACAACTCTAAAATAACCTCCGCCACTTCCTCTATTGTCATGGACGAAGAATCCACAAGCACCGCATCCGCGGCCTGACGCAGGGGTGAAATCTCCCTGCTCATATCACGCTCATCCCTCTCCACAATATCTCTTTCTATCTTTGACAAATCACAGTGCTCTCCCTTTGCCGACAGTTCCACAAAACGCCTCTTGGCGCGCACCGAACTGTCCGCCGTCAGGTACACCTTTACGTCAGCTCCCGGCAGAACGCAAGTACCGATATCCCTTCCATCCATTACCACATCCGCACTGTCCGCAAGCCTGTGCTGGAGCTCCACCAGCTTTTCTCTCACATCCTTATTGACACTGCTTGCAGAAGCCATATTCCCCACTTCCTCCGTGCGGATCAGACTGCTTACGTTTTCTCCGTTTAAAAGGACGACCTGCTCTCCGTTCTCATGCCGGATAGTAATATCGGCTTCCTTGCACTTTTCACTTATTTTCTCCTGCTCCCCTGCTCCGATTCCGCTCCTAAGAAGATAAAGCGCCATCGCCCGGTACATCGCACCCGTATCTATATAGATGAATCCTTTTCTTTTGGCAACCATCTTCGCTATCGTACTCTTTCCCGCTCCCGCAGGACCATCTATCGCTATGCTGCAGCCCATCGTAATCATCCTCCTATTCCTATTTCAGGTATTTGCCGCGCTGCTTCCCGCCAGATACCCCGTAGACCAGGCAACTTGTAAATTGAATCCTCCCGTCAACGCGTCCACATCCAGAATCTCTCCCGCAAAATATAAGCCCTTTACCAACTTGGATTCCATGGTTGAAGGATTCACTTCCTTCACTGAGATACCTCCCTTTGTGATAATCGCCTCCTGAAACTCCCGGGTCCCAGTTACCGTCATATCTATATGTTTTATCAAATGAACAAAACGCAGTCTTTCTTCTTTCGTTATTTCATGAATCTTCTTTTCTCCGTCGATTCCTGACAAGCGTATGATAACCGGAATCAGTTTCGCCGGAAATAATGCGGCAAGGGAATTCTTAAACTGTTTATTCTTGTTCTCCTCAAAATCCCTAAGCACCCGCTTATCCAACTGCTCTGCGCTAAGCGCCGGTTTTAAATCCAGATATAGGGACGTATTTTCTTTGCTTTTTCTCCCCGTATAATAACTGCTGGCACTAAGGATCAGCGGCCCGCTCACGCCGAAATGAGTAAAAAGCATCTCTCCGAAACCCTCATAGAATACCTTTTTCCCGTTCTGGCATAAGGCCACCGTTACATTTTTTAATGAAAGCCCCTGAAGTTCTTTACACCAGTCTTCCTTTATTACAAGCGGCACTAAGGACGGATAGCAGGGCTTTATGGAATGTCCCTTTTCCTCCGCCATCCGATGGCCGTCTCCCGTAGAACCCGTGACCGGATAGGACAACCCGCCCGTAGACACGATAACGGCTTCCGCAAGCTCCGTCTCACCGTCCTGCGTCACTACTCCGATTACCCGCTCTTCCCTGGTCACTAACGTCTTAACAGAAGTGTTCAGCCTTATATCCACACCTAACCGATTCAACTGTCTGTGCAAAGCGGCAATCACATCCGAAGAATGGTCTGAGACGGGAAATACCCTCTCTCCCCTCTCTATCTTCGTCCTACAGCCTGCTCCCTCGAAGAAACGAATTGCTGCCTGATTATCGAAACCATAAAAAGCGCTGTATAAAAATTTCCCGTTAGTCACTACATTGCCGAATAAACTTTCCATGTCACAGGCATTGGTCAGGTTACATCTGCCTTTTCCCGTTATATATACCTTTTTTCCAAGCTTCTCATTTTTTTCAAAAAGAAGCACCTGATTTCCTTTTTCCGCGGCCGCGACGGCTGCCATCATACCGGCAGCGCCTCCGCCTATTACGATTATCCTGCTCATAGCTTTTTCTCCGGTCATCACTTTATTCCTTCGTAAGAGGATTATTTAACATAGGCTCCTCATCGATAAAGTTAATCTCATCATTTAGGTATACCTGGTAATTATTCCAAGCTTGTTCCAACTGCTCCAGATTACTCTTCACATCCTTCGGACGCTTCAGGCAGAGAGCTACCACCAGCGCATTAATAACGCTTAAGGGCGCTACCAGGGAATCTACGATAGAAACCATGTCGCTTCTTGCGAACAGATTGCAGGAGGAATATAAATTCATGGGGGAATGCACACTGTCTGTAATGGCAATTACTTTTGCATTTCTGTCGTTGGCAAATTCCATAGCCTTTAAAGTTCTCATGGAATACCTTGGAAAGCTGATCCCCACAATCGCATCCCTCTCCCCGATCCGGATCATCTGCTCAAAAATCTCGCTGACGCTGGTGCTGCTTAAAAGGACTACGTTGCCTCTTATCATATTTAAATAAAAATGAAGAAAGCTGGCTAACGGTTCGCAGCTTCGCATTCCAAGCACATATATCGTCTCGGCCTCTAAAATGGTATCCACCGCCATTTCGAAGGAAGCTCCTTCCAAATGCTCTATGGTATCCTGAATTTTCTCTATGTCGGCGCGCAATACGGAAGTCAGTATTTCCGACTGAGTGCTCTTCCCATACTTCGCTCCGATTTTCTGTACCGTATTCAGCTTGTCCTTAACCCAGTCCTCCAGTTCCTTCTGGAATTCCGGATATCCGTCATAGCCGATGCCCGAAGCAAATCGTACTACAGTAGATTCGCTGACACCTACCGTCTCTCCAAGCTTCGCCGCCGTCATGAACACCGCCTGCTCATAGTGGTCGGTAATAAAAGCAGCAATAGCCTTATGGCTCTTGCTCATTTTCCCATAGCCTTCTTCCATTCTCGATATTATGCTTATGCTGCTGTCATTTTTGCCGCCTGTTTGCTTCTCCATTTATTCTTTCCCTTTACATTCTGACTTCTTTCTTCTATATAAATTATTATTAATATAATTGTTTAAAATCATATCACTATACATATTTATTTCAAAAAGGACCGAAAAGAATCCTCCAGCAGATTTACCGTCTCACTTTCCGGCAAATCGTAATCCCCCGTCAGTGCCATACAAGCCGCCCCATGAATGAATATCCACATCTTGGTGAACATTTCCTCCGGAGACATGCAGCCATACTCTTTCGCATAATTGATTTCTCTCACAACCGCGCCCTTTTTCCCGTTCAGCAAATCATAAAGGCTTCTTCCGTGCCTTTGTTCCGACAAAAAAAGCAGACGGAAGATATTCTTATTCTCTTCGGCAAAACGTATGTAGGTAAGTCCCAAATCCACAAAAGGAATATCGTTATATTTCGGAAAGCTTTCATAGTAGGTCTCGAAATAGTCCACCGCCATGGCAAATAACTCTTCCATAAGCTCTTCCATATTGCGGTAAATACGAAAAATCGGCTGTGTCGAGCATCCTGCCTTCGCTGCCAGTTTCCTCGCAGTCACGTTCTCGTAGCCTTCTTCTTTGACCATTTCAAATGCCGCCTGCAAAATATCACTTTGTACAATTGTTTCTTTTCTTGCCATAACGCATCCTCCATTTGTGAATAACAACCGTTATTATTTTACTATGGATTGCTTTCTCTGTCAATGAAGTGAACAAAAGTGTGCTAAAAGGAAAATCAAAAGAGTTACTGCTCACACAGCATCTTAACACTTGCTGTTAAGATGCGTAAGAACGTGATGCAGGAGATGATTTCCGCTTCGCGGAGCGAATTTAAATGCAGAAATCATGTGTTACTGAGAACGGAGTGAACAGTAACTCAAAAGGGACTGCCGTAAAACGGCAATCCCTTCTTTGCTTTTCATTATTATACAGGATAAGCTGCGTTCTTTGTGTCAGCCTGAGTCATATCGACCTTTTCCTGCTGAGCCTGACGGTATTTGAAGAAGTCAACGGCAACCTGAGGGAAGAGCGCATAAGATAATACGTCTTCATCCTGCTGTTTCCATTCCTTCATTTCCGCTTCGAGTTTATCCAGCTCGTTCTCAATCAAATCGGCAGGACGGCAGGTAATTCTTTCTTCGCCCGGAATAACCTTATCGATTACGGCCTGATTCATCGGTTTTACAGTCTGGCCGTATTCACCGCGAAGTACCGCTTTCGTCTCTTTCGTAGCCATCTTGTAACGTTCTCCCATAAGTACGTTAAATACAGCCTGCGTACCAACGATCTGGGAAGAAGGAGTAACAAGAGGCGGCTCTCCGAGGTCTTTACGAACCTCAGGAATCTCTCTGAGCACATCATAGTACTTATCTTCCGCGTTCTGCTCTTTCAACTGGCTGACCATGTTGGATAACATACCGCCCGGTACCTGATATAATAAGGTCTTGATATCAACGCCCATAACCTTCGGATTGAGAAGGCCGCTTGCCAGCCACTCATCTCTGTGAGGTCTGAAATAATCAGCAATCTCTGCAAGAACGTTCTGGTCATAACCCGTATCGTAAGGAGTTCCCTTGAAGGTCTCAACCATAACCTCAGTTGCAGGCTGTGAAGTACCCATAGCCATCGGAGAGATTGCGCAGTCAATGATGTCTGCTCCCGCTTCTATTGCTTTCATATATGTCATGCTGGCTACACCAGAGGTATAATGCGTATGCAGCTCTATCGGAAGAGAAGTAGCTCCCTTCATCGCAGAAATCATCTTCGTAGCTTCGTAAGGAAGCAAGAGGCCTGCCATATCCTTGATACAAATGGAATCTGCTCCCATTTCCTCAACCTTTTTTGCCATGTCTACCCAATAATCCAGCGTATAGGCATCGCCCAACGTATAGGACAAAGCAACCTGTGCATGTCCTCTGCCTTCTCTTGCCTTTACCTTACTGGTAGCGCTAACTGCTTCCTGAAGGTTCCTAAGGTCGTTGAAGCAGTCAAATATTCTTATGATATCGATACCGTTTGCGATAGATTTCTCTACGAAATAATCAACTACGTCATCCGCATAAGGGCGGTATCCCAAAATATTCTGTCCGCGAAACAGCATCTGCAGCTTCGTATTTTTAAATCCGTCTTTTAATTTTCTCAGTCTTTCCCACGGATCTTCCTTCAGGAAACGAAGAGAAGCATCAAAAGTAGCGCCGCCCCAGCATTCCACTGCGTGATAGCCTACTTTATCCATTGTATCGATGATTGGAAGCATCATTTCGGTAGGCATTCTCGTCGCAATTAAGGACTGATGTGCATCACGAAGAACGGTTTCCACAATTCCAATCGGTTTTTTAACCTGTTCTGACATTTTCTATTCCTCCTATTATTTTAGCTGTCTTACTTCGGATTCCTGCAATTAATTCAAGGTTGCAAGTAAGGTTCCCGCTTCTACAGGTGAGCCTACCGCTGCATCGATGCTGGCAACAACGCCATCCTGAGGTGCAATAACCGGAATTTCCATTTTCATCGCTTCAATAATAACTACCGGATCGCCAGCCTTAACTGCCTGTCCAACCTTCGCTTCAACGCCGCAAACCTTACCAGCCGCGCCGGCTTCGATTCTTACGCTTCCAGCTGTGCCAGAGGGTGCTGCTGCAGGTGCCGGAGCCGCTGCGGGTGCCGGTGCTGCCGCTACAGGTGCCGGAGCCGCTGCTGCTACAGGTGCGGGTGCCGCTACAGGCGCTGCTGCTCTGGGAGCAGCATACGCTCCTGCAGTCCTCCCTTCTTCTACTACTACATCATATACGTTTCCATTAACGGTAATGGTATAATTCTTCATTTCAATCTTCCTCCTACTTATATAATAAGCTCACAATAAAAATTAAATTTTTGTTTAATATACCCTTCTTTTCCTGATGGATCTAACGACGAAGCCATCTGTAGAAGAAGCTCCCGATGAAGCTGCAATCGCTGCCGCGATAGCCGCCACCAGTTCGCGGTCATCGAAGTATTCTTCTTTACTTACGATCTGAGCGATCGCGTTATCCGGCTGTCTGCCTGCTTCCGGCTGGTCCGTGAACGCAGCCTTGATCTTCGGAACGAATCCGGAACGAGATTTGGCAAAACCAACGATCAGAAATACTACGAATGCTGCTCCAAGAACGACTAATACAACAATCGTACCGGTCTTGGCCCATTCACCCACGGGGCTGATAGGAGTCGTAGTAATGCTGACGAGATTATACGTTTCGTCCATGACGATTTTTACCATCGCATCGCTCTTCGTACCTTCTACCTTAACATTCGCAACGGCGCCGTCAGCCGTAAGCTCTGCCGTATGTTCCAATATCTTTACATAACTACCCATATCCTCAAGCGCAACCGTCCAGCTGTCGAGAGCCGCAGCAATTACTGCGTTCGATGCATACTGGGACTGCATATTCTGAGCACAGACCGTAGCGATGGACTCCACGAGCTGATCCCCGTATGCCGCAACCTCTTCTTCTGACACCTCAGGAACCGCTGCTGTAGTCTCCGCCGCCTCAGCCGATAGATTCACGCCGAAGATGCAGGTAATCATACCTAATACTAATAACCATTTTTTCATATTAAGTATCCTTTCTAAACTGTACCATGTTTTTTAGCCGGACGATCTTCATGTTTTGTATATAACATTTCGAAAGCGCCGATTATATATTTTCTCGTCTCGGAAGGTTCGACGATCTGATCCACATATCCTCTGGCCGCCGCGCCTGCTGCGCTGGTCTGAAGCTTCGCATATTCCTGTGCACAAGCATCAATTGCCTCGGAACCTTGTCCATCACAGATAATCTTTGCCGCCAGCTTCGCATCCATCGTTCCGATTTCAGCATCCGGCCAAGCCATCGTGATGTCTGCGCCAAGAGCCTTGGAGTTCATTGCAACATATGCGCTTCCAAAAGCCTTCTTCGTTATAACGTTCACTTTAGGTACCGTTGCATTTGCAAACGCGTATGTAAGACGCGCTGCTGCTTTTGCAATCTTCTTCTCTTCGCATTTGCTGGAAGCAAAGCCCTTTACATTCGTAAGAGTCAGTACCGGAATATCGAAGGCATCACAGAAATTAACGAAGTCTGCCGCTTTATCACAACCCTTTGCAGACAATACCGCATCGAAGCTCTCTACCGACTTTCCTTCTGCATCAAAAACCTCTGTACGGTTGGCAACAGCGCCTACGGTCGCTCCGTTCAATTTGATGAAACCGGTAACCATATCCTTTGCATAATTTCTCTTCGTCTCGAAGAAAATACCATTATCTGAAATCTGGGAAAGAGCGATAGAAGTATCACCAGCACAGTTTACAAGTTCTTCACATGTTCTGTTCAAATCGTCCATGCACTCGTCGAAAGACATGTTGTCTTCATTACTCGCTGGAAGAATAGAAACAAGTTCTCTGATCTGTGCAAGAACGCTCGTTTCGTCCGAAACCACGTCCACGATGCCGGCCTCTTTGCTCTGGAATACTGCGGAAGAAGTGTCACATTTAGAAATTTCATTGTCGTCGATTGCATTAGGAGCATTCACGAATAATTTTCCGCTCTTCTCCTCCATAAAAGTGAAATCAGTCAGCGTGGGAATCAGTGCGAGTCCGCCGCCGCAAGTTCCAAAAATAGCTGTAATCTGAGGAATTACTCCCGATGCGTTCACCTGCTTCATGTAAATCTCTCCGAAACCGTTTAAAGCATCCGTAGCCTCCTGCAATCTAAGTCCGGCAGAATTAATCAAACCGATAACAGGCGCACCCGTCTTCATTGCCAGATCATAGAGGTTCGCAATTTTCTTCGCATGCATCTCGCCAACTGTTCCGTTCAACACGGAAACATCCTGACTGTAGACATACACAAGATTGCTGTCAATTACTCCGTAACCGGTAATCACACCGTCAGAAGGAGTTTCTGTCTGTTTCAAATTGAAATCTGTCGCTCTTGCCATTACAAGTGCTCCTATTTCAACGAAACTGTTTTCATCGAGTAAAGTTTTGATTCTTTGACTCGCTTGTGAAGTAGTACTCATCTTTTCAGTCCTCCATTTTATATTAAATAAAAAAAAACAATTTAGCAGGGAATTCCTTCCCTATAATCATACTGTAGTAGTATAACACAAAAAGAATTTTTATCCTAGAATAATTTTGAAAATTTAGCAAATTTTCCAGTAATTTTGTAACTGTTTACACAGTAGTTTAACACTTGCTGTTAAACTGCGTAAGAACGTGATGCAAGAGATGATTTCTGCTTCGCGCAGCGAATTTAAATGCAGAAATCATGTGTTACTGTGAACGAAGTTAACAGTAACACAATTTTATATTGCATATAAAGTCAATATATATCGCAGTATCCACGGAAAATCCATGGAGAGAACCCCGGATTTTACTACGATCGGATATTCCTTTATTAGCTCCTCACTGAGGTAATAACTTACTTCTCCCACCCTTATTCCTTCTGCCACAGGCGCTTTCAATTCCTCCGGTAAAGTCCGCTTCACTTCTACCTCTTCATCCGCCCTGAGAAGAAGGTTCAACTCCTTCGTATCGTCCCCCTTTATTTCTAACTCCGTATATGCTTTCCCATAGGGCTTGCCGTTTTCCGGGACCCCACCTTCCACCCAAAGAGGGGCGAACGTCACCGGTTCATATACGTTGCGGTATTCATAGTTTTCTAATCCATAGGCCATCAACTTTTTTGTATCGCTCCATTTATAGCTCTTGTTATTCGGCCAGCCACAAGCCAAAAGAGCTACGATAAAGGTCTTGTTGTCCTTTTTCAGCGCTCCTACATAGCAGTAGCCCGCATTGTTGGTAAATCCGGTCTTTCCTGAAAGAGCACCATCCATCATAGACAGAAAGGCGTTGTGATTTGTACAGGAATAGCTTCTCTTTCCTTCCGCATCGGAAAAGGAATAGCTCTGCGTCCTCGTTATCCGCAGAAATTCCTCACTCATTTCAGACTCTCCGATGCAGTACTTCATAATGCGTGCCAGATCACTGGCCGTGGTAGAATGAACCTTCGCCTCTCCTGCCTCATCCATCGACGTGGCGTCTAATCCGTTGGGCGTAATAAAAAAGGTATTCTCACAACCTATGTCCCTCGCCTTTTTATTCATGATCCCGGCAAAGCCCTCCACGCTTCCTCCGATATACTCTGCGATGGCTACTGCCGAATCGTTATGCGATTCCAGCATCAGGGAATATAATAAATCTTCCAGCCTGAAATGCTGCTCGGCACGCATGCCTAAATGGACCTTGGGCTGAGCCGCCGCATATCCGGATACCGTAACGATATCTTCAGGATTGCCGTTTTCAAGGGCGATGATACATGTCATTATTTTTGTTGTGCTTGCCATCGGCATAGCCTCATCCTCATTCTTGCCAAATAAAACACGCCCGGAATCTGCATCCATAAGGACTGCCGAACGGGCGTATAGCTTTATGTTTGTACTATTTTCTTCTTCGTTTCCTTCTTTTGCGAGGGCATGGCTTCCACACGCTAATACCGCTGCGGTCAGATAAAGCGCCGCTATCACAAGATAAACAAACCGTTTATATTTCCTCTCCACTTTCTTCATATGATTTCCCGATAAACCTTCATCGTCTAAATATATGCCGCCGGAGGGCAAAATAGAAACGCACTTAAATATCCAGTTGAAGCTGTACTTCCGCCTCCGCCTGCTGCTTGAACTCCTCCATCTGCACTGAATTCAGCTCCGGAAGCTCTCCCAGGGATTTCACTCCAAAGCTTCTCAAAAATTCCTCCGTGGTACCGAATAAAAGCGGTCTTCCCGGCGCGTCCAGCCTTCCAACCTCCGTCACCAGATTGAATTCCACGAGACGGTTCACCGCATGGTCACAGCTCACGCCTCTGATTTTCTCAATTTCCAGTCTGGTCACCGGCTGCTTATAGGCAATGATCGATAAAGTCTCAAGGAGAGTGTCCGTAAGTATGAACCTCCTCGGTGTCTTAGCTATCTTTATAAGATATTCATACATATCGGGCTTTGTACAAAGCTGAATGGAGTCCTCCAGCTCTATGAGCGTTATTCCCCTGTTATCCTTCTCATATCCTTCCTTCATTCCTGCCAGAATCTCTTTCGTCGTCTTAACATCCTCTTCTATGGTCTCGGCGAGCCTCGCTATCTCCACTGAATCTCCCATCGTAAAAAGAATGGCTTCTATAATCGCTTCCGCACTCTGTCTCTCCAATGTTCATCCCTATCTTTCACAATTTCCCTTATATCGCATAACACTATATCCGCTTTTATGTATTATATGGCCTCTGCCAACAGCTTGGACGTAATAATAATGTCGTCACATATATCCTGCTGCTCGATGTCGATCTGCCCTATCTTCATCATTTCCAGTATGACAAGAAAGGTCACTATGATTTCCATCTTGCTCTTCTGCTTCTCCAAAAGCTGTCTGAATCCGAAGCGCTTATGGCTTTTCACGTATTCTATCACATATGCTGTCTTCATATCCATATCGATTTCATCTTTTTCAATTTTCCCAAAGGTACTTCTGACAGGATCGATCTTGTCCTCCTGCCGCTTGATCATAAACTGAAAAATTTCGTGCAGCTTATTCAAATTGACATCCGCAAGCAGGGACTCATAGTCCACCGGCTGTCTGTAATCCGCCACTTCCCTGGGCAGATGCTGCTGTCTGTAAAGCGCACGCTGGGCGTCCATCTGTCTGTCCTTCAATTCGAAGGACATATATTTATACATCTTATACTCCAACAGCTTCTGGACCAACTCCTCACGGGGGTCCTCCTCCTCGCCTTCCTCGTTGATTTCCTTAGGCAGGAGCATCCTGCACTTAATGTCAATCAACGTTGCCGCCATAACGAGGAATTCGCTCATTACGTTCATATCTTCGGTTTCCATATTCTTGATATAATCCAAATACTGCGCTGTTATCTCCACAATCGGTATATCGTATATGTCCACCTTATTCTTATCAATTAAATGCAAAAGCAGATCCAGAGGACCTTCAAATACTTGCAGCTTAACCGGAATTGCCATATTCCACCCCAACTTTATAAATCTTGTCCGTTCAAAAACCGTATTTATTATTCTACATAGAAATTCCAATAATTTCAAGTATAATCATCTGATACCGCATGCCTATTTTCCACACAAATCAATAACGATAAGCTCTCCCGGATTGAATATCCTAACGGGAATCGTGTGCATTCCAAGTCCCCTGCTCACCACCATCACGGAATCATCTTCCATGAACAAACCACCGTCATATTTAGGGAAAAAACGGACCATCGGAGAAATTACCCCTCCGAGCCACGGAAGCCTCATCACTCCGCCATGCACATGTCCCGCCACAGTAAGGTCCGCTCCCCATTTTACATACTCTTTAAAATAATCCGGGTTATGGGCGATCAGAAGTCTAAAAGCCCCATCTGTATTTTTTCCGAAAAGGCGATCAATATAGCCTTCCTCCATAGGAGTTTGCCGGAACCTCTTATAATATTTTTTTTCTATCTCCAAACCACAGATTTCCACATTGATATCAGAAAGATAGACTTTGTCGTTTTCCAAAAGGCGGATGCCGCATTTGATCAGCTTCTCCTTGTATTCCTCATACAAATCATCGTAAGCCTCTTTATATGTCTTAATCCGGTATTCATGATTTCCGTTTGCATAAAAAACGGGATATTTCGATGCCAGACAACCCAAAAACTCCACTATTTCCTCGTACTTTGTCTTCTTCTCAGCAGCTGTCACCATATCTCCTGCAACCAGAATAAAATCCGGGGAAGCCTCCTCTACCGCCTTTATCAAATCTTCATTCTTATGCCCGAAACATTTATTATGCAGATCCGACAACAGAACGATTCTACTCTTTTTTAAAACCTTCTCTGAACATATCACATATTCTCTCTTCACAAAACGAGTGCTGTCATAAATAATCGATATGACAAACGCCATGAGAAGCGCTATTTCAAGCACGCGTATGATCGTTGATCCCATCTCCGGCATCTCATTCCTCCGTCTATCAAGCCTTTTGCCGGTATTTTTATACCAGTTATTCCTTAGTGTACCACATTTTTTTGATTTATAAAAGGAAATAACGAATCGTCTTTATCACATAGTCTTTATATCCCGCTTTATCCACCGCCTTGGCCGCAACGATGGATATGCTTCCTATCCTCTGTCCGCCCAGCTGGTAAACCGCTTCACCGATTGCCTGCCCTTCCGTTATCGGAGCTTCTATCTGAGCCGGAAGGCTGATGGTCTTTTCGATTTCTGTCAGGTTATTGCCCTTGGTATCCAGATATCTGAACTCTCCGGCATAACTTAAGTTTACGGTATCATCTACGCCGCCTTTAATAATCTGTGCAGGCAGGGTATCTTTGTTCTCATCCACATAAATGTTGCTCACACTATAGCCGTAGTTAAGCAGCGACATCGCATCCTGAAATCTTATCTTATTATCCGGAGCCGCCATAACTACCGCAATCAATTCGATGCCGTCCTTATTGGCTGTTGCCGAAAGACAGTATTTCGCCTTGTTCGTGGAACCGGTTTTCAGTCCCGTAGCCCACTCGTACTGCTTTAAAAGCTTGTTAGTGCTGGACAACGTAAAAACGGAGGTCCCCTGCCTCGTCACATGAGAAATATCCTCCATCCAAATCTGTGTATAATCCAGCACCTCGGGATACTTGGTTATAAGCTCCTTCGACATAGTCGCCACATCTCTGGCTGAGGTATAATGGGTATCCGAATCGGAAAGCCCGCAGCAATCCTCAAAATGCGTATGATCCATACGGAGTTCCTCCGCCCTCTGGTTCATCAGCTTAACGAATTCGGACTCGCTTCCCGCAATGTATTCTGCCACCGCCACACAGGCATCGTTTCCCGACGCTACAGCAATGCACTTTATCAGGGTCTCTAAGGTCTGTACCTCTCCCTCTTCCAGGAACACTTGGGAACCGCCCATGGATTTGGCATACGCGCTGGTCATAATCTGATCGTCCAAGTGTATTCTTCCCGACTTGAGATGATCAAAAATAACCAACAGCGTCATAATCTTTGTTATGCTGGCAGGGCTCCTTTCCGCATCCGCCTCCTGTTCGCAGATGATCTGCCCCGTAGAAGCTTCTATCAATATGTAAGAAGGCGCGGACACCTCCGGCACCGCCCTCGCGTAAAGTATGGAGGAGAAAAACAAGCAGATACTGAACCCGTAGCAAATAGCAGCTTTCACCAATTTCTTCACAATACACACTCCTGTCAGGTGTTCTACTACTATAAATATAAAAAAGCGATTCCGTTTAGAACCGCTTTTTAATACCATCTCGCTTTAAAGTTCTGATATTTATCCACCCATCTGTCCCTTTGCCCGCGTATATCGATGCGAAATGCACGGGTCAACTGAACAATATAATCCACAGTGACGACAGCAAGTATCACTCCGCATACGCGGCTTCCCATGGAAAAACTCAGGCCGTCGATAAAACCAATCACTTTTGAATGCAGGAAAGTGATGATGAACACCGCATACAAGCCCCAGGCAGCCGTACTTTCCAGACATACGATACCTTTATAATTATATGGTTTATGGTTATAATCCCACCAGACTTCTCCGAACAGCTTAAGCATGAGCTTTCCAACCAAAAACTCGAAAACCGTCGCCATTACGGCTCCCGCCAAATACAATTCAAAAAAATGACCGTTTAACGGATGGAGTATAGCATATCCTATCACTGCGCCAAAGCCGTAAATCGGACAAAAAGGACTTTTTGCAAACCCTCTGTTCGTCAACTTCTTGTTGCACAATGACATATAAATGGATTCTACCAGCCAGCCAAGCATGCTGTAGATGACGAATGCCAAAACAAGATGATAAATATCCGTTCCTAGTATTTCTCTTGTCCACATATCGAATTCCCCGCTATGAAACATATCATAATTTAGCAAAAGTGTACTTCGTCCACTCTCGCAGTCAATGTTTGGCAACGCAGCTTTTGTTACGCGTAGCTGCGCATCCATTTTTTATGTAATAGGAGCATTTTCTTATTACATAACAAAGTCCTTGATTAAAAACCAAGGACTTGTCGCTCACACAATTAATTATATTTACGTTTTCTTGCTGCTTCAGATTTCTTCTTGCGTTTTACGCTTGGCTTTTCGTAATGCTCTCTCTTACGAATTTCCTGCTGAATTCCAGCTTTCGCACAGCTTCTTTTAAAGCGACGTAAAGCGCTATCCAAAGTCTCGTTTTCTTTTACGATTACGTTTGACATTCCTACACCCGACCTCCCTTCAGTCCCTTCCTAGCAACACGACTGATTGGGTTTATTCTATTTACGCACAGATATGCTTGCATATCGTTATGCACAATAATGATTATATCACATTTTTTGGAGCAGTCAACCTATTTTTAAAAATTATTTACGTTTTGAAAATTCTATAATAAAAGAGTAATAAGAAATCGCACAAAAAAGTGCAGGGGAAAAAGTTCGAACGTTCGAACTCGCGGGAAAGGAAAGGTAAAAATATTATGGCAAAGAAAAAAATGGAAACTACAGTTGCAATTGTTGACAATAATTCAACAATGAATCCTCCGGCTGATGTTTACAGTAAGGAAATGATAACAGAACTTAACAGTCACGTAAAAATCATTCGTTCCGAAATGAATAAAATCGAAGGCAGTTTTTCCAAAATCGCTTTTAACCTCTATTGGATTAATGAAAACGGAGCTTTTAAGGCTCTTGGTTACAAAGACGTTTATTCCTTTGCGAAGGCTGAGTTTGGAATTGCCCGTGGTACGGCAAACAACTTTATTAATGTAGTAGAGCGATTCGGAAAGCGCATTGATGGCCACATAAGTGAGCCTATCGCCGATGAATATAAGACCTATAAATCCAGTCAGCTTATTGTCATGCTCGGCATGGATGAAAAAGACCTTGAGAAAATCAACTCCGATATGTCGGTTCGTGAAATGAAAAAGGTTAAAAAAGGGGAGACGGAACAGTCCGAAGGCCGTCACAACAATAGTTCTTCTGATTCTTCCTCTGATGATAATACGGTTGATGTTGAATCGAAAGAAATTAATCGCACTGTCATGATTACATTTAAAAGTCTTGATGATTATCTGAAACACCGCGATTCTCTGGAAAACATGATAAGCCGCAATTTTACCGCCGCAAAGAAAGCGGGTAAGGAATATAAGATTGAAGTAGCTTATACTTGGTAAACCGGATTTTAAAATTTATGAGCTCACCCGTCAGCTGGGTAAATAGCCAGTGGAGGCTGACCACCTACTTATCTACTGGCACAAATAGAAGTTGATAAAGCGTGGTTTCTTCGTAGTAAAAAGGCGGTATACAACGGATTTCAGTTCCTTTCCCACGCTTTTATTATATGCAACCTATCAAACACATATATCAAAAAGTTCGAACGTCCGAACTAGAAAGAATGAGGAAATTAAAATGAAATTATCTTTAAATTGTGGAGTTATGATTTTAGCAAAGAATAGCCGTGTGGGCACTAACGGAAATACTTATTACAATCTTGCTATTTTACAAGATTCAGAAGCCGGAACAATTTCTTGTAGTAAAGAAGTCTTTGAATCCGTAGACCCTATGAAGCCTTACGGCCTGCAATTTTCTTATAATGACCAATACAAATCTTTGTCTGTTAGCGGTGTACTGCTTTCAAACGAAAAAGAATCGGTTTCCAATTCTGATTTGAAAACACCTGACAAAAAGTAGCTTTCCCCCGCAAGCCGTTGCATTTCATCGCATTTGTGGCGGCTTGCTTTTCCCTTAAAGGAGTAATAATATATGGAAATTATTTATTTACATATTTCAGCGTTTCTTCTTTCGTTTCTAATTTTCATGATTTTATACTCTTGATATCTTCATGAAGAATGATTTACTCACGTGGGTGACGTAGGAACCCGCTAACCGCTTGCGGTTGATTAACTCAAACTATTTTCAAAGCCTACATAAGCCAGTGGTCTTCCTTCGCGGAAATGGCGTTTCTATTGCGAAATTTAATAACGTGGCTTCGCTATGTTTTTGGTAACATTCCCATTTAGAAAGGTGGATTATATGAAGAAAATGAAAAACATAACCTTTCGTTCCGTAGCTGTCGTTTGCATGATTCTCTTTGTTTCTCCCCTATTCTCCCTTGCTGTTCATGCAAGTGAAACGGGGGAATATTTGGAAACTGACATGCAAAATGTATCTGATAACAGCGCGGAAGGTCTTGAATCCTCTTTGGATAATGATAGTACGAAATATTCAGAACATTCTATAGATAATGATATCTCGGAAAATAACGAGCAACCTACAGACGATAATAGATTGAACGCGATAGAACTTTGGTTACAGGAAACTGGTGGTAATATTCATGACTTAGAAGAAAGGGTGAATAACATTGAACAATATCAGCTTGATAGTAGTACTCTTTTGCAGAGAATTAATCAATCTATCGACTTATGTGTTATCGGTCTTAATTCGATTCTTGAGAATATGGAATCCCTAGAGGAAAGGAACATGCAAACAGAATCTACTGTCCTCTATAGGGAATCGGTACTTGAAAATATAAATGCGGTATCTGAAAGCCTTACAAAATCAGTAGATAAGATAACCGACTTAGAAAGTGTTACCGTTTCCGGTAACTCCATCATAAGCGATAATATAGAACATAATCGCGAATATGCATTGCAGGCCGATGAAGTAAATTCAAACCGATTTTATATATATGTAACGGTAGGCGCTATGTTATTCGGCATTGTTTGTGCCTTAATAATCTCTAGCTATCTAAAGCGTTAGGGGGTATCACATGGGAATTGAAGAAATTGGCAAAATCTTAAGCCTTGGTATCGTTATCGGTATCGGGTTGGGATTTATCCCTATTATTATAGGTATTGCCATTCGTGGCATCCTTAGCCTTTTTGACAAGGCTATTTAAACTGTTATCAAATGCGCATTGATATAAATAAAAAAATAAAAGTTCGAACGTTCGAACTTGGAAAGGGGTATCTTATGGAAGCTGTACAAACTGCTTTAGTAGCATCACTTACTGATATTGGAAGTGGTATTATGTCTGTATTAACGTTGGTACTTCCTATCGCACTCGGAATCGTTGGTGCGGTAATGGTAGTTATTTTCGGCGTGAAGCTGTTCAAAAAGCTCACGGGCAAAGCTTAAGATTATAAAAACGGTTGCCGTTACTTATAAACAGTATCGGCAACCTATTTTTTAATCAATTTCTATATCGTCATAGATAAGTAAAACTAAAGAATTTTCATTACTACTTTGTAACTCTGTTACTATATGCTTTTTACATTTGAATTGTAAATCTTCTTTGGCTCTTTTTAATACAAGTTCATAGAAATCTTGTATTTTAGGTTTATCAGTTTCGAATAGTTCTGCTGATTGTATTTCGTAATTTTCTAGTATTTTATCAGTAAAAATACATCGTAATTTATTATCATTTGTTTTTTCAATTATGACACCGTCCATATAGTCACATATTAAATTATTGTCCATTTTCAAATACCCCCTTTTAAGGGGTATTTTACCATAAATAAATAGATTATGAAAGGGGTGTTTTATGAAGCCTATAAAGCGTGGATTTATTGTATTTTTAGCATCTGTCATACTTACCACAAGTATTATGTCGGTATTATTTAAACCTATAGAAGCGAAAGCCGCTGTTGTTGCTGTTCCCGCTGTTATTGAAACGGGTGCTGTTTTGTGGAATCTTTTAATGACAGCTTTTGTTGCGGCTGGTGCGTATGGAATCTATGATAGTTATGAATCCCAACAAGATACATTCGATAAATTTATGGATTACGTTGGGGGGTCGGAGGTTCCTGAGGTAGATGATGGACAAATATCTACTAAGCACATTATACGTGCTATTCGTGACGGTGATATAGTGACATTCTCTCCTAAGCCCTCGGGTGAAGAACCACCAGAAGACCCGAAAGATAAAAACGGTTGGAAAAAGTGGTTAAAAACAGATAAATATACTATCGGTGCAAGTGTTGTGGCGGCTGTTGCTGGATTCGTCCATAAAACTTATGAAGACGGAGATAGTAAAATATCACAAGAATTGTTTTCTGTTCCATCGCCCGAATATGGGTGGAATGGTGAATATGATACATCCTCAACTGGCGATATCCTTTTGAATATGTCTGTAGATGATGGTATGAACTATACTCATGCGAGATATTATTTTATTAATTCATATGCGCTTAAGTCATCTCTTAGCAGTACTCTTTATAGATATGCCGTTTATTATAATGCAAACGATAGTTATCCTTTACGTTTTTATCAGGGGGTTTTGGATACTAAAAGTGGCTCTTCTGGTGTGAATAAATGGTCTATGCCTTTAGTATGGTCATATGTTCCATATGCTGGTGGTATTACTATACCGAGTCATTATTTTAGTGAAATTAACCCTGTTGCTTCTTATTCAACGAATATGCCTGTTTTTTCTGATATGGAAGCTATGAGCAAATATTTGAATTTTCGTACCAATGATACGAGTTCTGCTATTAATCCCAGAAAAGAGCCAATTAATTATCCAGATATTGTACCTCAAATAAAAAATATGCTTCTCCCTCTTATCACATCGGATTCGAGCACTGGTCTTATTATACCGCCTAGTATCAGCGCGGATGCACTCGCGGATATATTAGCAAGATTTCAAGAGGAATTATTGCCCTCTTATGGTGTTGTTACTGATCCTAGCACAAACCCAAACCCGAACCCGCAACCTATTCCCGAATATCCCACACCAGATGAACACGTGAAAGTGGTAGAAAAAATTATAAAAGAAGTGGTCAATCCCACTCCGAACCCAGACACTCCAACAGTACCCACACCAAAACCTGAAATTGAACCCACACCTATTCCCGATAATGAAGGAATAGGAACTGACAAAATGACAAAGGATTGGAGCGGAATATTTCCTTTTTGTATTCCGTTTGACATAATCGACTTGTTTCGGGTGTTAGAAGCTACCCCCGTTGCTCCCCGTTGGGAACTCCCTATTCGGGCAGATACATTTCACATCAATTATACATTTGTAATAGATATGGCCGAATTTGAATCTCTTGCAAAGATATTTCGCACTTGTGAGACGATTTTATTTATTTTGGGGCTTGCTCTTATTACGGGAAAGGTAATCAAATGGTGATATTATGATTGCATTTATGAAAGAAATTACAAATGCCCTTTTAGATGCGGTGTATATGGTCATGCCCGTTTCGCCTTTTTCAAGATATATTGATTCACTGGCGAGCCTTCCATATCTTGGTTATTTAAATTGGTTCATACCCGTAAAGAATTTTCTCGCTATCGGCGGGGCGTGGTTAGTATCTATTTTCCTCTGGTATTTTTACGGCATTATCTTGCGATGGTTAAAGGCTATCGAATAGGGGGTATCTTATGATTACATTATATAGTGGCACCCCCGGAAGTGGAAAAAGTTTACACCTTGCGGAAAAATTGTATTACCGTGTAAAGAATTATAACGGTGTTGTTATCGGCAATTTTACATTTAACACTAATCTTATCAAGGGCAGACATAAAGGTAAATATCTATCGATAGATAATGACCGATTAACGCCTAAAAGACTAGAAAAGTTTTCTCGTGATTTCCGTAATCATTATTATAAAGGCAAGCCATTGCCCGAGGGGAAATTTCTTCTTGTAATTGATGAATGTCAAATCATGTTTAATAGTCGCGAATGGCAAATGTCGGGGCGTAGTGAATGGCTTACTTTTTTTACACAACATCGGAAATTAGGCTTTGATATTATCTTAATTAGTCAGTTTGACCGCATGATAGATAGACAAATCCGCTCTCTTATCGAATATGAATTGATACACCGCAAAGTAAATAATTACGGCGCGGCGGGAAAGGTACTCGGTTTGCTTTCTGGTGGCTCTCTCTTCGTTTCCGTCAAAATGTGGTATCCAATGAAGGAACGACTTGGGGCGGAATTTTTTATCGGCAAGAAAAAGTATTTTAACATGTATGATACGTACAAAATGTTTGAAACTGCGAAGGGTTGAGGGAAGGGGACTGAGGGGCCCCGCCCGATACCTTCGCGGTTTCTAATAGTTCGGACGTTCGAACTTGGAAAGGATGGTCTTATGACAAATAAAATGAAAAGGTCTTGTTGTATGGGAAGTGTTGATATTTCTTACTTAAGGCGGTTTGGGGAACTTCCTTTTGATACACTGGAATCGCTTATTACGGGTGGATTCTCCCGCCAAAATGCCTATGCGGTGATGAATCATAATATAAAGATAGTCTGTGATTCTATGCGGGAGGAAAAACAAGCAAAGGAGAAAGAAGCACAGCAACGGTTATTTCGGGATTGCCCCTTTTGCCAACTGCCGCCTACTTGACAATAGCAATAAGTTATAGTACATATTGCAACTAAAATTAAAAAGGGAAAATTGATATGGATTACAACTGTAGGGTTTTTGACTACCCCGCAGGCCAACATGTAACGTTTTATAAGCAGACTATTCACAACGGCGAATTAAAAAACGAAAACTTCAAAAAGACATATCAAAAAAGGGAAAGAACGGAAAAGGAAGAAAAGCACTGCCTTTCCGTATCATTAAAAAATACGAAAAATAGAATCTATCAGATAGCGCGCAGTAATCGTTGGGAATGGTTTATCACGCTTACATTTGACCGTCAGAAAACGGATTCATCCGACTATGACGAGATAGTCAAGAAATTAACTCAATATTTAAATAACTTTCGAAAACGTGGAAAGTGTCCAAATATGAAATATCTAATTGTGCCCGAATTACATGCGGACGGGAAACATTACCACTTCCACGGTCTATTGTCAGATTGTGGCGGTCTGTGCTTCGCCTATAGCGGACATAATGACCGTAAGAGCGGTAAGCCTATCTTTAATATAAAGGATTGGACATTGGGTTTTACCACCGCGACACGGGTTGAGGACACAGAAAGGGTATCATCTTACATCACAAAGTATATCACGAAACAAACGGTTAGCCATCTTAAGAATAAAAAGCGGTATTATACATCACAGAATATAGAGATTGTAGAGCCGGAGTTTTGTATTGAAGATGAAGAAGAATTTCAGCAGATTTACGCTGACCGTATCACTTATTGTAAAACCATAGATATACCTGAAGCACATCAACGGGTGACATATTATGAATTAAGAGATTAATATAGAAGGGGTAGAGTTATGGAACAATGGCAAAACGGCAACGGGAAAATGTGTATTGTCTGCTATCGCTATATAGACAATCAACCTCATGAAGCAATCGGCAAAAATAAAAAGCACATGCATTATGTTCATAGGTCATGTTTACGCGGAAATAACTATCCACCTATAAAGACCTATAACGTGTCAAACTAAACACGGCCTACTGTTACCAGTAACGCCCAAACAAATAAAAAACACTCTGTCAAAGCACACTGCAAAGCTGTGCCCCATTTGATAGGGTGTTTTTTGATTTGTTACTCTTTATTAGGTACACTAACGTTATCATTTTAAAAGTTCGAACGTTCGAACTTTTTCAAAGGGGAAAAAATGAGTGCATACATTAAAGAGCATGAGCGTTACATCATTGAAACCATGTTAAAGGACGGAAAGAATCCGAAGGAAATCGCACAAAGGATTGGAAAGCATTATACAACGGTCTATCGGGAAATCAAACGGGGAACGGTCTTAATGCGTGACGGTCAGACGTGGCTTGAAAAATCGGTATATTGTGCGGATGTGAGTCAACGCATTCAAGAGGAACGGGGACATAACAAAGGAATTGATTTGAAGGTCGGTAATGACTATGCTTTTATGCATGAGGTGGAACGGCTCATAAAAGAGGAGAAATATTCTCCTTATGCCGCCCTTGTCACTGTCCGTAAAAGTGGTAACTTTAAGACTGACATATGTACGGCTACTTTGTATAGTTATATTCACTCGCGTCTTTTTTGGTCTATCAGTGCAAAGGATTTGCCATATCAAAAGACAAAAAGAACGGAAAAGAAAATACGTCATTGTTATCATATGACTGGTGCAAAGAAAATTGAAGAACGCCCAAAGGAAGTAAATGAACGTGAAATATACGGTCATTGGGAAATGGACACGGTCTATAGCGGCAAGGGAAAGAGCAAGGCATGTTTACTTGTCCTTACGGAAAGAATGCTCCGTAAGGAGATTGTAAAGCCGATTCGTGACCGTACCGCAAAGAGTGTTGTAAAGGCACTAGACCGAATAGAAAGGGAATACGGTACACGGCGTTTTCGTTCCACATTTAAGACTATTACCTGTGATAATGGGGTAGAATTTTCTGCACATAATGAAATAGAGCGTTCCTTATATGGAGTAAAGCCGCGTACTTCCGTCTACTTCTGCCATCCCTTTTGTAGTAGTGAACGGGGAAGTAATGAGAATGCCAATAAGCTGATACGGCGGCATATACCAAAGGGAGCAGATATTGCCGATTATAGTGTGGACAAGATACAGTATATTGAAGACTGGATTAATAACTATCCGCGTAAAATGTTTGGTGGACTTAGTGTCAATGAATATAGAAAATCTTTAGCAATCCCATAATCGCGGTAACTGAATATAGAAACCAATAGGCGCGCCCCTCTTCCCGAAGGGAACGCTTGTAAAAGTACGTCCAAAATACACTATGCACAAAAACAGCCATCTATTATCGGTGTATTTTTGTGCATAGTGACAAAACTAATTTATTTTAGCGTTTTATGTTGACATTTTCCAAATTATTTACGTTTAGCATTATTTGTATTGTATCTATAATTTGTTTTGCGACTTCATCTTTACTCATAATCGGCAGTTCTATGACTTTGTCCGCCATAATCAATGTGGCTATGTTGGTATCCACACCAAATCCTGCACCATCCTCTTTTAGATTATTCGCTACTATCATATCTATATGCTTGTTTCGCAATTTAGCTTTGGAATTTTCCAATAAATTTTCTGTTTCCATGGAAAACCCGCATAAAAATTGATTTTGCTTCCGATTATTCCCGAGAAATTGCAGAATATCCTCTGTTCTTTCCAATGGAATCGTCATTTCATAATCCTTCTTTTTTACTTTTTGCTCCGATACAAATGCAGGACGATAATCTGCCACCGCGGCCGCTTTTATAATAATATCCTGCTCCTCATAGCAGTCTTTTACCGCTTCAAACATATCTGCAGCCGTTTCTACTTCTATTACCTTTACAAAAAAAGGCTTTGTTATCTCAGTTTTTCCTGTAATCAGGGTGACCTCTGCGCCTCTTTGCATACAGTGCTTCGCTATCGCATAACCCATTTTCCCTGTGGAACGATTCGTCAAAAACCTTACCGGATCAATTGGTTCCCGGGTAGGGCCCGCTGTTACCAGCACCTTTCTGCCTGTCAGATCTTTTTCAAACGCTGCTTCACGCAGAATATGTTCTAACAGCACTTGCTCCGAAGGCATCTTGCCCACACCGGTATCTCCGCATGCCAGATAGCCGCTGTCTGGTTCAATCACTTCGATACCGTAGTTTCTTAACAATTTTATGTTGTCCTGAACAACGGGATTCTCATACATATAAGAATTCATAGCCGGGGCTACGATTTTTTTGCAAGAACAGGCCATGACCGTGGTCGTTAGCATATCATCGGCAATTCCATGTGCCAGCTTGCCGATAACATTGGCGGAAGCCGGTGCCACAAGCACAATGTCTGCGCTTTTGGCAAGGGAAACATGCTCTACATTATATTGAAAATTCCTGTCGAAGGTATCGATGAGACACTTGTTTCCGGTTAAAGTCTCAAAAGTAACAGGATGGATAAAGTTTGTTGCATTCTGCGTCATCAGAACAGTGATATTAGCATTTAGTTTTTTCAGCATACTTGCCAAATTGGCAATTTTATATGCCGCAATACTTCCACTTACTGCCAAAACAACGTTTTTCCCTTCTAACATGCCGCCCCTTTACTTTCTTTTTGTCTATACTTTTTAAATTATCTGTGTCTCCAGCACTTTCTCGGATTCTGTAATCGCAGCATCTATGCCTTGCGGATTCTTGCCGCCTGCCTGAGCCATGTTCGGACGTCCGCCGCCCCCGCCGCCAACGAGAGCCGCGATTCCTTTTATCAGATTGCCCGCATGTGCTCCCTTTGCCACTGCACCTTCTGTCGCCATAGCTATCATATTCACCTTGCCCGCTTCCTCGGATAAGAGAACGACAACACCTTCCTTAAGCTTCTCCTTCAGTTGGTCGCCGAGGTCACGCAAGCCGTTCATATCCACTCCGGATACCTTGGCAGCCAGAAGCTTCACGCCCTTTATTTCCTTTACTTGGTCCATAACATCGCCAAGCGCTTCCTTGGCAGCTTTGCTCTTCAAGGACTCATTTTCGCTTTGCAGTGCCTTTATCTCCGCCATCAGATGCTCAAGTTTTTCTACAAGGGAAGCAGGAGTAGCTTTTACCGCCTTCGCAGCCTCTTCCAAAGTCTTTTCCAACTCCGCATAATAATGGAACACACCGGCTCCCGTCAGCGCTTCGATTCTTCTTACGCCTGCCGCTACGCCGCTTTCGGATATGATTTTAAAAGCAGATATCGCTCCCGTATTGGCCACATGGGTACCGCCGCACAATTCAGTGGAAAAATCCCCCATCTTAACAACACGTACCGTTTCTCCGTATTTCTCACCGAACAAAGCCATCGCTCCGCCCTTTTTGGCTTCTTCTATCGTCATGATACTCGTGAATACAGGCAGCGACTGTTCGATTTTCTCATTTACAATCTGCTCTACCTTAGCGATTTCTTCTTCCGTCATAGCTGAAAAATGGCTGAAATCGAAGCGGAGTCTGTCTCCATCCACGAAAGAACCAGCCTGCTCTACATGAGTGCCCAACACCGTTCGCAGAGCCTTCTGGAGCAAATGGGTGGCGCTGTGGTTCTTGCATGTATCCGCTCTTCTTTGCTCGTCCACCGATAAGGTCACTTTATCTCCTACCTTGAACATGCCCTTTTTCACCTTGCCTATATGTCCTACCTTACCACCAAGCAGCTTCACCGTATCCACCACTTCAAATTGAGAATCCCCGGCATAGATTACTCCGATATCTGCGCTCTGGCCGCCCATGGTCGCATAAAAAGGAGTCTCTTCTACGAAGATCGTTCCCATCTCACCGTCCGTCAGCGCCTCTGCCAGCTCCGTCTCCGTGGTAAGCACAATAATCTTGGAATCGTGCACCAGTCTGTCATAGCCTACGAACTGAGTCGTAACCGCAGGGTCTATGGACTCATATACCGTAACATCGGCTCCCATATAGTTCGTAGCCTTGCGCGCAGAACGGGCTTTTACCTTCTGCTCCTGCATCGCCTCCGCAAAGCTCTTTTCATCTACTGTAAAACCTTTTTCTTCTAAGATTTCCTTTGTCAGATCAAGAGGGAAACCATAAGTATCATAAAGTTTAAATGCATCTCCGCCGGCCAGCTCCTTTACGCCGTCCTTTTCCATGGAAGCCTCCATCTCACCGAGAATGACAAGTCCCTGATCGATGGTCTTGTTAAACTTCGTTTCCTCCTGCGTGAGCACGTTAAAAATAAAATCCTTCTTTTCTTCCAATTCCGGATAACCGTCCTTGCTTCCTTCGATTACCGTTTTGCTCAAGTCCGCAAGGAACTGTCCTTCCACTCCCAAAAGCCGTCCATGTCTTGCTGCGCGGCGGATAATTCGCCTAAGCACATAGCCCCGTCCCTCGTTGGTTGGCATAATACCGTCAGAAATCATAAAAGCCGCGGAACGGATATGGTCGGTAACGATACGGATGGATACGTCCCACTCATATTTCTTCTTATATTCTTTACCGGAAATCTCGCATACCTTTCTGCTAAGCGCCTGAATGGTATCTACATCGAAAATAGAGTCCACATCCTGCACGACTGTCGCCAGTCTTTCCAGTCCCATTCCCGTATCGATATTCTTCTGTTCAAGTTCCGCATAGTTGCCCTTGCCATCACTTTCGAACTGGGTAAACACATTATTCCACACTTCGATATAGCGGTCGCACTCGCAGCCCACCTTACAATCGGGCTTTCCACAGCCATATTTTTCTCCGCGGTCATAATATATCTCCGAGCAGGGACCGCATGGTCCTGAACCGTGTTCCCAGAAGTTATCTTCCTTGCCAAAGCGGTAAATGCGCTCCGCCGGGATTCCGATTTCTTTATTCCATATATCGAAGGCTTCATCATCCTCCAAATATACCGAAGGATATAATCTATCCGCTTCCAGGCCAACTACCTCAGTCAAAAACTCCCAGCTCCAGGCAATGGCTTCATGCTTGAAGTAGTCACCAAAAGAGAAGTTGCCCAGCATCTCGAAAAAGGTGCCGTGGCGGGCAGTTTTTCCTATATTTTCAATATCGCCGGTACGGATACATTTCTGACAGGTAGTTACTCTTTTCCTCGGAGGGATCTCCTGTCCCGTAAAATACGGTTTTAAAGGAGCCATACCGGAATTGATCAGCAGCAAACTGTTGTCGTTATGGGGCACCAGCGAAAAGCTCTTCATCGCCAGATGTTCTTTCCCTTCAAAAAATTCAAGAAACATCTTTCTAAGTTCGTTCACTCCATACTGTTTCATTTCCATAATCCTTTCTTTCGTTCCTAAAAGGTAAATTTATCGGCAAAATATGCGTCGAGGTCAGAAATGGCTACGCGTTCCTGATCCATGGAATCGCGGAAACGTACGGTGACACAATTGTCCGTCTCTGATTCAAAATCGTAAGTAATACAGAACGGAGTTCCGATTTCATCCTGTCTGCGGTATCTCTTACCGATATTACCTCTGTCGTCGAACTCACAGTTATATTTCCTGGACAGTTCCATGAATATCTTTTCCGCGCCTTCGTTCAATTTTTTGGACAAGGGAAGCACTCCGATCTTAACCGGAGCCAACGCCGGATGAAAATGAAGTACGGTGCGCACATCGCCTTCACCGATTTCCTCTTCATCATAAGCTGCGCAGAGGAAAGCCAAAACTACGCGGTCCGCGCCGAGAGACGGCTCGATAACATAGGGTACGTATCTTATGTTCTTCTGGTCATCAAAATATGTCAAATCCTGACCGGAGATGTTCTGATGCTGAGTAAGGTCATAATCGGTCCTGTCTGCGATTCCCCACAATTCACCCCAGCCGAAGGGGAATAAGAATTCGATATCCGTAGTCGCTTTGGAATAGAATGAAAGCTCTTCCTTATCGTGGTCTCTGACACGCATCTCTTCATCCTTCATGCCCAGCGTCTTCAGCCAGTCGATGCAGAACTGCTTCCAGTAAGCGAACCACTCCAGATCGGTATCCGGTTCACAGAAAAATTCCAGCTCCATCTGCTCAAACTCTCTCGTGCGGAAGGTAAAATTGCCCGGAGTGATTTCATTACGGAAAGATTTTCCCACTTGCCCGATACCGAAAGGAATCTTCTTTCTGGAGGTTCTTTGTACATTCTTAAAGTTCACGAAAATGCCCTGTGCGGTTTCCGGTCTTAAGTAAACGGTGTTCTTCGCATCCTCGGTCACTCCCTGAAAGGTCTTGAACATCAGGTTGAACTGGCGGATATCAGTGAAATTATGTTTGCCGCAGGTAGGGCAGGGTACATTGTTATCTTCGATAAACTGCTTCATCTTCTCTTGTGACCAACCGTCTACTGAACCATCCAGAGTAGCATTATATTCTGCCGCATAATCCTCGATAATCTTATCTGCGCGGAAGCGTTCATGACATTCCTTACAGTCCATCAAGGGATCTGAAAACCCCCCCAAGTGTCCCGAAGCCACCCAAGTCTGAGGATTCATAAGTATTGCGCAGTCTACGCCTACATTGTACTGGTTCTCCATAATGAATTTCTGCCACCACGCACGCTTTACGTTGTTCTTCAGTTCCACACCAAGGTTACCATAGTCCCATGTATTGGCAAGCCCGCCATAAATCTCGGAGCCGGGATATACAAATCCTCTCGCTTTCGCCAGTGCTACTATTTTCTCCATTGTTTTTTCCATGATTACACCCTCCTGCCCGTTTTTACGGACGTTTTTTATTTAAAAACTATATAATACTTTCCTAAACTTTCCCCGTTTTCATCCGTCTGCATCGCCGCCTCATTCTTGCCTAAGGAAACTACATTATCGTCAAAATATAAGATTTTCCCAAAGGTCTCCACGCGAAACGGCACCTCGGAAATCAATATGTGATTTTCTCCCATTCCTAGAAGATCTTCCTTTCCTATGCTTTCCTCGTCATTATCCGCACTTGTTAAGGTTACGTCCAACGAATGACCCTCGTCATAGGCTTCCTTCACCGTTCCGACAAATAGCCGCCTGCTGTCGAACTGGCTGGAATTGTAGTCCGTATATGCTTCCGCAGACGGATATTTGATTGCCACCGTAATAATTCCGTCCTTATTTTCGAATTTATCCACGGATATGTCCTTCTCAGAATCCCGGTTATACTCCGCGACCTCCGAAAGAATCATGCTTCTTAAATCATCCTCATTATAATAATCGGCAGTGAAATCCTCCGTTATCGTCTCCACTATGCTGCCGTCTTTTAGGACTTCCATCACCGTATTGGATGAGGCTGCCGCCTGTGCCTTGTTGTCTATATCGCTTCCACCGCATCCCCATAAAGAGAGCCCCGTAAAAATAACTCCCGCTACTGCTCCTATTTTACGCATCATTTCCGTCCTCCGACACCGGACACTTTCCTTCATGTCCTTTTCTTTCCTTATTACATTTACATTCACAATATTATAGCTGACTTAAGTTTGTTTTTCAATATATAAATTACGTCAAAGCATTTCATAGACAATTTATGTGGTCAAGTCCTTTAATATGGTCAGGCTTTTGAATTCCCTATCCATATATTCCTTCTTATAAATGTCCGCAATCGCCCTAAGCTCCTTAAGTACCTTATCGGTTACCGTAAAAGTATATAGCTTCTCCACCGGGCTGTGTTCTATGTAGCTCATCGCATAAACGGTGGATTCCGTAAAATTACCCCTATTATTAGGTATTCCCGGATATTCTCCGTTTAAAACAAGCGCCTTTATTTCGAATACGCAACGCACCAGATTCTTATCCAGAGATGGAAGCTGCAAAGCCCTGAGAGACTGATATAAAAGCTTCAGCATTTCCTTCTCATCGTTGTTCTCTCTTGTGTAGTAATCCATGATTTCCAAAAAATACATTCCATAGCATGCCGCTTCAAAATCTTCCCTGAGCTTTTCAAAATAATTGGATATGTCCGCCTCCACGATATTATAAGAAGAACGGCCCTCATACATCTTGAACTCTCCGAAGGAAAAGGGGGAAGCTGCGGCCACCAGCCTGCTGTTAGGCTTTCTCGCCCCTTTGGCGAAGGCCGACACCTTTCCCCTCTCTTTCGTCAAAATAACGACGCGCCTATCGTATTCCCCGATAGGCACCGTCTTCAAAACCATTCCTGTTAGTTTCACAAATTCCTGCATATGGATTATCTCCTATGGCCGCACTGCCGTCCGCTATATGACCTCCGAGCGACCCGGACGCCGTCGTTTCCTCCTGCGTATTCTTAAAGCTTAAGTAATCCTCAATTTTTCCTGTACTAAAAAATTGTTGCCAGTAGTTTCGTTCTTTCATCTTGTGCCCCCTAACGTAATGATACTAAAAAGTTATACTTTAGTAACACTTTCAGTATTAATATTAGGGTTCGCTTTTTTTGGATTTCCTATTCGGATTCTTTTGGATTGTAGCCAAAATTTTTTATAAGGAAATCACTGTCCCGCCAATCTTTTTTTACCTTTACCCAAAGCTGCAGATTCACACGGCATTCCAGCATATCTTCGATTTCCGGCCTCGCCTGGCTGCCTATTTTCTTAAGCATGGCGCCTTGCTTACCTATGACGATTCCTTTGTGAGATTCCCTTTCGCAAATGATTGTGGCCTCAATATCTGCAATGGATTCCTTATTGCTCCTCCGATATTTAATGCTTTCTATGGATACCGCAATTCCATGTGGTATCTCATCCTCCAGGCACCTGAGTGCTTTTTCTCTTATTAGCTCCGCTACGATCTGACGCTCGGGCTGGTCGGTTATTGTGTCCTCATCATAGAATGCCGGACCATAGGGCAGATATTTCATGATACAGCTTATGAGCACATCCGTATTGTCGCCCTTTAGCGCCGATACAGGTACAATTTCCGCGAATTCCAGCTCTTTTCGATAAATATCAATATAATTTAATATTTCAGGCTTCTTCACCGTATCCGTTTTGTTAATAACGAGTATGACCGGAGTGTTGACCTTTTTAAGCTGCTCGATGATATGCTGTTCTCCCGCCCCGATATAAGAAGTAGGCTCTACCAGCCAGAGAATAACATCCACCTCGGACATAGTCCGCTCCGCCACACGCACCATATAGTCTCCCAGCCTATTCTTCGCCTTATGGATTCCCGGCGTATCCACGAAGACTATCTGACCTTCCTCAGAGGTGTAAACCGTCTGTATTCTGTTTCTCGTGGTCTGGGGCTTATTGCTGGTAATCGCTATTTTCTGCCCGATCAAATGGTTCATCAAAGTTGATTTTCCTACGTTCGGTCTGCCTATTAAAGTAACAAACCCTGATTTGTAATTATCGCTCACATTTTATTCCTCGCTTTTGCTTTTGTTTCACTTCCGCTTTTACTTTTATTTCTGCTTCTGCTTTTCTTTCTACTTTTGCTTTGCGTCCGTCTCTGAACCCAGCTTTATTTTAACTCTTGCCTTCTTCTTTATCGTTTCTATCCTCTTCTATCTTTTCCGCTTTATTTGGCTCGTTCTTTTCTGCCGTATCTTCTTTCTTTTGCTTATATCTGCGAAGAAATGATCTGCTGCTTTTATTATACTTTCTCTTAAAGAAATGCTTGATAAGCAGCACCGCCAGTATAATAACTATCGCCCATACGACAATATAAGGCAGCCAGATAATCAAGTAGATAAAGAAATTTTTAATTCCATTTCCCACGCTGTTCATGGAGCTTATAAATCCCACGGATATTCTTTCCCATGCGGATACTTGAAGGGACGGGGTCAGCACCTCCACCTCGCTGATCGTTAGGTATACAGTGGAATAATCCACCAGATTATCGTAGGTGCGAAGCTGGGATTCCATGCTCTGAAGCTGGTAGCGCACTTCTGACAGCCGGGATTCAATGGCTATGATATCCTCCATGCTTTCCGCCTTTTCAAGCAGTTCTAACAGCCTCTCCTGCTCTACCTCCAAGGCCTCTTTATGGCTCTCCGTGTCCACATACTGCAGTGTGATGTCTTGCGTGTTCTCCGAGCGGCTTGTTACGTTAGATATATCCGATACCGCCGTCACGAAATTATAAAGCTTCCCTCCGGGGATTCGAATCGTAAGGCTGGCGGATCTGTTGTTTTGCCCATACCTACTGCTTCCATTATAAACGTTCAGATTCTCCATATAGCCGCCAAGCTCCGACACCTTGCTTTCCACCTTGGGAAGGAGCTCGTCAAAGACCTCTGTCTCTACGTCCATGCTCACGGTCTTAATCAATTTACGATTGGAGGCCACAGAAACCTCTTCCGAAGTCCCCCCTGCCTCTGCAGGTGCAGACTCCTCGCTTGCCATCGTATATTCCTGCACATATACGTCGTTGGAAGCATATCCTTCATAAGCAGCAGTACTTGCTTCCTGGGGGGCCACCGCGCTGTCCGTCTTGGAAGTGTTTACACTTCCACAACCTGCAAAGCCAAGCACCGTTATACCCGCTATTGCTATCCGCAGCTTATATTTCCAGTTCCTCATCCATAATTTTTCCATAATAACTCCTACTAATCCCCCATTCTTTCCATACCTGCCAATTTTAATCCGGATATACAAATTCAAAAACACTGCACATCTCAGGTATAAAATTGACCATTAAAATATATCCACTATTACATGATATATGCTCCATTAATGAAAAAGAGGTTCGATATTCATGAACATCGCTTCGTTTTCTTTCAGCTTTTCCTCATTTCCCACCACACATAGGCAGTCCTCTTTCATAAAGGCTCTGATATATTCCGACAATCCTCTTATGGTTTCTGCCGTCGTGGCAAGTAACTCATCCCGCTCTTGCTGCACTCTGTCGAAGGACAGTTTTGTCAGATAGCCTCCCATGGAATAAACCCCTTTGGTAGCCGGCGTCATGGGCACATCCAGGTCACTGACAGCTCCGATGATGAACTGCGTAATCGTCCTTTCATCCGCTTCGAAGGTACTGATATATTCCGCAGCATTCTCGTATACCTCAACTGTCTTCTCCAAATTGGGGTCTCTATAGGATACGAAATAGCTGTCTCCCGATTTGCCGAAATTGCACATGCAGCCGTAGGCACCGCCCTTTACCCGCACTCTGTTCCAGAGGTAATCGTAACCCATCATCACCTTAAGCACCTTAAGCGCTCCGGTATAGGGAAGTCCTTCGTGGATGAAATTGCCGGCACGGCATACGAACTGTATCTGCGAGGAAGTAAGGTAACCTTCGTTCTTTCTTACAAGTCTCGGCTCAAATTTCTTTTTCTCCACGGGAGAAGTATATAAATCCTTTTTAAATGCTCTCACCATGGTTTCAATTCCCGGATATTCCTTTTCAGTTGCAGTGTAATCCACCATGAGGTTTTCAGGGCGGAAGATATATTCCGTAAGCTGTTTTAATTTCTCTATTAAATCGGTCTTTTCTTCTTCAAACTGCGATTCCAGCTTCTCCAGCAAACGATACTGCGGTATTCCACTTATCTGTTCTGCCACTGCCGCTGTGCCGGAGATATAAGACAATGCCCGTATAGCCGCCAGGGAATGTCCCGAGGAGGTCATGGTCGCCTGCATCCTGGACTGTACCTCCGCAATGATCTCATATAAACGCTTCGTATCGTCGAACTTGGAATGCCGCGCAATTTCTTCTGCCAGCCTAAAGGCTTCCTGCAAATTTTCATACAGCACCTTTGCTTTGATTTCGAACTTTATACTGTAATCATCCAGATTCAGCGCATTGGAATAAGTATTCACCACCATATCAATACCGCCGGTCTTTATATTCGTCTCGTGGTATAAATCACTATAGCTGTAATTTTGCGTATCCACCATGCCCAACACCTGCTTCAGTATACCGATATAGGGAAACAGTTCTTCCGGCACGTTTCCGATGTCGAAGACGAACCGCAGATAGCCGATGCCGTTTGTAAATATATTGTGAAACAAAATCAAGGTATCGTCCGAATACCGCTCCTCATTGACAAAGTCCTCCGCTTCCTTTTTCATATCCTCTCTCGTCAAAAGCGGTATCTTCTCCAAATCCTCCTTGGAGCTGGGCTCCTCCTGATAGCGCTCCAGCGCTTTCGTTTCCTCTATGATTCTCTCCATAGCCTGATCACTTAAAGCTTCCTTATATTCCTGAAGCTCCTTTTGCAAGGCTGCCTCTTTCTTCGAGGTCAGTCCCTTCTGAGGGGAGAGTACCACTACCGTCTTATGGGTGTTATTAAGGAGATATTTTTTAACCAGTCCCTCGAAATATCCCGTTTCTATTTCCTTTTTGAGTGCCGCAAAGGTATCGTTCGCTTCCACATGAATCAATGGCTTTTCCTCGTCGTAAAGCCAGCTGTCAAGCGCCTGCAGTCCCAGAATGAGTCCCTTCGGATAAGAGCCGAAGTCCGATTCCCTGTATTTGAACTCGAAATAATTAAGGCCTGCTGCCAGCGCCTTTTTATCGATTCCGCTTTCTGCCTGTACCGCCAGCACCTCTTCGATGGTACGCACGAACTCTTCCTTACGGGAAAGGTCCGTATTCTTAGCTACTACGGAAAAGAAGGGCTGCATGATTCCGTTATCGTAGGTGCTGTATATTTCCTTGCCGATTCCTTTATCCGTCAGCGCCTGCTTCAAGGGCGCACCCGGTGCGGAACAAAGAGCATAATCCAGCACTTGAAAGGCGATGTACAGCTTTCTGTCCAAATTGTCGCCGATTACGGTATTGTAGGTCAGGTAAGTATTTTCTTTCTCAGACTCATCTTCCATAATCGAATATTCCTTATATATTTCCCTCGGCGCTTCAAATGCCTCCTGAAGCTTGATCTGAGAGTCTATGCTGAGCGCCTCGAAGCGGGATAAATATTCCTCGTCGATAAAGCGCAGCTTCTGCTCCATATCCATATCCCCGTATAAATAAATATAGCTGTTGGATGGATGATAATACTTTCTGTGGAAATCCAGAAAATCCTCATAGGTAAGAGCAGGAATCACGTCCGGATCTCCTCCCGATTCGGTGCCGTAAGGCGTATCCGGGTAAAGGGAATTAAGAACCTCTCTGTCCAGAACATCGTCCGGAGAGGAAAAGGCCCCTTTCATCTCGTTGTAAACCACTCCGTTAAGGGTCAGCTCATCCTCCGCACTTTCCAGCTCGTAGTGCCAGCCTTCCTGTCTGAATATCTTCTCCTCCTTGTAAATATTGGGGTAAAATACTGCATCCAGATAAATGTGCATTAAATTCTGAAAATCCTTATCGTTGCAGCTCGCTACAGGATAAACGGTCTTATCGGGATAGGTCATCGCATTTAAAAATGTATTCAAAGAACCCTTCACCAATTCTATAAACGGGTCCTTTGCCGGAAAATTTCTGGAACCGCAAAGCACAGTATGTTCCACAATATGCGCCACACCGGTGCTGTCCGCCGGCGGGGTCCGAAAACCAATATAAAAAACTTTATTATCGTCCTCATTTAACAATACGGTAATTCTCGCTCCCGTCTTCTTATGGCGAAGAAGTGCTCCCTGGGAATTCAAATCCCCCACTTCTCTCGCCTCTATAATTTCATAGCCTTCCAAATCCTTTATATTTTGTTTCAGCTCTTCTATACCTCTCATACTAACCGTCGTTCTCCTTTTCCGTCCACTTCTTTTCTCGTTTTTTCTCCATTTTCAATGGATTAACAGCAATTTTATCATATCATACTCTATCATTTTTAGCAAAATAGAAAAACATATGCAAAACAAAACTTATTTGTAATATAAACCGCTTGTAGCTTAACAGCAAGTGTTAAGCTACTATGTGAACAGTAACAACCGCTCTCTGCCAAGTAGACAGAGAGCGGTTTATTGTCTAAAGGCCGCCTATTTTACTGCTTTTCAATATATTCGATATTATCTCCGCTCATGCGGATCGCTTCCAGAATAATCTCCTCTGACAGCTTGCCCTCCTGCAAAAGCTCAGCCACCGTCACATTTCTTTGCAGTACCTGCGCAAGTTCTCTGGCCTGATCTGCCACTACATTTACCTTATCTAATACATATTTATCCGTCTGCTTTTCCTGAAGGCTTCCTGCGATATGCTCCTCCATGGCGTCCATAATCATCTTACCCAGCATTCCCTGTACCTCATGAGCATGCTCCAGACACCCCAGCATTCCTACTCCCACCGCTAAGGCCAGGTTGCCTTCTCCGATCAAATCCTCCAGATAGGCACCTTGTCCGCCGTACAGCTTGGCGATTTCCACCACCTCGGGGAGGTAAAGCTCCGTAAGCCGGGCCTGAGCCTGAGCATCTCCTGCCATGGCAGACAAGGTAATTGCCTCCTTCTCTCCTGCCGTTACCTGCTCAAGGTTTTTAAGCTCCTCCAGATAAGTTTCCAGATAATCAGCTTCCTCCTTCGTCAGGTATTCCTCGGCATCCACCGGCTCTCCTATACCTATTCTTTGCTTTTTCAAATAATCGGTGACAAGCTCCATCTGCTCTTCGGATAGTTCCATTTCCTTAAAAGCAGCCGCTATCTGCTCCTGCGCTATGCAGTTTCCCTGCTCTTTTGCGGTCCTCTTCAATTCCTCCAAAGCATTTGCGAACAAAATCTCCTTATTCATTTTTATAGCCATGCTCCTTTCATATTCCTGCTGCTTAATATAGCTTCACATGTTCATGAGTGAATAAATGCTCCTGACAGTATTCATAATTGCCGTCGCATTTAGAGCAGAAACGGAATTCCAACTGGGGACTATCCACTTCTGTTCTGCCGCAAATCGCGCATTTATGCTTGGTCACCCCCGTACTTCTTTTCACTTCTTTTTTGAATTCTTGACGGCGTTTTACCTGCTTTGGCGACATGTGGATATGGTTTTTCGATGTGAACCAGAATACTACGAAGTTAAGCAGGGACGCTCCCATCGCAAATCTGCTGTAAACGCTTCCCGTAAGAAACTGTGCCCCCAGCATTACCGCGTATATTATTCCCAGCCACTTGATACGAACCGGAATGATGAACATGAGAAGCACCTGGGCCTCGGGAAAGGTCGCTGCAAACGCAAGGAAAATAGACATATTTACATAATATGTGCTGAAATAGAAGGATACTGCACTGAAGAAATCCTTCGCTCCGTAAGCCGCCATAATATCTCCGTTAAATATATAGCAATAGGCCATCAGAAGAAAGCTTCCGATTACCGTAAAGAGCATTCCGGAAAGCAAATAGACGTTATATCTGTATGTTCCCCAGGATCTCTCCAGGGTCGTCCCGATGGAATAATAAAAGTAAAGCATAATTAACACAAAAAACAAATTGGAAGTATCCGGCGGCACAATGATCCATGTGAGGATTCTCCAAATCTGTCCATGCAGAATCGCATATGGGTTTAAGGTCAGATAAGATAAAAACAAAGGGTTTATCAAATTGATCAAATACCCTACCGCGTAGCACATGATCAGCATCAGCGAAATGTTCTTAATTGCATACTTGCCGAACTTTCTTTCAAAATTACTCATTTTTTCCGTATTCCTCCATTCTATGCCTAAAAACATGCGATTATATTCTAACATTCCCATCTGTAAAAGTAAATAAACTCACGCAGGTTTCACGAGATATAATAAAAATTTAACTTTCTAATCCTATTTTTTTACAAATTGTTTTAAAAAATATAATGAAAATATTCCGGCACCAACATTGCTTTTTGTAGTTACGTGTCGTATAATGATTGGGCATGTCTGAGGACTATCCGTTATATATTATAAATTAGGAAAGCTCAGGGTTTAGCATGTCTAAATATCAAAAAGGAAAGGGCGGATACTATGAGTGAATTACGCTATACTTTGGGAATTGATATCGGTTCAACCACTGTAAAAATAGCCATTTTAAACGATGCCCATGAAATATTGTTTTCAGATTACGAAAGGCATTTTGCAAACATCCGTGAAACGTTATCAAGCCTATTGCAAAAGGCATACGATCAGCTTGGAAATATCGAGCTGCATCCAATGATTACCGGCTCAGGAGGACTTACCTTGGCCAATCATCTGAAGGTTCCCTTTGTGCAGGAGGTCATTGCTGTCTCCACCACGCTGCAGGAGCTGGCTCCTCAGACCGACGTGGCGATAGAACTGGGCGGAGAGGATGCGAAGATCATATATTTCGAGGGGGGAAATGTGGAGCAGCGTATGAACGGCATCTGTGCCGGAGGTACTGGCTCCTTCATCGACCAGATGGCTTCCTTATTACAGACGGATGCCTCGGGCCTTAACGAATATGCCAAGGAGTATCATTCCCTATATACCATCGCGGCAAGATGCGGTGTATTTGCCAAATCGGACATTCAGCCTCTCATCAACGAAGGTGCCACCAAAGAAGACCTTTCCGCTTCTATCTTCCAAGCGGTTGTCAACCAGACGATTTCCGGTCTTGCCTGCGGCAAGCCGATCAGAGGACATGTGGCTTTCCTGGGAGGTCCTCTTTACTTTTTATCCGAGCTGAAGGAGGCATTTATCCGTACTCTGAAACTGGATGAGGAGCATATTGTAAATCCAGAACATTCTCACCTTTTTGCCGCCATCGGTTCCGCCTTGCACGCAAAGGAAGAGGTGTTTTACTCCATGGAGGAGATGGTCTTAAAGCTTTCCTCCGACATAAAAATGGACTTCGAAGTGGAACGTATGGAACCCCTTTTTGAAAACGAAGCATCTTATATGGAATTCAAGAACAGACATTCCGTACATCATGTGGCCACCTCGGATCTGGCATCCTATCATGGAAATTGTTTCCTCGGCATCGATGCCGGAAGCACTACTACCAAAGCGGCTCTCGTAGCGGAAGACGGTTCTCTCTTATATTCCTTCTACAGCAGTAACGACGGAAGCCCTTTGAAGACGGCAATCCGCTCCATCAAGGAGATTTATGCGCTGCTGCCCGAGGACGTAAACATCGTGCGTTCCTGTTCTACCGGATACGGAGAAGCGCTGATGAAAGCTGCATTCTTATTGGATGACGGTGAAGTGGAGACGGTGGCACACTATTATGCCGCTGCCTTTTTCGACCCTTCCGTGGATTGCATTCTCGACATCGGCGGTCAGGACATGAAGTGCATCAAAATCAAAAATCAGACCGTAGACAGCGTACAGCTTAATGAAGCATGTTCTGCGGGCTGCGGTTCTTTTATAGAGACCTTCGCAAAATCATTGAACTACAGTGTAGAGGATTTCGCTCAGGCTGCTTTGTTCGCGGAGCATCCTATCGACCTCGGAACCCGTTGTACCGTATTTATGAACTCCAAGGTAAAGCAGGCACAGAAGGAAGGCGCCAAGGTGTCCGACATCTCTGCGGGACTTGCATATTCCGTTATTAAAAATGCACTCTTCAAGGTAATAAAGGTCGCAGACGCTTCGGAGCTGGGCAAGCACATCGTAGTGCAGGGCGGTACCTTTTATAACGATGCAATCCTCCGCGGTTTCGAGAAAATTGCGGACTGCAAGGCAATTCGTCCCGACATCGCAGGCATCATGGGCGCTTTCGGCGCAGCTCTCATCGCCCGCGAACGTTATTCCAAGGACTATGATACTTCCATGCTTTCTATCGAACAGATAGGAGCTCTCCAATTCGAAACAAGCATGGCGAAATGCAAGGGCTGTACGAACAACTGCCGCCTGACCATTAATAAATTCAGCGGCGGAAGACAATATATTTCCGGCAATCGCTGCGAACGCGGACTTGGAAAGACTAAGAATGAGGATGGTATCCCCAACCTCTTCGAATATAAATTAAAAAGAATATTCGGCTACGAACCCCTTCCTACCGACGAGGCGAAAAGGGGACGGGTAGGCATTCCAAGGGTTCTCAACATGTACGAGAATTATCCCTTCTGGCATACGTTCTTTACGAAGCTGGGTTATCAGGTGGTTCTCTCTCCTCTTTCCAACCACAACATTTATTCGCTTGGCATTGAATCCATTCCGAGCGAATCTGAGTGCTATCCGGCTAAACTTGCCCACGGCCATGTGAGCTGGCTCATTCACAAGGGTGTAGATTTCATCTTCTACCCGGCTCTTTTTTATGAGCGCAATGAATTCGAAGAGGCCAATAATCACTATAACTGTCCTATCGTGACCTCCTATTCGGAGAATATAAAAAATAATATGGAGGAAATCGGACACGGCGAAGCCGTCTTGCGAAATCCCTTCATGTCCTTCCGCGATGTAAAAACCATATCGGAGGCTTTAATCAAGGAATTTACGGAAATTCCTGCAGGAGAGATTATCGACGCAGTGGATGCCGGATGGAAGGAAATGGATCAGGCAAGGCTCGATATGATGAAAAAGGGTGAAGAAACTATAAAGTATCTGGAAGAAAACGGCAGGCATGGCATCGTCCTTGCCGGACGTCCTTACCATATCGACCCTGAAATCAACCACGGCATTCCCGAACTTATTACCTCCTATGGCGTTGCTGTTCTGACAGAAGATTCCGTTTCCCATTTAGCGAGCCCTGAGCGTCCCCTTATTGTATCCGATCAGTGGATGTATCATTCAAGGCTGTATGCTGCGGCAAGCTACGTGAAAACAAGGGAGGATTTAGACCTGATTCAGCTGAATTCCTTCGGCTGCGGTCTGGACGCCGTTACCACCGATCAGGTGAGCGATATTCTTTCCGGTTCAGGTAAAATTTATACCTGTTTAAAAATCGACGAGGTAAACAACCTCGGTGCGGCAAGAATCCGTATCCGTTCTCTCCTCTCTGCTATTCGCGTGAGGGACAGCAAGAATCAAGAGCGGGAAATTCGCTCATCTGCCATCCATAAGGTTCCGTTTACGGAGGAAATGCGCGAGGAATATACGATTCTCTGCCCCCAGATGTCACCTATTCATTTCGAAATATTGGAACCGGCCTTCCGATCCTGCGGTTATAACTTCGAGGTATTGTCCAATGACAACAAGCATGCCGTGGACGTAGGGCTTAAATATGTAAATAACGACGCCTGCTATCCGTCACTGATGGTCGTTGGACAGATTATGGATGCCCTCCTATCCGGGAAATATGACTTAAATAAAGTAGCTGTCATCATGTCACAAACCGGAGGCGGATGCCGCGCTACCAACTACGTAGGTTTTATACGAAGGGCTTTCGAAAAGGCCGGAATGCCTCAGATTCCCGTTATATCTCTCAATATGGCAGGGATAGAAACCAATCCGGGCTTTGACTTGAACGCAGATTTGCTTATGCGCGCCGCTTACGGAGCCATTTTCGGGGATATTTTCATGCGCTGTGTTTACCGTATGCGTCCTTATGAAAAAGAAGTCGGCTCAGTGGAGAAAGTGCATGAGAAATGGCTTAAACAGTGTCAGGATTTCGTATCTGCAAAACATATGAATTATTTTAAATTCAGAAAAATGTGCCGCTTGATCGTGAAGGACTTCGATGCGATTCCCATTACGGAAGAAGTGAAGCCGAAGGTCGGCATTGTAGGCGAAATCCTCGTAAAATTTGCTCCCGCCGCCAACAATCATCTGGTGGAGCTTTTGGAGTCCGAAGGCGCGGAAGCTGTGGTTCCCGATTTGATCGACTTTATGCTCTACTGCTTCTACAATCAGATATATAAAGCGGAGGAGCTTGGCATGAGCAAGAAAACAGCCTTTGTCTCCAAGCTGGGCATCGACGGCATCGAATTCCTGCGCGCTTCTGCAAGGAGAGCGTTTGAAAAGAGCAAACATTTCCATCCTCCGGTAAGCATATACAAGATCGTGAATTACGCGAAGTCTATCGTATCCATCGGCAATCAAACCGGCGAGGGCTGGTTCTTAACCGGGGAAATGGTGGAACTGATACACGGAGGCGTTAACAATATCGTATGTACCCAGCCTTTCGGCTGCCTTCCTAACCATGTGGTAGGAAAGGGCGTGATAAAGGAGCTTCGGAAGCAATATCCGCTCTCGAACATCGTTGCTATCGATTATGATCCCGGTGCAAGCGAGGTAAACCAGTTGAACAGAATAAAACTGATGCTTTCCACCGCACAAAAAAACCTAGAAAAATAGGACCTTTCGGTCCTATTTTTTTATGAACATACTTCACTAATCTACAATTCCGCCCTCTACTACCAAGCTGTCCGCATCCACGCTGTCTCCATATACCGGCTTCAAGGTCTCTTCGAAATCCTTATGGAAGAACTGCTCTGCCGCCAAGCTCTCGATTTCTTCATTAATCCAGTTAAGAAGCTCGGTATTGCCCTTCTGTACCGCCGGAGCGATCGTATCCAAATTTCCGATGGATTCAATGCCTACTGCGAAGCCTTTGTTCTGCAAAGCCCAAGCCAATACCTCCGTATTATCCGTGGAGAAGGCATCTCCCCTTCCGTCTGCCAGAGCGTCATACGCTTCCTGATATTCGTCAAATTTCAAAAGATTGATCTCCGGATAATTCTCCTGGAAATAAGTTTCTGCCGTAGTTCCTTTTACTACGATAAGTGTCTTTTCCTTTAACTGCTCCACATCCGTTATCAGATTGCTCTCCGGAGAAACCACACCCAAGGCTACTTTCATATAAGGTAATGCGAAATCTACCTGCTCGCTTCTTTCGTCCGTTACGGTAAAGTTAGCTAAGATAATATCTACCTTAGCAGATTTCAAATACTCCACCCGGCTGGCTGCTTCTACATATACGAATTCTACCGCATCCTCACTGCCGAATAAATCCAAAGCGAGACGCTTTGCAAAATACACATCATACCCCTGTACATCACCGTTGGCATCTACGTAGCCAAAGGGGTTTTTATCGCTGAACACACCGATTACCAGCTTTCCGTCCGCTTTGATGTCCTCTAAGCTTCTCGCCTGCGCCGAAGCTGAAGCGTCTTGCGATTCTGCCGGCTCTGCGGCACTTTCTGCTGCCGGTGCTGTTTCTTCCGTCGCCGGTGCAGCCGTGGAAGCTGCCTCCTTCGTCTGGCCACAGCCCGCCAGTACTCCTGCTAATAAACCTGCTGTCAAGATGACTCCTAATAATTTCTTTTTCATAATAATCCTCCTTGTTTGCGCGTGAAAAATTCATTTTTCACACTGCTCTCTCCTTCATTTTGTTTATATTTCTAACGCTTCATAATGAAACGTATTTAGAAACTGTTTTGCTCTTTCCGTCTTCGGATAGGCGAAGAATTCCTTTGCCGTATTCTCCTCTACGATAACGCCCTGATCCATAAACATGACCCTGTCCGCCACCGCTTTCGCAAATTCCATTTCATGGGTTACGATTGCCATCGTCATCCCCTCCTGTGCCAGCTTCAACACTACCTGAAGCACCTCGCGGACCATTTCCGGGTCCAGCGCTGCCGTTATTTCATCCAGAAGCAATACCTCCGGATTCATGATAAGGGCACGCACTATGGCTACTCTTTGCTTCTGCCCTCCGGACAGCTGCCTCGGGAAAGCATCTTTTTTATCGGACAGCCCCACCCGTTCTAACAAGGCTAATGCCTCCCTCTCCGCTTCCTTCCGGTCTCTCTTCTGTACCTTTACCGGCGCCAGCAGAATGTTATTTATAATACTAAGATGAGGAAACAATTCATAGCTTTGAAATACCATGCCTATTTTCTGTCTGTGCTGATGAACGTTCTTATCCTTTCTTCCGATAGTCTCACCGCCTAGAACGATGCTTCCCTCATCGATGGGCTCCAGCAGGTTCAGGCATCTTAAAAAGGTGCTCTTACCGCATCCTGAAGGGCCTACAATGACTACCACCTCTCCCTTTTGCAGATTGAAATTGATATCTTTCAAAACCGGTTCGTCTTTTTCATACGATTTCGTTAAATGCTTTACTTGTAAAACTTCATTCATTTTTTCATTTTGCCTCTCTGAAATTCTTAAGATGATTTATGGTATTATCCTAGATTTCGTATTTCTTTTCCAGCCATAGCGACAGCCTCGAAAACGGATAACAAACGATAAAATACATGATGAATATCACTCCGTATATCCAAAGCGCGGCGGTGGGCGTCTGATACCTCGATGCATCTATGATCTGCTTTCCCACCTTTACTACCTCAACCACGCCTATGAGCACCACCAATGATGTTGTCTTTATCATTCTTGTAAGAAGGTTCACGGCAGGAGGCAGCAATCTCCTTATCGTTTGCGGGATGATTACATAAAAATAGGTCTGCAGCGTATTCATCCCCAAGCCGCCTGCACTTTCGTATTGATGCCTCGGCGTAGCGATAAGAGCGCCTCTCACCAAATCCCCCATTTCCGCAGTTCCCCAAAAGGTGAACACAATAATGGCTGCTGTCTCACCGGACATATTGATTCCTAAATGTTTCGCTGCACCGAAATATACGAGGAAGAGCAGAACCAACTGAGGTAAAATTCTGACAGTTTCCAGATAAAGCCTCGTAATACATCGCACCGCCCTATTGTGCATCGTCATGACCATTCCTAAAAAGAAGCCAAGCAAAACGGAAAACGCCATAGAGATTACCGCTATGCGAAGGGTTACCCATAGGCCTTCCCACAGCCTTATAAAATTCCTACCCTGAAACAGCACTTGTATCCCCAAATCCTGCATAGCGTACTCTCCTTTCTATGAATGATGCAATAACAGATATCGGAAGCAGAATTACCAGATAAGCTGATACCAGCATGAACAACGCTTCATCCGTCTTGTAATAAATACCGATCAAATCCTTTGCTACAAACATTAAATCCGCCAGCGCTACCGCGCTGAACACCGAAGTTTCTTTTATCAAAAAAATGACATTTGCACAAAACAGAGGTACAGAAGTGGACACTGCCTGCGGTAGTATGATATGCCGGAATATTTGGCTGTTTGTAAAGCCCAGGCTTAGTCCCGACTGCGTCTGTATCTGCGCCACATTATCCAGTCCTGAACGAAACGCCTCCGACATGTAGCTGCCTCCTAAAAACGCCAGTCCGATAATCCCACAGCTTTCTGAGCTAAGTACTACTCCCAGTTTGGGAAGGCCAAAATATAGAAAAAACAACTGTATCAAAAGCGGAGTATTTCTCGATAGTTCTATATAAACATTTGCTATCTGTGTCAGTACCGGTATCTTCAAGTATTTTGTTATGCTTGTAACCAGCCCGATCAAAAATGCCAGCAGGATTCCCATGGCAGCTATTCTCAAGGTCAGCCATGCCGCCTCGGTATAAAGCGGCAAATGCGTTCTCATAAATTCCAAATCCATCTGTCTTTCTCCTTCTCCCTCTCGTTTCGGCGCAAAAAAAGAAGCATATATATGCTCGTACCTGCTTTCCATCTTTCGGCTCTTTCCGCGGTGTCACACGGCCAAAATCAATTCCTATCAAGTCTATAGGTTTAGTATATTATCGATTTTATATATTGTCAACACTTTTTATAAATTAAATATCTTATAATTTTATGGAAAAAAATTACCTTTACTTTCCTTTTTTTCAACATAATTTATAAGAAAATGAAACGGCGGCTTTGAAGTAAAAAAATCAAAGCCGTCGTTTTAATCGGGAAATACATATGAAAATATATATCATATCATGGCTTTTTTATTTGCCGTATGATATTGCTTTTTTATAATTATTTGTCCAAGTCCCATATAATTCCGTTCTTATCGGTAAGCATAGCGTGCAGACTGCCCCAAAAGGTCTTTTGAAGTTCATAGCCTACCGTACTGGTAGTCTTTAGATTATCATATATCTTCTGTATTTCCTCGTCAGTTTCCAATTTAACATAAACATGAATGGTATCGTTAGGCTTGTCCGATTTTTCCCTGTCGCCAAAAAACAGAACGCAATTTTCATTGATATAGAGTTCTGCGTGCATCAATCTTTCAGGATTTTCATGGGAAGGAACGGTATTTTTAATTTCGCCTCCAAAAATGCCCTGATAATAATTCAGGTTCTCCATAGTATTTTCGATGAATAGGTTGGGGATTATTGTTTTCACAATTCATTCTCCTTATTTTAGACTTTTTCACTATTTTCTGCAAAAGCTTTGAGTTCTAGTCTTAAATGTGCGGCTTCTTATTCTTTCGGTATGGTTACCGTAAAGCAGCTTCCCTCATTTACCTTACTGCTTACATTGATCGTGCCTCCATGAGCCGTAACGATAGATTTGGCAATGGTCAGCCCTATTCCTGCGCCGCCCGTCTTACGGCTGCGGGATTTATCTGTCCGGTAAAAACGCTCAAAAACGAGGGGCAACTCCTCCTGCGGGATTCCAATACCGTTATCTTTCACCCGAATATGCCCTTCTCCCGAAGCGTCTGACACTTCGACAGAAATGCTGCCGCCCTCCGGCGTATATTTTATGGCATTGGATAAGAGGTTTATCGTCACTTGAAGCATTCTGCTTCTATCTGCCAGAACCACCGCGGATTCTCCTCCTACAGACATGACAAGTTTCTTCTTCGCCCCTTCCGCTTCCAGCGTTTCGAAGGCTGCCTTAGCGATTTCCAACAGGTCCGCCTGCTCCTTTTTCAGCTTCAGGTTATCTCCTTCCACCTTGGCCAGACGCCCCAGATCCGCCACCAGATTTCCAAGGCGAAGTATCTCCTCATGACAACTGGAAAGCCGTTCCGGTGTAGGCTCCCATACGCCTTCCAGCATTGCTTCCAGATGGGAACCTACTGCAGTAAGTGGAGTACGAAGCTCATGAGCGATATCCGTAGTTAATCTTTTTCGCAGATTCTCCTGTTCGTTTAACGCGTCTGCAAGCTGATTGACGGCGGTTACCAAATCGTTAAGCTCTCTGGTATTCGTCTCGCTTTCGAAACGGATATCGTAGTTTCCTTCCGAAATCTCCTTGGCGATATAAGCTGTCTTTGTCACAGGCCTCGCTATCCGGCGAGCCATCAGACTTCCCACCACAATAGAAAAAAATCCCGCCAAGGCACCGATTATAAGCAGGACGATATTTAACGTATTGATAAAGAGGAAGTCATTTTCACTAAAAAAGAAGGGCCCGTAATAGGTAATGGAAACAGAGCCCACCTTCTGCCCACCCTGTTCGATATCATAGGTATGGGACACAAAGCCTCCATCCTTTTTCAGTTTCTCCATTCGTGCAGAAATCTCATCCATGACCTGCCAGCATTTGGACATGTCATGGTTTTCCGCATCCCAGAGCAAATTTCCGTCTGCATCGTAAATTTTTATAATATAGCTTTCATATAAAGCATACATACCAATGGTATGTAAGAAGTCCTGATTCCAACTGCGAGTGAGCCCATTGTACTGGGCACCGAGATCACTTACGATATTCTCGCTCCGTACCTGCTCCTGCCTGGCGATGTAGTCCTCGAACTCCTGATTGATAAACCAATTGGAAAATACACTGCTGAGCGCTACTGTAACAAGCACAATCAGCAGTATGGATAAAGACAGCTGGGTCCTTAAGCTCCGCATCATTCTAATCGCCTCCAAATTTGTAGCCCAGCCCGTGGACGGTCAGGACATATACCGGCTTCTTAGGGTCATCCTCAATCTTCTGGCGCAGGTTTTTAACGTGGCTGTCGATAGCCCTGTCATAGCCCTCGAATTCGCTGCCTAACGCGATTCCTATGAGTTCTTCTCTGGTGAATACTTTTCCGGGATATTTGATGAGCGCCGACAATATTTTGATTTCATTGGGTGTCAGGCTGACTGCATGTCCCGACTTCTGAAAAATATTTTTTTCAAAGTCCACGATGAAATCGCCGTCATGAAACGAATTCCTCACATTTAACGGCATAAGGTCATTCTGCGTTCTCCGCAAAATGGCCTCCATGCGCGCATATAATTCTTTCAGGCTGAAAGGCTTGGTAATATAATCGTCTGCACCGATTTCCAAGCCATACAGCAAATCATTTTCTTCCGCCCTGGCAGTAAGCATCAGTATAGGTACTCTCGACTTCCTCCGTATCGCCTTACAGACCTCCTCGCCTGAAATATCAGGCAGCATCAAATCCAAAACTACAAGCGTAATATTCTCCCTATCGAATATCTCGAGAGCTTTCCCGCCGTTCTCAGCGGGAAAGACATGAAAGCCCTTGTTCTCCAAAAGCGCAGAAATTACCTCGAGTATTTTAGGTTCATCGTCCACAACCAATATATTTTTGCTCACGCCCGGCATAGCAGCTCCATTCCTCGAATTATTTGATTATGCGACTACGTCGTAGCCTTGGTCTTCGATTTCTGCTTTAATTTCATCTACGGATACCTTGGAAGGATCGAACTCTACCGCTACCGTCTTACCCTTCAAATCCACATCCACACCGGACACACCCGACAAAGCTCCTACCGCGCCGGTAACAGCCTTTACGCAATGTTCGCAGGACATACCATCCACATTTAAAATCACTTTTTCCATTTTGAAAATCCTCCTGTCAGTTTCCTTTAGTTTTTTTGTTTGTTTCTTGTTTCATTTATTTTCAATATTTTATTCACCTAAATCAAAGGGTTTTAAAAACTTATACACTTCTACCATCTTTCCATTTTCCTCGACCTTTACCGTAGCATATGCCCAGCCTTGCACTTTTTCCGGAGAAACGCCTGCCTCTATCAAAGGCTGGGGATCAAGTACGAATACGATATCCTTATCCTGTACATCGCCTGTTACAGAATTTGTACCCATATCCTTCGCCCATTCGAACATATTTCCTCCATCCAGCTTCACGCCGAAGTGATCCATGGCGGAATGATAGTTTATCTTGTCTCTATGCTCCTCTACGATCCTCTCATAGGCAGCAAGGGGAGTAACTGCAGCCCCTTCCTTAAATGTCTCTGTCCCTAACTTCGTACCGGCTAACAGTTTATCTCCGGATAAGGTGTAATTGTCCGGCAGTTTTCCTGCATCCAGACCTGCATCGAGAAACGGCTGTATATCGAATTCCAGCATCGCGTCGTAGTAAGGGCTTTGACTGTAATCTCCGCTCCATATAAAGCGTACCGTATCATCCGGAGCATCCAGACTATATCCGCTGTTCGCTTCATCAATTTTAACACGCTCCGGTATCTTTTGCAAAACCTCCGCAAAAGAAGTTCCAGAGCCCCTTCCGATCACATCCAGGCTGCCGCCTGCCGTAGTGACAAGGACGAGGAGGAAGGAGACTACAGCCAGAACGGCAACCGCTGTCGCAATAATAGCTTTTATATTTTTCTTCATATCAGTTCACCTCTCCTTTCGCCGTAACGGGCTTGAATCTCTTTAACCGCAGGGCATTAGTCAGCACGGAAACCGAGCTTAAGCTCATGGCTGCCGCCGCGAAAATCGGGTTGAGAAGCGGACCGCCGAACAAATAGAGCAAGCCGGCAGCAACCGGAATACCGATTACGTTGTAGCCGAAAGCCCAGAAAAGATTTTCTTTTATATTTAAAATTGTCTTTTTACTCAAATGAATTGCCGTAGGAACATCCATAAGGTCGGAGCGCATGAGCACGATGTCGGCGCTTTCCATCGCCACATCCGTGCCGGAGCCGATTGCGATACCGATATCCGCCTGAGCCAGCGCCGGCGCATCGTTAATGCCGTCGCCTACCATCGCTACCTTCCGGCCTATTTCCTGAAGCTTCTTCACCTCGCTTGCCTTATCCTGAGGAAGCACTTCCGCAAGCACGCGGTCAATACCTACCTGACGGGCGATGGCTGCGGCCGTTCTCTTATTATCACCGGTAATCATCGCTACTTCGATGCCCATTTTGTGAAGGCTGTCGATAGCAGCCCTGCTGCTTTGCTTTACTACGTCCGCCACGGCTATAATGCCTGCCAACTCGCCGTCAAGCGCTATATACATAGGAGTCTTACCTTCCTCCGCCAGCCGGTCGGAAGCCGATTCGAAATCCTTTAAACCGATATTTCTTTCCTCCATCAGCTTACGATTGCCTGCCAAAACGGTCTGACCGCTTATCAGTGCTTCAATGCCGCGTCCCGTAATGGAGGTAAAGCTATCCACCTTGAGGATGTCGTATCCTTTCGCTTCTGCCCTAGCCACAATCGCTTGCCCGAGGGGATGTTCGGAGCTTTTTTCCGCCGAAGCCGCGATTTGAAGCAGCTGCTCTTCTTTCGTTCCCCCAGTCGCCAATACATCCGTAACTGTGGGCTTTCCTTCCGTAATCGTACCCGTCTTATCGAATACAATAGTATTAATTTTATGAGCGATTTCCAACGCTTCGCCGCCTTTGATCAAAATGCCGTTCTCCGCACCCTTTCCCGTACCGACCATAATGGCCGTCGGTGTTGCGAGACCAAGCGCACAAGGGCAGGCAATTACCAGCACCGAAATAAAAATGGTCAGCGCGAACTTCACATCTCCGCCCGTTCCGAAGAACCATGCTGCTCCTGCCAGAAGGGCAATAAGGCAGACTACCGGTACGAAATATCCGGATACGATATCCGCCATCTGAGCGATGGGAGCCTTTGAGCCCTGCGCATCCTCCACCAGCTTGATAATCTGTGAAAGAACCGTATTGCTTCCGACTTTTTCCGCACGGAAACGTATGGTTCCGGTCGTGTTAATAGATGCGGCATAGACTTCGTCATTCGCCTTTTTATCCACCGGCATACTCTCGCCGGTAAGCATTGATTCATCGATTGCGGTATTTCCTTCGATTACCGTTCCGTCAACAGGTATCTTTGCACCGGGCTTTACAACAATGATATCCCCCACTTCCACTTCATCGATCGGTATTTCCTTTTCTTCTCCATTATGAATAATGATTGCCGTTTTGGGAGCCAGCCCCATCAGCTTTTTGATGGCCTCTCCGGTACGTCCCTTGGAAACTGCCTCCAGCGATTTTCCAAGAAGAATCAGGGTTATGATAACTCCTGCCGTCTCGAAGTATAGAGATTCTACCGCATGAAAGTTTCCTTTTGCAATCTGAAATACATTATAAGCGCTGTAAATGACTGCTGATGTGGTTCCTACCGCGATAAGGGAATCCATATTCGGACTTCTCTGCCAGAGGGCTTTAAATCCTATCGTATAAAATCTGTAGCCTACGCCGATAACCGGAGCCACCAGTATGATTTGCAGCATCGCATAAATAAGAGGAAACTGCATGGGGTTTAACCCTGAGGGAAACGGAAGGCGCACGAACTGAATCATGGGGGCCATCGCTATATATAACAGCGGAAGGGAAAATACCGCAGACACGATGAATTTCGTCCAAAGAGTGCGTATTTCCTTCTTCTTTCGTATTCTGTCCTCGTCGGCTGCATCCGCCTTATTCGCTTCCAGAGCCTGATACCCGGCTTTCTCGATGGCTTCACGGATGGCAGAAAGCCGTACCTGCTGGGGAAAATAAGACACTGAAGCTTTTTCGGTGGCATAGTTTACCGATACGTTTTCTATACCCTCCAGCTTTCCAACTGCCTTTTCCACTCTCTTTGCGCAGGCCGCGCAGGACATTCCTCCGATTGGAATCGTTACGTTCTGGCTGGCGGCTTTTTCTACCACCTCATAGCCTATTTTAGTTACTCTGTCCTTAATAGCATCCAGTTCAATCAGGGCGCTGTCATATTCTACGAACAGCTTTTCACTGGCAAGATTCACATTCGCCTGTTCGATGCCATCCAGCTTGCGGACAGTTTTTTCAATTCTTTGGGCACAAGCTGCGCAGGTCATGCCATGTATATCTAATACTCGACTTTCCATCTTGTATTTATCTCCTTTCCATTCCATATCTGCATATTTTAGAATTCCGGCCATTGCGGAATCAGCAACTATTATGCTCTTGCAAGATCATTTTTTGTAATTGCTTTTGTCATAATTTCATTTTAGCGTAAATAATTCTTTTTGCAACTACGCACTTTATTGTATAATAGTACCTAAAAAGGTACTATAGTGTTTTTTCCACTTCCCGGCACTTGACCTTTGACCACCGGCGTTGTATTATAGTCCAAATAATTGTTACGTCAATATAGGCTATAGACAGTTACGAAACTTTCGAGTTATGAATCTTCTAAGATATGATTATCTAAGTAATAAAAGTTTTGGATATCATTTGGAATGTTATGAATTACACAATCGCCTATTTTCAATTCGAATAATAAAGGAGGAATGCGTTATGCTTTATAATTGCCCTGTAGAAACTACCCTTAAAATGATCGGAGGTAAATACAAAGCACTTATCCTATGGCATTTGATCGATTCCACGCTTCGTTTCGGAGAGCTGCGCAAGTTTATTCCGCAGGCTACCCCTAAAATGCTCACCCAGCAGCTTCGGGAATTGGAAGAGGACAATTTAATATGTCGCACGGTATATCCGGTGGTACCTCCCAAGGTGGAATATTCCCTGACTGAGCTGGGGATGAGCATTCACCCTATTTTATCAGCCATGTATGGCTGGGGCTCCGATTATCTTAAAAACAATGGCATGGAAATAAATTGTTCCATGCATCTTGAATAATAATCCTTCGTAAAATCAGTAAAATATCATGCTTATTTCCAATTGGAGAATATTTGCTCGGATTCCTGTAAAAAGCTGTAAGGTATGGTAATGGCGTCATCCGTCACCGTTTTGTTTTCATCGAAAATCGGCCACGGGTTGCATCCTCCGGCTTCTACTTCCACGCGATCCATCGGGAACTGATTACCGCAGTTTTGACATACCAGTTTGTCGCCATCCTGCTTGTAATAGCCTCTGCCGGAATCGTAGCATACCTGACAAGTATTAAAAGCGGTGCGGATGCTTCCATCAGATGCCTTGACTGCTATGACCTCCATATCGATTCCATCCACTGTAACCGGATAAAAAGAAGCTTCCTCTGTAATATCCGAAACGGGAATGATCAGGTCCTCTCCTGTCGATGCTTCGGTTTTCACATCATTCGAAGTACCTTCTTCTATAGGCTGCTGCACTTTTGCGGTTTCCGTTTCAGAAACCGCATTATCTTTCTGCCCGCAAGCCGCCAATAAAAGTGTGGGTAAAAGTATCAAAACTATACATGACGCACCTCTCCTGAATTTCTTTTCTTTTTTCCCTCCGCTTATTTCATTACTTTTTCCGTTAGACTTCATAGCTATTTTCTCACTAAATGAAAACATTTTCTTTTCTCCTTTTGACCTTTATTTTGTTATTTTAAAGTTGTCCAGTGTGCTGTCTCATCCATTTTTAGTTAAACAGGCAGTACTGTTTGACTAATTATGAATGGGACATCACACTAGTCTTCGTCCCGCTTTTTATTACGTCCTACGAGAAGCACCCCGATTAAAATTGCTGCTGCCGGCAAAATACAGTGCCAGTGACTCAATAAGAAATCCATGCTATTAGCTCCTTTCTGCATAATCTCACTGACAGCAAGATGCACCTGCTTGCTGCGTAAAATATTCCTGCGGATATACAAGCGTCTCATGAGAGGAAATCTCCGCTTTTACCGCGTCCAAATCAATATTATCCAAGCTGTCTACCACCTTTATATATCCGAAAAACTGATTGCTTCCGTCATAGAACTCGAAATCTGCCGAGGGTGCAAAGTATAAAGGGTTCTCACCCTTCGCCAGGGAGAGCTGCGCATAATATGCAGGCACAATTATTTCATCCAAGCCCTGCATATTCGTGGACTGGTTATCGATGTTCCATAATACATTCACACCTGCCTGAATGACCGCAACTGCCGGCTGGAAACCGTCGTCCGTCAGCGTTACGTTTATTTGCTGTATATTGTTGCCTGATTCATCCGTTATGGGTTCTGCTATGGCAATATCTTCTACCGGAATCACATAGTCGGAAGGTATCGGTTCAGGGGCAGCCGGAGTGGTATCAAAAGCGATAGGCCCCGAAGAGGTATCTTCCCCGCCTTCCACTACGGTAATGGAACCGCGGATCATACCCATCCAGCAAGTATATTGGAAGGTTCCCGTCTCCGTAGGGGTAAATTCTACGATGTTTTCACCGTCTGTAAATTTGTGCTTGATACCGTATTCCCGAATGATCATTTCGTTGTTACATCCGTTGATACTGCCCTGGGGCGCATCGATGACCCATTTTACAGGCATCCCTGCCTGAACGGTAATATCGGGATATCTGCCGGAGGAAAGCGTGCTGTTTACTACCTGCACTCCATCCTCTGTTTTCTCGCCTACAATATCTGCCTGCCCGTTGCCGCCTTCTTTTGCAAAGGATAAGGGCTGGTATATTCCCGCCAGATTTACTCCTTGTGAAAACATGGATAAGCCCAGTACTACCACCAGCACCGCTCCGGCAGTCATTATCTTATTTGTGAACTTTTTGCCAAGTGCCGTTCCTGCCGCGCCAAGCCCGAACATCAAGGGTACGGTTCCCATGCTGAACAAAAACATGGACATCGCCCCCGCAAAAGCGTTTCCGGTGGAAAGGGCATAAATCTGCATGGCCTGCAAGGGGCCGCAGGGCATTAATCCATTTAAGAGACCTACGATAAGAGGACTTTTGCTTTTTCCCTTTTTTGCATTGATTTTTCTGGCGAATACCTTGGGCATCCTGGGATTCAATCTGCGAAGCCATGGAAATATTCCCAGCATGTTGATTCCCATAATTACCATGAAAACTCCCGCCGCCAGTTTCAAAGCTCCCTGCATCGTATCGGAAAAAGTAAATACTGAGCCCAGTGCTCCAACGATAAAGCCTACTACGGTATAAGAAATCACACGTCCGAAATTATATAAGAATGTCGGTCTGAGAAAAGCAAAACGGCTGCTTTCCTCTTCCAGAGGCCTTACCGGAATGCACTGCGACAGATTAATGCCGCCGCACATGGCCACACAGTGTACCGATGTGATCAGGCCTATAACAAAAAGCATCCCATATCCCATATTCGTTTCCGCAAGCTGACTTGGAACGAGCAAATTCAAAAGGCCAAACTGCTGTATGATAATATAGAGAGAGAAAATTATGAGAAGCAGCCCTACTGTTCGGCTGTTTCCCGATACCCCCTTATCATTTTCCGTCAGCACCTCATAATCCAGCCGTTCAATAACAGAAATAATATCTTTTAAAGAAATAATGTCCGTATCGTATGTGACGTGGGCAGTCCCTGCGTTATAGCTTACCGCAGCGGACTGTATGCCTGCGGTATTCCGCAGTTTTTTTTCAATTTTATTTTGACAGCTGACACAAGTCATGCCGCCGATTCGCAATGTTTTGGATTTTACACCCGATTTCATTTGGCGTCCTCCTTTTAATCTTATGGCATGAGTATATAAAACAAATTTGTAGAAGTTATGGAGAAGAAAAAATTTTTAATATCGCATTTATTTTTAATGTAATAGACGCACTTTCCTATTATAAATATTATTGAACTTCGGTCATTAATTTATTGACATCGCTCAATCCAAGTAGTAAAATTATTAATGACTTCAAGTCAATAATTATTATGAGGTGAATCCTATGGCTCGTCCTATAAAAAAATCCCCTGAACAGTGGACGCAAGAAATTATAAATGCAGCCCAGCATTTTTTCATTACCAATGGATATGATGAAACTTCCATAAGTGACATAATGAATGCCGTAAAAGGTGCAAAGGGTACATTTTATCAATTTTTTGAAAGTAAAGAGTTACTGTTAGAAACACTTGTTGAAAAATGGGCAGGTGATTACGAAAAAGCTATCATTAGGATACTGGACAATACTAATACTACTTTTGCTGACAAGTTTTCGGAAATAATGAACTTGATTAAGCAAATGTCAGGTAAGACATTGGGAATGGAAACATTTTTTCATCCGTCGAACGACGTTATGATTTATAAGCTGACAAAAAGAATGACCACCGCTATAACTCCTTATTTAGAAGAAGTCTTGAAAATAGGAATGGAAGAAAACTTGTTTTCTTTGGATAATTCGCATTTTTACGCAAGCTTTATCATAAACGGGGCATTAGGTGCATTAAGTTCAGGTGCAGAGGCCCCTGCCAATAGCATACCGCAGACTCTCAAGTTACTGCCTGAAATTACGGCTAATATCTTGGGAATTGACAGCGGCGTACTGTTTCATAGTAAAGAGGACTCAAGATGATAAATAATGAAAATGATAATTGTCCGTGTCCAAAAACCAAATGCAAAAGGCATTCTAATTGTACGCTGTGTATTGAGCGGCATTCCAAGAAAAAGTCAAAACCATATTGTATGAGGGATAGTAAAGATAAGTCCGCCAAAAAAGAAAACAACAGCGCTTTTGAAAAATAAAATCAAAACCGCTGTTTTTCATCTTTATCAAATCACATGATATTCATTCAATAACTTTTCAATATCTGTACCTGCTATTTTTTTCAGTGCTTCTTTAACCACTATCTTTTCCACGAATCCCAGCTTCATATCGGTAGCTTTCTTACCGTCGCGAAGCTGAACGGTAGCATTTAACAAATCCCGTACATCGTATACGCTTCCCCATACCTCGGGTACGCCCCGGTCGATATTCAGCAAAGTATAAACCGCCTCCATACCGGTACGGATGGAATACTCGGTAGTAAAGATGGTATCCCGCTTCGTCTCCGCAAACTGGCCGAGGAAAGCGAAGTTAACGGCGCCCTGCGGCACTACGTCCGGACGGTCTCCGTATGCGCGGGGCATGAAGAACGCAGTGATATACGGCATCATACAAGGTACGGTATTTGCACCGTTTTCAGCCATATCTTCAATTTCTTTTTCCGGTACGCCGATATGGTACAGCCACTCCATGCATATTTCTTTGCCGGTGCAATCCCGCATGGGTTTCTTCACATAATCGCCGGGTTTATCGGAAAATAAACCGTATACCCAGACAAGGAGCTGATCCTTAGGCTGATTGCGAAACTGCGGCTGACGGTTGATGGTCCAGCTCAAAAGCCATGAGGAATCCTTTACGGTGACAATTCCTCCTGTAACCACTTTGCCGGAGAATGGGTCCCTCTTACAAATATTCTGAATGTAAGGAACTATACGCTGGTCGAGGGTGTTGACAGTAGCACTCATCCAGTTGGTCTGTTCCGGATCATAGCAGAATTTATCCGGACGGCCGAAGGACTTGTCCTGAGCCGCGATCTTACGCCACATATCCCAGCCGCCGCCGGCTTTGATTGCTGTCTGATAGTCTGCCGGCGTATTCTGGTCACCGATAGTCGAGTTCTCCACACAGCCGCCGTTAGTGATGAATACGAGGTCATTTTCAGTAAGGTCTATATTCTCTTCCTTACCGTCTCTGATCAGTTCTATGCTCGTAGCTTGTTTTTTGCCCCCGGCACAGTCAAATTTCACATTTACTACCTTGACACCGTAGTGAAACTGTACGCCAAAGCCTTCCAGATATTTTATCATAGGAAGAATCATGGATTCATACTGATTGTACTTGGTGAAACGCAGCGCCTTGAAGTCGGGCAGACCGCCGATATGATGGATAAAGCGCTGAATATAGAGCTTCATCTCCAAAGCGCTGTGCCAGTTTTCGAAAGCGAACATGGTACGCCAATACATCCAGAAATTAGAATCCAGCACCTCGCTGTCAAACACATCGGTAATACGCTTGTCCTGAAGTTCTTCATTGGCTGTGAAAAACAGCTTCATAATCTCCATGGCACCTTTATCCGAGATATCGAATTTCCCTTCCGTATTGGCATCCTCTCCGCGGTTTAACGTAGCCCGGCAAAGAGAATAGTTAGGGTCCTCCTTATTCAGCCAGTAGTATTCATCGAGTACGGAAACACCTTCCGTTTCAATGGATGGAACGGAGCGGAACAAATCCCACATGCACTCGAAATGGTTGTCCATCTCGCGTCCGCCTCGCATAACGTAACCAACATTTTCATACTGATAGCCGTCACAGGCTCCTCCGGGAATAGGGTCTTTTTCCAGAACATGGACATGCTTTCCCGCCATCTGTCCGTCCCTGACAAGAAAGCAGGCCGCTGCAAGGGCTGCAAGACCGCTGCCGACTATATACGCCGATTTTCCGTCAACTCCCTCCGGCTTTAAAGGGCGGGCGAACGCTTCATAATTACCGCTTGAATAATACATAATCATAACCTCCTGTATAATTTATTTCCTTTTGATAGTTATATGCTAACAATTCTTTTTCAATCTCACAATAAACAGAAATCCCTCCGTGATAAGATTTTTATCACAGAGGGAGAACTTGTAAAAAGTTTTATCATTTTTTGGAATTTGATGTGTTTTTATCCGTACGGTAGCTTTCCAGAGCATTAGAAATATTTCCATGCACGAGAATCGCCAGGCGGTCGATGATAGTCTGCGGGTTCTCCCGCATATCTTTTTTGATCCAATCTAACATGAGACCGACAAATGCAAATTTATAGAAATCGGCGATAAATTTCTTATCCTCATCCCGGACAGTCATCCCATCCGCCTTCTCTTCCACAACATCAATCATCAAATCATAGGTCAGCTTATATAAATAAATTTCCACCTGCTCTCTGCTGACAGAGTGATAGACATTCATAATAAACGGCTTGTTCGCTAAAACAGCCTCAAAAATCTGCAAAAAGCCCTGCTGCCAAGTATCGTAGGTCCTCTTACCTTCCAGAGCCTTAGTCGCGTCTTCCACGCAGGACCACTCCACAAGGTCGTAAATATCCTTAAAATGATAGTAAAAGGTCATGCGGTTGATGCCGCAGTCCTCGGCAATGTCGTTAATCGTAATTCTATCCAAAGGCTTCTTCAAAAGCAGATTTTTAAGTGATGCTTCCAGAGCCCGTTTCGTCGTTTGCGACATGAAGCTGCTCCTTTCCCAGTGCGGTATCGGTTCGTCAATAGAAATATTATGCATCTATATTACCATATATTTTCATAAATTTGTGAACAACATCGTTTTCTTTATACGCAACAATTATATTTAGCTTTACGTTTTTCATGCTTCCGCCGATTTGGCATCATGGTCAGCTATCATTCCCGGTGATACTGCAGATTGCCCTGCATCTGACTTGTAAGAAAGGCGCGGCACTTATCTGCTGTTGGCGTTGTGTTGCAGCCACACTCATTTCCACATAGAAACTTCTTTGGTACTCTTCTAAATTGCAGCTCAATCGCCTGCAGACATTCGTGGTATGGAATCAAAGGATCGATTCCCGTCAGTGCCATTTCCGCATACATGGGCGCTGTCACGGCTGCCCGCAAGGTACGGGTGATACAGGGGAATTCCAGACCACCTGGTATGGGGTCACAGCACAAGCCCATATTGGCCTGAAGTGCCATGGAGGCTGCATGCTCCACCATCTCCCCATCACCTCCGGCAAGCCAGGCAGCCGCACCGGAAGCCATAGCGCAGCATACTCCTGACTCTCCCACACACCCCACCTCACCGCTGGCATTGGTGTGAGTATAGGCAATGGCCCCAAGAGCAGCGGCCACTACTAGCGATTCCACTAATTTCTCATGGGAAAATCCCCGCTCCTCACGTAAGGCGTCCAATGCCGAAAACAGGTAGCCTCCGCCTGTTCCCATAGGTCCCGGCACGATCAGCACTCCGGGCAATTTGGCATTGACCGCATAGGCATGTGTCAGAATATGTCTGGTCAGCGGATCGCTGAGTGGGTTTCCTCTGTCCAGATACTTTTTCCACTGTTTACCATAAACCGGCAGAAGCGGTGTGTCTAAAGCATTTTCATAACCTATGGTCTCCAATGAATGTATCTGCTTGTTTAAAATATCAGCTATCTTTTCAAAGAAGTCCCAAATTTCTTCATCCTTCCAGCCGGAAGATGCTTTCTCGTATTCAATTGCCGCCTGTACAAAGGAAATCTTTCTTTCCTTTGCCACCTCTCTCCATTCCTCCACTGTGCTAAACAACTGCGGCTTTTTATTCCTTTTTGTCACTACCGGCAACACAGCCGGAAGCAATATTACCTTTTGTCCCTTAAAGATACTGTCCAGCTCCTCCTTGGAAGGCGCTTCGGATAACTCAATAAAATATGCGTCTCTTCCATCGGCGGACGTAAGTAAAGTGGTCTCCACATGCGTCTGCTTCCACACCAGTTCAAACCGCTGAAGCTGTTCTGTGATTCCTTCCTTCCGTATCGCTTCGATGAGTACACCGTAGGTATCTGATTGCCACGAAAGCGCAAAGCCGTTTATTTCATAAATGCGAGTCATGCCTCCCCCTACAGAGGCACCAATAAGGCTGGCTGTTTCTTCCTTTTTTCCAGACACTGTAATCGTCACGCTTCCTTTATGTCCGTTATCTCTGTCCCCCAGCACAAAACGATAGGAAATCCCTTTTTCTCTGGCTATTTTATGAGCATCGAAAAGGCGGACATCATCGGTAGGAAAACCCATTACACCCCCCAGAAAGCCTCTGTCATCCATCATGTTTCCCAGTTGTTTAAATCTTCCTTCTTCGCTTTTGTTAAAACAAAACTCCACACTCCTGACCTCATCCCTCAAAAGACTCCCCGCTATCCTGCCCACGCGGCTGGTTCCGGCAAATGAACCGCTGGAACCGGGCTGCATAATGGGACCAAATACATCATTAAAAAAATCTGGATAAAAAATCTTTGCCACAGTCTGCATCTCCTTTCATGCGCCGAAATTAAGCTTTTTCTATACTTTCCTATTTTTCCTATAACATCTTCTATAATAAATATTCAATTTGGCAACTGCTTCCTCCAATCCATAGGGCGTTTCCAGACTTGCGATTCCTTTTCTTTCCAGTGTTTTATATGGCTTCTTGCCAATGTGCCCGGTAAGCAAAAAAATGCAATCCTGCAACTGCTCCGCCACATAGGACACATAGCCGTCGTCCCTTCCGCAGCAGCCACCGCAGTCAGAAACTTCTTCTTTGCACATCCGATTCCGATAGCTACGCTTTATCTTCCGTCTTTCAACCAAGCTGGTAATTCCTGTCTCCTCCTCCACCTCATAGACCCAAAAGTCTTCAGCCTGTCCAAAATGCTCATCTACATGGCTCCCGTCCGAGGAGGTTACCGCAATCCTGTATGCCATCCATTATCTCCTTCCGCTAAATAGATAACGCCTGTTCTAAATCCTCAATCAAATCGTCCACATCCTCGATTCCTACCGACAGTCGCAAAAGCTTATCATTGACCCCAAGCCGCTCCCGCATTTCTTTTGGAATTGCTCCATGAGTCTGGATCATCGGATAAGTGATCAGGCTTTCCACACCGCCAAGACTTTCCGCAAAAGTGATAACCTGAAACCGCTTCAGAATCTCTGGTACCTTCTCCCCGTTCTTTAGGGCAAACGAAATCATCCCGCCAAAACCTGTGGTCTGTTTCAGTGTAACTTCCCGGTCCGGATGGTTCTCATCTCCTACGTAAAACACCCTTTTTATCTTCGGATGTTTTTTCATATATTCTACAATCCTGATGGCGTTTTCCTGCTGCCTTTCCATACGAACTGTCAGTGTCTTTAAACTTCTTAAGAGAAGCCAACTGTCACTTGGACCCAAAGTGCCGCCCTCTGACATCGCCATCGTGAAAATCGGCTCTATCCATTTTTCATCCTTTACTATCAGGGCTCCTGCAAGCACATCATTGTGCCCTCCAATATATTTTGTAGCACTATGAATAACAAAATCTGCCCCCAGATCAAGCGGCTTTTGAAAATAGGGAGACAAAAAAGTATTGTCCACCGCTACTACCGCTCCGATTTCCTTCATCCGCTCAGCCACCGCCTTTATATCCGTGACATGCATCAGCGGATTGGAGGGTGTTTCTATAAAGATTCCCTTCGTGTTCGGTTTGATTGCCGCATTTACTTTCTCCGGGCTACTGGTATCCACATAGTCAAAAGTAAGACCGTATTTTTCATAAACCTCCGTAAACAGCCGATAGGTGCCTCCGTACAGGTCCTCCGATACAATCAGATGATCTCCCACATCAAACAGCTTAATAAACACAGAAATAGCTGCCATCCCGCTGGAGAACGCCCATGCACGCACCCCATGTTCTAACAAGGCAAGGCTTCTCTCAAATTCCTGTCGGGTCGGACTGTCCGCCCTTGCATAGGCGAACCCCCTTGTATTCTCCCCCAATGCCGGATGCGCAAAGGTAACTCCCTGATAAATAGGAAAACTGATTGCCCCTGTATCCTTAGAAACACCACTATATCCATGCACAAAATTCGTTTTTTCTCGCATAATACTATCTTTTACCTTTCTCCTTAAATGGTTGCTGATTTATATCGTTTCAGCCTGCACTCCACCAGTTTGAAAATTTGCTCGACTGCAGAGCACAATACCAGATACACAATAAAAATATCAAGATATGCCTCTATGTAATTATAACCGGAAGCAGCCTCGATTTTGGCAATGGCTGTTATATCCTGTACAGTCATTGCAAATGCCAGCGAGGTAGATTTGATTAGATTCACTACCAGAGTACACAGGTTGGGAACTGCAGCCACCAGCGCCTGCGGAAAAACAATTCTGAAATATGCCTGCCTGCCGCTTAATCCTATGGTTACCGCAGCTTCATACTGTCCTTTGTCCACCGTCGCAAGAGCAGAACGGATTACCTCCGACATTGTTGCCGATGTACTTAGGGAAAAGATGATAATGGCGTAAATTACCGGATTTATCTCGTAAACCGGATAGTCTATGCCCCACATTTCAAACAGTACCGCCAAAATACTTGGTACAATATTATATATTACATAAATCTGCAGAATAACTGGTGTTCCGCGGATAAAGGAAACATATGCAGCACATATCTTGTCAAGAACAGCTACATTATTTTTTCTTACAAGGGCAATGCCAAAAGCAAGCGGCACCGAAAAAAGCAGGGAGACTTCCGTTAGAAACAGAGTCATCGGTATTCCATGAAGCACCAGAATAAGTGTCTGATAAAGAAAAGTCCAGTTCATCCGATTCCCTCCTTTGCCGCCTTAATCTTTCGTTTTTCCAATCTTTGTTCCCCAAATTTAATAATTTGTTCAATCAGAATACATATCACCCAATATATGATTGCCAAAGCAACATAAGTCTCCAATGCATAAGTGGTATAACGCTTGGCAATGATGCGGGTAGCCTTTCCCATCATATCTGCAAACCCAATGGTATAAGCCAATGCCCCGTTTTTCAGGATGGAAATTACCGTGTTGCCTAAATTGGGAAGCGCTACTACAAAAGCTTGTGGTAACACAATCCGCCGTAGGGTCTGAAGTCTTGTTAAACCAGCGCTTAATGCTGCTTCCGTCTGTCCTCTTGGAATAGCTTCATAGGAAGAGCGCATTACCTCAGACAAGCCTCCTGCGCTCATCAGTGCATAAGTGAGAACTACGAAAAAAAGTTTATTCCATTCGTCAATATTCACGCCAAACCGGGCAACGACTTTGGGCAGTCCATAATATACCAAAAAGAGTAATACAATACTTGGCGTACAGCGTATGACCGTAGTGTATCCATTCGAAAATTTTCTCAAGGCCTTTCTTTTACCCAGCTTCATAACCACCAGTGCCAGGCTCAATATGACGCCTAAAAGCAGCGATAAAAAAATCATTTCAAAGGTAATCGGCAAATACCGTAAAAGCTGGGGAAATGATTCCCAAAAAATTTCAGTATTAAATCGAAGCATAGTTCTCACTCCTTAATGTGGAAGTACCCGAAGTCTCCCAGCTCACTAATCTTCTATGTACTGTGTAAGGTCCTCACCATAAAACTGTATGGAAACCTCGGACAATTTACCTTCTTTCTCCAGTTCAATCAGTGCATCGTTGATCTTCTCTGCAAGGTCCGCCTCATTTTTATTAATTAACGTATAAGTCTTTATACCGAGGAACTCATTAAATACCAGATCGTCATACAAATCATGATAAGCACCGTCCTCTGCTTCCACTGCACGGGTCCACAAAGTCTTAATGGTTCCGAACAAATCATACCTGCCTTCTGCCACATATGGGATTCCTACTGACCAGTCTTCGTTGTCTGTCAATTCAAATTCCACCTGTTTATCCGGGTGTTTGGCATTGTAATCCTCCAGAACGAACTGCCATCCATCTCCTGCCTTGATCGGCACATGCTTAAACCCCTGCTCGGAAGCTTTCTCAAAGCTGTCTACATCTGCGTTTTCCTTTCGGACAATAATGCCTCCAAGGCAGGCTCCCAACCAGTGCTCCGGAATGATATAGTTCTTCGCACGCTCCTGCGTATAAAAGCTGTTAGTAATGGCAATCTGGTACTTTCCTTCCTGCGCGCCAACCCAGGCATCTGTGGAGGAGCCTGTCCCTATAAATTCAAATGCATACTCCGGAATCAATTCATCCGCCAGGCGCAGTACCTCTACATCATAACCGGTAGACTTTCCGTCATCATCCACATAGCCGTAGGGAACTCCGTTTTCCGTATGTGCGATTTTGATTGTCCGCACTTCTGTGTTTTCTGCTGTCTCCGATTGCTGCTCCGCATCTGCGGCAGTGTCTGCTGTCTGTACTGCCTGCTCCGCAGATGTGCCGGCTGCCTGTGATGTCTGCGCTGCTGCAGCGTTTCCGCAACCTGCCAGAGTGCCGGCTCCTAACGCCAGCACAATTCCTAATCCTAATACTCCATATTTCCTCATAATGTTCTCCTTTCCCGCGCCTTAGCGCAATCGCACACTTTAAGTCAGCTTTCCTTAGCCAAGTGTGGTCAGTGTTGTTCTGGCAATATTGCCATTTTTGAATATTCCGTCATAGATGTCTTCGAGCAGCCTTAACCCGCCCTTATAACCGAGGTAGGTTCTATTGACAACCACTCCGTCATTGATTGGAATACTTAAAAACAAATGTTCACTTGCCGTCTCCGCAGCAAGATTTTTTTCCCATGTGCTGCCAAGCAGCAGGGATTTCTTTCCACTATTGATTTTAGAACGGATATCCTTTTCAATATGTCCGCCGTCCGCTTCTATTCTGACTAAGCCCTGAAACTCCTTTCCAAGCCCATCCACTGCCTTCTCAATCAGCTTGGCATTTTTGCCCTGAGCATCGTCAATAATGTAAACTCCTCTTGGGATAAATCCTAGTTCCTCTACCAGAAACTTGCTTGTACCAAGAGCATAAGCACTGTCTGCCACCGTATAGAACTCATGCGGAAGATTATTGCGCAAATCCGCGATAAAATCTGTAATTGAAATCAGATATTGGTAAAACACATCTTCCTCTTTTGTGATTACTGTTTCTACCTGTTCCTTGGGAAGTCCTGCAAATTCACCCACGGTTCGCAAGAACTGGCTTGTTTCCTGAGCGCCTACAGGCAAAACCTGATAATGCAGATAAGGAGTTTCATATTTTTTCTTGAGCAGCTCTCCGATATCCACTCCCATCCATGGGGACAGCACCAGATTAAACTGTGCATTCGGAATGTCCTTCCATTCGCTTACTCCCTTCGATTCATAGCCATACAGAATATTCACTTCCAGACCGATACCCTTTAGCAGTCCTTTGATTTCCTGCAGATCTCCCCGCCAGAACGGGTCCTGATAGGGAACTACCGAAAAGACATTAACAAGCCCTTTTCTCACCTGCGGTTCCACATCCCCCACGAATTCTTCGATAATTGCTCGTTCCACTATTTCATGTCCATAATAATTATTTCCCTTAAAGCCAGCCGTCTCCGTGCCTACAATCGGATAGCCCTTCTTGCGGTATTCCTCTGCCACATGAATGGAGTCGTCACCCACAATGTCTGATGTACAGCCTGATACTACGACAAACAAATCGCCGTCCAGCACCTTAAGCGCTCCTTCAATCGTTTTCCTAAGTTTATTTTCACCGCCGAAAACCACATCCTCTTCTCCGGTGTTTGTACAGGTCACCGCCGCACCGCCGCCAAAGCCTTCGCCCTGATAACCTGCTGCTCCTGCTACCGCTCCAAAAGCTTTGGAGGCACAACCCGGTCCAGCATGTACAATGGGCAGTGCTCTGGGTATTGCAAGAACAGTCTGTAGCGCAGAAAGTGCACAGGAATATCGGGGCTGCTCAATAATTGTACTCATTATTTTTCTTCCTCCTTTTCAAAATAGAATGGATCCGGTTCCTCTTCCAGCCACCATTTGCTGTAAGGGAACTTCACATGCGCTGCAATATTCTTTTCAAATTTAATTGTACGGAGTGCATCATAAACGCGGTTACCAAACTTAATCACACCGTCATAGCCTACGCTGGCATTAGCATCGCCTTCGTTGATAGCCGGAATCCCCAACTTGGCACTCAGAACCGTCAATCCCTGGTGACGCACAATCATCACGTCAGGACGCAGGCGCTTCAAAATCTTTATTACCTCATAGGGTTGTTTATTACATACCGAAAACTCGGTTATATTTCCTCTGCTTTTGATCAGGTTATCCAATGTGATCAGCTCTTCACTGTTTGTGTTATCCACCTTTTGGTCATGATGCAATGTCGTGATGCCCACCAGCTCCAGACCTACATCGATTGCCAGATTTGCCAGACTATGGGCAAAGGAATCACCCGCAAAGACATAAACCTTCTTGCCTTTCAGTTTTTCTCTGATTTCCTGAAGCTGCGGCGCAATTCTTTCATGCTCCTGTGCAATCACCTTCTCGGCAAGTTTTTCCCTGCCGGTTTCTTTGGCAATAGCACGAATCCACTTATCTGTCCATTCTACTCCAAAGGGTGCCGGTGCCTTTACCTCAGGTACACCATACTGCTCCTCCAATGCGGCGGAAATATAGGTACCCAAGGTTTCACACATATGGACGGAGACGGCCGCCTCTGACATTTCTGCCAGCTGTTCTACTGTAGCAAGGGGTACCAGATAATTACTTCTCAGGTTCATTTTCTTTAACAGAGAGCTAAAGGTATCGCCGCCCTGAAAGTTAAAAATATTAACAAGATCCTTCTGCTTCTTTTGAGGCGGTTTTACCAGTTTTCTCAAGATACTGTGATAGGCTGCATCAAAACCTGTAGTCCATACTCTGGATTTGAAACCTTCACAGAACACCGGAATCACAGGAATTCCCAATTCATTCTCCATCTCGCAAGTAACACTTTCAATATCATCGCCTACGATGCCGGACGCGCAGGAGGAGGTGACAAATATAGCCGATGGAGAAAAACGATCATAAGCCTCCTGAATTGTCTCGCGCAGTTTTTCCAGTCCGCCATAAACGGTGTCTTTTTCCTGAATATTGGTGCTGATCATATGTACATTGTGTATTTCCTGACCTCTTGCCACAGATACTGCCCGTGCTGTGTAATTCTGTCCGGAAACACCTGCATTGCAGCCAATCGGTGCGTGGGTCACCACTGCCGCCCCACGGATATGGTACACCAGTGTCTCCGCACATCCTTGAGAGCAGTCGCTGCACTGGCTGTAGGAACGGTTTCTAAAGTGGAGCGCCCTATCTTTGGATTGGTCTATCAGAGTCTGGGCATCTCCATGATAGGATGTAATAGAGCCCAGGCGGCTGTCGCGAATATTTACCTGTGAATTTGATAAATTGATACTCATTTTTTCCATTTCCTCTCTTTTCATTTTTATATGACGTAATCAAAATCCGGCAGTATCCGGTGTAAAAACTGCTTTGTTCTTTCCTCCTTTGGATGGGAAAAAATATCCTGCGGTGTTCCTTCCTCCAGCACTTTTCCGTCATCCATGAATATGACTTTATTTGCTACCTCCTCTGCAAAATGCATTTCATGGGTTACCACTACCATGGTCGTTCCTTCTTTTGCCAGTTCCTTCATAACATTCAGAACTTCCCCGATCAGCTCCGGGTCTAACGCGGAGGTCGGTTCATCGAACAAAATGATATCCGGATTCACTGCCACCGCCCTTGCAATTCCAACTCTCTGCTGCTGCCCTCCGGAAAGCTGGCTTGGATAATAATGGTATCTATCGGAAAGACCTACCTTATCCAATGCCCGTCTTCCGCTTTCCTCCGCTTCCTTCTTCGGCACTTTCCGCCCAATGATCAGACCTTCTGTTACATTTTCTAAAGCTGTTTTATTGGAAAAGAGATTATAGTTCTGAAAAACAAATGCTGTCTTTTTTCTAACTTTCTGCACTTCCTTGTGGGAAGCGTGTTTCAAATCCAAAGACACCTCATCAAAGTGCAAAGTGCCTTTATCCGCCCGCTCCAAAAAATTAATACTCCGGAGCAGGGTCGTCTTACCGGAGCCGCTTGGTCCTAAAATGACTACTACATCACCCTTTTCCACGGTAATAGATACTCCCTTAAGCACTTCATTGTTTCCAAATTTTTTATGTACATCCTTAATTTCCAGCATTTTAATCTCCTCTCAGCGTCACTTTCTTTTTTATAAAGCGAAGAGGTGCCCGCTGGACTCGAACCAGCATGTAAAAGTTTTGCAGACTCTTGCCTTTCCATTTGGCTACGACACCTGATTTGCAAAAAACCGGAGGCTTCAAAGCAGTACATATGTCTGCTTTGAAGCCTCCGGTTTTCCGGTCAGCCTCTACTGTCCTTTTCATCTATATAGTCCCTATTTTAATCTTACTTTCTCATTCTTCTCAATCTGAATAATCTTTCCATCCTGCACTACAACTGTTACAGAACCATAGGAAATCGCCTCAATATATTCCTTGATTTTATTCCATTCCTGATTACTTATACTGTCTTTTTGATGCACTACTTTCATCATGACACACCTCATCGCCCATAGCATAGTATACATATATGTTTGTCTCATTGTCGTTGTGAAAATAATATCAAATAATCTTCTTTTGCGCTAATAGATAAAAATTACAGCACGCTATAGTTAAAATCTATAGCGTGCTGCGCCAAATTCTTTTCGTAGTTTACGGCATGAGGCAGTATCGGTTCTTCAATAAGTGCGCTATTCCTCTACTTTATCATAATTATCCAAGAAATTGTGTACAATACCGTTTTCCTTATATGCAACGATTGTGCTTAGGTTTACATTTTCCATGCTTTTAAAAATATTACCCTCTACATATGGATTCACTTTCTTAAGCTGCTTAATCAGCTCCTTGATTTCCATCCGCTTTGAGCCCATACTCCCGTCACTCCGGCAGGTAGTGCAATTGTCTGTGAAGCGGCAGGCGCATTGAATAAAGTGCAGATTATTATAATCTCTCCAGTGCTTAATGTCATCCTCGCGAATGAGATACATCGGGCGTATCAGCTCCATGCCTTCGAAGTTAGTGCTGTGGAGCTTCGGCATCATAGTCTGTATCTGTCCGCCGTATAGCATTCCCATCAATATCGTCTCGATGACATCGTCGTAATGATGCCCCAAAGCGATTTTGTTGCAGCCAAGCTCCTTTGCCTTGCTGTACAAATAGCCTCTGCGCATTCTCGCGCAGAGATAGCAGGGAGATTTCTCCACTTCATAGACGGATTCAAAAATATTCGTTTCAAAGACAGTAATAGGAACCTTTAACAATCTGGCGTTATTCTCAATCACTTTACGGTTTGTCTCGTTGTAGCCCGGGTCCATTACAAGAAATACCAGCTCGAAAGGAAATTTATTATGCCGTTTCAGCTCCTGAAACAGCTTAGCCATGAGCATGGAGTCTTTGCCGCCGGATATACATACGGCGATTTTATCCCCCTCCTTTACCAGCTCATAGGTGTTTATTGCCTTGGCGAATCTGGAAAAAAGTGCTTTGTGGAATTTCTTTTTAATGCTTTTTTCAATTTCTTCACATCTGGCTTCCTCCGCACCTTCTCTGTCCGCTTCTTTTTCTAAAGAGGACAGAAGCCATGCACCGTAGCCGCTTCGCAGGTTATATGCTTCAAAGCCGCGCGCATTCAAAAGTCCTGCTGCGTCTGCGCTGATAATTCCTTTTCCGCAGTATAATATAATCTTTTTATCCTTCGGCAGCTCATAATCTCCCTGTTCTATCCGGCTCATACCGATATTTACCGCTCCGGGTATATATCCGTGTCCGAAGGATATTTCATCCCTGACATCAACCAGCATGTAATCCTGTTTTCCCAGTTCTTCCAACTGCGCGATTGTGATATCTATTCCTTGTCCCATATTAATAATCATGTCCTTCCAATGCCTGCAGACTTCGGACTGCAAGCTCAAAGCCACGTATGAAAAACTTATTTTTCATACGAATAATAACGCCCTTCTACCTACGCTTCCATCCCGCATATATCCTTTATGACTTCTCCGGCAAGAATCAATCCGGCCACTGAGGGCACGAAAGCTACGCTTCCCGGAATATCCCGTCTTTCCGTGCATTTATGTGCCGCTCCCGGAGGGCAGATACATTGAGTCCTGCAGCTGATCGCCATATCCTCTATCGGCCTTGTGGGCTTTTCCTTGGAATAGACTACCTTCAGCCGTCCGATTCCTCTTTTTTTCAGTTCCCGCCTCATTACCTTGGCGAGGGGGCACATAGAGGTATGATAGATGTCATCCACCTCGAATTTCGTCGCATCCAGCTTGTTCCCTGCTCCCATACAGCTTATGATCGGAACTCCCGACTCATTAGCACGTACCACAAGGTCTAGCTTGGCCGTCACGGTATCCACTGCGTCAATTACATAAGAATAAGACGTGAAGTCAAAATCACCGGCATTCTCCGGAAGGTAAAAACACTTGTGTACATTTACCTCTGCCTTAGGATTGATCTCCAATATACGTTCTTTCATCACATCCACTTTATATTTTCCTATCGTCTTATAAGTTGCGATAAGCTGTCTGTTTAAGTTGGTAAGACAAACCTTGTCATCGTCAATTAAATCGAAGCTTTTTATGCCGCTTCGAACTAAGGCCTCCACAGCAAAGCCTCCGACTCCCCCGATGCCGAATATGGCAACCCGGGCGTTTTGCAGTCTGTTCATCGCCTCTTCGCCCAATAATAATTGTGTTCTCGAAAATTGGTTTAACATTCTATTTATCTACTTTCTATATTATTACTATGTTCTTAGTCGGCTTTAAGATTAAAACATAGTCCCACGATTTGTCAAGTAGATATTAAAATAAGCGAAGGCAGATGTACTGCTTTCGCTCATTTTTATGTGATGTGCCAAGTGTATATCACATTGCACATCTATCAGACTTACTTTTTCTGGGATATGTAGGATTCAATCGCCTCCGTTATTTCGTCGGCGTTCAAGCCCGACGTATTAAGTAGGTCACTCAAGCTTTCCAAATCCTTCAGCTTCTTTTCATTATACAAAGCTTCTAACTCGCTTTGCTCGGATTTGATTCTTGTCTGTAAACTTGATATTAATGCTTCTTTTTCCGCAATTCTATCTTCCAGCGGTTTTTTCGGTCTCCCTGCCATACTCTACCTCCAATAATAAATTCAATTATTGTATAATATATGGACAGGTTTGGAAAAATATACATATTTTCTATTAACTAAATTTTAAAAATCCCTATGGAAATACTCAGCTTTCCAGGCAAGTAAACCCTTTGCCTTCTATTGTCAGCTTATTATCTGCTTTTCCAAGGCAGACAAACAGAACGATAGCACAGAGAATCAGCCCCATCATACCAACCAGTCCTGTTGGATTAGGGCCAAGCAATCCACTTTTTTGAGAAATCGTAAGATATACCGGTACTTCACCGATTACATTAACAGCACCATGAATGATGGCAGGGTACATTACATTTCCGCTGATAATCATCACATAGGAAAGAATAACCCCCAAGATTACACAAGTCAATAGCATCATCGCCATATTGCTCCAAGGTGCACCAGGGTTATCTGAACTATAGTTAAAGCCGAAGTAAATTAACGGCAAATGGGCGATACCCCAGAGAACGCCATTTAACAGCACCGCCTTGCGCATACCATAACGCTCTATCTGCTTTGGCAGGAGGTATGCGCGCCAACCGATTTCTTCGCCGAGTTCCAGAAGCTGAATGGGAATAAAAACAGCGGAAATCAGGACTGAGATCATCCAAAACACAACAGGATTATTAATTTTCATTATACCGTTTACTTCTGCTCCCGTCAGTGCAAGCAGGCTGCCATAATGAAATCCACCACTGTAATCATTTGGAAACAGCATAAAATAAGATACGGCTCCCAACACAATGAGAATACTCGGTATAAATGCACAAAATACCCACAGCTTTGGCTGCTTCCAAACTTTTATGGAAATTCGCCAAGGAGTTTTATCTCTCGTAAGTCCGCGCGCGATGATTGCCGCAAGCACAGGAAACGCCGTAAATCCCTTTTGGAGAATTTCATATATTGGATTATTACTATTATCATTCACAAACAAAGCGATAACAAATAGCAAATAAGATATGCCGAGAACAAGCACAAGATAGATTGCTCTTTGCATTGTCTTTTTTTGTTCCTCTCTTTTTATCATCGTAATCTCCTCCAGTTTCTGAGTTTATTCCACTAATACACTTATGGATTTTTAAAAACCGGTCTTCATGAAAATTTTATCTTATTATATCTTATATAGGAAATCATTACCATTATTTTATAACAGGAATAATGAAATATAGAAATAAAAATAAGGCATACCAGATGTCTTACTATCCGATATGCCCTGCAATTAATACTGCTTTATTTCTACTCTCAGAAGCACATTGTGAATATAATGGAGGAACACTTCCTTTATAACGTACTTTTATAAAAGTATTTGTCATATATCATTCTAACAGGATACCCTTGTAACGCTCTGTATATCTCGTATCCAGTTTTTATCACTTTATATGAATTTCTTGTTTGATAATTTAAGGTGCTAAGATAAGAATATTCATCAACTATTTCAGTCATGATATATTGCTTTTCCTTTTACTTAAGCGAATAGCCGTTAAAATAGCACCAACCGCACAAACACTTGCGGCTGTCATATAAGCACCTTTCATACCATAGATAAATGCATCGTCCCTTCCTTCAATATAAGTTGAAACATCATAACCGATTATATTGCTCATTCTGCCGTAGAGAATAAGAATAGCCATGGCAATACCGGTAATCATTCCAAGATTTCTAACGAGTGCATTTACACTGCCTACAATACCCAGCATATTCTTTGGAGCATTAGATAAAATCAGGGAATTATTAGGTGACTGAAACAAGCCGTTTCCAATGGACATAATAACAATATAAATAATCATGGTATATAAACTGGTGTGTTCTGTTAAGGTGGACATTAAAATTAAACCGACACTGTTTATCGATAATCCTATAAAGGTTAAAATTTCCGAACCGATTTTATCAGATAATGCTCCGCTTAAAGGAGCCACTACAGCCAGCACCACCGGAAATACCATCATAATCAGTCCGGTAAAACTGGGTGAAAACTTTAGTGTATTTTGAAGATAAAAGGGTTGGATAATTGTTAAACTGTTGATGGCGATAAAAGATATAAATCCACAGAATATGCTGAGAGAAAATAGCTTATTCTGAAACAGCTTCAGCTGTAAAAGAGGTGCCTCCGTCCTATTTTCAACAATAATAAATGTAACAAAGGATAACACAAATAAAATAAATCCGCCAATGATATATGGATGTCTATAACCATAATCTTCACCTATTAGCAGGGAGCCGAATAAGGATACGATTGCAATGGCAAAAAGCAATGCACCTTTAACATCCAGTTTTTCATCCGAATTTTCGGTTGATTTAGGAAGCAAGCGGAACGAAAGGAGATATACAATGATACCGATAGGAACATTAATTAAAAAGATGTAATTCCACTCCAAAGACCCTACGATGAAACCTCCTATGGGTGGGCCTGCCAAAGAACCAAGGGCCACAAAAGTACCGTTAATCCCCAGAGCCCTTCCTCTTTCCTGAGGAGGGAATACCTGTGTTATAATACCCTGGCTAGCAGACATGGTACCGGCAGCACCGATAGCCTGTACAACTCTTGCAAAGAGCAGAAAAGGAAAAGAGCCTGCAATACCGCAGATAAGGGAGCCCATGGTAAATATTATAATACCAAAGTTAAAAATCTTGGTTTTTCCTATAATATCACCCAATCTGCCGAAAACTAATATGGTACCTGCAATTACCAGCAGATAAATAGAAACTACCCAGGAAATAGCTTCCGTACTTATATATAATTTTTTTGCCATGGTAGGTAATGCAACGTTAACAATACTTCCGTCTAAAGTTCCCATAAAGGTCATTAATGCAATATTAAATAAAATAATATTTCTTTTCTTATAAAATTTATCGTCTGCCTGATTCATTTAGTCACTTTCCTCATTTTCTAATCTGTATTTTTTTATATTCCCCAAGACCTTGCTTAGAATATCTGTAATATTATCCTTTTCTTCTTCCGTAAGGTTCTGTGTCATAATTTCATTCCATATACCCAATTCTTCTTTCATGGCTGGAATAATGGCTTTTGCTTTGTCCGTTAAATAAAGACAGTAAGCTCTGGAATCTTTCGTATTGGTTTCTTTTCTTATATAATCTAAATCAATTAGCTTTTTTATAACTCTTGCGGATAGGGCTTTATCTACTGCCAGCTCTTTACTGATTTGATTTTGGCTGATTCCTTCTTTATTATATAGAATCATCAAATAAGGATAGGTGCCGCTGCCCAGCGAATATTTCTTAAAAACTTCGTTGGTATATTCCAGAGTATTACGGTATATACCTCCCGTTAGTTTCGTAATGGGAATTCTTGCTTTCTGCATATTGTCTCCTTTCCGGAAAAAGAAGGTTTCTTTTCGTTCCTTATCATTTTGCTCTCCTCTATGTCTTTTTATTACATATTGAGAATAGCTAGATTTTAAATTAAATTAGTTGACATGTCAACCTTATTATATTTAAATATTATAATGCAGATTGGTGTAGTTATGGAGGATATAGTTGTACGGACTACTGATGATAATACTGTATAGGGGATATTCTTAATTTTCCTGAGCTTTAAGTTCGTCAAACCGTTTTATAAAAATGGAATTTCTGAATGCATAAAAAAACTACTAATCCAAAATTAATATTAGTAGTTACCTATACATATACAATTTTTCCTTCAGACAAATTTATTTCAATATAGAGAGAAATAATGGTACGTTCTAACTGATAAGCAAGAAGTTTAAAAAATAGCTTTTATATTCTTTTCCTGCATCGGATAAATAATTTTCTTTTTTCTTATGATTATTCTTTTCCCTGCACATACTAATCAGAAAACAGGAGGTCACTCATATGAAAGCAACCGATAAAGATAAACCCATCTCTACCGTACCCTCCGGCACTTGGGAGGCCACACCATCCAAACAACATTTTAAGAAACCAGGTTCTTTAACAACCGATCTGCAAAACAACGGTTATCCGGCAGAACCATTTCCGGGGACTGAATCCCCCGGAAACAAACCGAGAGAAGATTAAATCTCTCGGTACATAATCCGCCTCTCCCGCCGCACTGTGCGGCTTGCGCTTATTAACATTTTTCGCATAGTTCGATACATTACACTAATCTATATTTTCCATCTTATTACCCCTGAACGCTATTCGATATCCACATACTCAATTATTTTATCCTTAAATAATAATCCATCCAAATGGTCGGTTTCATGACAAAGACACTTTGCAAGTTCGTCATAAGCCTCAATAGTAATAGCTTTCCCGTTTTCGTCAAGCGCCTTGAGCAATACTCTTTTTGGCCTCAGTACTTTACCCCATATACCAGGATAGCTCAAGCAACCCTCAATAACAAGTTGATCTCCTTCGGATTCAACAATTTGAGGATTCACCAACTTTAATAAACCTTGTCCCATATCAGCAACAACTAAGCGGCGCAATATTCCAACTTGACACGCGGCTAAGCCGCCTCCATTTTGTGTATTATACATTGTCTCTGCCATATCATTAAGGATTTCCCTAATATGGTCATCAACCTTATCCACAGGTTTGCTTATCTTATGTAAAAATTGATCATCAAACGTTCTAATCTCTCTGAGTGCCATATGCATACCTCCTGCTTATATCTGCACGGGATTTTCGCTCGCTTTCTTCAAATATAAAAACGCTTTCAATCGGTTCATTGAAAACTTGGGCGATATCATACGCAAGCCATATGGAAGGCTCATTTTTTTCTGTTTCAATTGCGTTGATAGCCTGTCTTGATGTTCCGACTTTTTCACCCAACTGTTCTTGTGTCATACCTAACGCCTCTCGTAATTGTCGAACTTTATTTTTCATTATATTTGTTCACCTCCCGACATGTCATGTTAACCTTACAATCGAATACTAGCATATTAATTTTTTATTGTCAACCTAACCTTACATATGGCGAAGCCTTGCCTTCTACTGGTTGCCTTTGGTTCTTAGATATAATACATAATAAAAGAAACCATACGCATAACTAGTACGGTCATCTCTACTTTTCCGACTTTAAAAAACCTCCATCAATCTATGCGATAAGCACAGGAATCTTTTTTGATATTTTTTGTATGACAGATGAAAGTGATGTTTTATAATGCCATAAGGTGGTATAACCTGCATGATAATTCAGGCACTAAAATAAGCATATATACTAACCATTTCAGTCAGCATATGCTTATTTGGATGTATTGAATGTAATTAACTAAGTATGACTTTTGTACCCCGATTTTTAATTAAGCCACACTAAACTGCAACACTCTACGCTAAGAAAAAGTACTTATAAGTCCCCTTCCCCCACTAAATCATATATATAAACGGCATTTCCTACAAATCATACGGCGTAACCTGATATACATAATAAGACGTGCAAACGTGTGTTCATTTGGATTTGTGAGGGCTTGTAGAATCTAGGTATGTTGGGTAGCAACACCAATCTCTTTGAATTTAACTCCAATTTTGGCACCTGGAGAATTTTGAGAGAGTTATTGGCTCTCTCAGGTACCAACTGAACTTAGATAAACGATATTATCTTTCTCTTTATCTGACTCTTGGAATTTTTCAAATCGTTCATGGATAGTAGCATCTGAAACATCCAGTGTATTATCTAAAACCTTTTCCAGTTTTATCATTTCTTCCTGTGAATGTTCCTTTAGCACATGCGTATATAAGTCCATGGTCATCTGTAAGGTGACATGTCCCAAATACTGCTGTACTGTCTTTGGTTTGATGCCTGCCTCAAAGCATCTGGTAGCAAAGGTATGTCGGAAACAATGGGGACTGAAATATTCAATTTTCTCCAGCTCGTCCCTACATAAGTTTACGTTTTCTAGGACTGCCTTAATGGCATCAGAATAAGTCTGGGTATTAATTGGTGTTCCAAATTTGGTGGTAAAGATAAGTTCCTCAAATCCTACAATAGGCTTGGCCGTGGTTCTGCCCATAACAACATTTCGCTGCATGAGCTGCTTTTTTAGTGCCAATGCACATTGTTGATTCATTGGAATTTCTCTTTTACTTGATTTGGTCTTAGGATCATCAAAATGAAAGGTCTTCTTTTCATCCCCTTCAAAAGTCTGATAGACGAGGGTTTTGTTTACACGGATAAGAGAATCTTTAAAATCAACATCCTTTAGGGTTAACGCACATACCTCGCCAGGTCTTAGTCCTGTAGATACGGCAACCACAAAAAGATTATCATAAAACGTTCCCTTGGAACACTCGAAAAAACTTGCCTGTTCTTCTGGTGTTAGTACCCTTGGTTCTTTCTTATCATGTGCGCCTAGTTTAATTCCTTTTGCTGGATTCTTATAAAGCATGTCGTTAATCATAGCTTTGTCAAACATATCCTGTAACAGAATCCGCACTTTATTCCGGCTCTCAAACTGTAATCCTTTTGCATCCATCTTTTTCAAGAGCTGCAAAATCTGTAATTGTGTAATGTCCAGCAGTTTCATTTTTCCTAGAACTGGTGAAATGTGCATCCGATAGATTTCCATATAACGTCGTTTGGTGTTGGCACAAATGGTATTTTCCTTGTAGTGCTCCATCCATGTCTTGAACCATTTATCTAAGGTAATTGACGTTTTACACAGATTCATATGATTGGTATCTTCATAAATTGCTGTGTTTAATAACGTCTTCAATTCCTTTAGATCACGGCTTTTTACTTCCTGTCGTTGTCCAAATCGATTGGTAAACCGACCAACGTATCTTCCATCTTTTCTCTGCATAATTCCTGTGCCCAGTTCCTTGCCATTTAAATCTTTTCCCATATACAGGCTCCTTTCATAAACGAAAACAACCTGCGTTATAGGAATCGTAAATACATAGCAATGTATGGACTTATTATACTATAAAACAGGCTGGTTGGATTGAATTATTTGATTTTTTATTATTTGTCATGTTCATAGGCTAATTCCCGCTATTCCGGTCAAGCCATTTGTCTAATAGCTTCTTGTTGGCGTAATAACGGTTGCCAATCTTAAAGGTAAATGTGCTTGATGGGTCTTTCAATAATTCTCTTGCTTTGGTTTTGCCTATACCTAAGTATGAGCAGAACTCTTCTAGGTTGAGTAGGGCTTTTTCGGATTGTTGGTTCATGGTGACCTCCTTTTTAAATTTTAGGGCAGAAAAATAGCCCCATGTTATGGGGCTTAGTTCATTATCTATTAAGGTTGTTGAATCAGATTTACTAAATATTTTCCGAAACATACCCGACCTATATTATATCAATTCCTCTTTAGCTAACCCATGTTCGGTATACTTCATTTGATATAAAGCTATATCATTCTCTCTACAACTTTCTTCTGCATATTTTTTATACTCCATATATCCAGGTTCTTCAATACTTTCTGCTCCAAGATATATAGCCTTAATCGATTTTCGAAAGTCTTTTTTATCACTATGATTTATATCAAAATACGACTTCCATCGATTTTTAGTAACGATGACTCTCCATTCGTTCTCATTCTGATATGACACTGGCTTAAACAAGGTAAACTTTTGTCCATTACAAACCACCTTGTACAAATAGGATTCATGATTACTATGACAATATCTATTCAAATTCATCATCACATCTGTAAAGTCAAATTTTTCATCACAATAGTTTATTTTTAAAAAAACCATTGGATCTGGAAAAAACATTTCTTCTGACACTTTATACTCCATACAAAATCCTTTATGATCATCTCTAAAATATGGATTACTCCACATCTCTAATTCATTGGGTGAAGTCGATGTAAAGCAACCAATTCTTATATTATTACGAATTTCATTTTTATGATTTTCAACTTGTGAAACTAAATCAGCGTGATTGTCTTTCAAAAAATTTCTTGTTCTTTCAACATCATTACAACCATTAAGTCTTGCAATATCATCTAATAGAATATCTGTATCGTATGTTACGCAACAATCATTTATATCGTTTTGATTAAAAAATGCTGGCTTTGAAAAAAAATAACACCATCCATTGATTCTTGCCAAATCTTTTTTTTATCTCCGTCAGTCGATGCATTGTCAAATCTTCTATATTTAAACACCGTTTGTGACATCTCAATACGTTTCATAATTTCAAGTAATTTCATATTATTACACTTTAATAATTCCATATAATTACTACTCTTCATCAAACCACCTCCCGTAATATTCCACTTCTTATGTTTGAAAATACCACCACTCCCACATGTGGGGAGTTGGTGAACATATCAGTCCAAGTTCCAATCATCTACAATAAATAGTCATCATTTTTTTACACAATTCACTTATGTCACTTGGAATTTGTAATATTTTTCAATATTTTTTTTATTTCATCATTTCTTGTGTTGATTTCTTTGACAATATTGTTCACAAAAGCCAAATAATCATCAAGAGATTTATATTCAAAGATTTCAAAGATACTTTTTATTTTATTTGGTGAATTTGTATCTGCAATAACACCAAATCGACTCAACGCTACATCCGTGATTTCTTTTTTTAGTATATTTTTAAGATACACCTTTTCCATTTCGTAGAATTCACAAAAAAATATATCCGGTATATCATAGCAATATGCACCATTTATAAAGCATCTACCTTTAAATTCATTACCACCTGGCCATATAGGAATAACATTACCAATTGTGTTATATATTTTGGCAAATTCCTTAATTATTTGAGAATCTATTAAAACCTTAATTGCCTTATCGTTGTACAACTTAAGTTCTTGAAGATTCTTATGCGTAGCTAGCCACTTTCTATTACCGCGCAGTCGTATGCGCTTATCATTTCCTATTTCATATTTATTTTTCTCCTGAATATAAAGCCCCAACGCTATTATATTACAAAACGAATATAAAACATCAGTATGTTCACCCCATTCAAGTTTTTGAATCACATCAGAATTACTCTTTTCTACTGAACTATATTTTCCATCAATGATTAATTCTGGTGTTAATATTTCCTTCTCTTTTTTCACATTACACCCTCACCAAATTCATTTTTTATTCAAATCTACAGCTCTAAATCAAGTTTATTTTTTATTTCATCTGGTGCTAACGATTTTACTGCCGAAATTGCACACGCAGAAAATTCAGCATTTCTATTAACCATTTCGCCTAATCTTCTTAGGCATACTCCCTCTGAAATATCTGTCGCCTCATATTCTACCAATGTTTTTTCTACTTCATTCCACACTTTAATACGTTTTGATTTAATATCAGTATGTACTAAATTATATAATTCGCTACTTACCTTAACTCTTTCCTCATTAAATTGGTCCGTAGATGTACATTCAATTTCATTTCCCATAAAGGATATTAACTCCACATCTTCTCTATCACAAGGATCTAATAGGAAAGGTATCTCAACTTCTTGTCCACTCTCAGTTAATAAAGGACTTTCATTTTTAAGAGGAAACCATTCTCTTTTTCCACCATCTCCTCGTGCCCGATTCGAAAAAGTACAACTTGCACGATAATTTAATACATCATTTTTTAACCAATAATATCCACAATCACTTAATTCACTATTATAATAATAGTCCTTATACTGTTTTATTGCCGATTTAGGTCTAAAATGGTCAATATCAATATCGAAACCAGCAAAACTAACTTCTGTGTACCAACATTTAGAATAAAAATAATTTTTGAAGTCTTCTTTCAATATTGCATTCTTCCAAAGTTCTGCGCCCTCTCCCCATTTGTCGCGTTGCTCTAAAAGTTTCTCTAAGTTAATATATCTCATCGTATTTCCTCATATAAAGTAGATATAATTTCTTTAATTTTTCGTCGACGTTCTTCTATCTGATCAAATTCAAGATACTCTTTATTGTAAAATTCACTCTGTCTGAACACACTCATAAAATCATCATACAGAAAGTCAATCGTGTTATTAGAAACAGGAAGTGCTCCGATTTCTTTTGTCAGTGTTTTTAGCTTGATTTTCTCTTCATCGGTTATCTCTTTATTGATAAGCTTGATGTATAGGCGCTGTCTTTCTTGATATTTATCAGAAGTTTTTTGGTCGTATGAAGTTTTAAGCCTATAATATTCACTTTGCAAAAGTCCATCTATACCCATTCCCATCGTGTCATTATTCGGATCAAAAACTTGGATATTTGATTCATTATTTTTACCAAAAATTTTTATATCTTCTTTTGGCATGCCATTAATAACGAGTGGGTCATGTGTAGCAAGTATAATTTGTGTGTTTACAGCTCCTGATACAGCCTTTTGAACATAATCCCTAATGTAATATTTCCACTTAGGATTCATATGTGCATCTGGCTCATCTAGAAGTACTAAACACTCTTCATTTTTACAAATGCTTAACATGCCAAATATTTTAATTAATTGTAATTGTCCTTCGCTAAAATCCATAATATCGACACCGTTGATTGTAACCTTAACTTTTGCATCAAATAATGCTGATATCCTTTCCAAAAAATTATATATTAGACTTTGAGGTGCATTAAATAAACTAGTATCATCTATTGATATTAAAAATTTGTCATTAAGCGAAGTTTTTGATGTGTTGTGATAAAAATCATCCATAAATTTTTCTTTGTTTTCAAAATTATCCATAACAAAAGATATAACACTAAGAACCTTTTTTAAGTGTCTCTCAGAACTATCATCTGCAAGATTTTTCCACTTTTTCACATTCAATTCTATTTTGATTTTAAGGTTTTCACTTATTATAAGCTCATCTTTTAAGAAATTCTTACATGAACTATCTATTCCGCATAATAATGATATTAAATATATTGGAACTAAATCATCCTTGCAGTGAATAAATCTCTTATCATACCTTGAATAAGAAGAATGACCTCTTTCATTCTCTACTGGGCGTTCTGAATAAATAAATTTAAGATGATTAATTACATCTTCACGCCATGATTTAGCATATGATTTTTCTAAAGTGTCCACAATAGATGAAAACTTATTATTCACTCCGGAATAAAATGTCACTATACGCAAAGGAACAATTCTTAGCTGTTCATTTTTTAATTTTTTCTTAATTACATTTAGGGAACCCGATTCATCAAAAATAACTTGGCTATTTTCTAACACTTTTACTTCATAATTTTTACTAATGCATACCATGTTTACTCGTTTTGCTGCATGAATATATATAATTTCAAAGTCAAAACGATATTCATTTGATACTTTGCCAGAATAAAATGCTCCAAAAATCCTTAGGATAACCTCCAATACCGTAGATTTTCCAGCACCATTTTCTCCGATTAGTACAACCAAACTATCCCCTGTTTCACGAGCATTAAAGTGAATTTCAAAGTCCTTTAGTGCTTTAAAACCATTGATTTTTAAATATTGAATTTGCATTATAATACCACCTTATTTAGCAGAATAAAGATCTTCTTTTTTGTTTATCAGCCCTTTTTCATATAAAATCGTAATTACTTCCATAGCATCAAGATGTTTTGATGAAGAAATACATGATAAAATTTGATTTAAAGTGGAATTCTGATTTTCTAATATAACCCTATAAATCTGTTCCTCTAAGTCCGTCTTAAATTGCTTTGAAATGCTATTTGGAATAGTAATCTGTTTTTTATTAGGCTTTTGTTCTTCTATATTTTCTTTAGACAACATTTCCTTAAGATGCTGCAATGCACTTTCTTCCTCTGGATTATTTGTGCCAAGTTCACCACGGAAAGCTCTGGCAAGAATCGCTTTTTTTATTAGGTCTATTTTTTCTATGACGCAAGTAAGCTCTTTTGCTTGTTGTTCATTTTCAAAAATGCTGTCAAGAATACGGACAATTTCGGTTTGTTCTGGTAAAGACGGAAGATATAAGGAGTATTCTTCCATAAACGATTTTGGAACACGTTGTTGACCAACTGCACCAGTCATAACTGTTTTCGCTTCATCTCTAAATTTCTTCCATCTTACTAAATGATAAATATATCTGTTAAATGTATTTTCATTACTCCTAAGTACATGAAATTCAGTCGAACCAAACCCTAAATTATTTTCTAAATTTCCGACTACAGCTGATTTACCATTTTCCATACATGGTGTTATTTTGGCAAATAAAACATCATCTGTACAAAAATTTGTATATCCTTTTTTTACCTTTTGTAATCTTTCACTAATTGGCTCTGTAATTTCTCCAAGTATTTCAGAAACAGATGGCATTGGTACAAAGGTTACTATTGTAGTGTCATCCATTTTTTTGATATCCACTCTCTTAGGGTTAACTTGACAAGCTTTACCTAATTTAGTTTTTTCCCAACTATCCAAATCAATATTGTTATCTTTTCGCCATTTTTTAGTAAGTTCACCTGTGAATGCCATGTGTAAAATAGTTGTTTTTCGTTTTTCAAAACTGTCAAGTGCAACTTGTGCCTTTTCTTTTGCTTCGTCAAGTTTAAAAAACAGACTTTGAATACGGCCAACAATACGTTGCTGTTCATCAAGTGGTGGCAGTGGTACTTCTATGGTACATAACTGTTTCTGATTTATACTGACTTGATTAACTGCCATATTTATACGTTCAATCACAGATTGTTTATATTGAAATGATTGAGAAAATAGTTGAAATAATTTTGGATCAAACAGATTATTAAATCTCAAGCGAAGAAGATTCATACCATGAACTAAAGGCAACATATCTTCTGTTATAAATGCGGTCTTTCCAACATGTTCTGCACTGTTAATATGGCTTAATGCTATATCACCTTTTTTATACCAATCAGAATCTTTTATTTTCGAGTCATCCACAATTACACCAAGTCTATTAAAATCTATTGTTTGTTGTTGTAATGATTCAATTCGAGTTACATTAAATCCCTCTAAAGCTTTATCTTGCTTAATCGTTGTTCCATTCTTTACCTCTGTAAGTAATTCACCTAACCTTATCCAGAGCCAATTATTTGGCACTTGATAAGGTTGTTCCCAATCTGCCACAAGTGCTTTATCTAATCCTTCGTCTAAAGTAAGACTCTCTTTTTTCTTTGCCATCAGAATTCACCACCTAAACTTTTCAGTTCTTTCACTACGCTCATAATTAAGTCAACTGCTTCTTCGAGCTGTGCAATTACTTCTTCCCCACTTTCAATAGGATCTTGTAAATCCTCGTAATCCAAAATACTGTCATCACGAATTAAGCCTAAATCAAGGCTGTTATTTTTATTTGCTATTTCTTCACGCATAAATACAGATAAACGTTCGTCTTTCACTGTAGTTCTATTTATCGCTTCATAAGCTTTAATAAAATTAGCAAAATGCTCTTCTTTCAGTGGTGTTGTCTTGCCAAAAGAAGGCATATTGGTACGCATGTCATAAAACCATACTTCTTTCGTATTATCTTCATTGGTTTTCCCACGAGTAAAAAACAGGACATTTGTTTTTACTCCCTGCGCATAAAAAATCCCTGTAGGTAATCGTAAAATAGTATGCAAGTTGCATTTATTCATTAAATCTTCACGGATTTTTGCACCGTCACCATCTGCAAAAAGTACATTATCAGGCAATACAACTGCTGCACGGGCTTTACCATCTTGCTTTAAGCTACGATAAATATGTTGTAAAAAGTTTAACTGCTTGTTTGATGTTGGGTAGGTAAGATCATCACGTGTAGTGCGTTCGCCTCCTTGCTTAGTGCCAAAAGGTGGATTTGTCAGTACCAAGTCAAAACCATGCATACTCTTTCCTTGATTGGATAGTGTATCTGCAAGCTTAATATCACTATCTATGCCATGGATCATTGCATTCATCATAGCGAGGCGGTGCGTATCTGCAACAAGCTCACAACCAGTAAATGCGTTATGCTTTTGAAAACTATATTGTATATCAGATAAAGCGAACATGTCATTATGCTCTTTCACATAGCGGTCAGCTGCTATCATAAATCCAAATGTACCACAAGCAGGGTCATTGCATAGTTCACCCACTTCTGGCTTTGTTAGTTTTACCATAATATCGATTAACACACGAGGGGTGAAATATTGCCCTGCACCTGATTTCTTTTCATTTGCATTTTTTTCCAGCAACCCTTCATAAAGATCCCCAAAACCATCTTTGTCTACACTGTACCAGTCGAGACTGTCAATATTCTTGATAATCTTCTCAAGATTTTTTGGCTCATCAATATTACTTCTTGCCTCACGATAAATATCTCGAATATGTCCTGTACAGTGTTCGCCAAGCAAACGGAGCATGGTATTGTAGTATTTCTTTAATTCAATTCCATCCTTTGAAACAAGAGTTTCCCATGAATAATCTACAACGATTTCTTTTTCTGCAAGTGCACCTTGTTCTTCTTTTGTCAGCTTTTCACCTTTATTTTGTTTTTCTTTTAGTTCTTCCAAACCTGTAATATTCTTAGCAATATCTTGTTCCTGCGCCGTTTCCTGCATCATTTTTAGAAATAAAATGTAGGTTAGCTCTGTAACATACTGGTGATAAGTTATACCATCATCACGAAGTACATTACAAAGATTCCATAGTTTTTGTACTATTTCTTGATTGCTCATTATGCTACTTTGCCTCCATCATCATAGAGATATTGATTTAACTCTGTGATGTAATCTTTTAATTTATTTTTAAATAGCTTATCAATACGGGTATACCCACCAAAATCATGGAATGCACCCAGATTAAATGTTTCTTCGTTTAACACGGTTTCTGTAAGCAGAAATTTTTCAATACGTTCCAGCCAATCTAATTCCATTTTGGAAAAATTATGAGCTAACTTTAATTTCGTCACTGCCTTTTGTATGCGCTCTTCATGGCCTAAAAGATCTGAACCTACTGCCTGTGATCGGATAAAACTGATAATATCAGCGGCAATATCTTGGTTTGTTGTTTCCTTCCATGCACTATTAAGCTGTGTCTCTGTAAAACCTTTACTATCAAGCTCTAATCTTAAGGACTTTAATGCTGCTCTTGTAAGCTCAGCAGGACGAGTACATACTAGCTTAAGTGCTTCTATTTTTTCAGCATTTTCTATAATAAATGCTTTGAATTCCTCTAAATAATCCTGCGGCTTTTGTCCCCTTCCATAGCCTCTGGTATGAGTTAATAACTTATCCTCTTTATCTGAAACAACTACAGCGCGTCGCGCATCTATGCCACCTTCATTCAACATATAAAAGAGTTCTTGTTTATTTAGTAATACGTTTTTACTTTCATTTGTTGACAGACTGTTTATGTGCGCTATAAACTCCAATGGATTTTTACCACCTGATAAATGCTCAAACTGTTCTTTTTCTCTTTCCGTCATTCGTTTTTGTTTCCTTCGAATTTTCGCTACAATCATGTCTATTTGATTTTGAACTTTAGCATCGGTATCAAGAGTTTCTAATCCTTTAATCAGATCCACAAACGTAGCATTTGCATTTGCAACAACAGGTTTCATTGTACTGACATCCTGTAGGGATTCGTACACACCAACGGGATCATAAATTTCAAAATGAGTTTTGCCTATTTTATCGCACAGACGTGTAGCACGACCCAGCATTTGCTCATATAGAATACGGGATTTTACGCGACGCATAAATACAAGTGTTGTAATTTCAGGCACATCAATACCGGTTGTTAGTAGATCAACTGTAACTGCAATATTGGGATATTGTTCATTCTTATAAGTACGAATAAGCTCCATTACGCGTTTTTTATCACCTGATTTACCTGTTATCTTCATTATGGCATTGTTGCTAATACCAAAGGGCTCATAAATTTCACGCAAAATGTTTACAATCATATCAGCATGATTATCATCCACAGCATAAATAAGGGTCTTACCCATTCCCGTTGGGTTTATATCATTTGCTATTTCTTCTAAAACCGTTCGATTAAAATTAGGCGTAATAACACGTTTATTAAACTGCTCTACATCGAATTTTAGTTCATCTACAAGCTCCGCACTATTCGTAATTTCGCCGGTAGCAGGATCATAAACAGGAACAATATCACCTTTTTCATATACTATACCGTCTTCACTTAGCTTGGTTGTCAAATTATGTGGTGCGTCATGGTCATTTAAATATCCTTCTACAACTGCTCTACGGTAGCTATATTCATAAACGGGCTTTCCAAAAATCTCACTTGTGTGTAATGCTGGAGTTGCCGTTAATGCTACCTTTACAGCATCGAAATATTCAATCACTGTACGATATTTGCTCACAAAGTCATCTTGGTTGCGATATAAGAGCTCATCTTCTCCGGCTTCCTTATCTAATATATAGCCTCTATGAGCCTCATCTACTATAATTAAATCATAGTCAGAAACGGCAGGCATTGTTTCCCCCGTATTATACATAATTCGTTTTACAAGACTTTGAACAGTAGCAATCTGTATTTTTGTTTCAGGGTCGATGTCTTTATCGTCCAAGTTCTTAATATTGTAGATTTCATCGAGAGTCATTACATCTTCAAGTTTTACCTCTTTGAAAACATCTTGTGCCTGTTCTCCTAAAGCTGTACGATCTACTAAAAATAATATTCTTCTAAAACGACCAGATTTTAAAAATCGGTAAATCATTCCAAGAATAGTACGTGTTTTTCCTGTACCTGTTGCCATAGAAAGTAATGCAGTTTTTGCCTCTTTCATAATAGCATCTTCAACAGCGCTTATTGCCTCTACTTGATAGTCTCTTAAATTTAGACCTTCTTTGTCTGTCAATAAATCTTTCGATGTATTCTGAAGATTATTATTTGCTGCTTCTATGTCCTTTTCAAGCCATTCCAAAATACCTTGCGGACTCACCCACCCACGTAAAGGCTTAGCAATATTACTTTCATCTCGCAAATCAAGGAACCATATTCCTGATTTTTCCTTATATTGTTCCAAATATTTTCGACCATTAGTAGCAAAAACAAATGGTACTTGATAAATATGCCATTTAGAAACAATATATGGAGTATGTTCTTCTCTCACACATTGTGCATAGTCTTTGGCTTGTACATCCAATACTGAAGGAATATCAACTATTGCCTTTTTTGCTTCAATAATAGCCACTATTTTTTCTCCTACAAACAGGGCATAATCTGCGTAACCTCTCGAACTGATTTTTGAATCAGTCGGCCACTCGGCAATTGCAATATTTTTACCTTTTTGTGGCCGTGTTCCTTTTGAGTATTTGAGATTATCAGTATCAGCTTCCCATCCAACTTGACGAAGTTGTTCATCAATAATATATCTAGTTTCTCTTTCTGAAAGGTTAATAAAAGAGGCTGCCTTATTTGCCTGCTGTCTTCTCGCATTGCTACTAACACTTTGTGCCGGAATAGATTCAATTTTATGCGTCAATTCCTGTATTAGCTGTTCTTTTTCTTTGATGATTGAATGATAGTTATCACTTTCTTCTGATGGAAGAACAAAAGCGACGGAATTAAAATCCCATTCTCCATAAGTCTGCATAAACCAGACAGAAAGTGTATATGCCATTTCGATTAGTGTTTTACACTTTTCAACATCTTCGAAATTTTGGTGTATTGCATCATTTCTAGTTACTCTAAGTGCGTAAAGGATGTCATCAATATTCTTAGGTATTAATCCTTCTTTTTTAAGAACACGTATACGATTAGCATGTGTATTCTCAACATCTGGTGGATCTATCCCATCTAGTTTTAACATCATATTTACAATAGTTTCGCCCATCATTCCTAACTTAATTAGGCATGAATTAGCATCCGAATATAGATATTTTTCAGCTAAAGCGCCAATTTGATATAGAATTGGAAATTTATCTTGTAAGAATTCAAAATTAGAGTTCATCTTTACCTCCCTCACATATTGTGTCATTCGTTTACTACTTATCTTCATATCTGTTCCTGCCATTTTTTCTCTTCTGCATACCACTCTCCAAAGAATTCTCTTTCCTGAATGGATGCTTCAAATACCGGTTGAAGAAACTCTTTTATTCGTTGTAGGATAACTTCAAATCCTGGTAACTGCACCCGTATAGATGGTTGAAACCGTGTCCATTGTGCTGATAAAAATGTATTTACTCCAAAAGCCGCAATTCGATCAAAAGTATTAGATTCATAAGGTGTTCCCCTATGCTGTATAGTCTGCCAGATAGCTTCCTGTAATTTACGTCCATCAAAATCAAACATACTGGATAAATAGTAAATGTCAAAAAAATCTTTCATCCGACTCGTGGCTTCCATACGTTTTAGGATGGCATCAAATTTTTCAGCTATGGTACTTTCCAGTGAATATGTATAGACTTCTGGTGCTTCAAAATCTGATAATCTTGTTTTAATCATTCTCTTAACTGCTTTTGGCACAATTACATCATCCATCCCTATATCAATTGAGAACGGTATTTTTACTTGCTTAATCCTTCCAATGAACTTAACGGATACTCCCTGATATTCCTTATCTGGTGTTATTGTGTCGGCATTTAATACCTCTATTGTAATATAGTCATTCGCTGTAGGAACAAGGCTTATTTCTTCCATAATACTTTGCACTTTACTGATATCATTTGAAAGTTGACGCATAAGAAAATCTATATCCTGTGTTGCCCTACTTTGAAATTCAGTAAGTGTATAAATGAACAATCCTCCCTTTAAAATAAAATTACTGCTGTATTGTGACAAGGATAACCGTCTTAAAAATTCCTCTTGGCAAAATAGCTGCAAACACATTTGATAGCTTAATCCTGTTTCCTTTGCTTGATTTTTCAAGCGCGCCAAAATTGACGCTGCTATATCTTTCATAGCCATACTCCTATCATCTTACGAACCTTATTCTCTGTTCGCAGTATCTTTGCATATTCCATCAGACGAGGAACATTTTTCTTAGGGTCTTTTATATATGCTTGGATTGCCTTATTGAAGACTTCAACATCCATCTTGTTTTCTTGTCTAAGACAGTCACAAATTACACGTTCTCTATTAAAAATTTTCAGTTCTGTATCTTCAATCTTTACCACTTCCACTCCGAGAGTCATTTGTTCCTCTGGAATGTAATGTGGTTTTACACTTGGATAATCAATATTGAATCTTGATTTTGTGGAATGCTTATCAACTGCTAGACACCATGCTGATGGAGTACGATCAGTATAGCCATAATATTGTAATGCACTTTCCATACAAATGACTGCATCAGGAAAAAGCCTGGTTATAACAGTTGCTTCACTATAAGCACGTTCATCCTGCCATTGGTAAAAACCGAATTTAATCTTCTCTACATATCCTTCATCGATCAGTTTTTTCAGAAAACGATTATATATTTTATTTTCAATAATTTCTTTCGATTTCATAATGCCATTATGGGCATTAAAAATTTGTTTTGCTGTTTGAATATCCATTCAAGCACCCTCTCTTAATTTGAGAAAACTTTTTTATAATTGCGGATAAATTCATATCAATTATTATATCCAAAATATTTTATCTTGTCAAAACAATTTATCCGCAAAATTACTTATTTGCGGATAAATTTAGCACAAATATAGCATCCACCTATATGGGTACATTTAAATATATTAATTATAAAGTGATGGCAAAAAGTGCTATCAAAATGGATCAAAGATAGTAAAAAGTGCACTCACCAAACAAAAGTGATAGTAAAAAATGCACTCACTTTTCTTTAGAAATAAATCTTATAAAAATCCATATAAAAAGTGATAGCAAAAAGTGCTATCATAATTTCCCTGTGATAGTATTTTGTGCACTCACTTTCCTAAAATGATAGTAAGAAGTGCTATCACTTCAATATTTTTAGGGGTTTAGGGGATTTTCCCCTAACTAGATTCATAAAAGACCGGAGCCGTCTCTTATGCGTATCTAGCAACAGACCCCCAAGGGCTTTGCTTAATACATACACCCAAATTTGTTCCAATTAAAGCACCTTATCATTGTGCCTAAATCATTTATCAGTACTAATTAAATTTACTTTACCCGTCATTTTCTCATCCATGTCTCCTTGCCTTGCAAACAATACACTCCCCACCTACATGGCTAGATACGCATTGGAGACGTCTCCGCCCCAAATGCCTCTAGTTAGGGGCTCTCCCCCTAAAACCCCTGATATTTTATGTTTCCCATGGAAATTCCCCATAAATCGGTACTTATCATTTGGAAATTCCCCATGGAAAGCTCATTTCCCCCTCATATTTCCCCATGGGCATAATGTGTAAAAAATTGATCTTAAAATCCTCAGATTATTGTACCCTCGGAAATTCCCTATGGATTGATGGTTTTCATTGGAAATTCCCTAGCAAAAGTTCATTTCCCCATGGAAATTCCATGGGGAAAATATTAAGCCAAAATCAATTTCATCTTCTCCTAATTACCACAAACTATCATCATCCATAGCATCCACCCACACCTGCATTTCCTCATCCAGTGCCAGCCTAACATATTCCAGTGGATCATCAATTGCCAATGCATCCAGCCTCCCTTGTGAATTCATTGTGGTCTTAATTCCATCTTCCCATTTCCCACAATCTAGCCCTAATACATATCCAGCTTCATATACCGTCACATCAACATAATTTTTCTGTTCGTTATACCTTGCATATATTCCATTCATTTTAATTACTCTTTCCTATGACAACTAAGTCAAAATAATATAATCAAATTCCCACTCCTCCATCTACAGATAAAAAAAAAATCAAAAAGCAGCATGCCAAAATTGCCCTTAACCGACAATTTCAAAACACACTGCTTTCACATACATTACATGTACCGATTCCCATATCACAGATTATCTTCCACAATCATTTCATTGTTACAATTCATTTAATTTTTACACATTACAGTCAAAAGACCTGACACCATTTGTCATTCTAAACTCAAGTGACACCATCCCATCAGTTAGAATTTCTGACACCTTTTTCACCCGTTTTTGACTCCAATTTTGACACCTTTTGACTCCAATTTCGCCCCAAAACATACGATATTTTACGATAAGAAAAAGCACTTCCTAATCCCTCAAAACCGCATGAAATCTAGGCATTTCCTAACACTTCTTACAACTCGTATGGCGTTACCTGATATACATAATAATTCAGCCAGTTCACATACAAACAGTTGCAATGCGCTCTCCACTGGAGATTAGGTCTTTCCTCCGGGTCGTTATTCGGGTAATAATTGTACGGAATATCTATCGGAAGCCCCTTTTCTTTATCGCGCACATATTCGTTATGGAGCGTCATGCGGTCGTACTCCGGGTGTCCCATGATGAATATCTGCTTTCCTTCCCCTGCCATGCAGAGCGTCACTCCTGCTTCCTGTGATTCTGCCAATACCATCAATTCTTTGCATGCATGGACCTCATGAGTGGAGACCGTCGTATGGCGGCTGTGGGGAACGAGAAAATTATCATCAAATCCCCTTACGAGGGGAATCTTCCGGTTCATTATCTTATGCTCGTATATGCCGAAAAGCTTTTCCGGAAGGAGCTCCTTGCACAGTCCGTAATGATAGTACAGCCCTGCCTGTGCTCCCCAGCAGATATGTAAGGTGGAGGTCACATTGTTCTTGGACCACTCCATGATTTCGCATAGTTCATCCCAATAATCCACCTCTTCAAAAGCAATCTGCTCCACCGGCGCCCCTGTAATAATCAAACCGTCGTACTTGTTTTCCTTCAGCTCATCAAAGGTATTATAAAACTTATTCAGATGATTCATAGAGGTATTGAGAGAGCGATGGCCGTTCATTTTCATAAAGGTCACATCCACTTGAAGAGGACTGTTCGACAGCGCTCTTAGCAATTGAAGCTCCGTATCCTGTTTGACGGGCATCAGATTCAAAATACAGATTTGCAGTGGACGAATATCCTGATGAAGCGCTCTGTTTTCATCCACTACGAATATATTTTCATTTTCCAGTATCCCTTTTGCAGGCAAATCATTCTGTGTCTTAATTGGCATGATTTTCTCCTCCTAAAAACTGTTCTATAAATTGTTCCTCTGTAAGAATCGGCACTTGCAGCTCCTTAGCCTTCTTATTTTTCGATGATGAAGAAGCAATATCGTTGTTGATCAGACAATCGGTTTTCGATGTCACGCTCCCGGTAACTTTTCCGCCCTTTTTCTCGATCACTTCTTTCAAATCGTTGCGGCTGGAATAAATATTAAGGCTTCCGGTAATGACAAATACCTTGTCGGCCAACGTCTCGCTGCCAGCTTCCAGCGCTTCCACTTCGATTTCTATCTCCTTTAAAAGATTCTCCAGATTCGCTTTGTTGTTTTCTTCTCTGAAATACTGATAAAAGGCTGCGGCTATTACCCCGCCGATTCCGTCTACTCCGCTTAAATCCTCCGTATCTGCCTCCATCATAGCCTTAAGATCATAGCGGTAATACCTGCATATCATCTTCGCATTCGCCAGCCCTATGTTGGCGATTCCAAGGCTGTAAATCAACCGGGGCAAAGTCGTCTTTCTTGAGATTTCGATACTTTTTATCAGGTTTGTATATGATTTTTCACCGAATCCCTCCATCTCAACGATTTCATCCTTATATTTCTCTAGATGGAAGATATCCGCATATTCATGAATATATCCTTTGGCGATGAATTTCTCCAAAGTGGCCTCCGAAAGACCTTCGATGTTCATGGCATCCCTGCTTACAAATAAGGTAAAGGCCTTTATTTTCTTCGCACTGCAAAATGGGTTAATGCAATATAGCGACTGTACCTCATTTACTTTCCTGACCTCTGTATCTCCTCCACAGGCCGGACATTCCTTCGGAGGCTCCACGTTATCGCTTTCTGTCAGATTCTCTGCAATCTGCGGGATAATCATATTGGCCTTATATACAGTAATACGATCTCCGATTCCCAGCTTCAATCCGCGCAGAATGCTTATATTATGCACCGACGCACGGCTCACGGTAGTTCCCTCCAGTTCTACCGGTTCGAAGATAGCTACGGGATTAATGAGACCGGTTCTGCTTGGACTCCATTCGATTTCCTTCAGCACCGTTTCCCTTACTTCATCTTCCCATTTAAAGGCAATGGAATCCCTGGGGAATTTGGCAGTGGTCCCCAGCGATTGCCCGTAAGCGATATTATCATAAACGATAACCAATCCATCCGACGGCACATCGTAGTTCTCAATCTTCTTTTCAAAATCTTCAAGAGTGGAGATAAGGGTATCCCTGTCTACTTTTTTAAACTCGACTGTCTGAAAACCCTGTTCCTGCAAAAATAAAAACTGCTCCTCCCTGGAATTATGAAAATCCACGTCATCCGCTTTCACAAGGGCAAACGCAAAAAAAATCACATTCCTTTTTGCAGTAATCTCATTATTCAACTGCCTTACGGAGCCGCTGCAAAGATTTCTGGGATTTTTATATTTTGCTGCATCCTCTTCTATACCTGCATTTATTTTGTCGAAATCGGAATATGTTATTACAGCCTCACCACGAAGGATCAATTCTCCTTTATAAGGAATGGATATCGGCAGATTGCGGAAGGTCTTCGCATTATTCGTAACGACTTCTCCCACCTCCCCGTTTCCTCTGGTAACCGCTTTTGCAAGTTTTCCGTCAAAATATGTCAAAACAACGGTTAATCCGTCTAATTTCCACGACAATAATGCAGTTTGTTCCTGCAACCAGTCCTGAAGATCTTCTCTGCTCTTCGTCTTTCCCAAAGATAACATCTGTCTTTCATGGCGCTCCTTGGGCAGCTCATCCACAGCCGCATAACCTACCTGTATCGTGGGGCTGTTTGCCAGAACCGTTCCCGTTTCTTCCTCTAACCGGACCAGTTCGTCATACAATTTATCGTATTCAAAATTGCTCATGAATTCCGTATCTTCCGCATAATACGCCTTAGAAGCCCGGTTGAGTAATTCCGTTAATTCCCTTATCCTTTTTGTTTTATCGTCTTTTTTAGTCATGTCCGGCAACTTTTCCCTCAATCTGTTTCTTACTATATTATCATTCTACTCCTATACTTTCAAATACTAATTTCCAATTATTGTGAACTACATCCCGCATGCTTGATATAACTGCTGCAATTCCTCTCCCTGAAGCCGGCGGTACTCTCCAGGCTTTAAGCTTGCAAGCTCAATATTCATAACACGTGTTCTTTTTATCTCCTTCACCTCATAGCCCAAGGTTTTCGACATCCTCCGGATTTGTCTGTTGACTCCTTGGGTCAGAGTTATATTAAAAGTGTACTTTCCAATCTTCTTAACTTCGCACGGCCTTGTTGTAATGCTTAGCTCTTCCAAACGAACGCCTCTCGCCATCGCTTCCAAAAACTCCTGCGATATTTCCTTATCTACCCTTACCACATATTCTTTTTCATGACGGTTGGCTCCACGCATCATAGCATCGATCAGCATTCCGTCGTTCGTCATGATGATCAGCCCCTCGGAATCCTTGTCCAGCCTGCCCGCATAAGTCAGCCGAACCGGAAATTTCAGCTGGTCGCTGATCTTCTTCTCCGCATATTTATCACGCTGCGTACAAGTAACCCCTACTTGCTTATAATAGGCCAAAACTACTTTTTTATTCTTCTCGCCTATTGTTTTTCCGTTTACTGTTATCGTATCCGAACCGCATACCATACTGCCAATAACGGCTGCTTTCCCATTTACCGTTACTCGCCCTTCTCCAATCAGCTTATCTGCATCCCGTCTGGAGCATACGCCGCATGCCGCCAAATATTTATTTAAACGTTCCATATTCTTTTCCGCCATTTTTTCACCAGCCAGCCTCTTTTATACTTATCACTCATATACTTCGGGCAACGAGCAGAAAGGAATTCACCTCTGTCTGAAATGAATTCCGCACCTTAATTTGCCTTATTTATTGTACCACATCTTCGCTATATCTAACAACCTTATACTCTTTGCTATTAATTTTTACTTTCGCTGCATTCTGATGCCAGATTATCACATATATTTCATATCCACACATAATACATAAATCATTCCGAAGTCCGATTCATATGCTTTGGAATAAGTGGAACATAAATTCCCCGTAGCGCTTGATATGTATTCATGAGACACACACAGTTCATCCCTTTGTCTATCCGCCTGATTGAAATACCGCTTCGCCTTATGGTCGTCTCCGGGCTCTGCCGGTTTAAAAGCTCCTGTCCTTCCTACTTCCACCAGATGGCCCATTACCGTATGGCTTATCTGCCTTCCGTCGCTGCCAATTACATAGGCACATTCAACATGAGCTTCTTCCTTTAAGCAGTCCTTTAGTGTTTCATCTATTTTATTTTCCGTACAATCCTTTAACGCCCTCAAAGCTTTCTTCATAAAGGCTCCTGCCTCGTTATCAACCAGGCTTTTTTTCAAAACAACTCTTTTGGCGGGGTCTATAATAAAGGTGTCCAAAACTTCTTTCAGCTTTGCAGTTTCCTCATAAAGGCAAGCATTTGTCCCTGCATTTTCCTGAGCCAGCGCAGCATTGTTTTGAATGGTTGAGGATATTCCCGCAATAGTATCTACCATTCCCTTTATATTTTCCTTTTGTTTTGCCGTATTCCTTGCAATCTCCAGACTGTCCTCGTTTATTTCGCCAAGAGAATCCTTCATTTGCGCAAAGCGGTCTGCCGTCAGGTTTACTACCGTCTGACATTCCCCTACCTTAGACACGCTCTCCTCTATCAAATCCCCCGTCTGCTCCACCGCCTTCGTAGTTTGTTGCGCCAATTCCCCTATCTCCTGCGCTACCACCGCGAAGCCTCTTCCGTGTTCGCCGGCCCGCGCCGCTTCGATAGACGCATTCAGGGATAGGAGCTTCGTCTGAGAAGAAATGGAATGAATCATATCCGCCACCTTGGAAATATTGCCCGAGGCTATATTTACCTGCTCCATAGCATCTACCATTTGCACCGCGTCAGCATATCCTTCTTTCGCGTGCGCCATCAGCTCCGTCATACCTGCGCATATTTTGTTCACACTATCGTAATTTCTCTCCGTCTCCTCATATACGCTGTCGGCTTTTACCGTTACCATATTCATTTCCTCCGCTATATGCGTTTCATTTTCTGCCAAAAGCACGGTGGTATGGTTAGCCTGCTCCCCTATCTTGTTAATCTGATTCATTATATCATTAATCTTAATAAACGTTTCGGACAATGATACCGTTATTTTAGTAAGCGCTGTTTTTATCGGAATAAAATCTCCGTAAAATTTAGCGGTATCCGATATCTGAACGAGTAAATCGCCTACCGACAGGTGAGAAAGAACTCCCGATATTTCCGCTATGTATTCATCCAGTACGATTGCAATATCATTGATATCATCACTTACCTTTTGAAGATGCTCCTCTCCCGCCTCGATTTTATCGATATCCAAGTTCCCTTTGGCAAGCCGGTTCGTTTGCTTCCTAATTGCCTCGCAATCCTTCTCAAGTTGTCTGTACATGCTTCTTTTGCTCATCATGGCTTCTTCTCCTTTTTGGTTTAAATTAGGTAAAGTGCGCGATGCGGACTTTTCCGATTTTAATAAAAAAAGCTTGGGCAAGGCAATACGCCTTATCCAAACTTCTTCGTTCAGCATTATATGTTTTTTTTAATTCTTTTCACGTTTAATATATTATCACAGCATGCGTGCAATAGTAAATACCTAAACTATAAAAGAAATAAACCATATTCGCAATAAGTTACTGTTCACTCCGTTCTCAGCAACACATGATTTCTGTAATGCAAAATTTTTGCATGTAAATTCGCTCTGCGAAACAGAAATCACCTCTTGAATCACGTTCTTACGTAGCTTAACAACAAGTGTTAAGCCACTGTGTGAACAGTAACCGCAAAAATACAAAATCCATTGGCGGATTACTACCTTAGCTATTACTATCTTCCTTTAACGCACATTTTACCTCTTGCAACTTTCCGTATCACATACTATAATAAAGATATAAAAAGAGAGCAGCCGCCCACAAAGTGGTTAGCCTCAATAAATGATAAAAATAAGTCACTCGTCCGGCTAAGACAAGAGTGGCTTATTTATTTTCGCTTGTTGTTCCTATCTATATAGGCAAGCAGTGCAATCAGAAACGAACCGCCTAAAAACAATAGGCTGATAGATTCGTATGTATTCATCCGCACCACCTCCCTTCTCTTTTCAAGTTCGGGAGGCTACCACCTTGTACACGATTACTCTCTAGAGAAATCATATCACATCTTTCTGTTATAAATAATCTTATATTTCTATAACTTTTAGACTATATTACGCATAAATTTTTAGGCAAATTTTTATCATATAATCCTGCAAATTTTCTAAACAAATAGCGTGGTTAAGCCATTTACAGCCACCACGCCATTTTCATTTTTATGCATCTTTTCTAAAAAATCCCTTAAACAATTCCCTGCGCGCTCATAGCTTCTGCAACCTTAAGGAAACCTGCTATATTAGCTCCTGCCACATAATTTCCTTCCATATTATATTTCTTGGAAGCCGTATCAAGGTTGTGGAAAATATCTACCATAATGCGTTTTAACCTGCTGTCAACTTCTTCAAAAGTCCAGCTAAGTCTTTCACTATTCTGGCTCATCTCTAATGCGGAGGTAGCTACGCCGCCTGCGTTGGATGCTTTGCCGGGGCAGAACAGAACTTTATTCTCCAGAAAGTAATCGGTAGCTTCCAGGGTGGTAGGCATATTTGCGCCTTCTGCAACTGCGAAACATCCGTTAGCTACGAGAGCCTTCGCATCATCGAGGTTGAGCTCATTCTGTGTTGCACAGGGAAGTGCGATATCGCATTTTACGCTCCAAACGCCGTTTCCTTCATGATACTGTGCGCTGGATCTGGCTGCTGCATAATCCGTCAGTCTTGCACGTTTCACTTCTTTTATTTCTTTTAATAAATCCAAGTCTATTCCTTCGGAGTCATAAATCCAACCTGTAGAGTCAGAGCAGGTAACCGGCTTTGCACCGAGCTGCTGCGCTTTTTCAATAGCATAAATAGCCACATTTCCTGCGCCAGAAACCGCAACCGTCTTACCCGAGATATCCTTGCCGTTACATTTTAACATTTCTTCTACCAAATACAGCAGACCGTAACCTGTAGCCTGGGTTCTTGCGAGGGAACCGCCATATGTAAGGCCTTTTCCCGTAAGAACTCCTTCGTAGATGTTGCGGATTCTCTTATACTGTCCGTACATAAAGCCAATTTCTCTTGCACCTACGCCGATATCTCCTGCCGGTACGTCGGTATCCGCGCCAATATGTCTGTAAAGCTCTGTCATAAAGCTCTGGCAGAAAGCCATGACCTCTCTGTCTGATTTGCCCTTAGGATCGAAATCGGAGCCGCCTTTACCGCCGCCGATAGGAAGTCCGGTAAGAGAGTTTTTAAAAATCTGCTCAAAACCTAAGAATTTGATAATGCCAAGGTTAACAGACGGATGAAATCTCAAGCCGCCCTTGTAAGGTCCGATAGCGCTGTTGAACTGTACGCGGAAGCCGTTGTTCACCTGAACCTGTCCCTTATCATCCACCCAGGGAATGCGGAACATAATGATTCTTTCCGGTGTAACCAGTCTTTCCAATAAAGCGTTCTTTTTGTACACTTCTTCATTTGCTTCAATTACCACACGAAGGGACTCCATAACCTCTTTTACCGCCTGAATGAATTCCGGCTGCGCCGGATTCTTTGCAACTACCAAGTCAAATACCTCATCAACATATGACATCTACGTGTCCTCCTTTAGTTTGATTGTATAGCGAATTGCTCTATGTGAACAAAAGTGTGCTCATATATACTCTCGCAGCCAAATACTTTGGCAGCACAGCTTTTGTTTCGCGCGCGTAGCTGCGCATTCATGGTTTCTGTAATAGAAGTATTTTCCTAATTACAGAAAAAAAGCACAAAAGAACAATCTTTTGTGCCAAGACGCCTTTGTCCACGTATTATTATATAATGCTGATAACAATTTCACAAGACACTTTAGGGTATTAAACTGTAAAAGTTTTAGGCCATTTTTGACCGTTTTTTTATACACATTGTACAATAATACGTGTATACAATCATAAATATTTCTTCAGCCGTTCAATATTCTTTTCCTCAAAATCCATTAATTCCTTCGCGATTTCCAGTGAAGTATCCTCCGCATGCTCATGGTGGTTCAAATGCTTGCACATATCTGTTATTCCCCGGTTACTTCCCTGAATCATCACTTCTGCGATATGGCTCGTGCTCGTATCGAACATCGTGTTGGAATGAATGCCTCCTACCAGCATCATCTGGCTCACATTATTCGTGCGATACGGCTCCGATTTTGCCTCCAGAATCTTATCCAACGCCTTATTATGGATTTCAGAATATTTTAAAGCCTGCTTGGATAATTGTACCGCCAGACTATCGTCCAAAACTTTTTCACTTATCGTATTGATTGCTTTCATTGCCATTTCCGTATTCTTCTGCACTCCGCGCAAAATTTCCACATCGTCTTTTTTCATCGCACACTCTTCCTTTCCAGCCTCGCCGGCCCTACCTATTTCCATCAGAATATTTTTCAGTAAAAAACTAAACAGAAAAGGTGTAAGTATAGCTTTCTATACTTACACCTCAATTCCTCTGATTAAGAGTATGCGCTCTTTTTTATATTTTATTCAAAGGGATATTTGATTCCCCACTCATATCTGAGACTATCCATCAGCCTCATGACGCGAATCGTTTCCGCATGCGGCATCTGGGGACATTCTATCTCTCCGTTCTGCAGAGCCTTCGCGCAAGCTTCCACTTCGTATTCATAGCCTGAAATCTGCTTCGGACGGTTATATTTCTCTACTTTATTATAGCTGCTGTCATACACTGTCATACTCTCGAAATTGTTGATATTCTCGATTACCGCAAAGCCCTTGGTTCCGTATATGATTCCTTTTCTGTCGCTTAACGAAAGCATAGAACTGTTCAACACAGCCATCTTTCCGTCCTCGAATACCATCGTTATGCTGTTCTGCTCATCCACGCCACTCTTCGTATAGGTACATACAGATGACAATTTCTTTACTTCTGTCCCGAATATCATCGAAGCGAAATTAATCGTATACACTCCTACGTCGAGAAGCGCACCTCCTGCAAGTGCAGGGTCCGTCAGGCGGGATACACCGTTAATTACATAGCCAAGGTTCGCAGTCAGCATCGTAGGAACACCAATCACTCCGCTGTTTAGTACTTCCTTTATCGTTTGAAGCATAGGCATGTAACGGGTCCATATTGCCTCTGTTATAAGCACATTTTTTTCTTTTGCCAAGGCGATTAATTCCTCTGCCTGTGCAGCATTGGCTGTGAAAGCTTTTTCACAGAGCACTGCTTTTCCGTTTTCTATACATAGCCTTGCATGTTCATAATGCTCCGAATGGGGCGTCGCAATATAGACCAAATCCACCTTTTTGTCCGCAACCAGTTCCTCGTAAGAGCCATAGGATTTCTTACATCCGTATTTTTTAGCAAATTCTGCCGCCTTATCCTTATTTCTGGAACCTACCGCATAACATCTTGCGGTCTTCATCTTATTCAAAGTCTGTGCCATCGTTGCGCCGATGCCTCCGGCTCCCAGAATTGCCACGTTTATCTTATTGTTTAAATTCATATCCTGCACCATTCTCTCCTCTCGATCAAAGATTTATTACTGTTCAGCTCGCAGCTTCATAGCAAGAGTTAATGCACAGAAATGTTGCTGCTCAGTCTTTCACGCTTGTAAATTATTCCACATAATCGGATTTGACATACGCAGTCTGTCCCTTATATTTTACTTTCGTCCAGCCGTCCGCCTGTTTCATCACCAGCTCCAGCTTCTCGCCGACATATACGAGTCCTAATTTCTCACCGGTCTCACTGGCAGTCTTTCTGATGTTGACATTTTCTTTTACAGTTACTGTAGTGCCGTCACCGGTAGTCTGTGTTACTGTATTTGTTTCAGCTTGCGCTGTATCTTGACTTGTCTGCTCTGTTTCGGATGCTGCCGCAGCTTTTTCTACGGGCTCCAGATATTCTGTCTTAATGAAAGCATCTTTTCCATCGAAAGTAATCTTGCTCCAGCCGTTTCCTTTTTCCTCCAGCAAGGTAAATTCATCGCCAATCTGCGCCTTACCCACCTTATCGGCTGTCTCGCTGTCGGAGCTTCGAACATTGACTACATCCGTTGCGCGCACCGTCTTTGTCACGTTCACCGGAGCTTCTTCGGCAACTTGTGCTGTCTCTGCCCCCGCAGCTTCCGTTGTCTCGGTATTTTCCTCAGCCGCAGTTTCTTCCTGCACCTGAGAAGCCTCTGCTTTTGCAAGCGCTTCACCTACAGAAACATCGATCCTCTGTGCCAAATCTACGAGAAATGCGTTCAATTCCTCGTCACTTTCCAAAAGCTCATTGTATTCTACTGCAACCTTATTGTTCAAATCAACCACATCGTCCTGAAGAGAAATATCTCTGATATAGTTTGTTACAACGGAATTATCTTCGCCTTCGTTAATATAGCAGTTCCCGTTCTCATCCGTGCATACATAAAACGCCTGCATCCCGGGTACCATTTCGTCATATTCGGTAAACTTCACTTTGGAATATACATATACCAGATAGGAACCTTCTACCGGCCCTGCTTTCGTGTACACATCGAGCTGCGGATAGGAGTCGATATATTTGCTCATTTCCTGGATTCTTATTTTTTCCGTATCGTCCACAAACGCATTGATGGAGGAAACCGTATCCAAATCTCCCTCCGCCAAAGCAGAATAATAGCTGCTCACAAGCGCGTTTACTGCCGGATATGCATTTTCCTCAAGAGGAAGCTCCGGTACAGTTTCCACATCCTCTGTCAAAAGTGCTGCAGTATCCGCTACCTCTGTGCTCTCCGCCATCTGCGCTTCTTCTTCGGCAGCCGCTTTTTTATTCGCATTGACCGCGATGAGAACCGTAAATAGCACACAAACTACGAGGATGACCGGCATTACTATTTTCGCATGGTCGGATATCCAATCCTTTATATCATCCAATCTATCTTTTATGCTGTTGTTCATAGATGATTTTCTATGCCTACTCATAAAATAAAACTGTCCTTTCTGTCCTTACTTCCCTTCTTTTATTACTCAGAGTGATGTAAATGCACCCGGCAGGAATCGAACCTGCATTAAAGGCGTCGGAGGCCTCCGTTCTATCCATTAGACTACGAGTGCATAAGAAATTGGTACTTATAAAGTTATAATATATTACAAATTTGTTACATCACTCTGATATAATATCATAACAATTTCTTATTGTCTAGTGTACTTTTTGTGAACATGCCCAATAGGGAAAATTTGGATTACTATTTGGATGCCCTAGAATAGCTTTGTAATTTTGTTCTCCTTTCTGGAATAGAGATATACCGCATCCGTCAGCACATCCTCAGGATCCACCTGCGTTTCGTTGATATCGCAGACCATTCTCCAAAGCTGTATCGGTTCCTGATTTCCGTCGTCGGGTATTAATATGATTTCATGAATAGAACTTGGAAGAATGAATAAGTCTTTACAAACTGCATTGGAAAATCTACGCAAAGCATTCTCATACAGCAGCGTTGCGGCTCCAAACAGCTTGTTCTCATTTCCCATAACGAACATTTGTCCACAGCTTCCGCAATCCGTCACCGTAGATAGCAATTGCGAAGCTGCATTATCGAACCATTCTTCATCGGGCATAAAGCCGTCTTCTCCGATTCCTGTAACAAATTCCTTCTTCAGATCCTGTGAAAAAATTTCCTGCATCATCTTCTCGATAGGCAGCACTCTGGCCGGAAGCAGTCGCCTCGTATTTTCTTTCGCATCCTCATACAACATTTCCTTCGTAATGCCCCACAGCTTGAGGTGATTGTTATAGATTAAAATAGTAGCTTTGCTTAGCTCTTTTTCATCGACACTGCAATAAAATACCACGGCCATATCGAGGAAAAGAAAGTGAGGGATCTCTTTCAATATCTCTTTATTTTTTTCATACCCTATTACTTTATATGCTACTTTTCCCTTCAGCTTTCCATAATCCAAAAAAAATTCCATGTCCAAACTTTTCTTAAAGCTGCTTTCCCTATAAATCCGTCTTATTTCTTCAATAATATCCTGCAAGGTTTTTCCCCGCTCGTATTCTTCGAAAAATTCATCGAGATAAATATTAGGGGATATGTTTCTTCCCTTCTTAGCTATTACTACGCTATTTAATATTACTCCGTTATTCTTCGTGATCTGGTTTACCTCAACGGTTACCTCTCCTCCAAAACAAAGCTCTAATTCACCCTTTACCTTCTCGCAAAATTCCATGATTTTCATGTAAAATCCTCTTTCTTTCTAATTTGTTGTTTTTTAGTTTGTGATTTGCGGTAACGACGTACCATGACTGTGCGGATTTTCCGCCGAAGATTTGCTTGGCATCGAAAAAAGTATAAGATGCCAACTTTTATGATTTGAATAATAAAAAAAGACAACGGAAAAATTCATATTTCCATTGTCCTATAAGCTTAAATGATAGTTGATACAGATTATGCTCTGGAGAGATATTCTCCCGTTCTTGTATCGATTTTGATTACGTCGTTCTGATCCACGAATAAAGGAACATAAACGGTTGCTCCCGTCTCCACAACAGCAGGCTTTGTAGCTCCTGTTGCCGTGTCTCCCTTGAATCCTGGTTCTGTATCCGTAATCTCCAGTTCTACGAACAGCGGCGGCTCGATAGCGAATACATTTCCGTTATGGGAACATACTTTAACCATCACATTCTCCTTTACGAATTTCAGAGAATCGCCTACCGAGGCCTCATCGAGTCCGATCTGCTCATAACTCTCTACATCCATAAAATGGAATAAATCACCGTCTGAATATAAGTACTGCATATCTTTTCTATCAATACGTGCTTGCGGGCATTTCTCGGTGGGTCTGAATGTTTTCTCAATTACACCGCCGTTCTTAACGTTTTTAAGTTTGGTTCTTACGAACGCTGCCCCTTTACCCGGTTTTACGTGCTGGAACTCAATAATCTGGTAAATATTATTATCTAATTCAATAGTAATACCATTTCTGAAATCACCTGCAGAAATCATAAAATATTCCTCCTAAAATTTTCACGTTATAATTCTATAACAGTTTATACTAAAAGCTCACATATTTCAACTATTTTTTCTAAACTTTCATTCGAACCCTAATACCTATTCTAAGGGTTTTCTTTGCTAACAACAGACAGACAATAATCGATTGCTTCCAAATACCCTTCCAGCCCATGACCATATATTTGTTTATCGCAGACCGGAGCCGTTACGGACACCTTTCTGAATTCCTCCCGCTTCGTTATATCGGAAATATGTATCTCCACCTTAGGTACTGTTATACTGGCGAGGGCATCTCTGATCGCATAGCTGTAATGAGTATATGCTCCGGGATTAATGACGATGGCCTCCGTCTGGTCGAAGTAGGAATCCTGAATCCTATCTATGATTGCTCCCTCGTGATTGCTTTGAAAGACCTCTATCTTACAGCCCGTTGCTTCCCCTTTCCCGGCAATCAGCCCCAAAAGATAATCGTAATCCTGCGCTCCGTAAACGCTCTTTTCCCTGATTCCGAGAAAATTGATATTAGGTCCGTTGATAACAAGCAGATTCATTCCTTTATTTCCTCCATTTTCTTCACGATTTCATCCAGTATTTCATCAAAGTCTTTCCCGTCCACATCGATGACCATATCCGCAGCGCTTTCATATATCGGCGACCGCTTTTCTAAAAGCTCCCTTATTTTCTCCTCCGGGTTACTGCCTTGTAAAAGGGGCCTGCTCATATCTTCCGACAGCCTTTCGCAAACGGTAGGCGCAGTCACTCTTAAATAAACTACTTTGCCAAGCTGCTTTAACAGCTCCCTGTTTTCACTCCTCATGGGAAGGCCGCCGCCCACCGAAATGATCTGGTTATCCGGCTCCTGCAAAAGTTTCCTCAGACAGTCCGTTTCCAAACTTCGAAACTCTTCTTCCCCATATTTATCAAAAATCTCTGAAACCGTCATACTGCTCAGCTTCTCGATCATCCTATCCGTATCCGTCATCGCCTGCTTTAGCAAATATGACAGCCGAATTCCTACACTTGTTTTTCCGCAGCCCATAAAACCGATTAAAATTATATTGTTCATGCTTCTCCAATTCCCATCGCAGCTTTCATCTTCTCGTATACGATAAGCGCATCTTCTTCCGTTACCGATATATCATTCCATAGCTCATATGCTATTACACCTTGATACAGCAGCATCTTAAGGCCATGGAAGGCCTGTCCGCCCGCTTCCTTTACAAGCGACATAAACTTTGTGTTCGCAGGCCTATATATCAAATCGAAGCCGGTGTGAAGCATTTCGAAAAAATCCTTGTCCTGTATTACCACATCCTCTACGTTAGGATATAGTCCTACGCTGGTCGCTTGTATGGCAAGATATTTTCTTTCTCGCGGCAGACTGGCGTAATCCCGCATCTCCATGGCTGTGACGCAGTCAGTTTCGAGAAGGCGATTTACCTCCGATGCTATCTGATTCGCTTTATCTAATGTGCGATTTAAAATATATACCTTTTTTGCTCCCTCCAAGACACACATAAACGCCACCGCCCGCGCTGCGCCGCCCGCACCTAAAAGTATAACGTGCTCGTCCTTCAGCCGGATTCCCTCACTGCACATCGCCCTATATAAACCCGGCATGTCGGTATTATACCCCTTATATCCCGCCGCCGTCCGTACTAACGTATTTACCGCACCGATCCTCTGCGCCGTCTCATCCGTCTCCGCAAGGTATTTCATAACCTCACTCTTATAAGGAACCGTCACGTTCAACCCTAATATATTCAGTGCATACGCTCCTTCTATTGCCGCCTTCACGTTTCCGTTCTCCACATGGAAGGGCATATATGCCAGATTCCTTCCTTCTCTTTCCGCCAAAGTGTTGTGAATCATTGGAGACATAGTATGCTCCACCGGATTCCCAATCAGACCGCAGGTCCTCGTATATCCGTCTATCTGCCTCATTTTTTGCTCCTCTCCCTGGGTTTTTCTTTCTTCCTGGAATTCCTCAAATAAAAGAACAGCACGATTTTCTCCAAATATCTTTTTAGAACGATTTGTATCTCTTCCTTGGGATGAATGGGCTTTACTAAATATGTCCTGATTCCGGCCCGATTCGCTCCCCATACGTCCGTAAAAATCTGATCACCCACGAACAGCGTATTTTCCTTCGTGGTGCTCATCCGCTCCATAGCCTTCAGATAGTTTCCTACCGAGGGCTTGCCTGCTTTATAAATGTATTCTGTGCCCACCGCGTCGTTAAAGCCTTTTACCCTGGGCTCCTTGTTATTGGATAACAATATGATGTGATATCCCAGTGCCTTCAGCCGCCCGATAAAATCCTTACTTCTTTCATCCGCAGGCGCCCCATGGGGGACCAGCGTATTATCGATATCGAAGATTACCCCCCGATACCCTTCCTCGTATAGCTTATTAAAATCGATTTCATAAGTAGAATCTGCATATTCATCGGGATAAAACCTCTTGAGCATATTCATTCCGTCCTTTTAGCCATAGCCTTTCGGCCTTCCTCTTCATTTTTTAATAAATATATCTTAACAAAGTAACTCTCGCTAAGCAAGCAAAAAAGAAGGATGCCCCGCTTGGAACATCCTCACACTCTTTATTTTTTTATAATCACAGTTCCGTCGATATCACCGTCATACTCCAAATCCGGCTTTCCACCCACAAAATACTGATATTCCTCAAAAATCTTATCTCTTCGCATATCAGAAATCGCCTGCTGAATATCCAACTTAGCAAGGCTGCTCTCGCTTCCTATGTAATCATAGGATTCTTCTTTATTAAAAGTAAGTGAAATGTTATTTATATCAGTAAAGGTCTTCTTTACTTCTTTCAGAGAGTAGTCAGAGGAATCCGGCTGCTTCTCCGGCATCGGCTGTATTTGCGCTTCTTCAATAATTCGCTTCGGCTGTGCCTGCAAGGAATCATGAGATTTCGGCATTCCTATTACTTCTATCATCCTCATAACTCTCACCACCTTTCTTCTTTACATAAATTACTCCTTTGCTTATTATTTATATCGGATATAATTTGTATTTTCTTTAGTATATCCTAGTACTATTGTACTATTTATTTTCATATTTTACAACATCTATTTATTGCCAGAAGAGGAAAACATAAGGAAAAAATCTCTGCTTCTTATACTTATAATTTATTTCTGTTTCGTAAAATAGTTTCCAAAATGTGAGCTTTTTTTTATTTTAAAACAATAAAGTACTGCCCGTCGCAGACTATGCGATAAGAAAAAAAATTCCCTAGGTGCCATATGTGATGCCGGCATTATTACCGCCAACGGCTCCGCTGCTTTGGAATTTGCAAGAGAAATTCTGTTGCTGCTAAAGGCCAAGCCGGAAAATGCTGTTTCCGACTGGTATCAGCTCAATCGGTCAGGCTTTTATCCTCGCTGATTCCCGCCGCCTCTAAAAGCGTCTGCGTGTACTCGTGTTTCGGTGAAAAATATACCTCCTGCACCTTTCCCATTTCCACGATTTCGCCCTTTTTCATAATCATCACCCTATCGCACATCTGATAGACCACTCGCAGGTCATGGGATATAAATAAAACGGACAGATTCATATCCCTGTGGAGTTTCAGCAAAAGTTCTATAATCTGGGCCTGAATCGTCACGTCCAGCGCCGATACCGGTTCATCGGCAATCAATAGCTCCGGCTCCAGCATCAGAGCACCTGCCAAAGCGACCCTCTGTCTTTGCCCGCCGGAAAGCTGCCGCGGATACCGATCCGCAAAAACATCGTCAAGCCCTACCCTGTCCAGCATCTCTCTTACTTTTTCCAGACGCTTCGCTTTGGTAAGACCTCCCCTTAGCTTAAGAGGCTCCTCCAATATCCATCCTACCTTTTTCACTGGATTCAAGGAGCTGTAAGGGTCTTGGAAAACCATCTGCGGACGGATGCCTTTGTTGTTCTTGGAAACATCGTAGGTTATCTCTCCGCTTTCATGCTTGATCATATTAAGGATTGCCTTGGCTAATGTTGACTTCCCGCAACCGCTCTCTCCCACCAGTCCAAGAATCTCTCCTCGTTCTATTTCAAAGGAAACATGGTCAAGCACCGGTACATGTTTTTTATATGATACACTTAAATCGCTGACAGCAAAAATAGGTTTATTTTGAATATTCTTATTTTCCATTCCCATTCCCCCTATTTTCTTACACATTTCGGAATCGCCGCTATCAGCTTTTTCGTATATTCTTCCTTGGGATTCTCAAAGATTTCCTCTGAACTTCCGGTCTCCACAATATAACCGCCTTGCATTACAATTACCCTTTCACACAGTCTGCTCACCAGGCTTAAGTCGTGGGAAATAAAGAGAATCGCCGTTTTCTTCTGTTCATTGATCTTTTTTAACAGTTTCACAATCTGTGCCTGTATCGTCACATCCAACGCAGTAGTCGGTTCGTCCGCAATCAATAGTTTAGGCTCACATATAATAGCCGCGGCCAGCATTGCTCTTTGCCGCATGCCTCCCGACAGCTCATGGGGATACATCTTATATACCTTTTCCGCCTCCGTAAGCTCTACGCTTTTTAGAAGCGAAAGAGCAGTTTCCTTGCGTTCCTCCTTCGGTATCTGGGTGTGAAGGCGCAGGCTTTCCTCCACCTGCCATCCGATTTTCTTCACAGGATTCAAGGAAGTCATGGGTTCTTGAAAGACCATGCCGATTTCTTTGCCCTGAAGCTTACGAAGCTGTGCGCGCGGACAAGAGAGCAAATCCATCCCTTCGTAGAGAATCTGCCCCTTTTTTTCCATATCGTGGCGGCTTAAAAGTCCGGCAATCGCAAGCGCTGTCATGGATTTGCCGGAACCGGACTCCCCTACAATGCCGACGATTTCTCCTTCATTTAATGTCAAATCGAAATCATATACAACCGTTTCCGGCACGAGATGGTCGTGAAACTCAATATTCAAACCTATCACTTCGAGTAAGGGCGATTTTTTATCCATCATTCTTGACTCCTATCTGCGTGTTTTCACACGCATACAAATCAGGGGGAGTGAATATTTATTTTTCACTCTCGGCTCCGATTCCTTCGCTGAGAAGACTGAAGCCGAGCACCATCCATATAATTACGGCCCCCGGAAATATCGCGTATGCCGGTGCCGTAAACAGATAAGACTGCGCTTCCGACAGCATGCGTCCCAGGCTCGCCTCAGGAGGCTGCACGCCGATTCCAAGATAGCTCATTCCGGCTTCCGCCAGCACCGCATTATTGAATCCTATGATAATCGCGGAAAGCAGTACCGGCATGGCATTAGGAAGTATATGCACGAACATGATGCGCCAGTCTCCCGCTCCCTGCAGCTTGGCACTTTTTACATAATCCATATTCCGGTATTTTAAAAATTCTCCCCGCACAATACGGGCAAAGCTGGGCACAAAAGCAATTCCAAGCGCAGCGATGACATTGTTCCTGCCCGGTCCTAAAATGCTGATAAAGACAAGAGCCAGAAGAAGGCTTGGAAATGCGAAAACAGCATCGTTGATTCTCATAAGAATCTCGTCCAAAATCCCCCCATAATACCCGGTAACTGCTCCTAAAGCAATGCCGAAAACAGTGCCGATAGTTACTGTACATAAGGCCACGAACAGGGTTGTCCTGCTTCCTTGAAGCACACGGCTGAATACATCCCTTCCGAAGTTATCACAGCCCATGGGATGGGCGAGAGAAACGCCGGCGAACTTCGCTGCCGGATCCATGGCATTCGGATCGTAAGGGGTATAAAAAATACCTATCATAATAAGAAGAAGCATCGTTCCGGTAAGGATACCTCCGGCTATTAAATTGTAGTTCTTCTTTTTTTTCATACTCATTCCTGCTCCTGCGTCGATATGCGCGGATCGACCAACTGATATATAATGTCCACTACCAGATTTATGAAAACGACGATAAAGGCAATACAAATAATAATCGCCTCCACCACCGGATAATCCCTGTTGGAAATAGAAGTCAGAAGAATTCTTCCTAATCCGGGTATACTGAACACCTGCTCGATAATGATACTGCCGGCCACCATATCGGCAAGCGCCATTCCCCAAAAGGTAACCACCGGAATAACCGCATTTTTCAATATATGATTATAAAATACCTGATTGCTTCTGTTCCCCCTGCTAAAAGCCGTCCTGACGTAGTCCTTTTTCACTTCGCCGATTACCGAGCTTCGGAGCAGCTTTACCGCCATCGCTGTTTTCGGCAGAGCTATCGCTAAAGCAGGGAAAAACATATAACCGATAAATTGTCCGAAATTTTCTTTATAGGACACGTAACCTCCCGGAGTAAACAGCCGGAAAATCCGTCCGAATAAAAAGGTAATCAGTATTCCTGCAAAAAAAGGCGGAATCGCCATTATAATCTGATTTATAACATAAATGGATCTATCCGCAATACCGCCTTCATGCTTGGCCGTATATATTCCCAAAGGCACGGCCAGAACGAGCATCAAAAGAAAAGCGATTCCAGTCAAAGCAAGCGTAACAGGAATCTTATCCACAATCATTGATTCCACCGGCATTCGGTAGCTGTAGGAGGTTCCCATATCTCCTTTTAAGAACGAACCTGCCCATCTGAAATACTGGGTAAAAAATGAATCGTTCAAGCCCATCTCCTCCCGCAGCGCTTCCACCTTTTCCGGCGTAGCCTGCGTACCCAGCATGGAAGTAACAGGGTCTCCCGACATCACAAAAAAAGACAGAAAAACAAGGAATGAAACGGTAAGCAAGGTAGCTGCCATCATAATGACCTTTTTTCCGATATATTTCATCCTCTTGTCCTCCTGCCTAAAAAAGTTAAGCTTGTACTTTTATTCTTCTACTATATAAAGCTTGGAAAAGTCCTGCACATACAGCGGATAGAATTGATAACCCCCGTATTTTTTGTTGATTGCCACGAATTCCGGTAAATCCTGAATATAGACATTCGCTGCCTCTTCTGACAGTATCCTCTCACATTCCTTGTAGTATTCAGTCTTCTGTCCGTCGTCAGTACTGGAAATCGCATTCTGTAACGCCGTGTCATATGCCGTACTGCTGAAATTGATAAAGTTATTGGAAGCCGTTGATTCGAATCGTCCTAACAGCGCTCTTGCCGTCAAGCTGGAAGCATCCACACCGATTACTGTTGACTCATAATTTCTTCCTGTATAAACATCGCTAAGCCAGCTATCCCATTCTATCAATTGAATCTGTGCCGTTACTCCGATCGCCTTGAATTCCTCTACGAGCACCTGTGCCGTATCGATATGCTGTTGATAGTTAGAGGGCACCGTAATGGTAAAAGAAAATCCGTCCGGATATCCTGCTTCTGCAAGAAGAGCCTTCGCTTTCTCCGTATCCTTGGAATACGTATCGTTTAATTCCTCTATATAGTACTTTTCAAAGGTAGGGAACATACTGCTTCCTATCTCCGTTCCCTTGCCGCCCGATACGAAATCCATAATCTCCTGAGGGTCGATCGCATAGCAAAGAGCCTGCCTTACACGCACATCGGAAAACGGCCCCTCCGCATTGTTCAAATACAGCGCCTGTACCAGATTCATCTCACCCTCTAATACCTCGAACTTATCCGACAATTCCGCCGCCTGCGTTGCAGTCACTCTGGCAATCATATCAACCGATCCGCCTTCCAAATCCATAACAAAGGAATCGGCATTTGCACACACCTTTAAAACTACGTCTTTAATATGCGCGCCTTCTCCCCAGTAATCATCGAATTTCTCCATTACGAAATTCTCCTGCGGGGAGCGGGAAACGTATTTGTATGGCCCCGTTCCAATGGGGTTCGTATCCGGCTCCTGATTGGATTCCGGTATAATCGCCGCCGTCACACTGGCTAAGTCCGCATCAAACTCTGTATTTGATTCCTCTAACACGATTTCTACCGTTTCATCATCGATGATATTTACGCTTTCTATATTAGAAAACGCCGCTATCAGTGGTTCTCCGTTACTGGTATCGGCGCATTTATCAATCGAATACTTGATATCCTCTACCGTAACCAGACTTCCATCGTGAAATTTGATTCCTTTTCTCAATGTAAATGTGTAAACCTTACCGTCTTCAGAGACTTTGTACGCACTGGCTACCGCGGGAACTAAATTACCGTTTGCGTCCGGCTTAACCAGACCTTCAAACATGTTGAAAAATACCTCTTTCGTTCCTGCCGCCACTGCTTTATGAGGGTCAAGACTGTCCTCTATATCCTGAGGTATTCCGACGGTAATCTTAGAAGAATTCTCGCCTGTCTTATCGCCCGAGCACGCGCTCAGTGCAATAGTCAGTGTTGTCAACACAAACACCAAAAAAAGTTTCGTTATTCCTCTTCTTTTCATGTGTTTCAATTCCTTCCTTTTCTTCGTCTATATTTAATTGTCGTTTTATTGTATAAAATTTTTTTTCAAAATGCAAGTACAAAATGCAGTACAATCGAGGGCGGACATGTGCTCCGTTCTTTCCTAAATTAAAAAAGGATTACTCTGCACTTACGAGCAATCCCAGATTATACCTAATATATAAACTTTTTACCGTTTTATTTATCCAAAACTTTTTTAAGCTCATCCATGAATGTGTTAATGTCCTTAAATTCTCTATAAACGGAAGCAAATCTTACATAAGCTACCGCATCCAAATCCTTCAGCTTGTTCATAACGAGCTCTCCGATGACCTGACTGGGTATCTCTTTTTCCTCCATGTTGAAAACCTCTGTCTCCACTTCCTCTACCAACCCCGTAATTTCATTGGCGCTGACCGGACGCTTATGACATGCACGCAGCACGCCCGCTTCTATCTTCGAACGGTCATAGGTCTCTCTGTTATTATCCTTCTTAATAATAATAAGCGGAATCGTCTCTATCTTCTCATAGGTGGTAAAGCGTTTGTCGCACTCGTCGCATACGCGGCGGCGTCTTATAGAATTATTATCTTCCGCCGGCCTTGAATCTATAACTCGCGTATTCTCGTGACCGCAAAAAGGACATTTCATGGATAAACCCTCCTATTTCGTACTATTATTATCAGTATATTCGAAATATCGTTTTATGTCAACTAAAACAATTTTCGAAACCAATCCCGGTAACAGTTATTATATTTTCTCCAGCTCTTTTTCAAATTCTCCCAAAACCCAGCCGTATGTGTCCTTTTCCTCGTATTCCCGGAATCCCCTCTCCACGACCATACCAAGGCGCTGCCAGATGCGATATACCTGAATGCGTTTCTTTTCATTCTCCGTAAATTCAGTTTTTCCATACCCTTCCAGAAACTCCCGTCTCGGCTCCGGAACGAAATCGTGAAAATCATGGCTCATAAGGGGATCTCCATATAAAATTGCCGCGTAATCCACAAGCCCGGACAGCTTGCCCTCCTTTACCATCACATTCCCGTCCCAAGTATCCGTATGTACGTAGCAAGGCGCGTCCGCACCGTCCAGCACCGCTTTCATATCCCTAATCTTGTTTCGCAGCTCATCGCTTGTGATTTTCGGGATTTCCATGTGCTTATCCTCCGCATCTTTAAGCAGCATATCGAATAGGTTATAAATAAAGTCGCCGTTCTTATCGGTATAGGTTTCCGGCATAGCCGGAATTCCAAAGCGGGGGGCCGGTATCGAACAAATCTTTCTCGTTATCACGCCAACTTGCTTCTTGATCCCACCCAATTCCTTCGGTTCGATATCATTCATTCCTGCCAAAGGCTGTCCCTCGAGAAAGCTCATAAAGAAATAAGGCACCTGACAGATTTCTCTGCTATCGTCATAAAAGAGAAGCTTTGGCATCGGGATGTCCAGCTTGTCATTCAATATTTTCAGCAGCTTTGCTTCTATCGGAACATAGTCGCACTCGTGCCGCATCATCGCCACGGATTCCTCCGATGCAATTTTTAATACCACAGTTTCTTCGTCCGCATGAATCAGATAAACAGCACTGCAAAAGCCGCCCGACAGCTTCTCCGCGCTAAACTGCCCGACCTTCCGACCTAAGCCGCGCTCCGTCATCTTCTTTAAAGTTTCCTCCGATTGCCAGAACTTTGTAGCCGCATTTATTACATTCCCCATATGTGTTATGCCTCCGTCCGCTATATTATAATCTAATTAACTTATATCATATTACTGGGGAAAAATGTATGAGAATTTGAAGTTTATTCTCTTCCATTTTCTACTTTTTCGATTCCTGTAACCCTTGAAACAGACCTTATACTATAGAAAGCCGATAGGCCTTCAAGAAATAAAAAGACCGCCACACCCTGCTTTTTAAATGATTTACGCGATAAATTACACTTTACAGCAATATATTCGTCGATTTATAATGCTTCTTGTAAAAGGGGAAAATAGTGATATGAAGTCCGTCTTCTGTCAAACCAACATTAAAGACTTTACAAAGTCCAGTCATATTTAACGGCAGCATTGCGACAGCGGCTGTAACGTCAATGAAGAGGGAGTGTCAAATTGACACCCCCTCTTCATTCTTATCCGTATGAAATACCAAATGGCTTCTCTCGTATATTTTAAATTTCTCCAAATACGCATTTTCTTTCGGAATCCATTCCTCTTCAAAACGCTTCAACATCTTTTCGCCGTTTCTTTGCAGGATGCGTCTTCTCTGCTCCTCTTTTTCTATGTCTAAGGCAATCTTCAAATCATAAACCCGTCCGAAAAATGGATGCATACTATAGGCGCCCTCTATGATATTTAACTTCTGGGGTCCTATGATTATTCCATTTCCTATAATTTGCTTTTTACAATTAAAAGCTCTGTATATAACCGTTTCTCCTCGGCGTACCTCCCAAAGGATCTTGCCGAAACGCTCATAATCCACATTCCCGCCTACCTCTGCAAGCCGTGCCTCTGTTCTCTGCTGTGGCCGCAGGAAAAAATCATCCATATGGAATATATTTCCGCCGAGTTCCTCATGAAGTCTGGCAGCGAGGGTACTCTTCCCGCTGCCGCTTTTTCCATCTATCGCTACGAGAATTGTCCCGTTTGGATTTTCAGTCTTGATTTTTAGTATTGCCTCTTTTGCATCCTTTAATATTGACATATTACTCCATAACCTTCGATTTCCTGAATATGATAATAAGCAAGGGAATCAGAACGAGCTGTAAAATAATGCCCGGTATCGCATTGACGAACATTCCCGTCATAAACATTTGAATGGAATAGCCGTTTCCCTCTATACCATATAATACCACATTTACCGCCCCCGCGACAATACGTCCAATAATCATTGCTGCAATTAAAGTTATGTAAATCATACTGTTCTTCTTAGGCAGCCTGTTATATAAAAATCCCGTCACAAATCCATAAACAGCCAGCTCAAACGCCATAGAAACCGCTACCGGAAACATGGGCGGCATTCCAAACAGTACGCTTTTAAGAATCGGCACGATAAACCCTACCGCCAATCCATACGGAGCTCCGCAGATAAAGCCGCAAAGAAGCACCGGTAAATGCATGGGAAGCAGCATACTTCCTACACTTTGAATCTGTCCCGTCAGGAACGGAAGTACCACTCCCAGCGCAATAAACAGTCCCGACCACACCACCTTATAAGTTTTTGATTTTCTCATTTTCAATCTCCTTCCATAAATCAAACAAGTACCAAAAAGACGGCGTTCTTCCCAACGCCCATACCTTCCTGGTACTTGTTTCCTTAAATAAATTTATTATAATTTCTTCAACAATCCTGCACTTCTGCGCAAACGGAGGCTTCTGCCATCCAACTAGTAGTTAGTATAGCAAATCCCATTCTTTCTTGTCAATAGTCCAACCGCTGTTACTATTCAGCCTTCTATACCGCGAAGTCGAAATTGCGTCTCTATGCAATTTCGCGAAGGCTGTATGCCTATGCCGTCAAATAATTTTTCATAATACGCAACGCATTTTTTTCCAGTCTCGACACTTGTGCTTGCGAGATACCTATCATATCCGCCACCTCCATCTGTGTCTTTCCTGCGAAAAAGCGCAGGCTGATTATTTCGTTCTCCCTTTCACCCAGCCTTTTCATCGCTTCACTTAAAGAGAGATGCTCGACCCAAGTCTCTTCTTTATTCTTTTTATCGCTGATCTGATCCATCACGTAGAGCGTATCTCCTCCATCGGTAAAAATCGGATCGTATAAGCTCATCGGATTTTGTATGGCATCCAAGGCATAAACGATATCCTCCTTTGATACTCCGATTTCTGTGGCGATTTCGTTGATGGTCGGCTCTTTTAGATTTCTCTTGGTCAGATTCTCCTTCGCGTAAATTGCCTTATAGGCCGTATCCTTCAAAGAACGGCTGACTCTTATCGAATTGTTATCCCTAAGGAAGCGCCTTATTTCGCCTATGATCATAGGAACCGCATAGGTGGAAAACTTTACGTTCAAAGAAGAATCAAAGTTATCAATTGCCTTAATCAGCCCGATGCAGCCGATTTGAAATAAATCATCCACATTTTCATTGCTGGAAGAAAATCTTTTGATTACGCTTAACACCAGACGCAGATTCCCTTCGATATACTGCTCTCTCGCCTCTTTATCGCCTTCTTCAATTCTGGAAAATAAAGCTTCTTTTTCCGCACTTTTGAGAAGAGGCAGCTTCGACGTATTCACTCCGCATATTTCCACTTTTCCTTGTATCATTTTTACGCCTCCTGCATTTATGATTGATTCAGACAAGCACGCGACGCGGCCTTCCTGACTGTGAATCTTATATATAAAATGATTCACAAAAAGAGGTGAAATTATACATCGTCTGCTTAAACATTAAAACATAAATATCCGCTGAAATATTTAAGCAAAAATAGAAGTACTTCATGCAGAAATCAAACGTTGCTGAGAACGAAGTGAACAGTAACGGAATCATTTCTCATATGCCGCATATATTATGGTAAGTATTGATAGGATGTGTCCATATGCTCTTTTCCGAACTAAAATGTAAACAAGTCATCAATCTCAAGGACTGCAAATGTCTTGGAAGAGTTATCGATTTAGAATTTGAAGAATGTTCCGGGCAAATCTGTAAAATTATCGTATCCAACAACAATAGGCTCTGCTCTTGGTTTAACAACGAACCCGAATTCATAATCTGCTTCAAGGATATCAAAAAAATCGGTCCCGACATCATCATTGTAGACATCGGACATTGATAAGGTAATGTCCAAAAGTTACAAATATCTCATATTAATGAGGAGGTGTTAAGAATCATCCCGTTTTCGGCAACTTCTTCTCAACACCTCCCTATATAAACCCCTTTTACTTACGCTGCACTACTCTTCCCTTATCAGCTCCTTTTTCAAACGCTTCATAATCTTTTTCTCCAGCCTTGATATGTACGATTGTGATATCCCTAATAGCGTAGCCACCTCCTTCTGCGTCATTTCCTGGCCGTCCGGCGTTCCTAGTCCGAACCTGAGATTAATAATTGTTTTTTCTCTGTCCGATAATTTATTTATAGCTTTCAGCAAAAGCTTTCTTTCCACTTCATTCTCAATGTCCCGGTATATCACATCTTCATCCGTTCCTAAAATGTCGGACAAGAGAAGCTCGTTCCCGTCCCAGTCCACATTCAACGGTTCGTCAATGGACACCTCTAACTTCGTCTTATTATTTCTTCTCAGATACATTAAGATTTCGTTCTCGATACATCTGGAAGCATAGGTTGCCAGTTTGATGTTCTTTTCCGGGTTAAATGTATTAATGGATTTTATCAGCCCTATCGTCCCTATGGAAATCAAATCCTCCACTCCGACTCCGGTATTATCGAATTTCTTCGCGATATATACTACCAACCTTAAATTGTGTTCTATGAGAATAGACTTCGCCTCGTCCTCATATTCCGTTCCAAGGTCGCTGATAATTTCATTTTCCTTCTGGGCTTCCAACGGCGGAGGCAGCACCTCCGTTCCTCCTATATAGTGAATATCCCCTTGCTTTGTCATGAAAAAATTAGGTTCCCGCCTGATGATTTTGAACTGAACCTTCCCTGGTATTGCCACTTTAAAAACCATTTATTTTCCTCCTAGTCTTCTGATTAACCAATGCTGCCCCGCTTTTCCGGGCGCCTCGTCGCATAAATCCGGATGCAATATCATTTGATATTTTCCGTTTGCGGATATTTTCGTCCTGCTGATACCCACAATCACTTTCTGCCATCGTATATTCCCCTTTTCACCTTCCACAATTATTTCCGGTATTTCATATCCCTCCAACATACCGTTCTCTTTCCCTACACTGTGATATGGTATCAACTTAAATTTCTCCGGTACCATTACTGCGTCAAGCTGCTTAAGAACCTTCTCCTCTATGATAGAGACAGGCTTGCCGCTGACCGGCTCCTTTAAGCTGTTTCCGGTATCGGAAAGGGCCTTTACTACAACCTCATCTCCATACCCCAATAGTCTTACCGCATAAATATGATCTGCTTTTCTTTTTTTCATCTGAGCAATCCACCAAGCCCCCGCTTCATAACCGAGCAGCCCGATTCCCAATATGCACCAGATGCTTTCCTGCCTTTTATGTAAGAATGGAATGCCGGAGAACAGATACTTCATAAGCCCTCCGAACAAAAAAGCGTACACGAGCATATATCCGGTACAACGCAGTATTTCATTTACCTGCTTTGTCTTAAAGATAACTGCGGTCATTATCATATTGATCGCAAATGGCCCTATAAACCTTTTTATGAATGCAGGTATCCCCGGCATCAGCAAAAGCAGACAAAACAAACCGGCTCCCGCAAAACTTACACAACCTACCCGAATGCGCGTGGCAGTACGCTTCAAGGTTTTGGCGGCAAGCATATAAAAATAAAGGTTCATAACAAAGCTTATAAGAAACAAGCTATCAATATTTATTTCATAAACATACATATCTCTTAGCCCTTTGCAGTCACCTCCGTCATTACCATTTGAGGGAGTTTCCGTGGTTACTGTTCAACCTTCTTTGTCCCCTCCGACTTAAACATTATATAAAGTATTGTCCGGTTTTTTTGTCAAAAGGGCGCTGATAATCCATGCTATTTACCGCATATAACGACACTTTCCACTGCACTTTCCTATTACAGAAAAAACGGCCTTGTAATCATAAAGATTCAAGGCCGCCGCATTCTCATTCATTATCCAGTTGTAACAACTTGTCCAAATCAGCATTCTAATCTGGTAATTTTAAAAATAAACACTTCCTATTTTCTCTGAAGAAAATCAGGAATCTTAAGAGTCTTTTCTTCCACCGAACTTCTGATGTCACCCGGCTTATTAATCCCGGAAATCGTCTTTAAAGGAGTTGCTGACGGAGTGATATTAGGCACGATGCTCCCTCCCGGATTCAAGCTTCCGGTAGCCATCGTTCCCGCGCTGTGAACGCTTTTACCTTGTAAAGAGGAAGGCGTAATATATCCCGGCTTATATGTACTAAAAGCAGCCGTCTTTGCTCCAACATCCTCGAGGCCTGTAGCAATAACGGTAATCGTGCAGGAATCTCCCTTATTCGCATCATACATCGCACCGAAGATAATGTTCACTTCTTCTCCTGCCAGCTCCTGTACATAACTTGCCGCATCAGAAGCATCCGCAAGGGTAATATCGCCGGAAACATTGATGATAACATGGGTCGCACCGGAAATCGTTGTCTCGAGCAGCGGGCTTTCCACCGCCATCTTGACAGCCTCGCTGGCCTTGTCGTCTCCCTTTCCATATCCGATACCGATATGAGCTATTCCTTTCTCCTTCATAACAGTCTGCACGTCCGCAAAATCAAGATTGATAACTGCAGGAACGTTAATGAGATCGGTAATTCCCTGTACTGCCTGCTGCAATACTTCATCCGCCTTCTTAAGGGCATCCGGCATGGTTGTCCTTCTGTCAACAATTTCTAATAATTTATCATTCGGAATAACGATAAGCGTGTCCACATTATCCTTAATTCTCTCAATACCGTTCAGCGCGTTTACCATACGTGCCTTCGCTTCAAAACGGAAGGGCTTCGTTACGACGCCGACAGTAAGAATACCCATATCCTTCGCAATCTTAGCTACAACGGGCGCAGCACCGGTTCCAGTTCCGCCTCCCATACCGCACGTAACGAATACCATATCGGCTCCTTTAATCGCCGCAGTCACTTCTTCTTCACTCTCCTGCGCCGCCTTCTCACCAATCTCCGGCTTCGCTCCCGCACCGAGACCCTTCGTAAGCTTCTCACCGATTTGCAGAAGCTTAGGAGCCTTGCATAACTGCAAAGCCTGCTTGTCCGTGTTAATTCCTATGAATTCCACTCCGTCAATATTCTCATCAATCATTCTATTTACAGCATTATTGCCCGCACCGCCGACTCCTACTACTATAATCTTCGCTGCAGCCTCAGCATCGTTTGTCTTAATCTCAAGCAAGGTGGTTCCTCCTTCATCATTCCCAATTAAACTCCTACATGTTATCATATAATTATTTTTCTAAATTAGCAACCCATTTTTCGTTTTTTTTGCTTTTAAACGTTACAATTCGGCCTATCAGCAAAACTGTAATTGTTAATTCTTCTCGTCAGGATCAAAAGTTATGTTTTTCGTGTCCTCTGTATAATTTTCCATCGGAAGTATTCCCTTCTTACCTTCCAGCTCCGGCAGGATATACTGTAGCTTCATTATTTTCTCATCCATATCCTCTCCCGTACCTAAAGTGACCTTTACCCCTCCGAAAAACAATGTAATATTGTAAGAAGTATCGAAATATATCTTATCGGCCGTCAGACTGTACTTTTCAAGAAGTTGAGTAATACTCAGTATTTGTTTGAATATCGCATCGTTTTCCACCGGAAGCGGCTCATTGAGTATGACATAGTCAAAGCTCAGCCCTGTCACCTGCGGTACCCCCGCGGTCCTTACTTGCGAGCTTTCCGCCACAATCCCGTCTTTATCAAAATACATATACTGCCCGAGATATTCCACATATCCGGCAAACGCTTTTTCGTACACATTAATTCTAATCGTATTCGGCGACAGAATATTTACATCCATCTTCTCCACAAAAGGAACTCCCCCTACCCCCTTATCCTTATATCTCATAGCCAGATACAGTGAATTATTTCCGTATCTTCCCTTCATTACCATGTCCATTACTTCTTCGTTGGTATAATGTACATTACCATCCACATACACGGTAGTTACTGTATAAGTGGTAGTAATATAATAATATCCTGCAAACAGCAATGCTGCCATCACAAATATGGATATTCCTATAATTACCAGACTTTTATGCTGTGCCAGCCAGTCATCGTCTCTCTCGTACCTCTTTGCCGGCGTTTCCACCGGCAAATCTCCATTTTTAACGAGGCGCAGGTTCGTATTGCGCGGTTTTCTCGAAGAGTAACTTTCCATCAGAACCCTGCTCGAGTCAACTTTTTTACTGCTGATGCTTTTCGGATAATCGGCTTTCAAATTACTGCCGCTTTTCGCACCGCTTTTCTTCGAACTCCCGGTCTTTACGCTTCCAGTCTTTGAACTGCTGTTCTTCGGCTTACTGCCCTTCGAGACGCCAGCCTTCGTTTTGCTGTTCTTTGTATCGCCCGTCTTCGAAGCACTGCCTTTCAAACTGCCGCCATTCGAACTGGCGCCCGGCTTAGCTGCACTTTTCCCACCGCTGCCGGACAGTATCTTTTTATCCCTATTCTGTTTTTTTCCCTTATCCTTATTTTGACTCATTTATTTTACCTGATGTTTATATCTGCCCCCAGATTTCTAAGGTCCCTGCAAATATCCTCATAACCTCTTTCGATAAAATGTCTGTTTTTTATAACAGTCTCCCCTTCGGCTTCGAGGCCGGCTACTACAAGCGCCGCTCCGCCCCGCAGTTCTTCCGCTTCCACAACGGCCCCTTTGAGCCGCTCTATTCCGCTTATGTAAGCTTTGTTTTTCTCCGTCCGAATGTCCGCCCCCATTTTCCTGAGCTCATCCACGATACGGAACCGGTTTTCAAATATGGTCTCCTCAAGCACACTGTCTCCGTGCGCCACTGCCATTGCCGCCATTATGGGCGACTGCAAATCGGTAGGAAATCCGTCGTACACCTCAGTTTTAAGGTATGGTATCGCTTCCAGCCTTCGAATCACATCAATTCCCACACCGCCCTTGTTGATTGTGATAGTGCCGCCCATCTGCGCGGCAGGTTTCAACAAGGCTTTCATATGTTCTGACGGAGCCTTTTCCAAAAAAATGCTTCCGCCGGCAGCCAGTGCTCCAATAAGATAAGTACCCGCTACAATGCGGTCACCCGGTACCGTATACCTCGTCTCTCTAAGCTCCTTCACTCCCTTTATGACTACCGTCTGCTCCCCGGCTCCCTCTATATCGGCCCCCGCAGCTCTTAAAAATTCGCATAGTGCCGTTATCTCCGGTTCCTTCGCCGCACCCCGTATCGTTGTCGTTCCTTCTGCCAGAACCGCCGCTAATATAATGTTCTCCGTGGCACCCACACTGGGAAAAGGAAGCGTGTAGTCCATAGCTTTCAGCCTGCCTACCTTTGCCGTAAAGAAATGCTCCTGCTCCATTATTTCCACGCCCATTTCCTTAAGCGCAGAAAGATGCAGGTCGATAGGCCGCTTGCCGATGACACATCCGCCGGGATAGGCCATGAACACTTCACCGATTCTTCCCAGCATAGCTCCTAAAAGCATTACGGAGGAGCGCATGCTGCTTACGGATTCCCCCGACATCGCGCTGTCAATGACATTCGAAGCATCTATCGTTACCGTATTCTCAGACCATGTTACCAAACAGCCCAATTCCTGAAGCAGATTCTGCATCAGATATACGTCCGCAATCCGCGGACAGTTTTTTATCACACAAGTGCCTTTTATTAAAAGTGCAGCCGCCATAATTGGAAGCACGGCATTTTTAGAGCCTTGTATCTTTACCTCACCACGTAAAAAATTTCCACCATACATATGAATAGAATCCAATGATTCACCTTCTAAATCAGATTTTATGAATATGACCTATTCTATATATATGGTACTTCCTCAAAAACGTATCTTGTACTTCCCCTTCGCACCTATGCCCATGTCCTTCTTACAAATCTTTCAGACGAATTCCCTTCGCAACGCTAAGGACCAAACCTATTTCTATCATTAAAAATAATACGGAGGAACCGCCGTAACTGATAAACGGCAGCGATATACCCGTACTGGGAATCGTGTTAGTTACAACCGCAATATTTAAAATAACCTGAATCGCAATATGCCCGAGAACACCTACTACAAGAAGGGCTCCGAACAAATCCGGCGCATTATTGGCAATCACCATGAATCTCCATATTAAAAGCAGAAACATAATAATAATAGCTATCGCTCCAAAAAGCCCCAATTCCTCGCAGATAATCGAAAAAATCATATCATTTTGGGCCTCCGGAAGAAAACCGAGCTTCTGCATACTTTGCCCCAGTCCTTTCCCGAGAATTCCTCCCGAACCAATGGCGTAAAGCGCTTGCAATGTCTGAAAGCCTTTCCCGCTGGCGTATGCCTCCGGGTCCAGCCATGCCAGTATACGCTCTCCACGGAAGTTCAAGCCGTCGGAGGAGGCTGCATTTACTACGGCAAATATGAGCACCGCAACAGCCGCGACACCGCCAAGGCCAAGCAATATAAATTTCTTATATTCGGGGCTTGCCACGAACAGCATGAGCGCCGCAATTCCGAATACAATGATGGCGGAACTCAGATTGTTAGTAATCTGCCAAATCATCAAGCAAATTGGCAGCGGCACGGCGAGCACTGTAAAAAATCCCTTCGTCGTTCTTATCCCTCTTCCCATACGGCAGACGAGACTGGCCAGAAATAAAATCATGCCCAGCTTCGCCACTTCGGCAGGCTGTAATGTAAAGCCGCCTATTCGAATCCATCTCGTCGCTCCGTTTGCCGAATACTGAATGCCTGGAACTAATACGAGCGGTATCATTACGCCGGAGCCTATGTAACCGAGAGTCGCGAATCGCTCCCAAAAGTGATAAGGAATATTTGCTACCACTATCATTGCCGCAAGCCCTATCACAGTGGCTATTACCTGTTTTTTAAGATAAAAGGTGGAGTCGCCGAACTGAAGATTTGACTCATAGGAGCTGGTCGAATAAATCATAATCAACCCGAACCCGAGCAAAAACAGCACAATAAATAACAGGCTGTAATCAAAAAAGTTTTCCGATTGCTTTTTCCGTTGTCTTCCTACTCTTCTTTCCGCCACGAAATGTCCTACTCCTTCCTTCTCTTATTTATAAAGGTCTTTAAAATAACAGCTCAGGCTGAACCGCAACTCTTTAAAGACTGTTCACATAATCCTTGAACATATTTCCACGCACCTCATAATTGGAGAACATTCCCCAACTGGCGCATGCCGGAGACAATAACACCGCATCTCCTGCTTCTGCTTCTCTCGTGCATACCTTCAGCGCCTCGTCAAAGCTATTCGCACGGATAATGTTTCCTATACCATGTTTTACGGCACACTTCTCTATCTTATCCGCTGTCTGCCCGATCAGTACAAAACACTTTACCTTTCCGTCGAAGGCTTCGATCCATTCGTCATATTCGCTATGCTTATCGTAACCGCCGCCAATCAATACGGTAGGTTTAGACATTGCTCTGATTCCCTGAATTGCAGCGTCCGGATTGGTGCCCTTGGAATCATTGTAATAGTCCACCCCATTTTTCGTGGCAACGAACTCTATTCTATGCGCTACCGCCTTAAAGTGCTTTACCGTACTTAAAATATTTTCGAGAGGTACCTGTATGCTCAATGCGATGGCAATGGCTGCCATTACGTTTTCCACATTGCACAACCCTACCAGATTCATATCGTGCACAGTCATAATCTTCCTTCTGTCATCCTGCGCATCGCCGATACCTGCTATATATATATCTTCTCCTTCCAGATAAATTCCTCTTTCCAGCTTCCTCGCAGAGGAAAAAAAGATGACCTGAGCCGGACATACGCTGCCAAAATTTTTGGTATATTCATTTTCATAATTCAATACGCATACATCGTCCTTCGTCTGGTTCCCGGCGATTCTTTCCTTTACCGCCGCATAATTTTCCATCGTATAATGTCTATCCAAGTGGTCCGGCGTAACATTGAGTATGGCTGATACCTGAGGCTTGAAGGTATGTGTGGTCTCCAGCTGGAAACTGCTGATTTCCGCTACTGTTATGGTGTCCTCTTTTGTCTCCGAAGCTATTTCTGTATAGGGATTGCCAATATTTCCAACGATGTAAACAGATTCGTAATATTCTTCCATAATCTGGCCTACCAAAGATGTGGTAGTGGTCTTGCCATTGGTTCCCGTAATTGCAATCAACTTTCCCTTAGCATAGGTATAGGCCAATTCTATTTCTCCCCATACTGGAATCCCTCTTTCCCGAAAGCCTTCTATGAAAGCCGTATCCGCAGGGACGCCGGGGCTTGGTACCACCAAGACAATTTCTTCCTCCAGTTCCTTCGGCAGGCTGCCAATTACTATCTCTGCATTTATTCCCTCAGGAAGCTTGTTTCGTATCACCGCTTCCTCCAACTTTTTATTTTCATCGTATAAGACCGGTGCCGCTCCTGCAAAGTCAAGAAGCTTCACTGCCCCGATTCCGCTGATTCCCGTTCCTATTACCAATACTTTCTTACCATGTAAATCCATGAAACATTTCCTCTTTTCCCGACAGTCTTTATATGCCCATAAATGCGATTAAGCAAAGCATGGCGGTCAAGATAGAAAATACCGCAACGACTCTCGTCTCCGACCATCCGCATAACTCAAAATGATGATGAATGGGCGCCATCTTAAAGAAACGCTTTCCTCCGCTCATCTTGAAATAACCCACCTGAATGATGACGGAAGCCACCTCTACTGCATAAATGAGCGCCACGATAGGTATGAACAAGGGCATTTGCAGCATATACGCCGTTGCTGCCACAAAGCCGCCAAGCGCAAGTGAACCCGTATCTCCCATAAACACACTTGCCGGATATACATTAAATAGGAGGAAGCCTAAAAGTGCTCCCACTACCGCACAGGTAATCGGCTCCACACCGCTGGCAGTACCTACCGCTACCACCGTGAAAAAGGTTGCTATCATCACCGTAACGCTGCTTGCCAGACCGTCCAGACCGTCCGTAAAATTTGCACCGTTCACTGTTGCTATCACGATAAAGAACAAAATTGGCATATTCAATATGCCCATATCCAAAAATTTACCCTGCACGAATGGTATCCGCATCGCTAAAGAAATGCCCGCGTTATGCGTCAGATAGTAGGCAAATATTCCCGTTACCAATAGCTGTCCCAACATTTTCTGCCACGCCCGCAGTCCCATGGAGCGTTTTAAAACGACCTTGATGTAATCGTCCAGAAAACCAATCAGTCCGAAGCCCAAGGTAGAAAAAAGAATAGGCATGATCTTCGGATAGTCATTCATGTAAATCATGGAAGTCGCAACAATACTGATTAAGATAAGGATTCCCCCCATAGTAGGGGTTCCTGATTTTTTAAGGTGTGTCTGGGGACCATCGTCCCTGACTGTCTGCCCTGCTTTTAGTTTTTTTAAAAAAGGTATAATAAAAGGTCCTAATACCACACTTATTATAAAAGATATTACAACAGATATAATAACCGTATGATTCATTTTACTTCCAATCCTTTCCTCGAGTCATCCTTTGTCATTATAATCCATTCTTTCCAAATAAGGAAGAATATTTTCAAAAAGCTGCCGTACGATAGGCGCCGCTATCTGGCCTCCATAATACATACCCTGCGGATTATTAATAATCGCCACAGCTAACACCTGCGGGTCATCGGCAGGCGCAAAGCCCAGGAAGGAGGAAATATACTTCCCGCTTCCCCTTGGAAGCGTCTGGCTGGTGGCCGTTTTTCCGCCCACCCGGTACCCTTCCACATAGCCGTTTTTACCGCTTCCGTTTTCCACCACCTGCTCTAACAAATACCGCATGGTTTCCGATGTCTCGGCAGAGACGATATTCTGCTTTACCGGATATTTCAAAGTATCTATCGTTTCTCCCTGCGCATCCACCACTTTTACTCCAAAATGAGGCGTTACTCTGTTTCCCCCGTTTATAATCGCGGAAGCAGTTGTCGCAAGCTGTATCGGTGTAATCTGGAACGACTGCCCGAAGGATATCGTCGCAAGCTCCACTTCTCCTATGTTCTCTTTCTTATGCATGATGGTGGCCGCTTCTCCCGGTAAATCCACTCCGGTTTTTGTCAGCAGCCCAAATTTTTTAAAGTAATCATAATACCGGTCAACACCTATTCTGAGCCCTACGGTGACAAATACCGGATTACAGGAGTTCATAATGCCATGCACAAAATCTTCCGCCCCGTGCCCTCCCACTTTGTGACACCTTATTTTTCTGTCCTCCACCACGATAAAACCGGGGCAGCTGAACTGATCGCTAACACTTACCGCCTTGGATTCCAGCCCCGCAGCAGCCGTTACTATTTTGAAGGTGGAACCCGGCTCATAGGTATCGTTGATACATCCGTTTCTCCACATCTGATTCAGCGCATTTTGCTTCTCTTTCTCGTTTGCCGGCTCCAAACCTCCCTCCGGCAAGGTATAGGGGTCGTTTAAGTTGAATTCCGGCACGTTTACCATCGCCATGATTTCCCCGTTCTGAGGATTCATGACAAGAATGGATACGCTGTCCGCCTGCTTGGTCTCCATGGCCTGATAAGCCAGCTGTGTCGCATAGCTTTGAATGTTCACATCCAAACTTACGTACAAGTCGTTTCCGTTTATCGGCTCCACTCTTTCTTCGCCCGCCTCGGCAATCTCCACGCCTTTGGCGTCTGTCACCGTAAGAATGGTTCCCTCTTTTCCTTTTAAATATTCTTCATATATGACTTCCAGACCGATGATTCCCTGATTGTCTCCGCCGGTAAATCCCAGTACCTTGGAAGCAAGTGAATCGTAAGGATAATATCTTTTATAGTCCTCATCCACCTTTACCCCATCCAAATCGTACTCTCTTATCCTGTCACCGGTCTCCTTATCAACATTACTTTTGATTTTTTCGATAGAGGAATATTTCTTCACTCTCTTTGTGACATATTCTTCCGAGAGGCCAAGCTCCTTGGATAGTACCGAAACTACAGTCTCCGGCTGGGTGATCTGGTTATGGATAACGGATATTGTACATACCGTACGGTTATCCGCTAACACTGTTCCCGTAGCCTCTATGATCCGTCCTCTGGCCGCCTTAATATTCCGCTCCCTTTCATGCAGATTCTTTGCCTGCTCCATGTAATATTCCGATTGAAATACCATAAGATATACGAGCCGCCCTCCAAGGAGCAGAAACGCCAGAACACATGCGAAAAAAGTGACCACTATCTTTTTGCGTATATACGTTTTGTTCTTCGATAACATATGTATCAGTAACCTCATAAAAAGGTGTTACTACAATCTATTATTCCTTTTATGAGGTTATTCTACTTTTCGTATTCTTCGGTATGTTTAGAAGGGATTGCCGTCGTCCTGAGAACTGCCCGAGCCGCTTGTACCATTGGCCCCCGTCCTTCCGGCAGGCGTTGAATTCTCGCCTGTCACGCTGTGTCCCGTTTCCGGATCAACCAGTTCTCCCGTTTCCGGATCTATGGCATATCCCGTTTGCGGATCGATAGGAAAGGTCTTCCATACTTCCGTATAATCATTCCCTTCCTCACCATTCTGAGCCTGCGCTTTGCCCGTGCCGTCTTCTGCTCCTGATGTCCCGCCCGATGCATCCCCTTGTGCACCATCTGCTGTCTGAGAGTCTTCGTCTGTCGTCTCAGGTGCTACGGGCGTGGTTATTTCTATTTGAAGCGCTTCTAATTCGGCACGTTCATCGTCCGACAGTTCCTCAGTCATAAAGATTCCCTTATAAGGAAGCACCTCCGTAAGAATCTTTCTTACAATTCTTGTGGCATACTTCGCATCGTCCTGATAGGTCACATTAGGTCTGTCTACTACTACATAAATTGCAATCTGCGGGTCATTCGCAGGCGCGTATCCCATAAAGGATACGACATATTCGTTATTACCACGGGGCAGCGTCTCCGCAGTTCCCGTCTTTCCGCCGATCATATATCCTGCCGGACGCGCCGTTTTACCGGTGCCGTTCTCTCCCGATACGACAAGGTTGCAATCTTCTTTAATAATTTCGGAGGTGGACTCTGAAACCGTCTGCTTCAAGATTCTCGGTTCGATATTCTGCACCGTAGCTCCGCTGGGGCTGACAATCTTACTTACCATATGGGGCTCATAATAATTGCCTCCGTTGATCAAGGAGCAAAAGCCTGCAATCATCTGTATCATAGTTACGTTAAAACCTTGTCCGAAGGAGTTGGTAGCCAATTCTGTAGGTCCTAAGGAATTTTTATCATATACGAGGCTGGCAGTTCTGGATTCTCCCGCCAAATCAATATTCGTCTTCAGTCCGAAATTAAATATATGCTGATAATCGATATAGGTATCTTTTCCGGTAGCCATATTCACATACATCATAACAACGTTACAAGAGCGCTCCACCCCCTGCGCCACGGTGAGAGGGCCGTCTCCGTATATATTATGGCATTTTATCTTATAGTCTCCTACTTCCAGAAACCCATTGCACGTATATGTCTCGTTGCCGGTAATACTCCCCGAATCGATTCCCGCTGCCACCGTGAAGGGCTTGGCTACGGAACCCGGCTCATACGTATCATTGATGCAGAAATTTCTCCAAAGCGCGTTAAAATTCTGATCCAGTTGTTCCGTCCCTTCCATGGCCGCAAGGTTTTCGGCTGTAATATATTCTCCGGTCTTATTCCCCAACTCATCCACCATGGGCATTCCTATCAAATCCTCGGAATTCTTCGTATTATTTAAATCGAACACCGGATAGCTCGCCATGGCGAGGATTTCTCCGGTATTTACATCCATAATAATACAGCCCGTATTGTTACTTCCATTTCGCTCCAGGTGGTTGTTTTTATATTGGTCATCAAATTCTTTCAAATACTTTTCCACGATGCTCTGGATATTGGCATCTATGGTAGTTACAATGGAATTGCCGTCCACCGCTGCAATCGTCGTTCTCTCCAATGCAGCATCCCCGTTCAAATAGCCGTATTCCCGTCCAGGCGTTCCGCTGAGCACATCATTATAATATTGCTCCAGACCATAGAGTCCCTGATTGTCGCTGGTCGTAAAGCCTATCGCATCGCTCGCCAGCGTATTGTTCGGATATTTTCTCTTATATTCTTCCTCAAACCAGATTCCCTTTATATTTGTGCCCTGTTCCTTATCCACCTCCAATGCCTTAAAGCCGCTGATTTCTTCATAAGTCATCTGCTTCTTCAATACATAATAGGAAGATTCGGGATGTGAAGCGAGGCGTTCCCTGATGACAGAACCGTCGATTCCAAGCTCAGACTGTACCGCCGCAATGGTGGGCTCCACTGCCTTCTCATCATCCAGCATAATTTTCGCATCCAAAATAACATTGTAGACTTTTTCACTGACCGCTAGTTTCGTCCCCTTGCTATCCAGTATATCTCCGCGCCTGAAGGGTATCGTCTTACTGTCATATTCCTGCTGCGACAACACCTGTTTCTTATATTTCTCGCCGTTCTCCTTATTGATTACCACGAGTCTGGCGCTCAACCCTACAAAAGCCAGCAATACTAAAACAAATAGCACTGCCAGCTTTTTCTGCATTCCGGTTGTAAATCTGTTCGTTCTTCCTCGTTTATCTCTACTCAATCCAATCCCTGCCTTACTCCGGAATATCTGCGACCTGCTTTACATAATCGCTTGCCTCTCCGGAAAATGTTACGATCTGCCCTTCCTCCGCATATTTCATGCCCAACTCCTGAATGGCAATCCGCTTCACTTCCTCCATATCGATGCTGCTCGTGATTCTGCTGTATTCCTCATCGTTGTCGAGTTTTAAATTATTCAATTCCCTTTCCAGCCTGGAAACATTTTTAATACTGTTCGTAAGCTCTGCCTGCAGTCCTATATAGCCCGTCAAAATAAAGCCTGCCGCTACGACTGCACATGCTAAAAAGAGCACATAACCAAAGCTCATATGATATGCTTTCTCGCGGTTCTTTCTCGCGGTATTGCTTATCTGCTTCTTCGGCTCTCTCGGCGCGTATATTTTTTCATCCGGTTTTCTTACCGTGCTGCCTTGTACATAAGCATTTCTTCCCTGTTGTGTATGCACTTGCTGTCTTGTACCTGCACTGCGCACTCTGCCCTTATACTGTGCCATAGCATCCTACCCTTACCCTCTTAATTAATTTACTTGTAACTGTCCGGTACCTTCCTATTATTAAAGTCCATCTTCTCTTATTTGAGAGTCTGGCTTCTCTCGAATACACGAAGCTTCGCGCTTTTCGAGCGCTTATTTTCCGCCAATTCATCCTCCCCGGGCAATATCGGCTTCCTAGTAATTACCTTTCCTTTCGATTTATTCCCGCATACGCACACCGGGAAATCCGGCGGGCATGTGCATGGATTCTCATTTCTTCTGAAATAAGACTTTACGATTCTATCCTCCAATGAGTGAAAGGTTATAATACAAAGCCGCCCTTCCGGCTTCAGGAGCTGGATAAATGCATCTATCGACTCCTCTAAAACCTCTAGTTCTCTATTGCAGGCAATTCTAATTGCCTGGAAGGTCTTCTTGGAGGGATGCCCCCCGTCTGTCTCATCTTCGCGGGAATCGCTGCCTTTATAATCTCGTTCAGTTCCCCGGTAGTCTCTATGGGCTTGTCCTGTCTGGCCCTCACGATATGCTTCGCTATATTCTTCGCGAATTTGTCCTCGCCATAATCTCTTATAATGCGAAACAACTCAGTCTCCGAATATCCGCCTACAATATCTCTGGCGCTGACGGATTGTCTCGTGTCCATTCTCATATCCAGTTTCGTATCATACTTATAGGAAAATCCTCTCTCCAGCTCGTCCAATTGATAAGAGGAAACTCCTAAATCCAACAGTATACCGTCTACACCTTCTATTCCCATTTCCTTCAGTACTTGAGGTGCATTCCGGTAATTACTCCTTATGATAGTGACTTTGTCCCTATAGGGGGAAAGTCTCTCTTCTGCTGCCTTAATGGCCGCCTCGTCCTGATCGATTCCGATAAGCCTGCCGCCCTGCGTAAGCCTTCCCGCTATTTCAAAGGAATGTCCGCCGCCGCCCAGCGTGCCATCAACATAAATTCCTGTACCTTTTATATTCAAGTTATCGATTGTTTCCTGTAATAAAACGGAGGCATGCTTAAATTCCATTCTTTTTCCTCCTGATTTCTATATGCCCAGCCCTAGCTGTGCCATATGCTCGGCAATGCTTTCCATATCCTCGTAAGCGGATTCGCCTTCCCATCTTTCCTTGCTCCATATTTCAATTCTGCTGGCTACTCCGATAAGAACGACATCTTTATTAATACCTGCAAAATCTTTAAGTACTGACGGGACCAATATTCTTCCCTGCTTGTCCACCTCCACACTGGCTGCTCCGGCAAGAAAGAAACGGACAAAGGTTCGCGCATCCTTGTTCGTTAACGGGAGTCCTCTAAGCTTCTCTTCGAATACAGTCCATTCCTTGTTATCGTACACAAATAAACAGCCATCCAACCCCTTCGTAACAACAAACTCTTCACCGAGAGTTTCACGGAATTTTGAAGGAATGATCAGCCGGTTTTTTGCATCGATTGTATGGTTGTATTCTCCCATAAACATAACGCTCACCTGCCAATGTCATTTCAAAAGCGGTCTGCCACCTTCTAGTGTGTTGTGCTGCCACTTTCTACCACTTCACACCACTTCTTACCACTTTTAATCTGATTTTATACTAATTATTAATATTTGACAAGCTACTTTTAAGATTTTTTAATAAAAAATGCACTTTTTAGTTCCCTAAAAAGTGCATTTTTTCGGCATTTTCAACATATTGTGTGAACAAACGTTCCCAATACCAGATATAGTTTTTATTTTATAAAAGAAAAATTATACATTAAAACGGAATAAAATTACATCTCCATCCTTTACTACATACTCCTTGCCTTCCATTCCTACAAGCCCTTTTTCCCTTGCGGCAGAAAGCGAACCTTGTTCTAACAGGTCTTTATAATTTACCACCTCGGCCTTAATGAAGCCTCTTTCGAAATCTGTATGAATCTTTCCCGCGGCCTGAGGCGCTTTCGTTCCGATCTTAATGGTCCATGCCCTTGTCTCGTCTTCACCTGACGTTAAGAAGCTGTGCAGGCCCAGAATATGGTAGCTGGCTTTGATCAACTTTTCAAGCCCTGATTCCTTAAGTCCCAGATCTTCTAAGAACATAACCTTTTCGTCCTCGTCCAGCTCCGCAATTTCCTGCTCTATCTGAGCACAGATCACGAATACCTCACTGCCGTTTTTCGCTGCGAATTCCCTTACCTCCAAAACTCCCTGATTATCTGCTCCATCATTTGCCAAATCCTCTTCCGACACATTGGCTGCGAAGATGACCGGCTTATAGGTAAGAAGATTATAAGAAGCAAGCAGATTCAGTTCGTCTTCATCTTCTGTCTCGAAGCTGCCGGCCGGCTTGCCCTCTTCCAAGTGGGCTTTGATTTTTTCTAAGAGCGAAGCTTCCTTGGCAAGTGTCTTATCCATTCTCGCGCCCTTACCCGCTTTCGCCATTCTTCTGTCCAGAATCTCCATATCTGAGAAAATCAGCTCTAAATTTATGGTTTCAATATCCCTTAAAGGATTGACGTTTCCATCCACATGGACTACGTTGGAATCCTCAAAGCACCTTACTACATGTACGACAGCATCCACTTCCCTGATGTTGCTTAAGAACTGATTGCCCAGTCCCTCTCCTTTGGAGGCCCCCTTTACCAGGCCTGCAATATCCACGAACTCAATAACAGCAGGGGTAACCTTCTTGGACTTATACATATCTCCTAATAATTTCAGCCTTTCATCCGGCACCGACACAATGCCGATATTCGGATCGATTGTACAAAAAGGGTAGTTTGCGGACTCCGCTCCCGCCTTTGTCAACGAATTAAATAAGGTACTCTTTCCCACATTGGGAAGACCCACGATTCCTAGTTTCATCTTTCCTTTATCTCCTTTTGAAGTTTCTCAGTATCTCTTTTGTTCCCGCAGTTCTTCATACAACATTTTATAATTATGGTATCTGACAGAACTTATCCTGCCTTCTTCCAATGCTTCCTTCACCTTACAATCCGGCTCATTGATATGCACGCAGCCGGCAAATCTGCAGCCTTCTTCATATTTTTCGAATTCCGGATAGTAGTCTTTCAGCTCCTCCTTCTCCATATCGAACAGCTGCAGCGACGTAAATCCCGGAGTATCCATGATATACGTATTTCTATGCAGAGCAATAATTTCCGAGTGTCTGGTCGTATGCTTTCCTCGTTCTATCTTCCTGCTAATATCTCCGATTTCCATATTCGCTTTTGGATTCAGCCTGTTTATGATAGAAGACTTGCCCACACCGCTGGGACCTGCCATCGCCGTCGTCTTGCCCTCAAGCAGACATTTAAGCTCTTTCAGACCTTGTCTTTTTCTGGCGCTGGCAAACAGCACTCGATAGCCGCAGCTCTCATAAGCCCGCCGCAGCTCCTGTTTTTCTTTTTTTGTAGCAATATCCTGCTTATTAAAACAAATAACGCTGTTAAGCCCTTGCTTCTCCATCATAATGAGAAACCGGTCCAAAAGATTGAAATTAGGCTCCGGCTTCACAATCGCAAAAATTACCAGCGCCTGATCGATATTCGCCACCGCAGGCCGTATCAGCTCGTTACGACGAGGTAATATCTGCGCGATATTACCTAACTGTTCCGCTTCGTCCAAAACGTCCATGAGCACATCATCGCCAACTAACGGCTTTATATTATCCTTACGGAATACTCCCTTCGCCTTGCACTCGTATATTTTGCCTCTTGTGTCCGCCTCATCCTGCACATACACATAATAAAATCCGGCAATGCCCTTAATAATTTTTCCTTGTATACTATGCATACTCTTCTTTCCTTAGGTTAAGATTCCGGTGTAAATTGAATTTCTCTCATTAGCGTCTTTTGAGTGGATACCCCTTCTGTGGTGGTCACCTCTCCCGTATCGGGATTCGTTACCGTCTGCGCGTCGGTCGTGACCGTATACGTAAAGGTAATCGTACCCGTTCCTGATTTGATTCCCGTATAGTTGACCGAAATCGGGAAGGATGTCGTATTCGTATTTAAAAGCTGGATTCCGTCAGCCGTATCCACTGTAACCGTAACGCTCAGACCGTCTCTATATTCAGGATCTTCCGCCGCCGTAGGTGCCTGAATACTTCCGCTGTAGCTGTAAGATGCCGTCTTCGGTCCGAGACTCACTTTTAGATCGATAGCTGTTCCACTGTCCACATATGAGCCTACGGAATAGCTCTGATAACATACGAGTCCCGTCAAGGAGGCATCATCATTATTTACCTCGGACACGCTTCCTACCTTTAAGCCCGCCTCTGTCAGCGTCGCCATAGCATCCATTTCCGATACTCCAACCAGATTAGGCACTCTAATCTTGTTATCCTCCGGGCCTTGGCTGATGCGTATGGTAACTGCAGAGCCGCTGGGCGCTTTCGTTCCGCCCTCAGGAGTCTGGGAAATGACACTTCCTTTCGCCACCTGCGCGTCATAGCTCTCCGTCTTGCTTACAGTAAAGCCTTTTCCTTCCAGATTGGCCACCGCTTCTGCCGTGGATTTCCCCACGATATTCGGCACTTCTATACCGCTCGTTCCGGAATTGACCGTGAGAATAATTTCTGTACTCGAATCCACCATCTGTCCGATGCCGACGTTACATTCCAATACCAGTCCTTCATCGTATTCGGAATTTTCTTTATAGGTAATTTGCGGCGTTAAGCCCAAGCCTAAAAGCTCCGCCTTTACTTCCTCAATCTGGCGCCCTACTACCTTAGGCATCTCTACTTTACCGGATTCCTCCTGCGTCTCCTCTCCCTTGGAATTAAAGGGCAGGATTCCCAGCGTCTTTCCAACTAAGAACAGTACGATAAATCCAATGAGAAGAGCGGCAACGATGGCAAGCATGGTGGTAATGCGTTCCATTTTGGAATCGTATTCCCCCTCTTCCTCATCCTCATCTTCTTCCTCCATATCATCGATATCCTCGTCTTCTTCCTCCTCGTCCTCGTCTTCTTCCTCATAGATTGGACGGACATTCTTTTTCTTTTTAAGACGAAGTTCCTCTTCCATGGAATCTCTTCTGTCGGACTGCTTTTTAATCTGTACCATATCCTTATCGGTAATCATCCTCGTGGATGCTTCCTCATTGGGATTCACGATTTTAACGAAGTCCTCATCCGGATTGATCAGCGACTGTTTTAAGTCTGCTATCAGATTTCCCATGGACTGGTATCTTCGATCCGGACTTTTCTGGCAGCATTTAAATACGATCTGCTCCACGCTGACCGGTATCTCAGAAACATATTCTCTGGGAGAAGGCAGAGGTTCTTGTATATGTTTGATAGCTATTGCTACCGTAGTCTCCCCGTTAAAGGGTACCCTGCCGGTAAGCATTTCGAACATGGTGATACCCAGAGAGTAAATATCGCTCTTCTCATCGCTGTATCCTCCTCTGGCCTGCTCCGGTGAGGTATAGTGAACCGATCCCATGACATTGGATGTAATCGTATTGCTTGTCGCCGCTTTGGCAATGCCGAAATCCGTTACTTTTACCTTGCCTTCTTTGGAAATAATAATATTCTGAGGCTTGATATCCCTATGGATAATATGGTTTTTATGTGCGGCTTCTATTCCCATGGAAACCTGAATGGCAATACTAACAGCCTCCTTCACAGAGAGGCGCGCCTTCTTTTCGATGTACTGCTTTAATGTAATGCCTTCCACAAGTTCCATAACGATGTAATAAATACCGTTTTCCTCGCCTACATCGTATACATTCACGATATTAGGGTGCATGAGTCCGGCTGCTGCCTGTGCCTCCACCCGAAATTTGGAAACAAAATTCGCATTTTCGGAAAATTCCTGCTTTAGTACTTTTATTGCTACATTCCTGTTCAGCTTATGGTCTTTTGCCTTGTATACATCCGACATTCCGCCGGTCCCAATCTTCTCCAGCACTTCATACCGGTCACCGATTATCATTCCAATTTTAATCATTTTCCACCTCGTCTGCAAACGGTTCGATAATAATTACCGCAATATTATCCTTGCCGCCGTTATTATTGGCCGCCATAACCAATTCCTCCGCTTTTTCCTCTACGCTTTTTGGCGAGCCCAAAATCATGCGGATTTCTCCGTCCTCCAGCATATTGGTCAATCCGTCAGAACACATCAACACAATATCGCCGGGTGTGAGCTCTACGTTAAAAAAGTCCACATCTACCGTATCCTTGGCACCAATCGCTCTGGTGATTATATTTTTATCCGGGTGGCTTCTCGCTGATTCTCTGTCGATGCCCCCCATTCGGACCATCTCCTCTACCAAGGAATGATCCCTTGTAATCTGTTCAATTTTTCTGTCACTCACTACATAAAGCCTGCTGTCCCCTACGTTGGCAACCTCCAAATATTTGCCGTTTAAGCACGTAGCGGCTACTACGGTAGTTCCCATTCCGGCAAAAGCTTCCTCTTCCTCAGCCTTTTTTCTGATAAGCTCATTGGCCGCCTCTATGGCTTTGCCTAATATTTTTACCGGGCTTTTCTCAAAAGAACGCTCTATTTCTTCCCGCATGGTTTCTACCGTATATTTAGAAGCGTAGTCCCCTGCATTATGTCCGCCCATTCCGTCCGCAACGATAAATATATTCGGGAGATTTCCTACTGGAGTGTCGGATACAAATACATAATCCTGATTCAATTTTCTCTTTTTTCCAATATCCGTAACGGAAAACGTCTTTAACACTTTAAAACCTCCTGTATCTATTGATGGATGACCTTCCGGCGAAGCTGCCCGCAGGCTCCGTCAATATCTCTGCCCATTTCCCTTCTTATAGTAACATTTATTCCGTTTTTTTCAAGTTTATTTTTAAATGCCACCGCTTTCTCATGGGTGCTGGACACATAATCCCTCTCTTTTATGGGATTTACCGGAATGAGATTGACATGGCAGTTCAAGTGTCTTATGAGCGTTATTAACTCCCTCGCGTCCTCATTCGTATCGTTTATGCCTCCTACAAGGCTGTATTCAAAGGTAATTCTCCTTCCGGTCTTCTCAAAATAGTATGCACAGGCCTCTATCAGTTCATCCAGGCTGTAACGGTTTGCGATGGGCATAAGCCTTCTTCGCTTCTCGTCAGTCGTTGCATGAAGGGAGAGCGCCAGTGTAATCTGCAGCTTTTCCTCCGCCAGCCTGCGCATCCCCGGCACGATGCCGCAAGTAGAAACTGTAATATTTCTCTGGCTGATATTTAAGCCACTCTCGTCTGTAAGCAACCTTATAAAGCGCAGCACGTTGTCGTAATTATCCATGGGTTCTCCTGTTCCCATCACTACTACGTTCGAGACCTTCTCACCCGTCAGCCGTGTTATGGCATAAATCTGGTCTAACATCTCCGAAGACGTAAGGGACCGTTCGAGACCGTCTAAAGTGGAGGCACAGAAGGTACAGCCCATCCGGCAGCCCACCTGGGAGGAAATACAGACGGAGTTTCCGTGCTTGTATTTCATCCATACACTCTCTACCATATTTCCATCCCACAGCTCAAAGAGAAATTTCTTCGTGCCGTCAACCTTGGATTCCTGCACCATCACTTCTTTTAAATCGGTAAAATCATAGTTTTCCTTACACTTTTCCTTCAGTTCCCCGGAAATATTCGTCATATCGTCAAAGCTTCTAACAAGCTTTACGTGCACCCATTCATAAATCTGTCCGGCGCGGAAGGATTTCTCCCCCATGCCTGCCATATCCTCTTTCAGCTCGGAAAGCGTCATCGATTTTATATCTTTCTTCATATCCTGCCTCTTCAAAACCTTTCATACATGCCGTTTGAATCTCGCAATAAAGAATCCGTCCGTCTCATGAAGTCCCGGCAAAAGCTGCTTGGAATCGATAAGCTCAAAAGGGTGATTTTGGGCAAACCATTCCGCCACCCTTTCATTTTCTTCCTTGTGAATCGTACATGTGCTATAAATAAGTACACCACCCGGCTTTACATACTGCCATACGGTACTCAGTATTTTTTTCTGCAACAGAGGAAGTCCCTCCAGTGCTTCTGTCGTTATATTATATTTAATATCTCGTTTTTTTCCTACAATGCCGAGTCCGGAGCAAGGCAAATCCGCCAAGACCACATCCGCCTTTTCGTGCAGTGTCTCATCATAAACCGAAGCGTCATAAGCCTCTGCCGTTATATTAAGAAGACTTTGGCGCTGTATGTTCTCTTCGATAAGCGCCGTCTTATCCTCCGTCAGATCTCTGGCCAGAACTTTTCCGCTGCCTTTTAGCTTCACTGCCGCATGGGTAGCCTTTCCTCCCGGAGCGGCGCACACATCGAGGATAAAATCTCCTTCTTTTATGCCCGCATCCTCCACACATAGCATGGAGCTTACATCCTGCACAGTAAGAAGCCCTTCCTCAAAGCCCGGGATACTCCTTACCCCCTCCAAACGCTCAAGCTCATAGGCATAGGGCAGATAAGGATGCTTTCTTATTCTTATTCCCGCCTCTTCGATTCTCTTTAAAAGAGTCTCCTTCTCCTCACCGCTCATGGTTTCCTTTAAACGAACCGTTACGGGGCGGACGGCGAGCATGGCCTGAAGCATGTTTTCCGTCTGTTCTATGCCATAGTCTTCCATCCACATGGATATAAGAAATTCCGGCATGGAATACCATATCGACAAATATTCCTTCGGGTTCTTCTCCTTATCAGGATAGGATATTTCAGACTTCTGCCTCGCAATATTTCGAAGCACGCCATTGATAAATCCCTTTAACGACTGGAATTTCCGCTTGTTCGCTAACTTTACCGCTTCGTTGCAGACGGCGGAGTCGGGTATCCCATCCATGAACAATATTTGATATACGCTCATGCGAAGAAGGTTTCGAATGAGTGGCTTCATTTTTTTTACGGGAACCTTGGAATAGCTGTCCAGGATATAATCTATCTGTATCCGTCTCTCAAGCGTTCCCTCCGTCACTCTTTTTATAAACGCTTTTTCCTGCGCCGTCAGATAATCGTATTTATCCAGCACATTTCTCATTAAAATATGGCTGTAGGTTTTTTCTTTTTCTAACTCTAACAGCATATCCAGAATCAGTTCTCTTATATTCATAAAAATTGTCCTTCCGGTAATCAGTCATCGCTTCTTCTGTTTCCGAACAGAAGCAGAAGCCGAAGAAGCTGTAACAGCGAGGAGGCCACGCCTGCCACGTAGGTGAGTGCTGCCGCGCTTAAGACCTTTTTACAGCTGGCTGTTTCCTCTCCTCCGGTGATTCCATAATCCTGAAGCATCACAAGCGCTCTGGAAGAGGCATTATATTCCACGGGAAGGGTAACGATCTGAAACAATATCGCTATGGCAAACACCCATATTCCCACCTGAACGAGGCTGGAATACATTCCAAGTATCACGCCCAGAAGAATGAGCGGAATGCTCAGCGTAGAACTGATATTCGCAATCGGGGCAAGCGCATTGCGAAAACGTATCGGCATATATTCCTCCTGATGCTGCACGGCATGTCCGCATTCGTGCGCTGCCACTCCTAACGCCGCAATGGAGGCGGAGCCATAAGTGCGGTCCGACAGTCTGAGAACCTTATTCTTAGGGTCATAATGATCGGTAAGATTCCCTGATACGCGCTCGATTCTCACATCGTGAATCCCTGAATAGCTAAGGATTCTTGCAGCCGCTTCCGCTCCGGTCATTCCGCTCTTGCTCCGTATCTTTTCATACTTGTTATAAGTGCTGTTCAGCCTACTGCTGGCCGCGATACACAGAATCGCTCCAATCAGCACCAAAATATAAGTTGGGTCCATATAATATCCGTAATATCCATACATAAGCATTAACCTCCGTATTCATTATAATGAAGTTCGCTTCATCAGACGAAGAAACTTCATTAGGTGAAGCAACCTCCACCTTTCTTATCTGCCGAGAATCGTCCCAGGCTTCAATGCATATCCGAGCAGAAAGTCCTTTACACTCATCCTTTTTTTCCCTTCGAGCTGCACCTGCGTTACCTTTAATTCCCCGTTTCCGGCCTTCACGTAAAATGCATCCTTTTCTACCTTCGTCACCGTACCTGCCTGCACCGCTTTCTCTTCCTGCTCTTTGGGCTCCGCTTCCCATATTTTCAAAGTCTTGTTGTCATAATAAGTATACGCACTTGGCCACGGATTCAGTCCTCTGATGAGTCTGTCAATAACCGAAGCCTCCTTCGTCCAGTCAATATGTCCTTGGGACTTCTTAAGTACCGTCACATACGTAGCTTCTTCCTCATTCTGCTTCTCCGGAATCAGCTTTCCATTTTCTATAAGAGGAAGAGCTTCTGTAATGAGCTTTGCTCCCGCTTCGCACAGCTTATCGTGCAAGGATTCCCCGGTATCTTTTTCGGAGATGGGAACCGTACATTTCATAAGCATATCTCCGGTATCTATCCCCTTGTCCATCTGCATGATCGTAATGCCGGTCTCGCTTTCTCCGTTTAGAATTGCCCCTTGAATCGGTGCGGCTCCCCGGTATTTGGGCAGAAGGGATGCGTGAATATTAATACTGCCAAGCCTTGGCATATTCAATATTTCCTCCGACAAAATCTGTCCGAATGCGGCTACCACGAAAATATCCGCCTCGTACCGCCTAAGCTCCTCTACCGCTTCGGGAGCTTTTACTTTCACCGGCTGAAAAACGGGAATGCCGTATTTTAGCGCGCATTGCTTCACCGGCGGCATCTGCACTTCCGGAGCATGCTTATCTTTCCCTCTTCCCTTGGGCTTATCCGGCTGTGTCACCACTGCAGCGACCTGATATCCTGCCTCCACGATGGCTTCCAAGGCTCCCACAGCATAATCAGGAGTTCCCATAAAAACTATTCTCATTCCTCATCCTCCCAATCCAGGTCGGAAGCGTCCATCAGCTCTCCCTCTACCTTATCCACATAGAGCTGTCCGTCCAGGTGGTCCAGTTCATGGCAGATAGCACGTGCCAAAAGCTCTGTTCCCTCGATTTCATAAGGCTCCATATTCTCATTTAAGGCCATCGCCTTCACATAATTTGGCCTCGTGACCGTTCCCGTCTTGCCCGGAACGCTGAGACATGCTTCACTGCCCGTCTGCTCACCGCTTATTTCTACGATTCGCGGATTGATAAGCACATAAGGGTCCTCTCCCGTCACATCAATTACGACGATCCTTTTTAATATACCGACCTGAGGTGCTGCAAGCCCCACGCCGTAAGCTTCATACATTGTATCTAACATATCGTCGATCAGCTCCCTTATGCGGGGCGTCATTTCCTTTACCTCTTTGCACTTTTTTGTTAATACGTCATCTCCGATTTCTCTTATGTTTCTGATTGCCATTGTTACTTCATCCTTTCTTATTCTAATAGGAACTCATCGGATCGAAGTCGAACTGAACCGTCTCCGTCTTCAGTTCCTCCCTTTTTTTACGCTCTCCGATATAAGTTTCCAGCATATTCTTTATTTCCACCAATTTATAATATTCCGCATTTTTAATATAGAGCATATAGCGGTAGATATCGTTGACCCTTCCTACGGATGCCGGCGCCGGACCGATAACATTTGTGCCGTCGTCAGCCGCCTTCCTCTTTTCCCTTACCAGCTCCCCTATCACTTTCGCAAGTTCAAGTCCGGTCTCTTCTCCCGATGAAGCGATGAGTACTGCCATCATATGGGATGCAGGCGGATAGTGAAGAATATCTCTGTAAAACATCTCCTCCTCATAAAAGGATTGGTAGTCCTGACTTGCCGCATGTACGATGCTATAGTGCTCCGGATCATACGTCTGGATGACTACTTCTCCCGGCTTGCCACTTCTTCCGGCCCGCCCTGCCGCCTGCGTCAGCAATTGGAAGGTACGCTCACCCGCCCGGTAATCGTTCACATGCAGAGATAAATCTGCCGCCAGAATTCCCACTAAGGTCACGTCCGGAAAATCGTGTCCTTTTACGATCATCTGCGTGCCTACCAGAATATCTGCTTCCCCGTTCGCGAAGCCGCTCAGAATTTCTTCATAGCTGTCCTTCGTACGGGTGGTATCCGCATCCATCCGAAGCACCCGCGCTGCCGGAAATTCCCTATGAAGTACTTCCTCTATCTGCTGGGTTCCCGCCCGAAATCCCAGGATATATTTGGAACCGCAGGAGGGGCAGAGCTTCACTGACGGCTCCTCATGTCCGCAGTAGTGGCAAACAAGCTTCCCATTTCTATGCTCCGACAAAGAAACGTCACAATGAGGACATTTCATTACATGTCCGCAGGCACGACAGGAGATAAATCCCGCATAGCCCCTCCGGTTCAGGAAGAGAATGGTCTGCTCTCCCGCCTCTAAACGCCCTCCTATGAGACCGTGAAGCCTTCTGCTGAAAATGGAGCGGTTTCCTCCCTTTAATTCTTCCCTTAAATCCACAGTATAAACAGTAGGCAGTTCTCCTCCTGCCTGCCTTTTCTTAAGCTCGTACAGCTTATATTCTCCTTTTTTTGCTCTATTATAGGATTCCAAAGAGGGAGTTGCGGAACCCAGTACCACGAAAGCCCCGTGCATGGATGCGATTTTTATTGCGGTCTCCCTCGCATGATATTTCGGCATGACTTCGCTTTTATATGTACTCTCATGTTCTTCATCTATGATAATCAGTCCCAGATCAGGAAAGGGGGTAAAGAGCGCGGACCTGGGTCCGATGATTACATCAATTTCCTTCTTCTTTGCCCTTTCGCACTGATCATATTTTTCACCCTTGGATAAGGTAGAATTCATCACCGATACTCTGCTGCCAAAACATTTATAAAAACGCAGTACCGTCTGATAGGTCAGCGCTATTTCAGGAATCAGGACAATAGCTTGTTTTCCTCTTCTTACAATCTCTTCGATCAGCTTAAGATAGACCTCCGTCTTGCCGCTCCCCGTAATCCCATGAATGAGACAGGTGGTTCTTATTCCTGCGTCATAGGAGGACATGATGTCCCCGCATACGAAGCGCTGCTCCTCGCTCAACTCCTTTTTTGTTCCATAACTCTCATTTCGGACATCTTCCTTATTCGCCATGAACTCTACGGGATTGCGGTAGCTGCTCTCTATTGTTATCCGAAGAGCACCCTGCTTTTCCAAACTCTCTAAGGTTTTCATGGAAACATGAAGCTTTCCGGTAAGAATTGGCACCGGAATCTCGCTTTCCTTTATCAGTTCATCTAATACTCTCGCCTTCGCCACTTGCTTCTTTGCTCTGCACTCCTCCAGAAAGGCTTTTGCATTCTCCTTTGTAAGAAGTAGTTCACAAACTTTCTTTTCTACCTTCTTTATCTTCTGCTTTGCAGGGAGCACAGTCTTTAAGGCTGCAATCATTGTGGAGCCGTACTGCTCCTTCATCCATGCCGCCAGACGGATATAATTATCCTGCGCCGTTACATCTTTTTCCTCCGCATAGGCTATGCTCTTTAGCTTCTCCGGCGCAAATTCTGCCCTATCCGTTATTTCAATAACATATCCTTTTCTCAAATGGTTTCCCGCACCAAAGGGCACCGCTACGCAGGTCCCTACCTCAAGTCCGCTTCTTAGTTCGGGCGGAATTACATACTGGAAAGGGCGGTCTACTTTCTCATGGGATATGTCGATTATGATGTTTGCATATTTTCCTTCCATCCGCGCTCCTTCAGGATATCCCGAATAAGGTCCCTCTCGTCCATCGGATATTTTATCCCTTCTATCTCCTGATAATCCTCGTGTCCCTTGCCCGCGAGAACTATAATATCTCCCGGCTCTCCATGGTCGATCGCATATGCAATCGCCTCTTTCCTATCGCAGACTTCCACGTATTTCCCATCGGTTCTTTCGATTCCTATCTTAATATCATTTATGATGTCCTGAGGCTTTTCAAATCTGGGATTATCCGAAGTGATAATCGTCAAATCCGCCAGCCTTCCGCTCACTTCTCCCATTTCATACCGGCGCATCTTCGAACGATTACCGCCGCAGCCGAACAGGCATACCAGCCTGTTGGGTTCATATTCCTTCAAGGTGCTCAACAGACTCTCCAGACTCATCGCATTATGTGCATAGTCTATAATCAGCGTAAATTCGTCAGATACCTTGACCATCTCTATTCTGCCCTTTACCCTCGCTTCCATGAAGGCTTTTCTTATCGCCTCTGCCTCTACGCCGAAATGCCTGCAAACAGCAATCGCCGTAAGTGCGTTGTATGCGCTGAACCTTCCGGGGTTGATTACTTCCACCGTAAAGTCCATAAGCCCCTTCACATCGAAGAGTATCCCCAGCTCTCCCGGTCTCTTAATGAGCGATAAGTTCTGCGCGCTCAAATCTGCTTCTTCATCGAAACCGTAAGTTTCTATCATGCAGGTATGATTCTTCGTCACTTCCCTCCAGTGAGAATCATCCCTATTCACAATGCCCACGCGGCATTGCCTGAAAAGGAGAGCCTTACATTCCAAATATTCTTCAAAATCCGCATGTTCATCCTGGCCGATATGGTCCGGCTCTAAATTGGTAAATATCCCTAGGTCAAAAATAAAGCCCTGCGTTCTATGAAGCTTAAATCCTTGAGAAGAGGCCTCCATAACGACAACATCACAGCCATCATCCGCCATTTGCCTGAAATATTCCTGTATCAGGTAGGATTCCGGCGTAGTATTGAGTGAATGCAGTCTCTTCGTGCCGATAATCACCTCGATGGTCCCGATAAGCCCTACCTTGTACCCCGCATTCTCCAAGATGGCTTTCACCAGATATGAGGTAGTGGTCTTGCCCTTCGTTCCGGTAATTCCGATGACTTTCATCTGCTGCGCGGGATTGCCGAACCAAGCTGCCGATAAAAATGCCAAAGCATAACGGGTATCCGCCACTTTAATTATGGTAGTTCCCAACTCCTTCGGAACTTCCACGTCCTTTTCCACAACAAGAACCCTGGCCCCCTTCTCGGCAGCCTCTTTTGCAAAGTCATGGCCGTCTGCCTTGGCTCCTGAAATGCAGACGAACAAGCACCCTTGTGTCACTTTACGGGAGTCGTAAACTAACGCATCAACGCTTCCCTCCATCTTCCCCATCCGACATTCGTATTCCAGCTTTTCCAGCAATTTTCTCAGTTCCATCTTCATTTTCCCTCTTTTCTTTTAAAAGAATAGCATGGATATTCACTTTTTTCAACTTCTGCCCTTAAGTCTTCCTCTTAATTAAAACACTTTCAGAAAGGTTTATATTTAATTTATCTTTTTTAAATAATTTGAACACACTTTCTTCACATATAAGCCTTATAGTATTAATCAAGATAGTTGAAAAACTCACTATCTCCCCCCCTCATAAGAAAATGCGAAAAGGTCCGGTAACCCCGGACTTTTTTGCGTTCACCGGTTCTTTATCATTCCTTCAATCTTTCTTCTCAATCTGCACCTTAGCGAGCAGTTCTTTCGAAAGTCCCAACGCAATCTCTCCGCTTTGGAACGTAGCCGCGCTGGATGCTGCCGTTGCTGCCGCCCTCTTTAAAGAAGAAAAGTCATCCTCACCTTCCAATATGGACATTGCATAGGAAGCCACCACGCTATCGCCGCATCCTACTGTGTTCAGCGCCTTCACCGAAGGTGCCTTAGCCCATAGTACACCCTCCTTAGAGACAGATAACAGCCCTTTCCCTCCCATAGAGACCACTACCTTCGCGATCCCTTCTTCGCACAGTTCTCTTGCCGCATCTGCAATATCCTCTATATCTGTTAGTTTATGCCCTACCAGATATTCCAGTTCCTTCTGATTAGGCTTTATCATGTAAGGGCAAGACTCTATGCCGAAGCGAAGTGCTTCTCCGCTTGTATCCAGTATACAGATCTTTTTATTTTCATTTCCAATTTTAATCAGCCTTTTATATATATCAGTGCGTATTCCTCTGGCTACGCTACCTGAGAGCACGACCAGCTCGCATTCCTTTATTGCCTCTTCATAGACCTTTACGAATAGTTCCAATTCTTCATCGGATACCTCCGGCCCCGGCTCCAAAAGCTCTGTCACATAACCATCCCCGGCAAGAACGTTTATGTTGCTCCTCGTCTCTCCTGCCACCTTGGTAAAGCGGCAGTCTGCTCCTATGCTTTTCATATAATCTTCGATAAACAGTCCCGTATAACCACCCAACAGCCCGCACGTCATAGCAGGATATTCGCACTGCCTCAATATCTTCGCCACGTTAACGCCTTTTCCCCCTGCAATATTCTGTGCCGTCGCGATACGGTTCACCTGCCCGAGAATCAGAGAGTCTGTCGTATATGTCTTGTCCACTGCCGGATTCAATGTTACCGTTAAAATCATAGTCTTCCTCTTTCTTAATTTTCCTTATTTGTAGTTTTGCAGAACAATCTGGATGCTTTCCCTGCCTGCATAGCTGTTGATGGATGGGTAATAGGTAATGCTTATGGGAATATCCCCTCTTCCGCCCTCAAGCATCCTCACTACGTTCTCTTTCCCTGCCTGCGCAGATAGAAACTCATGAAACTTATCCAAGTCTCCGAAGTATACCATCTCATAGGAACCGCCTTCTTCATCGCGTATGTTGTATTTGCCTACATTCTGATTCTTTCCCATTATCCTTGCATTTATAATATGTACATTCTTCTGCGCAAAAACCGGCTTACTGTTTCCTACTCCGAAAGGTTCCAAAAGCCCCAGTTCTCCGATGCGTTCCTTAGTGAGATAAGAAAACGGCATCGCCGCATCGATATGCACCTTCTCCTCGAAATCCTCCTCGGTCAAACGGCAGGCTTCGTTTATTTTTCTTCGGAATCTTTCCACATTTTCTTCCTCCATGGAAAGCCCCGCGGCCATTTTATGTCCGCCGTATTTCGTAAAGTATTCCTTGCAGGCCACCATCTCCTCATACATATGATACCCCTCGATGGAACGCCCAGAGCCCTTCACGCCATCCTCGCCTTTGGTGAGCACGAAGACGGGCCTTCCGTACTGCTCCCTCAGACGTCCCGCTATGATTCCTGCAAGGCTTTCATGACATTCCGGAAGATAGACGACAAGGACCTTATCCTTCTTCCAGTCGGTCTTCTCAATACATTCTACTGCTTCTTCCGTTCCTTTTAAGGTCATTTCCTTCCGGCTATCGTTTAAATCCTTCAGTTCGGCAGCGATTTTTACCGCTTCCGAACGGCTCCTGCTGCTAAGCAGAGAGAGTGCCCTCTTGGCGGTATCCAGCCGTCCCGTGGCATTGATGCAAGGCCCCAGGACGAAACCTATATGATAGGCTGATAACGGTTTACCCTCCAGCCCGCATACCTCCATTAATGCCTTTAACCCTTGGTTCCTTGTATGCTGCATATTTTGAAGTCCGCATTTTACAATAATACGGTTCTCATCTCTAAGCTCCATCACATCGCAGACGGTCGCAAAAGCGGCGATTTCCAAAAGCTCCTCCATGATTTCCATCTCATCTTTCGGATGGAGAAAAGAAAATAAGGCCTGTACCACCTTGTATGCTACAACGCCTCCGCACACATTCTTATACGGGTAATTACACTCCTCCTGCTTAGGATTCACTACCGCATCCGCTTCCGGAAGGATGTAAACCCGCCTTCCATCCTCCTCTTCATAAGGAATCTCATGGTGGTCGGTAATGATCACTCTCATCCCCAGCTCCCTGGCATAGCTCACCTGTGAAGCTGCTGCAATACCGTTATCGCACGTAATAATTGTATCAATACCATCGTTATGTGCTTCTTCAATCAAGGAATCGTTCAGACCGTAGCCGTCCTTTATCCTATGAGGGATTACCGTATCCACGTTTCCGCCGCAGGCGGATATCCCCCGAAGAAGAATATAGGAGGAGCATATCCCGTCCGCATCATAATCTCCGATCACGCGGATTCTCACCCCCTCCTTTATTTTGTCACAAAGCAATGCTACTGCCTTATCTATATCCTTAAAAAGATCCGGCGCATACATGTCCTGTCTGCCGCCCTTTAGATACTTTCTTATCTCTTCTTCCTCGGTAATATCTCTGTTTCGTATGATCCTCGCCAATACCGGGTCGATATTATATTTTTCCGCTATTTTATTAAAATCGGCCTTTTTCGCCGATATGAACCACTGTGCCATAAAACTGCTCCTTCGCAGCCGGCAGCGTTTCCAATACTTAAAAAGGCGGTACAACCCAACAGTCATACCGCCATAAGTATCCGTTTTGCCGGATTATTTTGCTTTTGCTTTTTTCACTATTTTGGTACGGAATATATACCACATCGCTCCCGAGAGGCAGATGGAGGAATAAGCTCCGCATACGGTACCTACCATAAGCGGGAGTGCGAACTCCTTGATACTCGTTACGCCAAAGGCGTACAGAGCCAGTATCATCAAAAATACGGTTAATGTCGTAAAAATACTTCTGGATAACGTCTGCGTAATACTCCTGTTAACTAACTCCTTCAAATCCACATTCCTTCCCGCCAAGGCCAGGTTTTCCCTGATGCGGTCGAAGATAACGATGGTCGAGTTGATGGAGAAGCCAATAATAGTGAGCACGCAGGCTATGAAGGTTCCTCCTACGGATATTCTTGCTGCCGCGTAGAACACGACCACCACCAGCGCATCGTTTAACAGCGCTAGTACGGAACTTGCACCGAAACGGATATCCTTGAACCTGAACCAAATATAAACGAGGATACATATCATCGATATCACCAGTGCAACCACAGCGTCTGACTGCATCTCATTACTGATTGCCGAGCTGATCGTCTCAGATGTAATCGTACTTTCATCCACCGAGAAGTTTTCTACTATAGAATCCTTGATGGCCTGCCGTTCCTCTGAAGCCAGAGTTCTCGTCTTAAAGATAACCTGATTGGTATCCGCGACCTTCTGAGTCTGTACGTCACCATCACCGGTAATATCCTCGATCAGAGGAACGACCTTGCTGTCGATATCCGCAATAGACAAGTCTTCGTTGAAAGTAACGTTCGTGGACGTTCCGCCCACAAACTCAAGGCTATAGTTAAATGCGCTTCCCTTCGTCGTATGGTTAACACCCATTACAACAAAGCCGCCTACGATAATCGCTATGGAAATAGCGAAGAAAACCACTTTCTTGGATATGAAATCTATGGTCTTTATCTCTTTTCCCACGCCGTACAGCTTCACGTTCTTAAGCCCTACCGCATAGCATGCGTTCATGATCAGCTTCGTAACAAAAAGAGCGGTAAACATGGACAAAACGATACCTAACGCCAAGGTCTGTGCAAAGCCCTTTACGGTACCCGAGCCCTTTAGTCCCAGAACAATGGCCGCAATAAGAGTGGTAATATTACTATCGATAATCGCAGGCATCGCCCTTTCAAAACCGATTTTAATAGAAGTCGGAATCGTCTTGCCGGTAGCCAGCTCTTCTCTGATTCTGGCGAAAATAATAACGTTGGCATCCACCGCCATACCGATAGATAGAATAATACCTGCAATACCCGGCAGAGTCAAAGTAATTTCAAAAGCATTCAAAAGTACTACGATAAGTGCCGTATAAACCGCAAGCGCAAGACTGGCTGCCGCACCCATCACATAATATACGACTACCATAAACACGACTACCATAACAAAGCCGACAGCGCCTGCCTTTAAACTCGTGCTGATAGCCTCCGAACCTAACTGTGCGCCTACTACATTGGAGCGAAGTTCCTCTAACTGCAGCTTCAACCCACCGATGCGGATGGTCGAAGCCAGACTCTCAGCCTCTTCATAAGAAGACATGCCTGTAATGACCGCTTGTCCGTCCGTAATCTCAGCTTGTACGGCCGGGCTGCTGATAACCGCATCATCATAGATGATATAGATAATATCGTGGGTGGGATAAGCCGCCTTCGTTGCCGCAGCGAATTTTTCCTTTCCTTCACTCGTCATAGTGAGCTGTACGACGAATTGGCTGTTTCCCATGCTGTCCTGCTGGCTTCCTGCCTCCGCATTCGCGATATCGGTACCGGACAGAACTTCTTCGTTGGCAGAATTCATAAATACGAGGGAACCAGGCTTGCCAAGCTCCTCTAAGATGGCATGTTCATCGGAAACGCCCGGAATCTCAATGTTGATTCTATCCGCACCTTCCTTATACACCTGTGCCTCCGTGCTGTAGGTCTCCACGCGCTTCTGTAACTTGTAGACGGTATCCGCCATATCCTCATCCGTAGGTGTTTCATCTCCTACTACCTGATAAGTTATGCTCACACCTCCCGCAAGGTCCAGACCGAGCTTAATGCCTGAGGCTGCTCCGGCCTTTTCGGTTCCTATGCCTTCCACAGCCGTAAAGGTAAGTCCGGCAAGCACCAAAACCATTACAAGTAAAATAATGACCGCTTTTCTCTTTTTCATCTTCTTATTATCTCCTTTTTACTCAGCCAATGCTGCTTTTATCATAATAGCACATTCTATGCGCTTTCTTTGCAGTTCGCAGCCCAAATCGTAGACGTCATTTATGTCGCCTTTAAAATTGTAAGAATTCGCCGCACAGCCTCCGCTGCAATAGAACTTGGCAAAACACTCCTTACACTTATCCTTTGAGTAAACGTTGCAGGTCTTAAATTCCTCTTTAATATCGGTGCGGACAACACCTTCATCCACATTTCCCATCAAAAATTCTTCCTGCCCCACGAATTGATGACAGGGATACAAATCTCCCCATGGGGTCACCGCCAGATATTCCGTACCGGAACCGCAGCCGGACAAACGCTTCGCCACACACGGTCCGCCTTCCAGATCCACCATAAAGTGAAAGAAATTAACCGGCTTTCCCGCCCTTCTTCTCTCCAGCAGATCCAGTGCGAGCTTGTCATATTCGGCAAACAGCCTGTCCAGATCCTCTTCCCGAAGTGCATAATCCTCGTCCGGCTTCGCCACCACCGGCTCCACCGATATCTGCTCAAAGCCCAGGTCCGCAAGATGGGCCACATCTTCAGAAAAGTCCTGATTGTTTCTTGTAAAAGTACCTCTCACGTAGTAGTTCATCTGTTCCCTGCTCTGAGCGAGCTTCTTAAACTTAGGAACGATCTCCTCATAGCTGCCTTGTCCGCCTCTGTGGGGGCGCATCTTATCGTTCGTACTCTTTCTTCCGTCGATACTGAGCACTACATTGCTCATTTCCTTATTGACGAGTTCCATGACCTCGTCATTTAATAAGACGCCGTTGGTCGTAAGGGTAAAACGGAATTTCTTATGATTTGCTTCCTCCAGACTTCGTCCGTAAGTTACCAGATCCTTCACCACCTGCCAGTTCATGAGAGGCTCTCCTCCAAAGAAATCCACCTCCAGATTGATGCGGTTCCCTGAATTAGCCACCAGAAAATCAAGGGCCTTCTTCCCCGTCTCAAAGCTCATAAGCGCCCGTCTTCCATGATACTCTCCTTCTTCCGCAAAGCAATACTTGCAGGCGAGATTACAATCATGAGCTATGTGCAGGCAAAGCGCCTTCACTACCGTCTCCCGGTTCTTAAAATCTCCGATATATTTTTCGTAGATATCCGGCGCATACAAAATCCCTTCCGCCGTCAAAGCCAGAATCTCCTCCAGAGCCTCTTTCATCTCCTCTTCTTCATAAGGAAGAATCTCCTCATTTAAAGCTGCCCTTGTAAGAGCATTCACATCCTCCGGCACTCCTTCTTCCAGCAATTTCTCCACTATCTTCATTAAATCATAAACAATGTCGTCTACCACATGCACTGCTCCACTGTTCACATCCAGCACGATGTTGTATCCATTGTTCTTATACTGATGTATCACTTCGTTATTTCCTTTCTTAGTTCCAACTGCTTCTATCCGCTTTTCATACAAAACGTATAATAAGCAGCGATTTACATCGCTGCTTACAAAAACCGTAATCCCTTAGCTTATTTCACCTTCTCGCAACTCTGATTACCAACGGTGCAAGATGTCTTACAAGCTGACTGGCAAGATGTCTGACACTCTCCGCATCCGCCTTTTTTCATGGATTCTTTATAGTCTCTCGTGCTTAATGTCCTAATATGTTTCATAACAAAGCCTCCTTACGTTTCATAAACTTCTTGTAGTATAGCATAAATTATTCATAAGGAAAAGCATTTTTTTTCTAGCTGATCATCCCGCCTAACATCCCGCTGCCCCCGCATAAAAGAAATACCGTTAAGGCGTTGGAACCCACATCCTGCAGGCTATGATTCACGATTAATGAGACCAGCGCAAGCACAGCAAAATACAGCACTCCCATCAAAAGTCCCCACAAAAATTTCCTGCTCCCCATCCGTTTCCCGGCTATGAATCCTGCCAAAAAGGTTACCGCTATGTAAACTAAAATGATGCAAATATTGACCACCTTCTCCTGAAGGCTGAACCGGTATAGTATCAAAGCGAGCAAAAGTAAAAGTCCGGCCGTTAAAACATAAGAAAATAGAAGGCATTTCAGCAAAAATATATTATGTAAACTAACCCCTCCATCCTCCTTCGCATATGTGCTTTTTCCTCTTCGCAACCCTATATTTCTCATACAAATCCCCTTTCCTCTTTTTTCTTCGCTTCCTCTCTCTTTTCCTATGGAATAATGGTTACTATTCAGCCATCAATATCGCAAGGTGTTTTTTGTGAGCGAAGGTCACAGAAAACACAGAGGAGGCAGGCGCGAAATATTGCACAGCAGTATTTCTGTGCAGTATTTATTGCTATGAAACCGAAGGCTGAATAGTAATGAATAAGGCTATTATAAGTTATTCCGACTTGACACACGTTATGCTATATTGTAATATTTCAAATAAGTACGTGGAAATAAATTCCACATAAGTTACCACATAAGGAGTGATTATATTTTGGATACCTCTGGTGTCATACAACTTACCATTATTATTATTTCAGTCGGGTTATCAGCCTTTTTCTCTTCTGCGGGAACCGCACTTTCCTCAGTAAATAAAGTGCGCATAAAAGCTCTGTCCGACGAAGGCAGCCCTAATGCCTCCATCGTTTTAAAAATTTTGAACAATCACGTAAAAATGTCAAACACCATTCTTACCGGAAAATATATTGTCAACCTGACTGCGTCTTCTTTTGTCGCGATTCTCACTTTTACATCCTACGGAAGCTACATGACGGCTATTGCCACCGGCCTTCTGATTCTTGCGCTTCTGCTCGTCGGAGAAATTATCCCTCAAAGCACAGCTATCATCCATCCCGAGAAAATTTCATTGCTTTGCTCGAGACCGGTCCTGTTTTTTATGTACCTGTTTACTCCTATCGCATATATCTTAGGCAAAACAACCCTTGGCATTTCCAGGCTTTTTCATACGGACATCCGCCAAAAAGGGGAATTTATGACGGAGGACGAGTTCAAGACCTATGTGGATGCAAGCCACGAAGAGGGCGTGATCGAATCGGAAGAGCGGGAAATTATTTATAACGTCTTCGATTTTATCGAAACGATGGCGAAAGATGTAATGATTCCTCGCATCGACATGGTCAGTGTAGACTTAAACATGAAATACGACGAGGTGCTGAATATATTCAAGGAATCCATGTATACCAGACTTCCCGTCTACGAAGAATACAAGGACAATATCATAGGCCTCATTAATATCAAGGACTTCATCCTCCTGACAGATAAGGAACATTTTCATGTAAAGGATATTCTCAGAGAAGCCTACTACACCTACGAATATAAGAAAACTTCTGATTTAATGATAGAAATGCGGGAAATTGCTGCCAACGTGGCATTTATCATGAACGAATACGGCGCCACCGCAGGCATGATAACAATGGAAGATTTATTAGAAGAAATCGTCGGCGAGATCAGAGATGAATACGACGGCGACGAGGAGGAACTGATTCAGACAATCGATGACAACACCTATCTCGTAGAAGGCGGAATGAAGTTAGACGACATTAACGCCGCCCTGGAAACCAATCTGGAGTCTGAGGATTACGATTCCATCGGCGGCCTGATCATCGAATCCCTAGACAGGCTCCCTTCAGACGAAGAGACCATCGTTATCTCCTCCGGCATTACCTTACAGGTAAAAGGAATCGGACAGAACCGTATTAAAAAAGTACTGATGACACTGCCGGTAAAAACATCCCTCCCGGAACTGGAATCGACAGAAAAAGAGCCCTCTGCCGAATATCGGGTAAGCGATATCGAAGAGGACTTAAGAGAAAACCGTGATTCTGATTCCTAATCCTGCAATAAATCCAATATTTCCAAAGGGTCGTCGACAAACAACTTGCCGCCGGCCTTTTGCTGTTCTTCCTTCGTCCGAAATCCCCACGTAACCGAAATGCAATCCATGAAAGCGTTTTTCGCCGTAGCGATATCCACCTCAGAATCCCCTACGTACACAGCGGTTTCCCTGGTGCTCCCAAGCATTTTCAACGCTTCTATTACCGTGTCAGGAGCCGGCTTCCTATTAATATTTTCCTTCTCCCCAATCGCCACATGAATATACTCTGCGAAATACTGCTCTTTCAGCTCCTGTACCGCATCATAATACTTATTGGAGACAATTGCCATCTTATAACCCCCGCGTTTTAATTCCCCAAGCAGTTCCTCCACATGGTCATAAAGCCCCGTCTTATCGTTGCAGTGCAAGGAATAATGCTCTTTAAAAGTCTCGAACACCCTCTCGAACTTCGGATTCTCCCTTCCTTCCGGTACTGAAAGCTCCATTAACCTCATCACGCCATTTCCAACAAAACGTCTGATTTCTTCCATACTGCGAAGAGGCATCCCCGCTTCATTTAAAGCGAAATTCACACTTTCCTTCAAGTCCTCCAATGTATTCAATAGCGTACCGTCTAAATCGAAAACAACGGTATCCCACTTTTTCTTTTCTAACATTTTTTATTCCTCCTTCGCTTCTCTATTTTCAATTGCCGTAAGAAAATCTACCGCAATCCCCCCGATTATAAAATACTAATACAAATTTGTAAAGAACCTCCTTTTTATCGATTAGGAATCCCTTGAAAATCATTTTTACCGATTGAAAAACTCTCCCTACATATGGTAGAATAGAAAATGAGATACTACTATAAAACCTAAGGATAAAATACATATGAAAATAGTTAAGAAAATTATTTACGCACTGCTTGCCCTTGTTTTAACAGGTGCCGTCGTACTCGTCGGCATCATATTGTTTGCGGAATACAGCGGCAGACGTTTTACCCCCGGTTCCACCCATGTAGCAGAAGGCATTGAAGATGATAAATCCCGTCTGGTATACGATGAAAACGGCAATGTCGTAGAGCTGCCAAGTGAAAGTTCTGATTCCTTAGCCACAACCGGGCAAGAGACCGCAGCTCCTGCGCAGGATATTCCTTCCGGGGATGCTTCTGCTCCTTCTGAAGACGCTTCCGTTACCGTACAAGAAGTTGCTGCCGGAGCAGAGACAACTTCTGAAGAAGACAACATAGAGCGTGTTTACGTCATGGATATGGGTGCAAACCTTTTCCATACGGCAGACTGTCCTTATGTTCAGGAGATAAAGCCAGAGGATCTTTCCGAAATGACTACCTCCCGTGCGAAGATCTTAAACGCAGGCTATCAGCCCTGCACTTCCTGCAATCCATAGCAGCTTTGCCGCATCTGCCTTTTTGACCCTCGTATAAGTTGCAACTTGCTGTACCGATATTCACCTGTTCGCATATAGTAAAATTAAGTAAATTTATGGTGATTATATGGCATATACAGTTGTTTTAGACGCTGGACATGGCGGCGCCAATCCCGGCGCAGTTTATAATGGAAGGCAGGAGAAAGACGATACACTCCGCCTCACTCTGGCGATTGGCCAGTTGCTTGAAAACGCAGGCATAAATGTAGTCTATACAAGAACCACCGATATATACGAAAGTCCAGCCCAAAAGGCCGCCGAAGCAAATCAGGCAGGGGCTGATTTTTTCGTATCCATCCATCGCAATTCCAGTGTATACCCTAATCAGTACACCGGAATCGAGACCTTGGTATACAGTCTTTACGGACCTGCGGCGGAAATGGCAGCAAACATTAATGAAAATCTTGAGGCTCTCGGCTTCGTTAACCACGGAGTCAATGAACGCACGAATCTGATTGTTTTAAATCAGACACAGATGCCCTCTTTATTGGTAGAAGTCGGGTTCATCAATAACGAGCAGGACAACGCCCTTTTCGACAGCCGCTTTCAGGAAATTGCTCAGGCTATTGCCGACGGTATTATAGATACATTAAACACACAAGGATAAAGCACATAATAATTATTTTCTTAAAAAGGGTATTTCATATATTTGTGCCAAAGCACAATTATATAAAATACCCTCTGTTTTTATGTAACAGGATAAACAATCCCCTGTTCTTCTCTATACCCTTGCCTTAAAACTTCCTTCCGGGCTTTTATCTTTGGCAAGCGTGCTGTATTCTCCTGATTTGTTGTAAGAGTCCATTAGGTAATTATGATTTTCACCCTTAGGACTTACGTTAAGCTGGGTTGCACTTTTCACATTTTGGGGTTTTTTCCACAAACCCGTCGCGTTCAAGACAGTTTCTTCGAATTTCTGAAGAAATCTTCGCAAATTTCCCTGCTCTTTTTTCAGACCGCCGCTGACGGCACCCTCTATCTCGCTTACCTTTCTCGCATTTTCCTCTTCAAAATCCGTTTCTTCATTTTTGGGACCGTCATTTTTAATGACAGACGTAGCAAGAATTGATTCTTCCTGTCTGCTGCTTCCTTCCTTTTCTCCATGGTTCGACAATATCGCTTCTTCACCGGAAAGAAAAGTGCTTTTTTGTGCTGCAGCCGCAGAAACATCCTTCCTATCAGCTTCTCCTTCTTCCCCCGAATCGTTCCAGAATCGCACTGCCTTGGAAACTACGCTCTTCCATCCGTTCGTGATTATATTCCGAAAGGAAAAGGCTTCCTGTGTCTGCGACTTTACGCTCTGCTCATGATTCGTTTCCTTACCGTTTATATTTGCTGCGCCACCGTTTTTCTCTAACGAACTTTCTTCCTCGTGGATGCAATCCGTCACCATATGTTCATGAGTTTGTGTCTGATAAGAATGATTCAAGCCACTGCTTCTTTCAATCATAAATATTCACCCTCTTTTTCTTTCGAGAAACCGATGTCTACGAAGGCATTGTTCTTCCGGATCACGCCAAGCCCTTCCACGACATCCTCATCGCTTCCGACTGCTATTCCTATTCTTTTCTTATCCTTCGTTACGAGCATGATGCTGTGCGTCTCTTCTCCGACCCGTTCACGGCGAAGCCTTCCCGGGGCATCTTCCATCTTATGGTAGGCCCATACGATGTCCTGGTAATACACATACAACCATTCTCTGACTCCCTGATAAAAAATAAAGTACTTTCCATACCTGACATTGCCGGCTAATTGAGCGGTGTTGTAATCCATCCGCACCATGCTCTCATTGTATTCTCTCCCCGAGGCCACCTCTAACTTAGTTATTCCCTTCATCTTATGCCATGCCCTTTCGGCCTTATCTCCCTTATCACAACTCGGCCAACATTATTTCTTTTATAGTTATATCGGCTATTTCCGAATAACTGCACACTGCAATACTATACTTTTCCATTTTATCACATATATGGAAATATGCGATATCTTTTTCTTGTCCCTTGCAAACAACTCTGCCGCTTGCATATTCTCTCTCTGCATTCCGCTCTTCTGCAAAGTGTATGACAGAAGTATCCATACCCTGCTGCATTCCCTTTCCCGTCAATTTCATATGCGCTTCCTTTATTGACCACATCCGAAAAAACACTTCCACGGAGTTCATTCCTCCTGCTGCTCCCGCCTGTTCAAGCGTCTTCTTATCCTCCCCGGAAAAGAAGCGGGCCGCGATGCCGGATTTCACTTTCCGGTGTTCTTGAATATCTGCACCTACCTCCTCCTCTGATATGGCGCATATCACATAATCTCCCGAATGAGAAAGGCTGAAATATATATCGGGATAATTATTAAAATACGGCTTCCCATTTTCTCCGAAGGAATATGCGAAAGAAAGCGGTATTGCATCCGCCTGCAAACCGCTTTCCTGCACTTGTATGTCTGCGACTCCCGCCTGAAGCAAATACCCGGCAAGGAGACTTCTTTTTCTATCCGTTTCATTTCTGCACTGCCGCACCTTCTCCTGCCTTACCGCATCTATTTTTTGAAAATAAGTGAAGTAAACGGCTTCATCGGACAATGCCGCAATGTCTGCAATATATAATCTGTTCAATTTCTTCTCCGATTTACTACTCTGTAGCTTCTTCCTTTAAATTCAAAGCAATTCCGAGCTCCTCAAGCTGTACCCCGTCCACCACGTCCGGTGCATTTGTCAGAAGGCAGGAGGCATCTTTAACCTTCGGGAATGCCATAACATCCCGGATGCTGTCCGCGTTCACCAAAAGCATAACGAGACGATCCAAACCATAAGCCAGCCCTGCATGGGGAGGCACTCCATATTTGAAGGCATTTAACAGGAAACCAAAACGGTTATAGGCATCCTCTTTCTCAAAGCCCAGCACTTCGAACATCTTCTCCTGCACATCACTTTGGAAAATTCTAACCGAACCGCCGCCCAGCTCTACACCGTTTAATACGATGTCATATGCCTTAGCGCGTATCCTTCCCGGGTCGCTGTCCATATATTGAAGGTCCTCATCCATAGGCATGGTGAACGGATGATGCATCGCCACAAAGCGGTTATTCTCCTCATTCCACTCGAGAAGAGGAAACTCGGTTACCCACAAGAAGTTGAACCGGTTATCGTCAATCAATCCCATCTGCTTGCCTAGCTCCAAACGCAAGGCACCCAGAACGCTCCATACGATATTTGTCTTGTCCGCTGCAAATAAGAGCAGGTCGCCCTTTTCTCCATCCATAGCTTTTACCAGATCTGCAAGCTGCGCTTCTGTCATAAATTTAGCAAAGGAGGATTTGTAGCTTCCATCCTCTTCTATACAAAGATAAGCCAGCCCCTTCGCACCGTAGCCTTTGGCAAAGTCTACCAAAGCATCGATTTTCTTACGGGGCATAGATCCCTGACCCTTGGCATTAATACCCCTTACGGAGCCGCCGTTTTCCAAAGCTGAAGTGAACACGCTAAACCCGCTGCCCGAAACGACTGCGGATACATCCGTAAGCTCCATTCCGAAACGGGTATCCGGTTTATCTGAACCGTAACGATTCATAGCGTCTATCCATTTGATGCGCGGAAGCGGAAGGCTTACCTCCAACCCGATGGCATCCTTGCACACTTCTTTGATCAGTCTTTCATTAACATCGATTACGTCCTCCACATCCACAAAGGACAGCTCCATGTCCACCTGTGTGAACTCCGGCTGTCTGTCGGCACGAAGATCCTCATCGCGGAAACATTTCGCTATCTGGAAATAGCGGTCGTAACCGGAGCACATCAAAAGCTGCTTGAAAAGCTGGGGCGACTGAGGCAGTCCGTAAAAAGTTCCCGGATGCACGCGGCTGGGCACCAGGTAATCCCTTGCCCCCTCCGGCGTAGACTTTCCAAGTATCGGCGTCTCGATTTCCAAAAAACCTTCCTCCGTCAAAAATCTGCGGATAGATGCGGTAATATTGCTTCTTAAAATTAGATTTCCCTGTAGATCAGGCCTTCTTAAATCCAAATAACGGTATTTCAAGCGAAGATCTTCCTTCGTCTTGGAATCCGCCTCGATGGGGAAAGGCGGTGTCTCCGCTTCTGATAAAATGCGGGTTTCCTTCGCGCGTATCTCTATATCGCCTGTGGCCAGATTCTCGTTTACCGCGCCCGCCCTTTTCTCTACCTTACCGACGATAGCTATTACGAATTCGCTTCTCATCTTCTCCGCCTTCGCAAAGCTATCTGCGCCGCAGTCACTCTCCTCGAAAATAATCTGGAGCAGACCGGAACGATCTCTTAAATCTACAAAAATAATGCCACCTTTGTTCCTCTGCTTTTGTACCCAGCCCATGACTGTTACCGTTTCTCCTACGTTCGCTCCTGACAACTCGCCGCAGCGGTGTGTCCTCTTTAAGCCTTTCATCGATTCTGCCATTTTATCATTTCCTCACAATCTGTCTTTGACAAAGCACTCTTCTCATAATTTCTATTTTTACTTCTTTATAGGATTCTTGTAGAATTCTTCGAACTCCATATATCCTTCCGCATTCAACTGGTCTTTCTGGAATTTCTTGTTCTTGTTCATGCGCGCAACCAGCACTTGCATTCCCTTTTGGCGTTCTTCCTGTGCTTTCGCAATGATTTCACACAGTGCATCTGCTTCTACGCCCTTTTCTATAAGATAAGCGATTTTCCTGCTCTCATTAGGAATCTGGAAGCCCTTTTCCTGCATGATTAATATGATGCGCTCGAAGCCTATGGAAAATCCGCAGGCGGGAACATCGTTCCCCGTAAATTTGCCTACCATCTTGTCGTAGCGCCCGCCGCCTCCGCAGCTTCCGCCGAATTCCGGCATTGCGACTTCGAAAATGGTTCCCGTATAGTAAGACATTCCTCTGACGAGGGTCGGGTCGAATACGATTTCGAATTCAGACGCCTTTGTCGCCTTTACGCTTGCTATAATTTCCTGAAGGCTCTGCTCTACTTCCGGCTCCAGCACTCCCCTAAGCCTCTCGGCCAAATAAGAAAGGCCGTCCTGCGCTGCTTCCATTCCTTCGAACAGCTCCAGATACTTTTCTATGCATTCCTCGGCAAAGCCGCTTTCCTTCAATTCGCCGGCAACTCCCGCAAGCCCGATCTTGTCCATCTTATCCAAAATAATAAATACCGTATCGTAAGCCTCCTCGGCAAAACCGCTGTAAGCCGCCATCGCCTTCAAAATCCGTCTTTCATTGATCCGAATCTGAAAGTTCTTAAAGCCCAGCCGTCCTAATGTCGTGGTGGTGGCCAATATAAGCTCAATTTCCGCAAGGTTGGAAGGCTCTCCCAATATATCTATATCGCACTGCATAAACTGTCTGTATCGCCCCTTCTGAGGTCTGTCAGCCCTCCATACATTTCCCATCTGAAGAGCTTTAAAGGGCGAAGGCAGCTCATTGGCATGGTTGGAATAATACCGAACTAACGGAACCGTCAAATCATAACGAAGACCTCCATCCACCAAATCTTCCTCACTCTTTGCTTCCTCCAGATTCAGCTTTTCCCCTCGTTTCAGAATCTTGAAAATCAGCTTCTCATTCTCTCCGCCCTGCTTGCTGCTTAGATTTGCAATGTTCTCTACGCAGGGAGTCTCAATAGAGGAAAAACCGAACTTTCCATAGGTTTCCTTGATCACGCCGATCACATAATCCCGAAGCTGCATTTCCGCAGGCATAATATCCTTCATACCGGTAACCGGCTTCTTACTCAGTGCCATAATTTACGCTCCTATTCACAATTCAATTCCTGTTACTGTTCACTCCGTTCTCAGCAACGCATGATTTCTGCATTTAAATTCGCTTCGCGAAGCAGAAACCATCTCTTGCATCACGTTCTTACGTAGCTTAACAACAAGTGTTAAGCTACTGTGTGAACAGTAACCAATTCCTTCATTTATCACTTAGTCGATTTTACACTGTTTCAAGCGGTTTTTCAATATAAAAAACTCCGGTTTTCTACTTCCTTAGCCTATATCATTTCAAACAGCTTCCTCTTCCGCTCAATCATCTCGTCGATTCTCTCTATATATAAGGCCACATCCTTCACATTATCCATCCGCTCGATCCGCCCGTCCTCAAGTACCGCTTTTGATATGCTTCCCGCACCGAGTGCTGCGATCGTCTGCATTTCCTCCATGATGAGAATATTATAAATTCCATATTTTCCGGACCCCGCATAGCCTACGTTCTCAAGGTTGCCGGACATATTTTTCTGTCTGTACAAATAATACGGCTCCATGCCCATAGCCCGCGCCGCCTGTGCTGCTACTTCCATCGTCTCATCCGTATTCCGAAGAGTCGAAAGTCCCTTTTCCTCGATCCAGCCGCTCATTCTGGAAGCTCTCTTAATAGCGAGGGAATGTACCGTCAGGCTATCGGGGCGCAGCTTTTTTATTTCCTCCATCGTATTGATTACATCTTCTATCGTCTCTTCGGGAAGACCAAGAATAATGTCCATATTGATGTTATCAAAGCCTTCCTCCCTCGCCGTCGCAAACGCCTCCTTCACCTGATCTACACTGTGGTGCCTGCCGATCAATTTCAGCGTTTCTTCCTTCATCGTCTGGGGATTTACTGATATCCGCGTAATATTATGCTTTTTTAACACCTTTAGTTTTTCCCTCGTTATACTGTCCGCCCGGCCCGCTTCCACAGTAAATTCCTGCAGGCGGCTTAAATCAAAAAAGCGTTCGAGGGAACAAAGCAGCCGCTCAAGCTCCTCCGGCTCCAGCGTGGTGGGCGTTCCTCCACCGATATAAACAGTATCCAGCACCTTATCGGACAATGCCGCCGCCGTAAAAGCCATCTCCTTTTCCAGCGCTTCCAAATAGTCGTCCACACGCTTTTTCCACGTGCAGATGGGATAGGAGGTGAAAGAACAGTATAGGCAGGTCGTCGGGCAAAAGGGGATTCCAATGTACAGGCTATAGCCGTCCTTATAATGAAGGCTGGAAAGAAGCTCCCTTTCCCGTTTCGCGATATCGATGCTCAGAGTACCTTTTTCTTCGCTGATGAAATAAGTATCTTGCATGAAGCTCATAATTTCCGCTTCGCCCTTTCCCTCCTCAAGCATCGTCATCGGAATCTTAGTGGGACGTATTCCCGTCAGCGTACCCCAAGGGAGACTTTTTTCAAGTTGCTTAGACAGACCGTTATAAATAAGCTGCTTTAGCAGATTCTTGACCGTCTGCCTATCCGCATCTGAAGCATGGGATATTTCGCTTACGCTCTCCTTGGCTTGTGTCTCATTCTGCGCCTTAAGAGTCATCTCGATTGAGGTCTCACCGAATTCAATGGCTATCCTATGGTCACTCATCTCTTCCTCTTCGCAGAGTACCTTTACCTCTTCCTCCGGGTAAAACGCCTTCACCAGGGAATGTATATCGTATTCAAACTGTGCTTTATTTATCCATACTGTAAACATCTATTATAATTCTCCTCATTTTAATCATGTCAGGTTCCGACAAAATTTTTCTAGCTTTATTTATTTCTTCTTTTTTAACAAGTTCACGCATAATCATATCTGCTAATGTAAATGTTTTGGCAAAAGCCCACTTTGCTGCCTTTAATCCTTTTGAGAGTCTGATATTTTTCAACATTCAAATTGAGCTATTTTGATTTCGAGTACTTCTTCTCCAATGCCTGATTTAACTGCCGGGTGCTCTCTATACCAAATAAAGGAACCTTTATTGCGGCATACTCATCTCTGACAATAAGAGGCTCCATAAAATTATGTGTAATAAAATATGCTTTTCTATATCCCATTTACTCACAATAAGCAATGCGCCGTTTAAACTTTCTGTTCGCAAAGCACAATCACTTCCTTCGCCGTATCATTGCATATTACCTCATATATAATCTTGCAATATAAAAAATTGTTAATTATTTATATTCTAATGCAAATAATGGCAAATTCCAGTACCTCGAAATCCGCCATTTTCTACCGTCATTCATATATTACCACAATCATGCCCATTTTAGAAGAACCGTTTTGCCTTTAATAGTACTTAGGTGGCCTGCTCCTCGAATGCTTTCAAAATCATTGGAAGTCTTTTCTCCTTCCAGCATCGGCATTATACTTTCTTTCATATACTGTGGCATATAAACGCATATTCCCATGTATTATGCCAATCCTTCCTTAAATCCAGGTTTCCGTTTCTTCCTTCTATGGATAGTATAAGTGGAACATTTATGGAATCTATATCGAGAATCATTATCTGCTTTTGAAAGGTTGTACATTTTAACATATCTTTATTATGTATCGGCTTAAGGAATATTGAAATTCTTTTTAATAATACTGTTCAAATAATTTCTTTTTGCTCCCTTTTCTCATTATATTCAAACATGCACAAAAGAGTATTTTAAAAGCCGTTCACGTAAATGTGAACGGCTTTTGATTACCCTTTTATAGCACCGGACGTAAGGCCTTTGATGATATTTTTCTGCATAAATATATATACTATCAAGATTGGTATTACGACCAGTACCACACTGGCGGCCATTAAGCCAAAATCCGTACCGTACCTTGAACTGATCTCATTCAGCAGGGCACATACCGGAAACATATTTCTGTTACGCAATACTATCATTTGTGTAAACAAATCGTTATAGGACCACAGAAATACAAATATTGCGACTGACGCAAGCGCCGGCCTGCTAAGCGGTAATATCATTGAAAAAAATATTTTGGATACTCCGGCCCCGTCAATAAATGCAGATTCCTCTACTTCTATCGGCAAATCCCGCATAAATCCCATTAACACAATAACCGCAAAGGATAAATTGGAGGCTACCTGAGGAATGATCACTCCAAAGTGCTTATTGACCAAGTGCATTTGAACTACCATTCGAAATACAGGTATGATAGTGGCAAATGCGGGGAACATCAGGCTGCCGATTATAAGCGATATTACTATTTTTTTACCCTTAAATTCAAAACGCGTCAGACCGTAAGCTACCAGACTTGCAAACAATAGGACCATTATCATTGTAACACCCGATATAATTAAGCTGTTTGCATAGGCTACCAAAATATTCTGTTTGTTAAAGGCATTAATGTAGTTATCGAAGTTCGGAGCCGCCGGCAACGTAAAGGAAGATGACAATATCTCTCTCGACGGCTTCAATGAGTTAATTATCAGCCATACAAATGGAAATATTGTTGTAAAGGCCCATATGGAAAGTATGATGTATATTATACTTTTTTTGGCAGCCGCCAAGGTTTTACCTGGAATTTCCATTCTTCATCTCCTTATCCCTAAATAGTCTGTTTGCGATTTGTGATACCACTACACCTATGATTACAATAATCAATGCGATAGAAGCACCATAATCTATGTTTTCTTCAATAAAGGTTGTCTCATACATATAAGTGCCCATAAAATGGGTGGATCCTTTCGGTGCTCCTCTTGGCGCTATAACCCATGCTAAATCGAATACCTTTAACGATCCTGTTACAGCAAGTGTAACGCAGGTTCCTATCACACCTTTTAACAATGGAAATGTTATATACCTGAACTTTTTCCATCCTACCGCACCGTCGAGCAACGCGGATTCAAAAATATCCGACGGGATATTACTTATACCTGTAAATATCAGTACAAAATAAAATCCTGCATAACTCCATACGATAGGCAATATGATCATCAGTAACGCCAATGAATCGGACTTCCAGTTGATAGGGGCTTTGTTCAGAGCAGTAAGTATTTGGTTGAACATACCTCCGTAATAAGCATAAAACAAATTGAATAATAAACCGATTGCTGTAGCCGATATGACTATCGGGAAGAAAAATACTGTTTTAAAAAATTCTTTTCCTCTTCTGACAGCATCTACGCATACAGCGAGTGCCAAGCCAATACCTACCTGAAACACAACTGTACATACCATCATGATACCCGTGTTTTTAACAGACGTAAACATTTCCTTGTCTGCAGCTAGTTTACGATAATTTTCAAAACCGATAAAGATTTCTCTTGAAGCTCCAAGACCGTTTACATCATATAAACTGTTTATTATGTTCATAACAAATGGATAGTATAGGAAAACTACCATAACAATCAAAGCAGGTCCCAATAACCAAATCAAATGGCTATTCTTTTTATACATCATATGTCCGCTTTTACTCCTTTCGCAAAGGAGTTTGCGAGTAATCGGTCCTGAAACTCCTTTTATAAGTCATTATTTTTTATTGAAAATATCAATCACTTCCGTCAATACTTCTTTCGCTTGTTTTTCACCTTCAGCAATGCTTCCGATGGAGGTTACCCAAGCATTCCAAGCCTCTCCTGCAATGCGGGAATCAATCGGAAGATCTGTTTTTTCTCCTGCATTTACAAAAGTATCGAATCCGGACTGGTCAAGTACGGTCATATCTGACGGTACAGGGATTTCACATGGTGCAACTGTAGTGATCTTAGCCAAAAATTCAGGAGAAGAAACCATTTCGACGAAATCTACACATGCTTGGCGTTTATCCGGGTCATCCCATGCTTTTTTCGTTATATACCATCCGCTCGTAAACCCTGCTATTATTTCTTCACTGTTTTCCTTAACCATTGAGGGGAAGGGCATAACAACAACATTTTCCTTATCCTCAATACCGCCCATGAACCAGGAACCGTCAATTGTCATAGCAGCCTGTTTTCCATAAAACATCTCTCCTACCAACGGATAAGTAGTAGCATTCACGTCTACAGGAAATGCACCCATATCATTCAGAACCCTAAGCTGCTCCATACCCGTGATCCAGCTATCAGGTATTTCATCCGGTGAAGCCGGTACTGCCTTATGGTCATCGATTCCGCCTGCGGCCAAGACCAAATGCTCTATCATATAATGCGGTACATCGGAAAAGCTCACTGCAAAAGGAACGATACCATTCTGATTAAATGTTTCTACCGCTGTCAAAAGCTTATCCCAGCTTGTCGGCAGTTCCAGATTATATTGATCAAAAAGATCTTTGTTGCAGAACAATGCTTCATAGAAACCGCGTGTGGGAACGGCATATTGCTTTCCGTCCGGTGCGTTTGTAAAAGTATGAGGGAAAATATGGTCTACAAAATCCGGATAGTCTTTACGTATCGTTTCGATATCCACAAAACTGCCTTTTTCTATTAACTCATAGCTGTTTGCATCCGTAAAGTATAAAATAACATCCGGCTCATTACCCACTGCAAAGTCGGCTTTTATTCTTGACTTCCACTCTTCATTAGATGCTGAAGATTCATCAACTATTTTAATATTTGAATTATCCTTTTTAAATTGTTCCACTGTTTGGTTATAAACTTCCAATGCGGGGTCTGTTGCACCAAACATACTTACTGTTTTAAGTGTGATTTCCTTTTTTGCACTTTCCTCCTGTGTGCTGCTCTCTACATCGTTTACCGGTGCCGCTGTGCCATTTTGGGCTCCGCAGCCTGATAAGACTATGAGCATACATAAAATGACAGCCATAAAACTTTTTGAATTCTTCATGATAACCTCCTATGATTTTTTATTTATATTGCTATTGCAATATTAACAGGGTCATAAACTACTTAAAGCATTCTCAATCTGATTTTTTATTTCAAATAAATTCTGCATGCTTTTTTCCAGTCCGCCGCTCTTGTTGCGTTCAAACCAGTTTTTTCTGAATTTTACTATGATCTCCTCCAAAGCCGGCTTCATCTCCATTAACATAGATTTATCCGGATTTTCGATATATATCGCTATTGCAAGAGAGAATTCAAGCATAGCGGCGGTTAAATACAATTCGAAAATTATTGTTTTCTTATCCCCACAATTTAAGTGAAGCTTTTGTATTTTTGATTTTTGATTTTCAATAAATTGAAGCTGTTTACTGTAATTCTCCTTTAACGGAGCTTTTAAGTATTTCACTATTTCTTTTTCACCTTCTTGCTCAAAGCGTTCCGCATAAGGTATCATCCAATCGAGCAAGGCTTTTATATAACTTTGTTTTTGCTCCTTCGACGCAATCCCCATACAATAATAATGATAAGCAAAGGTTCCGTTTAACAGCATAAGTTCGTCATCGAGGTAAAGGTTGCCCAGATCATACAATAGGTCTCCTATTTGCTTTGACTCGTCGCCATAAACCTGATCGTTCAGGTAGCCGGTTAAAACAGATCTGTTAAGAGGCTTGCCGCTCCACGCACAAAGGCCTATATAGGCAATACCTGTAATCGCGATCGGATATGTCTGCCAGTGTCCACAATCTCCCCACTCGGCAGCGATGATTCCCTCGGCACCGTACCGGATGGCAGATACAATTGCATTGTCCGTATTTTTGATCATATTATCTGTCCTGCCTGAAATCGAACGCCAAGCGGAAGTCCCCGGACATACATAAAATTTATATCCTTCTTTTGCAAGTATTTTACATTCCATATCAAACGGATAATCAGCTTCATATCCCCAGTCAAGTAATACTGCATTACGGGGGAGCACTGATTTGATTTCCGGATATGTGTTTAACATATCGCTCCACATAAGCATATTTTTGTCATAAATCTTACAAAGTGATTCCATGTAAGCAACCCAGTTGCTGTATTCCTCCCCTGTTTGGATACCGAATGCTTCATCCAGATTTACATTATAATTATCACTGTTAAATACACTTAACATCTCTTCCGTTATGGCTTTTATAAATTGTCTGCTTTCCGGCTTCCCTGGATCTAACGTTGCCGACGGCTGCAATACGCCAAAAGCAAGTTCGCCCTCGGGATTTTTGCTAAGTGGAGAAAAATCATCTATTGCAAGCCACGGTGCCATATGACCTAGTGTATTTTGATTCGGTACCAAATCAATAAATCTTTGCTTACAATATTCCTGTAAAGTCAGAATTTCCTGTTTTGTCAGATAGCCCTGCTCTGTCAGATAGTTCTTAAAACATTCATATTCAAAAGTAAGTCCTTCCACATATAGCTGAAGCTGGTTGTATTTCAGTTCGAATATGATATCTGTCAGCCTTAACAATGTTTCTAACTTAGGTACCTTATCGCGGCTGATATCATAAAGGACACCCCGAACCGGGAACGTCGGCTCATCAATATATTCACCGCAGGGAATCTTATTTTCTGCCTGCATTGCAAGATGCTTTAATGTAATCAGTGAATAAGCTGCACCGGAAAGAGTATTATAAGTCACCTTTATACTTTTTGGCTTGATACTCAGCCGATATCCCTGAGGAACAATATGATCTGTTTGCTCAAAATCAACGGTATGAGCATTACTTTCTTCTATACCCTCCGGAAAAATGATTTTTATTAGATTTAATATATTAAATTCAGTATATTGAGGCATGGAAATTTGTTTATAATCGAAGTAACCTGCTGCCGCTTCATATTTAGTTATATAATTCAATAAATTAATATTACTCATAAAAATCCTTTCTCATCGCCTGCAAAGTTTGAACTGCGGGCACAAATCTGTATGTTAAAAATACATTTTCACACTACTGCTTTTAAAAAATATCTAAAATTGCTTTACCGTTTTGAGGGCTTGGAACCTTAAAATACTTTGCCGCCGTTGCCGCTACATCTGACAGCGATTTTCTTTCACCAATAAAGCCTGTTTTGTTGGGAGAATATATGAGCAGCGGTACTTTTTCCCTTGTATGCTTTGAATGTCCTATCAGAGGGTCATTTCCGTGATCAGCCATAACGATCATAACATCTTCTTTTTCCAAATTATTCCTTATTTCACCAATCCCTTTATCAGCCATTAAAAGTACTTCTTTGTACCTTTGTACATCTTGTGAATGACCGCTTAAGTCTGTCTCCTGAACATTGGCGCATACAAACATATTTTTGTTCTGCTTTACTATATTTAATGTTTGTTCTAATACTTGGTCGGTAGGTACAAGCGAAATCGATGTGCCCTTTTTATTTTGAATAACATCTGCAGCTTTTCCTACCATAAATACCGGTATATGTGCATCGGATAAAATAGTTTGGATCTGGAGCTTCGGATCCACGCCATAACCAAGATGGATACAATGGTAATCATTATCGTAAACGCCGCTCTTAGGCGCGTCTATTCCTACGAAACAGCCTTTTTCAACTGCACTCTCCATTAGCTGCCGCTTTGTGATATCCCTGCCGCCGAAAGCGATCACTCTTGGAACCGTAGCAATGCTTCTTACTAATTTACCGATTTTTACCACTTCATCAAAAGATATATAATCCAAACTGGCTGTTACATTAAACGCCTGTCCTGAATCGCACTCCATATTATCAGCCGCAGTAACACAATCGTTGATCATCAGATAAGACTGTTTATTCACACGGATTGTTTCAACCATATAGCCGCTGTGGATCAACTTATCTTTTATTATGTTTATTTTATTCCCGAATGGCTCAGCAAAAGGTTTTTGAGGCAAAGTTCCCATAATTTCCTGATGTCCGAAAAATGTATCCGCTCCATAATGCATTAAAGAGGCTTTACCATAAGTAACATCTTTTTGCATATGCATACATTCGGAGGATTCTCCGTATGCATTCATCAGTCCCAACTTTTCGAGATTCCTTAGCTTTAAATCAGGAAATTTACTCAAAATACTTTTTAGTGTGTTGGCGCCGTTATCACTTGGTCTTACTTCTAAAACATCGTCTGTCTGACCTATTCCAAAACCATCCAAAACTATTATTATAAATCTGCCCATGATTTCTCCGATATAAACTGACCGCCGGAGGTATAAAATCCTTCTATCTTCGGCTTATCCTGCTGTAATCCCGATATAACAGCAACTTCACTGCGAGTAACAAATACTTGTGTTCTAAATGCCATTAGCACCGTTTTACCAACTTCACTTTGTTCGGATAGTTCTATATGGTAATCGATATTTTGGGGGGCGGGCTTTATTACACTGATTTTCCTTGAAGCATCTTTATCTGTTCCTACCAATGCTTTATCAATTTTTCCTCTGAAATAGCTTCCTCCTCCATAGCAAAATGCATGCTCCTGAAAATTATGGGAAACTTCAGTCACGTAAACCATGGCTGCTATTTCTCTGGATGTATGATTTACATTATCAGGAGTCATTCCCATCAATGAACTGCCGGGTTCCACGCTGCTGCCTCCCTGCAGCGAAACCTGATACATAAGATTGGCCTGATTACAGGATGGAACATTTAACCTGGGCTCAAAATTGAATAGTTTATGTATTCTTTTTTGAGCTGACTGCATTGTTTTAAGATTAGCCGTAGGTAAAACCTTATCCGATTTCTGCTCATATAAATAACAGGGAAATGCAGTCAAGCTGTCTATCTTCAAATTTTTTAATTTCAGTATTTCTGCTAAGACATATTCCAGATCCTCCAGCAAAAATCCGGATTTTTGTCCATCATACAGAAAATCCTTTTTATTATAAAATTTTAAGCATATATTTTGAGTGATGCCTAGCTGCCTTGCTATTTCATCTATTTTGCGAGCCTTTTCCAATGAGAATATGGTAATCATCCCTACACCGTAACTTATTACTTTTTTAAGCATCCCGTCGGGAATTTGTACTAGATTCCCGATATGTGCAATCGGTATATTATTATCAATCATTATTTTAGCTTCTTGAAAATCTACTACCACCGCACCTTTAAACCCCAGGCCCATAAGTTTTTTACAAACCAAAGGATTTCTCCCAAGTTGTTTTGACATAAAATAAGGCTCTATATCATATTTTTTAGCCTCTGTAATCAATTCCTTGCTGTTATTGAGAATAGTATCTAGATCGAGTATGTATGTATTGGGATTTATCTTGCCGCTTTGATGCATCTTAAAGGAATATTCTATTAATTTGGGATTTCTTAACTCCAGGTCATCTAAAAACATCTTTTCATTCCTTTTCTATATTTAGTATTCTTGCGGGATTCTCTATCAGCAGCTTGCACAATCTCTCCTGTGATACCCCCATCTCTTCCAGCATGTCCACAAAGCAGCCAAGCACCGCCGTATATCCTTTTCCGCCATATGCTGTCATATAGGAAATTCTGCTGACGTCTTGCGATAAAAGCAGCCGGTCCTCATAGCCCTGATCAATAAGTTTTACCAGATTCCGGGCGCGTATTGTATCAGGTAAATAAGTGACTTTACCAATGGTATCGTAAGCTATATTTACACCACGTTCCAATAGTTCCACCTGATATTCTATATCCTCCGCTAAATCTATATGGCCAAGTATTATTTTCTTTGGATCAGCTTCTGCCTTTATCAACATATCGATCTGGCTTATCCCGTTGGCTCCCATATCACAATGGGTACTGACCGCACAGCCTGTAGCTGCACTTGCCAGGCCCGCAGCATAAAATACTTTTTTTTCACTTTCATATATTACTTCACCGCTGGTTGCAATTTCGGCTATAATACCCGCTTTTATATTTGTATCTTCAACACCCGTCGTTATTTCCTTTATAAAATACCGCGCTATTTCATCTATAGGGCTATTTAAAATCCACTCATTATGATAGGGTTTTAAATATGCACCGGTAGACGCTATAATATTGATTCCAAGCTGCGTGGAATAATACACCAGATCATCAATTTTTCTGCCCATATCGGCACTTGTCACTTCAACAACAGACTTGCCGCCAAAATCTTTAAGCTTTGTTAACTCTGCCAAAATTAACTCTCTGTCCCTAAAAACAGAATCCTTGTCTTGTCTTACATGGCTTAGATCCATTGATATATGTTCGTGGCACATTGTAACACCCAATTCTCCGGGCAAAATATCTCCTAAAACCGTTTGTATCATAACATCACCTACTTTTATATCAATTGTGTAAATTTAAGTATATTCAGAACTATACCGGCAGCAATTACCGACAGGGGACCTATTGCAATCTTCATAACTTTTTTCCCGGTAGCTTCATTTATAAAATAAAATCCTGCACCAAGTATAAATCCTAAATACCCGCCCATTTTAAATACAGCCATCATGGATCCGATCAATAATGTGAATTCCATGACTGTCATCATAGAGCTGCGTATATGATCCGATGTTTCCCGGACAGAAGGAAATTTTGTAAAAAATCGGTCAATGCCTTTTAACGACAGCAATTCCAATAAGATCACCAGCGCTCCTGCCACACCTGCCGCTGCCGGATGTGGAATTAAATATCCTATGCTATAGCAGAGTGTAAATCCGGCCACACCGTATACTCCCGTAGTGACAGCCGCTGTAGTGATAAGGGGTATAAAACCGAGACTTCGTATTAATTCCGCTGTCGATGCAAATATACGGGCTGTTTTATCCTGCTGTGCAAGGATATAAATAGAAACTTCGGATCCCCCAAATATTCCCATGCCCGCAACTGCAGAAATAATACCGCCACATAGCATTAACCAGACTGCATTTTTTTTTAACTTTTTATAGTTATCCGTAAATTCATCATAATATTGTATATTTCTATTTGTCTTTTCTTTTATATCTTTAGTAAAGGAATATATATATAGTAAACAAATTCCTGTTACCGTTATAATGATCAATGGATCTATGTTTAAGGCAATTTTCGACAGCAAGCCTGCCATTCCTATGACCGCTGTACTGAACATTCCTTTCCTTGCACCATGCTGTCCATATACCGCCACTATCGGAAATAGGCTGAATCCTATAAAAGAAAGTTTCGATAAAACATCTAAGGAACCAATGATATCTACAGGTAAAGATGAAATAGTTTCAAATAACAACACGATGCCTATAGAACATACTGCCCCCCATATGCCGCCATACAAAAAAGCTGTCCACTTCCTGCGTGCCATTATACCCAATATATCAGTGGCTAAAAATAGCAGCCAGGGATTTAAAAGACCTGTAGCGAGAGTATGTACCAAGCCGACGGAACCAATGAATCCCACGCTTAATCCAAATGCAATAGATTTTAGTTCCTTTCGTTTCATTCTGCCCTCTGTACATTCAGGAACGATAGGCCGCAGACCATCCTGAAATACAGCCATTCCCATATGAGAAATCAACGCCGTAACCCCACAAAGGATCATTACCATAGATATTTCAAAAAAATTCATTTTTGCCTCCCAATGAGTCATACAGATATGCTTACATACCCTAGGTTTTCTGCTTTAATGCATCTATCAGTATCGGTATTGTATTTTCAATCGTATTATGTGCCATACCGAACGCCACTTTGCCCTCTGCGATAAATTTTTCTATATCTTCTTTTTTTGCCGTTTGTCCGTTCTTTGCTACGGTACAGCACTTCGAATAACCGAGCATACCTATAAGTATGGCAATAGCAGCTCCTCCTCCGCTTTCACAAGCTCCGAAATAATAATCGACACTGCCGTTTTTTAACATTTGTACGGCCATAATGTCTGTGGTTATTATGGTATCAATTTCCGGTGCTGCTTTTTTTACCTCATTTTCCATTTCATTCTTTTTCATTCCGCCAATTGCAATTTTCATTTTACAGACATACTCCTTTACTACATATTATTTAAAACAGTACAAATATGAACCAGTGCAAATTCTCTTTCTATTTCATTAAAGTGATTTTGGATTCTTGATTTTATCATACAAAAAATTCTGCATGCTTCGTCAAACATTGGATCATTTTGCATATCTTTGATAATTTCCCTATCGAGCGATTCTATTTTTTCTTTTGTTTTATTGCGTATAAATGCTGAAGCTATATGGGTAATCATTATTCCTGCATTTTCTTCATTCAGTAAAATACCGGATTCTTTAAATACATCTATGATTGCGGCCAAATCATTATAAATAATTTGATCTATCAAGTCATAATCTTTCATTATATTTATTCTTTCCATAATATCCATGATATTAACCTTTCTTATTACCAATATACTCTTTTTTGTATATTGGTTTGAAATAATTACCTAACTATATCAATAGTTAGGTAGAATAACATTCATCAGAACATCATTTTGTATTTGCTGTACTTTTTCTATATCAAAAAATCGTTTAAAAAAATTACATACGGTAACATCTTCTTTTTTAATAATGATCGTCGCCTTCGTATTATCTCCTTTTTGTTCCTCGTCATTGATGATTTTATATTGCAACTCATCATCACTTATAATCTTTTCTTCCAAACTCCAGATTGCCGCATCAATATTTTTCTTTTTGATATTTTCAATGATACGTGAATATTGGAGCGGAACAATTTCAATTGACATATTTTTAAAATATTTTGTAGTCATACTCAACTGGTCGAAAGAAGTTCTGTCCACGCCTATTCTTTTCGGAACTGTATTAAAATCTTTTCTCATGATCAAAGTATGGGCGTTTACATATGTATGCATACCTAAATTATAAACTATTTCAATATTATAGCCATCATTTACATAATGCTTTGCCGTAGCCAAACTCATTACTGCAAAGTCATATCTGCCGTCAAGCAAAGCTTGTATCCGTCTGTCGGACCCTCCCATGAAAGCCAGGTTCACCGATACTACGTTATATTGGTTCAGTGTTGTATATATTCCTGTAGCCAGTCCTTCATATCTTTTTGAATATGGAAGCGGCATGACCCCCACTAAATTTTCCAAGCTGCAGATTTCCATCAATTTAGTATAATCCATGTCGATCAAAAAGCTTCCCAAATGACCTTTTGCTTCCAACTCAATGGCACCAAACTCTTTTAATTTTAATAAAGCCTGTTGAACAGTACCTCGCGGAACATTATACTTATTTATAAAATCTTCTATGGTAGGAACACGCTGTCCTATTTCCATACCGATAAATTCCTGAGCAAGTTGTTGTGCTACGATACCACCTTTTTGCATCAGCGCTTTATGTATCAAATCACTCACCTATTATCTCTTTCATATGAATATACGTTTTTTAATATATTGTAAATATATCTTAATTTATTTTCTATCAAAAAGCAATGTATCTATTATCTAAATAATTTAAAAGGAAATTAGTTATATTGCACAAAACAGCAGAGCGGACGTTAACCGTGCGGAAGACAGCATTACGAGAATATGCAAAGCATACGGTATCGACAGAATAGATGTTTTAACAATTACAGCAACCATTGTTGTTACCATTTATGGTGAACAGTTCGGCAGTATTACACAAACGAGACGTATTCAAGGGAAAACATAGCAAAACAGCGATATCAAAGGAGATATCGCCGTACTATATTATGCCGATTTAGGCCAGCCAGAGATTTTATTGTCTTAAGACAGCACGTACGGCACGTTTCCCCCGATGCTTCAGATTAGCTAACCCGAGGTCAAACATGCATAGTTTTCATGCCATCTAAGGATACTTTCAAACTACGTTTTATGCATAATACCGCGCCTGCGCCTTAAACATTTCTGCATAAATTCCATCAGGCATTTTCGCTAACTCTTCATGTGTTCCATATTCCTTGATCGTATTATCCGCAAATACGGCTATCTTATCACAGAATTTGCAGGAGGACAGTCTGTGCGAAATATAAATCGCTGTCTTACCTCCTATTAATGTATCGAATTGTCTGTAAATATCATATTCTGCAACCGGGTCCAGCGCTGCGGTAGGCTCATCCAGAATAACGATCGGAGCATCCTTGTAAAGTGCCCTTGCAATAGCCAGTTTTTGCATTTCTCCGCCCGAAGGCTCGATGCCTTCCTTATCGAAATATTTATATATCTGCGTATCCATACCTTTGGGAAGAGCTTCTACTTTTTGTGCAAGTCCGCTCAACACACAAATATTTTCCATATCCTGTTCCCGTACTTCTTTTTCCCAATCTCCGAGTTTTATATTTTCCCGTATGGATAAGGCGAACATTTTAAAATCCTGAAAAACGACGGCAAGCTCTTTTATGTATGCATCGTAGTCAAAGTTTTTAATGTTCACACCGTTTAGCAGGATCTCTCCCTCATCCACATCATATAAGCGGCACAGGAGCTTGATAAAGGTCGTTTTCCCCGCCCCGTTCAGGCCAACTACGGACAAATGCTGCCCTTGGGAAATTGTAATATTAATATCCTTCAGTACATATCCTTGCATGGATGGATACCGGAAAGAAACATTGCGAAATTCAATGACAGGAAGCGTTTTCTCCGAAATCGTCTGCGTTCCTAACCTATGCGTATCCTCCGTATCTATAAATTTTACATATTCACGCATAAAGTTTAATTTTCTATGTACTTCCTGAAGCTGATTCAGCAGTCCCTGTAAACTATCCTTCAAGCTATTGGAAGCACCGGCTAACAAGGTGAAATCTCCGATACCGATAGTGCCGGTAAGGAGCTTATAGCTTAAATATCCGTAAATACATAGGCCTTTTAAAAAATTGACAAAGCTTCCCACACAGTTCCATCTTCCGATGCTGTTTGCCGTATAATAAAAAATATCGGAACATTTCTTTGTGGTATTTACAAACTGCTCGCGCATCATTGGTGCTCCGTGATATAGGCGGATACTTTTTGCAAATTTAACTTCCAAGATATTCCTTGTCGCATAACCGAAAGCTCTGTTTACCTTTGGAAATTTTTCAAACTCGATTTTTTGAATCTTGCCGGTCTGCCATACCGTAAAGGTCCCGCCTATTACCGCAAATGACGCGACGATAAGAAGTACCGGACTCATCACCGCTACAATGGAAACAACACCTGCCAGGATGAGTGCATAGGAGAAAAGTAACTGAATACTTTCGCTAAGCCCCTTCATTCCGCCGGAATACCATGCCATTCCCTCATCCGCTTTTCTCCTTTGATTCAGTGTTTCCGGATTCTCCGTAAGAGGATAATCCATCGTCATGGACTTGAGGCTGAGCCTGTCATAAAAATAGCGTTCAAACCAATCGTCATATTTTGCGAGATTGGTTCGTGCCACATGGATCAGACTTAGGAAGAGAAGATTTCCTATTACGATACCCGCTACAATCCATAGCAATATTTCCGTGTTTCTGTCGCCCACCAGTTCCTCTAACAAATATTTTGACAGGATCAGATTAATAAACGGCTGTCCCGCATTCAACAGGATACTGGCGAGAAGAAATAGCAGGTAGAAAGGTCTTTCACGCCATGCCGTGCCGTAAAAATATTTTAATGTCTTAAGCATAACAGGTTTCCTCCTCATCCGCATAATACTGCGCCTGCACTGCAAAAAGTCCGGCGTACTTTCCGCCCTTTTGCATCAGTTCTTCGTGGGTTCCGTATTCTATCAGCCCGCCCGCTTCGAACATGGCAATCCGGTCGCAAAACTTAGTACTCGATAACCTATGAGAAATATAGACGGTAGTTCTTCCGCCGGCCATATGATTGAAGTTCTCATATGACTTGCTTTCTGCAATCGCATCCAGTGCGGCCGTCGGTTCGTCCAGTACGATAACCGGTGCCGCTTTATATAAAGCCCTCGCCAGCATCAGCTTCTGCTTCTGCCCGCCGGAAAGATCGATTCCGTCATCACTCAGATTTTTATACAAATAAGTATCTATGCCAAACGGCAATTCCCGAAGCTTACCTGCCAGATCTGCATCATGCAGGGATTCTGCGATCTTATCGCGGTTTTGTGTACGGGCAGTTTGCATGGATACATTCTGGGCGATGGGAAACGCAAAGCTTTCATCTTCCTGAAAGACCGGTGAAAGTAACTCCCAATAATCGTTTAAATCATATTCCGAAATATCTATGCCGTTTAAATAAATGTGCCCTTGTGTAGGCTCATATAATCTGCACAGGAGCTTGACAAAGGTGGACTTCCCAGCTCCGTTCAGCCCCACAATCGCCAGCTTTTCTCCGGATTTTAAACAAATGGATAAATCCTTCAGCGCATAACTATCCGCCCCGGGATATTGAAAAGAAACATGATCAAAAACAAATTCATAATCAGCATCCTTTTCCCATTTGAAGTCCGCATTCGTTTCTTTAAAGGCGTCTTCACAGGCAAGATAATCTTTTTGGAAACTGCTTTTTATATTCTCGCTGTCTTGTTCGATATTGCTCTCCAAAAAATCGCGGTAATCATTCACATGGCGGCTTTCGCTGCATATGATGATGAATTTGGTAAATATCTCATTCAAGGCAGTCGATGCGTTATGTACACTTCCCAGATACAAGGTAAAATCAGCTACCGTTAATCCGCCGAAAAGAACTTTGTAAATGAGAAAACCATAAGTAATCCCCTCCTCTAAAAATCCAAGGATATCTCCTATGACATAGTATCTCGCATATTTATTTTGCGCCAGTATATGCTTTTGATTTAAAAAGCTGCTCTCTTTTCGGAGCAGTTGATATAACGGTTTTTGCATTTGAAAAAGACGGATATCCTTCCCGTATGCGAAATCCGCCGTCTCTTCTCTGTATGTCCAGCTCGCCATCTGTTCTTTGGCCACCTTATTTTCGCACTCTTCTTTTTCAAAAATGGAAGCCTTGTTAATAAGAGCAAATCGGAGGAAAGTCAAGCTTAATATCAAAATGACGATAAACGGATTGATCATCGCTAAAAGGACCAGTGCCATAACTGCCCGAACCAAATTGGGCAGCAATTGGTTTGACCAGTAATGCAGTCCCGCAACACCATTGCCGTTGCTGTTGATAGCCCTTCTGGCCTTAAAAATATTTTTCTGTACTTCCGGGTCTTCATGCATGCAAAAGGGCATTGTCCATACCTTCGTGGTCCAAAAAAGAGCAAAATGGTATTCCACGTCATGCATCCTTCCCTCTGCCTGTTTGTCGCAAAGGTTAGAAGCGACCAGCATCACAAGCTCAGTGGTTGCTGCAATAGCCACCAGACATAGTACTTTTTGTACTTCTGCCCCCGCTTTCACTGATTGTTCGAATATCTCAATAATGCATTTTATAGCATACAGCCATACATAGACACTCAATCCTTGTGTCAATGCATGAATGATTGTACAAGGTATGACTAACGGCTGCCATTTCACAATTCCTGCAATCACATACCGCAAATTCTCCCATACTGAATATCTGCCTTGCCCTTTTTCTATTTTCCTGCGCGCTCTCATATCGTGACCTTTCTCCCTTTGCATAAACCTTTCTATAATTATCCCAAGCTAAATCTACACATTTCTTCTATCTGTTTGTTCATTAATAATAGGCTCTCATTTTGCTTTGCTTCTCCTCCGCCTTCTATTGCCAATCCAGCGTTTTGACTATCCTCGTTATCTATCAGATTTGCAAAAAACCAGTTGATATTTCTTCCTATCATTTCATTTCACAATAGGTATACAATGATTTTTCACAGTAAGCCAGTTACTCCATGAGGCAATCCCCCTGTAATTCAAAATTGAAAATTAAGATTGTTAAATGTTCCTCTTTCACGTAAAACATATTCGCACCGCAATGCCATACTTAAATACATTTACTTTTTCCAATAAATAATATTAAATTTATATGGAATTTTTTTCAATATTAGATTAAAAAGTATACAAAGTATGGCAAAAATACACAATTATTTCCTTCATTAAACCTTCATTTCTTCCGCTTCAGTGAATTGTAAGGCGAGATGCCACTTTGTAATTCAAAACGCAGTTTTTGTATTTGAGAAGTAAAGTTTTGTAAACGAAAAGCCACTTTTGTAAGTGAAATATAGAGTTTTGTAATTGAGAAGCCATATTTGTAATCCAAATGCAGTTTGATTTTCAGCTTTTTCTGCTGTATTATGATAATTACAGGCATGCCAAAGGGAGGTCGACTCCCTCTCGATTTTTTTGTAATCGGAGAATCCACCCCTTCATTCCTTAGTCAGATGATTGGTTGGCGGCACGTTAATAATTATTTTTTGAGAAGTGCAGGTTTTAACATGATGTCTCCGGCTGCTACCGGTTTGCATCCAAGTTTTTCCAAAACCTCTTCTCCATGATAAAAGCTGAATGTTTCGTATGGGCTACGATTATTCAGCTTTTTTCTTTTGTAAGAATTAATGTGATTCATCATTAAATTCACTTCTTCCTGTGTAAGCTGATCAAAGCCTGTTCCTTTTGAAAGGACTCTTCTTATTAATTCATGGTTTACTTCGCAGGAACCTTTTTGATAGGGACTTCCAGCATCACAATAATATACTTTGGTTCGCCATAATGGTGTTGTTTCACGATACTCAATTGCCTTTGGATTAGAGAACTCACTTCCATTGTCTGTTAGGATTACTTGAAAAAGTTGACTGAATTCTTCTTTTCCTAAAAGTATATCCAAACCATTAAAAATATCAGTTACAGATTTGGAAGTATTAGCATCTCTAACAAATGCAAGCATTAAACTACATTCAACAAAATGAATCGTAAGAAGGCATTTACCACCTTTGCTACCAATAACAGAATCCATTTGTACAACAGGTGTATCTGGATTCTTCTCCATATACGCAGTAAAGGCTTCATAATTACGACCAATACGGCATCCTTTATCAACTTTGAACTCAGGCTTTTTATATCTTTCACGAAACTTAACTTTTCTTGGAAGATCAATATTTCTTACATCAAACATACATGCATCAATGTAGTTATAGATTGTTTTTTCACTACACATAAGCTCATCTTCATGATTGATGTAAACCTGATTTACAGACTGTCCATTCTGAATTAATGGTGAGATGATTTTATTCAACCTGCTGATTTCTTCCTCTGATACGCATAGCCCGCTTCGTGACTGGGTAATCGTTTCATGGGATTTAATATGAGCGTGTTCTGCATCATATATATTTTTTAGCAATGTACATTTTCTTATGGTGTCACAACCATTGCAGACATACGGAACTCTAAATCTGGCAGTACAGACTTCCTCAACATACTCATCACAATTCGGATTGCAGGACTGACATAGTTTACAATACTGTGCGGATTTACGAGTGCAGTCCTTACCACACAGGCCTTTCTTACGACAGTTAAATCTGTTTTTACACAAGTTGAATGGATAGCCGGGATAACCAGTGGCAATTTCAGAACTATACTTACGTACCTCACGTGATATGGTTGTTGGATTCTTATCCAATCTGCGGCTTATTTCTTTAAATGAAAGACTTTCCTTTAGAAACTTTTGCAGATCAAGTCTTTCTTCATATGTAAAAAATTTAGACATATATCCTCCAATCTGCCGCCAACTATCATAGGATATATGTAACAAAATAAAAGTGCAAACAAAAAGACTGGTTATTAGCCAATCTTTTGTAAGCCAGGATGCAACCTCCTGGTGTATAAATAATATTTTACTTAATTAATTCTTAGTTGAATTGAGATGGGTTGCATCTCGATTTACAATTGAGGATTTCTTCCGCTTCCATTTTATTATCGGATAAAATTAAAATAGGACCAAATCTTCACTTCATTTTCATGAAGTGAAAGACTTAGTCCTATTCTATCCTGCCTATAACGAAATCTGACAATACCTTTATATTGACAGTTTCGGCTATTTGCTTTTTAACTGGTAAATTTGATTTTTTCTAATCTCAAAATCGCTTTTACGAATTATGAAAATACACTTTCTTCAAAAGAAGGAACGTTCTCAACCGCCAACCATTCACTTATAGCTTCCACGATAAATTGATGGTCTTGTTCATGCGGTAAATTCGAGACAGTAAGTACAGCCACTATTTCACCCGATTTTAGCCGGATTGGAAAACCTCCTCCGCAAAAGGCATAGTCTTTTGTACTTAACCCATGTGTTTCCACTTGCTCCTCCATTATATAAGATGTTGCCCATACATTTAATGAGCTGCAATTCATGAGAAGAACTGTGTTGAATTTTCTCTGCATCCAATTCTGATTATTCAGATTTGTATTTTCTGTCGCATACTGAAAAATAATATTGCCGTTTAACCTTCGAATTGCAACAGCTAAATCAATCTGCTTTTGAGCAATTCTCTCAACGAAAAATTTTCCTAATTCCCAGGCATCACTATTTGAAAAATGATCAAACCGCAGTATTTTTTCTTGTTTTTCAATATTTTCTTTTATCTTGATGTATTTTCCCTCTTCCATAACCATCTCCTTTAAACCATAAGCCTATAAATATTTTCCACATCTTTTTGATTCAGTGTTACAAATCCGCCTAAAGTTCCTGTATTTACATCCCCATAACAAGCTGTATGTGCCAATTTTTCAATATCCTCTTTTTTGGCTCCAAGTTCATGAAAGTTCTTTGGCATTCCGATAGAAATCAGAAATTGGCGCAATGCTTCAATTCCGGCCAGAGCGGTTTTTTCCGGTTGCTCAAAATCCATCTGGCATCCCCAGACGCGAACCGCTGCTTGTGCAAAACGCATGACATTATGTTTCATATTATAGCTAAATACAGCAGGCATAACCACCGCAAGACCTGCTCCATGCGCACAGTCATACAGCGCGGATAACTCGTGCTCTATGTCATGGCTGGTCCAATCCTGTGTACGCCCCACTCCACAAGAATTATTATGAGCCATCATTCCTGCCCACATAATATTTGCTCTTGCTTCATAATTATCCGGATCTTCCATCACTTTGGGCCCTTCATGAATCATTGTCAGCATCAAAGCCTCTATCATCCGGTCAGTCACTTCAACTTCTTTCGTATTGGTCAAATAACGTTCATATAAATGAGCAATAATATCGGTAATCCCACATGCAGTCTGATAAGCGGGAAGCGTCTGAGTCAATGAAGGGTTCATAATTGTAAACTTAGGGCGCAGTGCCTCTCCAGTCGTTGCCCGTTTAAACATTCCTTCCTCTTTCGTAACGACAGAGTCTGCTGAACCTTCGCTTCCTGCTGCGGATATCGTTATGATCGTGCCAATAGCCAGAGCCTCCTCTACTGCTTTACCTTCATAATAGTCCCAGAAATCCCCACTATACAACGCACCCGCTGCGATTGCCTTGGCTGAATCGATGGCACTGCCTCCGCCTACAGCCAAAATAAAATCAATGTTTTCTTTTCTGCAAAGGTCAATTCCTTTATAAACCAATCCACTTCTGGGGTTCGGCTTCACTCCTCCCAACTCGACATATGCCAATTGTTCCGCCTCCAGTGACCGTTTCACCCTATCTAACAGTCCGGAGCGAATCACAGAACCTCCTCCATAATGAATCAGTACCCTGCTTCCTCCGAAGCGCTTCACATACTTGCCTGCTTCATTCTCTGTTTCTTTCCCAAATGCAAAGTATGTTGGAGCATAAAAAGTAAAATTATCCATAAAAAACCCTTCTTTCTATTATTTGCTTACAGTATAGGACTCTTAATCAGATAATACAAGAAGGCACATTTTTCCCCCCAGGGCACCTTGAGGTTCCCTTATATCATTTATCACATCCACATTGAGCATGTGTCAATTCATATTTATCTCCGATATTGCTACTGCCCCAGTCGCACATGGCTTCCAAAATAGGGTATAGCGTTTCCCCGTGTTTCGTGATCGCATACTCAACCTGCACCGGTGTCGTTGGGTATACTTTCCTTTGGATCACTCCCGCCTCTTCTAATTCTCTCAATTGCGTTGTGAGCGTTTTTTTATGAGCATCCAGCAAAAAACGAAGAATTTCATTATATCGCTTCGGACCTTCCTCCATAAGATAATGAAGAATCAAAGGCTTCCATTTACCGCCTATTACTTTTAATGTAATCTCCATTTCGCAAGAAATCTGTATTTTTGATGACATCATACCCTCTCCTGACATTCCATGTTATTGCCGGATTAAATTTATCACATCCAGAGAAAGCTATCTATCTGAATAAAATTATAACTCAATCCTTATTTCCATATCTTACAGTATAATAAACCGTAGTTGCTATGTCCAGCAGAAAGAAAAAGAGAATTACTATTACAATTCCGTTAATAAAGATATCTGTATTATAATAAGTCAGCAAATCTCCCTTTGAGGAAAAGGCAATTCCGGTTTCCCGCTGCAATGCCTGCATAAAATCTTTGTTCCATATAGGCAGTACCTTCATGAATATAAATGTCATAATAAAGCCTACAATATCCATCACAATAGTCGTCACCATCACTCTATAGTTATACCGCCCTGCCACGAGCTTCACAAAGTCGCTGATGATGCCTGCCATAACACTGATAATAAAAAACGGAAGCACCTTCCCCCATATAGATAAATTGAAAATCGGAATCGATACCATCTCATCTCCTTGTCTTATCCATGCTCCCATAAGCTGTGGCCTATAAGCGAATAGGATAATTACCAGCACTCCGAAGACGATTCCTACCGCACTCTCGCCCCTGCTTATCATTGCCTTTTTATACGGAATCTGAGGGAGCTTTTCCACGGACCACTCTTCCTCAGACAAATCGAGCTTCACATGATATCTTTGCATAAGGGCAAAAATCAGCGTTATAACGCCAAATATTTGTAAAAGAGCAGACGGAAGCGTGATTCCTATATCGAATACCTCCCACCACATACTACCGCTCAATAGCTGCTCATTTACTTCGTAACCTATCGCAGAGATAGCATCGAATGTTTCGTTATTCACTACGTGGACAACCGCAGAGATAATATCCGAAAAAAGAATTGCCGCGCCGGCACATAGAAGGACGATTTTTAAAATGTAGCAATATCTGTCGTAATATTCCCCGCTGATCAGCCCTTCTTTGTCTCCGCGATAGCTTCTTGCCATCTTTGCCGGATCGCCGAGTTCTGTAAGTACCGCTCTTTCACATTCCTCGCGACTTACTTCTCCGCTGCCTTCCCGTTCCTCTATCATATCCTCGATTAACGTTCTAAGCTCCTGCTCGATATCCTTCCTTTGCTTCTCCGGCAGGCGCCGCACTACATCGTATAAATACTTTTCCGTCAATTCATTAGATAACTTTTCTTTCATCATATTCCTATCATCCTTTCCCTCGGATTTATTTCGTCTCCTGCTCCTAAATGGTTTCCTGCTCCAATAAACGGTTCATGCTCTCCGTCATTTCCCTCCACTGCGCTGTTAGCCTCTCATATACCACATCGCCTAACTCAGTTCTCTTATAATATTTCCTCGGCTTACTTCCGTCAGTCTCCCATTCACTTACAAGGAGCTCCTGCTTTTCCAATCTTCTCAGCAGCGGATATAAAGTGTTCGTGTCTATGCTTACGCCTTTTTCTTCCATACTTTTGACGAGGGTATAGCCGTACTGCGGCTCATTCAGCTGACTAATGACACTGAGCACTATTGTACCCCTTCTAAGCTCCAAAATCAGCGATGATAATATTTCATTCAGTTCTCCCATTACTTTCTCCTCCTGTGTATCATATTATAGTGTATATCACACACTATTGTCAATATCAAAATAATATAAAAAAGCCCGGAACATTTTCCTAAACGTTCCAAGCTTTTTCAACATTTCTTATTCTATCGATTTCTTTCATTGGCAAAAAGCATTATATTTCTTCTCCCATCCAATTTCCGTAGGTTCCCCATGCCCCGGGTATACTTTAACCTCATCGGGCAGCACGTACAGCCTTTCTTTAATAGACCTTGTAAGCGTGCTCATACTTCCCGTAGGCAGATCCGTTCTCCCTACCGATTCCTGGAAGAGCGTATCGCCGCTTATAAGCATTCTGTCCTCCTCGAAATAATAACAGCAGCCTCCTATCGTGTGCCCGGGAGTTGCGATAAGACGGCAGGTCATTCCGGCTATAGTTATCCGTGCTCCATCCTCCAAATATTCGTCCGGCACTACCGTATAAGCCCGCCCCGCCTGTTCGGATACGTTCTTTACAGAGTCCTCACACAGAGCCTTTTCTTCCTTATAGGCATATATTTTCGCCCCACTTAATTCCCGCAGCCTTTCGCTTCCCCAGATGTGGTCAAAATGTCCATGTGTCAAGAGGATTCCCTTTACCTGAAAGCCTTTTTCCTTCAAGGATTCATAAATATAATCTCCCGAATCCGCAGGATCGATGAATATCACATCGACGCATCCCTCCCTGTATACAAAATAACAATTAGTCTGACAGATGCCGAGCACCATACGTCCTATTTTCAAATTCGCCATTCCGTTAATCCTTCTCCTCTCGCGGGTCAGCCGGTAGTCCTTTCGATGTCGATAACACTTTCCACGCTTCTTATTTTATCGATGATGCGGTTAAGCTCTTCCCTGCTTCCTATTTCGAAGGAGGTAGACAAGGTCGCCAGACCCTGCTTGTTCGTTCTCGTATTCATAGATAAAATATCCACGTTCTTCTCCGTAAGCGCACGGGATATATCCGCAATCAGACCGCTTCTGTTATTGGCGAATATCCTGATTTCCGAAAAATATTTCTCGCCGGTAATCTCCTCTGTGGACTGCTGCCACTCCGCATCAATGAGCCGCACACGTTCCATCTCCGGCATATTGATGACATTGACGCAATCGGTCCGGTGAATAGACACACCTCTTCCACGAGTAACGAAACCAACGATTTCATCTCCCGGAACCGGACTACAGCATTTGGAAAAACGCACCGCCACGTCGTGAATCCCTTTTACTACAATACCGCTCCCCGATTTGGCCTGCGTTTTTTTCTGGTAATTACCTTCGGCAACGGAAGCAAGCACTTCTTCATCCGTCAGCGCCTTTTTATGCGCCTTGTCATAAAGCTCCTGCATCTTGTTGATGATCTGGCCTTCCTTCAAACCACCGTGCCCTACTGCCGCATAGACGGAATCCCAATCCTTGAAGCCATACTTTTTCATAATAGCATTCATATATTCCGGCTTCATAATGTCTATGGTATTAATCGCTTTTGCCTTGCAGTAGGCAGCCAAAAGCTCCTTGCCTTTTACGATATTATCTTCCTTAAGTTCGTTCTTGAACCATTGATTGATCTTACTCTTCGCCTGCGTACTCTTAACGACGTTCAACCAGTCGCGGCTGGGACCCTTAGAGTTCTGGGAGGTAAGAATCTCAATCCGGTCACCGTTTTTAATTTCATAATCTATGGTGACCAGCTTGCCGTTCACTCTCGCACCGATCATCTTGTTTCCTACCGCGCTGTGAATGCTGTAGGCAAAATCGATAGGCGTAGAACCAGCCGGAAGATTTTTGACATCTCCTGTAGGCGTAAAGCAATAAACACTGTCCGAGAACAGGTCCAAATCGCTCTTGAGCAGATTCATAAACTCCATATTGTCGGACATATCCCTCTGCCACTCGAGAATCTGTCTGAGCCATACGAGCTTTTCTTCTTCTCTCTCCTCCACTTTCTTTCCGTCGGAGGACTCTTTATATTTCCAATGGGCGGCAATACCAAACTCCGCCGCCTTGTGCATTTCATAGGTACGTATCTGAATCTCGAAGGGCTGCCCATTGGCACCGATCAGCGTCGTATGAAGAGACTGGTACATATTGGCCTTGGGCATAGCGATATAGTCCTTGAAGCGCCCCGGAATCGGCTTATACATCTCGTGGATAACGCCGAGAGCCGCATAACAATCCTTGACTGTGTCCACGATAATCCTGACTGCGAACAAATCGTAAATTTGATCGATAGTCTTATCCTGATTCTTCATTTTCTTGTAAATGCTGAAAAAATGTTTGATACGGCCGTCAACCTGCGCCTTGATATCGGTATTTTCTATATGTTGCTCAACTTCATTTACAATGCCCTGAATATACGCTTCCCTCTCACTTCTCCGGATAGCTATCTTATCAACTAAATCGTAATAAACTTCCGGCTCCAGATATTTCAAAGATAAATCATCCAGCTCCACCTTTATCTTGGAAATACCGAGTCTCTGCGCAATAGGCGCATAAATATCCAGTGTTTCTCTTGCGATTCGCTGCTGCTTCTCAGGAGGCATATGATTCAGAGTACGCATATTGTGCAGCCTATCCGCAAGCTTGATCAAAATGACTCTAATGTCCTTCGCCATGGCGAGGAACATCTTTCGGAGGTTTTCCGCCTGAATCTCCAGCTTATCCGGCGTCTTTCCTTCGTTATCTCCCGTAAGCTGCAATTGCTGCAGCTTCGTAACGCCGTCCACCAAAAGTACTACGTCCGAGCCGAACTCCCGCTCTATTTCCTCTTCCGTCATAATGGTATCTTCTACCACATCGTGCATCAGCCCTGCGGCAATGGTCTCTTTATCCAGCTCCAGATCCGCCAATATAATCGCTACGCATAAAGGGTGAATGATATATGGCTCGCCTGACTTTCTGACCTGATCCTTGTGGGCATCATAGGCTACCTTGTAAGCTTTCTCAATCAACGATATATCATCTGAAGGGTGATATTTGCGCACACGGAAAATAAGGTCCTGGAACAACTGCTCAGGACTTTGGAATTCCTGAATGGCTTCAATCCTTCCGTCATCGAAGACCATCTCGCTCATATCGGTTGTCATCTGTTTCTTTTCTTCTGTCATATTCATCACCGGCCATATTCTTATTGAATTATATCCAATTTCACCCAATACCTTTAAAAACAGCCCCTATTTTCCCTCGTAACAAATCGCGGATTCCAATCTGTAATCCTTTAATCTTTCCCGGCCCTTTAATCCTGCCAGCTCGATCATAACGACGATTCCTACCACTTCCCCACCTAATGACTCGATGAGACGTATCATAGCCTCAGTCGTTCCGCCCGTGGCGATCAAGTCATCCACAATCAGAATTTTCTGCCCCGGTTTAATAGAATCCTTGTGCATCTCTATCGTTGCGGTTCCATACTCCAATTCGTAATCGATAGACACCGTTTCACAAGGAAGCTTTCCCTTTTTCCGAATCAACACAAACGGCTTTTTCAAATTATATGCGATGGGTGTTCCGAAAATAAATCCTCTCGATTCCGGTCCTACTACCACGTCAAATTCCAAATCCTTTACCTTATCCTGCATGGTATCTACCGCAAGCTGCAGTCCGTCCGCATCTTGCAGAACACTCGTCACATCTCTGAAAATAATGCCTTCCTCCGGAAAATCCGGGATACTCCGTACATATTCTTCCAATTGTTTCATCGTTTACGTCTCCATTTCCGCTTTCGTTATTTAAAATTTTTATATCCGTTTTATTTCGCCGGAACAATCTCGATCCAGTAATTGTCCGGGTCGTTGATGAAATAAATTCCCATCGCCTTATTTTCGAAGCAGATGCATCCCATTTCGTCATGTTTTTTATGAGCGTCATCTATATCGTCCGTTACGAAGGCAAGATGAAATTCATTATCTCCCAAATTATAGTTATCCTTTTCCCAATCGCGAAGCCATGTCAGCTCCAACTGGTGTCCCGTAGTCCCATCACCCATAAAAACAAGCTCAAAACTGCCGTCAGACGCCTTCTTTCTTCTTATCTCCTCAAGCCCTAATGCTTCTTTATAAAAATTTACGGACTTTTCCAAATCGATTACGTTAAAATTATTATGCGCAAATGTAAATTTCATATTTGCCTCCTATCCGCGTGCTTTGGCACGCATACAAATCCGGGGAAGTGAAAATTTATTTTTCACTCTTCACCCATTCCTTTCAGCGTCCCGTTTTTCTGTCGAATCTCATTATATTATTAATTTTTTATTAAGTCAATCGATATGCACTGCTTCTAAGTCCACATCTCTTGAATCACGTTCTTACGTACTTTCCGCCTCTTCTTTATTATTATTCCCATTTCGCCTTCCTGCCATTTAAAAATATGTACCGATTATATCAAAAAAATCGGAGTATGACTATCGAATAATACCGGGACGGCTGAATAATAAACATTTTACGTCAATTTTTGTTTAATAGACTGAGGCTGCAACCCTTTGGGTATTGCAGCCTCATACTTAAAATCAGCTAATGCTACATCGTGCACTTTTCCTGATTTTACTATATATTGATGTCGGTTTCTACAGACTAAATTACATCATTCCGCCCATTCCACCTGCCGGCATAGCGGGAGCATCTTCCTTGATGTTAGCTACAACGGATTCCGTAGTAAGGAGTGTGGATGCTACGCTGGTAGCGTTCTGAAGGGCACTTCTCGTTACCTTTGCCGGATCGAGGATGCCTTCGGCAACCATATCCACATATTTTTCCTTCAAGGCGTCAAATCCTATACCTACCTTAGCCTCTCTCACGTTATTGATAATTACAGATCCTTCAAGGCCTGCGTTTGCAGCGATATGGAATAAAGGAGAATCCAAAGCCTTCAAAACGATCTTAGCGCCCGTCTTCTCGTCACCGTCCAAAGTCTCTGCAAGCTTTTCAACTTCCTTGGAAGCATGAATGTATGCGGAACCGCCGCCTGCGATGATTCCTTCCTCTGCAGCCGCTCTCGTGGCATTAAGAGCATCCTCCATGCGCAGCTTCGCTTCCTTCATTTCTGTTTCCGTAGCCGCGCCTACGCGGATAACCGCTACGCCGCCCGCCAATTTTGCCAGACGTTCCTGTAACTTTTCTTTGTCAAAGTCCGAAGTCGTTTCTTCAATCTGATTTTTAATCTGGGCAATTCTTGCATGAATCGCTTCTTTATCGCCTTCTCCGTCAACAATTACCGTATTTTCCTTCTGTACCTTAACAGATTTCGCGCGACCCAACTGAGCCATCGTCGTTTCTTTTAAATCTAAGCCCAGCTCCTCGCTGATTACCTGGCCGCCTGTAAGGATTGCGATATCCTCAAGCATCGCTTTTCTTCTGTCACCATAGCCCGGTGCCTTTACCGCAACTACATTGAAGGTACCACGCAGTTTGTTTACGATCAAAGTCGTAAGCGCTTCGCCTTCTACATCCTCTGCAACAATAAGTAACTTCGCGCCGGACTGTACTACCTGCTCTAACAAAGGCAGGATTTCCTGAATACTGGAAAGCTTTTTATCTGTAATGAGAATGTAAGGATCATCCAGAACAGCTTCCATTTTATCCATATCCGTCGCCATGTATGCGGAAATATATCCTCTGTCGAACTGCATGCCCTCTACCAGATCAAGCTCTGTCAGCATCGTCTTGGATTCTTCTATAGTGATAACTCCGTCGCCGGATACCTTCTCCATAGCGTCCGCTACCATCTGGCCCACTTCCTCATCGCCTGAGGAAACTGCCGCTACTCTGGCAAACTGCTCTTTTCCGTTTACCTTGGAGCTCATTTTCGCAATAGCTTCTACTGCGCATTCCGTAGCCTTCTTCATACCTTTTCTCAGGATAATCGGGTTTGCCCCTGCTGCAAGGTTCTTAATTCCTTCGTTCACCATAGCCTGAGCCAGTACTGTCGCCGTGGTAGTACCATCGCCTGCTACATCGTTCGTCTTCGTCGCAACTTCCTTTACGAGCTGTGCTCCCATATTTTCGAAAGCGTCTTCCAGCTCAATTTCCTTCGCAATCGTAACACCGTCGTTTGTGATGAGGGGCGCTCCAAAGGATTTATCAAGAACTACGTTCCTTCCTTTCGGTCCTAAAGTTACTCTTACCGTATTTGCCAGCTTATTAACGCCGACTTCTAAAGCTGCGCGGGCTTCTGCGCCATTTTTCAATTCTTTTGCCATGATTTTCAAAACCTCCTGAATATTTGTCCTTATATTTTACTGGATAACTGCTAAAATATCACTCTGCTTTACAATGATAAATTCTTCCTCTTCGATCTTGACATCTGTTCCCGCATATTTGGAATAAATAACATTATCGCCGACCTTTACTTCCATCTTAACTTCCTTGCCATCGATCATCCCACCGGGACCCACCGCAACTACTTCCGCCTGCTGCGGCTTCTCCTTATTCTGTCCGGGAAGAACAATACCCGATTTGGTTGTTTCTTCTGCAATCAATTGTTTCAATATTACTCTGTCACCCAATGGTACTAATTTCATTTTAAAGCCTCCTTATATCAAATTTCATTCTGTATTTTATGAATTACTAGCACTCCCAACTATCGAGTGCTAATCACTAATCCATATATTAGATTTATATGCACATATTTGCAACTGTAATCACAGAACCCAAACGCTCTATACTTTCGTTTCTCTCGCTTTTTCTCTTATTATCTCTCGTTTTCTCACTTTTTACATATATTAACTATTTTATAATTATTTTATAATTTAATTTTTCCCCCTTGTCCGCTATTGCAGGCCCAAAATCAATAGTTAAAAGCTCTTTCCTTTCAACCTTCCCTTTTCCAATGCAGTCTCCAACCAAATTATGCCATCATAAAGTCATATTTATACCCTAAGTCATAGTCTTCCCATTTTGATTCTTATATTTCAACATACCATCATATACTTCCTGCCTTCGGCTTTTCCCCGGCACTCTCCTTTGACTGTCATTCTACTGTATGTCTCCTTTCCTTCACTTCACAAAACTTTTGCAGAGAAAAGCAGGGACATTTCCATCCCCGCCGCTTCCCTCACGACCGTCTATAATCCTCTTTCCAATCTCTCCCGATATCCCGCCGAACTCTTAATTTCCATCTTGTTCTGAAGCATTTCATATTCCGCGTCGGAAATCATATCCTGAATATGTTCCTCCACATTCGTCTTATTAACGACTCCCACCGCAACGGACGGTGCCAGCACAGTATCGCCCTCATAAGCCAAGCATGCCCTCTGAACCCGCCGGCAATAATCTTCCGCCTCGTTTTCCTCTGCCATAGGAATCAGCACGAGAAAGACATCACCCTCGATCCTTCCGATAATGTACTCTGCCTTCGCTTCATTCATGACGATAGAAGCCACAAGCTGTATAAGGCTGTCGCTCTTTTCCACTCCGAATTTATCGTATACAAACTTCCAGTCATTGATATTTATAAGTGCAATGGCAACCGGCACGACCTCCGAACGATCCAGCACATTCATTCTGCTCTCCATATATGCCTTGCTGCACACTCCCGTCAGAACGTCCTCCTTCATGCTGCATCCGCCCTGATAGCGTTCTTTCTCAGGCTTCTTATCCAGCCTCTCTATGTAGGAACGAGCTTCTCTGCCCATATAGGTTTCAGTCCCCAGTCCGGTTAAAAGGGAAAACGCTGTATCCAACAGTTTCGCTGCGTTCGCCTGTCTCTCCTTAGCAACTTTATCATACCTGACATACCAATATCCTACCGTATATCCGCAGATTTGCAGTTCTATACCGGGAGCATTTATAACATCGGGAGTAAATCTTGAAAAATCTCCTATCTCCAGAGCATTCTCACCATGCCGGTCTGTCAGCAGCACCTCTACTCCATATTCTTTAGCAATCGTACCGAAATATTCCGTAAGAGAATCCATAGTAAATAAACTTTGAACCGTATACTTCTTAATGTTTTCTTTTATTCTCTTTTCAAAAGAAACTGTATCATACTCCATGGTATATGCGCCTCCCTTTGCCTAAGGTCTCGTTCTACCTGGCTGCAGAAAAAGATATATCCGCAGCGTCCGTTTTATAAGTTTCCTGATATCCGTCCACACTGAAAACATAGCGGACCTCTCCTTGTACCGCTTTACTGCCGCCTTCTCCTTCTGTCTTTTCCGGAAGCCTTTTGTATTCATCACTTTTCTTGAATTCCTTATAAGCATCCGTGAGCGCGGCAACTATCATCTCTTTATCCGGATCTTTATCGCTTAAGCTGCTTACTGCCGCCTGATAAACCGTCTCCGCCTCCTGCTTGGAGCGGCAAGACTGAAGCCTGTTCTCCAGCGCTTTTCGCATAAGATGTGCCCGCAGCGCCTTGGCATACAAAATCGGATTATTCTTCGCCAGATAGTTCAGCTCCGCAGAGGTCAGTTCCTTCCCCGCCCGAAGCTTCGCATATATTCTTGCCTCATATTTCGCTTTATCCTCTTCGCTTTCTCCCGCTTCTGCACAATAGACATAGTTCAGAACCTGCTGCCCGAAAGCTGCCTTTGCATCCTGTATATCTGCCGGAAGCGTCTGTTCGATCATCCTTTTGGCGTTATCTAAATTTATGCTCATTAACATCGATATACTACCTCCTCCTTTCAACCGTCTATAGCTGTCCGTTCACAACGAGCCCTTTCAAGTCCTCTTCCAAAAGCTCCATATCTTTCATAATCTTATCCAGCTTCCGCTGTAATTCATCCCGATTCGCCACGTTGGTGTTCATCTTCTCTATGAACTCTTCCTGCTCCTGCTTCTCGCTCTTTATTTCTTCCAGCTTTTCTTTCTGTTCATCCTTCTTCTTCGCCGCTTCCCCGGCGGCCTCTGCCAACTCATCCATCTCTTCGTCGATATGCTCTTTGGACTGTTCCATAATCATGCCGACAATCGCATCGGAAGCCGCTTTAATGATACTATCTGCCCCCTTCATCGCATCGACCATACCTTTTTGCTCCAGTACAGACAATTTGGCATCAGTAAGCGCGCTGACGCAGCCCGCGATTGCCTTATCCATAATATCTATCAGAGAATCGCAGTTTTCTGTCACATCATCTAATGCCAGCGATTTTCTTTGATATTCCGTCAACGCGTCCATATTGGCAACCTGCTCAAGCTCCTCTTCGCTCAAATTTCCCAAATCTTTATTTCTATACGCAGTGCGAGCCTTACGAAGCAGCTCCAGATCCTGCTGTTCCTGACTTTCGTCCTCGATGCCGTAAGTTTCCTTTAGCTTGTCCTGCCGCTTCAACGCGTTGTTTTTGCGCTGGTTAAGTTCATTTCTCTGCTCATTCATCTCTGCGATCTTACCTCGGATCTCATTTAAGCTTTCGCTCACTTTCTCGTCGCTTTCGAACTGATCCATGATAATCTTCGTCGCCTGTTTTCTCGCCTGAGTCCGCCTGCTTTCCACCCTGTCAGACATCATGCCTTCTATATCTCCTGCAAAAATAACGCTTTTATTTCCCTGCTCCTTTTTCTTCTCATCCTTGCTATTCCTGCCATTTTCCACACCGATGCCCAAGCGTGTGGTTCCGTCTAATCCCGTCGCTTTCATTTCATCCCCCTATACGCGCTGTATAATCCACTCCCATTTGTTTCTATATGTATGTATATCGGTTCATATCGATAAATTATTAACATTCCTTTGAAAACTCTCTCAGCCAAAAACCTTAGACTTCCTCCACCGATACACTCATGCTGACTACTCCGATTACCGCTACCACGGCTCCCACAAAAAGCGTCATTCCCGCACCATAATCATCCAGCATCTTTCCTCCAACCACGCTGGCAAACACTCCGCCGAGTGTAATTGCTGTCGTCACGAGAGATTGTCCCTTCACCATATCCGCCCTGTCGAGCAGCTTGCTCACGTAATAAACGGAGGCCGGAATGAACAGCGCATAGCCCCCCGCTTGAAATAACTGAGCCACATAAATCATGCCGACTGACCCCGCAAGAAAAAACAGGATACTTTTCACAGCGAAAAAGATGCCGGAAATCCGAAGCAGGGTCTTGCAGTTTACCTTCTGTACCAGTTTTATGAAAAATATCATGGCCGGAAGCTCCACCACCGCGGAAATAGAGCTCGCCACTCCCATATTTGCGCTGTCACCGCCTACATTCTCAATAATCTGAAATAAGAAATTACAGCTAAGTACATGATAATAAAAAATAAATGTAACTCCAATCAGGAAAACAAAGAATTTCTTATGGGATACCAGAAAGGACGCCAATCCCTGCGCTTTCTTTTCCTGCGTATCTTTTTTCTTATTTAATTTGCCCGCTTTCCATTCTCCTTTGCGTCCTGCCAGAATACCCACGCTGCCAAACAGACCCAGCGTAAGAATCGCTGCCGAAAAAGGAATCAAGGCGGTAGGATTATATTTCAGCAAAACTCCCATCACAGTGGATACCGTTGCATAGCAAAAAGAGCCGCAAGCCCTGCACACCCCGAAATTTATAAAGATTCCTCTTTCCTCCAGCTGCACGGACATAGTATTTACAAAGGGCTGGATTACCATGACGCCAACGAGCGAAAGCGTAATAAAGGCGGACACCAGAAAGGACGCCCCGCCAATAATAGTGAGCCCTCCCGACGTCAATATGATAGTCGCCGCCCCTACCCATATGATTCCTTTCAGTGTTATTCTTTCATATTTATCCGCAAGACTCGCGATCATTGGCTGCAAAAACACAGCCGCCACGTTGGATAAGGCAATAATAATTCCTATTTCTGAATTGGTGTACCCCCTATCCAATAGAAAAATCACAGTAAATCCTAATAAAGAGCAAAAAGCTGCCCAATAAAATCCTTGGACAGCCGCATATTTAATCGTATATTTTTTGTTGTCGGACATTGTCGTTCCCCTCCAGCTTCTCATCTGTTCATAGCTATATCATAACAGTTACTGCCATAAGAACGCAAGCCAATTTATTTGTATAAATAATATACGAGTACGTTACTGTTCACTCCGTCCACAGTAACGCATGATTTCTGCATTTCAATTCGCTCCGCGAAGCAGAAATCATCTCTTGCATCACGTTCTTACGCAGCTTAACAGCAAGTGTTAAGCTACTGTGTGAACAGTAACACGAGTGCTTCATATGGAAGGAGCTTATTTTCGCACTCTCCCTTCGAAGTACAATAATTATGTATCAAGAGCTCTGCCTTTTCACCACAAAATTCTTCCGGAATGCGAACTTCCAGCTCCTCATCTGAAAAATTGCATAATGTAAGCAACTTTTTATTTCCCAGCCTTCTTATATACGCAAAGATTTCCGGATCATCGTCCATAATGAGCTCAAAGCTTCCATACACGATAATATCGTACTCTTTTCTAAGCTCTATCAATTTTTTATAATAATGAAATACTGAATTGCTATTTGCAACTTCATTCTCTGCATTGATCTGGTCATAGTTGGGATTTACCTCTATCCAAGGAGTTCCCGTCGTAAATCCGGCATGAATATTTCGGTTCCACTGCATTGGAGTTCTGGCATTGTCCCTGCTCTTGCATCTTAAATAACTCATCATTTTATCATGGCCTACCACGCCTCCGTCCACCAGCTCTTTATACGAATTTATACTCTCGATATCTCTGAACTGGGACATCTCCTGAAAAGGAAAATTCGTCATTCCCAACTCCTCTCCCTGATAAATATAAGGAGTTCCTTTCATCATATGCAAACATGTCGCGAGCATTTTCGCCGATAATTCTCTATACTGGCTGCTATCGTTTCCAAATCTGGAAACAGCTCTCGGCTGGTCATGATTATCCCAATACAAACTATTCCAAGCACAATCTGCAAGCGCAGTCTGCCACTTAGAAAAGATTTTTTTGATAGGCAACAGCTCCTGTTTCTTATCTGTCCACTTTCCGATTTCTCCATCGCCTTCCACATGTTCAAAATGAAAAACCATGTTTAATTCCTTTTCATTCTCTCCTGCATATTTTTTGGCCTCTTCCACCGTGACTCCGGCAGTCTCTCCTACCGTCATTAAATCATACTTGGAAAGCACTCTTTCATTCATCTCTTTTAAGTAATCATGAACCTTCGGACCATGAATTGCATAAGGTCCAAAATCGCCATATACACCTCCGTTCAGTTTTCCATCCGGAAAGCTTTGATCCTTGGAAATCATACTGATGACATCCATCCGGAATCCATCGATCCCCTTTTGGCACCACCAATCCATCATTTCGAACACTTCATCCCTGACCTTTTGATTTTCCCAGTTCAAATCCGGCTGCTTAGGAGAGAATAAATGAAGGTAATACATCCTGGTCTCTTCGTCATATTCCCATGCCGGGCCACCGAAACAGGCCCCCCAGTTATTGGGTCTTAACCCTTCTGCTTTCCCTTCCCTCCATATGTAATAATCTCTATACGGATTGTCCTTGCTCTTCTTACTTTCCACAAACCACTGATGCTCGTCTGAGGTGTGATTTACAACTAAGTCCATAATAATCCTGATATCTCTGTTATGAGCCTCCGACAGCAGCCTGTCAAAGTCCTCCATGCTGCCGAACTCTTCCATAATACCCCTATAATCGCTGATATCATAACCATTATCATCGTTGGGAGATTTATAAATCGGCGAAAGCCAGATAACATCAATTCCCAATAACTTCAAATAATCCAGCTTCTCAGTTATTCCGGCTAAATCTCCAACTCCGTCCCCATTGCTATCCATAAAACTTCTCGGATAAATTTGATATACAACTGCTTCTTTCCACCATTTCTTTTCCATATCTTTTTTCCTTTTCTCTATTATTTTATTGCACCTTCAACCATACCTTGAATAATTTGCCTCTGTGCAAATAAAAACAAAATGATAATTGGTATCATCGCCAAAAATGCGGCCGTCAGAATCAAATCCCATTGCTTTACATAAGAGCCCACAAAGCTGCTTACCGCAACCGGCAAAGTCTTGATCCTGCCGTTCAACCCAAGCATCAGCGACGGCAACAGGTAATCGTTCCATATCCAGATTCCATTCAATATCAATATCGTCATCTGTACCGGTTTTAAAAGAGGGAATACAACTCTGAAAAAAGTACCCTCCGGACTGCACCCATCTATCCACGCAGCTTCTTCCAGCTCCTTCGGAATCCCCTTAATGAACCCGTGAAGAATAAATACCGACATCGATCCGCCAAACCCTAAATAAGCGAAAATAATTCCAACATAGCTGCTTAACAGCTTAATTCCCGTAAAAGAAGAAATCTCCCTAAACGTTGATAAAAGGGGGAGCATAACGACCTGGAAGGGAATGACCATCGCAGCGACAAAAATCATGAAAATAATCCCGGACCACTTCGTTTTATTACGTACAAGCACCCATGCCGCCATACAGGAAAAAACGGTCAGTAAAACGAGGGTAACAACCGTAATAAATAGTGAGCTCGCAAAAGATTTCCAATAACTGAAATTCTGATTGTTAATAACATTTTGCATATTAATCAGCATCTGCCCCCAATTTAACGGAGGCGCTACAGGGCTGATAACAATATCAGCGCTCTTTTTGGCGGAATTGAATATTACTAAAACGAACGGAGATAAAACTATGAGTGCCAATACCATAGATGCCAATTCTGCAATATATCTGTTTATTCTTTTGCTATTCATCACAGTTCCACCTCCTTCTTTTTACCAATCGACACTTGGGTCAATGATACAATTGCCAATATGATAAAAAATACAACTGCTTTTGTTTGCCCTTGTGCATATTGATTTTTTGCAATGGCCGTATTATAGATATTCAAAGCAAGGAATTCTGTTGAAGCAATCGCTTTCATTCCCAGTATCCTGCTCGGCGCACCGTTGGTAATCGCAAAGTTCAAATCAAATTGCTTAAAGGAATTTACCAATGTCAGGAAAATACAGACAGTAAACGTATTGGCTATCATTGGTACCTTTATCTTTATTAAAGACTTGAAACCGCTCGCTCCATCCACACCCGAAGCCTCTATAATATCCTTGGGAACTCCCTGCAGACCTGTGACATAAATCATCATAATATAACCTGCATATTGCCATGTACTGACTATTAATATAGCCGCAAGCGCCAGATTGGGGTCTGTAAGCATGGAAAGGCTGCCTGCGATGAACGAAGTAAATACCTTATTAAAAATAAATTGCCATACATATCCCAGAACGATTCCGCCAATTAGATTCGGAAGAAAAAACGCCGCTCTGTAAAAGTTTCTTCCTCTCACCTTTGATGTGCATAAAAGCGCTAACGCGAAAGCTGCCAAATTTACTGAAAGCATATTTAGTATGGTAAAAATGAATGTAATCAGCAAAGAATATAGATAGTCCGGAGAACTGAACATTTCTATATAATTTGCCAATCCGACAAATTCCGTGAATTTGATTCCATTCCAGTTTGTGAAAGAATAAAATATCCCGCAAATAAAAGGGATGATTACTGTAATTGCAAAAGCCGCCAGCAAGGGCAATAAAAATAAAACATTGATAATTGTCGTATGTTTTTTGCTTGGCAATAAATACGTTCCCAAAATTATTATAAAGATTCCGCCTATCAATAATATTCCTCTGCCGCCGGCATCTTTATCGAAAATATCCAGATATAAAGCATAGATAACACTGAACACTCCGAACAGTACAAATAAAATGGATATCACTCTTCTTACATTTTGCTCCATGTATCATTCTCCTTCATTTCTTCCTCGAAAACATATATAAAGAACAAAAGTGTGCTTCGCATACCCTCGTGACCAAATACTTTGGCAGCACAGCTTTTGTTCCTATTGCTAAATAAGGCGGCCTTAAAGCCGCCCTATTCCATTTTATTTCACATAATCTGCGATTGCAGTTCCCATCATCGCTACAAAAGTATCTTTATCAATTTCATCCTTTGCATATAATTCAAAAACTGCCCCTGTGGAGTTCATTGCGATTCCCTCCGGCATCTTGGTCCAGCCCCATGAATAGGTGTTGCCGGCATCCACATATGTTTTTAAGCTGACTGCAAGCGGCGTTGTAGGAGTTACCGTACAAGTTTCATAAGGTGAAATCATGCCGCAGTCAATCACAAGACATTTTTGTCCTTCTTCTGATGTCGCCAGTTCATTCAAAAAAGCTTTACAAGCATCTGTGTTTTTCCCGTTGTTATATACAGACCACCACGAAGGACAATCCGCAAGCACTCCTGATATTTCTTCCTTGGAAAATGCCAAAGGTGCTATACCGCAATCAAATTCAACATTATAATCCGGAAGCGACGGATCGATCCAGTTTCCCTGAGTGATAAAAGCAGTTTTGCCTTGTGCCCACAATGCAAGTTGATCATCATAGGTTCCTGATACAAGAGTGCTCTGATCCGAATAGTCAAAAAGCATTCCTATAAAGTCCGCAAATTGTCCTAATCTGTCATTATCGATGCTTCCTTCTTTCAGCATATCAATATACTTGTCATCTCCTCTTTCCAAACCGGCTGACAAATAATATCCAAAAAGATGATTTCCCGTGGACCAATACATCTGTCCGGATTCTGCGGCAACCGAACATACTGCAGTCAATCCCAGTTCCTCTTTTTTACTGTCTATCGTTTCAAATGCATTTTTATAAGCATCATAAGTTACTAAGGAAGCCGGATCGATTCCTGCTGCTTCCAAGACATTTTTATTATATGTAATTCCGTATCCTTCTACCGCATATGGAAATCCAACAACCTTTCCATCCTCCGACTTAAAACCGAAATCAGTCTGTGATGCCCACTCTTCACCGCTTAAGTCTGTCATATACTCTTTCCATGTCTGATAATCTCCTTCGCCGCCGAACACAAAGATATCAGGCATATTTCCTGCTGCCAAATATCCTTTCAAGGTTCCATTGATATCGACGCCTCCTCCTAACGATTCAATGACCACTTCCTGACCCGTTTTCTCCTGATATGCTTTTGCAAAGGCTTTTAACGGCTCATCAATCTCAATCTTTCCATTTACGATTCTTATTGCCTCGCCTGAAGCTGACACCTCCTCTGTTCCAGCCTCCGCCTTGTTTGTCTGTACTTCCGCGCCTGCGGAAGACTCTCCCGCTGTCTGTGTACCACTTCCGCATCCTGTCAATGTTGTGAATGCCATCGTTCCCGCCAATATCATAACTAACAATTTACTTTTCATATTTTTCCCTTCCCTTGTCTATTATTACACTAACTTCCATTTTTCGCACCAAACATTTGTTACTTATGCGCATAAGTTGTTTGTAATATGTATATTACCATCTAACATGGTTTTTCGCAAGCATTTTTCCATATTTTTTCGGTTTATTTTTAAATATAATATATATATTTCACATTTTTTTGAATTTTAGTTTATTTTTTATAAATGTGTCAACTTATGCGCATAAGTTGACGGTGTAAAATAACTAGTAATGTGCTTCGGCAGCACAACTTTTATTCCGTGTATAGCTGCACATCTTTTCTTCAAAAGACAACTCAGGTGCTTTCACCCATGTTTATATCATGGGAAAGACAACACCTCCACTCTTCACTATAACAAGGGCTTTCCCCCGATAACAAAAAAAGCCGATAACTGTGATCATAAATTCTCACAAGTTATCAGCTCTGCATCTTAGCTTCTGTCTCATCGATAACAAATATATTTAGTTCATCAATCAAGAGCTTTCCGCCGAAAGAACGCTTCGGCAATCTCAAGCCATTCGTCCGGTAAATAAAGAGCCAAATAGCCATGGTTATAACCTTTGGCTTCATAAATTTCACAAGATGGCATATATGACTTGAACATCCGCGCGGATTTTTTGACGCACTTCATTTCCTTTTCGCCATACCAGTACATTACCTGCGCGGTACTTTCTCTGACGCTATCCTTGAGCATGTATTGCATCATATAGGTACGGTACACGGTATAGAGGGTTTCTTTTCTGATCATTGGCATATCCTGCATATAATATGTTTTGATTTCCTCCGGGTATAACATCTTTTCCGGCACCATCTTAGGCATAACGGCAAGTTGAAAGCTGCAGGCTTTCTTACTGAATAGAAGCCCTCCGCAAGAACGGATCGCGGCAATACATAAACGCGCCATGACGGGGTTGGGATAGCAGATACTCCCGTCTATAATTGCCTTTTGAGTCAGATCAGGCTTTCGGGATAAAAGTTCCATTACAATTTGCCCGCCAAGCGATACACCGCACAAGGCAAAAAGCCGGCCGTCACATTTTTCTTCTATATATACCATCAACTTATCTGCCGTATCCTCAGTAGAAATATAGTTAGTGGCATACTCCTCCCCATGTCCGTCCAGCGTGGGGAGAATCACATGGTAGCGGTCGGACAGAGCTCGTGCTTGCCGTAAATAGTTCCACCATGCGTTCCCGCCTCCATGAATTAACATAATATGCGGATAGTCCTTATTTCCAAATTCATGAAAGTTCATGTGCCTCTCCTCCCTGGAGCAAACAAAATGGCTTCAATAATATGTGTATTCTTTATCAATTAATTATCAAACCTCTTTTACAGAATCCCGTTCCACTACATATACCGGAAGCCGCGTATAATTTTCTCCATAATCCTCTTCATGGATCATTTGAAACAGCTTTTCTACGGCAATGCCACCTTTTTGGGAAATATCCTGATGAACTGTCGTTAATGCCGGCCTTACCATTCTGCTGTACTCATTGTCGTCAAATCCAACGATAGATATGTCCTCAGGTATACTGACTCCATGATCTTTCAGATAATTTATTATGTGTACCGCGTAATAATCGGACGCACATACAAAAGCGGTATAAGACTTGACCCTACGGTGCACATCAGCCAGAAGCAAAGATAAATCCGCACCGTTTGGCCGAAGCATAATAAAATCCTCTTCATCGTAGGAAATTCCGGCCTCCGTTATCGCATCCTTAAAGCCTTTAAAACGTTCATAGTCACCGCCCTCACAGTTATCCGCAAGATATGCAATTTTTTTATGGCCTTTGGAAATTAAATGCTTTGTAATTTCATAGCATCCTTTTCTGTCTTCAATCCCCACATTTACATATTCAAATATGGAATCTTCGATATAACAGTCCACAAAAACCATAGGTTTTTTAACTCTCTTTTTCAGCAGTATCCCATCCTCTTTGGCAATCCCGAACAATATCAGCCCATCCACATTCCAACTGGCAACTGAATTTATTATCTCGGAAATATCATCTGATATATACAGCATAATAAAATATCCCTTTGCCCTGACACAGCTCTCAACAGCTCCTGTCAGTTCTCCTGCAAACGGATCTTTAATGAAATTTTCATATTTATCCCGATTCGTCTTCATTGCCAGTCCAATAATTCCCGATTCGTTTCTCGCGAGATTTCTGGCATTAATATTCGGAACATAATCATATTCTTCTATCAGCCGCCTTACCTTTTCTATCGTAGCAGAAGAAACTTCCCCCGTTTTTCCATGTATTACATTTGATACGGTAGTAGTACTGATATCGAGCATTTGAGCCATTTCTTTGATTGTGATCATCGCTATTCCTTACCTCACACCGCTAATTAGTTAAAAGATATAAATTAAATTCTGTATTTTGAAATGACATAATTATACCAAATGATAAAAGAAAAGCAAACGCTTATTTTATGCTTGTTTTATGCTTCTTTCAATTTCCTGCTCCACGCAATTCCAAAAAGTAACAGAATAGGGAATACAATCGCTGCCAAAATGCCGATTTTCAAATTGTCACCGAAATAGCTGGAAACCATTCCTACCACCGTAGGACCGCCTGAACAGCCCAAATCGCCTGCCAGCGCCAGCATCGCGAACATCGCCGTGCCGCCGCCCCGTATGGCCGCTGCCGCTTTGCTGAACGTACCCGGCCAGAGAATTCCCACCGAAAGTCCGCACAGGGCACAGCCTACCAGTCCCAGCGCCGGAACGGGTATGAGCGATATGCACAAATAGGAGGCCGCACACAACAGAACGCTGTAACTCATAAAACGATCCAGATTAATCTTTTCACCGTATTTTCCATAAAATACTCTCGATATACCCATCATCGCGGCAAAAGACATCGGCCCCGCCAAATCTCCCACCGTCTTGCTCACTCCCAAACCGTTTTCCGCAAAAGTGGATGCCCACTGACTAACCGCCTGCTCACTGGCTCCTGCGCATACCATCATAAGCATAAGAACCCAGAATATTTTCTTGGAAAACAGCTCTTTTATCGTCAGCCCTGTTTCACCTTCCTCAATGAGTGAGGCGATAGGAGCCTTCGCAAATATCACAGCATTTATAATCGGAATAATCGCCCATACCAACGCTAACAGCTTCCAGTTAGAAATGCCGAACGCCCGGAAGAATATGGTGGAAATCAAAACTACTCCCACATGCCCCCAGCAATAGAAGGAATGCAGCAAACTCATAGCCTTTTCTTTATTATCCGTGGGGCAGGCCTCCATCACCGGACTTACAAGCACTTCAAGAATTCCGCCGCCTATCGCATAAATAATTACTGCCATGAGCAGCCCGACAAACGGATCCGAAAATAACCCCGGCAATACAGTAAGGGACACCAAACCGACAGCCACAAAGATATGGGCGAGTAACATAGATGCCCGATAGCCGATTTTATCCACAAATCCCACGGATAGCATGTCCACCAGAAGCTGGATTCCGAAATTGATGGTGATGAGCATGGTGATTTTTGCAAGGGGTATTTCGTAGCTGTTTTGAAAGGTCAGAAATAGCAGCGGAACAAAATTATTTACAATCGCCTGCACTACATATGCGATGAAGCAGGCGTTAATCGTTTTCTTATAGCCGTTTTTCATAAAGCCGGTCCTCGTTCTCTCTTGGTTTTATCTCATGTCCGTCACACGTTTTTGCATTATATCACAGCCTTCATCTTCATTGTTTGCATTATTTCTTCAATTTATGATACAATATCTCCAAACAATATAAAAGATGTCTTAAAAGATGCAAAAGAAACCTCAAAAGAAAAGGGAGCATACGTTATGCAGGTCACAGAAATCATCACGGACGATACCTTACGGGAAACGAGAACTCATGGAAGCGCAGACTTTCAATTCGAATATTACTTTGACGATATTAAGAAATTCAATAAGCAATATGTGGAGTGGCACTGGCACAACGAAATTGAGATATTTTTTGTAGAACAGGGCCCTATTGACTGCCTGATCGGAAATGAGCGTATCCGCATCCATGCCGGCGACGGTATGTTTATAAACAGCGGAATTATCCATCGTTTCGAATCACCCGCCACCGGACACATGCCTAATATTTTGTTCAACCCCGAGTTCATCGCTCCCGGTTCATCGCTCATATATAAGAAATATGTATATCCCGTCATATCCTCCAGCTGCTCTTACGTCTTATTAAAGTCCGATGTTGCATGGCAGGCGGATATTTTGAATACACTGCGCCGTATTTATGAAGAAGCGCAGGCAAATGCGCTGATGAGGGAGCTGACCTTACAAACACTTATCTGTTCCATGTGGTCCGGATTATTTGTCCAGATACAAAGCTCTTTGTCCCAGAAAAGCTCAGAAGGAAATATTTTCATACAGCCCCGTTTACAAATAATGCTGCAATTCATATCCGAAGAATATTCCAGAAAGATATCCCTCGAAGATATTGCCTCTTCTGCCAATATAAGCAAAAGTGAGGCACTTCGCTGTTTCCATTTCGGCGTACAGACGACTCCCGTCAATTACTTGATCGAATACCGTTTAAATCGGGCGAGAGAAGCGCTGTCAACGACTAAGAGCACGGTTACCGCCGTCGCTTTGAGCACCGGCTTCGATAATGTAGGATATTTCTGCAGAATCTTTAAAAAGACCTATGGAATTTCTCCCAAGGCCTTCCAAAAGCAATAAGCAACAACTATATGATAGAATACCTGTTCCTACCCTCTGATTTCGATTTATACAGTCCTTTATCCACTCTTTTGAACACCTTGCTCATAGTATCTGTTTCCTGCATCTTGGTTATTCCTATGCTTACCGTTACTTCCTTATCATTTCCCAGCCTTATTCTCTTCAATATTTTATTCAGTTTATCGATCGTACTGAGCACACCTTCCTCAGAGCCATAATAAATGATGGAAAATTCATCTCCTCCCCACCTGGAAAGCAGGGATTCTTTATTCAACAGCGGATTTAGGCCCTTGGCAATCTCGCTTAACACCCTATCCCCTGTGCTGTGCCCGTAACTATCATTTATTTCCTTGAACAAGTCCACATCGAACAGCACGATATAGATTTCTTTTGAGAAATGCTCTCTGGTGTCTATAATCCCTTCCAGCTTTATATCGAAAATACGCCTATTGCTAATATTGGTAAGAACATCCTTGCTCGCCAGATACTCCAGTTTCTCATTCGCTTCCCGAAGCTGTATACTATACTCATTGAGCTTCTCCCTCTCCCTAATATATGTATCGGAATATAGGGTAAGGATAAGAAAACCCCCAACCAAAGTTATCGGAATCTGTATAAGCCTATCCTTAAACAGCATATCATAATCGTAAATCTTCAATATCTCAGGAAACCGATACTCAATATAAAACAAAACCGCTACCGTCAGTCCCAAAATAACCAAGAGTATCTTTCTAAGCCTGTTCTCATAAAGAAGAATAATACCTATCATAATCAGGAACAAATACGCAGTAGCACTGCTGTTCCCTCTCCCGCCGTTCAGCCACCCAATAGGCAGAATTACCAGAATAATATTCAGACTGAGAAATAATTGCAAATAAGACTCATAAACACTCTTACTCCCTAAAATAGACAAAGCCGAAACAAGCAGCAAATAAAACCATTTATAATTAGCGCTCATCGGATACTTCGTTATCGCATTCCCAACCACACACATGATTGAAAGAAAAAACGTCATTATACTAATATAATGAAAAGCCCTGTTTCTAATATCTGTACTTCGCTCCATCCAATCCCCCTATCCATTACGTATATTGAATCATTCTCCATAATCTTTTGCAATCCTCTAACAGAACCCAAAACTGCCGAAGAAAATTTCTCACAGCTTAATGACTCCCCATTTCAAGAGACTCTGTACTTCTCCTTCAGAAAGCCGGCCTCCGCATAAGGAATCATAAAATTCAAAATCCCCGCCGCATGAGGCGAAATAATATACTCATTCCCAATGATATGAAAACCGTCTTTTCCCAGATACCAAGTATCCTCCGTTAACAAATCTCCAACACTGCTTTCATATCCTTCAAAAAACATACCGGAATATTTCTCCTGCTTCGTCTGTTGGAGAATAGCATTCACGATTTCCTTAACCGCCGTCTTTTCATCCGTAGTTACATCGGCAAGCGTCAGCCGTTTTCCCGTCTTAGGATCGAAGTTCAGCGCTGCCTCCAGCGTATTGGGATGAGCTCCTCCCATATAGGATGAGGCACTCACCAGAAAGCTGATAACCGTTTCATCGGCCCTGTTTAAGGAAAAGACCGTTTCCATACCATAACCGTACCAGTTGTCCTTGCCTCTCGTTATATAATCTTCCTCCGCCCATTTCTTTGCATCCTCTACGGACATTCCATGCAAATTAAAGCTTCTGATATACTCGTTGATCGCCTGTGAAGCCTCTTTGTTTCCGGCAATATCCACCGTAGGTATGGTCTCCTTGATCGTAAGGAGTAGCGTCTTATCTTTCGCGGTATATTCCTCTGTTTTCTCTTCAAAGGTAATATTTATTGTCTGCTTTCCCGCGTCATTCCCCTCCTCTGCCTCTTCTTTTCCCTCTCCGGCGTCATCTTTTACCTCTTCCCTCGCGCCGCCATTTTTTCTCCTCCGCCCAACATCCGGAAACTTTGCATCCTCTTTCATTTCATCCTTATTTTTTAGGAACAAAGCTATCGAAAATAAATAAATCGAAGTCTTTCTTTCTCATATCGAGCTGTTGCTGTGTCTTTATTGTCCAAGCCACCGCAAGATTCCTGTACAGCCTTCTGCATATCTGTCTGGACGGCATTCTATGGTATTTATGATTATATGCAATAAAGTCCGGTTTCGTTACACAGTTTAGCAGTAAATGCTCCAAAGAAAAGTACAGCGGCCCCTTCAGCCCTTCTTCCTTCTTAAATACATCCGAAAGCTGTCCCCGCATAACCTCCTTACGGTGCTTCCTATACCAGATAAGCCCAAGAGGATTAAAGGATTCTATGCAATAGGCACCTTTATATTCCTTCAGCAGTCCGTCCGCCAGCTCGCAGACAGAAATATCTGTCCATTCAATTTTAAGTTCCACGATCAACGGAACTTTTCCGCCCGCCAGCTTCAGAAAATCTTCAAACCTCGGTATCTTCTCCTCAGAACGACAAAGATGGAACTGCAAAAGCTCTTCGTACGTATAATCCGAAACCTTCCCCTCCGCACCGCATACTCTCTTAAGCGTGAAATCATGAAATACGACAGGTATCCTATCTTTGGTAAGCTGCACGTCAAGTTCTACCCCAAAGCCTCTGTCTATCGCCTTTTTTAATGCCTTCAATGAATTTTCAGGGGCATCTCCTTCGTTATCATGCAGCCCTCTATGCGCGTATAAGACTCCCATAAAAGGAGTCTTATCAGGCTTATGCACCATGCGAGGCATAATAGCCAATAAATATAGTACTGCTAAAATTATTATAATGCTGATTATCACTGTCATTTTTCTGTCCTTCGTATCATTTAAAATTTAATCGTCTAAATCGAAGTTCTCCAATGCCGCCTTCTTTTTCTCCGGCTTGGAATCTCCATGGCGCACCTGCGTCATCGTAAGAAGGGCCGCCACAGAAAATAAAAACGCATATGGAAACAACGTCCTATAAGATATGCGCTCCAATAAGAAGCCTGACAGAATCGGAGTAAATATTTGCGCAGCCATAGAAAAGGTATAGTAGGTTCCCGTGAACTTGCCGATGTCACTCCCCTTACTCATCTCAACGATCATAGGATAGGAGTTCACATTGATGGCCGCCCAGCCTATACCGATAAGGGCAAAGGCTATATTGATCGCAGAATGATAGGAGCCCGCGAATATCGCTGCGAAATAGCAGGCACTCATCAGAACGATGCCCCCCATTATCGTCTTCTTACGTCCTATCCTGCTTGCAATGCTGCCGATGGGAATGTAGCTGAGTATGGCCGCCACCGTCGCTACCATCAGACAGTCCGCAAAGCCGCCTCCTTCCATGTTCCACACCACTCCCGTGTATCTGGAAAACGCGGTGGTCACCGCATTATAGGCTGCAAACCATAGAAAAATCGAAGCCAGCAGAAAAATCATGCTTCGCTTGACATCTCTGGGCATAGCTTCCTTCACAACATCCTCTTCCGACTCCTTCACCGCCGCATCGATAATCTCTCCGCTTGCGGCCTCATAAGCCTTTACCTCCGCTTCCACCAAAGCCGCAACCTTCTTCTCCCTAACGGTGAGAAACAGTATGGCGACCGCGACGAGCATGAGTCCGCCTACACTGGCAAACAGTGGGAAATAATCCGGGCGTTTACCGGAGCCTACCAGAAACTTTATCATAAGCAGCGCATAGACACCGCCTACAGCCCCCATCAGATTGATGATCGCATTCGCCTTGCTCCGCAAACGATTCGGCGTCAAATCCGGCATAAGCGCTATCGCAGGAGAACGATACAATCCCATGGAAAGCAACAACGCAAACATAATCACAAGAAATAAGATCAGGTTTTCTTCGTTGTCCGCCGCAGGAAGTACCATAAGAAAGGTTACCGCCAGCAAGGTTCCGCCCACGATGAACGGCATCCTTTTTCCTATTCTCGTATCCGCCTTGTCGGAAAGCAGTCCGAACAGCGGCAGTAAAAAGATGGCCAGCACGTTATCCATAGCCATCAGTGTACCCGTCAATGTCTCACCCAGATGAAATGTATTCTGGAGCATCAGCGGAATAATGCTGTCGTATATCTGCCAGAATCCGGATATGGACAGAAACGCCAGTCCGATCAGAACCGTTCTCCTATAATTTAATTTCATGATGTGAAATTCCTCCCTCTTTCTATGCCTTTCTACATGCTATTCCTATCATAACATGCAGTTATCCATAAATCCATGTCAAATTTATGTGAAATACGCCGGAAATATACCGCAATCCTAAGAAACCCTTGCAAAATCTTTGATTTTCTGTACAATAAGAAAGGATGAGATAATCGTTATTGTTCACTCTGTTCTCAGCAACGCATGATTTCTGCAATACAAATATTTTGCATGTTAATACGCTCTGCGAAGCAGAAATCATCTCTATTGATAAAATTAATTTTCAGAAAGGCTTATAACAATGATAAGTGCAAACAACGTAACGTTACGGATTGGAAAAAAGGCGTTATTTGAAGACGTTAATATTAAGTTTACCGAAGGAAACTGTTACGGATTGATAGGAGCCAACGGCTCCGGCAAATCCACCTTCCTCAAAATATTATCCGGCAAACTGGACACTACTAACGGGGATATCGCCATCACTCCCGGCCAGAGATTGTCGGTGCTGGAGCAGGACCATTTCAAATATGACGAATATACCGTTATGGATGTTGTCATCATGGGTAACGAGCGTCTCTATCAGATTATGAAAGAAAAAGACGCTATTTATGCAAAGGAAGATTTTTCCGATGAAGACGGTATCCGCGCCAGCGAGCTGGAAGCGGAATTCGCCGAGATGGACGGCTGGGAGGCTGAATCAAGTGCCGCTATGCTCTTAAACGGTCTCGGTATCGATACGAGCCTTCACTACTCCGTTATGGGAAGCCTGAACGGAAGTGAAAAAGTAAAGATACTTCTTGCAAAAGCTCTGTTCGGCAGTCCGGACATCCTCCTTCTCGACGAGCCTACCAACCATTTGGATCTGGATGCTATCGCATGGTTAGAGGACTTCCTGATCGACTTTGAAAATACGGTTATCGTCGTATCCCATGACCGCTATTTCCTGAATAAGGTATGTACACATACAGCAGACATCGACTACGGCAAGATTCAGCTCTATGCCGGCAACTACGATTTCTGGTACGAATCCAGCCAGCTCCTCGTCAAGCAGATGAAGGAAGCCAATAAGAAAAAGGAAGAGAAAATCAAAGAGCTTCAGGACTTTATCTCCCGTTTCTCCGCAAACGCTTCAAAATCCAAACAGGCTACCAGCAGAAAGCGCGCCCTGGAAAAAATTGAGCTGGATGACATCAAGCCCTCCAGCAGAAAATATCCTTATGTAGACTTCCGCCCCGACCGCGAAATCGGCAACGAAGTACTGATGGTAGAGGGACTTTCCAAGACCATCGACGGTGAAAAAATACTCGACAACATTTCCTTTATCGTAGGACATAACGATAAAATAGCATTTGTGGGCAGCAATGAGCTTGCGAAGACGACGTTGTTCCAGATTCTTACCGGGGAGCTGGAGCCAGATGAAGGTTCTTACCGTTGGGGCGTCACCACCTCTCAGGCGTACTTTCCCAAAGACAGCACGAAGGAATTCGACAACGATTACACCATTGTAGACTGGCTGACCGGCTACTCTCCTGTAAAAGACGTAACCTATGTGCGCGGCTTTTTAGGCCGTATGCTCTTTGCCGGAGACGACGGCGTAAAGAAAGTGAAGATTCTTTCCGGAGGTGAAAAGGTAAGGTGCCTTCTCTCCAAAATGATGATCAGCGGATCTAACTGCCTCATTTTAGATGAACCTACCAACCATTTGGACATGGAATCCATCACTGCACTCAACAACGGACTTATTAAATTCCCGGGTGTGGAATTGTTCGCCTGCCACGACCACCAATTCGTACAGACCACGGCTAACCGCATTATGGAAATCCTTCCGGGCGGACAGCTCATCGACAAAATCACTACCTACGACGAATATCTTGCCAGCGATGAAATGGCGAGAAAGCGTACCGTATATACGAATAAGAACGAAGAGGATGATAATTAAAGCCGGAATTTATTTTCGGTTTGGAAAAGGGGCTGGAAATTCAGCTCCTTTGTTTTGACATAAGGGTAATTCGCGAAGCAGTTTTTCGTTGTTTTCCCTCATAACTATAAGGAGATTTTTCATGAATATCGTAGATTTACACGTACATTCCAATAAATCGGACGGGAGCTTCTCTCCCGCCGAGCTCGTGCATCTCGCTGTCAATAAAGGCCTGTCCGCCTTTGCCCTGACCGACCACGATACTACGGACGGCCTCGCGGAAGCGATGGCGGAGGCAAAAAAGCTGCCAAAAGAAAACTCTTTGGAGGTTATTCCCGGTATCGAGCTGTCTACCGAATACGAGGGAAAGGATATTCACATTCTGGGACTGTATATCGATTATGAATCCCCATCTTTCAAGGAACAAATCAAGTCCTTCATAGATTCACGCCTTTCCCGAAACCAAAAAATGTGTGAAAACCTCAATGGTGCAGGCATCGATATTTCCTACGAAAAACTGCTGGAGGCTTTTCCCGGTTCAGTCATTACCAGAGGACATTACGCAAAATATTTATTGGAGCACGGTTATGTAAAAAGCATGAACGAAGCCTTTGACCGTTATGTAGGTGACCGTACCAAATATTTTGTCCCCAGAGAAAAAATAACACCAAAGCAGGCCGTACAATTTATTTTACAAGCGGACGGCATCCCCATTCTGGCCCACCCCATCCTTTACCACATGAGTGACACCAGACTGGACACTTTGACCCGCAAGCTGAAAGCAGCAGGACTCATGGGCATTGAAGCCGTTTACAGCACCTATAGCCATTCCGAGGAATGGAAGATACGAAAGCTCGCCGATAAGTACGATTTATGCATCAGCGGCGGCTCCGACTTCCACGGCTCCACCAAGCCTTCTCTGGAGCTGGCTACGGGATACGGAAAGCTGGTGATTCCTGAAGAGATACTGATTAACCTAAAGAAGAAAAAAAGAATGGAGTACGAATTGACAGATCAAATGAACAAAACAGACAAAATGGACAATAACAAACCGAAGATATTTTTTGTGGATTTAGACGGTACTTTACTGACAAAGGAGAAAAAAATAACTCCTGCTACGCTGGAGGCTCTGAACAAATGGACTGCTGCCGGCAACAAGCTGGCTCTTTCTTCCGGCAGGGCCATTGACAGCGTAAAAGAGGTAAAGGAATCTCTCGGCCTTTCCTTTTCCGGCATGTATCTCATCGGATGTAACGGAGGAGAAATCTACGATTGTGAAACGCAGAAAATAGTTTCCCGCATCAGTCTTTCCATGGAGCAGGTCACTCTGGTGGCAAAGACGGCGAAGGAGCAGGGAATCCACTGCCAGACCTACACGGACACCCATATCATCAGCCCTGCGGACAACGACGAACTGCATGTATATCAAAGATCCATCCACACTCCCGTTATCATCAGCGAGGACATTATGTCCCCCCTCGATAAAGAGCCGTGCAAATGCCTCGCTATCGAGATTCACGATAAAGAAAAGCTGGAACGTTTCCGTCAGTCGTTACTTCCTTTTACGGAAGGAGAGCTGAATCTTCTTTACTCTAATGACAAATACCTGGAAATCTTTCCTGCTTCCTCCGGTAAGGAGGTCGCAGTCGCAAAGCTATGCGAGCTGCTGGACATCCCCATAGAAAACACCCTCGCAGCCGGAGATGCATCCAACGACATTTCCATGATCCAGGCTGCCGGCGTAGGCATCGCCATGCTGAATGCAAAAGAAGACGTAAAAAAAGCAGCCGATATCATCACAGCCACCGACAATAATCAAGACGGACTAGCCCCCATCCTCTTGTCCTACCTACCTTAACTACCTTACGTAAACCCAAAGTGTGCCTCACAACCTTGAAGTCACACCCCCTAACCCTAATAGAAAAAAATGGAGGGGTATTACCCCTCCACAATCAAATATCTTCCGTCTCCGATATCAAACACTTCCTGCGCACTCAGGATTTCCTCTTCATCTGCGCCTTCCATATCGACACCTTCTTCGTCAAAATATTCCCATACCTCCTGCACGGAATTTACTACTACCGCCATACAATCCTCCAGAAACGCTTCCGCTTCTTCGGGAGTCTCCGCTACATTCTCGGGAAATAACTGCTTTTGCCTCTTTAGAAAGCATGCTAGTACAGCATCATCATATTCATGCATCTAAATAATCATTCCTTTCTTCACGGCCTGCAATCTTCTGGTCGCAGACACAACATATTATTTATTACCATTACTATATACTGTCATTGCTCATTTATCAAGCCTTTTACCACATGATATACACCTTTTTCCAAATAAGAAGGACAGATGTATTTTGCCGCCTTTTTCACCTCTGTTCTGGCAGTCTCCACCGCGTAGCTTTCTCCCGCCGCCCGCATCATTCCGATGTCGTTATGATTATCACCAAAGGCCATTGTTTCTTCCTTTTTTATCTGAAAGTATTCTTGAACAAAGGCCAGAGCATGCCCCTTGTCCACCGAGGCATCCATGAAATCTACCCACTCATCTCCCGCCATACAAGCTTTCACTTTATCCTGCCAGCGGGGAATCAACACGCCTTCCCCCAGTTCCCTGATGCTCTCCTTCTGATAAATAGAGACTTTAATAATCTGGGCATCCTCCTCGAGAACGTCTCGAACAAGCGTAAACTCATTACGATATCCATAGGTTATCAAATCTATGAACTCTTTATTCCTGCTTTCCAACAAAGAACCATTTGGCGTGGATACGATGATGTCACAGCTTCTGTCATATTCCCTCAGCTGTTTTATGATTTCCTCCGCATATTGCCTGTTCATGGGCGTTATGCTGATATCCTTTCCCTGATAACGGATCTGTGCGCCATTTTCAGCGATAAATACAATATCTTCATCGATGGAACGAAATACATTCTTGATGCTCTGATATTGCCTGCCGCTTGCTGCACAAAAAATGATTCCCTGCCCAATCAAAGCCTTTATAGTCCTCACTATTTCGGGATATAAATCCGGTGTGGAGTCTTTGATTAAAGTTCCATCAATATCCGACGCAATTAATTTTATCATTGTTAAACCTTACCTTTACAATAAATTTCTTGTTTTCATCTCTTGATAAAGCCTGCCTATGGGCAGTCCCACTACGTTGTTATAGTCTCCGCAGATACTTTGGATATATGCTGCGCATCCTCCCTGAATCGCATAGGAGCCCGCCTTATCCATGGGCTCACCGCTTTCCACGTAGGAGCCAATCTCTTCTGAATTCATTGCATACATGGAGACATCCGTCTTCTCATAAAAGGTATGAAATACGGCCGGCTCATCTTTTTCCTTGACGCAAATAGTCACACCGGTATACACCTGATGTACGTTACCCTGAAGTCTGCCGAGCATTTCACAAGCTTCTTCCCTGCTCTTTGGCTTTCCCATTACTGTATCCATAAAGGATACCACCGTATCTGCTCCAATAACCGCGAATCCTGCCTCGCCCCGTTTTGTAAGCAGGCTGCATACCTCCTCTGCCTTCTGATAAGACAACTCCTGAACAATTTCACAGGGCAGGCTCTTCGTCGTTTTTTCTTCCCTTTCGCTCGGAATCACTTCATATTCCATGCCGATTTGCTTTAACAGCTCTTTTCTTCTCGGCGATGCCGATGCTAATATTATTTTATTCATGGTGAGTCTCCGGTATAAATACGCGGTCGTCCGCCGCTGTTTTTTCTTCCTGCGCCCGGGCAAGAGCCTCCAGGGCGAATTCCTTCTGGGAATTATAAATCGCCTTTCCTCTTTTATCTACCTTTTCATAACTTCCGTCGGGTTGTAATATATGCGCTTTTACCGTGTCCATAAGCTCGCCCTCCAGAATATGCACTAATTTCTCCTTCAGTTCATGACGCTCCACGGGAAAAAGAATCTCCACCCTGCGTTCCAGATTGCGGGGCATCCAATCCGCACTGCCGCAATAAATCTCTTTATTGCCGCCGTTTTCAAAGTAAAATATCCTGCTGTGTTCCAAGAAATTTCCTATGATGGAGCGCACGCTAATATGGTCGCTTACCCCCGGAATTCCAACCTTAAGGCTGCAAATGCCGCGGATAATGAGTTCTATCTGCACTCCCGCTGCATTAGCCTCATACAGAGCCTCTATAATATCCTTATCGCACAAGGAATTCATCTTTGCAATAATGCGGGCAGGCCGTCCCTCTCTCGCATATTTCGCTTCTCTGCTTATGAGATACAGAAATCTGTCCTTCAGCCAAAGGGGCGCTAACGACAGCTTTTTCCAGGTGCGCGGCTCCGAGTAGCCTGACAGCATATTGAATACAGCGGTAGCATCCTGTCCGATTTCCTCACTGCAGGTGAACATGCCGATATCCGTATAGAGCTTTGCCGTAGCATCGTTGTAATTGCCCGTTCCAAGATGTACATACCTTTGGATGCCGTCCTCTTCCTGCCTTACCACAAGGGTTATCTTGCTGTGGGTTTTCAAGCCAACGAGACCATAGATGACATGACACCCCGCTTTTTCCAGCATCTTCGCCCAGACAATGTTATTTTCCTCGTCAAAACGCGCTTTCAGTTCTACCAGCACAGACACCTGCTTTCCATTCTCCGCCGCCTGGGCTAACGCCGCAATAATCGGCGAATTGCCGCTGACACGGTAAAGCGTCTGCTTAATGGCAAGCACCTCAGGGTCCCTCGCCGCCTGCCTTATAAAATTCACTACCGGAGCAAATGTCTGATACGGATGATGCAACAGAATATCGCCTTCCCGTATCTTTTCAAAAATGTCACACTCCGCCGGAAGCTCCGGCACCGGTTGGGGCTGCTCATAACCGGACTCCTTCAGATGGTCGAAACCATCAAGACCATACATCTTCATAAGAAACGTTAAATCCAAAGGACCATCTATCTGGTAAATGTCTTCCTCCATAATGGAAAGTTCATTGCCGATCAAACGCAGGAGGCGCTTGTCGATGCCGCTTTCCACTTCCAGACGAATGGCTTGTCCCCACTGCCTTTTTTTAAGCTGCTTCTCTATTTCCTTCAGTAAATCCTCCGCCTCATCCTCCTCTATGCTCAAATCAGCATTTCGCATGATGCGAAAAGGGTAAACGCAGACGATATTATAATTCAAAAACAGCCTTTCTATATTTCTTTCGATGATTTCTTCTAAGAGAATCACCGTTTTTTCCTTTTCATCCTCTACTTTCAGGGGCACAATCCTGGGAAGCACGCTAGGCACCTGAACCGTAGCGAATTCCAACTCCTCTTCCCCATCTTTTTTTCTTACCAGGGCTCCAAGATTCAAGGACTTATTGCGAATCAAAGGAAAGGGTCTGGAAGAATCCACCGCCATAGGGGTAAGAACCGGATATACGTTTTCCATAAAATACTTATCCGCATATTCCGCCTCCTTTACCGTCATGTCTTCATGATGCTCTATAATGCGAAGACCATTTTGCAATAGGAGGGGCACCAGCGAACGCTTATATGTAGAATATTGAAGGTTTACCAGCTCATGGGTAGCCTCGTTCAGCCTTTGAAGCTGCTCTGCCGGCGTCATTCCCGAAAGGTCGGGCTTGGTATAACCCGCATTTACCATATCCTTTAAAGAAGCGACCCGTACCATAAAAAATTCGTCCAAATTAGAGGCCGTAATGCTCAAAAATTTCAGCCTCTCAAAAAGTGGATTCTGCTTGTCTCTGGCTTCGCTGAGCACTCGTTTATTAAAAAGTATCCAACTCATTTCCCGGTTCATGTAGTTATTATAATCCGCAGCCTTTTTCTTTTCACTTTCCCTGCCGTTCATAAATTCCTCCGCTTGTTTATTCTTATAAGCTTCTTCTTTGCTTGATCATCGGTCTGACGCTGTATACCTCCTCGAAAAACTCAGCTCCGCCGCTGAACATTCCTTTCTCCAGCGTGATATCATCGTTGGTGTCCACCGTAATCGTCAGTACGTCGTCCTTGAGAACCGCCTTAACGTCCTTAAACTTCTGCTTATGGCTTCGGTCTAAACCATTGGCTACCCGGAGTATGGCGGTCAGCTTGGCCATTTTTAAGTAGATCTCTCTGCTAAGCTCTGATTCTTTCCCCATTTCCGTATAATATACGAACTCCGAATGATTATATTTCACCACATTTGCCACAATTTCCCGTTCCTCATGGGAAAGGCCTATAATTTCCGTCGCCATGATGATGCTGTAGGAACACTCTCCCAGGTTCACCATACTTATATATTTTCCGCAATCATGCAAAAGCGTAGCAATTCTAAGCAGCAACCGGTCTCTCTTTTCAAGTCCATGCACCTTCTTCATGCTGTCGAATACGGTGAGCGCTATTTTTTCCAGGGTTTCTCCCCGTTTTCTGCTTCCCATATATCTCTTGCTGATATTTCGCGCGCAGGCGATGATGTCCTGTTCAAAATCGTGCTCCGGCAGGACGATTTTATTGTTCTGCGCATATTCATAAGCGATACCGTCGCACAACGTCACTCCGGGAGCCCAGAGCAGCTCCGCATTCATTACCTCTATCATTCTTTTCAGTAAAATACTGGAAATATAAAGCAGTGTAATATTCTCCTCCGGCATATCGAAGAGCTTTGTCAGCTCCTGCACCGTTTTTTCCCGGAATACCTCGAGAAATTGCTCGAAATTCTTCGCATTCACGTATCCGCTCACTCTTTCCGAAAAGAGCCTTTTTTGTACTAACGTGGAAATATAATCGTCCACGATAATGATGTTATTGATTTCGCGCTCCTTTAAATACAGCTTTTTAAAGACTGAAAGCTGAGCGTTTACAAGTTCCTCTATCAGCGCCTCGTACTGTCCTCTTCCTGCCCCTAACTGGTTCATATAATCCCTTAGGCGAAGCACGCCCAGACGAAGATTCTGAGTCGCCACAAGCGCGTCCTTATCGAAAAGGGAAATCTGGATGCTGCCGCCTCCGATGTCCGCGATGACCGTTCCCTTTTCAATGAACTTGTTGAAATCCTCTCCCATAAAGGCGATGGATTTATAATCCAAAAAGCGCTGCTCCGAATTGCTCAGCACCTCAATATCGATGCCTGTCCGCTGACGGATCTGGTCGAGAACGATAATCGCATTTTCCGACTCCCTTATCGCGCTGGTACCATATGCCTTATACTCCGACACTTTGTAGGATTTCATGATTTTCGTATATTCATTCAGATAATGGCACAATTCATCCACTTTATCGTTCGCCATTTTTCCTACGGCATATGTCCCCGTTCCTAAATCGATACGATGTCTGATATGATCGACCTCTTTCATTCCGTCTTTTGCCGATATTTCAAATATTTTCATGGATAACTCAAAGGAACCTACGTCTATTGCCGCAAATGTTTTCATATCGAAAGCCATCCTCCCTTTTTATCTTTTGGCATGTAACATAGAAATACTGTGCCGGCTTAAAATTTCTTTTCACGCTTCCCGAGCAGGTAGTCGATAAACTGCTGGGCAGTACGTCCTGAAAGCCCGCCGTGGGAAAGCTCCCATTTGTTCGCTTCCAATAAAAGCTCCTCTTCCGGCATCGTAATTTTATAACGACTCGCCAGCCGCCTTACAATTTCCTGAAATTCTTTTTTATCCGGCGAGCAGAAGAAAATCGTCACTCCGAACCGGTAAACGAGAGACAGCTTTTCCTGAACCGTATCGCTGGCGTGGAGCTGATCCCTGCGCCCCTCCTTATCAGCAAAGGTCTCCTTTATCAAATGCCTTCTGTTGGAGGTGGCGTATATGAGCACATTATCGGGTTTCTTCTCCAGTCCGCCTTCTATTACCGCTTTCAGGTATTTGTATTCGATTTCAAATTCTTCGAAGCTTAGATCATCCATGTAAATAATGAACTTATAATTGCGATTTTTAATCCGAGCGATCACATCGTTCAAATCCTGAAACTGATGCTTATACACCTCAATAACGCGTAGCCCTCTGTCGTAATATTCGTTGGCAATCGCCTTAATGCTGGAGGATTTACCGGTGCCTGCATCGCCGAACAACAGGCAGTTATTGGCCTTTCTTCCTTCCACGAAGGCCTCCGTATTCTCTATCAGCTTCTGCTTGGGAAGCTCATAGCCGATCAAATCGTCCAAATATACATGGGCGATGTTCAATATCGGAACGATAGAGACCCCGTCCTCGTCATGAAATACGCGGAATGATTTATGTAAACCGAACTTTCCTACTCCATATTCCTTATAGAATTCCGTAAGGGTTGCCTTCATTTCCTCTGGAGAATCGTTCTGTGTGAATTTCACCGCAAGAGTGCAGATACTTTTGCAAATTCGTTCGTTATATACCTTGCTTTCCTGCTCGCAGCCGTCGTAAGAAAGAATGAGAGAAAAGGCCTCCACTCCCAGAAGCTCCATCATACCGGAAAAGTCGAAGTCATAAAACTCCTTAAATATCACGATGTCATGGAGAGCAGCCTGATTAATGGTTCCTCCTACCTCTCCTCTTATTTCACATGCCTTGCTGTAGCTGTTTTCGTTGTTCACAAGAAGGTTGGTCAGATAGCAATGCCATAGATTTCCATAAAATCCATGATGCCCCGCCAAGTCGATGAGACGGTGCATACAGTCATACAAAAGAGACCTTTTGTCCTCTATATTGAAAAAATCATCGTTATAATGGCTCATCAGCCATGCCATATCATAAAGCAGGGCTTCATCACCGAAGCCTTTGTATACAATCAGTTCGTTTTCCCGCATTGTCATCCTACCTCTAATAGTTTCCTAAAATTTTCATATTTCTCGCCTCATCCCTAAGGCCCCTTAAAGCATTCTTCACCGCGCTGTCCGCAAGGTTGCCGTCAAAATCGATAAAAAACCTGTATTCCCAATTACGGTCGGGGGTGGGACGGCTTTCTATTTTATTCATGTTGAGATTATTATAAATGAAATGTGACAGCATATGATAGAGGGAGCCGCTTTCGTGAGGCACCTCGAAACAAATGCTTACCTTCTTGGCGTCTTTTAAGAATATTTTCTGATTGGTCACGATAATAAAACGGGTTGAATTCGTGCTGGAGTGGTTGATTCCCTTTTCCAATATCTCAAGTCCATATGTCTCCGCAGCATAAGCACTGGCGATAGCCGCCTGTGTGTTATCCTTATCTTCAGACACCTTTTTCGCCGCAAAGGCGTTATTGTTCATGCTGATCTGCTTCCAGGCCGCATGCTCCTGAAGATATTTGGAGCTTTGCATCAGTGACTGCGGATGGGAATAAACGGTCTTAATGTCTTCAAGCTTCGTTCCCGGAGCTGCCATCAGGCAGTGCTCGATCTTTATAATCTGTTCGCCTACGATATAGTTCTCGAATTCCACAAGCATATCGTAAATCTCACTTACGATACCTGCGGTGGAATTCTCGATGGGAAGCACTGCATAGTCCGCGCTGCCTTCATCGATGGCTATCATGGCATCTCTAAAAGTTTCTACATGGAAATTATTGACGTCTTTTCCGAAATACTGCTTCATAGCCGCCTGCGTATAGGCTCCTTCAGCACCGGGGAATACCACTCTCGCATCTTCCAGACTCAAACGGTCCATCCCGATAAACGGCAGCCTTCCTATGCTTCCTTTTTCCGTCAGCATCTGGTATTGCAGCTTGCGGCTCATGGACATAATCTGCTCGAACAGCTCCTCGACCCCATGACTGTTGAATTCATTGTGAGTCATGGACTTCACGCTGCGAATCTTCTGCGCCTCGCGTTCCTTATCGAAAACTTTTTTGCCCGTCTCGATTTTATATTCCGCTACTTGTCTGGATATCTCCATTCTCTGTTCATACAGCTCTACGATTTGTCCATCAATAGCGTCTATTTGTTCTCTTAATTTCGTCAAATCCATACTGCCGGTTCCTTTCATATCTTACTTTTTACCTACATTTTACTTATGCTTTACCGCAGTTTACGCTCATTTGAGCCTACGGAATTACTCATAATTTATCAAATTTTATCTTATAACAAATCCTACTTGATAGCAAGTAAATTAACGGCTATAATTTCAGTAAATAATTGCGAAACGTGAGAAAAATCCCGAAAGGAGTATTATAAACACTTATGAAATCGAAGAGAGGAACTATGATAGCTGTAGCAGCCATATGCTTTATCTTCCTGACCGTCCTTGGCTTTACACTCCTATCCCAGAGAGTGGAATTCAACGAAGGCAGCGTGACCGGCAATACCGCGGGCAATTTGAATAACGGGGGCCTTTTTTGCGAGGCGGATGGAGTTGTTTATTTCTCCAATCCTTACGATGAAGGACGTCTGTATTCCATGACGCCGGAAGAAACACGGCTAAAGAGGCTCACCCCGTCAAAGGCTACTTCCATCAACGCAGATTCACATTATCTTTATTATTATATGGATAGCGTGGCGGAGGACGAGAAGCTTAGCTACATGCACTTTCACGGCATTTATAGAAGCAAGCTTAATGGACAGGACACCCAATGCCTGAAACGTAATTACGCCATTACATTACAACTTTGCGGAAATTACCTATATTATCAGAGCTTCGACAACAATAATAAAAACGGCACCGAGCTTTATAAGATAAAAATAGATAAATCGGAGGATGTCAGAATTGCAGATTATAACATCAATCCTGCATGTTGTGAAGAGGGTCTCATTTATTTTAACGGAACAAAGGTCAATCATTATTTGTATGCATTAAATACGGAGAATGATTCCATTTCCGTTGTCTGGGACGGTAATGTATGGAATCCCGTCCATGAAGAAGGCTACGTTTATTATATGGATGTTTCCCACGATTACAGACTTTGCCGTTACTCCCTTTCGGCAAAGACCGAGGAGGTTCTGACCGAGGACCGCATCGACTTTTTCAACATATATGACGGCATCATCTATTACCAAAAAAGCTCCCGGAGCGAACCTGCACTGAAACGGATGCAGACGGACGGGAGCAACGTGGAAATCGTCGCAGAGGGCGTTTATAAAAATATTAATATCACTTCTAACTATGTATATTTTTCTGCCTTCGGCTCCGAGGTTCCGGTTTATAAGACTCCTACTGCCGGAGGTATCAACGTGACTACCTTCGACAGCGCCATGGAAGCCGCACTGTCTGAAAACGACTAGGACAATTGCTTTTATTTTTGCAGCTCCTTTAACAGAGCACTTACGGTCTTATGCCGCAAGGGATGCCAGATATAAGGATCTATCTGAGCCAGCGGAACAAGAACGAAATCACGATTCTGCATATCTTTATGCGGTATGGTAATCTTATCGGTTGACATAACAATATCATCATAAAAGATAATATCCAAATCTAAAGTACGGTCTCCCCAATGGACCGTTCTCTCCCTTCCCGCATTTTCTTCTAAAGTATGAAGGTAATCAAGCAACTCTTCAGGCGTAAATAAGGTCTCCGCTTCCAGTGCTCCGTTTAAGAATTCTTCCTTTGCGGTTCCTCCGTAGGGCGCTGTCCGGATTATATCCGATACTCTTTTCACACGGATTTTGGGTTCCTCTCTCATGGACGCTATTGCACCTTCTATATATTCTTCCCTCTTTCCCATGCTGGAACCCAAGGCAAGGTAAATGGTATGCCATCCTCTTCTGATCTTTACCGATACGGATTCGAAAGGTAAGCCTACGGGAGCATACGGTTTGCGGACCTCCAATTTTATTTCTCTTATGAGCGGAAAGGAAAGAAGGACCTCTTGTGCCATATTTTCCGCCACGGATTCTATCAGTTTATATGTATGACTTTTCATGTAATCGTTCATAAAATGGCATACTTCGCCATAATTTACCGATAGCAACAAGTCATCCTTCTGACCCGCTTTTCTCGTTTCTATATATAAGGCTGCATTTATGTAAAAGTTCTGTCCATTTTGCGTCTCTTCCGGATATACCCCGTGATGGGCAAATACTTCGAGATTTTCTATTTTAATTTCATCCGAATATTTATTTTCCATTATTATTCCCATGCTCCTTTCAAAACTATCTCCTCTTCTTTCTAAATACCGCTGTGAAGGATCGCTTCTGCCATACGGATAGCTCTTACATTCTCTTTGATATCATGTACCCTGACAAAGGTACAGCCTTTGATAACCGCAAATACCGTAGTAACAAGTGTTCCTTCCACTCTTTGGTCCGCCGGGAGATTCAAAGTCAGCCCTATTACCGACTTTCTGCTCGTTCCAAGAAGTATCGGATAATCAAATACTTTTAATTCTTCCAGACAATGAATAATCTCCAGATTATTCTCGTAGGTTTTGCCGAAGCCCACTCCCGGATCGAGAATGATTTTCTCGTCAGCAATACCGGCTTTATTGGCAATGTGAATCGTCTCTGCCAAATCGGCAGCTACATCCTGCATATAGTCGTTATAATCCGGTTCTTTCCGGTTGTGCATCAGACAGCAGGGAAGTCCGCTCTCTGCTATTACTTTCGCCATATCCTTATCATATTTCAGTCCCCATATATCATTGATCAGATCAGCTCCCGCTTTTATCCCGGCAAACGCGACTTTGCTTTTATAGGTGTCTAACGATACCGGAATATCGAATCGGCTCTTTACCGCTTCCACTACCGGGACTGCCCGTTCAATTTCTTCTTCATCGGAAAGCTGTATATGACCGGGCCTGGTCGATTCGCCGCCGATATCTATGATATCCGCCCCCTCCGAAATCATTTCCTCCACATGCTTTAAGGCTTTATCGATTTCATTAAATTTTCCGCCATCAGAAAAGGAATCCGGCGTTACGTTAAGGATTCCCATTACATAGGTATGTTTATTTACTTCAAAATCCCTGTTTCCTATTCTGAATTTTCTAAAGCCTTTTATTTTGTCTTCCATCTTTTGCCCTCCCTTTACCATACCAAACGCATATTTTTCTTATCATTCTTCCAGTTACATTTCTTCTCGGCCTTGCAGGCAAAGCAACTTCTGCTCAGCTTGTCCGCACGGTACAGCAACCCGTCCAATCCCGGCTCCGAAGACGATTGTACCTTTCTATGACTTTCAATCGCATTTAAAATAACACTTGTTTCTTTATCATCAAAGCCGCAATCTGCGAGGATAGGAGCCGCCAACGCAGCACTTGCCTCTTCGTGAGGCGTCCCATCCTTATATTGAACATGTCTTCCTATATCATGAAGCAGCGCAGCAGCATATATCCAGTCTTTCTCCACCTGCTGCCCTTCCCTCAGATTCAATATCTCAGCAATTCTCGCCACATCGAGAAAATGAGCCATATCATGGCGGCAGAACTCTCTTTCGATTTCCGCTTCCTCATTTAAGCGAACGTTCTCTTTATAGAAATCGTGTTCCAATATTTTGTTAATTCTGTCTATTCTTTCATTTTCCATCATTTTAAGGCTCTCGTTCTTATATCAGTTTACATAATCCCATTCTATTGTTTTATCATCTGAAAAAAGATATTCTGCAATCTTTCATTCTCCTCAAAAGCCCCTCGCGTTACAAAGGTTACTGTCTTGCTGCCCGGTTTTTTTACGCCGCGCATCGTCATGCACATATGCTCCGCCTCTATCATGACCATTACCCCCTGAGGGTTCAGATATTCCATAATTGCATCCGCTATCTGCGCGGTCATCTGCTCCTGTATCTGCAGACGTTTTGCATATACCTCAACTGTCCGTGCCAATTTGGAAATTCCTGTCACTTTTCCGTCAGGAATATATGCCACATGTGCCTTTCCATAAAAGGGCATCATATGGTGCTCGCAAGTGGAATAGAATACAATATCTTTTTCTATTACCATTTCATTATTTTCTGCTGTAAAGGTTTTTGTCAGATGTTCTGCCGCATTCTCTTCCATGCCGCCGAATATCTCCTCATACATCCTCGCTATCCGGTCCGGTGTATCGGCAATTCCTTCCCGCGTCACATCCTCGCCAATCCCTTCCAAAAGCAATCTGACACCCTCTTCAATTTTTTTCCTATTTACCATTTGTATCGCTCCTAATCGTGTCAAGTTATTGACAGATTTTTTTATTTTTTATGCTTTACCGGAACAAAAATGTGCTTCACACACTCTCGCAGCCAAGTACTTCGACAGCACAGCTTTTGTTCCGCGCGCATAGCTGCGCATTCGTATTTTACCACAAACAAATTCATTTTAGAAGAACCGTTTCACTCTTTTCCGGTTCTTCGTTTCTATGACGCCCTTTCAATCCCTAAATATGTGATAAAATCATAAAGCAGAAAAAATAGTGCAAAGACTGCCACTGCCAAAGCCGCCTCCGCAATTTCAATGATATTTTTTCCAAAATCCATAACCGGATAGCGATTGCCTAATAATACAAAATAATAACATCCTACGGAACAAATCATATAAACTATCACAGCATTTACCATAATTCTTATTTTCGCCCCATATATTTCTTTTAGAGTAAGAGGCGTAATCTCATATTTTTTCGGAAGAAAAGCCTTTTCTCCCTGTTCATTGATCCAAAAAAGCTTGTGATTCATATACAGGAAAATAATTACCATGCCGCCTAACAAATCATTGCTGAAAAAAGGAATAGCTCCGGTTCCCTCAGACCACGAACTTCCATATATATTTATTTTCGAAGACACCGTGAAAGACATTAAATTTACTAAATTTATAAACACTATACCAAAAACCAACAGCTTATAAGTAACTCCGATACGTTTCTTTTCATCTTTATAATATGTCATTTTTTCGGTCTCCATTTCTTTTAAGCAGTTCTCCGATATGAAGTCTCTTTTCCATATAGCCCTGGATTATTTCCCTCTTCACCTTATCCTCCAGCGCCTCTCTCGTATCGTTTATCTTCAGCTCACCATGGTCAAGAAGAAGGATATAATCCGCAATGTTATCCAAATCTCCGGTAATATGCGTAGACATCAGGATTCCTGTTCCTTTTTCCATGATATCCTGAAGAATCCTTAAGAAATCTCTGCGGAATACAGGATCAAATCCTGCCGTCGGCTCATCCATTAATATGAATTCCGTACGGTGTGCCATAGCAAAACATAACTGAAATTTCATTTTCATCCCTTTAGAAAACTGGTATATCTGCTTGCCCTTGGGAATTTCCAACCGGTCCATCCATACATAAAACTCTTCCATACTCCAATTATCGAAGTATTTTCCAAGGATCTGCCCGTTTTCAAGAGGTGTTTTATCCAGAAAAAAGGTTATCCTCTCGGACACCAGAGACACTCTCTGTTTTACAGCAGACGGATTTCTTTTTAGGCTGATGCCGCCAATTATCACATCTCCGCTAAATTTCCTGTCAAGGCCTGAAAGAATATTGAGCAACGTTGTTTTTCCGGCTCCGTTGATACCTATGAGTCCGGTAAGATATCCGGCCTCAAGCACAAAATTCACAGGCTTTAACGCAAAGTCCTTATATTGTTTTTCCACTCCCACACACTCCAGAACCGCTGCCATTTACTCCCCTTCCTTTCCTGTTTCAGTATAATTCCTTAATCATATCCTGCATCTCTTCCATGGTCAGGTTCAGTTTTTTTCCTTCCTGTATCCACTCCTCCAGCCTGCCTTCCATTTCCCGCAGCTGCTCTTCCCGCAGTTTCTTTGTATCCGGCTTTTTTACATAAAAGCCTTTTCCTGTCTCCGAATAAATCAGCCCCTCTTTTTCCAGTTCTTCATAGGCTCTCTTCGTCGTTATGATACTGACCTCTAATCCCCTTGCCAAAGACCGGATAGACGGCAGCATATCTCCCGGGAGAATTTCACTATTAATAATTGCCTTCTTTATATCGCCTACAATCTGTTCATATATCGGCAAATTATTATCTGTTCTTATCCTAATATTCATATTTTTCCACTCCTGCCAAAGGTCCGCCGGCCCTCTGTTGCATTTTAAATGTCATACTGCACATATTCTTTTTCCGGTTCCTGCCTGTAGACATTTTCATAAGACATTGCTTCCATCAATATTGGTTTAAAATACCTTACTCCGAAATATCCGTTGGAAATGAGCATCATAACAAGAATACCTGTCGTCCATGGCTTTCCCGGGAAAAAATTAAGTAAGGAACATGTATAGAACACAATGTTCTGAATAAGGATAAAACAGAACCAATATATATTTACTGCTATCTCAGCCTTAGAATAAACGGCATAACCTTTTTCATCCAGTTTTCTCGCTCCCTTTATTCCAATTCCGACCTTAAGATTTATATTCCATATGGTAAAAAACCATAAGATTATCTGTACGGCTTTTGCCCCCTCGTTACCGGTAATGAAAATATCCCGTGTTGTGATAAAAAGAACCACCATCAAAAATAGGAAAGAAAATAATAACTTTATAAAAAATTGCTCAATTAAATATCTCATCCTTTCCTTTTTCCCTGCCCCGCATACAAACATTCCCCGGCAAATCCGCAATGTTATTTCTTGTGCGAACTGATAAAGAATAATCAGCAGAAGCAAACTTATCAAGATGCGTTTCATCTGCACTGCTTTTACCGCAGATAATGCTTCCGCAATTTGAGGATTCATAACAATATTTTCCAGAATTCTGACACTCCCAAAGCCAATGATCATATATAACATCCAAGTTGTCAGCCGCTTTTTTACCGTTACCCACATATCCGTCATCATAATACTAAACATAGGAATATCCTCCTTTTTCCAGACAATACATAATATCCTCCAAAAGAGGTTCCTTTACTTCATATTCTCCATAATCTTCCCCTTCCGTACTTTCTAAAAAAGCATAGCTTCCGTACTCCCCATATTCCTTATAAATAACACGGAAAAAAGGAAGTGTCTCAATCTGCTCTTTCGTACCGTAAACTATACGATAGCGCTCTTTCAAGTCCACGGTCGGCATGCTCAAAAACACCGCTCCGTCTCTCATGAGCACAATATAGTCGCTCATTTTTTCCAAATCTTCCGTAATATGCGTGGAAAACAGAACACTTCTCGTCCCATCCTCCACGATTTCCTGCATATACCTCATAAGTTCTTTGCGAAACAGCGGGTCAAGCCCTGCTGCCGGCTCATCCATAATGAACAGCACCGCATCATGGGAAAGAGCAAAAGCGAGCTGAAACCGTACCTTCATTCCTGTCGACAAACTGCCCACCGTCTTATTTAAAGGTATCCCGAAATTCTTACAGAAAATACGGAAAAGCTCCTCATCAAACTTGGAATAAAGCTTCCCGAATCCCTTCGCATTGCGGATAACGCTCATACTTTCTTCAAACATATTCTCATCCAGAACAAAGCCGATTTTATCTTTTACCGCACGTTCCTCTTCTTCCATTTCCATATCATCGACATAAACTCCTCCGCCGTCTTTCTTATATAGATTTAGTATGGTATGAATCAATGTTGTCTTGCCGGCGCCGTTTACACCGAGCAATCCCATGATGTATCCCGGCTTTAAAGAAAAACTGATATCTTTCAGACAGAATTCACCGACTCTCTTATTCAAATGCTCCACCTTCAATAAATCTTCCATATGACCTCCCCCGACAGACGAATCGGCTCACCAAACTGCGAATTAAGCAATCAACTGTATATAAACTGTCTATATCTATATATACACTATATCTATCATACCGTCTGATGTCAATCTCATTTTTTCCATTTTTAGCTAAAAAATAAGACCAAACCTTCACTTCATTCACATAAAGTTAAAGACTTGGCCCTATTCCGGCTATAACTCAATCCCTATTCTCCACAATCTTGATCAAATCGCCCAGATAAGACAGAGAACCGAATGCAATAATGACACTGTCTTTATCCGCAAGCAGATAGCTAAGTTCCACCGCCTCTTCCAAACTGTCGGAAGCGGTCACTCTCGGATGAAACTTCTGCACTTCTTTTGCCAGATCATATGACTGCATGGCCCTTGGATTTCCCGGTGCCGTTATCGTAATGATATCTTGCGCAAGTTCATATGTCTCTCCAATTATCTTCTCGTATTCTTTATCCCTCAGCATCCCCATTATATAAATAATTCTTCTATTTGCAAAATAGAAACGGATGGACTGGGCCAGCTTCTTTGCCGCATCCTCGTTATGGGCACCGTCAGCAATGAATAACGGTTTTCTTCCTATCACACTGAAGCGCCCGCGCCACACCGTATCCGCAAGTCCCGTCCTGAGTGCTTTTTCCTTAACAGGATAGCCTGCCTGCCCCAGAACTTCTATCGTCTTTACCGCAAGCGCCGCATTCATAATCTGATGCTGCCCCGCCAGTCCGATTTCCAAATCCTTGTAACCCTCATAAGAAAACCGCTGCTTTTCCACACCATATTTGATCCGCGTGATTTTTTCTTCTTCTACTGCAAAAAAAGGGCTGTTTTTATCCTCTGCCCGTTTCCTTAAAATAGATAAAACCTCCGGTTTCTGAACCATACTAATTACATAACAACTGTTTTTTATAATTCCGGCCTTATTCTCTGCAATCTCTTCCTGTGTTTTTCCAAGATACTGCATATGGTCCATGCTGATCGATGCGAACACAGCCGCCACGGTGTTTGAAATGATATTGGTCGCGTCCGATAAGCCACCCATCCCTGTTTCTAATATTACAATGTCGCATTTCATTTTCTTAAAATATAAAAAGGCCATAGCCGTCTCAATTTCAAAAGGCGTTGGATGCGGCAAACCTTCCGCCACGATTTCGTCAATCATCCGCTTGATTTCTTCCAGACATTCACACAATGCCTGTTTCGTAATCGGACGTCCATTGACCTGTATCCGTTCCCTATATCCAAAAATAACAGGCGATATGTATCTTCCCGTCTTATATCCTGCCGCTTTAAAAACCGTGGAAAGATATGCAAGAACAGAACCCTTTCCGTTAGTACCTGCAATATGGATAAAGCGCAGATCATTCTGCGGATTTCCTAACCGCCTGCAAAGCTCCCTCATATTGTCGAGACCGAGTACACTCCCGTATTGATTTACTTCTTCCATATATTCCATGGCTTCCTTATAGTTCATACTCGCACCTTTCCTGTCTGTAAAATACGCAAAGAATAATATTTTTTTATTTGGAAATAATTATCCTCATGAAAAAACTAATCCATAACTTTATCCACTGTGGCATCCTTGGCTGGTGCCTCGAAATTACCTTTACGGCGCTGAATTCCTTTCGGCGCAGAGAATTTAAACTGACGGGAAATACTTCTATCTGGATGTTTCCCATATACGGCATGGCATCCTTCCTCGCTCCGGTATGCAAAATCGTGAAAAAGAGACATTTTCTCATCCGGGGAATCGTCTATGCTTTCCTTATTTTTCTCGGCGAGTTCATCACCGGTTCGCTTTTGATGCGAAAAGAAATATGCCCTTGGGATTACTGCCGCTCCAAATGGAATATCAAGAAAATCGTCCGCTTGGACTATATTCCCTGCTGGATATTCGCAGGTCTTCTTTTCGAGCGCCTTATAAAGGAAAGTGACGAACTATGAGTTCTGCCGGATGACCCTCGCATCGTTACGCCTCTGTGCATTCCTCATTACAAAAATATATGCAATCGCTAAGAAAATACCTGTCATCAGCCACGCGCTGGCATTTCCGAAGCAAACGCCTACATAACTTTGATAATGCGCAGCGATAAAGGCCAGAGTGGCACGGCAGATCAGTTCCACGGCACCTCCGAGCATCGGTACCACAGAATATCCGCTGGCCTGCAGAGCATTTCGGAAAATGAATATCATGCCAAGAGGAATGAAGAAGAAGCCGCAAATCGTCACATAGGTTCTTGCATATCCCAGTACCTCCGTAATATCGCCGCTCACGAACAGACCGATCGCATATGGAAGTATCTGCATTATCACAGCATAAATTGCGATTCCATATATTGCCGACATCACATTGGCAATTCTGACGCCCCGTCGGATTCGGGCAAAATCATTGATTCCCCTATTCTGTGCACAGTAAGTCGCCATTGTCATTCCTATAGCAACAAACGGCTGTGTTACGAACTGCTCTACCTTAGATGCCGCCGTATAGGCCGCCACCACGGTGGAGCCGAACAGGTTCAGCGCCGCCTGCACCATCATTGTTCCTATTGCCGTGATGGAAAATTGAAGTGCCATGGGCAGACCGATGCTAAGCTGATTGGCACAGCATATATAATCCACCTTCCAATGCTCCTTGCCAATACATAGTATCGGTACCTTCTTCCTAATGTAAATCAGGCAGAGAACTCCCGACACGCCCTGCGAAATAACGGTAGCAATAGCAGCCCCGGCTACCCCCAGAGGGATAACGACAATCAGGAATAAATCTAAGACTACATTGAGCACCGCAGCGATCATCAAAAAATAAAGCGGCACCTTGCTGTTTCCTACCGCCCTTAAAAAGCTGGCAAGCAGGTTATAAAAAACGGTGCACATCATACCTATACACATAATTACAACAAAGGTCTTGGACATCTCGAAGATATCCTCCGGCGTATTCATAATGCTCAGAAGCTTGTCCATACCCGCAATGCTTACAATCGTCATGATAACGGTAACTATTACGGATAAAAAAACAGCATTGCCCACACTCTTTTTCAATCCCTCAATATCCCCTGCACCGAAACGCTGGGCGGTAAGTACGGTAAAGCCCGTAGTAAGTCCCTGCATAAAACCAAAAATCAAAAATGTAATCGTTCCGGTAGCGCCTACTGCCGCCAACGCCTGTACGCCAAGAAAGCGGCCTACGATAATCGTATCCACCATGGTATATAATTGTTGAAAAATATTTCCTATAATAAGCGGGATAATAAATTTAACAATTAGCTTGGAAGGGCTTCCCTTCGTCATATCCAGTTCCATATCTCTTCTAACCTTTCAAAATACCTTTAAAAGGCGGTATGAAAATTCATCCATACCGCCGCATTTTTATAAAATGTCCTCATCACCACTTAGCCCTGAGCTTATATCAAGCGTGTTGAGGGTTCTTCTTTTTCTTCTCGCTTCCTCAGAAGTCTTCAGAATGTAGTCCTTGATTTCCTTCGCATGTCTGATATGTATGAGCTGCAACTTAGGATGGGTCGTATCTCCGGTAAAACACACAACGGTTCCCAGTCTGAATATTCTTTCTAATAAAGTGGCCTGAAGCTCAACGTCTTGAACCTTATACATGTAACAGTCATTCTCATAAGTCCTAAACAAGCCGCTGTTGACCACAATATATTCTTCTCCCACCGTATATTTCGTAAATGTCCATGGAAGTCCAAAAAACAAAAGCCTTTTTCGTTCTACATATTCCATAATAATGACCATTCCTTTCCTCATTATTTCACACTTTATTTATTATATAAGATAGCTAATCATAATGCAAAGCCTTTTCATAGATTTAATAAATTTTTATAAGTTTTTACATTGAAAGAGAAGAACCATTGTGGTATCATAGAATAAATTTTAGAGCACATATTTTTCATGAACGAGTTAAGGAGGTATCCCATGGCAGTAATAGCGCATAACGAATGTTTCAGATTTTCCCAGATGCCGCTTAGCCATTTATTTTTTTTCCTATTCGTTTCATCTATATCGTTCATAGTTAAATTTTAAGTCGAAGAGAATTATTTCTCTTCGATTTTGTATGTACGGCTATTATTTTTACAAACACCCAATTACACGGAAAGGAAGGATAACACTATGAGACATTTAATGGGCCCCCTCGACTTTACTGCCGAAGAACTTGATAAGCTCTTCGACCTCGCAAATGATATCGAGCACAACATGGCTAAATATGCTCACGCATGTGACGGAAAAAAGCTCGCCACCTGCTTCTACGAACCGAGCACCCGAACGAGGCTTAGTTTTGAATCTGCAATGCTGAATTTGGGAGGAAGTGTTATCGGCTTTTCCGATGCCGGCTCCTCTTCCGCATCCAAGGGAGAAAGCGTTTCCGATACGATACGCGTCATTTCCTGCTTTGCGGACATCTGCGCTATGCGTCACCCAAAGGAGGGTGCTCCAATGGTCGCTGCCAGCAAATCCTCCATTCCGGTCATCAACGCCGGAGACGGCGGTCATCAGCATCCGACCCAGACACTTACCGATTTACTCACCATCCGCTCTTTAAAAGGAAAGATTGAGAACTTTACTGTCGGTTTGTGCGGAGATTTGAAATTCGGGCGGACCGTTCATTCTCTTATCCACGCCTTGATGCGCTATCCTGATATCCATTTCATCTTTATATCACCGGAGGAACTGAAGGTTCCCGATTATCTCACCGATATGCTGAAGGAAAAGAACATCCCTTATGAAGAGGTCATTCGTCTGGAGGAAATCATGCCGAGCCTGGATTTCCTATACATGACCCGTGTACAAAAAGAGCGATTCTTCAACGAAGAGGATTACGTAAGATTAAAAGACTTCTACATATTGGATAAACCAAAAATGGATCTGGCCAAAAGCGATATGCTCGTGCTCCATCCGCTTCCCCGCGTCAATGAAATTTCTGTGGAAATCGACGACGATCCCCGCGCCGCATATTTCAAGCAGGTGCAATACGGTGTGTACGTCCGGATGGCACTCATACTCACATTGTTAGAAATTCAAGTATAGGGTAGGAAGGGAGGAAAATTTCATGTTAAATGTAGGAAAAATTGAGGAAGGCTTTGTTCTCGACCATATCGAGGCAGGCAAGAGTCTTTCCTTATATCATCATCTTCAACTGGATAAGCTGGACTGCACCGTGGCCATCATAAAAAATGCGAAAAGCAACAAGATGGGAAAAAAGGACATTCTCAAGGTGGAATGCGATATCGATACGCTGGACTTGGATGTTCTCGCCTTTATTGATCACTGCATTACGGTAAACGTAATCAAAGACGGTGAAATCGTAGACAAAAAGGAGCTGGTGCTCCCTAAGGAAATCAAAAACGTTATCAAATGCAAGAACCCAAGATGTATCACCTCCATCGAACAGGGGCTTCCTCATGTCTTCGTACTTGCGGATGAGAAAAAAGAAGTTTACCGCTGCAAATACTGTGAAGAAAAATACGAAGATACTGCAAAATAGCCCACGGATAGCGGGCAGCATGCTTCGCAAACTCTTGCTATGTGAACAAAAGTGTGCTCGCACACTCCTGCAGCCGAATACTTTGACTGCACAGCTTTTGTTCCGCGCGCATTGCTGCTCCTCTATCTTTTCTATAATAGGGCTACCTTTTCCTATTATAAAAAGAGGAAGCCCTGAAATACGAATCCTTCGATTCATAAAAGGGGCTTCTCCTATAAATTATTCTTGAAAAATTCTGCCAAATCCACTACTGCTCTAGCCTCATCCGGTCCCTCCGCCTCTACCAGGACCTCATCTCCCGCGGCAAGCCCAAGCGCCATCACGCTAAGGATTCTTTTCGCATTTCCGAATCTGTCGTTCACACTGACAGAAATTGCCGACGCATATGTTAAAGCCTTTCTCACAAGCTGTCCCGCCGGACTCTCGAACATCTCCTGATAATCCGTTATTTTATATCGAAAACTTTTCATACTCTGCACCGAAAGCTAACTGCTTTCTCCTCCGCTTTCCTTATAGTTTTGCAAAGGTCTCATGACACCTTCTCTATTCCTATAATTCCCGCTTTTTTGCTTTATATTCTTTCATATTTTCAGTTTAATAATGATTTAAACTCTCTTTTTCCGGTGATGATCGAAAAGCATACGGACATATATACCGTACTAAATAGAAACGTTATTGGGATATTCTGATCGTTGCATAAATGAAAATACTATGCGGATATATAATTCTTTGCCAAATATCTTACACTGCAGCTTCTTCTATATATCCGTCAATTAAATCATAAATCCATGCTTTTAGCGGTGAAAAAGCAAATCCTAAGCTGCCTGCTTTGTCCGTATTGATACTATTTTCATCCACACCATTATATGGAGCGTCTTCTCCGTACGAAGATAATATTACCTTTTTGCCGGTTCTGCTTTCCACATAATCGGCAATATCCCTGATAGATATCGTTCCTTCGCTTGCGCCGTTAATTGATCCCGAATAATCATTGACTGCAAGATAAGCCAGGAAACTTCCGGCCTCCTGAGAGCGCACAAAGGACATTTGTTTGTGAAAATTATCCACATTCATGGGCTTTTGCTTTATTATATGCTCTATATAAAATTGCAGCCTTCCGGTATAATCATCTGACCCGATTACAAACGGAAATCTTACCGCGACGGAATGAATATGTGCGTATTCTTGAAACAAAGCACATTCTGCCTGCCTTTTTATCTCATCATAAGGGAAATCCGCTCTATCGCACCAGATCAGCTTTTTTCCCAGCGGATCGAAGGCTTCTTCCACTGCATTCATATACTTCTCGTAAACGGCTGTAGTTGAAATCATAATATACTTATTGCAGGTAACAATATCGAGAAGACGCCTTATATCGTTAGAGCTGTAGGCCAAACTATCATATATCACATCAAAATAAGTATTTTTAAGACCTTCTTGTAAGCTGTCCTCATTCATTCTGTCGATGGTCAGCCTTTTTACCGAATCTGCAAAATTGTCTTGTGCGATGCCTCTTGTGGCAATCGTTACCATATGGCCCTGCCTTAGCAGTCCATTTACCAGATGCTTTCCCATAAACCGAGTTCCGCCGATAACTAAAATATTCATTGTCATTACCTCCAGCTTCATTATAATAAATTATATACCATTGTGAAACTCTAAATTTTTATTCATATATGAAAATCTAACGGTGGCTTTCTATTGACGGACAATGATTATGCCATTCCCTGTCTTCCTCCTACTGATTATATTGTCTGACAGGAGTGAGCCCTTAGAGCTTATAGTTACCGTCTAAAGATTGACAGATGACTTTTGATGAAGTATTATAAGTGCCAAGGGCAATGCCCGAAAAGGAGCATCATCATGAACTATTATATAACCAATCAGCTTACAAGGAAGCTGCGCTCTGTACAATCCATACCGGTGAAACATTGTGCAGAGTATAGCGATAAAATAACGCGATAGGATTTCATCGGGAAACAGTCAATACGCATACCAGCGCCGCAGGAAGCTGCCGCGAGTATGTTTATTTCTTGTTTCCCGTATATCATTTAAGCGTAAATAAGGCTATGGACAATGTTTTTGTCCGTAGCCTTTTGTTTGAATACAAGAGCAATCGTAAGACATGTTGCTCGTTGTTTTTATTCCGGCTATTTCAGGCCAGGAAATGCAGAAGGCGAATACACTCGTGTATTGTTGTCTTCTGCATTTTTAATTTTACCGTACACCTATACTATAACTTTTACAGAAACAGAAAGGACTATAATCAACATGAGCTTATTAGAAATCGAAGGATTAACCCATTCATTCGGAGACAATTCTCTTTATAAAAATGCTAATTTATCACTAAACAAAGGGGAACACCTCGGCATCGTGGGACAAAACGGTGCAGGAAAAAGTACCCTGATCAAGATCTGCACTGAGCAGGTTATCCCTGATGCCGGTCGAATTATCCGGCACCCTAATATATCTATGGGCTATCTGGATCAATATGCTAAAATAAATGGACTCACCACGGTGAAAGACTTTTTAAAGTCAGCCTTTTCAAGGTTCTATACAATAGAGGAAGAAATGTCGATGCTGTACGAAAAAGCGGCTTGCGGCAATATGGAATGCTTAAGCCTTGCGGCTAAAAAGCAGGAACAACTTGAAATCCACGGCTTTTATTCCATTGATACCAAGATTGATCAAGTGGCATCAGGACTAGGACTTCTCACTATAGGACTGAGTCGTCCCATTGAGCAAATGAGCGGCGGACAGCAAGCAAAAGTAATTCTTGCGAAGCTGCTTTTGGAAAAACCAGATGTCCTTCTTCTCGATGAACCAACCAATTTCCTGGACAAGGAGCATGTTGAATGGCTCGCAGATTACCTTTCTTCCCTGGAAAATGCTTTTATGGTCGTATCTCACGACTATGCTTTCCTTGATAAAATCGCCAACCGTATATGCGATATCGATAATAATGCATTATCAAAATACTATGGTACCTATTCGGAATTCTTGAAAAAAAAGACGCTTTTGAGGGAAGATTACATCAAACAATATACCGCTCAGCAAAAGGAAATCAAAAAGACGGAAGAATTCATTCAAAAGAACATTGCAGGGAGAAAATCGAAAATGGCCAGAGGCCGCAGAACACAGCTAGAACGTATGAATAAAATGGAAGCGCTGGAGCAAAAGGAAATCACACCGCACTTTCACTTCATGGAATTGCCCTCAACTAATGCCGAACATCTGTCGGCAAAGAATTTATCGGTAGGTTACCACTACCCGATTTTATCCGCCATCAACTTTAGCGTGACCGGAGGAGCAAAAATAGCGATAACCGGATTTAACGGAATCGGTAAATCAACCTTACTTAAGACCTTGGTCGGTCAGCTTCCGGCAATGCAGGGCCGCTATAGCTTCTCCGAGCAGGTGACCATTGGATATTTTGAGCAGGATTTAATATGGCCGGATGAGACGAGAACACCGATGCAAATCGTGTCAGATACCTATAGCAGCTTAGTCGTTAAGGAGGTACGAAAACATCTTGCCCGATGCGGAATTTCCAGCAAGCATGCGATGCAGCCTATCGCCACCTTAAGCGGCGGTGAACAAGCGAAAGTAAAAATGTGCCTTCTTGCACTGGCTCCGTGTAATTTCCTGATCATGGACGAACCAACCAACCATCTTGATATTCAGGCAAAGGAGGCGCTTAAAGCTGCTTTATCTGAATTTTCAGGTACGGTCCTGCTCGTTTCACACGAGGAAGCATTTTACAAAGATTTGGTACAGAGAGTCATTAGTATTGAAAAAAGGTAATCGGAGAATATCAAAAGGCGCTGTCTTTTATCATTAATTCCCGCATTCCACGCTAATTTTATTAAAGACGCTCATTATTTCTTCCGTTTGCAGCCCCTTCTTCTCTTCGCCTGCCTTATCCAGAATCACATTGCCCTCGTGCATCATCAAAAGTCTATCCCCATATTCTACCGCATAGCGTAGATTATGGGTGACCATGATGGTGGTCACCTTTTTCTCCCTGACTATTTTATCTGTCAGTTCCATGATGATTTCCGCGGTCTTGGGATCCAGCGCAGCTGTATGCTCATCCAATATTAAAAACTCAATAGGAGACATGGTTGACATAAGTAAAGCCAATGCCTGCCTCTGCCCGCCGGACAAAGAGCCTACCTGTGTATACAGCTTATCCTCAAGGCCCAGATTCAAAGATTTAAGCTGCTCTTTATAATAATCTGTTCTCGCCTTGTTCACGCCGCGCCCCAGACCGTATTTCTTCCCCTTGTTATCAGCAATGGACATATTTTCCAAAATATTCATACTGGGACAGGTTCCTTTGGACGGGTCCTGATACACGCGCCCGATTTTGCGGTGCCTGAAAAAGTCCCTTTTTCCCGACATATCCTCTCCGTTTACCTCTATTCTGCCGCTGTCGATGTCGATGCTGCCGCAGATAATATTTAACATAGAGGTTTTGCCGGAACCGTTGCTGCCTACCACAGCCACAAAGTCTCCTTCATCTATCTTAAGACAAAAATCCTGAAAGAGACAAAGTTCATTAATAGAACCGGCATTATAATTTTTATTAATATTAATTAGCTCTAACATGTCTGCCTCCCGTCTTCTTTCTTTCCATTCCTATTACTAATATGATAAGGAACAGCACCGCGGTAATCAGCTTGAGATCCGTAGAAGGAAGTCCCATTCTGATAGCCAGCGCCACGCAGCCTTTGTATAGAAGAGAACCGATTACCACACTGGAGGTTATTTTGAAGAACGTCACCTTCTTAAAAAGACTTGTTCCTATGATAACGCTGGCAAGTCCGATGACTACCGTGCCCGTTCCCATAGAAATATCGAAATATCTCTGCTGTTGGGCGAATATGCATCCGCTTAGAGCGACCAAGCCGTTAGCGATGGCGAGCCCGACTATCTTCACCAGCCCCTTATCCACTCCCAGAGAGGTTACGATAACGTCGTTGTCGCCTACCGCACGAAGGAGGAAGCCTGACTTTGTACTCATATAACCATCGAGCAAATATTTAGTAATCATAGTAATAAGGAAAATAATGATTACTGTCTTATACGCCGACATACCTTCCGGAAAAACGGCATTGATAAAGCCGTTATCAAAAATCGTAGCCATGTTGTAAATAGGCAGATTAGCCCTTCCGGCAATTCTCAAATTTACCGTATAAAGAGCAGTCATCATGATAATGCCCGACAAAAGGTCCCGCACCTTCAGCTTGACATGGATGAGTCCCGTACATATACCTACCAGCGCTCCCGCCGCAAACGTTATGGGCAGCGCTGCAAGAGGATTCATTCCGGAAGAAATCAGCATGCAGGTAATTGCCGCTCCCATAGGAAAGCTTCCATCTACCGTCAAATCCGGGAAATCCAATATTTTGTAGGTTATATATACCCCCAGAGCCATAATGGCATATATCATACCTTGTTCCAACACACTGAGTAATAAAGTCACTGTAATTCCTCCGGTAATTTCTTATTCTACAATTATTTCGTCGAACTTTTCATATGCACTGCTTACGAACGTATCGTCCAATGCAAGGTTTATTTTTTCTGCTGCTGCCGTATTCACATATAAGCTGGGCTGCGAGATAACTTCAAAATTCATTTCAGAAGCCTTTGCTTCACCTTTTAATACCTTAGCTGCCATTTTACCGGTCTGCTTGCCAAGCTCATAATATTCCAGACCCATGGAAGCCACACAGCCCGCCTTGACCTGTTCCACCTCGGAACCGAATACCGGGATTCCGGCATTGTTTGCTTCCGCAATTACTGTCTGTAATGCGGATACTACTGTATTATCCGTCAAATTCGTAATACAGTCAACCTTTGTTACGATATCCGCTGCCGCCATACCCACATCGGCAATGGTATTGATTCCCGTCTCTATAATTTCAAATCCGTAATCGCCTGCATATTTCTTATATTCTTCAATAGCGCTGACGGAGTTCACTTCACTGGTCGTATAAATAATACCTATTTTCGTCGCCTCAGGCAAAACCTTGCGAATCATCTCAAGCTGCTCGGATACTGCCAGTGCGTCGGAGGTACCGGTCACATTCCCGGCAGGTGTACCGTCTGCCCCTGCAAGTCCTGCTTCCACCGGATCGGATACTGCCGTATAGATAACCGGAATATCCGTATTCAGGCAGGAATTGTACGCACTCATGGCGCTGGGCGTGGCGATGGTACAAATCATATCCACCTTCTGCGATACGTAGTTATCCGCAATCGTACTGGCCGTTCCCGTATCAGACTGCGCATTATCAAAAAGCACCTTCAGGTTCTCACCTTCTTTAATTCCCTCTTCCGCAAGTCCGGCGAGAAAACCTTCCTTACAGTTATCCAGGGAACCGTGTTCAGCAAATTGGGAAATGCCGATGGTATATCCATCCGAAGCCTTTTCTCCACAAGCCGTCAGCATTGCCGTCATAGTTACCGCCGTTAAAAGTACTGCTAATAATTTCTTTTTCATAATCTCCACTCTCCTTTTCTTATTATGCCTCCGTTTACAAGAAAAACTACACTCTCCATATTCCATCCAAAAGTGCCTCACTGCAGCATGTCAGGTGTATCCCGCCGAAGAAAAAGTTTCTTCACAAAGCGAGTGCACAAAAAAACCGCCTCAAGCTAATTGCTTGAGACGGTAATAAACTTAACATAAGTAAACTTAATATAAGCCTTATTATCGCGGTACCACTCAAATTGACATGCCATAGGCATCGACCACTTTATTCATGTACTGTCATACACGTCGGATGGATAACGGGTCCGAATCCCGCCGGTACCTACTATAAGTTCAGCCCAGCCTCGAAAGTCCATTCAGTAAGATTCCCTATACCGCCTTCCACCACCGACGGCTCTCTGCAATAGTTCCTGATACCTACTACTCTTTCTCATAGGTTTGTCGTTTATTTCTCTTTTATTTACATTAATCCAAATTTTTATGATTGTCAAGTCTAAATTTTCTATCACTTCAAATCGTTAGAACCTGGTCTTCTACCTTTGTATAAAGAACTTTGCACCGCACATTTCCCCATACATGATAATGTTCAAAATCAATAAAAAGGAAATCTCTATACCGCAAAAGCAAATTCCCATCACTATAAACAGACATAAACAAAAAAAATTGAGAAATATATTTACTTCCTGTCCATTTAGGGTACAATGTGAATATTGGGACTTTATCAACGACAGTGTGAAATTTATTTTGCACGAACATACGAAAGGATGGTATATTTTTGAAATTCGACATGCACTGCCATACGAAGGAAGGTTCTTTGGATGGTAAAATTGCCATACGAGACGCGATTTGCCTGCTTCAGGAAAAAGGTTATCAAGGTATGCTCATTACGGATCACAACTCCTACAAAGCATATCGTTATTATAAAAAATATAATTTGAACAGCGAATTCCCTGATTTCGTCGTTCTAAAGGGTATCGAATACGATACCATCGATGCCGGACATATCATTATTATTATGCCTACGGACGTTCATCTGCCGCTTTTAGAACTTCGCGGACTTCCCGTCAATTTGTTGATCGATATCGTTCATCATTTCGGCGGAATTCTAGGCCCCGCACATCCCTGCGGTGAGAAATACCTGAGCCTGATGAATACAAGGCGCGGCAAGAAATCCCGCAGCCTGATTACCCGCTTCGACTTTATCGAAACCTATAATGCCTGTGAATCTCCGCAATCCAACATGGCCGCAAGAGAACTGGCCAAGCGGTTTGAAAAGCCGGGAATCGGCGGCAGTGACTCGCACAGGGAGGAAAGCGTTGGCTTCGGCTACACGATGATCGAAGCCGTAATAAAAAACGAAACGGATTTCATTCATGCCCTTTGCTCCGACATAGCGATTTCTTCGGGCGGCGAAAGATATATGTTCACTACCAAACAGAAAATCGGCAGAATAAATAACGTTTTGGTATATTCCTTCTGGTTTTATAATAAATTTCTTGCATTGTTCAAAAGGCACAAACGCAACATGGAACTCTTAAAGAGCCACTTGTATGAATACCTACCAAGTCACAAGGAACGTGAAGCCTACAAAAAAGGCGCTTAGCATGAAAAGCGCCTGTAAAGTCAAGCGGTAGCCATAGGTTCTATGACCTCAGAAAGAAACAGCTCTACGATTTCCGGGTCAAACTTTGTCCCGGCACCGGCCAAAAGCTCGCTTGCCGCAGCCTGTCTGCTTACGGGCTTACAGAAGTTGTCTCCATTTATCAACTTATCATAAGCCTCCGTTACCGCTATAATTCTTGCGCCAAGCAGAATCTCCTGACCTTTCAGCTTCCTGGGATAACCGCTTCCATCGTACCATTCATGATGGGAAAGCACTGCCTCAGCGATAGAAGCGTATTTGTCGGCAGAACGGAGTATCTGATAGCCGATTTCCGGATGCCTTCTGATCTCCATCCGGTCTCCTTCGCTCAGTTTTCCTTGCTTATTCAAAATATTTTCCGAAATTCCTACCTTACCGATATCATGCAGGCGCCCAAGAGTCCGCAGTTCCTCTAATGCGGTAATTTGAAGCCCCATTGCCGCTCCAATAGCCATACTCAGTCGTCCCACATTTTCGGAATGAGCAAACTCCCTCTGATTTCTTGCAAACAGCTTCTGCAATACGAGCTGAACCATTTCATTTTTCCTTGAAACACCTTCTCTCAGCTTCTGACTGTACATCCTCTCTTCTGCCTGCAAAAAGGTCATCTCGAACTTCTCTTCTGCATTTTTCTTCACTGCCCATCCGAAGGACACAGACAGCATTGGTAAATCGGGATTTTCTGCATTGGACTGCTCTATTCCCGCTCGAATACGCGCCGCCAGTTTCTCCGCAGCTTCTTGATCAGTCTTAGGAAGAAGAAGCACGAATTCATCTCCGCCAATGCGCGCTGCTACATCGCCGGAACGCAGCTTCTCTGCCAATATACCGGCAAAGCGCTTAAGTAAATCATCTCCCACCATATGCCCAAAGGCGTCGTTCGTCAGCTTTAAGCCATTTATATCGCAAAGAAGCAGAGCAAAAGGAAGATTTTCTTGAAATTTTTCTTTCTCCAGCTCTTCTTCGTAAAATCTTCTATTAAAAAGCCCCGTCAATTGATCATGATAGCTTAAGTAACGTATATCATTTTCTGCCTGCTTACGCTCTTCAATGTTACGGCTGACTCCTATTGTCTCTATCTCGCCGTCTTCATTGTATCTGTATTTAATAGATACCTCTACCCATACTCCATCTCCATCTTTACGCTGAAGGCGTACTTCCATAAGGTAGTGCTTCTGAGCAGAAGGATTCTCCAAAAAATCGTCTTGATTTTTCTCGAGAAATTCCTGCGATACTGCATATGACTCCGGCATTACGTGTGCGGAAAGCCCATTGGCCAAGCCCTCCTCTACGGTAAATCCTGTCAATTCGAAATAGGAAGGACTAAGATACGTAAAACTCCCTGACCGAAGGTTATATACCCATACCACATCGGCCGTAAATTCCGTAAGCAAGCTGCATTTCTCTTCATTACGTTTAAGTGCTGCCTCTAACCGCTTTTTCTCCGTTATATTGCTTACCGTTGCTAGGATGCAGACCTGACCTTGATATTGTGTCGTAATACTGCTTGCGACCGCCCATATCTCCTTCCCGGACGGATTCTTAAGCTGCATTTCGAAACCGTCGCTTCGCCCTCCCTTCATAACGCTGTCAAACCAAAGGATACGCTTATTCTCTTCAACCCAATAGGAAAAAAAATTCTGTTTTCCAATATCCTCAGGCTTAATTCCACATAACTCAAGGCCCTTCAGGTTGGCATAAAGAATCACACCCTCAACATCGATGATGTAAAAGGCTTCCGGCAAGTTTTCTATAATGTATTGCAAGGGGAGCCCGGCATCAGGTCCTTCATTTAAACTCTCTTCCATAATTTCTAATTCTCCTTATGTCATTTCATCATTTGTCTAAGAATCGATTCAAAATCCTTTTTACCGGCAGTCTCCCTTTTTTCCTTTTTACTTTCCTTTACAGATCTACCGGTTTTATAATCTCTCAGTTTCGGAACAATAACAACCGATTGTACCATCCATGTTTCATAACTCATGAGCTTGCCTCCCTTCTAGGTGCATGTTTCACGGGACAAAAATAGTACTATAGTCCTATTTATAATATATATCGGCACTATATTTCTGTTACTTTAGTACTAGAAACATATTTTGTCAATCTTTTATATGATTTTTTTGTTCAGCGCGCATAGCTGCGCATCATATGCCTGGATTTTTACATCATAGGAAGAAAATACTTTGCACTTAGCTGCGCATCTATCTTTTATGTAATAGGAGCGCTTTCCTATTACATAAAAAACTTCCGCCCTATTATCATTTAAGGCGGAAGTCACTAAGAAATTATTTTTTTTATTTCTTCAATCTATCGTATACAACATCTTTTATTTCTTGAAGAGCATGCTTAAATTTAGCGGAAACCATGCCAGGATTACCCTTGATCAGCCGGCGCTTATAGATGTCAATAAGATTCCTAAGCTGGCTGCTCTTCTCCAGATTTATCTTGTATTTCGTCCACAAATCCAGAATTTCTTCCCGCATACTTTCAGGATATACCGAAACACCGCTTTGAATCTTTTCCTTTAATCCCGTCAGTCGTTCTTCTATACCAGAGAGCAGTTCATCCACTCTCTCGCCCCTCTCCTGCTTCTTCGCCTCCCGGCCTTCGTTAGATACGGCAATAATTACGTCCAGACGACGCTGTACACGCTCAAGTTCCTCCTTCGCCGCTTCCAGCTTCACAAGAATATCGCGCAGATCGATTGCCGCCTTAAAGGATAATGTAAAATCCGCCACGATATAAATCGTGAGAATGAATACGACTGTCATAAGGATATTATGAGGAATGTCCCACACCAATTGCTCGATGGGCTTATGTACGATTCTTGTCATCAATATGGTCAGACCGCCCCATGCGAGAGTGGAGGTCAGGCATATATACCCTTTAAAATTGAACTTCTGATTGGAGTAATCCCAATACCTCACTTTGAACAACCCCTCCATAACTACGCCCGTTATGTATTCCAACACCGTAGCTCCGATACATCCTGCTGCATACGTCAGCAGAATATTGTGCTGAAAGGGCATAGATACTACCAGCATCATAATTGCGCCGCTTCCATACAGCGGAAGAAAAGGCCCCCGCATAAAGCCACGGTTAACAAAGCTGCGTTTTTTCAAAGAAACAAATGTCGATTCAAAACACCATCCGAAAAAACAGTAAAAATAAAAGAAAAATAACCATTGTGCCATCGTATAGGAATACATAGACCCTCCTTATTCATAAAAATCAGCTCCCCGCGCCTTTTCTTATTTATAAATTCCAGCCAGCACGCTTAGCTTTCCTTTTTTCGTTTCATATTCACAGCCATAGTAAATAAACCTTCCGTAACCACGCACGGAAACAATGTCTCCTCTTTTTAGCAGGTAGCTGTTGTTCTCATTTACCCTGCCGTTTATGTATATCCGCTTTTCCCTAAAAAGCAAAAGGCTCTGGTTTCTGGACATCTGATATACCCTCGATGACACAGCATCAGCACGCTCCGAAGAAACCGTAAACTTTATCATCTCCGGCTCTTTTGCCGGAAAGCATACGGCAGCATCCTCCACTACACATCTTACGTTGGTATGCTTTACTTTATCCAGATTTTCTATGATGAAGGGTGCAATTTTATCTGTACAGAATATATATGCATTTTTCCCTTGGAGAAATATGTCGCCTACAGTACTTCTATCGATTCCCAGATTCATGAGCGCCCCAAGAAAATCCCTATGACTTAGCTCGTCCGCAAATTTCTCAATGAGGGGCTTAACCGCAAGACAGATAATGGGGAACTGCTCCTCATATCCTAAGCTTTCTGCGCTCCCGAACCGGAGCATCTGCCGCTCACAATCTTCGCTTCCGCCGAATACTTTATATGAGATTCCCTTTATCTCCTGTTCCATGCTATAGAACACATCCTGCTCCGCCATGCTCAAAAATCCTATGTAAGTATATATGTTATGTTCATAAGACTTTCTCGCCAGCTCCGCTATCCGCTTTTTCAATTGCTGCAATTCTTTATCGTCGTTATACAAAGCTTATCACTTCTTCTTTCGGTGCCTTCGTATGTTCCACGCTCAGCGCAGCCAACACCGGTCCCTCTCCGTTATAATCGGCAAAATACTCTTTTTTTACTACTGCAGTCACCTTGACCCATTGCTTATCCGTAAGCTTATCCGACTTATCGTAAGAGCAGGCAAAACCTAAAAAAGCCATGTCATCTGCACAGCAGGTCATCGCCATTCTCCCCGGCACGAAATATCCTTTGGGAAAGCTCTCGGGTTTCAGCACCATAGCTGTAAACTGTACCTTTTTTTCGATATAGCGTTCCAAATGATCCAAAGAATCCAGATACCAGATTCCATAACCCGCATCGTCCAGGCTGATGATCTCTGCTTTCAAATCGTAGGGAAGGTCATCCTCCATGATTTCATCGACTTCACCGTTAGAATCCTCGAAGACAATTTCCGCCTTCTGATTAATTGCCTTAATGTTTCTCTTATAGCTGTTTAAATCCTCCACGTCGTCGCAGCGGTTAAAAATAATCAGCTCTGACTTTCTTATCATTTCCGCCAGCAAGGACTTCATATTGTTGAAATACATGGGAAACGTAGATGCATCGATAGTCGTTACCTGCTGTTCTATACTCCAGTGCCACGGCAACTTCATATTTTTATAATTCCACATTCCGTTATATTCGATAATGATGCGCTCCGGCTTGTACCGTTTCTCCAGTTCAAGCAACCGTGAAGGATTGAAATCCTCTTCGTTTTCTATCCACTCGAGGTCGGTCCTGCTCATCTTGAGCAAATTTACATCATATTCGTTTTCTCCTTCTTCGCACAGAATCAGGAGTGTTCTCCCCTTTACTTGAAAATAAGGCTGCTCCATCGTATAGGTAATGAACTCCGTCTTCCCGCTCTCCAAAAATCCATTGATTATATAAACCGGTTTCATATGCTTCCTCTCTATCCGTCTATCTTTTACTTATGAAAAAGCTTTTTCAGCTTCTCTTCCTTAAGCTGTGCGCCGATTACGCAAATCTTACCCGTTACATCAGGACGTCCGGCACGTATATCTCTTTCCTCAGGCACATAATCGAAATAAACCCACGTTCCGTCTCCGGCAGGTACCATGCCCTTTGCCCTAAGCACGATTCCGTATTCTTCCTCGTTCTCCAATTCCTTAAGAAGTGCATCGATGTCCTCCACGGTATACGTCGAAGCCGTCTCCATTCCCCAGCTCGTAAATACCTCATCCGCGTGATGATGACCGGCGTGCTCATGGTGGTCATCGTGGTGATGGTGTTCTTGATCGTGGTCATGCTCGTGGTGATGATGTTCTCCGTCGTAGTCATGCTCGTGATGATGACATTCCCCGTCGTGGTCATGATGATGGTGGTCTTCCTCGTGGCCATGATCATCATGATGCTCTCCATCATGGTCGTGTCCATGATGATGCTCTCCGTCACATTCATGATCATGATGATGCTCTCCATCGTGGTCGTGTCCATGATGATGCTCTCCGTCACATTCATGATCATGATGATGTCCGTGACAGCCGCAGGTGCAATCCTCGCCGTGCTCATGATGATGCTCGTGTGCCTTTCCCACTTCTTCCATCAGCTCAGCTTCCAGATCCTTTGCACCCTCTATCGTCTCCAAAATAGCTTTGCCGTCCAACTCCTCCCATGGAGTCGTAACGATTATCGCCTTTTCGTTATATTCCCGGATCATGCTCACCGCTGTTTCCAGCTTTTCGGCACTGATTTTACCCGTACGGCTCAAAACAATCGTTCCTGCATTTTCTATCTGATTGACGAAGAACTCTCCGAAGTTCTTTATATACATTTTGCATTTCGAGGCATCCACTACCGCTACGGCGCTGTTAAGTGTTATCTCGCTTTCATCCGTCACATCCTGAACAGCCTTCATTACATCGGACAGCTTGCCCACTCCCGAAGGCTCTATCAATATACGCTCCGGCGAATAGGTCGTTAATACTTCTTTCAGTGAAGTACCGAAATCTCCAACCAAAGAGCAGCAGATACAACCGGAATTCATTTCCTTGATTTCAATTCCTGCTTCCTTCAAAAAGCCGCCGTCAATTCCGATTTCACCGAATTCGTTCTCAATCAGTACGACCTTTGTATCTGCCAAAGCCTCCTTCAATAATTTTTTTATCAATGTCGTTTTACCGGCGCCCAAAAAGCCAGATATTATATCAATTTTCGTCATGTCAGCAATTGTTCTCCTTCCTATTTGCTATCCTTGTATTTTGCTCTAATTTTCTATTAATGTCAAGTTCTTCGGACCGGCTTTCTACTGCTGCACGTCGTCGCTTGCAGCCCTTTTTCAAGTTGCGCTCTTTTAAAATACGAGGTATGATATTTTAAGTATACCTATATCCGATAAATTTTATCAAGAAAGTGTGGTTATTTTTATTATGGAAAAAACACAAAAGCTTTATGATATCGACGCCTATACGACTGATTTTACCGCCGCAGTAATCTCTTGCTGCCCCGTCACGCCATCCAAAGAAGGAGAAGAGGTTTCCTCTCCCCTCTATGAAATCATATTGGATCAGACTCTTTTCTTCCCTGAAGAAGGCGGCCAGAGCTCCGATACGGGTACTCTGAACGAGGTGCCTGTATCTCATGTGAAGATAGAGAACGGCATTATAACACATATAACGAATGCTCCCATCTCCATCGGCGAAACCGTAACCGGGCAAATCCATTGGGAATCCCGCTATTCCAATATGCAGCAACATTCAGGAGAACATATTATGTCTGGCTTGATTCATTCTCATTTTGGCTACGACAATGTGGGCTTCCATCTCGGTTCCCAGGCTGTTACCCTCGATTTCAACGGCTTCCTGGAAGAGGAACAGCTTAGAGAGATAGAAAACCTGGCCAATGAAGCTATATATCGCAATATCGAAGTACTTGCCGAATACCCCCCTGCACAAGTACTGGAAGACTTAAATTACCGCAGCAAAATCGAATTGAATGAGGCAGTGCGCATTGTAACCATTCCAGGCTACGACATCTGCGCCTGCTGTGCGCCTCATGTGAAAAGAACTGGGGAAATCGGCATAATTAAAATCGTGGATGCCATAAGACACAGGGGCGGCATTCGCATCAGCATTCTTTGTGGAAACCGTGCCCTCGAAGATTTTAAGCAGAAACAGGAACAGGTTTACGCCGTTTCTGCACTTTTATCCGCCAAACCGGAACTTATCGCCCCGGCAGTGGAGCGTTTGAAGGAAGAGAACTTTTCATTGAGGGGAGAAATTCTCGGATTACAGGAGTCACTGATACAACTTAAAGTCTCTCAAATTGCCGAAGGGACGAAGAACTGCTGTCTGTTCGAAGAATCCATGGATTCCCCTGCCCATAGAAAATATGTAAACATGCTGGCAGAGAAATGCTCCGGCATCTGCGGTGTATTCGTGGGAAATGATGAAAACGGCTACCGCTATATCATCGCCTCCAAATATGAGGATGTCCGTACCGTAAATGAAAAGCTGAAACAAAGTCTGGATGCCAAAGGCGGCGGCAGCAAGGAAATGGTACAAGGCTCACTTCTCGGATTCCAAGAGGCTATTCTTGCACTATTTTAAATGCAGACGGCTGAACAAAAGTGTGCTTCGCGCACTCTCGCAGCCAAGCTTTTCGGCAGCACAGCTTTTGCTTGGCGCGCGCTGCTGCGCATCGTTTGCCCCTATGATATAAAGTAATTAAGAAAACCTTACTGATACTATACGTATCGGCAAGGTTTCCTTTTTTTATTCGGCTTCATTATTCAACTTCTTTATTCTGTCTCTTCATTCAATTTCTTTATCCTGCCGCTTTATTCAGCAATTCTCTTATCCGTCTCCATTATGTGCTCTATCATCCAATCTGTGACAAACTTCAGCAAATCCTCTATCGTCTTCGCCTGATTCTCATCCACTATTTCCAAATCCATCGTGTCCAGTTTGCGGATGAAATTGTCATGCTGAATCTTCTGTGTGAACATTCTCTTATACTGAATGCTCTCCATATAGGCTTCCTCATTTTTAAAGTGCATCGCAGCGTAATCCTTCAACCGCTGAATGAGGCTTGTAATGTGGTCATACTTATCCGGCACAAAATTATTTACACATAACTGGTAAATTTCCTCCGCAATCTCGAACAGCACCTTATGCTCATTGTCAATTTGCTCAATCCCCGTCAAATACTCGTCTTTCATCTCATACATATTCACTCCCGCCTTTCGTATTTTAACTTTCTTTCATGTGTTACCGCTTCCATCTTCTGCTTCATTCGTCTTTACTTCTTTCGTGTCTCACTTTACCCTAATGCAACATCCAATACCATCATAATCACAAACCCAATCGCGAAACCGATAGTTCCCATATTGGAATGCTCTCCCTCCGCCGATTCGGGAATCAGTTCCTCCACGACTACATAAATCATTGCCCCTGCTGCAAATGCCAGTGTATAGGGGATGAAGGGAGTGATATAGGTCGCCAGAAGCAGTGTGAACACTGCGGCAATAGGTTCTACAACTCCTGAAAGTACTCCCATGGCAAAAGCCTTTTTCTTTCCCACCTCTTCCTTGAGCGGAAGGGAAATAATTGCACCCTCCGGAAAGTTCTGAATTGCAATACCTATAGAAAGGGCAATCGCCCCCGCCATTGTAATCATACTGTCGCCGTTTAATGCACCCGCCAGCACGATACCTACCGATGCGCCCTCCGGTATGTTATGAATCGTCACTGCCAGCATGAGCATAGTGGATTTTTTGAAGCTGCTCTTAGGTCCTTCCTGTTCTTCTGCGTCCAAATGAAGATGTGGTATGACCCTATCCAGCCCAAGCAAAAATAGGATTCCTACCAAGAAGCCGGCGGCTGCCGGTATAAATGCCAGCTTTCCCATTTCTCCCGACATGTCCATCGCCGGAATCAGCAGTGACCATACGGATGCGGCTACCATGACTCCTGCCGCAAAACCTAACATAGTCTTTTGCACTACCGCATTCATTTCCTTTTTTAGCAAGAAGACGCAGGCGGCACCGAGCGACGTCCCTAAAAAAGGAATCAATATTCCTGTAAGTATTTTCGTATCCATAATTTATCCTCCAAGCTATCGCTTTTTTCTCTTTATTTTTATCTATTCTCCCTTTCACTATTTTATTTCTTTTTATGTCATTTTTCCACTATATTTTTCAAATTGTGAGAAATCCCTGACTCCGACAGCATAAATTTACGCCGGGGCAGATATTGTGCCAGAATTTCCAAGGCCTCCGCAACCTTCCTGCTATAGTCCTTATTATAACACAGCTTATATTTATCCGATACAGCTCCGGATCTGCGCATATAAATAACGGGGAAATCCATAGAAACAAGCTTACCTTTCCTATCCTTGACAAAACTCCCTTCCTTTTTCACATAAATTTCCAGTACACAAGAATAACCGAGCGGAATCTTCCCTTTTTCTATACCTGCACTTGCGTATTCAGCAAAGCCATATTGAAACTGTGCATCCAGTTTCCGGTTTTTTTCCAGCCACTCTTTAAGCTGGAGGGTTATTTCCCCATATATTTTCTCCGTCAGCTTCGCAATGTCGCCTATTTCCACCTGCTGCTGCGCGATTACTTCCGCGAGCGCAACCCCCGTGTCCTTCGTCGTATCGATAGTGATTCCGTTATCATATAAATAAACAAAAAAGGAATATGCGTTTTTCATTCGGAAAGCCAGCCCGCATATCTTTTTGCCGCTTTTATCATAAAGACGCAGATAATCCTGCCCTCTCTTCACATCCCATGCTGCATTTGCAAAGCCGATATCCCGAAGGTTAAATTCTTTTCTTCTCCGAAGAAGATTCACATAAAATAACCTTTCCCCCTTTACCTCCAGCCTCCGATTCCTCCCCTCCATACATAAGAGGACACCGGATAAAAAAACCGCTAAAATCATCAGATATATCCACATCGGTATGGTCTCTGTATGGAATAAAATTTCCGTAACTAACAGGAAGATGGCACTGCAGATAATGAAGCCGCCTACCACATATGAAGTTTTTTGCTCTTTTACCGTAAACTCCTCCATCCTCATCCTCTCATTTCATTTCCTGCTTTATTCCCCGGCCAGTTCCCCATAAACCGGATATGTCGCTTCACTGCCGCATACCACATATTGGCCGTCCTCATAAACGAGATCAGTTATTGCATATGCTAATAAATCCGAATGACCGTCGCCATAAAGATATTGTTTTAACTGAATTCTGACGCCGGAAGAGTCCTCATACTCCTCGGTTCCGTTATACGGTCTATAGAACGAAAAGTCACAGAACCCGTCTGCTTGCGTGGTTCCAAAGGCCTGCTTCCTCTTCTCTTCCCATAACGCCTTCACTTCCTCACCGCATTCCTGCCCAAACAACTCCTCTTCATATCCGAGCTCCTCACAAGAAAGCACTACCTTTTCTCCGTCTCCTGTTACCGTATAGAGAAAGGCCTCCGGCATCTGGACTTCCACATAGTCCTCACCCTGTTTATCGTAAGCAACCAAAGTATATTCTCCATCGCCGCCCTGTTTGCCGGTATTGAGAAGAAGGAATATTTCCTTCTCTCCGTCCGAATCGCTATCCACCGCCATAATCTTGAAGTTATGGCTGAACTTAAGTTCTTCGGTCTGGCGAATTTCCAGCATTTTTCCATCTCCGAACCGGACTTCCACATACGCTTTGGCGCTTTTTGACTCATACATCCGGGCACTGTCAGCGATTCCGTCTCCATCCAAATTCAAATTCTTGAATTCTTCTTCGGCATCATAGCGCTCGTGCTGTCTGAAATCATAATCGGATAGTTCAAAAGAAATATCTGAGACATTATAATCTCCCTTTTCATCCCATGTAAGAAGATAAGAAATATCTCCGGGAAGGCCCTTATAGCCTACCTGCTGGTTAACCAGGAGCGATACCCTTCCATCTCTTATAACCGGTTGATAACGATAAATGCTCGAAGACCAAACCGTTCCGTCAAGCTCTTCATAATAAACAGCCACCCCTCTATCCGACATATATGAGGAACTGACGGGCACTTCCTCCCGATACCCGTACTCCGCATTCTCGCACAACAGCGTGTTATCCTTTCGATAGGTCATATTGACAGCAATGCCTATCGTGTTCACATAATCGTCCGTTCTTCTGCTTTTGCTTGCCTTTTCCTCCGATTTTTGTCCGGGAAGCTTCATTCTGTAATAACCGTCCTCCTTACGGGTATAGACAGCCAGCTCTCTCGCCCCTGCCGGATTGGTACTGCCCTCATGAGTATCCACAACGATAATCTCATTCTGACCATCTCCCGTCAAATCCATGCTATCCACCATTACATTGAAAAAGTAATCATCTCCGCTTCTATTAAGGAGCAGCTTCTCCCCGTTCCCAAAATGCAATTCATAGCTGGCTACATACGGCGCCTCATCTTCCGTCTTGTTTTCCTCATAGGTACGATACAGCTTGTCCGTTAATCCGTCCCCATCCAAATCTCTCTCCGAAAAACCCTCCACATATCCGGTATAGGTAGCCCATTCTTCGGAACCATTGTCTATGGCCTGTCCTTCCATGGAGTTACTTTGCTCTTTTTCTGCCTGCTGCCCATCCTCGCCTTGCGGCTGCTGGCCTTCTGACTGCGGCTGTTGATTATCCTTCACCTGCGGCCGGACACTCTCTGTCTCCTGCTGTGCATCTCCAGCCTCCGGCGACTGCACCTGACAGCCCGCAAGGACAGCGATAGTCACGCTTGTCGCCAATGCCGCTACTATTCTCTTCATTCCCCATATTCCTCCAAAATTGATGTAATAGGAAGGCTGGCTGTTTCATCTCCACCTGTTCCTCCGCTTAGCATTCCCACAAAATTACCGTATGCGTCGAATGTTCCTCCTCCTGACATTCCCGGCTTGGCAAAGCCGAAACCATATAGCATATAAGAATCAAATTCCTCTATGTACCAAGAAGGAGAAGCTACCGTCGCCTCATACATATTTGCTCCCGTTCCGTCCGCTGAACCTACTGTAAAAATGGTATCCCCGGCTTTCAGCCTGCGGTATGGCTTATCTTCTCTTTTTACCTCTTTTAATGAAATGAGTTCCTCGTAGCTAATATCTTTCACCTCCACCTTAAGAAAACCCAAGTCGTACTTCTGCGAAATCTTAAGCAATTTTCCGCCGCAAGTCCTGCCGTTCCAGAACGTAATACTGCCGTCCTCTCCCCAGTCCTCCAAAAGATGCTTATTGGATATGATAACGATTTCCTTCTCGTCCATCTCCCAAATCACTCCGCTGCCATATAAATTTCCTGTATTTATTTGAACAATTCCTGCCTTCACATTTTCATAGGCCAAAGTCACATCCGCCGCCTCTAAGGCATGCAGAACCGTTCCGCCATAACACACCATTCCTTCATACTGATCCTGAAAGGTGGTAGTCTGGATGAGCGGACGGCGAAGTTTCTCTCCAGCCGCATGAGCCGTCAGAAAATCGCCCGGGCAAAACACTGCAAGACACATACACATAATGCTTATGAACATAAGATTTATGAACATAAGATTTATGAACATAAAATTTATGCTGCACCATTTTCCATGCCCTTTATTTCTATGCTTCAAAAAGCATTGCTTCCTAAGATATGTACAAACATACTTCATCGATCAACCTTCTTTTATTCATCGGGCAAGCGGCTTTTTACTGCCGTTTCGCAGTCATATTCATAAAAATCCCCCCGTTATGGAGAGATTTTTATTTAATCTTATGCAACCGCCAAGGTACTGAACAGTTACATTTTTATTTATTTTCATACTAAGCAGAACGATAAGCCGGGTTATGTCGTGAATGATCATCTATCTTGAATTGCCGTCGCCGGCAATTTCTAGCGACCCACCTGAAAGCAGGCCGGGCCGGCCTATCGCTTTCTATTCGGTCTTGCTTCGGATGGGGTTTACATGGCTCCGCCTGTTACCAGACGAACGGTAGTCTCTTACACTGCCCTTCCACCCTTACCCCGCATGACGGGGCGGTTCATTTCTGTTGCACTATCCTTGGAGTCACCTCCACCGGACGTTATCCGGCATCCTGCCCTATGAAGCCCGGACTTTCCTCACCTGCTTCCTTTCGGAATTGCAGCCGCGATCATTTATTCTACTTAGCATTACTTAACTTATATAAATTCCATGTATTAAACATGGAAACAGCTTCCCCCTACGAATTCGCGGCAAATGGAATTCTTAGGAAGGTTTTCACTGCTCACACCGATAAAATATTCTAAAAATTTTAAAAGTCTCTTCGCTTCATAATATTCGGGCTCACCCTTTTCTATTCCAAATAAAAGCGGCTCCGCATACTGCTTCAAAATCGCCAGCTCGTAAATCAACGCAGAATTAAACATGGCATCCGCACTTTCCTGAAAAGGAAAAATATATTTCTCTTCGCCCTTTCTGACGGAGTTCCACATCTCCATCGTGCGCTTTGCCGAAGCCCCTCTCGTCCGTGCATCTCTCACCATACGCCGCAGAAGCCTGCCATCCGTGGTGGGAATCCTATTATGCTCGTCGATATTGATACTCGTCAGGGCGCTGATGTAAATCTTATACTTGCTTTCATTCGGCAGAGAATAAGACGTATCTCCATTCAGACCATGGATTCCTTCAATCACAAGGACATCCTCAGGCCCCAGTTTCTTATAGTTTCCGTGATATTCCCGCAGCCCCGACTTGAAATTGAAGCTTGGAAGTTCCACCGTCTCTCCTTTAAGCAGCCTTGTCATGTCCTCATTGAACTGCTCCACATCTATCGCTTCCAGACATTCGAAATTATAATCTCCATTCTCATCTCTGGGAGTCTTATCCCGGTTGACAAAATAATCGTCCAGGCCAATGGGATGCGGTGACAAGCCATATGTCCGAAGCTGAATAGACAATCTATGTGAAAAGGTAGTCTTCCCTGAGGAGGAAGGCCCCGCGATCATCACAAACTTTACACCTCCGCGCGCCACAATATCCTTGGCTATTTCCCCGATGCTCCGCTCTTGAAGCGCCTCCTGAACAAGTATTAAATCGTTGATATTCCCCATACAAATCTGGTCGTTTAAGTCTCCTACGGTGTCAACTCCCACCATATTACCCCATTCATCCGATTTTTTCAAGGTCTCGAACAACTTTTCTCTGGGTTCCATCAACGGGAGCTTATCCGGCACCTGCTGTTCCGGAAGAAGGAGCATCAAGCCTTCCTCGAAGGAAAGCACCTCGAAATATTTTACATATCCGGTGCTGGGAAGCATATAACCGTAATAATAATCGTAATAGCCATCCAGGCAATATACGTTCACATAGGAGCTTCTTCGGTATCGGAACAGCTTTTCCTTATCCTTCATATTTTGTCCACGGAAAATTTCCATAGCCTCGTTAATCGGATAAGACTTCTTCGTAATCGGTATGTCCGCTTCTGCCAGCTTTCGCATTCTCTCGTTCAGCCTGCGAATAAACTCCGGCTCTATCTTGAAATCGCTGTCTATGCTGCAATAATAGCCGGGACCGATAGCAAATTCCACTTTGAATTTCCTAATAGCAGTTTCCCCCGCAACGTCTCTAAGCGCCTTGATCAGTAGCATGATTGCCGTACGGACGTAGGTTTTATGCCCCACCGGATCGCCTAGCGTAATGAAATTCAGCTCGCAGTCCTTCTTCACTTCCTTGATCAATTCCCTTATCTTTCCATTGGCGGTTATAAGACCGATTCTCTGCGAATACCGGTTCTGATACTCCTTTGCAATTTCCTCGTACGTGGTACCCTCTTCATATTGCCTCTTCTCGCCATCTATTGTAACTGTAAACATGCTGTCCTCCAAAATCCTGCTGCCTATAATATCCAAAACGGATTCTTTTCCTTCGCAGCAAATACGGTAAGCTGCGGCAGCTCTCTTCTAATATATTCCTTCATATATGGAATAAATATCTTCTCCAAGCCAAAATGTCCGGCATCGATAATCGAAAGTCCCTGTGCCATCGCATCCAGCCCCTCATGGTGCTCGATATCTCCGGTGATGAGCACCTCCACTCCCGCCGATACCGCCGGCTTTATCATGGTTTTGCCGGAGCCTGGTGAAACTGCCGCCCATTCGATAGGCGTATCCGATTCTCCATATATTTTTACATTTTCAAGCTCAAAGGTTTCTTTCACAAAGGAGGCGCACTCCTCCAGCGTCATAATCTGAATAAGCCTTCCATACCTGCCCAGCCCCTCTTTTGCTATTTCATCCTCATAGGTAATGTCAAGCACTTGCCTGTCCTTAAGCCCAAGCTCATCCGCTGCCGCATCCGCCATTCCCATTACGTCGAAATTTGTGTGCATGGCGTAATAGCTAATATCATTCTGAAGCAGCTTTATCACCCTGCGCCCGATGAAATCCTCCGCCGTAACCTTTTTCATAGGGGAGAATATAAGCGGATGGTGAGTCAGAAGCATATCCGCTCCTGCGCGCACCGCCTCATCTATTACCTCATCGGTAGCGTCCAGCGCAATACACAGCCTGCTCACTTCCTTGTCCGTTCTCCCTGCAAGGAGCCCGACGTTATCCCAGCTTTCCGCAAAGGAAGAGGGCGAAAGCCGTTCCAGACTTTCTATGATTTTGTCACATCTCATATACAGCCACCTTTCCCGGGTACTTCCCGCATACGGCTTCCGGCTCCGGCATTCATGCTGGCACATATACCAGTATTCATACTATTTATCAAAATAAGAAAGTGCCGAATCGATATCCTTTATTCTGCATTCTATTTCTTTTTGCCTCATATTCCGCCTGCTGCTCTGCTGTTCATTCCCACCGGCTGCTTTTTTAAGGCCGCCAAGAATTTCCTCGCATAACACCCGTTCTTTCATAAGAAATCCATGAAGCACCGGATTCTTTTTCTCTAAAAGGATGGGACCATATTTATCCGGCACCTGCCTGCTTACCGTCTGTAAAGCTGCATCTTCGCCCTGTCCTGCTCCGGGACGCGCTTTGATAACCGGATAGTATTTACCATCCTCAAAAATCATGTCCTCATCTGTTATATCATAGCCTTGCTTTCGCAAATATTCTCTCATACCGCGTATCTCGGACTGGGGCTGCAAAATAACTTCCTGCATAAAGCGTATCTTGTCCTTTCCTTCTTCCAGAATACGCTTTATCAATTTGCCGCCCATTCCCGCACAAATCAAGGTGTCAGCTTCTTCCCGGCGCAAGGCCGTCACTCCGTCGGACAGTCTGGTTTCTATGTAGTCTGTCAAAGCATACTCTTCCACATGCTCTTTTGCAGCTTTTAAAGGTCCTTCTCCCACATCCATGGCCAATGCCCTCGGGCTGATTCCATTTCTTACCAGATATATGGAGACGAATCCATGGTCGCAGCCTACGTCGCACACAACATTCCCCTTCGTCACCATACCGGCTACGCAGAGCATTCTGTCCGACAGCACGATTTCCTTGGACCAGGAGCTAATATCTAAGTTTTCATTAAGATTCATGTTTTTATCCGATTAATCCAAGTAATCTTTCAGCTTACGGCTTCTGCTTGGATGGCGAAGCTTACGGAGCGCCTTCGCTTCTATCTGTCTGATCCGCTCTCTGGTAACATTGAATTCCTTTCCAACCTCCTCCAGCGTTCTGGCCCGTCCGTCATCCAGACCGAAGCGAAGGCGAAGCACTTTCTGCTCCCTTTCCGTCAAGGTACCAAGCACCTCTACAAGCTGCTCCTTTAATAGGGTAAAGGCCGCCGCATCAGCAGGTACCGGCACGTTATCGTCCTGAATGAAGTCACCCAGATGACTGTCTTCTTCTTCTCCGATAGGGGTTTCCAAAGAAACCGGTTCCTGGGAAATCTTGAGAATCTCTCTTACCCTGTCCACCGGCATATTCATTTCTTCCGCTATTTCTTCAGGGGAAGGCTCCCTGCCCAGTTCCTGAAGGAGCTGTCTGCTGACACGAATCAGCTTATTGATCGTCTCCACCATATGAACAGGAATACGGATCGTTCTCGCCTGATCTGCGATGGCTCTTGTAATCGCCTGACGAATCCACCATGTAGCATAGGTAGAAAACTTATATCCTTTTCTATAATCAAACTTTTCCACAGCCTTAATAAGACCAAGATTGCCCTCCTGAATCAAATCGAGAAAGAGCATACCGCGGCCTACATACCTCTTGGCTATGCTGACAACGAGACGAAGATTCGCCTCCGCAAGGCGCTTTTTCGCCTCATCATCGCCCATCTCCATCTTCTTTGCCAGTTCGATTTCCTCCTCTGCGCTCAGAAGGGGAACCTTACCAATTTCCTTCAGATACATTCTGACGGGGTCTTCGATGCTGATGCCATCCGGAACGGTAAGATCGATACTCTCCACATCGACCTCATCCTCCTCCGTGAGGATAATTTCCTCGTCATCCACATCGTCCTCCTCCGTAATACGAAGTACATCTACGTTATTCTGTTCCAGAGTTTCCATTATCTTATCGAAATGTTCCTCTTCCAGCGCCATGTCGGCGAAGAAATCGTTAATCTCCTGATACTCCAGTACATTCTTTTTCTTTTTAGCAGCGCTTAAGAGCTCCCTCAAATGCTCCTCAAACTTTGCTTGTGTGTTTTCATCCATTTTAGGTTCCATCCTTCCTCATGTAGTCATAGTATTATCTTTAATCTAAAGAAATATGCGTTTTGCTAAGTTCTTCCAACGCTTTTTTTCCCGCAATTACCTGCTTTAACGTACTTATATCAGCCCCCAGCCTGCCGGAATAATATTCATAGCTGTTCTTTTTTACCGTATAAACGATATCGTGGAAAGCCTTTTCCCGCTCCTGTTTCGTCTCCAGCTCCTCCAACTTGGTGTTGAAAAGCGCCGCTACCTCCCGCTGGTCCTCTTCGTCCGTAAAAAGACTGATGATATGAGCCGGGTTCAGCTTTCCCTGCTCCAAGCCCTCGAACAGCCTGTCCGCCACCTTCCGGTACAGTTCTTCCGTAAAATCCTCGGGGGATATATATTTCACAATTTTAGGAAATACCTCCGGTTCCTCCGCAATCCAGGTAATAAGTAACCTTTGCGACTTCTTCATGTTCTCTTCCGGTGTATTTTTCTTCTCTGCGATTCCTGACTTGGGACGAACAATCGGACTTACCAGCCCCGTCTGCGCCGCATAGGTGGTTACCAGCTTCCTCAGATTGTCAAAACCTACGTTATATTTATCCGCTACCGCTTCTATGTAGTTCTCCCGTTCCACCTCCTCAGGAAAGCCACATAACTTCTTCGCGATTTCCCTATGAAATTTGGTCTTGGATTCCGGGTCTTTCAGGTTGTATTCCTTTTCCATGATACGAAGTTCGAAGAAAAAGCTGTTCTCCGCCTCGTCCATCCTCTGGCGAAATGCCTCCGTTCCCAGGTTTTGAATGAATTCGTCCGGGTCCTTATAAGGCTCCAGATTGAGTACCTTACCGCTTAAATCCACTTCTTTCAATATGGATATAGCCCGAAGCCCTGCGTTCACTCCCGCTCCGTCGCTGTCATAAGCGAGCAGCACTTCCTCCGTATAACGGCGCAGAAGATTCGCCTGCCCTGCGGTAAATGCTGTTCCGAGAGATGCCACAGCCTGCGTAAATCCGGCTTGATGCATAGCAATGACGTCCATATAGCCTTCGCATAGAATAATGTTGCTTTGCCGCGAGGTTCTCGCAAAATTCAGTCCGTATAAATTGCGGCTTTTATCAAAAATCATTGTCTCCGGCGAATTTAAGTATTTCGGCTTGGCATCGCCCATCACGCGTCCGCCGAAGCCTACTACCCTGTGATTGATGTCCTGAATAGGGAAAATGACCCGATTCCAGAACTTATCGTGAATTCCATATTTCTCATCGAAGCTTGCAAGCCCAGCCTCCTGTATGAGCTCGTCCCGGTAGCCCTTGGAGCGCAGGTATTGTACCAGATCGTTGCTGGATACGTTAGCGAATCCCAATCCGAACTTCTTCATCGTCTCGTCGCTAAGCTGCCTGTCCGCCAAATAGCGATAACCTATGCTGCCCTTTTGGGAACGGAGCTGATAATAAAAGTATTTCGCCGCTTCTTTATTCACTTCTAACAGCTTATTTCTTTTGCCTTCCTTTTTCTTTACCTCTTCCGAATATTCTATCTCAGGCAAATCCACCTTTACCCTGTCCGCCAGCAGCTTGATTGCTTCAGGAAAGGTAAAGTTCTCATATTCCATAATAAAAGTAAATACATTTCCGCCCGCCCCGCAGCCGAAGCAATAATACATCTGCTTGCTTCCCGAAACGGAAAAGGAGGGGGACTTTTCATTATGAAAGGGACATAGGCCGAAATGGCTGCTCCCTTTTTTCTGCAAACGCACATAACCGGAAATCACATCTACTATATCGTTTTTCAACCGTACTTCTTCAACTAACTCATCAGGATAGTACACTCTCATTTCCCTTCTTTAATCTGTAATATATCAAATAGTTATACGCCGCCTCACGCTCAATAATGCCACGATTTCGGTATGAACAGTTCTTCATACTTGGCAATGGCGAAGCGGTCCGTCATCGCTCCGATGAAATCGCATACGATAATCTGAGCCGGTTCTCCATACTCCTCTATCCGCGCGGTAAGATGCTTCGGAAGAAGCTCCATATGGCGAAGATAATATTCATAAAGCGACTCCATCAGCATTTCTGCTTTCTTCTCTTCGCTCTTGGCTTCGTTGTTCTTATACACCCGGTCGAACATGAATTCCCTCAGCTTTTTCATAGCCTCGGCAACGGGAGGCGACATCATAATATCGTCTCTGTCATAGCTGGTGGTTACCAAATCGTGAATGAAATGGTCCAAACGTTCCCCCGTAGTCTTTCCGATTACCTCTCCGATTTCCTCCGGAACATCGGATTCTTTCAAAATCCCACCGCGAATGGCGTCGTCCATATCGTGATGAATATATGCGATCTTATCCGAAAATCGGACAATTTTTCCTTCTAATGTAAAGGGCATTCCCTTTGTCTGATGGTTACGGATGCCGTCTCTGACTTCTTCCGTCAGATTAAGCCCCTGTCCATCCTTCTCCAAGCAGTCTACCGTGCGAACGCTTTGTTCGCTGTGGCAAAAGCCGTACGGGCACACTCTGTCAAGAGCCCGCTCTCCCGCATGTCCGAAGGGTGTATGGCCCAAATCATGTCCTAAGGCAATGGCTTCCGCCAAATCCTCGTTCATCCGAAGGGCTTTGGCAATGGTACGGGCATTCTGAGATACCTCCAGTGTATGTGTCAGCCTCGTCCTGTAATGATCGCCTTCCGGCGTCAAAAAGACCTGCGTCTTATCCTTCAGACGCCTGAATGCCTTGCTGTGCAGTATTCTGTCTCTATCCCGCTGATAGACCGGGCGGATGTCGCACTGCTCTTCCTCCCTCAGCCTGCCTCTGGAATTCATGCTAAGGGACGCATAGGGGCTTAAATATTCTTTTTCCCACTGCTCCATTTTCTCTCGAATCAACATGATCACTCAGCTTTTACCTTTACCTTTCGCTGCCACATACAAAAATCAATCACTGTATTAAATATTCTCGGCCCGTTTAGATATTCCTTTATTTTTTCTTCATTTTACAGTTATTTTTTTATCGCACGATTTAGCGGCATACATCATAAATGAATTCCGCATTTTTATCCATGGCTTCATATGCCGTCTTAAAGGGCGACATCTGGAACACATGCCACATTCCTTTGAATATATCGATTTTCACGGAAACATTGGCTTTTGCCATCTTCTTATGAAGCAGAGTGGCATCATTTAGCAGCATCTCATTATCGCCCACTTGTATATAAGTCGAGGGAAAGCCTTCAAAATCTCCAAAAACCGGTGAAATCAAAGGATTTTCCAAATCCTGCCCGGAGGCATAGTTTTGTATCATCTGCCCGATATACTCTTCATTCAATACGGGGTCCACCTCTTTTTTGTTCCCGTAGGACTTCCCTGAGGAGGTCAAATCTGTCCAGGGGGACATCAGCACAAGTCCTCTGGGAAGAAGCCTTTCTCCCTCTTTCAACTTAAGAGTAAGAGCGAGAGCCAGATTCCCTCCTGCAGAATCTCCCGCTATCACCACATCCCGTGCCCCGTAACCTAAGAGCATAAGATAGTCCCATGCCGCCACGGCATCCTCCAATGCCGCGGGATAAGGGTGCTCCGGCGCCAGCCTGTAGTCGAAACTGAACACGTCCATCGAAGTTGACACAGCCAGCTTTGTCGTCAAGGTTCTGGCATACTGACTGCTGCCCGTGGAATAACCCCCGCCATGGCAGTATAGTATTACATGCTTTTTCATATGAGCTCTGTTTACAGCAATCCATTCCCCGTACATCTCACCGATACGAACTGCCTTCACAGTAGTTTCCTTGCTGTTTCCCAAAAGAGCACCAAAATAATCCTGAGACTGCCTGTACTTCTCAATATCCGCATTTTCCACCACGCTATGAACTCGTTTGATAAGGTTCATCAAATTTTGATTTCTTTTATCCGACTTTGCCATATGAATCGCCGCACCTTTCCTATAAATAATAAGCATAATCTATTATTTTTAAGTCAATTCTATCACATAATTTGCATTTTGTGGTATACTCTATACATTACAGTAAGAATCTTTAATCTTTCTATTTCGGGGGATATTTATGACCGCACGCAAGGACAAGACAACACCGCATAAAAAAAGCGAGAAACGGACCTGGTATAAACTGGATCTGTCCGCCATCGTATATCCCACTCTTCAGCGTAAGGATTTCTCTTCCGTTTACCGGCTTTCCGTGGTGCTGAAGGAGACTATACGCCCCGATGTTTTACAGCAGGCGGTGGATATTGCGCTGAAACGCTTTCCCACATATAAAGTAGCTATCCGAAAGGGCTTGTTCTGGCGTTACTTAGAACCCAATAACAGACCCGGTCCCTTCGTTCAGCCCGACATCAAAAATCCCTGCATGCCCATGCCCTTCAAAGCCAATAATCGCTATTTGATCCGAATCTATTATCACGAATGCCGGATTGCGCTGGAAGCACATCACAGCTTAGGCGACGGCAGCGGCGGCATGTGCGTACTTCAGACGATTACCGCGGTTTACCTGCGCCTGTTAGGGCACGAGATTTCCTGCGGCGGCTTCGTTCTGGATGTGGATGGGGAACCTGATCCCGAAGAGCTGGAGGATGCATACATGCGTTATGCCAATGCGAAAGTGCGCCCGCCCCGCCCCGGGGAAAAGACTTACCGGGTACGCGGTACAAAGGAGCCCTTTTACACGCTCAATATTGTCGACGGCATTATGTCCGTAAAGGAGGTCATGAACGTCGCCTCCAAATATCATGCTACGATTACAGAATATTTGAATTCTGTACTTTTATACTCTTTGCTGCAAAAGCAGGCGGAGGAATTGCACCTGAAGCTGCGTCCGGTAAAAATCGCCATGCCAGTCAATCTAAGGCGCTTTTTTCCTTCCAAGACACTGCGCAATTTCATAACCATGATATATCCCTCCATCGATCCGAGGCTTGGAGAATATACCTTCGAGGAAATAGTAGTCCATGTGCATAATTACATGCGCTATTATATCAATGAAAAATTTTTAAGAGGAGAGATTACCACGAATGCGGCAACTCAGCGGAATCCGGTAATACGCGTCATCCCTCTTTTTATCAAAGATTTTACCGTCCGCTTTTTTTATACGAAGATTCAGGATAAGAATTCCTCCGCAGGGCTTACCAACATGGGGGCGTTAAAGGTACCGGAGGATATGAAGCAGCATATCGAGCGATTTGATATTTATATGGGGCAGCCCTTTTCCTCACGTACCAACTGCGCCATTTCCAGCTTCGAGGACACCCTTACCATCAACTTTGCCAGCAGCATCATCGAGGCGGATGTGGAGCGGTACTTTTTCCGCAAGCTTGTACAGGACGGAATTCATGTTAAAATAGAAAGCAACCGATAGGAGGTAACCTATATGTCATATTGTGTAAATTGCGGTGTGGAATTGGATGCGGACCTGCAAAAATGCCCGCTCTGCCATACACCGGTCATCAACCCGAGCGAGCTGAAGAAAATGGAACGTCCGTCCTCTTACCCCCATGAAAAAGGGCAAGTAGAGGTCGTAAAAAGAAAGGATTTGGGAATTCTTTTGTCGGTAGTTCTCGGCGCTGCTGCCGTAAGCTGTGCGCTGCTCAACCTGTTGGTCTTTACTAACAGTATGTGGTCGCTGTTAATCATCGGTATATGTATTATTCTTTTCGTGTTGGCCGTTCCGGCTGTCATATACACGAAGCTGCCCATTTATCTGTCGCTGTTGTTTGACGGGATTGCTGTCGGAGGATATTTGTACATGATTACCTATCTTACCCCCTCTGCCGAATGGTTCTGGCTGCTCGCTTTGCCGATTACAGCGTTAGTAACACTGTTAGTTGAAATATTCACGTTCCTGCTTCGTACCTTTCCTATTTCTTTTATTACTACGACGTTATACTTTTTCGCAGAAATCGCTATTCTATGCGTGGGTATCGAGCTTCTCATCGACAAGTTCCTGCTAAAACCAATGGGATTGTCATGGTCTGCCGTAGTTCTGACCGCATGCAGCATTATTGTCATCGCACTTATTACTCTTTTATCCAAAAGGCGGCTGCGCGATGAGGTCAGAAGGCGGCTGCACTTTTAGTCCGTGCCTTTCTTCTGCTTCCTCGATGCTCTTATAGCCATAGAATTTCGTTTCGTTCTCAATGATCTGCTTCTCCAGATTTTCACCTTTTTCATGGACTTCTTTGGTCTGTGCCAGTAACAAACTTACCGTTTTCTCCGAATAGGTCAGAAGCTCCCCTCTGAAATAACTTTCCATGGAGGAACCGTTAGCAGGAGAATCCTCCTGTGTTTTGGCCACCCTTCCGTTTTCCCTCAGATTCGGATAATGGGAAATCATCTCATTATCCCACTCCAGATGGATAGCCACCAGCTCCTCCACCAGCTCTTTTTTGCGTTCGGAGGCCATCGGTATATATTCTTTTACCCTCTCATATTCCTCCGGATATGTAACTTCCATCATCCTCGCATATTTTTCAAACAGAAGGTTCCTGCCTTCTTCACAGGCCACCTTTAAATCCTCCATATAGCTCTTAAGTATTTCGTCAGTATAAACCATCCACTGGCTCATTCTCATACGGAAAAACGTATCCGGATCCTCCTGACAGGAAGCCCTTCCTCCGGTATTATAAACATGCTGAAACATATCCCATTCAATCTGTGCAATATCGAAAATCAACTGTTCCCTTTCCGTAATTTCTGCCATCTGTTATCTCCTCGTCCTTCTGTCTTTCTTTTATGTCCATGATACCTGCTTAAACACCCTATTCGAAATCGAACTTTGGCTCTGTAAAAGTCAATGGCTCATCGTATACCGCATGGTTGGTTTCTATGGTTTTTCCCTCCACTGTAATTTGAAGCGCTTCCGCTTCATATGCCTGTAAGAAAGTATCCGTAAGCGCCGCCATAATCACGGCCTCTCCGCTGCTTCCCATAGTCTTTAAATATTCTCCGAAGGCTTTCGAAAGGTCCAGGTAAATAAGACTGTTTTCCTCCTCTACCCGGAAGTCATTTACATTTGTATCTATAGAAACGATATTATGCCCCGCCAGATAGCCGATAATCGCATTAGCCGTCACTTCTTCCACGAGTACCGTCTCCGATTCCAGACCGTCTGCCTTGCTGTTGCTGTAATAAATTACCAACTCCTGCAAATTCTGTAAATCGGTCACATCATCTCCATATTCGCCTGTATTTTGTAAATCCGCCGCTTTGCTGCCGCGCTCAGTTTCTCCGCTTTGCACTTCGTTCTGCTGTTTCGTCCCGTCTATGGTTCGCTGCGTTTCTTCGTTCGCAGCCTGCTCTTTTGTCTGAGTATCTTCTCTGAGGCTTATGAGCTCATCCACGATACTGCCCATTCCGCCTTCGGCCCCTATCTCCTCTGACGCCACAGCAGAGAAGTCCTCCGCCTGCATTACCTCCGGGGCAGCTTCTTCAGAATTCTCAGAATTGCCGCACGCCGTAAATGTCACGCCCACAAACAGCATTGCCAGTGTCATCCATCTCTTCTTTTTCATACTCCACTCCAATCCCCTTCTTAGAGCATCGTCCGCACGCATACTCTCTTCCCCGACCGCCCGCCTCCAGCATGACTGTCAATTTATTATATTTTATCATAGGATGGGAGAAAAGGCAAAAAAGGACTTTCGACAAAATCCGGGCTGCAAGAAAGCTTGGAGTGCTCTCGATAGGGCAGGTCACTCTTCCTTATTACATATTTCATCGTGTGTAAGCATGGTGGCCAAAGTATCGCCCAGTTGAGAAAAAATAGCCGATAACATTGCGATTTCATCCTTGTCGCAGCAATTGCTTATGGCGCAGGCGGTAGCAGTAATAAAAGTAACCAGTTCACAAGAATTCATAAAAACACCTCTGCTACATGATATGAGGCAGGATTCAATTGTGATAGCAATAAACTAAAACAGCTTAATTATTTTACCGCTTCTCCAACAGCTTAATCAATTCATCCTCCAGTTTCTCTTTCAGCACGGATAATTCCTGCTCGCCCGGAAGATACTCTTCTGCATACATTTCCGCCTTACTAAGCTTCCATACCGGCCCCGCTACCGGCGTGTCTGAGGCTCTTCTGGGAAAAAAGTGCCAATGCATGTGAACTGCATTTCCTGTGCCTAACAATTCATAGTTGAGCTTATCGGGATGAAAAGCGTTATATACAGCTTCTGCAACCAATGACATTTCCTGTAAGAATGTATACCTGAAATTCTGCTCTAAGAAATGCAGCTCTGTCACATGTTCCTTGCATAGGAAAAGCGTATAGCCCTTAAATCTTTGATAATCACCGATAACCACGTATCCCGTTTGAAGCTCCCTCACAAAGTAAGGATTATTTCCCTGCAAAATCAACTCGATTCTCTTACATACCATGCATTCGCACATTCTGCAACTCCTTCATATCCTTATTTTCTTATTCCTGTTTTAGAATACGGCCTGACAGCCGTCCGAATTCTTTAACTCGTTCTTCACGGGCAGGCCACTGCCTAAAAACCAAAGTCCTCATAGTCTTCCTGCAGGAATCGATGATATATGATATGGCCTTCTTCCACGGTAAAGCAATAATAATAACTGTCGGGATGCTGGTCTTTGAAGTAAATAAGATAATTGAATTCGCCGTTATCCACTTTTTCAAAATGAATATCTTGGGAATAGCTGCAAAATATGTTTAAGATATCTTCTATCGTACATCCATGCTTTTGTACCGTTTCCACCAGTTCCTTGATAAATTCGTTCTTATCCATATTATCATGGATGTATTCAACTCCCTTTTCAGGAATGGCGAAGCAAAATCTGTCTTTTTCGTTTGTGACTTGAATATCTCCTAATTTATCCCTCACCTGTTGACAAAAGACCTGCAGTAACTCTTTCATTTGCCGAATGCCATATTCATCATCAAAAAAATGATTCAAGGAACGCAGCGGATAGTACAGCCTCACCGTTTCCTTCCGGTATCCCAATTTAGCTTGCTCTTCTTTTATTATGTCAATTATATTTTTTTCAAGTTTTTCGTAGCTCAACCTTAATTCCTCCATAAAAATCCTGATTTTATAGCCCTCTATAACGGAGTCTAACTATTCAGAATAGACGTAACGATCGGCTTCCCGTCACGGTCCAGCAAAGGCGTTAACCCTCCGGCATAGCCGTCCTCATGAAACATATAATTTACACCGGTTTCCTTATCCACCCAGATTTCAGTTTTTGTTAATGCTCCTTGAGAATATATTTTTTCAAATCGATCATTCTTCCTTGCCATTTTCTTTGTCTCCTTCATAATCATAGATATCTTTTTGTATTTTTTTATAAATAAAACTGAATAGCATATAATAATGCAAGCATTGACACTCCACAATGTGTTTCATTATTTTTCAGCAAATCAATAACTTCATCTTTCTTTATCCACCGCTTACTTCTTACTTCATTTTCATCAAAATCTCCTGTTTCATTTTTTACCTTTGCGACAAAAACATGCAAAAGTAAATCGGAAGTGCCGTTACTTGGATTATGACAACATAAATAAGTTAAATCTTTAATTTCACAACCAGTTTCTTCCAGACATTCGCGTTTTGCAGCCTCTTCCGGCGTTTCCTCCTTTTCAATACCTCCTGCGGGTATTTCCCATTCAAGCCTGTTGGTAATGTATCTTTTGGATTGAATCATAAGTATTTCATCATTTTCATTGCAAATCACGACACATACGGCTTCATTAGGGTAATGTATATTATGATAAGTGCCTATAATATGTCCATCAGGCATCTGTACCTTATCAGAATATAAGGACACCCAATCGCTTTCATATATTATTTTTCTATCAAGCTTTTGCGGGAATTTGTCTTCTATCATTTTTTATTTTACCTCTGCCGCCAACATTTTAGTATTGGAAAAAAACTCCTTGACTATTATTTCTGCACTTTTATTTAACTCCTCCTCACCGTTAAGGCGAATTACTTTACAATGCAGTGTATCAGCCCATTCTTTATGTGTCTTCATACATGGAGAACCGTCCGAATCATACCTTGCTGAATTGTCAAGAAAACGCTGGTGTTCTTCATACATATCTCCACCTTCCATAATTCTGTCTCCAAAACTTTCATATTCTCGTTTATGAATGCGGTCAAGTCTTGTTTCCGCAGAATCTGTGATATGTACCGCCAAGCGAAATAGCGCATCAAAAGGTGTATGAAAGCTATCCATCGAACCCGCCATAACGAAATATTTTCCTTTGGATATATCTGTCATCAACCTGTTGATTTTTTCCTCACGAGTGTACATAACAGTAAATGGTCTGTCCGTATCTTTTCTCCAAATATAATCATCTATATCAAAATATGGAAAATCAAGCTCTTTGGCAACCATTCTTCCCAAGGTCGTTTTGCCTGAACCGGCTGGTCCGAAAATAATAATTCCTTCCGGCATTTTTACACCTTCTTTCTACTAATCCCAAGTTTCTTCCATGCATTTTTTTACGCTCACTTCATGAAACCGGAGGATATTACCCATGCAATCCTCTTGACTGTCTATCCATATCCTCAACGACAATATCATAGATTTCTCCTAAGGAAGAACAGTACTCCAATACCTCCCAAGGCTCATTCGTATGGAAATGTATCTTAATGAGTTCTTCATCTCCCACTGCTAAAAGACAATCCCCATTAAAATTGTTTGTAAAATAATCAGTAATGATATCTTCATCAAGATCTTTTCCCTCAAGCAATAACTGCGTATCATATTTAAATTCCAGCATTTCTTTCCTCCTTGTATCGTTCCATCCCCCACCATTTTGGCAGCAATTCTTCTAATGTAATGACTTCTCTTTTAGCATAATCGACCATAATCTCCATGTCTTTGTTTTTTAAAGACAATTGCATGAGAAACTCCCTGCATGCTCCGCAAGGCATACCGCTGCCTTCACCAATCGGAGGTTCATCGCAAAATGCTATCATTCTCTTAATTACAGTTTGCCCACTGTTCACATACATATTAAGAACAGCTACTCTTTCGGCACATAAGTTCATAACACCACTACAGCTTTCAATACAAAATCCCGTATAAATATCTCCATTTTCACTTTCCAAAGCACATACCACATGATGCGCATACACGAATGGAGATACATCCTCCGGATGATATTCTTCTCTTGCCCTTAAATATAACTTTTCCCAAATATCCATATAACCCTTTCTTATCACCCCTTTTATATCAGAAACTCTGTTATCATTTGCTCTTCCTTTTTATGAAAACATTCCCGTTCCTTCTGTTTTTGAGTAGATATGTCGTATAATTTATCTTATACTTTTCTATTTTGATACAGCAGTTTAATCTGCTGTAAAATATAGTCTTTTACCCCTTTGGGATTTTGCACTTTAATAATGGAATACGCTATCTTAGGTGTGAAAACACTAGGATAATATGCTAAATACCGTGGTTCCCATGCTGTTGGTCCGTATTTTCTCTTATACTGGTGCAGCGTTTTAAAACCATAAAAATTATTTAAATGCTCATAAATCAATTCTAATACAAGGCTGGTAATCGGTTTACACTCCTCACCTTCTCTGACATTGGCCAATGGTGCAAGACCAAGGCTTCCCCATTTTACTCCCTCATTCTTCATTGCCCGAAATGCACATATAACAATTTTTTCCATTACACCAATTGGAGCCTCTTTTCTTCTGCGGGTGACATCGGAATAATAACCTTCTCCCCCTGCAAAGGGCACAAAAACAATGAATCCCTGCACTATATTTTGAGAATCCACCGCAACAAAATATCTTCTATCCATAGGGTTATCCAGCGCTATACTGCCAAGCAGAAAAGATAATTCCCCGCTCTTCTTGAACGCCAGCCATTCTTGTGAAACATCCATGATTTGTTCTTCTAATTGCTTGTTTCTCTTTTCGCGCGGTTTATATTCAAAAACCTCGATTCCCAATCTATTGGCATTATTAATAGCCTGCCGCACCTTTGCTGCTTTACTTCCGGAGATATTATAGGACTCAAGTTCAAACATGGCCTCTTCTCCATATTTGGTAATACCAAACCTCATATCCTTGTATATGCTTAACATATTCTCCGTAGTTTGGCAGAAGCAGATATCCAACTCGTTTTGCCTGCAAAATGAAATAAATTCACTTAAAAGGATAACTGCATCCTCTTGCCTGCATACGGGATCTCCAACACAAACCGCAACCCCTGCGGCGGCAACATATACGATTGCTCCCTCCACATTACTTCCAAAGTAATATTTTTTATCTTCCTCTATTGCTACGTAGGATGTTGGATTATCCCCATATAAGCTTAGATAATTCCTTACTTTTTCCCTATCCCGCAAGGAAACAATCGGTTGATAGACCAACGGTTTTAAAATAAGAAACAGCGCTGATATAAGGCTGATCCAGTTGAGTGCAATGGCCGATTGTCCAAAAAGCCTGGCTGCTCTCGTTTTGGGTTCAATAACGGAAACGTCCATATAAAAAAACAGTTGAAATGAGCGTATTACCGAATCCATAAAGTCGTCAATATTTGTATAATGGGTTTCCATAATCAGCAGTCCCAATGCTGTATTCAATAACACCATAAATAACGAAATGGATGCAATTATAAATCCCCACTTTAAATTTATAGGATTTGATACCCTGTTAAAGTCCTTATGTGAGACAACTAAAACCAATATGACGAAAACTTCCGATAATGTAAATGCATTGATATAGTCATGAAATGTTAAAATATGTAGAAGCACTGATACCGGCAATACGCTTACTATAATAATCCAAGCCATTCTCATTCTTTTATACAGCCTGTAGCTCAGAAAGATCAGAATAAACCCAACTGCTGTAGACACTGTCCGGTGAAGCAACATAGTTTCCGGTCTGAAAAAAGCATAATGCTGCCCGATAAAATCCAGTACCTTAAATTTATGAGGCAGTGAAAATATTATGTTCCCTATTCCCGACATTATAATAAGAATAATAGCCAAGTTGACTATCTTACGTTTTAAGCTGTTAGATAATTTAAAAATAATCATACAACCCCTTTCTTAGTATAATTACTTAACATTTTACCGCCGGCAGTCAAGTCGCTATCGAAAAATGCTACCCTTCTTATTTGGTTAATGAATTCCCATACTTTATAAAATCAAGGCGGAATGAACCTATGATATATATCCGTATTCCACTATAGAACAAAAGTGCGCTCCGTATATTCTTGCAGCCAAACACTTCGGCCGCACAGCTTTTGCTTGGCGCGCGTAGCTGTGCAGCCATTGTCGCTGTAACAAATGTCTTTTCCTAATTACATAAAAACAAAGAAGTCCACTGCATCCGCAATTGACTTCTTTCGACAAATATTATACTGCGGAAGAAGGGACTTGAACCCTCACGATGTAACCATCACAAGATCCTTAGTCTTGCTCGTCTGCCAATTCCGACACTTCCGCATAGCGCAATCACTCACGCCGCAAGTAGGATAGTATCATTTTGAAAGAAAAAAGTCAATATATTTTTAACAATTTTATAAAAATTATTCTTTCAGTATTACACCAAATCCTCCGGTACGTATAAAATGCCCTTTTTATAATATCCTTATCACATTAGTATGAGAAAAGTTCTATACCTCTATTGTCCCAGCTGGGAAGTACACGAAGGACAACGGGTTGCTTCCGTATGAATATCACTGTAGCAATACGGACATTTCTTCGTTGCTGGAGCTTGCGCCTGCTCCTCCGGCTTCTTGCCTGCTGCTAAGAGCTTGTTCATCAGTTTGACAATCAAAAATATGACAAACGCCATTATAATGAAATTTACAAGGCTGGTCAAAAAGGCGCCATATGCAATCGTTACACCGAAAACCTCCAGCTTCAGCAAGTCAAAGTTCTGTCCGGCAAAAAGACCGATAATCGGTGAAAGGATATTGTCTGTCAGGGAGGTTACCACTCCTTGAAACGCAGCTCCAATAATTACGCCGACAGCCAGATTCATGACGTTTCCTTTCGAAATAAATGCTTTGAATTCATTAAAAAAGTTTTTCATCGCAACAATTCTCCTTCTAAGTCAATAACCTTTTTTCACGTTCATATGCTCGAGTATACCACAATATAAAAAATTTAAAAACTAAAAACGGCAGGATATCACAGTATATCCACTTTTACCATTGAATTCCATATCATTCCCTGCTATAATATAAGCAATCATAGGGATATTATACCCTATTTAACTATCTTACAAAAGCAAAAAGAAGGCACGGATGCCTCTGTAATTATCAAAGGAGTGATTATATGAATATTAATGCAAGAACTGATGTTTCTTATTTGTTTTCCAATTTATCATCTTCCCGTTCAAGCTCTAGTCTCGGTAATCTGAACTATTTATCTGACTATGCCGGTATTAAGAACGGAAGCTATGGAAAGCTTTTAAAAGCATACTACGATAAGGTAGGCAGCGATTCTTCGAGTACCTCAACAAGCAATTCCTCGAAGCTTTCTATTTCCCTGGCCGCCGACTCCGCTAAGACTCTGGCTGCCATCGAAAGTTCTGCCGACAAGCTGAAAGATTCTGCCGATGTTTTAATTAACAAAGGAAAGGATTCTTTATTTAAAGAAAAAGATGTAACTGTAAAAAATGATGACGGTACCACTACTACCACGAAGCAGTATGATACGGAGGCTATATATAAAGCGGTATCAACTTTCGTTACCAACTATAATTCGCTTATCAACTCGGTATCGAAATCGGATTCTTCTTCGGTTTCAAAAGCGGCATCCAACATGACGAATATCTCGAGTTTATATTCTAAGACGTTGGAAAAGGTTGGAATTACGGTAGGAAGCGATAATAAACTCACGCTTGATAAAGAGGCTTTGAAATCGGCTGATATTTCTGCTTTAAAGTCTGTTTTCAACAATTCACCTTCGTTCGCTTACAGCATTTCAACTCAGGCTTCCTATATCGACTATGCGGCAAGCCGCGAGGCTCTGAAAGCAAATACTTATAATTATGCCGGCTCTTACAGCAGTAATTATTCGGTAGGTAATTTACTTGACAGCTTGCTATAAAATTAAATATTCAAGTACATAATACAAACGGGTCGGCAAGATACAGCCGATCCGTTTTTTTGTAATTAGTAATCAGTAAAAGGCTCTTATTACAGAAAAGCGACATGCAGCTAAGCGATATATGAATAGGCTGCACTTCAATGAAAAAATACAAAGAACAAAAGCTGTGCTGCGCACCCATTTTTATGTAAGTGAATCACTTTCCTGTTACAAAAAAATCGCCTTTATGAAAACCGAAGCTTCATAAAAGCGATAAGTGCAGGAAAAGGGACTTGAACCCTCATGATATTGCTATCACACGGACCTGAACCGTGCGCGTCTGCCAATTCCGCCATTCCTGCACGCAAAGATTATTTTATATGTTTTTTGGCATTCTGTCAACAGTTAAATTAATATTTTAAAGCATCATAAATTAATATTTCAAAGTATCATTTTAAAGAATCTTTTAAGTCATTTAAAATATGACATCCTCCTATAATGAGCCAATCATGGACAATAGGCCACTGAATTATATTAAACTTTTTACAATGAGCAGGCTCTCAAATAAGGTCACCATTCTATAGTCACTGCTTACCAGCTCCTTCTCCTTCTCGCTGCCTTCATATTTTCCTTCATATCCCGAATCTATATATTTATATAAAGTCCCTGCCTCTACCACATATTCATTCAGTTTGTTTCCCGTCAGCATGTTAAGCCCAAGTTCTTCACATAATGCTCTAAATGCGTCAAATTTATCTATATTTCCCTCGACTGCCGTTTTTACCATTACTTTTGCCATAACATTCAATACCCTTTTTCCTTTTTACAGTAAATCTTTTCCAATTATTCTTAAAGTTTGACAGATTAAAATATTACACTATATAATGAGAACGCATACTTCACGTATGTATCAAACTTCTTGGCCTATCGGCCTTTAAGTTACAAATTGTTCGAGAATGAGCCGAGGTATTGCCAGTACTGCTTGAGGCTCATTCTTTTATTGTCAGGAATATGCTGTATTCTCCGAATATCAGCTCGTAGCTTATCGTGTATGTATTCAACAGCCTGCTTCCATACTGCTGTTTGTCGATTCTGTCAATAGCATATAAATCAATCTCCTCGGCACCGGAGGCCCCTCTGGCATATAACAACAGCCGATTGCCGTCTCGTTTATGCAGCATCTTACGTAATATCGCCTTACGGGATTTCATCTCAAAATTGGTCATCTTTGGCAGGATTTTCACAGCCAGGGTTTGTCCGATATATTCATCGAGTTCATCTAAAAAATCATCTGTCTCCATGTCCCCTCCATTCGAACGTTTGTTCTTTTTCTCATATTATTACATTTCAGAGTTAATGTCAACTATCAATGCTCAGAACATATATGAGAATATTTCAATTGTGTATGCATTCAAAAAACAATACATCATGATATCTTAGCTTAGTATCGCACATCCGCACATTGTTCGTTGTAAAAAAAATACTATCCGTTTTTAACGATAGTATTTTCCTCTCACTATATATGGCAGACACTTTCTTCTTATTTCCAGAGGAGCGGTATTTCCCGCTGAAAATCCATATTCATCCGATAAATCCTTAATTCTCGTAAACCCTCTTTGGTTCAGCCTCACATAAAATAACTTAATGTAATACTCAACCGGTTTATTTTCTCTGTCGCATATCCCTTTTATATAATTAACAAAACCCGAAATATAGAGCATATCCGCAGATACGCTATAACCCGCATATTGAGAAATGCGAATGAAATACTTACCGACAATTGCTGCCATTCTGGATTTGTACAGTTCATCGGTCAGGCCGTCAATCTCCTTTATCTTAATAATATAATCTTTATATTGGCTCATATATTGAACACTTATTTTATTATCATTACCGATAAATTCCTTTCTCGTCCAGCACACTTCCCATGCGTAACAGCTTTTATACTGCCTTAGCAATTCGAAAAATCTATGAGACATCTGCTTACATATTCCGCCCGTGCATATTGTGAGATTATCAAAGTCCACATCGCTGTATTTAAGCCTTATGAAATCATCGATCGTTCTTATGCCTTCATAAAATCCCCTGATCAGCAGCTCGTAAAATATTTTATTAAGCCTCATGCTGTCTATCAGGCGTTCTACCGTATCATCGTAAAAGACTGTAATATCCATAGCCTCAATTGTTTTAAAAATAAAAGCCTCATCATCGAATTCCTCATCCCTTAGATGATTGCTGCTTATATACCCTTTACCGACGCACCAATCCAAAAATAAACTCAATTTATTTTTTTGATTTAAAACATATTTGATGGATTTCGGATTCCCGCAGATTTTATAAATAACGAAATCCACCAGTTCTTCTCTGGACATACCGAATATATCCGAGTCCCATACTATTTCCTTGTTTAACGCCTGCGCGGCCGTTTTATTGGTCCGGATGAACTCCAGAACCATTTTCTTATATTCTTCAGGGGTATATTGCTTTAGCATACCGTTTACCTCTTTTCTTATATGGAGTAAATATACTATAGTTATGACAGTCATGTCAAGGAATATTTTCATTATGTTAAATTAGTAATAATAAGCTGACAATGCCCCGAATTACGTATCCAAATAAGAATCGTATCTTGCTATTATTATTTTAAAATTCATTATAAACTGCCATTTTTTATCCCCTCTAACATAATTTATTTATTCCTTGACAAACAAATGTTCGAGTGCTAATATCTGTATATGGTAACCCACTGCTCCCATATGGAGCCCATCTTCTATCGTGGCTGATAAAGGATGACTTTAACAATTTGTAACTTTATACTTTCCACTTTTAGCGTAAAAACAAACGCTCCTTGACAATTTCATACAGCAAAAGTGTACTTCACACACTCTCACAGCCAAACGCCCCAGCAGCACAGCTTTTGCCTGGCGCGTTGCTGCGCATCCATTTTTATATAATAGCAGCACTTTCCTATTATAAAAAATAAATGAAAAGGAGGATTATCAAAATAATAAATGACGAAATTACAACGTAACATGCTGCGTATACCGACCCGGGAAGAATTCCACCACGCCTACGCAGGAGAGATAAGTCCCCGTGATTTCAATCAGAGCCGTCCGGCGGGCCTGGCAATCCGGGAGACAGTCAATGTTTTAATATTTAATGATGAATGCAGAAAAAAAATTAATTATTCCAACTTCACTAATAAGGAAAGGAACCACAGCTTATGAAATATATAAAACAAGGCTTCGCCATTTCGGTGCCGGTAAATGAAGACTATACAGTTAGGGCCAACATATTAAAAACGGATACCGATAAACCGAACATCTATGATTTCACATTCGAAATATCTCAGAATAGCATTGGACAATACCATAGTGTTGCCGGCGATGAGGTTTACCGGATGGAATCGGACAGTATAAACAGGGACGTAGCAGATTATATCCTAAAAACATATCAGGAAGGCTTTTTCTCAGCCACTATTAAAAAATATGAATATCTCATCAGTTTTATAGAATTCGGTGCTTGGAATTATGAAAGAAGGTAATCAGTCATAGATAAAACACAATATACACTCATTAAGATACCTATCAAAGAAATTGTAAAACAAAATTATAATGTACAGATTACCAGAGAGGCGGAAATAGAAAATGAATATCTGATTGCCCAGGGATACTCTCTTCTCTTCGACCAGATATTAAGACTGCGCGGCAAAAACCGGAACCCTCATATAAAAGAGCTGATACTGGTCGTAGCCAAGAAAGAACAAAAAGAGGAAAAAGTAAGGGAGGCCCTTTCTTTGAATTATTCTCCTATCGTCTCGTAGATCCGCCTGTTCATGATGGAGGGTTATTTCGTATATAGTTTATTTAAGGAACTGCTGCACTCATCGACGATGTTATGCTAAAAAGCCCGCCGTAAAACAGTTTATTTACCGTAAGCTGAAAACATCCATCGACGAGGCGAAGGTTGGGAAGATTTATGACGCTGGATTTTATCATATGCTTGTGTGGGGATATGAACGGCACAGTAAAATTATTATATAGAGACTTATCCTTTATCTTTGCCGCATGTTTGGCACTCACACCATTTGAGTGTTTTATGATAAGAAATGGTAATTTATAACTTTATTTTTTATTTATTTTTTAAAAATCAGAGTCCGTACAATGGGACTCATCTTTTGTTATACTTTTTATATAGAGCTTTATAAGTTTTGATTTTTGCGCAATTGGAACTTATCAACTACATATAGAAAGAAGGGGTATGCATATGAACATCGTTTATAAACCATATTTAAAATTAATCGTAGTTAAAGTTGATCATTTTAACTCCGAAATTATTGATGAAAGAAACTTTGGATATGATGAAGATGGTAAAATTAATAAGTTCAAGCACAAGTATGTCAGAAACGATAATTATACTATATTAAGTATTGATATGTAAAATGATAATGAAATGCTGATCAAGGATTCTATTTCATAGTAAACTTGTAATTCACAAGGAATAAAAATAAAAGCTGTGGTTTTCTGCGGCCACAGCTTTTTTTGTTTTTTTGAATATCTTTAGTTAGCGTAGATTCGTGGTATAAAAAATTATTTATTTATATCTAAAATATTAGTAAAATAAATAATATAGAATCAAAACATCGGTAATGATTTCATATGTTAAAAGTCAGCCCCACAGTTATTGCAATGAAACTGCTTGCCGATTTTCTTGCTGGCAAGTCCCCACAACGCGGTAGACACAGCGAGATTAAATAAACCGATTTTTCTTACACTAGAAGAACCATAATAAGAACAATTTACGGTTCTTTTCTGCTCTGCCAATGGCGAGCTTAGCATCTAATTCAGCTGACATGGAAGGCAATCGAGGATAGATACCATACGGTTATAACACAAGAAGGATTTTGTTTATTGGAAAGACGAGATAATGTAGTTAAAAGAAAACTAGAACTAATTAGTTCAGAACTATACAGTACAAATGATACTATAAATTGTCCAGAGAATGCGGATTATGTAAAAATTTATTTAAATCATTCAATATACGGAGAAATAAAGGACTTTTTCTGGCGAACAGGAATGACAAACATGACGATTAACTATAAGGACGGCTCAAGTTGTTCGGGTGTAATTATCGTTCCCAATATGTCTTCCGGGTTTTCTCTGGATTATGTTCCTCAGAATATTGCCCAATTGATAAAATCCGGTTTCCTTCTCAGCTATCATTACGACATTTTTTGTATACTTTTCTTATCCTTCACATACATTTAAATTAACAAAAGAGATTTTCTCCCAAGAGGATTTTATTATGTATCAAGACAATATATTGCCCTACCGCAGCGATTTGAAGGTAGTAATAGCAGGAAGAGCAAAGGATACCGTTAATTATGAAAAGGCTCTGACCTCCATGGGAGTCTCCTGTCTAACTACAATGGATTTGGCCGATTTGTCAGATTTCGACGCACTTCTTCTTCCGGGCGGAGGGGATATTACTCCTGCCTTTTTCGGACAAAAAAATCAGGGTTCCAGGAATATGGACACCGAACTGGATATCATACAGCTCCAGGCGCTGGACTCCTTCGTAAAACGGGAATATCCAGTACTCGGAATTTGCAAGGGCATCCAGATTATCAACGTTTATTTTAACGGCACGATTATTCAGGATCTTAAACAAGCCCCCCATCATGCGTGGGACAACGGAGACAAAGTTCATTCTTCAGCCTCCCTTCCCGATTCTCCTCTTTTCTCATTATACGGAAGACGTTTCAACGTGAACAGCGCTCATCATCAGGGCATCGGCAAGGTAGGACACAATCTGACCGTTATCCAGACTTCGGATGATAACATTATCGAAGGAATCGTTCACGATTCGCTCCCAATCATCGGTGTCCAATGGCATCCGGAGCGGCTTTTCGACAGCTCCGCTCCCGGCGGTACCGTAGACGGGCGATTGCTGTTTTCTTACTTTTTATCTTTATGTGATACCGCCGGAGCTTGAATTTCCTTTCTTCTCCGGCGTTTCTCTGACCGCTCCTGAAGCTCCTCCTTTGCCTTTGCTCCGGCAACTTCGAATAAGGACACAATGATTTTTTTCATCATCCCTGCCGTCTCAGCATCCAGTCCCTTTACTGCCCCTACTACCGCCAGCATACTCTTTTTCCAGTCCGCAGTAAAATCGATTAATGTTGCCGCTTCAGAAGCGGATACCACATCATACAGCGTGTCCACAAAAGAATGGATGTGTTCCTCATCCAAAGATAAAATCCAATCATTCAAGGCGTCATCCATGAATCTTCTGCTTTTATATATATCCTTTGCCTTTACAAAAGCATCGTCCTTTATAAGCCACGTATAGGGATCGTGCTGCAGCAGGCCGAAGGTCTTGCTTTCAACCACGATATAGCCGTCCTCATGGGCACCAAATAACATCCCTACAATCGACGAATGGGGAAGTATTCTCACTACTCTGTCCGCTATTTTTTCGTATTGTCCACGCTCCCTTATTTCCGGGCGAAAGCCCGGGCCATCGTGGCTGAATATCTTAACGATTCTTTTTTGTATCTCCGGGCCGCAATTCATCGAAGCAAATACAGCAAAATTTCCCCCTTTAGAATGTCCTCCCACATAGAACTCCTTAGAAAATTTCCGGGCCACTGTCTTCATATATTCCACGCTATAGCGCTGCCCCGGCACCGGCTCGGAAAAAGCCAGATTGAAATCCTCTTTCCAACCGACGATTGTCTCATCTGTTCCCCGATACGCAAGATACACCGTCTTATCTTCCAAAAGATAAGTAACTGCCGAAAACTGCGTCTCCCGTTCCGGCTCAATTAAGTTTACATAATAATTCATCTTGAGAGAACCATAACGGGCACTACCCAGCATTCCGGCAAACAGTGCCGTATTCTCCTCTTTATATCTTTCATCTGCGAAAAGCTTCTCCTTTTCCTGATGACGATTCAGATATTCTATTGTGACAAACGGCTTATCTTCCAAAACATCCGGCACAATACCGTCGAATTTCAAATAACTGAACTGGCACAGCACCAAGCTGTCCACTTCATTCATTGGCCTTTTTGCAAACGTATAGTCTCCATATTCTTTCAAATAATCAATAATCGTTCCCATGCCGCATCTCCTCTAAAAACGCGCCTCCAAGTGTCCGATATTCTTAATAAGCACCGATACCGTGCCATCCGGATTCGTAATGAACTCCACGCTTCCGGGATTCTTATACTGCTCCATCGGAATCTTTATTTCGATTCCGGTATCCGTATATAAATGCTGCTTCTGGTATTTTCTTGTCGTTGCCTCGCTTTGCGGCAATATTTCTTCCTTTACCAAGTCGTACTTTTCCATTTTATCCTGAAATGCGACTTTTAACTCCGGTTTTTCCTCAAATATTTTATCCGCAAGCACCTCTACCACAAAACCGCCGTTTTCCTGCAGTTCTTCCTGTATGATGCTTTTCGCCTTCATATGCGCCTCATACTGATCCAGCTCGTCGTAAGCCTCCTTTTGCACCGATTCCACCGCCTTCGTTACAATGGACAGCTTCGACTTATGGGACATATGACTGCTGCATTTAAGAAATAAATAAGAAAAATAATTCGTCTTTTCTCCGTTCACCTCGTACTTTCTCTCTATCACCTGCACCGACAAATCCGTCAGACAAATAATCGCTGCTTCGCTCAGCCTTTGGGACTCCGAGGGCAATATAGACTTATGCCTCATGACCTCATTCGTATTTCCCCCTTCCTCCGATGCCAGAGTCCGATGGGTATAAAGCGATTTATAGTTCATCTTCAAAAACGCCAAATACTCATCCTCCCCGTATTTAAACCTCACGACAATGAGATCCGCCGGTGGAATATCTATGTTACTGTTCATAATACTATACAACAACTCCGCTGCATCCTTACTTATCTCTACAAAAAAATCATCCGAATACTGCTCCAGCATCTTATAAACTTCCGATTCTTCCTTATAGAACTGAGAAGTCTTCCCATCATCCCCCGAAGATATCTTCGCTATATGCTCTTTCAGGAAATCCGCGAACTCCGAACCAAATTCAATCTCCTCATCCGATAATACAGGCATCCCAATCGTTGAATCCAAAATATGTAATATAACCTTCTTTATCCTTATGTCCTCTTTCACCATCATCTATTGTATCGCTCCTATCTGTCCTCATCTTTCCTTATTTACTTATTTTTCCTTTTTATTTCATTTTTACTTTTTATTTCATTTTTTTATTTTATCTTTCCTTATCTTTTTGTCTTTCCTTATCTTTTTCGTCTTCCCTTATCTTTTTCGCCTTCCCCTATCTTTTTCGTCTTTCCTTATCTTTTCCGTCTTTCCTTATCTTTTTTGTCTTCCTTTATCGCTTTCGTCTTCCCTTATCTTTTTCGCCTTCCCCTATCTTTTTCATCTTTCCTTACTTCTTCCATGTTCCCGGTGCCAAAAGTATAAGAATCGGTAAAAGCTCTAACCTTCCTACCAGCATATCAAACATAAGCACAAATTTAGACAGTACCGAAAATGCCGAATAATTCCCCGAAGGCCCTACCATACCAAAACCGGCACCTACATTATTAAAGGTCGCTGCCACTGCCGTAATATTCGTTGTAAAATCAAAATTATTCAATGACAGTACCAGAAATGACCCTAAGAAAATAAATATATAAATCATCGCATATACCAGAACTGATTTCGTCACACTGCTCTCTACCACATGTCCATCCATATGGATCTTTTTAAAGCTTCTGGGATGTATCACATAAGAAACCTCATTCTTAATGGAGCGAACAGTAATAATAAAACGTGATATTTTAAATCCACCGCTGGTACTTCCCGCACAGGCTCCCAACATCGAAAGTATAAATAAAATCGTCTTGGAAAATTCCGGCCACATGTTATAATCCCTGGACGTGAAACCCGTTGTGGTTATTACCGATGTTACCTGAAGCAGCGCATGATGGAAACCATCAAAAGCATTATCAAAAAGGCTTCTCGTATTCAAAGTAATCAGCACCGCGGATAGAAATACAATGCCGAAATAATATCGGAGCTCTTCGCTGGCAAACGCTTCCTTCGGTTTCTTAATGAGTAATAGATAAAACACCTGAAAATTGATGCCGCAGATAAACATCAGTACCGTAAGCACCAACTGTACCGCTACCGAATAGCTTCCCACACTGGAATTAAGGAGTCCGAAACCTCCTGTTCCCACCGCGGAAAAAGACAGTGTAATCGCATCATAAACGGATAACCCGGCTAACATTAAAGAAATCGTTCCCGTAAGCGTAATACCCATATAAATGCCATAAAGTATCATAGCCGTAGTCTTTACCCGAGGCACCAGCTTGCCTACGCGTGGACCCGGACTTTCTGCTCTGAGAAGGTGCATATTATAGCTTCCGGACAAGGGCAGAACTGCCAAAATCAATACCAGGACACCCATCCCTCCTATCCAGTGGGTAAAGCACCGCCAAAACTGAGCGCTTCTCGATAAAACCTCCACATCCGTAAGAATGGTTGCCCCTGTAGTCGTTAAACCCGAAACCGTTTCGAACAAGGCATCCGTATAAGAAGTGATCTCCCCGCTTAGATAAAAGGGCAGAGCACTTACAAGACTCAATACAATCCAGCTCAGGGATACGGTCACGAAGCCTTCCTTCGCATAAAACACTTTATTCTTCGGTTTAAACCGCCTTCCTATCAAACTGACCGCAAAGCAGACCAACATAACAGCCCCAAAAGAAACAGCGCTTTTTTCACGGTATACTATACCTACCAGACAAGGCAAAGACATGAATAATGCCTCGAACTCCAAAACCCTGCATAGTATATAACGTATCATCGAATAATTCATTTTACCTTCCCCTGCCTAAAAGTATTCCTGAAATACAGAATATTTTTAATCCTCGAATCGTACTCTATAACATTCATACCAAAATATCCTTTATATCCTGCAAACCGGTTATCGTTGTAGCCAGCACTACAGTATCCCCTACACCGATCCGGCTCTGTCCGCTGGGCGTAATGATATTTCCCTTATGATTAATACTGCACAGCAGTATATTCGGTTTTAGGTTAAGCTCCACCAAAGGAATTCCTACTACCGGGCATTCCTCTCTCACTAAAAACTCTAAAATCTCCACCTTATCGTTACTCATCCGATATAGTGTTTCAATATTGCTTCCGATGGAATTCTGCATCGCTCTTACATATTTAATGATCATCTCTGCCGTAAGATACTTGGGATAAATAACGCTTCCCAGGTCCAGCTCTTCTATGATCTCATCATATGCTATGCGGTGTACTCTGGTAATCAGTTTCGCCTTGGATATGCTCTTAGCGAAAAGAGAAAGCATAATATTTTCCTCATCGAAATTGGTAAGTGCCACAAAAGCCTCCGCCTGCGGCAGCCCCTCCTCCATTAATAAGTTCCTATCCGTGCCGTCTCCTAAAATCAGCGTCGCCTGCGGCAGAAGCTCGCTCAGCTCGCTGCATCTTTTCTTGTCCTTTTCCACAATTTTAACATCGATACCGATAGAAAGGAGCTGGCATGCCAAATAATATGCCGTTTCTCCTCCGCCAACGATAAATGCGTCCTTGGCCCGAGTGGTAGGCACCTTCAGTTTCTTGAAAAACAGAACTGAATTCTTCACCGAGCCCACTACGGAGATTTCGTCCTTCGCCCGAAGAATGAAATCTCCGGCAGGAATAAATACTTCGTCTCCCCTTTCCACCACACATATGAGCACTCCGCATTTCATCTGTGCGGATATACTTTTTAAGGACTGGTCGCATAGCGACGAGCCCTCTTCTATTTTATATTTTACCAGCTCGATTCTTCCCTTTGCAAAAGTATCAATCTTGATGGCCGAAGGGAACTTAAGCACCCTCGCTATTTCAAGCGCTGCCGCATCCTCCGGATTGATGATCATGGACAGCCCCAATTCTTCTTTAATAAAGTTTATTTCTCTGCTGTAAACGGGATTTCGCACCCGCGCTATGGTATGACAGTCACCTGCCTTCTTCGCGATCAGACAGCACAATAAATTGAGCTCGTCGGACCCGGTGACCGCAATGAGCAGATCCGCTTCATCGATTCCGGCATTTTTCTGTATGGAATAACCGGCTCCGTTACCTACGATTCCCATAACATCGAAATTGCTGCTCACGTTATGTACCACATCACTCTTCATATCGATGACTGTAATATTATGTCCTTCTCTGCTTAGCTGCTCCGCTAATGTGGCTCCCACATTGCCGCATCCTACAACAATGATCTGCATGATATCCTCCTGCTACTGCATAATTCCTTCAAATTTTTTCCAAATTTCCTCATGCTGCTCTTTTATTTTCAAATAGAGGCCTATGGTCTCATCCTTTTGCTCTTCAAAATCCTTAATAATTTTATCGTAATTTTTTATAAGACAATCTACCACCGGTTTACTGATTTTGTAATTATTCGCTTCATCGCTCAATATCTTCTTGATGGTACTGCTCTCAAAGGAGTCTTTATAACTTCTTTGCCCGTATAAAGCGCTGAGCATATCAGCAACCACAACTATCTTTTGAGGCAGGGTCAAATCCTTTTCGGTAAATCCTCTGTGATACCCTGAGCCGTCCAGCTTTTCATGATGTCTCGCCGCTATTTCCAGCACCTCCGGTCCCACCAGCCCAGAAAGAATCATCTCCGTAATTCTGACGTGTGCCTTCATAACGCGCATATCTTCTTCCGAAAGCTTTCCCGGAGATTCAAGAATATCAATAGGTATCGCTATCTTGCCCAAATCATGCAGCAATGCTCCATAATACATCTGCTCGAGTTCCATCGTCCCAACGCCCATCAGATTTCCTAACTGTCCTGCGAAATTTACCGTTGCCATCGTATGCAGTACGGTATATTCGCTTCTGAAATCTATGGTATACACAAGCATTTCCAAAAGGCCCTTTTTATAGTTCTCCGGCCTTACACAGTGAGACAGCAGCTCGTTTAACTCTCCAAGATATTCTCCGCTGACTAATTTAGAGGTAATCGAAAACTTCTTTTCTGCCTCCAGAAATATGTCCAAGGCCTTCCCCGAAAACTTGATATCCCGATATCTCGTAAAATAATCTGCCTCCATCTCCGTCTTTTCCCGACGCATAAAGCTGTCCATTTTGTCCGCCAGCGCTAAGCACGCCGTCACATGCTCGTACTTCATCTTTATCAGTCCGTAGCGCTCGTAATCCAAGTGATGATAAAGCACGACCTCCGCCCCTTCCTCCATAGGAGAAAGATATTTCAAAAACAGAAAACCGTATATGGAATGAGACCATGTGTTTTTCAGTTCGAAATCTGCCACATTATCCAGACCGTCTACTCTGTACAGCCCTATATCGTGAAGCATCCCAAGCATCGTATATTCGAGCATCTCCTGCTCGGTATATTCCTGCTCATATTCAAGCATTTTATATAAGATGTAGCCTACGATTTCACCATGAGTCATGATATTGGTATTCAAAATGCTCAGTGTCTTCCGAATAATCGTAATTACATTCTGGCTGCTTATTATACCCATTTATTTATCTCCTGTTGTTCCTTCAACAAAAACCTTTATCTTATCACTATCTTACCATAATATCAAAAGGGAACATATATTACAAGCCACTCTTATATATTAGAATTAAGTATAGAAACAAGGTAGTTACTGTTCACACAGCGGATTAACACTTGCTGTTAAGCTGCGTAAGAACGTGATGCAAGAGATGATTTCTGCTTCGCGCAGCGAATTTAAATGCAGAAATTATATGTTACTGAGAACGGAGTGAATAGTAACACAAGGTATCCCCGCGTGAAAATCATATCCACCATTAACAACTTTTTATGGAGCTATCCTCTTTTGTTCCTTTTAATGGGAACACATTTATTCTTCACGCTGAAGCTTCGCATCCCTCAGCGCCACATAGGAAAAGCGCTCCGCCTCTCCATTTCCCCCGAAACCGGCGATGCTTCCAAGCCTTCCCGCAACCTTTCCTCTTTCGGCGCTCTCGCAACTACCCTTGCCGCCACACTCGGCACCGGCAACATCATCGGCGTTTCCACCGCGGTGGCCTTAGGCGGCCCCGGAGCTGTCTTCTGGTGTTGGCTGACGGGTATTCTCGGCATGGCTACTTCTTATGCCGAATGCTATCTGAGTATGCTCTTTCGGGAAAAAGATGCGCAGCAAATCTATATCGGCGGTCCGATGTATGTTCTAAAAAACGGTTTACATAATAAGCATTTGGCAAAGTTTTACGCATTGTGTACGATATGCGCTGCTTTCGGTGTCGGCTGCACCACACAAGCCAACTCCCTGACCCAGACTACCTCCTCCACATGGGGACTTTCCCCTCACATTGTAGGAATCGCTGCCGCTTTCCTCGTAGGCCTGGTCATTCTGGGAGGCATTCGTTCCATCGGAAACATATGTATGAAGCTCGTTCCTGCTCTCGGTTTTCTTTACATAGGAAGCTGCTTTGTCTTGCTGTTCCTGAATAAAGACGCTCTATGGGATGCTATCCTCGTAATCTTGGAGCATGCCCTCATGCCAAATGCAGTTTTGGGAGGCGTCGCCGGATATTCCTTAAAACATGCCGCCAGATATGGAATCGCAAGAGGATTGTTTACAAACGAAGCTGGCATAGGAACTTCCGCCATCGCCGCGGCTTCCTCCGCCTCGGAAAACCCTTCCAGACAAGCGTATGTATCTATGACTGCCGTCTTCTGGGATACAGTAGTCATGTGCCTGCTCACCGGCCTCGTCATCATCGCCAACATGCTGAAACACCCGGAATCACTTATTGGAGTGAACGAAGCAGGGCTTGCTGATGCTGCGTTCTCCTATCTTCCCGTAGGAGGAAATACCTTTCTCTCCCTATCCCTCGCAGCTTTTGCCATCACTACCTTAATCGGCTGGTCATATTTCGGGGAAAAAGCAATGGAGTTTCTTTGGGGTACAAAAAGCATTTCCTTATACAAGCTCCTCTATATCGTTATGATTTACATAGGTGCCGTCATACCGCTAAACGTCGTATGGGAATGCACCGACCTCATAAATGCTATGATGGTCCTCCCCAACGTGCTGGCTCTATTTTTCCTTAAGGACCGCATATCGGCAAACCTGCCGCCTCATTAGTAAAAACATAAAAAAAAATGCGTTCCGCCGCAGTCCTTACAACCCGGCAAACGCATTTTTATTAAACTTTTTCATTTTCCGCACATGCAAAAGCAACTGATATTCTCGTTCCCTTTCCCACTTCGCTTTCCAACTTCATTTCTGCTTCGTTCTTCGCTACGATATGTTTTACTATGGCAAGTCCCAGTCCCGTGCCTCCGGTAGATTTGGAGCGGCTCTTATCTACCCTGTAAAAGCGCTCGAAAATCCTTTCCTGATGTTCTTTAGGAATTCCGATTCCCGTGTCTGCAACAGTGAGCACCGCCTTCCCGTCTATAGGCTCCACCGTAACCATAACTCTTCCACCCTTATTGTTATAACGGATAGCGTTGTCGCATAGATTATATACCAGCTCCTCAAGCATCTGCTTCTCGGAACGGACCATGCAGGTAATACCTCGAAACAGCAGGATTACCTCGTGGTTCTCCGCATTGATTTGAAGCATATTGACACAAGTCCGCGCAATTTCAGACAGGTTCAGCATCTCAAAAGGCTCCTCTCTGTCCACTACGTCCAGCTCAGATAAGCGAATCACATCGTTGATCAGCGTCAGCAGCCGGTTGGAATTGTGATGAATCTTTCTGGCAAATCTCACCACATCCTGATCCGATGCCATGCCGCTTTCAATCAGCTCCGAATATCCTAAAATGGAAGTGAGCGGAGTCTTTAACTCATGGGAAACATTCGCGGTAAACTCCTGCCTCATTCCGGCATTTTTTAAAATATTCTCGTGCTGATTTTTTATTGTAGCCACAAACGGCGCCAGTTCCTCATAGGTTTCCAATGCATCCAAATGCTCTACGTTCCTGGCGACCTTTTCTATCGGTTCGATCAATATTTTCGTCAGCACATGAGCGACTGCCACACAAAAAAGGATAATAAGCACCATCATTGCAATAATAGCCGGCAGAGCTCCGGCAAAAATACTCCATATACTGTCCGCTTCCTTCGCCACGCGGATTACGTTACCATCCTCTATCCGAATGGCATAATAAAAGGTGCTCTTCCCCATAGTAGAGGATCTCCTCACAGCCTGTCCTTCTCCCTCGGCAAAGGTCTGTATGATTTCCGGCCGGTTCGCATGGTTGTCCATTTTTTCTGCATCCGCATCGCTTTCATACAATACATCGCCGTTCTCATCCACCACGGTAATCCTTACCTTATCCTTCTTGGAATCATATTTTTTCTCCATAAGATCGGACAAAGCATCAGTATCCTCCAATAGATGAGCATAGGTCTTTAAGTCTTCCATGATCTGCTTTTTGAATAGGTCGTAACAGATAGCGGCCACCAAGGCCATCGTAGAAAAAACAGCGATCATCGCAATCAGTATCAATTGAAAATTAATTTTTTTCTTCATATTCTATACCCATAAGCATTTGATGAGCTTACGTCGTAAACATATAGCCTACGTTACGAACGGTCTTTATCATGCTCCCGGCTTCCTTTAATTTCTGGCGCAGTGTCTTGATGTGCATATCCAGTGTTCTGGATTCTCCCTCGAAATCCGTTCCCCATATTTTTTCCAGAATCAGATCTCTGGGCGTGACGATGCCCGCATTATTCATCAAGAGCTTTAACAGCTCATACTCCTTATAAGTCAGCTCGCAAGGAATACCGTCGGCGGTTACCATATGCTTCTCCTCGTCTAGGCAGACTTTTCCGATGTACAGAATTTTTTCCTCATTCTTATTGCTTCTCCTAAGCAGGGCTTTTACCCTGGATATGAGCTCCATCACTCCGAAGGGCTTCGCCATATAGTCATCTGCGCCGATATCTAGCCCCTTTACCTTGTCTATCTCGGAAGTCTTGGCCGTAACGAGAATGATGGGAATATCCTTCGTCTCTATACCGGAACGCAGCTTTCTTACGATATCCAGACCGTCCTCATCGGGCAGCATAATATCGAGCAAAATAATATCCGGTTTTTTTTCTTCCATTTCCTGATAAAATTCCTTCGCGCATTCGAAATCTTTAATCTCGTATCCCGTATTTCTCAGCGCAAACACTTCGATTTCCCTTATGTTCTTATCATCTTCCACCACATAAATAAGCGCCATCTCAATCACCTGCCCCATCTGTTTCATCATTATACTCATTTTACAATACCGGCGTGAAATTAAAAACCCCTTTATGTAAAATCTATATCAAATTTATTACAGTTCGTTACTGTTCACTCCGTTCACAGTAACGCATGATTTCTGCATGCAGATTCGCTACGCGAAGCAGAAATCATCTCTTGAATCATATTCTTACGTAGCTTAACAGCAAGTGTTAAGCTACTGCATGAACAGTAACTACAGTTCAGACTTTGGCTAAACCGCAACATGTATGCACACAAAATGCTACAAAACCTTATTTTTGTGCTTGCAGCCCTCGCAGCATTGCATAGAGATGCAATGTTGTTTTCGCGGTATGGAAGGCGAACTTCAACTCAATTTTAACTCTAAAAGAAGCATGTGCCTTATAACAGCCTCGTATCCCCTATTTCTCCCGTTTCCTGAAATAGTTCCCACTCAGCGATATTTACCGCATGGTCACCGATTTTTTCCAAATATTTAGCAATCATGAGCACATCGATACATTCGTCCGCATTTTTTGTCTCTTTCTTCAAATATTCTATCAAATCCTGTTTTACTTTATTAAAAAGGTCATCCACGATGTCATCACTCTCAATGACATCCTTGGCTGCTTCTTCATTTCTGCTCACAAAGGCCTCTATCGCTGCCCGAATCATTTCCTTCGCCGCTTTTACCATAGGCTCCAAATGCCCCGAATAGGAAGAAAGCGGATTCATATTCAGCCGAATCAGCAACTCCGCGATGTCGGAGACATGATCCCCTACCCTTTCGATATCCGTAACCACTTTAAGACTCGCCGTAATCGTCCTAAGGTCTCTCGCCACCGGCTGCTGCTTCGCAATAAGGGACAAACATCTGGATTCGATATTTCTTTCCATCTCGTTTACCACACGGTCACTTTTTAAAATTCTATATATTTCCTCCTCATTCCTGCACTCCAGGGCAAGAAACAGCTCCGCATAGGTCTCCTCTACACGAAGGCCCATGGTCGTTACATTATCTTTTAATTCCTTTAACTCATGCTCAAATACTGTTCTAGGTGACATATTGTTTATCCTCTCTTCTCTTTCTTTATCATCAACCAAATCTGCCGGTAATATAGTCTTCTGTCCTCTTATCCGAAGGCCTTGAAAAAATATTGTCCGTGGTAGCGAATTCCACCACTTCTCCCACAAGAAAAAACGCAGTATAATCGGATACTCTGGCCGCCTGCTGCATATTGTGAGTCACTACCACCACCGTATATTTCTTCTTAAGCTCTTCCATCAGTTCTTCCACCTTCAGCGTGGAAATAGGATCCAGCGCGGAGGTCGGCTCATCCATTAAAAGCACCTCCGGCTCTACAGCTAATGCCCTCGCAATACATAGCCTCTGCTGCTGCCCGCCGGACAAACCCAGTGCCGACTTTTTTAAACGATCCTTTACTTCATCAAAAATTGCGGCTCCCCGCAGGCTGTTTTCAACAATTTCGTCCAATTTAGTTTTACTCTTAATTCCATGTACCCTTGGCCCATAAGCAATATTATCATAAATGCTCATCGGGAACGGATTGGGCTGCTGGAATACCATGCCGATTTTTTTACGAAGCAGCGTCGTATCTACCTTGGGATCGTAAATATTTTCTCCGTCCAAAGACACTGTTCCTTCGATGCGCACGCTGTCTATCAAATCATTCATTCTGTTGAGGCTCTTTAAAAATGTGGATTTGCCGCAGCCTGACGGACCGATAAAGGCTGTTATCGCATTCGCTTTGATATCCATATCTACATCCTTCAAAGCGTGGTTATCACCATAATATAAATTCAGCTTCCTCGTGCTGATTTTGCTGTTTTCCATACTTTTCTCCATAATTTCTTCCTTTTATCCTTTCAAAAATCTTATCTTACGCCCGCAGTGCACCGCGTTTACCGGTAAGCTCCGTTCACCGGCACATTGCACTCATCGAGCGGTATTCACATCGAATTTCTTCGCCAGATATTTGGTCAGGAAATTAATGCCTAACACAATGATCAAAAGTACTGCCGCAATTCCGAACGCCACGTCGTATTGGGCTTTGGACATGCTTAAATACAACTGGATCGTAAGGGTACCTCCCGATTGCATGACCTTATCGATCAGTCCCATACCCGCCTTCGGCAGCAAGTAGCCGCTTCCCGCCGTAAAAAGGAGCGCTGCGGATTCTCCCACGATTCTTCCGATTGCCAGAATGATACCAGTAATAATCCCAGGCATTGCGGAGGGCAGTAAAATCGTTCTTATCATATACCATTTGGCTGCGCCCATAGCAAGCGCACCGCTTCTGTAGCTGTCCGGAACTGTCTTTAACGCTTCCTGCGTATTTCTCGTAATCAAGGGTAGTATCATCAGCGTAAGCGTAAGCGCTCCCGTCAAAACGGAATAGCCCAGGCCTAACGCATTTCCGAAAAACACCATACCGAACAGGCCAAATATAATGGAAGGGATTCCGGAAAGGGTTTCTGTCGTAAATTCTATGGCTCTTACCAGGCGTCCCGGCTTTGCATATTCGTTCAGATATATGGCGGAGCCAATTCCAAGCGGTGTTGCCATAAGCAGAGTAATCGCAATAATATATAAAGTATTTACAATATTTCCCGCTATGCCCACAGTTCCTTTCAGACTGCTGGTCACGGACGTCAAAAAGCTCCAATTGACCGTTCTTATCCCTTTAAAAAATACATAGCCGATGATTCCTATTAAAAGCAGCACAGAAAAAAAAGCAGAAATATAAATTAGTATGCGCAGAATCGTATCTGAAATTCTCTTTCTTTTTATCGTAAGGCTATTCATTGTTTTTCTCTCCCTTTTTCAAGATTCTCGTCAGGGTTACATTGATCAGCATGATAAAGACAAACAGCACTAAGCCTATCGTAAATAATACCTGCCTGTGTACATCTGCCGCATATCCCATCTCACTTACGATTGCTGTGGTAAGAAAACGTACCGAGTTGAACGGAAGAGGTATATTTACCGAGCTTCCCGACACGAGACTTATAGCCATCGCTTCGCCGATTGCGCGGCCCACGCCGAGCACAATGGCAGTAATAATTCCTGATTTCGCTGCAGGCAAAATCACCTTGAATATTGTCTGTATTTGAGAAGCTCCTACCGCAAGCGACGCTGCTTTCAGATAGTCAGGCACCGATTTAATCGCTGATTCGCTTATGTTAATGACAGTAGGAAGAATCATAATCGCCAGAACAATTACTGCCGATACCAGATTAGCGCCTCCGGTAAACTGGTGGGTATCGGAACCTTCAAATATTTTCAACTCCAATTTATACATAATAGGATTCAAGATCATCAGACCCAGAAGTCCGTATATTACCGAAGGAATACCCGCCAGCAGCTCCACCGCAGGCTTTACCAGAGCCGCCAATTTCTTAGGCGCGATTTCTGCCAGAAAAATAGACGTAAAAACCCCGATGGGAACTCCTATAAAAACAGCCAGAGCCGTACCCACTATGGAAGTGAGGATAATATATAAAATGCCGAAGGAGGCTTCTGCTGCCGTAGGCTTCCACACTGTTCCGAATAAAATATTCGTAAGTCCTACCTTAAACAGCGCAGGCGTTCCGTTAAAAATCATATAAGCAGTAATAGACACTACGGCCAATACTGCCATAAAAGCGCAAATAGTAAAAATAATTTGCGCTGTTTTTTCCACTCTAGATTTGTTTGCATTATTTCCTATAATTGTGAAGGATTTCTGATTGCTCATATCTTCTCCCTATTTCATACGACTTTCCGGCATGCTGCATTCCTGTTTCTTTTACCGGATTGTGGGTACGAGGAAAACCCCGTACCCATTATACAAATCACTTTTTATCTTTTGCCATTTATTAGTCCGGTAATATGAGGCCCGCGCCGGTAATTACTTCTTTACCTTCGTCGGAAGCTAAAAATCCGAATAATGCCTGCACCAGATCATTCTGTTCTGAAATCTCACCTTTCGTAGCCATTACAAAGGGTCTGCTCAATAAATAACTGCCTGCTTTGATGTTTTCCGGCGTAGCTGCTACATCGTCCAGTGAAAGGGCGATTACTGTATCATCCAATACATCCAGGGATACATAACCTATCGCTCCCGGGGTCGATGCTACTTTTGCCATTACAGCTCCCGTGCTGTCCAACTCGCTCGCATATGCGCAAGCATCCTCAATTTCAAGAAGTTCTTCGAAAGCTCCTCTTGTTCCGGAACCGGCTTCACGTCCAACAACTACAATAGGTGCATTGGCTCCGCCTACTTCACTCCAATTTCTTGTTTCTCCTTTGTAGATGCTGATCAATTGATCTTTAGTAAGTCCTGCTACCGTATTTGCAGGGTCAACTACTACTGCGATACCATCAATTGCAACAATATTTTCAACTACACCTGCTTCTTTTTCACTGTCTTTCAGTGCTCTGGAGGAATTTCCAATATCTACGCTGCCTGCTGTTACCGCTTCGATGCCTGCGGAAGAACCAGTAAATTCAGGTGTTACCGTTACTCCGGGGTATTTCGCCATAAAACTTTCAGCTACCGCATTTGCAAGTTTCTCCATGGAGGTACTTCCTGACATGGAAATCGTACCGCTCAAATCTTCTGTTTCTTCCGCCGGGGCTGCCTCATCTGCAGGAGCTGCCTGTGTTTCCTCCGCCGGTGCCGCTTCTGTCTGTACATCTGTTTCCGGTACTGTGGACTCTACTGTCTGACTGCCGCAAGCTGTAAGAGCACCTACTGTCAATATCGCCGCTCCGATGAGGGCTAAAGTCTTCATTGTCCTGTTCTTCATTTTTTCATTCTCCTCTTTATATATTTTTTACAGCCTTGGCCATTTCTACTTTCAAAATGGCTTCTGAGGTCATCTCCAGCATATGTAAGCCTTTCCTCATGTCTGTAATACGAGCATAACACACAAAAAAAATACCAAATATCATGCTTTGGTAATTTGTATGTAAGTTTTATGTAAAATAATTTTTCGAAAAAAAATGAAATTATTACAAGAATTTTTACTTTTTCTCATTTTACGGGAAGCAGTTCGCATCGCTGATTTTCATTTATTTTGCAGTAGTCTCTTAATAGAACAAAAGTATACTTCGCACTCTCTCGCAGCACAATACATCAACTGCACAGCTTTTATTCCGCATACATAGCTGCGCATCTATCTTTCTATAATAGGAGCTCTTTCCTATTTTAAAGAACAAAAATGTACTTCATTCACTTACACAGTCAGGCACTTCGACAGCAAAGCTTTTATTCCGTGCGTGTAGTTATGCATCCATTTTTATGTAATAGGAACACTTTCTTATTACATAAAAAATTCAGGATTATGCTTCTATGAACATAATCCTGAATTTTTTAAAACAGTTCCCTTGTTTCTTTAAAGGTTCTTTTCACACCACTTTTCTAAGATGCAGTTGTTACAATGACTTTTTCGCGCTGTGCAGATACTTCTTCCATGATATATGAGTTGAAAATTAATACGGTTCCAGTGCTCTTTCGGCAAAGCCTTCATCAATTCCTGCTCGACCTGCACCGGATTTTTTCCTTTGGCCCAGCCTATTCTCTTGGAAATGCGAAACACATGTGTGTCTACCGTTACACCCGGTATTTCATAAGCATCCGCCAAAAATAAGGTCGCAGTCTTCCTTCCGACCCCTGTCAAGGCCGTAAGTTCCTCAATCGTTACCGGAACTTTCCCGGCATGCTGCTGCAGTAATTGCTCACAGCACTTTTTCATATTTTTTGCTTTTACCTTATATAATCCGACACTCTTTATCGAATTCTCAATTTCTTCAACCGGTGCATCCACAATCTTCTTCATATCGGGAAAGGTATTCCACAAATCCGGAAGCGCCTCGTCCACCTGCTTATCTGTACTTTGGGCACTCAGCATAATCGCGATTAATAGCTGCCAGTCTGTTTCATGAACAAAGCCCTCCTTGGTCACTCCATACTCTTTGTCCAAAGCTTCCAGTATTTGTTTTGTCTTTTGTTTTGTCATTTTATTCGTCTCCCGTTTTGCTATTAGATGTTTTATAACGGTTATGTCTTTAGAAAAAACTACTAATGTTTTTCACCAGTATTATCCAACAAATGATATACGCTATTGTAACATCAACACGATTAAGTTGAAATAATGAAAAATGAATTAGAAAAATTCATTTATAGTTCTACCAATCTGTTATTTGGGAAAAATATCTTAAGGGCAATTCCAATTATTTAATAATCTACCTCTTTATTATACCTTCACTGCTTGGTTTCCTCAATCCTTATGTATTACAATCCATAAAATCTCATAGACCAAGACTACCGGCAATCCAGACTAGCTCGAATTAGTGCAGATTTCAGTCCGCGCAGTCCGGGAACCTCGGCATACAAAGGCTTTACTTCCTCAAACGCCTTGTTATTTCAATCCACGAGGCCCTGAACCTCGACAAGGGCTTACACCTGCGGTTACCATGTCAACGAATTTCAATCCACGAGGTCCTGAAGACCTCGACGTGCTACTACGGTTCCTCCACCTATGACACGAAGATTTCAATCCACGAGGTCCTGAAGACCTCGACGTGTGCACTTTGGTCGGTGTTTTATTGTCCATACTATTTCAATCCACGAGGTCCTGAAGACCTCGACATGGCCTATGCCCCTAAGGTCTTGCAGGTCATGTCATTTCAATCCACGAGGTCCTGAAGACCTCGACTGGTGGTAAAAAAGCTCTAAGAAATAAGATATTAATTTCAATCCACGAGGTCCTGAAGACCTCGACCCGGCAAAGCGTTTACTCTTGACACTGATACAACGATTTCAATCCACGAGGTCCTGAAGACCTCGACGTGCAGTGGGTAGCGCAGATAGCCGGTATGAATGCAAATTTCAATCCACGAGGTCCTGAAGACCTCGGCAATGCAGCCTTTTACATACATATAACGGCAAGGATTTCAATCCACGAGGTCCTGAAGACCTCGACAGCAATATTAAGAGATACACCGATTTTTATTTTAATTTCAATCCACGAGGTCCTGAAGACCTCGACATGCATCTTTAACAAGAGATAAAAATGTAATGAGATTTCAATCCACGAGGTCCTGAAGACCTCGACTCCCAACGTAAGTGTACGCCCTACAGTTATCATGATTTCAATCCACGAGGTCCTGAAGACCTCGACAAATCTATATTAATCCTGGTGGAATTGGAAAGAAATTTCAATCCACGAGGTCCTGAAGACCTCGACGACCATTTACGCCAGCAACACCTTGAGGGCCAGATTTCAATCCACGAGGTCCTGAAGACCTCGACATTCATGTTCCCCCTTTGCTTTCAGTTCGTCATGATTTCAATCCACGAGGTCCTGAAGACCTCGACTCCATTCCCTTAAAGATTATTCTGCTACCATTAGATTTCAATCCACGAGGTCCTGAAGACCTCGACAGCAAAAGTATACATATTGTACCTATGTACAAATATAAATATTGTACTACCTGTACAAATTCAAATACTTTTCAATAAACAAATAAACTTCTTTTCCAAAAATCCTTATTAAAACAAGTGCGAATCTCTCAGTAAATTCATGTACACTTTACATTCGCACAGCATAAATATAGCACAAACAGGAAGTACAAATTTATCCCGGCTAAACAATTAAAGGGCCTTCCATATCGAAAGACTTTTTAGCTCCAATATGTTCAACTTTGTTGGCATAATTATTGCCAAGATAATAGAATCTCAAGCTATCCTTATCTTCGTCGATAATTTGCTCTAAAATATGCTTTACTTCCCTACATTTGCCAGAATCCATAATACATTCAAATACTGAATTTTGTACTCTCTGTCCGTAATTGACACACTGTTTGGCAACTTTCCTCAATCTAGCTCGTCCTTCTGCCGTTTCCGTATTCACATCATATGTTATCAGTATAAGCACCATTCTCACCTACTTCCACATAAACGGAGGGTATCCGTCCAAGTCTCCTCTTATATAGCGAGCGAGCAACATAGCTTGTACGTAAGGTACAAGTCCCCATTCTATTGTTTCGTTTAGGAATGGATGTTTTATCTTTTCCTGCTTGCGCTCCTGCCAGTACCTAAGTATTTCCTTCCTCGTTTCGTTCGTCATAAAGACTGCACCATTTTCTTGTTTTTCAAATCCTTTTTCATTTATAATCCTTTTATTAATCAGCGAAATCACAAAACGATCCGCATAAAAAGGACGTAATTCTTCCATCATGTCCAACGCGAGCGAAACTCTTCCAGGACGGTCCGTATGAAGAAATCCTACAAAAGAATCTAAACCGACACTTTCCAAGGCTGAAGCTACGTCATATGTCAATAGAGTATAGGCAAATGATAGCAGTGCATTTACATTATCTAGGGGAGGTCTTTTATTTCTTCCACTAAATAGGAAGGCTTCCTTTTGCTGTAATATCAGCTCATTAAATATTGAAAAATATCTTGAGGCTGCTTCCCCTTCATATCCACGCAAAGAATCTAGATTATTCACATTTTTAATCAGATCCAAGCTCGATGCCATCTGTTCGGAACTTAACTTTAACTTTTCGCAGTCGATCCTTGCCGCATGGTCCCTAATTGCCCTATCAATTACATGTTTACAATTGTACACCTTTCCCAGAATACAGTTTTTTGCAATACCCAATGCTTTTAGTTCTTCATCCGCAATACGATATTGTTCTCTGCGTAAAATTACATTTCCCCTTGTTTTACCAACTACTCGCGCCAAAAACCTTCCTTGTGCCGTAAGAAATGTAAGGGCAATATTTTCTTCTGCACATTTTCCCATTAAAGCAGGGCTTGCCCCTGCATAACCAAAAGTAATAATACCCTCCAGATTATGCAGAGGTACCCGTATCTTCGTTTCGTCATTCTTTAACACTACTATATTTTCTCCATCCAGCGAAAGATAAGCATCCGGCGTAGTAATATACAGTATATTCAGCAACTTTCTCATAGAAAATCCCTTTCATGTTTCTTTCAAATTATTTTCCATATAGGTTTTTACAGAACTGATTTTACTAAGCTTAGGCAGGCAAATCTCTGATAGAGAGCAAGACTGACATGCTTTCGTAGGCTTTGCCTTGGGTGTATGCCGGCGTTCATAATATTCATGCATCTTCATAAAGGAGTCTGTTACTCTCTTTCGAATTTCTTTGTCGAATAAAACTTCTAATCTCCTTCTCGTTTCACCATAGTATAAGTATCCCTTTTCTATTTCACACACGAGCATCTCCTCCAAACAAATTGCCTGTGCGCATAATTGCAAGACATCCGCATCGTGTTCCTTAGGTTTTCCTCTTTTATACTCAATCGGTACAACGTTATATCGTCCTTCATAATTCTGCAAAGTAATCCCGCCCTCAACGGCATGAAATTCCACTACATCACAATTCCCACTAATACCTAGCGTGCGAGAAAATACAGGCATTCCCCGTGTAATCAAAATATTCTTTCTTTTCTCTGTCATTTCACCATTATGTGCGTTCTCATGCAATATATTTCCGTCAATAGTAAAATAATTTTCTTTCCACTGCTGTTCTATATGTATCAGAGCCCACTGTCTGGGACAAAAAGCATAATGCTGAATGCCAGAAAGCATTAGAAAATCTTCTTCTCTATAATCCTTCATATATTTCAGGCTCCAAGCCCTCCAGATTATGAAGCGTTATTTCATAACTATCGATGCTTCTCGGTGCCGTTCCCGGATTCACCTCTTTTACATCCAGCGTTCTATGTACCTTTGCAGATGAGTACTGCCCTATCTGACAATTATGCTTCCACCAATACAGCCTATGTACCTCCATGCTTCCATCCGGACGCGCGGAAGAACTATCATTGATAAACAATGTCCGAAGCGCCTGCTTAATTTTCTCTGCATCCTCATCAGAAAAACCTGTTTTTTCTGCGAGCTGGTGATTAATGCTTCCCTTCACCATGTATAAACCGAATTCTATTCGATGTTTCATTCCCATTGTGTCTGATGATTTCTTTCCATCTTTACTCGGTTCGCTATTGGTGCTCTTGGTAATTTGAGTGTCTACAATTTCTATTGGTGAGATGCTAAACGCCGGATGAATAGAAACCGGACCTCTCACTCCAACAGAAACACTTTCATCCTTAAACGCGAATACCTGTCCAAAGCTTCTTACATCTATCCACTTCCCACACGCTGCTGCCGCATATTCCTCCTTGTCCTTTTTCTTTTGAGCCGCCGCAAGTTCCTGACAATTCTTTGCCCGCTCACTCAAACTTTTATACTCATCGCTACGTCTCTCGTCAGATTGTACAAATATTTCCTCTCCCATATCCTGAAGTCGGTTTCTTATTTTACGTTTAATACATACATCTGAAATTTCTCCCAGACCATCATAATCTTCTCTCGGGCGGTTTCCATTTAATGGATCTCCATTTGGATTAGCTCTATTTACGGTAATTAACATTGCAAAATCTATTTTATTCGTAAAAGTATTCATATTATGTACCTAACCTTTCCTATAATCATGACATAGTCTGTCTTAATGTAATATGTCTTGATTTACTATTATGTATTGTGTGTCCTATCACTTTATAGATTTATGGTTTCATTCTTCTTCATTTATGTCTTTATGGCTTGTATATAGATAGCTCAGCTCACAATTATAACCAATTAAATATTGTTCATTTAATCGTCCTTTTTCCGATACAACTTTAGGATTCATTAAATCACAGATTTGCTGAATTTCTTTTTGATAAAAAGTCTGTGCTTTAACACTTAATTTTTTCCTGTAGCTATCCAGCAGCCTCCCATAGATAAGCATCCATGTTCTATTCGGATTTTGTACCATTCGGTTCCTATATCTATCCGCATTTGTATCCCGTTTCCCCTTTTCTTCATCCGTGTAAGTATCATACTCCATCTTATGGGCAACCGCCAGCAGCCGGCCATAAAGGTAATCTATGTCTTCACTATTTCGGTCTAACGCCATTATATTTTCACCCTTATCCTTTCCATATTTTTTGTTTAACAGTGCACATGTGATATCCATTATCTTATTCCGATTTCTCGTGTTATACGCGAGAGGATTATTTGCGCGTTCTACCGCCGCACACATAATATCCTCCGGAATTTTTTTTCCGTCGATGATACATGGAAAAAGGCGCTCTATTGTAATATTCTTTAACTTATCATCCACTGACAATTTTTCGTTTTGCTCATGTCCATAAGCAATCTTTACAATATCCTCTACTGTAGGCGCCATCACGACCGGTTTCCCGTTTTTATCTCTGCGATACCGCATCGACCAAATACAGGAGGTATGCCAATCAATTAGTTTCTGCAAAAAAGTGGAGCCCATTATCTTTCGGTAATAAGTAATAGAAAGCCGTCCCGGGGTAGCTGCATCCATAACCATCACTACGATATCTGCATTTTTATTGTCCAAATCACAGTATTTCCCTTTAATAGCCTCACGTACCTTATACGCATAAGAAGCAGAAAAGTCGGTCTCTGTCTCCTCCTTGAAATATCCGTAAGTATCTTCCCACCAGTTGGGCACCTCTTTCATCTCCGGATTCCATACTACGATGGCCCTATCGTTCCTCCGGTATCCTTGCCGCTCAATTAGCCATTTCAAAGCATTATGAGCCTTTTGTGACGGAATATATCCTAAGGATAATGCTTCTTCACGTCCTGTAAATCTTCCCCTGTATGTAAATCCGCTGGTATCATTGGCCGATATCAATTTTGCCTTATCTGCGCTATTACGAATTTTAGATGGCTGCTTGTCCGAACAGGGTATTTGCTTACCTGTTATGTAGTCCAAATCGGTTTTCGTTATTTTAGTTAAATAATATCTAATATAATCATCATAGACTTCGGATTCCTTCCATATCTCTCCTATTCCGCTTCCCACCTTTGGATCTGTCCGTATGCGAAACCTAACGAAGGCCTCAGACTGTGCCACATTTCCCACCTTAACGGAGTCATCAATTTTATTTTCCACATTAAGAACGAGGATACCAGTCTTTACCAAGTCTTCTATTAAGGTCTTCATTTTCAGATAGTGATATACTGCTTCAATATAAGGGTGGCAGCCGAACAGATACCAGTCATCAAGTTGTTTAATATAGGCATCAAAAAACTCTTGCGTTTTCCCATCGCAGAAATCTGTATAATCGCCCGCGATATAGCAAAGTTTATCAAAAAGCGGATGAGGAGTAATACCGCTGGAACGACTTCCAGAATCTTCCGTAACCGGAATAATAGTAACACCCTCTCCTTTACCTAAGATTCTGGCATCACAAAATTCCCCTTTTACATCTATCGTAACCTCTATCTGAGCATTTTGCGTAGAATGAGCAATCGGCAGCAAAATTGTTCCCGTATCATCCTCTTTTCCTACAAAATCCGATGCCTTTTCATATGTATTACATAATTCCTGCATCCATCCCACTTTATCTCACCTCCTTTTTGGAATGCTCACCGCCTTTTGTCTTTCCTGTTTCTTCATCACATTCATGCCATTCTGAGAAATCTTTCCAACTTTCGAACTCTTTCAATCCCGAAAAGTTATGCTGCCCAAAATATTTTTTTTCAATTTTTCTAATATCCCTTATCATTTCACAGTTTTCCGGTCTTAAGAATTCTATGACACCGTTACGCATAACCGGCTTCCAAAACCTTACTTTCATCATCCCATCATTTACATAAGACTCATCAGGATAAGTGATTCCATGCGCCATCAGCCCAAGTGCCAGTTCCTCCAAATCATCATATGCTCCACCCCCTTCTTCAAACCTGCAAGGTTCTACATAACCCTGGCATTCTCTTGTTCCAAGGAAAATATCCCGTCTTCCTCCTCTCTCCAAAAAACGCTTCGCACAAAAATAATGCTTATTTTCATTTCTGTCCGCGGAAAGTTCTTGTCTGCCCTCATTCCACTCAAAATGAGCCTTCACATGATATTCCACATCTTTTAAATAAGTGTAGATAGACAGCGTATTTCCTCCGCTGTATTCAATAGGACGCATTCCCTGCGACTCTGTCTGAATACTTTTCATGATTCTTACTTTATCTATATACCAGATAAGTGTTGGCTTCCAGTATATGCTTTCCGCAATTCCTTTCAAAGCCTGATAAGTGGGAACCTGATACGAGAATTTCTCTCCGCCCGTTCTTGTTATCGGATCGGAAAATAAGGCTCTTTTCCCGTATACCTTAAATTCAATGCTGTTTTCTCTTTCCATTTCACACCTCCTTAATCTACCGTCAAAAACTGCATATTCCCGTCCACTCTAATCCCTATGTTTTCATCATAAAATCCTCCTTTCAGCGCTATGATATTTCCCTCCAAAAGATTTGCAAGCGCACCATTTTTATTCAACTCCTTCATCTGATGAGAATATAAATTTACAGTATACCTTTGTGCCTGTTTTAATAAAGACGGAATTTCTTCTAAGTCTGGTTCACCGTTCAATCTTGCAATAATCCCTTCTCCCTCCTCATATGGAACCAGTACGCTTATCGTCTCTTGATCAATTATTTCGAGACTTTTTCCCGCAGATTTGAATGACTGAAAAAGCAGCATATCAAGAGGCTGCTCTCTTCCATATTTATCAACATATGCCTCCATACCCACTTTATTACGACTAAGCAGCTCTATCATTGATGTATTTAATTTTCTAATTGGATACCTCATTAAGCTTTTTTGTTCTTCGCCATGGTAATAGCTTTGATAGAATATTTTCATGGCTTTAGGAGAAAGGAGACTGTTGTCATATGCTTCACAATCTATATGATAATCCTTCACGATACCCTTGCTACATTCCGCACCTATTCTTATCTGCTCCAGCATGTCCAAGCTCTCATCTTTCATATTTACTAGATAAACAATCCCCAACCCATCCGGTATCTCTCCGTTTCGGTTACATCTACCCGCAGCTTGCGCAATACTGTCAAGCCCTGCAAACGAGCGAATTACGCAAGAAAAAGATAAATCCACACCAGCTTCAATTAAATTCGTACTTATGCAAATTATTTTTTCTTTCCCAAGCGTCTCCTTAAGTTCCTCAATCTTCCTTAATCTATGTTCCGCACACATGTTGTTGCTAAGATGTATGATTTTTACCTCATCATTACATTCTTCATAATAATGCAATAACTCTTGGTAAACATTCTTAACTATTATTTTAGTATTCAATATCACTAAGAGACTGTTTTGTTTTTTAATAATCTCCACAATAAATCGCTTTAAACCTTCTATATCAAACAGTCCTTCTTTCTCTATGATTTCTACTCTCTTGAACTCTTGATACAAGGAAGTGTAGTCTTTTATAATATCTTTTTCAGAGGAAAAATAAAGGGGATATTCCACGCCTTCAAGTTCAGGCTGAGTTGCGGAACAAAGGATGACTGTCGCATTAAGCATATCATGTAAAAAATTTATTGCCAGATTAAAGTTACTCACAATCTTTAACGGCATCGACTGTATTTCATCTACAATAATTACCGAGTCGGCAAGACTGTGAAAGCGACGAACCGACTGTGTGCTATCGGAGAATAAAGTATTTAAGAACTGGACAAATGTTGTTACAATAATAGGTGACTCCCAGTTCTCCGTCAAAAATTTACGTCTGTCCACTTCCCATGTTTCTTCATTGGCATCGGTTATTATATTAGAATGGTGCTCTAAAATAAATTCTTCCCTATGCAGTGCTTCCCGAAAAACCTCAGCGTTCTGTTCTAAAATACTCAAATAAGGAGCCAGATATAAGATTCTCTTTTTATTATACTTCTTGGCATGATGAACCGCATATCGAAGGCTGCTCAATGTCTTCGCACCACCAGTCGGTACAAAAAGCCTATAGATTCCTGCTGGCCGTTTTGAAAATTGCAGACATTCTTCCGATATTTTTGTTCTAAGAATTGATATTTTGTCAGATTTTTGATATTGTTCCAAATAGCTTTCTAAATTATATACAAGCGATGTCCAAATATCCTTACGTTCTTCTTGGCATATGAACTCGGATCTCTCCATACAAAATATTGCAGTATCCAACCTATCTGCTTCGATTAATATAGAAAGAAGCATCCTTTCCAAAACCGAATGAAAATAAGTAATAAGTGTTACTTCTTTTTTTCTCCTCTCTTTTTCGTCCGTTATCAAAGATGTAATTTGCTTAGCTAGTTTCTCTATTTTACGCTGAAATTGCCTCACCTCTTCTACTGCTGCCCTAAATAATTCGTCTAAATGTTCTTCACAAAACAAATTTTCACGCAAGTTGTTGATGACCTCTTCATATTCTAAATCTTGTATACTCGCTATGCGTTTCATAAAGGTAGGCTCGCCTTCGGGTGTCAGGCAATCCATTAGTCCATGATGGGAAAAAATCGCAACAGAAATGAGCTGTGCCGTTAGCTTTTCCTCTCTGCTCCCTTTATAATAGTGATTATATATATAAATAGCACCGGCCGAACTATGATTTACACTTCCCCGGTAGGCACCAGCCTTTCCAGCTATTGCATCTCTCAAATAGTTTTCAAACGTTTTTCTCCATTTTCCTAAATCGTGCATAAATCCCGTAATATATGAAAGATTCTCCAAGTTTACCTCTGAGCCTATTCTTCCCGCAATTTTAGCCGTATTTTCCAAATGTTCCAGTACTGATTGTTCTTTTCCACTTTTTTCATTAATATGTGCTATCATACACATTCCCCTTAATAATATATCGAAATAGTGAATTTAAGTTATCAATATATATTATATTATAAATGGTAAGATTGTACAATATATTGTAGAATATTGCTGATATTTTATACATATTATAAATTTTATACTAAAAGTGATTATCCCATACACCATATTTATGCTGAACTATTTAATAACCCCAAAACGCATCTTTAATAACATATAGAAATATTATCCAGCTTTGCTTAATAAAAAGGACTGGCGAAAATGCCAATCCCTTCTCCTGTTTATAAGATTCACAGACCCATATTATTTTTTCAACCCACAGAAATATCTTCTGACACCGTAATTATATTCATTATTTTATTAAATAATACCCTTTTATCACACCCCCAGCATATACGCATATATATATGTATGCACACACGTTCCTAACTTCAATAATATGGGAATGTAATTAATCACATAACGTCTTCTTTATATTTACATATTTCAAATAGGAGGTGGAATAATGAACAACAATTTTACGATCGCTGACTTATTGCATTTTGGACTTTTTATTATTGCGTTGTTAACCTTTATTTTTATTTATCACTGACCGCAAAGAGTTCAACAATTTTTTCTGTAAAAGAGAATAATCCTTCAAAACAGCCCCAATTACAATACCGTAATTGGGGCTGTTTCCCTATTTACCATTTTTAATCCACTATTTTATTCATGCTTTATTACCCTCATAGACATCCCTGCCCCAAGTCCTTCGCAAGGCCTTCTTTGAAAGCCCAGCCGTTCATAGAATTCTTCTTTCCCCTCCGCAGCAACGAGGCAAAACATAAGGTCGCCGCCTTCTTCTGCTGCCTCCTTCACTTTATTTATAAGGCCCTGGACAATGTGAGCGCCGATTCCACAGCCTTGGTATTCCGGCATTATAATCACATCTCCGATATATACCGTATATCCGTAATCAAACAATGCTCTCCCCATACCTACTGCCTTCCCATCAGACCATGCGGATATAAGAAAGGTCGTATTTGCAAGGCCCCTTACCGCCTGCTTCTCTGTCAGCCTTTTCCAACCTACTATTTCCCGCAGTCTGTTATAATCTTCAGGAGTCAATTCCTCGCAGTATTCTATCTGTTTCATTTGAACGCCTTCTTTCTTTAGCGATTACATACATACTCAATTTTCTATTTTATATTTTGTTCCCAACAAGAGACAAAATCGCACAAAGGCGTGTATGACCTGTCCATCGGGGGTATTTGTCTCGTCTTCACATTCCCGTTAAAGGCTTTTCTGCATACAAATCGACTCCGGCATATCAGCGTACTGTCCATAATTATCGATGATATGGAAGCCTTGCCTTTTATATAGCTTCATAGCGCCTTCCAATGGTTTCCCCGTTTCTAGAATAAGTTGGCAATAGCCCTTTTTCCTTGCCAGCGCCTCCAAATCCTCCATGAGCTTTCTTCCACAACCTGCTTGACGATATTCTTTACGAACAAATACCCTCTTTATCTCTACAATCCCTGGCAAATACTCTTTAAAGCTGCCGCAGGCTATTGCCGTCTCTCCACGCAAAAGAAGTACAACGTCGTGAATATCCTCTAAAGTATTGTACTGGTCATACTTCTCCCGCATCTCATTGCCGCCTACAATATCATTCAAATATTCATCCAGCTTGCGACAAAGGGAAATAAATCTTTCATCCCTGCCATCTGTAATTATGCTTTTCATCTATGTATGCTCCGGTAATATTTTCTAAAGTATGGTCTCCATACCAATTTTCTGTGGCTTCAGACCGCATTTTTCATAAAATCTCATTGCTGATTCATTGCAACTCCATACGTTCAATGTAACGTTATAGCACCCTTTTTCTTTTGCGAATTCGATGACCGCATCATAAAGATGCTTTCCCACATGGCGGCCTCTGATATTTTCATCCACACAAAGGTCATCGATGTACAGCGTTTTTACATCTGTAAGGATATTGCTCCCTATGTGCTGCTGGAATACACAAAAGGCATAACCCATAAGATATCCCTCTTCATCGGCCGCCACAAATATCGGCTTGCCTTCGTCGAGAATAATCTCTTTAATCTCCCCGTCCGTATATTTCCTGCTGCCCCCCTTGAATAAATCAGGACGTCCTTGATGATGCACCGCTGCTACCTGCAAAAGAAGTCTTTTAATCCCCTCTACATCTTTTTCCTGTGCTCTTCTTATTGTCATCATTTCGTCTCCTCCGCTCTGCTTAGGAATGCCGCCGAAAAATCCATCAGCCGCTTTTCAATTCCTCTTTTCCTGAACAGAGGCTCAACAAACAATATTTTTGTATCTGCACAATACATTCCCACAGCTCTTGTCGCACACTTTCCCACAAAGAAATAAAGCTCGCCCCGTTCTATTTTATTTATGAGCTCATCCTGCTCTTCATCACTAAAAAAAGCTGCCTCTTTTTCAGCCAGATATCCATTATGCAGCTTTAGAATCTGCCAATAATCCTCTTCCTTTAAATCCTCACAGAAAATCTCTTCCGAACCTTTCTGCATTAAAATATATAAAATGCTTCCATCTTGGTCATATCCGTTGTATTCAAAACCTAAGGACATCCAAAATCGCCGGTTTTCTTCATCGGATAAATTCAGCTCATAATATTTCGCACCTTGTGCTTCCTTCTGAAGTTGCTTAAAACAGGCTTTTCCATATCCCATTCCCCTATACTCCGGGTAAATGCAAAAGTCTAAGATAAAGCACTTTCCATCTTCTGAAGCATATACGCAATAGGAGCAAAAACCGATTTGAATTTCTCCTTTATTGAAAAATATCATATGCGCCCGATCAATTGTCCTATCACATAAGGCAATCATCCCACTCTTATATTTTTCTGAAAGAAAATACTCCTTATCCTCCTGCGTAATAGGGCTGCCAATCGATTCATTAGGGAAAATATCTCTTATTAAATATTCTTCCTGCTTCTTCCAATAAGCATCCCTGCATGCCTCTTCTATTGTAATCTCATGCAATTTCAATTCTTATCCTCCGGATTATTTTCCGATTCGTTTTTCATCCTCTCCTGCACGGAAGTTACCAAATCGTAAACATCAATCCTATGACTTTCCATTTCCGGCATTCCAATGAACAAGCCGCCATAATTTATACTATCGCCGCTTCGTTCCATACGAACTACTTCAACAAAAGTATGAATGACCTCCTTCATCCATATTCTCAGAAAGCCTTCATAAACTGCCCCTATCTCTAATTCTTCCTCACATAGGAATCCTACACCGGACTTGGATATATTTATCACGTCAATTTTGACTTCCTTATCGCCGCCGTCTTTATCCAGGCGCTTCATAATCAGTGTGGATTCAAGTTCCATTCTTCGGTCTTTTCTCTTTTCACTCATTTTTACTCCCTCTTCTTTGTTTCCATACTATACTCATATTCTGATTTTATATCAAGAAATGGGGGATTACAAGACTTTCTATGCGGATATCTGCTCTTCCTGCCCTTATTATTTTATTGACACCACTTTTCATGTTACCATTCCCATTGCTGATGCTAACTATTGTTGCTTTTCACAGACGGAGTATCAAATAGCCTATAACCTTTTCTTATATTCTTAAAAAGTTATAGGCTTATTATATTTAAGCTTGTTTCATTTCTTGCACTTATTATTCTAGCTCCTTCATGTCCTTCAATGCTTCTTTCAAGCCCGCCGCCGTACTCAAAAAGTCAATTCCGCAGTTTTGTATCTTGCTTATATCCATCCGAAGATTTCTTGGATTATCCGCAAACGACTTTCTGTCTTCTTCTGCCTTTGCTTCCGAAATATTTCTCAGCCCTAAAATATGCCTTACCACGTCACAGGTACAAAGGTCATTTTCACTTCCAAAATTATAAATTCCGGGAAAAAGGTCGAATGCCTTTTCCACATTATAAGCAACCTCCCATACATTGGTAATACTTCTGAAATCAAATACCGGATATCTGATTTCCGCTCCCTCCCGTACCGCTTTCAGAACATTGGTCACCAAGCTGCTATGCTCTGCATCTATCCTCATTTCCTTATCATACATCCAGCTAAGCCGCAAGATTACGCTATTTTCGTTTAGCTCCAGACATTTTCTCTCTGCCTCAAGCTTCTGCTTACCGTAGACGTGTGGCGGACACAAACTTTCTTCTTCTGAATGCGGGCTAGTCCCTGCATGTCCTAAATAAACCTGATCCGAGCTGCAAAAAATCAGTTTTACTCCATATTTCCCGCATACCTTAGCTATGTTTTCTGTTCCCAGTACGTTTACCTTATATGACAGCTCAGGTTCCTTTTCGCAGGCTCCTATATCAGATACTGCTCCGCAATGGATTATAATATCCGGGCAAAGCTCTTTTACTCTATTCTCAACCTCATTACAATCCGTAAAATCCATCTGCCCGCGAGTCAGTCCCATAACCTCATGTTTTTTTAATGCTATACACAGCCTCGATGCCAGGAAGCCGTTAGCGCCGGTTAACAATATCCTCATTTTCTATCCTTCTTTCACATTCTCAGAAAAGCTTCTTAAATACACCGTGTTTCCATCGGGATCGGAAAAGCTCATATTTTTGGCTCCCCAAGGACGAGTTGCCGGTTTATCTATTATCTTAACACCCTTTTTCAGTAGTCTTTCATATTCCTTATCCACGTCATCTACCGTAAATGCGATACAAATATTCTGGTTTTGGTTGTTTTTGGAAGAGCCGTCGTTATAAATAGTCAGCATCGTTTCTTCCGCAATGATAGTCTGGTGTACACTGTCGTCGCTTCCATTTTCAATTTCTAATAAAAACTTATAAAAGGCTGCCAGCCTGACCACATCATTTGTTAAAAAACCTACCTCTCCTAATTTCATAGCCGCCTCCTGCACCCACCTTGCATTCCATAATTATTTATAAACAAATTCTCTTTGAATCATGAAACTAATAAAAAGCAGATAATTATATACCGCCGACACTACTCTTTACTCTTGCCCGTCCCGTTGCCGCCGTAATATGTGCTTCGTCCACTCTCACAACCAAGCTCTTCGATAGCAAAGCTTTTGTTCTGCGCGCGTAGCTGCGCATCCATTGCTTCTATAATAGATGCATTTTTCTATTGCATAAAAAACGCGTGGTTGTTTGCCACGCTTTTTCTAATTACATTTATGAATCCCCTTAATCTTGAAAATCAAATTCAATCAGATTATATGCGTTTACTCATTTATCGGATTATTGCGAAATTATTGTACCATATTTTTACAAACTTGTGCAATAGTTTACTTTCATGGGGAGAAATCTTAAAAGAAGAGAGGTTCTCTTTACACTTTATTTAATAATTCCATAAACCGAAAGAATAGACTTTAAGATAATTTTCAAAGTAATAGCTCCATCGGCGTATATACAATTCCTTTATACTCAGTTTGTATACCTATATCCACAAAACCTATATGATGATAAAATGGAACAGCATATGGAGAGGCATTTAATGTTATCCTCTTTACGCCTTTGTTATGCAGCTTTTCAATAATTGCATAAAATAACTCTTTCCCAATTCCCATCCTATGATAGTTTCCATCTATGAACACACATGATACTGTGTTTTTTTCAGATAAGCACAACACTCCTACCAGTATATCTTCAATAAATGCCCCATACATGATTTCTTTTCTGCTTGCAAATTTTGCTCTAAACCACTCTCCCTGAACAAATTCCTCATAAAAAACATCTATTCCCTCCTGCATATAATCAGGGGCAACAAATTCTTGAAATACTTCCCAAATCAGTTGGACGCCATCCTCTATTTCAGATAGTTTTAATTCTCTAATCTCTATTTTATCTCTATCCAGCATACTTGCTTTTATTCCTTTTATAATCTAATCCATTCAACAATTAATTCTTTTTATAAAACTATTTCATATCCAAGATAGTCGCCGGAAAAAGCGGTTTCACTATCATTTTTTCTTGTCTGATATAACTTAAATCCTGCGCTCTCATAATTCCGCGGAGCTACCAGATTACTATTGGTTTCCACAACTATTTTCTTAAGTCCATTATATGTTTTGATTCTGCCGATAGCTTCTTTAAGCTGTCTTTTTCCGTAACCATTTCCTTTATGTTCAGTTGCAATACAGTTATGTCCAATTGTCACATATTCAGGAATATTTCTCGGGTCCCATGAAATGTGCCCAATAGGATCACCATTAAGAGTTGTAATGAAACCATATTTATCAGCAATTTCTAAATTATCGAAAAAGAAATCGTCAAACTCTTTCCAATCACTACTCCAACACTTATCGCATCTATCATCAAAAGAATATGCATCTGCCAACAACCGATATAATATTCCTTTATCAAAATCGCTTATTTTTCTATATTCAAGCTTCATGGTATGCCTCCCTCACACTTTATAACTGCTTAATCTATCTGCTTTAAGCTCTGCTATTTGCTTCCAATAGCGAATATCACACATAACATCAACAAAAAATAAGTCAAAGTCATTAACATGCATGAAACAAGCAAAAATATACTTGAGTACTTTACTAATATCAACGATAACATTGATATTAATATAATCAACCCATAAACTACATACATCTTTCTTAATCTTTCTTAATCTTTCTTAATCTTTTTTCATAACTTATAGTGCCCCTATAATAAATATGTCCTAATTCATGTCCTACCGTTACAAGCAACATTCCATATATATCACTTTTATATTTCATAAAAACATTTTCAGACATTGCTAATAATCCGCTGCATACTTATTACTAATCAACTCCATAAAAAATGCCCCATATCAGCCATTACAACTAATATCGGGCATTTTATTTTTTATCTTAATACTTATACTTTATAATTCAACAATTTTTGTTCTGTCTCCCTTAGTTCTCATTCAGCTTAGCTAACTTCATACTTTGATCCGCCGCAATCAAGCTATCCAGCAATTCAACGATATCGCCGTTCATAATATCATCGATTTTATACAGCGTCAGCTTAATTCTATGATCTGTGACCCTCCCCTGCGGGAAATTATAGGTCCTGATCTTCTCCGAACGGTCTCCGGTGCCGATCTGACTCCTTCTGAGCTCGGCTTCCGCATCATGCTGCTTCTGCTGTTCGATATCGTATAATTTTGCGCGCAGCAAGGCGAAGGCTTTCGCCTTGTTCTGAAGCTGCGACTTCTCCGTCTGGCTGTATACGACGATTCCAGTCGGATAATGGGTCAAACGAACGGCAGAGTCCGTAGTGTTGACGCACTGCCCACCGTTACCTGAGGCACGCATAACATCGATACGGATATCCTTATCATCGATTACCACGTCCACATCTTCTACCTCCGGCATTACTGCAACTGTTATCGTAGACGTATGAATACGTCCGCCGGATTCCGTCTCGGGAACACGTTGTACGCGATGCACCCCGCTTTCGTATTTCAGCTTGGAATAAGCACCGCTCCCGGTAATCATGAAGTTCACTTCCTTCATACCGCCGATCCCTATTTCATCCACGTTCATCGTCTCCACTTTCCAGCGCTGGCTTTCCGCATAATGAACATATAAACGGTACATCTGCGCGGCAAACAAGGCTGCTTCATCTCCCCCGGCTCCTGCTCTTATTTCCACAATAACATTCTTATCATCGTTAGGATCCTTAGGCAGAAGAAGAATCTTCAGTCTTTCTTCCAGCTCCTCCACGCGTTTCTTGGATGCATTCAGCTCCTCCTTTAACATTTCACGCATGTCTTCGTCGGATTCCTCTTCAAGCATCGCCAAGCTGTCTTCAATATCCTGTCTGCTCTTCTTATACTCTCTATATGCTTCCACCAAGGGTGTCAAATCGCTCTGCTCTTTCATCAAAGCACGAAAACGTTCCTGATTATTTGTTACGGTCGGCTCGCCCAGTTCTCCCATTATTTCTTCAAACCGAATGAGTAAGTCTTCTAACCTGTCAAACATTTTTACACCTTTCTACCGCTTCCGCGGGCACCTTACAATTTTTTATCGCTCTTAATATCCTTATTAGGAAGTATTATCGTTGCTGAGAACCGAGTGAACAGTAACGTATTCTCAGCTCATGTATCCATACACGACCCTATCCAGTCCGGCATAATCTTTTACTGCCGTAACTTCCTTATAGCCCGCTTTCTTCATTTCATCTGTTACTGCCCCCGCCTGATCATATCCGATTTCAAAAAAAAGATAACCGCCGCCGTTTAAATACTCCGGCGCCTCTTCGATAATTTTTCTATAAAAGAAAAGTCCGTCTTCGCCTCCGTCCAAGGCCAAGACCGGTTCGTATACCTTTACTTCCTCCATCAAATCAGAAATTTCTCCGGTGGAAATATAAGGCGGGTTCGATACGATAATATCATACCTGCCTTCCACGCTTTCAAACAAATCACTTTCTACGAAGCTTACCTCTGCTATCTGCGATTTCTGTGCATTTCTCTTTGCCGTCGCAACCGCTTCCGGTGAAATATCAGCACCTACTCCTTTACACCCGTTGGAATACTTGAGAAGACTCAAAAGAATACAGCCGGAGCCGGTGCACATATCTAATACACTCATGCCGTCATGAAGACAGCGCATCGCTTCTTCTACCAGCACCTCCGTATCCTGCCTTGGAACGAGAACATTTTCGTTCACTTCAAAGACAAGTCCCATAAATTCCTGCTCTCCGGTAATATGCTGCAACGGTTCATGAGCCTTTCTGCGCTCAATATAGTTTACATAAATATCCTGTTCTTCCTTGAGAACTTCTTTATCGCCATGTACCAACAAATCATTTCTATTCGTATGGCAGATAAATTCGAGCAAAAGCCTGGCATCCAAAGAAGCCTCGGCAATTCCCGCTTCCATAAGTGCCAAGGCTCCGAAATCATACAATTCTTTATATTTCATCGCTTTACAATCCACCTTATCTTTTATCCATAAAGCGTATGCTCATCAATATGCTTCCTGCCCGCTCATATCGGGGTCTTCAGAATCGTCATCTTTTTCCCGACCGTCCTCCAGCCACGAATCGTCCACCTCATATCCAAAGGTATCTTTTAAATATGCTTTCCAGTCGAAAATCGCTTCCACCGACGCAATCGCAACCTCTATCATGGATTCATCCGGTTCTTTTGTGGTAAGACGCTGCAGCCACATGCCCGGTGCAGAAAGTATCTTCACAAGGATGTTATCACTTCTTCCTGCAAGGCGGATAAGCTCATAGGAAATACCTGCAATAACGGGAATCAGTAAAATACGGAGCGCAACTCGAAGTAAGGGACTTTCCGCCCTGATAAAAAAGAATACGATAATACTCACGAAAATAACGAAGAACATAAAGCTCGTACCGCATCTTTTATGAAGTCTGGAACTTCGCATCGCGTTATGGACTGTCAGAGGACGCCCTTTTTCGATGCAGTTAATGCACTTGTGCTCGGCACCATGGTATTGGTACAGCCTCTTAATATCCTTCATCATAGTAATCGCCACAATATATCCGACAAATATAAGAATACGCACAAGGCCTTCAATAATTGCCATTACGGAAGTATTTCTTATATACTCTTCGAACAGGGAAGCGATATAATAGGGCAGCACCATAAAAATGGCCACCGCCAGCACGATGGAAAGCAAAGTAACCATTCCCAACATAATGCTTTCCGCTTTGTCTTTGAACACCTTATGGAACACCTTATCCGTCGCCGTTTCCTTGGCGTCCTCATCCTCATAAAATGCCACGGAATGATTCAGTGTCTTCATTCCCAGTACCATAGAATCGAGAAAGTTAAACACACCTCGGATAAATGGAATCTCTTTCAGCTTGCTTCCATGGAGCACTCCTTGATAAACATCCACTTCCACGTCGATTTCACCGTCCGGCTTTCGTACGGCAACCGCATATTGCTCTTTATTTTTCATCATAACGCCTTCCAGTACCGCCTGACCGCCGACACCGGAATAATGAGTGCATTTACTTTTTTTCATATGGCTTCACCTCACGCATACAATAAAATACTTTAATCACATCTCTTCAAATATCATACTAAAGTATTTAAATAAGGTTGAGATATTGATACCTCAACCTTTTTCAATACATAGCTATTTACGGATAACTTATTTACTCTCAACACCGTATTTTCTGTTGAACTTATCAATACGTCCATCAGCTCTTGCAGATTTCTGCTGGCCAGTATAGAACGAATGGCATTTAGAGCAGACTTCAACGTGAATCTCTGATTTCGTTGAACCGGTTACAAACGTATTGCCGCAGTTACAAGTTACAGTTGCCTGATAGTAATTAGGATGTATTCCTTCTTTCATCTCTTTCACCTCTCTATAATAAACTCGATTTGTTCTCATCCACTTGCTTTTTCAGCATTTGCTGCGGTTTTACCCAAACAGCTTTATTATTGTATCACAGCTTATCTGCTAGTGCAAGTATTTTTCCTGAAATCATTCACAAAATCATTCACTTAATTAGAAAAATTTTATTTTTTTTACCATCTGTACAAACTCTGCATTATTTCTCGTCTTCGCAAATATATCCAAAATCTTGTCTACAGCTTCCTCGGGTTTCAGACTGTTAAGTGCCTTACGCATGATGTTGATTGCCTCCTGCTCTTCCGAAGACAAAAGCAAATCTTCTCTACGTGTTCCCGACTTCGGAATGTCGATAGCCGGAAATACCCTTCTCTCCGACAGTTTGCGGTCAAGCACCATTTCCATATTGCCGGTGCCCTTGAACTCTTCATATACCACATCGTCCATTTTGCTTCCGGTTTCCACCAGGGCCGTCGCCAGAATAGTCAGACTGCCGCCTCCCCTCATGTTTCTCGCCGCACCGAAAAATCGCTTCGGCATATGTAAAGCTGCTGGATCGAGACCGCCGGATAACGTTCTTCCACTCGGAGGAACGGTAAGGTTATATGCTCTTGTCAAACGTGTGATGCTATCGAGCAATATCATAACATCCTTTTTATGCTCTACCAAGCGCTTCGCGCGCTCGATTACCATTTCTGAAACTCTTTTATGGTGTTCCGGCAATTCGTCGAAGGTAGAATAGATAACTTCTACATTAGGTCCTTCAATCGCTTCTTTTATATCCGTTACCTCTTCCGGACGTTCGTCAATAAGAAGGATGATCAGATGCACATCCGGAGAATTCCTTTTCACGGATTTGGCAACCTCTTTTAATAGGGTTGTCTTTCCCGCCTTCGGAGGCGATACGATCATACCTCTCTGCCCTTTGCCTACCGGACTCATCAAATCCATGATTCGCATTGCTACAGATGCACCCTGTGTCTCCAAAGGCATCCTCTCATCTGGAAAAATAGGCGTCATGTCTTCAAAGTTACATCTGCGTGCCGCCACATCCGGAGAATATCCGTTGACACCTTTTACATATAATAATGCGCTGAACTTCTCACTCTGCGTCTTAACTCTCGTATTTCCTTCCAGAATGTCCCCGGTCTTTAAATTAAAGCGCCTGATCTGACTGGGAGCAACGTAAACGTCATTTTCTCCCGGAAGATAATTCTCACAGCGGATAAATCCGTAGCCGTCCGGCATAACTTCCAAAATTCCATGAGCAATAATGCCGCTGTCCAAATCGGAGGGATATTTCTCGTCATCCCCTCTTCCGGTTACTGTCTGCCTGCTGTCGCCTGCCGTTCTAACCTCCCCAGTCTGCCTGCTGTCTGCTGCTGCCCTGTTTTCAGACATTCTGTTATCCGATGAGGCCCTGTTTTCCGCTGGTCTTCCGTTTACCGCCTGCCTATTGTCCTGAAATCTATTCTCGTTCTGCTTATTTTCCGATACTCTGTTTTCTGCTTGTCTGCCCTCCGGCAATTTATTCTCAGTCTGTCTGCCCTCTGCAGGCCTGCTTTCAGACTCTCCATCTGCTGCCTGTCTGCTTTCTGTTTGTCTATTCTCTTGCTGTCTGTTCCCTGCCTGCTTAATATCCGAAGAAGTTTCGCCGCCATTCCTCTCGGATGCCGGCTTATTCATAATGACTCTCTTGGGGGCGGTTGCAGGCTTCTCTTCTGAAACTACAGCCCCATTTTTCTCTTTTTCATCCTCTGCAAGCATTGCTTCCACAATGTCTGCTTTTTTCATCGCAGAAACGCCTTTAATCTTCCTAGCCTTGGCAATTTCCTTCAGGTCTGCCAACGCCAACGATTCATACTTTTCTCTCATATACTCCTCCGTCTTGTCACTCATTACAATTATACATCAATTTATCGGCAAAAAGCCGGTTATTCTCTTTACATATTTTTATGCTTTTTGATTGTCTTTTATCTTGGGGGAATAAAGCTGATATGTTAATCGAATTGCTTACAAATGCCATCTATTTTTAACATTATACAACAGCTTTTGTAAAATAGAAAGTCTTTTTTGCATAGAGACGCAACTTTGGCTTCGCGGTATGGAAGACCGGGAAACCCTTGCAGACTTCCGTCAAATATTATATGATTACTTCAGTATGTGGCGCATATGTACGTGCTGCGTCCTAACTCAAATAGAAAATACAACAATATCAAAGTGAGGATAAGTCATGACTACGAACGAAAAGGCATTAGAGCTTCATAAACAATGGAACGGAAAATTAGAGACGGTTTCCAAGTCTCCCCTCAAATCCCGCGAGGACCTTTCTCTCGCCTATACTCCCGGCGTTGCCGAGCCCTGCAAGGTTATCGCACAGGACAAAGAAGCCGCCTATACTTATACGATGAAAGCTAACACAGTTGCCGTAGTATCCGATGGAAGTGCTGTATTAGGCTTGGGTAATATCGGCCCCTATGCCGCCATGCCGGTTATGGAGGGAAAGGCAGTACTTTTCAAGGAATTCGGCGGTGTGAATGCCGTACCCATTTGTCTTGACACACAGGATACGGAGGAAATCATCAAAGCCGTTACCTATCTCGCTCCCGGATTCGGCGGCATTAATCTGGAGGACATCAGTGCTCCCCGCTGCTTCGAAATTGAAGAACGTTTAAAAGAAATACTGGACATCCCCGTATTTCACGACGATCAGCACGGTACGGCAATCGTCGTTCTGGCCGGTGTCATCAACGCTCTGAAGGTAACGGGAAAGAAAATGGAGGACTGCAAGGTTATCGTAAACGGCGCAGGCAGTGCAGGCGTAGCCATCACGAAATTGTTGCTTACCTACGGGTTTTCCAATGTCATCATGTGTGATAAGGTAGGTATTGTCTCTGTTAAGACAGAAGGTCTCAACTGGATGCAGCAGAAAATGGCGGAGGTTACTAACCCAAATAACGAAACCGGTTCTCTCGCCGATGCCATGAAAGGCGCAGATATCTTTGTGGGTGTATCCGCTCCCGGCATAGTGACCAAGGAAATGGTTTCTTCCATGAATAAGGATTCCATTCTTTTCGCTATGGCAAATCCTGTTCCGGAAATCATGCCCGATCTGGCAAAAGAAGCGGGCGCGAGAGTCGTTGGTACAGGACGAAGTGACTTTCCTAATCAGGTGAACAACGTAGTTGCCTTTCCGGGCATCTTCAAGGGAGCCTTAGAGGGCCGCGCTGCGCAGATTACGGAGGAAATGAAGCTTGCAGCAGCAAATGCAATTGCCAATCTCGTTCCGGAAAGCGAACTGGGCGAAGACAACATTATGCCGGAGGCTTTCAACCCCAAGGTAGCCGAGGCCGTTGCCGAAGCTGTAAAATCCCATATCGTCCGTTGAGCGGCAAGAAAACACGAAACGGGTAATACTATGTCTAACAAAAAAGAACAGGCATCCCCTAACATCAGCATTCCTGAAATATGGCACGGCAAACGCTATTATTCTTTGGATGCCTATTTTAAGAACACCCTCGGCCGGAAGCTGAGTAAGATTGCCATCGGTGCAGGATTTACCTGCCCTAACAGGGACGGTACACTGGATACCAGAGGCTGTATCTTTTGCAGCGAAGGAGGAAGCGGCGATTTTGCCGTTCCCTTTTCCTCCATAGAGGCCGCCGGACCGTATATTGCATATTTTCAGTCCTATACCGGTACCTATGCCCCCGTCTCACGGCTGGAGCAAGTCTTCGGACAGGCGTTAGCTAATCCTAAAGTTGCCGGAATATCCATCGCTACACGCCCCGACTGTCTGCCGGCGGAGGTTCTTACGCTGCTTGACAGGCTGAAAACCGCCCATCCCGGCAAATTCATATGGATAGAGCTGGGACTCCAGACCATTCATGAACAAACTGCCCTCTATATCCGGCGAGGGTATACTCTGGAGCGCTTTTCCCAGGCGGTTTATGAACTGGCTTCCCTTCACATTCCGGTCATCGTTCACGTCATCTTGGGACTTCCCGGCGAAAGTGAATCTACGATGCTCGAAACTGTAGAATATTTAAGTAGTCTTCCGGTTTTCGGAATAAAGCTTCAGCTTCTCCACGTGCTGCGGGAAACCGACTTGGCAGTGGATTATGAAAAGGGCTTATTTTCGACTTTGACTATGGAAGAATATCTTCATATACTTATAAGCTGTATGGAGCACCTTTCCCCGGATATCGTCATACACCGGGTAACCGGTGACGGACCGAAGGAACTGCTCCTCGCTCCTTTATGGAGCACTGAAAAGAAAAAAGTCCTGAATGCTCTTCATCATCAGATGAAGCTTCAGAACTCCTATCAGGGAAAATATTGGAAAGGAAGTATTTCTCATGCCGCAGGAACCCCTGACACTTTATAAACTGATCATACTTTATATGCTTGACCGGGTGAATTTCCCTCTTACCAGCGCACAGGTAGGAGATTTTATTCTGGAAAAAGAATATACGAATTTCCTAACTCTGCAGCAAGCACTTTCAGAGCTGACCGAGGCAGGGCTTATTTCCGCCCAGTCCATACGCAACAGAACTCATTTGCTGATTACGGAGGAGGGCTTGAATACACTTGCTTTTTTTGAAAATCGTATCAGTGATACGATAAAAAAAGAAGTCAATGCCTTTTTCAAGGATAACGAGATGGAGCTTCGAAACGAGGTTTCCATTCTCGCCGATTACTATAAATCCACTACCGGAGATTATGATGCGCATTTAGTGGCAAAAGAGAAAAAGATAAAGTTAGTTGACATAACTTTGTCCGTTCCTACAGAAGAATCCGCTGCAGCTATCTGTGACAACTGGCAGCGGAAAAATCAACAAATCTATCAATACCTCATTCAACAGCTATTTTAGCCCCGTCTTTTTCCATGCCTCTTGAGGCATTGGACTCTTGAGGCATTGGGCTTTTAAGGCATTGGCCACTGGGAAATGCCGATGATACTTTTTGCAAAATTCGTGTAAGTATCCGCATTCTCGGTGTCCATGTATTTAAATACATTGTAGGAGTATTTGTGCGTGCCGCCCGCATGGTTCAGACCAAGGGAAAGCCCTTGCGCCATCTCTTCTAACGCATCCGTCTGTCTGGAAAAAAGAATGGAATCGATATATGGATTGGCTTCTGCAATCTTATAGGCGTATACGATAGCTGCTGCCTGCAATTCCTCTCCCTGCAAGGATGTATATCCCAATTCACTCAATATAACGGAGCGCACCTTGCCATCCTTCGTAAGAAATTCCTCCCGCTGCATATAATCGGTTACCACATTGATATTTGCCATCGTCACCATGGATGTATCCGGTGAATCCTTAACATACTTGGAGGGTACCCATATCTTCACGACAGTCAATGGAACATTGTAGGGGTGTATGGCAAGTCCCCAGTCGATGTTTCCCTCTTCCTTTATCTGCCTGTTGAATTCATCCAGAATATCTCTGGTGTCATAGTTCGTATTGTTGCTTATATTTCTGTCCCACTGCTGGTCCAAGGATATGTACACATTAGACGCTGCATTAATGCTTTTTATCGCATTGTAAAATACGCGATAGGCCTTGACGTATTCCTTCACATAATCCTGAAGTCCCAGGTATTCCATATAGTTCCATTCTTTTCTCGCATTGATCTCATTCCCTATAATCCAGTTGGCAACCAGCCCTCGCCCATTGGCAGTTCCCGAATAACGTTCTGAAAGAAATGCCCCCACTGCTGCCAAATACTCCGTACCGCTTTCATCCGTTCCATTGAACGCATAATAAGGTGCTCTTCCTATCCCTGAGCGGGCCAGGGGGTGAATCATCTGAGGATAAGCAGCGGATACGTCATTTAAAATAATCGCGCTTATCTCGATTCCTTTATTGGTCAGTGTGCTGAATACCAAATCATATTCCGACATTACCTGGCCGTTAAAAGCGTAGCTTTTCCCGTTATAGGAATAATAAATCGTGGGATAAATGCCGTTGGTGGATTCTCCCAATATTCTGGAAACGGGAATATTATACGCCGCATGCTTCACTCCAAGCTCGTCCAGCTCCGAAGTGACAAGCTTGCTCGGGTCGATTAGAAGCCCTTTTTTGGAAGAAGGCTTTTCTCCGTTCGATTTATATTTTGCTACCGCTTCCGGATTGGTAATATACTGGGGATGACTTACCGCAATATATTTCCCTTCCTTCTTTATGGCAACCACAAATTTGCGGAACACACCGCTTTCCGTTCCTGTAAAATGTCTGGGAAACCGGAATTCCACCTCTGTATTCTTATATTCCTTCGTGATAGGAACACTATCCTCCACTATACTGTCTTCATAAGAGCGTATTGCAAACAAGTAATAATACTTGTCGTCGCTGACCGGAATGGAATCCGAAGAGGTCTTAAGAAAAATCTTGCTCGTCTTACTATCTATCAGGCAGGATTCCACCTCCAAAAACGCCTCCGACTCCCCTTCCCTAATCTCTACAGAGGCCGGCTTTTCTTTAATAGAATTGAACACATTAAGCCCGGCTTCTATGACAGATTCGAAAATATTCCCTGCCTGCTCCTTCTTCTGCTTCTCTTTTTCTGCAGCTTCCTTCGTCTTTTCTTCCTCCGCTTTCTCTATCACTAAAAGCGCAGCTTCCTTCGTTTCCTTCTGTCTTTCGTTAAAAGAGTAAGCAGCAAATCCACCGCCAACTAATACAGCAGCACAAATTACTGCAATACTTATCATAAGCCATGAAGTTTTAGACGCATTTTTCTTTTTTCTTTCTGGCTGCTTTTTGTTACTTACTTTCCCTTTGTTATCTAACTTCTCTTTGTTATCTAACTTCTCTTCATTGTTTAACTTCTCCAGGTTCTCTATTTTCCTTATATTCTCTTCGCTTTCCGTCTTCCCTTCGCTATTTAACTTCTCTATGGTCTCTATGTGATCTTCGGTTTCCAACTTTTCTTCGCTATTTAACTTCTCTGTGATCTCTCTATTCTCTTCGTTTTCCAACTTCTCTTTGCTACTTAATTTCCCTATGGTCTCTATTTTTTCTTCGTTATTTAACTTTTCTATTTTCTCATCGTTCTCTATCTTCTCTTTACAATCTGCCTTTTCTTTATTATCTGTTTTCCCTCTAATTTTTCCTTTATTCTCCCATTTTCTCAAATTCATTTACTCAGCCTCTTTTTTTATTTTTGCCATATGCTCTTTTATCTTTAACTCGTATCCATTGCCGGAGGGCTTATAAAATTCCTTCCCATTAAGCTCATACGGCAAATACTGCTGCTTGACATAATGGTTTGGATAATCATGGGCATATTTATAGCCGGTTCCATGTCCTAATTTGGCAGCACCTTTGTAATGAGCATCCTGCAAATGGGCCGGTATCGGTAGATTTCCAGTTTCCTCCACTACATGCAGCGCATCGAAAACCGCATTGACTGACGCATTGCTTTTGGGTGCACTGGCTACATAAGATACTGCCTGTGACAGTATAATCTGAGCTTCCGGCATCCCTACCCTTTCTACCGCAAGCGCTGCACTGACTGCCACCTGAAGCGCATTCGGATCCGCATTTCCCACATCCTCAGAGGCGCAGATCATAATCCTTCTGGCAATAAAGGTCACGCTTTCACCCGCATAGAGCATTCGGGCGAGATAGTAAACAGCCGCATCGGGATCCGAACCTCTCATACTCTTAATAAATGCAGAAATCGTATCGTAATGGTTATCGCCCGTCTTGTCATACCGCACCACTCTTTGTTGTATACATTCCTGCATAACTTCCATGGTCAAATGAATCTTGCCGTCCTCGCCGCGCTGTGTAGTCATAACGCCCAATTCTACCGCGTTAAGCGCATGTCTGGCGTCGCCTCCTGAAAGCTCTGAAAGGAAATCTACCGCATCTTCATCGATAATGGCGTCGTAGGCCCCCATTCCTCTGTCCGCATCATAAACCGCCCGCTTAATAAGCGTCTGAATAGCCTCTCGTTCTAACGGCCTTAACTCGAATATGATAGAACGGGAAATCAATGCGCTATTTACTTCGAAGTAAGGGTTTTCAGTGGTTGCTCCGATGAGAATAATGGTTCCGTCCTCTACAAAGGGAAGAAGATAATCCTGCTGTCCTTTATTGAACCGGTGTATCTCGTCTATGAAAAGTATCGTTCTCTTTCCATACATTCCCTGGGTATCCTTCGCTTTTCCTATTACCGCTTCCATATCCTTCTTGCCGGCAATTGTTGCATTGATCTGGGTAAATTCCGCGCTGGTCGTATTGGCAATTACCTTTGCAATCGTGGTTTTCCCAGTTCCCGGAGGTCCATAAAATATAATGGAGCTAAGCTTATCCGCCTTAATTGCCCGGTAAAGCAGCTTGTCCTTACCAATGATATGCTGCTGCCCCACCACCTCCTCTAAGGTCTTCGGCCTCAACCTTGCCGCTAACGGAGATTCTTTTTCCATATTTGTACTTCTCATATATTCAAATATATCCATAACCTTCTGCCCCCTTTTAGGAAAACTTTTTTATGAGGGATAAAAATAACTGTCGTAAATTCAATATTACCATATCCTTCTAAGCCAGCACAATAGAATCCGGCTTATTTTGCAAAAATCAGGAAAATACGCAATGTGACTTTTGGTTATTTAAAATAGGAGCTGCAATAAACAGCTCCTAAATAATCGAACAAAGATGTGCTTCGAACACTCTCGCGGCCAAATACTCTGGCAGCACAGCTTTTACTTGGTGCATGCAGCTGTGCATCACTTGTCTAAAAGAAAATTTGTGATGTATGTCACCCTTTGCTTTCAATAATATTTATTATTTTTTTAAGAAGTCGAACTGAGATAAGTAGAGATTGCTGTATTCTCCTTTTAGAGCCAAAAGCTCCTCGTGAGTTCCCCGCTCCAATATCTTTCCCCGATCCACATACATGATGCAATCGGCATTCTGAATGGTAGAAAGCCTGTGAGCAATGATAAACGAAGTTCTGCCCTTTAAAAGCTCCTTCAGTCCTCTTTGCAGCACGATTTCCGTCTCGGTATCAATGCTGGAAGTCGCTTCATCCAGTATGAGTATTTTAGGATCTGCCAACAGCGCTCTGGCAAACGAAATGAGCTGACGCTGTCCGGCAGACAGTCTGCTTCCTCTTTCATTTACCTGCGTCTGGTAACCGCTGTCCATCTTCATAATAAAATCATGGGCACACACGGTTCTTGCAGCTCGTATGACATCTTCATCGGAGGCTTCCATATTACCGTAGCGGATGTTGTCCATAATGCTCCCGGAGAAAATAAAGCTGTCCTGCATCATAATTCCCATCTGGGACCTCAATGAACGAATGGTCACCTTGGAAATATCCACATCGTCGATATAGACCGCACCGGAGCCTACATTATAAAAACGGCTGATCAGATTGACAATCGTCGTCTTTCCTGCACCGGTAGGACCTACTATAGCGAAGGACTCTCCCTGATTTGCTGTGAAGTCGATATGATCCAATATAATCTGCCCGTCTTCATACCCGAAGACCACGTCCCTAAACTGAATCTTTCCTTCAATGAGCGGCATCTCCATCGCTCCCTCCACATCCTTGACCTGCACCTCTTCGTCAATGGTTTCAAAGATACGTTCCAGATAAGAAATCGCCGTCAGAAGCGAGTTATAAAAATTCGCGAGCGTATTGATCGGATTCCAGAAACGGCTGATATAAGCTGTAAAGGCAACCAGCACACCTACCGTAATTCCGCCGTCCCCACCAAGCATCCACTGTATTCCAAGCACATAGATAAAAGCAGTGGTAACCGTGGAAATGATATCCACGCTGGGCCCCATCAGGAAATTAAACTTTACCGCCCGCATCCAGGACTCTCTATATCCTCTGCTCAGCTGATTGAAGATATCCGTATTCCTGCTCTCTCTGGTAAAAGACTGGGTCACGCGGATTCCATTGATGCTCTCTGCCAGATAGGCGTTTAAGTTGGACTGCTTGTTGCTCTGAATCTGCCAGGCTACCCGCTGTTTCTTCTTAATTAAGACCACCACCAGAACCAGGACCGGAAGTCCGCACAGGCAAATAAGTGTCAGCCGTACATTGATCCACAGCATAAAAAACAGAATGAATACCAGATTACATAAGTCCGTAATCGTATTGATAATACCATTGGAAAGCAGGTCGCTTAAGCTATTCACATAATTGACCACACGAACCTGAATCTTCCCATGAGGCCGCGTATCATAATATGAAAACGGCAGCTCCTGTAAATGGGCAAAAATATCGTACCGCAGTTTGTGTATAATATTCTGCCCGATTTCATTGGTAATCTTTATTTTAAACCGAAGGCTGACCGACACATACAGCGCAATCAAAAAGGTGAAGAGGCTGTAGAGTCCTATTGTCTTCATATCCTTCTGCGGAATGCATTCATCCATAACTGTCATGAGGAACCGTGGAATCAGCATGGCAAGCGCAGAGGCGGTCAGCATCATGAAAATAACTGCTGCCATCTGTTTTCTATAAGGGCGGATATATCCGGCCAGACGCTTTAGTTGATTGACATCGAATCGGTCCTCCAGCACTTCGTCCACATCGTATTTATTTCGTGCCATTCTTATCCACCTCCTCTTCTGTTCCGAATCCTCCATACTGATTTTTGAAGGTTTCCGCATAGTAGCCCTGATTTTTCAAAAGCTGCTCATGGGTTCCCCTTTCGATGATCCTTCCATCATCCATGACCAGAATCAAATCTGCATCTTTTATGGAAGAAATCCGATAGGCAATAATGAATATCGTACATTTAATTTTTCCGGAATTAAGCTGTTCCTGTATGTAGCTTTCGGTCTCCATATCCACCGCGGAGGTGGTATCGTCGAGAATCAGTATGGACGGATCCTTAAGCAGAGCCCTTGCTAATGAGATTCTCTGTTTCTGTCCGCCTGAAAGTCCCACGCCCCGCTCACCAACTACCGTATCATAACCTTCCGGCAAATGCTGAATAAAGTGGTTGGCATCTGCCATAATCGCCGCCTTCTTCACATCCTCAAACGGGCAGTCCGGTTTAGCATAGGCAATATTTCCCTCAATCGTATCCGAGAAAAGGAACACATCCTGCATCGCCATTCCGATATTGTCCCGCAGGTCATAAAGATTCAGCTCCCGGACATCGATGCCGTCCACCAGCACTTCTCCTTCCGTCGTGTCATAAAACCGGCACAGCAGGTTCATAATCGTGGATTTACCCGCGCCGGTAGGACCGATAATCCCCACGGTCTGTCCCGGCTCTGCCTTGAAGCTCACATGGTTTACAATATCTTCATCATCGGCGCTGTAGGAAACATTCTTAAATTCCACAGCTCCCTCCATACGCTTGCGGATAGTACCGTTTTCCGGAGTCTTCACGTTCGGCTCCTCCACATAGGTGCCATATATTTTTTCCAACGAGGTGCGGAAATTCTGAATATCATTGACCCACCATCCAGCCATACGCAGCGGTACGGTCAGCATCCAGAGATATCCATTAACCGTCACCATATTTCCCAGCGTAATTTCACCGTTAATAACCATATAGCCGCCATACAGCATAAGTATAATGGTAAGCGCGTTGGACAGCATTTCGAAGAAAGGAAGATAGACCATCCATATCTTGGAAGCCTTTACCTGTGCGGCACGAAATTCATCATTCTGTCTGTTAAACTTACCGATTTCATAATCTTCTTTTGCAAACGCCTTTACCACCCGGTTACCGCTGATATTTTCCTGCACAAAGGAATTCAATGCGGAAAAACAGTTACGGCTTCTCTGAAAAGCCGGTCTGACCTCCTTCGCCTGAAGGTATGTGGTCAGTGCGGTAAAAGGAAGCACAGCAAACATACAAAGAGCCAGCTTCACATTTACGGTAAAAATCATAACCAGAGCAAACGCAAACAGCAGCACATTTTCATAGACCGCATAAATGACATATGCAAGGAAGTGCCTGATTGCATCCATATCACCGGTCTGTCTGGACATCAAATCTCCGGTTCTCTTCTTATTATAAAAGGCAAAGTCCTCCTGCAGCAGCTTGCGGTATACCCTGTCTCTCATCTCATACAAGACTCCCTGGGAGCATGTCTCAAAAATCACCTGATAAAAATACCTTAAAACACCCCGCACAGCAGTCACCAGCAAAAGAACAAGAATAAGCTTCGGGAGCAGAGAATAATTCCCTCCCGTAATAACATCATCCACGATCATGCCGGCTATGTAGGGATTGACAATTGCAAGAACCGAAATTACCGTCGTCAGTGCAAGCCCCAAAAACATAAGCCATCTGTACTTCTTTAAAAAGGAAAGCAGCCATCTTACGGACACTTTACCCAGTTTCATCTCTTTTTCCTCCTCGTTTCATCTGTCGAAATATTTAAGTCCTTATCCCTTATATTAAAATATACTATAAAACCGCTTCCCCCAATTATTCCAGCCTGTATACGCTGCTTCCGTGTGCCGGAAGAATGGAGGAAATCTTACCATCACTGCTCTTGGTCCTTATTTGGGTCCACAATTCAAGCAGCGAAACTCCTGTCGGAAGTGTCTCGTCAATATCCTTCAAAGCCACGGACACCTCCATCTCCTCGTCCGCCAGATTAAACAGTGCTATGAACCGTTCCTTTGTCCGGTCATTGTATGCGGTCCATACCGCCTTCATTTCATCATGCGCAAGCTGATGCGGACGGCAGTCCGGCGTAAGCATGGAGAGGATATCCTTGTTCGTAAGCAGTGAAAGCGTCCAGTCATCCATTTTCGTCATCTCCGCTCCGAGCATCAGCGGAGAACCGAAGATACACCAGAGCGTCATCATGGTACGCTGCTCCTCTTTGGTAAAATCCGTCCGGCGTTCCTTTCCGAAACCTTTTCCCAGCCAGCCAAGCGGCAGCATATCGCAGTCCGGGTAACAGCCTTTAGACACTTGATTCTCCCACAGTTCACATCTATGGAACATATCCTTAAGCAAATCCCAGTTATCCCAGAAATCATCTGTAATGCGCCACATGTTTGCATGCTTCTCATAGTGCCATGCCTTGTCAATCAGGGCAGGCCCCGGGGATAAGGACAGAACGACCTGGCGTCCGCAGCGTTCTATCGCTTTTGAAAGCATCTCGATCTCATGGCGTGCAGAATACTGATTCGTCACATACATGTTCGTATTACATATATCGTCACATTTGATAAAGTCCACTCCCCATGACGCATAAAGCTCCAGCAGTGAATCATAGTAGGCCTGTCCTGCTTCTATATTGCGTACACCGTACATATCCGGATTCCAACCGCAGATAGATGACGGGTTCGCCACCATGTCAGCGGTCAAATCAGTACCAAGTACCTTACTGTGTGCGTGAGCAGCAGTACGGGGAATACCGCGCATGATGTGAATACCAAATTTCAATCCCAGGCTATGTATATAATCTGCCAGATGTTTGAAGCCCGTACCTCCTGCCGAAGATGGAAACCGCTCCGGGTCAGGCTGTAATCTGGCATATTCATCTATCTCTACACCTGCAAACGGAATATACTGGAACTTATCTCTCATGGAGCCCGGTTTATGGGAATACCATTCAATATCGATTACGATATACTCCCATCCATATTCCTTCATGTTGGCCGCCATATAATCTGCATTTGCTTTTACCTGCTCTTCATTTACCGTCGTATCATAGTAATCATAACTGTTCCATCCCATCGGCGGAAGTGCTGCAAAGTTGTTCTTATTCATACTGTTCCTCCATGTTTTTAATACCCGCAAACTTGGACGTAAGCACAGCTTTTGTTCCGCGCACGCAGCTGCGCATCGTTGGCCCGAAGGGTAACACGAGTGTTTATATCATAGGAGGCAGCACCTTCACACGCTAAAACAACAAGGTATTTCCTATGATATAAAAAATATATTTCTCACACCGCCGCCCTTAACAAATCAGGTATTTTTTTGATTTTGTCATTCTTCTTTCATTCTTATTGATTTTCTTCTTCCAATCAATTATAGTTGAAAGTAATAGGTTATAAAAGAATAGTTTCTTGATAAGCAGGGGTATTTTTTTGATGCAATACAATTTTGGACATTTTGGTTTACTGAATACCGATGATATGGCCGACCAGCCGTTAATTATTATGGACGGCGGCATTGAATCCCGTTTCCGTGAGGACTATGATTTCTCGAATGAAAAACGGGACACGTACCGTGGATATTTATTTCAATATACGTTATCAGGAAAAGGATGGTTTGAAAAAAACGGAGAAAGATATTGTCTTTCCGAAGGCGTAGGATTTCTGACAAGAATACCGGAGAAGACCCGCTATTATCTGGGCAAGGACTCTGCTGAGCCTTGGACGTTTTTATATCTGCATTTCGATGGAAATACTGCCGCTCCATTTTTTCAAAAGCTGGACTCTCTCTGTGGCTGCGTCTTTTCTCTGGACCCCAACTCTCATCCGATCACTCAATATTTAAAGCTGCACCATAAGCTGATATGCGGAGACCGGTTGGAAAAATATGAAGGGCAGGAGTTTTTGTATCTCTTCTTATGCCGTCTTCTGAGGGAGGTGGAACATTCTACCGCCGGCGTCCAAAACTCCGTGGTGAATCTGGCGCTTCAAATTATGTTGAAGGAATACAGCACCCTGGAAGGTGTAGACGAAATAGCCCAGAAGCTGGGGATTTCACAAGAGCATCTGACACGCAGCTTTAAAACGGAGCAGGGGATTCCCCCGGTCCGCTATCTGACGAACCTGCGAATCCAGGCTGCTATGAATGATTTGTTGGATACAGAGGATTTGATACATGATATTGCGCTGAGAACCGGATTTTCAAATGGGAACTATTTTGCCAAGGTATTTCGGAAATATGCGGGAATGTCGCCGGGGGAATACCGGGCACATTGTATTTTGTAATCGTCTTTTTACTCAAACCAGCTCTTATCTTACGATGACCGCCTGCTTGTCCTGAATTCCTTTAACAGTTACAAAGCAGGACTAAACAGCTGAAAGTCTTATAAATAATAAGATCTTTCAGCTTTAGTTCTGTTTATTCCACCTTTTAATGCCATGAGGAAAACTTAATCTGGTTTTTTATATCGCCTGTTTCGCCCTATTAAATTCAGATAAAAATTCTAATTTTTCAAGACAAACCGTACCTTTCATAGATATAATCTTCACAGCTCCACAACCACCGGATAACTTTACTTCCAGCTTTGTGCATTCCGGCTTTACCTCGAATTCTTTCAAGCTGCTATCATCCGTTCTGCCAACTCCAAGCATTCCACCCGAATAACCTTTTGCAAATTTTAACTTTAAACAAACTTCCTGTCCCGACTCAACCGTATAACATACAAACTCGCTATCACTTAGAATTACCCCATAGCGATCCCACTGACAATCAAACACATACCGTTTCGCTTTAGCAGCTTCCAATTCCACTAATTTCATCCCGCAGCCGCTTCTATAACTGATTTCTGCATTCTCTGCGCTGTATCCGCTAAAGGATGTTCCGCTTCCGGGATATTCGTCAAAGTCACTGGCCCGCATGCTAAAGGGCGCATGGCGCAGCACATGATTAGTCACTTCTGTATGTTCTGCACAATTATCCAATTTGCAGTTCTCCAAATATTCATCGAAAATTCTCCGGGCAGCTTCAAATCCGGGATGTACTCCCCCTCCAATATAGTCCAATACTTTTTGATAATCCTTTGGCCTATTAACAGAATACGGAGAATTCGTACAATCCATTTTTTTCCACGGCCAAAGATTGTATCCAATACCGGCGGACTCTGCTAACGGATAGATAGCGGCATACCATTCATTTATATTTTCTCCGGACTCACCAAGCCAAAGTGCCACATCCAATTCATTCGATTTATCAATATATTTTTCTAAGCATTTGATATCAGGAATTTCCGCATACCGGTGAAAATGTAACACCATGTTCTCATCAAATTTTTTGGTGAATATACTTAAATCTGCAGCCCAATGAGCGCCTTCAATACTTACCATATGCTTTTGATCAATTTTACGGATTTCAGCAATTGCATGTTCATAAAATAATGTCAATTGAGGAAATAAATAATCAAAATTACCATTTCCTGTATTTGGTGGTGCGATCGGCTCATTCAATAAATCATATCCGCCTACTACCGCTCTGTCTTTATATCGTTCTGCCAGCGTTTTCCATAAATCGATTGCCTTATCCCAACTGTCCGAATCAATAAAAAGACGGGGAACATTGTCTATACTATCATCAATGTTGGCACCGGTCTGACCTCCCGGAGCGCCATGCAAGTCCAAAAAGGCATAAATTCCCGCCTCCTCACACCATGAAAGACAATTATCCAGCAACCGAAATCCTTCTTTTTTATAACGGATTCCCGGACCCTCTTCCATAAAAAGCCGATACATGAACGGTATGCGGACAGAATTATATCCAAGCTCTGCCATTTTTAAAATATCTGATTTCGTTATATAGTTTTCCCGAAATTTTACCCAGAAAGCATCTGCATATTTTTTTCCTGTTAATTGTTCCACAACCTGCTCTATACGGCGCGGTCTGTCAAAGCGCTCACTGTCGATGCTCCACATATATCCTTCCTGCAGCATCCAATTACCGAGCCCCCAGCCTTTTAAGAGAATTTCTTCCCCGTTCTCATTAAATATTTTTTTACCTTTGGCATATAAAAAACCATTTATCATTCTAATAACCAAGCCTTTCCAACACCTGCAAACTTTGGGCCATATGTGCGGGCACATATTAGGCACAAGATTTGCAAGCATAATAAATTATGCTGTGAAAATTTTAATTTTCACATTAATCTCTTCTCATCTGCATCTTCTATCGAACTACCTCGAAACTCGTAACCTTTATCCTTTTACCGCTCCGTCTGCAATACCTTTCATGATATTCTTCTGGAAAATTACATAAAGAAGGATTGCCGGCAATGCCGCTAATATCAAGGCACTCAAAATAGCTGTCCAATCGCTGCTGTATTGTCCGAATAAAGTATTGGTAGATAACAGCAACGTGTACTTTTTATTATCAGAAATAATAATAAGGGGCAAAAGAAAATCATTCCATACCCACAGCATATTGGTAATACAAACAGTGGCAGTTGTTGCCTTCAGCATCGGAAATACGACCAGAAAAAAAGTCTGTATGGAATTACATCCGTCTATCGCCGCAGCTTCTTCCATTTCAACAGGGATACCTTTTACAAATCCGTAATAAATGAAAATTGCCATACTTTCACCCAAGCCTGCATATATCAATGCCAAGCCGATCAATGAATTCTTAATTCCCAGCGCTAAAACTACCTTATACAAAGGAATCATAATGGAACTAAAAGGAATAAGCATGGAAAACACAAACATCGCAAACAAAAATTTCGATAAACGTGTTTTTGTACGGCACATTTTCCAGCCGGCAAGCGAGGAAAACAATGCCATAAAAAATACAGCCAAGACCGCGAGAAATACCGTATTTCCCAAGCTCCTGAAATAAGACATCTTCTCCAGGGATCTTATATAATTATCAAAATATAATTTACTCGGAAGCGAAAGCACATTGCTGAGCAGCTCGCCATTTGACTTGAAAGAATTAATGAAAGCCAATATCAGCGGAAAGCTTGTGAATAACCCTATTATGATTAACAATAACGTGATAAATATCTGATAGTGTTTCCTGCTCCCTCTCATAATTCTTCCTCCTTACTCTGTGTTGTCTTTAGCTGAATCGCAGTAATAATCAGGATAATTAAAAACAGGACGGTTGACTTTGCCGTAGCATATCCATATCTTATATTTCCTCTGAAGGCCTCTTCATAAATATTAACCGCAACTGATTGTGTCGCCCTTCCGGGGCCTCCGCCCGTCAACGAATAAATAACGTCAAATACCTGGAAGGATGAGTTTAACGTCCAAAACAAACAAACTGTCAACGCTGGCTGTATTAGAGGAAAAGTTACATTCCAAAACTTTTTCCATCCATTTGCTCCGTCCAATTCAGCCGCTTCCAATAAATGAGTTGGTACGCCCTGCAATCCTGCCATATATATAATCATCAGATAACCGACACATCCCCATGAAGCAACGATGATAATAGACAGAAACGCATAGCGGGTATCTCCCACCCAAGACTGATCCAGGAACTTCCATCCCCAATTATCTGCCATATAGTAAAGTACTTTATAAAAAATAAATCGCCACATGTATCCGCCTATGATCATGCTTATCATATTAGGAAGGCAGAAAATTGTCCTGAAAAATCCCTTTCCTTTTTTGACCGACTCAACAGTAACCGCCAGCACCAAAGCCATGACATTTGCAATAACCAGCAATACTACTACATATTTAATCGTAAATATCACGGATTGCCAGAAATAATCATCCGACAACATCTCACGAAAGTTTTTCAACCCAATAAAATCATATTCTTTACTCAGCCCATTCCAATTTGTCATTGAATAAAATATACCGGTAACTGCCGGATAAAGTTTGAATACCGCATATACGACCAAGGCCGGCAACGCAAACATAATCAGACTAAAATTTTGTTTCCTTTTACTTTGCATATAAAGTACCTCTTCTTTTCATGTGCTGTATTTCCAATAAGTTATTTCAAGCGTGCAGAGATGTTTCCGCACGCTTGAGAAATCACACACTCTTACTCTTATTTAGAAAGTTCATTTGCTTCTTTAAATGCACCGTCAAGACGCTCTATAATTCCATCAATGTCCACACTTCCAACATACAATTCCTGAAGCAGCCTGCCTTGCTCATCTGTTACCGAAGATGGAAGCACCAGATCCTGATAAGAACGGCCCTCTTCCACATACTTATATGCATCCTGTACCCATGATGCCGTTTCAAATGCATGAATGGAAGAGATCGGATTAAATCCACAAGCCTGGAACAATGCCGATGAATCGTTATCGTCTAAAACATAATTTGCAAATTTTATGGCCACTTCTTTTTCAAGACCATTGGCATATACTCCTAATACCGTAGAGGTAGCGAGATTAATCCTGGTACATTCCGGATTATTGTTGACAGGTAATGCAAATACCCCTAGCTGCATATCGGGATTCGTTGTCATTATCGTATTTGCCGACCAAGTTCCCTGAACAAACATTGCCGCGGCTCCATTGGCAAAATCTGCGGCTCCGACTTCCGACCCTTCTTCCATCGCACGCTTGGTACCATTTTCCATGATCAAATTGATAACATCAAAGATTTCTCTAACCTCCTCGTAGGAAGCTTCATCTTTATACATGCGCTCCAACCAGTCAGGAATATCTCCTGTCGTTTTCCCGCCGAGTGTTACCGCTGTCATAAGCTGCGGAACCCACTGTTCCTGAAACGCTAACATAAAAGGGGTATAACCCTTTTCCTGCAATGCCACACAAACTGCTTTCAGCTCATCCAACGTTTCAGGCGGCGTAATTCCGGCATCTTCAAACATCTGCTTATTATACAAAACACTCCATGCCGTACTTTCAATTGGAACTCCCATTACTTTCCCATCAACTGTAACGGTCTCTTTTACATTATCATATACTTTTGCAATGCTCTCTTCATTCGTCAAATCTGTTAAATATCCTGCATTTGCGTATGTTTGAATATTGTTGGCCTGAATTGTAAATAAGTCCGGTGTATCATCGCCGGTCAACCTCGCCTGAAGAATACTATCATATTGGTCCGCGCTGGGCATCTCAAGATTTATAGTAACTTTAACATTTTCTTCTGCCAGCATCTTCGCCTCAAACTGGTCGCAGTAATCTTCCCATTGATCCATATACTGAGGAAAGCTCATCATGATATTAAGCTCAACCTCCTTAGCAGGAGCAGTTTCTGAAGAAACCTCTTCTACAGAGGCCGTTTCTTCCACCTCGCCCGCTTTACTGTCAGCCGAAGTATTTTCCCCGCCATTACCGCATGCCGTTAGCGTCATGGCCAGTAACAACATCATTGATACTAATTTCTTTTTCACTATAGTAATCCTCCTTCTAAAACAACTTCTCACTTTGAACACTTTGCCTAAGTTACAATGCAATTATATTATTTCTTTGGATAAATTTCATTGTCATAAACGGTTCTCTCTTATTGTACATTTTTAATATTGTGCATTTTTAACATCAAACCCTGCCATAAAACGCAAATCTATTTACATCTCTTACTCGCTTGGATATAATAATCACTATATAAAACAGAGATAAGAGCTTACTTCTTAAAACATCCCAACTCGGAGAAGGTATATATCATGAAGAAAGAGCGCATTAAAATATTAAATCATAAAATATCCATTCAAAAAAGAATTTTGGGGTCAATGCTCTTAATATCAATGATTCCTATTTTATTGCTGGCCTATTTTACATTAAATATATCTCAAAAGAATATGCAAAATCAATTAATACAAACGAGAATCCTTGGCATGAATTGGATGAACGATAAACTAACTACGGAATTAGGCGGATATGCCGATTTGTTCTATTCATTTGAAATCAACAAGAAAATCAAACAAGGTCTTATTTCCTGGGTGATCGGCAACAATTCAATTGACAGTATTCTGCCTGATATTCGAAATAATTTTGAAGATGCGCTGAATACCGATGCCAATATAATTTCCGTTGAAATATATAATTATCTGACCGGAGACGGATACATAGCAACTCGAAAAAGTTTCCAAAATGGTACATGGGATAAAATGGATACAGTCTGGAATTCAAGAGATACTGCTTTACAATCCAATATTGTCGTCAGAAGAGACGGTTCCGATTTCGTTGTAATGCACCAAATTAATGAATTCACTACAGGTAAAAAAATAGCAGTATTGGTTATCCGTTTGAATAAACATTCATTTACAGACACCATACAAAAGAATATCGAAGAAGGTGAAAGCGCTATTCTTTTCAATGATGAGGATTTGATTCTCGCAGAACTCGGTAATTATCAAAATGTATCAGTTCAGAATAATTATATCGATATAATGCAGCGAATAAAAGAAGAGCCCTCCGGTATTTTTGCTGAAAACAATCATTTTTATTTTTACGAATCAATTAACAAGGGAAAATTAAACCTGCTTTATATAGTGCCTGATCAATTAATCAGGAATCAATTAAAAGATACTGTTACAATCGCATTTATCATTATGATATTTTCTCTGCTTGCAGCGGCATTATTATCCGTCTTATTTTCCGAAATAATCAGTAAGCCTATCATTACATTGAGCAAAAAAATGCAGACAACAGATATTCATAATTTTGCTGCGGATGTTCCAATAAATCGAAATGATGAAATCGGCTTGCTTCAGGAAAGCTTTGAAAATATGATGACCCGTAATCAGGAACTGGTCACTCAGGAATACCAACGTGAAATAGAAAAAAGAAACGCACAGCTCAGAGCTTTGCAGGCACAAATCAATCCTCATTTTTTATATAATACATTGCAAGTCATCGGAGGAATGTCCCTGTCAGGAAAGAGCGAGCATATATATCCCGTTGTAACAGCATTAAGTGACATACTGCGGTATGCAATCAGTTTCGAGCGGGAATCCGTTACGCTTGAACAAGAAATTACTTATTTAAAAAGTTATATTTCAATACAGAATAACAGATTTGACCATCGGCTTCAATTTGAGACAGAAATCTCTCCACGGGCAATGCAGTCATATATACCGAAACTAATTCTGCAGCCTCTTGTTGAAAATTGTCTTGAGCATGGACTTAATAAAAAAAACGAGGATTGGAAAATACAGCTTAACGCTTATGAAGATATCGCATCAGACAGCTTAATCATTACTGTTTCCGATAACGGTCTCGGTATGGATTCCACACAACTCGATATAATCCGCACTTCATTAGATTCAGGCAATAAGGAAACATTAAACTCTTCTTCTCATATCGGACTAAGCAATGTTCATTCAAGAATCCGCATCATGTCCGGTCCTGAATATGGTTTGAGAATTCAAAGTAATCAAAATGAGGGCACAACGATAACAATAAAAACAAAACTGCTGGGAAAGAAAGAATTATGCGAAACGGAAAATACACGACAATATTAATCGACGATGAGAGTTGGACCCGGGATGTCCTTCGTTATATCGGCAAATGGGACGAGTTGGGAATTGAAATCATTGCGGAGGCTTCCGATGGTGAATATGGCCTGGAACTGGTCGTAAGCCTTAATCCGGATATTATCATATCTGACGTAAAAATGCCTAATATGAGTGGTTTGACCCTGATTGACACATTACGCAAAAGGGACTGTCATGCTAAAGTAATATTTGTTAGCGGTTATGACGATTTCCAATTCGTCAGAAATGCTGTACAATTACAGGCGATTGATTATTTATTAAAACCGGTTAAACCAGAGGAACTCAATGCCCAATTAGAGCGCTGCATCAAAGAATTAAACCAGGAGCAAGTCTCCGACAGCACAAAAGACTTAAGCCTGCAAGGAGTTTTACATGTCGGCTGGTTTACGGACTACACCGATTTAAGGACTTCTATCTATGAGTCCTTAAAAGCTAATAATTTAGATTTGTTACAGAATAGAATTGAGACACTGGAAGCTTTAGTTATACGATCAGAAGGGGACAGCCCCTCAAAAAATATTGCTATTTATATACATTTTGACTTCCATAATATGCTGCAAAAGTTTATCTCGGAATGCGGCTATTCCTTCAATGAAATCATGGATGAAAAAGCCGGTTCCTATGTTTTTTCAAGCAATTTTTCCTTTCATGAAATGATACAGTCTATAAGAGCTCTGTTCATCAAGGCTATTATGAAAATGGAACACCTGAAAAAAGAAAAGAACAAAATCGATATAAAACTAATATGTAAATACATAGAATCAAACTATACGGAAAATATATCCTTGGAAAAAACCGCAGAAAACTTTTATATCAGTAAGGAATATCTGAGTAAAGTATTGAAATCAGAAACCGGAGCCGGGTTCTCCGGCTATATTACCGGGCTGAGAATGAAAAAGGCAAAAGAACTTTTACTTACGGATGTTGCAATCAAAGAAATCGCCGAAATGACCGGATACAAAGAATTAGGGCATTTTTATAAGGTATTTAAAAAGTACTATGGAATCACACCCGGAGAAATGTTAAACAACATTAGGAATCAGGGATAATTATTGCTCTAAGCGAGGATTACAAAAGAGGCTGTCACCTCATCTTTTTAATCGTGAAGGCGACAACCTCGGTAGTGTAAAATAAGTTGTGTCTTTGGAAATAAATGGCTTCTCTCTGGAAAGAATTAGATAAATAATTCTTTTTCAGGAAGGAGCTTTTTATATGGCTATTGCAAAGGACCAATTACAACAAATTATTGCTGATAACGACATTAATAGTCCCAGTGATATCTATGCCCTATTTAAGGACAGTTTTAAAGATATGCTGCAGGAACTATTAGAATCGGAAATGAATGCTTCAATTGGCTATGAAAAAAATAATAAGGAGCATATGGACTCGGACAACAAGCGCAATGGATATTCTCCCAAAACCGTAAAGAGTCAGTATGGAGAAGTACAACTGGATATTCCCCGAGATAGAAATGGGGAATTCGAACCCCAGATTGTCCCTAAGTACCAACGGGATATTTCGGGGATTGAGGAAAAAGTCATCTCCCTCTATGCCAGAGGCATGACCACCCGCGATATCCATGATCAGATTGAAGACTTGTATGGAATTCAAGTATCAGCCGAAATGGTCAGCAAGATCACGGATAAGCTTCTGCCCGAAGTAAAAGAATGGCAGTCCCGTCCCTTGGAGCCAATCTATCCCTTCGTCTTCATGGATGCGATCCATTACAAAATCCGTGAAGATGGACGAATCCTGAATCGAGCAGCTTATGTGGTACTAGGCGTAAGTTTAGATGGGAACAAAGACATCCTGAGCATCAACATCGGGGCAAATGAATCCTCTAAGTTCTGGCTGGGTATGTTAAATGATTTAAAGAATCGTGGTGTCCAAGAAGTGCTCTTCTTTTGTGTAGATGGACTTAACGGATTTAAAGAAGCAATCGCTGCGGCCTATCCGCAGGCACAAGTACAACGGTGTATCATCCACATGCTGCGCAATTCCTTCAAATATGTATCCTATAAAGACATCAAGAAGTTTGCGTCTGACTTTAAAGCAGTATACAAGGCACCCACCGAAGAAGCCGCCCTTTCTGAATTAGAAGGAGCGAAAGAAATCTGGGGTAAAAAATATCCGTATGCGATCGCAAGTTGGGAACAGAATTGGGATGTTGTAAGCCCCTTTTTTCAGTTCAGCGAAGATATCCGCAGGATAATGTATACGACAAATATCATAGAAGGAGTAAATCGACAGTTTCGTAAGGTAACCAAGACAAAAAGTGTTTTTCCCAATGATACTTCCTTGGAAAAAATGTTGTACCTGGCGACTCAGAATGTAAAGAAGAAGTGGACGCAACGTTATCGTAACTGGGACTTAGTCTTAAGTCAGCTTCTCCTCTTGTATGGTGAACGGATTAGCGAATATCTGTAAATAGAAAAAATCGGCAGGCTGCCCGCAAAGCTACCTGCCGATCCACATATATCTTATTTCACCGATAATTATAGTTTAACCAGAATATTCCAAGATAAACATATTTTCCATTTTTATTTCGGAGGTCGGGTGTGGGCAGCGTCCACGAAAAGTTGCTTTTCAATTATCGATTACTTTTCATGTAGAAATGTATAAAATTTCTTTATCCGCACAGACTATAAAATAAGAAAATAAATTCGACACAAAAATTCACCTATAACTAACAAGAATTTTACATATCTAATTCAATTCCAGATACTTGATGTCATTTGAGACACAGGAAAATTTACGCCCTCACAACCTCATAAAATAACCATTTACTATTCTTTAATACACAAGGACATATGCTCCAAAAAACTGTGTTTCTACCGTAATGGTACTCGGGTCGTTATCCAAATCATTTAGCACTACTGTCTCACCATTAGGTTTAATTAAGATAAGTGAAAAGGCATGGCCTTCTCCTACAAATGTATTCGGTATACCAAACACCAGATTTACTGAGTCAGAGGTCTGTCTTACACTTGTTACTGCGCCTGCTTTACTGATGGTGTACAAATCCGCATTAAGATAAGCTGCCACCTGTTTCCCTGATGATTCCGCAACACCGCGCAGCATTTCCTTCGCTGCTTTATTATAGCTATCACAGAAATAGAATCTTACATTCGTTCCTGCCGCTATCTGCTCTGCAGAAAGTCCTGCTGCAGAAGCTACTGCCGCATATTCTGTGGTAACAGCAATTCCATTCACAGAGTTCGCTGCATAGACACCGCCAACGGTTGATTCCAGAGTTGTTCCATCAGCGATTTGTACCCTATTGGTGGTAACACCTTCTGTTATTGGTTCTGAAGGAGTTGTGCCTTGTATAATCTCTTGCTTCCAGACAGGGGAACTATCATTACCAGTTACACCGTTGATAGTGAGGTAGAATTTTTCCTCATTATCTATCCAAAACTCTTTCCCAAAGTCATTCTCGGTCCACCAGCCACGCTGTCCCTCTGGCGGCCATGTGAAATCAATACTTTTTTCGCTCAGACGCGCATGTACCGCACATTCCAGCTTAGGAGTACTAATATCTTTTGATATAGTTATTTTCCATAAACCAAATACATCATTCGACACCCATTCCGGGTACTGGCTATAACCTACGTATTCCAAAACAGCCTCTTTACCGCTAGTGGTCGAGCCAAATGCAGAATTTATGAACAAGCCTCTTGCTCCTCCCTCAACCTCCCAAGTAGTAGTTGCATACACTACATCTCCCGGATTAGCACTGGTAATTGCATTCCCCTGCACATCATAATAGAATACCTTTGAGTTATTTATGATAAGGCCTATGGGTTCTTCTACTCCTTCGGTGCCTACGTTAATTGTCAGCGATCCAACTACTTTATCAATACTAAATTCCCTATAATAAAATCCGCCTTCCTGCTCTGATTGAGGCGTCCAGCCTTCTGCAAATTCTTCAGTAGGTATATGCATAGTTATAATCATATGAATTTGAGATGCCTGCATACCAGGAGATATCCACAGCTTCCATAACCCTCCCGAAGTTCCTTTATACCATGAAGGTAAAGGTTCGCTATCATTTCCTTTCCAGCTTAAGTCAGTTCGACCCACTTCCGAAGAATAACCAACTTCATATGTCGTACTATAAAGAACTCCAGCGGGAATACCAGTCGTTGTATAAGAAATCTCCATATACACCTCATCTCCCGCATTAACACTGGTCACTTCATTTCCCTGTATATCATAATAAGTTACCGTTGGATCGAATGTAACCACCCCTGTAATCTTATCTTCCGAGAAACTGGTATACGTTGCCACCGCTGCCAATGCTTCACTGGAATCCAATATATCCGTTGCGGAATCATTTGTTTCCTGCCCTGCAATCTCCTGCCCACTAATTTCCGAAGGACTCTCTCCCTCTTCTGCCCTAACCTGCATTCCGATTGACCCGAGGGCAAGAGCCGTCACAATGCTCAGTCCAAGTATCCGGCTTACCAAATTCTTTTCTTGTCTTGTTCTCATTAGAACGTCCTCCTTGATTTCATCGCATAGCTTTTCAACCCATTACTTTTTTTTACATCTTCCGTAAGAGTTTTCTTCGTCTGATTATATCAATCTACCTTTTCTAATGCATCCATTCTTTTTAAAACCGGCAAAATTGGCAGTGTTTTGTTCAAATTTGGTATTATATTCCTTCTTATTTTTGACTCTCTATTGTATTAAACAATCTATTCCTGATATCTTTATACTTACTCCTTGCCACCGGGAGCCGGATACCATCCCACAACTCCAGCCCTTTACTCGTCATCTTTTTAACGTGCTTTGCACTTACAATGTAGCTTTGATGGATTCTCCAGAATCTTTCCTCCGGCAGGAAGCTGTTACAATCAGATAACTTCATGCGAAAGCTCTCAGCATAGTCATTTGTATAAACGACAATATTATGCCCATCACTTTCTATATAACGTATAGATTCGGACGCAATTTTCACCACATTGCCATGCCGCCTAAGAGCAACAATATTTTCCTCCGATAAAGATATCTGCTCCAGAAGTTTATCCATCACATTCCTCATCTTCATCTCATCGATTGGTTTTACAAGAAAGCCGCTCGGTATCGCATAAAAGATATCCTGCGCATACCGTACCAGGCCTGTTATAAATATAACCTTTAGGCTTGGATAACGTAACTGGAGTTCCCTTGCTATTTCTATCCCGTCTTTGTCGGCGTATGGATACTCTATATCCATCAATAATATATCCGCCGCACTGCCTGGATGCTCCTCCCACCACGCAAGAAGTTGTTCCGGTATCCTAGTGGTTTCTATCTCTATCATATCTCCGTATATTCTACGCAGCATTGTTCTAATCTCTGTCAAAACCTTTCCTTGATCATCACATATCAGTACTTTTGTCTTTTTCATAAATGTCCCCTCTCCGCTTTAGCAGACTCAAAACCAATAATTGAAAGTACTTTTCTTTCAACCTTCTTACTCCCATGCCTGAAAGGTAATATACATCTGCATACTGTCCCCCTTGTCCTCATACCGGATACGTCCGCCGTACTTCCTTACTGTTTTTTTCATTATTCTGATTCCATATCCGTGACCTTGTCCAGATAACTTGGTTGTCATAAAATGGTTACTTTCAGGCTTTCCATCTTTATCCTTACTATTAGCTATGTATATTACAAGGTAAGATGCTTTTCTTTTCATGCTTAATTCTATAGTTCTGTCATCTCCGGCTTTCTCGCTGGCATCTATGGCATTATCCAGAGCATTCCCCAGCAAGCATATCCAATCCACTCTTTCCATACGGCTTTCAGACAGATTGACTAATTCATAATGAAAGAAAATGTTTTTCTCATTACAAATTAACTGTTTCTCCTTTATCAGTACGTCTATAATCGAGATTCCGCTCATAAGCTTTTCATCTATTTCACGCAGTACTTCGTTACCATAATCTGAGTCCTTGGAAGAATTTAAAACAGTGATATGATTGGCAACATCATGCCTTATTTTAGCAAGTTCTTCTTGTTCCAGCTGCAAGGCATCCTCTAGTTCATAGTAATATTTGTCCCTTTTCTCACTCTTTCTTAGCTTAAGTTCTTGATAAGTCATATTTCCAACTATTATCATCACAAACAACGGGAACACATAATATACACTTTTCCCGGAATTCAAAAATCCGGGGATAAAGTTTACCAAAGTAATTCCCGTACACACAAAACGTGTAAATCCGTTATTCTTTTTAAATAGGTTCTTTGCTATGATTCCCGTCAGAAAAAATGAGATAAAAGAAACAACAAAAGCAAGAAGAAAGCTGAATAAATTTGGAGTATCGGTTATTCTTTCTATTTCATAAACATCAAAGAAAGTAATCGGAGAAAGTACAACCAGAACAAGGATTGTTCCCGTAACCTGAAAGATAAAATCTATTGAAAATACAGTTATAAAATTGCTGATTCCCTTTCCTTCAAAAAAAATCATAAGAACCAACAATATTACTACATAGTAAGCTATATATTCTACTAACTTGTATTCAGAACCATTCGCATATACCGACAAATAATAATCATGTGTAACATACACAGAAAAGAAAAAAAGCAGGCCTGTTATTGTCTGTTTCTTGGGTTTTAAAAAACGAGATAACAAAAAAGTAATCAAACATCCCGAAAAGATTGCAATATAAACATTGTATATTGTGAGCATGATTTTTATTTTCTCCATGTCTTCTCTATTGGTTGAATAATTTCGATTTATTCCCATTTAATTTATAAACTTATAGCTCAGATTTTTGATGTTATCTACTTTTTACCACAGTTTTTGTCAAAAAACAAGATTACATGCTCTTATTGTTTTTAAACCTATCGTTTTTTAATCTAAAATATAATATTAAATAGCGGGGGAAATTATATAACTTGCAAAAACCCCTATCTCCCCTTGAAAATCCAATAAACTCTAGCATAACAATAGTATAAAACTGCCGGAAGATATCCTGAAAGGTCTCTTTTGGAGTTGATGCTGCACTCGTACAAACTATATAAATACGCCAACCGGATGGTATCATTGTATCCTTTCTGAATCTTACGCATAGCATTTGTTCTGCCGTGAACTTCATGTACCATTATTTTTACATTTAACATAAATATTTTTATATTATAAAAGTTATTATATAAATCAAAAGGAAACTCATAATTTTTTAATTGTTATTTTTTTAACAAATCTATTTACAAATACATTTTTTTCTGTTATATTCATCTCATAACCATTATGTTAATTTTTTAACAATCAAAAGGAGGATATCTATGTCTAATAAATTACAGCAACCCACCCCCAAGGAGCATGTTGATCAATTAGTAAAAAACGCACTCGGTGCACTAAATGATTTCTTATCCCTAGATCAAGAGGCAGTTGATAATATAGTTCATGAGATGGCTCTTGCAGGACTCGCAAAACAACAGGTCCTTGCTAAAATGGCAGTAGAAGAAACCGGAAAGGGAATCTACGAAGATAAGATTACAAAAAATATTTTTGCAACAGAATATGTATGGCATTCCATCAAATATCAGAAAACAGTTGGTATTATTGAAGATAACGAAGAAGAAGATTACATGATCGTGGCTGAGCCGGTAGGTATCGTTGCTGGTGTTACCCCTGTTACAAACCCCACCTCCACTACCATGTTCAAATGCTTAACTTGTATAAAGACCAGAAACCCGATTATTTTTGGTTTCCATCCCAGTTCCCAGCAATGCTCCAAGGAAGCCGCAAAAACCTTATATGAGGCAGCTATCAAGGCCGGTGCTCCGAAAAACTGTATACAATGGATTGAATATCCTTCCATCGAGGCTACCAGAGAACTAATGAATCATCCCGATGTATCTATGATTCTGGCTACCGGCGGATCAGGAATGGTTAAACAGGCCTATTCATGCGGAAAGCCTGCCCTTGGTGTAGGGCCTGGAAATGTTCCCTGTTTTATCGAAAAAACAGCAAATTTAAAGCGTGCCGTAAATGACCTGATATTATCCAAATCCTTTGATCACGGTATGATCTGTGCTTCCGAGCAGGCAGTAATTATCGAGGCTCCCGTATATGCTGAAGTTGTGGATCTGATGAAGAAGGATGGCTGCTACTTCGCAACAAAAGAAGAGATTAAACTTCTGGAACCCGTGGTAATTAATACAGCAACCGGTGCCGTTAATCCTGACATTGTCGGAAAGTCACCGTTCGATATTGCAGCACTGGCCGGAATTAGCATTCCTGTAAACGCTAAGATTTTATGTACGGAGTTAGATGGTGTTGGTCCGCAGTACCCTCTGTCCAAAGAGAAGCTTTCCCCCGTACTCGCTGTAATCAAGGCTCAGAACCTGGAGAAGAGTCTCCAGCTTTGTGAGAAGATGATTGCGCTTGGCGGCCTGGGCCATTCCTCTGTAATACATTCCAACGATGATGATGTCATTAAGACCTTCTCTGCTCGGATGAGAACCGGCCGTATCCTCGTAAATTCACCTTCCACACATGGTGCGATCGGTGATTTATATAATACAAATATGCCCTCTCTTACCTTAGGCTGCGGCTCTTACGGCGGTAACTCTACTACCCATAACGTATCCGCTGTCGATCTGGTAAATTATAAGCGTGTAGCAAAGAGGAGGAATAATATGCAATGGTTTAAGGTACCCAGTAAAATTTATTTTGAGTCCGGTTCAACCGCATATTTATCAAAAATGCCCAACATCACAAAAGCATTTATTGTAACCGACCCATCTATGACTCAATTAGGCTATGTCAGCAAGGTATTATATCAATTAAGAAAGCGTCCTGATTATGTACACAGTGAGATTTTCGACCAGGTTGAGCCTGATCCAAGCCTTGATACTATCCTGAAAGGCGTAGAAGAAATGAATAAATTCAAGCCCGACGTAATTATTGCACTGGGCGGCGGATCCGCTATTGATGCAGCTAAGGGCATGTGGTTATTCTATGAAGATCCGACTGCAGATTTCAAGAATATGTCCTTGAAGTTTTTAGATATCCGTAAACGTACCTATAAATTCCCTACCTTAGGTAAAAAGGCACAGTTTGTCGCAATTCCTACTACTTCCGGAACAGGCTCGGAGGTCACCTCCTTTGCTGTTATTTCGGATAAACAAGAAAATAAGAAATATCCTCTGGCAGATTATGAGTTGACACCTGATATTGCAATTATAGACCCTGACTTTGTTATGACCGTTCCCAAGAAATCAACCGCCTGGACCGGCATGGATGTGCTGACTCATGCAATTGAGGCATATATCTCAGTGGTAGCATCCGATTATACCGATGCACTGGCAATTCATGCAATTGATTTAGTCTTCAAGTATTTAAGAGAGTCTTATGACAAGGGTGCACAGAGTCCTGTCGCACGCGAGAAGATGCATAATGCTTCAACTATTGCCGGTATGGCATTTACCAATGCTTTCCTTGGAATTAACCATTCCCTGGCTCATAAGCTGGGCGGCGAGTATCATATTCCTCACGGTTGTGCAAACGCAATTTTATTACCCCATGTAATACGATACAATGGTGTTGATTGCCCCACTAAAGTTACATCCTTCCCGAAATATGAAAGTTATATTGTAGGTGATAAGATTTTTGAACTGATGAAAAAATTGGGAAGGAATCCGAAAAATAATGCTGACGCCGTAGAAATGCTGGCAAAAGAAGTAGAAGATCTCAATAAACATTTAGAAATTCCTAATAACTTAAAGGAATACGGAATCGATGAAAAAGATTTCCTCATCAAGCTCCCGGGACTTGCAGATCTGGCCTTCGGTGACCAATGTACAACAGCTAACCCCAGACTTCCTCTTGTATCTGAATTAGAGGAGCTTTACTTTTTGGCATACTATGGTAAAGACAATATTCCAAAAAAAGAGAAATAAGATACGCTTTATCTGTATAATAGGATAAAATAAATAAAGAGAGCGCAGGCCATTTGATATGATTCCCCTTAAGTAGACAAGGTAAATAACCTAAATCTACTTAGGGGATTTTTCATGTCAAAACGTAGGAAATATTCAGCGGAAGAAAAACTGACTATTGTCAAAAGATATCTTTCCGGAGAAGCTTCGCTTCGGGAAATTGGTTCAGAACTGGGATATTCCAATAAACAAGGATACCCAGGTTGTTTTAGTAGGTGGATATTTGGTAAATATCAAACCATGCGCCCAGCGTTTCCTTTGATTTCCACTTCTTCGGTTTCTTGTGCCGGTTTTTGCTTAATTATCATCGTATTCAGTTGTTATGCCTGACAGACAGGTTGCGCCGCAAATTGTTTGTATAACTATGGCCCTTTTTTGCATTCTTTTTTCTACTTCATATACGTATATATTACTATGTAGTTTCTATAGGAGGACCTTTATTATGAACAATGATTTTACCTGTAATATCTCCGTCAATCTACCGTATCCCGCCATTCAGCCCGAATGCCATAATCCTGAATATGCGTATGCTATGTTGAGCAATGTGGGCAGTAGCAATTCGGAAATGACCGCCGTGAGCCTTTACTTTTATAACAGCGTCATACTTAATCCAATCTACGCCGATTTTGCAATGTGTTTTCATGAAATCAGTATTGTGGAAATGCACCACTTAGATATGTTTGCAGAACTTGCCTATAAGATGGGAGCCGATCCGCGCTTATGGAGTGTACAAAACCGTAAGAAAGCCTATTGGACGCCGGCATACAATCATTATCCAAGAGAGGTCACCGAAGTCATCATTAACTCCATCAAAGGAGAGGAAGCGGCTATTCAAAAATATAGATACCAAGCTGATACCATACGGGATTCCAATATTGTAGATATCTTACATAGAATTATTCTGGACGAAGAACGACACATTGAGATATTCAACAATATGTTGTATTGTATTTCGAAATGAGCTGGTTTTTTCCACAAACCAGTCTAAAAATGTCTTAATTTATGAGACTATAACAGATGGAAAGAGGAGGTTGTTTTCCAATTTACGTATATATGTTCATGGGAGGATATGGTTAACAAAAAAGTAGCGATAAAACGGATTAATATAATATAAAATTTATGTAAGAGCCTTTGAATACGGGGGCTCTTTTACTAACTAAATTGTTTAAATGTCTCTATAATTATAAAAATTATGGAATGATATCGTATAATATATACTTTAACAACAGAATTATGATGTTCTATTATACTTTCAATCATTTAGTATACATATTTCAAACGAATGTGATATTTATTATTCATCCGTCCTATTAATCTTAATTTGTAACTTTCATCTCAATTGGTGCAGTTCACTTAATCAAACAATATCTCATCCACCGTCACAAAGTTATACCCCTCCTTCGTCAGCTCGTCTATGATGTTAAAAGCTGCCGTAACTGTAGACGGGTAATAATCATGCATCAAAATAATGTCGTTCTCCTCCGCCTTATTCACCACCTTCTCCGTGATGCAAGCTACATTAGTGGAGCACCAGTCAAGCGGGTCGATCGTCCACAGTACCGGGAACATGTTGAGCTCCGTTTCGAACTTTTTATCCCAGCTTCCATAAGGCGGGCGGACGTAGATCACATCATCTCCTGTGATTCCGCTGATGACTGCGTCGGTACGTATCAGCTCTTCCTTGAATTCCTTTCGATTTTTGCTGGTCAGCTGCGTATGATAAAAGGTATGATTTCCAATCACATGTCCTTCGTCATACATCCTCTTGATGATTTCCGGATATTTTTCCGCATTCATTCCGGTAACAAAAAAAGTTGCCTTAATCCCTCTTTTCTTAAGTCCATCTAAAATCTGCTCCGTATAATAAGGATGAGGGCCGTCGTCGGCTGGTGTCAAGTAAGGACTAAATTTTTTATTTTCAGGTTTGGTTTGTACAATATTTTTATTCCTAGAACCCATTTTATATGAAATAATTGGCCTATTATTTACTATGTAAAATGGATGCAAGCAACTTACGACATAATTGTTAAAAACGCCATCAAATTTCTCTAATAGTAGCTTTTATTAATTTATGTCATTAGAGCGAATTGGCCAAAGCTGTTATAAGAAAAGGATGCACCCCATAAAGCAAAAAAGTCTCATAGAATTGACTCTTATAAAGTGATCACTCTATGAAATTCTTTTTACAGTTACGGTACATTCACTTGAACATAAGTATCATCTTTTGTCTCTGTTATCGAAAGGATACCCTTTTTTGTCACGGCAAACCGCACATGTGCCTCGATGAATAACTTCTCTTCTTCCTGTTCGTTTGTCATAATACATATGACAATGTACATTGCCATCTCCATCATAGCACGCATAAAAATCACTTTGATTTTCTCCATTTTTTCCCCAAACGATAAGCCCTGATTCTAAATCCCTATCTTTCCATTTTTCAGCCATTTTTGTCCCCCTAATTTGTCAATATACTATACCACTGCCACACTTACTCTTTGTGTCAACAATATCACACGTTTATTATTCCCTTATAACCATTCATAACAATTCGTGCATCAAAAATGTAGTTGCTTAGCACGTCTTCTATGCAACTAATGTATAATGATTCACACTTATTATATTTTAATGTTATTTTATTCTCCATAATAGTAAAGTAAGTATGCACTTCATCACCATTAGATTCTTCACGACTTACGGTACAATTTCGAATTGAAGCTCCTCCCCAATGTTCTTGGAGAGATTTATCAAAATCAGATGCCCACCTACCTGTGGCAGGAACCAAAAGAAAAGGCCCACCTTCACCAATCGTTTTGCAGTAATGAGATAATTGGTTGCCATGTGTATCAATGTTAAATCGTGCGTTTATTAGTCCTTCATCAATCGAGATATCTATGCCTATACGAGTAAAATTGTCGAGTATGTACGTGTCACTATATACAGGATAAATCCTACCATCGAGTTCATACATAGGACCTGTCGGCCGTGCTATCATATTTGAATTTTCACGATAATCATTATACGCTGCTGTTGCCTTACAAAACGCAATTAGTCTTTGAATTGCAGGATCAGATTCAATTTCCACTTATTGATGCGCGGAACTCTTCTGGTGTTATTCATTGATCATCCTGAAATTCCTTGGCCGGTATTACTCTCATTGAGATTCCTACCTCTTCGCTAATTTCACTTGCGATGGTTAGATACTCCTGATAGTATTCTTCTTTTATTTGAGCACTTGGAGCATTTGATGCGAAAGCTGTTAATGATAATGAAAACAAAGAGATTACTAATATCGATGTTCTTATTGCGTATTTAATTTTCTTAGCTGTATCTGACTTTAGTGACCAGTTGAAAAATATATTAGAAGAACAATTTAATCCAGAGCAACCGGATGCTGTTTGGTGCTCGGATATTACCTATATATGGACTTTTGAAGGCTTTGTTTATTTGACAAGTATTATGGACTTATATTCCAGAAAAATTATTTCCTGGGTATTAAGTGATACACTGGAATCAAAGTGGGTAATAGAAGCCCTTAAGAAGGCAAAAAGGGTTCGGAATATAGATAATCCTTTAGTAATACACAGCGACAGAGGCGTTCAGTACGTATGTAGTGACTATTTCAAGGAAACGGCAGAAATGCAACGTAGCTACTCAAAGAAAGCATATCCATGGGATAATGCTTGCATAGAATCCTTTCATGCACTGATAAAGAGAGAATGGATTAACCGCTTTAAAATATTAGATTATGACCATGCCTACCGGCTTGTATTTCAGTATATAGAAACATTCTATAATACTGTTAGAATACATAGTCATTGCGACTATCTCTCACCGGATAAATATGAAAAAAAGTTTTGGCAGGAATTAAAGAAAATCGAATTAAAGTTGGATAATTTTAAAGGCTATGAAAAAAGTTCACGTTTAACTTGTACTTTTTCTTGACATAGTACCAGGCTCTGATAATGCACCTCTGCAATATAGTCCTTCATAAACTCTTTCCAGCCGTCATACCCCATGGACTTTGCAAAGCGGACCACTGTCGCCTTTGATGTGTAGGTACGTTCCGCAATTTCACTTATGGTATACTTATAAGCATTTCCCTGCTCCTGAATAATAAATTCTCCTACTGCATGTCTGGCATCAGTATACCTCATCATGGTTTCTTCAATCCTTTGAAATAAAAACATGTTCTTCTCCCCCATGTAGTTTCTATGCAAATAGATCACACATTTTTTGAATTACTTTAAAAAGTATACCATATGTCATACAAACCGGACAATCATCGGCAGGATATCCTGTTCCACTGTTCCGTATTTCCATCGTAGTATCCCTGGACTTCTTTCATAATGGACACCCCTTTCTTCCTTTTATATCGTTATTATATATCAAACAGGCGTAAATTTCCTAGAAAAGAGATCCCTTTTGAAGATAATTTCTATAATTCTCATATACATATGTATATCCAACTATTTTTCCTTCCGCATGACCTTCTGCTAGTTTTTCAAATAGAGTTTCAAGAAACTTTTGAAATATTCTTCCGTTAAAAGCTTGGTCAACAATATCCAAAATATTTTGTACGTCTTCAATTTTTGTCAAATCATATGAGTTTAATGCTTTATCAATATATGGTTTGCAATTCCAAACTTCATTTTTTCTATTAGCATTTATTTCTTTCTGATAAAGATTAGGGTGTCAAAAGGCATATTAAAACAGCCTGATTTTTAGTTTGTACCTTGAAAATTTAACACGATTTGACTTTTGCGAAGAAAGAAACTGGATAGGAAGGAATAAATCCGGAAGTGTTTTCGTCTTATTTATGCTGCTTCTGTTTTTGGCGTATACCACTCTAAGCTGTCTGTATAGTCCAACAGCTTCTGGAAATTCAGTGCCGCTATATTTAACCCAAAATGCAGGCGGGTTCGCTTTACTCCATGCACCGATATCTTGTCAACGTCATACCTTCTGCGTAACAGGGTGGGAATTGCTTCAACTCCGTTTCGGAAATGGGCCAGTTCACGAAATTCTTCTGTTTTCATGTAACGGAGCATTTTTGCCCGGTTCACGGCTTTCCAGGAAAGCGCCCTTATCGCCTGGTTTCCCTGGATACGGGGACAGCATTGCTCCACATAGGGGCAGCGCTCGCAGTCTTCTCTTTTGAAATATGCGGCGCAACGATTATTGGGTGGGTCATATCTCGTATAATACGGGTGTTTTTGAGCGATGCATTCCAGTAATTCCGTTCCATCTTCGCTGAATTGGAACTCTGCAAAAATATCTGCCGGCTTCTTGCTGGTGAAATTTGCTGTAACAAGCTTTATTTGATACGCTGCTGCAGCTTTTACGTCTGCTTCCCCGCTGTATGCTCCATCTGCTACAAGCGTTACCATTTTACCATAAACAGGCTGCTTCTCCAGATAATCATTTAGGAACTGGTTGTCACTGTAGACGTTCTGCCCATAAGCATAATCCACAACAAGACTTCCATTTGTGCCAACACTCTCCACTATGTTTCCTACATAGCCGAGATGTTTTGCTCCTGCTTTTTTTCGGAAAATTCATTCAAAAATAATCACTTTTAGGCTTGACTTTTAACAGTTAGTTTTTTATTTTTCTCTGGATGAAAATTTAGATATAAATTATTTCGAATTTGAAAGTATAATTAACAAAATTAACCCCAAGCTAGTAGTTGTAGGTGCATCCTTATATATAATTTATCATAGCATTTCCTCTATTAACTTTTTCTTGTCTAATTTTCCATTTATGGACATTGGAAATTGATTAACCTTTATAAATCTATGTGGAATATGAATAGGCAATAACCGAGTTTCTAAAAATTTCCTTATATCCTTTAAATCTATTGTATTAGAAGCAATATAAAAAGATATCAGTAGATTACTTTCATATAAAACAATACAATCTTCAATTTTATGTTCTTTATATTTGAGTATAAAACTCTTAATTTCGTTCAAATCTACTCGAACCCCGCCAATTTTTTTTTGTTCATCTTTTCTGCCAACTAAATATAAATTTCCTCCTTTTATATATCCCAAATCACCAGTTGCATAGCATTTTTTTTGATTATTAGTTTTAAAAGATGTATGATTACTGTCATTATAATATCCATGTGTCATATACTCTGTTTCAATATATATCTCCCCAACATCCTCTTTGTTATATTTAGTAAAAGTATCAGCACCATCATTCATAACATAAATATTAGTATCGTTGATTGGTTTACCTACCGGAACAATTTCATCTGAAAAATTATCTGGAATACGTGCAAATACTTTTGCTAACGTAGTTTCCGTAGGGCCGTATAGATTTACTAATATTGTATGATTGCCATAATTAGAATACCAAGCTTTTACAATATCCGGCGGCAATACTTCGCCAGCAATTAACATGTACCTTAGTTTTTCAAAATAATCTTTATTAAAGGTAAAATTCATTAAACTTCTCAGTATAGAAGGCGTAGTATGCAAATAAGTAATTTGGGAGTTATGCAAAAATTTACCAAACAGCCTTGGAACTAAAATAATATTTCTATTTACCAATTGTATTTTAGCACCAGAACATAAAGGAGTAAAAACATCTCTTAAATATGGGTCAAATGCAGGGGATGTCATTTGTGCAAATGTATCCGTATTGTTTACATTAAACTCATTTATTTCCCACTTAACAAAATGAAGCAAACTTCTGTTCACACCTAAAATTGCTTTAGGTTTACCTGTTGAACCAGATGTAAAATATATATATATATCATCCTCTTCTTTATAATCTTGAAGATTATAAACTATAGATGCTGGTTCCCTATTTGAGAGTATATCTTCTATAAATATGAATTGTATATTTATTTCTTTTATTGCATCAATAATATGAGGCGATACTTTTTTGTCAACTATCAAAAAGTCACATTCTAATGATGTAAGACAATCTCGTAATTTATCTATAGGATGTGTAATATCTAAAGGCATAAAAATATTCTTAGAATACAATATTCCTAATATTCCGTATATATAATATTCCGATGAAGTAAATAATAGCGGAATAATTTTTTTTTTAAAATTCATAGCTTTCGAAATATAGGAACTAATCAAATAAGCTTTTTTAAAAAGTTCATTATAGCTTATCAAATTTTCGTCAGTAATGATTGCATCTTTATCATTGTTGTTTTGATATGATTTGTATAACATTGCTTGAAGAGTCATGTTTTTTCTCCAACTGGCTTAATTGATTATAAATCATATTTTCAATATCAGCTATCTCAATAAACTTATTTTGTATTGACTGAAGTTTTACCCGAAAACCTGAATTTCTATAATATAATTTCATATAATAATTATTTATTTTTTCGTATAATAAACCACAGATATTCATTTGATCTGCTAAACTAACCAAATTTTTTTTATTGTCATCATTAAGCATACTCAAGTTATTAAATAAATAGCTTAACCCATATCGACTGTCGGCAATAAATTTTAAATTTCTTACGTTAGAGCAAAAGAAAACATCATCTCTATAATCAAATAATTCATAGGTTGTTTTTACTTCTGATAATCTCTGGGCAAAAGAAACAATATCTTCAGTTATTTGCTTTATATTGGTTCTTTCCTTGATATGATTCAAAATAACATCAGAGCTAATTTTGCTATCAGTAGGATTGTGCCGAAGAACACGGATTGTTTTACAACCTGATAGAAAATATTCAAATGGCAATTCTATTTGAAACATATTAAAGTAAGGATCATCACATATGATTTTTTTTTGTTTATAGTTTATATCTTTAACCTGAATAAAATGTGGTATACTTAATTTCCGATAGCCTTTATGCCACGGACATTCAAAAGAATCAATATGAATAATTACATCAATTTCCACAGAATCTTTATTCGATACTAATTGTATAACGGATTCCATTTTAGAAGAATCAAAAGAAATTATTTCTGTAGACAGTCCTTGATATTCTTTTAAATATACATTTTCATAATCCCTTAAAGGAATTGATAGTGATTGGGATATATTCTTAGTGTTATCGTGTGAAAAACACCAGCTGTTGCAAAACATAAGATAATCAGCAACATAATATTTTTTACATATATTATATAAACAAAATTGAAGGCAATTCAAATGAGAAGTTATGCTATACATTATCTTTTTCACCAATTTTTTTATTTACTAATTGTGTTAATAAGCTCATTGATCTAAGCTTCTCTATATCTATATCATCAATATCAAACTCTATTTCATACTTTTCTTCAATTTCAGAAATTAATAGTATAAATTTTAAAGAATCAAACCCATAATCGGTTATTAAATCAGTTTCCTCAGTAATTTGATAATTTTTTTCTTCTGAAATTTCAAAAACTATCTTAAAAAGTGTATCCATAAAGCAACTCCTCCGTAATATAAAATTAAAAATTATGAAACTCCACACTCGCATAATAGGGATATTCATTTATTGTAAAATAAACAGCCACTTACTCGTTTATGATAGATTAAGTTGTTAAACAACAATCACCATGTCTTTTTACTGATTTAAAAATAACGTTTGATATACCTCACACTCCTTACTTAAATTCTCGTGCGAATCATCACCTACAATATGTCCATTATCCAATACAATGACTCGATTACAGGATTTTACAGCAGATAATCTATGTGCAATCGAAATTACTGTCCTCCCGCGCGAATAAGCATCCAACGCTTTTTGAACCAATTCTTCGGTTTCATAATCAAGAGCGCTTGTGGCTTCATCAAAAATCAAAAAAGGAGTGTCGGCGAGTCCAGCCCGTGCAATAGCCAGCCGTTGTTTTTGCCCTACCGAAAGCTTTATCCCGCGTTCACCAATTATAGTATCATATTTATCAGGAAGCGAATGGATAAAATCATAAATCTGCGCCATTCGACATGCCTCATCAAGCCTCCGGTCATCAGCTTTACTATCAACCATTAACAAATTATCGCGGATGGTAAGATTAAACAGAAAAGGCTCCTGCGCCACATTTCCTATAATTCGATGTAATGATTGCTTTTCAAGGGTGTTTAATAATATACCATTTACTGTTACTTCACCGTCTATTGGTTCATATATATTCATGATCAGCTTTGCCAACGTAGTTTTACCGCTACCGCTTTTTCCTACCACCGCAATGCGTTCTCCAGCTTTTATAGACAGATTGATGTTATGTAATACTTTGATAATCTCATTATATGAAAAAGAAACATTCTTTAATATAAAAATGTCGTGGAAGCCCTGTAGTTTTTTTGTCCGTGCAGTAACATTATCGTTCCTCGGTCTCAGTATTTCTAATACACGGTCAATAGATGGTTTTTGGGTTGCTAGAGATATATCGAAATCTATTATCGCACTTACGCTTGCAAAAAGAGTTTCATAGTAAAGCATAAAGACAAGAAGTCCGCCCACACTTAAATGCTCGCCCAAAATAAGCAATCCACCGAGGAAATAGATATTCATGCGGGTTATGAACAAATCCTTAAAAGCTATAACCCCTCGATTAAGAAACCAAAATATCTGTCGTTTAACAAATAGAGGCGAAAGCACATCCCAATGTGCCGAAAACTTATCGCTCTCCTGTCTTTCATTATTCAGTGCTTTTACTTCCCGCCAACTCTGTAATGATGTATGAACAAACCCTTCATATTGACCATACCTATTACGATACTGTTCTGAAATCTCTCCTCCTTTTTTCTTGAGGGTTTTTGTGAGCAGAAAAGAGAACGGTATCATAGCAAATCCGAATAGCGCTAATGGCCATGAGATAAAGAGAAGAACTACTCCATATACAATCATAATACCCCAATGATATAGATATCCAACGATTTGATTACCAAAGAAATCCTGACAGGCGCTAATATCGGATTGCATCCTCGTGTTCAAATCTCCCACGTCGAAAGCCTCATACTCTTTTGCAGGCATGGCCGCATACATCTTCAATATATTTATGCGAAGACGCGCACAAAAAAGTTGAAAACATTTATTAGTAACTACACGCTGTGCTAATAATAATCCTGTATCGATGACAAACATAGCAACATAACCGGTCACCACCGGGAAGATGAGTATGATTTCTTTATTGATGAGCACTTGATCAACAAACAGCTTATAAAAAACAGGAGTAATTGCACCGGTAACAAGCAATCCTGCTTTTATGCCCAACAGTCCAGATAGATACTGTTTATTTGGCATCAACGGTATCAGTCGTTTATATATAACTGGACGCACAGCCTGACGTTTTTTCGACTTCATATTAATCTCCATTCCGCTGCTTTATGGCGGTACAAATAGTGACGAAAGTATTCACTTTCCTTAACTTCCGTAAAATAATTGCTTTAGAAGCTATGCTACAAAGCACGGGAGGAGGAGTTGTAAATTCTTTCTCGTTTTAGACAGCATATAAATCAGTGTAAGTTCTGCCTATTCAAGCACAAATAAGTGGCTCTATAAGACCGTACACTAAGAATTTTAACACCTTGGTTAATTGTGTGGCAGATCAGTCAATGGCTTCTTACTTTATTACGAAAGGAGCATGACTATGAAAGTTCAATGTGCCCATGTAGCCGTTAAATCCAGCACTTCGCCTTACTACAAAAAAATTTGAATCCATCTCAAAACGCTGTGGTAAAAAAAGAGCCACTATTACAATCGCCCGAAGATTCTCACAGCTATCTACCAGATGCTTTCTACTGGTGAAATATGGAATCCAAGCAATCTCTACAAACTTGATATGCCTGTTACCTTAGTTGAAAAGCAGAAGGAAAAGACTATCAAACAATCTAAGAAGTTGCCCTTACGGCAGCTTGTTAAAGAGTGCCAACTTTGGCTGTCCCCTACTTTTCTTTCACACTAACTAACATTTTGCCGCTTTGCGGCAACACAAATACGAATGAAGTGTGTTGCTGACTTTTACAGCAAATTCCTTTCTTGTATAATTACCCCAGCAGGTACACTACAGAACACGGGAGGGAGAGTCGAATATTCACCCTCCATCCGGTCGGTCTCAAGTCCGCACACTAACATGTGCCGGTTTCCTTTTCAAGCACAAATCAGTGTGTTTTAAACACGTCGCTAATCTTTGTTTTAGCAAAGCCTTGCGTTTTATTATGCTGGGAAACCAGTCAATGCCTGCTTCTTTTGAAAGGAGGCTTTTATGTTACGTATCGTTCATCGTAATTGTGCCGGTATGGACGTTCACAAAAAAATCATTGTCGTCCGTATTGCCACTACTGATTTTAAAGGTGTTACTTCTTACAAAAAGAAACGCTTTAGCACCTTTAATTCTAATCTTAAATCTTATCGCGACTGGCTCCTACGGAGTCGTTGCACCGATGTCTGCATGGACTCAACCGGCAAGTATTGGATTCCTATCTTCAATGTCCTTGAAGAACATATTCATGTGGTAGTTGCCAACCCCAAATATATTCGTGCAATCAAAGGTCAGAAAACTGATGATAAGGATGCCATGTGGATTGTTCCGCTATCGTTCAAAACTTGTTAATGACCGTTCCAGCGAGAAAATGAGACTTCAGAACTCCCTTACTATCTCTAACATTTCTTTAGCTTCTGTTCTTACGGATTCTTTAGGCAGCTCTGCGTCGAGTATATTGACTATCTTCTCTCCACAGACTCCTTCAATCCTGAACACTGTAAATCTCTTTTACTACGCAGTGCAAAGAACAAAGCGGATGATGTTATTGCTTCCATCTTAGGCTATGAGATTTCCAATGACCAGTCTTTAAAAATGAAACTCTGCCGAGAACATGTGAATTATATCTCTCACATTGTTTCTAAACTTGATGAGAGCATCTCCGGATTATCTCAGCCTTATTATACTGAGCTAATAAAACTTGCCTCTGATGTCCCTGGTTTTACCACAAAATCTGCCAGCTACATCATCGCCGAAAATGGAGCTGATATGACGGTTTTTAAATCTGCTAAGCATCTATGCTCTTGGGCCGGGCTACCCCTCAGAATAATGAGAGTGCCGGGAAAAAGATTAGAAAGGGAAGGGCATACCATTCCGCCTCCTGCGATAGCCTGATACCATTTCTACATAGTCTTTTCTAAAGGCGGTAATACTGTCGCTCTTTTTAACTTGTTTAAAACCTAGGAATATGACTTCACACTACCTCCTTGTTATATTGCGCGGCATACAATTCATCATATTCCACACAATTACCAAAAAGTTGACTATGATGAGCGCAAGCGGCCAAGTGACCTTCCGCAAGCACTGCCACGCGATCGGAATCACTTATCGTGGAAAGCCTGTGAGCAATAATCAACACAGTCCGTCCTTCGGCCAGATCATTCCATGACTCCTTGACCACTTCTTCATTCTCCGCATCCAATGAACTTGTAGCCTCATCGAAAATCAATATTTTGGGGTTTTTTAAGAAAATACGTGCAATCGCCAATCTTTGCTTTTGTCCACCCGATAGCCCTTGACTGCCTTTACCGACCACTGTATCAATGCCATGTGGCAAGGATTTAATATAACCTAAAAGATTTGCTTTTTGTAATGCGTCATCCATTTCACCCTCTGATGCGTCAGATCTGGCTATTAAAAGGTTTTGCCGGATTGTTCCATCAAATAATAAAGCATCTTGCCAAACGATTCCTATTTGGCGGCGCAGACTTTCCAAATTTACGTTGTTAATGTTCTGACCGTCAATATAGATAACGCCATTATCCGGTTGGAAAAAAGCCAGCATGAGATTAGCTATTGTGCTTTTACCCGCTCCACTTTTCCCCACCAGCGCAACCTTTTCACCATTATTTATAATTATATTTATATCACGCAAAACATCCATTCCTGGCTGGTACGCAAAATCAACATGTCTAAACTCCACGACACCGTGGGTAACAATAAGGGGAGTCTCATAGCGTTCTTCACTTTCCTGTTCAAGTAACCAGCGGACGCGTTCAACACCTGTCATATTGTTTTGTATCGCAACCCATTTTTGTGAAATTTCTGTTAATTGGGCGGATACAATTTCAAAATATGCAGCTATAGAAACAAATGCACCTACCGAAAATTGTTCACGCCATATAAAATAGCCACACAAAATATAAACAATCATCTTTGCCGCAAGCGTAACACCTGTTCCAACCCTTTCCGATATGATTTCTATCCTGTTTGTTTCAATGGAATAACGCATGATTCTTATGTACTTTTTCGCAAACTGGAATATTATCCTACTGCTGGCTGCGAGTGTTACAACCTCACGCATTCCTTTAAGAATTTCATAAAGCCATGATTGCAGTATTCCATCTTCTGTCCGTGTTTTTGTATATATCACTTTTACTTTATTACCAAACCGACGGGTCAGATATGTCATTAGAGGAGTAACCGTCACTGTCACAAATCCTATATACACGTTAAAATAAAATATCATCCCAAGTGCAATCAACAAACTGATAACCCCTGCGCTAAGATACAATACATTCCAATGAATAAAATGCATAAACTCGTCCGTGTCATCCCGTATACGCTTGACAATATCCCCTGTCTGTATATCGTATAATGTCTTTGCTTTCAAGCTGAATGTCTTATCAAACAGTGCCTTTCTTACGGTAAATAAAAATCTGGTCATTAAATGCGCCCATGTAATATTAAGCGTAAAATGAAGAATCTGCCCTATAAGAAACAAACCACCATATAAAAACACGATCTGTATAAATACGCTTCTATTTTTATCATAAAATACTTCATCCACCAGTCTGCCAAACAGATAGGGATATGCTGAACCAATGAAGGTCGTGGTAATGATACAGAAATATAAAAGTATAAAGTAAGATTTAAAATTCCTTGCAAACTGCCATATCAGCTTTAGGTTACCTTTCATTGCCGCCTCTCTTAAGTGCCACTACACAAAATTTCATAATTTGCATATGTAATTCACTTATAATATATTAGTAAATATCTCCGGTTTTAATCCTTCATTCTCATCTGAATATGGATAAGTATAAAAAAAACTAATTTGAAAACAATCAAAATTTTCAATTTGGAATGAGCTTATTTCAAGAAAAGTTTTTCTAAATTCTTTTCTATAGTTATAATCTACCAAACAGTAAACTGTAATATGATATGGTTGATCTTGAATTATCTTTATTTTAGTTAAATTATAGTAACTATATTTATAATGAATACCCCTCAGTACTTTACGGAATATTTCAGTACCAAAATACTTAGTATTGATTAGTTTATCCTTTTCTCTTCCTCCACACAAATTAATAATAGGACTTTCGTTGCCGCACTTACATTTTTCATAACTCAATGTGGCCGCATCACCCAGATAATATTTAAAAAAGGGAAACGATTTATGCAATTTACTTGTAATAATAACATCACCTAAAGCATTACTTTTTTCAATGAGGTTGCCGTTGTTGTCAACTAAATCTAATTTAATATACTGATTATTAGTGTGCATATTGCCATACAAACAATCATAGCCTAAATTCCAAACCTCTCGACAACCATACTGATTGATTATTCTTGAGTTAAAGCATTCCGAAATTTCTTTTATCTCATAATCATATAATTTTTGACTGGTCGTTTCAATAAATGAAATTCTTAAATCTCTGACCTTATCAACAAAATTATTGTTTATAATGAACTCATATAATTTTCGCAATACTAATGTAGTGCACAATATCCACCTAGGTCGCGTAGCTACTAAATGATTGAAAATTAGTGGCATATCCATTTCGAGTGTAGATCTATACCTTATCTTCTTTAAAATGGGATCTATTGGTTCTAAAAGAAGAAACCCATTTTTCATATTTGCATTTGAATCAATGGTTTTTCTTTTCTCTATTAGATATTTTGACTCCCAAAGTTTTTCGCTTGAAGTTTTCAATACAGTAAATGGATATCCTGTTGAACCAGTAGTACTTTCAAGAAACCATCTTTTTTCATTATCAATTATTTCCCGATCATAATTACCAGAAAGGTGTTTCACATCGTGAAAAATATCTATTAAACTTTTACTGTCCATATATGGCATAAAATCTTTTGTAATGTACTCCCTTATATTATCTTCAATAATATTTTTTGTAATTACAGGCATATTTGAATAAATTTCTTCTATTGTATTACAATCGACATGATCTTGAAAATATTTACTATAAAAAATATTATTATCTTTTAAATAATTTATATGCTGGATCAAATCATTATTAGTCATTTTCACCTCTTAATCAAATATGACTTCCCATTTTTCATTATAGAATGCTTCAAAGCACATTTGAATTTGGCTATAGGTAGTCTTATCTTCATCTAAAATAGGCAATTCATCAAATAAAAAAAATTGACTTTCTGTAGTCTCAAAGTTCGGCTGAAAACTACCTCCTACAATAGAGCATAGAATAAAAACTTTACAAATTCCGTATGCAAATTTCGGCCAATTATGTTTATTTCTATCTTGTATGGCAATAATTCTCAAGGGTTCAATATCTAAACCTGTTTCTTCCTTTACTTCTCTTCTAGTACTTGTGGCAATAGTTTCATTGTAATCAATCCAACCACCTGGTAAAGCCCATTTCCCTTGTTCTTTTACAAGTAATATTTTACTTTCGCTAAACATTGCTGCTCGCGTTTCTATTTTGGGCGTTTGATATCCTGTTTCGTTACAAAATAAGTCTTTAACTTTTTCAATTGAAAAACCAGTTTTCATAGCCATGATCTGAGCAGATATTTCTCTCACTCTTTCAAACCGTTCTTGATCGTAATGATCTTTTGTGTATGTTAAACCATTTTGAGCGATTGATTGTAATTCCATGGCCAGCTTAATTAACATATCTAAATCGTTAGTTAGTTCCATAACTTCCTCCATTTAGTAATATTAAATTACTTTTTCTATTGTTAATTTTTACATATTATTTCTATTTCAAAAAAAATCAAAGAATTTCTTGATTTGTGAAGCAATAGTACTTTCATTTTCATTTCCATAACCATTATATTCAAGGGATATAATCTCGGGGTTTGTTCGGCAAAGAACCCAATCCAATAATGCAAAATCTTCATCTTCCATTGCTTGATGTGAATCCATAAGAACTCCTTTTTTATCTGCTCCACATCCATTAATATGAATCTCTTTCACTCTGTTTAACAATAATGACTCTAAATATCCATGGATATCCCATCCATGAAATCTTGCCGTAATTTTTGCATGCGTTATATCTAAAAGTAACGATACATCATTATCATGCAATAATCTATTAATTTGGTCTGGAAAAATGTAAGGAACAAATTTGTAAAATCGCTGATCTACTAGACAATCTGGAGTATTTTCAATCAGCAAAGGTACAGATAATGCTTTTTTAAATTCATTAATTACCGACGTCATATTCGCAAATATTTTTTCATCTGTGAACATATCACGACTTTCATCTTGAGTTAATGCAATATGAATACCATATTGTGGAGAACCGCATTGCATAATTAGTTTATTTAAATAGGTAAAATCTACCTGACTCAAACTTATCATACCTGTCCTAAGCGAAAAACCAATTCCACCGTGTAACAAAATAGGACGAAGATCACGAATTTCATGCATTCTCTCTTTAAAGTCTTTTTGCTCACCGGCTTTTATATAATCAATATCTATAGAGTTTGATTTTATCAAATTGCGTAATGCTAGAGACCAATTACATCCAAGTTTATATTTTTTACTCATTAACGGCCTCTTCATTTCTTTTCTTACTATTTGGTTTTTTTTCAATTTGATACTGTGGAACGATTCTGCGAATATAATCTAATAGATCTTCTGCATATAAATGTTGCAAAAGGTCATATACCCTCTCTAAAATATTGTGACAATCCTCTTGCGACTCACAGATATAAATGTTTTCAATTGAGGATTTTCGTAATATTTCAGTCGAATAGCAAAGTTCTTCAAATAAGCTTTCTCCCTCACGAACTGATGTATATTGTATTTCAACTTCATGATAATCAATACCAAGCATTTTTATTATTTCTTTTGCCAAGTCTGTTATTCTAACAGACTGCTTCATATCACACAAAAAAAGATCTCCCTCATTGTATAAAACGGCTGATGAAAGTATTAAACTCACAGCATCGCTTATTGACATAAAGTACCGTTTCATGTCCGGATGCGTTATAGTAATTTTCTTTTTTGCGAACAATTGCTCAATAAAAATTTCCGAGACACTACCGCTACTTTGAAATACATTTCCAAATCGAACAATTGTATAATAACTTGAAGTTAATGAATTGAAGTATTTTACCAATATTTCGCCAATTCTTTTAGTTACACCCATAACACTGCTAGGGTTAACCGCTTTATCTGATGACAAATAAATAAAATGCTTAATACTAAATGCTATAGCTGCGTTAAGCATATTTAGAGTACCAAGCACATTACATTTTATTGCTTCAGAAGGATTTTTTTCCGCTATTGGTACATGCTTATAAGCAGCAGCATGTATAATAATATTGGGCTGATATTTTTGAAAAATATGCTCAATCAATTTATAATCTAAAACAGAACCCAATGTCAAAGTAATAATGTCCTTCTCAATTTCTTCCGAAAAATCATTTGACATAGTAAATAAAGATAACTCGTTTACATCAAAAACAATAATTTTTTTTGGATTATACTGAATGATTTTTTTGCAAAGTTCTTTTCCAATTGAACCGCCTCCTCCTGTAATAAGAATGATTTGATTATACAACAGGTTTTTAATATCCATATTGCTACCAATATCTATTCTATCACAAATAATTTGATATTTATGAGCTGCATTATACATATTATTTTTCTCCTAAAATTTAAAGTTTTAGACACTTCCCTTTATTAATCATAACGAGCACTATTATGCTTTAGAAACTGAATATGCTTTAGAAACTGAGTAACGATTGATATTCTTCACTTTTTAGTATAAAATTAATAGCTGAAAAACTATCTAGCAAATCCGAAGCGGTGCGACATCCTATAACCGGTATTGCATTCAGTGGGCTTGAGCGAATAAAGCTCAAAATTGGATAAGTTAATGGTACGCCATATTTGTCTGAAATATATCGAAGTTTTCTAAAGACTTCTCTATTTTCTTTAGTATCAAAGCATTTTTGTCGATAACCAAACTCTTTTTGGATTTCCATATAATAGAAATAACCTTTTGCTTGTGATGAAAATGCAAAAATTGGTAATCCACTTATCATATATTTATCATAATCTTCTGCATCCATACATCTCATGCCATAATTATCATATATACTACGAATGGGTACACCAACGGACCATTGTATTTGTGAGCATAAAAAACCCTGTTGATTGGTTCTCCTGGCATATTCATTTGCTTCATGAATTCGATCAAATTTCCAATTTGACGCACCAAAAAACTTTATTTTTCCCTCTGCAACAAAAAGATTCAAATAATCTATAATAACACCTACGGGAATATCGGGATCATCCCTATGTAACCAAAAGAGGTCAATATAGTCTGTTTTCAATGCTTTTAAGCTTAAATGTAAATCTATTTCAATTTCTTTTTTAGATAGACGAAATTTGTTTCCTTGCTCAGGATGTCCGGCCTTCGTTGAAATAATAACATTTTCTCGTATTGCATTTTTCTTAAGCCATCTTCCAATAAAAATTTCACTTACACCTCCACAATAACTACGTGCCGTATCAATACAAACTCCTCCATTTTGAAAAAAAGTACTTAGAATGTTTTCTACATTACGCAAATCCATTACTTCTTTTTTAAAATTGGTTCCTAAAACTAAATTACCAATATTTATTTCATGGCAATCACAAGAAATCTGCATTATATTACCCCATTCAAATTTTCGATTTCACTAATAAAATCACTATATTTCATTGTAATAAATGCCTCAGAATGTGTCCAAGGTGTTGTATTTTTAAATTTGTTCTTTATATTGAATTTATATTCTAATAATACAAAATTTTCATCCCATAGAATTCTAGACATGTTATGGACTCTTCCATACATATCAATATGATTAATATAATCATATTGTAAAAGTTGAGAATCGTAAATTCTCATTGCCTCTTTCTTACTGTCTATTTGGTCCGTAATATTTATTACTAAATTAGGAGACAGCAATGTCCAAACTTCATATTTTAATATGTTAAATTGGAATGTAAATTTGTTTTTAATTGCATGAAACAATAATATATTAGTCATGAAATGATCTAATTGCATATCAAATAAGTGTGGTAAGCAAATAAGGTCTGGTTTAAAATTTTCAATAATATTAGTCAATCTATTTATTATCGCAGAACTAATCTCAATATTTTGATCAACTAAATTTAAGAATTCATAAGAATTAACGTTAAAATATTGCAATACTTTTAGGGCTTCTTTCTTCCGTTGAAAGGGATCATTTTTATCAGTTATTTTCCTTTCACCATTCGTTAAGTATACAATATGAAAAACTGCATTATCCTTTAATGATTTTATTATAGAACCTCCACATGCAATTACTTCATCATCGGGATGTGGCGATAGTATCAGTATTCTCTTGCCGGGCAAAGAAACATTTCTAAAGCAATTTGTTTTATTATTATAGAATTCTTTATAATCCATATATCATCTCCATGGAAACAAAGCACAGATACTTTCTAATATTAAAAGGACTTTTATTAATAATATTTTTCATCAACTATATGGTCAAAATTAACTCTTAGATTTTAACCCTTCCAGATGCTGTTAATACGCTTGTTCATTATTTTGAAATTGATGACAAAACAATGTCACTTAATTAAAAAAATTTATATCAAGAGTAGCGGTTTCGGTTCGGATGAGACCGCTATTTTATGAAATAAAACTTAAAAATATTACAAAACAGTTGACCGATTCACAAAAAATGTTGCCCCTTGATATATACACTTTTACAGGGGATACCTCTTAGCGATACTATACGAATCTGGTGGAGTTGCTTCCACTGGCTAGCTTTAAGACAGTCTCCCTACCCCATGAAATTAAATCTATTCATGTTAATTGGAAGTTCATATTAAGCCAGATAGTTTTCAAGACAACCGATAAGGAGATGATAACTCCCGAAAGTCTTATTTCCCTTTTTGACAATCATTTCATTCCTATAATTTTGCTACATAGAAAAGCCGCTCTTTCTATACCCAGTAATTTCACCGCAATGCGGACTAGGTGAAGCGAGAAGCTCTTTGTATATACACTAACAGAAATATATTTTTTTAATAAATTCTCATGTGTGTGTTTTTCATCAACATTTTTAAATAGTGAGTGAAGTGAAAGGGATATAAACCATAAATACGAGAAATTATCGCAAAGCATTACTTTTAATTTTTTGTTAATCTGAGATGTCTTTACAAAGTCTATATTATTCTTTATAACCAATAACTTATCATTTTCTGTCTTTAAATTTATATTGCTTCTTGCACTTACCGCTCCTTGACGGTTAAAGCGGTAATGGTAAACTTCTTTATCAAAACAAGTTATTGTTTTAGCGTTTATAAGAACCCGAAACATCAAATCAACATCTTCAAACCGAATTCCCGGCTTAAAAAAAAGCTTATTATCAATTAAATGTCTTCTTTTGATAGCATAGCACCACGGATACCATGGATATAACCTTTTTACACATAATATTCTTTCCAAATACTCTAATCCATGCATAGTTATATTTTTCCCAAAAATATTTAGGGGTAAGTTATCTTTAGTTATGGTATTCAAGTAATAATCAAATATTTCATAATTAAATACTACCACATCGCATTTAAGATGCAGTACCATCTTTGCTAAATCCGCCAACATGTTATCCAACCAATAGTCATCATCATCAAGAAAAATAATATATTCACCTTTAGCTTTTATCACTCCTATATTTCTAGCCTCTGATGTCCCCTTGTTTGTTTGGGTATAAATTTTAATTCTATTATCATGCCGTGCCATTTTCCGGCAAACTTCCTGCGATTTATCTGTAGATCCATCATCCACAATCAGAATTTCAAAATCACTAAAATCTTGCTTCAAAATGCTCATAACGCATTCTTCGATATAATCTTCCACATTGTAAGCAGGAATTATAAACGTAAACAAAGGCATCTATCTTTCTCCTAATATAAGTACGTCAAAAATTATAGTTACTCAACAAACTCACAGTTACTTTTATTTCTTTCATTTCCATATCCCTCACCCTTTGTAAAATATCATTAACATCTGTAAGCAATTTTTTATTCTTAGAGAATTTAAATTTAAGCATTTTACCTCTTATAATATAAGCTAACCTTTCAATTTCATTGTAGGTACTCTGTTGGTATTTTAATTCAGCATAGCCTTTCTCTGTCAAGTATATCACCCTTTTTAACATACATGACTTGTGTTCCCATAATATATGCCAAAGTCTAATGTCAAAATATGCCTTATCTTTATTAAGTAAGTCTAAGTATAAAAAGAATCCTTTGTATATATCCATACCCCAATAGAACTTCAGTCCCTTTCCTGCCCCACCATTTCTTATGGCATATTCAGGATATTTTATTGACAAATCGTCTGCATCTAGGTATTCCTGCAATTTAGTCCTTATCACTATTGGATTCAGTTCAACGGCTATATCCTTTATTTTTTTTATTTTATACCCCGTTTCGTTTATGATTGCGTTCATAAAATCTTCAAACAAAACCGTATGGTTTCCATAAATATTATTTGCCCTAAATCCAGAAGCATAGAATTCATTTTCTCCATAGCCAAATATTTGCATCGCATGAAAAAAATGATGATTTTTATAAAATACTCTATCTGGAATACTGAATTCGTCTACTACAACTTCAACATACCAATCATTATCAATATGCCCTATGATACGTTCACATATATTTGAACCGCTTACACAGAGGTCGTTCTGTTCAAAATCATGGGTCTCAATATATCCATCTATGTCAACTCCACAGAAATCCAAATAATGAGCGTATCTATCAAAGAAATTATCCTTCAAAAAATTCAGATGAATGTAATTCATGTAAAAAACCGAAAAGAATGTCTTATTTGTTAACAGTATTTCCAGATCATATGCATGATGTAAAAATCCTATAACTGGCGATGTGGCTATTGGTAGTATTTTTTTTTTGCTTCTTTCCATCTTTATAATCACTTTCTGCTAATGTATATATAGTCTTCAATCCTTGCAGGCTTAAATAATATAGTGACACATCTTGTAAAACCTATAGATACACCTTACAGCAAATTATACCGATATGTAAATCTGCATTTTGTAAGCTATTCATTCTGCCGTTCCTCCGTTTTTTTCTCCAAAGCCTCTGATACGTTACTTGCCAGTTTATTTAATGTGTTGGAATGAGTTATGACAAGACATTCATCAGGATATTCCACCTCAAAGGCTTCTTCTAATGCGACAACAATGCTGATAAATTTAATTGAATCCATACCCATAGAAACTAAATCTTCATTTTCGTCCATGCTTTTCACAAATTCAAAATCAACGCCTAAAACGCTTGATATTATTTCGTAGATGTTATATTTATTCATTTTCATTTGAACCTTCCTTTATATAAAGATACTTTCCAAACGAATATACTATTTGTCTTTGTTAAATAGCGGCTCACAATCAAGTCTCTCCCAAAGAGAATATAATTTTTTTCTGCAAGAATTATTTAATTGAAAATCTGTCATACGAGAAGTAATCAATCCATAAATATGATTCGGTAGGTAAGAACTAAGATTTTCTAATGTGCCAACTATAATAAAATTTGTTTAAGAGAAATCTATTTATGTATTTGAACAGGCAATCATCTATGTTTTCTAGCCTGATTGAAAAAGACGACTAAAGCAGTATTTCTTTTTTTATAATAAAATAAATTATGAAAAATAATTTTATTTTCTACTATCATGAAATTACACTCGCTTTATCTTGTTATTTTCTTTTGAAAATATTGTTATCAAATAATATTTACAAGTTAAACAAATCTTCTGCGATACTAATTTCATTATCAGCAATTTTTGCAATTGAATTTGATACCACTTTTACCTTCCCCTTATCGTGACTATGTATAAATACTTTCATAAGTAAGGACTGACATACTCTCCACTGCCTTCCGCACTCCGTTAGATTATTAGCAGCTTCAATAATTTTTTTATTATTAAAGCTATTCCCGTAATATTCCAGTAAATCACTATACCCATATCTACTTATATATATAAACTTCATCTTGCTTAATATCGGAATTGCCAAAAAATCTTTTTGAAAACCTGCATTTTCCTTTTCCAATTCAAATCTATAGTTTATACTATCTACCAATTGATAAATATTATAAAGAGAATTTAGATCTTGTTTGTCTAGTATACTAGTAATATCTGAATAGATATCCTTCTTAATGTTTTCCTTTATGTTTTCATTCTTTGTTTTTCCCTTTGTGCTGCACAACATCTCATAGCTAATAATACCCGGCTTTATTTTTTCAAATGGCACCTGATTTATTTTCCCATTGTTTAAATATGGATCATAGCAATAGAAATCTTCACTCTTTTTATCATAACCCACCAGTAAATAGTAATGGCTAAAGTGATGTTTCAAATATGCAAGACTCCAAGGACACCAATATAAATCACTTCTTACTAATATCAAGCCCGCTTCCTTTAACATATAAATTACTGCTGTCTCATCAGAAGGATCGTAACCTATAAGTTCTGATCCGTAGTAACGCATTAAAATATCTTTTATCTTATATCTAAATACTTCATCAATTGCATTACCGATACAATCAGTATATTCTATCCGCTGATTGTACTTAAATCCCCAATTACCTAACGACACAGCTTGATATTCTCGATGATAAAACTGTAATATATAGGCCAATGCCATTTGAAAGCAATTATAATTAAGCCTGGGAATTTTCAATAAAAATTCAAAAACTTCATTTGTATTTTTTATATTATCCATTCACTTATTCCCCCAATTAGCTTAATTAGATTCACCGTTTTGTTTTATTTGTAATCGTTTTTTCAATCATCTCTTTAATAATAATTTTTTTAGGTATTTTATAATTTGTTAAAAATTTCCTGCAGTATTCCTTTATTTCTTCAATTGCTTCCTGTTCATCCATTGTAGAACATTTAAAAACAACCTCAGCGACAATAATTTCTCCATGAATTTGATTAATTTCTCCATATATTTTTACATCATCAACCATATCATTTTGCATTATAATACTCTCTATTTCTTCCGAAAAAACATTCCTCCCCCCTACAATAATCATGTTTTTTTCTCTTCCCGTTATATAGAGATATTCTTCTTTGTCCAAATATCCGATATCCCCTGTTTCCAGCCAGCCATTGCTTATAATACTCGTTTTTTGATTTAAATATCCTTTCATAACATTGGGACCTGCGACAGTTATTCTTCCTTCTTTGCCAATTGGTAATTCATTTCCCGCACTGTCGATGATTTTTATTTTCACTTGATCAATCGGTCTTCCAACCGAACCGACTTTTTTATTATAATCATCATATGTTGTTGTTGTTATAACCGGCGATGCTTCTGTCATTCCATATCCCTGAATCAAAACAATATTCGGAAACTGCTTGATAAATTCTAACAACTCTTTTTCAGCAATTTTTTCACCCCCCAATGTTATTCTTTTAAGGCTCTCCAATCTACTATTATCATGGGCAGCATCTTTTAAAATCATCCTGAATAAAGAGGGAACCATAATAATATAATTTATCATATTCCTTTCAATCAATGACAAGCATTTATTTCTGCTAAAACCACCATCATAAATGGTGTTTGACATACCTGTCCACATAGAGGGAAGAAGATCAACAGATAACCAAAACGCCGTTGTAAAAGGTAGCATCATCAGTCCCTTTTCGTGCGATTTAAGATTATATATCTTAAAAACACTTAAAAAGTTTGAAATTAGATTTATATGAGTAATTTGAACATATTTAGGGATTCCTGTTGTTCCTGAGGTCGGGAAAATAATTGCAATCTCATTTTGAGGGGTGGATACTTTCTCACACATATGACTACTATCTAATATGCCGATGTCTAATATATCAATTTGAATACTGTCTATTTTCTTTTTACAATCTGAGTTTGTTAACACTAAGTCTGAACCTGTATTACGAATAATATTCTCTATTTCGTTAATATGAGTATTTATATTTATTGGTAATACAATCTTTCCACTATATAAAACAGCAAAAAATGCAGCTATATAGTCTATAGAGTTTTCAAAAAAAATAGTAATTATGTCAGATTTAGAATTTATATATTCTGATATATTAATCGCTTTGATATATAATTCATTATACTTTATTATCTCATCCTTATAGATAAAAGAAATTTTTTTATTATTTTTTTGTTTTTCTAAAACTTCAAAGATATTATCTATTTCATATTTCATTCTAAGTCTTCCTTTTCAAATTATTATAGTAGTAGTCCTTTTAAACCTTCTATAATTTGTCCAAAAGTTATATTTTCTTCATATAAAAGCAATTCGTCCGGCAAGGTTAAGTTGTATTGTAATTCTATATCAATTACAATTTCAAAATACTCCAATGAACTTATACCAAGATCAGTTTTAAATCCATCACTATAATTTATAGAATTATAGTGCTTTTCTGTTACTTTGTTTATGATTGATACTAATATATCTTCCACTTTTTCTCCTTTATAACTATTTCTACTTACATTCTCGCACTGTAATCCATCAATTTCTTTTTTAGTTAACTTTGTAAATTAAACTTTTTCTAATATTTCCAGAGCTACAATAATCTGTCTTTTGCCTCCCATAAAATCCAACTCTATCAAAGCTTCTCTCTTGTGTCGGTTTACTTTTCTAATTAAGCTTTCCCTTCCCACTAAGGCTCCGGTCTTTACTCGTATTTTATCTCCCACAATGAAACCTTTAGATTGTTCTATGCAAAATTGATTATTAAGCATTTTCAGAAGTAATTCTCTATCCTCTTTATGAATAACTATATCGTTTTTACTACCATAATTTACTATGCTAAATTTCCAGCCATTTTGTTTAAATATAGTTGAAATTTCTAAAATGAAAATTTCAGGAGATAATTTTGTTTCAATAAAAATATAACCAGGAAAACATAATTCCAATTTTAGTATCCTACTTCCTTTATATAAAAATATCTTTTCTTTATAGGGCATAAAAGGCAAAAGAATATTAGGATCTATCATTCCCTTTACTCTCCTGACAATACTTTCCTCGTATCCCGTCTTAACAAACAAAACATAATAGTTATTCATCATGCATCCCCAAAACATAGCTCCGCCATACCGTTTACCTTTGTAAACGATACGACGGAGCTATATTCCTTACATTTAATAACGCGACCAACCGACGATTAATGTATATAAGTGCTTATCTTTTTTAAAATTTACCATAACCTGCATTATCAGTAAATAACTTTAAACAAAAAGAACATAATAATACATTTTATAGCAAAATTATACAAATCCGAATAGAAATGTGATATCTTGCTCAAAAATGAGACTGTGGCAAGTCACCGTCTTATTTAATTACTGTTCCTTTTAAAATAACCTTCTTTAAACTCAAATCATCTTTTTGAAGAAGTACCACATTGGCAACCTTACGTGGGGTAATATACCATAATCCTATTCTATTAATCTTATTTTGTAATTTTTATCTCAAATGGCACAACTCTCCTAATCAAACAATATCTCATCCACCGTCACAAAGTTATACCCCTCCTTGGTAAGCTCATCTATGATGTTAAAAGCTGCCGTAACTGTAGACGGATAATAATCATGCATCAAAATAATGTCGTTCTCCTCCGCCTTCTTCACCACATTTTCCGTGATGCAAGCTACATTGGTGGAGCACCAGTCAAGCGGGTCGATCGTCCACAATACCGGAAACATGTTGAGCTCCGTTTCGAACTTTTTATCCCAGCTTCCATAAGGCGGGCGGACGTAGATCACATCATCTCCTGTGATTCCGCTGATGACTGCGTTGGTACGTATCAGCTCTTCCTTGAATTCCTTTCGGTTTTTGCTGGTCAGCTGCGTATGGTAAAAGGTATGATTTCCGATCACATGTCCTTCGTCATACATCCTCTTAATGATTTCCGGATATTTTTCCGCATTCATTCCGGTCACAAAAAAAGTAGCCTTAATTCCTCTTTTCTTAAGTCCATCCAATATCTGCTCCGTATAATAAGGATGAGGGCCGTCGTCGAAAGTCAAAGCAATCTTTCCCTTGTCCTTCTCCTCGTCCCTCACCTGTCCCGTTATCTTATTACTCAAAGCTGCTACTGAGCCCGTCTGCTCGCCGCTCCCATAATCTCTGACATATATAAACAAAAGTGCCGCCGCAACGAGAGCTCCCGCCACAACGCATTCTTTAAGTCCAACTTTAAAATGCAATGTTCTGCCTCTTCCTATTGTTTTCTTCATAATATATATGTCAAAAACCAGCAAAATAGGAATCTATTTTATGCCTTCCACTCACTTCGATGCGCCTGCTTGAATAAATACATCTCTTTATCGGACTCATCCAAAATCTCTTCCGCGCTGAGCGTATTGTTTTCACCACATGCTATTACCCCGTAGCTCAGGCTCATGGGATATTTCAAGTTTTTCTCTTCGGTTAACCGCAAGAGGCGATTCCGTGCCTGATTCATACGCATCTTGGAGTGCTTCTCCGTACATTTAGGCATAAGTATAACAAATTCATCGCCGCCGATTCTGCAGATAATATCATCCTTCCTTACAGTTTCCTTCAAAACGGCTGCCATCGTCAATATATATTCGTCCCCGTGGCAATGACCAAAGGTATCGTTCACATATTTTAGCTTGTCCAAATCTACAAAGCAAACGAGGAAATCCCTTTTGTTCTCGATATACCTTTCCATCATTTCCATGCAATAGCGTCTGTTGAAAAGGCCGGTAAGTGCATCGGAGTTCGCTGCATATTCGATAGAAGACTCCCATTCCTTCTGTTCCGTAACATCACGAAGAAGATGGGCGATAGCTTTCTTTCCCTGCCAGTCGATATAGAACGAATCTACATGATAATATAAGGTGCGCCCTTCTTCCTCCGAAGACAACAGACTTATCTCCCATGAACGGCCGCTGCTTTCCATATCGTATCTGCTGATGCTATATCTTAAGTCCTCGGCAAGCCGCGGCTCCTCGATAGACATATCTACAAGAGCCTTATTCTCATACAGGCTTTCCCTCGTCTCCTCATCGAGAACGGCGACATACTCTCCTATATTATCCGTAATATGTGAGAGAAGGGCATTGTGCTCCTTCAATGCCGCTTCCCGCTGCTTGAGTTGCATGGTCATCGTATTGAAGGCCGTGGAAAACTCTCCCAGCATTGCTACCCGCTGGCTGTAATCCCCGTCTGCAACCTGCTTCGTCTGCCACATCAGATGGGAAAGGTTAGAACGCAGCATTTTTAATGGAGCACAAAGGGGATTATCCTTGGAGGGCTCTATTCCGTTCAAGTTCCCTTCCGCTATGTCGTTGGCAAATCTAAAATTTTCCTCCAGCCAGTCATGAAACAGATTCATTCCATTCACAAGCTTCTCGCTCTCAGGAGATACCTCTTGCGCTGAAAGCATGGGAGTATTCCGCTCAAACAATATTTTCCTTAAATATTCGAATAAAACATCCGTATCATTTTGCTCCATGGACATCCTTTTCCCTTCTGAGTAAAATTTTATTTATCGAGGACCACCTTTGCATCAAAGCGGCATACCCTTTCGCCGGTGCCCCAGCAATCGATTTCCACCACAATGTATTCTTTCTTCGTATAGGCCTTCAGTATTCCTGCCAAAAAGCCTTCGTCGTAATTGCATACGGTCTCCCCAATCGAAGGAAATCCTGAACAATCCAAATCTTCGCTTACCGTAAGTACCGCATGCCCTGTCTCTTCATCGAACTTTTCGAAGCGGAGTATACCGATTTTCAAATCTATCAATTTCTGCTGTACCTGAGCAAGAAAATCGTTAAGCGGCAAAGAACCGTCCAGACATCTGGAATAAAACTCCCTGCCCGTCTTCTCGCCTGCACTTCTGATAATTTCTATCATTTTTTCCTTACCGTACATGGATGTAAGGACATCTCTCATGGAATATTCCAGCATGCGATAAACTATTACCGGCATCTCCCCTCCAAGATTCTTTCTTCCCTCGTCCACATTGAATAAGTAATCCCATAGCACCGCCGAATTGTCATTATCCGTATTTCCAAAAATATTTGCCATGTATGCCTCCCCGCAAAATTTGCGTTTTATCGAAATAGTATTTGTATAGTAACCGTATTATATCATCTTATCCTTCTATTTGTAAAATCTAACAAAATTCATATATTCTATATATACTTTATCAAAATCCTCCTGAGCCGCGAGATTAAATACTTCACAATTCCCTATTATATCGTCTAACTCCCTCATTTCCTTGATATCCATACACATTTTCCTTGCCGCTTTCTCTGCTCCGGCGAGGGACGTATTTCCTGCTGCCTCTAACTTATCCTCAAGTTCCGGCGGAATCAAACCTACACGCACTGCCGCCTCTTTATCCATATAGAAGCCGAAGCCTCCCGCAAGATATACCTTTTCTATCGGCCGGTATTCCGGCATGGAAACAGCAAACTTTTCCTCCAGGAAATGTATTCCTGCACGCACTGCCGCCTTTGCCATTTGTATATCCCGGATATCCTTCTGTGTCACGCAGATGTCGTTCACTTCGATACCGGACTCGAAATACGGCTCCTGAAGAAGCCCTGTTTCATCGATGATACCTTCCTTTAATAAATGGGAAATTGCTTCGATTCGCTCCGGTCCCGTCGTATTCCCTTCGCCTTTTCCTTCAAATGCCGGTCCTGCCGCTGCCGCAGTACATAGAATGCGCCCACCGTTTCCAATCGCCATCTCTGCGTTTGTTCCTAAGTCCAGAAATATCCACGTTTTTTGCGCCTTATGAAGATCGCAGGCATATAAGCCCGCCACGATATCCCCTCCCACAAAGGCCGAGATTCCAGGCAGAAGTGCCGCCGGAACTCCTTCGAAATCAAACATTGTTAAAGCAATGTTCACTGGTGTAAAAGGACTTTTGCCCAAGGTATCCGTTGAATATCCCATAAGTAAATGCCCCATAGTCGTATTGCAGGCAATGGCCATTCGTTTAGATTTACATAACTTATTATTGACGGCGCTTTGGAAAAATTGATTCATTCCCTTCCTCATCGCTTCTCTTACCAGCTCCTGAAGCTGCTGCGCTTTACCGTCACTGCCGGCCCTAATCCGCTCCACTACGTCCGTGCCGTAGCTCCTTTGAGGATTCAGGCAAGTATAAGTGTCACATACCCGCCCGGAAACAGTCTCTAACAGCCTCATAGCAATCGTTGTGGTTCCTATATCCACTGCGATAACTGAACTTCCCTGCTTCAAGCCCCCGTAATAATCCCCGTCCTCTTCTCTTCCCATACCTTCCATGCTGCCCACGGTGCTTTCCGTCAGCACCTTAATCTTCTCCTCACTTTTAAAAAGAAGCTGGATCACACAGTTCTTCACCGGCTTTGCCATACAAGAGAGCCGATACCCCTCCCGCAGCCTGTCGGGCTCTATCCGGCCCCTTTCCGTCTGTGAGGGAAGAGGAGCATAACCGATAAACCTCACCATACACCTGCCGCAGGTTCCCATCCCGCTGCAAAGGGAAGGCAATTCGATTCCGCTTTCCCTCAAGGTTTCCAGTACTGTTCGCCCTACCGTATGAAGCAGATGCATTTCCTCTCCTGCTTTTTTTGTTTGAACTGTAATCGTTATCTGTTCAGACAAATTGGTTTCTCTCCTTACTATAATAATATTCTATGGATTTTAACTTTTCTTCCAACTCGTATTTGTCTATATCGAGGTCCTCGCACAGCCTGTCCAAGTCCTCATAAAAATCACGCAGCTTCATATTCACGTAACTAACTAACATTACCGGATCGTTCGGTATCATTTCATTCACACCTTCTGAAGTCCTGAGGCTTTCCTTAAGATTTCCCGCGCCTCTCAAGCACAGTTTACGTTCAAAGATTTTATTTCTTCAGCCTGTTTCTTACTAAAATGCCAGACTCCGCCATTATTTACTGTTTTATGTATACCAGTTTAATTCTAATCCTGTCTACTTGTCAATTGGATTTATCATTTCCTGATTTAGAAAAAGCGACTGTTTGCAGGCACATGATATAACAGCCAGCGAACAGTCGCTTCATTAATTAAATATGATAATCTTCAATGGCATCCATAAGCCCGTGCTCCATAAGAATCTCCTCCAAACGCTCCTGAGACATCGGTTTGGGAATCGTGAACATCGTATTTTCATCGATTGCCTTTGCAAGAGCGCGATACTCCTGCGCCTGCTTTACCTCAGGGCTATATTCGATTACGGTCTTCCGGTGAATCTCCGCACGCTGCACCACATTGTCGCGGGGAACAAAATATATGAGCTGAGTACCGAGCTCCTCGGCAAAAGCCTTAAGCAACTCCAGCTCTCTATCCACGTTACGGCTGTTGCAGATGATTCCGCCGATGCGTACACCGCCGGTTCTCGCATACTTTGCGATTCCCTTGGAAATATTGTTGGCAGCATAGAGTGCCATCATTTCGCCGCTGGCCACGATGTAAATCTCCTTTGCCTTTCCCTCTCTGATCGGCATCGCAAAGCCGCCGCATACTACATCTCCCAGAACGTCATAAAAAACATAATCCAAATCGTCCGTATATGCACCCAGCCTCTCCAATAAGCCTATGGATGTAATGATTCCTCTGCCGGCACATCCGACTCCGGGTTCAGGCCCGCCGGATTCCACGCATTTTGTTCCATGGAATCCTATGCGCATGATGTTGGAAAGCTCCGTAGCGTCCCCACTCGTGCGCAAGGTATCAAGCACCGTCTTCTGCGCAAGTCCCCCCAGAAGCAGTCTGGTAGAATCGGCCTTCGGATCACAGCCTACTACCATAACGTTCTTCCCGCTTTCCGCAAGACCTGCCGTCAAATTCTGTGTGGTGGTTGATTTTCCGATGCCACCCTTGCCGTAAATGGCAATCTGTCTTAGTTGCTTTTTTTCTGACATGACATAATCTCCTTAAATTGTATATTCTGGTTGTTGTATTTCACTGACCAGATGCAGCTTTTCGAGAATACTGTTTCTCAGCGCCGTAAAATCCGCGCTGCTCCGCTGCCTTGGTCTTGACAGCGAAATATTCAAAACTTCGCTTATCCTGCCGGGTCTGGGCGACATGATAACAACTCTGTCACTCAGATAAAGCGCCTCGTCTACATCGTGTGTTACCAAAATCATGGTGGTATCGTTCTCCCGCCAAAGCTCCAAAAGCTTATCTTGCAAATCTGCCCTCGTAAAGGCATCCAAGGCTCCCATCGGCTCATCCATAAGAAGCGCCACCGGATGATTGATCAGCGCCCTGGCAATCGCCACACGCTGTGCCATTCCTCCCGAAATCTGATGGGGGTAGGTCTTTTCAAAGCCGTTAAGCCCGATCAGCTTTATGTACCCCGCAATTTCATCCTTTCTCTGCTTATACACCCCTCTCGCCATTAAGCCGGAGGCAATGTTTTTTTCCACCGTCAACCAGGGGAACAGACTGCTTTGCTGGAACACATACCCCCGGGTCGGGTCGGGCCCTCCAATTTCTTCTCCGCTTAGCCGGATTTTCCCCGATTCCGGCACATCCAGACCTGCAAGAAGCCGTAAAAGGGTGGTCTTGCCACAGCCGGAAGGACCGATGATGGAAATAAACTCTCCCTTGTTAATAGAAAGGTTTATATTTTTAAGCGCTTCCACCATGTTGTCATTGGCATCCACATAGGTACGGTCCACCGCTTCAATTTCAAAAAGAATATCCCTGCTCATTTTACCAGCCCCCTCTGCCACCGCAAAACGCGGCTTTGTATTGCTCCGATTACCTTCATGATGGCGGAAAACAAAACTGCCATAACGATAATTGCCGCAAACACCTTGTAATATGCCGACCAAACCTTAGAGGCGTTGATATAATAGCCCAGCCCTCCCGGCTGCCCCAGCATCTCGGACATAACGAGCGTTGTAAACGCAAAGCCGTTAGCTGAGGATATGCCGGTAAAAATCTGAGGCATCGCATGAGGTATTGCCACATGCAGGACAAGATACGGTGTCTTCGCCCCTAAGGTCTGCGCCACTTCAAAATTAATCTTAGGTGTGCTGGCAATGCCCTGCGCTGTCAAAAACGCCACCGGAAACCATGCACATATAACGATCAAAAAGGCTGCCGCCCAAAAAGGTGTAGGAAGAAGTGTCAAGGCAAAGGGCATCCATGCCACCGCCGGAATGACTCCGGTAATTTTCAGGACAGGGTATACCCAATAGTAGATTTTCGGAAACCAGCCGATCAGAATCCCCGTTCCTACGCCAAAAGCCACGCCCAGCGTGAATCCCACGGTAAAAAGCCGCAAAGAATACAGCGTATTTTGCAGAATATAGTCTCCCTCCATCAGAAAGGATTCTATTATTCTCGATGGCCCGGGAAAGAACGGCTGGGGTAAAAGCAAAAGCTTCGTTCCCAAAATATCCCATAATGATAATGCAAGGCCTATGACAAAGCGGAACGGCACCCGGCTTAAGAACTGCTTTCTGCGCTCCTCTCTCCAAAAAGAATAAACTGCCGCCACTCCATAGATGAGTATCAGTACTGCCAGAACGAAGCGATACGCCTCATCAGCGGTAAGGGAAATAGAAGAGCCAAGCGGATATGTATTAATGTCCGCTTCTGCCGTCTGCCTAAAAAATAAATTCACAAGTAACGCTATGAAAAATCCCGAAAGTGAAATGGCAGACAGACCGATATATGATGCTATGGCAGGTGTATAGTTCCCGCCCTGCCGTCCCGGTTTGAACCGTGACGGCAAAGCATCCTTTTGAACATAAGAGCTATTTGCCAATCGTATCGCTCGTTGTTTTAATATACTCACCTTTTTTCCTCCAAAATAAGCTTATAAACGCTTAATCCACATCTACCTTCTGAAAGATTTCCGCAGCAAATGCATCCGCATCCTCCGTCTTTAAGTATCCGATATTTTTAAGTTCCGTTACAAAGTACTTTACATCCTCTTCTATTTTGGCTGTTCCATTCGCTCTGTCCTCTGTGGAGGGATAAGCATAGCTTACGATAAGCTCCTGTGCCAGTTCCTTATCGTCAATAGCTGAATATTTCTTATCCGAAATAATATCTACCGCCTCCTTAGGATTCTTCGCAATCCAGTCCTGCGCCTTCCTGTAAGCTTTTAGCAGTGCCGCGATTTCGTCAGGGTTCTCCTCGAGCACCTTAGAAGATGCATAGAGGAAGCAGCAATACTTTCCGGCAAAAGCAGGGTCTGTGGAAAGGTCGAACACTACCCTGTATTCCCCGCTCTTCTCTGCGATGGAACCCAGCGGATCCCAAAGAGCCGCTACGTCTATCTCTCCGCTCTTTACCGCCTCCAACTCCAGATTACCGTCGGAGAATGGCAGAAAGGTCACATCGCCATCCTGAGGATCTGCGGAAATTCCTGCTTTTTCCAGCCATACGCTGGCAACCTGATGGGGCGTTCCTCCAATTTCGTCAACACCGATTTTCTTTCCGGCGAAATCTTCCACAGTCTGTATGGGAGAATCGTTAGGAACCACGAATTTAATACATCCGTAATGAAGCCCGTCGACCACCTTCACCTTCACCCCTTCCTCGATGGAGGGAAAGAACTGGAAGTCTCCGTTTACTATCGGAATTGTTCCGTTATTTAGCCCGATTTTTCGCGTTTCGGTATCGGCAGAAATCAGATTTACATCAAAGCCCTCCTCCGCAAAAAATCCTTTTTCATAAGCAATATAGATCGGTGCACCGCAAAGTGCTCCATCCTTGCCGGGAATATCTATCTTCCCATATTTGTATTCCGTCTTTGCCGTTTCTGCAGATGCAGACGTTTCTGTCACCGCCGCCTCCTTCGCTCCGCAAGCGGTAAGTCCCAGCACACCGGCCAAAATAAGTGAAACAACAGCACTGCTTTTCTTTCCTATCGTCATATCTTTTCCCTCCTCAACTAGTTTATGGAAAATGCTTTTTGGAACGCCTGCTCCAAATCAGCAATCAAATCATCAGAATCCTCTAACCCCGCGGAAATGCGAATCAGATTTTCCGGTATGTCGGCCGCCGCCTTTTCCTGATCATCAAGTTCCCCATGGGTGGTCTGCGGGGAATTAACGATCAGCGATCTGGCATCGCCGATGTTCACATGGTAATGGAACAGCTCTATCGCATTTAAAAAGGCTTCCTTCTGCTTCTCATTTCCTTTGAAACCAAAGGAAAGAAGTCCGCCTGCACCCTTCTCAAAGTCTCGCTTATAAAGCTGATGGTAAGGACTTTCTTCCAGCGCTGGATACCTTACCCACTCTACTTTTTCGTTGGAGGATAAATATAATGCCAGCTTATGCGCGTTCTCCGATTGCTTGGAGAGGCGCTCCGAGAGTGTTTCGAGACCAACGATGGAAAGATATGCATCGAAAGGAGAAAGTGCCGCCCCGAAGTAATTCAGATAATTAAACCGTATTCTGGCGGTAAAGGGCGCTTCCGGAAATACCTCCGGAAAGCTTCTGTATGTACCGCTCTCGTCTCTGAGGGTATAATACTTTTCAGAAAATTGCGGGAACTTTTCCGTTTTGTAATCGAATGTTCCGCTTTCCAGAATAAGGCCTGCAATGAGATTTCCATGTCCGCTCAAGCCCTTGGTAGCGGAGTATACGACAATATCTGCGCCGTGTGCAAAAGGATGATACAGATACGGAGTCGCCACCGTATTGTCCACCACTACCGGAATACCGTGTTCGTGCGCTACCTTGGATATAGCATCAAGGTCAAGCAATACCGTATTCGGATTACTGATGCTCTCGATATAGATAGCCTTTGTATCAGGCCATATTTCTTCTCCCAGCTTCTCCGGATGCTCCAGGTTCTTGGCGATATCGAAGTGAATACCGAATTTGGGGTAAATTTTCTTGAAGCTGTCGGCGCTGCCTCCATATAGGAAAGGAGAAGTCAGTATTCTTCCGCCCCCCTCGGCAAGATTAAGCAGCGTGTAACTGATAGCCGCCATCCCCGAGGCCACGCCGATGGCTGCAGCAGCTCCTTCTAACACCCGCACTCGCTCCTCTAACACTGCTACCGTAGGATTTCCTACACGGGTATATAGGAATCCCTGTTCTTTAAAGCTGAATAAGTTCTTCGCATTCTCCACATCTCGAAAGTCATAAGATGCAGTCTGGTAAATAGGCGGCGATACCGCATATTTGTGATCCTTCGGCTCATATCCCGCTCTGACCTTCTGGGTGTCAAACCGGTATGCCGCCTTTTTTGTTTCCTCTGACATAATAATTCTCCTTTTCTTTTTAAAGTGCTGCAACAGTCCGGGATACTACACTCACATTCCATGTGCCACCACCCCCTTTCCTGAAATGCATCCTATGATCATTTCTTAACCGTGAGAAAATGTATTTTCCTGCACAACGGGCCTTATATAAATCAGCTTGGAGAAATCTTCCCCTCCGGGTATGCCCGCCGCATCGGCGCGGCATCTTTGGCAATGGCGGAATACATTGATATATTGCTCCGCAAGACCTCTGACCTCACTAAGCAATCTACAGTCAGGAGCCGAACACCAATTCAACTCGTGCTGGGGAATGAGCGGAATGATATTGTAAATTTTTGCACCCGCTTCCGAAACCGTTTTAGCTACCGTTTCCACGTGGTCAGCATTGATTTCCGGTATGAGCACCGTATTCACCTTTACCGTAACTCCCGCATCCGAAACGGCCTTAATGCCGCTAAGCTGATTGCGGATCAATATTTCGGCTGCCTCCAATCCTTCATACCTTTTTCCTTTATATGTGATTCCTCCGCAAATCTGTGCCTGAATTGCCGGATCCACCGCATTGACCGTAACGGTGAGGGAATCGATTCCTACATCGATAATATCCTGCTGATATTCCGGCAAAAGAAGACCGTTGGTACTCATACATTTGATAATGTCGGGAAATTCTTTTTTAATCAGACGGAAAGTTTCAAGCGCATATGGTGTAGCCAAAGTATCCCCGGGACCTGCCACTCCTGCCACCGTAATATCGGGACATAGCTCTACCGCCTTTCGCACCACCTCTACGGCTTCTTCGGGGGTAATGATCGTTGCTGCCACTCCCGGACGGACATCCACATCATTAATCTTCCTGTCGCAGAAACGGCAAAGAATGTTACACCCCGGAGAAACCGGAAGGTGTACTCTGCCTTTATTTACTTTTGCGCCTACCGCAAAACAGGGATGCGCCGCAGCTAATTCATCGAAGCTCTTTGCCATATTCTCACCTCTCCTCCAGCAAACCTTCTTTTAAAAGCTTATCTAAAATTTCCTTCACGGGACCATATGCCTCAAATACCCGTTTTCCATGACTAATCATAAACGCAGCAGCTCCCTGACCAATTTTCACGACGAAAATGGCATCGCAGTCGTTAAGCGCCTTCAGCAAATGCTCGAAACCACCCTCACAATTGCCGCGGCAGTAGCTTTCTGTCCGGCGGTCTTCTACAAATTCACATGCTTCCTCATTTAAGTCAAAGACCTGAAAATAGCGGGCGCTTCCGAAATGCTGATCCACCCATGTACCGTCAGTGCTGGCAAAGGCAATTCTCATCTTTATACCCATCTGCGCGTTGCGACGCGCACTCAAATCAATAGCTGAATACGCATTTTTATTCAACCTTCTTCCCTTTTACCGATATGTCGACAGTACCCTGTCATAAATATCTTCAATAACTCTGAGACCGCCGGAGAAACCTACGTAATTTGTCGTAAGCACAAGCCGGTACGGCGTAGGCACTGCTGCAGACAGAAAATCGTAGTCCTTTTCCCTCGCAAGCTCCTTATCCCAGCCGCTTCCTATGATCAAGCCTCTTCCCTGATGGCTTAGGGCGCGTATCGCATCCTGAACCTTACCTGCATCCGGTTCGAAGGTGAGCGGAATCTCACGTTTCTCCGAAGTACTTCTAAGTTCCGTCACTATCTGTTCCTTGAACTTTTCAGGCGTATTATCCGTAATAAACTGCTCCTTTGGAACAATACCGACCTCATGGAGCAAAAATTTGGAAAGTCCCACCACATATCCTGCATCGTGCAAAATATGTACATGGTTCGGAAGTCCATAGCGGAATTCCAGCAGGAAAGTGGCAAGATTATCGATTTCCTCATAGTAGGCCTCTCGCTCCTTCTTTATGAATTCCTCCGCCGCCTCCTCGTCTATCTGTGTACCCTGCCCTTTAGCAAAGTTAATGACCTGACGCAGAAAACGCTCCGTTTCATTGGCTCCTATCGGTACGTTCGGAAAGCGCGTAAAAGGCTGTTCATATATATTTTCCAAATGCTCTGCGATGGGAAGTCCGTACCAGGGAGACACGAGAATGTTGAAATTCGCTCTGGGAATCCTCTTCCATTCCTCCACGCCCTCCGACTGCGGTCCGAAAAGAATATGTACTTTTAATCCGATTCCCTCCAAAAGCCTCTTATATTCTCTCAAATTCCCCTTCCAAAAAGGGTCCTGGTAGGGAAGAGAGGCAAAAAGATTTACCGTGTTCTTTTCGCTGCGCACCGGGTTCTCATCCTCGAATTTGCTGACGTATTGGTCGAGGATCGCGTTCACCACAAGGCTGTGTGACTCGAAATTACTGCATTTGAAGCCTGCCGTTTCCACGGATACGATAGGCTTTCCCAACTCCCTGAATTCATCTGCCAGAGACTCCACATCGTCGCCCACGATACCGGCGGTACATCCTGTCAGAATCACCTGCAAGTCGGTATCCAGCACCTTATACGTATTGGATACGATTTCCCTTAAGCGTTCCATTCCACCGAATACAACCTCTTTCTCGCTGAAATTTGTACACGGAGAAGTGTTTCCTCCCGCATAACCCGTGGAGCGCTCGAAAAACCCCTGAATCATATTGCCGCAGCCGGGACCTGAATGAAGAATCGGCACGGCTTTCGGAATAGCTACCACACTTTGCAGTGCGCCGATGGCGCAGGTATAACGTTCCTGTTCGATGATTCCGCTCACTGCACATTACCTCCTTCTAAAAAAGTATACGGTTCCTGCTGCAGCCACCATTTCGTATAGGGATTGATGGCATGATTTTTGAGATTCTTAACAAATTCGCTATTTTCTAAAGTTTCTACGATGCGCTCTCCATAGCGCACGATTCCTTCGTAACCCATGCTGTAATGCTCATCTCCGATAAGCAGTGACGGAATTCCCAACTTCGCTCCCCAAAGCGTCATACCTCCGTGCCTTGCCAGCAAAACATCCGGCTGTAAGCGGTTCAGCATATTTACCAGTTCGAATTCCTGCTTATTACATATGTTGAAATTGGGAACATCCCCGTAATCTTTTACCCGCTGCGCCAGCAAATCGCCTTCCTCGCTGCCGCTGTCATAAAGAGGGTCATGGTGGAAGATAGCAGCTCCCTTTGCCTTCATTCCCAGCTCGCCCAACAAGGACAAAAGCGCATGGCCATGGGCTGCTCCTGCCGTCACATAAGCTGATTTTCCTTTCAGCTTCTGCCGCAGTTCTTCTATTTTAGGAAGGTATTCCTCCTTCTTAGCGGCGATCAGCCGTTCCGCTTCTTCCTCCTTATGAAGGATTTTCCCAAGCTCTCTGAACCAGCGGTCCGTCTGGGCTACGCCGTAGGGCGGGGCCGTCTTAATCTCCGGTACGCCGAATTCCTGCTCCAGCGCCGCTCCCAGATAGGAGCCTAAAGTCGGACAAATCTGAATGGTCGCCGCGGCTTCGGAGGCTCTGGATAAGTCTTCCACAGTGGAATAGGGAGTGATATACCGGGGTTTTACCCCGAAGGCTTCAAACCAGTCTTTAAAAATGTCAGAGCCCCAGAAATTGATGACATTCACGATATCATCTCTCTTTTCTCTGGCAGGCTTTATAAGCTTTCTCGCAATGCCGTGATAGCTGGCGTCAAAGCCGGTAGTCCATACCTTGGAACGGAAGCCTTCACAGAATATTGCTACCACAGGAACACCCAGCTCCTCCTCAGCCTCATTACACACGCTTTCCACGTCGTCGCCGATGATTCCTGCAGCGCAGGTGGTCAATACAAACACAGCGTTAGGGTGCGTTCTTTCATAAACCTCCCGGATACCCTTAGCTAATTTCTGTCCCCCGCCATAAACGGTATCCGTTTCCTGAAGATTGGTGGAAAAAACCTTGCGCTGTGTCGGATTTTCGATGCCGCGAAGGGGAGAATTCACCCTATAGGTAAATGCGAACTCGTGGAAGCAGGATGAGCAGCCTACCGGACCATGGCTGATAACAGCCGCATCCTGAACCAAAATAACCATACATGCTGCCTGCGATGTGGAACATCCAAGACACTGGGAAAAAGATCTGCTTTTATCCCTTAGTCCGCAGCGGGAGCTTTTTACCAGTTCCTCCGCTCCCCCCTGAAAGCCCGTAATGGAACCCAGGCGTATTTCCCTGATCGATACCTCCGGTATCTGTAAATCTATGTTTCCCATAGCATCCTCCTATTTCATGATTTTTTCATTTTGACAATTCGGGAACTCCTATCCCCGCTTATGCGAAATATACACCCGGTTTCCTGCGCACTCGGTCAAAATTCCCGCATCCATAACAAAGGTACGGCTCCCGTACCCCAAAGCCTCCATGTCATGAGTAATCATCATAACCGCTGTTCCCGTTTCCGCAATATTTTTTAACAACTCCATAATTTCCGCCGTTGTCTGCACATCCAAATCGCTGGTAGGTTCGTCTGCAATCACATAGTCCGGATGATTAATCAATGCCCTCGCAATCGCAACTCTCTTTAACTCTCCGCCGGAGAGGTGCTTTGGAAAAGCTGCTGCCAAATGCGAAATTCCTGTTTGCTCCAGCAATGAAAATGCCGCTTCTTTAGAAGTTCCCTCCCTTTTTGACAGATGGAACGGCACTCTTACATTATCCAGCACATTAAGGCTTGCCAGAGTGCTTTGCCCTTGGGATATGTATCCTATTTTCGAATTTCTGTAGGCGGAAGCCTCTTTATCCTTCAGGGAGACAATGTTAAGTCCGTCTATCTCAATGCTTCCTTTCGTAGGGGTTAACAGACAGGCTATCATATTTACTAATGTACTTTTTCCGCTGCCGGAGCGTCCTATAATATTAACAAAATCTCCCGGCTGGACGACAAAACTCACATTATTTACCGCCTGAAATGCAACCCTGCCCCTTATATACTCTTTCGTAAGACTCCTTACTTCTAACGCCATACCGGTCACTCTCCTTCTCTTATGGAGATATAAGCTTCTGCTTTGCTTCCCTTTACAGCCGAATACGTCGCTGCAAAGGGCCCTGATGCAAAAGAAAGAAGAAGACTCATTCCCAATAAACGCAGTGTTACGGCCACATTCGGAAGTAAATAAGGGAGGCCTAATTTTTCCCTTGTATATGTACTGAACGGAAAAATAATAAGCGAAGCTGCCACCGTTCCCAAAGTACCTCCCAGTATACTTATGAGGAGAGATTCCGTAAGAACAATTCCACATATCTTTCCTCTCGCGGCTCCCACCGACCGTAAAAGTGCAAGCTCTTTTTTCCTGCCGTTTGTCATCGCGGAAAACATTACCGCCAAAACAAGTATGGCTAACAACCAGAGTACGAGAGTTATCGTATTTATAAAAGCGAGCAGAACATCCATGTTATTTGCGGTTGAAGCAAAGACATTTTGTGATTTCACTATGCTTATTCCGGAAATCTGCCGCCGTATATTTGTGGTGACCGTATCCGCGTCATATCCTTTTTCTATTTTTACCAACACTGTGGATACGGAACGGTCGACGTCCGTACCGTAAACATCCACGCTCAGATTCATGCCCGCTTCTCTTGCTCCGGCGACCAGCATCTTTATCGTATTCATATTCGCATATACAGAATAATCCATTCCGGTGGAGGTTCTTTCAAGCTGGGCTGCCACTTTGTAAGTGTCGTCAAAGAATTTCAAGGTTCCCGTATCGTTAAGTACGATATCGCTGCCTGCAATAATCTGCCCGTCGCCAATTTCCTCGTGATATACTTTCGCAATCCACGGCTGAATTACAAAGTCCGTATCAGGGTCAAAGCCTATTACTTGAACTGGTACGGAGCAGCATGCCGCCGCAAGCGTAGATATAAAAAATTGGGAGGAAACCTTGCTGACTCCTTCAACCTGCTCTATTTGCTGTTCTATCGATTGGTCGAAATAAAACTTTTCCGGCTGGCCCGATAAAATAATTCCTTCGTAATCCGCTTCATGATCGAGAGGAACTACGGCGAGATCAGCTCCAAGACGCTCCTTTAGGCTTCCTAAACCGTTCTTTAAGCTCTGCGACAACAAGGAGCCTCCAAATGTGGCAAAGGCGAGAAGCAATACTACAAAGACAAGGCTGGCAGTTCGAAACGGATTACTTCTCAAATTGTATACGGACAGCCTTCTAGTCGTTAGCGGTTTGCTTTCCATGTTCTTCCGTTCCTTCCTTATTGGTATAACGCAGGTAAGCTGCCTGGATTATAGACGCTATAACAATAAGGCTGCTTAAAATGGATAAAGCAGGCAATGTCAGCGCTCGGCAATTCATACGTGCACTCCCGCAAACGCCGATTAAAACCGCAGGAAACAAAAATGCCAGAATCCCATTTAATAAAATCGCGACAGCTAATCCGAGGCGGAACTTAGGATTGCCGGATATTATGGAGAGCAGGCCCAGTATCGAAATCGAAAAACCAACTCCTAATTCTGCGCGTGCGGTCCAAAAGCATTTCATCACTTCCTCGGAATGTTCATGCACCCCGCAAACCGGAAAAATAGTCAAGGGGCCTAATGCGATAAGAAGCCCGATTGCAATCGATAAAAATCCAAAAATAAATTTATTTTTCATAAAATGACCATACCTTTCCCTTTACGCGAATCCTGCTTTATTGACAGAACAAGCAATTTCCTATTAGCCATAAATATGTTTGCCGAAATAGCGGTCTCCTCTGTCCGGAAAAACTACTACTATCTTGCCGGAAGGAACGGTCTTAGCCAGCTTCCTCACTGCTGCCAGTGCCGCCCCTGATGACGAGCCTGCAAAAATTCCTTCATATTTGGCAATATTTTTTACCTCCGCATAAGCTTCGGCGTCGTTTACCTTAATTACCTTATCCACAAGGCTCATATCCATGGTGTCGGCGATAAAATCATTTCCTATCCCTTCGATTTCATAATCAGCGTGTTCTCCTCCCCCTATCGTGGAGCCTATCGGATCGGCCAATACACCTTTTATACCCGGGTTTTTCTCCTTCAGATATTTCAGTATTCCTGAAAAAGTACCGCCGCTTCCCGCTCCTGCAACGACGTAATCGATGTCTCCGTTCAGGTCCTTATATATTTCCGGTCCGGTTGTTTCGTAGTGGGCCAAGGGATTGCTCCCATTTTTAAACTGTTCGAGCGTTACCGAATTCGGAATTGCCGTACGAAGCTCCTCCGCTTTCTTAATAGCTCCGGACATTCCTTCCTCCAACGGCGTATTGATAATCTCTGCGCCAAGCGCTCTTAACAAAGTCTGCTTTTCCTGAGAAAACTTCTCCGGGACGGTAAAAATCAGCTTATATCCTTGATTAAGGGCTGCAAATGCAATGCCTATTCCCGTATTTCCTGCAGTAGCTTCTATAATTGTGTCTCCAGGACTTAATACGTTCCGATTTCTGGCATCTTCAAGCATATATTTTCCGATTCTGTCCTTAACACTCCCGGCAGGATTATAAAGCTCCAGCTTCGCATAAATCTGTAATTTTTCCGGAAAACCAAGATAATTCAGTCTGACAAGGGGCGTATTACCGATTAATTCCTGCATGGAGTGATATAAACTCATAACTTTGCCCTCTCTATTGCGGATTGTAAATCCTTGCTAAGGTCTTTTACATTCTCAATGCCTACGGAAAGCCGGATAAGGCCATCCGTAATCCCTACCTTTTCCCGGATTTCTCTCGGAATAGAGGCATGGGTCATGCTTGCGGGATGGCATACGAGGGATTCTACTCCGCCCAGGCTTTCTGCCAGCGCAATAATCTTCAGTTCTTCAAAAAACCGGTGAGTATCATAACCTTCACGAAGCTCAAAAGATATCATGGCACCGCCGCTCTTGGCCTGCCTTTTATTTATTTCATACCCTTGAAAATCCGGAATCCCCGGATAATATACTGTCTTAACAGCTTTATGTTCCCGCAGCAGCTTCGCCAGCTCTACGGCATTTCTCACATGCCGGTCCATTCTGACACTCAAGGTCTTGATGCTGCGAATCAAGAGAAAAGAATCAAAGGGCTGCAGTACCCCTCCGGTCGCATTTTGTATGAAATGAAGCCTTTCTGCTAACTCCTGCGTCTTTACTACCGCCAAGCCTGCAATCAAATCGCTGTGGCCTCCCAGATATTTTGTAGCCGAATGGAGAACGATATCTGCCCCATGTTCCAAAGGGCGCTGAAGATAAGGTGTCATAAACGTATTGTCTACAATGAGCAAGGCACCTTTACTCTTTGCTATTTTCGCTACGGCGCTGATATCCGTTACCGTAAGAAGCGGATTTGCCGGACTTTCAATTAAGACGGCTTTCACATCCGGCGTGAGCGCTTCTTCAAATGCTTCCAAATCCGTCGTGTCCGCAATGACATACTGAAATCCAAACCTTTGAAATACTTTATCCAATACGCGAAAAGTACCTCCATATACATTGCTCGATATCACGATCTTATCGCCGCTCTGAAAAAGACTGAGCACCGCAGTCGTTGCGGCCATACCGGAGGCAAAGGCAAAGCCTGCCTTTCCTCCCTCCAGTTCCGCGATGAGCGATTCCAGCGCCTCTCTTGTGGGATTTCCCGTACGAGAATATTCATATCCTCTGTTTTTTCCCAATCCATCCTGCATATAGGTCGATGTCTGATACACCGGAGTATTTACCGCACCTGTGCGTTCATCCCCATATATACCGCCATGGATTAATGCAGATTCGATATATTCATAATTTTTCAAAGTGAAACCTCCTTATTCTATCTAAATGTTACTATTCGACCCATGGCTTTATAGCAACGGCTAACCGCCTTCTTATCTGAGGTTGGCAGGTATTACGGCTCCTTCATATTTTTCTTCGATGAATTTTCTCGTATCTTCCGACTGAAGTTCTTTTACAAGAGCTATGATTGCCGGATTATCCTTATCCTCCGCCCGAACCGCAATAATGTTCGCATATGGACTATCACTGCCTTCGCTGAACAGCTTTGTGGAAGTTATCTTTGCCTCTAAAGCTTTATTGGTATTGGTAATGAAAAAGTCGTAGTCCGCTTTGGTCGGAATGATCTGGGCCGAATCGAGCTCAACAATTTCCAGAGGACGAATGTATTCCTCGATATCAGTCAGGGAAGCACTCAATGTGGTAGCCGTTTCCTCATTCAGCTTAATAAAACCGTTCTGTTCCAAAATACGCAGGGCGCGGTATTCATTGGTTCCGTCGTTAGGAATTGCAACGACCGCATTATCGGGAATTTCCTCTGTACTCGTATACTTATCCGAATATGCCGTGATGGGCTCCACATGGATATCACCTGCATTGATTAAGTCAAAACCGTTGGTCGTGTTCCACTCCTCCAAATAGGGATAGTGCTGGAAATAGTTAAAGTCCACCTCTCCCTTTGCCGTTTTCTCATTGGTCGTAGCATCTGCGGATGTAGCTACGAGCTCAATGATAATACCCTGCTCCGCAAGTTTGGGTGTTACATATTCGATAATCTCGGAATGAGGTACGAGATCTGCAATACCCGTAATTGTTACAGTTTCCTTTTGTTCTGCCTCGGCGCTGTTATTTTTGCCGTCTGTGCTTTCTGAATCGTCTGTATTTTTTGAACTGGTCGTGTCCGCCGTGCTCTCTGAAACGGGAGCTTTCGTCTCTTGCGCCGCATTGCCGGCTTTCGCTCCGCAGCCGGCAAAAACTCCGATTGAAAGAATTGCTGCAGCCATTAAAGGTAATAAGTTAGATCTTCTCATGTTATTTCTCCTCTTCTTATAATTTGTTGTTTTATGGTTTCATGTTTTTAACTTCTCGTTTTTAGCTTTATAATTTAATGCTTCATGTTTTAAATCTTTCATATTTTGATGCTTCATGTTTTAAATCTTTTATGCTATAAATGCTTCATGTTATAAATGCTTCCTTTTTTACAACAGATTCCTCTTTCTGAGTATCTTCCTCGAAGTAAAATCTCCGATAAACTGTACGAGCTGGACAAGAATTATCAAAATGTACACTGCCGCAAACAGCACATCGTGCTGAAAGCGCTGATAACCGAACCTGACCGCAATATCTCCTATACCTCCCGCTCCAAACATTCCCGCGAGAGCCGTCATGGATATTACTCCGATTACCGCAACCGTAAATCCACGTATCAGGGAGGGAACAGTTTCCGGAAGCAGTATTCGGAAGATAATTTGAAAATTTGTGCTTCCGATGGATTTGGCAGCTTCCACCTTGCCTTTGGCAATTTCCAGCAGACTGCTTTCAACTATACGCGCATACATCGGTATGCAGCTCGCCGCAATGGCGATGATACAGGCATTTGTTCCATAAGATTTACCAAAAAACAGACGGGCTACTGGTATCATTAAAATAATCATAATCATCTGCGGCAGGGAACGCAGGCAGTTGATCAGCCATCCCGAACCGGTATAAAGGCTTACCATCGGCACCAGCCCATTCGGATTTGTTACCGTAAGCATAATCCCAAGAAGTAATCCAAGAATAAGCATGATAATCGAAGACAATGCTGTCATATAAAGCGTTTCAGAAATAGCGGGCGCTATGCGTTCCCATACCTCAGGCGCAAAGGAACCTTTTATTACCTCCCAAAGAGGCGTATCCAATAAACTCATGCTGCCACTCCTTCTCTATTTTACGAATGTTTTTCTCTGCTGGCTTCGTTATATTCCCTCACCGTTCATAAGGCTATCTGCTTTTTGAAATTCGAGGAATACCTTTGCAAAAAGCTCCCCGGTACGGCTGTGAGGATTATGGAATATTTCATTTACCGAGCCCGACTCTATAATAAGTCCATCCTCAAGAACCGCCATCCGCTCACACGTATATTTGATGGCATCCAGCTCATGTGTAATCATCAGAATCGTAATCCCTGTCGCTTTGTTGATTTCCTTTAACAGTTCTAATATCTGAAGCGTGGTCTGGGGATCAAGGGCTGATGTTGCTTCATCGCTCAACAGCAGGTAAGGATCGTTTACCAAAGCTCTGGCGATTCCTACCCTTTGCTTCTGGCCCCCCGAAAGTCCTCCCGGATAGGCCGATAATTTATCGGATAATCCTACAAGCTCTGCCGTATCCAAAACGCGCCGTTTGATCTCCGCCTTAGGGAAGCCGCTGATTTCCAACGGATATGAAATATTTTTATATACCGTCTTTGCCTCAAATAAATTAAAGGTTTGAAAAATCATGCCGATTTTTCGCCGTTCTTTGAGCAGTTCCTGTTTTGGCAGCTTTAAAATATCAACGCCGTCTATTAGAATCTCTCCCTTATCAGGCGTTTCCAGCCGGTTAATACATCGGGCCAGCGTGGACTTTCCGGCTCCGCTGAAACCAATCGTCCCGAATATTTCCCCTTTCCTTATGGAAAGATCTACCCCTCTCAACACCTCCAGCGGTCCGTCATGTGTAGGATAGGTTTTATGTAAATTTTTAATTTTAATGTAGTCCTCCATAATATTATATCTGTTGTACCGCTTAGCCCGCCGACACGGCAAGCATACCGTACACTCCTTTCTTTGTTCCGCGTTCATAGCTGCGCATCCATTTTTTATGTAATAGAAACATTTTCCTATTACATAAAAAGGCAGTCAGGATCATATAATCCTGACTGCCTTAATAGCATACGCAAGATGATACAACCATTTTATCCCCCGGAGAAATTATATTTTTGCATAACACAACAAGGAATACAGCAACACTGCATTCCTATAGAGGTACGTATGATTTTGTTAACTGCAACTGTTCTGTTTTGCATAATTATTCTCTCCCTTCCGGAATTTCAAATGTTTCCTACTAAACTTATTGGTATTATATGTTTTGAATTTTCATTTGTCAATCAAAGATAGAAGGGTTTTTATAATTTTGTCATTTTATCTAAATTAGAGACAATTAATAGGTTTATGTTTAGGCACTTTTTAATATTTCATATATGTTTAATATGTTTTTTAAGATATTTCCTATTCTTTCATTACATAGCGCTTCCTAATTTTAGGACGGAAAACGAATGTATTGGATTTTTTGATTCATGAAAGTTATAGTCAAAGCAAGAGAATATGGTTGTGAAGCTGTACCTATAATTGTTTCTGACATGGGAACCTTGCTGTATTCCTCTTTTTGATTTGTTTAAAAATAGCTTCATATGTTTTCCAGACTTATTAGAGGACTAAAATGCTTCCGTGCAAATCATAGCGTTTAGGAAGAAAACAGGAACATTTATGACAAAAATGTTCCTGTTTTCTTGTAATATTTTATAATTATATTTCAGTGGAAAAGGAATAAATATTTTGTCATAATCATGCGGAAAAAGCAGCATATAATCGCCGGCATTTTCTGCTTTTTTTTGAGCAAAAATATACTCGATGAAGTAATGGACAACTCATATTGTTACGTTATAATGTTCCAATAGCTTACGAATCGGAACCTGTTGAGGACTTGAAATGGATATACTTATTATACGGACGTTAAGAGAAGGTTGGAAGAAAAGCATTTTCAACTAGTGATTTTGAGGCCGGCAAAGCATATATGGGGTATAGAAATGAAATCATTTAATAAAAATATATTTACAGAAAATAAGTCCTTTTTAATAATTTGTATTTGCGGAATGTTATTTAATTTAAGCTATACATCGTTGACGCCAATTATGCCATCATACTTCGGAATGTTTGGAGTTGGAACAATCACTATCTCTTATATTTTTTCAATTTATGGATTGGGGCGTACTGCTTTACAAATACCAGCGGGCATTATTGCAGATTTTTTTGGATATAAAAAACTATTAATGTTATCTTTAATTGGATTAAGTGTACTTTTTTATTTGCAAACACTTTTTATGCAGTCATTTATAATTGCTATTATTTATATCTTAGAAGGATTTGTGATAGGAATTATAACACCTCTGATTTACTCCTTTGTAGGAGCTTTAGTGAATGAATCAAAAAAAGGAAAAGAAATAGGAACATATAGTGTTTTTTCCTCATTAGGCAGTGCAATAGGTCCACTAGTAGGCGGGACTATAATTTCAGGATTTTCTGATTATAAAATAGTTTTTTTTATTTCAACAATTTCAGCATTCGGAGCGTTTATTTTAAGTATTAATATTAGTGAAATCAAAATAATAAGGGAGCAAAAGAGAAAAGAAAATGTAAAGCTAAAATATGTATATAAAGCTATATTGGGAATTGAATTTATTGTTATAGGATGCCTTGCAATGCTTGGAGATTTTATTTGTTCTTCATTAACTTCAATTTTTCCTATTTATGGGGATTCCATTTTAAAAATGCCATTAACGTATATTTCCTTTATATTATCCTTAAATTTCCTGGTTTTTTCTTTTTCAGGTCCATTTATGGGAAAATTATGCGATAAAATCGGAAGTAAAAAGCTGGTATTGATATCACTCATTATTGAAGTTACAACATTTATTATATTAAAATTTGTTATTAATCCATATATATTTATAGGAATAATTTTTATTGAATTTTTGGCAGGATCGGCTATGTATATTGCTTTGCAAAGTCTGCTTGTAGAGTATGGAAATAAAACAGGAAATAGAGGGTTTATTTACGGAATTATTGGGACTTTGCAAGGTTTTGGCCTTGTGATTGGTCCAGTTTATTCAGGATATGTATATGATTATAACAACACATTCTATTTCTGGGGAATGGCATTCCCATGCTGCTTTGCATTACTGTTATTTGCAGTTAAAAATTATTTATATAAAAATAGCAAAGAAAGAGTTTTGTCCGCAAAGCATGCTTCTATTGATGCCTATATAGATTAAAGCTCAAAGTCAGAAAATAATCCGATGAAAAATGTACAGATTGGAACAATGCGGGAATAGGCTGAGTAAACGGGTCTATTCCCAGTTCTTCCACACCTCAGGCTTATATCCTACCGTCGCCATTTTACCATTTCTTACGATGGGTGTTAAAAGCACCTGCTGATTTTCCAGCACTTTTGCTTCTTTGTCTTCTTCTGCGATATATTTTATCAAAGCAAGTGTATCCTTATCCTTGCAATTTTCATTCAGCATAGCTTCCAGCCCGCCGACCGCCTGCTTTACACTAACGAATTCCCCTCTGCTCATACCCTTTTCTTTTAAGTCAATGAGCTGGAACTTCACACCGCGCTCCTTGAAATATCTTTGTGCCTTCTTCGTATCAAAACATTTATTGGTTCCGAAAATCTGTAAGTTCATAGCTTTCCTCAATCCTTCTTTCTATCCATTTGTCTGTTATATTTCCATCTTGGATAATAGAATTCAAATATTTTTTTGCTTTTCTTATGATGCATCGCCGTCCAATTAATGTTCCTGTTCAATAAGCAATCTGGCAGATATCTCCGCTTCAATAAGATCTGCCGCTTTATGAATGCCTCCGGCCTGCTTCATATAAATGCTTTGCTTCATAACATTTTGTCTGAATTTCTCTTCTTTTATTATTGTGTTTATAAGCCGCTTTAGTCCATCCGGGCCAATTTTATTTCCTTTTATACGCAGTCCCATCCCCAGTTCCTCTACTCTGTCGGCAATGGTAGGCTGATCGCCGCCAATCGGTGCAACTAACATCGGCACACCGAAACAGATTGCTTCATTAACACTGTTCATTCCTCCATGAGTAATAAATAAAGAGGACTTTTCCAATACCTCCAATTGAGGAACACTTTCATAAACATAGAAGTTAGAAGGAATACTGCCTAAGCTTTCCTGCTTAATATATTTCCCCAGAGACATGATCACACTGACGTCTTCTCCCTGAAAAGCCCGTATGCAAGTTTGATATATATCCTTATTTTTCCCCAGCACAGTTCCCATAGAAACATATACTATAATATCCTTCATTTCATGAAAAGGAATATGTATGTCACTGATTCTCTTTCCGATAGAAGGTCCTACAAAGTGAAATCTTTCATCGAATTCATTTGCAAAAATCTGGAATTCTTTTGATGTATAAACAATATTTAACGAAGGAATATTGTGGTTGATTTCGCTGATCATTTCATCGAACTTTATTTTAATTCCATGTGAAGAATTGCGTGTAATTAATTTTCTGACTGCTTTCAGCCTTAATACATACCACATCGGGGATTTTCTTATAAATGTGTTTACCACATGCTCATTCCAGGCAAACATAGAAAATTGCCGGATACATGGTTTCCCCAACGTATCTGCAAGCGTCTTGCCGAGATAAAAAAATAATTCATATAAAATCAAATCATAATCTTCCCCAACCCTTAAACCGGTATTATAAGCAGCTAAAAAACAACGGGTCTTTATCTGCTGGTCCGTCAGGTCATTGGAATAGTTATCATAGGGAATAAATATCGCTCCTGTAGCTTCTATTTTTTCTCTGAAAGACGGCGCATTAATATATCCTACAAAGTGTCCCCGTCTCACAAGTTCTGCCGCTAATCCCAATGTCGGATTCGTATGGCCTGAATACGGCAGGTTAATCATTAAAATTTTAGACATCCGTTTCACCCGCTTTCTGCATAGATATTTGAAGCATATGCCCAACAAATTTATATACGTCTTCCTCTATTTGTTTCATATCTTCTTCCTTCAGCTCTTTTCCGTCGTGTACATGCAGTATCCCTTCAATTCCATGAATAACACAGGCAGTCAAAATATCGATATGCAATCCCAACACATTTCTTGCTCTGCCTTCCTCTATTCCTCTTTGTAAAATCATTGCCATATAAGGCTCAAGGCACTTTAAAGTACGGGCATGCAGCGCATGCTGCACTGTCCAGTGCATACTCTGCTCTCTCATAAGTGTTGCATATTCCATACTCGCCTTCTTCAACAGTTCGGCCATCTCGGACAACTGCTCCATTATGTTTTTATCTTGGTCTTCGGCAATCTGCTTATAGCTCTCCACATACTTATCCAGATAATATTGCACCGCAATGTCGAATATCTCCTGCTTTGATTTAAAGTAGTGATAAAACATGCCGACCTCACCACCTGCTTCTTGTATGATTCTTCTGATCGAGGTCTGCTCAAAGCCATATTCCATGAAAAGGCGCAAAGCGATTTCAATAATTTCTTCTCTTTTTCCGCCAAATAAAACCTTTTTTCTAGCCATTGATCTTATTTACCTTCTTTCCGTTCATGATAGATAATAAGCAGAACAATGTTCTGCTTATTATTATATGATCTATAATTAATAACGTCAAGAGACAAAAGTGTGATTTGCACACTTTCGCAGCCAAATATTTCAGCCGTACAGTTTTTACTTCGCACGCGCATCTGCGCATCCTTTATCGGAAAAAAAATTAGTGTGTTTTACTTGTGTTTATGCCTCTCATGTACCTTTATTTCGGTCTGTTTATTTGAAAAAGGAAGCTATTGCTCTAATAGATCAATCATCTATTTTCACAATAGCTCCTCCTTTGTAAAAGCCAGTAATAAAATTCACTTCTTTTCCGTTTATCGCTCCATATAATCATAAAGTTTCCATAAAGACATGTAACCTTACAAATTATTTGCACTATACTATAAATCCACGAAATCTTTTACCAAAGCTTTAACATTTATTTTTTATTCATATTATTAGATCATAGGTCAAGGTACCGTTTGTCCCTCCGAATGCTTTTAATTTCTGTCCGTATCCGGTCAATGCAGATTCCCGTTCAGAAGCGTACCATCGGTTCCAAAGCTATACTCCACGCCATCGATCACCTGTCGACCGGTGAGGATTTTCCCATCCTTATAATAAAGATACTGTCCAGAATCATTCAAGGCCCATCCCTGAGTGGTGTCCGGACTGATTGTCAGCTTGATATAACGGTATAATATTGCGGAAAACTCTCCGCGGGTAACACCAGATTTTGGATTGAACCTGTTTGCACTTTCCCCCATCATAATGCCTGCCTGCTGCGCAGCTTTTACCGCCTTTTTGCAGGTATTACCAATATTAAGATTGTCTGCGTAGGCAGCCGCTTCACGTTTCACCGGCAGGACATAGCCGGCAGCTCTGGCAAAGTTTGTCATAATTACCGCCATTTCCTCACGGGTAACGGTACGCTCAGGAGCAAACCTTCTATTGCCGGTTCCTTTCATAATACCTTTTCTATATGCCCATTCGACATATGCAGCATGCACTTTATCTCCCGCCACATCGGTAAAGCTGCTGGTCTTATAACGACTCACATCCGCACCGGACAGCTTGCCAAGAGCTGCTGCCAGCATTTCGCGAGTCATTGGCGAATCAGGAGAAAACCTCGTGTCTGAGATTCCGTCAAGCAGCCCTCTGCCTGCCGCATAATCGATGGATTCCTTTGCCCAATGGTCAGAAATATCCATAAATTTTGCGTCAAGTGGCATATAAGCTATTCCATAAATCTGAAAACGATTAGCAGTAAATATCACACGGCCGCTATTCGCATCATAGACGGATTTTGAGATACGGCTGGTTTTTTTATCTGCCCCTACGGCTGCACCGTAAAGGCAACCTCCAAATTCCTCTTTTCCAAGCCCTACGACAATACCGATAATTACGGAACCACTGCCCAAAGAGCTGATAACCACCGGCTTACCTTTCTCGGTCGAAGTAATCTCGATATCAAAAGTGCTGCGAAGCCCTTCTGTAGCTGCCGGGTTGACAGAGATGCTAATGTCGCCGCCACTCTGCTTTTGGACATCCTTTAAAGCCGGCAGATCAAATTGAAAAGTAACCGGAAGCCCGGAAATTTTAAATGGTCTGCCTTCCCTTACCAGCCGGCTCAGTGCGGCGCGCTCTATAACAAGAGTAAAGCCTGCTGTGTCTGAAGCCTTTAAGAAAATCTGTGCTTCCATACTTTTTGTAATGCTTCCCTTTATTTTAGCATCTAACTGTGCCTTCTCAATGGCTGCAAGTACCATGGTGTCGGTAATTACTATAACTTCGTGAGTTTCCGGCCTTCTTGCCGGGTTCTCCGCCTTAGTACTCGCGGCGCTCACAGTACTTATGATACTCACGGGTTGTCCGTCTTCTTTTTCAGGAATTATCTCTTCGGGCATTATCGTTAATATACCATTTTGATGAACAAGCGTATAATTCGCACCAACTGTGTCATTCAAAACGGCATTTACCGAGAATCTAACCGGAAATGTACCTGCCTTCACAGAAGATGCGTCAGCATCATACTCCGCCATGGCCTTTACGGCAAGCGCATTGTCTTCGCTGTCCGTTCCAATAAAACCGTTATAGCTTAAGGTAGCCGCAGGCAATAGATTACCTGCCTTTATAGTTTTATCGTCGGCTTTTACTATGACTTTCTTTTTCTCAACAGTATAATTCCCCAGCGAAAGTCCGACAACTGCTTCATAATTTAATCCTTCTGAAATATCAACCGTTACGGCATATTTCCCCGCATTTACAGGGGCGGTTATTTTATCGGCATATTTGACTGTAATATCGCCAAATCCGGTCAGGCCATCTTTTCTGGTAACTGAAACTGGCTGCTCCATACCATTATATACTACCGCAGTTAAGTCGCATTCCAGGTTTTCCTTTGCAACCATTTTTTTGCCGATTGTAAAATTTATATTCTTAGTACCCTTGAAGTTGTTCCGGCCGCTAAGTGTCGCCACGGCAGTTCCGGCATTGATGTTTCCTTTGAGGGATATAGTATAATCCACACCTTCTTTCAGCGTTTCACCGTCAAAAACAACGGAAATCTCCGGTGTAATCTCACTGCTGGTATAGATGTAAGTACCGTTTATCGTTACAGTAGCTTTGGAAATATCGCGCTCAGTCAGATATAGCCCTCTGCCGGACTGGGGATTTTCCACCTTTTTAAGAAGCGGAAGCTTGTTGTCCGCAATCGCCCATATAGATGCGTCATTCCAGCTTGAAATATTCCAGCTGCCTGCATTTGTCCAGAAAGCTGCGGTGTTTATCTGTGCAATAGTCACGTCTTCTCCGTCAAGGTCGGAAAGTGTTTTAGCACTGCCGTTTCTCATGCCGGAGAAAGCATAGTTATTTAAGAGCATGCTGCCATTATTACAACCCACTACACGTCCTACATTGTTTATACCACTGACGCCGGAATTCAGTCCAACGCTATTTTTTACCGTACTGTTACCGCCAATACTTCCCGCTACGCCGCCTATATCGCTTACGCCGTTGACAGTACCGGTTGCATAGCAGTTTTGCACGGTACCGCCACCGTCAAGATTTCCCGCTACACCGCCTGCATTGTCTCCTATGGCCTCTACCCTGCATGTGGTATAGCAGTTTTGTATGATGCTGCTGTCGTTAAGGCTCCCTGCTATGCCCCCAACATTACTCGCGCCGCTGACAGTACCGGTGACATAACAACTTTCCACCATTCCATTACCATCGACAATACCTGCCACGCCGCCGATATAGTTGCCTGTACTACCCGCAACACCGGTGACACCGGCGCCTGCGATTCCCAGATTCCGCACCGTGCCGCCCTCTACATAACCAAAAAGGCCTGTATATGTTCCTGCCCGTTTCGCATATAATCCTGTAATTATCTTGCCGCCGCCATCAAAAACCCCTTTAAAAGCAGCAGTATCGCCAGCCCCAATTGGTATCCACCCCTCACTGCTCCTGTAATCGGACAAATCAATACTGGCGGTAAGCTTATAATATTTTCCCGTCTCCGCATAGGGAGATGTGCCTGCATTTACTAGCTCCGCAAGCTTTGCAAGCTGAGCGGCAGAGGCGATTTCATATGGCCTTTCACTTGTGCCTTCACCGCCTGCAAAATAATGTCCGCTAATGTGATAAGGCAACGCCGTATTTTGTTCAGGCAGGATATTTTTTCCGGCGCTATCCAAGAGGACGGGACACTTTCCTTCCTCATAACTCCAAGGATTGGATCTCAAAGCTTCAGGAAAGCCTGCCGATGTTTTCAGATCTGCTGCGTCCTTCGATTTACCATCTACTCCATTTGCATCATTAATAACGGCCTTGGGAATTTTATTTTCCATGACCTTCATGCCACCGAACGCTATATTGTCGGAAGAAATACCGGCTGCCGCAATAACACCGGCTACCCGGCCGACTTTGGAATTACCGCTGATACTGGAGTTTAGAGCAGCACAATTTCGAACTGTGCCGTAAGGGTTAACAACACCAACCACACCGCCGACTTTAGTACTGCCGTTAACCGTTCCTGTGGCAAAACAATTTTCCACTGTACCATAATATACATAGCCTGCCACACCGCCTGTTTCGTCATTTATTCCATTAACCGCTCCGGTGCTATAGCAGTTTTTTACCTTAGCCCCATTTCCATCAGCGGCGCCCGCTACACCACCGATACAGCGTGTCCCCTCCACTGCAGCCGCGGCATAACAGCTCTCCGCATTTCCTTCTGCTTCTATATACCCTACTACTCCACCCACACATTGCCCCCCGGTAACCAAACCGTCCGAATAGCAATTTTGCATGATACCGGCTTCTTTAGCAAGACCTGCTAAGCCGCCCACACGCTCATTGCCGGTAACCGTTCCGACTGTATGACTGCTTTGCACCTTGCTGTTAACTCTGACAACACCGACAACACCGCCGACATTGTTATTGCCGGCAACGGCTCCTATCGCATAACAGTTTTGTACCAGGCTGTTATTATAGATATATCCCGCTATCCCTCCGACATTGTTATATCCGGTTATATCTGCGCCTTCCAAACCAATATTTCGCACCTTGCCCTTGAACAATGAACCGAACAAGCCTGTACTGTCATAGTGGTTCCCTGTTGTTGTCCTGATATACAGTCCGGTAATCTTATGGCCGTCTCCGTCAAAGTTTCCCTGAAAGGTATTATAATCTCCATATCCTATAGGCACCCAGCCCCTTCCGCCATTAAATGCGGTATTGACAGAATTATAGCCGGATAAATCAATATCTGCGGTAAGTTTATAATATATTCCCACGCCCCCATAGACTGGATTGGTCCCCAGGTCATTTACCAATTCCGCCATCTTCGCCAGTTGGGCAGCATTCGAAATCTGATAAGGATTTTCCTGCGTGCCCGCCCCCGGAAAATTAGGATTCCCTCCGTCCACAATGTGAATAGGCATGTCCACCGCCATGCCAAAAAGACCGGGTAAACTGCCTGCTGTAATTGTCCAGACCGAGGTGTCCCAGTTTCCGGTAAATCCGGACGAAACCGTCCAAAAATTTTCTTCGTTAATTTCTGCAGCGCTCTTGTCCGCTCCATCCTTGCCGGCAGCATCACCGACAGCAGTCTTCTTTGCGCCATTTACCTCTAGTATCATGCCGCTGAAAGCCGCATTGCCGGAGAAGGTACCGCTGCCTTGAAACCCTGTAATGCGCCCGATGTTCATATCAGAAGATGCTGCAACGCTGCTGCCCAGCCCCGTACAATTTTGCAATACAGCACCATCCGCCCAGCCTGTCACACCACCCACATAGTCTGAACCGCTTACGATACCGGCGGCATAGCAGTTCTGTACCGTACTGCTTCCTGCAGTCATCCCGACCAAACCACCCGCATAGCTTGTACCGTTGACAATGCCGGCAGAGTAGCAGTTCTGTACCGTGCTGCTGCCGTTAACACTACCGGTTACGCCGCCCGCATAGTCTTCACTGCTGACATTGCCGGTAGCGTAACAGTTCTGCACCGTGCTGCCGGAAGCAATTGATCCCGCTACGCCTCCGGCGTAGCCGCCCCCTGTAATATTCATATCTATGATGCCAAGATTTTGCACTGTGCCGCCATCCACACAGCCAAATAATCCTGTACCGCAGTAATGATTACCGGCTGTCGTCTCGATAAACAATCCGGTAATTTTATATCCGCCTCCGTCAAAAATTTCCTGAAAAGGCTTACCCGGATCATATCCTATAGGCATCCAGCCTTTGCCGCCGTTCCAATTCCTGCCATAATTCGAAAGATCTATATCATTTTGAAGTGCCAGTGTACCCTTACCGCTTTCATCATTGAACAAGAAACTTTTCAGCCGTCCACAGTTAACCAGCGTAGCGATTTCAGCAAGCTGGTCTGCATTGGTAATCGAAATCGAAGTATCGGCCGTTTGGCTGCCCGCCATAAAAAACGTCATCGTATGCGCTGTTGTCATTGGGATATATACTGTGATTCGCGGCACTTCTACATCATTCCCTAGGGTATAGCCTTCCGCGGGCTGCGCAGTAAACACATACAACCCTTTAAGGGGACATTCCGTGTCATACTCGTGATCGGCTTCCCACGTTATAGGAATTTGGACCGTTTTACCCTCCACCGTACCGGCAAGAGTCGCCGGAAAAAACGGCTCGATAGTATTCTGCCAACGAATATCGTCGGTCAGTTCATCGAAGGTTGTAATACTCCCTTTTATTTCATCCGCCATTACTGCAACGGGCTGCAGCTCAGTACTTGCCTGGGGGATGATTTCCTCCGCTGCTGCCGCGCTGTCTTCCACTTCATCAAGAGCGGTACTATCTTCATTTATTTCATCCACCGTCACAGTAATAGACGGCAGTTCGGCATTGACCGCGAATCCTTCGATTCCAGCGATAAATATATAAACTCCTGCTTTCTCACTATCATAAACCGGTGAAGCAACCCATGTTACCGGCACGGTCGTTTCCATCGCCCCGGCTGTCTGTGCTTCCTCTCCATCCTTGGTATCCATTGCAGGACATACCATTGCCGTAAGACTCTCCGGCAACTCCAAATCCTCTAAAGCCGTTCCTGGTGGCACCGCCCTCTCCGCCTTCTCCAATCCTCCAAATGAAATAATCTCAACACCTGTACCGGGAAGGATTTCCTCCGCTGCCGCCGAAGCGGGCATAGATCCCAGTGCCATGACAACAGATAGCACTATTGTGAGAAATCTCCGGTATGGTTTATGCTGACTCATATACCTTTTCTCCTTAGTTTAAACCAATTGCCACCTTAAACTTGTACCGAATCCGTACTCCACAATCCAGCGTGACACAGTTTACCTACAATATCTCCTATAAATATGTATTTATAGCGTTTAAAAATATACACTTTTATAGAATACCGTCAGATTATGGAAAAATCAATAGTTAAATAGGGTGAAATACCCGCATGAATAGGGGGAAAGTCTGGACTTTTCAAAGTTTTGTATACACAAAGTTAAGTCGATAATATGAACTTCATTCTTCAAATTGGACGGGCGTTATATACCCGGAAAGATATAAAGGATTTTATGTATTTTTTCTTGAGGAAGGTCTGGAATTTTTTTATAGCCCTAGTTCCTTACGAAGTTCCGGATTCTCTTACGTTAACCTTTTGATTTGTCCATAACATGAATAAAGTGCAGTTCCATGCCCAGGAAACGCACTTTATCGGTATTTTTGCTATTTATTTGCCTGGCGATATAATGAGTTCTAATCAAAGGAACGTCCGTCAAAATTCCTGAAACGAACATGCTATCTTCATGAGCCGGTTTTGCTGTAGCAATTTTAAATGCCTTATCAGAGCTCCTTCTTGCCATAAAGCAGACCACATTTCATAATATTCCCTCAACTATGTGTATACTTTATGATACCATTTCCACATAATTTCTTAATTTAAGTGTCTAGTTTATGATACCATATCCCGAGTTTATCATTATTCACCGTTTACTTGACAGAGAGCAGTTTCGTTTATAATTAATTACGGAACAACATTTTTGTTTATTATATAAAAATTTTTAAGTTTTTAATATTATTTTGAAAATTTTGGTTTATTTTTTTATTTAACGTCATTGCTCCTGCGACAGCCCATTTTATGGTACATCTTGCTATCGCCTTTTCATCCTTTCAAGTGCCGCCTCCGAGGATATACATTCCGCATACCTGTTATTCCACATATATTCATTATAATATTCATAGCTTTTTTCTGCTGTCATATACTCATTATCTACCGTTGTATTGGCATGTGCCGGTATTATAATGTGGAACCCATGCTCAAATCCACATTTTACAGATGCATCAATGCAATAATCCGTTTGAAGTCCCGCTATAATAATTTCCTTTTCGCCCTTTTCTTTTAGATATTCTTCCAAGCCGGTTTCTTTAAATGCACTGTTTACATTCTTATCGAATATTCTTTCGTTTTCTTCCGGCTTGAATTCTTCGTAAATTTCAAAGCCCTCCGTTCCTTTTACCAATTCTCCGCCATCGCCATCGTCGTGCCGCACGTATATTACTTCGACATCATTTTCCCTGGCCTTTTTTATCAGCGACTTAACGCCGGATACGAACGTGCCGAATTCATATAGGCTTTTATTAGTTATTAGCTTCTGTGTATCAATAATCAGTAATACCATTTTCTTCCCTCTCTTAAGTGCTGCCACTTTGCCTTGTTATATGAAATATTCTATGGTTCTTGCCGGCGTCTTCTGTGTCTCTTTGTTAAAAATAATGACTGCCTCTCTGGTTTCTTTCGGTCCGAGGGCATAAGGTCCCTTTCCTGCATCGTTCATCATACCGGATGGAACCCGGCGGTTAAAACTATATGGCATATCCGTAATCAGTTCGATTTCCTCTTGCTTAAACGGCTTTTTTCTATAATAAGGGTCAAATAAGCATATCCTTTTTTCGTCGATTCCCGTCAGCAGCACATAATGCCAGCTGCCGTACATCACCCGGGCCACCACTGCGCCTCCCTGCTGCAGCGCCGACACGATTTTGCTGTTTTCACCGATAGTGACATTTTCTCCTGTAAGATATTCGCTCTGGACCGGAATCTTTTTCACTTTTCCGAACTGATTCAGCCAGTCGCTTATGAACATCATCGCCATGCGCGAGGTTCCATTTTTCCCGAACTCGCCCTTTTCGTTATAAGCATCCAGACAAAAAAGCATGATATGCTTGATAATATCGGGCGGAATCTGCTCCCGCCTGAACAAAAAGCTCATAGCATTTATCAAGGTAGTCGGACCGCAGTCATATTCGGTAATCTGGTAGTTCAAAGGATTCTTCATCCCTCATTCACCTCACTCGTCATAAGTACTCTCGTCAATTCTGCAATTCTTACAAGTTCCTCCTCCGTCGTGTATTCTTCGCAGGAATGACACTGGTTCATAGCGCAGGCGAGCACGATTCCCGTTATTCCATGCTCCGCCATCGCATTATTATCACTGCCGCCGAAGGTCTGCTGGAGAGAGAACGGAATATTCAAAGTCTCACATGCCGCCTCGAATCTTCGAACCACAGGATGCTCCTTAGGCGTTTCATACGCTTGACAATTAGTAATCACGTCGAACTTTACCGCAGCCTGAAAAGCCTCTGCTGATTTCTCAAATTCTTGCTTTACCTCCTGGGCCGTTTTCAATGCCTTCTTATGGGAATAGCTGCGTATCTCCCCGCCAACCGTGCAAAGCGCAGGCACAATATTTGTGGCAAGTCCGCCTTGTATCACGCCTATATTGAGCGTAGTAACATCGTCTATATGCCCCAGCTTCAGCCTAGCAATGGCGTCTGCCGCCGCCTGAATCGCATGAATGCCCTCATGGGGTGCAAATCCCGCATGAGATGCTTTACCGTTAACCTCTATCTTGAGAGAAAGAATCGAGGGTGCCCGATAAGCGGCTGCGCCCACGTCTCCCGTTAAGTCGAGCACGTATACCTCCTTGGATTTGATATTACTGTAATCGAACACCTTCGCACCCTTGCAGTATATTTCCTCAGCAACCGTAAACAACACTTCGATAGGGCGATGCTCCAGCTGCTTCTCCTTTATCGTGTACAAGGCTTCCAAAATTGCTGCAATTCCCGCAAAATCATCCGCTCCCAACACGGTATCTCCCTTGCTTCGGATTATCCCGTCAGCGCCTGAAACTGCCTGTTTGCCTCTGGACGGCTCCACCGTATCCATGTGGACACAGAAAAGAATCGGCTCTAACTCTTCCCTGCCCTCCAAAAAACCGTATATATTACCGCAGTTTCCTCCCAGCTTACTGCCTGCGTCGTCCTCCGTTACGGTAAAGCCCAGTTCCTCCAGCTTGTTTTTCAGGTAATCGCCCATCTCCCTTTCCAATAAAGAAGGACTGTCTATAGATACCAGACGGGTAAATTCCTTAATGAGTCTTTCCTTATCAATTGTCATTCTCATAACGATACTCCTTCCAAAGTCAGAAAATCTATGCGGATGTGATTGAGTTATACAAACACAAACCTCCTTAAATATAAAACATAATCTCATGTTCGCCTTTGTGCTTTTCTGCTTCATTCACAAGGTCTAAGAGAGTAATTCCCTGCGAGGTTTCACTTATCACCTCATCCAATGTGTCAAACACCGTGATTCTGAGTGCACTCTCAATATCCATGGCATTTTCTGCCACGGTTTCCTGCGTCCTTTCGAACAAGGAATCCTCCACCGATGCCAATACCTCGAATACCGTTATCTGACCCGGTTTGCGCGAAAGCAGATAGCCGCCCTGCGCCCCCTTCGTGGACGTGACCACGCCTCCCCTCTTTAAGAGAGAAAAAACTTGTTCCAAATATATTTTTGAGATACCGAGTTCTTTTGAAATATTAATTACCGTTGCATATTCTCCGCTGTCATAGCGCTGCGCCATATTCGTCACAGCAGCCAGTGCGTAGCGGCCCTTTGATGATATTCTCATGCGCGTCCTCTTTTCTCCATTTCATACTATAATAATATGTTTTATGAATTATATAATAAAAAAGAATAGTCCATTTGTCAATATCCTATTAACCGAGTAGGAATTATTGCGTTACAGTTCAGCCGAAGGATGAACCGTAACATTACCGCAGGCCGTCCAAAAGGCTAAAAAATATGGACGATTTACTTGCCGTTAAGTCGATGATATACTTTTTATATCCATATGAAAAATATGCATGCACAATAATTTCTTACAAAAGATCATAGACGGGATTAACCTCCTCCGTATATACGTTCCAATTATAATATTGTGATACAGAAATCCGTTAATAAAATGAGGCAATAAGTCTCAATCTTAACGCATACGTACTTTTGTCCTTTTAAGTCAAGAAAACAATCTCAAATTTTTCTAAAATATATATGAAGGTAATGATATGAATCAAGACAATAAAGTTGAAATAGTTCAGGCTATGCAGGACTATATAAAGAAAAATATTGCCATATCAAATTTTAGTCTGAAAGCAATGTATGAACACATAGGATATTCAGAACGTCATGCCAAGCGACTTTTTTGCGAACTGCTGCATATGACACCGAACGAATATGTGAGAAGGACAATGCTCACTTCGAGTACAAAAAAGCTCCTGGAAACCGAAGACAGCATTGTAGATATCGCGCTGGATACCAATTATGAGACACATGAGGGCTACACCAGAGCATTTAAAAAAAGCTTTCAAATCGGTCCCGCTGAATATCGAAAATCGCCAAGAGCTATCCCTTTGTTCGTCCAGTATCCTGTATCTTCATATCATGCCTATCTTAATCATAAGGAGAGATTGGAAATGGATAAAAACACTATGATTTGCACGGTTACGCCGGTTGAGAAACCAAAAAGAAAGTTAATTATTTTACGTTCTGCCAGTGCTCATGATTATTGGTCCTTCTGTGAGGAGAATGGCTGCGATTGGGAGGGCATACTGAACAGTATTCCTGAGAAAACGGACACTGCCGCCATTGTAGAGCTGCCGGAGTTCTTAGTAAAAGAAGGCACTACCTCTACGGCTGCCGGAGTAGAAGTACCTTTCAGCTACAATACTGCTATTCCGGAAAAATATGAAATCATCGAAATCGATTCCGGCATCATGCTTTATTTTAAGTCGGAGCCTTTTGAAGATGAAAAAGATTTCGGAATTGCTATCGACTGCGTATTTAAAGCATATGAGACCTATAATCCCACTGAATTGGGATATTCCTATGAGAATGGCGCTATACCGAAATTTAACTACGGTGCCTTCCCCGAAACAGGAGCAAAACTGGCTATTCCCGTAAAAAAGATATAGAACGAAAGTGTGCTCCGCGCGCGTAGCTGCGCATCTATCTTTCTTTAATAGGAACATTTTCCTATTAAAGAACAAAAGGGTATCCCGCAAATGCTGTCCTCCCTTAGAACAGGCAGTTTAAGAAATAAAACTATGCCTTTCAAGGAGGGGTACATCATTTTGAGATACCCTTTATTCTATCTGAAAATTATTTCCTTCTCGCTCTCAGCTCTCCATCTTCCAGAACGATTTCTATCGTGTCATCCGCCCCTACCGCATCTGCCAGAATCAGCTTTGCCGACAGCGTTTCTACATACTTTTGGATATAACGCTTTAACGGCCTTGCTCCGTACACCGGATCATAAGCGTTATCCACGATGTAACGTCCCGCCTCCGGCGACAGCTCGACCTTAAGATTTCTGTCCGCCAGCCGTTCGTTCAGATCCTCCATAATCAATCCTATGATACCGCCGATATTATCTTTCGTCAGAGGTTTGAATAAAATTGTCTCATCCAGTCTGTTTAAGAACTCCGGGCGGAAATGGGCACGAAGCTCTCCCATTACCATGTTTTCCGCATCTTCTCCGATGGTGCCATCCTCCCGGATGCCGTCCAGCAAATATCCCGCACCAATATTGGAAGTCATGATGAGAATGGTATTCTTAAAATCTACGGTGCGTCCCTGTGAGTCGGTAATGCGTCCGTCGTCCAGTACCTGCAGCAGCACATTGAATACGTCGGGATGCGCCTTTTCTATCTCATCAAACAGAACAACCGAATAGGGCTTTCTTCTTACCGCTTCCGTCAACTGTCCGCCTTCCTCGTAACCAACATAACCAGGAGGCGCTCCGATTAATCTGGATACGGAGAACTTCTCCATATATTCGCTCATATCGATGCGGACCATATTGTTCTCATCATCGAAAAGCGAGGCTGCCAAAGCCTTGGCAAGTTCTGTCTTACCCACTCCGGTAGGCCCCAGGAACAAGAAGGAACCGATAGGCTTTGTCGGATCCTTAATCCCCGCTTTAGAGCGTATAATCGCATCCGTCACCTTGGTGACACCTTCCTCCTGCCCAATCACACGCTTGTGCAGCTCTTCGTCCAGATGCAGCGTCTTGTTTCTCTCACTTTCCGTCAGCTTCGCCACCGGAATGCCCGTCCATCTGGAAATTATTTTAGCAATTTCTTCCTCGCTGACGCTTTCATGCACCAAAGACAAATCCTCGCGTTTTACTTTCTCTTCTTCGATTTCTAATTGTTGCTTTAATGCAGGCAGCTTTCCATAGCTTAGCTCCGCCGCCTTCTCCAAGTCCATATCCCTCTGTGCTATCTGAATCTCATTGTTGATGGCATCGATCTGCTCTCTGAGCTTGGAGAGTTTATCCACAGAAGCCTTTTCATTATCCCACTGAGCCTTTCTGTTGTTAAACTCCTCTTTTAACTCGGCAAGCTCCTTCTGCAAGACGGCAAGCCGCTCTCTGCTCAACCTGTCCTCTTCCTTTTTCAGAGCCGTTTCCTCGATTTCCATCTGCATGATTTTCCGGCGCAGTTCATCCAGTTCTGCAGGCATGGAATCCAGTTCCGTCTTGATCATGGCACAAGCTTCGTCCACAAGGTCGATGGCCTTATCCGGAAGAAAACGATCGGAAATATAGCGATGAGATAAAATAGCCGCACTGACGAGAGCATTATCCATTATTTTAACGCCATGGAACACTTCGTATCTTTCCTTCAGACCGCGCAGTATGGAAATCGTATCCTCTACTGTAGGTTCCTCCACCATAACCGGCTGGAATCTCCGCTCCAGCGCTGCATCTTTTTCGATATACTGTCTGTACTCATCCAAGGTGGTAGCGCCGATACAATGCAGTTCACCTCTGGCAAGCATAGGCTTGAGCATGTTGCCCGCGTCCAGAGCTCCATCCGTCTTCCCCGCTCCTACGATGGTATGCAGCTCGTCGATGAACAGTATGATCTGACCATCGCTGTTCTTCACGTCCTCGAGGACAGCCTTCAAACGCTCTTCGAATTCTCCCCTGTACTTCGCTCCTGCGACGAGGGCTCCCATATCCAGCGCAAAAATCTTCTTATCCTTTAACCCCTGCGGCACGTCGCCTTTCACGATACGTTGTGCGAGGCCCTCTACAACCGCGGTCTTTCCTACGCCGGGCTCACCGATAAGCACCGGATTGTTCTTCGTCTTTCTGGAAAGAATTCTTATGATATTGCGGATTTCATTGTCTCTTCCTATTACGGGGTCGAGCTTCTGGTTCCTCGCTTTTTCCACCAGATCCTGACCATACTTTTCCAGAGTGTCATAAGTAGCTTCGGGATTATCCGATGTAACTCTTTGATTACCCCTTACGGTAGAAAGCACCTGTAAAAAACGCTCTCTCGTAATTCCGTATTCTCTGAAAAGTTCTCTAATTTCCTTATTCGGATTCTTGATCATGGCAAGAAATAAATGCTCTACGGAAACATATTCATCTCCAAGCTGCTTCGCTTCATCCTCCGCGCTGATAAGCACCTTATTTAAATCCTTGCCCACATATACCTGACCGCCCTGAACCTTCACTCTCTTCTGAACCGCCGCTTCCGCCCGGTTCAGAAAATGGTCTTTGTTAATTTCCATCTTCTCGATCAATTTAAGAATCAAGCTGTCTTCTATCGTCAGAAGACTGTAAAGCAAATGCTCCTGTTCTATCTCCTGATTGCCGTATTCGTATGCCAGCCGCTCGCAGCGTTCTACTGCCTGCATGGACTTTTGTGTAAATTTTGAAATATTCATAGTAACTCCTATCTGTGTGCTTTAGCACACGTATAAATCAGGATGTTGAAAAAATATCTTTTCAACCTATTCACTCCGGCCTTTTACTATAGGCCTAAATCATTCTGTTCTATTTGTAATATAACGTGTGTTGCTTATGTTGTCAAGAACCGAGTCATAATTTTTTATAAAAAATATATAAATAAGTTTGGAATAAAAGCCGTATCTGAATATTGTTTACCCTGAGGGCATTCCCATTCGTGTTTATATCATAAGAATGAAATACTTTCACACATTAAAACAGCAGGGAACCTGTCTTCAATCAAGTTCCCTGCCTGGCAGTGCCACTGTAAAAGCGGCGAGTATTTCGTTTCTTCTTACGGTTACTTTATCCTGCCTTCTCCGCCCATCAGATTTGTTAATTCTTCAATTTTTTCCAATGGGAACGGTGGAAAAGTCAAAGGCTTCATGGCGATCGACATAAGCTTCATAGGATTATCATCTGCAGCAATGCGATTCGAAACAAGCTTCCCGCATTGTTTGCACCTATGGATAATCGCCCATTCGCCGTTCTTCCTTACCCATACTCCGATTGGCTCCATATATCCGCCGCAGTCAGATTCCCTGTCACCCGGCTCATCATCTACATGCAGGCTGTTAAGGCAATTAGGACAATGGTTCCTATGATTGCTTCCGGCTCCTTCCTGAACAACAAGCCACCCGCATATTTTGCATGTAAATACACTATCACAAGCATGGTTTTTATAATAACCGTCTGTATATGCTATTTTTTTATTCTTACGATTCATTTGCTCCTCCAAATAGTTTGCCTGAAATTCCTTTGGAGGTCAACGCAACGCGATTCGCTTTTTAGATTATTGCGCAAACCTCCCGGTTTGCTGCAAACGATGATTTACTACAATATTTCATACAAAATCCTCCTCCCGATTTTTATTCCCTTATTATACAGTAATAATCATAATTTTGGAATACGATTTAGAAAAATATGTCAGGCCTGCATCGCAGTCTGGCTTACCTTGGCTTCACCGCTGGCGCAGAAAACTGCCGCTGACCACATGGCAATCGCCGTCACTGACCGCTTCCTAATACTTATTCTCCTGATACTATTTCTTCACAAACATTCCGGCTGTCATGCCGATCAACATCCCGAGACTGAGTCCAAGCCCCAAATTTACCATTCCCATAGTTCCAAACAGCATACCGAAGCACATTCCCAGACACATCCCCTCAGACGTGCAGTCGCCTTTCGTTTCGTCATCTTCCGTTCCGTCGTTTTTTCTTTTACTTACTTTTACCGCAAGAACGGCAATTGTAATCCCTAAAATTATCCACGGTAGAGCCGCTGTTGCAAATTCTTTCATCTCATCACTTCCTTTCATTTTGCATCTTGTATTGCCTTATTTCTGTACTCTTTATGTCACACGGGTATTCTCATAAGGGTATGGGCAAATTCTGCCGTATTGTTTATTTTTGCCTCATCCAAAAACTCTGATTGATATCCTAAATCGCAGAGCCTGTTCATCGCAATAATATTTCCCGTCAAAACTGTATATTTTATCAGTCAGCGCCCTCAGTAAACGACCCTATTTCAATCAGGTTCCCCTCCGGGTCCGCAACATAGCAGGTACGCTGCCCCCATTCCTCCGTCGTAGGCTTCATTACAGGCACCGCTCCCTTAGAAATAACTTCTTCAAATGCTCTGTCCACCGCGGCATAATTTTCTACGCTCAGCGCGATTTCATAATGACCGTTGATGTTCTTCGCATAGTGAAAACGATTATTAGTCATTTTCTCAAAATCAGTTCTTCGATATAGCAGAAAGAGCGTTCCGTTTTTTTCAAGGTAAACATTCGAAGTATTCTCACTTTCCTTTATTTCAAAGTTCAGCACATCTTTGTAAAAACGCACCATCACCGCCATGTCCTTCACAAAGATTCCAAATCCGTCTAACCTCATACAACCATGTTCTCCTTTTTTCAAATCCTGCAGCCTGGAATCAGCAAACTTGGAATCTTAGGCATCATCTGCTTTTTCTAGTACCGCATAGGTATATAGGGTGAAATCTGCTCGGTAAAACCAAGACTTTTATATAGAAGGCTGCCATCCCTTGTCGCCTTAAGCTCTATGTAGTCGAGCTCCTTCTCCTTAGAAAAAGATATCAGCATTTTCATAAGTTGCTTTGCAACTCCCTGCCGTCTGTATGCTTCTTCTGTGTACACGTTTAGCACCTCCCCTATTTTCCCATTGATGAAACGCGGATTGGAAGGCTTTTCAATGATGAGCAGGAATGCAGTTGATACGATTCGATCATCTTCCTTCGCTACAAAAGCAACTAAATCCTTTTGTAAATGCTTTGCAAAATATATGGTTAGATTATGTATCATCAGTGCTGAATCTTTTTCTGAGATTTCTCCTTGATCACTGTTTATGTAGGCAATTCTCACCGCCTTCAATTGCTCAATATCCTCCATAGATGCCATTCCATACCACATAACTGTCCTCCCCCATTTCTAACATGCCGCCTCTTCCCCGCGTCCTATTTTCCTATTTAATAATTTTATATTCATATAAACGGTAAATTCTTTTCGCTGCTTTCCCTGCGAACATGAGCCTAAAAAATATTTGTTCGAAAGCACTTAACTCATCAACCAACCCGGACGGAGTCATGTCAAGCTCCCCGGCAAAATGTATCCTCTCATTTTGCTCTAAAACCTCCGGATAATCGATGCCCGAAACGATTTTCGCACCTACATCATTTACCGGATTTTTAAACCTGGATGCTTTTGCCCCGAAAACAGTGTAGCTATCCATAAGCAAAAGTACGTTGGCGAATTGGCTTTGCAGTGCCAGAAACAAAGAACCCAGCTCCTCATTCGTAAGGTACATGCTTATACCTTCCATGATTACGATAGCTTCTTTCCCTTTTTCCAATCCGTTTATCCACTTTATGTCGGAAGCATCGGCGCTCAGCATCCGGTAATTATCGGATTCTGTGAAATATTGCATTCTTTCCTGTATCACAGAAGGATAATCGATGTCATACCAAATCCTTTCGAAGGCATTAATCCTTTCAACACGGCTGTCCATCCCGCATCCGATGTGCAAAATGATTGCTTCCGGATATTTTTGAAGCTGATTCTTTGTCCATTCATCAAATACCCGCGCTCTCATAGCCATATAATAAGCCAGCCACCTGGATTTCGCTTTTCCATGCAGCGCAAAGCCTTCCTGTTTCCATATTTCTTCAGCCTTGGGATCTTTGATTATAATGCCTTTTCGACTTACCTCCGCTTTTCCGAACAAAGGAATGTATAGGGTTTTATTGACTGCATTCATATCTGTTTCCTCTTAATCAGTTTTATTAAAAACAACCGTCTGCTCTTTCATAGATATTTTTCCTACCTGATACCCATACTCCGTCAGTTCCTTTTTGTAATTCAAAAAAGAATGGTCTATCGGTATTCCCGCAATATCCCGGATTTCATCAAACGTAAGTTTAAATGACTTACTGCCACTTTTTTGTACATATTCCCATAAAGATTTATATTTGCTCATCTCATACCACTCCTTTGCCTGCTTATTTTATGCTTCCCGTCGCCCTTCTTATTTACGTCAGCAAAAGGAATGCTCTTTTTAGGCTTAAGCGTCTGATCGAATACAATATGTTCCCTTTTTTTCTTTCCCATATTATTCCTCCAATTGATCGCCGGCAAAAATCTTCTTCTTACTTCTGATATGCTCCTTCCATTTACAGCAGTCATTTAAATGGAGCATGACATGACGCGTGGGGGGCATAAGCAGAATACCGGCAACATCCTTCTTTCCCCAATAGTCCAAGAGCCAGATGGAATCCGGATGCTCAGTCACACCGCCAACTGCCTGAATGTCTGTCAAAGCACCCGGCAAAACTTTTCTTTTCATATCCGAAGCCTTCAAATCCATTACGACTTCTCTTGTCCTTTTCGCAACTTCTTTTCGGTAGCGAAGCAGCTCATCAATATCAATATTTCGGCTAAGTTCCATAATCTCGTCATCGGACATAGCATTTCCTGTATCGCTGATGGAAACATTCAGCCTTTTCTTCCATTCCTCATTGAATATCTGTTTTTTGCCCGCTATAAGCATATTCACGGTCAAATCTTCAATTCTTGCGATATGCCATAGCACCCAGGCAATCGTCTCGTCCTTGTTCGTAGGCATAAGGGCATATTCCTCTTTACTTAGATCACGCAGGAGATTATCTGTCTCATTTTTATCCTCCCTGTCCGCTTTGGCGGAAAGGAAATCAATCGTTGAAAGCGCTTTTCTTTCAATCTTATCCCTCATACAAGTTTGGGCAGACGCGGAATTAATAATTGGCTCTTCGGCCTTCTCCATTCCGGACAAATTAAGCTTCGAATGAATCTCTAAAAACAGCGTTTTGGCCTGCTCAAGCTTCTCTTCCTTTCGAATAATTCTGCTAAGTTCTTTATGTTTCTCACTTAATCCCTCTCCGAAATATTTCACGTCCCTCTTCCTCCCCTAATTCAATTTATACCTCATTGCATTAATAACCCGATTTTTTAAGCACCTTCCACGACACTCTCTTGAACACGGTTCACCTAATAAGTGTATTCGCGGTTACTGTGCTTGTCAATAAATCTTTATATGCTGAACATACAATTTATCCATAAAATATTCGGTATGTGAAATCAATGATGAAACAACCTTACTCCGGTCATAGCCATTGCAATCCCATATTTATTACAAGTCTCAATTACATTATCATCCCGCATAGAACCGCCTGCCTGCGCAACATAGGAAACGCCGCTTTTAACGGCCCTTTCAATATTATCTCCGAAGGGGAAAAAGGCATCCGAGCCCAGCGAAATACCACTGATTTGCCGTAACCATTCCTTTCTTTCGCAGGAAGAAAGAAGCCTGGGTTTCTCCGTAAAAAGATGTTTCCAGCTATCCCCCTCCGTCACGGCCTCCGGTTCCTTACTAAGTAAAAGGTCAATTGCATTATCACGGTCTACGAGCTTTGTTCTCTCATAAAAAGGCAAAGACAATATGTAGGGATGCTGCCTAAGATGCCAGACATCCGCCTTATCACCGGCCAGACGGACACAGTGAATTCTCGATTGCTGGCCCGCTCCTACTCCGATCGTTTGCCCGCCGAACGCATAGCATACAGAGTTAGACTGGGTAAATTTAAGTGTTATCAACGCAATTAACAGATCACGAACGGCTTCTCCTGGTATTTCCTTTCTTATTGTTGGAATGTTTCTTAAAAGTTCTTGCGTAATTTCTACCGCGTTTCTTTCCTGCTCGAATGTAATGCCGAATATTTCCCTTTTCTCTGTGCCTTCGGGTTTAAACTCTTCATCTATTTTCAAAATCACGTACATCCCTTTTTTCTTGTTTTTAAGCAATACCAAGGCTTCCTCCGTATAAGCCGGAGCGATGATACCATCCGAAACCTCTCTGTTTATCAGTCTAGCCGTCTGTATGTCACAGACGTCGGACAGCGCGATAAAGTCGCCGTATGATGACATCCTATCTGTTCCTCTGGCCCGCACGTAAGCGATAGCCATCGGGGATAATTCCTGTTCCCCTAAATGATAAGCCCGGAGAAGGGAATCCGGCAGAGGCGTTGCCGTTCCTGCTCCGGCAGGGCTGACATGCTTGAAAGAAGCTGCCGAAGCCAAGCCGGTAGCTGCTTTTAGCTCTCTGACAAGCTGCCAGCCATTCAATGCATCCATAAAGTTGATATATCCGGGGCTTCCGTTTAGTACTTCGAAGGGCAGCTCTCCCTTCTCCGTATATACTTTAGCGGGAACTTGATTCGGATTTAATCCGTAGCGTAATTTCCATTCTTTCATATGAACATCCTCCAATCAAAAGTGTGCTTCACCTACTCTCGCAGCCAAGCACTTTGGCAGCACAGCTTTTGTTCCGTGCACTTTGCTGTGCATCTATTTTTGTGCAACAGGAGCGCTTTCCTAATTACACAAAAAAAGTGCCGTCAGTCCGGGCACTCGCCCAGACGGTCGGCACATCATTGTCATACTTCATGTGGTTAATTCCACTTCCGTCAGTTGTATGATAACCTAACATTATTACAGAAAATCACTTTTGTCAATATTTCCCTTTAACCATTTTCTCATAAAGACAGCCGCACGTTTTTCTCTTTCTTCCCTTCTTGCTTCGTCGTATTTTCCCAGAATCAGTTCTTCTTTGATAAACCCGTCTTCCAGATAAATGATTCGCTCGGCTCCGGCAGTTCCTGAAGCTCCTGCCCGTCGAAGAAAACTGTTCCTGGCGGAGTTGGTGCCTGACGGAATTAGTTGACTAAGGAATAACAACAGTGATAAAATTTTACAAATAACACTTTTGGGCTTCACTTACAGAATAAGGGGAAATTCATATGAAATATAAATTTGCATATTATACTGACGAATATTTTGACCAAATGGAAAAGCTGATACTTAATAGCTATTCCATAGGCTTTCCGGCCTATTTATTCAACCAGCTGCAATTTGACAGAGGAGTCCACTCAGCATGGGCAAACAACAAAGCTAATTGGGAACAGACGTTTTAAGGTGGAATGTATGGAATATATTTTTATAAATAGTGAAAATCGTTCAGATATCAATTCATTTATTGCAAGTCACTGGCTGACCACAAAGATGATCATCCGTGGAAATATTGTTGACATGACACAAGTTGACGGAATTGCAGTTTATGAGAATTCAGAAATCATTGCTTTATTAACGTATACAATAAGCGGCAATCTTTGTGAGATAATCTCCTTGGATAGTCTGCTTGAAGGCAGAGGAATTGCTACTGAATTAATAAAGAAAATTCTTTCAGTAGCAAGACAAAATCAATGCAGTAAAATTATCGCAATCACAACAAATGACAATATTAATGCGATGCGGTTTTATCAAAAACGCGGCTTCGACATGGTACGGTTGTACCATAATGCTTTAGATATTTCCAGAAAGCTGAAACCGGAAATTCCATTCATTGGAGAAAATGATATTCCCTTACAACATGAGATCGAATTCGAATATGACCTCGTATAATCTCCATATGCCCTTATTTGATTCCATATATGATTCCTACCCCCTTCAGCATCCACGGTGCCTGCACGAACTTAGGGACAAAGTCAAGCCTCTCAATATCGGCAATATAATGAATCTCCCGGATTCCTTCTGCCTTCAGTTCCTCTACAAACGCCTCCATGTCTCCATAAAGAGCTTCCATACCAAAGAGGTCTTGGAATGCAAAGGCACCGCCCTTCTTTACGATACGCAGCGCCTCTTTCACTACAAGGCGTTTATCAGGCTGTGTCTTTACCTCGTGGAACACGAAGTTACTGACTGCCGCATCAAAACTTCCCGACGGATATTTTAAATTCGCCGCGTCTCCTTTCTCGAAACACACTCTGTCAGAAACACCTTCCACCACCGCATTACTTTCGCACTGTTCATTCGCATAGTTCCATTCCTTCCCCCAGTAATCCACCCCTTGAAGCTTAGCTTTCGGGAAACGCTTCGCGCAGCGTATCGTTAAGGCGCCTGCACCGCATCCGATATCGAGAAGAATTCCATCCCCGTTATATGGAAGATGGTTTACAAGATATTCGTGTATTTCTCCCATAAGCCCGCCTTTTTCAAAAGCAAAAATAGCTTTGCATCTGTGCATATAGACACTTACTGCCAGCATAAGCAGGAAAAAGAATCCAAAAATTACCGCAAATATCATACTTCCTAAAAAAATCCAATTTACAATCCACAGCAGGAATATCAAGCCCGCTGCTATCCACATTTTATGCATCAGATTGTCCGGCACCCAATTACCATAGTTGGTTTTCTTTTCATTTTCTTTCATGATTCCACCTCATTAAATTATCTTCATCATCTATTGCTGCCCTATATCTTAAAAGGACAGTGCATTATACAAATTGTTTAAACCGAATTTTGGTTAGTTAAAACTAACTGAATTATAAAACTTTCCCCTTTATTTGTCAATTTCAAATCATCACTATAAAATTTATTTTTTCTAAATATACTATCAATCCCATGCACGCTCATGTTTTAACGGCTTATAATGATTCGTTACTATCCAGTCTTCGGCTTTGTAGTAACATCTTCTAATGCTCTAATCTTCTAATCTCCTAATCTTCTAATCTTCTAATCTTCTAATCTTCTAATCAGTAAATTTTAATCTATCATTTTATTTTTCTCTGTGCTATACTTTATGATTAGTTTTAAGCTTTCACAAATTCAAAACCGGATTGGAGTATACCACAATGTCATTTACGGCTCTTGTATATCATGAGATCCGCGAGGGAACTATGTTCTCTCCCGAACAGACACATCCTATTGAAGTAAGGCAGGATTATGAAGATAATTTGCCCTCCCCGCTATTCATCACTTTAGAAAACTTCGTGATGCAAATGGAATATCTGTATGAAAACGGCTATCACACCTTAACGCTTGAGGAGGTCAGGAATTACTATTATGATAAAGCAACGTTACCCGATAAGTCCGTATTATTGACCTTCGATGACTGCTATCAGTCCATCGCCCGTTACGCTTACCCGCTCTTGAAAAAATATGGGTTTCATGGTGTTGTCTTTGTAGTCACAGGCTGGCTGAACAGCGAAAAGATATCATTTATGCCCGAGAAATCCGTTTGCCTGACGCAACATGAGCTGGAAGAGATGGCAGGCGTCTTTGAATACGCTAACCATACCGATTTATTCCATACGAGGTCAAGCGCCGCAGTCGGCAGGATGATGGAGGCTGATGATTTAGAATTCTCCGAAGATTTGGACCGCTGTAACGCTCAGTCCATAGTCAATGCAAAGGATACCTTTGCCTATCCCTTCAGTTTATTCGAGGATCGCAACGTTTCGCTGCTTAAGTCAAAGGGCTTTCTTCTGGCCTTTACTACAAACAATGGACCAAATACCCAAGAGACAGATCCCCTCCTTTTGAATCGCATGGTCGTTCCGTATTTTATGGACCTGGCCGCATTTAAAGAAATTCTGGGGTGAAAAATAACGAAAATACAGAAAAGGAGATTTATATTATTATGAAAAAAATATTTACACTGCCCTTATTGTTGACCGGACTTTTTCTGTTCGCTTCCTGCGGAAAAGATACGGCTGATAATACTGCGGCTATCGAAAAAGAAAGTGAGGAGTTAACTGTCGGCATCCTTCCTGCGGAATCTTCCATTCCCCTGATTCTGGCGCAGGAAATGGGCTTTTTCGAAGATGCCGGTTTAAAAGTGACCTTGCAGTCATTTTCCTCTCCTAACGACCGTAATGCAGCGGTTCAAGCCAAGTCCCTCGATGCAGCCATCGGTGATGTCATGACTGCCGCGGCTTTTGCAGATAACGGCATTCCCATGAAAATCACCTCGGACATCAGCGAAGACTTTAAAATACTTTCTTCTCCCAACTCCGGAATTACATCCATGGAACAATTAAGCGGAAAGAAAGTTTCTCTCGTTCCTAATTTTATTTTAGAATATATCATGGATGAGTTTGCTGCTGAATACAACTTTTCATATGAAATCGTAGAAATCCCTTCCTTCTCCGGCAGATCTGAGGCTTTGATGTCTGATCAGATCGATGGAGTCGTATTCACGGAGCCGCAGGCCGGAATGCTGGCCGCGCAGGGCGCTCATTTGCTAGGCAGCTCGAAAGAGGCCGGTATAAAGGGCGGTGTCATTATGTTTACCGAGGATACTATCGCAAGCAAGCCGGAGGCAATAAAAGCATTTTATTCCGCTTATAATGCTGCTATCGATTATATGAATGAAACCGATGCTTCCAAATACAGTGACCTGCTCGCTCAGTACCAGTTCCCGGAAGCAATCAGCGGTTACCTCGCAAGTCAAAGCGGAACCTTCGCCTATGCAGGCCCCATTGCGAAAGACCCATTCGATCATATCATCGAATGGACCAGGAATAAGGAGCTGATTGGTAAAAGTTATACTTATGAAGAGCTTACCGACTTTTCCTTTCTCCCATAATTAAAAATCCTCTCAGCGCTCCGCAGCATTTTTCTTTAGCCACGGCGCGCTGAAACGTTCTAATGAATCTAACAAATCGAATAATATGATTCCTAAAAAGCCGATTGCCAGAATCCCTCCGAACATTTCCACATAATTCATTTTCGTCCATGCGCTTAAAATATAATAGCCGATGCCGTATGTGGCCGCATAATTTTCCGCAAAAAATAAAGAAGCCAGCGTAATTCCAATGCTAATGCGCAGCCCCGAGAAAATCTGAGGAAGAATAGCCGGAAAAATCAGATAACGGTATCTTTGTCCTGACGTAGCACAAAAGCTGTTCATCACTTTAAAATGCACCGGCAAAATCTGCTCTACACCATCCCTTACCGATAAAATCATTTGAAATATGATAATCCAGATCATGAGAATTATCTTCGAAGTATTGCCGAGTCCGAATAAGAGCATAAAAACCGGAAGAAATGCAATCTTCGGCATTGGATAAATAAAATATAAAAAAGGAGACAATAGTTTCTTGCACGTCTCATTTACACCCAGAAGCATACCTGCCGGGACTCCTATTATAAGCGAAATGCCAATTGCCGCCAGCACCCTCAGCATGCTGGCACCGCAATGAAGTGCAAGCTTTCCCGGAACTGTCAGCATATACGCAAGAGTTTCCAACGGAGATGGCACTGTATGAGTATTTAAAAGCAGATGGCATATCTCCCAGAAAATAAGAAAGCTGACAAAGCCTAAACATTGATTCTTAACAAACATTCCCCCGCTCCTCTTGGTCCTTGTTCGAATAGCCATATGCTTTCTTTATCCTTCTTTCTCCATTTTTAACAACTGTCTTAATTTGATGCATTCTTCATAAAATCCTAACTGCTCTCTGGCATCCTTGTTAAAATAATAGGGATTCTCTATTTGCTCCACCTCGCCATCCTCTTTCAAGATGAGAACATACTGCCCCAGCCACATTGCCTCCTCCACATCGTGGGTTACGAAAAACAGCGTCGTCCCCCGCCTTTGCTGCTCCTCCCGGATCACTCCCTGCAATTCCTCCTTGGTTGCCGCATCCAAAGCGGAAGTAGGCTCGTCCATCAAGATAATATCAGGGCCTCCGATCAAGGTCCTGGCAAGCGCTACCCTCTGCTGCTCCCCTCCGCTCAACTCCTGCGGATACTTGTTCCCGTATTTTTCAAGTCCCAGCTTCTCAAGCAGATGATAGACAGCCTCCTTCGCCTCCTGCTTCCCGCCCCTCAGCTTGAGAGGCATAGCAACCGCTTCCTCTACCGTCTGCCATGGAAAAAGCCCTAACTCCTGAAAAAGAAATGCCGTTTCCTTCCTTGGGCCTAACACCCTTGTCCCGTTAATGCTCACAGTTCCCTCGTCAGGCTTTAAAAATCCGGCAATCAAATTCAGTATTGTCGTTTTACCGGAACCCGACTTCCCAATCAAAGCGTAGGAAATACCTTGTTCCAGCGAGAGACAGACCTTCTTCAAAACCTGCTGTCGCCCAAAAGAGAAGGACACCTGCTCCATCAAAATAAATTCTTTTTTCAATCTCTGTCCTCCCGATATATTCTTACCGTATAAAGTTACAGCAAATCTTCCGGTTTCTTCCTCCCTTTGTTGATTACCGTATTCGCAGCACCGATAATTCTTGCTGCAGGCAAAATACGATTGCCGTTGTACTTTCTAAGTATTATAACATCATACTATGGTTTCATAAACTGATTTTGGATGGAAGGAAATGTGAAATTCCTAAAAGGAGTGCAGGATTCTTCTTATGATTGTAAATAATTTATCGGAGGCTATGATGGCCTCCGATTTTCTTGGGCTTTCTGAAATTGATTTTATTCTGATACCGGATCCATACGAAAAGAAAACTGTATACGCATTTACCTCAAAATAATAACCTCAAATCTTCCCCTTATTATACACAATATTCCCATGTCCTCCGTCTGCTCGAAGCATTTCAGGAATCTTCATTTCTTTAGCTATATAACCCGATGTACCCTTAAACTCGAAGGGAACGTCATCCACATTCCCAGACTTAATATCTTCACACACCTGAATCACACCCGCGATTATATCGATGGGAGCATTGCCGTCTCCGTGGGACAGCAAAATGCGCTCATACTTGCCGTCAGTCTCACTCTTCATTTTTTTCAGGTTCTCTTCATATTCTCCGATTGGCAGAGAATACTCCTCAAAAGCGAAGGTAAAAGAATTGCAGGCGTCCCCTGTCAGCAGCATCCTTTCTTCCCGAATCAGCATGACCACAGAGCCGGAGGTATGCCCCGGGCAGTCGAATATGTCGATGTGCACGCCCCCCAAGTCGAAGCAATCTCCGCCTTTCATGTCATGAAAGCTTGCTGCATCGGCGGTCTCGATATAATCCGCCTCATCTAGCAGCGAAAAGTCAGGTGACATTTCCATACCCTGCCATCGAAAAGCCTTATCCCCATGTGGTCCGAAAATATAATCGTCAGTATGATTCATATACACTTCGTCAAATTCCCCCGCACCCATAGCATGGTCCGTATGCCCATGAGTCAAAAGCACGATGACGGGCTTTTGACTCAATTGTTCCACCGTCTTTTTTAAGCTCCCAAAGCCACTTCCGGTGTCTAGCAGTGCCGCTTTTTTCGCGCCTTCTACCAAATACATTAATTCTGTATTGATTCCAAAAATTCTCGTTACATAAGGCGATACTTTTTCTGTTTTAAATGTAACCATTTGTTTCCTCTTCCTCTTTCTGTTACAAACCCCGGTTATTCATTTATAAATGCTGCTATTTCATTGATTGCGGCTTCTGCCTGCGGGAGAAGCCCAATTTGATCTACAAATCCGTGACTTACATTACAGTAGCGAATCATTCTGACCGGTACGCCTGATTCCTTCAGCAATTTTGCATAATATTCTCCCTCTAAACGAAGACCGTCATATTCCGCCTGAATCATCAGCGTCTTTGGGAGACCTTCTTTTTTTCCAAGCATCGGACTAATATAAGGGTTTTTCAAATCATACTGTCCCTGCACATAAAAGGCCGCATCTCTTTCATTGGATTCATCGGAACCAATACCTGTTAACTCCTCCAAGTATGACCGTTCCTCTTCTACCAGCTCGAATACGTTAAGATTTCTTTCATATCCCTCCAGCAAATCGTTGGCGAATATCAATTTCGGATAAATCAGCACCTCTCCCTTTAGTAGTCCCGTATTTCTGTCTCTATCCATCTGCGTTACTGCCGCCGACATATTGCCGCCCGCACTGTCTCCTCCAATGAAGATATTCTTCTCATCGATTTGATAAAAAGAGGCATGACTGCTCAAATAGTTTAATGACTCGTAGATCTGGGTCGTCGGAACCGGATAAGGTGTCTCGGGGGGAAGGCTGTAATCGATGTTGCATACTATCGAATTCGACCGTTCCGCCAGTAACCGGCAGCCGTTTTCTACCGTAATTACGCTTCCGCCGAAAAATGCGCCTCCATGCACGTACATAAAGCAAGGGCGTTTTCCCTCCATTCTCACCGGATAGTACATCCACCCCGGAACCTTTCCACAGGTGGTATCTATTTCCAAATATTTTGTACAAATCGGAAATGTATTCTGATTGTAATTCGTTCCAATCATCCTTTTACGCATAACTGCAATAGGCGGCTCACCCTCTTCTGCCACAGAGGACCGCCGTTCTTTCATCTGCTCAAGTATTCTAGGGTCAATGGTTCCCGGTCCATTCCCATCCTCCGCACACTTCAGCTCCACCGATACGCCGTGTACAAAAACGCTTTGCGTTTGTCCCATCATTTTCATTACTGTTTCATCACTATATTTTTTCATATTTGAATGACACCCCTTTCCATTGTATAATCTCGTTCGAGGCAACTCCCTCCGAGGTCGGACTGATGCTTCAGCAGTATGCTTTTTACCTCTTCCAGCATCTCATTCATCTCATTTACCACATACTCTATCTGCTCTTTGGTCAGCTTGTCGTAGTGAATACCCGCAGTCACGCTGACAGGTTCTTTTTTTATCCGGTACAATTCCCCGGCCCAGCGTTCCCCTACGACTTGCTCTTTATGCCCATCCAGACCGATGGTTCTTATCTGCCCCGCTTCGTCTGCAAGAGATACAGCCCCCACGTGAGGCACCTCTCCTCCCGTCAGCAGCACGGACATCCCATGAGCAAGGACGGTCACCTTCGCCGATATATCCCTGCCCATAAGGTTATGTACGATTCTAAAGCTTATATCCTTGCTCCTTTTCTCCTCACCCATGTCTTCCATGCCTGCCCAACGCTTGTAGCCCTCACCCTCTAAGCCGAACTGGTCCAGCACTTTTCCTATGACATGGCGATTGCAGTCTTCTACTGTCTCAGGGTGGTTATAGTAGCTCAATACCGGAGGAATCACCACCGCACCCAGCCTGCTCGCTTCCAGCATGTTTCGCAGGTGAATCGTTCCGAGGGGGCATTCCCTCACTACCAGAACGAGACTTCTTCTCTCCTTCAAGGTGACGTCTGCTGCACGCAATAGAAGGTTATCGCTATATCCGCTGACAATTCCTGCCAAGGTTTTTACGCTGCACGGTATCACGATCATGCCGATGGTTTGAAAGCTTCCGCTGGCCGGGCCTGCACCGACATTGCGGTTGTCATGGACTACCGTCGCCAGATGCCCAAGCTCATCCAAGGTAGCCCCCGTCTCTTGCGAAAGGGTCATTTCCGCCCCTTTCGTCACAATCAGGTGAACCTCCAGACTCTCCTTATATTTTTGAAGCTGTTTCAATAGCTCTATGGTAAGCGGAGCGCCGGAAGCGCCGCTCATACCAATAACGATTCTTCTTTTCATATAAATATCACACTCTTTCTCCTGCCCGTCAACCTATAACTAATGGAATAGTTTGTCTTACGCCTCCACCGCTTTCTCGGTTTTCTTGATTTTAGTGTTCTTCTGATAATTATCGAATCCAACTGCCGCGAGAAGCACGATGCCCTTCGCGATATACTGCGGATAGGTCCCCAGTCCGATAATCTGCATGCCGCTGGACAAAACTCCGAGAATCAGTACGCCGGTAATAACGCCCCATACCTTACCGCTGCCGCCCTTGAAGCTGATTCCTCCCAAAACTGCCGCTGTCATGCACGTGAATTCCGTACCTACGCCGGTAGCGGAAGTTGCAGAGCCTGCGCGTCCGACAAGAATGATGGCAGAAAGCGCTACGAAGAACCCACAAATCATAAATACGCATATTTTGATTTTTTTCGTATTCACACCGGCAAGATGTGCCGCCTCTTCATTGCTTCCAAGTGCATATACGTAGCGTCCGAAATAAGTTTTATTCAGCACGAAGCTGGCAAAAAAAGCGACGATGACCATTGCGATAACGCTGAAGGGAATAGGCCCCACATAGCCTTGTCCTAAGAATTTGAAGCTGTCGGGCAATCCGAAAATAGGGTTGGAATTGGAAATAATATAAGAAGTACCTTGAAAAATTGTCATCGTACCCAGTGTAATGATCAAAGGATGCACCTTCAGCTTTACTGCCGCCACGCCATTGATTATGCCTAAAAGAACTCCCATCGCAAGCCCTATTAATACCGAAAAGAGAACCGGAAGATTCAGCCACATCATGCTTACCGCCGTAATGACTCCGACCAAAGACATCTGATATCCTACGGACAAATCCATGCCGCCGCTTATCATGACGAACGCAAGGCCGATTGCCGCAATAATCACGTAGGACTGCTGTACGAAAATATTCGTAAAGTTGGTTAAGGAGAAGAATACCGGATTGATAATGGAAAAAAATAAGATCAATCCAATCAGTACCAATATGATGGTATATTTTTTTAATATTTTAATTACTTTCTCTTTCATTTGAACTCCTATCAGTCCGCCTTGCAGACACTTTTCATTTTCTATTATTTGCATCTGTTTATTTTCATCCACAGCTCGATGCATATTTCAAAACAGCAGTCTGGCTGAATTCCTCTTTCTCAAGCTCGCCCGCCTTTTTTCCCTCTGCAAGCACGATAATCCGCTGCGACATTCCAAGCAGCTCCTCCATATCGGAAGAAATCATGATAATGCCGATTCCTTCGTCTGCCAGGGCACACATCAGCTCATAGATTTCCTGCTTTGCTCCCACGTCTATTCCTCTAGTCGGCTCGTCGAAAATAATAATTCTGGAATTTGCCGCCAAAGTCTTTGCAATAACGACCTTTTGCTGGTTACCGCCGGATAAGTTCTTTACATCCTGCACGTAAGAGGGCGTTTTGATGCTCATCGCTTCCCCATATTTCTTCGCTGCCTCTTCTGTTTGCTTCTGATTGACGATTCCGCTCTTAGAAAATCTTCGAATATTATTAAAAGCAATATTCCACTCTATGCTCTGCTCCAGAAAACAGCCTTGATTCTTCCTATCCTCCGGTATCAGTCCAATTCCGTAGTGAATAGCATCGGAGGTGGATTTGATTTTTATTTCCTTCCCTTCCAGATAGATTTTTCCCGAATCCATTCTATCTGCTCCGTAAATCAGTCTGGCAAGCTCCGTCCTTCCCGCTCCCACCAAACCGGCAAGGCCCAGGATTTCCCCTTTTCTTAAGGAAAAAGAAATATTGCTGTCTCCATTACCGTAAATATGCTCCAGACGCAGAATCTCTTCGTCATAATGCTTTTTCGGCTTCGGATAATCGGAGCTGAGCTCCCGTCCGACCATCAGGCTGATCAGCTCATCGCGATTGGTCTCTTTTGTTAATAACGTTTTTACAAAGGTCCCGTCGCGCATCACGGTAACTCTGTCCGCAATACGGAATATCTCATCCATGCGGTGAGATATGTAAATGATGGTAATTCCCTTTTTCTTCAGCACTTCTATGATGTCGAACATGCACTCCACTTCTTTTACGGTAAGAGGCGCGCTGGGCTCGTCCATAATAAGCAGCTCACACTTTTTGGAAATCGCCTTTGAAATTTCCACAATCTGCTTATGTGCCGGTGTCATCCCCTCGACCAAGGCTTTGGGATTGATATCTATCTTAAACTGCTTAAAAATATCGGCAGCTATTTTTTCCATTTTCTTAAAGTCCACAAATCTGCCGAACCTGTCACCCATGCAGATATTCTCAGCCGCAGACAGCGTATCCACCAGATTAAATTCCTGATAAATGACTTCGATCCCGTTATCTCTGGAAATCTTAGGAGTCATTCTGCTATACGTTTTATTTTTATAGACAATTTCTCCGGCAGTGGGCTCAATCGCCCCTGAGATTACTTTTATCAGGGTGGATTTACCCGCACCGTTTTCTCCTAGTAACGCATGTATCTCTCCCGGCTTGAATTCGATGGAAAAATCGTCCAGTGCCCTGACGCCGGGGTACAATTTCGTAATATTTTTAAGTGTAAGGATTGGTTCCATATTATTCCTCTTTTCTAAAAGAGGCCGCGGCGTATTCGCTACAGCCTCCTTTTATTAAAATGGATATAAAGTAATAATTTATTGATAGTCTGCAACGTTATCGATGGTAATCTTCGTTAACGGATCTGGATTTTCAACCTCATATGTCTCATTTAACAGTATTTTCTTCGCCAAGTTATAAGTATCTCCCGGAAGGTCATCGCTACCGAACTTGATCAGTCCGCGAAATACGGAGCTGTTATCGCCGGATTGAGCGATAGCTGCGATAGAAGCTTCATCGAGGTCGGAGGCGAATACTGCGAACTGAGAGGCATCCTTTACCGGAGAACCAGCTCTGGTAGCAAATTCGTTAACGCCCATTGCACCGCCGGAGTTATAGCTGAGCACCAGCTTGATCTCTGGGTTGGTCTGCATGATATTTTCCATAGCCGCCTGTGCAGCATCGTTTGTTTTAATGCTTCCTACGGTCTGCACGATCGTAACCTTATCACAGATATCTGTAATCGTATTCATACCGTCACATCTGCTATTGGCTTCCGGCGTGCTTCTGTCCTCTAAAAGAGCGATTTCAATACTTCCCGGTTCCGCATCGGGGAAAGTAGCCTCGACCCAGGCCGCTCCCATTTCCGCCATCATCGTTCCATCTTCATACTGGTCGGTAAACATAATCGCGTCATAGGCTCCCGTATCACCGCCTGCCACCATCACCATGGAGCCTGCTGCCTGCGCTCTTTCAATAGCATCGGTCACTCCCGTAGGCTCTACCGCCATAACGATAATGAGATCCGTGCCTGAAGCCGCGAAGTTTTCAATCTGGCTGATCTGCGTCGTAGCGCTTCCTGCCGCATCCGCGATGTCAACCGTCACTCCGTCCGCTGCCGCAAGGTCCTTTACGCTGTTGGACAGCCAAGATAAAAAGCTTTCGGAAGTATCCGGCATGCAATATCCGATGGTCATGCCCGCTAACGCTACCGCCCCGCTCTCTGCAGCAGCATCCGCCGCCGTTTCTTCTGCTGCGGCCTGTGCTTCTTCCTGCGCAGGAGCCTGTGTTGTCTCCGCTGCGGGGACCTCGGCCGTCGCGCTCTGTCCGCAGCCTGCTAAGGCCGTTACAGCTAATGTTGTTGTCAATAATGCTGCCAAAATCTTCTTTTTCATAAAGAATATCCTCCTTTAATATGTATAGTTTCCTGACACTGTTATTGTAGCAAAGGCCCTCTCTTATCCGGGGTGGAAATTTCTGCAAAAAGGAGGAGATTTTTATCCCTCCCTCGTCAGTTCTTCCCAATATCCCCCTTCCTTCCTAAGAAAAATCCTGCCGCAGTCATATTCCAATTCGTCCAGCGCCTTGGAGAAAAAGATAACCCTAATCCCCTTTTCGGAAAGATCTTCCACATAGCTTCGAAACTGCATGATCTCCTCTACATCCATTCCCCAATAAGGATTTTCGAACAAAATGACCTTCGGTCTTGCAATTTCATACCGGTATACGGACAATATTTTTCTCTGCACACGGCTTAGCTGCTTCACCTGATCAAAGCTGTCGGGAATACCGATTTTGCGGTAAAACACATCTGTGATGCTCTTCTTCAGCTTTAGGGAAATACAGCCTAAATGCCCTTTGCCGATTCTATCTGGAATTGTCAGAATAATATTGTCACTGATGCTCAGCTTCCCTACCAGCTGCTCCGAGCTCTCCCTCGGAATCACTACCGTCTTATCTCTCGTTCCTTTGCCCTTTTCAGGAAGGCATCCATCTATTATTTCATCGAATAATAAAGGGTTCTCCCGTTGAAATCTTTCTAAATAATCCCAAATCGAAATTTCTGTTTTCCATTCATAGTCAAAAAATCCTATAAAATCGTAACCGCCTTTCTCGTTTGGCGCGTAACCATGTATCTTAGCGCTCTTTAAATAATTGCGCACCCCGTCATCGATTCTGTGCCATTCCATCAAATCTCTGCCCTGATGAATGAGCTGAATGCGGTCTGCCATTTCCGCAAACATGGAGTAACGCTCGGATAGAAGTAGGAAGGAGGTTCCTTCCTCCCTGAGCTTTTGTATCATTCTGCGTATTTCCTCCGCATTTCTGCCTCCGTAGTTGTCCTCCATAAGGTCCAGAACGATAAGCCTCGCTCCGTGCATTTTTGCTTTCAGCATGCTGAGCTTGGGAAGGGTATCACTGTCCAACCGGTTCAACACCGTATCGGGAGAAATTCCTATCTTCTCCTCCCGCAGAAAATTTGCTACGGCTTCGTCAGTCCGCCTCTTTCTATACAGCTTCATGGACAGTGGATGATATCTGACCACCTCCAGATTCTCGGCTACCGTCATGTCCGTAACCAAATCCTCGTCGGATGTAATCGTGTATATCCCATACTTTTCCTTCGTCTCCTTGGCATAATCCGTAACCAGCTCCTCGTCGATATACATCTGTCCGCCAGTCAGCCGCCGGCCTCCCTGAAGCAGCTCCAGCAAACCCTTGATGCCGCTCCCCGCCAATCCCTGAATATATAGAATCTCTCCCGCATACACTTCCATATTGTAATCTCTGAGCCGGTAGCTCTTATCCGTATCCTGAGTGCCATATGCGATTCGAAGCAATTCTCTCATAGATAAGCTGCCCCTTTCTTACTCTGACGCTTAAAAGGGCTAGAAGCCCAGTGCATCGTCATCCAACAATTTCTCATATCGCACCCGCTTGAATTCGTCGATTCTGGGGATAGTTATTACCGCATCCGTTCCGCTGCCCTCCATGGAACGGTAATGAATGCCATAGGCCCTCCCGAAGGTAATTTTAATTCTGGAATTCACGTTTGTAAGGGCTATTCCGTTATGCCTTTTGCCGCGCATTCCAGCATCTATAAGCTCTCCCTTCATTCTAAGGTTCAGCCTCTCCAGCTGCTCGGCACCCATACCTATTCCGTTGTCGGAAATCGTAATGATTACCTTCTTTTCCGTACTGATAATCTCGATCAGAATCCTTCCATTTTGCGCCACCCTCTCCAAACCGTGGATCATCGCATTCTCAACCAAGGGCTGAAGAGTCATCTTAGGGATATACAAATCGTAAATCCCTTCCTCCTCCACAGAAAAGTCCATATGGATTCGCTCTTCAAACCGATATTTCTGAATATAGTAATAGGATTTGATATGATTGATCTCTTCCCTTATCTTTACCAGTCCGTCATCGTTACTGATACAGTAGCGGAAAAACTTGGACAAAATCTCCGTCATGGAGCCGATTTCCGTCTGCCCGTCCAAAAGTGCTTTGCTGCGTATGCTGTCCAGCGTATTATATAGAAAATGCGGATTGATCTGGCTTTGCAGTGCCGAAACCTCCACTCTCCTCCGGACAATTTTCAGCTTCTCTTCTTCCTCATCATCCCAGGAGACCTGCTTTTTCATCTTCTGTTTATTATCCCTGACTAAAAACTCCATCATCTGATTTGTTTTAAAGGCCTCGTATACGTTATACACAAGAAGTACTACCTCCAAAAGCGAACAAAATAAAATATAAAAAAAAGGGACTCTGTTCAGAAACAGCACCACGCTCAATATGCTCAGTGTCATGATCACAAACTGTACCGCCATACTTCTTTTCATGGATTCTCCTCTCTATCCGTACAGCCTGCGATATTCGGTCGGTTTTATTCCCATGCCTTTTTTAAACAGCTTGGAATAATATTTTTCATCTGTATAGCCTACCATAACGGCAATCTCCTTGATGCTGTAATTCGTCTCCGACAGCAGCTTCTGGGATTCCTCCATGCGGATTTTCGTCAAATATTCGGTAAATCCTATTTTCATTTCGCTTTTGAACAGACGGCTTAAATATGTAGTGGAAATATTTCCTGCCTCTGCCGCATCCTCTGCCGAAATCTGGTTCATATAGTTCTTTTTTATGAATTTCACAGCTTCTCCCAGGGGCTTTCCCAGCTTTTCCTTCAGCTTCTGTTGCTCTTCTATTACAAACTTTTCCAGAACCTCATATAAATTCTTCATTACCTGCTGGAAGTTCCTTCCTTCGAGATAAGCATAATAGTATCGTTCATGGAACCGGTCCTGTTCTGTTCCCAAAGATATACTGTTTATGATTTTCGAATACATCCCCCAAAATGCCCGATTCATACTTTCCGGATTGGCATTATTGACTTTCCCGGCACGCTTATATACTTCGGCAAATAAATCGCTAAGTTCCTCTTCTCTTAAATATTTCAGGCTGTCCAAAAGCTGGCTTTCCTCTTCCGGCGATATCAAATCTGCAAGAGTAAAGCTGGGCAGCTTCTCCAGCTGTCCATATTCTATCACGCTGTTTCCCAAAAATATCAGCCTCCCCCATTCCGTGGCATTGGCTTCCAGAAAGGCTTTTATCAGTTCTCTGTTGGAATATTTGATGCTGCTGCAACCGATATTTAAGCGAAAATTGCCATAAGCCTCGCTCAAATCCTGAATGTTATAATAAAGCACCGAAACGGCTTCCTTAACTTCATTTTTATCCTTTTCATTGAAATTCAAAAGGATGATGTGTCCCTGAAAAGTGGCATGGTAATAGAACACCGCCAAATCCTTAAAACAGCTTTGGATAAAGCCCGTTACCTTTTCGCTGAAAAGCGAATCCTTCTGCTCCAGCATTCCGCTCAGATTGGATACGGTACAAAGCACCTGATAGCATTCCCTACCGAATTGCGTATGATATGCAGCGTTACATTGCCGGGGTGTCATTTTTTCAAACTCTCGCACGTCCTCCGGCTGCCTGTCAATCAGCAGCCAGAACAGCTCTGCAAGTTGCTCTTCTCCCTTCTGCGTTTCAAAGCGGGAAAGGCGCAGATGGCTTTCCTTCTGCCCCCTTAGCTGGTCTACCTGCCTGCATACCTTGTCCAGTGTCTCGTTTAACTGCTTTTCGTCAATGGGCTTTAACAAATAATCCATAACGTTTAGCTGGATGGCACTGCGGGCATACTCGAAATGGCGGTATCCGGAAAGCAGGACGAACAATGTATCCATATCGTGCTCTCTCGTTTTTTGTATTAGTTCAATGCCGTCGAACACCGGCATCTTGATATCCGACAGCACGAAATCCGGCTGTTTTTCCAAAATACAGCGAAGCGCCTGTTCGCCGTCATGGCACTCAGCTATAATTTCAATTCCCAATTCCTCCCAATGCCCCAACTGGCGGATCAGCTGAATAATTTTTGGTTCATCATCTGCAATAATAATTCGATAGCTCATGCTTTTTACCCTCAATACGATTTCCTTGCTGCAGTTTATCCATTACTATTATAAATTCCCCATTTTATTTTCATGATACTATATACCTATTTGACAAACAATTCCCGTTACCCTATAATCATTCCATATTGGAATACTTAAATACGCCCAAAGGAAACGGATTCATCATGGATATCGATCATATTCTTTATTTTATTGAAGTTGCCAAATCGGGAAGCTTTTCGGAGGCGGCTGAAAATCTATATACCACCCAGTCATCCGTTTCCAAGCACGTTATCTCCTTGGAAAAAGAGCTGGGACTTTCGCTCTTCGACCGAAGCCGCCGTAAAATCCGGCTTACCGAAGAAGGAGAAGTGATATTGGCCGACGCGGAGAAAATCGCGGCCGTTTATAAGCATCTGCTCCAGTCAGCGGCAGCCCGATCGGGTTGGACAAACGGCGTTCTCTCCATTGCCAGCATTCCGGTGATGGCACACTACAATATTACCGGTTTGATTGCCGACTTCCAGAACGCTTATCCCGACATCAGGCTGGAGATATCGGAAATGGAAGGAATTGACATCTTAACAAGACTTAAGGAGCAGGCGTTCGATTTTGCCTTTATGAGGATTGAGAAACTGTATAAGAACTTTGACTCTATCCCTATTTTCGAGGATGAGATGGCTGCAGTGGTATCTAAGGAGCATCCCTTCTCAGACCGCATACAACTCTCCCTATCCGAATTGTCCGGAGAAAACTTCATGCTCTTAAATAAGAATACCCTGCTCTACGATATAAGTCTCCAAGCCTGCAAAAACTGCGGCTTTACGCCGAATGTCACATATACCGGAACGCGCATGGAAAACATATTGGAGCTTGTGGCTAAGAATCAAGGACTTTCCCTTATGATGAGGCACGCCGTGACCTATGCACGGAATGAAAATATCCGCATCATTCCACTGGAAGAGTCGGTCAGAAGCACTATCGGTCTGGTCAAGATAAAGAATAGACCGCTATCCGGTTTCGCGCGTACCTTCTGGAACTTCGTCGCCAAAAAAGGGCAGGCTTGAATTCAGAACATATCGGGCAGCCAATGCTTCGGGTCCGCTTCCATAAACTTTGCCCGTTCAAAACGGTCTTTCTGCTCGAAAGGGACAGTGCAATCGAAAATCGCTTTGCATGCCACTCCTCTTGTGCGGATGTCAGGATGGTATTCCGGTCCGTTGGAGGGGTCTAAGGGATGACACTGCACGCCCGGAATCGTAATTAAATCCACATCCGCCTGAAATCTGGTGGTCATTGCCCACATCACATCGTTTATATCAAAAATATCCACGTCTTCATCTACCAAAATCACATGTTTTAATTCCGCAAATGAAGAAAAAGCCAATAGCGCAGCCTGACGCTGACGTCCTTCGTCCGACGGCATCGTCTTTTTAAACTGCATAATTGTCACATACTTGCCGCCGCCGAAAGAAGCGTTGTAAACATTCAGGCATTTTCCCGGCATCGCTTTTTCCACCATGGAAAGGATACTTGCCTCCGTAGGAATTCCCGCCATAGAAACATGCTCCTCGCTGGGGCCGATACACGTCTGCATAATAGGGTCTCTACGGGTGGTAACCGCCTTCACCTTGATGACGGGAAGTTTCGGATTTGCCGGCCCGCAGTAGCCGGGGAATTCCGGCATGGCTTTTCCGGTACCGGAATTCTGATCCTCTCTTACTCTTACATAGGGAAGTATCTCTCCTTCGATGATATACTCCGCATTTGCTATCGCCCTTTCGTCAATGGTCAGACATTGTACCAATTCCACGGGCTTATTTCGCAGTGCCCCTGCTGCCTGCAGCTCGTCATAGCCCAAAGGAGTGGTGGGAGGCTCGAAGCAGGAAGCAATTTCGATTGCCGGATCGACACCAATGCTTATGGAGATGGGCAGCGGCCGCCCCTCTTTTTCCGCAAGCTCCCTGAAGTATCCGATATGGCGGGCCCCCGGTTGGAGGAATATGGATATTTCGTCTTTGGACTGCAAACACATTCTATGAATGGTGACGTCGGAATCTCCGGTCTCCGGATTGGAAGCGTAACACATTCCCAGCGTGATGTACGGGCCTGCGTCATCCTGCGTATTGGTGGGAGCCGGAATCAGCCTGCGGATGTCGAAGCCTTCCTCGTCCGCATAATGCACTATCTCCTGACATTTCGCTTTGCTGTTTTCAATTACTATTGGTTTGATTGGATGGGATACGCTGTCTTTTAGCAAAAATCCCAACTTCTCAGGCTCAGTGCCTAACAGGTATCCCACTCTTTTACGACTGGAAAGCACGCCGATGGCTATTTTGGCTCCTTCGTGGCCTTTTATACTGTTAAATACCATAGCGGGGCCTTCTTGGGTCGGACGCATTACAGTTCCGCCTGCGCCTACATGGCGGTATACTCCCGATAATTCAGCGTTGGGATCTACTTCTACGTCTGTCTCAACTAACTGTCCGGGAATGGAACGAAGTAATTCCAGAGCGGAGCGCAAGTCTTCTACTTCTACTTTTTTCATGTTCTTTTATCCTTTTCATTTTTATGGAATACAATCCTGCGTGTATCTTCACTTCTTAAATTCTTTGATAATTACATTGATTTTATAATGAAAAGGTACCATTTTATCAGGTTGGGAGCAATTCAAAAGGAGCGGAGATATATTCCAAAATAGAATATATCTCCGCTTCTTTTTTAATCAATATTTTGAAGGTCCGATGGGTGAATAATGGACGAACCGAAACCATATGATTTGAAAAATGTCCTCCTACCCTTTTCCACGGGTAAGCTCATAACTTTCCTCAATCATCCGATGAATGTCCTTATCGGGCACCGTTCCGTTGAGTATGATGGAATTCCAGTGCTCTTTGTTCAGATGATAGCCCGGCAGCACGGCCTCAAAGGCTCCCCGCCAGAAGTCTCTCCACTCCGGGCTGCACTTGACATTAATCCATATATGCCCGTCCTTTTCATATATCCAGGCAAATACCTTCTTATTTTTCTTATGCCTCATTACCGTCCAATTGGGATCGTGAAAGGGATAGTCCTCGTACACGTTCTTAAGTTTACTGCAAAATACAATTGCCTCTTTTCGTTCCAGCATTTCTTATCCCTCCTGTGCCTAAACTTAATTTATCTTTCACTATTCCAATTCAAAGGCTCCCGTATACAACTGATAATATTTACCTCTCTGCGCAATCAACTGCTCATGACTGCCTCTTTCAGCAATACTCCCCTGATCCAGCACCATGATCACATCGGAATTTTTTACCGTAGAAAGTCTGTGCGCTATTACAAACACAGTACGCCCCTTCATCAAAGCATCCATGCCCCGCTGAACGATAGCCTCCGTTCGGGTATCAATAGAAGACGTTGCTTCGTCCAGAATCATCGCCGGCGGATCCGCTACGGCCGCTCTGGCAATAGCTAACAACTGTCTCTGCCCCTGCGACAAATTCGCTCCGTTGCCGGAAAGAAGTGTTTCATAGCCTTGGGGCAGACGGGTAATGAAATCGTGGGCTCCCGCCAGCTTCGCCGCCTCACTGCATTCTTCGTCCGAAGCATCCAGCTTGCCATACCGTATATTTTCCATAACGGTTCCTGTAAACAGATTGGTATCCTGTAAAACGATACCGAGGGAGTGGCGAAGATCCGCTTTTTTTATCTTATTGATATTTATGCCGTCGTAATGAATCTCGCCCTCCGCTATATCATAAAAACGATTAATCAAATTCGTAATTGTTGTTTTTCCGGCGCCGGTAGCACCCACAAAGGCAATCTTCTGCCCCGGCTCCGCATACAAGGAAATGTCGTGAAGAATCGTCTTGTCCAGAACATAGCCAAAGTCTACGTCCTCCATTCTCACATCTCCGGCCAGCTTCGTATACGTAACGGAGCCGTCACCGTGGGGGTATTTCCATGCCCACATGTTTGTACGTTCAGCACATTCTACGATTTCTCCGTCCACTTCCCTGGCATTTACCAAAGTCACGCTGCCCTCGTCCGGCTCCGGTTCCTCATCGATCAGCTCAAAAACTCTGGAGGCTCCCGCCAATCCCATAACAACTGCGTTAATTTGCTGAGACACTTGGTTAATATTGCCCGCAAACTGTCTGGTCATGTTCAGGAAAGGAACAACAATGCTGATACTGAAGGCTAATCCGGAAAAGCTCATATTAGGCACCTTAGCAAGTAGGAAAAAGCCTCCCGTCAGAGCTACTACTACATAAAGCATATTTCCGATATTATTCAGTATCGGCCCCAGTGTATTGGCATATTTGTTTGCCCGCTCCGCATCCGAAAAAAGCGAATCATTGATGCGGTCAAATTCCGACTTGCTTTCCTCCTCATGGCAGAACACTTTCACGACCTTCTGACCGTTCATTATTTCTTCCACAAAGCCCTCTACTCTACCGAGCGCCACCTGCTGGCGCAGGAAATATTTCGCGGAGCCTCCGCCCACCTTTTTTGTAACCTGATACATGATGACTACGCCAAGCAAAACCACAAACGTCATCCAAATGCTGTAATACATCATGATGCAAAACAAAGTCGTAACTACAATGCCGGACATCATTAGCTGGGGAATACTTTGTGAAATCATCTGACGAAGGGTATCGATGTCGTTTGTATAGTAACTCATAATATCTCCGTGATTATTTGAGTCAAAATAACGAATCGGGAGATCCTGCATTCCGCGGAACATTTTCACACGCAGCTTTTTCAAAGAGCCCTGAGTGATAACCGCCATCATCCGATTATAGGCAAAAGATGCTGCCAACGAAAGAATGTAACAGACTGTTAGCAGGAGCACAAAACCGCCAATCCGGCCTGCTACCGACTGCCAATCGCCATTTTGCCAGGAACGTTCCACAAGGGCAATGATATTTTGCATGAATATAGATGGAATGGAAGAAATTACTGCATTGAAAATAATGCATACTACTACGATGGGCAGCATGACCGGATAAAACTCGAACATTATTTTAATCAGACGCTTCAGCACGCCTTTTTTTACAATTCTATTATTCTTCATTCTGCTCACCTGCCTTATTCTGGGATACATAGACATCCCTGTATACTTCATTGCCTGCAAGCAATTCCTGATGGGTACCAATAGCGAGCACTGTACCGCCCTCCATAACGATAATGCGGTCCGCATCCTCTACAGATGCTGTCCTTTGGGCGATAATAATTTTTGTTGTCTCGGGAATATACTCCCTAAGTGCTTTTCGAATCAACGCATCTGTCTTTGTATCTACCGCGCTGGTGGAATCATCCAATATGAGTATCTTGGGCTTCTTTAGCAGCGCTCTTGCAATACATAGGCGCTGCTTCTGCCCTCCCGATACATTAGTTCCACCCTGTTCGATGCGGGTGTTATATTTCTCGGGGAAGCGAGATATAAATTCATCAGCCTGTGCCAGCATGCAGACCTCTTCCAGCTCCTCGTCCGAAGCATCCTTATTTCCCCAGCGCAGGTTTTCTTTTATCGTTCCTGAAAACAATACGTTTTTCTGCAATACGACCGCCACTTGATTTCGAAGCGCTTCCAGGTCGTACTCTCTTACATCCGCACCGCCTACCTTCACAACGCCTTCGGTCGTATCGTAAAGGCGGGAAATGAGCTGAATCAAAGAAGACTTGGAAGCGCCGGTTCCTCCAATAATTCCTATGGTTTCTCCCGATTTTATATGCAGATCGATCCCCTCTAAGGCCATGCGCTCCGCTTCCTTAGAATATTTAAAGCTCACATGTTCAAAATCCACAGTTCCGTCTTTTACAAGAGTCAGCCCCCCTTCCGGGCTTTTCATCGTACTCTCCTCGTCTAATACCTCCACAATACGATGTGCCGATTCCCCGGCGATAGTTATCATAACGAACACCATAGAAAGCATCATCAAGCTGCTCAAAATCTGAAAACTATAAGTAAGCAGGGCAGAAAACTGTCCTACATCCAGATCCAGCCCCCGCGAAGTTATAATAGTATAGGAGCCGAAATACAGCACAAATATCATAACCGTATAGAGACAAAACTGCATCAGAGGACTGTTGATGGCCAGTATTTTTTCCGCTCTGGTAAAATCCCCGCAAACGTCCTCCGCCGCTCTCTCGAATTTTTCTTTTTCATAATCCTCCCGGACATAGGACTTTACCACCCGCATCCCTGCTACATTTTCCTGAATAGAATTGTTCAGCGCATCGTATTTGCGAAATACCTTCCGGAACAAAGGTATAGTTTTACGGATGACCAGATACAAGCCTATTCCCAGCAAAGGTGTTACAAACAAGAAAATAAACGCCATCTTCCCTCCCATAATAAAGGCCATGGCAAACGAAAATACAAGCATTAAAGGACAGCGTATCGCTGTTCTGATAATCATCATGTAGGCATTCTGTACGTTGGATACGTCCGTCGTCATCCTTGTTACCAAAGAGGACGTAGAAAACTTATCAATATTTTCAAAGGAATACGTCTGAATCCTATAAAATAAATCCTTTCTTAAATTGCGGGCAAAACCGCTGGAGGCGGTGGCACAGGACATTCCCGCAAGCGTTCCGAAAGTCAGGGATAAAGCGGCCATAATTACCAATACAAGGCCATATCTTGCAATTACCCCGAATTCACCCCCCGCTTTAATCTGATTTACCAGCATTGCTATAATAAATGGTATGATACACTCCATTACCACTTCGAAAGAAACATATACGGGCGCTTTAATAGAAGGCGTTTTGAATTCCCGTATACTCTTCGCAAGAACTTTATAAATTGGCATCTCTAACACTCCTTTTTGTTACCTAATCACATTATTCAATATTTTCTGACTATCTCCAGACAGAGAACCTGCCGGAAAAGAAATACACCACCGCAAACAGCAAAATCCAGCAATCAAAGATAATACCGCTGCATATATCCCATTCAACATATTAAACTATTATAACTCATTTCCATCATTTTGGCTTAGTATTTTTAACATGTTTTCTCAAACCTTGTCTTATGCTTCAGAACAGCAAGTCCTTTCCTATGACAAAAAAATATCCCCCAATAGTCCGGTTTCTTAAACCTTCTATTGAGGGATAAATAATAAGGAAACTATATACCCAAAGCGTATATATTAATAAGCTTACGGCAAAATATTCCCCGCTGCACGATAAATCTCATACCACTCCTCACGGGTCAAATAAATATCTGCTGCCTTTATACAATCTTTTAACCGTTCGGGATTCATCGTCCCTGTTACAGGCTGCATATGCGCAGGATGACGAAGTATCCAGGACAATGCGATCGTGGTGTTAGTCACTTCATATTTAGCTGCAATTTCATTAATCTTGGCATTCAGCTCCGGAAACTTTTCATTATCCAGGAAAACGCCTTCAAAGAATCCATACTGAAAAGGCGACCACGGCTGTATCGTGATATCGTTCAAACGACAGAAATCTAATATGCTTCCGTCACGGTTAACTGCCGTATCGTCCAGCATATTGACGTGGATGCCTGCCGAAATCATAGTGGCATTGGTGATGCTAAGCTGCAGCTGATTTGCTACAATAGGCTGATTCAGCGATTTTTGAAGCAGCTGTACTTGCATGGGATTATGATTGGATACACCAAAGTTTCTAACTTTTCCGCTGCTATGGAGCTTGTCAAATGCTTCGGCAACCTCCTCCGGCTCGACCAATGCATCCGGACGATGTAAGAGCAGAACATCAAGATAATCGGTTTTCAGGCGTTTTAAGATTCCATCTACAGAGGCTAATATATGCTCCTTGGAAAAATCAAACGTATTCTCCGCCTTCCTGATTCCACACTTGGATTGCAGAATAATCTTTTCGCGCACGGTATCGTTCATATGAATGGCATCCGCAAATATTTCTTCGCTGGCTCCCCTGCCATAGACATCCGCATGATCAAAAAAATTAGCACCGTTCTCTAAAGCTGTCCGAACCAAATGCTCAGCATCTTTTTTATTCAAATCTTTCATGCGCATACAGCCGACTGCAATCACCGGCACTTGTAAATTCGATTGTCCTAATTTAATAGTTTTCATAATCAATTTTCTCCTTTTATATTATATTTCAGGCAATTGCGAAACCCGTAACCTTGACCAATTTTATATATCATTTCACAGCCTGGCAGTTTTGCAATTACCTATATATTTATTTAGCGAGCTTATAAATTTCAAGCACATCCTGCCAGTATAACTTCTTCAAGTTGCCAAGGGGCTGCTCTGAGCCGTAAGCATCTCCTGTTGCTTTTTTTGCCATCACTTCCAGTTTACTTTCGTCAATACCAAGCTCCGAAAGGGTGGACGGAAGCCCCATATTTTTATAGAAATCGCGCAGACGTGCGATACCTTCCATTACAATGGCATCCGGATCCCGGTAGCTGTCTTCCACTCCCATTACATTTACCGCAAACTGTACGAACATATTAGTATTCGTCTTATAGACATACTGCATCCATGCCGGAGTCAATACCGCCAGTCCTGCACCATGAGCCACATCATAGATAGCGCTGAGCTCATGCTCCATACCGTGGCAGGCCCAATCCTGTTCACGGCCAAGCCCCAACAGATCATTATGAGCAATCGTTCCTCCAAACCCGACCTGGCACCATGCATCATAATCATGAGCATCCGAAAATACCCGCATAGCATTTTTCATAATCGTTTTCAGCGTCGTCTCACATAATCCGTCCGTCAAATCGGTTTGTACCGTATTGGTAAAGTAGCGCTCAAAGATATGGCTCATCATATCTGCCACGCCGTTCGCTATTTGATTTTTGGGTAATGTAAAGAACAATTCCGGATTCATGACACTGAGCAAAGGGCGCAGATGAATACTTCCATACCCGAGCTTCATTTGTTTTTCTTCATTGGTGACTACGGTACCGTTACTGGACTCACTGCCTGCCGCCGGGATTGTCAGGATTGTTGCAACCGGCAGCGCTTTTGTAATTGGATTTTGCTGTTCATAGAGCTCCCAAACATCACCGTCGTAGTAAGCACCCATTGCAATGGCTTTGGCCGAGTCAATGACACTGCCTCCTCCCACAGCGAGAATCAAATCCACTCCTTCTTTTCTGCAAAGGGCGATTCCTTCACGGACCAAGGATACCCGGGGATTGGGAACCACACCGCCAAGTTCAATGAATTCCATATTACTTTCTTTTAAAGAAGCAGTTACCGCATCATACACACCGCTCTTTTTAACACTGCTTCCACCAAAGTGAAGTAACACTTTCTTAGCATAGGGCTGCAACAAAGTACCAATTTCCTTGTGTGTATCCCTGCCGAATAAGATACGCGTAGGGATGTGTAAATCAAAATTCAACATCACATATATTCCTTCCTGCAAAATATTTTAAAAAGTAGTTAGGTCCGGATTCTGAGAATACCCGCAGCATCCCTTCAAATCTGAAATAGCCTGAACATCCTGTTCAGAAAGTTCAAAGTCAAAAATATCGGCATTCTCTCTTATGTGGGATTTCGATACTGCCTTAGGCAGAGGTAAATATCCCTTCTGCAGACTCCACCGAATTCCTATCTGTGCAATAGTCTTCCCATATTTTTGTGCAATAGCCTGCATCATAGGCACTTCAAAAATCTGTCCGGTTCCGAGAGGGCTATATGCTTCCAATATGATATTGCGTTCCTTGCAATAATTCACTACCTCATCTTGCGTATCTCCCGGACAAAGACGTATTTGATTTACCATAGGTACAATCGTTGCAGTTTTCATAAGCTCATCCATATGACGGGGATGAAAATTGCTGATTCCTATGGAACGTATACGGCCGGCTTTATACAACTCCTCAAATGCCTTCCATGTCCCTGCATTCGCTGTCTGCCATTCGTTTCTGAATTTAACCGGATTGGGCCAATGGATCAAATATAAATCCAGATAATCCATATCCAGATTTTTCATAGTTTGTTCAAATGCTTTCATTGTATTTTCATAACCATGCTCCGGGTTTTGCAGCTTACTTGTAATAAAAATCTCATCCCTATCGATACCGCTTTGGCTTACCGCAATGCCTACGCTCTCCTCATTACCATACCCTGCCGCGGTGTCAATATGGCGATATCCTAATTCAAGGGCATTTCTCACAGCAGATACCGCAGACTCTCCATTTGCTATCTGATATGTACCGAAACCTACACACGGGATTTTCACTCCATTATGCAATTCAAAACAATCTCTTAATGATTCCATTCCAGAACCTCCCTAAATTTATATTGAAAAACAGCTAAATATAACGTATGATAAAATTATAAACCTTAACGTTAACTTTAAGTCAATACGAAAACGAAAACAAACTTGTGAAATGAAAATGTAAATTGTGTGTTGTACTTTACCTTTTCACTTAAACAAACAAAAAAATAGTGTGATTATTGGGAGGATAACTTTTATGGACTATTCTATCAAGCAAGTATCGGAAAAAACAAATTTAAAAGCGCATGTTCTGCGCTATTATGAGAGAGAAGGCTTACTGCCCTTTGTAAAACGAAGTGAAAGCGGAATCAGGCATTATTCGGAAGATGATTTGGAATGGCTCGGTTTAATTTGCTGCCTTAAAAATACCGGCATGTCCATAAAACAAATAAAAGATTTTGTTAAGCTGAGTATGGAGGGCGAAGTCACATTAAAACAAAGATGTGATATGCTGCAAGAGCATAAAAAAAGTGTAGAAGAAAAATTGGAAGAGATGCAAAGACATTTACTAAAGGTTTCTCATAAGATCGAATATTTTACCTCTCAATATGAAAAGTACAGCGCCGCTGCTTCTTCTGAGTCATAAAGTCGCACCGCAAACCTTCGAGCAGGCTTACGCCTGCTCTTTTTTTATTTTCACAGATGACATACGCAAATAACATGATATTCATAAATCGGAAACCAGTTCATAATCACTCTCTGTATATTTTATTTTTTATAGCATATTCGTAACACTTTTTACTAATCATCATAAATTAGTCAAGGGAAATGTTATTTCCCGCCCCTAACAATTCTTACAGTCAATCCATTCATTTTTAAAAATCACTTGCATTTTTTATATTTTAGGTATATATTTAAATTAAATTTAGGTATACCTAAATATATTTGTAACATCTTAGCAGCCAAATCCATACGGCTTGTTTGTTTAAAACGGAGGAAGATAAAATGACACCAAATAAAGAGGATTATTTAAAAACCATCTATAAGCTTGGCGGAATGGAAGAATTAGTGAACAATAAGCAGATTGCCGAAGCCTTGCAGATTGCGCCTGCCTCCGTTACGGAGATGCTCGGGAAACTGAAGCGGGAAGGGCTTATTCATTATGAACCCTATAAGGGTTCCTGTCTGACGGCGGAAGGAATGAGCGCTGCTATTTCACTGGTGCGCGGGCACCGTCTCTGGGAAGTGTTTCTAATGCGTCATCTGGGTTATTCATGGAGTGAGGCTCACGAAGATGCGGAGCTGCTGGAGCACATTACACCTTCCCGACTGACTTCCCGGCTGGATAATTTTTTGAATTATCCTGCGTACTGCCCTCATGGCAGCGAGATTCCCCATTCTGACGGTCAGATCCACCACCACCCTCTACAGACCTTGAATCTGCTTCCCGTCGGTACCGTCTCTCATATCCGGCGTGTAACAGAGGAAAAGGAATTGCTGGACTATTTACAGGAGGCCGGTATTACCATAGGAAGCTCCGTTCGCATTGTTGAGGCTGCCGCATATGAAGGACCGCTTACCCTTGATTTGGACGGAAAACGTGTTCAGGTTAGTTATAAAGCCGCTTGTCAAATCTATATAGACCGGACGGAGGATTAATCACACAAAAAGAGTTTAAGGAGGATTCGCATGAACAAAAAAATAAAAAGCCTTCTTGGTGCAGTTCTAAGTTTGACGCTATTACTTGCGGGCTGCTCGGCTCCCGCAGAAAGTGCGGAGTCATCAACGGATAAATTGAATGTCGTCGCTACTACTACCATGCTGGCCGATTTAGCAATAGAAATCGGAGGCGAACGCATCACTGCCAATGGTCTTATGGGACCAGGCATCGATCCTCACCTGTATCAGGCCAGTGCCGGAGATGTTTCCCTAATGCAAAAAGCAGATGTTGTATTATATAACGGTTTGCATCTTGAAGGGAAGATGGGTGAAATATTTGAAAATTTGTCCACTCAGGGCTCTACTGTCATTTGTATTGAAAATGGATTGGATGAATCCATGCTTCTGGCCTGGGAAAACGACAGTTCAGTCCACGATCCCCATATATGGTTTGATGTTTCCCTATGGAAGCAAGCGGCAAAAACTGTTACGGATGGGCTGACTCAGGCTGACCCAAAGGGAAAAGCAGATTACGAGGCCAATTTGGAAGCTTATTTGGAAGAGCTGGATGAAACGGATACATACATCCGCAATCGTGTGACGGAGTTGTCGGAATCACAGCGAGTGCTCGTTACCGCCCATGATGCATTTCAATATTTCGGCAAAGCATACGGATTTGAAGTAAGGGGTCTGCAGGGAATCAGCACCGACGCAGAGGCGGGCACGTCCGATGTGAGCGCCCTGGCAGATTTCATTGCAGAAAGACAAATCAAGGCTATTTTTGTGGAATCCTCCGTACCGCCCAAAACCATTGAAGCCTTGCAAGCCGCAGTAAAGGCAAAAGGCTTTGATGTAGCCATAGGCGGAGAGCTGTATTCTGATTCCCTGGGCGGTGCTGATTCAGGAGCCGAAACTTATATTCTGACCGTAAAAGCAAATATTGATACGATTGTAAACGCTTTAAAATAATGGGAGGAAATAATATGAAAAAACAACAAAATTTTGCAGTGGAGGTAGAAGACCTTACCGTAGCTTATGACTCCAAGCCGGTACTTTGGGATATCGACTTGAAGATCCCAAAGGGCAAATTGATGGCGGTAATCGGCCCTAACGGAGCAGGTAAAACGACCTTGATAAAAGCTATGCTGGGACTTTTGAAGCCGGTTACCGGAGCAGTTCGCTTTCTTGACGGAAGCGGCAGTATACGAACCCTGAAAAATCAAATTGGTTATGTACCGCAAAGCGGCAGTGTGGACTGGGATTTCCCGGCTACGGTACAGGATGTGGTTCTGATGGGATGCTACGGCAAGCTGGGGTGGATTCGCCGCCCCCGCAAATCAGATATAGAACTGACAAAACAAACATTGTCGAAGGTAGGCATGCAGGATTATGCTTCCAGACAAATCAGCCAGCTCTCCGGCGGTCAGCAGCAGCGCGTATTCCTAGCCCGCGCTCTGGCTCAGGAGGCAGAGGTCTACTTTATGGATGAACCTTTTAAGGGGGTTGATGCTCAAACGGAAAAGGCCATCGTTGCCCTACTAAAGGAGTTGAAGGAGCAAGGCAAAACCGTAGTGGTTGTCCACCATGACTTACAAACGGTTCCGGATTATTTCGACTGGGTAACCCTGATCAACCTTCGCGTAGTTGCAAGCGGCCCTGTGGAGGAGGTATTCCACGAAGAAAATCTGAGGAAAACCTATCACAATTCCGCCGCTCTTCTAAGGAGTGTGGTCTGATATGAACAGTGTAATTGCTTTGTTTTCAGACTATACCTTTCAAACCGTCGCTCTGGGTTCCGCTCTTTTGGGACTGATCAGCGGAGTGTTGGGCAGCTTTGCAGTCTTGAGAAAGCAGAGCCTTTTAGGAGACGGGATATCGCATTCTGCTCTGCCCGGTGTAGTCATGGCCTTTGTTTTATTGGGAAGTAAAAATACGGAAATTTTGCTGTTAGGCGCTCTTATTTCCGGCCTGCTGGCAACGCTGTTCATCGTTAGTATTGTTCGATATACCCGTGTGAAGTTTGACAGCGCCCTCGCTCTGGTCATGTCCGTCTTTTTCGGATTGGGATTGGTAATGCTTACTTATGTACAGAAGATTCCCAACTCCAACCAAGCCGGACTAAAACGTTTTATTTTCGGGCAGGCATCCACACTTTTGCAGCGGGATATCATCCTGATGGTAATCTGCGGCCTGATATTGCTGGCATTGGTACTTCTGTTCTGGAAGGAATTCAAACTCTTTACCTTTGATGCGGATTTCGCCCAGAGTCTCGGCTTTTCACCCAAAAGGCTGAATCTGCTGCTGTCGTTTATGATCGTACTTGCAATCATTATCGGTTTACAGGCTGTAGGTGTTATCCTTATGAGCGCCATGCTAATCACCCCTGCCGTTGCTGCCCGTCAGTGGACGAATAAACTGTGGATCATGGTAATGCTTTCAGCGCTGTTCGGCGCTGTATCGGGCATTATCGGTACTGCCGCCAGTTCTCTCGTGCCCAAGCTGCCCACCGGCCCGGCTATCGTGATTTGTATCAGCGCCATAGTAGTCATCAGTGTCCTGTTTGCACCGGGCAGAGGGATACTGCACCGGATCTATGTGCGAAGAAGAAATAGAATTTTGTATAAACTGGAAGGAGGTAAGCCGGATGTCCCCTCAAATTGAAATTCAGATCATTGCTGTCATTGTGGCGGTAGCCTGTGCTCTTCCCGGAGTTTTTCTGGTACTCCGTAAAATGTCTATGATGTCTGACTCCATAACTCATACAATACTGTTAGGAATAGTGCTTGCTTTCTTTGTCACTTATGACCTTTCCTCTCCGCTACTGATCGTGGGCGCGGCGTTGATGGGTGTTATGACCGTCTGGCTGACGGAAATGCTGAGCCGGACCCGGCTCCTGGCAGAAGATGCCGCTATCGGTGTGGTTTTTCCGCTGCTCTTTTCCATCGCTATCATCCTGATTACCCGCTACGCAGGTTCCGTTCACCTGGATACCGATTCGGTGCTCTTGGGAGAGCTGGCCTTCGCCCCCTTCGACCGCATGGTCGTCGGCGGTAAAGATATTGGCGCGAAAGCAATCTACACAACCGGAACACTGTTGCTGATCAACCTTAGCGCCATTATCATATTCTTTAAGGAATTAAAAGCAGCAACCTTTGATCCCATGCTCGCCGCGGTATTGGGTTTCTCTCCGGCCTTGATGCACTATGGCTTAATGACACTTGTATCCTTAACTACCGTCGGCGCATTTCAGGCGGTGGGCTCGGTGCTTGTCGTAGCCTTTATGATCGGACCTCCCGTAACGGCATATTTGCTGACGGATGATCTCAAACATATGCTGATCTTAAGCGGTGGGATCGGAGCCATCAACGGAGTCCTCGGCTATCAGGCCGCGACACTGTTTGATGTCTCCATCGCCGGCAGCATGGCAGTGGTGACCGGATTGGTTTTTCTGGCCGTTTTTATTTTTGCTCCCCGCAGAGGACTGATTGGTTCATTGCTCAGACGCAGGACCCAGAAAATTGAATTTGCTAAAACAATGCTTCTTTTCCACCTGTTTAACCATGAGTCCAGTGCCGAAGAAGACTCAAAAGCAGGTGTTGATACCATACCGGCACATCTGCACTGGACTGAGGAGTTCACATCGAAAATTATCAAGTTACTAGAGCATGAGGGCTATATTAAGCTATCAGGTGGTTTAACAAAGCTGACGGACGAAGGACGCAGTGCCAGCATTCATAATTATAATTCCCTTTTCTCAAAGTAATACTCGTTCAAAAAAAGTCAGTGCCTTTTTATCATGAGGCACTGACAAAAATACAACATTTACACCATTTCCTACTATCCTGTCTAATTATAATCAGAAAAGGCCTTACTTTTGTTCTGCAAAATAATGAAGGTGTTTGGCGTTTCCTCTCTCCAATCAGGAATATACAGCATTCCGTTCCAATAGTCCATGCCGCATATTTTTTCAAATCCGGCCGTTCTTCCGTCGGCTGTTTTGGCACTGTCGTCTGCTATCGTTGTAATGATATTCGTGCCGGACTGAATCACCCTGACTGCCCGATTATACGTATCTCCGATGATTATGTTATTATCCTCATCCACCGACAAGGACCAGGGGCCATCGAATACTTCCACGGGATTCGTTCCAAGGCGGGCGTACCTCGCATCGCCGCCGTCGCCGCAATATCCTCCTACCCCGTCCCCGCAAATTGTAGTCACTGTTTCCGCCTTGGGGTCGATCTTTCGCACTGCATAGTTCCTGCTATCAAGAACATAAAGATTTCCATCATGCCCCAATCTCATATCATATATCCAGTGGAAACCAGCCTCATGAAACGGTACCGTCCCTTTTTGGAAACCAGCCTCCTTTTTTCCTATCGTTTCTATCAACGTACCATCATAGCTAAAATGAAAAATCTGGAATCCTCTGACATCGTTTACCCATATATCATCGTTGTGATCATATATACCATTTCCTATGTCGACAATTCCGGCTTTCTCCTTATCAATAAGGGCTATGAAGCAGTTCGTGGATAAGTCCATTTGATATATGTACCTATCTTCGGAAACAAGCAGAGTATTATGCTGAAATGCCCTTGAAATATATTTAGGCTGTGTCAGTGAAACGCTAAAGTGTACGGGAGCAAGTCCCGGTTCTACCTCTCCTGCCGTCCATGCGGCACCGCCATTCTCAAGTAATCCTATAAAATTCCTGTGATATTCTGCAATATAGCAGGCGCCGGTATGATCATGAAACCCAAACTGCGGCAATCCGTTTATTATCTTCTGCGACCCATAATCAATCACATCAATCACATGCCAGGAATCTGAAACCGGAAAAGTATGAGATTCTTCGCATCTGTCCTCATTATTATTCATTTTATTCATGAGCAGTTCCTCCTTTTTAAAGAGTATAGCAAAGAGAATATGACAATGGCATGTCATATTCTCCTTATAAAAAGACAGATTAAAATCCCAGCGATTTCGCCACAATAATTACCTTTATCCTATCCTTAACAAACTGTCCTGTTATAGTCACAAAATCATTGCATATCCTGTCAGGACTTTTACAATCTACACAATGACCGAGCTTAGTACATGGGGTATCTTTCCCTAATCGCTTCGCATCAATAGGTGCAGCATAATTTCTGACTCTTCTTTCAGCCTCCTCAAGATTTTTAACCAGTTTATTTATTCCGGCAACTATTATAACCTGCTTCGGTCCAAATATCATCGGTGCCACCCTGCTCCCATTACCGTCGATATTGTAAAGTTCTCCCTCTTCTGTCAAGGCATTTGTACTGCAAAGAAACGTGTCTGCAGAAAAGTTTTGTATGTAAATCTGCCTTTTCTCTTCACTCGTAATCCCGTCTCTGTATTTATCTAAAAAGATATAATTTCCTTCACGCAGAAAATCTAAAACTCCGGTTTCCAAAAGAGTAATGGAATCACCTACTCCAACAACAGAATCCTCTTGGATAAATTCTTTTAATACTTCTATTAATTCCTTTTCATCTTTTACGAAGATTCCTTTCATATTATGTTTTTCTAACCCACTTATCGCTTTTTCAACTTGTTTATTCATAAACCATGAGATATTTTCATCCATGTATTATCGCCCCTCCATCGCAGAAATTCTTGTTTTCTATGACAACTGCTTTTTCAGACAATGGTACCATAGCGTTTTTATTGCGTAAAAAAATTTTCAAACTATGGATATACTAATTATTTGTAAAATAACTTTCTATTGTCGCCCAGCCAATGGCGCATGATTGACAGAAACTGCTCCGGCTGCTCAATTTGCAGGTTGTGGCCCGCGCGGTTGAGCGCCGCAAACGTGGCGTTAGGATAAATATCCATGAGCTTGAACTGATCGCGCCATCCAACCTCGGTATCCTGTCTGCCTGTGAGTATCAGGCACGGCGCTGCGAAAGGCTCTTCCAGTTCATCCACGTCAAAGGAAAATGCTCCGTCCAGCACCTCAGTAAGAAAATGAATGTTCTGATGCCGCAGTGCCTCCAATATCTCATCGCGGAAACGCTTCCAGACACTTTCAGTAAGTATCACGTTTAAATATTCAAAACTTGCCCTATCCTCCTCACTGAGCGTACTCAAAAAGGCTTCGTCCCTTTCCATCACGCGCAGCGGTTCCACATTCCCCTGACGATTCCCGGGAATCATGAGCGGGCAAAGCAGTATTAACCCTGCAATCCGGGATGCGTTCTGCTTCACCATTCCCCGGGCCAGATAGCCGCCATACGACTCACCCATAAGAAGAAAACGCTGTCCGGGTATCAATCCATCCAAAAGCGCCGCCAATGCATCCAGTACATGATCGGACGTACGAATATGCGAATCTGCCGGCGACCGGCCCATACCCGGTAAATCGATATAAATTCTCTGAATGGGCATAGGATACTCAGCAAACATAGATTCCATACAGTGAGAAAGTATATTGTGATCCACCCCCCATCCATGCAGAATCACGAACGGAAGCCCTTCACCGTAAATTTCATAATACAAATCACTTTTATCAATAGTTCCCATGTCCATTACCCCTTTCCGGTCTTTTCATATATGTATGATTATATACCAAACAAACATTCGATGCAATATGCCTTAGATAAAATAAAAGTATGCTGCGCAACCGTTCTTTATATAATAGGAGCATTTCCCCATTATATAAAAAATGAGCCGAAACGGCCCATTTTCAAGTAAAAATATATGAAATAAAAGTTTATAATATTTACATCTGATTAAGACTTATATAACATACTGTTCCATATATCTTTTGCTCAGCTTAAGACTCTTTATGATATTTTCTCTCGTTCCTTCAAAAGCCTTGTCCTCGACTTCTATACAGGAATACCCGTCATATCCCACATCGGACAGCGCACTGACATATCTTCCCCAATCCACATCGCCCAGTCCCGGAATCTTCGGCGACATATAGGCAAGCGGATATGCCATGCTTCCTACTTTCTCCAAACGATCCTTATACAGCTTAATATCTTTATAATGTACATGAAATATCTTGTCCGCAAACTCATAAATAGGCTTAATATAATCAATCATCTGCCAAACAAAATGAGAAGGATCGTAATTGATTCCCAAATAATCGCTGGGTATCAGTTCGAACATTTTTCTCCAAATCTCAGGTGTGGAAGCAAGATTCTGCCCACCCGGCCACTGCTCCGGACCAAATAGCATGGGACAATTTTCAATTGCGATTCTCACCTTGTTTTCTTCTGCAAATGCCATAATCGGTTTCCATATATCCGCGAATATATTCAGATTTTCCTCCACGGTTTTATGCTGGTCTCTGCCGATAAAAGTAGTTACCATATTCACGCCTAACTTTGCGCTGAATAAAATGACCTGTTTCAGATGGGCAATATTTGCTTCTCTCTTTTCCGGATTACCATCCAGCGTATTAGGATAGAATGCCAAAGAAGAAATTTCAACAGATTTATTCCTGCAATATTCCTTAATATGTTCTATATAGCTTTCCTCCATACAATTAACGTCTATATGGCTGACTCCCGCATATCGCCTTTCCGCCTTGCCACTGGGCCAGCAGGCAACCTCCACACAGGAAAACCCCAGCTCTGCCGCCGTATCTATCATTTCCTCAAAGCTGTCTTTTTCCAAAATCGCGCTTACAAATCCTAACTTCATATTTATTGCTCCTTTCAAAGCACTATCATAATCTCTTATCTCTCTATTTGAACAGTTCTGCCTGTCCTGGAACTCTCTACACAGGCAAAAACCGCTTCCATTGCATTCAGTGCAGTCTGTCCGTTCAGCTCCGGTTCCTTTCCTGTTCTTAACGCATCTACAAACATGTCTATAACACCTGACGTTGTCTGGTTATCGTTTGTTTGGATTTTATCTATACAATATTTGACTGTCTCACCGTCTTTCATTTCCAATATAATCGAATAATCGGGATCGCTGTATATCTTCATTACTCCTTTTGTTCCGTACATAACCGTGGAATTATTTTCATTTCCATAACAGGTCCAACCGGCCGTCATCGTTCCAACGATACCGCTTTGCATCTTATAAATGCAAAAAGCATTGTCATCTACGCCTATTTTGTTTCCGGATGCATCCGTTTTTTCCAATGTGGTCAGAACGGCTGTGGCTTCTGTCACCTTTTCTCCTGTCAAATATTGAATCAAATCCGTTTTATGTATTCCCAAATCGGCCATAGCTCCCAAGACAGCCTTGGATTTATCGAAAAACCATGTATCTTTCCCCGCATCTATGCTCCATGTCTCCGGTCCTTTATGGACAAACATTGCCTGGAAGGTGATCAGCTTTCCTATTGCCCCGGCTTCTATCAGCTCCTTTGCTTTTCCATGAGCCTTTGCAAGACGCTGGTTATGTCCGATCATCAGTATTTTTCCTGTTTTCTCCGATGCCTCTACCATCGCCTCGCACTCCTCCAGAGTCATTGCCATGGGTTTCTCACAAAGAACGTGCTTTCCCGCTTCCAGTGCCTTTATCGTAATCTCCGCATGAACATTGTTTGCAGCACATACGCTTACCGCATCGATTTGAGGATTCTCCAGCATCTCTTCGTAGGAAGAGTATGTCATTCCTCCATGCACATTTGCCAAAGCCTCCGCTCTTTCCCGGCTGACATCGTAAAATCCCGCTATTTTTACATCATCCTGCGCCATATATTCCGGTATATGCCTGACCTGTGCAATTTTTCCGCATCCGATAATACCAATATGAAACATCTATCCTTCCTCCTTTAGTTTTTATTCAGTAAATTTACCCTTAACGCACTGATACCAAGAGCAATGATTATAATAGCTCCGGAAGCAATTTCTTGAAGATACGGATTAACTCCCAAAATATTAAGAACATTGGATATTAAGCCCATAAGCAATACGCCAAAAAATGTACCTATAATATTTCCTTTGCCGCCGCTGATGGGAACCCCGCCTATTACCACTGCTCCCATAGCCTGCAGTTCCATGCCCGCGCCCGATGACGGGAGGGCTGAACCGACCCTTGAAAGCAAAAGAACGGCAGCTACACCCACGAAAAAACCATTCAGCACGAAAAATATCAATTTATTTCCAGTAACACGTATTCCCGCAAGAAACGCGGATTTCTCATTACAGCCAATGGCAAACAGCCTTCTGCCGATTTGTGTATATTTTAAAATGATATGTACAATGACATAACCGATCAGACTGATTACAAATATCAACGGTATTATACTTAAAACCTTTGTTTTGCTTAAAAAGTCGAATTCTCCATATACGGTACGAATCACACCTTTTGTTATGAAAAGTGCAGCACCGGTATAGACACTCGTAGTTGCCAATGAAATGATAAAGGACGGTGCCTTAAACAGTATTGCTAGTATTCCGTTTAATAAAGTACACAGCATGCTCACCAGGATACCTGCTGCCGACGCAGCAATTCCGTTCACTCCTTCGTTGATTAAAATTGCCGTAATACAACAAGTGAGTCCAAGAATGGCACCTACAGAAATATCAAAGTTCCCCGAAATTATGATAATAGATGCCCCGGCTGCCACCAGCCCCAAAACAGCAATCTGCTCAAAGATATTCATAATATTGTTCACCATCAAAAACCTGGGATTTATAATTGCCGTTATTGCAGAAATCAGTAAAATAACCATTAAAAGAATCAGCCATTGCGACCTGAGTAATGTTTGTTTAATCTTTATATTCATTGTCTGTCTCCTTTTCCCGTTCGCCCGTTTCCTCTACTCCCATATAGGCCTTTAAAAGCTTGTCCTCAGTCACTTCTCCCGCCTTAAAAATATGTGTCAGTTCTCCGTCCTTCATTACACCGATCCGATCGCTCATAGACAGTAGCTCCGGCATATTAGAAGAGACCATAATAATAATTTTACCCTGCCTTGCCAGTCCCTCCATAAGGCGGTATATTTCCTCTCTGGCTCCTACATCCACGCCCTTGGACGGTTCATCAAAAATGTATATATCCCCCTGCATGGAAATCCATCTGGAAATTACTACCTTTTGCTGATTTCCGCCGCTGAGTTTTCCTACCTCATGTTGTTGATTGAAAACCTTAATATCCAATTGTCCAATTTGATTCCCGACAAGCTTTGATTCTTCTTTCAAGCTCAAAAAGAACTTGTTTTCATTTCTAGTAATAGAAATATTTTCTTTTACAGAACGCTCCAAAAAAAGGCCTTCGCCTTTTCTGTCTTCCGAAACATAACATATTCCTTTTTCAATTGCATTTTTAGGGTTTGCAGGCGTTATTTCCTTCCCATCCAGATAAAGCTTCCCCGACTCCTGTCTGTCAGCACCGAATAACATTCTGACTAACTCAGTCCGCCCTGCTCCCACCAGACCGCCTAAACCGAATATTTCGCCTCTCGATACCGAAAAGCTCACATTTTTCACCAGACCGTTCCCACTGTAACTTTTTATCTCCAAGGCATTGTCTCCCTTATCAAAATTCCCCTTTTGATAGAAGTTTGACGCATCTCTGCCGACCATATCCTTTATCAGCTGTTCCTGTGTTGTTTCTTTTAGCACGCGTTCACATATACTATGCCCGTCTTTCAGCACGAGGGCACGATCTCCCACTCTATATATTTCCTCAAAATAATGTGAAATATAAATAATTCCAATTCCGTCCTTTTTCAATTGACCGATAAGCTGCATCAACGATGCCGTTTCCTCTTCGCCCAGCGACGCAGTGGGCTCATCCATAATAATAACTTTTGCTTCTTTATACAGCGCTTTCGCAATCTGTAAGTTTTGTTTCTGTCCGGGAGACAAATCTTCCACCAGAGTATCGGGGCTGATTCTAATCTTAAGGCGGTCAAGCAGTTGCCCCGTAATCTTCTCCTGCTCCTTCCGGTTAATGAAAATTCCTCCGAATTTAATTTCTGAACCCTGAAAAATATTATCGGAAACAGTCAGCGTATCTACCAGATCCACATCCTGATAAATCGTTGCTACTCCAAGCTTAATCGCCTCCGACGGCTGCATCTTGTCATAATGCTTATCAAATAACACGATTTCTCCACTATCCGGTTTCTCAGCACCCGATAAAATTTTAATCAATGTAGACTTTCCGGCACCGTTTTCTCCTACAAGGCAAAGCACTTCTCCCGCCAATAAAGACAAGCTGACATCATGCAATACCTGTATGCCCGAAAATGATTTATTAATTCCCTTTAATTCGAGTATTTTTTTCAATGTATCTTATCTCCTTTATAAAGGAAAAGCAGTCAATGACTGCCTTTCCTTAACCACATTAATTACTTCATTAATTCCGGGAAATACTCATTGGTCAAATCCCAATAAATATCATTGACTTCCCATGGCACTACCTTCGATTCATCATCGATATTTTCTTGATCAACAGGCATGATAGGCAGCATAACTGCTTGTTCCACCGCTGTGCTGCCGCCGGTTACATATTGGTCCAGCACAAGGAAAGATACCAGCCCTTCCCAGCCGGGAGAAGAAGAAATCGTATAGCTCAATTTACCGTTTTGAATAAGAGGAAGACCGGCAGGAGAACCGTTCTGAGCGATTACTGTGTACTGATCCAGCAGATTATTGTTTTCCAGCATTTGAACAACAGCCGCAGCCATATCTTCGTTCATTACATATATAATGGAGAATTCCTTGCCGGAAGCGATCAAATCCTGTGCAACATTTACTGCTTCACTGGGATCGTACTTGCCCTCTCTTATGTCGATGCACTCATTCTGTCCCAATTCTTCGGATTTTGCAGTCATTGCTTCATTTATCATCTGGCAAGGTACCGATTCGAAATTACCGGTAATAATAACATAATTTTCACCTGCATGATTATCTGCCATCCATTGCGCATAATTATTTCCCATTTCTACCCAGTCAAAATCAATTGCAGCAACTATATCCTGTTTCGCATCCAGCGCCGTAGCACAAGAGTCTGTAGCCACTACCGGAATTCCAGCCTCTGCAAATTTTTCTGCAGCAATTTTCGCTCCATTTTCATTAAAGGAGAAAATACAAACACCATCAACTCCCTGATTTATCATTGCGTCGATATTGGCAACTTCTTTGCTCGCATCGTAATCCGAGTTAAGTACCACTACGTCATAACCCGCTTTTTCTGCTCCCATCTGGAAACCTTCTACGTTTCTCTGATACCATGTATCAGGGCCGGGCGTAATATAACCATATACTTTCTTATCCCCTGCACCGCTTTCTTCTGTCTGAGGCTCACTATTACCCGTTTCTTCTTTCGTTTCTACTGCCTGCTGGTTATCCGCTGCCTTATCCGTATTTTCAGTCTTCTGACATGCGGTAAGACTGAGGACCATAACGGATGCACACAGTAAAGCCACTACTCTCTTGTACATTTTCTTTTTCATACTTCTCTCTCCTTATAATGTGTTTTTTAAAAATTTCAGACCTTCTCTCGCCAAAGTATCCTGATCCTTGGCCAGCGGTCTCCATAAAGAAACTGCTCTTGCAATTTCTTTTATGTCGGTTGTGAATGATTCAATTACGACAGAGCCATCATAATTAATATCTGCAAGCGCCTTTTTGATTTCCAGCCAGTTGAAATGATCTTCTCCCGGTGTTCCTCTGTCATTTGCACAGGCATGAAAATCATACAGCTTATTCCCTGCCAGCCGTATTGCCGAAGGGATATCTTTTTCTTCAATGTTCATATGAAAAGTATCCAATAAAAATCCTACATTGTCCTGCTTCAAATCATCCATAAACATAAGGCCCTGATAAACCGTATTCATAAAGTCCGTTTCAAACCGGTTTAACGGTTCAAGTGCAAGTTTTACATTTTTGGAAGCGGCATACTCTGCAATATATTTCATATTTTCAAGCACATATTCTCTTTGCCTTTTACGTTCTCCGGCGCCTGTTACCCCGGTCTTTCCCGTTGCTGCATACATAGGGCCTGCCACATAAGGCGAACCGGTCACCTCCGCCATATCGATCAGAGTCTTTATATACTGCATACCTTCTTCTCTGTACTCTTTTACATCAGAGCCTATGTCTCGTCTTTGGCCGAAGGCGCCGCAAATGTGCACCGCAATTCCTATCTTATCCGCTTCTTCCTTCACCAATTCAATGTCAATGACTTCCGGACTCTCGACCCCGATTTCATAAATATCGAATCCCATATGTTTCGCATGCTGCAATTGATCTAATGTATAACTGGAAAAAGGAGAAACCCATACATACGAACTTATTCCATATTTCATAGCACACCTCGTTTTACTGTAAAAATATTTTATTTCTGTAAATTTACATTCTCATAATATTCTATTTTGTTATAATTGTCAAATGTGTATTTAGTTTTTTAAAATTTTTAGTAATTATAAATAAATAACTTTTCAAATTTTTGTATATTATTTCTTTTCCATTTTTTAAAGTAATGTAAGAATTATTTTTTACATTATTTTTTACATTTTTATTTACATTTCACTTCCTATTCGCTATACTAAGTAAAGTATAAAAATTTAAATGGGGGATTTGTTATGACGCAAAATTCAAAAATAACAATAGAAGAAATCGCACAGAAAGCCAATGTTTCCATTGCAACTGTCTCAAGAATTTTGAACAATAAAGATACTGTAAAACCAGCTACCAGAGAAAAAGTAATTTCTATAATGGAAGAACTGCAATTTAAGCCCAAAGCTCCATCCAGCCTTAATAATTCAAAAAGCAGGGTTATTCTCATGTGTGTTCCTGACTTTAACAACCCTTTTAATTCACTTGTCATTGACGGTGTCCAAAAAGCAGCACACGACAATGGCTATGATGTACTGTTGCTGCAATCTAAAGATTATTATACCGAAAGTGATGATTATTTAAACATTCTAAAAAATAATTCTTTGGCGGGTATGCTCATTTTATCCTCCGCTCCCAACAATAAGTTATTGGAAGAGCTGAGCTTCCGCTGCCCTGTTGTAATGTGCTCGGAATATTCCGAAACTTACGGCGTATCTTATGTGAGCATCGATGACGTGGCTGCTGCGCAGAAAGCGGTGAACTATTTAATTTCTATAGGATGCAGGAAAATCGGGTTTTTAAATTGCAATATGAAATTCAAATACGCGAGACATCGCGAGAAGGGTTATCGGCTGGCCTTAGAAAATGCCGGCCTGGAAATGAATCCCGAATGGACTGCCCATATTTCTTCAATTAATTTCAATTCTGCGATTTCACATGCAAGGCATATTTTAAGCCTTTCCAACAGACCGGATGCTTTGTTTTGTACATCCGACTATTTCGCAGTCAGCGCAATCCGCGCTGCCAACGAACTGGGTATAAAGGTGCCTGAAGACTTGTCCATTATCGGTTTCGACAATATCGACTTGTCCTTGATGTGCAATCCGCCCTTAACGACAATCGAACAGCCCTGTTTTGATATCGGCTTTCAAGCTTGTGAACTCCTAATCGAAAAAATACTGAACCCACATGTACCGGATAAGCAAGTAATCCTGCATACAGAGCTGGTTGTACGAAGTTCTACAAAACTATAAAGATTGGTCCCCGATACGTTTCCCTGCCTTCACGGCTGCATTTTCCTTACAAACCGTGAAGGCTTTGTTGTTTCGTAGTCTCCATTTTTATCACTTATATTTTGTTATTTCATCTCTCATCAATTTTACCGTTTTTACTAAATCCTCATCCTCACAGTTGCATACACACAGACGCAGTCCTTCTGAAGCGGTAAATTCGTCCATGTAACAGTCTTTTATACTATTTATCTTAACATTGCATTTTGCCAGACTGTTCACCACCTTCTCCGTAACACCTATCTCCGTTTCTATAAAGGCATAAATACCTGTAGAGGGAATATGGTATTTGACATCACTTGGAAAAAAGAGCTCGCATGCCCGTCTTAAGACTTCCATCTTATTCTTATAGAACTTTTTCGTTCTTAGCACATGTGATTTATACATACGGCTTTTCAAATATATTTCCAGGGCACCTTGCGTCAGGACCGGAGTATTTATATCCATGCTGTGCTTATAATTCATAAACTCCTTTTTCAAAGGTTCCGGCAAAATTGCCATCCCAAGGCGCAGCCCCGGCAATAAAGTTTTGGAAAAACTGCGGATATAAATAACCCGTTCCTTCCCGCCCATTGCATAAAGGGAATCCGCCTTTTCCTCCAGTTCTAAATCTGCCAGATAATCGTCTTCCACTATATATACACCATACTGATCAGCCAGCCTTATGATTTCCTGTTTCTGTTTCTCATGGCAGCTAAACCCTGTCGGATTTTGGAATCTTGGCATAATATAGAAGAACTTAACAGCGCCTGCTTTAAAAAGTGCTTCCAATTCCGTTAAATCAATCCCATCCTTTGTCCTTCTTATGCCTATGACAGGTATTTTATTGCAGCGGAGTACTTGAAGCATGACCGCATAAGTCGGCTGCTCCACAATGACTTTCGTACCGTTCCCGGGAAAGGACATGGCCGCCAGAATATATAATGCCTGCTGGGCACCGTTGGTAATGAAAATATCCTGCTGCCTTGTAAAGATATGGAAGTTTATCAAGTGCTTAGCCAAAGCCTCCCTTAATTCCTGCATTCCCTGAGGCGGGGCATATTCCATAAGCTTATTCTGATAAATGGAAATAGATTTTTCCATACAATGATAAAAGTCTTTATAAGGGTTGATAGCATCCGGAGGCCTGACCGTAATCAGGTCGATCTCATTCTTGGGGTTTGAAAGCCTGCCCATGGATTTTACTACATAAAAACCACTTTTGGGTGCTGAATATATCAGATGCTCTTCTTCCAAAAGTTTGTAAGCTTTTAGAACGGTATCCGGATTATACCCGGATGCCCTGACATAGGCTTGAATGGAAGGCAGCTTTTCACCCGGCTTTAAGTCACCTCTGTATATTCTCTCCTTGATGGAATCGGCTATTTGGGCATATTTGTACATGCTTCCCTCTCCTTTCGGGCGTTATCTGTACCGGTACAGATGGCTTTTGAAATTCTTGTTTTTTCTATCCGGCTCGGATAAGATTACTATAATCATATCACAGAGCAGAGAAGGAGAATATATACCATGAAAACTTTTCCCTTGGATTTCAAAGATTTAAAGGACCTTATCACCGAGTATCCCACACCCTTTTATCTCTATGACGAAGAAGCGATTCGCCAAAATATACATCGTCTATATAAAGCCTTTTCCTGGAACGCAGGCTTCCGCGAGTATTTTGCTGTGAAATCCGCACCAAATCCTTTCCTATTGCAAATATTCAAAGAAGAGGGCTGCGGCGTGGACTGTTCTTCCGAAACAGAATTAATTCTAGCCGATTCCTGTTCGTTTCATGGCGAAGAAATCATGTTTACCTCTAATGTGACTTCAGCCGCAGAATTCAAAAAAGCAAACAGTCTGGAAGCAATTGTTAATCTGGATGATTTTTCCCACATTGATTATCTGCAAAAGCATGGGAATATTTCAAACCTTATCTGCTTTCGCTTAAATCCCGGCGGGGTAATCGAATACGGCGGCAAAACAATACTGGATTACAATAATTACAAGTTCGGATTTTCAAAGGAACAGTTTACAGAAGGTATTGCTTATTTAAAAAAGAAAGGAATCAGACGCTTCGGTTTACACAGCCAGTTTGGCTGTCACAGAACCGAAACAGATTATTTCGAAGAAAATGCCCGTTCATTGTTTGAAAAGGTTGTAGATATCTATCAAAAGACCGGTATAAAATTTGAATTTATTAATCTGGCCGGAGGCTTAGGAATCCCCTATAAAGACAATGCCGCCGGTGCGGATATTGAAGCCGTGAGCCATGCCATCCAAAAAGCCTATGAGGATATTTTGAAACCGGCCGGGCTGGCCCCTCTCCCCTTATATATCGAGTTCGGTCTTTTCATGACCGGCCCTTATGGTTATTTTGTATCTTCGGTTCTCCATATCAAAGAAAGCTGCAAAACTTTCCTTGGCTTAGATGCTTCCACCAACAGCTTTATGAGTCCTTCCAGATATACCGATCATCACCATATAACCGTTGCCGGCAAGGAAAAGGAACCATGTAATTACACTTACGATATTACGGGGTCTTTATGTGAAAACAGAGATCGCTTTGCAACAGACAGAAGTCTGCCTTACGTGGAAACCGGAGATATTTTAATATTTCATGACGCAGGAGCCTATTCCTATTCTCATGCAAATAACTTTAACGGCAAGTTACGGCCTGCCGAATTGCTGCTCTGCCAGGATGGCTCCGTACGTCAGATACGGCGGCCGGAATCGCCTGCGGATTATTTTTCGACCCTGGATTTTCCGATAAAGTATGAATAGCATTCCCCAAACTCGATGGTCATGCTTTCATGGCTTTACCCATCCGGCTTGCTTTTATTTGCTTCGATTATTATCGTGCAAATTACTTGCCTTATTATGCCCTGCCTTTGCTTTACCTTGAATCTCCGGAACAGGTTCCTCTTCGTTCTTTGTTATTTGCATTTTTTTGTTGCTTTCTGTTCCATGGGGTTGTCTTGGGTCAGGTCTTCTCATACCCGCTTTAGCCATAAATTCACCATCCTTACATAACAATTTTATATACCATTATGATTTGCAAAAAGCGTGGTTTTATACTTAGCGGCCTCAAAATTGTATTTATATGGCGGCAGCCGACATTCCTATCGGCAACCGCCATGTTCAACTTTTATAATTTGTTACTTCAGGGAAGAATGAAAGATTTCATTCAAGGGACGGCCATCACACGTGTGAAAATCAACTCCCAGAATACTCGCCATAGTAGGCGCTATGTCCGTCATCCGGATGTCTCCTAAAGAATATCCTTTTTTTATACAATCTCCCGATATTACCAAGTTGCATTGATAGCCTTCCCTGCAGTCCTTTTATTTATCCTGCAGCTGCTCCAGTTTTTCCATATCAGAAATAATATATCCTTTTCCCTTTTCTTTTGTAAGTATTCCCTGCTCACATAATTTCTTGATGACGTACAGCACATGGCGGTAGCTGACATTCATATATTCGGAAATATCGGTGTGGGGAATATTATATACGCCCTTCTGCTGATGCAAAAGAATGAATGAAGCAAGTCTGATTTCCAATGGATAATTCAGACTCTCGCTCATTCTATAACTTCTTGCTAATAATTTTTCTGCAATATACGATGCAAAATAAAATGAAACTTTTGCATTTTCTTCGCATAATTTTCGTAATTCATCCATATCAAATTCCAAACATTCGACATCGTGAAGAACCTTATTTTCTTTTATATCCGATTCGTTACAGAACAAGGAAAGCTCACCCAGCCAGCCATTACTTCCAACAAGGTCAAGGATTGAGCGCCTGCCGTTTTTATGGTCGATATAAATTTTAACGCTGCCCGATAAAAGGAAATAGCAACGTGTTATGCCGCTGTTTACTTTATAAATATTACTATCTTTGGCAAAAGTCCTTTTCGTCCCATATTTAAATATAATCGAGGTTATATCATTGTCAAAAATCACTTCTTTTTCTCCCATATATGATATTTCTCATATCGAATTCTCTTTTTTTATCGTAACATTTATTCAGAAAGCAGAAAATACATTATACGAGGTGAAAAATGCTCTTACAAAATATGAAAAAATTTTTATACTCAGTATTCACATTTCTGATGTTTGGCTTAGGCGTTTCTCTGCAAATCAAGGCCGGAGTCGGTCAAAGTATGCTTAATGCTTTTGCTTTGACTTTGGCGGAATTATTTAATTTAGAGATCGGAACCGTACTTAACTTATTAAATATGATGTTTTTTATTCTCTATCTTATTTTTAGAAAATCCTGCATAAACCGTCTCGACATTATTCAAATCGCGGCAACCCTAGCAAATGGCTATATTGTTAATCTATTTGTCTACTTTATCTTTAATCATTTGATAATACAATCATATTTTTTAAAAGTGTTGACATTTATGCTGGGTCTTATTTTAGCTTCTATTAGTTTAGGCGCAATCCTGGCTATGGAAATCATTCAGTTCCCGCTTGAAAGCTTATGTATTGTATTGGGTCAAAAGCTTAGATACACCCTGACGACAACTCGAATGGGATTTGATGTCTTCTTTATGATAAGTACTTTGATACTTACTTTAATGACCCACCATCAACTCCATATAAGAGAGGGGACCGTCATCAGTTTTTTACTACTTTCCCGCTTAATGGGCTTTTCATATTATTTTCATAAAAGGCGTTCATAGAAGGATGATTGCGCTGATGCTTCTGTTTTCCGGGACATTTCATCGGATCGACACGCCACATGCAGGTTTTACAATAAAGGCAGGTTCCAACATCCCGGCCCTCTTTCGCATCATTTGCCCAGTTATAATTCACCAATGTGCCACGTCCTATATCCACCATATCAACATTGGTCTGCTCCAGAATTTTATCTGCCAGTTCAGGATTATTGATGCCGTTAACCGCGAATACCGGAATGGAAACCGCTTCTTTCATCTTTTGTGCGGCGTAAATGATATCCTTAAATGGATAGTCTTTTGGTACAACAGGAGTTGTCTCCTGCACAAATCCATAAGAAACGTCTAAAAAATCAACTCCGCTTTCTTCAAATATGCGGGCAAATGCAATTCCATCTTCCAATGCCGGTTCAAACCCGCCCAGCCTTATGCCGATGATAAAATCCGGTGGCGTCTGCCGGCGGATCTCACGGATGATTTCCAGTGCAAAAAGCTCCGGTTCCTGTCCGTACCTATCATCACGATGGTTGACTCCACGATTTAGGAACTGAGAAATGAGGTAGCTATGGCATGCATGAAGCTCTACCCCATCGTATCCGGCCAGAGACGCTCGTCTTGCCGCTGTAACAAAATCCTGTTGTATTGCATGTAACTCTTCAATTGTTAATTTATGGACTTTTTTAAGCTGTCCCTTTACCATGTATTCATAATCGCCTGGGCAAACCACTTTCTCTGCAAAGCCGACAACACCTGCATGATGTATTTGAACCAGAATCGGTGTCTCATGGCGGTGCACCGCTTCCGTTATCTTTTTGAGTCCTTCCATCTGCCCATCTTCCCAAATGCCAAGCTGTGTATCCGCTAAGCGGCCGTTTTTATTGACGCAGGTTGCTTCCTGGATAATGAGTCCGGCACCTCCTTTTGCTATGGCTTCGTAATGCTCAACATGTTTCTGCGTCGCACGCCCTGTATCATCCGCCCATGTAAAAACTACCATTGGCGGAACCGCAATTCTGTTTTTTACGGTAATATTTTTTATTCTTACGGGTGTAAAAAGATGATTCATAAATATACCTCCATATAATTGTTTATTATAATAATATTAGTATATAAAACGCAGAAGACATAAAATATATTAACCTTTTTCAGTAAGATAGTAAAGAAATGCAGTCTCAAAAGCCGCTTATTGTGTTATACCTTTGTATTAAGCACCGATTATATTTGCACAAGTCCACTCACAATAGCAACAATACCAACTATAAAGCAAATCAGCCCGCTGTTTGATATCCCCTTCTTTTCTTTCGAAACTCTATTAGTGAAAAAAAGAATAATTCCCAAAATTACAAGTGCAATACCCAACCCTACACTAAAAATATATAATTGCGACGATATACTTTCAAGTCCATTATCTATTTCTCTTTCTATTGTCCGTTCCATTTATTCAACCTCCATAGCATCTACACTTTTTATTAAAATTATTGTGAATGCCATTCCAATAAACAGCATTACCATTGCGAATATATACATAGCCATCCTGCTACAAGTTGTGTTAGCAACAACATTACACAACAATGAAGCGATAAGCACCGCTGAAACGATGGTAGTCGGAACGGATTTTTTAATGAACCCTATTCCTGCGGCAGCAATACCTGCACCTGCGGTAATTAATAACATAAGCAACGTGGTCTCAACAACTTGCAACATAATAGAAAGCGTAAATTTTCCACTCACGAGATGTATAAATTTTTCAGTTATGCCGAATATCAAAAAAACAATAATGTTACTGAGGAACATCGAAAGGGTTGTAAATACACATACAACACTAAGCTTCGCCAGCATGATCTTTTTTCTGCTTACCGGATATGAAAACAGTAAAACCGGACGTTTGCCTGAATAGTCCTCAATAATAATTTTTGAATACATAACAGCCGATAATACGCAAAATACCGCCATATTTAATGCTTCAAACAAAGGAATAAGATTGTCATAACCCGAAAAGATTGCCATATCCTTATCGTTCGGTTCTAACATAGGGGCATATGCGAAAAGATATAAAAAACACAACATGGTTATCGTGATGATAAGGCTGGCAGTTACATAGGTTTGGATTTTATTTCTTCTCAATTCTAATTTAATTAGTGTTCTCATGTCCTCTCCTCCCGTTCATTATATCCATGAAATAAGCTTCAAGACCGGAGGGGTATTCAGCCTTTACTTTTGTCATTGAAACCTCACTTACTATTGTCCCATTCACGATTACTCCAATGATATCCGCAAGGTGCTCAATCTCCGACAAAATGTGACTGGAAATTAATATAGTTACACCCTGTGTTTTTACGAGTTCTATAAAGAAATCACGCATTTCTCTTATTCCTATTGGGTCAAGGCCGTTAATAGGTTCATCCAAAATTAATAGTTTAGGCTTATGAATAATAGCCCTTGCAATAGCCAATCGCTGTCTCATCCCCAAAGAAAAGGTTGAAACAGGCTGAGAACCTGTATCATTCAATCCAACCTTTGCTAAAGCAGATACTATATCGCTGTTATCCTTACCCATATAGGCAAGGTGTATTTCTAAATTTTCTGTTGCTGACAGATGTTCATAAAATATAGGTGTTTCAATTATGGTGCCGATCTCTGACAAAATGCCGCCGCGTTGTGATATAATGTCCATTCCTAAGATTCGCGCTTTGCCCATTGTTGGTGTAAGCAGCCCCGACAGCATTTTGAAAACCGTCGTTTTTCCGGCTCCGTTTGCCCCTAAAAATCCATAAATCATACCTGTTTCCACATGCATATTACACCCTTTAATAACCTCTTTCCCAAGAAAAGTTTTTGTAAGGTTATCTGTTTCTACAACTAAATTTTTATTCACCGATTTTATTCTCCCTTAGGTATATTTTTTGCAATAATTCCAATGTTCCCTGGAGAAGCTTGTCGCTTAGAACATCTATTCCGATGGACTTCATCATGTGTTGTAAAAGCCCCAGACGCTGCGATAATTTCTCACTATCACAGTTAAATACAGCAGGATCACACCATATGTTCATTAACAATAAAAAAACTTCTGCACATTCATCGGGAAATTCGGTAATAAGTGAACCATCTGCTACACCTTGTTTAATTATTTCAGAAATAAAGAAAGCATCCTTGTTTACACAGTCCTGCATATAGGTTAAGACAAATTCTGCACTTTTCATGCGAGCACTCATTAAATCATCTAAGTAATGGGCATTTTGGCTGTCAAGGTTCTTTTCCAGTATGGCTTGTAGTTTTTCCTTTCCGTTGAAAGAGTCAGTCTCCCTTAACCAGATATCCATTGCCGCCTCAACGGCTTGTGCCTGCTTATCAGTAACAGCTTTGATAATCTCGTCTTTAGACTGAAAATGATGATAAATTGCACCTTTTGATATTCCGGCAGTTTCAGCAATATTCTGCATACTTGTTTTATCAAATCCTCTTTCTAAAAATAGCTTTGCCGAAACAGACAATATGTTTTCAATAGTCGCCTGTGAGTTGTATTTTTTTGTCATACCACACACCCCTTTCCAATAAAAACCGACCGGTTGGTTTTTATTCAGTATACACTTCATCCCTCCTATTGTCTACTTCTTTTTTCAGCAATAGAAATATTTTCTATAAAAAAAGGCATGAAAGTTTTTACTCTCATGCCATCAATAATGTGGTCAAATCACAGCTGTTCTACGCCTTAATCTTTTGTCAAAAAACAATCATTCCCCCGCGGCGATCCGTAAAAGGCTTGCAAAATACAAGTGCAGGCGATCGCTATGTCCATTTTAACAATCTATTACCCCCAGGCAATGATCAAAAATCTCATTCAACGGGCGGCCATCACAAGCGTGAAAATCAATTCCCAGAATACTTGCCATAGTAGGCGCTATATCCGCCATCCTGATTTCTCCTAAGGAATATCCTTTTTTTATACAATCTCCCGATATCACTAAGTTGCATTGATAGCCTTCCCGGTCAGGGAAATACCCATGGGTCGCATACTTCATTCCTTTTTCTTCCAGATTGGTGACAACTTCGCCATCCAGACTGTCTTCGAAGCAATAACCCGTCTTAGCTTCCAGCATGTATGGCACAAAAGAAGCTACGTGTAGATCATCCAACTCCTTTCTCGTATACAGCCGCTCTATTCCATAGCGTTCCTCCGCTATGGCCTTGTTAAGAATATTCAGGGCCTTCCGCCTTGCTTCTTCATCATTTTCCTTTAAATGCAGATACGCCGCCCCGCCGGCACTCTGTATATAGGCTCTCCATTTCATCTCACCTTTTTCTTCATAAATAAGCCCTTCTTCTTTCAATAACTGATTCAATTTCACCTTGTATCTGACATTGATCTGCCCATGATCACCTAAGACCAGAAAAACCGTGTCCTCTTTGATTCCTGCTTTCTCTGCTGCCTCTATAATATCGCCAAGCCGCTTGTCCATACGAGTAAGTACTCTCTCAATTTCCGGACTATCCGTGCCATATTCATGCTTTGCATCGTCTAAGTCAATCAAGTGTACCAGAAGAAGATTAGGCTTTTTTCTTTTAATGGTATCCACTGCGCACATCGTTGTAAAATTATCCAGATAAGGTTGTTCAATTCCCCGTCTTAATGTTCCGAATTTTTTCTCCATTCTTATGCTAAAGAGGGGACTTCCATTTTTTAGAATCTTAAGGGCCTGATTTTCTTTTTTGATGGCTCTTATCTCCGGTATATTATAACGGATAGAAGCCCGGCCTGTCACAGGCCATAGGATTCCGGCCGATTTCATCCGCTTCTCTTTCAAAGCGTCATAAATGGCAGGTACCTTGACATCCTTCTTAAACCAGAACCAGCTCTGCTCCTTTTCCTCTACAAATGGCTGGAAGGGGTTATTATGATATATCCCATGCTTATCCGGATAGACACCCGTTACCATCGTGGTATGTACCACATAAGTAAGGGTCGGATAAACACTTTTTAATTTTGTGCTGCACGCTCCGTTTTTTATTAATTCAGAAAGATTCGGAAGTCTGCTCGCCTTCTCCCAGTTATCTTCCGAAAATGCATCATAGGAGATAACCACCAGATATTTTGCTTTCCCTGCACCCATCTTCTTTTTCACTCCATAATTTCGCAGTTGTACTTCTGTTCCTTTGGCAGCATAATAAAAATAAGAAATCCTATAATAAACAGCGGAATAATCCCAAATATGCTCACTCTTGCATTACCGGTAATCGTTGTTGTCAGGGACATTATCATAGGACCTATAATAGCTGAAAATTTACCGAATATATTATAAAATCCGAAGAACTCATTCGACTTTTTCTTAGGAATAATCTTTGCATAATAAGACCTGCTGAGTGCCTGAATCCCTCCCTGAGCAGAGCCGATCATGGCACCCAGAATAAAAATATGCCATAAGGAAGATATAAAATATGCCGCAACACAAGAAATGATATAGGTAATGATACCGACACTAATCATCGTCCTGGCTGAAAACCTTTTTGCCAGATTACCATAGAGAATCGCACAGGGAAATGCAATCACCTGTATGATCAGCAGAATCCCGAGCAAAGTGAAAGTGTCAAGCGCGCCCTCCCCTAAAATGGAAGTAGCATAGGGTACCACCATCTTAATAATTGTATCCACGCCATCGATATAGAAAAAATATGCAAGAAGGAAGATGACTACGACTTTATGCTGCCTGATATTTTTAAACGTATCCGCCAAACGCATAAAACTGTTAACTACCGGCTTAGGCTCCGGTTCTATGTAATGTCTCTGTTTCACATCTCTTAGCATAGGTATGGTCAGAAGCCCCCACCAAAGCGCCGTAATAATAAACCCGAGCTGATATCCGATCGCTTTATCCATTCCCATAAAGAATATCAATGCCAGACTGATGCCAAACGGAACGATACTGGAAATATATCCGAATGCAAAGCCAAGGGACGAAACCTTATCCATTCTTTCATTACTCGCAACATCCACTAAAAATGCATCATAAAAGATATTGGAACCTGCAAACCCGATGGCTGACAAAATAAAAAAGAGAATCAATATCCGCCATTGTCCCCCTGAAGGAGAAACAAATGCTAGTCCGGCTGTCGCAAACACACCAAGAAACGTAAAGAATATAAAGAAACGTTTCTTCCTATCCTTGTAATCGGCAATCGTACCTAAAATGGGGCTCAGAATGGCTACCAGAATACTCGCAAATGAATTAAAGTATCCGAGATCCATACTGCTTTTAACATTTTCAAACATGCCAAATATAATTGGCAGCAGTGCAGTTGTAACCGCCATGGAATATGCTGAATTGCCGCAATCGACCATTATCCATGCTCTTTCTTCTCTGCTTAACTTCATAAGTCACTTCTCCTTCTACCGCTTACCATAAATTGTTAAAACTTTTGCTCCGACAATATCAAGCCCGAAAACATACGTGTATAAGCTGCCATAAAATTTCCTTACGGGTTACCGCCCGGCTTTCAAGCTCAAGCTGCGGGCTTAAGCATTGTTACCTCTTAGATGTCCATATTACAAATCGAATGAAAAACGCCTTTGCACTACTGATATCATAATATCACATTGTTAAGGAGCATAAGTGTAAAGGAGGTAAAAGGAAGGTAAAAAATACTTAAGAAATTTCCATCTTCTTGAACCATTGCTTTTCCGCATACATCTGTTTATCCGCCTCTTGAATTATCTGCTCTACATCCATATCCATACCCGTACAAAAATAAAATAATCCATGGCTTGCCGCAATATTATAAGAAAATTCTTCTTGAAGATTTCTTTCATTAAACTGTTTTATAATATCGTCCCAGATTTTTTCAGCCTGAATTTTATTTTTCTTTTTAAATACTATTATAAACTCATCACCACCCATGCGGAAAAATATGTCTTCTTCTTTCAGTTTATTTTTAATCATCCCGCATAAGGTTTGAATATAACGGTCACCCTCGCTGTGGCCATAGGTATCATTTACAAGCTTTAAATTATTGATATCCAAAAAACAGAGTACAAATTCCAAAAATTCTTCTTTTGCTTCCTCTAACAACTCTTCCAGTTTCTTAAACCCTATTCTTCTGTTCATAATTCCTGTCAAAGAGTCAGTCGAAGCATAATGGGACAATTCTTCCTCCGCTTTTCGGATTTCTGTTATATCCATAATCCCTGTTAAAATGGACTTTTCGCCATGATAATCAATTATTTCATAATTCGCGGTAACCCACTTCCTCTTGCCGTTAAAGTTATACTCTACAATCCGGTTAAAAGTACTGCTATTTTTCTTCAACTCTTCCTGAAGCTCCCGTCTGCTATCACCCGTAATATAACAGTCAATTCCGTTAAAACTGTCCTGACTCTCTGCTTTAATTCCCATCAGGCTGCATGCTCTTTTATTTGCTTCTATAATTTTTCCATCCCTCAGCCTTGTAATAAATACCGGATAAGGGTTTACATAAAAAAGCTTTTTAAAGTTCTCCTCGTTTTCCATTAACTTCTTTTTATAAAAAAACTCCATCATCCTATGACGGTAAAAGATAAATCCAAGCAAAAATGCAGCTCCTGACAAAACTGTGGAATTGACCACTTTTGTAAGCAGCAGACTCGTTTCATTTCCAAGAATCCCGATACCTATAAGAAAAATGATATGATTTATGGCGAATGCAAAAAGCATAAAAGACGGTTTTAGGGTGAAGGCAATTGCCGCAATTAATGCCAGTATCATATAAGAATAAATATTGCCGGTATATCTTTGGCTGTTGATGGAAGAAACCGCCCCAAAAAGAATATACAAAAATACATATATCCTTGAAGTAATGTATATGATGCGGTAACTCGTACTCTTTCTCTTGACAAACACCCACTTGTAGAAAATCAGGAACACAGCCGAAACAACCACACTAATAATATGCATAGCAATAAGGGTTGCACTATATCTCCTATCGGCACCATTATTTATAATTGTCACGTCCATATACGCCCAAAAAATTGACAGGAAAATATTAGCCAGAGAAATCAGGCGGATTCTGTTTAGAACAAGCATGCTGTTGTACTTTTCGAATTCTTTTTGTTCTTCGTTAGAACGACTTATTAAAAGCCTTAATCCTTCCTTTATCCATTCCATAAATTTGTCCTTTTTAATGTTAAAATAACTTCCCGCCCAAGATAGAACAAAAGTGTGCTTTTTTCTATCGCATAATAAAAAGCATTCCTAACCTACAAGAATGCTTTTAAAATAATGTACATTATAACAAACCGTATGTTTGGAAGCAAGATGTTTTATATATTAACGTGTTAATGCGTTTTTACTTTTTCTTTCTTATACCCGCTGCAATCCAGTCCGGGGCATAAGCAGAAGTACAGCCTTTGGGAACTTTCAAATCACGATATACTCCTAACGTTTCGCCTAGTGTGATGCATCTTTCTGTAAATTGCGGATAACGTATCCCAATTTCACACATAGCGTGATTCATTGCCCATTGTTTCCCGGGGGACGCAGTTTGCAATTCAATTTCAATCGTTGCAAGCAGTTTCTCTAACTCATGGTCAGTTAATTTACCGGCAGATATTTTATGGACGATCAGATTCCACCCTGCCCTGCCTAAGTTATCCTTGCCGGAGTCCATCCATTCTTCAGCAAGAATATCTGCATCCTTATGGCTGCTGACAACTTCACTAATGAATTTATCAATCATATCAGAATACGTTAATTCCGCAGCCATACTCCTTGCTTCATCTGTTGACAGTTTCTTCACGTCGAACAGCATACATGCAAGCCATCGTGCATCCGTGTTTCCACTTTGCCAAAGCTCTGATGCCAATTCATGATTTTTCCCTGATTGTTTTGCCAGCTTCCGTAATTCCCCCAGTAAAACGCCGTAAGTATTTTCACCTGCACCGTTTTTTATATACATCTGTTTTCGTTTTTCATTGCCTGAATTATGAAGGATTTCGAGTATCTCGTTTTTTGTCATTTTTATTGTCAACTCCTTTCAAAGCCTGAAGACTTTGTGCAAGTGTGCTTGCACAGCCTAAGCACAAAATCTCCGGTCGAAAGTATGAAGCTCTTTCAACCTTGTAAACATACCGTACTGCGGCATAAACAATCCATGAAGAAGACTCAGAGAGGCTTCTTCTGTGTGAAACTTTAGAATTTCTTGGGTGATGTATTTTATCAGCTTAGAATTTCTTTTCACACTTGAAACTTCAGAAATTCTTAAATGATGTATTTTATCAGCTTAGAATTTCTTTTCACACTTATGCTCCTGCAATGTATCATTTATAACATCGCTAACTTACTTTAATATTCCCCTTTAATTACAAAAAATGAGCCGCGGATTGTTCCGGCCAATTTCGATTTCTGTCTGGCAAACTTAAACTTCCCTTCTAACTCCTTCGGAACCTCCATTCCTTCAGAAAGTTTGAAACCAACGGCACGTTTCTTAGGGTCATCCACCGTATACATGACATTGACCGCCAGACCATCCTCATAAAAAACAAAGGCCATTTTTATGTTTTCCACTTGAAAAGATGATGTTTCTAAAGGCTTTGCCGAAAATTCAATATCACGTTCTCTTTTTAAAATCCGACTCACATAATCAAGCGTCTCCTGACTCTCGCTTACCGGTACAACCGTAAATTCGTGTTTATATTTGTTCATATAGTATCGTGCTTCATTAGCACGCAGACCGGCAAGCGCCTCTCCTACCGCTGAAGACTCAAGACCCACCGTAGAAACATTTTTAAAATCAACAACATAGGACATTTTCATTCCTCCTTAAATTTTTTAACAACAGGAATCAGATTTTTTCCCTTGGATGCGTTATCGCCAAAAAGATCATGACATCTTGAGCATAGTGGAGCTGCATGTTCATGTGTGTCTGTTCCGCCTTCTTCCTGTGGTATAATGTGGTATTCTTTGACAAAAGGCTCTTTTCATATAATACAGGGAAATGCTGTCATTCTCTTTTCTTCTAAATTCACTTCTTCCGAAAATAGCAAATTATCTCCCTAATATTATAACCGGCTTAAGCCGATATTAATTATTTTCATTGTCCCCAAACCTTAATTAGCCAATAATACTGCCGCATAAAGCAGATTCCCTTTTACCGGCAGGCTGCGTCGGCTTTCTATTAGTCTAAAGCCAAAATATTTCTTGCATTTAGACTATAAATATGCTCCTTTACATTATCAGACAGATTCAACTGTTCGATTCTGGATATCTGCTCGTCAAAGCTTGTATAAGGCGTATCCGTTCCGAAAACGATATGTTCATACCCAAAAGCGTCGATTGCCTCCTTAATATCACTTCCCTGAATTCTATTAGAACTTGAAGTATCAAAATAAATATTTTTCAAATTTATACCGCTTTCACGGAAAAGATTGCCGCCGGTCAAATGTCCGATAATAAATACGGCATTCTGGTTTTCCTTTATAAAACGCAATAGTTTCAAGACTTCTCTCTTGGAATACAAATGAATGAATATCGGCAGATTATATGATGTAGCAATATCTGCAAGCTTTTTAAATTCAGTACCGTCAATTTTAAAAGAGTTCCATGCCTGATGAAGTTTAATTCCCTTTGGCTCATATGTATGGATATGATTTTCAAGATTATCCATATACCCGGTATCAAGCGGGTCTACCCAGAGAAATTGGATGATCAGTTCAGGAAGCTGATTCTTCAATTCACGGACAAATTGATTTCCATCACCATTATCCTTGAAAAAGTGGTTATACGCCAGTCTGTTCATCCGATTCATCATATATATGCTGTCGGGCTTCTGTTTAAGTGGCATACTCGGCGGCTTCTGAAGATTTTGAATATTCTTCGGACTCGTACATAAAACAATTTTCTCTATATCGTACTTTTCGGCCATATTTTTTATGGAATCTGCAGTGCTGTAATCGCCTGCCGCATGAGCATGGATATCAATTAACATAAGGCCCTCCTGTTTATTTTATGCGTAATTTATGTCTAACTGATTATATCATGTTTTACGACAAAAATATAAGTCATCTTTTTATATCTTCAAGACAATCATCACTTATAGTCACTTCAGGTATGTCTGCTGTAATAGCACAAACAGCTTACCTTGCGGCAGCAATTTACCAGCCAGGCATACGTAACGTTTCTGTTTAAAGGTTTTCGCATAAAAAAATTAAAAATATCCTGGACAGTATATTGACAATATTACCGTAATACACTATGATTCCATTTAGACAGTATAATGTCCAAATGGAAGGAGGCATATCATATGGATATCGCAAAAAAATTGTTTTTCGCCCAAAGAACTCTGGTAACATTATTCTCAGTGACGAACAAATTACAAATGCAGGGAGACAAGCATTTGCAAAATATCACTATTCGTCAAATGCTGGCAATACCGGCCATTATCCATGCACCGGGCGGAAAAGCAACAATCAATCATATCGCACGGCAACTGGGCACAACCAAGCAAAGCGCAAAACAGATTGTCGATGCTATGAAAAATAAGAAATACCTCTCCATCGCACCGAGCGAACAGGATAAACGCGCAGTCGATATCACAATTACGCCGGAGGGAGAGCAAGCTTTCAGAAAGTGTTCCGAACGTACCGATGAATTTTTAGCGCATATATTCTATAACTTTACTCCGGAAGAGTTAGAAATATTGTGTACACTTCTTGAAAAGTTGTATCGCTTTGACGGCATAATGCCGGACGGCTTTGGAGAACACATGGATTACAATCCGGACAATGCGAATGAAATGCTGAAGTACCATCAGCATTTCCTAAAGAAGAAAACAGAGAACCACGAAAAGGAGAACCAACCATATGCATAGAAAAACAATATTATCAAAAGACTTTATTCTCGTTGTGATAGGTCAAATTATTTCCATATTCGGCAATCAGATCTTAAGGTATGCCCTTCCGCTTTACCTGCTGAATGAAACAGGATCCTCTGCTCTGTTTGGAACCGTTATGGCTGCCTCTTTCGTCCCAATGATTTTATTATTTCCGGTAGGCGGCATTATTGCTGATCGTATCAACAAAAGAAACATTATGGTAGCTTTGGACTTTAGTACGGCAATCCTCATTTTTCTGTTTTATTTATTGTCCGGTACGATGGATATCGTTCCGCTTATGGCAATCACAATGATTATTCTATATGGAATACAAGGTGCATATCAGCCGGCCGTTAAAGCAAGCGTGCCTGCTTTAGTAGAATCAGAACATATCATGAAAGCCAATTCGATTGTTGATATGATTAATTCCATGGCCAGCATGGCGGGACCGGTAATCGGAGGTCTGCTATTTTCTGTTTTCGGATTGAATCCTATTTTATATGCAAGTATCGGTTGCTTTTTCGTGGCTGCGGTAATGGAAATTTTTATTTGCATTCCGTTTGAAAAAAAGAAAGTAACCGGAAATATATTTTATATCGGCCTTAGTGATTTAAAGGAAAGCTTTAGATTTATGTTCAGAGAGCAGCCTTTCCTCTGGAAAATATCTATTATATTCGGTTCTTCCAATTTATTGCTGACTTCATTGATAATGATAGCTCTTCCCGTTTTAATTACACAACATTTGAACTTTGCTCCGGATACCGCCAACCGATTGTACGGTTACGCACAGGGCGTAATCGCATCCGGTGCTGTTCTGGGCGGCTTGCTCACAGGCGTCTTGTCCAAAAAGCTAAAAGCAAAAGCAAGCCCGGCCCTCTTAATCGGCTGCTCTTTGTGTATCCTTTTTGAAGGACTTGCTCTGCAGACACTGAACACATCTATGGCAATCTACTTTATCTTGCTTGCTGGCTCAGGTCTGTTACTGGCATTGCATACATTATTTCAAATTCAGATGATGACATACTTGCAGCTGTTAACGCCATCCAATCTGATTGGAAAAGTTGTTTCCTGCTTTATGTGTATTGTTATGTGCACAAGTCCCTTGGGGCAATTCATTTATGGGTTTGTTTTTGAACATATAGGAGGCGGCACATATCTTCCTTTTTATTCGGCAGCATTACTAATGATAGCGATCAGTATCTTTACCCGCCGCATTTTTTATGGGATTGACCATTAAGTATAAGAAAAAGAAGGAGGTGAATAGTTAATAATGCTTAAAGAAAATTGGATATTATGTCCTGTCTGTTCTAAAAAAACAAGGCTTAGAATACGGGAAAACACAATCCTTGAAAATTTCCCTTTATATTGTCCCAAATGTAAACAGGAAACTATTATTTCAGTAAAAGAATTAAATATATCAGTTATCAAAGAGCCGGACGCTAAGACGCAGAGCCAATAACATGTGAGTAAATCATAAGTTATCGGCTCTTTCTTTATGATAAAAACTTAAGCGATAACAGCCCTTATATACAAACACGGCAGCTTTCCCCTATTGCAAAATTGCAACACGCTTTATTGAATCATCAGGTATCCATTCTCAAATTTAGCACTGCTCACGGTCTTATTACCAAACTCCTGCGGTACAATAAAGCGTCTTGTTTGATTTTTAATAGATAAGATTATTTCATTGCCATTCTGTCTTAAATCCATTTCACTTTTTTCGGCAAACGGAAGATAGATTTTTAATGCCGTACCATCTTGTGTTTTTATTACCTTAAAAATCTCACGGCAAAATAATACTTCTGCTATATCAGTCTCTGCAAACATTTTTTTGCCCGCCTCCTCCAGAATCGGAAGCGTGCGAAGTTCTCCTTTTTGAAGCTCCAGATAGAACTTAGGCACTTCAGCAAAGCTTTCTCTGATTTCATCCAGTCCTTCTTTTTGCATCACTATCCACTTGCTGAAATATCCCATCATCGCATCCTCTGGATAAATCCGGTTTACGATGATGGCGTCTACATTATAATTATACAGGTGAAGACAGGTAAAGTTCCGTTTTGCCTCCTGAATAACTATCTTCTCCGGTGTTGTCACAATACGAAGGCTGACTGCCTCCTTATTCAGCATCAATTTTTGCAATCGATCCATCTTATCCATGATATATTCTATATCATCAAAGACATTATCCTTAGGCATGGGCATTTTCATTAATTTTTCCACTACCGGACCGGCATATTTTGCGCCTTTTCTTTTTATTGGAAGAACCTTTGCCATAAAATCGGAAAGCATCTCAGGATACTTTAAAAGAGACAGCGTCTCTCCGGTCGGTGCACAATCTACAACAATGACATCATATTGCCCCTGTTCATAATAATCCAGTATTTTGAACATGGAAAAAAGTTCTTCCATTCCGGGAAATACGAGCAATTCCTCTACTTCAATTCCTCCATCACCCTTTAGTGTGAGCATCTGCTTCATATAGTTTTTCAGGTGTCCCCAGCTTTTTTCACTTTCATATACGACATCGATTTCCATGGCATCAAGATTTTCCGCGACTGCTTTCGGTTCCTTGCCGAGCTTTACATCCAGACTGTCACCCAAACTGTGCGCCATATCCGTACTCATAACCAATACTTTTTTCCCTGTCTGTGCCAGCAATAATGCACTTGCCCCTGCAACGCTGGTCTTACCGACTCCGCCTTTTCCCGTATATAATATTACTCTCATATTAATAACCATGCCTTTCTCATAACCTGCAAGCTTTGGACCGCAGGCACAAATTTGCGTATGAAATTCATTTATTCAATATTTACCTTCTTTACCTTGGATTCTTTTTCTTCACTCCGATGCTCTTCGCTCTGGTTCTCCTGTGTATTGCCGCTTTCACCATTCCTCTTTATCAAATCAATTGCGCATTCCATAACAATTGCGGTCAATTCCTTGCCAATTGCTTCTATATGTTCTGCCGTGCTTTCCGGAAACAGGGCAAAAAGTGCTTTCTTTTGATACATTTTGGCTTCTTTTATCCGATTCATCATATCACTGTTCATAATCCATCTCTCCTTTTTCAAACTGAATGTTCAGTATCCCATTTTCCATCTTTGCCGATGTAACAACATATGTCCGGAGAACATTGGGCAGAGGAATACTTCTTTTAAAATTTCCGATTTTTATCACCACTTCACTATCTGACTGATATAAATCCACCTCTGATTTTTCAACGAATGGCAGCGACAGCTTCAGCATATATCCTTTGCTGTTCTGCTCGAAGCTTTCTCTTTGCGTAATCTCCCTGACTTCAAATACTTCATCCCCCGTGAGTGCATCGCTGCAGATTCTGTTAACCGCTTTCATCCCTCTTACTTCCTCGTCATACCAGGGGATTTCATATATCGGTACTGCGGCAAAGCTTTCATAAAGCTGTTCCTTGTATTTACGCTGGATCTTCAGCCATTCATCAAAGAACGGATTATCCAAATTGTCCGGCAGAATACGGTTAATGTAAAGACCGTCCACATTGTAATTATAAAGGTTCATATACATATAATTACGTTTTGTCTCCTCCACTACCATTTTTTCCGATAGTGCGACTAATCTCACACTGGTTGTTTCCCTATTTTTCAAAAGTTCCTGTAATTCATAAAACTTCAGGTAGATTTTTTCTATATCGTTCATCGCTGCGCGGTTTGGCAGTTCCACTTTATATAACTGTTTTGCTATGGGAGATAATACTTTGACCGCTACTTTTCCGACCGGGAACAGTTTTTCCATATACCAGGAAAGCAACTCCGGAAACTTAAGCAGAGTTAGAGTTTCTCCGGTCGGTGCACAGTCCACGATAATTCTTTCATACGCTCCGTTCTGATAGATTTCATTAATCTTCAATAAGGCAAATAATTCTTCCATTCCGGGAAGCATTCCGTAATCTGCAAGACTTATCCCCTCCCCTTGCGGGAAAAATCCATTCAGGCTTTTCATAATAGCACTAAAATCATGTTCCATCACATACTCGGGGTCAATTTCATAAGCATCCAGATTATCCGTAATATATTTGGGTTCCCTTCCCAGCTGAATTTCAAAAAGGTCACCCAGGTTATGCGCCATATCCGTACTGATTAAAATCGTCTTGTGACCATCTCCGGCGCTTTTCATCGCATGGGCTGCTGCCACACTTGTCTTTCCTACACCGCCTTTTCCGGTAAAAATATAAATCCGTTTTTTCATAATCACCAATTCCTTTCTATCTTTTTATATTGTTTTTTATAGTATTAATTATATTTCATCGCTCGAATAGTTCCGATTAAGAAGTATTTGTTTTAAGAAAAGGAATGTACCCGATACATTCCTGTTTTTCATATAAAAGACTCTATTCTATCATTATTTTCCTAATCTTTGGCTTTCCGGACTCTTCTCTGCGTTCCTCTCTCATGATATCTGTCAACTTATGAAGCATGCGGATGAACAAATCCATCTCCTCAGAACTAAATGTATCCACTATCTTCCCTGCATAATGCATGAATTCTGACAATACAGCCTGTATCTGGTTCAAACCGTCCTCTCCTATACGAACCGTGACAATGCGCTTATCCTGCTCACTGCGCTCCCTAATGACCAATCCACGCTTTTCCATCCTGCTGATGATTCCGGTTGCCGTATTGAGCGGAATCTCAACATAGTCGGCAATCTGTGTCATATTCACCTCCCCTTGGCGAAATAACAGCCACAGAACAAACAATTCATTCTTGGAACAGTCCAGAAGAACATTTTGCCACATCTTAGTGGATAATAATTCCTTGATATGATCTACATGCTGAAAAATCTCTGTTTCAAACTGCTCCTTTGTAATCTTCATATCAATCCACCTTTCTGCGTTTTTTTACTTCTTCCTTCGAATTATTTTAATTCTATCACCGAAGTATTTGTTTGTCAATGTAATATTCTGCTCCGGCTCTTCACCCTCGTATAATTCCATAAGTTTTCTGCGGACATCTTTTTTCCTCATCTCCGGTACAATTCGACCTGAAGCCCGCAATACCTTATACAGATATTTCCGATGACCGAATTATCCGGCAGTCCCTTGGTATAACGATATATTTTAGACTTTTCATTCCTTTAATACATTACCTTTTATCGCTGCTTCTCTTGGATCAATCTTTATCTTAACATCAATCCAAGAGTCTGACTATTACACTTCTGACTTTACAAAATCTCTTTGTGCAATCTATACCGATAAGCGTTCGAATCCGATACGCCTATAATGCAGTCCGGAAAAAATAATCTATCTGTTCCTCACCCTCTGTGTGTAAATAAGAACCATACACCGATAACGTACAGCACATTGTCCGTCTGCCTGCCGGAACCAGTATTTGATATCCGTTGTTCGAAATAATACAGGCCGGTCTTTCAGATTTTGCACCGAGAGAAATATATCTTGCGGTATCCTTGAGGTTAAGCCATTCCTTATCGGACGGCCCCCTTGCCTTCAATATTTCTTTGGGGGACCAGTTAAAATAAGTCCATGTTTGATTTTTAGGTAATTTCTCTATCTGCCTTGGAAGCCGAATGCTCTCGGCAAGAAGAAGCTCTTCTTTTGCCGTATAAAAAGAAATCGCACCTGTTTTCTTATCAATGAACAAATACAGCTTTCCTGTCCTCAACTCCACTCTGTCCTTTGTCTCTCTGAAACTCCAGCCAGGTCTGGAAGTTGCCGCAATTTCTGCCGGAATATCCGCAAGATCATCAAATAGCTCCCTTGCAAAGCTGACTCGAACCGTATCATCAGATATTGGCGTGATCCGAAGCACTCCGTAGGAATTGGTCAGTTCAACATAGCTTTTATTGCTGGTCAGCCAGCGCACAGACAAATTTAAATTGGAATGTCCTAATGGCCTTAGGCTGGTAGTATCCGGCATCCCGCCAAATTCAGAGTTTTCCGTTCTGCTTTTCATGTTCTGACTCGCGGCTATTTTTCTTATCGGCGTTCTAATACCGGACTTCGCCTGTGTTTTCTCTGATATCTTCTCGGCCCCCGAATTCTGAACTACAATTCTCTTCGGTCCGATCCGGTTACGCAGCTCCATCTCACGCTGCCCATCCAATGCCAGTTCCAACTCCATTTCCTTTTTGCTCTTAGGCTGTTCTTCGGGCATGAGCGGAATAACCGGCTTTGGCTGTTCCATAAGATATTTCTGCTTCTTCTCTTCCGATACCGGAGCCGCGATTAAATCTGTTAACCTCCCTGAATAAAGTACCACCATTTCATGAAGTGCTCTGGTAGCTGCGACATACAGCAGCTTCGCAAAACCATCTTCAGCCGGATAGTTCTTATCGTCCGCGTTGAAGAGGAGAACAACATCGAATTCCAATCCCTTGGTATATTCTATCGGAAGAACCATTACGCCTCTTCCAAACTCCTCTGTTTCAGAATTAAAGTCACGAAGCTCCACCCTTTTCCTCAATTTTTCCGATACTTTGGCCGCTTCCTCTTCATCCCTGCAAATAACTGCAATTGTCTCATATTCCTTTTCCTGCCATTGCAAAATCGTGTCGGCAGTCTCCGAAACCAGTTGTTCTTCATCCTCACACTTTGTAATCCGGACTTCATTGCCGTGGCGGATAATCGGCTCAACCGGATATATCGGAAAGTTTCCATGCTGTAGGATATTGATTGCGAAACTCGAGATTTCCACCGTATTACGGTAACTCTTCTTTAGGATTCCGAAATAATCAAACATTCCCGGAAGCATAAGACTCCTCAATTCTTCCCAGTCTGTCAGCCCGTAATCAAAGTAGATGTTCTGAGACACATCACCCATAATGGTATAGGTACATTTACTAAGGCAATATTTTAACGCTCCGTAGACCATCATCCCAAAGTCCTGAGCCTCATCAATTACAACGTGACTGGCTTCCTGAATTACCTCCGTTTCCTTGATTCGTTTATACAAATAAGCAAGTGCCGCCAAATCGTAAAGATCAAGCTCCGTTCCTAATGACAAACTCATATTTCTCTTCACATTTTGTTCACGCAGAAAGTTGTCATACAATTCAAAAATGGAACCCTTCCACTCCCTTTTTCCAAAATATGTCTGATAATAACGAAGAAGTGCCTTCTGCTCTTCCAGCGGATAGGTGTGGTATTTTCCATATATCTCATTTTCCGCTTTTGCCATAAGGTGTTCTGTCAGTTTGTCCAGTTTATCCGGAAGTGATAAGAAATGAAACTCCTTAAGTAGCTTCTCAATCATGGCCCGGCTCATTAATAAGCGATGTTTTTTTTCTGTAAAGATATCCTCTCTCGGAATATAATTCCACTCATATCTCCCGCAAAAATCTTCCAAATCATGGAACCAGGAAAAGCTGCCTTTTACACAGGCAGGTTTGTCTCCCTTGTTCAGGCTCTTCACCGTAAACTTCTGTTTGTCCCAGTCCTCATACAGCAGTCGTATAAAAAGCTGCTCCATCGTCATCTGTGAAGCACCGTAAACATCCAAATCAGGCAAAATACCTGTGATATAATTCAGGAGGATGCGGTTGCTGCCAATAATATAGAAATCCTTCGGTTTGAATTCCAAGTCATAGTTATACAGAATATAGGAAATGCGGTGCATCGCCACGGTTGTTTTGCCGGAACCGGCTCCGCCCTGTACAATAACGTTGTGCTGCGGCTTCTTACGGATAATTTCATTTTGTTCCTGCTGAATCGTAGCAATTATCTCGCTTAAAACGGCCCGCTTATTTCTGGCAAGGTATTTCGTCAGCAGCTCGTCATTTGCCACTACATCAGAATCGAAAAAGTCCTTCAGTCTATCATTTTCTATTTCATAGGTACGCTTTCTGGAAAGCTCTATCTCAAATGCTCCTTCTCCTTTTACAGAGTAAGTACATACTCCAAGAGATTTTTCATAGTAAACCGATGCAATCGGTGCTCTCCAGTCAATGACAATCAGCTCTGCAGCTTCTTTGCTGATCGCAGACTTTCCAATATAATAGCACTCCTGTTTTAACAGATTTGCATCGCTGAAATCGATTCTTCCAAAATACGGCTTTTTCCTGCTTCGTTCCATGCGAAGCAGTTCCTGCCGAACTTGCTGAAATCTGGCATCAGCATTAAACCACAGTGCCAACCCCTCTTTATCTTCCACATCATATACTTCCTTCAATTCATGCAATTCATCTGCCAAATTCTGAACAAATGCTTTTGTCCGGTTCAAATTATCGTCTGCAATAGCAAGAATATCTGAAAGCATTTTTGTTTCTTCTTCCAGGCTAACTCCCGGTAATCTTTTTGTCTGACCTTTGTGGCTCATGCTTGTCCTCCATTCTTCTTCCCATTCCTTTTATATTGTTACTGTCCACTCCGTTCTCAGCAACGCATGATTTCTGCAATGTGAAAATTTTACATGTAAATGCGCAGCTACGCGCGCAGAACAAAAGCTGTGCTGTTAATGTATTTGGCTGCGGAAGTACACAAATACTCTTTTGTTCAATCACGTTCCTACGCAGCTTAACAGCAAGTGTTAAGCTACTGTATGAATAGTAACTTTTATATTTACTATCTTAACAAAAAAGAAAAAAAATAGTAGACTTGCAATTAAAAAAAATGTATAATGGAAAATGAAGTATGCCCTGATATTTATCAGGGCATTTCGTCTGTATACAAATAGAAAAAGCGTTACACGCACATAATCTGAAAACATCCAAAAACAGGGGTCGGTTTTGCCTCATATGGCCGATGGCGTTTGTATACCTGCCACGTGCAGCACCTCTTTACCGTCTGTTTTTCTCAATCCATTCCACCGCAAAGTCCACCAAATCCCGCTGGCGCATCAACCGGAGGGTTCCATTTCCCAGGACAGACTTTTGTACAGAGTATTGCATTTCAAAGTCCTCCCCGATTTTTTCAAAGTCTTCTCCATCCACATACAGCGTCTGATAGGTCTTCCATACTCGCTGCTCATTCTCCAAAATCGCACTGCTTTCAGAAATAAAATGCTTGCCCGGATATTCTGCCCGAACATCAGCCAAGTGCAGCGATGTATTCTTATCATACCCGACACCGATAAGCAGAACATTGGCATCCAGCTCATACAATTTTCCGATAGGAGAACCCTCGCCAAAAATATTAGATAAATCATGATTGTCTGTCAGATAAGCAGCATGCTGTCCCAGTGCCGCCACGGAACGTGCCGGGTGAGCGCTTCTCAGTGCACCGGGCCATTTGCGGAACATCTCGGCTACCGCTCCCATGGTATTCGTAGGGGTAATATCTTTGTTATAGGCGGGCCAGTTATCCCTGATAGCCTGCCACCATTCCTCCGGCTCCTCCCAGTGAACTCCGGCAGACGGGTCCAGATTCTTCCATGATTGGGTAGGCATCATAATAGTTCCCTCCGGTCCCACACTCTCCTCCAAGGCTTCAATCACAACCTGTGCGCCACCGCACACAAAGCCCAGACCGTTTAAAGATGTATGAACCATAAGCGTCTGACCGTTTCGGACACCTACTGCATTCAGAGCTTCCCTAACATCTTGCTTTAATATTAACTTTCGATTTGCCATGATATATTACCTTCCTATATGTAGAAATATTTTTTCTATTTTAATATGAATCTGTTCACTTTTCTGTATGATCCCATTTTTGCATTACCATATCCACGCAGTATTTAAAATTCCGATACAACACGCATCCATTTCTAAAATAAAATACTTAAAATGAAATACCGTAATGGCTCAGAAAGTCGCAATTCAGTCTGATCGCCTTTTCGCCTTTTCCAGATACATCAGCTTATCTGCCGTATGAAAAAGCGCATCAAGGTCATCGCCGTCTTCCGGAAATATTGCATAACCAATGCTGGGAGATACTTTGATGGAATAGCCAGAGATACTAAATTCCTTTTCAAAGCGATCGAGAAGTTCTTCTCTTGCGTGCAAAAGATGTTCCGCATTCTCAACTTCCGGCAATATTAACAAGAATTCATCCCCACCCAGGCGAAAAGCTGTCTCGTTTTTCCCGACGCTTGCTTTTAATATGCGCGCTGTCTCTACAAGCACCAGATCACCCACGCTATGTCCATATGTATCGTTAATTTTTTTAAAACGATCCAGATCGAGGAGCAGGATTCCTAATTTACCTTCTTTTCGCTTTGCTGCCGCAAAAACAGTGGCTTGGTACTTACTGAGAAAATGCCGGTTGAACAGACCCGATAAAGAATCATAAACTGACATCACAACAATTTTATTATTGGATTTTATGTATTTATACATCAAAAGGCCCATGGAAGCGCAAAGACAGACGGAGAAAACTAATAGCAGGGCAAACCACAATAAGTTGTCCCCCCATCCATTTGACGAATTGACCGTAATGGTCCAATCGATAAATTCCGGATCCACGGCAAATTCGAGCTTAGAATTTGTGTCGGAATCTATCGAACCCAGGAATGGAATGAGTTTATTCTCACGATTATAAACTGCAATATCCAGCCCGGATTCTTTCGCGTAGGACTCAATCTCCTCCAATATTTTATCACTCTTCAGCACAATGGCAATTTGCCCCCAGTATCCCGTATCTTCCCTGACAATCGGAAGCCTGACGATGAAACCGGACCCGCCTTGCACGAGATTCACCGGTCCCTGTAAAACAGGTTTCAGTTCTTTCTTTACTTTCAGCACAAGGTCCTGCTGCTCTTTCACCCCGGCTAAATCCACCCCAATCGCCGCAGAATTGTCCTCCTGCGGATAGTTCCATATGATGGTCGTATCCTTTAGAACGCCGACATTGCGGATATAATCTGAGTTTGTTGAAAGAAGCTTATCCATATAATCGTAGGAGGCCTCTGCGTCCAAGTCGGGATACAGCTTAATATAAGCCTCGTAGCCCTGAAGCAGCGTAACGTTGGAATAAATCAGCCGTTGGACTTTACTTTCAAACACCATATATCGGTCAGTTGTTTCCAATACCGCTCTCTGCTTTATACTATTATGCACCATCGAAATAAAAGAAAAGCAGACGGCGAACAGAATAATGGCAGCGGCCAGAGCAACGAGCAGCGGGTTTGCTTTTTGAGGAAAAGATTCATTTTTTCTCATATCGGTCTCATAAATCCTTTTTATCATATGTCTTGTAAGTTGAATGTAGCGTAGGTATATTTTTGACATTATAGCAAAGCGGAGCAGTTCATGCAAGGCTTTTCATCACTACAGAGCTCATGGAGGCGTAGCTGATATCTTTCTCTAATGTATATTCGGTATGGACCCTAATTTTAGCATGCAATCCATAACGTTGTCAGATTAAATCCTACTTTTTGCTTTCGAAAGCATCGGACTGCATCAGTATTACTGCCTTAACTTCCTTAAATGGTCAAAAAGACGGCATTTGAATTCGGCCCCTTTCAGAGCGAGAATTCTCATAAAATGTCTGCCCTATATAACCGCATTTCATAGTTAGTAGTTTTTTGACCTTTTTTGTATTAACTTGGAATTTTACTAAAATAAACTATATCTATTTTTTATATGTAACGATCATCTTAGGAGATAGCTTTTTTCCTATTAAGTATACAAGATTTGCAAAAACTCTTTTATGTATCGGCATTGGAATGCCCTTTGCATAAGTCATATCTTGATATTGTTTCCAAAAAACACCATCCTGTGTTGGGTATTCTTTATCAGGTGTGTAATCATAACACATTGCCCTATATAAATTAAAAGGTATAAGCGGTCCAATATGTGGTGAATGCATTTTTTGAGATTTAACATCTTTGTAAAATTTTTTTGCAATTTTACTTATTAATTTCAAATGCTTTTCTGTTGGTTGATAATCATTCCAACTCAATGCTACAATCGGCAATTGGTAGCAACGATTTATACCCCATCCGTGCAAAGTGTTGGCAATAGACTTTGTTACACTATCTGCCGATACACCTCCCGTTGTTGAAATTGCAAGAGCTTTTTTATTGAAATATCTTGGTCTGTGAATCAAAAAGGCTAAATGGTCGGTAAGATTTTTACATATAGCAGGAACTGCACCCTGATAACAAGATGCAGAAATGATAAAACTGTCACTTTCAGAAATTTTATCCATAATAGGTTGAATATACTGATTATGTGGACAAAAATGATGTCCTATACGAAAGCACAAACTGCAACCACAACAAAAAGGAATACTAATCTCTTCCAAATAAATTTCGTCAAACTCTACCGTAGAGTCAAATTTAAGCATTTCTTCTTCTACAAACTTTGTTAATGTCCAAGTATTCCCTCTATGTGGACAAGCATTTATAACTAAAATTCTCATAATATCATTTCTCCACAAAAATCCGATTTGCTAAGTTAAGGATACACTAGTCTTTACTAACTATCAATATTAAGTTTTTAATGAAGTATTGCCATCAAATTGGGGAAACCCTAAGAAAAAACTAAAACAACTTATGAATGGGGAACAACAGAACAATGGTATTATTCAAATTATAGATACCTTTATTTTGAAGACGGTATAGTTACTGCAATTAGTGAATAACTATTAGTATATTAGGCTTAAGAAAGGAATTAATGATTTCAATGGCACTTATCAAATGTCCTGAATGTGAAAGAGAAAATGTATCAGATAGTACAGAATTTTGTCCTGATCATGCATATGATACTAAAATGTATTTTGATGAAATCAAACAAAAAGAATTAGGGGGAAACAAATAGAAGAATTACAAGAAAAAATAAAGGTGTTTCAAATTTGACACTAGTCCTTCATAAACTTCTTGATTTCTTCTACGATATAATCCGACTTGTAATAATGCAAGTTATGACCGCAATCAAGTTTAATCTGTGTACAGTCTTTCGCATGCTCAGCAAAATCTTCCTGAGCATTTACCCAGCCTTCATACCCGGATGCCTGAGCCAAATTAGTTGTAAACATTAATATTGGTACATCCGGAACAGGTAACTCCCCTACAGTTTTTGCATTATTTAAGACCATTTTACATTCTTCATATACATCAGCATTTAAAGAATTCCTATACACTAATAATTTGTTCTGTTCATATTCGCCGTCAGATAAACCATCTTGATTTACATAACAGAAAACTGGGATTCTATGCATTCCGAAGTATGTCATGGTCTTCATAAAAGTAATACCTGCCATATTGCTTTTCACATAAGAATCCGGAACAGCCATATCAAGCCCGATAATTCTCTCTACTTCTTCAGGATAAGTATCCGCCCAGTAGATAGCTTCCAATGCAGACATAGAGTGCGGCATTAGCACATATGGTGCCTCAATTCCAGCCCCTTTTAAGGCTTTTCTATCTTCCTCCACTAAAGTTTTGACATCTCTTGGCAATCTGCTTACGTCTGAATAACCATATCCAAATTTTTCAACAACTGCCACTTGATATTCATCCGTAAGTTTAGAATACAGTATTTTATAATCATATATGGGTGAAGCAACGCCTGATCCGGAGAGCAGCACAATAGTAGCATCCGTATTTGTTTTTTTACCTTCAAGGTAAACATTCATATTATACCCGTCAACTGCAACAGATGTTCCAATGCTCTTTATTTTAATTTTTTCAACTTTTAGCATGATAAAATGATATATTGCTGCAAGTATAAAAAATATGATCAAACAGCAAAATATTAGAAGCAAGGCTTTTTTAATTTTTTTCCACATTTTTAATCTCCCCAATCCAGCAACTTTAAAATTCTTTGCCTTTCTTGCTCATTTTTCCGGTTTGCCGCCGTCTGCCTTATAACGAATTCATACATTAGTTTATTTTCACACAAAAATCATACCACAAGATTAATTATACCTTACTATTTCTTTTGTGCAAATATTATCGATTAATCTATTTTATAAGAATCCATTTTTCAATACATTAATTACAGACATTCAATTTTTCTTAGAGGTAATATGCGCATCTACATACTCAAGAAATATCTTCTCTTGAAAACCACCTCGTATTTCTGCCTTTTCTTTCCGTTTGTTGTCTAAATCTTCAATGGTATAACCCCGAGCTTTACAGATAGCATATAAAACTTCCAATATATCTGCCATCTCTTCCAGATTCTTATCTTTTATATATTCATTTACTTCTTCAATCATTTTTTTATCAAGTTCAGCGATATAGTCCTCCTCAGATAATACATGAGAAACCGCATTCTTTCCGTCCTTATTGATTATTTCCGGTATACGGTCTCTTACCAGCTTATTATACGTTTTCAAGTGTATATCCTTTCCTTTCATGTCATCCTTTAACGCTTCAAAACTTACATACTCAATAATTTCCTGGCTATGCAGGGTTCTTTAATTTCTGCTTTGGTTTTTTCACTAATTATATTTCCATATACTTGCCTCATATGGCCGCAGGAATGGCAATGATTCCCCTGTATAATTCGACAGCAGACAAATCCCTTCGGGATATTTTGTTCGTTTCTTATCGGATGAACTCAAATTTATCTCAATATACAGAGTTTCTGTTTCATCCTTACGATAATAGGTGAATAGATCTTTTTCTTTTTGATTGGTAAATAGTACATCTCCATAATAGATGACTCTATGCTCCTTACGCAAAGCAATCAATTTCTGAAAAAAACGAAGGATAGAGTCTTCGTCTTGAAGCTGTGCCTCCACATTGCAATTCTTATAATCCTCATCCATCATAATCCACGGCTTCCCGGTAGAAAAGCCTGCATATTGCTGATCGTTCCATTGCATCGGCGTCCTGGAATGGTCTCTGGAGCCGGCTAATATCTTCGCAAATGCCTCTTCTTTTTTCATGGTGCCGCATAGCTCATCATAAAGATTCAGCGACTCCACATCACGCAGGTCCGAGGCAGACCGGAAGTCTTGATTGATCATCCCAAGCTCTTGCCCTTGGTAAATAAACGGTGTGCCTCGTAGCGTAAGCTGTATTACGGCCAAAAGCTTACCTAAGACATTCCGATACTGTGGGTCTTGATTTATTTTAGAAATCATACGCGGATTATCATGGTTTTCATAAAACAGCGACGGCTGGCAATGATTCCCGTAATTTTCCATCCAGTTAATCATATAGCTTTTTATATAATTAAGGTCATATTGATAGTCATCAAAACGTGTATGCCCCGGCGTTTCCAGATGGTCAAAGGAGAATACCATGTCCAGCTCATTTCGATAATCAGCAGTCAACAGCTTACTCATTTCCATTCCTGTTCCGGGAGTTTCGCCAACCGAAAAAGCATTATATGGGATAAATACTTTTTCTTTCATTTCATGCAGATATTCATGGAGACGAGGTCCATAGAAATAATGTTCTACCCCATAATATCCCATAAGCTTGCCGATGCCTTCATTTCCATCCGGTAAGCCGCTGCGCTTAGATATATAATTAATGACATCCAGGCGGAATCCATCCACACCCTTTTCCAGCCACCATATTACCATATCATGGATTTCATGGCGCAGTTTTTCATTTTCCCAATTGAGATCCATCTGTTTCTTTGAGAATAAATGCAGTGCATATTGCCCGCGTTCTTCTACATAGTTCCACGCACTGCCGCTAAAAAATGATGTCCAGTTGTTAGGCTGATCCTTAAAAATATAATAATCCCCATACTTGGAATCCTGTTCATGAACGGCCTTCCGGTACCACTCATGTTCATCCGAGGTATGGTTCACCACAAGATCCATAATAAGCCTCATGTCACGGTTATGAACCTCGGTCAATAACCGGCCAAAGTCCTCCATTGTTCCAAATTCAGCCATAATTTTATGATAATCTCTTATATCATACCCATTATCATCATTAGGAGAATCGTAAATTGGTGAAAGCCAAACAGCATCAATCCCCAGCTCTTTTAAGTAATCTAATTTACTTATGATACCCTGCAAATCACCAATGCCGTCTCCATTGCTATCCTTAAAGCTTCTGGGGTAAATCTGATAAAATACGGCTTCCTTCCACCAAGCTTTTAAAATCTGCTCCTCATTGTCCTTTGCTGTTTCCTGTTCCGTGTTTAAAAGAGTAAGCAAAGTATCCAAGAAACCTTCATCCAGCTGGCTTTTCGGCAACTTCGGCAAGACCTTTAGCTTTAGATTACCTACAATCGGATTGGTAACTGCCTTTTTGCTTATATTCATTTGTAAGAGTACCCGATCAATAACGTCCCGTCCAATTGGATTTGCATACACATCTTTGATACGACTTTTTTTTGTTAACATAGAACATCACTCCTGTTCTCTATTTATTTCACCACGCGCAGCCAATTCCGATATTATCTCATCATACATCTGCTTATCAATCTTGAACTTCTTATAATAAATTATGTAACCGGTCACAATGAAGATAAGCGGTAAAATTAACATTGCCAGCTTCATGATCAACAGTCCGGAATCCGTAACATCCTCCGGTGTCGCAGCCGCATTAATACCGGAAACAATCAAGGTCACACCGACAATACCATTCGCAATTGCTCCCCCGATTTTATTTATAAAAGGCTGTACGGAGAAGGTGATGCTTTCGTTACGGCGCCCCAGCTTCCACTGTCCGTACTCTACCGTATCTGTCAGAAACATCAGCATCAACAACTGTATGAAAGCCTGGCCGGTAAAAAGAAGGATGCCTGCTGCACCGATAAACAGCATATTCATTGGCGAAAGGAAGAATATAACATACCCGGCTACTACCAATACAGTTGCCGAAGCATATAAGGTTTTTCTGCTGTACTTTTTTGAGAATAAGGGAAATACAGATAAGGCTGCCAACTGCGAGACTCCGAGAATCGCAGCAAACACCGAGTACATTCCTTCATTTTTAAAAGCATATTTAAAGAAATAGACTCCAAAAGCGGTGGTAGTGCAATAACCAATCATAAATAATGCCATTGATATAGCCGTAAATAATAACTGATCATTCTGGAATAAAATTTTGAACATTTCCTTTAATGAAGTGGACTCTTGCTTAACCTTAATATTCTTATCCTCTTTCACTCCAAATACTGTAAACATAAGAAATGCCCATGTAATCAAGACGATTGCGATTGCCGTAATCTGCCAGGCTTTTTTATCTCCGCCCAAGGCTTTGGTAACAGGCAATATGGCAACTACGGTTGTAAATAAACCGATATTTGCACATATTCTGGCAAAAGAACCGGTTTTCTCACGTTCCTTTTGATCGAGTGTCAGAGAAGGAAGCATTGACCAGTAAGCGATATCATTGGCTCCATAGGTTAAGTCCCAGAGAAGATATATTACTACAAACATTGTTACATATCCTGCTCCCTTTAGTCCAAAATCATGGAACAATAACGCCGTAAGAATACCGCCGAGAATGCCTCCTATCACAATCCACGGTTTAAATTTGCCGAATCGTGAGTGAGTATTATCTACTAAAAATCCCATAATAGGGTCATTTACCGCATCAAATATACGAAGTACGGTCATCGCTCCCGTCATCCACCACATAGTGGAATCCGGCAAGTCCAAAATATCCGTCAGGAAGAATAGAAGATACATGCTTACAATTGTATAAAGCATATCTCTGCCAATAGTTCCAAGGCCAAACATATAACGATTATGATTCCTTTTTGTTTTTGCTGTCATAGTTACCCTCTTTTCTATGCATACTTGTTGAATATAAATGCTACTTCTGCTGTTCATTTTCCTTCTCTGTAATATAGCTTATCGGAAGTTGCTTTTCAAACTTCTGATAAAAGGAGCGCTTTTTGCGACGTCAATCTGATTATAGAAACGTGTCTTCGGCTTCTATAATATACATATTTGACCCGAAATCACCAAGCATTCGCACACTTTCATGATAACCTGTCCCGATAAACTGCTCGCATAACGGTATTCCCGCTGCAAGTGCCTCTGAAGAGCAGGTGTAGGTTTCCACGCAATCCCTCAGACTATAATGGCGATTAACTGCCCGCATAATTACACCATCGGGATTTAGCTCCACAGGCGCAACGTGTTTTATCAATCCTCCAAAACGCTGGATATAAAGCTTTTGCGGTCTTGTCCGAAGGGTAAACATTCCTTTTTTCAATCCTATTACCTTTAGTTTGTCGCTGCTTTCTGCTGCTGTGGCTAACGTTTGAAAAAAGCCAGTGAGCGCGGTTTCCTTATCCTCGCTTACCGTTTCCCATATCACCTTATTAGATTTATATGATTTAATCCTGTAAAATCTTCCATATTGAAAAATCTTCCGGTACTGCTTATAAAATGCTACTTGCTCTGCAATGTCTTTTTTTTGCTCCGGTGACAGATACTTTATGTCCAGCTCATACCCCAGGCATCCGAAGCATGCAACGTGGAAACGGGTTGCAAGGGATGTCTCTCGCAAGGTCTGCTGATGGGGAGCCTGAGAAACATGAGCCCCCATAGTGGACTGCGGATAAAAATAGGACAAACCTGTCTGAATTTTTAACCGCTCAATAGGGTCCGTATCATCAGAGACCCAAATTTGCGGACTATAGCAAAGCATTCCCAAGTCGAACCTATTGCCGCCGCTGGAACAGCTCTCCAGCAAAATATGGGGTCTGGGCTCAAATATTCTGTTCAACACCTCATATAGCCCCAGGATGTACCGGTGATAGAACTCCCCCTGGTTTTTCAAGGCTTCAGAAAATGTTTCCGCAATATGGCGGTTCATATCCCATTTCACATAAGAAACTTTTGCTTCATCCAGAATGCTGCTGACCTGTTCTACAATATAATCGCGAACTTCTTTTTTACATAGATCCAGCACCAGCTGATTTCTTCCTAAAACCGAATGACGGTTCGGCAGTTTAATCGCATATTCCGGATGGCTCCTGTACAACTCACTGTCCTCATTCACCATCTCCGGTTCAAACCAAAGGCCAAAATCTAACCCAATGTCTCTTATTTTATCTGCAAACGCCTTCATTCCGTCCGGTAATTTCTTAGGGTTTACTCTATAATCTCCAAGCCCTGCTTTATCATGATTGCGGTCACCAAACCAGCCGTCATCCAGTACGAATAGTTCTATCCCCAGCTTTTTGGCATCCTTGGCGAGCCGCAATAGCTTTCCTTCATTGAAGTCAAAAAAATGTGCCTCCCAATTATTAATCAGAATCGGTCTTTCCTTCTTCTTATAGTCGCCTCTTACGATATGCTCATTAATGAAATCATGCATATTATGGCTTGTGCCGTTGAATCCGTGACTGCTATAGCTCATCACGCATTCCGGTGTTTCAAACTTCTCCTCCGGAGATAGTATCCATTCAAATAGATGAGGATTAATTCCCATACATACACGAACATAATCCCGTTCACTCTTTTCTACTATGCTATAATGGTTACCGCTATAAATCATATTGAAGGCATATACGCTTCCATAGTCTTCATTTGCATCAGCTTCTGCCAATAAAAATGCAGGATTATGACGATTACTGCTCGCTCCTGTTGTGGAAGAATTTACCGTAACTCCATAGGAAACCGGTCGTTTATGCAAGCTTGCTTCCTTAATCCAGCCGCCATCCAAGGTGTACATCTGAAAACATTCATCCGGCAGGTCCATAGAAATACTCATGATACGGCGGATTGTGATAGGAACATTTCCTTCATTCCTTACAACCGCTCTCCTGCTAATCACATTGGTTTGCTCAAATACTGTATAATATAAGTCAATAAAAATCGGATACGCCTTATCCTTTAATACTATGAGCAGAGTCTGATCGCCGCCATAGGCTGCAGGCATTGTCTCCATTGCAACAGTGCCCGCCAGTACTTCATGACTTTCATAGATGAAATCGGTAACAAAGCTGCCATCAGGCATTTTAAATTCCGTTGGACTATGGCGATAATCACCCCTTCCATTGTCCGACCATTCTAAACACATAGCATCCAGACTATATATATCATCCTCACTGTTGTAAAGAACACTGCTGCCAACCATAATGGACCGTTTTTGAGCCAGAACATCCACTCCATCCTCTTTGCCTAATAGATTTCCATAATAAATATGCTCCAAATGCCCGTACTTTGTTTGGCTAATAAGATAGGTTGTACAATCTGTATCTAATCGAAAGCTTGTTCCGTCAATCGTAATCAAAGCATATTCTCCTTTAATCTTTATTAATTAGCAAATGCGAAACTCAATAACTTTTATAACTTCATGTACAATTTATAAAATTTAATTCAGAATGAATTGTATGGAAGATTTTTTAAATTTTTGATTTTACGTTTTATGCTGCGAAGCTGAAACATTGGAATCCTTGAAGCCTCTGCTGAAAAGGATTCCTTCCCTGGCCAGCACCGTGTATTGCATAACCAGAGCATAAAAAACTTCCATACAATCTTTCCTCACAATTCTCATTTATTGTGCATGAAGTTCTCGCAACTTACTTGTTTCGCAATTACCTACTATTTATTAATACCATTTTCATTCATTTAATTTATATTAATAATGATATTTTAGCGGTTCTACATATTCCCTATATAATTCTTCCGATATACCATTTTCTTCAATCATCCCGGTATAAAACCTGCCTGAGGTTTTGATTGTTCTTTTCTGGGTCTCATAATTGACATGTATCAGTCCAAAGCGTGCACTTTCTCCTTCCACCCATTCAAAATTATCACAAAAACACCAGTGATAGTACCTTGTTATCGGAAGGTTAGACTCTCTTATTACTTTTAAATGTTCATAGATATATTTTGATCGAAATGCATCCTGATTATCGCATGTGCCATTCTCCGTAATATAAATCGGTCGTTTTAAAAGCTGATAAATATGATCAGTACAACGAACAAGCCCTTCCGGATAAATCTCCCATCCAAGATCATTCTTCGGTGCATCCTGCCTGACCCCATCGCCAAACCCCGATACCGTACTCCGTGTATAGTAATTAATTGCGATGAAATCCAGATATTCGCCATGGGAGATATCTCTTGATCTTTTTAACGGCCATCTGAAATTGCCTGTAGATATTGCTTCGGTTACAGCCCCTTGAAAAAACCAATCCAATAGCTTAGCGCAAATACAATGCCATGGATTTCCCGGATTCTGCGGATCAAAAACGCGGACATGATTGGCAAAGCTCACCTTTGTGTCCTGATACCCCATTGATTCACGAATACTATGTATCATCCGGTAGGCTTCAATATGGCAGACTGCCAGATTTGACATTACTGAAACCGCTCGCGAAAGTGATTTTTCTCCGGGAGGCCACTCCCCAAAGTAATAAGAATTGGTTGCATATACATTAGGTTCGTTAATTGTTATGTACTCAGCAACAAGATCTCCGAATGCGTTTACAACAAGCTTCACAAAATCGAGGAAATATCTTATGTTCTCTTTCTGTGTGAAGGCCCCTTTTCCCTCAAACCACATGGGATTGGTGAAATGATGTATTGTAAGAAGAACTGTAATTCCTTGTTCCTTTAAATATTGCAGTTCCTCTCTATAATGTGCAATTACCTCCTCATCAGCTTCTCCTTCCTCTGGACATATTCTCGCCCACTCAATTCCCATCCGATAATGCTTAATCTTCATCAAAGCCATTAGCTCCGCATCTTCTTTCCACAGATGATAATGGTCGGTTGCACGGGCCGGATCGGAATGGTCTTTGATATTTCCTTTTACATACCAATCATTCCAGTTATGTTCACAGTTGCCTCCCTCGATCTGAGTTGCTGCCGATGCAACCCCCAAGGATAATTGATCTTTGAATTTAATCTCCATGTCCCCTCCATTTGTATATTTTAAATATATTTTTAATTAATATGACTATTTCTTATGCTAATTTTACTAAATTATAGCATATTATCATCCAAATGAAAATTTTATAATCTATTCTCTTTCTTCAACTGAACTCTGTACCAAAATATCCCCCTGTATGTTCCATAAATGCATACCGGAGGATAACGTTGAGTTGTCATATTTACTTTTATTTTATATGCGCCATTATAACGAAAGTCAAAGCATGCAGATGCAATGACACTCTTTTTAGAAACTATGAATACACTGTATTATATTATCCTCGTGTTTTTGACACGCTTTGGAGGGCTCAAAAATGGACAATAACGAATACTTTCAATCAGAGAAAGGAAATATTAGATCTACCACATGCAGGCAAAACGAACAAATGAATCGCAATCAACCGCAATCATCTTTTCCATGTAATTGTAATAACAGTAAACCGATGGCTTCCCCACCCCCCTGCCCAAACACAACATCTCCACAAACAGGGAAATCAGATGTCTATCATTCCCAGACAGTTGGAGTGCGGGGACCTGTGCTTGTGCAGGATACCGCTTTGCATGAGACCTTGGAAACCTTTGTATTCTCCACCACACTGCCAAGACGTCTCCATACAAAAGGCTATGGCGCTTTCGGATATTTTTACACCACTCACTCAATGAGGGAATATACCAAAGCCGGATTTTTGCAAGCGCCCAATCAACGGGTGCCGGTAGCGGTGCGTTTCTCTCTCGCCGCGAGCAATCAGGGAACGCCGGACACCTTAAGAAATGTGCGCGGGTTCAGCACCAGATTTTATACCGATGAAGGAATCGTTGACCTGCTCTGCAATCATCTCCCTGTCTTTTTTATACGGGACGCCATTAACGTACCGGATGTCATCAGCCATCTTTCCCCCTCACCGGTGAATAATCTGCCTGATCCGGAGAGACTTTGGAGCCTGTTTGCCAAGTATCCCGAGGCAACGAATATGATGATGTGGTTTTTCTCAGATTTGGGAACGGTAAAGAGTCTTCGCCATATCAAGGGGTATGGTGTGAGCACCTATGTCTGGCAAAACGCACAGGGTGTCCGCCGCTATGTGAAATACCATTGGTTCCCTTTAGCCGGGGAAAAATACATTGACCAGCAGGAAGCGCAGTGGCTGGCATGCCAGGACCCTAACATTTCGGGCCGTGACCTATATGACTGGATAGCAAAAGGGAAGACCGTAGAATACGAACTGTGTGTACAGCTCATGAATCCTGAAGATGCAAAGCTGCTTCCTTTCGACCCTTTGGATGATACCAAGGTATGGGATGAAACGATGTATCCTCTTTTGCCCGTTGGGCGGATGGTTTTAAACCGCAATCCCGACAATTATGCCGAGCAGGTAGAGAAATTGGCGCTTAATCCGGCAAATCTCGTTCCCGGACTGGAATTTTCAGATGACAAGATATTACAGGGGCGCAGCTTTATTTATTCGGATGCACAACGTCATCGGCTGGGGCCTGATTATCGAAATATTCCCGTCAACAAACAGCCGAACTGGTCTCCCGCATCTATGGTATCCAGCGGAAACGGCAGATATATCGCCGGTGAAATTATGCGTGAAGGAATCCCGAATCCGGACAATTTCACACAAGCGACTCAGAGGTATGAATCCTTTTCCGATATGGAGAAAAATAACCTGGCGAATAATATTGCATCGGGGCTTGTGGATGCCCAGCCTAATACACAGCGCATTGTCTTATCCCACTTAGAACGAGTATCCCCCGTTCTTGCTGAAACGGTCAGAAATCAAATGCTTTTTTTCGCCGGTACCCCGGGAAGGTAAATTCATTGCTTTGATTCTTCCGTATTGTTAGGACAGCGGTTTCCGGTGAATCCATGCGCGAAATCGCAAAAGTGAACCTCTGGATTTCTACAGGAAAACACTGGGCGGAAATATAAAAGGTATCGTGCATACAGGCACGAATCCTTTCCTGTTTTCGTCTTCCGTTTGTTTTCCTTAATTTATCCTTATCGTATCGTAAATTTTGGCATGCTCTCTCAGCCACTTTGCAACACCGTCTTCCTCATTGCCTCCAATCACTCCGGTAGCTATCTTCTTCAACTCATCTACTGCGTTTCCTACTGCATAACATTCATCTGAAATCCGAAACATCGGAATATCATTGATCGCATCTCCAAAGGAAATCACTCTCTCGCAATCCCATAGCTTCTTTAATTTCTGAATGGCTGTCGCCTTAGTCGCTTTCTTAGGCATAATCTCACACCAATATTCCGGACGGTACAATTCCTGCTGCAAAGTACAAGTATATCTGTCATCGTCCGAAAATATCTCGTATACAGGCTGCAATTGTTCCTTTTCTCCTATGCAAGTATAATAAAACATATCCCCGTCATATAAGGAACTGCCCGTATCAAGCGGACGCAGACGCTTGTCTCCTTTTCTTAATTCTAAATATCTTCGGATTCCATCATTTTCACTGCTTGTCACCCAAGACACCTTTTCAACATTTTGCACAAAGGAATACACCAGCGGACTAATATCATAATTTTTTAAAACCTCTGTTACCCGGTCCGTTTCTTCCTTTGTGAAAAATTCTGATGCAATAATTTCACCTGTCTCAGCATCGAATATAAAAGCTCCATTATAAGCAATTACCGGTATTTTCACAGAGAGCCCTTTTGTAACAGACGATGCTGAAACCAAAGACCTCGCTGTTGCATATGTAAAAAGCATCCCTTGTTCGACCAGAGAATTAATTATTTCAAGGCTGTAGGGATTTATAAAGTCATGAGTGTTTAATAATGTGCCGTCTAAGTCTGTAACATATAATGTTTTCATCTCTTTATCCTTTCTGTTTATACTCCATATATCATTCTTTTTGGACACCAAAATCATTCTTTTCAGACCCTTGATACTTTTTGTTATATTCCGGATATCATTCTTTTTAGATACAAATGCTATGCTTCCAATTTGACTCAAAAGAATGGAGTTATAGACTTAACTGCCTTCCAGATGTCAGAACATATCAGCTCTTCCATTATTTACATAAGTTTAATGATTCAAGCTTAGCGTATTTCCTGCTGATTTCAGGGAAAACAACATCCCCTCTTTCCCGCAGATATTTATTGAAGAAAAAATGCGAAAGCTGTGTAGTTATTTTAAATAAAATATCATTTGGTAATTTTCCGACCATCCCTTTATTATTGTGAGGCAAATACATCAAATCTGTGTAACCCATATGAGCCACATTTTTAATGGATATATCATAAACTGGTGCCGAACTATAAGCGAGCGGAGTTAATGCCGCATACTTTGATAAAGATTGTCCTATTCTCATATATGGGCGTTTTATATCCTGCAAACTGCATGCGCCGAAAACCTGACCATCAAAATTTAATGTACAGCAAAATCTCTTATCGATATAACAGCTGTTCACTGCAGCACATCCTCCAAAAGAATGCCCTGCCAGACCGACTCCCTTAGCAAAGTCAAATCGTTTACTTAGAAAAAAATCACTTTCCTGGTTCAGCTCTATTAATTTATCCAGCACAAAGCTATTATCCTGTGCCCATGCTGCAATATGGTCTCTTGCTTCTCTTATATGATTCCTGAAAATACGCTGCTGCCGCATTGCCAAAGTCTTATACGACGAAATAAAGTCAAGGTTCAGCCCTGCATATCTTATACTTTCCGCGATGCTAAGATTCTCTGCAATCTTTGCAAAAGGTTCGTGAAAATTAATTATGCTTCCGTCCTGATAATAAATCGTACTCGCTTCGTATGGATGGCTTATAGAGACAACTATATAACCATGAGATGCCATATCCGCGCAAAATGCAGTATTTATGTATAAATTACTATTATATCCGTGACTGTAAATGATACAAGGAAAACTGCCCCTGACCGGCTCTATGTTTTCATAGCATTCTATAAAGTTGTCATCCCATGGTATGTTTAATTTCTTCAGGTCTTCTTCTATACCATAGTGCATTTTCTCCGTAAGCCCAGAATCCGCCGGATAGAAAAACCACATAGCAAGCTTTCGGTTTCCGGAGGGTATATGATATGTGTTTTTTCTGCTGTTGTCGACCATATCCATTTTATAAATGCCCACCCGGTATTCTCCGGTAGGTTTGGGAATGTACTTAGGCATGATCAGCCTCCTTTTTAACAGTTACCGGCAATATGCTTCTTCAATATGTTTATCCAACATCTCATAGCTTCCGTCCGTAAGTTCTGCAAATACATATTCCAAACTATTTGCAAACCCATTATCCTGACTAAATGCCGCTTACCCATCAGCTAATAGCCGGCAGTTAAGATATTCGATAAATATCCGGTTACCAATCTAAAAATAATATTACATTAAATTACATAATACTTCCATAACAATATCTGTTATATCTGTTTATTCAGCATTTTCTAAACCTTTATGGATAAAAAAGTCCCCTGATTAATTAAAATCGGGGGATTGTGTTTATGTTTCATTCCATATGATTAAGTCAGATGGTATCGAAAGATATTCATTGACTAGTGCATTCCATTCCTCTTCGGAAACGTCTTTATCTTCAAATATAAATACATCATAATCAGCACTTTCATTCAAACCACTTTCATCAACGCTGTGATACTTTGCGAAATATACTCTTGAAATCTCATTTCCATCGGAGTCCAAAACTAAATAATAATAATTTATGTGAGTTGGTGCTGCACCATCACGTTCGTATAAAATCGCTCCGTTGTTTAGTGGAGATTCATAATCAGAACCTTCGTGCCATAAAATAATTTCTCCATCGAGATAGGTAAAAATAGCATAGCTGCCGCCCACTATAGGACGCAGATGAAGCTCCGGTATTCCATCCCCGTTCATATCAAATAAGGCGTAATAAGTTTTTAAATCCGGCTCTAAAGAAATATCTTTCATATTAACGACTCCATCACTTATCTCATGATTTAAATCTTGTGCTTTTATATTTCCTGCCAAGAAATTGTTATATGCTGCAAGCGCATCATTATATGCAGAAGATATATCATCAGATGCCTGTGGCGAACTCTCAGCAGAAGGTTGGGCAGGATTCTCCGTAACCGTCACATTTGGTGCAGGTGATGCAGCCGTGGTTGGCGGAGCGCTGACACTGCTTTGTCCACAAGCGCAGAGAGCAAATAGGAATACGGATGAGAACAAAATGGAAAGGGTCTTCTTGAGAAAGGGATTGTATTTCATGTCGGCCTCCTAAGTTTTCTTGTTCTATTATATTATTATTCAAGATTATGATTCAAGTGTCAAAAATAATCTTTAAAAGAGTGTTCATTATTTTTATTATTTTGCACAAATCAGCAATATTGAGCACTGAATAAAACACAGTAAATCAGCGTTTTTAATCCGATTCTTGCTATATCCTGAATCATTTTTTAATAAATTCATGTAGTGTTTTGTACAAATTTGTGCTTGCGCAAAAAAGACTTTTGACGCTCTAACCATATTATATTTAATTTATGACTTTTTACAATCCTATTTTATAATATAGATCACGTATAATATCTTTTTTATTTCTTAGCCATATTATCTCACCATCTTTATTAAACCAAGGATTTAAATATTCCTATCAGACATGATGCCGGTTGGGTTTATTAATCATATTTATAATCTAACTTCATCGAAATAATATAGCTCGTATCAGAGGGGATTTTGAATTTCTCTTCTGAACTATCTTTATAAAAATTTATGTGAATACTCTCTTCAAGGCAGCAAAAGTAAAAGTGTGAAATGAAAATTCCTGCATCTATTGCAGCCCATGGGTTTATCACTATATTATCCTTTTTGTTTTTTACAAAGAAGTGCACCGAGTCTTCGGTAAAAACTAAACATACAGGCTGTTTGTTTCCGCCCGATGGTGCCAATATCGAAGCTTTCAGTATTTTCCTTAAAAGGGGTTTGTTATCCAGAAAAATAGCTGCATCTTCTCCCCATTCTTTGTAAAAAGCAATTTCTGTCTCCTTTTTACGCTTACTTCCTAAAAGCTTTCTAAGGCCGTCATTACGGAAGCTTTTTTCTTCCGGATAGCCTAGTGCAATGACATTGGTTATAACCTCGTTATCATTTACCTTTAAAAGATGTCTTAACACTTCGTTATCAAAAGTTCCAAGCCAACAACTGCCTATTCCCATGCCGGTCAATTCAAGAACTGCCTGTTCCTGAATAAAACCTATATTCTCCATGTAACCGTCCCTTTTTTCTGAAATAGCTGCTACACAATAAGGGGCTTGAATTTTTATATATCCATTCATAAAACCCATACCTGCTGATTTTACATCTTCATGTACCAGCTCAAGCCTTACTTCTATATCTTTATATAGTGGATTGATATGTGAAAGCAAAGCCTTGACTTTATCTAATGTCATGCTGTCAAAATTCTTGTTTTGATACTCTCTAACAGAAATTCTGTTTTGAATTGTGTCATACAAATTCATACTGACCTCCCGGATTGTTTATTTCTTTTTGAAAGAATTATTGATTAATGGTATCCTTAGATTCAGTATAAATCCTGTAGTATACTACACTGTCAAGTGAGTTTTAAAAAGATTTTTTCAAGGGACATTCAACGTGATTGTCAATATTATTTTTTATTTTGTTTAATATGCTTTTGCACCGGTTTATCTCTTCTATTTTCTTATCCAGTTCATTGGGTTTTTGATTTATAATTTCAACTATTATATTATAATCTATATTATCGATATCCGATAAGAGGGACAGCGCCTGCTTGGTTTCTTCAAGCGTTAATCCGCAGGATTTGGCTTGTTTGATCATAATAAGGATTTTTATTGTTTCATCAGTATATAGCTTATAACCATTACTGTCTCTTTTGGGTGATGGAATTAAACCTAAGCTTTCATAATATCGTAAGGTTTCAATATGAATACCTGTCAATTTAGATACCTGGTTTCTCTTATACTGCATAATCTTCACTCCCCCTAAAGCCACAAATCATCTTTATGCTCATTATTTCACTGATAAATTGGAATATGTCAGCGGTTTAAATTAAGTCTATCTTTAGTTCATGCCAAATAATTATATGTCAAATTCCTGCTTGCTCCTTAAATCAATATTGGTCATTAGAATTAAACTCTCCACATGGCTCGAGTTGATGGAATTGATGTCATTGGTACTCGCCATCAAATTAATTAATGATTCCTTATAAGTTCTTATCCACTATTTCTTTTAGAACAGGTAAAACATCATTTTCAAACCATGGATTTTGTTTCAGCCAGCCAAGATTTAAAGGAGAAGGATGAACCAATGGAAAATATTCCGGTAAATATTTTTGAAAATTTCTCACGGTTTCCGTTAAACTTTTCTCACGTCTTTTATTTAAATAATATTTCTGTGCATAGCTGCCGATTAGAATTACGATTTCAACATTTGGCATCTCATCTAGTAACCATGGATGCCATTTTTCTGCAAAGCCTTTTCTAGGCGGGGCATCACCGGTTTTCGCTTTGCCCGGATAATAGAAATCCATAGGCAAATGAGCGATGCTATTCGTATTATAAAATATCTCGCGGGATACTCCCATCCACTCTCTTAATCGGTCACCGCTTAAATCATTCCAGAACAATTGAGTTGCTTCTGCTTTACGTCCCGGTGCTTGTCCGACTATGACAATGCGAGCATCTACAGAAGCTTTAAATAATGGTGGAATTCCCATTTTGGTATAGGATTCGTTCATTGGGTCAGCCATAATTTCTTGTTTGATTTTTTCGAATATCATCATATTTCACTTCCATTATATTTTTATAACATTTATTGTTACGATATTGTGGGTTTGCCATAGTTCGGAACTTTGCTTTTTGACATTAACACCAAGTCAGCATCACCGTTTACTTTTCTTTTTACCAACGGCTGCTAAGTATATGATAAACTCTTCATCCCCATCTAATTGCAAGAGATTATCAACCGCATCCTGATCATATATGCCAATAGCACAAACGCCCATATCCAGAGATTCACCGGCCAAATAAAGGTTCTCGCAAATATGTCCAACGTCGATTAATATTTTCTTATGCGCTGACACATCAAATTTCCATTCCGATCTGTAAGGTGTCGTACTCCATGCAAAGGTTATCGCAGATTTTTTTGTAAAATGAGGAATAAAAGGCTGTTCTAATGAAATTTCATCCAGTTTCTTATCTATATCCTCCAGCGGAAACAGGAACAATAACGCATGCTCCATTGGTAAATATCTATAAATTCCTTTCTCTAAACCAACCACATTCATTATGAATAGATAGGTTTCGAAAGTATGTGTTGCTCCGCTGCAGGGAACTGTCCGAAAAGTCAAACCCGCTTTATTTGTTCCGGTTATACCCTGTGTTACCCATAAAAGGTATGATAACTCTGCAAGACTTATGGCTTCCTCACTATATTGCCGAATACTTCTCCTATCCTCAATACATTGGAAAATGTCCTGTTTTTTTAGAATATCAGCACTGACGGTAGGTAAACTGATTATTTTTGAATCGGGATTATACCGCTTTATTCCTTCCGGCTGCGGCAATCCCTTCATTTTATCCGTCTTAATACTCTTCAATTTATAAAAATTAGATTTTAAAAAGTTTCTCTCTACTTCATATTTTCCCATTTCTATTCTCCCCTTATTTATAAAATAAGCAAAATTCCTCATATTATTAATCGGAAGAAATGTATCACTTTACTTCTTTCGACCGATAGTCCTATGAATAATATCAAAAGTGATTGACGCAATAAGAGAACTTGCGCATGCAGCCAGCAATAAGATTCCCATTACAAATCTGCCTAATGACTCAAAGCCCTCGCTCGTTACACTATACATGGTAATAAAATTGTATATTATAAAAGGAAATAATACAATTCCCGGTATATATTTCACATATCTTGTTTTCTTAAATAATAGATTTAATATGAAAGTTATTATAATCGCTATTATGGATATTAAAATCAATATGAAAGCAAAATTCATATAAAATCTCCTTTCTTTAATTTGTTTATGATTAGACGTATGAAATAACTGATATGTTGCATAACGCTACTACTGTTACCAGATACAATTCTCCATATTCTTTTTTGTGTTTATGAGCTTGGGATTGCTGCATTTCTTCTATTATTTCGTTACACCAATGGATAACAGTCTCACTGTATATTATGCCGTTTTTTAGCATCGCTTTGATAAAGCATGCTTACTCCTTAGATATCTTCTGGATACCTTGTTCCAAATCCTTTTACGTTACAAAATACTTCGTCTATTCTTTTAATGATGTTCCTTATAATTCTCTAGTATTCGGATTACATTTTCTACTGCTGGCGCCTGAAAACAATAATTTTAGTATAAACTCAGACGTATTGGCTGTAGCATAGTCTCTTCTAAAAGTCATATGTCAAGTTCCTGCTTTTCCTTTTATGTTATTACATATCGGACTTTCTTTTCATTATTTTCCCTGAAAACAATTTTAATCATCCCATCCTGCAGCATCATTTTAAATGTTGGATAGATATGTCCGAAATTTTCATCACAAAATCCAGAGAGTACCTTGTCACTGTATTTTTTATGTCATATCCGGTACTTGGTACAGATTCCAAATGTCCCAAATAACATACATAGATTTTTTTAACTCCATTACTATTTTTCTACTTTCAAGCATCAATATATTTTTCAAGTTTCCATACTGTCTGTTCAAGCTTAGCAGAAGTCTTTATCTTTTGGAAAATTTGTGTGCAATTTTTCCTGATTTTCCTCTCAATAATGAATGTTTACGTTTTAAATTTCATTATTTCTGAAGACAATTCCTTTATGCACTCTGTTACTTCCAGATACATAGAAACAAGTCGCTTAGCCATCATATTCTGGTCATTGACGTGAGGTATTGCGAGAAGCGAGAATGCAAGAACGCTTCGTTTACGCTGTTAAAGCCCGCAAGAGTTATAACTACATCAATCAGCCTGCTTTGAAATCTTGAGTTGTAGGAGAAACTCTTTACCAAGAAATTGGGGAGAATGTTACCTATATTGTGTGACCTCACACTTCTTTCCAATGCACATGCTTACAGAATAGCCCGTGTCACGAAATGACAAAATACATGTCTAATAAAAATCCGCAAAATTTGTATTCAAACTTCCAAGTAAAATATATAAGCTTTCTGTCTCCTCAACTCTATCTATTTATTGTGTCATGGATATGTTCACTCAAGCAATAAAAATAAGAGAGCCAATACCGAAACTTCCGCTCTTATTAATCTGCAGAAATCCCAATCCATGGAACCCTTTATTTCAAGCCTTTTCAATCCGCTCTATTTCGCCACCCTTGACAGCAATACTACTGTCTCAACATGTGTTGAGGAGACAAAAATGATACCATAAAGACCTCTTGGTTCTTTGATGGCAAGTGTCAGGACATAGCAAATTCAGATAATTCCATTCCTTCATAATGGTAGATATGAATAATCATCCATAGCCTCCAAGGAGACTTCAAGCTAAAAGAAATTCTCGCATTCACAGTTTCCCCTAAAGCAACATATATGTACTGGCAAAGACTTGTTTGCAGCTCAAAAGCTGCTGCTGTCAACCATCTACGTCTGATATACTCAGATAACGATACACCTGTAATGAATGAAAACATTCTTTAGAAATAGTATTGCGAACAACATGCAATCTGTGCTAATTTCTCATATGAATTTTATTCGCCAAGTTTAATTCATATAGTTTACAGCATTGTTCATTCTGCCAGTCCCATTCATCAATCTACCTCCCTTCAGGATTAGATTAATATTATCATATTGAAATGTCTGGCACCTTGCGATTGAAGTACAAAGAAATCATGTTTACAATTTATAACTCCATCTAATCCCATTTTTCTCGAAATACAATTTTTTGTGATAATACAGCAAGACAGCCATATAAATAACTGCCCGTGCCTTATTAAAAACCGCTTTGAAATCACCAGAAACATCTAAATATAGAGCTTACTACCTTATCTATTTTCTCTTCTTCAGCCTCCACTTTATTCACAATATCTATATTACAATGAACTAGTGTATTGATGTATATTGCAAAATAATACTGTTATCACATTATAATATATAATTAAATACTGTGATAAGGATATATTATTATATTTTATTTTTCTTTAAATGCAGTTAACTTGCTATCTAATTCCAATTCAACAATAGTATTATTAATATATTGTACAGCATTGTCGTCATGATATCTAAATTAAGGCATTAACGAATGAAATGATGTAATTGGATTAATCATTTCCCCAGTAACATCTGCTTTTACCTATACCATCAGAAGTGGCAATAAATAGTAAACTTTTATGGGGATTTACCCGTCTATTGGTCCGCCAATATCATTTGCCTTTTCTGGTGTAATGATATTAGAGATATCATTTTTCTTAAGGTTACCCCCCGCTCATGCGGGGAACACGGTACCGATATATGGCCCCACCTTATCCCCTAAGGATTACCCCCGGTGCTTGGGCGTCTGGTCGCGGAGGATAGGATCATCCCCGCCTACGCGGGGAGCACTGATTGGTAAGTTGTTGCGTGAGAAAATCACCAGGATCACTCCCGCCTACGCGGGGAACACAGACGATGAAAGAAATGGAAGCCGCCACGGGGAGGATCACTCCCGCCTACGCGGGGAACACCCATGCATGCGAATATCCTCTGGATTGCTTGGAGGATCACTCCCGCCTACGCGGGGAACACTATGGAACTGTGCATATATTTGCGTATAATCTAGGATCACTCCCGCCTACGCGGGGAACACGCTTTTCCTCTCCGTGACACAAATAGGCCACAAGGATCACTCCCGCCTACGCGGGGAACACCGACTACTAAGCCTGCAACTGCTACTATCAGCAGGATCACTCCCGCCTACGCGGGGAACACAAGGCGGTCACTATGGCATACACAACTTTCACAGGATCACTCCCGCCTACGCGGGGAACACGTACATTGTGCCGTTTGAGATACCCATTCGGTAGGATCACTCCCGCCTACGCGGGGAACACCAGACTGGTGGAAGAATGATGTTGCTCCTAAGAGGATCACTCCCGCCTACGCGGGGAACACTGTATGTGTATATTTTCTGATTGTTGCATTATAGGATCACTCCCGCCTACGCGGGGAACACTGAAGAGGATATGAAACTGCGCGGCACCGGTGAGGATCACTCCCGCCTACGCGGGGAACACGTATACTTGCTCCTTTGATTAGTTCTTGTGATAGGATCACTCCCGCCTACGCGGGGAACACATTGACAATATTTACATTTAGCTTTTTCCACTAGGATCACTCCCGCCTACGCGGGGAACACATCTATGGATTTCATGGAAGCAAAGAACGGAGAGGATCACTCCCGCCTACGCGGGGAACACTTGTGGATGTCTACAAAAATAAAAAGGCTGGTAGGATCACTCCCGCCTACGCGGGGAACACTGCATTATCTCAGAGAATATCTGCAAGAGCGCGGGATCACTCCCGCCTACGCGGGGAACACGGACCATAGATGGAAATCTTGTGGCGGATTTTAGGATCACTCCCGCCTACGCGGGGAACACTTTGCTGGTTTGGGGGCTGTCTGCAATACCTGTGGATCACTCCCGCCTACGCGGGGAACACATGCCTATATCTGATCGAAGCCACATAAACCCGGGATCACTCCCGCCTACGCGGGGAACACATTAAAATGGACTTGAACTGTTATAAAAATGAAGGATCACTCCCGCCTACGCGGGGAACACATATAAAGCTGGAAATGGTGGTGGGGCAACTTAGGATCACTCCCGCCTACGCGGGGAACACTGCTGGATTAGGCGAATGCGATTGTTGTCCGGAGGATCACTCCCGCCTACGCGGGGAACACAAGATAATTATTGTGAAACAGAAGTACATGATAGGATCACTCCCGCCTACGCGGGGAACACGTATTGTATCGGGCAAGATGTCGAGCCGGGACAGGATCACTCCCGCCTACGCGGGGAACACTCATGGCTGCTTCTCTGACTGCTCTACCGTCAAGGATCACTCCCGCCTACGCGGGGAACACCGTTCTCAGATCCATCACGGATCACCTTTAAAAGGATCACTCCCGCCTACGCGGGGAACACTCAAGACCACGGTAACAACGATTGTAAATGCAAGGATCACTCCCGCCTACGCGGGGAACACCATCTTTTGTTACTTTCATTGTTCCTTTTTCGAGGATCACTCCCGCCTACGCGGGGAACACGCTGTTCCAGTGGGGAGCTTGCGGAATGCTTCGGGATCACTCCCGCCTACGCGGGGAACACACAAGATTGCTGATTACTACCAGCAAGCATGGAGGATCACTCCCGCCTACGCGGGGAACACGCGGATGGTACTTTCAGCAGTGCATATCCGACAGGATCACTCCCGCCTACGCGGGGAACACCCGTTGCTATACTCCTCTTAAGCGTTTCCTGCAGGATCACTCCCGCCTACGCGGGGAACACCTAGGGCATCCAAATCGCTCATTCTTGCATTCAGGATCACTCCCGCCTACGCGGGGAACACCACACGGACTGAACGTTTTGACAGATGGAACAAGGATCACTCCCGCCTACGCGGGGAACACGCACAGCTTACATCAAAAGTTGAAGCTTTAGCAGGATCACTCCCGCCTACGCGGGGAACACCTTCCGGCGTAGCGTTATTGTTGATACTCTCCAGGATCACTCCCGCCTACGCGGGGAACACGCCGAGAGCGCCAAGACTCGCGCCAGTTTCCAGGGATCACTCCCGCCTACGCGGGGAACACATGGTTTTCACGTTGAATAACTATGATGGGAAAGGATCACTCCCGCCTACGCGGGGAACACCCTTCCAGTCTCTTAATGAACCGTTCTGCATTAGGATCACTCCCGCCTACGCGGGGAACACTCAGGGAATATGCAATCAGCCGCAATGCCAGTAGGATCACTCCCGCCTACGCGGGGAACACTATAAATGGTACAACGAGCATGTAAAGCCTTGGGGATCACTCCCGCCTACGCGGGGAACACTTCAATACATCTTCTTCAGGTAAATTTGTTTCAGGATCACTCCCGCCTACGCGGGGAACACGCTACGTCCGAGTAAACACCGAATGCGATCATGGGATCACTCCCGCCTACGCGGGGAACACCTCTATAACCATTTTAGAGTTAGTATCCAACTGGGATCACTCCCGCCTACGCGGGGAACACTTTCCCTTAAAAGTTTTTCTCTGCTCATGGATGGGATCACTCCCGCCTACGCGGGGAACACATTTTGGTACATCCATGCAAGTAATAGGGTGTAGGATCACTCCCGCCTACGCGGGGAACACCGCAGGAAACACTTAAGAAGAGTATTGCGACAGGGATCACTCCCGCCTACGCGGGGAACACACTTAAAAATCCTTGATTTCTCGCCATTCACCTATCTTACAGTATCAAAAAATATTTAGTTTTACCGCTAATTCATATTCTGCCTTGACATCTACATATGCTCGATGCAAACCTTCTGTACTTATATTGTATTTCTTTAAAACAGTACTTAGCTTATAATCTCGTAGCAGTTTCTGTTTCCTTTTCGCCTCTTGTAAAAGACATATCGTTTTATTTGTCAATACTGCATTACCATTCTTTTTTAACCCAGCATTAAGAAAACTGATATCAAATTTTACATTATATCCTACTAGAATTGACTTTCCCACAAAATCCAAGAATTCATCAAGCACGACATCTATATCCTTCCCGTCATTAGCAAGCATTTCATCCGTAATTCCCGTTAGCTCAGATATTTCTCTTTGAAGTCCTTTTTCAATTTTAACCAATTCCTGAAAAACAATCATCTCATTGCCTTCCATTTTTATTGCAGCTATCTCAATAATCTGATCTTTCTCTGAATTAATACCTGTTGTTTCTACATCGACAACCACATAATTCTCACTCTCATTTTCGCTTATAGCGTTTCTGCGTTGTCTGGCCTTTTTTATTTTTTCATATTTAGCGGCATTGCTGAATCCCAACTGCTGCAGTGGCGTAGCGCTTAATTCTTTTGGCAGAAAAACCAGAGGTATTCCATCGTAATAAATCACTTCTCTCTTTGTATTATGAACCACGAAGTCATAACCTATTTCATTACGTTTAGCATAAGACATTGTTGCCTGTCCCTGTTTGATGTTATCAATGATTCGTTTCCATAACTCTTCTCTGATTCGTGTATTTATATTTCCTACATAAACACCTGTAGATATTTCTTGCATCCATTTCGTCAAATCTCCTCTTAACGAACTGGGTACATTTGTCAATGTAACAACCGTCATAGGCATATCCACAGCCCCCTTTTATGAAAATTCTTCGTACGAAACACCGTGCTCCACAAGACCCTCTTTATCATCCCAGAGATTAATTAAATCAGCAATTACCTCTTGTTCTCCTTCCCCCATAATATTATACAGATCCCTCGTTATTTTCTCCATAATTTTGCCATCTACAAAAGCATCACGTACTGCCAGCCGCGTTTCTCTTCCAATATTCTCCACGTCTGATTTTGATGCGATTTTAAAAGCAATTGGTATTGTAATCTCTGCCTTATATAAATCTGCAATGTCGTAAACAAAAGATAAATCGTGTCCTGTATGAACAAATCCTAATCCAGGTGATAATCCAAGTGCTACAATCACACTGTACACCAAGCCATATAACGCTGTATGAGCCGCTGATAAAGCTTGATTAATTGGATTTCCGCCTGCAAAATCATTCGGATCATACTCTCTGCCTGTCCATGGAACCCCTGTTGCTTTTGATTCTTTCCTGTAGATGCTTCTCACTCTGGCACCTTCCCGGCCCCGAAGTTGCTGCATGGTCAGATTTGAAACATCTTCATTTTCAAAACGCATTTGGTACATTTTCCGTGCTACTGATATCCTGGTTCTGACATTGGAGACTAATTCTGCTTGTTTTATCAGCAATTTGGTATTGTGAGACAAAGCCCGGCCATGCGCATAATGCCTGACGCCCCGTTCTCCAGTCCACACAACACTCGTCCCCATATCTCCTATCAGCTCCATGGCCCGGTGTGTAACATCTGTTCCCGGTCCGAACAGCAATACTCCGACGATTGCAGCCGGAATACGTATAATACCCCGGCTGTCCGTCACTGTAATAGCGCCATCCTGTCTGTTAACCTTTGCATGTTCTACATATAAAAATGTTATTCTATCACCCACACGCGGAAGTGCCTGTAACTCCGGTTTTTTAATTCCTGATATCTCATCCATCTATCTTCCTCACGGTACTACGGTCATCATTCCAAAACCATATGCTTTCTCTTTTCCCACACCCTCAGTTAAGGTTTTTCTAAAAATCTCATCATTTTCAATAATCAGACTTCCTTCATAAATTGCCCTGGCTAATTTAATACTTTTTCCGCCTTTTTTCCTCAATATCGGGAAGTCTCTTTGTACAATCTGATAGTCATAATCCACCAAAGAAAATCCCAGTCTCTCTGCTCGTTCTTCCAGATATTCCAATTGCTTCTCAACTGTAGTGTGTGGACAAACCTTTCCTCTTTGAGCCTCTTGCTTAGCCGCTCTTGCAGGATTGGCCGTTAATCGAAATGACATTTTCTGACCATGTGTCAGGCCCTGTAAAAATGCATCATAGGTTTTACATTGTCCGGTGCCAGGAACTCCATATGCTTCCAATTGTGTCATATTCGGCTCACCTTGGCTGACAATCAACAGATAGCTTCGTCCCTTCAGTTGATCGACTCGCCACAATTTACGGCTTCTTTCCCCTGTAGCAAATTCTTCGGGAAAGCTTTTCTCAACCCAATTGTGATATGCGCCTAAATGGGTAAGTTCCGAAATCTTTCTTCGGTTTCCTGTATCAATTTCCACTCGCGAAATATAATACATCATACGCCTCCTATTCCTTGAAAAGCATCATGTTCTGTGTCTTTGCCCATTTCTGCGGTTTGAATTTCGACTTGCATGGATTTTACCGGCCTAAAACTATGGTTCCGATTCATCAAATCAAATGACTCTACTCTATCCCGTTGAAACATAGGCGGTAAAGAATCATCTAATAAACTGGCATCTACATAAGCATCTAACATAATCCTATTCAATTTACTTTCTCGTGAAAGCTTTTTCTGATACCACCCACTCGCCTGCCAATGATACGATTTAATGGTAGATAATAAATCGTTTTCTACAACTCCTTGAAAAAATTCACTGTCCACCGGAACACTGCGCCGTCCCATATAAAGTGGAAAAACAGGCGAAACAAGTGCTTTTGCCACAGTATCAATCCAACTTGAATCTTCATGAGAAAGCATTGCCAGAAAAACAGCGTCTTGCAGGTAATATCGATTTGTCACATAAGTCTGATTTGCAGACCTTGCAATATGATAATCCTTTAACAAGGTGCCCCTTTGTTCAATACGGACTCCGAAAGACAATTCATTGAGCTCTTGGATTTTTTCAGTTTCATCCCGACGATACCCCAAGGCACCGCCAATTAACCCGATGACTGCACTTTTTGTAGGATATCTTGCCGTATCCCTGGTTTCAAAATTAGAACCAGTTCCCCAAGATTGCAGCGGACCCGAAAATTTTAATATAATTGTTTTCATCATGAACCTCACCTATAGCAGTCTATCTATAGTTTCTCCAACCTTCTCCAAAAGCTCATTTAAATTCTTCTTGCCTTCTCCCAGTCCCTCTATATCACCCACTGTAAACGTCGCAATAGGTTCCTCCGCAAAACGGTCAATTTTTTCAAATTCTGTTTTCAGCCTGGAAATAGACCCGGTTACATATCCGCCCTGGGATTTAACAGGATTTTCAAAGGCATTTACCAGATTCACCGGGCGATCCGAGCGAATAGAAACGATTAACGCATCAGGAAGCGTCTGATTGGCAAATGTATTGATCTTTCCTGATGGTAAGGACTGCACAAATGATTTCACAAAAAGTTTTAACGCCTCAATTACCGCATCTTTATTGTCTCCCAACTGAACACTCAGTTCATGCACCGCCACATTCGCATACCTGTATAAGGTAGAAGAATTATATTCCACCGTTCCAAGCATACCCGCGCCTGCCTGATCATCGGGTGTTAAATCATCAACGGCTGTGAAAAAATCAAACTCTGTCGCAATTTCATGTGTCGATATAGCATGGGCAACTTGTGAGCTTGCATCTACGTTCAATTCCGGCGCGTCTGCGACCATACGTCCGAACAAAGCAACATCAATACTTTGATTTGCATTTAAGATACTCTGAATCTCTTTCGCCTGTAAATCGCCTAAGTGTTCCACTCCATAAGACGCAAGCATTTGCTGTTGTTTGCCACCCAGGAAAAAAAGTGCCTTAGCCTCCTGGTCTTTTGTAGATATTTTTGCTTTATTAAAAATCTCTTCCGCTAACTTAAGCGCACTGCTTTCATCCATTGACGGTTCCTTTTCCATAATAGCTTTTGCAAGTGAATGTACAATTTTCTTTGTTCTGATTCCCAGAGTTTCTTTATCTTCATGCTCTTTGAAATATTTTCTCATAGCCTTTTTCCAGCTTTGAGAAGATACCCGGGCCCGTGTAACGCCTCCATACCTGGCAGTTTTGGGACTGCCTGTATCATCCCGGTTAATATTACTTGGCGGAACAGTCTGAAGCACATGTAAATCAACATAAATATTATTCTGCATCTTTTTCTCCTTCTTTCTCTTTTACTTGATAGAAATAATAATCTTGTCCCCAACACATACGCATGCGATTGGCAGATTCCGGCGAACTCTGATACCAATAGAAATCCCCTGCTAATTTAGCATAATCGATTTTTGTATCCGCTTCTCGTTTGAGTATGCTGATGAGATGACGTAAATGTGTGGTCAGTTCTTTAAAATTACCGGAAGTAATCAGTGAATTAAATCGCCTGTCTAATGTTGTATTGTCCATACCCCTAATCTCATGTAAGGCTTTTCCAATACTATTACAAGAAGATTCATGCACAGATTTATTCTTTCCCTGCTGATGCAGTGCATACAACTGCAAAGAGGCTACTATTGCATTTTCCTCATGGGTAGGTATTCCGTTTTTACTTAAGTATTCCACCGGTACTTCTTCAAACACTAACGGCCAAATTTCAAGTGTTTCTGAAATATCCCGGCCTATAGAATTTCTTAGACGGGATAAAGTAGCCCTTGTCTCAGATAATTCCAGCCGCTCCCCCAGTTTACAAAGAATTCTTTCAGTTACTTTGTATAAGTTTTCGCTCATTCTCTCACCCCCAATTCTCTTTTCAAATTTGTTCTGAACCTAATATAAGCCGTTTCTATATTTTCCAGCTTGCTCTTGTTTTTATCTGTGTAATAACCAAGATAATCTCTGCTTCCTGCTTCCTGTATTAATTCGCCTCCCTGTTTAGCAATTTCTTCTCGCAGTATGTTCTTCCATTCCCGTGTGCGCTCTTTTTTCTCATCCTGCGGTGAAATACTGATTAGCCACTCACGAAAGCGGCGGTCGATGGAAAAGAATATCTGTGTTTTTATTTTTTGTTCCGTGGCACCATTTTGTAAATTCCGTATTTTATCAATATCCCTGGCAAAACGAATCACAGTATTTCCAATGACTTTCTCTGTATTTTTTATCTCCTCTGCAATACAGGTCAGCCAGCCATTTTCCTGCTTGTCCAATAAGTCAATATTTTCATTAATCTGATCGTATACCTGTCTGTCTACCACACCATCTTTTTGAATATAATTTTCCGCCACTGCATTGAGTGATATCAGACCTGTTACAAGCTTATCTCCCTGCAGTCTTCTAAGCCACTCAATAATACCCGGATTATAGTTCTTTTCTTCAATGGAAGAAAAGGTCTGCATCTCCTGCCAGAAATACTTATCCGGATCATGACGTTTCGGCACAAATCCCTCTTTTTCTTTCCATTTTCCGACATCAAGCTTGGTATCATACCTCCAGAATGTAAACGGTTCTATTTTTAAATTTGGCTCATATTCAAAATTGCTGACAGCCAGATCCAGCCTGTATTCAATAATCTTATGATCCTCATCCGCCTTTAAAAGCAGCTGCCTGCTGGGATAAGTGAAGAGCTGGGCCAGATTATCCGGTATTGCCTGGAACTGATTGATTTTGGGTTCCGCTTCCCATATTGGCTTTTGCACACAAGCATTCTCAGGAAGATTCAGGTTCAGTAACAAGGTTTCAAAGAGATTCTTTCCGCTGGCATAAATGCCGCCCAGCTTTCCTAAATAGGCAACCCCTGTAGATTCTCTCTTTTTCTTCTTGCCTGGATTTCCCGACTTTGAAGGTGCGTACCCGTTGGTATATAGCAGCCATCTGGCCGCAGCCGAATACGGTAATCCGGTTTGATACTGGCTCATAAAAAGTCTGGGTTTCCTCGGATCCCCCTCTAGAATCTTACCATTTAATTTGTTGATGCCATTATCCGTTGCACTATAGGGATAATCAGGTTCTCCAATTTCCGGAAATTGAAAAAAAGGATATTTTTCATCGAGTAAATAAAAACGATGACGATATTTTTCCAGATAATCATTCACAATATCCGGAAATTCCCCTTTTTCCCAAAGAGCTTTCCAAGTCATATATAAATCTTCTTTGTATTCCAATATATCATCTTCATCGATTTCTTCCCTGACTTGAAATGTGTCCGCATCCACAGCCACCCCTTCATAGCACTCACCCATTGCCGTAAATCTGGTAAAAACCGTATTTAACACGGCTAACAGCAGCCGTAAGACTGCAAAATCCTGTGTGGGTGTTTCCCCGACAAGCCGCTTATACTGATGCGCATTCCCGAACAATTCCTTTAATGATACTTCTTCTGTTTCTCCTTTCTCACCGATCATAACCATTAACCATTTTTCATCCAATAAATTAAATTGACTCATCCTTCCTCCTTTCCAACCATCAATCCATATTGTTGATCATAATGAAGCTTATATCCCATCAGAGTGACACGATTCTCTTCATCAAGAATGATTCCCAGACTTCCTTTTAACCAAGGTTCACTTTGCCAGTGAGAAAGTTCAGCTTTATTACGTTCCTCTAATACATGAATCAAATCATCCGTTTGAAAGCTGAATATATGAGGAAGACGAATCGTCTGTTGGGATATTTTCTTTGCAAGAGCGGGCGTTAAATCGCCACTGATATTTGTGGTATCATCCAATAGATACAATCCGTCTTCTTTTCTCTTGACCAATATGACCTCCATGGAATCAGAGCCATCCCGAACTCTAGCCAGTCCCGCCGCTTCCGTATCACTTTGTATGCCGTCCCTTAACCAGCCAATCAGGCTGCCTCTCTCCGGGTAATACGGCTTCGCAAGGCGAAAGACATCTGCATTTTTTTCCTTTTTCGTTCTTTCTGACCAGTCTTTTTCTTTCACTTCCTCATATTTTTCTCTTATTGATACGGGGATATCTAATTCTTCCTTTGAATTTTCTTTATATACTTTCTGAACCAGTCTGGATATATCCTCAGGAAGCACCAGCTTTTCCGGAAGGACTAATTGTGTGCGAGTCAGCAAATAATCTCCATATATCGTCCTCGTCCCCTCCTCAAATTCCGCCATTCCCTGTATGCCCATCACATACACAACAGGATCCTTCAGGTCTTTCGGCCTTATCGTTTCCGCATGCCTATGCAGCCGTCCGATTCGCTGAAGCAACAAATCCATGGGGGCAATATCTGTAAAAAGTACATCAAAATCTATGTCCAGCGACTGTTCTAGCACTTGTGTTCCTATAACAATTCTCAGTTTGGGGCGTTTGGCATTTTTCCCGATTTCATTTAGCAACTGCTTTTCTTTTTCCCGTCTGTGGGGAGCCAGAAAGCCGGAGTGCAGTACGCTGATATTTTCTCGTCCAAATATGTGCTCTAATTTCTCAGCAAGTTCTTGCGCCCGTTTCACCGTATTGACAATAATCCCTGCAATCCCTCCCTTCGAAAGCGTTCTTTGAAGGATTGTTACTAAATCATCTTCTCCAATCAATTCCACTTTTACTTCTTTTGTGTCTTCCAACGGGAAATTCCGCAGCTGGCTGACCCTGTCACCGTCTGTGTATGTAATCAAGGGATAGGCTTCTGTTTCTTCCCAGTCGGTATATTCTGCCTTTATATTCCGCTTCTTCATCCCCATACCCCTGCAATAAGTTTCGACTAATCTTGTCCGTCTCGATGCCGGCAGCGTCGCAGACAGGATGATTATCGGTACCTGGTATGCACCGAGCCACTCGACAACCCGATATAGAAATTCTCCCATATAAGCATCGTATGCATGTACTTCGTCAATCACGATGACCTTCTTGGATAATCCCAAATGTCTAAGCGCCAGATGTTTCTGCTTTAATCCCGCCAATAAAAACTGATCCACAGTTCCAACAACGAAATCATCTAATATGGCAGTTTTTCTTCCCATAAACCATTCATTGATAACAACACTGCCCTCATCCGCATAAATATTCTCTGCATTTTTCAAGTTCTGGAATGTCTCGTTAAACTGTGCTTTCCCGTGCACGAGTTGAATAGATTTATCATCTCCCGTTTCTCTGGCAATTTTTTCAATCCATTCCTCAATCCTTTGGAAAATGCCATCAGAGGTCGCCTGTGTCGGTAAGCCAAAAAACATGCCGGAGCACTTTCCTTTCTCCGCCAATTGTTCAACCCCCAATAACGCGGCTTCTGTTTTTCCAATACCCATAGGCGCTTCCAGTATAATAATTCCCGGGTTTTGCGTTTTATCAATGGCTTCAGAAAATGCCCGCTGTATTTCTCTTGGGTGAAACTGAAATCTTTTGTTGTATTGCTCCTCAACACCACCAACGCACTCAGCGATCCATGGATATGTCTTGGTCCAACGCTCCCATCCATATTCCAAACGTTCTTCTTGAAACTCCTCTTCCTCCTTATCTATCGGAAACAAAGGAAAATACTCCTCATTACTGGCAATCCAGTCAGCCATAATAAGAAGACCTTGTATAAGAACCTGTGCAGGCTGCTCAATCTTCGGAAGCGCATCAACATTCTTATATCCGGCCTCCTCCAGTGCCCACTCAAACAATTTACGCTGCATCTTCTTCCAGTTCTCAGTGCATTCACCGTCATGGTCATATTGATAGTAGTTCGCAGTGTAAGCCTCCAGCTGCACACTGATTTCCTTCTTATCGCCTACCGGCTTTCCATGATGTCCGCCGATAATTGATGCAATATCTTCGCCAACACCATAAGAATCCAGTAAGACCTGACTTGCCAGGGCATGGGGGGATTTTGATGATAATTCTGTGCTCCAATTTTCCAGTCCGGTAAATCCTGATCTTATCAGGTTTTCTGTCAGTATTTTGTCCAGATCTGCTGATTGGTTGTTCCCTGACGGCCTCAAAGCAAAACAGGGTGTGGCTTTGGCAAGATCATGCGTTAAGCCTATAAAGGATACGATGTTTACTCCAGCATTCTCTTCAGAATCAGAAATGGACTGCAGAATAAATTTTCTTTGTCCCTCGCTAAGCCAATGGTTCCATAATTGGATCATGACATTCGATGTATCCAGTAAATGCTGCTCAAGCGGGAGCCAGTAGTATTGTCCGTCTTTTTCTTTTTTCTTACCCCATAGGTTAGTTTTTATACGCATAGGTTTTCCTCCAAAGTAATTAAATTGGGTTTTGACTAGAAGCAGTTAAAAAGACAAAAAATTCATAGAGATTATTCACACCCCCGCATATGCGGGGAACACTTTGATCTTTCCTATAAAATTATTTTGTCACATGGATCACTCCTGCTAGTGCAGGAAACATTCTACTCATTATTATCGCAAACCTTTTTCTTTTGCTTCAAAGGAAAAAAACTTCCTATTGCCTATATCATTTTTTTCTCTCTTAAAATTTATTAAAATAATTTTATCACAATTATATTATTTTGTAAAATACTTCTTTATTTGATTTTTCTAAACGCCAATAAGAACCGATTCCCGAAAATGAATGGTCTGTAGCAATCGCCTTTTTGCTTACAATTCCATATTCACAAAATAATTTTCTGGTAACATTCCATCATAGTGTGAGTGCCATCAATGTTTTTTAACCATCTAACATTTTGATTGTTTACTGTTCTATCTGATTTGTTTTAACAAAATACCATTCTACTCGTCTGGTAGTCAGTGACTGTCAACCCCATACTATCTTTAAAACTATTTACTCTTTCAGAAATAAGCTTTGCAACAGTTCCTCCTGTGACAGCATAGGGTAATTTATTTTGAACAGATGCAAGGGTATCTTTTGTACTTTCAAGAACAGGATTATCATACTCACCAGTTCACCACAACAAAATCAAAAAATCCATTGGATATGTTCCTATGAACAAAAAAACCATTGAATGTCATCTACACACTCAATGGCTTAAACTATTGATATTACTACGTTCTATTGCTTTTCAAGCTTAACGATTACTTCACAATTCCTCGAGTGTGCTACCTAGATACACATATATCTTTCTGATCACTCTTTTTTTCGCCAGATAAACGCCTCGCTCAACCCATGCCGTTGAAATAAAGCCAATATTTTCTCCTCCCTCGGTAAGGCTCTCTTTATCAACTCATATGTAATCTGATATTTAGGGAAATTATTATTTCCTAAACAGTATAGTGATTGAACCAGCTAGAAGTATAAATCTCCCTCATCTAAAATTTTACATAACTTTTTTATTATCTTGAACAATACAACGTATTAAGTTTGTCTATCCTTTCTTCTAAAACAACTAATTTTTTTTACCTTATGAAGCACATCACCTTTTGCAAACAAAGAAATGTCTGTAAAGGCACAAGAATATTCATTCTCTTCGAGATCAATAAAAGTCACCTTTGCTTTTGTTGGATAACGCATATTCCCATCTTCATCAAAATTCAATGTTACGCAATCACTGCTTCCAAATTCAAATAAAAAGTTTTCTGACTTCTGCGTTTTTCCTTTCAATTCATATGGCTTTTCATCTAACCGTGGAATTCCCTCTTTATTAAAAATCATTCTATCAATTTTCGCAAATTGATTTTCTATAGTTACGTATCCCCATTTAAATGCTATTGTCATATCCGATTCATTGATAAACTGTATCTGTACATTCCCTGCTTCAAATGAAGAATCCACCTTATTATTTACACACCCAATAAATAAATATTTATCGCTTAATAACACCTGTGGTGCTAGAATCTAAATAGTACAAGTCAAAATGAGAAAATCCTATATAGAAAAATATGATACAATAGAGGTATCGTACTTAAGGAGGATTTCATTATGCCGAAACATTTTGACAAGCAGTTTAAGCTGGATGCAGTTCAGTATTATCAGGATCACAAGGAACTAGGTCTTGTCGGTTGTGCTACAAATATGGGAATCAGTCAGCAGACTCTTTCCAGATGGCAAAAAGAACTACGTGAAACCGGTGACATTAAAAGCCGTGGATCCGGAAATTATTCTTCTGATGAAGCGAAGGAAATCGCTCATCTCAAGCGTGAACTACGTGATACTCAGGATGCTCTTGACGTACTAAAAAAAGCCATCAGCATTCTGGGAAAATGACAGAAGCCATTTACCTTGAAGTCTCCGAAAAGACAGACGCTGCCATGAAAGCTAATCGCCAGGTTTCTGTCTCCGGGATGCTGAAAATCCTTGGCGTTTCACGGTCTGGATATCGTGCATGGCAAAACCGTATGCCTTCTAATACACAGCAACGTAGAGAGGCTGTTAAAGTAAAGATCATGGACATTTACGATGATTCCAAACAGAACTACGGCGCTCCGAAAATTGCAAAAAAGTTGCAACAAGAAGGCGAAATTATTTCTGAACGCACGGTAGGCAAATACATGTCCCAGCTAGGAATCAGGGCTCAATGGGTAAAACCATGGACAATTACCACCAAAGATTCCTATTTCAGCAATGAACTTCAAAATATATTAAATGAGCAATTCAACCCAGAGCGTCCAAATGCAGTGTGGTGCAGTGACATTACATATATCTGGACGACAGAAGGCTTCACATATCTGACAAGCATTATGGACTTATTTTCAAGAAAAATAGTCGCATGGACTTTATCTGATTCAATGGGTGTAGCATGCGTTATTGATACCATTAACAAAGCAAAAGCCAGACGTAACACGGAACAACCGCTTATTCTGCACAGCGATCGCGGAAGCCAGTATGTGTCAAACGAATATCGGAAAGCAACTGCAAATATGCAGCGGAGCTATTCGAAAAAGGCATTTCCCTGGGACAACGCCTGTATTGAATCCTTCCATTCCTTAATCAAAAGAGAATGGCTGAATCGCTTCAAAATCGGTAATTATGAGCAAGCGTACCGGTTAGTATTTGAATACATTGAAGCATTCTACAACACAAAGCGAATCCATAGTCATTGCGATTATATATCGCCCAATGAATTCGAAAAGCTTTATGAAAAGGCACTCGAGGATGGTTTACAGCTGGTAGGTTAGAGGAGGATTATTTTATCATTTTAACTTGTACTAAATCTTGACATAGGACCAATGGTCTATTATTATTATCATGAATTTTAATATATCCAATATTTTTTCCCTTGTAATTAAACATACCTATAGATATATTTATAAAAGGCTCTACATTTTCTTCTAATAATTGGTTTATAACAGAAACATCTTCTAAATCCCTTGAAAATCCACAGATCTCACATCCCTGATTACTGACACCAAATATAATATACTTATCTTCGATACTTTCACCATTGGCGAACGCACATATATCTTTAATTAAATCAGCCCTTTTCTCTTTTAAATAATATTCTTGTTTGAAATCCACCCATTCATTTTCTACACCTTTTTCAATCAAATGCAGTATTATTTCAGTATCCCCCATACTCTTTCCACCTTTTCTCTAAATATATATTAGCTAATAGGGTTCGAAGTAATACATCCTTGTCCTAACTCTTCATTTGTAGAAGAAAAATAATGTTCCTCCCTCTGCCCAAGGGATATTCTTATATCACCCTAAAATGATTGCACTATAATGTCTTCCCTTTATTCCCTATTTTCTTTTTGTTCTACCCGTTCTTTAATGTGCCGGGGCAGCATCTCTTCTTTGCAACAGAACCGTCGTCTCCACATGATTCGTAAACGGAAACATATCCACCACGACTCCCGTCACTCCACGATACCCCTTCTTCACCAAATACTCCAAATCTCTAGCCAGCGTTTCCGGATTACAGGAAATATACACCACTTTTTTAGGTTTCAACGCCGCCAATGAATTCAAGAATACCTCGTCACTGCCTGCACGAGGCGGGTCCATGAATACAGTATCTATCTGCGTCCCCTGCTCCGCAAGCTGCACCATGAATTCACCGGCATCCTTCTGATAAAACTGGATGTTGGATATTTTGTTCTGTTTGGCATTTATTATAGCGTCCTTTACGGCATCCTTATTTAACTCTACGCCAATTACCTGCTTGGCTTTATCTGCTGCCATTATGCCGATGGTACCGATGCCGCAGTACGCATCGAGTATCGTCTCTTTTCCGATGAGTCCGGCATATTCTATAGCCTTACCATAGAGCTTCTGGGTCTGCACGGAATTGACCTGATAAAAGGATTTGGGAGAAATCTTGAAAGATCTTCCATTTAGACTATCCTCTATATAACCCTTTCCATATATCACCTGCTCCTTATCCCCCAGAACCATGCTCGTCTTCCTGTCATTCACGTTTATGACAATTGTAGTAATGTCCGGCTGAAGATTGAGCAGGGCTTTCACAAAATTGTTCTTGGATGGCAGAATGGGTGAAGCGAGCACAAGCACTACCATAATCTGACCACTGGTATACCCCACGCGCACCATCACATGACGAAGAAGCCCGTAGCCCGTGTCTTCATCATACGTCTTAATTTTAAAGGAAGGAAGAAGCTCTCTAATAGAAGCAATGATTTCATCAGCCTTTTTATTTTCAAGCAAACATTCTTCGACAGGAATGATATAATGCGTTCCCTCTTTATATACTCCTGACAGTGGTTTGCCCTTTCTATCATGTGTAAAAGCTGCGTTCACCTTATTTCTATAGTGCTCCGGCTCCTCCATCCCTATAATGCTTTCCAGCTTTACAAAAGGCTTTAAAAGCTTTTCCGTCTCCCTTTGCTTCCATAGGAGCTGTTCGGAATAGGGCACATTTATCATTTTGCAGCCGCCGCATTCTTCAGACACTTTGCATCGGCTGTCTTTGTTCTTCATCTTAAACTTTCCACCCTTTTCAGAGGCCCCTTTAGTACCTTCTTTCCTCCAATTATCTTTAGATCTATCCTCCCTACCATTCCCTTTCACACCATTTATCTGCGAACTATCACTAGTACCTCTCTTTTGTGCTTTCCACTCTCCGTTTACGCTTTCAGTTCTTCGCCCGTTCCTCTCCCTATCAGCGTTTGCATTGCCTTTCCTGCTTACTTTCCCTTCACCTGTCCGCAAGCTCTCGCCATTACCTCTCCCTCGCTTTTCCCACGCCCTATCAGTACTTCCATTCCCTTTTCTGCCTGCTTTCCCTTCACTTGTCTGCAATCCCTCACCGTTACCTCTGCTTCGTTTTTCCCACTCTCTATTTACACTTTCATTTCTTCGTCTATCCCTCTCCCCATCTACGTTTCTATTCACTTTTTCATTTGCTTTTCTATTTACTGCTCTGCCTTCTTTCCCTTCATTTCCCCGCGAACCCTCACCATTATCTCTCCCTCTTTTTTCCCAGTTCCTATTTTCATCCCCCAACTTACCTTTTTCCTTATATTTACTCTTATCTCCTTTTCCGCTCACGTTTGCACTCCTATTTCCACTCTTTGTCTGCACACTTTTCCCTTTAGCACCATTACTACTACGTCCCTCATTTCTCTTTCCGCTTCCCCTGACTTCATTCCTCTTACTTCCTATATCCATAGCGCCTCGTCTCCCTATTCTTCCTAATTTCTGACTTCCTTCAAATCACACGCAGTATTTCTCTCATTCCATACGCCACGCCATCCTCGTCATGACGTCTCGTCACATAATCCGCTGCTTCTTTGCATCTCCTCGAAGCATTCTCCATAGCAATTGCATGTCCCACATGAAGAAGCATGTCAACATCGTTATCTCCATCGCCGAAGGCTGCAACCTCCTCGCGCCTTAATCCTAACAAATCCATAAAATAAGCAATGCCGGAATGCTTCCCCGCATTCTGGTGAGAGATTTCAATGAGCTGGCGAATCGAAGAAGTTATGTAAACTTTATTCGTTCGTCTCTCCACTCGTTCCCATATATCCCGCTTTTGATTTTCATCGTTAACAATGATGTCTATACTGTCCAACTCTGCCTTCTTTTCCATTATAAAGGATACAATATCCTCTTCCAAATGCCTCGTCGTTCTTACATATTCTACAGCTTGCGGAGAAGCACCGAAGGCCTCCGGATTCTCAATATATTCCTTTCCCGCATACGCCGTTCCATCTATAAAGGCTTCATATGATACGGCATCCCTTTCTGTCTCCTTCATAATAGCAAGCACATCCTCTGGCTCCATCAGATATTTATGAAGGCATCTTCCCGAAGGAACATGATACATCGCTGCACCGTTCCCCGTCACCGCATATTCAATTCCCGGAAAACTCCTGATTTCCTCCGGCAAAGTATAAAAGGAACGTCCGCTTGCCACAACAATATGTATTCCCTTATCAATAGCCTGCTCCAACGCCGCTCTATTCGCCTCAGATAACCTCCCACGCGCATCCAAAGTCGTCCTATCCAAATCCAACGCAATGCACTTAATATCCATTTCCTTTTCTCCTGCGCATTCCCTGCTTAATATTTCTTGCCCGGTATTCCTTACTTAGTATTCCTTGCCTAGCACTCTTTACTTCGTATTCTTTGCTTCATATTCTTTACTTAGCTCTCTTTATTTGGTATTCATTGCTTAGCTCTCTTTATTTCGTATTCTTTGCTTAGCTCTCTTTACTTCGTATTCATTGCTTAACATTCCCCTCTTAGCTTCCTTTACTTAGTATTCCTCACTTAGCTTCCTTTACTTAGCATTCCTCGCCTAGCTTCCTTTACTTAGCATTCCTCGCCTGGCTTCCTTTACTTAGCATTCCTCGCCTGGCTTCCTTTACTTAGCATTCCTCGCCTAGCTTCCTTCGTCTAATATTCCTTGCCTAATGTTCTAATCCAACACTCCGCACATACATTTCCTGCTTAGTTTTCTTTGCCTTGTATCTCCTACTTGACAGTCCTTACCAAACAATATTCATAGACATTTCTAAAACTCACGATTCTTAAAAAGCCTCCCAAAACTCCCCTTTTACAACTACCTATTCCATTACCCCTTTCTCCTTAACAATCTTCTCCCTGCTATCCTCATTCAACTGCTCCCTCAAAGCCACAAGATAAGGAGAAAATGCCACTTCTTTCTCCCCATAATTAAGCTGCAAATCGTATTCTAAAGGCAGCCACGTACTAATATCTGCCTCATTATGCTGCAGCACCGCCTCCATTTTATCCAGCCCCTTGCATAACTTCGCCTCAGGGGTCTTCATCTCTTTCATCTCCTGAAACAAGGCTCTCATTTCCGCTTTCTGCTTATCCGGCAGCTCTTTAAGCAGGCCATCAATCGCCTTCTCCTCCGTGTCTTCATCCCCCTTGGTCTTTTCAAAAGCAGGAATATCTCCGGTCACAGCCTCGCCGAAATCATGCAAAAGACACATAACAATTACCTTATTTATATCTGTTTCCGGAAAAGCATCCTTTACCATGTATGCCATAACAGTCAGCATAAAGCTGTGCTCCGCCACACTTTCCTTTCTGCCGCTGGTCGTCCACGAATGCCGCGTATTGCATTTCAGCTTTTCCAGCAGTCCTATAAAGTGTATCAGTTCCTTAATTTCCATTGGTCCATTTCTCCATAAATTCTATTACCGTACTCCGGTAAGCCTCCGGCTCCACCAGGTTGCTGGTTCCGTGAGCCGCCTGATCCACAATTAGTATTTCCTTTGGGGCAGCGCAGGCCTCGTAATTTTTATAGCTCATCTCTGTGGGCACGAAGGTGTCTCTTCCGCCGTGGATGAACAATACCGGAATTTTATTTTTTTTCATGCACGAAATTGTGCTGCACTCTTTAAAACGAAATCCCGCCCTCTTTCTGCATACATAATCAGCTGCATATAAAAAAGGAAATTTCGGTAGATGATAATCCATTTTCATCACATGAGAAAAAGTATCCCATGGCGAAGTAAACGCACAATCTGCTATGATTGCTTTCACCTGAGACGGCAGCTCCAGATCTGTTGCCATGAGTACCGTAGCCCCGCCCATGGAGATACCGGAGAAAAAGACGCTGCATTTTCCTTCGAAACGGCTAACCACATATTCCGCCCATTGCTTCAGATCATACCGCTCCTTCACGCCGTAACAAATATAACTACCTTCACTTTCCCCATGACTTCTTTGATGAGGCACAAGAAGATGATAGCCCATACCGTGATAGAATTCCACCAAACCGCTGAAATCCCCTAATCCATTATTGCGATATCCATGCATCAGAATCATCACCTTATCGGAATCTCCCTCTGCCGGCAGATAATATGCCGCCAACTTTAGACCATCAAAGCTCGTTATCGTAATTCTCTCCTTCTTTTGCGAAAGGAACCATGCTTTCCCGGCTTCCATTTCCTGTCGAAAGCATTTGAATCCCATGCCTGATTCCGGCTGCTCCTCAGTCCTATTATTTTTGATGGCATCTATTTTACCGCCGATGCCGTCCATGAAAAACCTTACCGCCGGATGTTTAAAAAATGTGATTTCATTATCTCGTACAACGGCTATCTTAAACAATAACCGAGCGACCACATAGACCGGCAATATGAAAAATGCCGACGCTATGCAAAGAGAACGTACTCCCTTTGTCCAACACCCATTTTCTTTTCCTTTTCTCAATTCCATACTCACCCTTTCCGCAAAAGCCTGTCCAAGTTATTACCCGACCCCTATCTATAAAAAGCTTTACTTTATAACATTCCACAATTCTTTCTGCTGCTCATATTGTTCATTCATCCAGTCTATCGCTTCCTCCAAGCCTGCTTGGCTGAACTCAAACTCCTTATGCTGCTTCTTGCTTTCGGGCGTTTTGGCATATCCCAAAGGCTCCGGCCAGATGATAGTCTCTAATTTCGTTTCTTCTCCCACGCCCTTCTTTTTCAGCATAAAGCGCATTCCTTCCATGCTCCCTAGGTATTCCTCTCTTTTCACATAATTCAAAACATGAAATTTCCCCTTGTCAATCACCTTAATCACCACTTTCCGCATCTGCTGCACGAACTTTTACATAATAAATTATAACCGAGCGACCAATAAAAAACAACTCACTCCTAATCATATAACATCCTGTACTTTATAACCTATATTTACACCTAAAAGTATTTGCTTCCAGCCTCATAAATAGAAATACATATACATAAATCTCTTCATCCTCAATTATTCTATACACAACCTTTCATATATGTAGGTACCAGCATACACGAATTCTTTTATACATCAATTCCCATATACACAAATTCCCATACGCAAATACCTGCATACACCAATTCCCTTATACGCCAATTCCCACATACGCAAATTCCCTTATACACAAATTCCTGCATACGCCAATTCCCTCATACACCAATTCCCATATATACAAATTCCCATATATACAAATTCCTGCATGCACAAATTCTCATATACACAAATTCTCATATACACAAATTCCCATATACACCAATTCCCATATACACCAATTCCCATATACACAAATTCCCATATACACAAATACATATCCCACACATACAAAACACCCATTTCAGGTTCCCTTCCCTAAAATGAGTGTCTGCATATACCACACGGTCCGTTAATCACGTCCGAGTTGTTACTTAATTTCTCTTACAACCTAAATGTCCCAATGCTTTCCTTCAATTCATCCGCAATCTTTTCCAGCCCGCCTGCGCTGGCAGCGATGTTCTCCACGATTGAGCCCACCTCCATAACAGAAGCGGAGGTTTCCTCCGTAGATGCTGCATTTTCCTGCGCTATGGCAGTCAGGTTCTGCACGCCGTCGATCACCTTTACTCTCGCTTCATCCAGTTTCTTCGTCTGGTCGGCAATTGCTTTGATGCTAAGCATTGATTGGCTAATACCCGCCTTTACTTCGTCGAAGTTATCATCTGTGCGGGTTACCTTTATATTCTGTTCCTTCATGATTTCCTTAATCTCATTCATCGTCGTCACGGCTTCCTGAGAATCGTGAATCAAATCGCTGATAATAGTCTCAATCTGCCTTGCCGACTCATCAGACTGCTCGGCGAGTTTCTGAATCTGAGCTGCAACCACTGCAAAGCCTCTGCCTTGTTCCCCGGCTCTGGCCGCTTCTATCGTCGCATTCAAGGATAATAGATTGGTCTCTTCCGCAATGGATGTAATCAGGCTGGTAGCTTCCTTAATCTTCATTGCAGATTCGTTAGTCGTATTCGTCTGCTGATATATAATGCCAATAGCTTCCGTAACCTTATGGTTAATGTCATTCAGCTCCTGAAGCGTATCCGTAGCCGCGTCTCCCGACTCCTTTATCTGAGAGGAATTATCCGCGAGGCTGCCCACCTCTCTGTTCGTTTCCTCCACCATACTGCCCATCAACACTATGTTTTCCGTAGCTTCCTGAGTCTCCTCCGCTTGAGAACCGGCGCCAGCCGCGATATCGGAAGTAGCCTTCTCCACCTGTGCCATCATCTCCGACGCGCTTTCTGCCTTCTTGCTCAGCACCTCGGCCTCCCGATGTACCTGCCCGCTTTTATCGGCTATCTGTCCGATTAAGCGCACCAGCTCTTCCTTCAGCTTCGCTATCGCGGTAAGCATTTCTCCCACCTCGTCCTTACGCTTCATCGCCTTCGTGTCAATGTTCACGGTCAGGTTTCCGTTTGCAACCTCTTCGATGGCTCCGACTCCGGCCTTCACACCTTTTATAATTCCATTGGAAATTAACCATGCGACAGCAACGAAAAGAACGACCGAAATCAATATGATGCCCAATAAGCTATAGAGGATATTGTTGATGGAGGCCTCTGCTTTTTCCTGACTTATACCGGTGAACACCATTCCCACCGGAGTATTGGAATCGCCGTTGTATATAGGGAGATAATATGCAAAAAATTCTTCACCTGCCACATCCACCCTCTGGGCAAAATAATCATTTCCACCCGTTAATACAATCTCAATTACCTTATCCGATGCCTTGGTTCCTATGGCGCGCTCTCCCTTGTCATCCTTCACAGAGGTCATATATCTCGTATCTCCGAAGAAAATTGTCACTTCCATTCCTGTTTCTTCCTTGATATCATCCACGACTTCTGCGCTCTGGGATATATTCAAGCTGTCGCCTTTCCACATATCCCCATTTTCATCCAGACGAAAGTCTCCTTCCCTTCCTGAGCTGATGGTATCCCTTACCGCTATTGTTGTCGAAATGAGTCCTTTTTCTATTGTATCCGTCATTATAGCCGTTATCCTCTGAGATCCTATCACATAGGTAATCGCTCCTAATGCCAAAAGCGGTATGCTGACCAACAATAGAATTTGCGTTCTGAGCTTCATTTTTCTTCCTCCGTTTATCTTACGTATATACTACATTTAATTTTATGTAACTTCCTAAACCATCTATGTTCTGCCTATCTCTCATTCTGTCTATGTTGTATTCTGTCTATCTCTCATCCCGGCTATTTCTTATTCGGTCTATCTCCCATCACGTGCATTTCTATCCGGTCTGTCTCCCATCATGCCTATTTCCTATCCGGCCTATCTTCTATTCCGCATTTGCAGAACCGAAAAGTTTGTTCTTTAACACGTCGTATAATTCCACATTAGTCAGGTTCTGATACGGACATACGTAAAATACCAGAAGTAAGCCGCAGGTCAACGCACCCAGAATCCTCCATCCGATAAAGGACAAATCCAGCACAAAAGTATTCCATTTCTCGCCGTTCATCATATCACGGCTGAGTCTGAATACTTCTTGGCTGTCCATTTCCGGATTCTCCGCCAAAATATAAGGAATCATACGATACTCATAAAACTTGATAATTCCGGGCACTATCAAAAGAAGGTACCATAAGAAATTAAACAATCCCCGCAAAAACTGTATTTTTACCACATTCATATAAGAATTTTTGAAACTGAAACCGAGTTCATTTAAATCCGCCGGTTCCACCCTGCTAATAATAAAGAATCGTCTTATATTTACCTCCAAAGGACCGAAAAAGAATATATCTATCACAATTCCAATCACAACTAGGACCATGAGAATTGCCACAATCGTAGTAATAATAAAAGCTAAATACGGCATTCCTCCATTTTCATTTATCGTCTTGCTTATCTCTCTGTTACTCCCCGAGTTACCGAATAGCTCCCCCGTTATTACTGCCAATATAAGGCTGACTAACACCGCTTTCCAATAACACTGTTTTAAAACCCATTTTGCTCTACCCTTCAATTCACTTCTTGACCACATATTTCTCCTTCCCTTCCACTAAATACTTCAAATAGAAATTCAATTTATTCCGTTATTTATCATACACTTTTTCGAATAACTATGCAATGCAATTTTGTTAACTTTTTTAGCCAATTTTTAGTTTTTTACAACAATAATATTTATGCAATTTCTCCAATGGGATACAATTAATTGTTGTTAAATCATCTTCCTTGAAGCCGGGAACCCTTCAATAAAGCTGTTTCAAAGATAGCAACACTAAATACAGCAAATACATATAATATATACTATAGAAAATATCAAGGAATAATAACATGGATATTTATACAGGGCAAAACTCTGGCAGCTTAACACAGGATACTGCTTCCTATGTGACAGATTTGGGACGGGATACGATAGCTAATGACCTCTTTTTTATTACCAGGTGGACCAGTAAAAATATGCAAATACCACTTATGTCAGTACCTGTGGGCTCTGACATCGGGATAGATATGCATCAAAACTCAGATAAGATATTTTATATCGTACGGGGTAATGCCTTTGTCGTCATGGGTAATTGTCAAGAATGCCTTACCATGCAGGTACAGGCATATGAAGGATACGCCATAATAGTCCCTGCCAGAACGTGGCATAACGTGATTAACATCGGCCAGATCGATTTAAAGATGTTTTCTGTTTTTGCTCCGGCCTTGTATTCCTCTAACGCGGTTTATGAAACCAAGGAAAAGTGGTTCGAACACTATGAAAATTAAGAACTGACAATAGAAAATATAAAACAAAAAAATAAAAGCCTAGAAAATCTAGGCTTTTGCATCGGAGTGACAAGACTTGAACTTGCGGCCTCTACTTCCCTAAAGTAGCGCTCTACCACCTGAGCCACACCCCGAGACGCAATCACTATTATATATGCTATACGTCATAAAATCAACTATAATTTTTACAAATTATTATTTTTTTTGGATTCCGTTTTCTTAACCTCTGATTTTTTAACAACTTCCGCCTTTTGTATGATTTTTTGCTCGTTCCTCTTATTAACGTCCTCGCGCAGCAGTGAATATACCGTAGAAACGATAGGAATAAAGATGAGCATACCCGCTACTCCCATCAGGCTGCCGCCCAAGGTAACGGCCATAAGCACCCATATTGAAGGTAATCCTACTGAATTCCCCACTACATGGGGGTAGATCAGATTTCCCTCTACCTGCTGTAAAATGATGAACAGAACGAGAAACCAGACCGCCTTTATCGGATCATCCACCATGATGAGAAATGCTCCCACAAAGCACCCGATAAATGCTCCCACAATCGGTATCAATGCCGTAAATGCTATAAGTACGCCCACCAGTACCGCATACGGAAAGCCGAAAATCACCATACACACCACGAACATGGAGCCAAGAATGATTGCCTCCGTACACTGTCCGGTAATAAAGCTGCTGAAAGTTCTTCCTGCCAACGAAAAAACCTTCATCATTTTCTTATATATCTTCTCGCTGAAATAAGCCTGCATGATACGTTGAATCTGGTCTCCCAGCTTTTCTTTCTGAGCGAGGATATAAAAGGAGAAAATAAGGGCTACAAAGAGATTTACCACTCCCCCGATAATATTAGAAGCCACCGTCACGGTAGACGCCAGCATACTTCCGAATCCATTTTTCAGAAAGTCTATAGTCCCGCTCATAATGGAATCCCAATTGAGCTGTTCAGGTTCCAGCTCTGTAAGCACAGAAAGAAGCTGTGGCTGTGCGGCAAAAAGTTTCTCCAGCTGTACCTGCATCTCTACGAGGAACTGGGGAATCTTATTTCCCAAGTCAATCAAGGTCCTCGTCACTTGGGGTACTACGATCAATCCCACCAGAACCAGGGAAAGAATTACCAGTACAAAGGATAGCACAATACTGATAGGCCGTTTCATTTTTTCAATTCTTATATTTTTATTTTTACTAAATAACCTTTTCTCTATCGCCCCCATGGGTATATTCAGCACGAAAGCAATTGCACCGCCGTATAGAAAAGGCTTTATAATACCGATGACAAAGAATATCCCTTGTAACACAACGTCGATCCTCCATACGGCAAGACATATGAATGCCGTGAAAATAATCAGGCCTCTTATACTTTTCACATTCTTTCTGTTTAAATCCATAATCTTCTCCTATTTTGTTCTTCCGTTTCTCCCGTTTTGTTCTTTCGTTTTTATCCGGTAACTTTATTTCTGTTTTAATATCTCTAACACATAGTTCCACATTCTCTCCGTAGAGGAAATACTCAGACGTTCCTCCGTAGTATGAATATCCTTCATATCCGGTCCTATGGATATGCATTCCAACCCCGGAATCTTCGCCGACAGCAGCCCACACTCCAAGCCCGCATGAATAGCCTTCACTTCCGGCTCCCTTGCAAACATTTCCCTGTATACCTGCGCCGCCATATCCCGAAAAGGAGAATCCACCTGATATGCCCAGCCGGGATAATCTCCCTGAACCCCTTGTGTTCCGCCTGCCGTCTCCACCAGACGTTTCAGCCGCCTGATCAATACCCACTTAGCACTTTCCAAAGAGCTTCTTACCGAAAAATGAGCCTTGAACGCTTCCTCTCTAAGCTCAATAATTCCCATATTCAGAGAGGTCTCCACCAATCCTTTTACATCCGCGCTCATGGCCTGCACTCCATTCGGCGCGGTAAAAAGCAGGTAAGAAACCTTTCTTACAGACTCCGCTGTCAGACAACGGATGCTTCCGCTTGCCGGGTCCTTCACTTCGATAAAGACTCCGGTGTCCTTCGTCTGAAGCTCCTGCTTTAACTCTGATTCCACTCTCTTTATCACGTCTGTGAGCTCTGTTTCCTTTTCCCAATCCACTACCACAGTAGCCGAAGCCTCCCTTGGAATGGCATTGTCGGCAAGACCTCCTTCCAACTGTGCGACAGAAAAGCCCCGGATATCCTGAAGTTCCTCCAAGAGCCGCCCAAGCAGCCAGTTGGCATTTCCCCTCTCTTTATCTATTTCTGCTCCCGAATGGCCTCCTGACAGACCTTTTATACTCACCTTGCATATGCTACCGCTTTTCATCTCCCAGGTGACAGGCACTTCCCAGTCCACTCGCGCGCCTCCCGCGCAGCCTGCCCAGAGGATTCCCTCCTCCTCCGAGTCGATATTCAGCATCCGCTTTCCCTCCAGCATAGACACATCGATTCCTCTTGCTCCGTCCATGCCTACCTCTTCGTCCACCGTAATGATGATTTCCAGCTTCGGATGCTTCAGCGTTTCATCGTCCAATATAGCCAGAGCATAGGCCACCGCTATTCCGTCATCGCCGCCCAGACTGGTATTTTCCGCATAGACATAATCTCCGTCCAACTTAAGCTCCAGTCCCTGCTTCTCCATATCGATAGCAGCTCCCGGCTTCTTCACTGCTACCATGTCCATATGCCCCTGCAGAATAATCGGCGCTTCCTTCTCATAGCCGGGCGCTGCCTCCTTTATTATAATTACGTTTTTGAGCTCGTCCTGTATACATACTAATTTCCGCTCTTTTGCAAAAGCCGCCAGATAATCGCTCAATCTGTCTATATTTCCTGATCCGTGGGGAATACGGCATATCTGTTCGAAATAATAAAATACCTTTTGGGGCTTTAAATCTTTTAATATATCCATCGTTTCATCCTCGTTCTTTATACTAATTTCAGTAACCGGATTGCAATGATTTATCCGCTACTTTTATAGTATACACTGAATATACCTTGTTGATAAACAGAAATTACTCAATTTTTACAAATTATTGGTAAATCATTAATAGAACAAAGTGTGCTTCATATATTCCTGCCACCAAATGCTTTAGCAGCACAGCTTTTGTTCCTCGCGCGTAGCTGCGCATCCATACTTTATGTAATAGGTGTTCTTTCCTATTACATAAAAATAAACCCTAAGGATAACATATCCTCAGGGCCTAAATTTCTTATCTTAATCGCATTATATGATACAATTACCGTTTCATTAAGCAATTGAACTTATCATGTCTTTAAGTTTATTACGCGATCTTGCTCTTTGCAAGTTCTGCGAGTGCTGCAAAGCCTTCTGCATCGTTTACTGCCAGCTCTGCCAGCATCTTTCTGTTCATATCCACTTCAGCAAGCTTTAAGCCATACATAAATTTGCTGTAAGATAAGCCGTTCATTCTGGCTGCCGCATTGATACGAGCGATCCAAAGCTGTCTGAACTGACGCTTTCTTTCTTTTCTTCCTGAATAAGCGCTCGTTAAAGCTCTCATAACAGACTGCTTAGCTACTCTATACTGTTTTGATCTTGCTCCTCTGTAACCTTTTGCAAGCTTTAATACTCTATTGTGTTTTTTCTTGGCATTCACGCCGCCTTTAATTCTTGCCATGTCTCATTGTCCTCCTTACGACTCAAAAAAATATTGGTATTACAAATAAGGTAAAATCTTCTTCATATTCTTAACATTGGTTGCATCTGTAATAGCCGAATGTCTGAGATTTCTCTTTCTCTTCGCGGACTTTTTCGTCAAGATATGGCGTTTGTAAGCTTTGTTTCTCTTCAATTTACCTGTTCCTGTTAATTTAAAACGTTTAGCAGCCGATCTGCTTGTCTTCATTTTTGGCATATTCAATTCCTCCTATACTCCATCAATTTTATATATTTTAACTGTACGAACTAACGCTTTTCAGTTAAAAACATCGTCATACTTCTGCCTTCCACTTTCGGAGCTTTCTCCACAACCGCAATATCTGCTAATGTCTGAGCAAAATCCTCCAGAATATGCCTGCTGCTTGCCATATGAGCCATCTCGCGTCCGCGGAAACGAAGAGTTATTTTTACCTTATCACCTTTAGTTATGAACTTCTTGGCTGCGCTTATCTTTGTATTCAAATCATTGGTATCAATGTTCGGAGATAAACGAATTTCTTTTACTTCAATTACCTTCTGCTTCTTTTTCGCTTCTTTTTCTTTTCTGGCTTGTTCATATTTGAACTTTCCATAATCAACAATTTTACAAACAGGTGGCTTTGCAGTAGGTGCAATCTTTACCAAATCGAGTTCCGCATCCTCAGCCAGTTTCATAGCATCCTTTACGGTCATAACTCCTAGCTGCTCCCCGTTCTCGCCAATAACACGTACTTCCTTGTCTCTAATCTGTTCGTTAATCAATAAATCGCTAATGGTTTTGCCCTCCTCGTAATAATAAGCATAAAAAAGTGGATAGCATAACTATCCACCAAATGTACATCCTCGCTGCCCGCATTATGTGAAATATCACACAGACGGGAAATTTCGGAGTATAAACGCCTATGAGCCCGATCGCTATAGGGTGAGAGTGGATACTCTGCTTGATTTTATCCGCGTACTTCACACGCTTAAATAGTGTAACATTAACTCTTTCGTATGTCAAGCGCTAAATTTTATTCGTTTTCCTGAAAGACCATCTGAATCGTCTGGGCACTCTGCGCGAATTCCTCCATCCTCTCATCGTCCGGCGACTGGGAAAACGTAATGGTATATGTTCTGTCCGCTGCAATGATGTAAATGAGCTGCTCCATCGTCATATTCTCCAAGGTACAGGAAAGCTCGATCTTATATGCCGGACATCCGTCCACCATAAGCTTCTGCATTTGGTAAGTTCCAATAACCGCCTCCGCACCGTAAGCTTCCTTGAAGCGTTTCTCCACTTCTGTCTTGTAAGAGCCGGAAGCCAAAGCATCACCCAGAGTTTCTGCATCCGCCGCTTCGGAAACGGAATAATAAATATTGGAAGAATCTACCGGCCTTCTTTCCGAAATATACATTCCTTCTATACTATCACTTGCAACATATCCTTCCGGAAGGAGAAACGTGCACCCTTCCTCACTATACACTTCTTTTTTATATACCTTTAAGGCTTCCGTATCGGTATCGTCCTTAAGCATCGTCTGCCTGGACTCTTCCGAACCGGATATCGATATTCTTTCCTCCGCTGCAAAAACCGTTTTCACTGCGAAGGTTCCGCACACTGCCAATATCGTCAGTGTCCCTGCCGCTGCCAAAGCAGCTATTTTCTTATTCTTCATACTAACCCCTGTAATTCCCACAAAATCGTTTTATACTTTCCTATTATAGAGAAAATATTTCTTATATACAAGTGAAAAAACAAAAAATGTAATAAAATTCGCAATTCCGTAACAATTACAGCAAAAAAAATCTCCGCGAAGCTTTTCTCTCTGCGGAGATTTTTTACCACATTCTATCTTTCCTTAAAAGTAGCGCAGGCTGTTTCCCTGCAATCGGACGCGCCGCAGCCCTTAATATCCACGTGCTGGGCAAAGCATTTATAGTTGCTGTTATACACACATTTAGACGCCTCGCAGTCTATGCTTATCGTCTTGCAAGGATGCTCCAACGCACTGGTATAGGAATCTCCTCTTTTCTCGGAAAAGCTTTCACAGCAAGTATCGTCTTCGTGATGCGCATGCTTTCCTCCTACCATTATGTCACCCTTGCAGCAACATTCGCTTTTGTTATAAACACAACTATCCACTATACAATCTAACTGAGCCATCATCTAACCTCCTATCAGACAAAAATATTACCATGGTTAGTATGGCTTTCTTTTATAGAAAATATACGGCTATTTGCTTTCTTCCTGCACTTCTTCTTTTCTTATTTCTTTTGTTCTGATTTCCTTACAAATCTGCTCCACGAACTCCTCCAGGGACTTCACTCCCTCATCACCCGCAAAGCGGCTTCTTACAGAAACGGTCTTATCCTCTTCTTCCTTCTGCCCGACTACAAGCATATACGGAAGCTTTGCAAGTCTCGCCTCGCGGATTTTAAAACCAATTTTTTCAGAACGGCTATCCATGGTGGCGAGCACGCCGTTTTCCTTTAATTTTTCTTCTACTTCCTGCGCATATTTTTCATATTTTTCGGAAATGGGAAGGACACGCACCTGCTCCGGGCAGAGCCATGTAGGAAACTTTCCTTCATATTTTTCAATCAGCCATGCCAACGTTCTTTCGTAGCATCCCAGGGAAGTTCTGTGAATAATATAAGGTCTCTTCTTTTCACCGTCCTTATCCACAAAGGTCATATCAAAGCGCTCCGCAAGGAACATATCGAGCTGGATCGTAATCATCGTATCCTCTTTGCCGTATACGTTCTTCGCCTGAATATCCAGCTTAGGACCGTAGAACGCCGCCTCTCCTTCTTCCTCCGTATACTCGATTCCGATGTGATTCAAAATCGTACGCATCATATCCTGAACCTCATCCCAAAGCTCTGCATTTCCAAGGTAGTGATCCTGATTGTTCGGATCCCATAAGGACAAACGGTACGATACGTCGTCCTGAAGACCGAGAGTCGTCATACAATATTTCGCCAGGTCCACACACCCCTTGAATTCCTCTTCCACCTGATCCGGACGCACGACCAAATGGCCCTCGGAAATAGTGAACTGGCGCACTCTGGTAAGTCCGTGCATCTCTCCCGAATCCTCATTACGGAAAAGAGTGGATGTCTCACCATAGCGGCAGGGAAGGTCTCTGTAGGATTTCTGGCTCTGCTTGTATACATAGTACTGGAACGGGCAGGTCATAGGGCGAAGTGCGAAAACTTCCGCATTCTCATCATTTTCATCTCCCAGTACGAACATGCCTTCCTTGTAATGATCCCAGTGATCGGAAATCACATACAAATCTTTTTTTGCCATGAGAGGAGTCTTCGTTCTCATATAGCCGCGCTTTTCCTCTTCATCCTCAATCCAGCGCTGCATCGTCTGAATCATCTTCGTTCCCTTGGGCATCAGCAGCGGAAGTCCCTGACCGATTACATCAACCGTAGTAAAAAGCTCCATTTCGCGGCCCAATTTATTGTGGTCACGTTTCTTAATGTTCTCCAAATACTCCAAATAATCGGCAAGCTCTTCTTTCTTATTAAAAGCCGTACCGTAAATTCTCTGGAGCATCTTATTATCGGAATTGCCTCTCCAATATGCGCCGGAGGAGGAAATAAGCTTAAACGCCTTGATTCCCTTCGTGCTCATGAGATGAGGCCCCGCACACAAATCCACGAAATCGCCCTGACTATAAAAAGAAATCACCGCATCCTCAGGAAGGTCACGAATCAGCTCCACCTTATAAGGCTCGCTCTTCTCTTCCATAAATTTTATCGCCTCTTCACGGGAGAGTGTGAACTTCTCCAAGGAGTTCCCTTCCTTAATGATCTTCTTCATCTCTGCTTCCAGATTGTCAAGGTCCTCTCTTGTAAATGGCTCATGCTCAAAATCATAATAGAAGCCGGTGTCGATGCTCGGCCCGATTGCCAGCTTCGCGTCGGTATATAGCCTCTTGACCGCCTCCGCCAGCACATGGGAAGCCGTATGTCTGACTACCCTTATCCCCTCTTTATCGTTTGCAGTCAAAATATTAAGCGCACAGTCCTGCTCCACAACAGTACGTAAATCCACAACCTTACCATCTATTTCTCCGGCACATGCCGCTCTTCCAAGGCCCTCGCTGATGTCCGCCGCAATATCGATAACACGCATCGGCGAACCATATTCTTTACTGCTCCCATCTTTTAAAGTTATTTTCATTAATTTCCAACTCCTTTATCTGTTCTATTGCTTTTGTTACTTTTACTTCTCCAGCTTTTCTATCTCTTTTATTTCTTCATCTCTTCTTTTATTTCGTTTTCTTTATTCTTTCTTCACTGCTTTCCTATCGCCGCCCTCAGTTATTCCTCACAGCAGCAATCATCTTCGCAGTCGCAGAACTCATCGGCATCTAAGCCGCTCACATTATTGTTTCCAGTGTTGTTCCCATTATTGCTTCCGATCATCACTCTTTTCTTCGGTGAAATCAGCATTCCGATTACCAGACCGGCCAAAACACAAACGGTCAGGGTCAAAGCGTATTCCCTTTTCTTCATTATCGTCATTTCTTCCAAAATCTGCTGTAACTCATTCCATCTTTCCTGCATTTCATTTTCCTCCTTTTATTTTGGCGTACAAAAAATCCCCTACATCGCACTCTATGTACGATGTAAGGGACGTATAGCTGTCTTACGCGGTTCCACCCTTTTTGCCTTGTTTAAAACAAAGCCGCTTCATTCGGCGATAACGGTGCCGCCGGACCTGATTGGGGTCACTCCGAGATGGTCTTCGGATGCTTTCCGTCGGAATACTTCCAGCTCCGCTTGCCTTGGCAAGCAGGTATCCCTCTCTGATACGTTCCCGCACCTTACTCTTCTCTTCCTTGTATTATCCATATTTCATTGCTTATTATCATTCTATGCTACTTTTTTTAATCTGTAAAGACTTATTCTTATTTTTGCTTAAGCATATTCTTATTTTTTCTGAGACATACTTATTTTTACTGCAGCATTCTTATTTTTTGCCGCAGCATTTTTTATATTTCTTACCGCTTCCGCAAGGGCAGGGATCGTTAGGATATGTCTTAGCGCCTTTTACAATCGTAGTAGAAACCTTCTGTATTCTATAAAGCTCTTTTCTCTTTTCCTCATCGAAAATATCTTCCCACTCTTCCAGCTCGTACAGCCAGTCCGCACCTGCACCGACCATATTCATATAAAGAAGCTCGTTATCGAAATCGAGAGAAACTTCCGTGTCCTCCTCCATCTCGTCAATAGGGTTCACGACCTTCAAACTTTCGTTGATTCCGTCGAGAAAACCTATCATCGTCATAATATCAACATCAAACTTCTCAGCCAGTTCCTTCACGGTACCTTTTACTACTTCCTCGGGATTCTCCAGAAGCTTTGTATAAATTTCTTTCTCTTTCTGAAAATAATCTGCCCAGAGTCTTTGTAAATCGCCTTTATTGGCTGTTTCCGAATAGGCCATGTCATGCCACTGTTTTAATAATGCCATTGTAATACCACCTTCTGCTTATTATATATTTTTCTTCAAATCCGAGTTAACTATTCCGTTAAAAACAGAAAACTATGTCCAAACTATTGATAGTATATAATATTTTTTAAAAAAAGTAAATTTTTTTTATTTTTTATGAATAAAGCCGAAAATGCCGTCAATAATAAAACTATCAAAGGAACCCCCTCCTTTGATAACTACCCAAGATAAGAAAAAATACTTATCCTCCCCTAAAAAAGTCCCCGGAAATGTAAAAATACATTTTCGGGGACTTTTATTATTTCCATTTCATGCGGAATGTGCTATGTTATGTATAAAATATGAAATAAGAAACGGAGTTCCTATGAAGAAAAAATCGAAACAGATTGCCGCTTGGATCTGCATAGTCCTATTGGTTCTTTTATACGTAGCTACCTTTGTAATTGCCCTGCTGGATTTCCCCGGCTCAGGCACTCTTTTCCAAGCCTGCCTCGTGGCGACCATCGGTCTGCCCATTCTCTTATGGATTTACATATGGCTTTACGGAAAGTTCAAGGACAAGCATACCATCGCCTCCATGGATATTTTAAAGGATGAAGAGGAGTAAAAACTCCTCTTCATCATATGCTGCACAAATCACACTCGTAGATATCGTCATCCTTCACTACTTGTTCGATAAAAACATTGACACAGGACTCGTTGAATTGAGTTCCTGCTCCCTTTTCTAACTCGCTGACCGCATATTCTTTCGATAGCGCCTTGCGATAACTTCTCTCGCTTCGCATCGCGTCGTATGCGTCCGCAATTGCTATGATTCTCGACTGAAGCGGTATATCCTCGCCCTTCAGCCCCCTGGGATAGCCTTTTCCGTCCCATCTTTCATGATGGGAAAGCACATATTCGCTCAGTTCCGAAAGATCGCTTACCGTACTCAGTATCCGGTAACCTATTTCTGGATGCTTCTTGATTTCTTCCCATTCCATTTCGTCCAGTTTTCCGGGCTTATTTAAGATTCCTTCTTCTATAGCTACTTTGCCGATATCATGTAAAAGTCCCACCGTCCGAAGCTCCTTCACCTCATCGTCCCTAAGGCCCATCGCAACGCCCATCTTCTCGCAAAGCTGGGAAACTCTTCGGGAATGCTGCTCCTCTCTTGGATTCTTCTCATGCAGGGTAGTCATGATCGTATAGACAGTCTTCCCCTTTACGCTTGAGCTTTCTAACAACTTCTTCTTATACATGTATCTTTCTGCCCTTTTCATAACCTCTGGCAGCGGTTCATCGCTGCTTTTCTTCGCACAGTAACCGAAGGACAGCGAAAGAGGAACAGAATTGACATCCATTTTTCTGGCTGCCTCGTTCATATCTTCAATAATCTTCTGCATTTGTGCATCGTCCGTTTTCGGAGAGAAGATAATGAATTCGTCACCCGCCTGTCTGCACACAACGTCCTGATCTCTCGTACCCTCAATGAGCACCTTAGCCACCATCTGAATATATTTGTCACCTGTCGCATGCCCGAAGGAATCGTTGACCAGCTTTAGTCCGTTTATATCTATCATCGTAATCATAAGAGGATAATTCTCATCCTTATCCAAAGCAACCAATTCCTGCTCGAAAAATCTGCGGTTGAATAGGCCAGTAAGCTGGTCATGATAGCTTAAGAAGTTCAGCCGTCCTTCCGCCTGCTTGCGCTTTGTAATGTCATTTACAATAATTGCCAATTGATTATCCATAGGCCTATAAGCGATAACTTCGTAATAATAATTTGTTTTTTTCTGAAGTCTTTCGTAGCGGGTAGGCTCTCCGGTGGTAATGGTATGTATCAGCTTCGCAGCGTTCTCCGGCTCCATGTCTACGTGAATTTCATAGAAATATTTCCCTAAGATGTCCTTCTGTTTGAATCCCGTTAAAACTTCATGACTGTAGTTTGTATCCACCACTTTATAATGATAGAGATCATCTCCCGGATTTCCTGCGTAAAGCGCCAATCCTAATTGCATTTCTGTAATCAGAGATTTATATTTCTCCTCACTTACCCTAAGCTTTTCTCCGTATTCCACGATTTGATCGTACTGGGTGCGCAGCTCCTCATCCGAAGCGGTCAGTTCCTCCACATAGGACTGCAGCTCTTCGTTGGAAGCCGACAGCTCGTCATAGCTTTCGTTCAGCTTTCTTTTCATTATCTCCACCTTTCTCAGAAGGTCCGAAATGAGAAAATAAAGAATCAGAGCCGTGCAAAGCACATAAGCCGTCCCTTTATAGGTATTTATTCTTAAAATGGCATGTTCGTCTTTAAAGAGGTAATTGACAATCCTATCGGAAAAATAAATCCAGAAAAGCCCGATTACAAGGTATATTGCACATATCTTAAGACCTTCTTTTTTAAAAGGATCGCTTTTGTGCCTGCTTAGTTTATCTTTTAAGTATTTAAACATATAAGCCTCCAATTAAACGTTATCTTTCGTACAAAATCTTACTTCCATTGTACACAGAATTCATTGTAAATTATAAAACAAAAGTGAGCTGTGCATCATTTTCCTGAATTGTTACTGTTCACTCCGTTCTCAGCAACGCATGATTTCTGCAATGCAAAAATTTTGCATGTAAATTGGCTCTGCGAAGCAGAAATCATCTCTTGAATCACGTTCTTACATAGCTTAACAGCAAGTGTTAAGCTGCTGTGTGAACAGTAACCCTGAATTACAACATGTGTACTTTTCTACTTAACGCCCAGTTTGGACAGCTCCATCTCGGCCTGCTTCTTGTTTTGAAAATGAACTGTATGAATGCCAAATTTCTCCGCAGCCGTCAAATTGGCTAACGTATCGTCCAAGAACACGCACTCTGTTGGATTCAATTGATATCTGTCTATTAACAACTCATAGATTTCCGGTTGAGGCTTAATAAATTTTTCCTTATAAGATAAGATTCCTCCATCCACATATTCAAGGAAGTCCAAGGCATCCTTGCAGTCACTGGCAGCGCGGCTGGCAAAATTAGATAAAACCAACACCCGGTACCCCTTTCCTTTTAACTCTTTTATCCACGGAATCGCATAGTCATATCTTATAAGCATTCCCTGAATATTTTCCAGCGACTCCCTCAGCTCCCTTTCAATACCAGGATCGTTGGCGATGAACGCATTCATAATCTCTTCATCCGACAAAGCTCCTCTATCGTATTCAGCCCATGTTCCGCTCTCCACTGTAGCCTTTGAAATCCTGTCCAGTATTTCCTCCGAATAGCCGAACTTTTGGAAAAATGCCTTCCACTCAAATCCTGTCAGTACATTACCTATATCAAAAATAATTGTATTTATCACTGTCATTTCCTCCTAAAGCCTTTTCGCAATTATTCTTATTTGTCCTCTTTATCGCTGCATATCATTTGCAGTAAATTTCTCGCGGCGGCGGACAATAAATTCCCCGTATCCGTCACGACACAAAAATGCCGCTTAGGTATGATTTTATTAAAACGAAGCGCAAATATCTTCCCCGATTCCAAATGCTCCGCTGCAAACTCCTTCATAATACTCCCGACTCCCAGATTGCGCAGGGTGAACTGAACGATCATATCACTGGTTGCCAGTTCAAATTCCGGATTCATCACTACCCCGTTTTTTTCGAGAAAACTATCCATATAGCTTCTTGTGCTCGTCTTCTTTTCCAACGAAATAATCGGCAGCGTTTCCAGGTCCTTCAAGTCCAGCGTTTTATTCTTATATTGGATGAACTTGCGGCCTGCGATAAAAATATCCTCTATTTCCTTTACCTGCACTGCCTGTATGCCGGATACAGCCTCAAATGGGGTACTCACCACACCGAAATCGATCTTCCCCTCCTGCAAATAATACAAAGTCTCAGGCGTTGGGGCATTTGTTACCGTGACCTTAATTCCCGGATATTGTTCATGAAATTTTTCCAGGTACGGAAGCAGGAAAAAACGAAGTGTCATATCGCTGGCACCGATGCGCATTTCCCCTAATTCCAGATTGAGCATCTGCGCTACCTTCTTTTCCCCCAGCTCTATTTGCTCGTAGCCCTTTGCCACATAGCTATATAAAAGTGCGCCTTCCGCCGTCAGCTTTACTCCCTTGGAGACTCTGACGAAGAGCTTCGCTCCGATAAGGCTCTCCAGCTGCTTCAGCGACTGACTTACCGCCGGCTGGGATATGGAAAGCATCTCCGCCGCCATCGTCAGACTTCCCAGCTTCGCGGCGTAGTAAAAAACCTTGTAATATTCCAGATTATTCGTCATCCTCTGCCCTTACGCTTTCATGCCCGTTTCGTTTTCCTTATTGTACCATATCCCTAACAGCTTGACTATTTATTTTTCCCGCCTGTAAGACTCCGCGAACATACCACGATCACTTCAGCCAAAAGCCGCATGACCACTTTTTGCGGTCATGCGGCACTTTATTATCTTTGTAAAAGACTCTTTCTATAGATAATATCATTTCTTCCCGGTCCGTTACTTACCATCGTAATCGGATAACCGATTTGCTCCTCGATGAACTCGATATAATTCCTGCAATTCTCCGGAAGCTCTTCATAGGTCTTGATTCCGCGGGTTTCGCATTTCCAGCCCGGCAGCGTTTTAAGTACCGGCTTTGCCTTCTCCAGCTTCGCTGTTACGGGGAACTGGGTCGTCACTTCGCCGTCGATTTCATAACCTATGCAAACAGGAATCTTATCCAGATAGCCCAGCACGTCCAGAACCGTGAATGCCACGTCGGTAGTTCCCTGTAGTCTGCAGCCGTATTTGGAAGCGACACAGTCAAACCACCCCATGCGGCGGGGACGTCCTGTAGTAGCACCGAATTCTCCTCCATCGCCGCCTCTTAGTCTGAGTTCATTCGCCTCTTCTCCGAAAATTTCAGATACGAAAGCACCTGCTCCGACTGCTGAAGAATATGCTTTGCATACCGTAATGATTTCTTTTATTTCATAAGGAGGAATTCCTGCCCCTATCGCGCCGTAAGCAGCCAGAGTAGAGGAAGATGTCACCATGGGATAAATGCCGTGGTCCGTATCCTTTAACGTACCAAGCTGACCCTCAAGCAATATCGTCTTACCTTCCTTTATCGCCTGATCCAAAAAGGCGGATACATCGCAGACATATGGCTCCACCATTTCCCTATAGCTGTGAAGCGTCAAGAGCAGTTCCTCAGGATCGAGCAAAGGCTTATGATACAGATGCTCCAAAAGCACATTTTTTGCTTCCGCAATCCTCACGACTTTTTCCTTTAACAGCTCATCATCAAAAAGCTCACTTACCTGAAAGCCTATTTTTGCATATTTATCAGAATAAAATGGTGCAATACCGGACTTGGTAGAACCAAAGGATTTCCCACCCAGCCGTTCTTCCTCATATTGGTCGAACAAGATATGATAAGGCATTACAATCTGGGCTCTGTCCGACACCAGAATCTTGGGCATCGGCACATCCCTATCCGTAATAGACTTGATTTCATTAAAAAGAACCGGAATATTCAAGGCTACTCCATTACCGATCACACTGGTCGTATGGTCGTAGAATACCCCCGAGGGCAGCGTGTGGAGCGCAAACTTACCGTAGTTGTTCACAATAGTGTGCCCTGCGTTTGCTCCTCCTTGAAAACGAACGATAATATCCGCCTCCTGTGCAAGCATATCTGTAATTTTACCTTTTCCTTCGTCGCCCCAGTTAGCGCCGACAACTGCCTTTACCATAGTCGATTTCCTCCTGCAAACTTAAATTTTCCCTTGTTCCATAAAATGTGCGGTCCCGTTCCTCCTTCGACTAAGAGTTTTGCCAGTCTCATTAGAAACAAGTCAATACACTAGTATGCCGGGGCATCATAATATTTACTCCTCCCGAATACTTTACAATTATACAATAAAATTACTCATAAATAAAATCAATATTATTTATGAGTAACATAACCTGTTCTTATATTGAGTTTTAAAAAATAAATCATAAAGACCGATGCTATGTAAGAAAGTAGCTTCTTTCAAAGTAATTACATAAAAGTAATTGCTTCAAAACAACTACCCAAAAACAATTACTCAAAAGCAATTACCTCAAATCATTTACTCAAAAACAACTACCTCAAAGCATTTACTCAAAAGCAACTATTCAAGCAACTATTCAAAAGCAACTACCCAAAAGCAACTACCTCAAAGCAATTTTCCCGAAGCAAACTCATTTGCAGCCTTCATTCATCCACGTATCTGTCCAGGTAATCCAGGCCCTTTTGGCAAGACCCCTTAACTTCGCTCCGGATACTCTCATAGAAAGCAACAGCCGCCTCTTGCCTCTGTCTCGCAATTTCAGCGCCTCTTTCCGTCAGAAAACCGGAATACAATTTTTCCAGCTTATACTTATATTCCTGAAAAAAAGAAGGACAAGCATCGTCAGTTCCATCCAAAATTTCTCCCTCCGGTCCCGTAGAATACAGCGGCTCCGATACTTGCCCCTTGTATACAAGAGTGCGTGCAATGCCTATAGCACCGGTAACATCCACTTTATCGGCATCGAATAAAATCTTAGCCTCAATGCTTTGGGGGAGATTATCCTTTCGGTATCGATGGGTCAGAATACACGAGGAAACCTTATCCGCAAATTCCTTGGAGAATCCCTGCTCCACTAAAAAGCTGTATGCCTTTTTTGCTCCTACCCGCGCATGGCACAGCGCCGGGTCTTCAAATTGCTCCTGTCTGCCGATATCGTGCAGCAGGCAGGAGGCAATCAAAACATCATAATCCACATCCTGTTGCGTTTGTGCGATATCCAAGGCCTCGTACAATACGCGGTAAATGTGCGCTTTATCATGTGCACTGTCCTTCATGCAAGATAGCATATGGGCTTCGAGCATGTTAAAGACTTCTTTTTTCACTCGCTTTACCCCTTATTCTTTTCCATCCCAGCAATAGGTACACAGCTTACACCTATCGATGCCCACCGCCTCTATCATATCATCCAGCCTATGATAGCGAAGGGAGGTGAAATTCAGTTCCTTACTGATACGCCCGAGCATCTCCTTATATTCCTCTGTCTCCGGATTGGAATAGGCGCTTAGTTGTGTAAATCTTCCCTCTCTCTCCAAGTCCTTGATAACCCGTCTGGTAATTAAGTCCATTTCTGAAGTGGAACGGGAGAAATTCAAATATTTACAGCCGTACAAAAGGGGCGGACATGCCGGACGGATATGTACCTCCTTGGCACCGCTCTGATATAAAAATTCGGTAGTCTCCCTGAGCTGGGTGCCGCGGACAATGGAATCGTCGATTAAGAGCAGGCTCTTATCCTGAATCAAATCGTGCACCGGAATCAGCTTCATCTTTGCAATTAAGTTTCTCTGGCTCTGAATCGTGGGCATAAAGGAGCGCGGCCACGTAGGGGTATATTTAATGAAAGGTCTGGAAAAGGGAATTCCTGACTCGTTGGAGTAACCGATGGCATGCGCGGTCCCGGAATCCGGCACTCCTGCTACGATGTCCGGCTTCACATCATCGCGCTTGGCCAACAGCGCACCGCAGTTATATCTCATCCCCTCTACACTGAATCCTTCATAGGAAGAGGAGGGGTACCCGTAATACACCCATAAAAAGGTACATATCTTCATATCGGTTCCCGGAGCTGCAAGAGTATGCATTTCTTCCGGCGTGATAATCACAATTTCTCCGGGGCCTAACTCCTTCTCCTCGGTATAGCCCAGATTCAAATAGGCGAAGCTTTCAAAAGATATGCAGTAAGCATCCTTCTTCCTTCCGATAGAAACCGGAGTTCTTCCCAAACGGTCTCTGGCGGCATAAATCCCCTTTGAGGTCATAATCAGCATCGTCATGGAGCCGTCTATAATTTCCTGCGCATACTTTATGCCGTCCACCAGATTATCCTTCTCGTTGATTACCGCCGCGACCAGCTCCGTCGCATTGATATCCCCTCCGCTCATTTCGAGGAAATGAGAATGCCCGGTGGCGAAAATCTTCTCCACGATTTCATCCATATTGTTTATTTTTCCAACCGTCTCTATCGCATAGGTCCCGTGGTGGGAACGCACGATCAGCGGCTGAGGCTCATAATCAGAAATACACCCGATACCTATATTTCCGCTCATTTCATTCACGTCCTTATCAAATTTCGTACGAAACGGCGCATTTTCAATATTATGAATCGAACGGTCAAAGCCTTTTTTCCCATACACCGCCATACCGGCCCGCCTCGTTCCCAGATGAGAGTGATAGTCCGTTCCGAAAAACAAATCGAACATACAATCACTTTTCGATGCTACTCCAAAAAATCCACCCATAACTACTCTCCCTATTATCTCATATATTTCGGTATAAAAAGCGTATCCTTAAAACCTTACGGCCTTAAAAATACGCCTATACATCCCGATACTTTATACGTTAATTTCTGCCGTTACACCCAACAGCTCTTTATTTTCTTCTAAAATAGGTGCGATTACAGACACAAGGAACGCCTCCACCTGCTCTCTGGAACGTCCCACATATTTGGTCGGGTCCATAGTCTTTTGCAAATCCCCAAGGGTCATATTGAATGCCGGGTCTGCCGCAATCAACTCTAACAAATTGTTATCCTTGCCCTCTTCCTTCACATTCTTTCCGGCTTCCATGGAAAGCGTGCGGATTCTCTCATGCAGTTCCTGCCTGTCGCCTCCCGCTTTCACCGCATCCATCATGATGTTTTCCGTGGCCATAAAAGGAAGCTCGCTCATCAGTCTCTTCTCAATTACCTTCGGGTATACTACGAGGCCGTCTACCACATTCAGACACAAATCGAGGATTCCGTCTATCGCAAGAAAGCCTTCCGGAACGGAAAGTCTTTTATTGGCAGAATCGTCCAGCGTTCTTTCAAACCACTGGGTCGCGGAGGTAATGGCGGGATTCAGCGCATCCACCATAACATATCTTGCAAGAGAAGCTATTCTCTCGCTCCTCATGGGATTTCTCTTATATGCCATTGCAGAAGATCCGATTTGCCCCTTCTCGAAAGGCTCCTCTATTTCCTTCAAATGCTGTAACAGGCGAATATCGTTAGACATCTTGTGAGCGCTTGCCGCAATGCCTGCCAGCACGTTGACTACTCTTGTGTCCACTTTTCTGGAATAGGTCTGCCCCGATACAGGATAACATTCCGTAAATCCCATTTTCTTCGCAATCATCGGGTCTATCCTATCGATTTTCTCCTGATCGCCGTCAAAAAGCTCAAGAAAAGAAGCCTGTGTTCCGGTAGTTCCCTTAGAACCCAACAGCTTCATATGAGAAAGTGCATGATCCAGATCTTCCAGATCCAGACAGAACTCCTGAAGCCAAAGCGTTGCGCGCTTTCCTACCGTAGTAGGCTGGGCAGGCTGAAAATGAGTAAACGCCAAGGTTGGCTGCTCCTTATATTTGTCCGCAAAATCCGAAAGCTCCTTCATCACGTTTACCAGCTTCTTTTTTACCAGCATAAGCGCCTGGGTCATAACGATAATATCCGTATTATCCCCTACGTAGCATGAAGTAGCGCCGAGGTGAATGATTCCCTTCGCCTTGGGGCACTGCACGCCGTAAGCATACACATGGCTCATGACATCATGACGCACTTCTTTCTCCCTCTCCCTGGCAACATCATAATTGATGTCCTCCACATGAGTCTTCAGCTCGTCGATCTGTTCCTGAGAGATATTGAGTCCAAGCTCCTTCTCCGTCTCCGCCAGCGCAATCCACAGCCTTCTCCATGTCCTGAATTTCATATCAGGCGAAAAAATATACTGCATCTCTTTGCTAGCATAACGCTCTGAAAGAGGACTTTGATACCTATCTGTGCTCATACCGCTTCTCCTTTTTCTCTTCACTTTTTACTTTTCAATTTGTTCTTTCCGCTAAAATACCCGTGAAACTCGCAGTCTTCCTCGAATTCCACGGGTCATTTATTTTACATGTCATAATCCCCTCTAATATCCTCCGTGGGAGGAACGAGCGGATATGTTCCGCTGAAACAGCCCTTGCAGACGCCCAGGCCGTTTACCATTTCTTCCAATCTCTCTTCTTTTAAGTACGCCAGAGAATCGGCGCCTATCACCTCGCAGATTTCTTCTATAGAACGGTTATAGGCAATCAACTGCTCCCTTGCCGGTACATCCGTTCCGAAGTAACAAGGCCATAAGAAGGGCGGCGAGCTTACCCGCATATGCACTTCTTTTGCTCCTGCCTCCCTGAGCATACGCACGATACGGTCGGAGGTAGTACCGCGGACAATGGAATCGTCAATCATAATGACCCTCTTTCCGGAAACCGCTTCCTTCAAAGCATTCAGCTTGACCTGTACGCTGGTCTCCCTGTTTTTCTGCTTGGGTTTGATGAAGGTACGTCCAACGTAGGAATTCTTAACGAACGCCTGCCCATAAGGAATACCCGACTGAAGGGAATAGCCCAAAGCCGCACAGTTTCCTGACTCCGGCACTCCTACCACGAGATCTGCCTCTACCGGAGAATCCATGGCGAGGAATTTACCCGCCAGTATTCTGGAATTGTAGACGCTTACTCCGTCGATATAACTGTCCGGTCTTGCGAAATAAATGTATTCAAAAACGCATCTGCTGTGCTCTTTATCGCTTATGCAATGGCTGGTATCGGATTCAATACCTTTTTCAGGGGAAATCGTGACAACCTCTCCCGGAAGCACATCACGGATGTACTGCGCTCCTATCGTATCCAGCGCACATGTTTCGGAAGCCAATACATAAGCGTCCTCCCTCTTTCCGATACAAAGAGGGCGAAAGCCGAAGGGATCTCTCGCTCCGATAAGCTTTCTCGGCGACATGATTACCAGAGAATAAGCTCCCTTGATCTTCTGCATGGCCCGTCCGACAGCCGCCTCTACCGTGTTCGTGTTCAGACGCTCTCTGGCAATATGATACGCGATGACCTCCGAATCGATAGTGGTCTGAAAAATAGCGCCGGTATACTCCAGCTCGTGCCGAAGCTCGGGTGCATTAATCAGGTTACCATTATGGGCTAAGCCTAAGGTTCCCTTCACGTAGTTAAGCACTAACGGCTGCGCGTTCTCTCTCGTGCTGCTTCCTGCAGTGGAATAGCGCACATGTCCTACACCGATATCGCCTTTTAGCTTTTCCAGCATTTCGGGAGTGAAGGATTCGTTTACCAGTCCCATCTCCTTTGCGCTTAACACCTTGCCTTTCGGTCCCTTGGTATCGCTGACCGCTATACCACAGCTCTCCTGCCCTCTGTGCTGGAGCGCCAAAAGCCCGTAATAAACAGCAGAAGACACGTCGCCTCCGGCAAAATCATATATACCGAATACGCCGCATTCTTCCCTTAGCTTATCCGGGTCCCCCATTACAGAAATATTTTCCAAATCTGCTCCTGTCTCTCCTTCGATCCGTCGTTGCAGCATCTTTTTATAACCCCAAACGTTTGAAGACTTCGTTGTATGCTTCCTCTACATTTCCCATATCCCTGCGGAAGCGATCCTTGTCCAGCTTCTCGTCCGTGTGAACGTCCCAAAGTCTGCATGTATCCGGAGATGTTTCGTCCGCAAGAATGATTTCTCCATGATAACGGCCGAATTCTATTTTAAAATCTATCAATTTAATATCTGCTTGAAGAAAATATGCTTTCAGTACTTCGTTTACTTTGAATGCATATTTTTCGATAATTTCGATTTCCTCCCATGTCGCCAGTTCCAGAGCAACTGCAAAATAGCTGTTGATCAGCGGATCTCCGAGATCGTCGTTCTTATAGCTGAATTCGATGGTAGGCTCTTTGAACGGAGTGCCTTCCGGAACGCCCAGTCTCTTGGAAAAGCTTCCTGCTGCCACATTACGGATAATTACTTCCAGCGGAACGATTTCTACTTTCTTTACGGCCGTCTCCCGATCGCTCAGCTCTTCTACAAGGTGGGTCGGTACGCCTTCCTTTTCCAGAAGTTTGAAAACGTGGTTCGTCATTCTGTTGTTAATAACGCCTTTTCCTGCAATCGTTCCCTTTTTCTCACCGTTAAAGGCTGTAGCATCGTCTTTATAATCCACGATTACGATATCCGGATCATCCGTTGCAAACACCTTTTTTGCTTTTCCTTCATAAAGCTGTTCCAGTTTCTTCATTTTTTCCTCCGTTCTGCCCCATCAGGCACAAAAACACAATATTATTGTATACCAAAATACAAAATCATCACTATGAAGTATATACCAGTTAATTTTATAAATCAATACCGCCGTCTTCCCTCATATCATTTTTTCCATTGTGCTGAAAAAAAGGGGATTATGCAGTAAATTTTCCAATAAATTCCCTAACGCGCTCGTTGGGGGCAGTAAAGATTTCCTCCGGAGTTCCCTCCTGCTGTATCAATCCCTGCTCCATGAAAACAATGCGGTCCGACAGTTCCTTGGCAAATTGCATCTCATGGGTCACGATAATCATCGTCATATGCTCTTTTGCCAATTCCTTAATGACTCTCAGTACTTCGCCGGTAAGCTCCGGGTCCAACGCCGAGGTTGGCTCGTCGAAGAACAGAATCTTAGGCTGCAGAGCCAACGCGCGTGCGATGGAAACTCTCTGCTGCTGCCCTCCTGAAAGCTGATAGGGATACGCATCTTTTTTCTCTTCAAGCCCAAGCTGCTTTAGCAATTTAAGAGCCCTCTCCTCCGCTTCCTTCTTGGAGACTTTATCCACGCTTATTGGCGCGTCCGTAATATTTTTCATAACACTGTAATGAGGAAAGAGGTTGAAACTCTGGAATACCAGGCCGAAATGCTTATGTATCTCCTTAAGCTTCTGCTTCCCTGCATATACACACTTTCCGCTTTCCTCCCATGCGGCAGCCTCACCCATATATTTCAGCTCCCCGCCATCCATCTTCTCCAGCATGGTCGCACAGCGAAGCAAGGTGGATTTTCCGGAACCCGAAGGGCCGATAATGGATACCACTTCCCCCTCCTTCACCGACAAAGAAATATCCTCTAACACCCCCGTACCATCAAATCCCTTTTTCATATGGTTGATTTCAAGCAGATTCATTTCCTTTCACCCTCCTTCCTATCTGTAATAGTTCAGCTTCTTCTCCAAATACTCCATGAAGCTGGCAACAATTAAATTGAATAGATAATAGAAAAATCCCGCCGCCATCAACGGCATGATACTCGTCTCCTTGGCCGCGATCTGCTTAGCGATGGTAAACATCTCTGTTTCCGCAAGTACAAACGCCAGAGACGTATCCTTCACAAGCGTAATCGTTTCATTGGTAACCGGCGGCAATATCCGCTTCATTACCTGAGGCAGTATAATTTTGAAAAACGTCTGGGATCTCGTATATCCCAGTACCTTCGCCGCTTCGTATTGCCCTATAGGCATAGATTCGATACCTGAGCGGTAGATTTCCGCGAAATAAGCCGCATAGTTGAGTACGAAGGCAATGATTACCGCCATAAAGCGGTAGCCGGAGGATATTTTTAGCCCGAACACGTAAAATGGAGCGAAATATACGACAATCAATTGCAACATCAAAGGGGTTCCGCGCATAACGGATATGTAAAATTTACTGACACTTTTCAATATTCCGTTCTTGGACATCCTGCCAAAAGAAAGGACAAGCCCCAACGGCAAAGAAAATAACAGCGTCAGAAAGAAGATTTCCACCGTTATTCCCATCCCCTTAAAAAGTTGTGACACAATCGTTGCTAAGCTCATATAATGCCTCCATTTTCCGCCATATATATAAATATACCATAAAAAGAACAAAAGTGTGCTTCTCACACTCTCGCGAACAAATACTTCCGCCGCACAACTTTTGTTCCGCGCGTAGCTGCGCATTGTTTGCCCGAAGGGCTTTTATGTAATAGGAGCACTTTTCTATTACATAAAAAACCGCTGCCGAATATATTATATTGCAGCGGTTTTTTAACCGGTTACTTTCCTATGCAAATGCTCTCTGTCAAGCCGAAATCAGAGTATTTTTCCGCAATTTTCATAAAAGTTCCATCGTCAGCCATTTCCAGCAAGGTTTTCTGCACCTTATCCCTAAGCTCCTCATTGCCCAGCTTAAATCCGATTCCATACTGCTCGGAAGCGAGCTGCTCACCCAGAATCACGAAGCTGTCGCCTCTGGAGCTGATCTGATAATTCGCTACTCCGATATCGATGGCAAGAGCATCAATCGCATTCTGCTCCAGATCCATAAATGCAACGTTATAATCACCATACTGCTGAAGTTCCTCAAAAGTAGATGCTAAGTCGGAAGCATCTCCGGTCAGCGCTGCAAGGGCTGAGGAATCCTTTTGTACCCCTACTACCTTTCCGGCAAGGTCAGCCTGAGAGGTAATGCCGGAATCTGCCGCCACTACGAACACCTGGCTGTTATCAACATAGGGTACCGACCATGTATAAGCGTCTTCACGTCCCTGAATCGTAAATCCGTTCCAAATACAATCGATGGAACCGGAGGATAACTCCATATCCTTGGAATCCCAATCGATCGGCTGCGCTACGAAGGTCCATCCGTTGCGCTCGCATACCTCTTTTGCGAGGTCCAAATCAAATCCTATGTATTCACCGTTCTCATCCATATAACCGTAAGGGGGGAATTCCGCATCGAATCCTACAGTAAAAGTCTTTCCCGAATCGCTTCCGCCGCATGCCGTAAGCACGCCCGCAGCCATCATTGCCGCGCATAATAGTGCAATCGCCTTTTTCATACTATGTTCTCCTCATCCGTCTCATTTTTACAACAATAGATAGTTTCTAATGTGCTTTACGTTTCTTCCAATGCACTGCACTATAGTCACACTGCATCTTGCTAAACTGTCAGCACGCTGTCATAGTATCATGCCCGGCTTTTACTGTCAAGGACAAAACATTTCCATAAGTTAAATATCTCTGCTATAAGGCCGTAAGGCTGAATAGTAACTAAATATCTCCAAATCTGTCCGTCAGCTCTTTAATTTCCCTCGCATACTGAGGATAACTATCAGCCATATCCTTTATCGCATTTTGGGCTCCGGCTATGATTACCTCTTTATTATAGTCTATACGGCGGCGCAGCGACTGTCTCCGTATAATGAGGCTATGCCGTATTTCCACCATTTCCTTGCTGTCCAGAATCGCTGCTGTCTGGTGAAGCCAGATAGCGGGATCCTTAATCTGATAGCATTTTAAGATGTTTAACAACTCCTGCTGGCAATCGTCAAGCTCCAGCTCCGCCTGCCTGTAGCTTTTACGTTCTTCCTTTTCTATCTTATATTTCTCCCACAAGGTACTCATCTCCTTGGCACTGGATACCTGATATTTCAAATAAAGATAGTCCAAAAGGTTGGTATTGTTCACATATCGTATCTTTACCCTGTTTTGAAGCTGGATAATCCTGTTAATGCCGGCCTCTACTTTCTTAAGCTCCTTAATGGCTTCCGTATGCCTCAGATAAAGAAGGGTGATGACAAGGGCTGCAATACCTGCCGTCAGTAAAAACCCCAGCTGTGTATCCATATCCATGCCATACTGCAATACGAGAAGCACTGCGAAGCATACGACAAAGGCTGCGCCGCAGATAATTGCCATTCCTCTGGAATCCGCTATCATATTTCTCAGTTCATCTTTTCTATATAAATAGGCATGCTTTTCTCCATCCAGCCGGAACATATCCTGTTTGATGCGGTTTTGGTCCTCCTCGGCCGAAGCAAGCTTACGGCAGGCTTCCTGCGCTTCTTTCTCTATTCGTTCCACCTGATGAAACCGCTCGTCGCTCATACGATTCTTTTTCCCAAGGTAGACGCCCCGCTCATTCTCCAGTTTGTCAATTTTCTCTGCGCTTGCCTTAAGCTCACGCATTTCTTCCTCAGGAAGCGCTTCGATTTCCTCCATATCCTTTAAATAGGAAGTAACCGTGTTGTATTCCAAGTTCAGATTCTCAAGCTCCAACTTCGCATCCGCTATCTGATCCGCAAAGGCCTTAATATAATCCTGTCTCTGTCCGCTGTCATGAACCTGAATCGACTTTCTGTCGTATTCCAGTTCCATCCAGTTCGCGTCTTCATATTCCTCCAGCCTTACGTCCCTTTTTGCCTTCCAGCCCGAAACCTTCTGAAATAATTTGTTCTTCTTAATCAGCCCCATACTTCTCCTTCGCTATTCAGAAACATTCTCTCTGTACTGTTCCTTCAATTCACCGGTTATACGCTCAATTTCTTCATAATAGGATATGGAATTTCTCTCCTCTTTACAGACCTTTAAGGTAAAAAGCATTCTGCTTTTTTCGGTAGTCTCGAACTGACTCCTAGCCTCTTGAAACAACTCCTCCACCTTCAAAGACAGCCCATAATCCCCTTCCTGCCCTGCAATAAAATCCACATATTCCGTCTCGTTCATCCTCATGCGGTTGGCTGCCAGATATCCGAGGCGGGATTCCTCAGCGCCGTCGCATTCATATGCCTGTTTAAAGCTTTCTGCCGCCTCCGCGAATTGAAAGAACAATGCGTAAACGGTACCTCTGTTATGATATACCTTGGCCTTCAAATCTCTTTCTGATTCCGGAAGCTCGTCCAGCAAAATGTCATAACTTTTCAGCGCAAGTATATATTTACCGTTTTGCGCAAAATAATCCGCTCTCATCTTTTTCTTCTCATACATGCTAAGACTGATTCCGCTTTTTAAATTTTCTTTTATCCTCTCAGTTTCTTCTCTCTCACCATAGCCTACGAAGTCCAGAATGCACTCTATGAAATCGCCGATGGAGCATTCCTCTTTCAGCATGTGCAAAAGACGTTCCGACAGTTCTTCCACCCCGCACTCCTTCGCCAGCCAGTCCGCCAGATTCTCGTCCATAATTTCTCTGTCAATCAGATGAATGTTCTGCATAAGACAATAACATAACTCCTCTGCGGAATAGACATTGACGTATGCTTTCTCCATAAAATACGGCAACTTCGCATATCTTCCTATACAAAGTAATACTTTTCCCAAGGTCCTTCTCCTCCCGCTTTTGTAGTTACACCATGTCGAATGTCTTTACCCATTCTCCGCCGGAAGAAGGAAAAAGCTCTCCAAAGCCCATATCCTTCACCCTTACGTTCACTTGATTCTCCGAAGCCATTTCCATCGTGATGCGAAGCCTTGTCGTTCGCTTTGGCCTCTCCGGAATCCCTTCCAGCGTCATGTGAATCTCTCGTGCTTCCTTGCCGTTAAGAGGCGTGAGAATAATGGATATGTCGCTGCCATCTTCCAATATCACATCGTATTCCTTCCCCGCTTCAAACCAGTTGACTCCGGCATCCATAACCGCAAAATACGAATCCAATCCCCTTCGCAACACCTTCATTCCTATGTTTGCCTTAAGTTTATCCAAACCGAGAAAAGCATAATTTTTCCCTTCTGTGCTCCATGTCAGCTTCTCGCATATCCCATAGCAGGCACCCTTGCTGTAAAGGTTGTTTCCTTTGAACACGCGTCTTCCCATACAAAGATATTTCAATGATTCCGACGCCCAATCCTCCTTGTAGCCGTCCCCGATCAAGTAGGCGCAGGATATGATTCTGTCCTTGCACTTTTCCTTCACAATGTCCAGAAACTGCATGTCCAATAGATGCTTCTCGTCCTCCTCCATCTCAGTTAATGCTTCCGGGTCCTTCCGCCGTATTTGTTCGTACTGCTCGATATCAATGTACATTACCACTGGAGTAGTCTTCTTGTTGCTGTTAAGAGCGTACACCTTCATCCGCCGGTTGTCATAGTCGCACAGCAACGCCTCGTAAGTCCACAACTCCTTAGGCTGATAAATAGTATAATAATAGAAGCTTTCCACATGGCTCTGGAAGAAAATTTTGTCCGTTTTCAGGTGTAAGTTCGCCGCTACCTTAGAAAATACTTCCACCATCCGTTTGTCCAAGTCGTCTGCTGTAAACATGATTCCCTCCAGATATTCCGGCGGCGCCACCAGCCCTAAGGCGGACATGCTCCGCTTAATAAATAAGGTGAGAAGGGCAACCGAATCGAAGCTGTCCCCATCAATTTCCACAGACTCCCCTTCTCTTGCCAGGCTTAGAAGGTCTTTTACCAATACCCCCTCCTTTTCCTGAGCGAACTTAAGAGCTTCCCTGCCATAAAACCATTGGTTTACTCCATTTTTTTTGCAGAGTACCAAGGGAATATTGAATTGCTCCGTTCCCGTTACCGCCGCAAGAGTCTCGGGCTCCTCCGAGTCGGGAAAACAATAGCTAATCTGCGCATAGGAATCGCATAGGTCATAGCCGATGGCGATTCTTCTGCTGTTCTTTTTAAGAATTCCTTCTGTTTTTTCCAAAAGCATAACTTATAAAACCCCTATATCCCCGCATATCAGCGCAGCTTAAATATCTGCGAGGTCATATACTCCTTCCCGTAATACTCTTCCAATAAACAATCCACCGTATTGTAGTCTTGAAGTGTCTTCCCTACTACGATGTCATTTATCATGCTGAATCTGTCCTCCGCTTCCTCCTGCAAAATATCGCTCTTACTGATGGACGCGCTTTCTGTAAGCTGTTCTTTGCCGTCCCCTTCTTCCGTAATGTAATATTGAAGCTTTTCTCCGAAGAATAGGACGAACGCTTTCACGCACACACCGCCGTACATATCCCGCATTTCTTCTTTTCTATATTCCTTTTCCGTAAACTCCCCTTTTTCCACAATGAAATGGATAACTGCTTTTCTTCCCGGCCTGACCTTATACTCAATCATCGTCTTATCCGCAAACTGCTTCATAATCGGGATTTCCTTCGTATACTCTTTAAAAAAATAAAAATAAATATTTTCATCCAGCATATCGTATAAAAACTTCTTAATTACCGAGTTTATCTTCGGCGTGGTATCCTGCCTATTCTCGGCATAATATTTCAACAGTGCCAGCTTACATACCTTATGAAGCCGCTCTCCTCTATCATAGACCCTGACGGTATCTGTAAAAATGAACTCATCCGGCAGCTTGTCCTTTACAAAATAATCAAAAGCACATTGGGAAAGAACCGCATGTTCCACCTGTGCCTTCGCGCCTCCTGATACATAGGCTTTGAAGATTTCCATCCGCTCTCCCACAAAGGAACCGGCAAACAGCATCTGCACAAGAATTCTTTCACACAGTTCATAGGTCTCCGCGTCAAAGGCCGTCGCAGCTTTCCATATATCCCGCAGCTGCCTTAGCAGTCCGTTGTAGAAATAACCAAGATAGGTAATCAGGTTTCCGTCATACTTTCCCTTCTTAAACGCATAATGAACGCAATAGGTCAGCGCCGTATCCTCTAAAAAACCGTCCCGTGATATCAGGCGGCTGCACAGACGTACGAGAGTCTTTGTCTCTATACCCTCTGCACCGAAACGCTTTACCCATTCAAAGGCTTTATCATACATTCCCCGAATGACCATAAGGCGAAGGATTTCATTTCTCTCCCTCTCCTCCATGACCTCCGGCTGCAGCTCCTCCAGATAATCGTCTAATTCCCGCATATAGTCCTGCTCATAATAATAATGCACCAGCTTAAGCCTTACTTCGCTCTTGGTGCGTTCCGCCATATGAGCGTTAGCAGCAATATACCTAAACCGCCTTTCATTTGCCTGCGTAATCTCCACAAAAGCCTTGTCTCCTGCACATATATGCAGTGCAAGACCCATATGCTCCGTCACATAAGGGCTGATTATAAGCAGCAGATTATCCGGCGGCATCATCGCTTCCACCTGGAAGGGTACACTGGCACAATACCGGTTTCCCTCCTTATCCTCCAGAAGCAGCTTATAATCGCTGCCGTAAAGAGGCACCCACGCTCCGTCCCCGCCTACCGGATATTTATATTCCTGTCTGCTGACGGAATAGCTTACAATCGCTTGTCTGATATCTTTGTTTTCCATAGTCAAGTGGTTCATGAAAATAAGATAGGCCAGCTTCTGTGCCACCTCTTCATTTACCATTCGGGGCGATATCGTATTCTTATATAAATAGGCCAGGTTCTTATTCATCCGCCCCTTATGTATCTGATCCAAAACGAACCGCTCAATGCGTTCGCAGTAATTTAAATATACTTCCGGCTGTTCTTCCCTTCTCTTATATACATAGGAATACAAAAAAGCGTTCTTTTCATAATCCAGCTCACTGTGGTAGGAAAAATACATAAGAATAATCTTAGGAAGAGTTCCGTCATAATCTTCAGGCAGGGACATCATATAATATTCATAGAGTTTCGTAATGCGAAGCTCCGCCTCTACGCCCAGCCGATACCATTTGAAATAGCGGCCCTCCGCCTTATTTCCCTTTATCAGCAACGTGCAAATGACCTGCAGTGTCTCCTTATCCGGAAATTTCTCGTAACAGGAAGCTAATATATAGTAAACTCTTTCCGAATAGGACTTCAGCTTCAGCGCCAAATACCGCACCTGCAAAATCAAGTCCTGCGTCAAAAGTTCCCTTTTCGCAGCGTAACTCAACACCTGAATCTCAAAGGAGCCAAGTTTCAAAAGGAGGGTAGGATTAAGCTCTAACAGATGCCATGCCTCGACATACAGAACAGGGCTCCTTCCCCCTCTGCTGTACTGCTCCTCCAGCATCAGCCAGCGCCTGGAAGGACTCTTGCCGTATTCCTCCGACAGATACAGCATAAGCCATGCAATCCTCCAGTTATTCGGATTGTCATAGTATATCCGCTCCACCTTCCTCGATACTTCCTCCACATAGGAGGGCTCTCCATTGTGCAGCGTAGTTAAATATAAGTAATAGCAATAGATCTCCGGGGGACAACTGTTTTCCCGAATCTCCGATTGGATTCGCTCTAACTGCCACTGTGCTTCATTAAATCGTTCCTGCGTAATAAGAATCTGTACTCGGAACAGCCTTATCTGTATGTCCTTCTCATCAAGCACCGCAAGCCGTTCCACCAGCTTCTCCGTCTCAGCCATCCATGTCCGTGCATTCATCTTTTTCATGCGGAAGGAGTCATAATGTTTCATCAGCACCAAGAGGAGATTCCTCTTCTCCCTGCGGATTCCCAATGCCCGCTTATGCTCCATATTGCGAACCGCTAAGACGGGTATCGTCAGGCTGACACAGGAATTAAAGATATGTATGGCGCCGTAATTGCGCCCGGCATGCAGCTTTTCGCTGTCTATATAATAGTTTAGACAAAAGGAATTCCCCAGAAAGTCATCGTCCGATATCTTTTCCTTCTCTAAGGTAAGAAAATCCCCCTCTGTCCCAATATTCAAAAAAGTATGTCCCCATCCATTTCGCGTAACCGTAAGACTGTGCTCCGAAATATCATAGGGATCCTCGATGCAGATATCAGTCTCGCTCAGTATATACTCCACCTTCTGCTTCTTATTTATCTCGAGAAGAAATTCCTCTACATTCTGCTCGTTACCGTATACCGCAGAAAGCCCCTTGTAAGCTCCGTAGTACTGTCTGTCGTTACCGTCCGTAAATAAACGCTCGAATTCCTTGGAATAAAAAAGTTTCACCGCCTCCGCCCAGTTCGCCTTAGCCAGATTGGCGAAATGAAACATGTTCTTGATGTCACCGAGGCTCGAAGTCACGGTGCCGGAGACAATTTCGATACGGTATGGAAGCTCGTACTCCCCGTAATTGGATATGATGGAAAACTGGCCGGTAAGAACATCCCCTTCCTTCATCCCCTCCGAACGAAACCGGTATGCAATTTCTTCTTTTACTCCGATAAACTCCTTACTTAAGGATTCCATTCTAAGCTCCGAGGAATATATGTACCCTTCCATAAGCTTATCTGCAGGCCCCGATATGATAAAGGAACCCTCTTCCATCTCCCCTTTGTTCAGGAAAAGCTCCAGACTTAAGGATGAAAAGTCTAAGATGCCGCTATCATAAGTTTCCTGATTGCATTCCGGCTTCTCATAATCAAATCTGCCCTCTAATAAATCGCCCATTACCTTCCTCAAATTATTTCACCCCACACCAGATTTACATTATTAAATTATACCATTAAGAAACCCCTTTTAGCAACCGCGCGAAGAAATTCAATTTAAGTGTGATTTATAGGTTGACAAAATAATATTTTTATACTATTGTATTAATTAAGTAATACAGTAGTACAAACGACTACCGACAAACTACTGTCCAATAAATTGAAAGAAAGGAAGGATCACATGGCGTGGATATTAAATGCAGATAAACCTATTTACACACAACTCGTTGAAATAATACAAACGCAGATTATTTCAGGCCGTTATAAAGCCGGCGACCGGCTTCCGAGTGTCAGAGAACTGGCCGCAGAAGCGAGCGTCAATCCGAATACAATGCAAAAAGCTTTCGCGGAACTGGAAAGAAACGGTCTAATTGTAACACAGAGAACGAGCGGACGCACCGTAACGGAGGATATCGAATTGATCAATCAGACGCAGGCACACTTGGCCGAAGAATGTATTAAGAACTTTTTTCAGATGATGAAGGAACTGGGCTATTCGGAAAAAGAGATTTTGAATCTCATTGAAAAAACAGCCAAAGAGGGGGAGTAAATATGGAATTTTTAGCCGAAATCAGAGGAGTAACTAAAAGTTACGGCAGAACGGTGGCGGTAAACAACATGAATCTCATGATACCGCGAGGAAAAATCATCGGGCTTTTAGGACCAAACGGAAGCGGAAAGAGCACTCTCATTAAGATGATGAACGGCCTTTTGACGCCCACTGCAGGAAGCATAACAATAAACGGATTCGCTCCAGGAATCCAGACCAAAGCGAGAGTTGCCTATCTTCCGGAAAAAACTTATCTTCAGGACGGTATGAGGGTATGCGATATCGTGGATTACTTCTGTGATTTTTATGAGGACTTCAACAGAAATACGGCATTTACCATGCTGCAATCGCTCGGCATTTCCTTTGAAGCAAGGTTAAAGACCTTATCCAAGGGTACCAAGGAAAAGGTTCAGCTCATTCTTGTCATGAGCCGTAATGCGGATCTGTATATTCTGGATGAACCCATCGCAGGTGTGGATCCTGCTGCCAGAGATTATATTTTAAAGACGATCATAAGCAATTATAGCGAGAATGCGAGCATACTGCTCTCCACCCATTTGATTTCCGACATCGAGAACATTCTGGATGAAGTCATTTTTATCCGCGAAGGGCAGGTTCTTTCTCATTTGCCGGTAGATCAGATCAGAGAGCAATATGGCAGGTCCATAGACTCTTATTTCAGGGAGGTGTTTGCATGTTAGGCAAATTATTTAAATACGAATGGAAATCCTTCTGGAAGGTTCCTGCGGCCATTAATGTTTTTCTTCTTATCATAACATTTATAGGAGCCGTTTCCTTGCTTTCACCCTTTTGGGAATTGGACTTCGAAATCATGGACACCTTTATGGTCGTTGCCATCATGTTTTACTATTTGGCCCTAATGGCGGGTTCCATCGCAGTTGCTGTGTACATCGCCATACGTTTTTATAAGAATGTATACACGGACGAAGGCTATCTTACGAATACCCTTCCGGTATCTCCCAGGGATATTATTTTTTCCAAGCTGTTCGTCAGCGTAATATGGAGCATTATTACAGGAATCGTTATATGTTTCAGTATTTTTTTCATCCTTATTGCAGCAATGAAGGATTACATTAATACCTACGAGGTTGTAAATGTATGGCAGGAAATAAAGAGAGAGGTCTTGCCGGTAATGGAAGAGGTTTTTGGGAATTTAGTCGTCTTTGTACTATTCATTATTTTGCTAATGATCATTACTACCTTTTTCTCCATACTGATGATGTATTCTGCCGTATCCCTCGGACAGATGTTTACCAAGCACAAAGTGGCTGGCGCGGTTATTTGGTATGTAGCGGAATATGTCATCGTACAGTTTAGTTCCTCCATGCTGATGAATATCCCGTTGTTAGGTATCATCTCCGATCCGTATGCCGCCGACACTATGACGCCGGCCGCTGTCGGAACTTTAATAAAGCTGATACTTGTCGGCTCGGGCATCATTTCAATCATCGTAGGAACGCTCTTATATTTCCTTACGGAATATATGATGAGGAGAAAATTGAATTTGGATTAACTTGTAAGAAAAATCACTCTAAGAATGGAAATTTCCTTAAGGAAAGAGAACGGCACTACAGCGCACAGCAGCCGTTCTCTTTTTGCATAACTTAAAAATCTATTATTTTCTTCTTTCCTTCACCTCAATCCAGGCAGCAATGAGACAAATCACAGAGCAGAACGCAAAAACGGCCTTATCTATGCTCTTCTCCACCTTCTTCTGCCTCTCCTTCACCGCCTTCAGGCGAATCTTCTGCTTCGCTGCCCCTACCTTCCGCCGGTTCTCAAGTGCCTGGCTGATCCCCTTATCCAAGCTCTTCCAACACATCTTCGTCTTTTTACTGCCTCTACTCCTTTTCATTCTTTCGTCCTTACTCCTTTCCCTTTTCCATCCCGGTTTCAAACTTATGAAGTACTCACAATATTCCTAAGATTCAAAAAACCTCATCGCTTCATAGTTTACCCCGGTTCTCCCATCCGAGTTACGCCCACATAAATATTGGATATTTTATACCACGTAGGATAATCCACGATTCCCGTCTGCGGAATGTTGAAAATCCCCTGAAATACCCTTACTGCTTCTGCCGTCTGCGGCCCATAAATTCCATCCGCCGTTACGTTCGGTATCGCAGGATAATTCTGTCCTATGCGGTTCAATTGCTGCTGAATCTGAAGCGACGCCTCCCCGCTGGAACCAACTGTCAAATTATACCCCGGCCACGACGCCGGCACGCCCGCGACGCTTTCCGCCGTATTGATATACATATCATTTCCAAAATAATTACGGATTATTTCTATCGCCGTATAACCTTCATCTCCTAAAAATTTCGATCCCCACTGGCTAAGTCCATTGCAGGTCACCCGACTACCATCACAAAAGGAAGTAAAGATCGGCTGCCTGACCCCTGGCCGCGATAAGAAATTGGCAAAAACTGTATCTACAAGATAATCGATATTTTCATAGATATTTCTTCCTTTCATCCACTTTTGGTCGTAAGCAGTGGAAGACGTAATCGTAAAATTATAGCCCTGATTCCGATACCACTCAGTATATACCCTATTGAGAGTCACCGACATAATACATAAAATATTCGCGTAAATCGAACTCTCCGGCCATGTGGCATAGATCTCCGAGGAAGCTACGTTCTTGATGTAATCCTTATATCTGACATAATAGTTGGGGGCGGAAGCATCAGAGGGAACGCCGTCGTGTACAACCACAAACTCAGGAATTACCACTCTGCTAAGTACAATTTCTCCCGTTTCGGCCATCGGTTTAATTTCATCTTCCGGTATTTTAGGCGGATAATCTCCGTACAAGGTATGGTAAGGAATTACTATCTCCTCTTCCGTTCCCGGGATGTCTCTGGGAATCATCTCGACTGGCTGTAATGCCAAAACATCCGGTAATATCTGTGTTCCCGCTATCAAAATAGGTTCATATCCGGGTGCATTTACTTGAATGTCATACTCGGAATAAGGGCGGTTGCTTTCCGGCTCCAGACTATATTCCAGCGGAGGTGCCGGAAGATCTATTTCTTCGGTTTGTCCCGACTCATCCGTATCCAAAGTTTCTATAATGGAATCGCTCATTCCAGTATATGAAATCGAAACCGTAGCGCCCTGAACGGGGAGTGGTCCCAGCGTGGAGGTCACACTTATTTTCAGACCCCCGGCATAGGTGTTGTCTAATGGCCCCTGTTGCGCTGAATGTATAATATTTACAGGCATGGAAATACCTCTATCTATTCATTTATCTCATTATATGCCAAAAAGCGGCCACTTGTGAAATATTTTAGTTTTCTTTCCCCACCCTATTAAAATCGGGAAAAGTCCTCGCAGGTGCTTTTCCCGATCAATAAATCAAACTATCTTCAATTATTTCGTAAGAAGCATCATGATGTCGTTACTTCTCGCAATAAATTTAGTCATCGCTTCCGGCTCGAGCGGTGCGTTCTGAATCATCGCCAAGTCATAGAGCTGCTCGCAGATCATCTTTACGTTATCGTCCTCTTTATTATCCAGAACATACTGCACTAAAGGATGGCTCGCATTGAGAATCAGCGTTTCCCCCTCTTTGCCGAACATACCCATGTCCATTCCAGGCATGGAGTACATCTTCATCATATCCTGCATACGTCTGCTTTCCTCAGATATCGTGACCATGGAAGAAATCTTTTTGTTTTTCAGTTTTTCTATTTTCACGGTCAAAGCATCCTTTTTCAGGACCTTCTTCATAATTTTTGCAATTTCTTCAGCCTGCTCTTCCATTTCCTTTTCCGCTTTTTTGGAGGTCTTCGCCCTGAGCGTATCTGTGATATCCGCATCGATACGCTGGAACTTAATGCCTTCATTTTTCGCTTCCAACTGGGAAATAAAGGGCTGGTCAATATTATGAGTCAAAATGACAGCGTCCATTTTGGCATTCTTAAACATGTTGATGTACTGGCTCTGCTGCTTTTCATCCGTTACATAGTAGATTACTTTTTCATTCTTCTCTTCTTCACCGGCATTTTCATCCACAACATTTCCATCTTCATCTAAGATATCGGTCTTCGCCTTGCTGCCATCTTCGTCTACAACTTCAGCTTCCACCTTATTTCCATTCTCATCTACGGCATCCTCCGTGTCGATTCTGTTGACCTCCAGACACTCGGGCAGAGTCAGGTACTTTCCGTCCAAATCTTTAAAGAGAATGTAATCTGTCATCTTCTCGCAGAATTTGTCATCCTTTAAGCAGCCGAATTTGATGAATGGACTGATATCATCCCAGTATTTTTCATACTCCTCTTTCTCCGTCTTGCACATTCCGGCCAGTTTATCCGCAACCTTCTTCGTAATGTAGTCGGAAATCTTCTTCACAAAGCCGTCGTTTTGAAGCGCGCTTCTGGAGACGTTAAGCGGCAGGTCGGGAGAATCGATCACTCCCTTTAGTAAAAGCAGAAACTCCGGAATGACCTCCTTGATATTATCAGCAATAAATACTTGGTTATTGTATAGCTTAATGGTACCTTCGATGGATTCATATTCCGTGTTGATCTTGGGAAAATAGAGAATCCCCTTTAAATTAAAGGGATAATCCATATTCAGATGTATCCAAAACAGCGGCTCCTTGTAATCCTGAAACACCTTGCGGTAGAATTCCAGATATTCCTCTTTCGTACACTCGTTAGGATGTCTCGCCCAAAGAGGATTCGTCTCGTTGAGAAGCTCCGGCCTTTTGGCTATTTTAAGCTTCTGCTCATCCTCTTCTTTTTCCTTGGCAACCTCTTCCAATACAGTGTCCGTATCCAGCTTTTCATCCGCTTTGATAATCTGGGTTTCCGTCGTGTTTTCTTTTGATAAATAAATTTCTGTAGGCATGAAGGCGCAGTATTTCTTAATAATCTCTCTCGCCTTATATTCGTTGCAGAACTCGAGGCAGTCTTCGTTGATAAACAAAGTAATCTCCGTACCTACTTCCGTTCTCGTTCCTTCTTCCATGTCAAATTCCGTGCCGCCGTCGCACTCCCAATGAACGGGAGCTGCTCCCTCTTTATAAGAAAGAGTATCGATATGCACCTGGTCCGCTACCATGAACGCAGAATAAAAGCCCAAACCGAAATGTCCGATGATCTGGTCCTCGTTGGTCTTATCCTTATATTTTTCAAAAAAGTCCGTCGCACCGGAAAAAGCGATCTGGTTGATGTATTCTTCCACCTCTTCGGCCGTCATTCCTATACCGTTATCGATAAATTTCAAAGTCTTTTCTTCGGGATTCACCAATACTTGTATCTTCGCCTTATAATCGTTTGGCAAAGTACATTCTCCCATCATTTCCAACTTCTTCAGCTTAGTAATCGCATCACATCCGTTAGAAATAAGTTCCCTCATAAAAATATCATGATCGGAATACAGCCATTTCTTGATAATCGGGAAAATATTATCGCTATTGATTGATAAACTACCATGTTTTGCTGCCATAAAAAGTCACTTTCCTTTCTGATTTTGTTCATTTTTAAACTACTTTGACCGGCAAAAACCTCTTTCCCGGCCACATAATGAAATTTTAATTCTCTCTCCAAAAAAAGTCAAGAGAAAATTAGCACTCATTAAAAATGAGTGCTAATAACACAAGTTTTATCCAGCATACAAGCCGTTTTGCGCATTTCTAAAATTTTTGTAAACTAAAACTTATTCTTTAAAGTACTGTCCGTATATGTCAAAAAAGCTAGAGGTCTTCACCTCCGGATCGTGGATGAATGTCACGCTATTCCAAAGACTTTCGTTCAGATTCCTCGTCAACGTGCCCACAAAGGTATCATATTCCTGGCCAAATACCTCCTTCTTGCGCTCCTCCACAATCTTCACCTTATTCGCATCGGTCTCTTCCCTATTGAAGGTACTTATACATTTAATGATATGGTATCCGTATTCCGTTTCCACAATACCGCTGATTTCTCCCGTTTCCAGATTGAATGCCGCATCCTCGAAGCTTTTCTCCATATCTCCTTTACCGAAGGAGTACGTTCCTTTATTGTCTTCGCTGTATTTCTCGATCAGCTCTCCGAAATCAGTGCCCTCCCGGGCAAGCTTTAAAACTGTCTGCGCCCTCTCGTAAGCATCGTCCCTGGCGGTCTGCGTATATTCAATTTTCGCTCCCGTTCCATCCAGCGCATAGGTTTTGATCAGAATGTGCTGGACCGTAATCGTCCTCGCTTCATCGTCGCTGATTTCAGGGTTGATGTCCTTGATGATATAGCCGTAAACCTTATTCGCCAGCGCATATTCACGGTACAGAGTGGTAATCGTCTCTTCCGTCACTCCCAGCAATTCCTTCTCCTTCTCATTCAGAGAATTATAATAGATCCCGGCTGCCTCCGTTACTTGTTCCATCTCCTGCTCGGACAGCTCCACACCATGCTGCTTGGCCAGAAGATTCATTGTTTTTATCTGAGCAATGCGCGCCAGAGCAGTATCTTTCACATTCTGCTCCAAGGTCGTTCCTTCGATATCCGCATCCCATATGCTGGAGCCGAACACTCCTTCATACTGGTTCTGGGAATTGGTAAGGTACACCATAATCTCAGGCAGCTTGCAGGAAATTGTCTCTATGCGGAATATCTCATCCTTGCCAAAACCGGTAGTCAGAACGAATTTCGTACCGCTCTCATCCTTATTGCCGCAGGCACTGAACAGTCCGGCAAAACACACAATCATAAGGATGGCTGCTGCTCGCTTCCATGAGCATTCTCCACTCATTCCGCTTCTTTTTTTTAATAATTTTTTATTACACCCAAACACCTTTATCTTTCCATCCCCTTCAATATACTTCTCGCCACGCTGATTCCGTTGGCCGAGGCCTGCTGTAACCCGCGCGTCACACCGGCTCCGTCACCAATCGCGCGAAGTCCCTTCACGCTTGTTTCAAAGTTCTTATCCACCACTACCTTATTGGAATAGAATTTCACTTCCACGCCGTAAAGCAGAGTCTCATCCGAAGCAATTCCCGGAGTCACCTTATCTAACGCCTCCAGCATCTCCTGAATATCCACCATAATTCTGTGAGGGAATACCAGGGATAAATCTCCCGGCACCGCATCCTTCAGCGTAGGAATCAAGTTGTTTCTGCAAAGCCTCTCCTCCGTAGTCCTCCTGCCCCGTTTGAAGTCTCCGAAGGTCTGTACCATAATTCTCCCGCCGCAAAGCATATTGGACAACTGCGAGATCTGCTTGCCATATTCGATAGGAGTCTTGAAGGGCTTTGTAAAATTCTTGGATACGAGAATCGCAAAGTTTGTATTATTGGTCTTATACTCCTTGGATTTGTATGCATGTCCGTTTACAACCGCAAGTCCGCCCTCGTAATATTCCGTCGCAACTTCTCCCGAAGGATTGGTACAGAAAGTTCTCACTTTGTCATCGAAGGTTGGTGTATATAAAACGAGCTTCGCCTCATACAGATTCTCGTTCAAAAATTGCATCACTTCGTCGCGTACTTCCACGCGAACGCCGATATCCACCGTTCCGGGCGTAGTCTCAATGCCGATCTCATCGCATTTGTCCTTGAACCAGTCCGCACCCTCCCGGCCCACAGCCGAAACGATTTCTCCTGCATAATAGGATTCGCCTTTATCGGTAACGATTCCTACCGCTTTGCCTTCCTCCACGAGAATCTGCTCCACCATCGTATTAAACATCAGATGAACGCCTTCCTCCTCCAGATGATGCTGCAGCTTGGAATAAATCTTGTAACCTTCCTCCGTGCCAAGGTGACGGATCGGGCATTCTATAAGTTTCAAATTGGCATTGATGGCCTTTCTTCTTATTTCGCGTATTTCTTTTTCCTTGTCCACACCGTACACGCTTTCATCTGCGCCGAACTTCAAGTAGACGCTGTCCGATTCTCCAATCAGCTTCAGCGTCTCGTCATAACCTAAAATGGCAGGAAGATTGCCTCCCACATCGGGAGATAAGGACAGCTTTCCGTCAGAAAATGCTCCCGCACCTGCAAAGCCCGTGGTAATAGAGCAAGGTTTACACCCTACGCACTGCCTGGTCACACGCTTGGGACAATTTCTCTTTTCGATAGAGCGTCCCTTTTCCACCACCAGAACCTTCAAATCCTTGTTTTTATCCGCCAGCTCATATGCACAGAAGATTCCTCCCGGGCCTGCGCCTATTATAATTACATCATAGTTTTTTTGCATTCGATATACCTCATACTTCCTCAATTATTCGCAGTTCGCTGTTATGCCAAATATCCGCAAATATTATACCATAACCTTTATGCTGCTGCCTACATTTGTTTTTGTAACCACTATTTGTTTTTCTATTTTCTCCGACAGCTCGGGAACATGGGAAATAATCCCTATTAAGCGATCCTTTTCCACTAATGACATGAGTGTCTGACATGCCTGCTCCAACGATTCCGCATCCAGAGAGCCGAAGCCTTCGTCAATAAAGAGCGTTTCTACGCGAATTCCTCCGCTGTAGCTTTGAATTACATCGCTCATACCCAGCGCAAGAGATAGGGATGCCTTGAAGGATTCCCCGCCGGACAGTGTTTTTACCGAACGGCATTTCCCCGTATAGTAATCGAATACCTGCATTTCCAGATTGTCCTTCGTCCTGCCGTCGCTCACTTCTTCCGCTCTGGAAAGCTCGAAACGCCCGCCCGTCATCTTGGAAAGCCTGACATTTGCCGCCCGAAGGATTTCTTCGAAATATCCAGCCAGCACATATTGCTCAAATACAAGTCTTTTCGGATTATTCCCTGATGCCAGATTATCCAGATCCTTTACCGCTCCGTATTCCCGGTTCAACCCCTGCACGCGCTCCTGTTTTTCCTGAAGGGACTTCCTGATCTTTTTTACCTCCTGCAAACGGTAATTCCATTTATTCTGCAAGGAAATCGCCGACTGCCTTTCTTCCCGTTTCTCTTTCAATACCTCTTTAAGTATCCCGATATCCGCTGGCTTTTCCCCCTTGGTTTCTTCTTGCAGGTGAGAGATCATGTGCTCCGAAGCCTCTATTTTTCTATAATAATCGTTGATTTCATTCTCCAGAAATTCTATTTGAGCACTGCTTCTCACGCTCTGCCTAAAGCTTTGAAAATCCGGAAAGCCCGACGCTTTATACTTTCCTTCAAAGGAGTCTTGCGCTTCCTGTGCCCGCTTTCTCTGGATGGTGATTTCCTGTGCTATCTTCCCGCAGGCTGCCGCCCTTTCTTCCATCTGCACATGGATTCTTTGGTATAGGACAACAATTTTCTCATATTCTGCATGAGACATCTTATCCACCACTTCTAAAACATCCTTCTCCATCCCTTCCAACGCCGTGGAGACTTCCTTTAACTGTCTCTTTACGTCTTCTTCCTGCTCCATTCTCCCCTGAACTTCTCCTTTACAGGAAGAAGTCTTTCCGTGAATTTCCATAAGGCTGCGATTAGCCTTTTGATAGTTATCTCTAAGAGCTTTCAGCTTTTCTTCATCAGGAACATTCTCGGTTATCTCTGCAATATGAGGATGCTCATAAGAACCGCAGACCGGACAAGGCTCTCCTTCCTTCAAAAGCCTTGCCGCGATACCAACCGCTGCCCTCTTGTAAATCTTATCTGCAGCTTCATACGCTTCTTTTTTTCCTTCCGCCGCCGTTTCCTTTTCCAGATATTCCTTTTGAAGCTTACATAACTCTTCCTCTTTTATCGTCCTTTGCTCCGTTATTTCTATCAGAAGCTTCTTTTTCCCTTCATAAACATTCCTGCTTTCGTAGGCCGCAGTTATCCTATCCTTTTTATCATAAAGGGGGCGCAGTTCCTCTGTTCTGCTTGTCAGCCTTTCCAGCTCCGTTTTCCCCTCCTGCTCCTTTTGGAACAGAGACGTTAGAAGCTTCTTTTCATTTTCACTTCCAATATAATCTCCGTTAAGCCCGGCCGCTGCCCTGGCTTTTTTCAGTTCCATCGTTTTTTTATCGATTTCATCCTGGTTTTCCTTTAAGACGCGGATCGTTTCATTCTCCTTTTCCAGTTTGAGAAGCTTACCGTTTATTTGCTCTCCAAGACTTATCGTTTCCATCAGAACAGTAATTTCCTTTTCCACGGCCAAATATGCCTTCTTCGCCTGCGAAAAAGCCTCCTCATGCCCGGAAAGTGCTTCTCCCAGGCAGTCGATGATCTTATCATAACGGTAACTTTCCCCCGATAAAAGAACGGAAAGTTCCTCATTATCTTCCGTCTCACTTGAGGAGAGCATATGAATATCCTCTTCCATGCGGTGCCTGCATTCCATCACCTGCTTGTACAGCTCATTGGAATGGCTGCGCAGGATTCCCGCAAATCTATCGTATACTGCAGTAGAGAATATCTCTCTGAAAATTCTCGTCTTTTCCGCAGGAGATGCCGACAGAAGCCTGGCGACCTCCCCTTGGGCTATCATAGAAATCTGTTTGTACTGGCGATAGTCCAGCACGAGAATTTCCTGCAGCTTGCGGTTCACCTCGCTGCTTCCCTGTATTACGCTGCCGTCCGGCATATACAGCACTGCGTTTTCCTTTTCCTTGGTAAGCTCTCCGCTGCCGCTCTGTCTCCTCTTCGGGCGGAGGTATTCAGGATTGCGCAAGATGCGGTATTCTTTATCCCCATGCCGCATCAGAAGCTCCACGAAGGTGGCGGTATCGGCACCTGCGAAATCGCTGCGCACGCTGTTCTTTTCTCTCATCTCACCGCTCAGGTACCCGTAGAGAGCATAAGTAATCGCATCGAAAAGAGTGGTCTTTCCCGCTCCGGTAGCCCCCGTAATAAGGAAAAGTCCCCTCTCCTCCAACCGGGTAAAGTCTACCTCCACCTTGTCCCTATACGGTCCCCATCCGGAAAGTATCAAAATCTCCGGTTTCATATTTCCTGCTCTCCTTCCGTCTCCTTTGCCGTTTCCAGAATAATTTCCATGCGTTCCTCATCCGGCTCTTCGTTTCGCACCATCTGATAAAATCCGGCAAACAGCTCAGGAATGCTCTTGCGTTTCTCCGCCGCCTTGCTTTCATATTCCGGATTTCCCCTGCTTTCGTTTTTCATAAGCACGATCTGCATGATATTCGGGTAAACGCTCCGCAAGGTACCAATCGGGTCGATCAATTCCTCCTCATTGGCAAGCTGGGCCTGAATATAATCGAACCGGTCCGCCGCTTCCGCCACCTCATCCGCCATCAGTTCCTCCATTCTTCCCCTGATTTTACGCATTTCATGCAGCGGTGTGAGAGGAAGCTGCTTTACTGTAATATCCCCCTCCCCTTTTATCTCTACCAGATTCACTGTTTTCTGCCGCCCTGCCTCAGAAAAGGAATAGGCTAACGGCGCCCCCGCATAATAAATCTGTCTTTCGCCGATTCTCTGCGGCTTATGTATATGCCCCAGCGCCACATAGTCAAAACCGTTAAAGAGCGAAGCCTCCACATTATCCAGTCCCCCGACATGTATCGTCGTCTCCCCGTCGGAAAGCTCCGGCTCTCTGCCGCAGTCGGTAACGAAGAAATGGCTGACCAGCACGCGGCGGGTTCCCTCTTTTTTCTCCTCCGCCGCAAGCAGCTTCTCCACCGCTTCCCCATTGGTTCTGGTGCCGATAACAGCCGGCTTTATAAAGGGTAACAAAACAAAGGTTACCTCCCCATATTCATCAAAGAAGGGAATCTTTTTTAAGCCGTCTTTATATATTCCTGCTATATATACCCCTTTTTCTTTCAATATTTCTTCCGCGAAGCTCACACGTTCCGGTGAATCGTGATTGCCGCTTATCATAAGCACCGTAACTCCAAGCTGCACCATCTGCGTAAGAAAATCATTTAACAGCGTCACTGCTTCAGCCGGAGGAATTGCTCTGTCATATACATCTCCTGCAATCACTAATGCCTCTGCAGCCTCTTTTTTTACCATATCCGTAATCTGCTCCAGAATATACTTCTGGTCCGCTATCATGGAAAAATCATTGACCGTTTTTCCAAGATGCAAATCGCCCGTATGCAGAAACCTCATAAATATAACTCCCCATCCTTCTTAAACCATTTGTCACCATTGGTCAGCAAATAATCCTCTCCCTCCGATACTGCCTTTATGAAGTCGTGAATATCTGCCAGCTTTCGTTTAAAAGCAACTCCGCCGCCCAGCAGCGCCGTCATATGGATATCGGAACCGGCGGTCATCGGAAGGCGATTCTCTCTCGCGTAAGCGATTGCCTTCTGATCGAAAGCCGGATCGTAATGGGATTTGCTCTTTTTATTGGAGTGAGTGGCATTGATTCCCTCCACCCCATCTACATAATCAGGGTACAGCCTTATTTGTGGAATATAGAATTCTTCCCGAAACGGATGGGCGTGTATCACCATACCGCCTGCCTGCTTTACCAGCATGTACTGCTCCTCCACAGATGCCTGCCTCAGTTCAGGATGAGTTAACATAAAATCCTTATCCACCCCATAAATGAGAAATTCCGTTCCCTGAAATCCTGCTTCGTATCCGAAAAAGACATCCAGACCTATCTTATCACCCATGAGCTTCGCATCCTCATAACCCTTTACAAATTCATTCACCCATTCCCTCCATGGCTTCGTCCGGTATACCGCAGTATTGCCTCCCCAATTGTGGTCCGTCACAATAATTCCGGTATAGCCTGCCTCCTTGCAGACCTTCGCCATCTCTGCCCCGGTACTGCGCGCACATGCACTGCTTTGTGAGGTGTGCAGATGGGTCTCATATAAATAAGGGTATTCCTGTAATAGTTTTATTTTTTGCACTTTGCTTTCCTGCCTTTTCTTATCTCGTCTTTTTGTCCGGCATTCTATCTTACATTCTTATTTGAATTATTTATTTGACTTCTCTGATAGCTTTACTGCCGGCTTTTTTAATTCTGTTACATATAAAGAATATCACATTCTGCCCTTTCCTGCATTTTTAATCCCGATATTTAATAAATTATTAGGACAACACGAATGTTTTTCACTCGTATTTATGTCATAGGAAAAGCAGTACTTTCATGCCTTACTATAATAAATCCTTTCCCCCGATTAAAAAAGGGCCGTATATTAACGTTTGCACATTAATCCTACAGCCCCCATAGACACCTATTTTATTCTTTAGCACAAATCTCAACTTCCATATCTGTTACTTTATTGCTGTTGTTACCACCGTATAAAATCTTTATTCAATCTCCACAAGCCATCCCTTAGGCGCTTCAATCTTACCCATCTGGATTCCCGTTAAGGTATCAAACAGTTTCTTCGTAACTGGTCCCATATCGCCCATGCCGCTGGACAGGCAGATTTCCTTGCCATGATCCACGATTTTTCCTACCGGAGAAATAACCGCTGCCGTGCCGCAAAGCCCGCACTCCGCAAAATCCTTCACTTCCTCCAGAGAAACCTCGCGTTCTTCCACTTCCAGTCCCAGATATTCCTTTGCCACATACATGAGGGAACGCCTTGTAATAGACGGAAGAATGCTGTCAGATTTGGGCGTTACTACCTTGTTATCCTTCGTAATGAACAAGAAGTTAGCGCCGCCGGTCTCTTCCACCTTCGTCTTCGTAGCCGCATCCAGATACATATTTTCATCGAATCCGTTCTTATGAGCGGATACAATCGCATGAAGGCTCATCGCATAGTTAAGCCCTGCCTTGATATGTCCCGTCCCATTCGGCGCCGCACGGTCAAAATCGCTGACACAGATAGTCAAAGGCTTTACACCGCCTTTAAAATACGGCCCTACCGGAGTGGCGAACACTCTGAACTGATACTCGCATGCCGGCTTTACCCCGATTACGGCGTTGCTTCCAAACATATAAGGTCTCAAATATAATGTCGCTCCTGAACCAAAAGGAGGAACGTATGCTTTATTAGCTGCAACAGTCTGCACTACCGCGTCAACGAAACGCTCCTGCGGGAAAACAGGCATCTCCAGCCGCTTTGCCGAATCCTCCATGCGCGCAGCGTTCAAATCGGGACGGAAAGTAACAATACGCCCGTCCTCCGTAGTATATGCCTTCATTCCTTCAAATATCGTCTGCGCATACTGCAGCACACCTGCACATTCGCTGATGGTGACCATGGAATCTTCTGTCAGGACGCCTGCATCCCATGCTCCGTCCTTATAATTGGAGACATATCTTTTATCTGTCTCAATATAACCAAAACCAATGTTTGCCCAGTCCAGATTTTTCTTTTCCATGTTCTTCTCCTCTTCAGCTTATAATGCCGGTTTCTTTTTCATTTTCTATACATTATTATACTTTTTTAAGTAAAAGTCAATAATTCATGCCGGCATTTGTTTTCGTTACTGTTCACTCCGTCCTCAGTAACGCATGATTCCTGCATTTAAATTCGCTTACTATTTTCCGGAAGCCTTTTCGTATTTAATAAATTGATATGCAATGTCGAAATACGTCTGCTCATCGCTATCCGCCGTAATCTTCCACTCCGGCAGCTCGTCCAGATTGGGAAAATAAGCATCTGCCGTATAGCTGTGCTCTATTTTGGTCACATGCGCCACATCACAATAAGGAAGCATCTGGCGGTAAATGCTTTCCCCCCCGATGATATAGATATCCTCGCTCCTGTATTTCTTAAGTTCCTCTAAAAGCTCCTCCAAGCTATGTACTACTGCGGCATCCTTCACCGTGTAGTCAGGATTGGAAGATAAAATAATATTTACCCGGTTCTTTAAAGGCATTCCCTGCGGGAAGGTATCCAGAGTCTTCCTTCCTAACACCACCACCTTGCCCGTCGTTTCTTCGCGAAAGTGCTTGTGGTCGTTGGGAATCCTGATTAATAATTCCTTTTGATTGCCTATCGCCCAATTACTGTCTACCGCAACTATCAAATTCACAGCTCATCCTCCGTATCCATCTGCTTCTTCATCATTTATCATTCAATTTATAGTGTACAGTATATCATCCATCAAATAACCGGACTGAGTACGCTGGATAAACTTTCACATATTGCAGCCGGAAGTTTAGGCAAGTAATCGGTCCAGTTAATTTGTGGATGATATACTAGATCGCTATCGGTATATTTTCTATCTGCGGTCCCGTCACATAATTTTCTAATTTCACGTCGTTTCTTGTAAATTCATAAAAGTCCTTAACATCAGGGTTAAGCGTAAAAACAGGCGCATCATAAGGCTGCCTGCTTATCAGCTCCTCGATAATCGGTATATGCCTATCGTAAATATGAGCGTCCGCGATCACATGAATAAGTTCTCCTGCCTCCATATCACACGCCTGTGCCAGCATATGAACTAACACCGAATACTGCACTACGTTCCAGTTATTCGCTGCCAGCACATCCTGAGAGCGCTGATTGAGAATCGCATTCAAGGTCAGCTTGTCCGCTCCCTTTTTCTGCGTCACATTAAAGGTCATACTATAAGCACAAGGATACAGATTCATCTCATGCAAATCCTGATGCACATAGATATTGGTCATAATCCTGCGGCTGAAGGGATTATTCTTCAAATCAAAGATCACTCTGTCTATCTGATCCATCATCCCTTCCTTATATTGATGCTTCACGCCCATCTGATATCCATAGGCCTTTCCTATCGATCCGTCCTTATCTGCCCACTCGTCCCATATATGACTGTGCAGATCCTTTACATTGTTCGACTTCTTCTGCCAAATCCAGAGCAATTCGTCCGTGGCGCTTTTTAATGCGGTCCTGCGAAGGGTCAGAATCGGAAACTCCTTCGATAAATCATAGCGGTTCACCACGCCGAATTTCTTCACAGTATACGCCGGAGCTCCGTCCTCCCAACGGGGACGGACCTTTTCTCCTTCCGTACTCGTTCCGTTTTGCAATATATCCTTACACATATCAATAAATATTTTATCTGCCAGGCTCATATCCGCGAATTATCTCCTTGTCTTTTCTTTATAGCGGTCCATACCTTCATACCGCCATACACTATTTATCCCATTTATCGCACAGCGAATTAATCTGGTCCGCAAAGCGTGCCAGATCCTTATTCGCGCCGCCCTCATTCTTTTTAATTACGGCAAGCAGGCGTGTACCTGCCGCCGTAAGACGTGTAAATACGTCAGAAACGATGTGCGCCTTCTTCTTACCTAAAAGTATCGGTGAAGCTTCATAAATCAGTTCACCTGTAAGGAGGTCAAAACATGTGCCGCTGTAAGGGGCATAGGAAGAAATTCCGTATTCTCTTTCCAGACCTTCGGCAAAAGCATCGCAAACGCTGCTTTCTCCGTGCACAACAAATACCTTTTCCGGCTTTTTCTTAAAGCCTTGCAGCCATTCGATCAGCCCGTCCTTATCCGCATGTCCGCTGATACCCTTTAGCAAGCTGATATTCGCGCGAACCTCAATCGTCTCTCCGAAAAGCCTCACCTCATTAGCCCCTTCCACCAACGTCCTTCCGAGCGTTCCGTTCGCCTGATATCCTACGAACAATATGGTACACTCCGGCCGCCATAGATTGTGCTTCAAATGATGCCTTATTCTTCCGGCCTCACACATGCCGGATGCCGATATAATGACCTTCGGCGTGCTGTCGAAATTAATCGCCTTAGATTCGTCACTTGTTATTGACAGATGCAGGCCCGGAAAGCGTATCGGGTTGATTCCCTGATTGAACAACTCCATCGCTTCTTCATCGAAGCAACTGCTCACATTCTTCTGGAAAATTTCCGTAGCTTCCACTGCCAGCGGACTATCCACATAAACCGGGAAGTTCGGATATCCTTTTAAACGCCTTTCCGCCTTTATCTGCCGCAGGAAATAGAGCATCTCCTGCGTTCTTCCCACCGCGAAGGAGGGTATAACTACATTTCCGCCTGCATCGAAGGTCCTTTGAAGAATCTGTGCAAGCTCAGCCACATAATCCGGCCTCGTCTCGGAATGTATCCTATCTCCGTAGGTGGATTCTACTACTACGTAATCCGCTTCCTCAGTCCGTTTCGGATCTTTGATCAGCGGCTGATTCTTATTTCCCAAATCACCGGAAAATACGATTTTTTTTGTGCTTCCGTTTTCGGTCATCCATATTTCGATGCTTGCCGAGCCTAAAAGGTGACCCACATCCGTAAAACGAATGCGGACCCCTTCACACAATTCTATTATCTGGTCATAGTTACATGGTACGAGCCGTTTGATAATTCCATCAGCGTCTGCCATCGTATATATCGGTTCATGAGGCTCCGTTCCCGAATGCCTCTTCGCTTTGCGATTCTTCCACTCCGCCTCGTGCATCTGAATGTGTGCACAGTCGCGCAGCATAATATTGCATAAATCCGTAGTGGCCACAGTCGCCAGTACTTGTCCTCTAAAGCCTTTTGCGTACAGCCCGGGGAGCATTCCCGAGTGATCCACATGGGCATGTGTCAGCAGTACGTAATCGATCAGTGCTTCCTCCATCGGTAATTTCGCATTCTCGTATACCTGAATCCCCTGCTCCATTCCGCAATCGATCAAGATATACTTTCCGTTTACCTCCACAAGATGACAGCTTCCCGTCACCTCATGAGCGGCCCCGATAAATGTTAGCTTCATATAAAACGCCTTTCTGTCCGCCTTACAGACACAATTCCCCTAATACCTTTTATCTATGACTTAATAACTGCTCAGCGATAAGCCTCTATGGTTCCTCCCTTTTTTAAATTGTGGCCTACCAACTCTTCAATTTGGTCCGCTCCCTCGGCAATATCTCTTCGATAGTACAGACAGTCTATCTTTTTGTATTGTCCGATGACGGCACCCGCAAACAATTCTAAATCTTCCTCGCTGTTTGCATCTCCATGGAAGAAAAACACCTTTCCTCCATACCCATGTTCAATTTTTTCTTTTAGTGAACGGCCTGCTTCTTTGTCGATGTCCATAAAAGCGATGAGATACCCTTGGCCTGCATATTTTTCTGCAAGAAGGCTCCCTTCACCCTTTGCACCGCCCACAATCACACATGTTCTTCTAGGAAGCATGGTTTTTGTCTCCTTGTTTATTGGATTTTTATTCTTAGTGTATTAGTTCAGCGCGCCTTGAACTGTTTTTATTATACAAAAATCGACGCTCCATATCAAGAATTAAAGAGCTTCACGCGATGCTTTACACTTTCAATTATCATTAAAACGTAAGGTTTTACTATTTCAATTCGTTGGCCATCGTATAGAACTGATAATAAATTCCTTTATTTTCCAACAACGTATCGTGGTTTCCCTCTTCCACGATGCCCGCTTCTGTCAGCACAAGTATCCTATCGGAATTACGTATACTAGAAAGCCTATGAGCTATGGTAAGAGTGGTTCTTCCTTCCGAAAGCCGGGAGAGTGACTGTGCAACAGCGAATTCACTTTCATTATCTAACGCCGAAGTAGCCTCATCCAGAATGATGATCGGAGGATTTTTCAGAAATACTCTGGCGATGCTGATTCTTTGTTTCTGCCCTCCCGAGAGCTTCACGCCCCGTTCGCCCACATAAGTATCATAACCGTCCTTAAGTTCCATGATGAATTCATGAGCACCGGCCTTCTTCGCCGCCTCCATCACTTCCTTTTTTCCGGCCCCCTGCTTTCCATATACAATATTTTCAAATATTGTTCCCGAAAAAAGATATACATCCTGCTGCACGATTCCTATATTTTTCCTCAGGCTCTTTAACGTAAAGTTCTTGACATCCTCTCCATCTATCGTAATTCTGCCCCCTGTCACATCGTAAAAACGGGGAATCAAGTTACAAAGTGTAGTCTTTCCCCCTCCTGAAGGCCCTACGATCGCTACCTTCTCTCCTTTTATTATTTGCAGGTTCAAATTCTCGAAGATGATGTTGTGGTCGTCGGGATATTCGAAGCTCACATTTTCAAAAACCACATTCCCCTCTGTAAATACCATTTCCTTCGCATCCGGTTCGTCAAAAATCTCGATATCCGCGTCCATAATCTGCAGAAACCGTTCGATGCCGGTCATACCCCGCTGAAACTGCTCCGCAAATTCAATAATACGCCTTATGGTCGCTATCATCGTCGTCACGTACAGCATGTACGCCACCAAATCGCCTGCCACAATCAGTCCTTTCACCAGAAAGATACCTCCGGCCACCACCACCGCAAGGTACATGATTCCATCGAACATCCTCGTGGACGTCTGAAAGGTCGCCATATAACGGTACATATTCTTTTTGATATCGAGGAAGTCCTCATTGTCCTTGGCGAACTTGTCGTTTTCCGCATCCTCACCGGTAAAAGCCTTCACCACCCGCTGACCGAGCAAGCTGTCTTCAATTCTCGCGTTCAGCTCACCGATTTGGTTCCTTTGCTTGCTGAAGGCTCCCCTCATCCTGAAATTCAATGGCATACACACTGCAATCATGATCGGTACGAAAACGAAAATAATAAGCGTCAGCGGCACGTTGATTCCCGCCAGTATGATGAAAGAGGTAATCGTCTTAATCGCCGCAATGAAGAACTCTTCCGGACAGTGATGGGCAAATTCTGTCACGTCGAACAGGTCGTTGGTAATCCTGCCCATAATCTGTCCGACCTTCGTATTATTATAGTAGGTATCCGACAGCTTCTGTAAATGAATGTAGGCATCCTTGCGCATATCCGTCTCTATTTTGGCACCCATCACATGGCCCATGTTCGCCATATAGTAGGCAGCGATGCAATCCACGATGCGAAGAGCCAGATATAAAAGTCCCAGTCTGCCGATCGTCCACACCGACAGAGCGGCCAGATTATACAATCCTTCGTTAGTAATATACCTCATGATGAGCGGCAGCACCAACTCGCACACCGTAGTCAGTGCCGCGCAGAATAAGTCCATAAAAAGCGTTTGTCTGTAGGGTTTGAAATAAGGAATAAATCTCTTTAGCAATTCGTTTGTCTTATATTGTCTGTTATTCATATTCTTTCTCCTGATGTCCGAAATACATTATAGCATAACTGCCTGCTATAAATCAAACCCGTAAGGCCGGCTCTGCCGCGGGTACCGGCTTACGATCCGCAATTCCGCCTATAATCAGAAGCTCGTGTACCAAAAGCGGCGTACACGACAATGCTGCCAAACATCCCCATTCTGCCAGTGTCAGCCTTGTCGTTCCAAACAGTTCTACGAAATAAGGTATCTCCGTTACAAGAACCTGTAATCCAATTCCCACCGCACAGGCGAATATCATATAACTATTGGAAAAGTGATTCATACGAAATACCGACTTATTCACATCCCGCATGCCTATGGCGTGAAATAGCTGGCTCATCCCAAGCACGGTAAAGGCATGGGTCTGTGCTTTATTTAAGAGTTCAGGCAGCCTCAGCATCGATTCTATATTCGGAAGACTGACAGGGAGTCCCTGTCTTAGAAGTTCTCCGTATGGCACCTGCAGAAACGCCGTAATGCTTATTGTCGCTATGACCACTCCATAACAAAGCGTACAGGCAAGCCCCCCCCTGGCAAAAAGATTTTCCTCGCTCTTTCTGGGCCTTTGCCTCATAAGCTCTTTTCCATCGTTCTCATCCACTCCCAGTGCCAGCGCAGGAAGGGAGTCCGTAATCAGATTAATCCAGAGAATGTGACTGGCCTTTAGCGGAGAAGGAAGCCCTACGAGAATCGCTGCAAGCATCGTAATGATTTCTCCGAAATTAGAGGAAAGCAGAAAGAGAATCGCCTTGCGAATGTTTTCATAGATTCCTCTTCCCTCTTCAATGGCCTTCCTGATCGTTGCGAAGTTATCGTCAGTCAGCACCATATCCGAGGCATTTTTCGCCACATCCGTGCCATTCATTCCCATAGCAATTCCTATGTCTGCACATTTAAGGGAAGGGGCATCGTTTACGCCGTCTCCGGTCATTGCCACAATTTTTCCCTTTTTCTTCAGGGCATCTACTATTTTCACTTTATGCTCAGGCGATACCCGCGCATAAACCTTGATGTGCTCCGCCTTTTCCCCGAACGCCTCTTCCGTAAGAAGCTCCAGCTCACTGCCGCTCAAGCACTCTTCCCGGCGGAAAGCGATGCCCAGTTCCCGCGCTATGGCGAACGCAGTATCGATATGATCACCTGTGATCATCACCGTATCTACTCCTGCCTCCTTGAAAGCTTGCACTGCCTCTGCCGCTTCCGGTCTTGCCGGGTCCATCATCCCTACCAAGCCAATAAAGGTGAGCTCTCTCTCCTCCGCATCCGGCGCACCCTCCCGCATGGCTACCGCCAGCACGCGCAGGGCCTCTGCCGCCATCTGTCCCACCGCCTGCATAATATCCCGTTTCCCTGAGTCGGTCATAGGTACCTTCTTGCCGTGGGATTGCATATACTTGCAGCGCTTTAATATTTCTTCGGTGCTGCCCTTGGTATAGGATACCTTTCCTGCCACGCCCCTATGCAGGGTTGTCATCATTTTTCTATTGGAATCAAACGCTTTTTCATCTATTCTGGGATAGGAAGACTCGGCAGCCTCTCTGGTGATTCCATACCGCTTGGCCAGGTCGAGAAGGGCCAGCTCCGTGGGATCACCGATCCTTTCCCCTCCGGAAATATTCCCATCGTTGCATAATGCACAGCCCAGAAACAGCTCTCGGTATCTATTTTCGTCCAAAGCGTCGGAGGGCCATGTCCTGGAATCCACATAGCATTTCTTCACTACCATTTTATTCTGGGTAAGGGTTCCCGTCTTATCGGAGCAAACCACATTTACCGCTCCCAATGTCTCCACCGAAGGAAGCCGCCTGATAATTGTATTTACCTTTACCATTCTGGATACGCTGAGAGCGAGGACGATGGTCACAATGGCCGGGAGCCCCTCGGGAACAGCCGCCACTGCCAGGGAAATAGCCGTAAGCAGCATATCTCCCACATCTCTTTTCTGCAAAACCGCTACGAGGAACAAAAACGCACAGATAAACACTGCTACCGCGCTGAGTACCTTGCCCAAATCTGCCAGACGCTTCTGAAGAGGAGTCATCTCCTCCTTCGTCTCGCTGATCATATCAGCAATATGTCCTATTTGCGTGCCCATGCCGGTCTCCACCACGATTCCTTCACCCCGTCCATAGGTCACATTGGTTGACATAAATGCCATATTCTTACATTCGTTTATGCTTGTTTTACCCCCCGCCAAATATCCGGCATCTTTATCCACAGGCACCGATTCTCCCGTAAGGGCAGACTCCTCAATTTTTAAGCTCATGGTTTTCGTCAACCGAAGATCTGCCGGCACCTGCCTGCCCGCTTCCAAACAAACAATATCCCCCGGCACCAAGTCTTCTGCTACAATTTCCTTCTGTTTCCCGTTTCGCTTTACGATGGCATGAGGGCTCGTCAGCTTCTTCAGGGCCTCGATCGCTTTTCTCGCCTTACCCTCCTGAACTACACCCACAAAAGCATTTACGACTATAACCGTAATGATAATTGCCGCATCTCCCATCTCCCCTAAGAGCATGGAAACTGCTGTTGCAACGAACAGAATAAAAATGAGCGGATCGTTCAGCTGCTCCAAAAATAATGCTATTTTTGTCTTTTCTTTTTTCTCCTTTAGCTTGTTCTTCCCATACTGCGAAAGCCTGCTTGCGGCTTCCGCGCCGTCTAATCCTCTTTCCGTATCACTTTTCAGTATTTGACCGGTCTCCCGAATCGACTTATTCTCATACATAAACATGCCTCCGCTTGTACTTTGTCCTATGCTTTTATATGCCTGTACAAGAGAAAATATGTATATAGAAAAAAGGACACCCACCTTGCGATGGATGTCCTTCTCATGTAAAAGGGGAATTTTACATTTGAACTTTCGTTCTAAAATGATTATAGCACACCAGTTTATATATGTACAGCCTTTTTTTAAATTTTTTTAAATTTTAGAAGGGTTTTATGTATCGAAAATTACTGGTCCTGAGGCAACACCGACGCCAATACAATGGGCAAAGCGATACCAGATGGTAAAGCTTATATTCTTTTTGTTACCATTACATCTCATGAAGAGACAAATGAAATAATATGAGTGAAACTGGCGTATGGTGTGTTAGATTTCCTACCCTTATAATTTATCTATGAAACCACGGTATGCATCGATTTACGCGCTCGCAATAGTCGATGTACTCCTGGCCATATAAGTCCTTCAACCACTTTTCTTCCGTATTCTTCATTAAGGCGGTCATAAATGCCCAATATATCATTGGCAAGATTAACAGCCATAGATTGTTGAAACACAAGAGTACTCCTGTACAGGCAATCATAAATGCTGAATAAATTGGATTCCGAACATAGGCGTATACTCCTGCCGTAACCAAACAATTATCTGAGATATTTACATCAATTTTAGCCAGCCCAACCGCTGCTATCCAAAGGATAGCGCCGTAAACAATAAGAATAATACCGATTATAGCCAATGGTATCCTCAAAAAATCATACTGTCCGCTGCTGAAAAATCCTTTTGAAGAGAGAATAGTCCCCATCACAGTCAGCATAATAATTGTAACTCCGTAAGCCGGTCCAATTCCATATAATGGCAGATGCTTCTTATCTTCCATATCAGCCTCCACTAAAATTCTGATTGATATGACATATCATGCTTATATTTACGTGTATAATATTATATTAAAAAATAGCCTTTGTCTACAGTCTGAAATGCAGACTCAGCAAACAGGGGATTGTGTGGCTGCAATTTATTTCTATTGTCACGGTACCAATGGACAATTATCATGAAATCAAATGGAACCACTCTTACATGAACAAGGCTTAAAAGCCGATTAGTACGTTAGAAAATAAGGCACATGTGATTTTTTTAGATACAGAAAAACAGGAATTTGTTAAGCCTCACATAATGCTTATACTATTCTCTTATAACAACGCAAAATGAGCACTCTCGATAATTGATCTCATTTGGCATAAGCAAAAAGGGTGTCCGGCGGGGTCAAGCATAACCCTCCAATTATTAGAAAATTGTTCCTCTGCGATTGCTGCTCCGCATTGGACCGCATATTGAACTGCTTTTTCCAAATCATTAACAGCGAAGTCTATATGTGCCATTTGCTGCTGAGCTTCAGGCTCTGCCGGCCACACAGGCGGTTCATACTCAGGGTTTTGTTGAAACAATATACCGGGATATGTTCCCTGATTGGTTCCTGGAGCGTATACACATGCCCAATCTTCATCAATAACCATTACTTCCCACTTGAGCAACGCCGCATAAAATTGGGCTAATTTATGCGGTTCTTTGCAATCCACTGTAAATGAGTACATTTTTATTTTCAGTTCATCATCCATAACGCTAATTCCTCCTAATATAAATAATCTGCACTGCAACTTCCTGTTTATCTGTCTGACTGAATAAATCTTGAATCCATAATACCACGCTTTACTAGAGAACAAAAGTATACTTTGCACACTCTCGCGGCCGAATACTTTGGCAGCACAGGTTTTGCTCCTCGCACGTAGCTGCGCATTGTTGGCCTGAAGGGTAACACCTTCACGCATTAAAGCAGCAAGGTCTTTCCTATGATATAAAAAGGACATAACATCCCCCTGTTGAAAACGCTATGCTCTTTTAAATAATGCCAGAAAAAGATTTTTTGCTTTTGACAAATATCATACTAGTTTTTCATAAAAAATAATTGTCATATCAGGCTGTATGTTCTCTTCTTTACCCGTTGTTACATAACCCATTTTTTCATATAAATAACATAGCTTCGGCTCTTGCTTTATAGTATCCAACTCCCAACGGCAAGCGTCCGGGTAAAGAGACTCAATATTCTTTATGACTTGTTGGGCATACCCCTCACCTTGAAATTCCGGCAAGATAAACATTGGAGAGATTCTGTGTGCACCGTTATGTAATCTTACAATTCTAATTGCACCGATATTTTCTCTGCCGAGCCGAATGAAATAATAGTCGGTACAAGTTTGCTCCATCTTTTGTATAACTCTTTCAAGAGGTTCGGCACCTGGATTTGTAGTACAATCATGGTATTTATCAAGCAAGTATGCAAACGCTTTTATTTGCATCTGATGTATTTGACAGCAATCATCGGTATCAGCTTTTAGCAGTTGAACACGCATTATTATCACCTCTTCCCTTAACCATAACAATAGAAAGTATTATACAAACCGCATTACATACAATTACTATTTTTAAATCATTTACCATCATTGTTTGAGAAAATACATTCAAAAGACAATGGTATAATACACATAGCCATAAACTATTACTAATATAATAGATTGCTCCCAAGCCAAAACTGCTTCCCAATAATCCGATAATAAATGAAATATGTTGTATACTTTGTAAACTATCGGTCAAATAGAAATACATATAGTGCCATATGCACCATGATACAAATGTAATAGTACTGGCAATCCCGAAAGTTACTTTTTGCTCAATGATAGGTTGAAATGTATATCTCCAGCCTATTTCTTCTATCCCTCCAAAAACTATTGCCACAATAAAAAAAACAAAAAACGAATACCACTTTGTACCGTCCAAAAAGCTGCCTGTAAAAAACTGAAATCCAAAAATAATAAGTATGAATAGCGCTACTATTCCATAGTGTCGTACACTCTGTTTGATTTTAAAAAAGTCTTTTATTATTCTATGAAGAGATTCTGCCCTTTTTGCTTTTAAAGAAATAATGATTCCCCATAGTGCGGAAGATGATCCTCCTATTATTAGAAATATAATCTCCAATATTTTAGGATATTGAATTGCATTTGTCCTCAAAATGGCAATAATCAAGCATATAATTATCATTTGGGCCATAGTACCCATTAAGTATATCCTTGCATATCGAATATCGTTCATTGATAATTAATCCTTTCGTACTCTTATTGTCCCGCTAAAAAATATATAAATAATCTGTACTAATTGTAATATTAAAAAATCAAATAGAAAAGACATGCATCTTTTTTATCTGAACTTTCTGCCGGTTCTGCTGTATCTGGTTATAAACTATATCTGCCAAACAGAACCGTTATCTGGCAGAATACTGCCGGCTGCTGTCATGATTCTTGTAAAGTACCTCAACTTCGCATAAATAAAAGAAGAATTGACAAGCCTTCTTATTGAAAACTTGTCATCTTTGCTTACGATAACAGCAGAAAAAAGATTTTAGTTAAAAGGAATGTCATTGGAATAAATTGTAGGGTGCATCTTTATCAAATGGACACCTTTTGCTGAATTTAGCCGATTCATCTATGTGACTAAAAAGAGATGTCAAATCTGTATAATAGCCACTATGCCCGGTACATACCATTTCAATCTTTTTCTGTGAAATCAATTCTTTCAATCGGCGCAAGGATTTTTTATTCATTTCCGGGTACTGTGTAAAGAATTCAAAAAAACTGTATCCGCCGTTTTGGTTGATTGCAAGGCAGTCTCCGCTTATGAGAATTTTATCATCAACAATATAGCAGAGATGCCCCAATGTATGCCCGGGGATATGGATTGCCTGTACTTTAATATCGCCAGCCATAACTGTCTGCATGTCATCAAGAAGTGTATATCCATTTTTAATTTTTACGCAGTTATTTATTTTTATGTGTAATCTTTGAAAACGGTATGTTGTATTATTAAGATAGGATTCTTCTTTTCTGCCCAAATAGACCATAGCATCAGGAAAAATATTTACTCCGTTTATATCAACACCTCCGGCGTGGTCAACATCTGCGTGAGTAAGAAAGACATTTTTTATATCTTTACCATTTATGCCTATCTTTTCTAATTCCTTGTCTATATGTTTGAAATTCAAATGTCCTGAATCAAACACAATCGACTTGTTTCCCTTTGTGTAAAACCAGAAATTCACGTCATATTCTCTGATACAACTTATTCCATTTCCAATGATACCTGTATTGGCAGGATTGGCATATTTTTTACCTTTCATAGAAAAAGGCTTAATATAATGGTCAAAAAAATAAATCAGTTTCATCATCTCAACCTCCTTACTCAGAGCATAGCAAAAGTTGAGAGACTTGGCTTTTAAAAATCTGCTATTATAAAAAATCACTTTAACCTGATAAATTATTTAGAAAACAATCTTTGATGATGTATACGAAAAAACAGCCCTATCATCATAGGCAGTGAAGTTCCCTTCATTAGTTATTCACCACCCTTCTCCCAGTCAAGTACTTCGGCAGCACAGCTTTTGTTCTGCACGCGTAGCTGCGCATTGTTTGGAAAGCTTTTGTCCAATTGGGGTTTAGTTCATAAGTGATAATATCATTCCATCAATCAATGCAACAATTAAAAACACCAAAACACCTTTTAAAAATGAGATAAAGTGTTTTTGGGGATTCCTATATAGTTCCGCCATATTTTCTGTGCCGGTAAATCTTATTCTTGCAGAATTCCGCCACCATATCATATCAATTATCAAAAAATCGAACGCATTTAAGCACTGCCCCAAAATCAATAAGTTTATAAAGTTATTCCAAACAGATGGTTGCTTAATAAAGAATCCAAATATAAATATTACAATGCCAAAGACTACAACATTTGACAGGAATGTCACTATAGATTTCGCGCTCCTGATCTTGTTCCTTAACACAGGATTCTTTTTTACGATTTCCTGTACTTCTTCAGGATATGAATAATAGCTCTTGATATTTCTTTCATCATTACCCGTATTAAAATAGCAGATTCCAAAAAACAGAACACATAAAACAATTATTTCAACTAACAGCATATTCTATAATCCCTCTTAATCTAAATCTGGTACCATTCGGAAATTCTTCAATTGTTATTCGAACCGGCTAACTCCTGTTTATCTGCGTGATTAGCTTTAAATCAATCATAACATATTTTGCTGCATAAAAAAACATAGCATCCCCTTAATGGAAAGCCATGCCTTTTTGTAGTAATCAGGCGAAAAAGATTTCTTCCTTTAGCCGCCAATTCTTATAGGTTAATCTGCAAATTGAAATTTGATAGCTTCATATTCTTTGTAATATATATAGTACTTCAAATATTAATTACGCGTTATCAGCATTTTTCTGATACCGGCATCCACAATTCCATGTAACTACTTTCAGGTGAACTGTCGTAGTACATTTCAGGAGAATAAACATCCATAGTCAATCCATGTTTTTCAAGCCAAAGCCCGCTATATTTTACAGCTTTATTGATTGCTACGGTTACGAGTTGTTCAAAATTTTCTGCTTCAAATCCACAAACAATATATTCTCTGGCAGGAAGCTCCCATTTGACAAAGCGGCTATCGTCTATTCCCTGCGCCACTTCTGCACCGGCAAAGTAAGTGAAATAGCCTTCAGGTACATCACCAAGATAAGCAACTCCCAACTCATGCCCTCCCTCTATCCGGGGAATAAGTTGTTTTTCTTGGTGAAAATTTTCCCATACTTGACCAGGCATATCTACGCCTGTAGCTTCGCCAAGCGGCATTTGCCCCTCAATGGGGATGATGCCCGTCACGCCCATAAAGAGAATTGGCTGCAGGAGCTTTTTGCGGTTGAATTCCAGCACAAGTCCATCACTGATAAGCGGAACCCCTTCATCGATCATTGTGTAGTTAAGCAATAAATCGGGCTTATCAAACTGATTGAGCATTACCGGTTGTTTGCGATATTCTTCCGGCGTCATTTTGTAGGCGTCTTTGAATGCCCTTGTAAATGTTTCATGACTCCCAAAGCCGCAATCCAGCGCAATATCTAAAATGCGGCGATGTTTATCAGCAAGAGACTCACATGCGCAAGCTAATCGGCGCAGCTTCATGTATTCCCGAACCGGTTTTTTAACAAGACGAGAGAATAACCTTTGATAATAAAAAGGGGATAACGCCGATTCTTTTGCAAGCTGCTCAATATCAATATCTTCACCGAGATTTGATTCAATAAAATTCAATGATTTTTGTATGGCTTCCCATGCATGCATGATATGCACCTCCTTTATAATAGATAGTATATTACTGCTACAGTTTGTCCGCTTGACCCGCTCTGCTCTTATAATAAAAATTACTGCGGTATTCTCATGATTCTAATGTTGAACCCTATACTACTGATTTGTAATACGGCTTCCTGTTTATCTGCGTGATTCGCTTTAAATCAATCATAACAATTTTGCTGCATAAAAAACATAGCATTCTTTTAACAGAAAGCCATGCCTTTTTGCTATTATACTCTACCATTAGATGGAAATTCTGTTAATCCGTAATTACTTAAAATAACAATACTCGAAAGCACTATCTTTTAAATTCATATCAACCAAGAAGATATGCGTTTAAGCTGACGCTTTAATCTACTCTGTTAATAGGCTGCCCTTCGGAAAAGGCTCTGATATTATCCCGGATTAATGAAACTAAACGTTGTCTTGTTTCTAACCCCCGCCATCCCATGTGCGGAGTAATGATAACATTATCCATTGTATACAATGGGCTTGCATCATCTAATGGCTCTACTTCCTGTACATCTAATCCTGCGCCTGCAATTACATTATTTTGCAATGCATAAATCAATGCATTCTCATCAACCAATGCTCCCCGTGCAGTATTGATTAAATATGCTGTCGATTTCATCATTGCTAAAGTTTCTTCATTGATCATATGTCTTGTTGATTCGTTTAAAGGACAATTAAGAGAAACAAAATCACTTTGCATTAAAACTTCTTCCGTTGTTGTAAAATGGATGTTCTCTACATCTGCTCTGAGAGTTCTGACCGACACTAAAATTTTCATTCCCAGTGCTTGCGCTACTTTGATTATTTCTTTTGCAATATTTCCATAACCGATAACTCCCAGTGTTTTACCGTTCAATTCCACATGATCTACCATTAAGTGTTTATGGAAATTATCATGATTACATTCGGAAAGCATACGTATCTGTTTTTGCATGGAGCTTGCCAGATTCAAAATTAAAAGGATTGCTGTATGTGCCACTCGTTCACTGCTATACGCAGGTATGTTGCATAATATGATTCCCTTTTCACGTACCGCATCCAAATCTATATTATTATATCCGGTTCCGGCTTCACAAATCATCTTTACACTATCAGGGAATTTTCTAATAATTTCACCGCTGACTTTCATTTCTTTCGTTACAACAATCGTAAAACCGTCAACTCGCTCCAAAATTTTATGTTCAGGCGTTTCATCATAGATTACCACTTCAGATGCAATTTGTGAGTAATCAACGTTTCCATCATAATTTACCAGGCTGGCATTTAATACCACAGTTTTATCATTCATAATTTTGACTCCTTTCACTTATGCCGGTACGCCGGGTGAAGCAATATGCGATAGAAATACTGAACCAAACGCATAGTCCAGACTTATATCACCCTGCTATTGTGGAAATAGGAACATTATTTATTTTTAATCAAACAGCGTATCTAATTCCTCTTGGCTTCCAGTATACTTTTTTATATTTTTGAAATTCCTGTTTGTCTGTACGGCGCAATAAACTTTGAAGCTATAATACCGCGCTTCAATGCATAAAGAAAGACGTAGCCCCCTTGGAAGAGAAGCTATGTCTTTTCATTTGTAGTAATGGTGCAAAAATTTCAAGATAATAAGTTACGGACTATAACTTGGGCGACAAGCAAACTAAAATTTATCAGCTTCGTTATGCTCAAAATCCATAGTCACTAATACGCTATTTTCCCGGTTCAAAAGAACAATGGACATGCATTACTTTCCATTCGTTATAAATACACTCTAAATACATAGTAGTTCTAATTGCGGGATCAGGGAAGCTTTTGTATCTGGCTGTGAAACATAAGCAAGCCGAGTCTATCTTATGAAACACGTGTAAATTCTCAATTATAAGCGGTTCTACTCCACCAGACTCCGTTGCCTTTCCGTTCTCAAAAAAATCAGAGATCAAGTGTAAATGTTCCTCTAAACAATAGGTATCATTATTCTTATGATTATCAAAATAAATAAGGATATTATTAGTTGAGTCATAGAATTCTTTTAGTTTGTTTATGTCTTTATCATAGAAGGCTTGATTATAATCCTCCAAAAAATCCACAAACAGCTTATCAATATTGTTATATTCCATATTATATCTCCTGCACAAAATATAAATAACCTTCGGTTAGGTAAATATAGATGACTTTGTTTTCTTGGCATTTATTCTTTTTTATACTTAAATCTTAATTCACTGGCTTGCTCCCCATAACATCCCCAATTATCAAGCGGGGGCTCATGCATTATTATAATAATATCAGCAGCCTGAATTTCAAGCCGCTCACCTAATAAACTTGTAATCTCTTTAATTAGTTTTCTTTTCAATTCTTTGCTTCTGCCGGGAAACAGATTTAATTCAATCAGTGTAAATTTATCCGTTTTTGCAGCCCTGCGTTCAAAGTTTTCAAAATCCAACTCATACAATCGCTGATAGCGATCATCCTCTTCAATCTCCAGTGTTAACATGAGTGCTTCATGAATCGTTTGCAGCAGCATTTTTTTGTATTCAGCTGATTTTCCTTTAATAATTTCCACTTTTACAAATGGCATTATGATCAACCTCCAGATGCAAGAAAATATATAACATGAATCTTTTGACATATCCTAACACAAAAAGAGAACGAAGTCTATTCCTAACAAACTGACCTTTTCAGGCTTTTTCCTCTGCCCCTAGATACCGGAAGAGAAATTCCTGTTGGCAAGCCATATATTTCAGACTGATATTTATTATATTCTTTGGTTACTCCAAATTGCGCGGACAGACCTTTTCCTAAGATAATTCATTATGCCAAACATCGCTATCAAGAAGAATAAAATTACCAAAGTACTTGCCAAATTGCAATATAAAGAAAATTCAAACTGATAATTAAATGTACGACATCAGGGGCATTACTTATAATGACAGGAACATTCTTTATATTTTTTATAAATATATACTGCTTTACAGCAAGAATACTATATCTATTCCCTTTATAGAAGAATGTACTAATAGAAAAATGTGTTAAAATAAGGACGAACAATTATGGAAATGAGAAGTGAATTATTTAATACCATAACAGAACACTTGATGTCTAACGAAAAACCTTCTGATTATCTAAACCAGTTATATGATTCAGAGGGATTCAAGCAATGGCCTTTTTCCATGTTAGGAAGATTAAAGGACACAGAGCAATCAAAAACCCACCATCCCGAGGGAAATGTCTGGAATCATACGATGCTGGTATTGGATGAAGCTGCCGCAGTGAAAGAAAACAGCAGTGATCCAAAGGCATTTATGTGGGCAGCTTTGTTACACGATATAGGAAAACCGGATACCACCAGAATAAAAGGGGAAAAGATTACTTCCTACAATCACGATAATGTGGGAGCTGACTTATCAAGAGAGTTTCTGGAGGCGGTTACATCCGAACAAGATTTCATTGTAAAGGTATGTCTGTTGGTTAAATATCACATGCATATGCTTTATATCTTAAAAGATCTTCCGTTCAGTGATAAAGAGGGGTTGATTTCAAATGTTGATATTAATGATATAGCCTTATTAGGGTATTGTGACCGACTAGGACGGAAGGCTGCTAACCGTAATAAGGTTATGGAGGAATATAGGAGATTTTATTCGATGCTGGAAACTATGAAGAAAGAATACAGAAAATAATTAGAACTGATGAAACTCTCACAAGTCCGATCTGAATAATTCTTTTACCTTTGCCTAAATAGTCTCTATGATCTTAATGAATTCCTCATCACTTTTGCCTGCAGAATCATCAAGCCTCCAATCCTCTCGATGCTCATAGGGTAGGAACGTAAGAGGCCCTTAAAGGCGCCGGTGGATTATGTGAAAGAGAATACGTATGGATTCTATTCGCAGACGATAGCCTTCTTCCATGGAGAGGACGAAAATGCCCTTTCTTTTGCTCTGAACTTATCCGATGAATTAGTTTATTGATTTTAGGCCATCTTCTCAATAATCCCCTCAAACATCGCCATATCTTTCTTGCGGAAATGAAACCGGTAGCCATTTAGCTTTTGTATGCCGACACCAAAAGTCAGCTCCTTGTTCATGGAAACTAATATAAATTCCTGCTTCGCCAGGAATTTGCCAATTTTCTCTTTCCGCATATCCACAACATCTTCTACGATGTCTATCTCCCAGATACCCAGTGTATTGTCAGCAAGAATCCTTTGGTTTGTCACGGTGATACGACTGGTATCGTCACCGAGAAGTGTCCCCGTATCTGCAGCAAATCCATACGGTTTTGCAGTAAATACAACCTTTTCCCCCGGTTGTAAATTCACTTTGTACTTATTTTTGATCTCCGGTAACGTATCCAAATAATATGTATTCATAGTTGGCTCTCCTGCATTTTCTTCTGTCGCTCCCGGGCACATTCCTGACCAAAAGCAATCATACGGTTAATATCATTCTTATATATTTCTTCCATACCACGCTCATTGACAAACACTATATCCTGCCGATGCCGCAACAGTTCTTCCTGAATAAATTGAAAAGCCTTTCCATTATTTTTTATTCTAAATATATATTTTTTCCGGTCTCTGCATGCAATAATCAATGATGTTTGCTTATATAGGGGGATAATATCCTCCAGCTTGTCAACAACAACTTCCGTATACACCCACACTATATTCGCTATAGGAACGAGAACCAATCCTAACTTATTACTAACTACCGCCTGACTGGTAACAAGCAGCTTCTCGTACATAGTATTTGAAAGAATTTCATTATTGATTATATGTAGCTGTTGCGGTGAAAAGGCCTTCAAAGACTTCTTCATTCGGATGCTAAATATCGGCCATATAATACCTAATAAAATTGCAGGGAAAATCATCCCCATCATAACAAGCGTCAGTTCAAAGGGAAATCCATCCACCAAAAAGGTAGCAAATGCCAGAACGAAAAGTATCAGAAAGAAGAAAAAAGGTGCTATAACCTTATTCCTGCTCCTACAATACAATAGATATAGATTATCGTAATCCTTCAGCCGTTCCATAAAAAACTCCTTTCTTGATAAAATATAGTCTCTAATTATAGCTAAAATCATTTCACATCATCACATATAAAAATGTATAGTTATATATGAAATCATTGGGTACACAATTCTGAAAAGAGGGAAAATATTAACGGAATTTTATTATATCATATACCTATAAATAAAACTAGGTACTAAAAGAAAATATTAATTGGAGAAGAAAACCTATGACCTCCTATGACCTCATGAGTACGGCATTGCAGAAGCTGTCTACAACTGTCTGCCCAATGTTAGACACACATAAAAGTGGAAGTGCTGAATTATCAACACTTCCACGCTTTTCTAGAGAGCGCGAGACGGGACTCGAACCCGCGACCCCGACCTTGGCAAGGTCGTGCTCCACCAACTGAGCCACTCGCGCATTTCTGCCCATCAATGACGGGCAAATAATAATATACTATAAGTTCATTTCTTTGTCAATGAATTTCTCTTATCCATTTTGAATCAATGACTATCTTTCAACTTTTCCCATTTCTCTTCCGGGGCTTCGTCATTCACCCGCATCCGCCGGCTGTTCCTCCAACTGCTCTTCTCCCGCACTACCGGAAGCATCACCTTCGCCCGTTGCCCCCTCGCTCACTGCTGACTCATCTGCGGAAACATCGCTCTGTTCCACTCTGTCACGGTATTTAACCCTATAGATTCTCTTGAGAGATTCATTGATGCGGTCCTCCGCAATTACTCCATCTTTTACCGCCGCAAGCACTCCATCATATGCCGCCTGAAAATCCTCCGGCATAAGTATCATATCTGCTCCCGCTTTGATAGCCATGACCGCAGCTTCGTCAGACGCGTAATATTCCGTAACCGCCGCCATATTCATAGCGTCCGTTATGACAATTCCGTTATATCCCAATTCACCGCGCAAAACATCTGTGATCACCTTGTCGGACAGAGAACAAGGAGTATTATCTCCCACTAAATTGGGCGCCGACACATGACTGACCATAACAAAATGCGCTCCCGACCCGATTCCCGACTGAAAGGGAATGAAATCGGACGCTTTCATATCCTCCAGACTCTTTTCAGCAGAAGCCATTCCCTTATGGGTATCCTCTGTCGTATCTCCGATTCCCGGAAAATGCTTCAGGCAAGAGCTTATCCCCGTATCCTGAAGGCCTCCTACCATAGCTGCTACCATATTTCCCACGGTCGCAGGATCACTGCCAAACGAACGACTGCCGATTACCGAGCTCCCCGTATCCGTCACCACATCCGCGACAGGCGCAAAATCCACATTGAACCCCAGCTCATAAAGATAAGATGCAATTGTCGTACCTGCATTATACGCTTCCTTCGTATCGCCCGAAGCTCCGACCTCAGCCATATCCGAAACCTCAGGAACCTCTATCTTGCTCCCACTCACTCTGCTTACCGAGCCGCCTTCTTCATCCACCGCAAGAAACAGGGGATATTTACTCATACTGGACGTATTCGACAGCATCTGTGTCAGCTGCTCCTTATCCTTAATATTCTGGCTGAAATATATAAGTCCGCCGACAGCATACTGATTCAAAGCATCCTTCGTTCCATCGCCGGCTTTAATCGCCTGACTCACACCGGTAAGAGCTTCAGGTGTTATCATGAACAAGCCTGCCACCTTATCCTCCAAAGGCATCTCCGCGATACAAGCCTCCACCATTTCCTCCAGCCAGTCCACCTCTTCCGACGGCTCTTCTTTAACAGCCTCCGGCGGCGCTACTGCGACTTCCTCCTGATTGGAAATCTCCTCCAGTTGAACTGCCAGTTCCTCCGCCTGCTTTTTTTCCGATATGTTCTTGGTAAGAGTACGAATCCCTATAGCTGCTCCCGTAATCACTGCAGCAAAAAAGATTATCACGCAAACATAAGATATCACCTGATTGCGGACTCTTCTCTTTTTCCTATATTCTCTTCTTTCATCAAAATCATTATTATTGTCTCTCATATTCCACTCCAACTTGATATATATAGCTATCATAACCCATTTGTTCAGATTTTTCCATAATTTTTTCATTTTCGACAAAAACAAAGCATAACTTAGAAGAGGATATCGATCGTCAAGATCAATACCCTCTCCTAAACTATACTATCCAATGGTCTGTACCTCCAGTTTTTCATTTTTTATCTTTCGTACTCTTTCCATTTTTCTTTCGTACTACCGTACTGTAACGGTCGATAAATCTTTATTGAAGATAACTTCAATAACCTCATCCTATGTCCTGCGTTACTTTTTCTTATGTACTCGACTACTACTTCTTTTGTAAATCAACTCTTTTGTATTTTCAAAATAACGTTTTCGGTGGTCCATACCTCTCTTTCTTTTGTATTTTATATATAAATTTCTTTTGTTATGTCTACATTATATGATACAAGTCCATATTTGTCAACACATTTTATCAAATTGTTTTATATTTTTTCATATTACTTCCTTTTATGGTAAATTGTTACATATTTATCAATATTTTTAATCAATTAACAATCATCAGCCCGCTTTATAGTCATTTATTTCCAATAATTCGGTCAAAATCTGCCATTTTATCTCACTCCTCCATTATTTTCCTTGCAGCCTCCCTCATATCGAGTATAATATAACTATAGTGCAAAAATCTTTAAAGGAGGAAATCACCATTCATAACCCTTTTTTAATAGAAGGCATTCTTACCCCGAACGCCTCTGTCAACAAACTACTTATTGCCAAGATGCCGGACTGTTCCGTAAGCCAGAGTCTTTCCGGCAAAAGCGCGCAGGATATTTTTTCCACTGATTTATTGATAACCGAAATCAAGAACTCCGCGGATAAATTACAAATAGACATTTCCTCACTTGAGGAAAAATCACTCCCGCTCTATTTGGAGACTTGTCTGGAGAGCGACAGCCCTACGGTCTCCTCAGAGGCCCACAGAATTCTGAAGCTCTTCGGTGAGCGTCTGGCCGTCATTCTCCTTTGTTTAAAGGAAGGCTCTGCCGAAAACAGAAAAGCGCGCATGGACTGGACCGACGAACATTGGAACTATTGGAGTTGCCTGCAGCAGATTATCTTGGTGGGCGGATTAGCCAGCCCGCCCTTAGGAGGGCAATTAAAATATTATATGGAAAAGGTATTTGCCCTTTCTAACAAAACACCCTACCGTATCATTCTCGGAAAAGATTCCACCTATGCGGGATTACGAGGCTGCGCGACATATCTGGAAAGCGGACCGCAGTTACAGGTCAACCTGATATTCGACTACGGGCAAAGCTTCATCAAGCGCTGCTATGTTACTGTGGAAAATGGGCAGGTCAAAGATGTTGTGATTTTAGAAAAGACTTTGTCACAGCATGTGGAATGGGATATCAAAGACCCCATTACGGAGAAAAAAGAAGCAGTTCTTTTAAATAATCATTTTCTCGAAACCATTGCGAAGACCATCCTCGAAGTAGAGACGCTGGGGCTGACCATTCATCCCCATATCATCCTAAGCATTGCCAATTACGTAAAGGATGGTGTCATCGCTAACCGGGGCGGTTACGGTAAGTTGCGTCTGATTTCTTCGAATTATGCGGATTATCTCTCCGGCTATCTGAAAGAAATATATAATAAGGATTATTATTTCACAATGGTCCATGACGGGACGGCAATGGCGGCGGGATATTCCAATCATCCTATGTCTGTCTGCCTTTCTCTCGGTACGGCCTTCGGCGTAGGCTTTCCCACACCGTGATTTCTGACCGGAGTTTTTCAGCAATATAATAAATACCGTGAATATCTCAATCTGTATAAATAAGGAGGCAAACATATGACCCACAAACAGGCGGCCTTTGCATCGGCGGCGGAGAGCATTATCAAAAATTTAGAGAAAAGGAATATGGAGGGTTATTTTTTTGAAGATTCTGCATCCTGCATAGAGGCAATCATTTCCTCCATTCCGGAAAACAGCATAATTTCCTGGGGCGGAAGTGAAACAATAAAAGAATCCGGCCTCATGGACCGGATAAAAAAAGAAAATTATTCTTTATTGGACAGAGACGCCGTACCCGATGAGGAAAAGCGTAAGTTATATGCGCAGACGATGCTCGCCGATTATTATCTGATGAGTACCAATGCCATCACCCTTCAAGGAGAATTAATAAACATTGACGGCCGCGGTAACCGCGTGGCATTCTTAACCTTCGGGCCGGAAAACGTAATCGTTCTGGCAGGCATGAACAAGCTGGTCACAGACGTGGAAGGCGGAGTTAAGCGCACACGTAATATTGCAGCTCCGGCTAACGCGAAGCGTCTCGACAAAAAGACGCCTTGCAACGCAACCGGACATTGCGGGGACTGCTTCTCCAACGACTGCATGTGCAGCCAGCTCGTCATCACCCGCCGCAGCGGAATTAAAGGCCGCATTAAAGTATATCTGATAGCGGAAGAACTGGGTTATTGAACCAGTTCTTCCATTTTTCTTTTTAGAACATTCGTAATTTCACTTACTTCTACCGTTGCTGCCGCAATTTCTTCCGTTGCCGCTGCCAAACTCGTCACCTTGGCATTTACACCGTCGATAATTTCAATCAACTGTCCGGCTCTGTTCTGCAGATTTAAAACAGCTTCCCCGATTTTAAACTGATTTTCCTCGCTGTCACTCGCCGTCTCTTTAGAAGAATCCGCAAGCTTCTTGATATTCTCTGCGATAATGGCAAAACCTCTTCCCGCGCTGCCCGCTCTTGCCGCCTCAATACTCGCATTCAAAGATAACAGGTTTGTTTCATCGGCAACATTCGTGATTTCCTCATTGTTTTTCTGAAGCCCCTGCACCAAGGTTTCAATGGCGCCAAGCGCTTCTTTCAATTGTTCGCTGAATTCCACGACTTCTATCATCAGCATGTTAATGCCCGTACTTTCCTGCGCATTGTTATTGTTGCCCTCGGACATTTCCCTGATAGACTTATCCAAATGTTCGAAATCAAAAACAAGACTTTCCATAAGAGCAGAAATCTGCTCGTTCTTCACCGCTATCATTTCATTCTTTTTCTGCATCTCTTCCGAAAGATTCTCTACACGCTCTTTATCCTTTTCTACTTCATCTTTCATAAAGTGAATACAGCTTGTTTTCGTATTACAGCCGTTATAAACAGCCTGTACCATATCCCGGCATGTATTATAACCGCAAGCGGAACAGTTGATCGCTCTATCCTGGGCGGTCAGCTTATTCATGCTTCTGAAGATTTGATCGGCTTCTTTTTCATCCAGCTTTTTGATCATTACTTCTTTGGAGCGGTCCTTATAATTTCTTACAAAATCATTGATATCTAATTTGGCAAAGGCACTGTTCAGCCTTTTCAGCCTCTGTTTTTCTGTCAGTCCCTTAGCAAAAGGATGATTCCTTCTTTTTCTTTTGCTCTTTTCTTTTATTTCCTGCAGAATATATAAATTATCTTCCGACGCTTCCTTTTCTTCTTCGATTGCCGTTCCGTATACACATCCTTTCGAGCAGTTAAGAGCATCTACCATAAAAGGCAATTCTTTGTTACTCCGTACCCGCTCCTTATAGTTTTCAAGGAACTTATACATGTGCTTTTCCCCTTCAATCTGACGTACAAAAACATCTTCTCCGCAGAACCAGTAGACATTTTCTTTCAGACCTCCGGGCATTGGATACACGGAACCCAAACCATATTCTATTTCATCCGTAACATCGGGACCTGTTATATGATTCTCTCTCACGTATTTCATAAGATGGTCAAACGTCACATTGTAAGATATATGACCATAAGTATTCGGATCCTCTATTTCATTTTTCTTAGCGATACAAGGACTGATAAACGCCAGTTTATCGGAGATGTTCATATACTTTTTGGCATATATAGCACTGCACATCATCGGCGAATGTATCGGAACTAATTGAGGAATAAGTTCGGGTATATATTTCTCAACATATCCGACTACTGCTGGGCATGGCTGGGAGATTCCTCCTGTAAAATTATGCTCCGTTATGTATTTGATATACCCCCATGTGGTAATATCCGCGCCGAAGCTTACGCTGATAATATGATTTACTCCTAACTTTTTCAAACCGCCCAATACCGAAGCATATTCTTTCGGATAATTTGCCAGAAAAGCCGGTGCCAGTAAGAGCGAAATCTTCTCCCCTTTCTTCAAATCCTCGAAAAAGCGTACCGTATCATCCTGAAAACTTCTTGCCTCATGCTCGCAAGCATCGAAACATGCTCCACAGCTAATGCACACATTACCATCCACCACAATCTTGCTCTTTCCGTCTTCCTCCACCGCATGATTTGCCGTTAATACCGGACATACAGAAATACACTTATTGCACCCAATACAATTTTCATTTGTGTAGACTAATGATTTTCCTGCGTTATTTCCCATTCCCCATTCCTCCTTCGTATAGTTTTTCACTGATATATATTTTTTTAGCGTGCCAAAGGCATGTATCAGTGAAAAAAGATACATGCCCCCTCTTTACAAAATAAAAACTAAGCCAACGGATACTTCTCCGTCAATTTCTGCACAATTTCCCTTGCTTGCGGAATCTTCTCTTCTCCGCCCTTGATTACCAGCGCAATGGCCTCCGCAATCGCATCCATATCTTCGGTATTCATACCGCGTGAAGTTACTGCCGGTGTTCCGAGTCTGATGCCGCTCGTAACAAACGGAGACTTCGGATCGTTAGGAATCGTATTCTTATTTGAAGTAATATGTGCCTCATCCAATAACTTCTCAACCTCTTTACCGGTCAAATCGAAGTTCGTAAGGTCTACCAACATAAGATGGTTATCCGTACCGCCGGATACGATCTTAATACCTCTGTTAAGAAGTCCGCTGCAAAGCGCCTGCGCATTATCCACTACTTGCTGCTGATACTTCTTGAAGTCTCCCGAAAGTGCTTCTTTAAAACATACCGCTTTTGCTGCGATCACATGCATAAGGGGGCCGCCCTGAATTCCGGGGAATATTGCTTTGTTAAAGTTATACTTATCAGCGGCTTCCTGATTGCACAGAATCAGACCGCCTCTTGGGCCTCTGAGCGTCTTATGGGTCGTTGTCGTTACCACATCCGCATATGGGATCGGATCCGGATGAAGTCCTGCCGCTACAAGTCCTGCAATATGCGCCATATCCACCATGAGCACTGCTCCCACCTCGTCCGCTACTTCCCTGAATTTCTTAAAATCGATGGCTCTCGCATATGCCGATGCTCCTGCGATAATCATCTTAGGCTTCGTCTCCAAAGCAATCTCTCTCAATTTATCATAATCGATAAAGCCTTCGTCATTAACTCCGTAAGGAACGATATTGAAATATTTACCGGAAATATTGACCGGACTTCCATGTGTTAAATGTCCGCCGTGAGCGAGGTTCATTCCCATGATGGTATCGCCCGGTTCGCATATTGCGAACTGAACCGCAAGATTAGCCTGCGCTCCCGAATGAGGCTGTACGTTCGCATAATCACATCCGAATAATTCCTTGGCTCTTTCGATTGCAAGATTTTCTACCACGTCCACGCAATCGCAGCCGCCATAATATCTCTTCCCCGGATACCCTTCCGCGTATTTGTTCGTAAGCGGGCTCCCCATTGCTGCCATGACCGCTTCGCTTACCCAGTTTTCCGATGCTATCAGCTCAATATGGGAATTCTGTCTGTTCTGCTCGTCCACGATCGCCTGCGCGATTTTCGGATCGATTTTCTTTACTTCATCCAATGAATACATATCCTTTTCCTCCGTCCTCTTTATTCCGCTAAAGTTCATCTTGAAGTATAACATAGTTTTTTCAGAATGAAAACCATTTAAAAAGAATATCCTATTAAGGAATATTTCAGAGATACTTGCGTATTTATAGGCATATACAGCCTTTTTGTATACTTTATGTGACTTTCAGAATAAGTCTGTTTCAGCTGCTATTAACAAAGGGCAAATATTCACATCCCGCCTCTCTTATGTATTAAAAATTCCAAACTGTAAAAATCATATTCTCAAACTTATTGATTTTCGACAGACTTTTACACTTCACACCTCAAAACACATATAGTAGTACTATAAGAAACCTTAAGGAGTAACATAACAGCATGGATAACAATACCGGAAGACTTCCGGATAATCAAAATGATGTAAATCAGGGTTCCATTCCCTATATAACCAACCTTCGGCAAGAGGTCTTAGATAACACTCTTTTTTATACTACAAGATGGACCAGCAAAAAAATACAATTCGCACTTATGTCCGTGCCTGTCGATACGGAAACCGGGCTGGATGTCCATTATACTTCTGATCAATTCTTTTATATCGAGAAGGGTGAAGCATTGATCATCATGGGCTCCTGCTATAATTGCATTAACCTTCAATCTTACGCGTCCGAGGGCTATTCAATAATCGTTCCAGCCGGTATGTGGCATAATGTAGTAAACATCGGTAATTTGGATTTAAAAATGTACAGCATCTTTGCGCCGGCTTTACATTCCTACAATACTGTTTTCAGAACAACGCAAGAATGGTTTGATTACTATGAAAATTATTAATATTTTCTCATCCCCCCCTATTACCGTGACAATTTTAACGTTTAAAGTCTGAAAATGCGTTAAAAACAGAGAAAATGCCAATCGGAACGCACATTTCTCTTTAGGGAAATAAACAAGTTTCCAAATCTATCCGGTGGAATAATATAGTATTGAGATAATCCTCATATTTGACTCCTAAAATTTTATACAAACGGCACAACACAATAACTGTTGTTTCATCATAACCCAGAGAAAGGCAGCGTAAGGAATATTCCCAATGCGCTGCCTTTTTTGCGGGCAAAGAAGAAAAGTGTGCTGCGCATCCATTGTTTATATAATAGAGACACTTTCTTAATTACATAAATAGAAAGACACCCATCCGAAGACGAGCGTCTTTTCCATGTAAAAGGGGAAACTATTCTTCCACACCAATATCCATCAGACAAAGCCAAAGTACCGAAGCAGCCCTAAGTAAATGCCATAGGCAAATCCGTATGGGTTATTACGTAATTTTTCCGCATCCGAAAGGTTGCTCAAATATGCTAGTTCGACAAGGTTTGCCGGCATAATTACATTTCTCAAAACATATAGGGAAGGGTTTTCCCTGATTCCATTATTTCTCGTTCCAGTCACCTGGTTTATTCCATACATGATCCGTTCAGCCAGCCATTGAGCCTGCGTACCGTATTGGTAAATATACACTTCTGTCCCATTGATAGCAGGATCGGGGCTATAATTGCAATGAATGCTGATAAAATAGTCTGCCGGCCACTCATTGGCCATGCGGACTCTCTCTGCCAGGCTGGTCGTGTTATTTGTTCCTAGTACTGTATTGGGTTCCGGCCTGGACACACGTGCCTCAAACCTTGGATCATTGTTCAGCAGGTTCCGTAAATAAATCCCCACCTGATAATTTATTTCTGATTCTTGCAAACCGTTTGCTTCCGCACCGCTGTTAAAATACCCGCTGGGGTTATGTCCCTGATCAATAAATATCTTAATAGCCATATCAGCATTTCCTTTTCTTATTAACTATTATAAATATATTCCGGGTTCTCCCGATTGCTACCTTTTTTCCTCCTTTTTTATACTATAGGAAAAACCTTGCTGTTTTAACGTGTGAAGGTGTACTTTGCACACGTTTGTTCTACTATGTGCAAAAGGATACTTGACCTGATTAATACTAAAGACATGATATAAAGCATATACTTCGTGTAACCTTCTCATTCAATATTACAAAAGCCCAAATTGAAGAAACGACTTCTTACCTATTTCTGATTAAGTACGGCACATTAAGATTAAGGAATATTTAAGAAATTATATCCAATGGCTTATTTACTTCCTTACAAAATACTGATAAAATGAGGATTGATTAAAAAGCGGTATATATTTGATGCAAATGAGGGCGTGCTATGTATTATGTGATTGTAAATCCCGCTTCCAAATCCGGACGGGGACGGCAGATGTGGACAGAACTGGAAGAGATTTTCAAGGAAAAGGAAATATCACATAAGGTTGTCTTTTCAAAGGGAATCGGGCATGTTACTCAGGTCGTTGCAAAGCTTACCGCTCCTCTTGCCGATAATCCTGATGCAGAGCCTATCAAGTTGATTATTCTTGGTGGTGACGGCACTATGAATGAAGTGCTTCAGGGCATCAGCGACTTCGATCGTGTATGGCTGGGCTATATCCCCACCGGTTCGAGCAACGATTTGGCAAGAGATTTACAGCTTCCGAAGGATCCTTTGGAGATTCTTTCCTCTATTATAGAAGGGAAGGTTACACGCACCATGGACATTGGACTGCTCACCTATGATAATCCGCCGGGAGAAACTTCCAGGCTTCACGCACAGGAGATACCGGACACCCGGTATTTTTCCGTAAGCAGCGGTATCGGCTTCGATGCTGCCGTATGTGAGGAAGCACTGGCCTCCCGTTTTAAAAATATATTAAACAAGCTGGGGCTTGGAAAGCTTACCTATCTCGTTATTGCTTTAAAGCAATTGATTGCTGCAAGGTCCGTCTCCTGCGACATCTATCTGGACGACGCAGAGGAACCCATTCACCTTGACCGCTTTTTGTTTACTGCATTCATGATCCACAAGTACGAGGGCGGAGGCTTTAAATTCTGTCCGGCGGCAGATTCTGCTGACGGAGTTTTGGATTTATGTGTAGTAGGAAACCTGCCTAAACCGGTTTTGTTGCTGGCTCTTCCTACCGCATTTTTCGGAAAGCATTACATATTTTCTCAAATAAAACATTATACGGCATCGAAGGTAAGGCTTACCGCCTCCATGCCGCTTTGGGTACATACCGACGGCGAAGTATATGCGAAGTCCGACAGTATCATTATCTCTTGTATTTCACAGAAAATAAAATTAATGATGTGATTTTTAGTCTGCCATGGGAGGGCATGAGGTGCGTAATGAAAACTTTTTATGAAAAATATAAACATGGGATACCGCTCATGATTTATGGAGTCATTTATCTGACATGGTTTATGTATCTGGAGGAACACGTTAAGAGAAACTTCCGTGTCATTCATGTGGCATTGGATGATTATATTCCTTTTTGTGAATTTTTTGTCATTCCGTACTTTTTATGGTTTGTTTACGTATCGGGAGTAGTCATTTACTTCTTTTTCAAGAACAAAGAGGACTATGCCAAGTCCTGCGTATTCTTCATTACCGGCATGACCATTTTTCTCATTATTTCCACACTGTTCCCCAACGGACACCATTTACGTCCCGCCATCATGCCAAGAGACAATATTTTTACCCATTTGACGACTTACCTGTACAGCACGGATACCGCTACCAACCTGTGGCCCAGCATCCATGTATATAATTCGCTTGGAGCTCATTTTGCCATTGTAAAAAGTCCCCGCCTGGCGGGTAAAAAGTGGGTAACCAGAGGTTCGTTAATTACATGTGTTTCCATTATTCTTTCCACCATGTTCCTCAAACAGCATTCCTTATTCGATGTGGTCACCGCTTTCATCATGGCCGCTGTCATGTATGGCGTTGTATACAAATATGATATTGTCATGGCATACAAGGAAAGAGCTCATGCCCGTAAAAAAGCAGCACCGCAGGTCAACTAAGACCTACGGTGTTTTTTTAATTAATTGAATTTGAAAAATCGCTGGCAAATGCGGTAGCCTTCTACCGAAATCTTTCTTCCGCCCTTTCCGGGCAGATTCATAGAGCTTCCGAGAATGCCGTATCTAAGCTTCGTATAAAGCATTCTGTCCTTCTGCCTGATATAGTCCCAAAGCTCCTTCTTTTTCTCGAGATGTTCCTCGCTTCCTCCCCGGATAAGTAGTATGGAGGAAATAGTCGTTATGATTTCCAAATAGTTGAACATATATTTCTTCATTTTGCGGTTTGCTTTGATTTTAGCCTTATTCTCCGCCATATAATCCACCATGATTTTATTGACCTTAATTTGCTGATCGATCCTGGAAATCATGATTGTCTCGTTTACTGACTGGCCCTCCCGCCCGATGTAATAGCGGTAGAAGTTTACGTCCAGATAATACATGTTTTTTACAAAAGGAAGGGGCTCGAACACATACAGATTGTCCACATAAAAGGTGTGCTCCGGAAGCTTCAGCCCGCAGTCTTTCAAAAGCTTCGTCCGAAAGATAACGGAGTGCATGAGGATATACTGTCCCTTACGGAAATATCTCACGTCGTCCCATGTAAACATTTCGTTCTGGGGCAAGGCGTGATGATAACGCATTACCTTGTTCCTTTTCTCACCTTCTTTTTCATAGACAAAGTTGCTGATCAGCATATCCAGCACCTTTTCTCCTCCTGTCAAATCTCTCAGGGTATCCAGTATCTGTATATAGTCGCTTTCCTTTACCCAGTCGTCACTGTCCACCACTTTGAAAAACAAACCGGAGGCATTTTCTATTCCCGTGTTCACGGCTGAGCCATGTCCTCCGTTTTCCTTATGCACCGCATGTACAATGGACGGGTATTTCCCTGCATACTCATCTGCAATTGCTGCGGTACCGTCCTTAGAACCGTCATCCACTATGATGATTTCCACATCCTCTCCGCCTACAAGCAGAGATTCCACACATTTTCTCATATACCCTTCCGAATTATAGCAGGGTATTGCAATTGTCAATAACTTCATCTTCTTCCTCCAACCATTAAAATTTATAGATTTTATGATTTTTCATCCTTAGAAGCCCTTTTTTAAATTATTCCCTATCTTCTTCTTTGCTGCCGCGATTGCTGCCAATAACAGCAGCCCGGCCAGGATACTCCCTATTCCAACGACGAAACATATTCCTTCTATATTCATCCTAAAAGCCTGCCTATTAAAATATACTGTTCTTATTTTGTACAGACAGAACAGATTTCATTCCTCGTCATACGCCTAATTTAATATCCAGATATTTTGCGTAAGACGCATAGGCCGCAGGAATCGGATAGCGCTCTCTCGCCTCGTCCTTATCGGCGAATATCCAGCCGGCTTTTGCTACACCCTCCTTCGGAGCTTCCAGCTCGTCGATATTAATCGCATAGCCTATCATATGCCATTCCTTATGGGAAAAAATATGCTTTGCTTCTCCGATTCTCTGAATACGGATAACCCTAAGCCCTTTCGACCTTAGGAAATAAAGCACCTCTTCCTCCGAGCGATGTCCTTCCAGCATAGGAAAACCATACATCCCAGCTAACAACCCCTTTTCCGGTCTTTTTTCGAAAGCAGCCTTATCCTCAGCCTTGATGACGAGCACTGTCTTTTCTTCTATGATCCTTTCCTTCTTCGATTTCTTTTTTGGAAATTCAAAGATTTTATCCTGTAAATGTGCCTTGCAAAAGCCTTTCCAAGGGCACTCCATACACTTCGGCGCACCGTTTGGCAGGCACACTGTAGCACCAAGCTCCATCAGCGCTTGATTGAAGTCGCCCGGCCTATCCTCGGGTATTACGGCACCTAACTCCTTTTCTACCCTGCTCTTCGTCTTCTGGGAAAGGATATCCTCTCCGTCCATGCGCAGTCTGGAAAGTACCCGCAACACGTTGCCGTCTACCGCAGGCACCGCCTTCCCATAAGCGATGGAAGCTATCGCGCCCGCCGTATAACTCCCGATTCCCGGAAGATCCATGAGCTTCTCATACCCGGACGGCATGATACCTTCGTATTTCTCCATAATTATCTTCGCAGCGCGCTGCAGATTACGAACCCGGTTATAATAGCCCAGACCCTCCCATAGCTTTACCAAACGTTCTTCCTCCAAGCAGGCAAGGCTCTTCACATCGGGTACCTGACCGATAAATCTGTCAAAATACGGCTTCACTGCCTCTACCCGCGTCTGCTGCAGCATGATTTCGGAAAGCCAGACATAATAGGGCATAGGATTTTCTCTCCACGGAAGTATTCTCCTGCCCCTGTCATACCATGAAAGCAGCGGCTTCGCAATCAAGTCCAACTCAGTCAATACTACCGGCACCGGGTCGCGAAGTTCCATGCTGTCCGGCGTTACCTCACAGTCATAGGCCAGAATCTTCACACCTGCCTCCCGTGCTTCCAAAAGAGCCTGTGCAAAGGCAGGATGGGTTTCCACATTCGGAGCAAAGAAATCCACTTCCTTCATCTGGACTACCAAGACAATATACGCACTATATCCTTCCTTTATTGCCTCCGCCAGCTCTCCCACATGCTTCACGGCACGCTCCGACGGGGCATCAGGAAAATACACCGCGTTATCCTTTTCCAGCGTCACGCCTTTTACCTCGAGGAAAATTTTTTCCTCCTCCGTTTCTATATAGAAATCAAATCGGGAATTTCTATAGACCTTTTCCGGATATACATTTTTTAATCCTGGAAAAAGCTCCTTTTTCAGAAGCCATTCGTGCACCGCTTTATTGGGTGCCGACGAATCCATATTTATCATACGCTCGCCCTTTTTTACCGATACCAGATCATAAGCGGTGGCGCGCTCCCCATTGTCACTCTTTTCCAAATAGACCGTGGCGCCGGGAGTCAAAAGCTCCCTGCATCTCCCCGTATTTTTCACATGAACCTTTTCTTTTTTTCCGTTTATCTCCACATAGGCAATAAAACGGTTCGGACGCTCCAAAAAACTGCCCTCCGTAATGTTCCTATACTTCATTTCAATACCATATCTTTCCTACAAATATCTTTTACTCTATGAGTGTATTTTACTTTATGAGTGTATTTTACTCATTGTTAAACCACCGCTTCGCAATCAACATGCAAAAAATGCCTAGCGCAATCTGTTGCATTCGAATTTCTCCAACTTAAGGAGACAATTTCTAAGCTCCACATACCTTTCCTCTATATCGCCGGGCTTCACTTCTATATCCGTAGCTATTGCCATGACATTGATCATATCGTCGGTAATGCGGTGATGAATGCCAGTTAGTATATTCAACCGCTCCTCATAAGAGTCCGCATCAAGGAATTTTAATACTTGCGGATCAATATTCAGCGCTTGCTCTTCCTCTTCGTCTGTCGATTGTATTGCCGTTGCATTCGTCAATACCCCTTCCGGTTCTATCGCCAGTTCTTCTACCAATTTCTTTGCAGGCTCTATTTCTGCTTTTTTCACTACTTCTTTTGAACGCTCTATTTCTGCTTTTTTTACTACTTCTCTTAAAGACTCTATTTCTGCCTTTTTCACTTCTCCTGCAGGTTCTATTTCCGGCTTTTTTGCCGCTATCGACACCACTTCAAACCGGTATTCCTGCGTTGCCTGAGGATATTTTTCCTTATCCAGCTTCTCCAGAAACATATCCATAGATCTGGCATAAGTCTTATAATTTCCATACATAGCCTGATATATGACAAGCATTTCTCCCGTTTCCGAGTGCTCTGCTATCGTAATGATCTGATAGGTATTTCCCTTAAAATGCCTGTAAATCTCATGTGGCTGGGGTATATGCTGCATAATGTATCCTCACTTCTTCCTTAAATTTTAACACTGCTCCTATCATTATAATACCCCGCCGTCAACTTGTCATGCTTTTCCTGCTACTAATCTGTCCTTTTACCACCATTAACCCTTACTCTCTACGCTTTAACCCGCACTCTTTTTTCGGTTAATCATTTTCAAGCTCTAAAAACACATAGGAGAACCGGCTCTCCTCCTCCGGAAATCCCACGCCCGAAAGCTCCGTCTTAATGCTCTCCCTCCCGGTTTTATCCAAGCTCTGAAGTCTTTTATGATGAATCAAAACGGTATACTCATTTGGCATATCCTTCTCCGTCACCTTTGTCATTGTTATGCCACAATTTTTATATCCGTATTCCGCCAACACCTCCCTTATCTCTCCGATATATTCGTTCTCTATTGCGCGATAATACTGTCTATCCGCCAAATCTCCATCCTTTTCCCGGCTCATCACCGTTCCTTTCACACAAAATAAAATAACTGCTATAAATAATAACGTTACTGTTAAGCATTTCTTTTCAATAATTACACACTTTTTCTCTTTTCTCATATCCTTCTATTCCTTTCGCTTGCACATATTTTTGTCTTCTCTTCCCTTTCTTTTATTATATCATTTTATAAGTCCAATAAAACGGACTCTGACTCCCGAACGTTAGAACAAAAATGTGCTTCGCACACTCCCGCCACCAAGTACTTCAGCAGCACAGCTTTTGTTCCGCGCGCGTAGCTGCGCATCCATTTTTATGTAATAGGAGCACTTTCTATTACATAAAAGTAAAAAGCCTTTCCCCGGTGTCAAAAAACACCTTAGAAAGACTTTTCTACACATAATATTATATAAAATCTGAAAAAAGACCGTGTCGGTTCTACGCCTCAGCGCTTCACGCCTCTTCATCGAAAAATACAAAAATATCTCCTTCTCTACATTATCACTTATTGCAGTTCGGGTTATCTCCGTAATACCGTCCCATGTCATAGGAACTTACGGATACATCATAGAGAGTAATTCCATTCTAACTCAGAATCTCAGCAACCATTACCTTCTACCCCAGAATCTCAGCGACAATCCTATTCACCAAGGCACCATCCGCTTTCCCCTTCACCTTCGGCATCAGCTCCTTCATCACCCGGCCCTTATCCTTCGCAGAAGGACTTTCGATTCCCAAAGACGCCAGCACTTCCCCTATTGCTCCCCGAATCGCTTCCTCACTCATCTCCTCCGGAGCGAACTCGCCAAGCACCTCAAGCCTCTTTTTACACTGCTCCTTAATATCCCCCCTATCCTCCGGAGCAAGCTCCATCGTCTCCTTCGTCTGCTTAATCTCCTTCTTGATTACCTCATACTCCTCGGCCTCCGTCAAATCCTCCCGCTTATCAATCGCCTTATTCTTAAGCGCTCCAAGCAGCATAGACAAGGTTTCCTTCCTATCCTTATCCTTATTCTTCATCGCCGTTACCATTTCCGCTCTGACTTCATCAATCTTACTCATTTTTTACCCTTTCCTTTCTTATTCTCCATATCTTCATGCTAATACTTCATACTTTTAATACCTGTGAATTTGGGCAAGTGCACAATATTTGAATGTAAAATAGCAAACAAAATAATTTTTTAAAATAAAATCCATTTTTTACTCGATTCCCCCTCTACTTCCAAGCCCATCTCTTTCTCCACCCTCCCGCTTCACCGCTCTCTACTGATTTTTTGTGTAATCCCGTAACCTTGGCGGGGACTTTCTTCGGCAGCTTTGGGTTCGCGTGCGTCGGAAGAGAACCCAAAGGCTGCCGAAGAAAGTCCCTCACAACCTCCCTCCCCACACACAAAATCACCCCACCCCACTATACTTCACAATCAACAACTCCACGCTCATCACATCATTCATTCCCCCCGTCTTCACCGCTTCCTCCGCCTCCACACAAGCCTCCAGCGCACTCCTCAAATCCGCGCCGCTGAATTTGGAAGACTGAGCCGCATATTTGCCAGCGATAAAAGGCAAAAGTCCTACCTTTTCCCCAATTCTTTTATTATCATAGCCCTTGACTTTTAATTCTTTCACTTGAAGAAGCATATTATACTGCCTCGCAATCAAAAAAAGAATACGCATCGGCGGTTCCTTTAACGCCAGCAAATCGTAATACAAATTCAGGGCTGCCTTCTGCTTCTTATCCGCAATAGCATTCACCATATCAAAAATATGGTTGCTCACCCTATGCGTACATATATCCTCAATATCCTGCTCCGTCACCGCATCCTTTTCCATACAATAACACATCAGCTTTTCTAACTCTTTGCGTATATTCTCCATATCCGTTCCTGTCTTTTCCATAAAATAACGGAGCGCCGAACCGGATATCTTCTTATCCTCTTTCTTTATCATACCCAACACCCATTTTTGAAGCGTCTCCTCGCTCTGAATGGGGAATTCAACAGCGGTGCTTTTCGCAGATACCATTTTAAAGAGTTTACTCCTTTTGTCTACCTCTGTCTCCACAAAAACAAAATAGGACGTTGCGGGAGGCTCATTCAAATACTCCGCCAGGACTTCGCCTCCCTGTTTGAAAAGTCCGCTGTTTTCAATAATAATCACGCGACGGTCTGCAAAAAAAGGCATGGTTTCCGCCAAATCGATTACTGCGCCAGGAGATACATCTTTTCCTTCGAAATAATTATAATTCATCGTATCTTCCTCATCCGTCAGCGCGCTCTTAAGTCTGTCCCGATACTGCTTGCGAAGATATGCCTCTTCTCCGTATAAAAGATATATATTTTTCAATTGTCCCGTCTTAATATCTTCGTTGATGCGCTGCATAATATCTCCTTCTGTCGTATTTACTTCTTCATTATAAATACCTTTTATTTCGCTGTCAAACCTTCCGTAGTACTGCCTGCCGCAGAACTGCCGTACTCATGCGGAAGCATTAAAAAAATCCAGCAGATGATATGGTATTAAAAAATACATTAAAAATTCAGCGGTAGCAATAAACCCGGCAGTCAATAAATACGCCCTGTGCATTTCTACCTACGAGAATTATGGAGGGTACGAAACATCGAAGATACTTAAAAGCCTTGTAACCCTTTCAGGTGCAATATTGAGCGGCACAATAACGGAAAAAGTTCCGTTCAACAGCGATTATTCCGCAAATACCAAATTAAATAACAACGCAAGAAAGTACGCTCTTAAGATTTATAATGATATTTCACATAAAAAGCCCTATACCTTACAAAGCCTGAAACAGAAATTAGTAATCGCCATCGGTCTTAAGCCCTTTATACTTCGTAAGAAGGGCGCCTATACCGGTGTACAAAAAAGGTGGGCAGACCTCGGATTATTATAAATATATATGTGAAAATCGGACATTTGGCCTTCCCCTGCAAATAATGGGTGATAACTCATCGGAAGGTTTCGACTGCTATCTTTCTTCCGTCAGTATGTACGGTAATCGCGCCTTTATCCTTTGTTATATAAACTATACATTCCTGATTTTCCAAACGGTCCAGCAAATCCGGATGGGGATGCCCGTAGCTATTCTTTTCAGCACAGGAAATTAACGCAAGCTGCGGGTCCAAAAGCTTAAGCAAGTCTTCGCCCGTTGAATTGCCCGAACCGTGGTGTGCCACTTTGAGAAGAGAAATAGGGCCTTGCAAAATACTGCTTTTTTCTATATACCTCTTTAACTCTTCTTCCCCTTCTCCCTCCACATCGCCTGTAAAGAGGGCCTGAAAGTTTTTGTAACGCAGATATAAAACGAGAGAATATTCATTCGCATCCAACGTATTATAATCTTCATAGGGATGAAGGCAGGTAACTCTCATTTCGCCGTTTTCAAAAAACTGTCCTCTGCTCATATACTTCACATCGATGCGGTGTTCCTTCGCTTCCCTTATCAGTTTCTCATACGCTTCACTCCTGGCACTTTCTCCGATATCCGGCAGAATCAAATCCAAAATTCTTATTCCCCCTTTATCAGAGGCTTCCATAAGCGTTTCTATCCCGTTATAGTGGTCCCCGTCTGCATGGGTGACAAAAACCGCTTCCAGTCTTTTCACTCCCTGCGATTTCAAATAAGGAAGTAACTGGTAATTCCCCACATCACTTTTCGATGTACTTCCGCCGTCGATCAAATAGTGCATTCCTGCCTCGCTCCTTATGTATATGCCGTCTCCCTGACCAACATCCAAGACCGTTATGGAAAGCGCGCCGTCATGCCGAAACATCAACAAAGCGAGGGCTGCGATTATCCACTGTATCTTCCACCAAGAGGACATTTTTTTCCCCACAGCAGATAAGATGACAAGCATGAGAATATATACCTCCACCTGCCAGCGCTCCGGCTTCCCGGCTATGATATTTCCGTAGGAAGCTTTTTCGCACAGCATACAGGACTTTTCATAAACCCAGAGAATAGCTGAATTGATATATGCTGCTTTCCGGGCAATAACGGGTAAAAAGCCTCCTGTCAGCATGCAAAACATTCCGTTATACATAACAATTGTTGAAAGGGGGATTACAATAAGATTTATGAGAATAGAACAGATCGGAAATTGATAATAAAAGACAAGATGGATGGGAAGCTGCACTAGCGCGACCGCTGCGCCTGAAGCAAGCGCTTGCCGCATCCTATGGACACTTTTCCATAGCTTTCCGACGCTCCCCCGCGGCTTCCTATCCTTCTCCCATAGCACCGGCGTAAGCAGGCAAAGCGCCGCAATCGCTCCAAAGGAAAATAAAAATCCGCTGTGCTCCACATACCTGGGTTGTTCTATGAGAAGGAGTACAGCCGCCAGAGAAAGAGCGGTCATCATGTCATAAGTCCGGCCTATCATGCGGGCGACAAAATGCAACCCGAACATGACGATAGCCCGTACCGCCGACGCTCCCATTCCTGTCATTATCCCATAGCACCAGATCACCCCTATGCATATAAACACGTTTAATTTATTGGGTACCCTAAGGCTCATAAGCAGTTTATACAGTCCCATCCCGATTATAGAAATATGCATGCCCGTCTGAATCTTTATAATAAAAACAATATAGCTTTTACCAAAAAAATAAAGGAGATATCCCCACTAGGATATCCCCCTACCCCTTCCATTTTTATAGGGTAACTTTGCTTCTTATATGTATCTTTCTTTTCATAGAATGTTAAAATCACTATAATGTAGTTTCTAATTATTACCTACCTATAAACACCGGAAATTAGTGGTGGAAGTGACTCGCCATCGCTAAAAATTCTCTGGATATCTAACTTTTCCGAACTTAATTTCATTGCTATGTTAGTTTGTAAAGCAATATTCGTTGAGACTTCAGCAAATAATTTTTTTACTACCCCCATAGCATACCATCTATTATAATAAATAGATAAATCCATTATTAAGAATAGAACTTCCGCTTTATTCTCTATATCACTTGACATATGAAATATTTTTGAGCCACAATCAGTAATAAGATCTATATAACTAAACGGCCAACCTCCTTGATTCCAGTATTTACAAATACTTCTAACAAGCCCTTGTGCAAGTACCAAGTTTGAATTTTCAAAAGTTGTATAAGACTGCATGTCAATATTAGAAAAAAAAGTTTCTGTTTTTTCCTTGTCCGTGTGTTCCTGAAGTTTCAAAGCTAATTTAAAAATATCTTCCTGACTCACACTATTTGTTGTTATTTTCAATAGCATGTCATCTATCTGCTGAGATTCGCTTTTCCCCATTAGTAGATTATATACGTCATTAACAAACTTTTGTAACTCAGCAATGTTACTAAATCGTTCTTCTCTATTCTGTTTGGTACATTTATCAATAATCATTCGTATACTTGGATTTATGTTATTACTATTTCCATAATTACTTACAATGTCTTCGATTATTTTTCCCATTGCATATATATCAGTTCGATAATCAACATCATGACTATTAATCTGCTGTTCTGGTGAACAATATCTATATGTTCCAAAAACTGTTGCTTTAGTAAGCGTTGAAGATGCCGAATTCATTTGTATTCCAAGACCAAAGTCTGTAATTACAATATCAGAGTTACTATTTACTAATATATTATCTGGCTTTAAATCTCTATGAATGACACCCTCTGAATGTAAATATTGAAGTCCTGTTAGTATAGAATTAATAACTATCAATTGTCTCCCATAATCATTAAAAATATGAGGTATTAACGATGACAATCCTTCTTTATATAGTGGCATAATATAGAATTTCTTTTCCGCAACAAGGTTACTGGCAATTAGTTTTACAACATTTGGATGATTTAGTCGGCTTAGCAATCGAACTTCTCTTTCAAAACGTTGAATCCCAAATTCCGTATTATCCTTTAAACTCTTTATTGCAAATTTTCTATTATTTTCATCTTCACACTCAAATACCTGACCAAATCCACCTTCGGCTCCAATGGGCCTAATAATATTATACTTCATGACTCCCCCCTTAGTTAATTAATAACAACCTACTCTTTACGTTCTTTTACCATCAATCTATGGTAATCGCAATTTCTTCATTTTTCTTATCAGTACACTTTATTTCGAGAATTCCTGAAAAATAAACAAAAACCTGATATTCGTTTGTATATTTACCATAATAAATTGACTCATATTTCTTTGGCCATAATATATCTACAAAAGAGTAGTTTGTTTCAATTAGTGTAACAACATTAAGTTCTTGCTTAAATACCACCACACCATTTTTCATTACTCTAACTATTGCTTCATGACTTCCCCAGTGTTCATCGGCATCATGAATATAGTCTGATATTGCATACTGCGATGTTGAAAATTGTTCATTAGAAACCTTTTTTGCCATCTTCTCTCCTTTAACTTATTTCTTTATGTTGACCGTTTTGCCAGTATTTCTTATTTATCGTTTCACTCTGTTTCTTATTTCGGATTGCAAATATGGCTTAATGGAATTTAATATAATGGCTCTCGCCTTTTTTTCTTGTAGTTCACTAATTCTCCTCTTATTAAACATATCCAACATAAAATTATAATCATTAAATTCATTATAACTATTATGTTTTGTTGGTAAAAAAGCGCCTCTATCATATAAGGCTCTTAACAGTTTTCTTGAAAATAGTTCAGATGACAATTCAATGAAGTGATTATTCTCTACTGCATGTAGTAGTTTGAACATATCCTCTGCAATTAAAGTCTCTTCTACCATATCTCCACGTTCAAATTTCTTTATACATGAACTACCAATAGGATATAAGTAGTTGTTGGTTATCATATTATGTATTTCATATAAGTAGCGCAAATTTTCTTTACCACAAATACAACTTTGGCTACAACTTTCATCTTCTATACAATCAGTTATCTCCCATTCATTAACAGCCTGTGACCATGCATTTGCGTGTGATTCATTAATTACTTTGATTATTAAATTTTCTCGGTATGCAGATGCCATAATTTACCCTTTCTGCAAAAAAACTATAATGGATACTCATCATATGTTTTCTCATCCAAAACCCTTCCGCTTTTTTTCTTGTTTCTTCCACCCCATTGTTTGAAAAAGAAAGGTACTCCTTCCTTTTTACATAAGTCTCTAATCTCGATTACCCATTCTTTCTTAATTTCTCTAGAGTTGGGACCTGATTCGCCACCAACTATAACCCAATCAATGTTCTGTAAACTCATTGTTGCTAAACTTCCCAATAATGGCTCACATGAAAGGAATTTAGTTGCAGAATTTGTTTGTCTCAAACAGTTAATTCTCTCCAAATACTTATCGTTTTCTACTGTAGTTCCCATCCATATATTCTGTGTCCAATTTAACAGTCCTGCTTGATCCATTCTTAGTAATCTATCTGGTCTCTTTGTTAACACTTGAAATGTGTGCCACTGTGCTGCATTCATAGTATTAAATATTTCTATAATATCCCTGTCTGAAACACTACTGTGAAACAAATCTGACATTGAATTAACGAAAATCATCCTAGGTTTTCTAACCGTTAATGGCATATTAAAAAGGTCTCTATGTACAGTCACTTCAAATTCATTAATATATCTTGGATTTCCCATGGCTTTTAATCTTTTTGCCATTCTAGCGGCATAACAGTTCTCACAGCCATCTGATAATTTAGTGCATCCCGTTACCGGATTCCATGTCATTTCTGTCCACTGTATTTTGGTTTTATTCATAATATCCCCTGTCTAAAGAACAACGCTATTTTTTGTAAATTTTACTCCAAATGTTTCTTTAAGTTCATTTCTTATCTGCATTTTATATCCATCTGACGGAAATATAGGGTGATTTTCTAAATGAGCATATATTTCTTTAAGTTGAACTTCACCACGTCCTTGATACTTATCATAAACATATTTTGCAATATCATAAATGGTGTATACACCATTTTTTGATTCCTGTTTTATATTTCCCGTATCAAAATCAAGACAATACTGTCCTTTCATTATTGAGGCAGTTGTGCGCTTAACCGCTGATTGTCCATCAAATGTATCCCACGCTATTTTCTTAAATAATATGGTTCCTTTTTTATTCCAACTAAAAAAAATCAAGTTGTACATTAACTGGTTTGTTTGAATATAAAATGGGAATGAAGCAATATAATACTTTTTATTACCCGAATATATACAAGAATCAATGATTGTCGTTATCATCTTTTCTAATTCTTCTCTATTATTGGATTTCTCGCTTACTGCAATAATTTCATCAATACTATGATGATACGTTTTTTCGTATTTGGCTATTTTTTCTGACTTCTTTACTGTTTTTGCTCCTCTAATGGGATCAGAAACCATGTGATTAATAATAACCTCCCCCCATATATTAAAAAATGGACTTAATGCCACCCAATCTATATCAGCTTCATAGGGGTCATAAAAAACTAAGGTATTATGTTTCAAAAAATCTTTTTCAGCAAATGTTCTTAATAAATCATTTGCATCTTCATTACTATAAAATATGGTAACATTATTTAGATCTAATTGTTCTATAGCCGTTTGCAAACATTGGATTTTTTCATTATCTAAATCATTAAAATACAGAATTGCCTCTTTTTTGAAATAACTATTTATTTCGTTAATACTTTTTGCAACACGAATTGCAGTCCCTTCAATCAGTTCATTCTTTCCACTATAATACTTGCCTCGATTGCACATACAATCTATATATACCAGACCTTTTGATTCTCCATATCCAAGAATTTTTCTTGCCCATCCTTCGATATAGGTACTAACTAATTCAAACTTTTTTATTGTATGATCAGCACATTTCTCATAATCCTTCATATAATTCCCCCATAGACTTACATAAAAGTATTAACTAATTTTTATTTTATCATAGGCATATATTCTTTGCAAAATTACACACCCTTCCCAATATGATTGCTAAAAACTCAGCCTAGAAATGGCAACTCAAATAAATATATGAGTTGCCATCAAATATTAATATCCAATCTCTATTGAAGCGTTGGAAGCATTTAACTTAACACTGCTAATGCCATTTTTACAAGCATCTTTACTAGAATACCCTTCCGAAGCTAAGATTTTTTCACCATTTGATGCTTTCAAACGAAAGCGGAACTTTGAGGCCATATCTTTATAAATCTCAAATTTGGGATTCTTTTTTGTTTCATTCAAAGTTTGATCTTCAATCTCCGCACTGCCTGCATTATTTTTTACACTTGCAATTCCGTTTCTGCAATTTGCTTCTGTAGTATATGCTTCACTGGTTCCAATCGTTTCTCCATTTCCTGCTACCAAATGAAATGTATACCCCGCCTGCACTTTCTTTATAACAAATTTAGCCATAATTCTTCCCCTTTCGATAAAATGTATAAGTTCTATACCAAATTATACCATTTCAGAGCGATAATATCTACTCATTAATTTAGTGGGGATCAGATTTTAATTTTACTTCCATCCATAAATTCAAATTCAAACTCCTTCGCACCAAACACTGTGACCTCTATGACTGTCAGCTGCGCAAGTTCAGATACATATGCCTCCAATGGTGGTTCTGCTGTTATTTCAATCATCTGGTTTGCCCTTACTCTCTGAAGCGGTGTTCCTTCTTCTATCATCCTCTCCCATTTTTTCATATACTTTTCACGATTAGCTGTTATCCTGTTCATTGCCTTTACAAACCCTTGTTCCAGATTTCTGACATCCACAAATTCATTTTTGCAAGTCAGCTTACCGTCTGAGCGATGATTGCTACACTGCCACTGTGCAATTCCCCTTGTTTTCCATGTGTGTCTCCCAAAAACATGTCCACACAGATCGCAGTATAACTTATTTGTGAATGGATTACATTCCGCTCCATAGTTATAACTTTTAACTCCATGTTTTTCCCGAAAGACTTTTCTCCGCTCCAGTTCCTCCTGCACCGCATTCCATGTTTCTTTATCAATAATACCCTTGTGACTGTCCTTCACATAAACCTGTGTAATTTCGCCTTGGTTCTTTACTTGCCGCTTTGTAAGGAAATCTGCGGTGTAAGTCTTTTGAAGTAAAGCATCTCCCATATGCTTTTCGTTTTTTAGAATTCCAAGCACTGTTGAAGCATACCATTTTGTCTGTCCCAGGCATCCCAAAACATTGTCATCTTCCAGTTCTTTGGCTATTTCCTGCGGATTCAATCCCCATAAAAATTCTCTATAAATTCTCCGAATGGTCTTTGCTTCCTCTGAATTAATGACCAGCTTTCCATTTTCATCCTTGTCATATCCAAGGAATTTAAATGTATTAAGATGAAGTTCCCCGTTCTTAAACTTTGTTCGAATGCCCCATTTGCAATTTTCTGAAATATTTCTGGATTCGTCCTGTGCAAGAGAACTTAAAATGGTAAAGAGCAGTTCACCAGATGAATCCATTGTGTTGATATTCTCTTTTTCAAAGAGTATACCGATGCCTAAGTTCTTCAGTTTTCTCGAATACATCAGACAGTCCTGCGTATTCCTTGCAAATCGGCTGATGGACTTTGTAATAACCATATCTATTTTTTCAGCCTCGCAGTCCGCTATCATACGCTTGAATTCCACTCTTTTTTTCGTATTGGTTCCCGAAATGCCCTCATCCGCATAGATGCCCGCCATCTCATATTTTTCGTGCGTTTCAATATATTTTGTATAATAAGCCACCTGTGCATCAAAGCTATGAATCTGATCTTCCTGATCCGTAGACACTCTGCAATATGCTGCTACCCTCAGTTTTTTAGTCTGTCTGACATCCTGCCGTATTTCTGCCCGGCTTTTTGCCGGAATAACCGTAATGCTTTTTCCCATGCTTATCCTTCCTTTCTGATATATAAACATCTGTAGTAATGTCAAACCTTCTGATTACCGAATCGGGAACTCTTACTCCTTCGCAAAATGCTTTTCCTTTACGCTTATAACCGCCACATATCCAAATGACCTTATTTCCCTTCTGAATATGCCTTGTCAGCTTACTTCCACATATGGCACAATGGATTTTGGATATATAGGGATAGTTGTCTTGTGTACAGGGTGGTGCTGTTGTAATATACTCCTTTTGCTTATTTCTGCGTCTCCATGAAGATTCCTTTGTATAGGAAAACTGCTTAACGCCCTTGCTTCGATCCGCTACTTTTATAAAAATATTCTCATCAAAGTTCCATTCCCTGATTACTGAATCAGGTACATTGATTCCCTTGCAGTATTTTTTTCCATACCGTTTCACTCCACTGCAGTCCCAACATAGTCTGTTTCCATTGCTGTAGATTCTGTGATACAAAGGCTGTCCGCATTCTGCGCAGAATATTTTGTTCCTATAGGGATAATTTTCTTCTGAAAAATCCTCCACTATGGAACCTGTTGCAAGATACTCCCTTTTTTGATTCAAGCCATCCTGTGCCCTCTGCCACAGTTCCCTGCTGACGATTGGCTGATGGTCGTCTGTAATATACCACGCATTTACTTCCCCGCGATTTTTGACCTGTTTGCGTTCCTCATTCACATAGCTTTTCTGCATAATATAGTCGCCTTCGTAAATTTCATTTTCAATCAGGCGAAATACCGTAGAATCAATCCATTTTACTCCACCAACTGTCAGCACCCCATTCTGATTTAGAATACGCTTAATGGCAGCTGCAGTATAACCCTCTGCTGCCATTTTATAAATCTTTTTGACCCATTTTGCTTCCGTCGATTCTGGCACAAACTTCCCAGCTTCATTCTTTGTATATCCAAAAGACCGCTCCAGATATTGCACGGGAATTCCTGCTTCATACTTTCGTTTGTAGACCATCTTGGCTCCCATACTTCCACTTTCACTTTCAGCCTGTGCAAATGCCGCAATGATAGAAAGCATAAGCTCACCTTCTCCAGAAAGGGTATTAATATTTTGCAGTTCAAAAAAAACACCGACATTCAGTTCTTTCAGCTCTCTTGTCGCTTTTAGAACGATGGCGGTGTTTCTTGCAAATCTGGATACGGACTTTGTTAGTATCAGGTCCATCTTGCCTTTTCTTGCATCTTCCATGAGGTGTTGGAAGCCTGGACGCTTTTCCTTATATCCCGATATGGCAAAGTCACTATAAACTCCTGCGTATTCATAATCAGGATTACTCTGTATGAAACCTTTATAATAGGCTATCTGATTATCCAGTGAATTTTCCTGTTCTTCTGCATCTGTGGATACCCGGCAATAGGCACACACTCTTTGTTTTCCCTTTCTTACCGTGCTTCCTTCGATAATTTTTATCTGCACCCTTCCTCCTCCTTTCTTCCTTGGTAGTACCATATATCACTCTTTTTACCAATAATAGCAAGTGGAAAAACGACCTTTCATCTTCTTATTATTGGTCTTAAAAGAACAAAAAACAGGCCGGATGAAGTATTTCCACCCAGCCTATTTTATTACCGCTTTTGCACATATACCCCGTTACCGTTCTGCAGGCAGACATATCCGGACGGTGTCTTTGCCCAGTATTCCTTTTGTGATATTTTCTCAATGGTCTGTGCTGTAAAAATAATATCTTTCACATAAAATGCCAGACCCGTGGTCTTTTTCTTCCTATTCACATTCCGTGCAACTACGGTCATTTCTTCGAACTTCTTCTGTTCAAATGATGTCCCGGGGCCGGTTCGCACACGAAGTGCGGATGCGGTAACTCTGTAATTCCCTGTGGTATATGCGAACACCTCATTAGATACAGCAACAACCTGTCCGATTACCTTTACATCATACTGTGTCAGATTGTAGTTCTTAATCAGGTTCTTCAGATTTGTGGCATAAGAAAGCGACGTTGCCCACCCGTCCTGTCTGATGAGGTCACAGGCAAGTGAAGAATCCGTTACCCCCTTCAGATTGCTGTACCGCTTATAGCCTGAAAGAAACAGATAATACCCCCTGATGCCCTCTTCGGTGTTGGCATATCTTCTGAACTTTGCCGTAATCGTCACATAAGAACCATCTGCATTCTGTTCTTTTGTGTAATACTCCTTGTAATCACAGCCACAGTTTTTCGTCCACTTCATTCCAAAATAATTATAACAGTCTCTTGACAGACCGCTTTTTCCCCATGCACTTTCGAGGATTGCCTGAGCAATGGTCAAAGACGGAAGAATGCCGTAGGTCTTGTAATATGACACTGCGGCATTCCCAATCTGCTCTATAAATTTCTTCTGTTCATCCGTCATCACTTTTCTCCCTTCCGGATCTCCTGAATCTGAGCCATGACATCTTTCAGTTTCTGTGGAACAGGAAGTCCCATTTTGGTTACGTTCTCTAAAATGGAAATTCCCTCATTTGACAGATAGAAAAAGATAACTGCAGTCCTCATGGCTGAGCCCATGTTCATGACCTGAGAATCTAAGACATGGGCAATACCAACAAGAAGGAAAATAATAATCTTCTTTGCAATTCCTTTAAAACCCACCGCACTGCTTAACTTTTTTTTGTAGATTGCCACCAGTACCCCGGTAATATAGTCTACTACCACAAAGGCAACCAGCGCATACAGCAGTCCGTCCATACCTCCTAAATACCTCCCCAGCATAAGACCGATTGCCGCAAAAACATAATTCATCCTGCAGATCATTTCCTTAAAATACATATTCTTGTCCTCCTTTTGACAATAAAAAAACACCCCTATGGTGTTCTTAACAATCTTTAAACGCATGCTACATAGGTAATCGTGGCTTTTCCATTACCTTCATTCTTTCCCTGTTCCGTGGTTGCCGGATAATATTTTTTGTTTCTTGAAAAGCTGGGAACTCCTCCGATATACCCAGAACCTCCTGCCCCGGATTGTCCACCCTGTCCCACTGAACCGCCATATAAACCTCCGCCGCCTCCTGCATATCCGTAGGAATAGTTCGTGGATTCTCCATACCCAAAGAGTGATGTAGTAGCTGCTGAATTGGACGTTTGTCTTCCGGCAAGTGCGCCGCCGGAACCATTTTCTCCATTTTCTCCACCTCCGGCTCCGCCATGATTGCTCACTCCCTTGGCATATTGAAGGGACGCACCCCCTCCACCTCCTGCAACAATTAATACCGTTGCCAAGCTCGCATACGTGACAGATTTCAAATCACCGGCCTTTGTCCCAATATGGGTACATCCGCCACCTCCTCCATTTATACTTTGAGGATAGGAAGTATTCGTTGTTGCGTAGGAACTTCCTGATGAACCTCCATTATATCCATAATTTCCATATGAAACCGACGCAACTTTTGGAGCACCACCACCAATTGCAATATACAGTTTAGTTCCCTTTGTCAGATATGCATATCCGTTGGAATGCCCACCTTTTCCACCTTTCGCAGTCTGTTCCTGATATTCAACAGAACCTCCCTGACCTCCAAAAACATCAAGGTTATACACCCCGTTTGCCGGAACAATAAATTCAAAATAACTGCCCGTAAATACAAACTCATACTTCTCCTGAATCCAGTTTGCATAAAGAACAGCGTCCTCTGAAAAATCAGCCGTACTTCCGGGAAGAACAGGTTCTGTCAAGGTATCGGAAGTCCATCCGATAAAAGCATAGCCTGTTTTCTTGAAGCTGCACTCCGGCAGTATGGTACTTTCTCCGTATGCATTTCCATTATTATAAAGAACTCCTGTTTCGATATTCTCCATATCTCCCGTGCCACCACTGGCAAAGAACGATACTTCAGCCTGCTTTATAAACACGGCATATAAGGAAAAAGGTTCATCGGTTGCAATAATCAGTTCCTTTAATACCTTTGCATCTGCCGTGTTGTCTTGTCTCCAACCGATAAATTCATATCCGTTCAGTGTCACGGGCGGTGCTGTTTTAACGGCATCTGCTCCATCCTCAACTATCTGTGACAGGACATAATCGGTATCAATCTGATACGTCACCTTCACTCCATCGGAGTAAATCTTATTCTCTCCCAGATAGATTCTGGTAATCTTCTGTGTGTTAGCATCCTCATAACACATATAAATGACATTAGAATCATACTCCGCAAGTGCCCTATAATCAGTCAATGCCGTCATTTTTATCGTCAGATTCCCAGAGTTGCTGAGTACTGACTCCACCTGTCTTGTAAGAGCATCTACCTGATTGTCTAGTTTGGTCAATGTCGATAATGATCCATCCAGCTCTCCTATTATGTTTCGGGCAGTAAAGACTGCCGTACCGTCCAACACCTTATCCCCGACTTTCGTAATCTTTACATACCCCATAGGTTCGACTACTCCCGTAGTACCCGCCTGTGTACAGTACAGGGTAGCCCATCCCGGAGCACTGCCATTAGATACCATATCTCCAAGGCTGTAATTGACTGACCTTTCGAGACTGACTCCTCCACCTCCTCCACTCCCGCCCTTTAGCAGGGAGAATACCTGGATCAAATCAGTGAGTTCCGTTGATGAAACCGTGAAGTTGGCCAGTTCCAAATCATAGGATGAATTGTTATAATTCACGTTATTGTCAGCCATAAGAGTGGAAAGGATGACTGCTGTTTCCGTCATGATTTTAATTGGCTCATCCGCATTGGATAGATCCATATGAAGATAAATTCTCCCATTCAATGTCTGTCCTGTATCAGCCAGCCTAACTGGGACTTCCGTTTCATACATCTCGAAGAACCTTCCACGAATCATACCAAACCCCTGCGAGATATGAAGCACATTTCCTCTTGCATAGGACACTTCACATCCTCTGAAAATACCTGCTCCCGGAATGGATGTCTCATGGATAATGGCATCATCCTGTGGTGTAACGTTCCCACCCTTAAATGTTTTCAAAGCTATATTAGCGGCCATTCTCATTCCTCCTTAAAATCTTTGTAAGGTCAAGCCTTACCGTTCCAAATATCAATTTAGTTTCACTTCCTGTCTCCCTGCCTGTCAGAATGCTCCGGTAGCTCACTCCGTCAGAAATGATGTTTACTACCTGACCGAATTCCATCTCTTCCGGCTTTATGAGGCTGTCTCCCTTTATCATGGTCAGTTCTATCAGATTGGAATAGGCAAGGTTTGCAAATTTATCATAAGCTGCCTTTATTGCAACACTGTCAAAACTGCTCCCTTCTTCATAGGTCAGTGACTTCATCTCACAGATTACCGGGGTGATTCTGTCTTCATTCTTGGTATCATACCCAAGGTCGGAATGTAGGTAGTAAATCTTTTTAGTCACATAATCATTAGCATCCAGAAGCACCAGTTTGTTCACATCTGCGTTCACTCTTTTAATAGTCACACTCTTTTTGATAATATTGGGAAGGTCGCTTTCAATCATAATGACTCCGCTTGCAATCTTCCCTACTTTGAGATTGACCTGTTTATTCTGTACATCCAGTTCCGTTCTTACTAAAATTCCATACTTCGTCAAAGCCGGAATGATGATGGAACTTAATAAATTTACGATATTGTAATGTCCGCCTTTATCGGACGGAGTAATGTGAAGCCCCCAGTCCACAGTCCCTGACACTGCTGTTACCGTCAGCCCTTTGATATTCTGCAGAGAATCCTCATGGTTAATAAACATCTCTCGGATACGGTCACAGATGAAAGATTCAAATGTTCCCACCCCCTGTAAAGTAGTGTCAAATAATACATCCGTATTCAATAACTCCATCAACGGCTTAAAGGATATCTGTTGCAGTTTCTTTGAGGAAGCCGTTCCATAAGTGACTTCCGAAATTACTCCTGCATATTCTTCCTTCCCTCTGCTGATGCGGATATAGTCCTGTTTCTGTATACCCGGTATGGCTATTATGGTTATGGAATTCTCATCAGAAGAAAGGTAGTCCTCTTTGTAAGCCATTTCGTTCACATTGGTATTACCGACCATTACAAATCCCTGGGTAAAAATTTCCACGTTATACGGTCTCATAGCTGATTTTTCCCTCCACCACCATATTGGCGGCATTCAATCCGTCATGTACGACTGAAATACGGTTCAACCCATGCTTTAGCAGAAAAAACCTCTCTGTCGTGAAATCACACATCTGGTACCTGTCCGCTACTATCTCATCTCCGCTTCCCCGCTCCGTGATGCTGTACGGCATCGTTGTCGTGTCGACTACAAGTTTTCTGCCATCTGGAATTGTTCCGCTGTAGGCTCCCGTCTCATAAAGTACGTTATCCACGTAATGTTTCCAGACAGGATTGACACAGGGACCATAGATACTGATTCTGCACGGACTGTCCACATAACTGTCTGAATCAATCAGCAGAGTATTCTGTGAAATGTCGGCATAGGCATACGAATAAACATAAGGGTATATCTTTCCACCGATATAAAGAGTGTCACTGTTTTTAGCCACACCCTTATAAAATAGGCCTGTTGCAATAAAAGACACTTCACAGTTCAGACCGATTCCACCATCCATGAGTTCACCTTTTTCTATTTCCAGAAGCCTTACGGGAACCCGGTATTCTTCGTCCGGCTGATAAACAAGAGTTAAGGGCGTTGCCCTAACAAATCTGGTAAACTCCCTGTATTCCTGATAAGCTCTCAATCCTCCAAAGAAAATGAATCCTTTCAGTTCTCCCTGAGAAAAGATTTCCTCAAGTGGAATGAAATCCGTTCCTATCTGTTTAAACTGGGTACTGTCCTTATACCCGAATCCCCCGATGGAATGGAAAAAGAATTCCTTTGAATTAAGGTCAAAATATCTTCCTTCTCCATTCATAATCTTAAATTTTCTCATCATAGATATGCCTTTCCAAGCTGGCGGTTCAGTCCGTCAGACAGTTCTCCTACAAGAGTTCCGGAATCAAGGACTATCTTGGAATCAGCCATCTTCGGCAGATATCTTGATAGTGTCCGATTCATGGCATCCAGTCGGCTGTTGATTCCTGCGCTGTCTTCTGTTTTTTCACTCACACCGCCTGTATAGAGCATGGCTCCCGGTACTTTTTCCATTATATTTTCAAGTCCCATCTTCTCCATGCTCACTGCCTGAATGGATGGAACAATCGTCATATCCTCTGTTACCATCTTTACTGCTTTTTGAATCATTCCTCTACTGTCACATATGCCTTTTGCAAGACCTCCCATGAAATCCGGCATCCATGATTCGTAGTCAGTCAGTGGACCTTCATCCGGCACGGAAAAGTGAAGAAATGACTTAATGGTATCCGCCACATTGCAGACGGCATCTTTTACATGACCGATGGCACTTTTGATACCGTCAACGATTCCCATAATGATATCCTTGCCCCACCCCCATGCCTCGGAAGCCAGATGAAGGATATGTTCCTTTACATTATTGAATCCATTCCGGACTGCTCCAAACACATTTGACATGGCACTTGATATGCCGGATACAATACTATTAAACACCAAATTTACGGCATTCTTAATACCGTCCAGTACGGAAGATACAGCATCCCTAATGGCATTCCAAATTGAAATCATCGTATCCTTAATTCCATTCATGATGGACACTACTGCATCTTTGATGGTATTCCATGCTGAAATTGCAACATCCTTTATGGCTGTAATAGCTGATGATATAGCGTCCTTTATGGCATTCCAGATAGAGACTGTAACATCCTTAATGGCATTCATGACTACTGTTACGGCATCCTTTATGGCATTCCACGTAGTCGTCACCGTTTCTTTTATGGAATCCACAATCGTTGTAATTACCGATTTAATGGCATTCCATACAGACTCAATTACGTTCTTGATGACATCCATGGCACTCGTCACTACATTTTTGATGGCATTCCATGTTCCTTCCATCACTGACCGTATTGCATTAAGAACAGTGGATACTACATTTTTGATTCCTTCCCATGCCGAGCTGATAAAGTTTGAAATGGCTGCCATAACAACTTCTATTACATTTTTGATAGCATTCCATACAGTTTCTACCACAGTCTTTATTACAGTAAGAGTCGTGGTGATAATCATCAAATAAAATTCAAATCTTGCCGTAATCAGGGCCTTAATTACATTTAGAACCGTTTCGAATATGGCTTTGATTCCATCCCAGATGGCACTAAAAAAGGACTTCAGTCCTTCCCAAAGTCCCTTCGCAATATTAGCGATTGCCTCCCAGATTCCTTTAAAGAAATCTTTCAGTGCATTCCACACTGCCACGGCTGTTTCCTTTATTTCCTCCCACAGGTTTATCCAAAACTCACGAAAGCCGTCACAGTGATTCCATAGCAGAACAAAGATAGCTATCAGTGCTACTATGGCGGCTATAATCAGACCGATTGGATTGGCAAGCATGACTGCATTCAATGCCCCAAATGCTGCCGTTACTGCATGAATGGCTGTTCCGATTGCCGGAACAATCGTCATAATCGTTCCCACAGCTGATATGACTTTACCGATTATGATAAGAAGCGGAGCCGCCACGGCTATCATACCGCCAATCACCAACACTGCTTTCTGAACCCCAGGACTTAAGTTTGTAAAAGCATCCACTGCAGCCGTAATCTTTACAACCAGATCTGTAAGGAACGGAATAACATACTCCGATAGCTTAATGGCTAATGACTCTAACGCTCCGCCAAGCTGTTCCACCTTGCTTTGTAGGTTATTCTGCATGACGGAAGCTGTCTGACCAGCAACTCCATTACAGGTATTCATGGAAGTCGACAACGCATCATATTCACCCTGTGTCAGATTCAAAAGGGAAAGTAGTCCTGACATTCCTTCCTTACCTGCCAGTGCGGTTGCGTAATATGCTTTTTGGTCATCCGTCAGTCCTGAAAACTTGGTACGCATAATGGTAACAATCTCATTTAAGGACTGAAAGGAACCGTCACTGTTTGTGATACAAATATCCAGTTCCTTCATCGCACCTGCTACTGTCTTTGAAGGCTTTGCCATGTTTGCAAGTACTGTTCGTAAAGAAGTACCTGCCTGTGAACCTTTGATACCTGCCATAGACATGGCGGATAGTGCGGTCGTAACATCCTGAATGGAAAGTCCCATTGACTGTGCCATTGGTGCAATGTATTTATAGGACTCTCCCAAGTCCGTGATGCCGATGGTGCCGGAATTTGCTGCCTGTGTCATAAGGTCTGCTACGGTCGCCGAATCCTTTGCAGAAAGGCCGAATCCTGTAATGGCATCAGCCACAATGGTTGCAACTGAACCAAGGTTCTCTCCTGATGCCGCTGTTGCATCCAATACCCCTGCCATACCATCAATAATCTGAGTGGTTGACCATCCGGCTTTCGCCATCTCAGTCATCGCTTCCGCCACCTCCCCTGATGAGAAAGAAGTACTTGCGCCAAGATCGATAGCCGTATCCCTCAGCTTTTCAAAATCAGAACCCGTTGCTCCGGTTATGGCCTGTACCCCGGACATGGCTTTTTCAAAGTCAGATGCCACTTTAATTCCTGCCACTCCAATACCTGCAACAGCGGTTGACAGCGGAAGTAATGACTTACCGACCCCTTCTATTTTTCCTCCAATGTTCTGAAAGGTAGTTCCTACGTTGGCTATTTTCTGCAAGGCAACGGCAGAGGCTCCTGCCTGTGATTCCAGGCCTTTTAACTTCTCCTCTGTTTCAATAATCTCTCTTTGGAGGGCATCATACTGTGTCTGCGTGATTTCTCCATTGGCAAGAGCCTGATTTGCCTGTTCTGCTGCGGTCTTTAGGGTTGCCAATCTTTCCTTTGTTTCTTTGATAGCCTCCGCAAGCAATTTATGCTTCTGAGCAAGAAGTTCTGTGTTTCCCGGGTCAAGTTTGAGAAGTCTGTTCACGTCACGGAGATTCCCCTGAGTTGTAGACAATGACCTGTCCACATCCTTAAGTGCCGCCGTTAGCTTACTGGTATCTCCACCTATCTCTACGGTAATCCCCTGTATTCTTTTACTTGCCAATGCTGTCACCTCCGTTTTTGCAACAAAAAAGGAGCGTGTCCGCTCCCATGTAATAAAAATAGCACCTACCATTTCCGGCAAGTGCTAGTGGGTTCTATTCATCTAGAAAACTTTTATTTCCAATCTCAGACACATTTCTTTTAATTCCTCGATCACAGGCTTTCCAAATAACTGTTCTCCTGCATCCATAAGTCTGGCAAAAATCACATTATCTGCGGTACATATCCCAGTTTTACTCCGTCATCATCTTTAATTACGATTGCCTTTGTATCATATTGATTATTCGGTTCACGAAAGAAACTCAATCTATCATCAACATTAAAATGAGGCTCTGTCTTTTAAACCAATCATTTCTCTGCGGCACTATGCTGTCTCTTCACACATACAAAATATTACCCCTATGGTCCCATAATGGAAAGCAAATCACAATCAGGATTATTTTCCATCATTTTCTTTATTCTTGCAATAAATCTATTATAAAAGTCAATAACAACATCCCTATGCATCTCTATTGTTTTAGAAGTATTCTTTCCTTCCACATATTCATCGGAATCCACATCCACCATATAGAAGATGGAAAACTTGGATTTAATCTCATTCAGATAAGTATCATCATAATGATCCCTCAACAGAATGGCCGTCTTTTTCATATCATCCAACATCTTATTCATGGTCTCATACGTGTAGAAATTATGTTCCAGATACCACTCGAATTGGTTATTCTCTGCTTCATCTCCATATTCCAAATTTCTCCTGTAATTATAGGTCAGTTTGGAATCATAGTATTTTAAAAAGAAATATGCCAGGAAGCATTCAACATCCCCTTCCTCAATTGATATTTCTTCATCATATTCCCTGACATCTTCCCACTTGATGGATTCTGTTGTTTCAATTCTTACCGGTTTTATCCAAAAGTAGGATGAACCGTCATGTCCTTCAATAATCTCTATTTCCATAAGTGCCTCCAATAAAGACAAAACATTCACTACCCCTGAATTATACCAAACAATAGAACGCTTCTCAATCAGAACCTGTCAAAGTCCTCCTGTGTTGCAAGGGTTGCATAATTACAGTCATCGTTGCTACTCTCCGCATACATATCATTAATCAGACCTATCGACAGCAGTTCTAAATCTGCCATCGATAAGCCTAACTGTGTGCATCTTAGAAGAAACAGCGGGGTTGTCATTTCCCGCTCGGAAGGACGAAGTTTTTTTTAGATGCAACGTCCGTCTGAATATTCAGCCCCCATAGTTCTATCAGCTGTGGAAGTATCTGATAGATGGAAAAGGTATTAAAAGAATCTAGCCACTCTTCCAGGTTGTCCGGGATGGATGCATCTGCATGTTTTGCCATTACGAATGCAATATTCTCAAACATCTCTAAACTGAACATATCAAGACTTGATTCCTTTTCATCCGACTGGCCGATAGATTTCTCCAAGGCTTTTAAATCCTTGTAGATATCTCTTTGGAATTTCAGTCTGTAAATACGGGGAATGGCGGCACTCGCTTTGAATGCCACCTTCTGTCCGTCTATTTCAATTACTTTCATCATACCCATGTCCTATCCCTCCATTATGATGTTGGTTCTTCCGTCGGCTCTTCCGGCTCAGGTGTGTTCGGCTGATAAACGGATTTGTACCAATTGTTATAAACAGAGGCCTTGGTACTGTCCCCGGTCTTTGCCTTAACAAAGCCGGTGGCAAGCGGCCTTGCCTTAACGGTCAGTGTTTCCGTCTGTACTTCTCTCCCGTCTTCATTGGTCTTTGCAGCTATGGATGGCCTGGATGCAGAGCAGTTATACATGACGTGACGGATTTTCTTCACATCACCGTCAAACTCAAATAACAGGGCAAATTTGCCTGTCTCACTGCTTGCATTCTCCACAAGGACATTATTGGAATCAGTTATCTCCATAAGAACCCCTGTCCTGAATTCCTCTGGAATCATCGCAACTTCCAAATCTCCATCGTAGCCCTGATTATTATTAATGACATAATACTCAATGCCGTCTGCATAAAAGGATTCCGGTTCCCCCTGCGGATCAAGGGAAATGGATACTGCACCGGGAAGTGCCACGGGTATTCCCCACGTAATCGTACCGTCTGCATTCTCTATAACCAACGCATAATGCACGTTACTGATATTAAACTTTACTTTATTCTTTTTTGTAGCCATCTCTATACCTCCATTTCATATAGGACTTCATACATTTTTTCTGTTGAAATCCAAGTTTCACTCTTTTCATAGAAAAAGTTATACTTATCTAACACAGCTTCTACTCTTGCTTCTATTTCCGGGTCTTTGATATCTGTATACAACTCCAAATGAAATACATCCTGTTTGAAATATGCCACCCCGTCTGCTGCAAAATTATCTGCTCTCGGATATCTGTATACAAGAAATGGAGGATTAACAGCTTCCCCTTCTGCATAATGGTCATAGGCAAAAGAGAGACTCATCTCTTTCAACATAGTTGGCACATTTTCCCTTGTCATCACTTAAGGCTCCTTTCAATCGCACTAAGAAGCTCCTTTTCTGCATTTGCCTCCGCAGGTGCAATATGGGGAATGGCTTTTGTCCTGCCGCCTCCACGTTTCGCATGCCCTTTTTCAAGAAGGTGTGTCAGGCGATATCGCCTGTCGGAATGAACCGTCATTTCAAGAGAGGATGCCGTTTCCTTTGTCTTTGTGACCTTCCAACTCTTCTTATAGGCTCCCGTAAGAACAGGAGCGTTCGACTGTATTTCTTGCTTGGTATGCTCACTGACCTCTGTTACTACATTCTTTACATCTTCGGCTGCCATACTGGCATATTCCTCAAGTTCTCGCTTTACAATACTCGGAAAATCATCTATCGACACGTTCTTACCCATGACTACCTCCTTACAAGCTCTGCACGAAACTTTAGACTGTTATGCTTAAAAGCCATATTATCTACAGACAGGATGTTATAAATTCTGTCTGCAAGTAGGATGCGAAATCCATCAGGAACAATCGTGGCAGTTTCCGAGGAATATCGCACCGTAAAGCTGACTTTTTCAGACACCAGCGTCTGACCAGCTTCCTCTGTCTCATCCCCACTTTGACCGCTTACCGTTGCATAACAGGAAAAGTAATCCGTCCATAAATTTCTATGATTTCCTATGGTATCAACCAGTGTTTCATTCCTTTGAAAAACAATGCGGACATTTAAAGCTGAAATATGCATCAGAACACCTCCCTGCGTACTCCAAACAGAAGACTTCGCAAGGTGGATATCAGTTCCTTATGATCCGCCACTTCCCTATGTTCATACAGATAGGACATCGCATACAGCACCGCTATTAAAACTTCAGGGCATTGTGCAGATAAATCCTCTTTTTCTATACGCATCACATCCATTACAATGCTCTCCGCTGACAATATAATTTTATGAATGATCTCATCCTCATCCGAAGAATCCACACGCAAATAACATTTGGCGGTTTCTATTGTCACTATCATACGAACCTCCTAAAAATTCTGGGCACCCGTTACGATGCCCAGAAAAATTTTATGCCCCTGTCTTTGTACCCTTGATATCAAGTGTCTTTATTGCTTCAGAAAGAATCAGTTTTCCATCCACACGCTCAGAGGCAAGAAAACCTACTTGTCCTGTTGTAGCAAAAAGCTCATTCAGTCTCTTGAAACTTCTACCCTGGCGGTCAGCAATCCAGTAATAGGAATAATCACCAAATGCCATGACTCTGTTTCCGGCTGCAATTTCAGGAACAAAAATGGAAGTTCTGTATGGGCGGTTCAAAATTCTGTCCGGCTCTCCCTCTCTTACAGATGGCTGCCAGATATAATTTCCATTTCCATCCTTTAGCTTCCTAATTGCCTTTACTGTGGAATCATTCAAAAGCCATGAAGCCTTGTTTCGATATGGTACACGTAAGCTATAATACAAGTCCATCACATCATCAAATGTAATGGCCGTTGTAGCTGCTGTCACGCCAGTATCAGCTCCATTTGTTTCATGGAAAAGACCGGTCGGCTTTCCTGTACCATCTCCTACAAAGAAGGCTTCTTCTTCCTTTGTTCCAATACGCCTTCCGAATTCCTTGGAAATATATGTTTCTACATTGAATACGGAATCATTCAAAAGTTCATCTGATACCTTAATCATGGTGGCAAGTTTATACGCTCCGATAGATGTCTGTCCAAAAGCATCATCAGAATCCGGGAACTGTCCGTTCTCGTCAATCCACTGTGCGCTTCCCTTGGAAGTCACAATCGGAATCTTACGGTCACCGCCGGAAGTATGGATAACCGTTGCAAGGTTTCTAAAGAATACCTCATCCTCAAGTGCCTCCATAAGCTTCTTTTCATATTCGTCCGGCACAAGATAGCCACCCTCAGAATCTGTACCAATAGTAAGAGCGTTCTGTACATCATAGAAATTCTTCTTTCTCATGCTGTCCCAGAACGCTCTCTTATAGGCATCCGATGCTCTTCCCTGTTTGGTTTCTCCATCCACACTGCCGTTTGGTTTGTTGGTAATTGGAATGCTGGTTGCCTTGGCAAGTTCCGCATCAATCACTGCCTGTCTTTCCAACCTGTCAATTTCCTTGCCGAGGTTCATGACATCATTCTCCATTTTTTCATAGGTGGCTGCATCCTCTGCTGAAACAAAACCTTTATCTGTTCTCTTTGTATCAAGAAATGCCTTTGCAGCCCCCCATGCCTTTGCTCTCTTTTCTCTCAATTCTAATACCTGACTCATAATTCAAATCCTCCTTAATGTGTTAAGAGACTCAGTCTCTTTTCCAGCTGGTTAACGGGTATCATATCTTTTGGCATCTTGTCGGATACCGTGGATAGAATGGATGCATCCATTGCTTTCCGGGAATACATCATGGCATCCTCCTCATGGGAAAGAATTATATTCATTGCCTTTTTCCCATCCCTTTTGTATCTCTCCGCTTCTTCCTCATCCTGCGCCAGCTCTTTCTGTGAGTTCTTCTCTTCTTTCCGTTCCTCTTCAAACAGAATTCTATCTGCAAAGCCAAGCTCCACAGCCTTTTTGGCATTGAACCATGTTTCTTCATCCATCATGTGGGACAGCTTTTCACGGTTAAGACCTGTCTTTTCCTCATAGGCATTCAAAATGCTCTCCTTCACCTCTGACAGCATACCGATAGCCTTTTTCATAGCGATTGTATTTCCCATTGCTATAGTTGCAGGGTTATGAACCATCATCATGGCAACAGGGGACACAAGCACCGTTTCTCCTGCCATTGCAATCACGGATGCCGCCGATGCAGCAAGTGCATCAATCCGAACCGTCACATGACCTTTATAATCACGGAGCATGTTGTAAATCTGGGCAGCTGCAAATACATCTCCACCGGGACTGTTAATCCACACCGTTACATTGCCCTTCCCTGCAATCAGTTCTTCCTTAAACAACTGGGGAGTCACCTCATCCCCGAACCATGTTTCATCGGAAATCTGACCATTTAAAAAGAGCGTCCTCTCTTCGAGTTCGCCCTCATTCTTTACCCAGTTCCAAAACTTTCGTCTCATCGCTTTCCTCTCTTTCCGTTTAGTTGTTGTGGCTCTTCCTGCTTCTCACTCTGCTTTCCGGCAAACAGGCCCGCATCCTTTAATTTGCACATATTTCCGTTGATCAGATATTGATTGCCACCCTCTTCCTCCGGGATGGGATTCATATCCTCCATTTCACGGATATCATTGGAAGAAAGCCATCCGTTCTGTCTACCTGTTGCATATCCATTCATTCTGGATTCATAATCTCCACGAAGAAGTCCATCCACATTTAACTTGATGAAATACTTTCCCTTCTCTCCGGATAGAAGCAGTGCTTTCTGAAGGCTTTGCTCCCATCTGATAACCCAAGGGTCCAATGTGTATTTAACGAACTCTAAAGACTGCTGCTCAATATTAGAGAAAGAGCTCTTCTCCAAATCACCCACCATATGGGGTGGGATACGGTACAGCCTTGCAATTTCGTTAATCTGGAATTTCCTTGTTTCTAAGAACTGTGCTTCTTCCGGCGGTATTCCAATCTGCTGATATTTCATTCCTTCTTCCAATACAGCCACCTTATGGGCATTGTTTGCCCCTTGATATACCGCATTCCAAGATTCTCTCACTTTACTGGGGTCTTTTAATACTCCGGGATGTTCCAAAACCCCTCCTGGATTTGCCCCGTTTGCAAAGAAACTGGCACCGTATTCCTCACAGGCAAGTGTGATCCCCACCGCATTTTTTGCCATGGCGATGGGAGAGTACCCTACCAGTCCATCAAACCCAAGTCCCGGAATGTGCAGTACATCCTCCTGTTGCAACACGATATCCCCATGACGCTTGAAGTTTGGATTCTCATTACTTTGTCGGGCATAAATATAATAAAGCCTCCCCTTATCATCCCTCTCCACGTCCATTTTGTCCGGCAATAGCGGATACAGTCCAAGCACTCTCCCGGAGCCGTTCCTGATAATCTGTGCATACGCATTTCCCCATATTAAAAGATGACTCATCATCGTTTCTCTGAACACGAATGAAGTCATCTCCGGGTTTGGCTCATCATGAAGAATGTTGTATAACGGGTGGCTGTAAACTAACTCTTTGCCTCCGCTATCCTTATATGCATACACATGAAGTGGCAAGGATGCAAGCGTTTCAGAAAGAATTCTGACACAGGCATATACTGCCGTGGTCTGCATGGCTGTTCTTTCATTTACAGGCTTACCGCTCGTTGTTCTCCCGAACAGGAAGGAATATCCGCTTCCTGCCGTATTGGTGGGCATATCCCTTGTCCTTGAAAAACCAAACAAACTCCTTATCCCCATGCTCATCCCTCCATCTGATTGAGTGCTTCCCTAATCAAAAGGAAACCTAATATGCTAATCAGTATCATAGACACCTCCCTGACATGCAAAAACACACCTCCTAAGAAGTGCATTTTTATCTTGAAATCCATTGTTTATTCTGTTATGATTTTTGTGTAAATCTCTATAACCCATCTATCGTTATCTCGAATATCACCCAACAAAGGAAAACCATATGTTTACAGAGAAAGATATTAAAAACCTTGACCAGCGTTATTTTCGTATCGTCAGTGCCAGCGGATTTGGTATCACGCTACAATCAAAAAACACAAGACACTATTGGTATATTATGAAGCAGGATTATACCTTCTTTTCATCCTGCGTAATCTATCACAGCCATCATGGCCGGACAAACTATCACCGACATGGTCACGCACCGAATCTGCAAAAAGCTGTTGATAGTATCATAAGCCATGACAACTTCCAGTTAAATGGACGCAGACCCCTTAACCATTCTAAATAATCTACGCAATCCCAAGAAATTCTTCCTATACTTTAAATACCGTTTTCGCTTCAAAATCTCTATATCACTAAAATCCCTCTGCCATCATATACACTACTGCCATTCCCTTTATTACGAATAGCACGGTCAAGAGCCATAACGGTTGCCACTGCTGCATCTATTTTTTCCGTGCTCTTTTCCTTATCCATTTTAATGTTTCCTGCCGGGTCTTGTCTGACAAACACATTATCCATCATCCATCGAAGGACTTTATGACCGCCATGTGCTATTCTTTCCTCCAATGTCAGCTTCATCAATTCTTTTGTCGGAGGACTCATATCTTTATAACCCTGTCCGAATGGAACAACCGTGAATCCCATATCTTCAAGATTCTGTACCATCTGGACTGCTCCCCAACGGTCAAAGGCTATCTCTTTAATATGATATTTTTCACCCAGCTTCTCAATGAAATTCTCTATAAAAGCATAATGAATAACGTTTCCCTCAGTCGTCTGAAGACACCCCTCTTTCGTCCACACATCATAGGGAACGTGATCTCGTCTTACCCGAAGTTTTATATTGTCTTCCGGTATCCAACAGAATGGCAGGATGACATATTTCTCAGACTCATCTCTCGGAGGAAATACCAGCACAAAGGCTGTAATATCCGAAGTAGCTGACAAATCAAGTCCTCCATAACAATCCCTTCCAATCAACTCACTTTCATCAATTGGAAATGCGCAGGTATCCCACTTATTCATTTGCATCCAACGTGTACTCTGCTTCACCCACTGGTTCAGGCGAAGCTGTCTGAAGATATTTTCTTCTGCGGCATTCTCTTTTGCACTTGTACATGCATTCCTTACTTTTTCTATATCAATCGTATGCCCCAGTGACGGATTGGATTTGTACCATATTTCCTCACTCATCCAGTCATCATCTTCCTTTGCTCCGAAAATAACCGGATAGTAGGTTGGGTCTACCTTTCGTCCCAAAATAATGTCTTCTGCCTTTTGATGCTGTTCATAACAGATGCTGTTTCTATCCGTTCCGGCTGTTGTAATCAAAAAATACAGTGGCTGTGTTCTGGCATCGCCAGAGCCTTTTGTCATAACATCAAACAATTCACGGTTTGGCTGGGCATGAAGCTCATCAAAGATTACCGCATGAACATTGAGACCGTGCTTTGTAAATGCTTCGGAAGACAACACCTGATAAAAGCTGTTTGTTGGCTTATATACCAGTCTTTTAACTGACATCACGGGTTTGATACGTTTCTTCAGTGCCGGACACTGATCCACCATATCCACAGCAACATCAAATACAATAGATGCCTGTTGGCGGTCGGAAGCACAGCCATACACTTCCGCTCCCCATTCATTGTCACCACAGGTCATATATAATGCCACCGCAGCTGCCAATTCTGATTTCCCATTCTTCTTCGGTATCTCAACATATGCCGTATTATACTGACGATAGCCATTCTCCTTCACGGTTCCGAATACATCACGAATTATCGTATCCTGCCATGGAAGAAGATTAAATGGTACCCCTCTCCATTTTCCTTTGGTATGCTTCAGGCAGTTGATGAAATTCACAGCATAATCTGCTTTTTGTTTATCAAACATCACCTGCCACCGCCTTTTAGCAAAAGCAGCTCCATCTCGTCATTTGCCTTGTCCTCTCCATCTCCAGATACGATACGACTTCTGGCAGATGGAGTAAGACCAAACTGCTCGCAGAATTTATGCATAATTTTAAGATAGGTCTGTGCAATGGAAACCTGCGGTACCTGTTGCCAATATCCGCTTGGGGTTTTTACGATGGTTCCATGCTGTGTAATAAATTCCTCCGCTTCCTTCCATCTTGCATAAGCCTGACAATAACCTGCAAAGGCTGCCATATCAATTTCCGTCAGAATGCCCAACTGTTCCAACTGCTTTGACATCCGTTTCCATTCTTTCTTCGCTTCCTCCTCAAGCCAGTTTGGACAGCGCGGTGCTCTTTTCAGGGGTTGAGGCTCATTCGTATTCAGATTTCTTTTTCCCGGATTTCCTTCCAAGACCTTTATTGCCGTTGGTTTTGGTTTTCTTCCTCTCTGCGCCATTGTCCTCGCCTCCTCATTTTGCAACAAAGAAAAAGACCTCCTAAGAGGTCACTTTCCGAATCAACTACTTCATATTTGCTAATTCCCATCGCATGGTACTACATCAGAAAATCATTCTTCCTGCTATCAAAGGAAGAAAAGTCTGCATTGGATCTTGTCAATTTCCTCATTCAAGTTATCTACGAATTCATAAATTTCCGTTTTATAATTGTCCTTACAACCATAAATATGACCACCAACTCCTTAGGCCAGTACTGTATTGTCCCTCTCCTGTTGATTAGGAGCATTCTAAATGTTCCATGGTTGTAAAATCATTCACTTCTATGCATCATCACTGCATACATCCATACCCATTTTTAATTTGGTATAAATGGCTGTGTACCTGCTTCGCTCGCTTCCTTCGCTTGATGCAATTCCTTTTAGGAAGAAAGCCTCTGCTTCTTCCCTTGAATCCCATTTATCCCGTTTTCCATAGCATATAATTTCAACCATATGGAGTTTCCTGCAGGTGTCTTCTCCATAAACTATCCCAAGATGATGGCCGGTATCCCAATGGACATGAATTGTTCCCACATCATCCACGCTTGATACCGTACCTTTTGTTCCTATAGGAATTTTTACATAAGGGTCATCCATGCTTTCCAAAATAATGCGGCATCCCTCAGGATATTCTTTCTTTATGCCCTCTACTATCTCTCTCTTTGGGAATCTCATATTATCCATATTATGCATCCCCTCCATTCACTTCTGTTTTTGTCCCACCGTTTCTGGCAAGCCATTTTTCTTTATCGGCTTCCGTTCGAAATGCGGTATGTCCTTTCAGATTCTCAAGCAGAATCTTTCTGACTTCCTTACCACCTTTTCCTCCAAGACCAAGCCTGACAAGCCACACCCGCATGTAATATTTTTCATTTTCTTCGATTGTCTCTGTCGGCTGAACCCGATGCTGTTCTTTTGCAGCCGCCCCCATCATCGCCATAAGTGTGCAAAATGCGGCTGTCTTCTCTGTATCAAAGGGAAATCCTCCAAATCGAATTCTTTCTCCTAGAAAAGAAATACCCGTAGGTCTTTCCTCCTTAATAATCTGAATCGTATCCTCAAGGGTTTCTGTTTTTTCTGTCTGCAGACGTTCCACCAGATGATTCGGAATCTTCAGAACTTCTCTCCCCACAGACTTTGCAATCAAATACTGTTTGCTGTGAATCATGAAAATCAGGTTAGTCAAACTTTCTGCTGTGTGTCCCTCAACCGGAATATCAATATCAAGCATCTGCTGTTCCCCTTCTGCCAAACCTCTCTCAAGTAGTTTCTTTTCTATTTCGTTTGTCTGAAGTTCGTCTTCATGCCCAACATTCCCTTCTCGGTCAACCATAAATTCCCCAATCCGATATTCAAAAGTCGGCGGACCGAGATACTTGGCTTTTTCACCCATAATCTCTTCCATTGCTTTCACAACATCCTTCCTGTTTGCTACTGTTGTTTTAATTTTCATAGACCATTCCTCCATTCATTTTTTGTGGTACTACATATATCACTCTGAATGAAGGAAAAGTCCAGCACATTATAGTTATTCTCTTGATTCCGGCAATGACATCGCTACTGCAAAAGCTACCGTTGCAGTCACTGCATTTCCTGCCTGTTTATAAAGTTGTGCATCGGAATTTACTTTCGATGCCAAATCAAAACGCTCATCCGTAAATCCCTGCAGTCGAAAGCACTCTCTCGGAGTTAGTCTTCTGATGCGACCGCATCGCATAAGCGTTCCCATCTGTCCGGAGCAGTCCAAAGTCTGAGAACACTTTTTCCCGACTCTTCCTCTCCTTGTTTTGCTGCTAGGATAAGCAAGGTTGATGCCATCACCTACATGTGCTTCATCAAATCCCTGCTTGGTGCTGTTTCGCACATGAAGAACCACCTCATCATCCTGCTGCACTTTTTCGCAGATAAATACACCATGTCTGTCCTGTGAGGTCAAAGTGAACATTGGCTCTCCATCCTCTTTCATGCGTCTTCCGTTCTGACGTTTCTCCAAACGGTCCGGAGTCAACATAGGATGCACTTCCACAACTGCAGAATTCATGGCTGAATGATTTACTATCCCTGAAGTATATCTTGCTGTAAGACATCGTGCAGTCTGAGTTAGTTTTGGAGCGTGATTACACTGATCAATGAAGATTCTTGTACCACATCCTTTATCGACTGTTACGGTCGGTGCGAGTCCGGCTTCATGATAAACGTTACCGCCCTGTCCATGTCCGCTGGGGTTTAAATTCCCCATCAAATAGAGCCCGGTCTTTGCTCCGACACCTCCCGCCGCACCACAAAGAGTTGCAGAGATTCCATCCGTTCCATATACACGATACCCCTGCATTCCACCTATAAGTTGGTTAAGAGTTGCTGCGTTTTCTCCACAGAGAGGTAGTATTTCTCGTCTACCTCTGCTTCTAAGATTTGCGATAATGAACACACGCTCCCGGTTCTGGGGGACTCCGAAATCTTTTGAATTAAGCACCTGCCACCGACAGTCATACCCCGCTTTGTCCATTTCAGATAAAACTGTGGCAAAGTCGAACCCTGCATTAATTGATAGCAGGTTCTTAACGTTCTCAACAAGAAGGTATGTGGGTTTATCATCCTCTTCTTTGCATTTGATAAGGTCAATAATGTTGAAATATATTCCACTTCTTTTGCCGACCAGTCCCCTTTGCTTTCCGGCAACGGAGATGTCCTGGCATGGGAATCCGAAACACCAGATGTCTGCATAAGGGACATCTGCTGATTTAAGTTTTGTGACATCATCTGCTTTCCACTCTCCTTCTGTATCATACATGGCTTCATAAGAAGCTCTTGCAAATTTATCATATTCACAATAGCCAATACATTTATGTCCGGCACTTTCAAGTCCAAGCCGGAATCCACCAATACCGGAACATAAATCAAGAAAGGTCAGCTGTTTCATGATAAACCACTTCCTTCCCTATATTCTGATATGAAATTTTCATATTATTGCGGATGACAAATACGTCTTCTGCAGAACCTTTCTGCTCAATATATCTGTTTACAATGACATCCACGAACTTCTCATCCAGCTCGATTCCGTAACAGATCCGTCCAGTCTGCTCACACGCAATTAGCGTAGAACCGCTTCCCAAGAACGGATCCAGTACAATGCAGTTACTCATGCAGGAATTTTGAATTGGATATGCCATCAGTGCAATCGGCTTCATGGTCGGGTGCTCCTTGCTCGACTTCGGACGGTCATACTCCCAAATAGTTGTCTGCTTCCTGTCGGAATACCACTGATGCCTTCCATCCTTTTTCCAACCAAACAGACATGGTTCGTGCTGCCACTGATATGGGCTTCGTCCAAGCACCAAAGCATTCTTCTTCCAAATACAGCACCCTGACAAATAAAATCCTGCATTTGTAAATGCCTTACGGAAATTCAGTCCCTGTGTGTCAGCATGAAAAACATAAATGGAGGCATCTGCCTCCATTGACTGTTCCATATTCACAAAAGCTGCAAAGAGAAATTTGTAGAAATCTTCATCAGCCATGTTGTCATTCTTAATCTTTCCCGCAGTCTCTTCTACGTTCACATTGTAAGGCGGATCAGTCAGAACCATATTTGCCTTACTGCCTTCCATAAGTCTTTCATATGTCTCCGGCAATATGGAATCACCACAAATAACACGATGCTTTCCGAGTAACCATACATCACCTGCCTCTGCCACATTTGGCTTGGCAAGCTCTGCATCCATATCAAAATCATTTTCCGTGACTTTCTTATCATGAACGGAATTAAACAGCTGCTCTATCTCAGGTGGCTCGAATCCTGTTTTGCCCATATCAAAATCGACTTCCTGTAATTCTTTAATCAAGTCCGCCAACAGTTCCTTGTTCCATTCACCTGTAATTTTATTCAGAGCAATGTTTAATGCTTTCTCCTGCGTTTTATCTACATCAACAATCGCACATGGAACTTCCGTATAGCCAAGATCGGATGCCACTGTCATTCTCTGATGACCACCGATGATAGTCATATCGGAATTCACAACCACGGGATCGGCAAAGCCAAACTCTTCAATGGATTTTTTAATACTTTCATATTCCCTGTCTCCCGACTTCAGCTTCTTTCTCGGGTTATAGTCCGCAGGATTTAAATCACTGATTGCAAGCACTTGCAGTTTCGCTGTTTTCATCTTCTACCTCCCAAAATCGTGCCTTGATATAACATTCATGGCTACAGTACTTTCTTGTTTTATTTCCATAACTTAAAAATGACCTGCCACATCGTGTGCAAGTCATCGTATATAAAGCAGAGTCCTTTTTCTGTATTCTCTCGGGATGCCCTCTCCACCATGTTCGGCGGCAATAATCTGAGCAGAACTTCTTTGGTCGTCCGGTCTTTGGTTGTGATATTTCCTTTCCGCAATATAGACAGGCTTTTCCAAGCATCACCTGCTCCTGAATATTTTTTGTTAGAACCGAGCCAAACCCGGCTAGTCCTCTTGTCTTGCAGAAATTGCGCACCACATCTCTGGACAGACCGATTGTCAATCCAATGGAACGATACCCAATTCCCTGCTCTCTCATTTCCCGTATCTGATTTGCCTGATACTCTGTCATGTCCTCTCACATCCTTTCAAAATGACAGCACAAAAAAAGGATAAAAAAGCACCTCTTTTTGCGCTTTTTTATCCCTTAAATTTATGGTTTTCATATACTTTTTGACGAAACCTTATCCCTTGCAAGCCTTGGTTTCATTTATGTTCTGCGAAAAATATCCCCACGCTTTCCTATCCCCCGTGTTGAATTATGCGAAAATTCACGTTTGAGGGGGCGTCGGTCTCCAGACGGTGGGGTTGCCGAGATTCAGACCGCCCCTACGACTGCCTCCCTGAATAGTAACTACCGGGAAAAATCAAAAGGTCCTGCATATTACACAGGACCTCATGATTATTTCTTGGCACCAATCTTTTTTGTACTTTCCACGGAATCAAGTAAGAACTTCGCAGCCTTCTTGATATTCCCCACGGGAATACAAAGTTTAAATTCTTCCTCGCTGTCGGCTAACGTTACATATCTGTCATCAACCATCAGCTTTACAACATCATTACTGAATTCAAATTTCATGTGCTTGCACCTCCTTCTATAACAGTCCGTGTAATTTTCGCGAGGCTTAAAGTTGGTGTAACATCATTCACACAATTAAAATCTGTACTCAGGGTTCGCATCCTCATTCCATGTCTTTTTATCATGGCATGTTTTACACAAAGGTTGCCAGTTCCTCTTATCCCAGAAAAGAATCGGATCTCCACGATGCGGAATCACGTGGTCAACAACAGTTGCCTTAACATACCTTGGAGGATTCCGCTTCATACACATGACGCATAATGGATGTGCATCAAGGAATCGTTTCCTTGCTTTTTGCCACCTTCTGTCGTATCCCCGTCTGCTGCTACAGTCCCTATCCCCTCGATGAAGATCTTTATGGCCTTCACAGTACTGTCTGTCCGTAAGGTTCGGACATCCCGGATGCCGACATGGTTGTTTTGGTTTCATTGGCATAACATCATCCTCCATCCTATGTAACGTGACAGCGAGAAAGGATTCTAAAGGCACTGCCACGGCATAAAAAAAGAACCAAAGACAATGTCTTTCGTTCCTCCTTCCATTTATGCATCTTAATACTACCACATAGAAAATGATGATTCAATCACATGTTAGTAACATCTTAGTAACATACAAATCGGTAAAATAGGGTAAGTTGTTTACGACAAGTCAGCATGGAGGAAATATTTCAACCAATCTTCCAGACATACACCTGCTAGCGTAATAAGCTCTATCCTATCCCACAATTCCTTTATTGACTTCCCTCGATAGATTTTTGCATTTACAAGTTCTTTAGCCGTACGAAATTCACAGCCATCCTTAATATCACACAATCCCGCCCAATAGGGCTTTTCATAGGGAGATTGGTAACCAATATAACAGTCGTTGTACTCCGTATCGCCTATAATCTCAAATCTAATCTCATCTACGCTTATTCCTGAATTAAGCTGCTTTACAAAGTAATCATAATCCATAGCTGCCATGTCATTACACTCTTATCTTTCCCGTATTTGTTTCCTTCATTATCAGTAAGAATTACCTCTTTCCCAAGTACTCAATCAAATTTTTCATGAAACCATTTCTTTCAAATATGATTTTACCTGATTTGATTGCCGAGCGCAACAAAAGCAGTGACCTTCATCACTGCCTTTGTTATTAATTATATTCTTCATACGCACCAATCTGTATCTGAAGTGCAATTGTCAGTCGATTCATCACATCAGCATCTCGGATTTCTCCTACTTTTTCACCAAGTCGGTTTTTATCCAGTGTTTCTACCTGCTCTGCCAAAGCCATACTCGGTTTCACAAGTCCTGTCTCCCTATCTGAAGGAATTTGTACATGAGTGGGAAGATTCTTTTTCTTCCACACCCTTGCCGTTAATGGAACAATGGTAACCACAGGCGCATTTATATTTGCCTTGTTATTACTGACTATAACCACCGGCCGAATGCCACTCTGCTTATGAGAATCGGCACTGTATCCAAAATCAATATTATAAATTTCTCCTCGTCTACACATAAGCTCCTCCTATCCCAAAATGTAATCTGCAACCTGTTGTTCTCTCAGATTATATAAATTCTGCAGATTATCCAATGCTTTTTTTCTATATCTGGTTATCATCATTCTGCTGATGCAATACTGGTTTTGAATATCATCCCAGCTCATATCTCCCTTCAGAAGATCTGTCATAATATCAGCCAAAATCCCATCCAGATTCTGTACCCCATGTTCAAAAAAATCTATCTCCTCTTTCAGATACTGATATCTCCTCCAAAGGAAATCATACCACTCGTCATTTTCCTTTTCTGCAACCATTTTATAGTTGATTGCCGCCTTTGCGGTCTTGTCGGAGAGACTGCTTGTCTGTACCCGTTCATCACCTTCCAGATGTGAAAAGCACATGGCAGTTATCAGATCATCCTCATTGACTCCTTTAAACTGTTGAAGCTGAAACTCTAAAACAGACAGTTCTTTTTTCATATTGTGGTATTCCCTAAATACTTCTTCTGCTCTCATCCCTGCCTCCTATTCTTGCTTTCACAGCATCCATCAGTGCCGATTGGCTAATATCCTTTTTCTCCAATGCATTCATGACATCTTCATCTACCGTTCGCGCTGTTATGATATGCTCAATCACTACAGTATTTTTCTGACCTTGCCTCCACAGTCTTGCATTCAACTGCTGATACAGTTCCAACGACCAGGTAAGGCCAAACCAAATGATTGTTGATCCTCCATCCTGCAAGTTAAGCCCATGCCCTGCTGATGCCGGATGAATCAGTGCCACAGGGATTTTGCCATCGTTCCAATCCGATATATCTTTTGATGTATCAATATCCCTTGCATCAAATCTTGCAAGAATTCTCTCTCTGTCATGCTTATACCAATATGCTACAAGAATCGGTTTTCCATTGGCTGATTCAATAAGGTCTTCCAACGCATCCAGTTTCCTGTCATGGATATGTACCACCTTATGATTTTCATCATATACAGCACCGTTTGCCATCTGAAGAAGTTTCCCTGTAAGTGATGCCGCATTCACTGCATCCAGTTCATCCTCGGGCAGTGAAAGTACCATGTCTCGTTCCATCGTGTCATAATAATCCTGCTCCTGTTTATTTAAGGTAACGGGAACTCTGTTACTAATGCATTCCGGCATATCAAGATAATCAACAGCTTTCATGGAAATACAGATATCATTAATCAGTTCATAAATTTTGTCTTCCGCTCCCGGCTTTAGCTTGTAAGAAAAAATAACCTCTCTGTTCCTTTTATCCGGGAGAAAGAACTGTTCTCTGTAGCCACCGATAAATCTCCCAAGTCTCTCACCCATATCAAGCAGATTCATTTGCGGCCACAGGTCTAATAAGCCATTCGGTGCAGGTGTGCCTGTTAATCCGATAATTCTTGTCACCTTTCCTCTGACCCTTCGCATAGCCTTAAATCTCTGAGCCTTTGTGGATTTGAAAGAAGACAACTCGTCAATCACAACGGTGTCAAAATTCCATTTATAATTCTCCACAAGCCATACTACATTTTCTCTGTTGATGATATAAATGTTGGCTTTCATGGAAAGTGCTTCTTCTCTCTGTTTTTTTGTACCAAGCACCTTTGCTATGGTAAGTCCGAACAGATGCTCCCACTTTGTAAACTCTCTACTCCATGTATCCTCAGCAACACGCTTTGGTGCTATTACAAGGATTTTTCCTACCGTAAAATAATCGAGAGCCAGTAACCACAAAGCCGTCAGTGTTATAATTGTTTTGCCAAGACCCATATCCAACATCAAAGCACATACAGGATGGCTTAAAATAAAATCTGTCGCATAGGACTGATAATCATGAGGATTGTATTTCATCCAAAATCCCTCCAATCATTTCTTTGTTGTCAATGCAGTAGACTCTAAAGTCTAGCCGCGCCAATCGTTCCTTTACTTTTATCTGCAGTGGACGCATTGTTTTGCCCAGTGCCTTCATTTCAATAAATGCCATCTTCCCTTTCGGAAATAGAACAATGCGGTCAGGCACTCCATCGAATCCGGGAGATGTGAACTTCAAAGCCAGACCTCCACGTTTTTTTGCTTCATCCACCAATTTCTTTTCTATAATACTTTCTCGCATAACTTCTCCTTGTTTCTCTGTTTTGTTTCCTGTCCTAAAAACTCTATTCTCTCTATATGCGTATATACACGTACATCCGTGCCTGTTTTCTATTACTTCTACATACTCAATAGTAAAAATAGGAAACATAGGAAACAACAACTCGCAACCCCTTATAAGGCAAGGGGCTACGATGGTTTCCAACTACCGTTGCTTACCCCTTTATGAAACACATCGGGAAACAGTCTATTTGTTTCCGTCTGTTTCCTCGGAAACTCTGAAAAAAGTCTTTTGAATCCCGTACTGGGGTATCCTTGACTTCCCAGATTTACTCCCTTCGTACTTTGACCATCCACCTATTTTGTTTATGATGCCCTCGATTTCATAGGAGTCAATCTTCTTTAAATTCTGTCGCTCTTTACCGAAACACTCGCACCATATCTCCATAACACAGCAACGGTCACGCTCCACAACTCCTGTTAATCCGCTTGTTTCAAACTCTCCGCCACCAAGGAATGCCCTTCTCTGATACAAGTCCATCTTGTCCCAGTCGATAGGGAGCAATCGGTTTAGATAATCTATGATGATACCCTCTCGGTCATCAGACTCCATTGCATCCTGCTGTGCAGCATATGCTTCTGCAGCTTCTTTGCCTGTCAGATACAGTGCTTCACCTTCATGATATTTATGGATTGCCTCTGCCCATATCTGGTCAATCTCACGAAGTTCCCATGCATGATACTTTCCTTTACCGCTAACATGAACCGGCCAGAATCTTCGGTTACCCGTGACATCACGTAAGAATCCGCCCTCGGAGTTAGTGCTTCCGACTATGATACAGGTTCTGGGATGGCTTTCTACATTGACACCATATGACTGACGAAACTTATCATCCGTTCTGGTAACAAAGCCTTTTACTACTTCCACATCAACCTTTTTGATTCCGGCAAGTTCTCCAAGTTCCAGAATCCAATACCCCTGCAACTTTTCCGCTGCTGTTTTATCCTTCATATCTGAGATAGACAGGGAATCCGAATACCATTCTCTTCCCAAGATGGAGAAAAAGGTAGACTTACCGATACCCTGCGGACCATTCAGAACAAGTATGGAATCAAACTTTATTCCCGGTTCGAACACTCTTGCCACAGCTGCAACAATCGTCTTTCTGGTAACTGCCCTGACATAAGGTGTATCTTCTGCTCCCAGGTAATTGATGAGCAACGTATCTACCCGCTCCACTCCATCCCATGTAAGGGTTTCAAAATATTCCTTGATGGGATGATACAGTCTCTCGGATGAAATAACGGCAAGCAGGGCATCCTTGAACTTTGACGGAGACCACAGACCGTATACCTTTTCAAAGTACAGCTTCGCACAGGCGAGGTCTGTGTCTCCCCATCCGTTCTTAACCTGTTTCCACGGAAGTTCTCCCACAACATCCACGCAGTTCTTCAACTGGTTATATACAATGGACTTCAGATTCTTATCATATCTGACAACGAGCGCAATATTGGATAAAGTATCCTTAATTTTTCCCTGACGGTCAATGTCAAGTTTTGTCTGCCAACCGTTAGACGTATCTTCAAAATCCGACTTGGCAGCCTTTTCCCTCTCCTTTACCAGGGTTTCCTTCACAGCTTCCTGCTTGGAGGCAAACTCCTGCATGGCTTTGAATGAAGGCAGTTTTGCGGAATCTGTATCCTCTGATGCCTTTGCATCAAGGTCACCGAATTTATGAAGACGTACTACATCAAATGCATTCATCAGCTTTCCGCAACAGGGGTCTGTACTGTGATGGCTATATGCAAAGCGGTCTTCGTATATTACGACTCCTGCAGAGGAATCTGCCGGAACATAATCATATCTGCCTGTCATCGCGCTCGGTCTATATACATCCGGGATAAACCTGTCAATGGCTGCCGTAACCGAATATGTCCGATTGAATGCTCCAATGATACCTCCTTTCGTAAGCGGATCAGACTGTTTGGAAATGGTACGATTTACGATGGTTTCCTGTCTGGTTGATACCGGCCATGAACTTGCATCATGCCAGTCCGTGTAAGATGCCAGCACCGTATCAGGGTTAACAACCTGACCTTCAATTTCCTTGAAAATGAATTCTCCATCTGAGGAAGTACTCGGCCAATACATGAGACGGCTCGGCTCATAGGTGGAATCATCAAACAGTTCTATCCCAATTGCATCAGCAATCTTCCTTGCTACGGCAGCATACTCATCCGGGGTAACCTCTCTTGTAAGAGGCAGGATAACTCGAAGCCTTGGATTCTCTGCAGTATGCTTATGGGTGGCGTAAACGATACAATGCATATCATGGAGCATTTCCAGTTCGTCAATAATATCCGGTGTTCCGTAATCCATATCCAACGTAATTGCTGAACGGGATACAACCGTATCTTTCTTACGTCTTCCACCCTTTAGTTTTCCAAGGACAAAGCCTCCCACGTCCTTAATGGAGTCCTGCTGTGCCTTTGTCATTTTTTTATACTGCTCCACGGTTTCTGCAGTACGGTTCGTATGAGAAAGCCTGTCAGCGAAATCCTTAAGCTCCATTTCCAACCCATTCCATCTTTTATCCATTCTTGAGTTTCCTACCGATACATATAGCTTCATATAAACTTGCCCCCTCTTTCCGTATGGTTTCCACACCATGTATCTTTTTTATATGCCGCACCACAATACCAACGGTGCATACAACTGTTGCACATGTCCTTCAACCTTTGTTTTTCTTCCTGCATGATTCTGCACAACGCCTCTGTGGCTGTCGGATCAGAATATCCTTCCTTGTTTTTTCCAGACATCAGCATCCCTACTCTTTCTTATAAAATAGACTTTCAAATCCGTCCGCCTTTAGAGGCAGTCCTTTAGTCCATGCCAGATTAACCGCCATAATTTCATTTATTTCTTCTACCGATGCTGTTCCCTCCGGCACTTCCAGTACTACCTCATCATGCACATGGCAGACAATGTCAAATCCTGCGGTTTCAAGCCTCAGCATTGCCTCCGCAAGGATATCCCTGCTTGTGGCCTGAATTACATTTTCTACTAACTTAGGTCCATACGTTTCAATCCGCATCCACTTCTTGGATTCCCCAATTCCCTCATAGGTAAGCCCTTCTCTGCCGAACTTATTAATTCCTATCCGAGGCTTGATGTATGACAGCTTTCTTCCTGACGGAAGTGTAACGAACAGGATACCGCCCTGATATTCAAAGGTAAGCATTCCCACTCTTTTTATTGTCTTTTCCTTAACTGCTGTAACTGCAGCCTCATCTACTTGCCACCAGAATTTAACAATGTTTGGATTGGCACTTCTCCAAACATTTACTAGCGGTTGCAACTCCTCTTCGCTTAATCCCATCTCCAACGCTCCCATTGCCGTGAGCGCTCCTACCGAACCCCCATATCCGAGTGCCAGTTCTGCAATCTTTCCTTTGGCTCTTAGCGGAGAAGTTTTTGTAATCTCTTCAATCGGAACATGGAACATGGCAGAGGCGGAGGCCTCATAAATCTTCCCATGAGTAGTGAATACCTCCATACGCCATGACTCTCCTGCCATCCAGGAAAGAACCCTCGCTTCTATCGCACTAAAATCCGATATGATAAATCTGCATCCCGGCTTTGCAATAAATGCTGTCCTGATTAACTCCGACAATACCTCTGGGGTACTTTCGTAGAAAAGTTCCACATCTCCGTATCGTCCTGTTTCCACAAGAGACCTCGCAAGTTCCAAGTCCTCGATATGATTCTGGGGTAGGTTGTGTATCTGAACCAAGCGTCCTGCCCATCTGCCGGTCCTGTTTGCTCCGTAAAACTGCAACAATCCATGTACCCTGTTTTCATGACATACCGCTCGGTCTATGGCTTCATATTTCTTAACCGATGTCTTTGACATCCGAAGCCTTAACGTAAGAAGTTCTGCCACCTCACCGTCCGTCTCCTTTATCAAATCTCTGACTGCATCCTTGGCAAGGGAATCCACCGATAAACCTCTCGATTGAAGCCATCCTTTTAACTGAGACACACTGTTCGGATTATCCAGTTCTGAAAGCTCATAGGCTCTTTTCGTAGCCGTTTCTTTATACAGAAGGTCACAGGTAATAGCATGTTCCACAAGATTTCTGTCTACCATAATTCCTCTGTCATTTATCCTCTGATCCATACAGTACATTTGTTGCTCTCTATCAGATATAGGGTATTTCTGCAGTTTTGCTCGTATCTGCCTTTCTACGTCCACATCCCTTATACAATACGATTTAAACAACTCCCATTTGTCCGGGGCATTCTCCGGGAGATTTCTTGTCCGACCGCCATTTACTTTTGTGGCTTTGCATGGACAACAGAAATACTTAATCAGTTCCTTTCCTTCAGACATCTTCTGCTTATCCAGTCCCAGGACCGTTCCGACAGCCTCCAATGATAAAGGAAGGGCAAGCATTGCCGACTGCACTGCGGTACATCTCCAGCTTTCCGGTTGTAGCTTCATGCTCATATATTTTGATAAACAAGTACGTTCAAAATTAGCGTTAAAAGCTGTCTTTATCACGGAATCATCAGTCAGCATTTTTACAATCACAAGTGGAATCACTTCCCCACAGGCAAGATCAACAATCTGTGCCTCGGCATCATCAATGGAATATGCAAACAGCAGAATCTCAAAGTTATCAGAATCCGTATACCGATAGACTCCGCCTGAAATCAGGTCTTCATCAGAATATGTTTCTATATCTATTGCCAGTTGTTTTGCCATAATATATCCTTTCCGTTTTATGAGAGGGCGGCTGTAAAACCGCCCTCTCATATTATTCATTAGCCGAGAAAATCATCTTCGCCATCAACTGCATCAAAATCTGCTGCTGCGGTTGTTCTGCTACCAAGTGGTTCTCCTGCTTTGAGGAACTGACAATTGCCCCATCCTGCTGCAATTCCACGATTGCCGTTACTGTTGTAGCCATAGAAGGTAACGGAAATTCTACCGTAGCATCCGCTGTACACTTCACTCTGGTCGAGAATTGGCTGTACCTGCTTATCCACAATCTGAGGTGCCTGTTTACTGTTGGCGTTGATGAAGTAACTGTTGGCATACTCTGGGTTCTCTGGGCGGTCAATGTCTCCGTCCCTAAGAGGAAGCTTCAAGTTGGCAGGAATTTTACCTCCCCATTTTGCAAGAGCCTCCTTTTTCGCAATTTCAATGGCTGCCTTAATCTTGGCAATGGTCTCCGTATCATTTTTATCAATGATTGCTGATACGGAATACTTAGGGTCTGACCCATTGATAGACTGCGGCTCCCAACCGTTAAAATAAGAAAATCTGCATGGAATTACTACCTTTGTTGCATCGTTGTTATTTGTTGTACTCATAATTAAATCCTCCTAATCATTCGGCAAAGTCATCACTTGCCGTTGCTAAGTTTATAGGTTCTCGTTTATCAGATTCCGGGACTAAGGTAACTTTGCCTTGTGGCTTATATATCAAACCTCCCAGAATTTCATTAAATTGTTTCTTTCCCATCAGCCGTTCCATCTCTGTAATACCGATGAGTGTCTGTTTGAAAACATCCGTATATCCGGCTGATTTGGCGGCTTCTACCACTTTCTCTTCATCCGTATACTTACGGTTTGCCCTGCCTTCTACCAGTTTGAATCCCGGCCATTCCCTATGATTGTTTGCAGCCTCGCTCTGTGCATAGGTGTAAACCTCCTCCACCCACTTTTTCAGACCATCCGTCTTAAGTAGCACCTCTGCCATTTCCTCATCTGTAAGGAGTGGTGGGTCTTTGAATTCCATTTGAGCTATTTTTAAGTACTCCTGCGCCCGTTCCCTACATTGGAATCGTGCCTTACAGAATCTGCACCAGTCCCCAGCATGAAACTCTCCCTCTCCGGCGAGTGCCATTTTTGCTTTTGGAACGAACTCTTCCTCTGCCCACCGCTTCAGGTCAGCTACGGACATTTCCCACGTACTGAAATTACATAACCGGGGCTGTACAATCGTCAACTCCACAGTTTCAATCTCAAAGAGCATCTCTACCGTTGCCACCACCCCAAGAGCATAAATCATCAACTGATAATTTCCCTCTGCAGATACCTCCACGCCCTTGCCCAGCTTCAGATCAATAATGTGGACTTTCGTATCGGTTACAATGACCATATCCGCTGTTCCAAAGCATCCTTCCACATAGATGGATAGGTCTACCCTTTGCTCCACAGTCAGAATTGGATATTTGCACATTTTCTTTGCTTCTTCAATCTGCTCTATGACATAAGCAACATACTCCTCCACTGCCTCCACCAGTTCCTCCGTGTAATAATCGGAGGTCGGTCGTCTGGTACGGATTTTCAAGTATCGCTTTACCAAATACTCTGCTAGAGCATGCCCCGCACTGCCTTCTGCTGCATAAGGGCTTTCCTCATCCTTGAACCGTTCCCCCGTTGTTAACGAGGGAGTGCAGTTCAATATCTGCTTTGCCGCTGAGGGAGATAAACGAGAATGAACTCCCATCTATAGCACCTCCGCCTTTGCCTTCAGTTCTGTCAGCTTGTCCTTCGGAACACTGGAGAGTTTGTCCGCTCCCATTTGATTCAGGAGTTCCTTGACCTGCTGGGTCTTGCCGTCCCGGGTTTTGACCGCCAGTACAGCACGGACATCCTCGACCGTAACCTCTGGTCCTTCCGACATCAGTTCTTCCTCTGCTTTCGGAATAGACGTCATACCCTTGTTATCCTGTGCCAGAAGGAGATACCCTTCCTGAATCAGCTTGTGTCCTTCTGCAATTTTGCTTAATGCTTCCTTTTTCATGGCTTCTCCTCCTATTCACATTTGAGACCACGGACAATTTGTCTGTATCTGTCATCCACACGATCATCAATCAATAAGTTGCGGTAATAAATCTGTCCCAGCTTCAAATCATACAGACGGGTCGGAATTCTTAACTTCTTTGTTGCTTCAATCTCAAATTCCATACCATTTGAGATTTCCGTTCCGACAATCCATATCTGGTCGCACCCTTTCATGAGTTCCACACCAAGATTAATGGCTTTGACTCTTTCCTCCGGCACATCGTCATTCAAAAAATTGGGGAAATACAGATGTGGGATTACCGGGATGTTGTCACAGGCAATAATAATGTCTCCTGCAAATTTTGCTACTCGGATGTTTTCTTCCGTGTTACCACGGTACTTACTGATTACATAAATTTTTTTAGTCATATCTTTGAACCTTTCTTCTGGGTCTTATTTAAGTCAGCGCTAACTTATGGCTATATACTACTGCTGAAATAAACTCATTTCCCGGAAGCAGAATTTCTGGTCTTGAACGTAAAAACGGGATGTTTCAATGATCTGGTACTTTTGCCAAATCATATAACACCCCATTTTGCGTAAAAAAAGAACCGGAAGTTTTGTTTCCGGTTCTTTGAAAAAATTTTTAATTTATGCTTCCACTAACCGCTCTGTCCCCATGACAGGCATATCATACGCTGCCAACACCTCATTACATTCGTGTATGGAAGCTTTATAGTATTCAGTCAAAAGATACTTATACACGATATGTTCTTCATTATACTTTATCAACCCGATTCCTGCCTTTCCAAGTAAATCTTCACTATAAACGGGGTGAAGATGCATTCCGATGCACAAAGCTGCTACTACGGGAAGAGAAAAAGGATAATCATCTTGATTTCTCATGTTTTGAATAGTCTTTGGTCCAATAAGGGAAGATGAAGAAAGTGCCTCCACAGTATAGCCCCTTCTTCTCATGTGATATATTAACGCTGCTCCAAAAGTAGGTGGCACCTCCTTTTGGATTCTTTTTATCTCTGCAGTTATGTCCCGCAGTTTTTTTAATTCTTCGGCACGTTGTTTTACATCCTGATTTCCAGAAGTATCTATAAACTTAGTTTCCGTAAAAGAATCCGATATAATATCTCGACATAAATAGCACTCACGGTAATGTTGCGTTCCATAGCGGCTATTCTTTCTTTCTATTATATCAAATTTAATACAACATTCATCCACATGGTTTCTAGCATACTCCGTCAATCTGGCATTTCCATCTTCATCTTCCTCTATATATTTAGACTGATTAATGCAGAACATGCATCCTGTATAAATAAACGTGCCATCCCCTACCATTTCAGCAAATTCGGGATTTGAAGCAGTTTCATATATGGCATCCTGTACCTTAATGACAAATGTCTGAGCTTTTTTCAATGCCCCCTGCTTAAATGAGTAATTGGGAAGATATCTGTAATCATAATAATTCAGCACACCAACTGCCTGATCATATCCAAGGTCTATGGCACGGAGTTTTGCGGCAAATAGGGATACCCCAAAGAAATCCGACAACTCCATAATAACCATTTCCATAATATCGGCCTCACCTAACCGTCCGTATTCCATGTGATACTGTATAAGAAGCTCTTCAATTTTCTTTTTTGTCATCTTAGCTGGCATTAGTATTCTTGGTGCCAGAGCATTGGCCTGCCATTCCATCCATTGTAAATCGGTACGCTTTCCTTCCGGTTGAACTCCCTCCACAACATGACAGCTGATTGAACTTACTTTGTTCCGAAACAGTTTCTGCAGTTCAAAATATTTTTTATGTTTATCCCAATGCACACACTCATGCATTATCGTATTATTCAGAGAGCCGATATTTCTCATAAAGAAAACTTCGGGGTCAACAAGAATTGTCCCGGCTTTTATTGACATTGGGACATATTTATCTTTCTCTTTATCATAAACATTGATTTCGGCATCCGAAAAATAGATTTGTCCGAATATATCACAGTTTTTTGTTATATTGGCTTCTACCATCCTAAGTCCCATATGCTTAATAATTTCATCAAGCGGAAGCTTCATTGGTGTTTGTAATGCTTTCGGACAATATCTTGCAAGAAAATCCTCAGCAATCTCATTCAGGTTCTTAGCAAAGACATAGGGGACTAGATTCTTTGAAAGTCTCTTTTGTAAATCAAACTTTTTTTCACAATATGTATCAACCTTCGTAATCCTGACATCGTGTAATCCATCTTTCAAAACTCCGATACACGAAACCACAAATCTGGGAGTTGCCGTATCTGTCTCATAATCATATTTTCCACGTCCACTTACTTCCACTTCTGTGGAGCAGATAAGATCAAATACCAACTGGTATCCCGGAGCATTATCAAACCATGCACTGATAACTTCAAAATCCTCTAGTTTAACATAGCTTGGGGCAGGCACCTCGTATGTGGCCAAATCCAGTCTGTCCTTGTTGCCGTAAATATAACTATCCAATCTCTGGAAAATCTCATTGTAAAGTAAATCTCCTGCGTACTTCTCAAACGAACTAAACTCTTTCATGTCACTCGCCCTTTCCCCTAATCAAGCGTGTTTCTTGCGAACAGCCAAAATACCCCTTTACTTTAGCAGTTCATCATATGTTGTTTTTAAGACCTCTTTGATTGCCCTCAGTTGAGATGCCGATATATGCTGTATACCCCGTTCAATTTTAACGTAACTTTCTCGAGTCATGGTTTCACCAATTAACTGCATTCGACGCACCACTTCAGTCTGTTTATAGCCTCTTTGTAGGCGAATCTCACGGACATTCTCTCCAATATGAATTTTGTCATCCTGCTTGATTTTTTGCTCCATCACATATCCTTCCATTCCGAACTGAAATTAGTCCTAAATTATATTTAGTTTACGAAAAACTTATGATATAATGGGGCTGATATTAGTCCACTTTTACAAAGGATATTAAATAATGACACATGATGAATTTAAAGACAAACTTTTTGACATTTTGAATGAAACAGAAGTATTACCCATAGCTGATATCGAAACAAACGATCGTAAAAATGAAATCAAAGTAATATTACAAGACCATACGCAATTTATTATCACAACTATTCCGTATGGCAGACGATACATAATGAGATAAATCTCCACCCGCCTTCAATCATTCGGGAAGGAGGTGAATATTATGACGACTGTAAATTTTGTACTAATCGGTAAACGCATAAAGGAAATACGCTGCGGACAACGTATTACACAGGCAATGCTTGCGGAAATGACGGAGTTATCAATATCTTATATCAGCCATATCGAAACTGCCTACAAACAAGCAAGTCTGGAATCGCTCATACGCATATCCGATTCTCTCGGTGTAACTGTCGATGAATTGCTTAATGGCAATCAGCTTTATAATCCAACAGAGTATCAGACGGATATAGATTTGCTCATGGCAGACTGCTCAAAATATGAAAGGCGCTTTATTTTTGAAATCATAAGCGCAACCAAAATAAGTCTGCGCAATATTGGTTGCGTAATTCATGAAAATCCAAATCGACACAAAAAAAATTAAATTAGAACATAGTTGTATTCACTTGTAAATAGACTACAGGTCTACATATATCCCTGTAGTCTATTTTCTTTCGTTTATGAAAAAAATATAATGAACCCATATGTTTCAGAAAAGGGTGAAAATTATGATAGAAAATGAAAAAGAATTAGGAAATACAAAAGACCCAAAATCAAAAATCAGAGAACGATATAAAGGCGTGGATTCCGATGCCCTTGACGTGATACCGGCCATACCAAAAGAAGATTTTTATCATACAACTTCTGCAAAGCGGGTAGCCGTGTATGCCAGAGTATCCACCGATGACCCGAGGCAGACTTCCTCCTATGAATTGCAAAAAAATCATTATATGGATATGGTGAGCAAACGTGAGGATTGGAATTTAGTCGGGATTTATGCAGACGAAGGAATATCCGGCACTTCCCTTCAGCACCGGACTGCTTTTATAAAAATGATTGATGACTGCAGAGCTAGAAAGATTGATTTAGTAGTTACGAAAAGCGTGTCTCGTTTTGCCCGTAATGTTCTCGATTGTATTGGCTATGTCAGACAGCTTGCTGCCATGCAGCCACCAATCGGTGTTTTCTTTGAGACAGAGAACATATATACCCTCAATCCCAACAGTGAGATGAGCCTATCATTTATTTCTACACTTGCACAGGAAGAGAGCCATACAAAAAGTGAAATCATGAATGCTTCCATCGAAATGCGCTTTAAACGAGGTATCTTCCTTACCCCTTCACTTCTGGGTTATGACAAGGATGAAGATGGGAATCTCATCATCAATGAAGAAGAAGCAAAAGTCGTCCGGCTCATCTTCTTCATGTATTTGTATGGCTATACCTGCAAGCAGATAGCAGAAACCCTGACAGAACTTGGATGCCGGACAAAAAAGGGAAATACCTCCTGGGCAGTCGGGAGCATACTGCAGATTCTTCAGAATGAGCGACACTGTGGCGATGTCCTATCCAGAAAAACATGGACTCCTAACTATCTGGATCATAAATCAAAGAAGAATCGTCAGGACAGAAATCAGTATCTCATGAAAAACCATCATGAATCCATCATTTCCCGCGACGATTTCATTGCTGTCCAGCGACTGATTAATAATGCCAAGTATGGCAATCAGAAATTTCTACCGGAACTCCATGTGATTTCAAATGGTCCGCTGAGAGGATTCGTTTCCATCAATCCCCGATGGGCAGGTTTTAAGCCGGATGATTACAGGGATGCCTCGTATAGTGCATATGATGGTGGGATCGTAAAGTTTCCGACCGCTCCTGTAGAATTCAAGGCACAGTCTGGAGATTTTGACTTGAGGGGATATGAAATTGCTCGAGCACAGTTCTTTGATACTTCGAACAAAATCACTGTTACCTTTTCACGAGATACTCTTATTTTAGCTACGGAAGCCATTCGTAAAATAGGTAAAGATATGCGTATAGAAATGTTGATTCATCCGGACAAGTTATTGTTTGCAGTCCGTTCCTGTGGCACAGAGAACCGCAACGGAGTACAGGCATGTAGACTTCATAATGATACAATCGTACCCATTCCAATCAGGGGGGCTGCCTGTCTTCCGACATTGTATGAACTCTTGAATTGGAAGGAGGAATGCAAATATCGGGTAATCGGTGTACATCATCAAAAAGAATCCGAGAACATACTTATCTTTAACCTTCAGGAGACCGAGATTCTGATTCCCAATAATATGCTTAATACCGGGAATTCAGAAACAGACTCTAATGGCTCTCTGTACAACGGAATGAATCCGTTCACAAGAGGGGTAAAGAAAAATATACTGGCCTATCCACCCAACTGGATGAATGGATTTGGAAAGGATTTCTACACACATGCACAGGCAAAGGAACTGGCTGAATTTTATGGGAATACCACATGGTCGGCATCCATGGAAAGTAAGCCGTATAAAAGTCCTGATATTAATGTGACTGACATAAGTATTGTCGGTCAGGAAATACACCAAATTATAAATGATATAAAGGAGACTATCAATGAATGAATCAGAAATTAATTCACAAACTGCCATATCTCCTTCCTCTGCAAAAGATATGGAAATCCAACAGGATAATGACTTTAGTTATGAAGGTTATCAGGTCGTCCGTGGCGAGTTCTTTGCTCACGTGTTTGAACCATCCTTTGCCTTTCATAACTACAAGGTATCCGTCAATACCGCCTGTATCAGAAAGCTGCCAGATGTTGAGTTCGTACAGATATTGGTTAATTCCGATGATAAGAAACTTGGCATCCGGCCATGTACGGAAAATGAAAAGGATTCCTTCCGTTGGATCACCAATGGTAAAAAACGTGGGCCTAAACAAATAACCTGCCGTATTTTCTTTTCCAAAATAATATCTCTTATGAATTGGAATCCGTCTTACAAGTATAAACTGCTCGGCAAATTAATCCAATCCGGGGATGAACTCCTCTTCATATTTGATTTAACCACTCCAGAAATATACATGAAAACAGCAAAAGAAGGAGAACCACTAAAAACATCCCGTACGCCCACCTACCCTGCTGAATGGCAGAACCAGTTCGGTATCCCTGTGGAAGAGCACCAACGCAGTCTGCAGATAAATACCTTTGATGGATATACCGTCTTTGGTATTCAAGAACCAAGGAAAGAGCCAAAGCCAATAACACCCGAAGAACAGGAGGAGAATAAAACCCATGAACAGTCAGACATCTTTACAACCAATCCTTTGTATTGATTTAAAAAAGAACCGTATTCGCATTCATAAAATGACATTACATATGCTCGGTGACCCAGAATATATACAGTTACTCGTAAACCCCTCTTCACGAATGATAGCCATTCGTAGAAGCTGTCGTGAAGATAACCTTGCTCATCGTATCAAACAATATCAGCTTGCAGAAGGAAACTGCTATGAACTCTACAGTACTAACCTCATACGGACATTAAAAAGTGTTGACAACAATTGGCTGACTGACTGCTCCTACCGAATCTACGGATTTTTGAACCAAACTGCAAAAATTGCACAATTTTCTATGAAGGATAGCGTTTTAGTTGACGAATTACTGAATGCAGTTGTACAGGTGCCCACCAATGATTGATATAAAACAACTCACCTTCCGTATTGATACCGAATTCTCGGAGCTTATTCAGTCATGTGATACTGCCTATTATACAAATCTAGAGGAGGACATTTTTAATAATGGGTGTCATGAACCCCTATTGACATGGAATAGTTTAATCATTGACGGTCACAAACGTTATGGCGTATGTCAAAAATGGAATATCCCTTTTGATGTAAAACAGATGGAATTTAGAGAACGAATGGATGCCATTTCCTACATCTGCTCCACGCAATTGAAACGTCCTGACCTTGTAATGGAAATGATGAAGTATCTGATTGGGAAAAAATATCAAGCTGAATCAGAAATACGCCAACGAGATGCTTCGCCACAGAATTCATCCTATGTCTTTCGCAATAATATAGCATGCAATAAACATGAAACCGCCCGGATAATTGGTTCAGACTTTTCTATATCCCATGCAACAGTTATGAAATATGATGCCTTTGCATCTGCTGTTGATTTCATAAAGCAAAGAGAACCGGCCATTGCATCCAGGATTCTGTCTGGTAAAGTCAAGGTTTCTCATGAGAATACCGTGGAATTGTCCAGACTTCCAAAGGAAGATCTGAAGTGTCTTAGAGATATTTTTACCAATAATAAAATGGACCATATTGGCTATTCGGAAATCCGCCACGAATTACAATGGAAACGAATACCTGTATCCGTTCCAAGGATAAAAGTGACTGTGAATCTTCCTTTAAAGAAAATTCCAAAATATGACCCAGATGCAGAAATATCAAGCCTGTCTCTGACAATCCCTTCCTGGGTAAGCTCCATAAAGCGTTCTGGCGATACTACTGATTTTGCTAGTATTTCTACCTCTGCCAAAACAAAAGTAACAAAACAATTATTCATTTTAGAAGAAGCAATAAAATCTATATTAAAGCAAATTGAGGAGGCTAAGTAATGGACGATTTACAACAGTACGTTCCTAACGTACACTTTGAACAGATACCAATAAAAAACCTTGTATCTAATCAGGAATATCAGAGAAATCTTTCAATGCATCATGTACAGCGGGCGGCTACACATTTTGACCTTTATCAGATTAATCCCGTAAAAGTCAGCCGTCGGGACGGAGTAAATTATGTATTCAACGGTCAGCATACTATAGAAATCATTTCTTTGGTGTCGGGTTCAAGAGAGACTCCCGTGTGGTGCATGATTTACGACGATTTAGAATATTCCCATGAGGCAGATATCTTTGCCAATCAGATGAAATATGTAAAACCTCTGCTGCCATATGAAATTTTTATGGCAAATATAGAGGCCGAAAATGATAAACAACTGATTATAAAAGACCTTGTGGAATCCTACGATATGACCATTTCATCTACCGTTACTCCCAACGGCATTTGTGCCGTTTCAACACTGGAAAACATTCATGACAAATATGGCTTCCACGTCTTGGATCATGTTCTACGACTTTGTATTGGGACATGGGAAGGGGCACAGCAATCCCTTAGTGCCAATATGATGAATGGTGTAGCACGATTAATATTTGCTTATGGGGACGCAATAAAAGATAGCGTGTTTAAGGAAAAACTCGGGCGTGTGTCCGTCAAAGAAATCAGCCGTACTGCCAAAGAGCGCAGGGCTGGATCTCTAGGCTATGCTGAAGCAATACTCATCTTTTATAATAAGAAATCGCACTATCCCCTGAAATGGGAAACCCTCTATAAACATAAAGCTCCTAAAAGAACTTTCAATCAGGAAGGTACCTTGGATGAAGGTGTTTTGGATTCTGAACCGGAAGAAAATGTGGAGGGGCAAATAGATATCTTTCAAAGCCTTTCCCCCTCCGAATAGCACAGTCTTATTGAAGGCTACCCTAAATACTATTTTGTTTACTATGCCATATATTCAGCTATGCTTTTTAGTGGATTCTATGACTGGATAATTTCTGATTTTTGCAGTAACATGTGGTGTCAGAAAGGAGGTGCGAATCAATGATGAATTCTGATTTCTTCCACCTACTCTACACCCATATTGAAGAACGTGATTATAATAATGTGTATCAAAATTTGAAGCATGATGAGGATTATCTGGAAGCCACAAAAGCAGAAGCCGAGCTTTGTATACAATTTGAAAATCTCGCCTTATCAGAAGAAGAAAGAGATATTATTAAGAAGTGGGTTGCTAGCATTCACACTCAGAATGCTGCCTATTCTATGGTAATGTTTCGTATGGCAATGCAGTGCTGCTTTTCTCTGCTCATGCAACTAGGCAATTTGGAGTGATTGACGGCTACGAAAGTCTGGGCCAAGCTCACAATTAAGAACTAAAAAGTACATGCCTTAAAAGAAAAAACTCCTTTTAGAAAGAATTATGATAGACCAATTCTAATCCAAAAGGAGTTCTTTTATTATTAAAATAGCAAAAGAATAGATTCGACAAATTATTTCCGACAACAACCGTATTAGTTAGCTGATGTCTATGGTTCTCAAAGGCGGCTTAATTTTTATATTATTAAAAACTTGCTTTATTTCTTCAGTTAATTGCTGTTTGGCTTTCTCTTCATCATCCTCAAAAATGAACCGAACATAAGGTTTTGTCAATCAGATACTCCCTCTTTCGCTGTAATATTTCGGAATAATATTTACTTTTCTAAGCACTATATTCAAATCTCTTTTTCCGTGATATAATAATATGAATATATTTGCGGAGGATGAAAAATGCCATTTATAGACAGACTAAGGAGTGTTCAAAACAAAACCGACAAATCAATTACTCAAACTGATTTAATATTTAAAGAAATGCTTCTTCGAAGTGGACAAGATAGCACGCCACCTTCAGTGCAATATGAACATCTTTATGATATTTTAAATGCTCGTAACTCCATTACTGATGAAATTGCATCAGCTGGATTAAAGGAAGATGTTAGTTTAATTGGATCACTAACAGAAAAAATTTGCGAGATTGGTATTAAAGCAGTTTGTGATGAAACTCGTTACTCTCAGCTTCCAAAAAACTGGAAGTGGCTTGGAGATTTTGCTGTTACAGGTTTACCGTTTAATTTGTACATATCGGTAAAGAGCTATTATGCAAAGGAAAGATTAATTGTAAGTGGTACAGGACAGATGGCTGCCCCAGTTGTTGGATTTGGTCTGTTTAAAGACATTGCTGAATGGAATCCAAGCCGTGTAAGTCAATATAAGCATCGTGGGTTTGTGGCAATCTATATTCCTCATGATATATATGATGCGCTTTCGAGCAAAACAGGAAAAGGACATCCAGTAACTAATGTGAAAAACATTTATGACAAACCTTTTCTACGTGATATAGCTAATTTCTCTAAAGATTTAAAAAAGGTAGTCAAAACTGATAATATTCTATTAAAAATCGAAAATCTCTAAAAGGAAGTGGGACCATTTACAACAGTCCCACTTCTCTTATTTCTTGAGTCTATTCATTTCACTAATTACCTGTTTTGCTACAGCTCGTATAACAGGAATCGCCACCGAATTACCAAACTGTTTATATGCCTGTGTATCTGACACCGGAATAATAAATTCTTCTGGAAATCCCTGTAATCTTGCACATTCTCTTGGTGTCAACTTTCTCGGGTTCAATCCCTCCTGTTCAACCAGTATTTCACTTCCATCTTTATAATATCTCGCGCTAATTGTATTCGTATATTCGGAATCTGCATTCACTAGCGAAAAACCAAAGCCATTTCCCTTTTCCTGATGCTCTTTCTTTCTTCGCAAATGACCTTCCCACAGTTTATCACTAATAGTGTACTTTTCGTCGACATTCGTCTCCAAAATGCTGCCAACCCTCGTAATTTCATGCGTCGGCTGTGGATATGGAAAACTATAATGGCTAGGTATGTCTATTTGTTTTTTATCGAATCCAACAATGTAAATTCGCTCTCTGTTCTGTGGTACTCCATAATCAGCTGCTCTCAGCACACTATAATCCACAAAATATCCAAGGGCTACCAAGTGCTGCAAAATCACTTTTAAGGTTCTTCCTTTATCGTGACCTCGCAGCTGTTTAACATTTTCTAGCAGAAAAGCTTTGGGCTTTTTTTTCTCTATGATTCTCTCAATCTCAAAGAATAAAGTTCCTCTTGTATCTGCAAAGCCTTTTTTTAATCCAGCCTGCGAAAATGGTTGGCATGGAAATCCTGCCAATAATACATCAAAATCCGGAATCTGCTCAATGTGTTCCTTAGTATCAGTGATTTTAGTAATATCACCCGATGGCTCTTCTCCAAAATTAATTCTGTAAGTTTTCTGAGAAAACTTATCCCATTCTGATGTAAAAACACATTCCCCTCCTAATTCCTGAAAAGGGATGCGTATTCCACCTATTCCCGCAAACAAATCGATAAACTTGAATCTCATATCTTTTTTCTTTTCAAAGGGAACTTCAGAAGCAAAATTCAACACGTGATTCAATTCAATATTTGAGGGAGAGGACTCTCCATTTTCCCATCTTCTAAGGGTTCTTTCTCCGTTTCTTCCCATCCCTAGTGCATCAGAAAAATCCTTCTGGGTAAGGCCTAATTTGTTTCTCTTTTCTTTTATTAATATGTTTGTACTCATCTCGTCCCCCATCTCAGGTCAATTTGTCCTGATTTTATCACATTTCACCCTTGAAGTAAAGCGGTTTTGAGATAGATTCATGTGTGAATTAGCACTGTGTCGCAAGTTGATTCACAATTTCATTACGATAAACATCATCATTTCTGTATGCATAGATTCTCATAGCATCACGTTGATTCACCGCAAAAGCCTTGACTTCCCCCAAATCATCAATTCCTTTAACAAAAACCTTCCCAACATATTGTAAAGATGTTTTTTCGCTTCCTGGGAATAAAAATGCATTCTTAACTTCTGTACTCTTTGGCAGCATTCGTCTTCCATGTGGTGTTTTTAAGTTCAACATTACTGTATGCCGATAAAACATTTGTTTAACAACATCGTGCCATCCCGGAAGATTTGAATTGAAATTATAATACTTTGCATCCAAAATATAGAGAACATCCTTGTGCACAGTAAACACATCTGGCCTTTGTGATATTCTACCTTCCACAATATCACTTTCCCATTCCGGCTGGGGGACCAAAGAATTTAATACTGGATATTTATTATAAAACATATATCCACAAATAGCCTCCCATACAAAGCTAAAATATTGTGTTCCAAGAATCTCTTTATTGAAGTTCTGTTCCACTCCTGCCTTTGCCCTAAGATAGGCAATCATCATTTTGATTAGTCCAATCTCTCTTTGTACATATACATTTCTTAATTCTTGTTGCAAAACAAAAATTCCATCTTCTGCAGGGCACGGCATTGTTGCTTCAGACATTTCATAGTCTATATGCATTCCAGTTAACCACCCCCATATTTGTACTGCATCAGAAACGATATAGCGGTGTATTCTACAAATGGTATTTCGGCTGTCGTCCCTGCTACTTTTCATGACAGGATTGCTATAGGCAACGCGTCCATGATTTATGCTTGGAATCGTTTTATTAATCGTTTTTGCCCACTCGACTTTTCCTTTTCTTGTTGTTGAAAAGGTTTCAAGATTACGGTGAAGATACCCATACATTTTGTAGTCCTCAATGATCCGAATCGCAGTTGTTATTCGTGCATTGCAATTTGCTGAATCTCCAAACAAATACCTATTCTCCTCGATCTCATGCACTGGTTCGTTGCGATATCGAATCAAAGTTCTTGTCAAAATACTTGCTTCCTCAATTTGTATCTGTAGGGATTCTTGTATCTTGTAATTCTTTGGAAACACAATAACTGGAAGATTATTAATAATTAGTACTCCGGTAAATTTAAATTGAAAAGTGTGGTTATAAACAACGCAAATATCTGGATAATTCTTTAAATATTCTGCAATTTGTGGAAACATATATAGACTGTATAATTGAGAGTCGCTCAGACAAATAGGACTCATCTCCATGCCTGTACCTCCTATTCGTTTGCATCTTCCTCTTCATTTACAATCTGCGCTTCTACATTCAATTCAATACTGTCCGAAATGAGCATATCAATATCAAATGGAGGATGAATAATATCCAATACATCTTCTTCTTCAAACTTTTCTGACAAGCTCGCAAATGTTTTTATTTCATTGCTAAAAAAGGAATCCCTGTAGTGTCTCAGCACATCATCCCATAAATACAACAGAAGTTTATCTATTGCACGTTTTTTTCCAACCTCATCTGGCTTGATAAAGTACGGTCCGATTAATTTATCTTCCTCTAATTGTATCGTACCACCGGCTAATTTTTGATTAATAATACTGATTAATGTACCCCAGTAACATTCTCTTCCGGCATATCTGATTTTTGCATTTTCATGGACAGCACCTTTAATGTTGATACGAACATAGTGAAAATTCCAACGTCTCTTAAAAGCAGAATCCATCGGCTTTACACCTTGGTCTGCACTATTCATTGTAGCTACGATATTCATATTGGATGGTATGGAAATTCCTTTCTCAATATAAAATTTCATGCCAACTATTGACGCCAAGTACTCTTTTAAATCCCTAGATGGCTCAAATGAATACTCGCTGTTTCCATCCACATCTCTATCTAATAATTGGAATATCTCGCCAAACACGGCTGCCGCATCTGCTCTATTTATCTCTTCAATAAGTAATGTATGCATTCTGCCTGGATCCAGCCAAGCTTCAACCAACACACGGATAAATGGACCTGGAACAAATTGGTAATCAATATATGGTTCCCCCTGTGTAAAGACTTGTCCATCAATTGTATTAAAAATATCATTTGAATTCTTATAAATAGGAACGGGCTTATACACTCCGATAAAATCATAATATGAATATTCCGAATGAAACACTACCCTGCGAGTTAGTGGTGCCGATTTATATTTGTCAGCCAGATAACGACTCTTTCCAGTTCCAGGCGCACCATACACAATCTCATTTATGCCACCCTTTTTTCGTTCAACTTCACTATTAATTATTTCAGCTGGAGCAAATATTTCTCCCTCTTCATCTTCTTCTGAAACGGATTTTAACATTTCTTCCGAAGCAACTGCAAGTTCCGCATGGGTTGCTAAATTATAGCTAATATCTGCTATATAGCTCTGAGATGCATTCACCACACCTAATAGTGCTAACACTGGGGATACGTAATAATCTCCACGATCAATAGTTTTACTACCAAACCACCATTCATAATTTGATATAAAAGAAGTTAATTGCTCTGCCACAATCCCATCATCAGAAATAGCATTTATATCACAATAGTCAGTAATCCATTTTCTCAGCCTTTCTATAGCATCAGTGTCTTTAGTATTTTTCATGTCAGAGTAATACTGCTTTTTATCTTTGACCGATTCAAACTTCTCTGACAAAATCTTTTCAGCTAATTTTTTATATTCTACTATTTCGGATACATATGGGACCATAAACGCTGCTGCCCTAAACCATTGATTCGGAATATACATCTTCAAATTACCTGCAGAGGTAATTGTTGCCGTATGCTGTGTATAATCAATATCCTGCGATATACTTCTCAAAAAAGTTCCATACGTCTCTTTAAAGGAATCAGATAATAGAATCTCCTTTGAATCAAATTCTTCCTTGTATGAACGCTGCAATGTTAATGCTAATTCATTTAAGTCTTTCATCGTTTCACTCCTTCGCCTTTCCAGTCAGAATATCATCTTCGCTATCAAATACATCGGTCCCAAAAAGAATATCATGCACTGTTTCATCAATAACCTTAATACATGCTTCTGTACTTTTTATAATGTCCTGTCCCCAGAAACGAATGATTGTCCAACCCATAAATAAAAGTTTTTTGTTAACTTCATCATCCCTTTCACGGTTACGAGCTATTTTAGTAATCCAAAACTCCGAGTTATTACTTTTATTCAAACGTGATTTCAATACTTCCCAATCCTTTCCATGCCAAAATTCACTATCACAGAAAACTGCAATTTTGTACTTTGTAATTGCAATGTCGGGTTTTCCAGGTAAGTCATTGTAATTTTTTCTATACCGATATCCACTTTTCCAAAGTGCATGTCGCAACACAACTTCAATTCTTGTATCCTTACTTTTTATATGCGACATGTTTTTATGGCGTTGTTCTTTTGTTAAACAATCCACTTTACCACCTCAAAACTTATTTATCATAACAAAGCATCAAATTGCGTCGCTTGTGCTTCATTAACAAATTTATAAGAAGTCCCAATTGGCATCCCAAGAGAATTAATAATATAATTTATCAATTGCGTCCCTTTTTTTACAATTATAATTTTAACACTTCCATCACTACAGCATCCTACAATTAAGGTATGTCCTGCCTGTGCTCTAAGAACTGCACCATTTGCTGTATAATATAAACGAAACTCTGTGCGGTCTATTGAATTTGCTCTTGCATCATACCAAGTCAGATCTCCACTCTCTTTGACTTCAGTTCCATTATTGGATAAATAGAAAAACTGCGCATCAAGATATTGACGGTTATAACCAAATAATTTTTTTAAAGCTGCAACCCCGTGAAATTCGTGTTGATTACTTGTCCAGTTATTTACTTCCACAGCACTTAATTCTTTAATTGCTACATTTGTAAACATATGTCATCCGCCTTTCCAATCCATTTTGATGGAAATCATATTCTTATTATGTTATCCTACACAATTTTATTACACAGAAGCCACTCATCACAGAGCGGCTTCTAACGTTTTATACCATTCCACAAATTTTTCTTTGTTATGATCTTTTAAATATAATTCCTTTGTAACATACAATTTAACATCTCCAAAAGAAAAAAGACCTGTCCAATAACGAACCCTGCCGTTTGCATCTGTAATACCATTATGCTCATTTGGACTATATATCTGGACGAACGGCCAATTCGTATTAAATGTTTGTTTACTCCATTCTTTAGATGTCAATTTTTCTAGTTGTTGCTTTGAAAAAACATATCCACTGTCACTCAACTGTCTCATGGCGGTCTTTATGAAAGCGCCTACCTTTAAGTTCATATCTGGTAATGGCGGAATTTCAACTATTGATACTTTATTTGTTATTCTTTCCTCCACAGTAGCATAATCTTTTGGTGGAAATATTAATTCAACCAGTCTATCTAATTGAGTAAATTCTTGTGGTTTTAACAGCTGTACAATTTGGTTTTTCGTAACAACAGACTCTGTGGCTTCCATGATATTAAGAAGTGCCAGCAATGATTCTACACTAATCACCCTCATATTCCATGCATATTTTGAACCACGAATTAAATTAACCCAATCTCCCTTATCGTATCTTCCAACAACAATAAGTACAGATGAATTTCCTTTATCTATTTTTCTTTCCTAAATTAATTGCTGTCGATAATTGGCAATTGTATCAAGGCTTATGCTATATATATCTGTTGTTTTGGATTCCATGACGATTGATGAACCATCTGGCGCAGTCCATAAACCATCAAATCCATTTTCCCCCTTCTTACCTTTGAATCTTCCGTGGATAACCGAATAGCCTAATCGTTTACCAATCTCATTTATTAAATCCTGTAAAACGTATCCATTGCCATCGAATTTCTCACTGCTACTTAGGCATTCATCTATATATTTTATTAACACAACAGTGGGAATCTCCGAAAAAAACATCCTTAACTCTTGGTATGTAGAATCTTCTAGAATATTGCCGTTTCCAGACCATGCTATAATTTGTCTAAGTTTTTTTTTCTAAAATATTCTGAGAGCTACTCTGAAATTCTTCAATCAGTCCCATAGCAACCTCCTAAAGATATGTATGCATTTTATTATAGTACAGACTACCATTTTTTACAATCAAATCTGCCGCTATTTTGCTGCCTAATCTCCACTGATGCATTTTCTTTCAAAAGCATAAGATATCAACAGATTACCCCCTTTGTTTCTATAACAAAAATATATATTCTATCCCCTCGCCAGACAATTAACGTTTTGCTATATCGTTCATAGTTTTGCTGAACGATGTATAGTTTTGCCATTTTATTTACTTGGATTCTGCCCCCCCTGAACATCTGTAAGCGACAATGGGTTAAAATGCACGCAATATTTACTCTTTATGAATGTGCATTTTAGCAAAACACACTAGCAAGAATGCCCAATCCATGGGGTTTTATGAGGTGGCTGGGGATACCAAGTTTAAAGTCTTAACACCGGAAATCGCCAGAATATGAATGATTCCGCTTCGCTTATAAAGCTCCTTTATTTCTTCATCCATATTGCCCGTATCTCCCAAAAGCATCGCCTTCATAATGGAGGCATCCTCTTTATTAAAGCAGTTATCCAGTGAAACTCCCAGCTTCTTTTTTATGAGATACAACCCCTCCCGCAGCTTGTCATATTCCAGGCTGCGAGCTGTTAACCTCGCCTTGTTCAGCTTAAAATCCAGCTTCATGATGCGGTAGTAAGCGCGCACATCGAATTCTCCTGGATTGGAAGCCTCGCGAAAACACTGTACGGTCCCTTCCACTCGTACCGTACTTCCGATGGCAGGCTCCGTCCCGGATTCCATATAACATATAATATTGTGTAATCTTTTTTGTGGAATTTTAATAGAATGCTCCGACTTGCTCGGAATATGAATTGATTTGAGATAGAGAATAAGAACCTTTTTGACGCTATTACCGTCTTCAAATACCCGGTACTCCTTTTGATAGACCTGACCCTCCAGTAAAAGCTGCCGCCCATCCAGACTTCCGTAATCGGGGACGGGCATCGGTATAAACCGCATACAACAAACCAGCACAACCACAAATGTCAGGCAAAACAGACATAGAGGCCTTCGCATAAACCTCCTCCTTCTATAAGCTGCTCACCTACTCCGCCGGCGTAACGATGTCCAGATTCCTCTCGAACGAGGTAACGAGACTCGTATTCTCCCGGAACATAATATTCGTCTCCCCCTCTACCGCGATCTGCACCTTATTCACATTAGCCAGTTCCACAAGAGAATTGGCAAGAGAATATATGGTTACATCGGAGGTCACATTACCTGCAACAGTTAAAAAATTCTCGCTTAGATTTACATAACATGTTCCATCCTTTACCGTAACGCTTATAACTTTCGTATCAGGATTGATGGTCGGATAAACCTCCCCCTTTACCTGCTCGCTGGGACCGTCGATAAGCTGCTCGACGATGAGCTTCTCCATGGAAATATTCGTATTATAAATGAGCTTCCGGTTCGTCTCTATCAGCCTATTGCCTTCTTTGTTCGCAAAATAAAGGCGAAGTGTCGCCTTTTCATAAGCGTTGATCTCACTTCCGGAATTATCCACAAACATATCCGCAGACATCGTCCCCAGCACATTTCCTTCCCTGTCCGTCAAAGGATCATTTTTCACATAAAAAGAAACGTGGCTGATTCCCTCTATCTGCGTCATCGTCCTGACGATTGCCGCACGTACCAGAACCTCTGTCGTAACCGGCTGATTCTTGTAATGCTCGTCAAAATTAAGGATGAGCTGGCCCTCCTCCACAGAATAGCTTAACAACTTAAATTCACCGGCTAAGGGAGCCTTGTATTCCAGTTTTTCAGGAGTAGCTGCAAGCTGTGTCAGCAGCTCGTCGATCAACGCCTCCTCCTCCGTATTCTCTGCTACATATTCATTGAAAAAAATCTTTGTTTCGTTTTTATTTATACCATAGATCTTATATATTCTGCTCTTATCCACCTGCTCTTCTCCGCTGCAGGCCGCCGTTAAAAATAAACAGAAGATCATGAGCACAAATATTAACTTTTTCTTCATTACCTTCTCCTTATATCACTGTTTTTTGAGCATTTTCCACTCATTATCTTCACAGTTGCCGCAAACGCGAAACAAGTGTTCTCGCCGTGTTTGGCATCATACTTCGTATCTTGTTTTATGCGCCTCCTACGCTGAAATGTAGCCCAACGGGAGCTTCACCGTAAAAGTTGTTCCTTCCCCTTCTACGCTGAACACTTTTATAGAGCCCCTATGCATAAGCACCGCATTTCTCGCAATGGAAAGCCCGAGACCGGTTCCTCCGATTTCTCTCGAGTGGGACTTGTCCGCACGATAGAACCGCTCATAAATATGCTCCAGGGAATCTTCCGGTATTCCTATCCCCGAGTCCATAATATCCAGCGTAAAAAACTGGTAATCCGCATCCAGTATTACCTTTACCCAACCCTGCTCGTTATTGTACTTAATAGCATTTTCCACCAGATTAGTAATGATGAGCGTAAGCTTTACTTCGTCCACTTCCGCCACCACCGGACGCTTGCTTTCGAATACCACCTCGATATCGCGCTTTCTCGCGATAGGGCGGAGGCGCTTCAATATGATCTCCGTCAGCGCATTAATATCCACTACGCTGATATTTAAGGACGACGCTTTTTTGTCCATCTTCACAAGAGCAAGTAAATCGTTAATGATCTTATCCTCTCTGTCTATTTCAGCCGCAATGTCTACCAGAAATTCCCGATACAGCTCCGCCGGCACCTCCTCCTGCGTCAAAAGCGAGTCCGCCAGCACCTTCATGGAAGTGATGGGCGTCTTCAGCTCGTGCGACACGTTGGAAACGAATTCCTGTCTGGAGGTATCGAGCACTTTCATCCGATTTATCAACTGATTGAAGGCATCCACGATATGCTCCGTTTCCAGATAATCCGATACGGAAACGGGTTCGTCCGTAAAGCCCTCTTTTACCTCACTGATTGCTTTTGTTACACGGTCAAAGGGTTTTATCAGCACATTGGCCAATACCATAGCGATCACAAAGATGATGAACATCATGAGAATGCCCATAATCGACGCTTTTCTATTCAAAATATCCATAGTTGTCATAATGCTGTCCGTGGAAACACCCGTCAGCATCACTCCGCTCACAATATCGGAAGTCTTGGAATCTCCAGCCTCCGCATGCGCAACACCAGACGTCTCTATGATAGGAGTGGTCATTTCAATGTAGCCATTCTCCCTGTCATAATTGGATACGCCCTTACCCTCTTTAAAGCATTTAATAACCTCTTCGGTAATGATCGTCTTTCCTTCGCTGATCGCATACGTATCCTTTATTACCTTCAAATTGGAATTGATAATGATTACACGCCCGTCGTAAAGGTTGGACAACTGCTCTAACTCCGCGCTTATTACCTCTGAAGAGGTGTCCTTAAGATAGTTGTATGTAATCAGATGATTAGCTATAATCTTTAGCTGGTTCTGCACATCCGAAGTGCGCAAACTGACAGCACGGTCTTCATAGCTCTCTAATATGGCAAAACGTATAATAAAACTCGGAATAATGCCTATCAAAAAAACAATAACAAAGATTCGTGCCTTAAGACTCTTAAGAATTTTCAATTGATGCAGTAAACTTTTTATCTTAATTTCCATGATAAGACCCCGTCAAGTCAGGCATAATAGTATCCTACTCCCCACTTTGTATGCACATATTTCGGCTCGCTCGGGTTCACTTCTATCTTCTCGCGCAGTCTTCTGATGTGAACGTCCACCGTACGAACATCCCCGGGATAATCCGCGCCCCATACAATTTTCAGAAGGCCTTCTCTGCTGTATACCTTGTTGGGATTCAGCATAAGGAGCTCCAGTACCTCGAATTCCTTCGCCGTCAGATTGATTTCCTTTCCCGCAATGTATACCCGCCGTCCTTCACAGTCAAGCTTTACATCCTTGCTCTCTATGATCTTCGCTGCTTCCTCCGCCTTTTCCTTTCTCTCCGTTCTACGCATGATTGCACGGATTCTTGCCTTTACCTCCAGAATGTTAAAGGGCTTGGTAATATAATCGTCCGCACCGTATTCCAGTCCGAGAATTTTATCCATATCATCCCCTTTTGCGGTCAGCATAACAATGGGAACATTGGAAAATTCCCTAATCTGCTGGCATACCTCGAAGCCGGTAAACTTCGGAAGCATTATATCCAGAAGAATAATATCATAATTCTTACTTCTGGCATAGGAAAGCGCCTCTTCGCCGTCATAGGCGCAGTCCACTTCCATACCGTCCTGTTCCAGACTGAACCGTATACCCTTTACTATCAATTTTTCATCATCTACTACCAATACCCTTTTGCTCATCTCACACCTCGTTATCCCCTTTTAATATTTATCCAAAGTATATCTGCTTACTTGACACAAATCTTATCCTTCAGTTTTGAGAACATTCCCTCTTTGATTCCCTCCACCTGCATAATATCCTCGGGCTTTGCAAACCCGCCGCTTTTTTCCCTATATGCGATAATGCTGTCCGCCCTGCTCTCTCCAATACCGGGCAAAGAACAAAGCTCCTCCCCGGAAGCAGTATTGATATTGACAAGCCCGCTTTCGGCTCCCTTCGTCCCGGAACCGGAAATGACTGCACCATCCGGCAAACCGTATGAAAAAGCAGCTTCTGATGTGTCGCCCGCCGCCAGCATGACTTCGCTTTCCTCCACCGTCGGGATGACGATTTTCCAGCCGTCCTCCAACTGCAGTGCCATATTCACATAATTCTCGCATGCGTCCTCACGGAATCCGCCTGCTGCCTCTACTGCCTCAAAAATACGACTTCCCTGTTCCAGCTCATAGACCCCGGGATTTCGCACCGCTCCGCATATATGTACAAACAGATGGGCTTCCTCCATCTGTTCCTTCGCTGCCGACTCAGCCTCTCGTTCTTCCTGCCCATCCTCTTTTGCCGGTTCCGGTTCATTGTATACGAGATCTTCCGTTTCCAAGAGAACCGCCTCCTTGCTTTCACAGCCTCCGGCAGTAAGCAGACAAAGGGATAGAAGAAAAAGCACAAGAAGTCTTCTGCAAGCTCCGGCTGCGATACCGCTTTTCATCCTATTTATTATTCTGTTGTTCATCCGCATAGTTTCCTTTCATATTCCTATATTGAAAGCTTTTCGTAAAGCTTTCAACCGTATGAGGAAGACCCCTCTATGCGACTGTAGTTTTATTGTAAGATAATTATCCGGCATTTACAAGTGCCTTTTCTTCCTATTTCCATTTAAAAGTAATAATTCCTACAATTGTTATGAGCATTCCTATCACTTTGCGCATTTCAAACGGCTGCTTATCCACGCCGAACCAGCCAAAGAGCTCTATCACATATGCCACAAGAAGCTGGGCCACCACGATTAGCATTACCGCCCGCGCAGGTCCGAGCATATCCATGCTCTTAATTACCGTATAGGTGATGAAGGCTCCGATAGCTCCGCCCAACAGCATATATTTCGGTTCCACCTTCAGCAGCGCGCCGAAGGATGACCTGTCCGTAAGAAGCCATGCGCCCAGACAGACAAGGAGAGCCGTAAGCTGTACAAAAGCGTTGGCCACCCAGATTCCCGAATCCTTTGTAACCTGCGTGTTAAAAACACCTTGTATGCTCATCAAAGCGCCTGAAATAAGTGCAATAAAAAATCCAATCATATGGGTCCTCCGTATACCAAAAGAGTTTTTAAAACTTCTTCTCTGATATTCTTACCCATATGATTGGAAAAATATTCAATGAACACCTAAAATGGAATCCTAAATCAATCGCCGGTATTGCCTGTACTCTCGCCGCTCTCCTGAGCCTCCTGCCTGAGCGCGTTTTCATCCAAATATTCGATTTGTTCAGACTCTTCCTCGGCTTCCTCTATGGCTGTCTCCGTATAAGGCTCACCGGTGACCTGCGTCATGATCTTCTCCGACAGCTCTCGCAGCCTGTCGTTCACATCTGCGCCGTCCCATATTTGTGCAAAGGCAATTTCTAACTCCACCCAGAAGTTGCTTGTTTCTATCATCTTGGGCATCGGAACTGAAATCTCGTATTCGTTCACGAATTCCTGAAGATTGATATTTCCGTAATCCACATCGTAGCGGGAAGCTACCTTCCCGGTTCTCGCATACAGCGTATCGGTATATTCACAGGTTAAGAACTTCGCGAAATCGCTCGCAATATCCTGCTTATCGGAATAGCCGTTCACCACCACGCAGCTCGTTACCGAAAGAGATCTTGTCAATAGGTTTTTATTGATATCCGGCACCGGAGCTATGCTGTAATCGTAAGCGAAGGTTCCGTTTTCCCTGGCCTCTTCCAGCTTGGCTACAACATCGGTGGTCGCCACCGTGTATACGATCTTGCCGGCGATGAAATCATCTATAATGTCCTTATAGCTGATCTCCTTCGTATCGATGGAAAAGAACTGGTTCAAATCCTGATATACCTTCAGGCAATCGATAGCATCCTGATTGTAAATATTCATGTTCGCCGTGCTGTCTCCTGACTCGCCGCCTACGATCATATAATTTCCCGCAAAAAAATAATTATAGAAAATATCCGTTACGTCCCATTTGAAGACTGCTTCTACCTGCTCCGGCGCGTCGTATTCATTAGCGAAGTTCAAAATATCGTCGATGGTCGCTGGAAGAATCGTCTTTATCCTCTCATCGATTTTTTCCTGCGTAGCGGCATCTACCACGGTCTCTTCGCCTGTGTTCCCATCTGTGATATCGGGCATATCTCCCTCATCTAAGGATACACCGGCGGCTTCCTGATCCGTTTCCTTCGGCTCACTCGCCTGGATTTCAGCCATCGTCTCTTCTCCCAGCGCCGCATCCGCTTCTGCCTCAATCTGCGCTTTAGCAAAATCCTCCAAATAAGTCTTGTTATACAGTAACGCGCTCGTTTCGAAATAGAAGGGGTAGCCTATTACCTCTCCTTTATACGTCACCGCCAGTCTGGCAGCATCGGGATAGCCTTCCTTAATGGCCTCCCACTTCCCTTCGTCTATAGGGGAAGCAAGGCCGGCAAGATATGCCTTCTCCAGGGAATCGTTACTGATAATATACAAATCCGGCACGTTCTCTGCCTGAATGGAAGATTTATTTATATTCTCCAGATATTCCAGCCCGGAAGAAAGAACCGGAATCACCCGGACCTCATGTTCTTTATTGTAGGCTACCGCAGCGCTGTGTAAATAATCGGTGAGCGCTTCATCCGTATACCAGAAATATATAGTGTCTTCTTTTTTGGCAAAAATCGTTTCTTCTTTCTCCTGACTGATCGTTCTTCCTGAAAAACCGATTACTGCAACGGCTGCCGCCGCACACAAAATCACTGCTGTTCCTAAAAGTCTTTTTTTAAGACTCATACTAATCCTCCGCGTTTATGAAAGGCTCCGTTCCAATATCGCAATCATATTGTCTACGTCCGCTTTCGTTATAATAAGAGGCGGTACGAAGCGGATAACGTGCGTTCCTGCATTTATCAAAATCAAACCGTTATCCAGCGCCTTTTGGATAGTTTCCCCTACCGGCCTCGTAAATTCAAGCCCCTGCATGAAACCGGCACCGCGCCGCATCTTAATAAAATCATATTTTTCTATCAGTTCATCCAGCTTCTTTTCCAAATAGGGCGCAACCGAATTCACATTTTCTATTATATGGCTCTCCTCAAATAAATCAAGCACTTTATTAATTGCGGCTGCTGCCAGAGGATTTCCTCCGTAGGTAGTTCCGTGGTCTCCGCTGGTGAGAGATTGCTGTGCCACGCGCTCTGTCATGAGGAATGCTCCTACCGGAACGCCGCCCCCTAATGCCTTCGCCGTCATCATGATATCGGGCTTCACGCCGTAGCGCTGCCAGGCAAACATCTCCCCGGTACGTCCCATTCCGCACTGAATCTCATCAAGAATCAGAAGGATATCCTTTTCCCCGCAAAGGGCCTTTATCTGTTCCATGAATTCTTTCTCTGCGGGATAAATACCGCCTTCACCTTGTATGGTTTCGAATATAACGGCGCAGGTTTTATCAGTTACAAGATTTTTTACACTTTCAAAGTCATTCATCTGTGCAAACTTTATATTTCCAATCATGGGCTGAAAAGGTTCTCTGTATTTCGGAGTTCCGGTTATGGAGAGCGCACCCATTGTCCTTCCATGAAAAGAATGCTCCATGGCGATTATTTCATGATCCGTGGTGCCGTCCTTTAAATAAGCATATTTTCTGGCCGCCTTGATCGCTCCCTCCACCGCTTCGGTTCCGCTGTTGGTAAAGAATACTCTGTCCATTCCGGAGACTTTCTTTATTTTTTTGGCAGCTTCAATTGCAGGCACGTTGTAGTAGTAGTTGGAAGTATGGATGAGCTTGTCGATTTGTTCTTTCAGCGCGTCGTTATAAGCCTTGTTGCAATATCCGAGAGCGAACACTGCGATTCCTGAAACGAAATCGAGATATTTCTTTCCCTCGATATCGTAGAGGTGGACACCTTCGCCTTTATCGAGCACGATTTGGTATCTATTGTATGTATGAAGAAGCGCTTTCTCAGCTTCTTCAATATATTCTTTCATTCCTGACTGGTTCATAATGGAGGCTCCTTTCTGTTTTTGGGAATACACAATATTATGACTCCGACACCGGTACGTCATTGAGCTGGTCGTCGTCGTGGAGGATTGCGGTTCCTACTCCGTGATAGGTAAAGATTTCGAGGAGCAGGCAGTGCGGTATTCTTCCATCTAAAATATGGACTCTGTTCACTCCGTTTCTTATTGCCGAGGTACAGTTAGCCAGCTTGGGCAGCATACCTCCGCCTATAAAGCCTTCTTCTATCAGTTTATCCGCTTCGGATGCCTTCATACGGGAGAGGAAGGAGTCCTTATCATTGATGTCTTTGTATATTCCTTCAATATCGGTAAGAAAAGCCAGTTTCTCCGCGTGTACCGCTTTGGCAATAGCGCAGGCTGCATCATCGGCATTGATATTGTAAGTCTGAAAATTATCGTCCAGACCGATAGGCGCTACGATGGGAAGGAAGTCTTTTTCCAGCAAATCGTACAACAAATCGGGGTTGACTTCTTTGACATCTCCTACAAAGCCGATGTCTTTGCCATCCGAATATTTGCGGTCTACTTTTAGGAGGCAGCCATCTTTACCGCTGATGCCTACTGCTTTTACGCCTAACTCCTGAACCATTGTTACAAGGCTTTTATTTACTTTGGATAGTACCATTTCTGCGATTTCCATGGTCTCTTCGTCGGTAACGCGAAGACCGTTTACAAATTCTGCTTCTTTGCCTACTTTTCCTACCCAGCGGCTGATTTCCTTTCCTCCGCCGTGTACGATAATCGGCTTGAAACCTACGAGCTTGAGCAGGGCAACGTCTTTGATTACGTTCCTTTGAAGCTCTTCATTGCTCATAGCGCTTCCGCCGTATTTTACTACGATTACCTTGCGGTTAAACCGCTGTATGTAGGGAAGAGCCTCTATTAAGACCTCCGCTTTTTTTAACACCTCTGTCATATCTTTATCCATTGTTCCATCTCCTGATTTTCTCTTTTTCCTTGCTTTCATTCTTACTGCTCGCCCGATACTTCGCGCTTACGCTTCTGCACACTCTCTGCTTTTCCCTCTTTTTCTTCCAGTCCTATCGCCTGAGAGCCGCATTTTTATACGCGCTTAAGACCGGTAGTCCGCATTTATCTTTACATAATCATAAGTCAAGTCGCAGCCCCATGCCGTCGCTTCGGCATCGCCCATTTTCATATCTACAAGTACTCTGACTTCCGGCTCCGAAAGGATTGCCGTAGCTTCTTCCTCGCTGTAATCCACCGCTGCCCCGTCTTTATATATCTGCATCCTTTTGTCATCGCCCTCGAAGAAAAGCTCGATTTTTTCCGGGTCGAAGTTCACTCCTGAGTAGCCCAGTGCACAGAGTATTCTTCCCCAGTTAGCGTCGTGTCCGAAGATGGCGGCTTTTGTCAGGCTGGAACAAATTACCGCCTTGCTAAGTATTTTCGCGTCCTTTTTCGATGCCGCGCGGATGACCTTTGTCTCGAATAATGCGGTCGCGCCTTCTCCGTCTCCTGCCATCTTTTTCGCCAGGGTTTCGTCGATATAATGAAGGGCTTGTGTGAATTTATAATAATTCTCATCCTTGCTCACAATTTCCCGATTGCCCGCCATGCCGTTAGCCAGCACGACCAACGTGTCGTTTGTCGAGGTATCTCCGTCAACCGAGATCATGTTGAAGGTATCCTGAACATCCTCGCTTAGCGCCTCCTGCAAAAGCTCCTTGGAAATTGCAATGTCAGTAGTCACAAAGCCAAGCATCGTACACATATCAGGATGTATCATACCGGAGCCCTTGCACATACCGCCTACCGTAACAGTCACGCCGTCAATTTCGATAGTTACGGCCGCCTGTTTGGAAACGGTATCCGTGGTCATAATCGCTTCTGCCGCCATCGTTCCTGCGCACTCGCTGCGCTCCTTTCCTTGTGCCAGCTTGCACACTCCGTCCGTTATCTTATCTATGGGAAGCTGCTTGCCGATAACACCGGTGGAAGCCACCAACACGGCGTCCTCAGGTATTCCCAGTTCTTTTGCCGCGCATTGTGCCGTCTGCTTGCAGTATTCGTAGCCCTTTACACCGGTGCAGGCGTTGGCGATCCCAGAATTTATAATTACTGCCTGCGCATAGGGCGAGGTGGTCACTACATTTTTATCCCACAAGACAGGTGCTGCCTTTACTACGTTGCTTGTAAACACTCCCGCCGCCTTACAAGGGATCTGGCTGTATATGAGTGCCATATCCTTCCTGTTCTTATATTTAACGTTCGCTTCCGCGCCTGCTGCCTCGAATCCTTTTGCGGCAGTTACTCCTCCCGAAATAATCTCCATCTCAATCCTCCATGTTTTCGGTGCCTGCAAATTTGGATGTTTCCTTAAGCATTGCCATAAGTCCATATCCTTTATTTGCCGATCACTTGTTATTTGTTAATAGATTCTGTATTTTCTTCATCCAAAACAAAATCATAATAATTCAAATCCTCGCGCTTCGTCCAGCCGATACGGCTCCAAAAAGCGTTTCCCGTGCTGTTTTGTGTAAAGGCAATCAGCGATACCTTACTAATATGCTCCGCCTTAAGAGCCTTCACCGCTGCCTCCACCATAGATTCTCCGATGCTTCTTCTGCGGTAGGATTCGTGTACGCATACATGGTACATGCAGCCCCTTCTCCCATCGTGCCCGCAAAGAATAGTGCCTACGATTTTTCCGTCCTCCACCGCTACTACGCTGGTTTCAGGATTTCTCTTAAGGAAGCGTTCCACACTTTCCATGGAATCATCGATGCTGCGTATGGAAAACCCCTTGATACTCATCCAAAGCGCATGCACTTCCTCATAATCCTCTATTGTCATTGTCCGAACCATCCCTTTTCCTCCTAGCTTTCATCGTCAGTCAGCTCGACCACCGTATAATCGTGCCCTGTATATGGGAGGAAGCGGGATATGACATCCGCCAGCTTAAGCTTCAGGCTGGTGGTATTCACACACGGATGGCAGCCTAAATATTCCGATTCCAGAACTTCTCTGTCGATAAGCAAGCGCACCTCGTTATCCTTATCATTCATCAGCCCCATAACACTTACCGCTCCGGGGGATATATTCAGAAACTTTTCCATGTACTGCTCAGGGGCGAAGGATAATCTGGCGCTTTGTATCTGTCTGCATACTTCCTTCGTGCTGAATTTCTTTTCTCCGGGCATTAGCAGAAGATAGAATTTCGTCCTCTGGGCATTGCATAAAAATAGGTTTTTACATAATTTTATATCCAAAATCTTATCGACTCCCTGACATGCCTCTATGGTCGCCACCGCCTCGTGGTCCAGCCTTTCATATGGAATGTTCAGCTTCTCTAAAAGCTCGTAAACCGCTGTCTCTCTAAGCAGCCGCCCTTCCGGGGAAGGCTTCCCTTTATAAATTGTCATATCAGGGGCGATTTCGTTCTTATCGCTCATAACTTTTTACCTCTCACAAATTCAATCCTTTTTCTTCTTCACAACCCAGCATGATATTCAGGCATTGTATCGCCGCACCCGACGCTCCTTTACCCAGGTTATCGAACTGTGCGGTGAGCACCGCCCGCTCCTCGTTGCCCGTCACATAAAGCTTCAGACCATCCCAGCCGGAGCAGCCGTTGCCTGCCATCATTCCCTTTATTTCTTCCTCCGCCGACTGAGGCATCACGCGAATCAATTTCTGTCCTGCATAATAATCATTAAAAAATAACCGAAGCTTATCCGGCGTATGACAGCCCTTTAAAAACTCCGTATATACCGGAACGGAAACAACCATTCCGCTGTAATAATCCGCAACGATCGGAGAAAACAGAGGTTCTCTTGAAAGTCCTGCTATTTTTTTCACTTCTTTTAAATGCTTGTGCTGCTGACTAAGCGCATATTCCCTCGGCGAGTCGAATTCCTCCGCCCTGTTCTCATCCTCGTACTGGGCAATCATGGATTTACCTCCTCCGCTGTAACCAGTAATGGAAAAGCCGCTGATCGGATATTCTGAGGATAATATTCCTTCCGAAACGATAGGATACAATAAGGAAATGAAGCCCGTAGCATGGCAGCCCGGCACCGCTATTCGTTTTCCCTTTTCCACCGCCTGCCTATGCTTTGCGGATAGCTCCGGGAAGCCATAGGACCAATCGTCCTTCGTCCTGTGTGCAGTAGAAGTATCGATGATCCTTACACTTTCATTTTCAATCAAGCTGACGGATTCTCTGGCCGCCGCATCAGGAAGGCAAAGAATCGATATGTCCGAGGAATTGATCAATCGTCTTCTTTCCTCTTCATCCTTTCTAAGCTCCTGGGAAATGGAAAGTATTTCAATATCCTCGCGTCCCATAAAACGCTCATGTATTCTCAGTCCGGTAGTTCCTTCGCTTCCGTCGATAAAAATTTTCGTTTTCATCCGTCTCACCTCTTCTTCTCAATATACGTCCGGCAAATTCACACAAGTTTTTTATGAATTTCTTTTACTCGCTCCACTCGTTTATACTATACATAAGGTAAATAATACTATTTCCCTTATGAAATCTCAACTGTTTTATATTTCGCCGGACACACTAGCAACTTTTATCTTTGTTTTCGCATAAGTATACATCTTATTTGCATAATATTCAATCATTTTTTTATTTTATTCATATTTTTATGGTTTGTATGTGTTTTTATACATAAATTCACTCTTGCATTTCAGAAAATAATGTTGTATATTGTTTGCATAGCAATTTTGTTCCGCGCACAACTGTGCATCGTTTTTATTCACATTTTAATCATATTTGGAGGCAATAATAATGAAAGAAAAGGTTATCCTGGCTTACTCCGGCGGACTCGATACTACCGCCATTATTCCTTGGTTAAAGGAAAATTTCGATTATGAAGTTATCTGTGTATGCGTTGACTGCGGTCAGGGCGAAGAATTGGACGGCCTGGAAGAAAGGGCGAAGTTCTGCGGCGCTGAAAAATTATACATCGAAGATGTTACGGATGAATTCTGTGACGAATATATCGTTCCCTGCGTTCAGGCACATGCGGTATATGAGAATAAATATCTCCTCGGCACCTCCATGGCAAGGCCCGTTATTGCAAAGAGGCTGGTAGAAATCGCCCGCAAAGAAGGCGCTACTGCCATTTGCCACGGCGCTACCGGCAAGGGAAACGATCAGATTCGTTTCGAGCTCGGAATCAAGGCTCTCGCTCCCGACCTGAAGATTATTGCTGCCTGGAGAAACGATAAATGGACGATGGATTCCCGCGAATCGGAAATCGAATACTGCAAAGCACACGGCATCGACCTTCCCTTTTCTGCCGATTCCTCTTACAGCCGCGACCGTAATTTGTGGCACATCAGCCATGAGGGGCTGGAGTTGGAAGATCCTGCTAACGAGCCGAACTTCGAGCACCTTCTCGTACTTGGCACTACACCGGAGAAAGCTCCCAATGAAGGCGAATACGTAACCCTGACCTTTGAAAAGGGCATCCCCGTTTCCGTAAACGGTAAGAAGATGAAGGTGTCGGACATCATCCGCGAACTCAACGTTCTGGGCGGGAAACACGGCATAGGCATTATTGATATCGTTGAAAACCGCGTAGTAGGCATGAAATCCCGCGGCGTCTACGAGACCCCGGGCGGTACCATTCTCTACGAAGCCCATCAGCAGTTGGAGGAGCTTATCCTCGACCGCGATACCTACGCATTGAAAACGGATATGGGTAATAAACTGGCGCAGATCGTTTACGAAGGAAAATGGTTCACTCCTCTTCGCGAAGCGGTGCAGGCTTTTATCGAATCCACTCAGCAGTACGTAACCGGAGAAGTAAAGCTGAAACTTTACAAGGGCAATATCACCAAGGCCGGCACAACTTCCCCTTATTCTCTTTATAATGAAAGCATAGCATCCTTTACTACCGGCGATTTATATGACCATCACGATGCGGAGGGCTTTATCAATTTATTCGGTCTTTCCTGCAAGGTACGCGCAATGAAGATGCAGGAAGCAAGCAAAACCAAATAAACCGGTCTGTAATCATCGACAGACGGTTACAGAGAGGAGTTCCGCCCATGGACGTCATAACCTTATTACTCGTATATTTTGCAGCTGTGAACATCACAGGCTTATGTCTCATGGGACTAGACAAATATAAGGCAAAGAAACAAGCATGGAGAATTCCTGAATCTACCCTTTTCATTATGGCAATTATCGGCGGAAGCATCGGCTGTATACTGGGCATGTATGCTTTCCGCCATAAAACAAGGCACTGGTATTTCGTCTACGGCATGCCTGCGATTCTGCTTTTGCAGATAATCCTTATTCTGGCGATTCTATATTCTCCGGTTCAAATCAAGATTATGTAAGTGGGAGGTCTCATCATGCAAACGGAAAGCTTTACACTTCATATAGCGATCTGTGACGCCAACGTAGGCGATCGCAAGCAAATGGAAAGGCTATTACAGCGGGAAGCCGATAAACGGGCAAAGGATAACAATGTCCTCTACGTGGACTCCTACGGCAGCATTCCCGCAATTATGCGTTCTCCGATGATCTATGATGCTTTTTATATAGATATGGCTTCCGGAGAGACAAACGGTGCCGCGCTGGCACTTTTGCTTCGCGATGCAGGCGTAACCGCACCTATCGTGCTGTGCGTCTCTTCCGTCGATTATCGGGAACTATTTTGCGCTTACTCCGAAGTGGAAAGGCGCAATATCTTTTTCTTGGACAAGCCGATTAAAAAGGAAGAATTATCCGCTTCTATCGATCAAATGTCCGCACTGAAAAATCAAATCATGCCTACCATAGAGCTGCGTGGTGAAACGATTACACGCTATGTGGAAGAGGATGATATCGTCTACGCAAAGGCAGATGGCAGATATGTTCACGTCTATCTGAAGGATGGAAGCATCATAAGTGTTCTCAGTTCTATTACGAACTTATATTCCCAGCTTGCCGCTTATACTCATTATGCTGCCGTTTCCCGCTCTTCCATGGTGAATGTTATCTATTTAAAAAAGGTGACCTTAACCAAGCTCACACTTACGGATGGTACGGTAATCCGTACTTCTCCCTCTTATTCCATGGACATTAAAAAAGCTCTCCGGCAATCCGCCGAAGAGCTATAAATAGTTGCAGGATTACACCACATCTATTCACTAAGACAGCCCTTATATCAATTCCACGTTGCATTTATCTATTCATTTTTTTATTTCTCTTTTTCGTAAAATTAATTGCTATTTTATAAAACATTTTTCTTGGAAGAAAATAAACCATCAGGCGAACTATCTTTGCTTCTATCCCAGGCACACATACAACTCTTCCTTTTTTCAAATCTTTTATCGCCATACGGACAATATCCTCCGGTGAAGAAAATTTCAAGAATCCCTTTTTCTTCTTAATAACATTCATTCCTGCACTTTCATGAAAATCAGTATCTATGAAACCCGGGCATACCACCTGAACCTTAATATTAGACTTTTCCAGTTCCATATGCAGTCCTTCTGTAAGATTAATAATAAATAGCTTTGTTGAAGAATACAAAACATTTCGCGGCATTACTGCAAAAGCACCGTCCGATGATATGTTAATGATTGTTCCGGTATTTTTTATCAACATTTTTTTAAGAATACATTGTGTTAAAATAACTACTGCATTCATTTGCAGAAACATAATTCTATCCATCTCTTCTCTTGCCGTTTCTGCCAATACCGGCTTTAGTCCAAATCCTGCATTGTTTACCAGCACCTCAATCTCATCATCCTTAATTTCATCGAGAAGATAATCCAATCCTTCCTGATTTGCTAAATCTACAATTAATACTTTAACTTTAACATGATATGTATGTTCTATATCGTTTGCATTATCCTTAATCTTCTCTTTCCTTCTTCCGGTAATAATAAGATTATATCCTTCCTTGGCATACTCTCTTGCATATGCCAAACCAAGACCACTTGTTGCTCCTGTTATTAATACTGCATTTGTCATTTCTAATCTCCTCCATGTCAATCTTCGTCATTGACCGTTAATCATTGATACTTATTCATTCGTTTTTCATATTTTTACCCCAGATTTTTCTGGGGTATTCATTATTCCAATAATAATTTAATCATTGACATAACCTTTTCTGCTTTTTCTTCCGGCATCAGAGAATCATCGTTTATAATAGGGGCCTGTCCGTATACGATAAATTTTGAAACAGTATCCGGATCTTCCACATGTAATAAACCTCTCTCATTTAATCGAATGATAAATTTTTTCATATATGGATGAAATTTATCATTCATAACTATTTCCAGCTGTTTATGGAACAATTGATTTCCGTCTTTATGATAAAAATCATGGTACTTTTCTTTTCCGTCATTCTTAATAAATATATCAAATATTTTCTCAAGATATGCCTCTACAGATTCTTCATCCCTTTCTAAAACTGCCACTAAAGGAGCGGTACATTCGCTTGCATATAATGTTATTGCATATTCAAATAATTCATATTTTGATTTAAAATAATTATAACATAGACCAGGTACAACATTGACTGCTTTGGCAATATCTTTTATCGAAGTTGCTTCATATCCTTTTTCTGCAAATAGTCTCATCGCAGTATCTGCAATTTCACGTTTTCGAACCTCTGGCTCCTTTGAAATCCTCATGTTTCACCTCCGATAATAAGTATATTATTTGATTGACTGATTGTCAATGACTTTTTGTCATTCGCTTTTTTTTACACTCTTCATTCTTGCTACCCAGCAGCTTTTTAACTTTACCGGAAATAATTTCATTATGTTATTGATCAGACCCGGAATCATGATATCTTTATTCTTCATCAAATAGTGATAAGAATATTTTGCAACAATTTCCGGTGGCATCGCATTTTTAGGGGTTGCCGTTCCTTCATAATTAAAAAAGTTGGTCTTAGTCGCTCCGGGACATAACGTGCAGACCTGAACACCTTTCCATTTCGCCTCATGGCGGATTGCCTGACTGTAACTTAATACAAAAGCTTTGCTGGCGAAATAAGTGCTGGTATACGGGCCGGGTTGAAAAGCACCCGTAGAAGCAACATTTAATATTTTTCCATTCCCATGCTTATACATATCAGATATAAATAATTTGCTAAGTTCAACCAGACTAATCATATTTAATATCATCATATTTTCATCCTGCTGAAAATCAATTTCGGCCGTTTCACCAACCAGACCAAAGCCGGCATTATTTATCAGTATGGAAATCTTTAATTTATCATTCTTTATCTTTTCGTATAGCTTTGCAGCAGCTCCCAGTCTTGTCAAATCCTGCTGATATATTAGTATCGGAGCAGCAAATTCTTTCTCTAACTTCTCTTTTGTATCTTCTAATCTTGTCATATCCGATGCTGCAATTATTATTCCATAGCAGTTATTGGCAAAGCAACGAGCTAATTCATAACCGATTCCGCTTGTTCCTCCAGTGATTAATACATATTCCATTAAACAGTTCTCCTTTCTTTACCGATAATATAGCAGAAAGAAGCCTGCCTGTAATTCACCTATGTTAATTTGTAACTTATTTTTTCATTTCTTTCCGTATCCTGCTTAAAGAAGCTGCCCTGATTCCAATATAGGAGGCAATATACTGTAAGTCTATTCTTCTAAAAAGTTCCGGACATTGACTGCAAAAGTCAATATATCGTTCTTCCGCACTCATCAGGATAAGATTCTTTGCTCTCTTTTCTAACTTTTCAACTTCCATTATATATAACCTATGAAAAATTTCCTTTAAATGATCGTCCGTTTGTATTATCTCATCTATCAGAGAATAAGGAAGGCGAATACACTGACACATTTCTAAACATTCAATCGAAAATGAGGATGATTCACGTGTACGTAAACCTTCTGATGAAAAAAAACCATTTTCATAACTAAAACATTTCGTAATATCATTTCCCTGATTGTCAGTATAATATCCCCTGACAATTCCATTTAAAATATAATATAGATTCAAGGACTTTTCGCCTTCATGTAAAATTACTTCTTTTGCCTGGAAGGTAACAACAGATGCCTGACTATTTAGCATTCCGGCAATATTCTCATTGATATTAATCTGCAATCCTTGTTCTAAACAGGTACTTATTTTATCATAATTTATATTAATCACCTCTGACATATAGGATAAGACTCCCTAAAAAATAATCTCCAAACCATCATAAGCAAATTCAATTCCATCCAATTGCTTTTGCAGATTTCTATAATCATCGTAGGATTTTCCCCAATCCTCTTCCAGATGAGTAATAATCACTCTCTTAATATGATACTTATTCTTTAATCCAATAACTTCATCCATAACAAACAGCTCATCTCTGAGCGGATTATCTTTTCCGAGAACAAAGCCTCCTTTTAATATATCGGCCACAATTGTGTCTCCGATAATCAGGCAGTCTGCATCCATAAAAATATCATTTTCAGGAAATGGTTTTACATCACATGGAGCATAAATCACTTTATGTAAACCCTCTGTAAAAACAAAAACAGTTACCCTTGCGGATTCATCAACCGGTACCAAGTCTATATGCAGGGAAGCAAGATCAATATCCGAAAATGCCCGGATATTTATTAAATTCATACTTTCATAATAATCCAATGCCGAACCGTATTTCGTGCCCTGACATTTTAAATCTTTGATAATCGGCGGCAGAGAAGCTACGGTTATCGGATTTTTACAGTTTGTTCCAATCGAATTTGCCAGCCAGTCCAGCCGCAATTGTTCGATTACCCGCATGCCCATGGTATGATCAGGGTCTATATGACTGTAAAGGATATAATCGATATTCTTTATATCAGCATTATTAAGTGCATACGCAATATCTTCCGGCGAATCAATCAATATATTAACATCCTCTATATACAAGGAGCAACCGCATCTCGCATAAGGAAAGCCTTTTTTCCTTGCCTCCGTACATATACTGCACTGGCATAGCGGTCTCGGTATACTGACGCAGCCTCCGGAACCTATTATCTTTAATTTCATATACTAACTCCTTCCTAATACTACCCCACTTTTTCGATAAAAGAAATAGCAGGGCAAAAATAATAGCGGGTTGCCGCTGAATTAAAAATAATTACTACAAAATGGACTCATCAAATGTAATGCAACGCATACTTTCGATGAGTCCATATTCCTTTAATAAAAACATTGTCCGGGCCATCCCAGTCAAAAAATTTCTCTATTAACATTTCTTGTCAAATGGTGACGATAATTCCTCCGTCGTTCGCATACATGCTGCTGATGCCTGCGGTGTCCATCACAAGAGCATCCTTGACACGTACCTTATCCAATATCATGCTCTTTATTAACTCCGCTCGCTCAGGGCAATTGCAGTGTGTGATCATAAGCACCTTTTCTTCGGACTTCACAACTTCCTTCGCCAGAATATCGGCCAGCTTGGTAAGCGCCTTTTTAATACCGATCGCCTGCCCCTTTTGAACAATCGATCCCCCTATTGCGCCCATAACGGGCTTTATGCTTAAGGTCGAGGCTACCAGAGCCTTCACGCCTGTAAGACGTCCATTTTTTCTAAGTGTTTCCAGATTATCGAGAACAAAATAAGTATGCATAGCATCCCTAAACGCATCCAGCTCCTTCACGATTTCCTCGAAGGAAAGGCCTGCTTCTTCTAACTCCATGGCCTTTAATGCGATATGTGTCTCCCCGCAGCTCGCTGATTCGGAGTCACATATATAAATATTCTTATCTCCGTATTTCTCATGATATAAATTCTTGCCCAGCACTGCGCTATTATGACTTCCGCTGAGCTTTGAGGAAAGGGTAACTACGAAGACGTCCTGCGCCTCGCAATGATATGCCTCGCGGTATCTTTCCGGGGAAGGACAGGAGGATTTGGGGCAGCCGGGATATGCCGCAACTTTTTCCAGGAATTCCTTTTGATTGAAAGTCTCATCATCCATGACCTGATAGTCTCCTACCTCAAGCCCGAGAGGAACAATTTCGAATCTCGCATCCTTTTTGTATTCTTCCGGCAGTTCACAACAACTGTCCACAACGATTTTATAGCTCATATCAATAACCATGCCTTTCTTCGCGGCCCGCATACCCTGCAGGCATATATTTGTAAGCCAAATCACTATGCAGTATAACAATTACCATTCCACGTAGTATTGATTACTACTTATAATAACACGCTTACCATTTTCTTGTAAAGATACTTTCTGCTTTTTTTATAATTATATAGATTAACTTTTTGTTTTCAACTATAATAGCAGTAATGCTATTATTAATATAGCTTGTGATTACAGAAACAATTTCATTAAAAAGAGGTAAGATATGAAAGCCTATCGAATCAACGACTTAAAAAACTTCATGAATAAGCTCCTTCTCTCGGAAAGCTTCGATTATTTTCTCTTGGAGGAGGGCGCCATCGTTACCTACAATACGTTTCGCATTGACGGACGCATCCAGAAGGATTTCTATACGAAAGAAGAGCAGGAGGATTTCTCCCTCTGCCCTTACGATTTCTCTTTATGGAAGGATATGCGCCCTATATGCCTTCAACTCATAAAGGGAAAGCGCACTCCCTTAAGCTTTAAATTTGTACTCCATCTTCTGCCCGAGCATATGAAGAAAATCATGTCGGACGCTGCTGTCGAGGGCGGGGAGCAACAGCTTAAGGCATTTACTCTGACGATAAAGTACGATGGGAACACGGCATCCTTGATGACAGGAATCTCCACGAATACCTTCGTTATGGACAAAACGCCGGAACAGCTTTGGGATCAGGCTTTTCAAAAGTTCATGGAAAAAAACCAGCTTCTATGGGAAGAGATTTGATTCATTGTCACCATTCATCCTGCGACTTCATAGCCGCAATTGATACACAGAAATATGGAAGTCTGAAATAGCAGCGTTTTATTTCTTCATCTTCGGATTGAATATAAGACTCGCAAGATAGCCGAATATCAAAGCGGCGCTTGTTCCTACTGCTCCCGCCTTAAATCCTCCCTGAAATATGCCGATAAAGCCGGCGCTGTCCACCGCTTCCTTCACTCCCTTCATCAATACGTTGCCAAATCCTAAAAGGGGCACCGAAGCTCCCGCTCCCGCATATTCCTGAAAGGGTTCATATATTCCAAATACGCTGATGACCGCTCCCAGACACACGAGAAGCACCATGATGCGCCCCGGCATCATCTTTGTCTTTTCCATTAATATCTGTACCAAAGCGCATATAAGTCCGCCCACCCAAAAAGCATTGACATAATCCATAAAATAACCATACCTTTCTTTACCGCCGGAATGTCCTATATGGACATAGGCTTTTATTAAAATTATTTATGGAATATTATGTGCAATTCGATTATTTTTTATTGATTAAATAATGAAAAATCCTCTGAAAGCCATTTTATCTATGTAAATTAGGAAATCTTCTTATTAAAATAAATGAAATCATCTGCTTAGATTTCAATAGTAACATAATTGCAGATATCGGCGGAGAAAGCCCTCCAATCTTATGTATCAATAAATCAAATGACAGCAATTATCTTACATACTATACATACTTACATTTCCAGGCACTGACTTTTCAAAGATGTTTTAGCGGATGGCGTCCTTCATACTTTTTACATAATCAAAAATAGGCTGCCCCGCTTCTTCGCCATATTTCCCTATGATCTTCACTATGGCGCTTCCTACGATAACACCGTCCGCTATGTTCGCTATTTTCTCCGCCTGTTCGGGAGTGCTGACACCAAAGCCGACTGCAGCGGGCGTATCCGATGCCTCTTTTACGGAAGACAAAATAGCTCCTAGATCCGTTTTTATTTCGCTTCTCATCCCGGTAACTCCCATGGAAGACACTACGTAGATAAAGCCTTTCGCATCCTTCGCTATCATTTTTATCCTTTCTTCCGAGGTAGGCGCGATGAGAGAGATGATATCTACTCCGTACTCTCCGGCCACTTTCAAAAGCTCACCCTTTTCTTCATAAGGCATATCGGGAATAATCAGTCCATTTACCCCTGCATCTTCGCATTTTACACAGAATTTCTCATATCCGTATTTATATACAGGATTCAGATAGGTAAGGAACACTAAGGGTACCTTTGTCTTCTTCCTTACATTCTTCGCCAGCTCAAATATCTTATCGGTAGTCGTTCCTGCGGTTAGTGCCCGGATATTGGCCTCCTGGATTACCGGCCCTTCCGCTATAGGGTCGGAAAAAGGAATTCCGATTTCTATCAAATCGCATCCGGCTTCCACCATCTTCATAATAAATTCTTCACTTTTCTCTATGGACGGATCACCGCCGGTCAAAAAACCGATAAAGGCTTTCCCGTGATCGAAAGCGTCTTGTATACGAATATTATTCATGGATATTTACCCCCTTATATCTGGCGATTGCCGCCACGTCTTTGTCACCTCTGCCGGAAAGACAGACAATAATCACGTCGTCTTTCTTCATTGTGGATGCTATCTTTCTTACATGGGCAACCGCATGGGCACTCTCTATTGCGCATATAATGCCTTCCGTCCTCGCCAGGTACTCAAATGCATCCACCGCCTCATCATCCGTAACGGGAACATACTGCGCACGTTCGCTGTCGTGCAGATTGGCGTGCTCCGGCCCGATTCCCGGATAATCCAAACCGGCAGATATGGAATAAACCGGCGCAATCTGTCCATATTCGTCCTGACAGAAGTAGGATTTCATCCCATGGAATACGCCTAGCGTTCCCTTGGCGATGGTCGCCGCATGCTTCTGCGTATTCAGCCCATGTCCTGCCGCCTCGCAGCCTATCAGTGCCACTTCTTTATCTCCGATAAAATTATAAAACATTCCCATGGCATTGCTTCCGCCGCCTACACAGGCAACCACAGCGTCAGGCAGCTTTCCTTCGTATTCCAGAATCTGTTCTCTCGCTTCCTTGCTGATTACGCTCTGAAAATCCCTGACAATAGTAGGAAAGGGATGGGGGCCCATAACGGAGCCCAATACGTAGTGGGTATCGCTCACTCTGTTGGTCCATTCCCGCATCGTCTCGTTTACCGCATCCTTTAACGTCATCGTTCCGCTTGTGACCGGATGTACCTTCGCGCCCAGAAGCTCCATGCGGTATACGTTCAACGCCTGCCTGTCCGTATCCTCTTTTCCCATGAAAATCTCGCATTCCATGCCCAGGAGCGCAGCTGCCGTGGCTGTAGCCACGCCATGCTGTCCTGCCCCGGTTTCCGCGATGACCCTCGTTTTTCCCATTTTCTTCGCAAGGAGCACCTGACCTAATACATTGTTGATTTTGTGAGAGCCGGTATGATTCAAATCCTCTCTCTTTAAATAAATCTTAGCTCCCCCTAAATCCTTCGTCATTCGCTCTGCATAATACAGAAGGGAAGGGCGGCCCGCATAGTTCTTAAGCAAATCGTCGAGTTCCCTATTAAATTCAGGATCGTTTTTATAAAACTCGTAGCTTTCTTCTAACTTAATCACTTCATTCATAAGCGTCTCCGGTACATATTGTCCGCCGTGTACGCCAAATCTTCCCTTAGACATCTCTGACTCTCCTTATGATTTCCAATATTTTATCTCTATCCTTTACTCCGTTTGTCTCTACGCCGCTGCTTATGTCCACCGCATAGGGCTGTGCATGAGAAATAGCAGTCCCTATATTCTTTGCATGCAATCCACCTGCAAGAAAATATGGAAGCGGTGTCTTTGGAATCCGGTTCCAATCAAAGACCACTCCTGTTCCTCCATAGCCACCCCCTGACGTACCACTATCGAACAAGAAGTAATCAGCTCCCGCATTGGCATATTCTTCGAAAAAGGCGGAAGGATATTCTTCTTCTCCAACACGAATTGCTTTGATGACCGGGCCGTTTGCCCGCCGCTTGATTTCTTCCACATAGGAGGGCGTTTCCTGCCCGTGAAGCTGTACGATATCGATGATACCGTTCTCCATAAGTCTGATCACCTGCTCTGCGGGTGCATTCACGAATACGCCCACGGCGGCTATCCCGCTTTTTGTTCTGGACTTAAGGCGTGCTGCCCCTGCTTCGTCTATCTGTCTCCTGCTGCCTGCAAACACAAAGCCGAGATACTCGGGGCCAGCCTCATTCACATAATCGATATCGCATTCCCTCGTAAGTCCGCATATCTTTATTTTCGATTTCACATTTCTTCTCCCCGCAATATGGAAAGCTGCTTTTTCTTATCGGGACTCCGCATAAAAGTCTCTCCAATCAGTACAGCATCCGTCTTATTCTGCTTAAGTATTGCCACATCCTGCGCCGTCTTGATTCCGCTCTCCGATACGAAGATGATTTCTTCGGGGACAAGTTTCCGCAGACGATTGCTGGTTGTTATGTCAACCTCGAAGGTTTTCAGATTCCGGTTATTTACCCCTATGATTCCGGCGTCCGCGCGAAGCGCTGCTTCTACCTCAGCCTCCGTATGTGCCTCCACGAGGGCTGACAATCCGAGATTATGCGCGATTTCCAGATATTCCTTTAACCTCTTCTCCTCGAGAAGCGTACAAATCAGCAGAACACTGGAGGCACCAAGCAGCTTCGCTTCGAAGATCTGATACTCATCCACCGTAAAGTCCTTTCTAAGCACCGGTATCTTCACCGCCGATGCTATCTGCTCCAGATAGCTGTCGCTGCCCAGGAAATAACAGGGCTCTGTCAGCACAGAAATCGCCGCCGCTCCCGCCTCTTCATATTCCTTCGCGATATCCAGATAGGGAAAATCCTCAGCAATAACACCCTTCGACGGAGAAGCCTTCTTCACCTCACAAATAAAGGACATCCCTTCTGCAGATAGCGCCTTCTTAAAGGGAAAGTCTCCTCTTTTTTCCATATCGGAGACCATTGCCTCCGCGTCCCTTCGCAATGAATAAATGTCTCTCTTTTTTTTCTGCTCCTCCACTCTCACACGGGTCTTTGCCGCAATTTCCTCTAATATCATAATAATAACCATGCCTTTCTCATAACCTGCAAACTTTGGGCCGCAGAGACAAATTTGCGTGTGAAAAATTCATTTTTCACACTGTGAACTCCTTTTTCTAAAACCAGTTTTTGAATCGATTTCTATATTCTCTTTATCTCTTCCTGTAATTCCTTCTGCCGCAAATCAGATATCAGGAATTAGATAAGGATATAAAACGTTCCAGTTGCTTAAATGCACTTCCATCGTCTATCGCTTCCCGCACTTTGCAAACCGCCTCCTGTAAGGTAAGAGAGGAGTCCGCCACATAAAGCGCCGCAGCCGAATTAAGCACTACGGCATCCCTTTTGGGTCCCTTTTCTCCTTTCAGAATCGAGAGCGTAATCTGCGCATTTTCCTCGGGAGTTCCTCCAAGCAATTCTTCCTTTTTACATCTTACCATACCAAACTGCTCCGGCTCCAGCGTATATTTTTTGAACTCGTTGTTTCTTACTTCACACACGGTGGTAGGGGAACTCATGGAAATCTCATCAAGGCCGTCCTGACCGAACACCACCATTGCGTTCTTGACTCCCAGATTGGCAAGCACCTTCGCCATGGGCTCCACCAGTTCCTCATCGTATACACCAAGAAGCTGCATATTAGCTCCCGCCGGATTGGAAAGAGGGCCAAGAATATTGAATACAGTGCGGATTCCCAGTTCTTTTCTCACCGGAGCCACATATTTCATAGCTATATGATAGTTCTGCGCGAACAGAAAGCAGATTCCTATTTTCTCCAGAAGCTCCTTGCTCTTTTCCGGAGAGATATTGATGTTCACTCCTAACGCCTCCAGCACGTCAGCCGCTCCGCATTTGCTGCTGGCTGCACGGTTGCCATGCTTGGCAACAGGGACTCCCATAGCCGATACGACGATTGCCGAGGTGGTGGATATGTTGAAGGAATTGGATTTATCTCCCCCCGTACCTACGATTTCCAATACTTCCATATCGTGAAGCAAGCGAATGCAGTGCTTTCTCATGCCTGCTGCCGAAGCGGTGATTTCCTCAATATTCTCTCCCTTTAATGACAGTGCTGTCAGGTATGCGGACATCTGAATCTGAGAGGCACTGCCGCTCATAATTTCATCCATTACCGCTTCCGCCTCCTGATAGCTCAGGTCCTGCTTAGTTACTACCTTTTGAATCGCTTCCTTTATCATCTTCTTATCTCCCTTCCGTTTTTGCTATTCTATTCAGTTTTAATACTCATTCGATTTCTATGCTGAGCCAGTTCTTATGCTTATTCAATTCTTATGATTATTCGCGTCTTATAGTTATTTGTGTCTTATGATTATTCAGAGCTTATAGCTATTCGCGTCTTATGATTATTCGGAGCTTATAGTTATTCGTGTCTTATGCTTATTTGCTTCTTATTCGCTAAAGATTTGCTTACATCTTTAAAAAGTTACGGAGTATCGTTTCACCATTCGGCGTAAGGATGGACTCGGGATGGAACTGCACGCCGTATACTTCGAAATCTCTGTGTTTCACTCCCATGATTTCTCCGTCCTCGGTTCTCGCCGTTATGAGCAGCTCCTCCGGCATGGTCTCTTCCACTGCGGCGAGGGAATGGTATCTTGCCGCTTTAATCATCTCAGGGAGCCCTTTAAAAAGCTTGCAGTCCTTCTCCACCGATAGCTGGGACTGTTTCCCATGCATAAGCTCCTTCGCATAGGATATCTGTGCGCCGTAAACTTCGCATATCGCCTGATGTCCGAGGCATACGCCGAGTATCGGGATCTTCCCTGCAAAATGCTCGATCACCTTCTCACAGATTCCCGCATCTGCCGGTCTGCCCGGGCCGGGCGATAAAACGATATGGCTGATATCCAGCTTCTCTATTTCGGGAATTGTCAGTTCGTCGTTACGGATTACCTTAATTCCGGGGTCTATGGAGCCGATAAGCTGATATAAGTTATAAGAAAAACTATCGTAATTGTCGATTAGCAGTATCATTTTAGACTCCTCCTTCTGCCGTTTCCAAGGCGTTCATTACCGCCTTCGCTTTGTTGATGCACTCCTGATATTCTTTTTCAGGTACGCTGTCCGCCACAATTCCTGCTCCCGAGCGGATGAATACCTTTCCGTTTTTCTTAAATGCAATCCTTATGGCGATGCAGGTATCCATATTTCCTGTGAAATCGATATATCCTATGGCTCCGCCGTATATTCCCCTCTTGTTATTCTCTAACTCATTGATAATCTCGCAGGCCCTGATCTTGGGAGCTCCTGAAAGAGTTCCTGCAGGGAGCACCGCGCCTATCGCATCTAAGGGTGTTTTATCTTGTCTGATTTCCCCCTTTACCGTAGAACCGATATGCATAACATGAGAGAATTTCTCGATGGACATGTATTCCTCCACATGAACCGAACCGAAGCGGCTGACCTTACCGATATCGTTTCTGCCCAAGTCCACCAGCATATTATGTTCGGCAAGCTCCTTAGGGTCCGCAAGCAGTTCTTTTTCCAGCGACTCATCTTCTTCCTCCGTCTTCCCCCTGGGTCTCGTTCCGGCTAAGGGGAAGGTGTATAAGCTGCCGTTCTCCAGCTTTACCAAAGTCTCCGGCGAAGCGCCTGCTATTTCGATATCGTCGCTGCTGAAGTAGAACATATAGGGGGAAGGATTGGTCGTTCGAAGCACCCGGTAAGTATCGAAGAGGCTTCCTTCCACATCTGCCTCCAACCGGTTGGACAGCACCACCTGAAAGATGTCTCCTTCTCTGATATAGTGCTTCGCTTTTTCTACCATCCAGCAATATTCCTTCTCCTTAAAAAGCGGACGAAACTCGGATTTGATACGAAGGGGCTGTATCTGTGCCGGAGTTCCCTTGGTAATAAGCGCCTCCATATCGTTAAGTTCTCTTATTGCTTTCTTATAGTTTTCCTCATGAGAATCCGTCTTCATATTGACGATCAAGATCATTTTCTGCTTCAGATTATCGAAGGCGATCACCTTATCGAAAAGCATAAGATCCACGTCCTTGAAGTTTTCCTCGTCCTTGGCATCGAGATTCAAGGAAGGTTCGCTGTATTTTATATAATCGTAGGAAAAATATCCTACCAGTCCTCCGGTAAAAGTGGGAAGCTCTTTGATCCGCGGGCTTTTGTTCTCCTCGATAATCTGCCTGATATACTGGGCAGGATTCGCATCCTTTATAACTAATTCCGTGCCCGTGCTGATCCGCACTGTCCTGTCCGTGCAGGTGATTTCCAATTTGGGGTCGTAACCTAAGAAGGTGTATCTTCCCCATTGATCCGTATCCTCAAGACTTTCTAACATATAACAGTGGCAGCTTACCGATTTCAATATTCTGAGCACCTCTATCGGGGTGCAGAAATCGGAATAAATGACCCGGCTGATTGGGACCATCTTGTAATCTTTGGCAAAGGCCTTAGCTTCTTCCATGGTTGGTGTGTACATATTGGGTTCCTCCTTTTACTTTTTTGATGAACAGGGCTATTGCACATTTCAACGAGTAACACGTTTTGGGAATTTGCGCTTATGCACGGAACAAAAATGTGCTGCGCATCCATTTTTATATAATTAGGAGCATTTTCCTATCACACAAAAAAACCGCCCTTGACAATATAAAAATATTGTCAAGGGCGGATTAGAATCTCTATCCGCGGTGCCACCTTGATTCAGGAGAAGCATCTATTCTAAAAGTTTTAATATATGCCGAAATCTCCTGCTCTTTAAGGAATACTATCATATTCCCAGCAACTAACGTGTGCTTTACGTCGCTGAATACTCGGCTGTACTGCTGGTAGCCTTTGACTGCGCCCTCCGTGGTCCATTTAACAAACTGCATTCTGCCGGTTCTCAGCAATCCCGGCTCTCTGTAAGGGCAACATCTGTTTTTATCTCCACTTCAACGGTTTTCATGGATTTATTTAATTTTCTGTATTCTATCACTGAATTTTGCTCATGTCAAGACTATATTTTATAATTTTTCTTCCCACAAACCGTGACGGCTGCATCCAAAATATAATGTTCCCCTGCCTCTGAGCTTGGGGAAACGCACTTCGCCGCTTTGCTCGGGATACAGCCTTATGAGCAGTATCTTGTCCAAAGTAACAAAAGCTATAAAATTAAGAAAATGCTCCTTGCTCATTTCGTGAGAGAACGTAATATAATAGTCCTCCTCCACAGTCTCCACATTCAGACTATGCGCTCCCTGCGCCTTTTGAGGAACGAGAGCTGTCAGCTTTCGTCCGCAGCAGGATATCTGCGCCTCTCCGGCGGAGGTTATGATATTTGCGCAGGTAGGACATACATAAAATTTAACTTTTTTCATATTTCCTGCCTCAGCACTGTTAGGCTCCAAATCCCCCAGCAGAATTTTTTCAATGTTAACTTCCAGGATTCCCGATAACTCCTGCAATAAAGACACGTCCGGACAGCCCATCCCTCGTTCCCATTTCGAAATGGCCTTATCGCTGATGTGCATGGCATCCGCCAATTGCTTCTGTGTCATTCCTTTTTCTCTTCGCAAATCGTAAATCAATTTGCCCACTTTACCGCAATCCATGAGGTTACCTCCTAGTACAACGTTTTCTAAATACCTGTGCATAGTTCCGAGAATAATTTTTCTTAGATGGCATTGAACAAACGCAGGTGTAACGGGGCATCGAGGCTTGGTCAATACTGCATAAGGAAAATCAGACCGCCTCTTTATATATTCCGCTTTCTTTCGGACTCTTCTCCGGAAGCTGTACTAAGATCACCGCTGAAAATACGAGGGCACAGCCAAACAGCTCCTTTTGCGACAACGCCTGCCCAAGGATAAGCCACCCGCCTAACAGCGATACCGAAGACTCCATGCTCAGTATGAGGGAAGCCATGGAAGGCTCCACATTCTTCTGGGCCATGATCTGCAAGGTATATGCTACTCCGCAGGACATGACACCCGCATACAAAAGCGGCCAGATTCCTGCAAGAAGCTGCCCCCACGAGGGCTGCTCCAGAATAAGGCCCATAACAGTACAAATCGCTCCCGCCGTGAAAAATTGAATACAGGACAATACCACCCCGTCCATCTTCGGCGCAAAGTGATCGATCAGCAAAATATGCACAGAAAACAGGACTGAACATATGAAAGTAAATATATCCCCTCTTCCCAGCGAAAAGTTCTCGCCCACACATAACATATAAAGTCCGCATACCGCAACTGCGGCGGCTATCCAAACTCTTCCCCGCACTTTTTTATGCAGGAACAAGCCGAGAACCGGCACGATAACGATATACAAAGTGGTGATAAATCCAGCCTTCCCAACTGTTGTATATTTAATTCCTATCTGTTGAAATATGGAAGCTGCGCAAAGCACCAGCCCGCAGCATACGCCACCCTTTAATGCAAATGAGAAAGGTGTCTTTCCTCTCTCCTCGCCTCTTTTTCTCTGTCCCATAAATACTACGGGCAAAAGTACGATTCCCCCTAAAAAAAACCGGGTGCCGTTAAAAATCAGAGGCCCCATATAATTCATGCCAAGGCTTTGTGCCACAAAAGCAAAGCCCCAGATGCAGGCTGCCAAAAATAAGAGCAGGCTGCTTGTGAGTGCTGTTTTTTTCATGTTAATACTCCGCTGTCCTATCCGGCAGACACTGACTTTAAAAGTTGTAAAGCTTGTCTTTCCAACCTATCCGATCAGTCCTCCCGATATTTTATTCATAGACCTTGCTGTGTCTCTTATTTCTTCAAGGCACCTTCTATCTCCGCTGCTATGTCTTTTATCATTTTATCTTCACAGTCGATTACGATATCTGCATAACGCTGGTAAAGGGGAACTCTTTCCTCGTACAAATCCTCTAACGTCTGCCCTTGGCGAACGGCAACACCTCTTTCGTTCAAATCACCCAGCCTATCGGCTACCGATTCACAGGAAAGCCTCAGGTATACTATCGTTCCTATGCTTTTGAAGTGTACCATGGCCTCCTTGCCGTAAACGGCACTTCCTCCCGTCGCAATGACCGTTTTCTCCATGTCGAGGGACTCATTCACCTCATTTTCCACGCGGATAAATCCGTCAATTCCCTTTTCCTCTATAATCTGATGCAGGAGCTTTCCCGTCCTCTCCTGAATGACCAGGTCGGAATCTACAAAACGGTATCCCAGACGCTTGGCGAGTACCACACCTATGGTACTCTTTCCTGAGCCCGGCATACCGATCAAAATAACATTATTCATCTTATAACCATATGCCTTTCATCTGCATCAGCCAAGATATGCGATAACCTCTACCTCACAGAGAACATTTTTCGGAAGTTGTTTTACCGCTACACAACTACGTGCGGGTTTCTCGGTAAAATACTTTTCATATACGCCGTTAAAAGCTGCAAAATCTGCCATATCTGCTAAGAAACATGTCGTCTTTACTACCTTTGTATAATCGGTGTTAGCCTCTGCAAGAATCGCTCCTACATTTTTCATTACCTGTTCGGCTTGTTCTATAATGTCGCTTCCCTTGATATCGCCCGTGGACGGGTCGATAGGAATCTGCCCCGATGCGAACAGCATATCGCCTGCTATGATTCCTTGAGAATAGGGCCCTATCGCGGCCGGTGCCTTATCTGTAGATACTTTTTTTAACATATGCGTTCCTCCTGATTCTGTTACATATTATTATTTTTATTTTTTACTGCCTTTTATTGCATTTCAGTCCTTTATTACTTTCACTGCTTCTCATTACGGTAACTTACTGCAACATAATTTACCGCAACGCGATTCACTATAACGCTATCCCTCGTCGAACTGCGCCATCACATAAAAGCCTCTGTCGTTCTCGATTACCTGCGTTACCATGCCCTGTCTTGCCAGCATCCGCTGATTGAAGGGATAGTTACCTGACATAGCAAGCGCCGGGTCTATCGTATAATAATAGTTGCTGGGAAGAACTCCTTCCGTCACTGTAACGGAATCGCCCTCCTTAAGCAGCCCCTGACGCTCCATCTTAAATTCCATTTCCCGCATAAAAATCTCCTCTTTCCGCGAACCGGGTTCTCGCCAAACTCGGCTATCGCGGTTAATTCTGCGTTACTGTTCACACAGTAGCTTAACACTTGCTGTTAAGCTGCGTAAGAACGTGATTCAAGAGATGATTTCTGCTTCGCGTAGCGAATCTGCATGCAGAAATCATGCGTTACTGTGAACGGGGTGAACAGTAACACAATTGTACTAGCCTTTTGCGGATTTTTCAACTGATTTGTTGTGAATTGGCACGTTTCCGTGTACAATATATGATAGAAATATATTTGATATGTCATATCGATCATATGATACCGCTATATCAAATGTATACCGGATCAGAGAAAGGCGGTTCGCTATGCTTAATAAAAACGAGATATTGTTATTTGAAAAACATTTAACATTTTGGAATAAACTGACGGATAAGCAAAAGGACAGTTTCATAAATCATACTTCCGTTGTCCGCTATCAGAAGGACAGCTCCATACATACCGCAGACCTTGACTGTGTCGGTCTAATGCTTCCCAAAAGCGGTACCCTCAGAGTCTATATTCTCTCGGAGGAGGGAAGGGAGGTTACTTTATACCGCATACGCTCGGGCAGTGTCTGCATTCTTTCCGCCGCCTGCGTCCTGCAAAGCATTACCTTTGACGTCTCCATAGATGCCGTAACGGACTGTGAGCTCCTTCAGGTAGATTCCGCCGCCTTTTTATCCCTTATGCAGGAGAATATTTATGTGGAGGCCTTCGCCTACAAGAAGGCGACAGAACGCTTCTCCGATGCCATGTGGGCGATGCAGCAAATATTATTTATGAGTTTTGATAAAAGGCTGGCTCTTTTCCTGCTGGACGAAACGTCCAAGACCGGTACGCTAAGCCTTAGAATGACTCATGAGGAAATTGCAAAATACATGGGAAGCGCAAGAGAAGTGGTCAGCCGGATGCTGAAATACTTCTCATCCGAAGGACTCGTGCGGCTTTCCCGCGGCGAAATCCTTATCACTGACCGTAAAAAACTGACGACTCTCGTCTGATATTCTATTTACCAGGGACTGTTGGAGAATTACATTTTATCCCGAAATATCATATTTTGTTGTAGAATTACAACATTTTTAAAATTTCAGCTTTGGATTTCGCTCCGATAGAGGTATTTACCGCATTGCCGTCCTTAAATACTATAAGCGTAGGAATGGTCATCACGCGGAAACGCGCTGCTAACTCCTGCTCTTCATCTACGTTCACCTTACATACCTTCACGTCGGTAAGTTCCTCTGCCAATTCCTCTACGATAGGCAATACCATACGGCAGGGGCCGCACCACGGCGCCCAGAAATCTACCAGTACAGGCTTATCGGAACTTAACACTTCTGCATCAAAATTATCCTTCGTCAAATTAATCTCTTTCATATTTTCTACCTTAACCTTTCTTTTTATAATTCAACCTTATTTAAGCAAATAAAATTATGACAAACAAAATTTAAATAAACAAATTCACATTCGATTCTTCCGCATCTCCCAGATAGGAAGCCACACCTGCCAGCTCTACGCCGTCGATCAGCTCCTCCTTCGTAATCCCCATTACGTCCATGGACATGGTACATGCCACCAGCTTCACGCCGTTTTCCATCGCTTGCTTCATCAGCTCTTCCAGAGAATCTACATTCTTATCCGCCATTACCTTCTTCATCATTGCCGTTCCCATGCCTGCCATATTCATCCGGGACAACGTAAGCTTCTTCACGCCCCGAGGCATCATGGCTCCGAACATCTTCTCGATGAAGGATTTTTTCACGCTTTGTTTTTCCGGTTTGCGAAGGGCGTTCAATCCCCAGAAGGTGAAAAACATCGTAACCGGACGTCCCATCGCCGCCGCTCCGTTGGCGATGATAAAAGAGGCGAGCACTTTATCCAGATCACCGCTGAATACTACCATCGTTTTTCCCTGTGCTGCACTGCCTGCGAGCGCGTTTTCTTTTATCCTGCATTCCCCCGCACCCTTTCTGATAAATACCACATTTCCTTTTTCCTTAAGTGTTTTGCTCTCTTTTGGCTCGGATTTAAGGAACGTATTGCCGGTCCTGCGGCACCACGACTCCACATCTTTTACAAATCCCATGTCGGTGGCGCAGACTTGAAGGATTTCTCCGGGCTTCATTTCACAAAGGGCTTCGTTCACCTTCATGATAGGTCCCGGGCACTGCATTCCGCAGCAATCCACGTTTTTAATTACCTTTCCGATTATATCTTCCGTTCCCGGGGCATCCTTGCTTTCCTGTGCTGCCTTCAGTTCCTGCTGCCCGCCTCCTGCACTCTCGTTTCTATCCTTGTAATGCATGGACTTGTAGAAAGTCATTCCTCCGGAAAGCACCTTTACATTAGAAAAACCGTTCTGCATCAATATCCTCGCTCCGTTATAGGCGCGGACGCCGATTGCACAGTACACGATAATCAACTGATCCTTGGAGAGTTCTTCCATGCGCTCTCTTAGCTGACCCAGCGGAATATGGTGGGATTCGGGGATGGAAAATACCTCCCGCTCTACCGCTTCCGTTACATCCAGGACCGTAAAACCATCTATTTTCTCCGCCAGCATGCGGTCCGTCTCGTCGTATGAAATGAAGCTTACCCTTCCTTCTAACACGTTCTGTGCCACGAAGCCCAGCATATTCACAGGGTCCTTCGCCGAGGAATAGGGCGGCGCATATGCCAGTTCCAATTCCGCCAAATCGTATACCGTTCCATTCAGGCGCATAACTGTCGCCAGCACGTCGATTCTCTTATCTGCACCATCCTCACCGATAATCTGTGAACCCAGAATCTTTCCCTCTTTATCAAAGAGCAGTTTCATAGTTAACATAACTGCGCCGGGATAATAGCCGGCATGAGATTTCTGATCGACCAGAATCGAATAATAGTCCTTTTCCCTTTTCAGGCCTTTTCCAATCAATGTCTTTTCGTTAACACCTACTGCTGCTGCCGTCAAATCGAATACTTTAGCAACGGAAGTCGCCTGTACTCCTTTATAGGTTCTGTCCGTCCCTGTCATCACGTCAGCCAGTACTCTCGCCTGCTTGTTAGCCGGTCCTGCCAAAGGCACCATGGTTCTTTCCTTCAACGTATGATTTTCCGTTTCTATCACATCTCCTACCGCATAGATATCCGGCTCGGAAGTCCTCATATATTCGTCGGTTATTACTCCGCCTCTCGCATTTAACATGATTCCTGCTTCTTTTGCAAGCGCGCTGTTCGGACGGATACCGATAGAAAGAATTACCATATCCGCTTCTACCACGTTTCCGCTGGTCAGATGAATTGTCGTCTCATCACCTTTATTCTCGAAAGAAGAAACGCCGTCTCCCAGTATCAGTTCGACTCCGTTCAGCTCCAGATTCTCGTGGAGAAGCTGTGCCATTTCATAATCCATGGGTGCCATGACCTGATTCTGCATCTCGATGATGCTTACCTTAAGTCCTGCCGCATGAAGGTTTTCCGCCATTTCCAAACCGATAAAGCCGCCGCCGATGACTGCTGCATTTTTCGGTTTATTCACATCTATATATTCCTTTATCCTATCCGTATCAGGAACGGTCCAGAGAGTAAAAATGTTCGCCCCGTCGATTCCCGGAATAGGGGGCTTAAGGGGTGAAGAGCCGGTAGCGATGATGAGAGCATCGTAGCTTTCCTCATAGCTTTCTCCTGTCTTTAAGTTCTTTACCTCTACCGTTTTTTCTTCCTTATGGATTGCCGTTACCTCATTTTGTACGCGTACCTCGATGTTGAATCTCCTTTTCATCAATCCCGGCGTCTGCAGCAGAAGATTCTCTCTCTCTTTTATCGTATCGCCGATATAGTAAGGGAGGCCGCAGTTCGCGTAGGAGATATACTCCCCCCTCTCCAATATGACGATTTCCATATGTTCATCCATTCTTCTAAGGCGTGCGGCCGCGGTAGCGCCCCCGGCAACACCTCCTATAATTACGGTTTTTGCATATTTTTTCTTTTCCATATCAGTAATCATACCCCTTTCAAAGCAGAATGCTGTTTTTATGAATACATAGTAGCATAAGAAAAAACTTTCTTCCGTGACTTAATCACATTCCGCAATATATCTGAAAATTGTTTGCAGAGGGCTGAATACACCGTGTTATGGAATTGTTTGAAACAGTCAAAGAGTTCACAGAAAAAATGTTAAACGGAAATTATAATTTTTCCGTCCTGAACCTCTATCCGCACGCGATTTCCTTCGATTCCCGCCTGCTCCAGTATGCCCTTGGTAAGCTGTACTCTCCCTGCTCTGTCGAGTATCGCAAATTCCTCCTGTATATTCTCCGCTTCCAGCTCGCTTACGTCCAAATGTTTCATCCTGTCTAAATAACCTTGCTTCATGACGCGCTCACTGCTGATTTTCCCGTCTCTTATCATGACCACCCGGTCTACCTTTTTGGCAAGACTCACATCGTGGGTAACGATAACAATAGTTACTCCCAAATCTCTGTTCAGCATGCGGAACATGTCCTGAATCATCAGGGAGGTTTTCTGATCCACCGCTCCCGTAGGCTCATCCGCTAACAGAAGCTTTGGACCGTTGGCGAGGGCTATGGCAATAGCCACCCTCTGCTGCTCACCGCCCGATAATTGGTGAAGAAGGCTGTCCTTGCGATGGGACATGCCTACAAGCTCCAGAAGCTCCAAGGCTCTCTCCCGCCGCTTTGCCTCGCTTTTCATCGCTTTATTATCTCTGCAAAACTGCATCGGCACTTCCACGTTGCGGATTGCGCTCAGATAAGGGAAGAGATTTCTTGAATTCTTCTGCCAGACGAATCCTACCGTATTTTTCTTGTATTCCACAAGCTGTTTTTCGCTCAGGCGGAATAAATCCTTGCCATCCACAAGAAGCTGCCCTGCCGAGGGCTTGATAAGGCCGCCGACCATATTGAGAAAGGTTGATTTCCCGCTGCCGCTGTTGCCTACCACCGCCATCAGCTCGCCTTTTGCCACGTTCATGTCAAGTCCTTGCAACGCCATGACCTCTATCGTGTTCGTCTTATATATTTTTACCAATCCGTCGCAAACTATCATCATTTCTTCCAATAATCACACCATCCTCTATTTCGAAAACCGCATCCCCAAGCTCCATCAGGCTGGGGTCGTGGGTGGTCATAACGATCGTTACGCCCTCATGCTCCACCAGCTCTTTAAACAGTTTTACTACCAAAAGTCCATTATCTGTATCCAGCGCCCCGGTAGGCTCATCCGCAAACACCACCTTGGGCTTATGAGCCAATGCCCGGGCTATCGCCACCCTCTGCTGCTCACCGCCGGAAAGCTCCTCGGGCATGTGATACATGCGTTTCACAAGCCCCACTTTCTTAAGGCATTCCTCCACGCGTTCTTTTCTATCCTTCCCATAGCCCGCAAGCCTTAAGGAAAACTCTACATTCTCATATACATTCATAACGGGAACAAGGGCAACCGCTTGAAAAATATAACCCATATGATATCTTCGAAGTTCCTCCCTCTGATGCTCCGACATGGCGTTCATTTCCTTCCCGTCAAAAAACACCTTGCCTTCCGTAGGCAGATCCAGCGCACTGAGAATATTGACCAGTGTAGTCTTTCCAGAGCCGGAACGCCCTTTCAGTATGGTAAGCGTTCCTTCCTCTATCTCGACATCAATACCGTTAAGAACCGTAATCTCACTGCCTCCGGCAAGAGGAAATTTTCTTGTAAGCGCCGAAGTGCTTATTATTACTTTCTTTTCTTCCATTCCCTACCGCCTTTCCCTTAATCTTCTCCGAGTTTTAACGCCTGAGCTACCTTCATGCCGGCTACTACCTTCGCCAGTATGAGGAAGCATATAGTTAACATAACAGAAAGTACACCGCCGATTCTTATCATATCGAGAGGAGCACTCACCACCTCAAAAGCCAGTGCATGCTTCTTAGGCAGATAAGCGATCATAAGCAGAGGAATATAGAGATAGGAGGCGAAGAAGCCTACAAAGGCGCCTGCTGCTATCGCTGTCAGAGAGGAAAAAATCTGCTCGTGAACGAGCATGTATTTCACTTCTCCCATGGAAAGCCCCATCGCACGGTATATTCCGAACATTAGCTCTCGCTTCTTGATGACCAGAATCCAGTGAATTAAAAAGCCGACGGTACAAAGAATCAGTATGATGAGGAAGCTTATGGTGAGCAGACCGTTGGTCACCTGAACAGATGCGTCATTTTTGCTCCGTATCAGCTCGTCCTTCACGCCGACTACATTAGTCAACACTATTCCTTTATCCTCAGCAAAAGTCTTTATCAGCTCAGTTCCCTTATCCGTCTTAACCCACATCTCATAGGGCGTGGCACCAAAAATGCTTACCACCTGACTGTAATTGGCCACAATTAAGTAATTATCTGTATAGCTGATACTGCCATCCGCCGTTCTTTCCTCCCGGTAGGGGGAATATCCCGGCCATATATCCACGAAACCATAAATAGTTGCGGTGCCTAAAGCCCTTGCATTGCCCAGCTCGTCGAATAGCGTATACTTGATGCTGTCTCCAATCTGCGCTCCCATCTTATCGCGGAAATTAGAAGATACCAGCACGCCATCCGCTGCCTGTGAAATATCGTTCAGGTAATAGTACCAATGCTTATCCAGAGCATTCTCCTTCATCCAGGCGGTTTCCCCGAACTCTTTCGTGTGAATCGCCATGAGCATATTCTTCTCGAATACCTTATCGCCGTAATACATGCGCACATCGGTATCCCTAATGACCTTGGTCATCTCCTGCACCTGCCCGGACAACTCCTCATAGCGGAGGAAATTCGGTTCCTCATAGGTTACCAGCTTTTTATTCTTCTTTGCGAAGGGCAAATTATTCTTCCACTGCTCACTGCTTACGATATCTGCTCCCGTGTCGTAACGAATCCTTTCCTCGATGCTGGTATTCATGGTACGAGCCGTATTCGCGTAAAAGATTCCCATAGCTATGGTGAGTATGAGGAAAACAGAAATGAAGTTCTGCTTCTTACCGGTTCGTATGATTTGCAGAAAAGATACGTAGACTGCAGGCTTCCACCGACTTCTTCCGATGTGGTACACGGCCTTGACCACAAGCTTAAGCAGCCTGAGAAAGACCATTCCGCAGCCCAGCATAAAGATCCCTGAGCTTAGGAAAAGAACGGGGTCCATGCTCTCTCCCCGTATAATTTGCTGTGCCAGAGACTCCTGCTGTTTCAGCAGGCTGTATCTTATATAGAGGGAAAGGGCGAGCAGCGCCACATCCAGATAATATCTTTCCCAGAGCGACTTTTCCGTTGCATTTTTCTTATGCTTTATTTCCACCACGCTGAGCGCCGTATATCTGAGTACAGGCAGTGTCATGAACAATATTGCTGCCAGAATCGCCGCCAGTACGGAGACAGGAAGTCCCATATCCGGCACTATGCGCAAACGCCGCCCTCCCACAAATTCCATAAATGCATTAGCACTTCCTAAAAGGGAGGCAAAGCCCCAGCCTAACAGGATGCCGAACACCGCCCCTGCTATGGCGAGGAGGAAGGATTGCGTGAAATAGACGCCAAGTATCTGTCCGTTGCCTACGCCTCTGCTCTTTAGCATAGCGATTTCATTCTGCTCCATCTCAAACACATGGGAAGATACCATATACAGGAAGACCATCAGCAGCACAAGAAGCGGTATCTGTAAGGTTCTCATCGTTGCCTTTACCTGATTCTGTGCATCCACATAGCTGCTAAGAAGCCCTCCCAGTTCTGACTTGACCGTCATCTTCACTGCCGGAGGCTTAGCCGCTATATCCGCTAAGCCGGCTATCGTTTTGTTCGCCTGCTTAAAGCTCATACTCTCGTAATCGAGAAACACATCATAGGTAAGGCTCATATTTATTGCGGCCGCCTCCCTGCCACTCATGATTTCGTCCAAGGCTGCCTGAGAAAGGAATAGATTGTTTTCATAGCTGTTAGGGAATCTTACCCAATAACTGTCATGGTTGTCATTTTCCTTAAATATCCCTGCAATGCGGATTTTAAGCTCCTTTCCATCCTTCATCTGAGTCTTCGGAAAGGTAATCACTTCCCCTACAGACAGATTGTCGCTAAAGACCATGTTCTCATTTACGATACATTCATATATGCCCTCATCGTCCGCAGCTTCGGCAAAAAGCTCACCCCTTAATATCTCCGTATGCTCCTCCATATTTTCCATATAGCTGGGGATGAAAAAGTAGTCTTGCTTAGAGTCGTTGCTCTGATAAGAAGGAATGCCTAAAAGGCTGTCGGAAGTAAATAGCATAACTCTTTCATTTTCCTTAACAGGAAGCTTGTTCTCTATAGCCGCGCTTACCGTTTCGCACACCTTCTTAGCCTGAGCGACCGCCTCCTCCTCCCTATCAGCATAGACAAAAGGATAGGCAGCCTCTACCAGGGCCGGATATGCGTTATGCTCTCCGATGTAGGTATCGAACTTGTTCTGCAACAGCTTGCTGCACGCGGCTCCCTGATAGAGCACGTTTCCGGCAGCGACGCTGACCAATAAGACAATCCCCAAAAAAGTACACATATTCAACCATTTTTTATGTATTAATTTCTGCCATACAAATCGAATCATCGCCTTCTCCTAATTCTCCAATATGATTTCCTGCCCTGCACTCAATCCTTGTATGATCCAGGCACTATTACCTTCGTTGTAGCCCATGGTTACGTACTGCTTCTTCATCTGACCTTCTTCCATAAGCCACACATATCTTCTGTCATTTTCGTTATAAATTGCCCGGGTATCTATGATAATCGCGTCAGGCACGCTCCAAAGGATCACGTTTACACCAAAGGACCTTACACTTTCATAGGATATACCTTCCTCCAGTGAGATATAGGAAATCTTCGTCATCTGAGGGTTATTCTCGCGAAGCACCCGTTTTTCGTTATACACTGTCTTCGCCGCATCCTGATAAGAGCCGATTACCCGCCCTTTCAAGTCCTCCTCGGTCTGATATAAATCCACAGTCACCTCCCTATCCATGGGAACTACCTCTTTATCGTCGGTATAAACCATGATACAAAGAGAGGAGGGGTCCGCTATCTTGCAAAGCAGGGTATCCTTAGGAATGGAATATCCCTCGGGCGAGGCCGTCACTTCCGTGACGATTCCCGCCGCCTCTGCCGTTACCTCAATAATTCCCGATTGCTCTCCGGCTTTCTCGATATTGCGTTTCAGCGTCTCAGTCTCATATTGGTAACGAGCGTCCTCCAGCTCCATGGAAAGCTTTGTTTTATTTAACTCCTGCACCGTTTTCTTATACTCAAAAGTATTCTGCGTTTTATTTTCTATCATGGCGCTTATGCGCTTCTCTCTTTTATCCGCTTCTTTATTATCCAGAGTTCTCTGAAAGACGTATGAGGCTTTTAGTTCCTCTAACTCTTGCATATATGCCTCGCTCTTGCTTTCTCCTTCGCCTGCCGCCAGAATCGCTATCGTATCACCCTTTGCTACCTCCATCCCGTTTTTCACCTTAAGTTCTTGCAATACCGCATTCTCAGGCTTTACCAGGACACGTAAGGACGAAGTCTGCCTCGTATTGGTCTGGTCATATTTTTTCACGATTTCAAAGGTACTTTCCTCTGCCTTTTCGATAGTATGCTTATTGCCGGGCATATCGCTTATCGGATAATATACGTTTTCTCCCTCCATAAGTCCTTCCTCTATCTCCACCGCATTGACCGTATGGGTGCCAGGTGTTACGCTCCTCTTAATTTTCTGTCCATTTTCCAGTACATAGATGAAATACTCGCCGTTTTCGCTGAAAAGGGAATCAGGCGCAACGCAGACTACCTGCTCTTTCTGATTGGATAAAAGGTAGACCGTCGCGTTCTTTCCAACCAGCTCTGCCATTGCTGTCTCGTCCGTTGTACTGAAGCGTGCTCCCAGGCTTATTCCCGCATTGATTGCTATTCGCCTTTCCTGATCCGAATAGGGAAGATATTCCAACTCATATTTTTTCCCGTCTATTTCCGCATAGATTTCTGTCGCCTTCTTTACCTTGGCATCCACGATGTCCGCCGATATGTAAGCCTGTTGTTTATCGGAAATCAAGACAACAATTTCTTCTGACTCCACGCTTCCCGCAGCATTGTCCGCAGAAAATTCCTTTACATATACTACATAGCCGCTTTCCTTTGCCGTTAAACAGGCATTGTCCGTCTTCCGGGCATAAAGGCTCAGCTGCTCCCTCTTTTCTTCAATGGCTATCTGCCTTAAGCTGCTTTCATACTCCGCTTCCTCTTTATCGGCTTCCAGCGCCTTTGTCATATCCTCGATGGCCTTTTTCTCTTCCTTCGTATCCTTGCTTTCGGATATCGCCATGGAAAGCTGCATCTGGGCGACTGTTATATCCGTTTCGTCCATCTTCCTCTGACATTCGTCCTCTTTCTCCAGCCAGGCAACATCACTCTCAATCTGCGCTCTCTGCCTTTCATCGTCCGAGCAGTTCATCACGGCAAGCACTTGTCCCTCCTCCACATATTCCCCAAGACGTACCGGTATCTCCTCCACAAGACAGGCATCGGGAAAAGCATAGCTTACGGCATAAGGCTTTACTCTCCCCGCATATGCCTTTATATCACATATATTCTCCCGCTGCGCAATTCTGCCGGAAAGGCTCACCTTCACCGGCTCCAAAAGCTTCGGCACCGGCTGCTGCTCCCCGCATCCTATAAATGACACTGTTGTCATACTTAAGATGATACATAAAGCTGCCGACGACACAGATATACTTTTGCAAATCTTCCGCTTATTTTTCGCCGCACTCTCCGTTATATCTTTTTTATCTTTCTTCCTATACTTGCCAGAAACCCCTCTACTCTTCTCCTTAAATCCCATAAGCCCCATAATTACATCTATACCCTCCGCCATTTAATTATAAAATTCCAAGATTCTGAAATATGGTTTTTGCTCATTCGTACAGCATTACCGTATCATCCTGCTCCACCCCTGCTGTTATTTGCACATAGTCCGTATTGACCGTTCCGGTCTGTATTTCTACAGGATTTGCAAAACCGTCCTCTCCCATTTTGTACACATAACTCTTCTCTCCCACGGGCACGATTGCATTCTTCGGAACGTATAAAGCGTCCTTTACCACTCCTGTACTCCATAGTAATTCTCCGTATGTACAATCCTCGGGAACCGAATAACCCTCCTGAAGGCATACATCTACCTCGGTAACACTCTCCGCCCTTTCTGCTCTAAGAATTTGGGCCGGATATTCCTCCTCATTCAATATAAGAATTACCTTCTGCCCCCTTTCAAAATCGTTCTCTGCTTTTGTATTGCCGGAAAACTGCCGGGCTGCCGACTGTAAGGTCAGAAAGGCTTGCTTTTCATCCGATAAAAATCCTCCTCCATAGCTCGAAACCCTCGCTACTGTACCATCTATGTCCGCATAAATCCGATACTTTTTAAGCTTACTTTCCTGTTCTTTCCGCGCTCCCTCCGTCTCCTGCATATCATTATCCAACTGCTGAAGCTGCAATTGGTAACGTCCTATTGACTCCTGCCTCGCATCTTCCTTCTCTTCTATGTATTCCTTCCTCTGCCTCGTCTCCTCCAAAAGCTGTTCGGTATGCTGGATGTCCAAGGCGATGGTTTCCTTCTTCGCTTCCAAAGAAGCTATTTCATTCTTTATATCATCGCTTTGAAGCTCCGCCAAAAGCTGGCCTGACCTTACCCCGTCTCCCTCTTTTATGTAAACCTTATCGATGCTGATGCCGGATACGCCGAAGTAAAGCTCGTGCTCCTCCGTAGTCGTCAGTTTTAGGAACAAGGTCTCTGCATTTTCCAAATCGCCGCGCTTTACATACCCAAAACTCGCACCGCTGGCATCATAAGAGGGAATCGTTATCTGATTTTTCACCTCTTCTTCCTGCCGCAGCAGGCCACAGCCCGTAAAGACCACTATAAACAGGCATACCGTTCCCGTAAAAAACATTCTCTTTCTATCTTTCATATTCTCCCCCATCTCTCATAATTCGCCCCGGTATAAATATTATTTCCCATGCGATCAACGTCCATTTTATGCTTTCAGCATTTACTTAATCGATTAAGTAAATGCACAAAAAAATTCCCATGAATCATATCCTCTATTATATAATCCATGGGTATAATATTCAATAGTTATTTTTATGCCTCGCCCTCACCTATTGCCTCTATAACCACTCCATGGGCAATCCCCGGTACGGTCTGTCCTTCGTTAAAACTCGTCTTAGACAACAGCGCGCCGGTAGGGACGAACAATACGCGCTTCCATACGCCTTCTTCTATTTTTTTTAAAATATAGGCTGACAGAGTTACCGCACTGCATCCGCAGCCGCTTCCTCCCGCATGGGTATCCTGCTCCTTGGCATCGTATATTTCAATACCGCAGTCCATATGCTGTCCGGCTATATCCACATCCTTTTCGTTCAGCAGATCAAGCAGCGCATGCTGCCCCACCGTTCCCAAATCTCCTGTGATGATTTTATCGTAGTCGGACGGCTTTCTTCCAAAATCCTTCAGGTTATTGTAAATGGTATCGCACGCCGCCGGAGCCATACAGGCCCCCATATTCTGAGAATCTTTCAGGCCGTAATCCATAATCTTACCGGTAGTGATTCCGGTAATTTTCGCCCTCGCCTTCGTTCCTTTATCGCCGCTAAGCAGGAATGCTCCGCTTCCTGTTACCGTCCACGATGCCGAAAGCGGCCTTTGATTGCCATACCCCAGAGGAAAACGGAATTCCTTTTCCGCACTGGCAAAATGACTGGAAGTTACGCAGAGCACATGCTCCGCAAATCCGCCGGACACTGCCATCGCTCCCATGCTCAGAGTCAGACCGCAGGTAGAACACGCGCCGTACATTCCGATTAACGGTATCTCATAGGAAGCCAGCCCGAAACTGCTGGCGATGGACTGCCCCAGTAAATCGCCGGCAAAGATATATCTTATCTCTTCCTTCTTCATTCCGGCCTTATTCAGCGCCAAAAATACCGCATCCTTCTGCAAACTGCTTTCTGCCTCTTCCCACGAATCGCAGCCGAACATATCGTCCTCGCCTATCATATCAAACAGTTCCGCCAAAGGCCCCTGTCCTTCTTTCGTGCCTACTATGCTGGCACTTTCCCTTATATATACCGGGGTTTTCAGCTCTATACTTTGCTTCCCCATGGAACAAACGTTTTTTTCCTGACTCATACTATACCCACGCTTTCCGGTTATTTATTACTGTTCACTCCGTTCTCGGTAGCATATGATTTTTGCATTCAAATTAGCTGCGCGAAGCAGAAATCATCTCTTGAATCACATTCTTACGCAGCTTAACAGCAAGTGTTAAGCTACTGTGCGAACAGTAACGATTATTTTCGTTATGTATAGTATTATTTGAAAAAAAAAGAAAATTATTCGAGAATTGCTATTCCAGAATTAATATTCGAAACTTGTCATTTTTCCTCTCTGATGATTCCCTTAGACAGGAGAAATTGCTTCCATTTCTCGTAATATTGCGCCTTCAAATGAATTTCGTCCGTAGTATAGTCTTTCTCCAGATTTCCCTGAGCATCGCATACGACCTCGTTCACATCAATATAGAAAATTTTCTTATTATCGGCAATTTCTTCTATCGCTTCGTTTCTTTCATTGATATTCATATTATTGAATATCGGGTCCGTCTCGTTTTTCGTTCCGGCGACGCGCATAATGCCTTCCGCAAAGATGATCGCACCCGGCTGAAGCTCTTCGAGCCGTCCCACCACCTTCTTATATTCCGTCATAAAGGTCTCCGTCGTGCCGGTTCCCAGCTCGTTGATGCCTAGCATAAGATATACTTTTCCGTATTGCTTCTTCTGCAATGCCGCTTCTATGGTAATCTTATCTCCCGTCTCCTCATCCTTTACAATAGGCTCGGTAAACACATCGTATATCGTAAGCGACGTCTTCGCAAAAAAATCGCACCGTTCCTCCATGCCGCCGTACTCGAACAAGCCCACGGTTCTGGAATCCCCGATAAATACCGCATCATCAAAATATTCCTCTCCCACTTGTACAAAGTCATAGGTTCTATCCGCACGTTCTTCATCGGACGCAGCCTCTTCCCCGGCATCTTCGGCCGGAATCGCTTCTTCAAATAAGCTTCCCGCATCCCCTTCGGCAACAAGAGCCTCTGTTTCCAGCGCCTCGTCCTCCCCGCCTCCGATGGGCAAGTTCAACGCCCCCGACACTGCTTCTATTACAGAACCATACCGGAAAGACTCCCACGGATATTCTCCTTTGCTGATTCCTTCCAGCGTAAGGGCGAGAAAGGGCGTATCTGCAAAATGATATTCATAGTCCTTATATATGGAATTTTTTCCGATAATTCCTATCAACGTAAAAAGAACACTGCTTATTACGAGGATAAGAAATAACGGACATTTTTTTATCCGCTTCATACTCTCACCATTCCCTTAAAACTTCAAGTAAGCAAAGGGATTGTTACCCATGCTTACCGTAAAATATACGGATAACCAGAAAATGCAGACCATTCCTGCAATGACTGCCGGATGCCTTCTATGTTTTTCCACAAACCGGTATGCTGCCGGTATGCACCATATAACTCCCGCCGTAAGATATGGGGCATACATCTTCAGATATTTGAAAATATCGGAGGAATTGACGGCAACGCCCGCTCCCCCTGCAACGGGAAACATCCGTCCTAAGTACAGCCCAAGCTGGCTGATGTCGGTTATCGCAAACAGCATCCATGTGATCGGAATCAGGACGAGCACATAGCATCTCCCAACCAGCGGATATTTTTGCAGCCACTTGCCAATCCATAACTTCTCCAGAACGATAAGCCCAAACAGTACTGATCCCCACAAAATGAAGTTCAGGCTTCCTCCATGCCAAAGTCCGGTCAGCAGCCATACGATCAGAAGGTTTCTCACGGTATTGCCTTTTCCTTCCCTGCTGCCGCCAAGCGGTATGTATACATAATCCCTGAAAAAGCTCCCCAGCGTCATGTGCCATCTCCGCCAGAATTCGCTGATGCTGCGCGACGCATATGGGTGATCGAAGTTCTTGATGAAGGAAAAGCCCAGCATCACGCAAAGCCCTGATGCCATGAGCGAATATCCCCAAAAATCAAAATATAGCTGCATGGAATAGGAAACCGCTCCAAGCCACGCAAGCGGTGAGGATATACTCTCATAGCCGATGGTATGAATATCCTTTTCCAAAATTGCTAAACGGTCTGCCAAAAGTACCTTGGTCCCAAGCCCTAATACAAAATACTGCAGCCCTTCCTCTATGCGCTCCCAGGAGTAAGTTCTCTTCTCCAGAGTAAAATCCCCTTCGTCATAACGCATGATCGGTCCTGATATAATCTGAGGAAACATCATGAAATAAACTGCTGTGCGTTTAAAGGTCGGCAACGCCTTAATATCTCTTCTGTATATGTCCATTTGGAAGGAAATCATCTTGAAGGTATAGAAGCTGAGTCCCAAGGGCAGAGCCTCGTTCCCCGCAAAAGCACCCAGAATTTTAAATACAACTAACAGCCCTACGTCAAGCAGTAGAGCTGTAATCATCCATTTATTTCCCTTTTTCTTATCTATCCTCTTATGAAGTTTCTTCTCACGAAGCTTCTTCTTATTCTTAACACTATGCTCGGTCTCGTAAAAGCATATTTTTTTCGCCAAAATATAATTCAGCCATACGAATGCCAAAAGGAGCAGGATGAAATACGGCTCGCCTACGGCATAAAATACGATACTTCCAAATAATAAGGCCGTATTTCTGTATTTCTGCGGTGTTATATAATAAACGGCTAAGAAAATCGGCAAAAAGCGAAACAGAAATTCCATCCCGGAAAACACTACCATTTTTCTCAATCCTTACTTTTTCAAATTCACACTGTATTTTAAGAGCATTATTATTGTAACACCACATGTTTTTAATCTCAATAGGAAACCCTTAAGATAATATAAAATTTATTTTGCAAAATCTGGAATAACGCCAAGCGATTCGTGCACATAAAAAGTGATACATATTTTATTTAAATATGTACAAACACCTCTTTTATATAGTAAGATAGCAAGGAATACCACGAAAATAAACGGAGTAACGTAACATTATGAAATCTTTAGGTAAAAACGTATTTTATCACAAAATCTTTAAACTGGTCCTTCCTATCGTTATTCAAAATCTTTTAAGCGCAGCCGTAAGCTCTGCGGACGTAGTCATGCTCAATTATGTGGGCCAGTCCTCCATCGCTGCCGCCTCCCTTGCCGCGCAGTATTCCAGCATTCTGTTCATGGTTTATTACGGGCTGGGTACGGGGGCAACCATGCTGTGTGCCCAGTATTTCGGCAAAGGAGATATGCGTGCCATCGAAGCGGTAGAAGGAATCGCACTTCGATTCTCGGTTGCTATTTCCATATTATTCGCCGTAATGTCATTCTCGGTCCCGCACCTGATGATGCGCGTATTTACCGACGATGCGGAGCTGATCGGACTGGGGGCATACTATCTGCGCTATATCAGCGTCAGTTATTTGTGCTGGGGATTAATTGAAATATATCTTTCTATTTTAAGAAGTATCGGACGAGTTGTTGTGGGAACTGTATTGAATGCCGTGACCATAAGCTTCGACATTTTCTTGAACGCCGTGTTGATCTTCGGTCTGTTCGGCGCGCCCAAGCTCGGCATTATAGGTGTTGCTGCTTCCACTTCCATCTCCAGAGTACTGGAACTGATAGCGTGTATCGTCATATCGCATTTCAGTAAAGATATTAAATTGAATCTGAGATTTATGTTTATTCGCAATAAGCTTCTGTTCAAGGATTTCATCCGCTTATCCCTGCCCGCCCTGGGCAACGACGTGTCATGGGGCGTCGCTTTTTCCATGTACTCGGTAATTATCGGGCACATGGGCGCCGATGCGGTTGCAGCTAATTCCTTTGTCAGCATTATCCGTAACTTCGGCACCGTTCTCTGTTTCGGCGTTGCCAGCGCAGGCGGTATATTACTCGGAAATGAAATCGGGGAAAACCGTTTGGAAGAAGCCCGCGCTAACGCCGGCAGGCTGATGAAGCTTACCGTTTTGAGCGGCCTTGCGGGCGGCCTTCTCATATTTGCGGCTGCTCCCTTCGTCCTGAAGTATGCCGCATTGTCCGAAACCGCACTTCACTATTTAAAATACATGCTCCTTATCAATACTTACTATGTAATGGGAGCCGCCGTTAACACCACCCTGATAGCCGGGGTCTTCCGCGCAGGCGGCGACAGCCGTTTCGGATTTATCTGCGATACCATCGACATGTGGTGTTATGCCGTGCCTCTGGGCTTTTTGGCCGCCTTTGTGTTCAAGCTTCCCGTCTTATGGGTATATTTCCTGCTCTGTACCGACGAATTCGTGAAGTGGCCCTGGGTCATCAAGCATTACAAGAGCGGGAAATGGCTGAAAAATATTACCAGGGATAATTTATTTGAGGACGCCTAACGGTTAGGCGTCCTCTCTTTTCACACTTCTTTATAATGATCATGCTATCATGCAATTACTCCCATTACTTTCAATATCCAATAACCCAACCCCAAAACCCAGCTTGTAAATATTCCGTACAAAATTACAGGACCTGCTATCGTAAATATTTTACATCCGACGCCAAATATCTGGCCTTCCTTCTTGAACTCGATTGCAGGAGCAGCTACGGAATTGGCAAATCCGGTAATCGGTACAAGGGCCCCTGCACCGCCGAATTTTACGATGTTCGGATAAATGTTGAATCCCGTAAGCAGAATACTAACTAATATCAGCAAAAGGGAACACCATCCTCCCGCCGTTTCCTTATCCAGTCCCAATGAATTCGTACAATAGTTCAAAATGAACTGCCCGATGATGCATATTACTCCTCCCACGAGAAACGCCTTTATCATTTGCAACCATAAATTGTGGGTAGGAGTTACCTCCTTGACATATTCCTTATATTCCTGCTTTATCTGTTCTTCCATATGCTCAAACCTCTCTGAAAAAATTGCCTCTTGCCTATTTCGCTTCGATTATATTTCCAGTATGCGGATTTTGAGCAATTTTATTCATAAACGCAATTGGTAATACTTAAGTATTTTTCAATGACTGCATTCTTAGATAGAATTCACGTTCCCCCATACAAAAATACCGCCTTTATAAAATAGATAAGCCCTCCTGCTATCTTTCCCAGAGCCATGGCAAGCACTACTACTCCGAGGCCGTGCCGGAAACCGATCCTTCTGGCAAAAATCGGAATGGAATTCAGCATTTCTGCAATCGCAAGAGCCAGGCATCCCACGAAAATTCCGGCGAACAGCCCAAAAATAATAAGGATTCCCGTACCTATCATGTGCCAGATGGATTCCGTGTTCTCTTTTCCAAAGATATGATTTTTAATGATAAAATCCCCGATTCTGCCGTATCTGTCGAATATACTGAAAAAATTTCCCGTCAGTGTTCCAAGGACAACCGCTTCTTCGAATAAAAAGATTTTTCTGCTGACATGCATTTTCCCCGCAAATCGTGGAATCAGGCCAACAGATATCAATACGGTGAATACACCTCCTGCGGCGAACATGCCGAAGCTGAGCCCCATGATTCCCAGCAAAAGCTGTTTAAGAAACATCAATGGTCTTCCCCTCCCTATCCGCAGTTTCGATCAGCGCATTGTTCACGTCCTTTTCATAAATACGCATTTCTACCTCGATGGGGGTAGGGTCTTTCGTGATTCTTCTTCCTCCGATATGGTTAAAGAACACGATGATACCAAGAGCAAGCCCTATGGAATAGGCCAGCTCCAAAATCGTATAGTTCGCCGCTGCCTGCCCCATAACGAGCTCATATACTTTTCCAAATACCTTGTTAATGCCTATATCATTATGAAACGCCATTATGGTAAATGCTGTGCCAAAAAAACTGATGCCCGCCACAAAAATAATTTTCAAAATGACAATAAAACCCTCATTCTTATTCACATTCACACGTTTTACCAGCACATCCATCTCTCCCACATTCTCTACGCTTACGTTCGGACAAGCCTGCTGTATCATTTCTATCAGCTTCAGAATGCTGAACACCTGGCGCGTCTGCTCCTTTTCTCTGAAACGGTGTATCTTGATCGCCTTTACCTTCGCCGTCACATGAGGATCTGCACAATATACTTTAGCCACATCTTTTAGAAAAACATCATCTACGGTAACCTCTGTACAAAGTTCCGCTTTTAAATAAAGAGTCTCTCCTGACATTTCTTCACCTGCTATTCCTTTGCTTCTTGCTTCCTTTATTGACATTATCCCTTATTATTGCAAATAAATGGCAGATTATGCGAAGAGGTCATACTATTTTACAATCGTATATTCCATATATTCATAATGCAGTCTTGTACCTTCCGCAATTGCCTCAGGCAGAAGTGCTCTCGCCACAAGCTTCAGTTCATCTTCCTCCGCATCTGTGCGTTTTAAATTAGCATAATCCCCCTCAATACTTACTACTACATAATCAAAAGCAGTCATTTGTGCCTTCCTCCGTTTCTTTTTTACTAAATAGTAGTATATACGATACTCTATAACACCACAATATCTGCATGTTATTATTCAGCCTACGGCTTCATCCATTTGTTACTGTTCACTCCGTTCTCAGCAACATCCACCTAAACTTCCACTACGCTTTTACACATCTGCCGCTATATAAGGCTTTCCCTCATACGGACCAATATTCTTTTTTCCATACGGCTGACCTGAACCTGGCTGATACCCAGTTTTTTGGCTACTTCCACCTGCGTCTTGTCCTGGAAATATCTAAGGGTAATTAACTGCCTCTCTTCCTCGCCCAGCTCGCCCATAAGCTGCTCGAGCAACATATGATTCAGCAGTTTTTCGTTAGCATCCCTTTTTTCCGGCAGCTTGTCCACCAGAAATATTTCATTTCCGTCAGACTGGTAAACAGATTTATATATGGATTCCACTTCTACATTTGCTTCCATAGCCATGACAATATCTTCTATGGACAGCTCCGTGAGTTTGGAGATTTCCTCCAGCGTGGCTTCCCTTCCCTGCTCATATGATATTTTCTCGGCAGTCTGTTTGATTTTCCACCCGTTTTCCTTCAACGTCCTGCTTACCTTGACCATTCCGTCATCCCGCAGAAAGCGTTTGATTTCTCCGCTTATCATAGGAACCGCATAGGTGGAAAACTTTACCTCGAAAGATAAATCAAATTTATCGATGGCCTTCATAAGGCCGATGCTTCCTATTTGAAACAAATCCTCTGCATCGTAGCCTCTCCCGAGAAAACGCTTCACGATATGATGGACCAGCCCCAGATTTTTTTCTATCAGTACTTCTCTCGCTTCTTTATCACCGGCTTGTGATCTGGCAATTAGTACTGTAACCTCCTCCATAGACTACTCCTCATCTTCTATCCACGAGGTACACCCGATTTTCTTTTTCATCTGCACAATCGTTCCTTTGTCCGGCTCGGATATCACTTCCAAATCATCCATGAACGCTTCCATAAAAGGAAATCCCATACCTGAGCGGTTGAGCTCCGGCTTTGTAGTAAACAGAGGCTCCATCGCTCTTTCAATATTCTCTATTCCTTTTCCTTTATCTATTACCTCGATATGTAATACATCTTTTTCAATTAAGCAGTTTATTACGACCTTACCTCCCTCGATTCCGTCATAACCGTGAATGACCGCATTGGTCACCGCTTCCGAAACCGCTGTTTTTACGTCCGACATCTCCTCCAATGTAGGGTTTAAAAAGGATATGAAGGCAGCTACGGATATTCTCGCAAAAGCCTCGTTTTCTGATATCGCATCAAATTCCATCGTCATTTCATTTCTCATCCCGTTCCTCCTAGTCCATAATTTCCACTATTTTATGTAAACCTGATATTATTAAAAGATGTTTTATTCTGTTATCCATATTGACTGCAAACACCTTACCGCCGAAGCAGGAAATCTTTTTATAACGCCCCATGATAATTCCTATGCCGGAGCTGTCCATAAACCTCGTATCTTCAAAATCAAAAACTACATTGCTCACTCTATTCTGCATTATGAACCGATCCGCATTTTCACTTATGTATGATGATTTGTGATGATCAATTTCTTCAGGCATTCTTACCATGAGATAATTATCAATCACTTTAAAATTCTCTTCCATGCACTTCTCCTTCCTTTTCTTTGTAAATGACATATTTCCTTTATGTATATACATAAAATACAGCATGTCCATTTTTGTCGAATTTATTCGTTTTCTCAAAGAACTTTTTCATAACAGGAACACTTCCCTATTGCAGAAAAAGAGAACATAATCGCTTATGTTCTCTTTGGTAAGTTTCTATTTATTCTATATTTTAATTCCCGTTATTTATCTCCGCCAGATATGTCCCTGACTCACTGGCCTTCTTCGTACCCGGGAAAAGCTCGATTACCTTCGCATAGGCTTCTTTCGCTTTATCGACATTGCCGTTTCGTCTGTAACAGTTGGCAAGATAGTAAAGCGCGTCTCCGTTTGTCTGGTCATACTGGTAAGCCTTTGCCAGTTTAGGGATGGCACTGGCGTATTTCTCCTGGCGATAATCGTTGTAGCCTTCGTCGAAATATGTCTTCGCCAATTCCGGTCCTATCAATCCGGTCAACGTATCGTACAAAGCAGTAAAGGATTCGGAAGCCGAGGTTCCCAGACTTTCTAAGTCTATTTGATCCAGATATTCGGAAACGGTCACTATGTCCGCCGCATTCTTCAGGTAAGCGCCGGAAGCGAGCAAGAGCTTATCCGTTGCCTGCAAAGCGCCGTCTGTTCCCACATAGCCATCCAGGTCCTCCTGAAGCTTGGCCGTTTCTTCCGTCAAGTTATTCACCTGCTGCTCCATCTCGTCGATGGTCGCCGTCTTCGCATCCAACTGCTCGCTGACCACCCGCAGTTCGTCATTAATCGTAGACTTCGCTGCCTGAATCCTTGCCGGCAGAATAAGGAAGCAGGCTATCGCAATACCTATCACAATCCCTATCCCCATATTTACGAAAGTGGAAACTCCTTTGGACTCTTTCATGTTTAAGGGCTGGATAATGGTTTCATTGCCGCTTTGATATGTTACTGCATCCTTCGACTGACTCTTTTTTTTCGAAGCTGCCTTCACGCCCTCTTCAGGAATGAGCATGTTCTCTACTTCCTTTAAATAGCGCATGGTAGTTGTATTGTTCGTATCGATCTGAATACATTTATTCAGTTCTTTTCTCGCCTTTTCCCACTCTTCACCGTTAATATATAAAAGCGCAAGGAGCTGATGGGCCCTTATGAGTTTCGGATTTAAGGAAAGCACCTTTTTTAATTGGATTACTGCGAGATCCGAGCTTCCCTGATTGCAATACAAAAGTGCCTGATTATATTTTTTAATCGTCTGATTGATGGAATCCAGCCTCGCCTGATTACTCTGTATCATGTCGATATAATCGTCCGCAATGTTTTTCTTGGGACGCAGATTTTTACTGATTACCCATTCGCTGAGCGCTGCCACCACTTCTCCCATTTCGAAATAAACCAGACCAAGCAGGTTTCTCGCCTCAATGTTGTTCTTATTGAACTTAAGGCTCTGGCGCAGGCTGGTAAGCGCTCCGGTAAGATCTCTCACACCTGCTTTCTCCAACCCGTCGTTGTAAAATCGATTGGATATATACATAATTTTCTTATATATGGACACATCTGCCCCGCATCCGGTGCAAAAATCATGTTCAGATAAACGGCAGCCACAATTATAACAGATCATGCCGCCCCCCCTATTCTTCTTCCATGCGAGACATCGCATTGTGATTCTTCGGCTTGCTCTGTACCGTCGTCTCATGCTCTTCTATATCTTTTATCATCTTCACAAAGATGTCTGCCATATCCGTCAAATCCTGGTTGTAAATCGCCTCTTCTGCATCTTCCACTTCCAGACTTAGATGAAACTTTTTCAATTCTTCCTCAAAATTAATCATCCGTTCTCCTCCTTAGCAACGCCTTTATCTCTCCGACCAGATAAAGGGAGCCCACAATATATATATAATCTCGCTCTTCTTTTCTCTCCATTAAAAATTCTAACGCATCCCTTGAACCGGCGAACACCTCACACCTTCCACTGCCATACCTCTCAAACGCCGCGCGTAAAACCTCCGTAGATGCCGCCCGCCCGCTGTCCAGTCTGGTCAACGCCGCCATCTCAAACAATGGTTTCTCTTCCAGTATACGTACCATCGACTCATAGTCCTTATCCGAAACAGTGGAAAACAGCATGTACCTTTTTCCCTGGCATGAATCTGCTGAGACCGACTGAACAAAGGCCCTGATTCCGTCCTCGTTATGTGCGCCCTCCAAAAAAATACCAGGCATTATTTCTTCCATTCTTCCTTCCCATACGGTCTTTCGAATTCCTTCCGTCAAATGCTTCAGACTAACCTTGGGATCTTGGAGCACCTCTATACACCTCGCCGCTATGGAGGCATTTTCCACCTGATATAATGCTTTTGTTGTTACTGTGAGCCTAATATAATCATAATAACGAGAATGAAAGGAAAAATCAATGCTTTTATTTGTTAAATTAACATTAATATAGTCGCCGCCGGCTACCGGAAACGCTTGAATTCCGAGCATCTTCGCTCTTTTTAATATTACCTCGGAAGCTTCCTTTCTTTTATCGCAAAATACGACCGGGGCGCATGGTTTTAATATCCCCGCCTTCTCCTGTGCTATTTTGCCTACCGTATCTCCCAGGTATTCCGTATGATCCATTCCTATTTCAGTAATGACCGTAAGAACCGGACTTTTTATCGTATTAGTGGCATCCAGCCTGCCGCCCAGACCGGTCTCAAGCACGATATAGTCCACGCCCTTTTCCTCAAATATAAGCATTCCCATAAGAAATAAAAACTCGAAAAACGTCGGGTGATATGTGGGGTTATCCAACTCCTCTCTCATGCGCTCTATCTTATCCATCACCGCTTCAAAGGCTTTCGTAAACACATTCTCCTCCACAGGGATTCCGTTTATCCGAAACCGTTCCCTCATTTCCACAAGGTGCGGAGAGCAAAACATTCCCACGCGGTATCCTGCTTCTCCAAGGATGGAACACAAGTAAGCACAAACGGAACCTTTTCCGTTTGTGCCTGCTACATGAATTACTTTTTTCCCGCTTCCGGGATTTCCCAGAAGCTCCAAAAAGCGGCCCGTATCCTCAAGGGTATTCTTTCGCGTCAACCATGTGGATGACGGTCCCCCTGCTGACATTGTGAACTTCGGTACATTTAAAAGATATTCCTCTGCTTCGTGATAGGATCTCATCTTTATAACCTTGAGTGTCGTTTACTCGCAATGAGTGTTCTTTACTCATTATGAATGTTCTTCACTCTTTGCTCCTTTTTGCCTATTTCTGAAGCTGCTGCAGGCGCAATACTACCTGCTGCCGCATCTGCGTATATTTTTCCAGCTTTTCCTTTTCCTCCGCAATTTTATCTGCCGGAGCCTTGGAAATAAATTTTTCATTGCTCAGCATGCCGTTCACGCGGTTAAGCTCGCTCTGCAAGCGCTTTTCTTCTTTTTCCAGACGCTCTATTTCCTGTCCCAAATCTACCAGTTCCGCAAAGGGGATATACAGAGCAGCATTCGGTATCATTACGGAAACCGCATCATCCTCGATTCCCTGCTTATCCTTCTGGAGCATTGTTTCAGAAGCATATGCCAGAGAGGAAAAGAATAATCTGCCTTCTTCAAATGTGGTGAGAATATCTTCCTTCTCGCTTACCACATATACCTTCGCTTTCCGGCTGGGCGCTACGTTCATCTGTGTTCTTATATTCCGGATGCCGCGTACCGCTTCCTTTATCGTCTCGATATCTTTCTCTTCCTTCGTATAGCTCCATTCTTCCTTGTATACCGGCCACGAAGAAATCATGATCGACTCCTCCTTCGTCTGTAAAGAGCAGAAGATTTCTTCCGTCAGAAAAGGCATATAAGGATGAAGCAGCTTGAGCGCGTTAATAAGCACTGTCTTCAAGGTCCAAAGCGCCGCATTCTGGCTGGCCTCATCGTCGGAATTATAAAGTCTGGGCTTAACCATCTCGATATACCAGTCACAGAATTCGTCCCATATAAAGTCGTATACCTTCTGCACCGCTATTCCCAGTTCGAAGTTCTCCATGTTGTCGGTCGCTTCCTTAATAAGGCGGTTAAGCTTGGATAATATCCACTTGTCTACCGGCTGTAAACTTTCAAATAAAGCTTCGCTTTCATCGGCAATCCGGCTTTCGTTTTTTCCCTCCATATTCATCATAATGAAACGGGAAGCGTTCCAAACCTTGTTGGCAAAATTGCGGCTCGACTCAACTCTCTCATAGTAAAAGCGCATATCGTTGCCCGGCGCGTTTCCTGTAACCAGAGTCAGCCTGAGCGCGTCTGCACCATATTGCTCGATAATTTCGAGAGGGTCTATTCCATTTCCGAGAGACTTGCTCATCTTGCGCCCTTGCGAATCCCGGATAAGTCCGTGAAATAATACCGTATTAAACGGTTTTTCACCCATCTGCTCATAGCCGGAGAATATCATGCGGATAACCCAGAAAAAAATAATGTCATATCCTGTCACAAGGACATCCGTCGGATAAAAATAATCCAGATCCTCCGTCTTTTCCGGCCATCCCAAGGTGGAAAAAGGCCACAATGCGGAAGAAAACCACGTATCTAACGTATCCGGGTCCTGCGTAAAATGCTGGCTGCCGCATTTCGGGCAAGTAGCCGGAGCTGCCTTAGCAACTACCGTCTCGCCGCACTTATCACAATAATACGCGGGAATCCGGTGGCCCCACCATAGCTGGCGGCTGATGCACCAGTCACGGATATTGTCGGTCCAGTTAAAGTACGTCTTCTCCATGCGCTCCGGAACAAGCTTGATTTCTCCCGTTTTTACCGCTTCTACTGCAGGCTTTACAAGCTCATCCATTTTAACGAACCATTGTTTTTTAATGAGGGGTTCAATGGTCGTCTTGCATCTGTCATGTGTCCCTACGTTATGGGAATAATCTTCCACTTTTCCTAACAGTCCCATTTCGTCCAGCTCGGCAACAATTGCTTTTCTCGCCTCGTAGCGGTCCAGCCCTTCGAATTTTCCGCCGTTTGCATTAATGGTGGCATCGTCATTCATAATATTGATTTCGGGCAGGCTGTGTCTTTTTCCTACTTCGAAATCATTGGGGTCATGAGCGGGCGTTATTTTCACAACACCAGTACCGAATTCCACATCTACATAGGAATCCCCTACTATGGGTATCTCTCTGTTTATTAATGGGAGAAGAACTTTTCTTCCTATTAAATGCTTATATCTTGCATCCTCCGGATTGACTGCAACCGCAGTATCTCCCAACATCGTCTCAGGACGAGTTGTTGCGAACTCCAGAAACTCTGTCTCGCTGGGCTGTCCGCATTCATCCATAATAGGATATTTAATATGCCAAAAATGTCCATCCTGCTCTTCATATTCTACCTCTGCATCCGAAATGGACGTATTACAGACCGGGCACCAGTTGATGATCCTGCTGCCTTTATAAATCCATCCCTTTTCATGCAGCTTGCAGAACACCTCGGTAACCGCTTTATTACAGCCTTCATCCATAGTAAAACGTTCTCTGTCCCAGTCGCAGGAGGACCCCAGCTTCTTGAGCTGCCCGATAATTCTTCCGCCGTATTCTTTCTTCCACTCCCACGCGCGTTCTAAAAAGCCTTCGCGGCCCAGATCGTTCTTATCGATGCCTTCCGCTTTCATCTTCTCGATAATCTTGACCTCCGTAGCAATGGAAGCATGATCTGTTCCCGGCTGCCAAAGTGCGTTATAACCCTGCATTCTCTTAAAACGAATCAAAATATCCTGCATCGTATTATCCAGTGCATGCCCCATATGAAGCTGACCCGTAATGTTCGGAGGCGGAATCACGATGGTAAAGGGTTTCTTACTCCTATCCACTTCGGCGTGGAAATATTTCTTATCCAGCCACTTCTGATATAATTTGTCTTCGATCCCCTTGGGATCATAGGTCTTTGCCAATTCTTTGCTCATGTCTCTTCTCCTCATCTCAATTATTGAAACATCTCATAGGGCAGAATTCCCTATTACATAATAAAAAGCCCTTCGCCGGTCAAACAACCGACAAAGGGCGTAGATTACGCGGTACCACCTTTATTTTTCGCTCATGGATTCCGAAAATGATTCTCAGAGTCCTATCCTGTAACGGGGATAAATCGTGAAGACTTACTTGGCGCTGCGCACGGTTAGGCCTCCCGGTTCCAAAGCTACCTTCCGCATACCTTTCTTCAGACGACCTTTCAGCCGGTGGGCCGTCCTCTCTTTTAAGGGGCTGTGCGTACTCCTCTTTGTCATTACCTTTTTATATTCTGCTTCTTATTATTAATATTAAATATAGTAAACCAAAGCCGTTTTGTCAAGACGGACTTTCATACGAAATACTTTTGCCCATGTTTGGAAAGTCTGCCGCAAACGTCGCATCCGCCGTAAACAAAAGAATCAGCGCCAGGCATATGAGCTGCAGCAGCTTTCTGCCATTTTCCGTTTTCCATATCTTCCGGTATAAAAGCCGCATATACGGAATGATATAGCAAATAAGCATCCAGCCTGAAAGTCCGAACATTAGGCTTCCCCATAAGCAGATTCGCCCGCTGATGTTCAAAAAATCATTGCTGTAATCCCACCAGCGGATTCCCCACGTACGTTCCAGAATCCAACTGGCCAGATACTCCAATACAGAGCAAAGAAGCATCGATATAAAAAATACGCGCACCGGCTTATACTCATACCTCCCCAGCACAAAGGAAAGGATAATCCCTCCCGTTCCGTAGATTGGAAGCCATGGACCGAACAATACGCCCCGGTTGACGAACTCACCCTCCATCCCCATATAAATCAATACTTCCCACAGCCAGCCTGCGAAGGAAAGAAGAAAAAACAGCGGTGTGTAAAAAAAGAATCCGTAGGTCTCATTTCTTTTCTGCCTGATTAACTCTGCATAACTAATTTTTCGATCCATAAATATAACTACCGCCTCGCGTTCCGCTCATTGATACCCCAAATAACAAGAATGACATTTTATATAGTATCTCCGGGAAAAAGGTAAAAATACATAGCGGCTATGGTGGAATTCGAATTCTATTCTTTCGAAAAAATGTTGATAAAAAGGGACTTTCCGGTATATTCATCTTTTATGTACTCCATTACATACCCGAGTTTACCGATCAGACATACTATATTTGGCTTAAGTATTTCTTTTTAGAAAATCCAGCCAAGCTTGGCTTCTGAAATTAGAACACAAACCATAGCCTTGCAGATAAGTAATATAATCTTTAAACCTTGAATAATCCGCATTAATTTTACTATGTTCCATAGTAGTCATAATACTAATAGTTTTTTCAATGTTATTCGATTTTATATAACAATACAGAGAATCCCATATCAAACAGCCCTCTGTTTTAGAGGCATTCTCCAAATATTCGCCCCATTCAAACCATTCAGCTTCAGATAAATCTTGTATATTCTCAATTGGAGGATATGTCGAAAAAGCATAATAATTATTGTTATATTTAAATCCTAATTTTTCAGCTAAAGCGATGGACCCTTTATTAGTATCTGCACAAAGCCAATTTATTTTTTCGTAACCTTTATTAAAACAATCCTTAACGACTGCAGAAACAACTGCTTTTCCGAATCCATTTTTTCTATATCTTTCATCTGTATGAATTCCGATTGTTATCTCTTTGTCAAAGCTGCAATCACTTAATGACCAGCTTACAATAACATTTCCATTATGTATAAAATACCCTGCCCCATATTTTTCAAATCTTGCATCATCTCCCCAATCGGCAATCCATTCAAGCAGTTTCTCTGAGTTTTCGTAAGAAGTTTTCCTTAAGAAATCAACGTCAATTTTCTTAATTATAAAGCCATCTTCCAAAGGTTGATCACATTCCTTAAAATCATCAATAGATAATATATAGTGCCTCCTTTTATATCTTCTAATGAAAGGATTTTTATGAATCGTTGGTATTAAATCTATCCACTCACTCGAATCAGGTGTCAACTGGTCCCAAAAATCTATTACCACAGACACTTCAGAATTAAAATTGACATCACTAGAATTACCCGCAATTAAGTTACATTCACAAGTCTTTATCAATGCAACTGTCGGATCATCTATGCTATTTACATATATTTCACCTGGCATGGCACCCTTTATAACAGAAAGTACGGATACTTCATTTTTAGATTTGACTAAAGGTAATATTTTACTAAAATCATTATTATTTAATTTGAACATAAATTCCTCCTAAAATATAATTGCTTTATGGCTCATAAATTATTAATACTATCTTGTTTTATGTTCTGCTGATTTTATTTCTTAATTTTTGTTTGCATATATTAACAGCTTTGTTTTTACCCCATTCATTTTCATTTCTTAATTGACAATACAATTTCCAGCGTTCACTGGAAATTGTCATATTTTCAATTGCTTTTTTTACTGCACAGCCAGGTTCCGTTGTATGTGTGCAATTACTATATTTACAATTGTCAAAAAGTTCCGTTATATCTGAAAATGTATCATCAATTCCTTCTCTTGCATCCCACAAGCCTAATTCTCTAATTCCCGGTGTGTCAATCAATCGCGACTCCTGATGGAAGCATTATCAATTGCCTGTGGGTGGTGGTATGGCGTCCCTTTGAATCGTTTTCACGTATCTTGCTGACTTTCATCAGTTCTTCACCTGCAATTGCATTCAAAAGAGTAGACTTCCCGACTCCTGATGAACCAAGAAATACAATTGTATTGCCACCCTTTAAATAAAAATCAAGCTGATTCATACCGATTCCTGATATTGCGCTAATTACGCAAATATCAAGTTTTTCTGATATGCTTTTTACCTTTTTTGTATAATAATCCACATTATTGCATAAATCCGCTTTTGTTAAAATTACTACCGGTTTTGCTCCACTTTTCAATGTTACACTTACAAATCTTGTAATACGATTTAAATTAAAATTCTTATTGAGTGAATCTACTATAAAAACATAGTCAAAATTTGCCGCAAGCACCTTCTCTTTTATTGTTTTTACATAACTTGCCGCATGCCCTGAAAAATCTGTTCTTGAAAACTTGCTTTTTCTTTCATAGACTTTTTCAATAATAGAATCTCCGTTTTGATTAAAGTAAATTAATACCATATCCCCTATAACTGGGAACATGCTATTTTCTTTATAGAATGTTCCCAGTAATTTTGCGTGAATCTCTCCCTGTTCACATATTAACGTGAATAATTCCCGTTGAACTTCACAAACAATAGCATGCATTTGTGTTCCATTTTCTTTCATTTTCAATGATTTTCCTCCAATTTTGGGTACAAAAAAACTTGCCCATTGGCAAGTCTGTTTATACAGTGTTTACAAAAGGGTTCCTTATACGCAAAAAGCAAAAGCTTTCTGCATACTTCAATATTAAATTATTGATTCATCACCATATCTATTTTTTTCATAATTTAATCAACCCCTTTCGAAAGTAAATTGAAGTTTTTAATACTAACTTAATTATTATAAATTAAATAATATATGAAATCAAGTATATATCTCTATTTTCACCTTTTATTCTGCCCATTGCATTTGCTCATAGGGAATACCCATCTTCTTGCATTCTTCGCAAACATCTTGTTTTTCTATACTATTCCCGATAGTGTATTTTAAAATCTTATTACGGAAGACAATAAATTTAATATTTCCCGTCTTAAAATCAACAAACCAATTTCCGCCTTTTGTCTCATCTGAAATCATTACTTTTGATATCAAATTCGGAAAATCTCTGTTTGTCGAAGTAAAATATATAGCCGTCCAGTATTTTGGATTTCCTTGAGTCTTCCATATTTCTACTTTGTTGATCGTAAGGTAATCAAGTACCAAATCATTTTCTATACTTTCCTTAATAAGGACGCCTTCATATAAGCCTGTTTTTTCATTAAGAAGAGCATTGTTTCCACATGTGTGAATCTCTTGTGCGCCGTCAATGGTCAAATCATCTTTCAGTAAAACGTCGATAGAAACCCGAAAAAATTTACTCAGTATCAAAAGCTTATCAACATTTGGTAATGCTATATCCGCCTCCCATTTCGATATACATTGTCTGCTGACATTACAAATTTCTGCCATATATTCTTGTGAATGCCCATTTTTCTTTCTTAACATTTGTATTTTTTCAGATAGTTTCATTTTTATACCCCATTTGCGCTTTGACAGACTCAAAATCAATAGTTGAAAGCGATTTTGCTTTTAAATTAAATACCATCATTCAAGAATATAGCGCTCTTCCTCTTCAATGATAATTGCTTGACTATTTGTTAGATTTATGTGTGAAGTATGGTTAATGTCTATGTCCCCGGATATATTGCCTTCTATGCAGTGCACACTTAATGTGCATGGTAAAAATCCAAGGTTATCTTCGAATCCGTTCACGCATATGCAACTTCCGGCACTTACACCAATATATATTCCCCCCTGATCGATGAACCGCTCCAGCAGGCTTACAAAATTTGCTTCATACATTTTGTCAAGAAGATATCTACTATTGCCGCCACAGACATAAACGGTATCAAAAGCAGCCAATTCTTCATATTCCATTACGTAGTCAAGATTATAGGTCTTTATGTTTTCAGCTGATATACCCGCATTCAGTAAATCGTCCATGCACTTTGGCAGTACAGCTTTTGCAGCATCATAAGTAGCTGCGGTCGGTATCCATATTGCCCTTATTTTATTGGATGGCTTATTAACCATATCAAGAAATTTTTGCTCGATTTTTTTGTTTTCAAAGCCGGCTGATGTTAAAATAATTTTTTTCATTATATACCTCCATAGGAATATTATAATACTGTAATTGTCAAACATTATTATAATAAGTCCATCAATTAACATCTACCAACTTATAAGTGCATTTTAGCAACCTGCAAGTGCATAAATTCTTCCATCCAATTCCAAGTTAGTCCGAAGTCGTAGTGTTGGGGGAAGGCACTCCCCAACAAGCAGTTTAATGGAAAAGCCCTAAAAAAAACAGTATGCCAGAATTTTTACAATTGAGCTAACGTTACGCAGTCAAGTTACAATTCAACATGCCGTGGAGTATTTTACAAATAACTTCCGCCATTTCATCCGGACTTTGAATTGCCCCATTTTCTAACCACTTTAATGTTAGGGCCCAAAACCCGCCATTATTAAAAGCATATAGATATGTTATATGATCACCGTAATTTAATTTTAACTCAGGTGAGACATCATTATCCTGTAATCTAGGCATATATTCGTTATACTTTGTAAACAAAAATCCAGATAATCCATGCTTGTTCATGAGTATAAGAAAATCTAAATGTTTCAGACATATTGTAAAATATATTTTTGCAGTAGTATATGCAGATGGACTTTTTTCACTTTGTAGTGTGCCAATATATTCATCACATATCGTTTTAATACATGCGCAAATCACATCATCTTTAGACTGAAAATGACGATAAAATGTACGTCGGTCTAAATCAGCTTTCTTCGTAATGTCCTTTATAGTTATTTCAGAGTACTTATATTTCTTCATAAGTTCAAGCAGTGATGTTATAATCCAATTCTTTGACTGTAACGCAATAGGATTTTTTGTTTCTTTCATATAAAGTCCTCCTACAAATAGCTTAATAAGAAATAGCTTAATAAGATTGTAGTGTCACACTTTTTGATTAGTGTAGCACTTGCGCCTAAGGTATTGACGCTCCTGTTAACATCTATTATACTGCTTACAAATAAGTGCCGCAAGTGTGACACTTTAAGTTTTGAAAGTGTTCTATACTAATAAAAAATATCGTATGGAGGAAGAATATTGAAAAATATGATAATTTTGATAATTGTTATTGCGTTAGCCCTACTGGCTGCAACAATAATTCCGTTTAATGAATATCCGGTATTATTTATGAAACCTTCAAAAACAGGGAAGATTCAAGATTCAGAAATATTGGCTGTCAAAAATAAAATCGGCAACATGTATTTTATCAATTCAAGTGACGGATATATCTTAATAGATGCCGGTTCTGATATAAAGGCGGTAGAGAAAATAATTCAGCAGGAAAATATTTCAGATGTGAGACATATATTTTTAACTCACTCTGACCATGACCATGTAGCGTCTTTGGGCTTGTTTACTGACGCAAACATATATATGGGAGAAGATGAATTACAAATGGTAAATGGCGAGACAAAACGTGAAAGAAACAAAAATAATTCATTGCCGGATGGCATAGGATTGGATGACTTGATTTTGCTTAAGGATGAACAAAAAATAAAAATCGGTGAACATACAATAAGATGCGTTAAAGCTCCGGGACATACAACCGGCTCGATGATATATATATTAGATAATGATTATATATTTTTGGGAGACAGCTGTAAGATAAGTAACAACAAATTGGATATTCATCCTTTTACTATGGACGAAGCGCTTAGTCGAGAATCAATTCAAAAAATCAGTAAACTTATTAAGGGTACTGAATTTACATTAACATCACATTATGGCCACTATAAATCTTCAGACTTAGTTATTGACCAATAATACTAATCTCTTATGTATTCCGCGACCCACCACCTTTACGAAAGTATATGGACAAGTGGAATGGTAGTATTTTTATACAATAATCGAATAAAGCAACTATAGAACATTATTGATTCATTACCATATCTGCTTTTTTCATAATTAATTTACCCCTTTCGTAAGTAAATTGAAGTTTTTAATACGTACTTATTATCATAAATCAAATAATATATGAAACCAAGTATATATCTCTATTTTTAAGTTTCAAATATTACTTTTTTCCTGTCAGATAATATATGGCAACCTGTGTCCTATGCTTCAGGTTCCCTTTTTCCAGAATAGTGGTTATGTAATTTTTGACGGTCCCTTCGCTGATAAAAAGCTTTGACGCAATTTCCTTATTGGACAGCCCTTCGGCTATGGCTTTTATTACTTCCAGCTCTCTTTCCGTAAACAATTTCTCCTCAAAGCCTTGTCCTCCACGGATTTCTTTATTCTCCGCTATTTTCTCAAACACAGTCTCTTCCAACACATTAACGCCTGCGTTTATCGACTTTATCATCTGCTTTAATTTATCCGGCGTATGGTTTTTGATCAAATATCCCTTGGCACCGTTTTGAATGGCACGGACTACCAGATCATCGTCATCAAAGGTCGTCAAAATCAATACCTTTCCCAGATTCTCCTTAACAATGATACCCGTTGCCTCTATTCCATCCATTTCAGGCATCTGAATATCCATTAAAATGACGTCCGCCCTGCTTTTTCTTGCCAAGGCCACCGCTTCTTTGCCGTTGGCGGCACATCCTGCCACCTCAAACTCCTCATCTACGCCTAAAATAATATTCATGCCGTCACGGACAAAATCAGAATCGTCCGCAATGATTACCCGTATCTTCTCCATACCATACCTCACGTCATTTTATGCCTGCTGCTCTTCGGCAGGCAACAGCATTTTTACTGTAAACCCATTTGTCATCTCAAAGTCAATGGTACCGTTGACACTTCTGGTCCGCCTTTTCATACCTTCCATTCCCATACCCGTTTCAAATTTGTCGCAACCTTTTCCGTCATCGCATATACTGCATCTTACCAATTTATTCATCACGCATATTTCAATCTTAATATGGCTGCATTTTGCATACTTTAAGGCATTCGTAACCGCTTCAAAGGTATTATCCAATATAATCTCCCATAGCTTATCCGATATCTTTCCCGCATCCCCCTGTATGGAAAGCTCCATATCGATTCCGTATCTTTCCTTGCATTCTTCGCTCAATGCGTGAAGCTGCACCATCGCCATCTGCTTTTTATTGGGCTTTTCCTTTCTTAGGATCATTCTGATTTCCTCCATGCTGATCCTAAGACTATCTATCACGTTCTGTATAATGGAATTACACTTTTCTTTTTCCTTATCAAGCAGCACCTTGCATGCCTCCAGCTGATAAATGCTTCCGTTAATGCTATGTCCCAGTTCATCATGCAGCACTTGTGCAAGCCGTGTTTTATCTTCCAGCATCAGCTTCTCATAATAAAGCCCGTTTGCCCTAAGCTCTTCCTTCAGCTTTATTTCATGATTGTCTATCGTATCCTTCAGCTCATATTCTTCCTTCTCATAATATTCCATGCGCTCTCTATATTGTTTAAGGAAAATATAATGCTGCAAATAAATGACCGCACCGAACAGGCTGCAGAAAAAATAAAAAGGCCTATTATGATATGAGAAAAAGCATCCTATCATCGGAAACAGTAAAAGAGGCCATTTCAAGTTTAAATAAACCACCGCATCCAATACCAAAAAAGGTGCAAGGTAAAAACACTCAGGATTAAAATAGAGATAAGTAACCGAAAGCAGAAGCCCTTCCGCTAAAAGCCACAGCCACTTATATCTGATAAAGGATTCATAGGCTGTAGCCGAGAGCAAAATAAGCGCAATTAGACAGACCTGACTGCTTAGATGGCTGTCATCGGTCTGTCCGTTTACAATAGTATACGCTGAAATCGCCAGCATACATATAAATTTAAGTATTGGAAAATAATTTAGCAGAATCCTGTCTCCCATATCCCACCATCATTTCTAGTCATTTGTAAAACACCACTTTATACTATTGTATATAATTAATTTTATTATATATGAGAATTGCAGGCTGTCAAATCATAGTTCCTCTTTCTGAATTAGATTGAGCCCTAAAAATCCCCCGCATAAAATAAGTGCAAGAAAACCAATGACGGCAAGAGCATAGGAGCCGAATGCATTACTGCCTTCCGTTAGCAGCGTTTCCACCGCTTTAATCCCCCAGCGCTGCGGTGTAAGGAGCGCCGCATTGGCAAGCCATCCATCCGCCGGCATAGCAGTAAAAAACAACCCGGAAAGCGTAAAAGTAAACGTAGCCAAGAAAAATGCTATATAACTGGTATTCAGCAAATTATTAACGAGTATGCCGATTACTACACTTAATGTATTTAAAATAAGCGCCAACCCAAAGGTGAGCAGCAAATACTGTCCCATATTAATGCCAAAGTCTGTCTTGACAAAAAGTTTTATTCCTGCCCCCATTACAAATATCTGTATGATTACTGTTCCCATTGCTAAAAAAAATTTTACCAGACCATAGCTTGCCATACCGATTCCGCTTAATTTTGTTCTTTTGAATACACCGTTATTCCGCTCCATAATAACGATATTGCTGACAAAAACTCCACTGAACGTAAAAGCCATAGTGACAAGCGCCCAACTATATTTTACCGTGGACATATAGCCTAATTGTTCCGAGGTTAATTCCACGCTGGTACCGCTTCCTACACTTTCCGTTCTTATCTGAAACCCTTCTTTATTTGCCTGAGCCAAAAGTTCTTCAAAAGCTTCTTTGTCATCGTCTGCTGTTGTCGAAAAAGTACTGGCGGTGCGGAAAAATTGATTGATATAATTCTGCAATGTATCCACTCTCGCATCTTCATTGCCGTAATAAAGAAATACGCTGTCCTCATAATCTCCATCTAAAATCAGGCGGTCAAAATCCGAAGGAATTACCAGAACTGCCCCTATGGTATTTTCGTTCATCACTTTTATTGCTTTTTCTTTTATTTCCGGCATTTTGCTTTCTTCAGAATTATAACAATATAATTGATAGCATCCTATACCTTGTAAAGAATTAAGAAAGTCCGACGACAATTTGGAACCAGAAAGATCATATACCTTTATATTCAGTCTAAGGCTCGTCATGTCCTCTATCCTGTCGTCTTCATTTTTCAAATAAACTATTTTCTGCGCATCGTCTCCGTATACAGTGGTCGTCGCCGCATTCAGATTCAAAAGCGCCACCGCCGTCATAGGAAGTATGATAAGAAAGCAAAGGTATCCTGCATTTCTGAATAAAAGCCTGAAATTTATTCTTAACATCGTATGAAATCCCCTCATTTCTTAAACCTCCATTCTCTTATTCATAACAAACATGCCAAGCGTCGTACTTATCAAAATGATTACCGTCAGAAAAGTGATACAGCCTGAAGCATATGCACTGTCTCCCATTGTCGAGTACTCTACAAGCGTTCGATTAACATAATATTGTACCGATAACTTTTGCACATGTTCCGGATATGCATACATATACATATTAAAGGTACCTCCTAAAAATCCTATCGTCATCAGGCCAAGATAGCCTGCCACAATACTTACTACCACACTTTTAAAGAGATAGAACAAGAGCACCCCTACCGTACCGGAAGCTATGCAGAGAAGCAGAAGAATGCCGAGCGAAGCTGGTATCTTCCCCCAATGCACTCCAAAAAGCATTATGGATAATCCCATGGTAATTCCAAGCTCTACCGCTGTTGCCAACACACAGGGCACTACTTTCCCCAAATATAAAGAAAGTTTTGATACCGGTGCGATCTGGAGTCTGTTTTCTATTTTATTTTTTCTTTCATTGGAAATGACCACCGACAAAGAAACCATACCTGCCCATGCAAAATAAACGACTTCAATGATTCCGTAATAGTCCATAGCGGAAGGCAACGGATTAACAGCAAGTCTTTCTGCCTTTATATAATCTTTATCCGGCAATTGTGTCTCCTTAAGATTTTGTACCTTTTCCGGATTCTCCGTCAAATATTCTTTCAATACCTTTACGCTGTGAATCATCTTGTCAAACGAAGCCAACGCACTGTTTAGTACCATTGTTTCTATCTTCTTATCTTCTGAACCGTAAATTATCATTTCTTTATCCGTAACAAGAAGAAATATATCCGTTGCTTTCTTTTCCAACAGGTCTTTGTATTCCGTCGCTTCATATTCTTGCAGGTAAATATCATTTTCTTCACAGCCCTCTACGAAAGTTTCAAAAGCTTCCCGAAAGCTTTGCTCTTCTTCCTCATTTTCGATATGAATGGCATATCCGACAGCTATTTTTTCAATGGCCGTATCTTTTCCCAGCATATCTTCAAAAACCGATGCCAGTAATGCCATAACCATAAGAGGCAGTGCCGTCATAAAAAACAAAATCCACTTATTCTTCAGCATCAATTTTAAATTATTTTTTATTAAAACCCATGGCATCACGCTTTATCCCCCTCCGCATAATCTCTTAGTTTTTTCCCTGTCAGCGTAAGGAACACTTCCTCAAGAGACATATTTGCCGATAAGTCATCTGTTACAAGAGAAACCAATTCTTCCTTCGTGCCTACCGCAATGATCTTTCCATTATCCATAATTGCGATCCTCGTACAGATTGCTTCAATTTCTTCCATGTAGTGGCTGGTATAAATAACGGTTGCGCCTTGGCTGTTAATGTATTTTATCTTTTTTAAAATAAAATTTCTCGACTGAGGGTCAATTCCTACCGTAGGCTCGTCAAAAAACAAGAGCTCCGGATTATGTCCAAGTGCACAAGCAATATTAAGCCTCCTTTTCATTCCACCCGAGAAATTCTTGGCATAATCATTTCTGTGTTCGCTTAAGCCAACGAATTCCAGAGCCTCACCGACCGCATCCTTTAACTCTTTTCCTTTTAATCCGTATAGCGATGTGAAAAGTTCTACATTTTCCCACGCCTTCAAATTTCCATGAATAGCAATATCCTGAGGTATATAACCGATACGCCTTCTGATCTGCCGCGTATTTAAGACCGTATTCATTTCTTTGGAAAAAATCCGGACGGAACCGGCCGTAGGCTTGGTCAGCGCACAGATCATATTCATGGTAGTACTTTTTCCGGCCCCGTTAGGTCCTAAAAGTCCGAAAATTTCGCCTTTCTTTATTTCCATAGAAATATGGTCTACCACCGGTTTGTTGTCATATTTTTTTGTTAATCCCTGTAGTTTTAATACTGTTTCCTCCATATATAAAGCTTCCTCTCTTTCTTTGCTTCTTTCCGCCTTGTTTCCTGTCCACCTATTCTACTTATGTATATTAACAAATCAAGTAAACGGTCTAAAGTGAAAGAAGTCACTTTTTTGGGGATGACTTTTGTCACCTTGATGAAAGAATTTATTGTAATATAAAAAGATTAGGACTTTTGGTGTCCTAATCTTTAAAGTTACTTCTTATTTATCTTTTATTTTTTAATTAAAGAATATTCCCTAGTTCCGAATCAAATAATCAAATGCACCTAACGCCGCATTAGCACCGGAGCCCATAGATATAATTATCTGTTTATATGGACTGTTGGTACAATCTCCCGCTGCAAATACTCCCGGAATACTAGTAGCATTGTGATTATCCACTATGATTTCACCAATACGATTACGCTCCACACTATCTCCCAGCCACTCTGTATTAGGTACCAATCCAATCTGAACGAACACACCCTGCAGTTCAATGTGATGTTCTTCTTGTGTGCCCCTGTCTATATAAGTGATTCCATTTACCTTATCGGTTCCTATAATTTCTTTCGTTTGAACATTTTTATAGACGGTTACATTAGGCAGTGAATATAAGCGCTCTTGAAGTACCGCATCCGCTTTTAATTCCGGCATAAACTCAAGAACTGTTACATGATTTACAATACCTGCCAAATCAATGGCTGCTTCAATTCCGGAGTTCCCGCCTCCAATGACAACAACACGCTTTCCTTTGAATAGAGGCCCGTCACAATGAGGGCAATAAGCAACTCCCTTATTTTTATATTCAATTTCACCCGGTACGCCGACATTGCGCCAGCGTGCACCCGTGGAAAGAATTACTGTTTTACTTTTCAAAGTTGCTCCGTTTTCCAGTTCAACCTCTACATATTCTTTCTTTTTTAAACTTTTTGCACGCTGCGGCATCATAACATCTACATTATAATCTTTTACATGGGCTTCCAGATTATCAGAAAGCCTCGAGCCTTCAATATGCTTTATGCTTATAAAGTTCTCTATACCTAAGGTATCTCTTACCTGACCTCCAAATCTCTCTGCAACAATTCCGGTTCGAATCCCTTTTCTTGCCGCATAGATGGCTGCACTGGATCCCGCCGGACCACCGCCTATCACCAACACTTCATATGGTTCTCTGTCATAGAATTCAGATATGTCAGCAGTGCTGCCCAGTTTGGCAAGTATTTCTTCTATCGCCATTCTCCCGGTGCTAAAAGGTTCTCCGTTTAAATAAACAGAAGGCACCGCCATAATATTCTTGCTTTCTACCTCATCTTTAAACACTCCACCATCAATCATTGTATGAGTAATACCCGGATTAAGCACGCTCATTACATTAAGAGCCTGCACTACCTCTGGGCAGTTATGGCAGCTTAAACTAATATAAGACTCAAAATGATATTCGCCCACAATTCCTTTAATCTGTTCAATTATCTTCTCATCCACTTTAGGGGTTCTTCCACTCACCTGCAAAAGTGCCAGCACCAAAGATGTGAACTCATGACCTAAAGGAATACCCGCAAAGGTTATTCCAGTTTCTTCACCAACACGATTGATACTAAAGCTCGGCGTTTTAGACAAGTCAGAACGCTCTATCTTAATTTGGGATGACATGGCAGCTAATTCATTTACTAAATCCACCATATCATTGGAAACTTGGTCCGTTCCATGACTTACCTTAATCAGAACCTCATTTTCCATAAGCTTAAGATACTCTGCCAATTGTTCTTTTATATCCGCATCTAGTATCATAATATCTCTCCTTAAATTTTACCTACAAGATCCAGGCTTGGTTTTAGCGTAGCAGAGCCTTCTTTCCATTTTGCAGGGCAGACTTCTCCCGGATTTTTTCTGACATATTGAGCGGCTTTCACCTTGTCAATAAGAATACCCGCATCACGCCCGATACTTCCTGCATTAATTTCCACCGATTGAATAATGCCGTCCGGATCAATAATAAAGGTTCCGCGGTCTGCAAGTCCATCCGCCTCTATTAAAACATCAAAATTACGTGATAATGCATGAGAAGGGTCTCCAATCATAATATAAGTTATCTTCTTAATAGCTTCTGAACTGTCATGCCATGCCTTATGCGTAAAATGCGTATCTGTAGAAACAGAATATACTTCTGCCCCTAAATTCTTCAGTTCCTCATAATTATTTTGTAAATCTTCGAGTTCAGTCGGGCACACAAATGTGAAATCTGCCGGATAAAAGCAAACAATGCTCCATTTCCCTTTAAAATTTTCCTCTGTAACTTCAATGAACTTTCCATTCTGATAAGCCTGCGCTTTAAATTGCTGTACTTCTTTTCCAATTAATGACATAATTTTGACCTCCTAAATTAATTATTATTTTGATATATTTCTCAATAATAGTAATGATTACTGTTATTTATTATATATCTTATAATCCATGTCTTGTCAAGTATTATTCAGTATTTTTGCAGAAAATATTAACCTTTTTTCCTAATAGGAAATGAATCAGAAGTTGCTTATCATAAATCTTTTCCATTAAATATTGAACCAATAGACTGTATTTTCATTTATTTTCTCAAATCCTAATTTTCCGGCCATATTGTATGAATTGGGGTTTGATTCAACACAATCCCATTGTGGAATAAGTCCATTTCTCAAGCAATCGTTTATGAATTCTATCGCCATCGCATAAGCCAACCCCTTTCTTCTATGCTTCTCTTCTGTTTCAATATCTATTGCTATTACATTTTTAAAACATGCAGTTCCAACCATTACAGCAACGATTCTTCTATCTAAAATAATGCAATATGCAATACTTTTATTCTTAAATTCTTCAAATGAGTACCATGATTCCAACAACCGAACTTTTAATAAATCTTCATTTTCAAATTCATTTTCTGTTAACATATTCCAGAATATATCATCTACTTTTCTTAGCTGATATCCTTTGGGAATATCCTGATTTTTTTCAGGTATTTTATTGACTCGGAACGAGAATTCTTTTTCTGTTTGGATTGATTTATTTTTAAAGATTTCTAAAATATTCTTGTATATATTTTCACTTTCAATAGAAAATTCAAAACATTTATATCCCTTTTCCTTTAAGTGATGAAATAAATCATTTTCCAAAAAATCTTTTAAATCTGAAAAGTCTTCATTTGTTTTATATGTGCCAAGAAATGCAAAACTTCCTACTGCATAGGACTCGGCAATTGCAACTCTTGGTTCTTCAATATTGTCAACCCATAACGTACCCTTACATTCCTGGTTCACAATACCAGAAAAGCTCGGGGATTTTTCATTTACGACATTTGCTACATCTTTTATCTTTATATCTTTGCTTATTTGTATCATCAGTACCCCCCCCCATTCATAGCGGATATTAACACTGGTATACATTTTATTAATTCTCTAAACGAAGAATTAATTTGTGATGTTTATTGTACCATTTATTTTGCGTCTGACAATGAATCCCAATAACGGTTACACAAGCATATTTTGTTTTTACATTACTTATCAACTGGTTGCCCGTCTCGTTATTATTGTTTTTTGCCAGTTGCTTCCTTTTGTACTCTGTGCATAAAGGACGGGATTCTATCTCTATTCATGCAATTCTAACGGCAGTCCGTCAGGGTCAGCAAAAAAAGTCATCTTTTTCCCCGTAAACGTGTCCGTCCTGACGGGTTCCGTTTCGATTCCAAGTCCATTCAATTCTTTTATGACCTCTTCAATTTTCTCTACCTTAAAAGCCAGATGCCTCAGCCCGCAAGCCTCCGGGTAACTCGGCCTCTTGGGACTTCCCGGTATTCCAAACAACTCCAGCTCCATATCCCCTAACTTTAAATCCAGCTTATAATCTCCGCGCTCTTGTCTGTAATTCTCACGAATAACCTCAAATCCCAACAAATCCACGTAAAAATGTTTTGATTTTTCATAATTGGAAACAATAATTGCCACATGATGAACCTTGTTTAATTTCATATTAATAACCATGCCTTTCTCATAACCTGCAAACTTTGGGCCGAGGCACAAAGTTGCGTGTGAAAAATTTATTTTTCACACTAAACTCTTTTCTTTCCATACCATTCTACCACACATTCTTTTTTTCATATACATCGATTCTTGTTCTAAAAGCAGCTCGAAGGAATTTCAAACTGGCCTAGTTAAAAAGTTTTAAAATGGCACTTTTTATAGCTCCATTTCTGAGTATAATGTGATTTAAACATGAATACATAGCGAAACTAGATTATAGGAGGAGAAACCATTATGAGAAATGAAAAGGTTCACAAAATTGTATTTATCGGTTTAATTGCAGCTTTATCCTACGTAGTATTTACCTTTTTACAAATTAAAATCACATTGCCCGGAGGTGATGCCACTTCAATCCATCTGGGCAACGCCGTATGTGTAATCGGCGCTTTGCTTCTCGGCGGGGTATCCGGGGGCCTGGGCGGTGCTCTCGGCATGACGATCGGCGACCTGATGGACCCTATTTATGTTGTATACGCTCCCAAGACCTTCCTGCTCAAGTTCTTCATCGGCTTTATAACAGGCATCATTGCCCATAGATTCGGCAAGATTTCTACCGAGACCAATTCGAAAAAGGTATTTAAGTGGACTGTGTTAGCAGCGGTAAGCGGCCTCCTTTTCAATGTAATCTTCGATCCTCTCATCGGCTATTACTACAAACTGCTCATTCTGGGAAAGCCTGCTGCCGAAATCACTCTCGCATGGAACATCGCCGCAACCTCTATCAATGCGGTGACCTCCTCCATCGTATCCGTTGCCGTATATATGGCTCTGCGCCCGGCACTTAAAAAGTCAGGGCTGTTCTTCACTATCAGTAAATAGCATTAAGGGTATTCTCCTGCACGGAGAATACCCTTAAAAAGGCTTTAACCATATTATTGTATTACCGAAATATTAGTTTTCTTGCGAATATTGCAGGATTAATCTTCTTCCGGAATAACAATAGCCGCGACCAAATATATGATCAATCCCGTTCCAAAGCTGGCTATGCTCAGAATCAACCAGATCAGCCTCACTACCGTAGGGTCCATCCCCAAATAATTACCAAGTCCTCCGCAAACACCGGAAATCATCCTGTTAAACTTTGACCTCGTCAACTTCTTATAATCGTTATCCATATCATTACCATCCTTTTCTTATTTTTATTTTAAAGTATTTCTTTTTTCTTTACAACAGCTTATCTCCTTATTCAAAGGATACTTTAATATTTCCCATAGCGCATTCCAGCGAACAGTCTTTCTCGGCGTCGTTATCTATAAACGCATCGCTGGACAGAGCACCATATATCTTATCTCCTATATTAATACTCCCTGCATCGCAGCTCGCTTTATAGTTATAATCCTTCTCTGAACCCGAAAGCACCAACTCTACGGCACCCAGTCCGCAATCCACATTTATTTCCTTCGTGATATCAGCTTCCAAATACGCATGCCCTACTCCTACATTCATATCCAGTTCCTGCGCTTTCACTCCGCCCAAAATCACTTTTCCGGCACCGATATCTACCTTCAAGCTGCTGCAATTAATTTTATCCGAGGTCGCCATCCCTGCACCTATCTGCAATTCAATTTCATCCGCATCCAATTCTCCTAAGTCTGCCAAACCTGCGCCTTCCGCTATTGCCACCTTCTCAAACTGCGCGCCTTCCGGAATATAAAGATAGACCTTCTCTCCATCATTTACGCGGTTCTTGTAATTTCCTATCAGATGCAGCACGCCGTCCTCCTCATAATATTCATATATTCCCATGCCTTCTTTCTGGATTCCGAAATTCCCGTCCTGCGCTTCCTTTATATAAAGCGCCGCCCCTCCAATCGAAATGTACATTGTCTTTATACCAGATTCACCGACAGTGATTTGGCTGTAATCACTTCCTACAGCAATTCCCTTTCCATCGTAATCCCAGTTCTGCGCATCATCAAAGCCCCAGCCTTCCATATCGAAGTCCCAGCCATCACCATAATTCTCATACTCCGTACTATCGGAAATCCAGTCCCCTTTGCCGTCTGCCCATTCCTCTATATCATCGAAATAATTACCGGTATAGGCATGTGATACTCCGTATAACATCTTCGACCAGGAGCTGTTTCCTCCGATTTCATCCACCTGCTTCCAGCCGCCGCTCACAACTCCTATTACACATATTGTACCCCCAACCAAAATCAGAATCAATGCGGTAATCAAACAAATCTTCGTAAATTTCTTCATGCCTTTTCACCTCCCTTTTTTCTAAATAGCTTGCTGAACAGGTCCGACACTACTCTCATAAGCCACGGAATTGCCCTTAAGCAAATCCAAACGGAAAGCCAGATGAAGAATAGAGAGAGGCCTCCGACGAACAAGCTCGCTCCGATCAGGCAAACTCCTGCCAGCGGCGCATAGAATAAACATCCGATTCCTATTACGAGCAATACGATAGCCGTTACGAAAAGCAGAATACCTGCCAACGCTATTCCGAAGAAAAAGCCCAGGACACCTACAAAGATTCCCACTCCGGCACTCAGAAGACCTCCCGCTATGGAAACAAGCAGCGGTGAAGCCAAGATACATAAAATAGCGATTATCGCAATCATACCGCCCGAAAGGGAGCTTTTTTCTTTCTTTTTTATTACCTCATTTTTTTCTTCGTGCTGTGCCGTATAATCTTTATATCCCGTTTCTGTAAATTCCCCGGTTGTTCCGTTATCACCTAAGCCTTCTTTAATCGTCTTCGCTATTTTTTCAGGTGTACCGAGGGACTCAAGTACCTCCTGTTCATTCTCTACTCCTGCATCGTTCAGGTAGTCATTATAGTATTGTAATGCCTCTTCCCTTTCTCCGTCTGATATATCGGAAAGAAGCGATTCCAATTTCTGCATAAATTCCAATCTATTCATGTACGATTCCTCCCTCGAACATTCCGTTTATTTTTTGAGAATATTTCTTCCATTCGCTTTTGTACAACGAAAGCTGTGCCCTTCCTCTTTCCGTGACCTTATAATACCGTCTGTTTCTTCCGGCACATTCCATATCATATACTTCCAAACACTCATCCTTCTGCAGCCGCCTTAGTACCGGATATAATGTTGATTCTGACAATTCTATGACCTGCCTTACCTCTTGGGTTATCTTATATCCATAAGTCCCCTCCGGATCGCCCGATACAACCGCCAGTACAATTGCGTCAAGCAGTGCCGCTCCTGTATTAAATACCATTTAACCTACTCCTTTCGTATCATACTAAATATTCTTCTCATAACCTTCCGATTCTGCACTCCTTTATTCCTTCCTGTTTCTTAAATTCTTCCTTCATTCCATTGTTGAATATAATATTATATGGTATATACTATCATTTCTTAATTCATACTATACAACATATAATATTATGTTGTCAATAAGCATTGTATTTTTTTTCAAATTAAGCTAAACTATATATAAGGGAAAGCGTATTTATGGTTCTTTCATAAATATAAGGAACGGGAGTATACATGAGATAAGGGAGGCTAAACAATGAAAAAATATGAACGAATATCCTTAATTGTAAGTGCAGAGCAATACCAATTGAATAAAGGTATGGAAGATGGTTTCGAGCTCTACACCAAGGTTATTACAAATGGCTGGATCAGCCCTGACAACTTAATTCAAATTACCAGGCCGGACGGTACCATTGTCTGCCCTTTTATTCAAAACAGACGGGGAGTCATCTTCATCCGCGAAGGAGACTATATTATTGCAGAAAGCGACAGTGAACGCCATGTATGCGGTGCTGATAAGTTCGATAAACGCTATAAATCGGTATAGAACCAGAACATGTACATCTGTATAAGACTAAAATATGTCTGTATCAAAGAAAACATGTAAAATTTCAAAACAGATACAGTAAAGCACTTCTGCTCGCTGTATCTGTTTTTATGTAATAGGAAGGTGCTCCTATTACATAAAAGCCCTTCGGACAAACAATGCGCAGCTGCGCGCGCGGAACAAAAGCTGTGCTGTCAAAGTTTTGGGCACAAGGATGTACGAAGCACACCTTTGTTCTTATCACCCATCTTATTTTGAAAATCGGGAAGGAGTTCATATGCCCCTCAGACAAAAATACCTATTAGAATGCTGCACAGACAGCGTTGAGTCTTCCATTAACGCGCAAAAAGGAAAAGCCGACAGGCTGGAACTTTGCTCCAATCTCATTATCGGCGGCACCACCCCCACCCTCGCCCTATTTAAGCGAGTTCGGGAAACAGTAGATATCCCTATCCATGTCCTAATACGTCCTCGTTTCGGGGATTTCCTTTACAGCCTTCATGAATTGAACATTATAATTAAGGAAATAGATATGTTCCGTGACGCAGGCGCCGACGGCATCGTCATCGGATGCTTAAACGCTGACGGCGAACTGGCAGTTTCTGAACTAAAGGAGCTGATAGCTCATGCCGGGGCTATGCGCATAACCCTTCACCGCGCCTTCGATATGTGTAAATCTCCTTTCAAGGCTATGGAAGAAGCGAAGGAGCTGGGCATTCACAACATCCTTACCTCAGGCCAACAATCCTCCTGTCTGAAAGGCATTGACTTACTCAGACAATTAAGTAAAGAAGCGAACGGCTCCATCTCCATTATAGCAGGTGCAGGAATTGATGAAGCTGCTGTCCGCACTCTGCTTGAGGAAACTTCCATCACGTCCTTTCATATGTCAGGAAAAAGAATTGTGGAAAGCGAAATGAGATTTCGCAATCCCCACGTTTCCATGGGCATTCCCGGCATGAGTGAATATGAAATATGGCGAACGGATGCCGGCGAAATCTCCGCAGTCAGAAAGCGATTGGACGAGACACTCCCGAATTAATCTTATAAATCTTTCTTTTCAAATACATTGATCGAAAGCTTCATTGAGCCTAGCAACAGTATGGTGCAGACACCAAGAACGCTTGCGCTTTGTATTAACTGATTCGCCTGTGTATCTATGCTGAGAAAACCCGAAATTGCACCTAAACCCGGGTTACCGTCCAAAATGCTGATGATAAATGAGGAACCTCCCATAATCACCATCAGCGACAGCAAATACCACATCCTGCCCTTTTCCACTCCTACCTTAAACATAATCGGCAAATTGGTTGATATAAAGAGGAACGAAACAGAAAATAAAGGCATAATCATCTGCAAAATAGAATCAATCTGTACGCTTCCATATCTGACTATTCCAGTCAACATAGTCAGAACAGCATACAATAGGACTGACAACCCTACTCCTATTAATCCGAATACATATTTACTTACGACAATATCATGTTTGGAAAAGGGAAGCATCGATGCATAACTGGTCCAGCCGCTCCTCTCATCGAGTCCTAATGCAGTAATAGGCAGCATAGCCATAAATATTACCGAGAATACCGTCCAAAATGAGCTGTCGCTCACTACACCAATGAGAATATAGATTATTACAAGAGCAAGCATGAACTTCGCCTGCTTCCATATCATATAAAAGTCCTTTAACAGCAATCCTTTCATTATTTATCCACTCCTTTTACCATAAATAAAATAATATCTTCAATTGACGCATTTTCTATATTCATTCCCCTCGGTACCTTTTTACGATCCACCAGTGCGTCAACTCCGTAGCTGTTTTCTCTTTTTCCTTTTATTGCCGACCATTCCAACCCATTCAGTTCAGTTTTTTTGCAGTGCAGAATTGCGTAGTTTTCCAAAAGGCGGTCTTTTTCCTCACAGAATATAAGCTTACCCTTATGGAGAAAAGCAATATAATCGCATAACTTTTCCAGATCACTGACAATGTGGGAGGAAATCAGAATGGAATTCTCTTCTTTTCTCGTAAATTCAAGGAAAATATCTAGGATTTCATCCCTTACAATGGGATCCAGCCCGCTGGTGGCCTCATCCAGAACCAGCAACTTCGCACGATGAGACATCGCTGCCGCTATTGCCAGCTTCATCTTCATTCCTCTGGAATAGTCCTTGAAAGGCTTTTTCCCGGGAAGAGAAAAACGCTCGATATAATGAAAATAAGTCTCTTCCTCCCAGTTTTGATAGGTCATTTTCATAATAGCGTTCAATTGCTTTGCCGTTATGATTTCCGGGAATCCTGTTTCATCCAGCACGATACCGATATCCTCCTTCGTCACCTTGAAATCGGCCCGGTTATCCTTACCGAGTACGGTTATCTCGCCGCCGTCGCGATTTATCGCATTCATAATCAGCTTAATCATCGTGCTTTTTCCCGCACCATTCTCCCCGATAAGTCCCATAATACAACCGGACGGCAGCCTGAGGCTGACATTATCCAGCTTAAAGTCCTTGTACTCTTTCGTTAAATTTGTTATTTCCAAAGCATTCATAATTTACTCCTTTGCTATTCTTCTTCCAGAAATTGAAACATCTTCGCCAAGTCTTTCCCCGTTAATCCGGACGACCTCGCAAGCTCAGAAATTTCCCGCATATGCGCTTCTATCTTTTTTAAATTTTCTTCTCTTATAAACTCCATGTCTTTCTTCGCTACAAAGCACCCCTTGGAGGCTATCGTATAAATAAATCCTTCCTTTTCCAGTTCATCATACGCTCTCTTCGTAGTGATTACGCTGATACGTAAATCTTTGGCAAGAGATCGTATGGACGGAAGAGCGTCACCTTCCTTTAATTCTCCGGCTATGATATTCTTCTTAATCTGCGTACATATCTGCTCATAAATCGGCTGCCCACCGGAATTACTAATCAATATGTCCAATTCTCTCACCTCTTTTCGTTCCACACTTTATTCTACGGTTTTATTCTTCACGCTATGGTTTCTTTCCTTCGTGCTGCGGCTTCTTTCTTCGGACTACGGCTTCTTTCTTTGTACTGCCACTTCTTTCTTCGTACTGCGATTTCACACTTCACACTACGTCTTCATTCTTCACTTGAACATTCCACCCTTGTTCATACTGTATATATACAATATATACAGTATGAACCGATATGTCAATATCCTTTTTTATAACTAATGTCTTTAAGATAAAATAAAATAAATGCCAGTATTCTTATCCTATAGAAAAGCGCCCCAAATTAAAATACACCCCAAATGTTAGTCGTTTTGTCTAACATTTGAGGTGCTCTTACATTCTGCAGATGCTTACGTATATTATGTTGTCTTCCAAAAATAAGCACTATACGCAGGAAGCTCGCTTCCGCCGTTAACATCATGCTCCTCACCACTAATTAAATCAAAAGCCGTACGGCAGCCTGCGTCAAATTGTGCCCGGAAGCTTTCTCCGTCGGCGTTAATCGCCACAAGCACCCTTTCATTTTGCGACTTTCTCTCAAATATGCACTGCTTATTCGTAAGCAAAAGAGAACGGAAATCTCCGTAATTCAATGCTTCGGAATTTTTCTTCGCTTCAGAGAGTTTCCCGATATACTCCACCAGTTCACCGCCTGCAGGCGCTTCGAAGCAAGCCCGCAGCGCCGGGTCACCTTCGCTTTTCTGTGCCTTTGCCCCCCATTCACTTCCATAATATACGCAAGGAATACCGGGCATCCCAAAGCATAATGCGTAAATCAGCGGGAGGTGCTTTTCATTGGTAAGGATACTGGCGATTCGCGTCACATCGTGGTTATCCACAAAAGAAAGCAGATGTTTCCCCTTATAGAGCGTCCAGTTCTCCGGCCCGAACTGACGAAGCAGAGAATGATTGATTTCGAACATATTCATGCTGTTAAAGCTGGAATAAAGTCCCTTATAACATTCATAGTTGGTGGCCGAATGCAGCATGTCCTCATTTACCATCTGGTTATAATCTCCATGCAGCATCTCGCCCACAAGGAAAAAATCCTCCTTTTTACTTTCCGTAAAGCGCCTGAGCCTGCGTACGAAATCATGATCCAGACAATAAGCTACGTCCAGCCTCAGCCCGTCAATGTCAAACTCGTCGATCCAGAATTCCACACAATCCAGAAGATGTTTTACGACCTCCTCATTCCTTAGATTCAACTTCACCAAATCATAATTTCCTTCCCATCCTTCATACCAAAGTCCGTCGTTATAATTGGAGTTTCCTCCCAAGTCGATATGAAACCAATTCAGATACGGAGATGCCTCCCTGTTCTTTATGACATCTTGAAATTGATAGAATCCCCTTCCCACATGGTTGAATACACCATCCAGTATCACGCGTATTCCGCTTTCATGCAGACTTTTGCATACCCGTTTAAAGTCTTCATTGGTTCCCAGCCTGCAATCAACCTGTTTATAATCTCTCGTATTATATCCATGTGTATCCGATTCGAATACCGGCGAAAAATATACTGCATTTGTTCCCAGACGCTTCATATGGGGAATCCAATCGATTGCCTTCAATATCCCAGACCGGAGCACGCCGTCGTTTTCAAATGGTGCACCGCAAAAACCCAGCGGATAAATCTGATAAAACACACTCTCATAAGCCCACATTCTATGTCCTCCAATCCTTGTCGAATAATCTGTTTATTACTGCTATATTATAACATGAAAAGCCTTGCATATATATCCCGATTTTAACATAACCCCTCCATTACCCGCTGCATTGATTTACATAATATTTTATGGGTTCAATCAGCACTTTACCCACAATTGCGGCATGTCCAATTCGGTCAATATTTTCTCTTGCTTCACATAATCTTCTTGACTAAACTGGTATTTTTTCTGATTTTTCAAGTTCTTCTTGCAAAAATATAAATGTGGAGAACTTGTACGATTTCTAATGCTTTTTGAGACATTTTGAAAAGAAATCCCCAATTTCCACCGAGTTATCCACATGTGACGTTCGTGTCATAATCTGTGACTCATCTTCCATTTCTTCTAAATTCTGACGTCATTTGTCAAAAAAATATTTCATTTTTCATTTTTCGACATCGACATAAATCTTGAACAGCTCTTAAGTTATGTTAACTTTACCTTTTTCGACTTCGATGCTATACTACTAAAAAACAAATAAAGGGCTGACATTCGCACGCTCTTTTTATTAAAGCTTACACAGGAGGAAATATGTTAAAGATAGGTTCACATGTAGGGATGAAGGGCAAGGAAATGTTTCTCGGCTCCGCCAAAGAAGCTGCTTCTTACGAAGCAAACTCCTTTATGATATTTACAGGCGCTCCCCAGAATACGAAGCGCAAGGCAATAGAAGAACTGAACATAGACGCAGGTCTTTCGTATATGAAGGAACATGGCATCACAGATTCTATCATCCATGCTCCATATATTATTAATCTTGGCAACAGCATAAATACCGACACCTTCAAGCTGGCCCTGGATTTCCTTTCGATGGATATACGGCGTACTGCCGCATTGAAAAGCAAGGTTCTTGTGCTGCATCCCGGCGCTCATGTGGGCGCGGGCCAAGATGCAGGTATCCGCAAAATAGCGGAGGGCCTCAATGAGATATTAGATAAAGACACACCCTGTACCATCGCCCTGGAGACCATGGCAGGAAAGGGCTCTGAAATCGGTAGAAGCTTCGAAGAGCTTGCTGCCATCTTCGATAAAGTTATCCACAATGAAAAACTTGGGATTTGTCTGGATACCTGTCATATGCACGATGCAGGCTATGATATTGTCCATGGCTTTGACGAGTGTGTGGATCGCCTGGATCGATTGATCGGAAAAGATAGGGTCGCCGTCCTGCATATCAACGACAGCAAGAATCCATGCGGCGCCGGCAAAGACAGACATACCAACATCGGGCATGGATATATCGGCTTCGAAGCACTGTACTCCATCGTCCATCACTCTGCCTTTGCGGATATACCCAAAATATTGGAGACTCCTTATATTCCCTCGGAAAAAGACCCGTCTAAGCTGCTGCCTCCTTATAAGGAGGAAATCCAAATGCTGCGCAGCGGAGTGTTCACAGCCAGCCATCCCAAAAACGTTCCACCCTTTTTGCCACCCCGTCAACCGTAACCACTTCGAAATGTTCCCATTCACGCGGGAACATTTTTTGATAGGAATGATTCAGAAACCTGTCGTCCAAAAGCGCTACCAAGCCTACGTCCTCCGCCGTCCTTATTACCCTTCCCGCCGCCTGCAATACCTTGTTCATGCCAGGATAGCGGTAGGCATAATCGAAGCCGCCGCCTCCCTTTTCATCGAAATAGTTCTTCAGTATTTCCCTTTCGTTGCAGACCAAAGGCAGCCCCGTGCCTACAATAATAGCACCGATCAGGCTGTCTCTCTTCAAATCGATGCCTTCGCTGAATATCCCTCCCAGCACGCAAAAGCCCAGCAGACTTTTTTCCTCCTCTATCTCCACGTCCATACGAATCATCTGGGCCAAATCGCAGTCGTCGTTCCACGCAAAGCGGCTCAGGAAGTCCTCTCTCGCCCGTTCGTCCATACGGTCCTCCTGAAGAATACATTCCACACTGCCTTTATCCGCAAAATAGTGCTCAAATATCTCATACACCTTCTGCAAAAAAGCGTGTGAAGGAAAGAAGACCATATAATTTCCATGACGGTTCTTCACAATTTCATAAAGGTAGGAGGCAATATTGTAATATTCCATGTCCGTGCGCCTCGTATATCTGCTGGTCACATCGCTTCCAATGAAAAGCGCCTTTTTCTCCGGGTCAAACACCGACTTGGCATATACCTCATAATCTCCCCCATCGCCGCCTAAAAGCCCTTTATAATACTGAATCGGAAGAAGAGTTGCGGAAAATAAAATGGTGCTTCTCCCCTTTGCCATACATTCCCGTAGATTCACCGCCGGATTCACACAAAAAAGCTTTAAAATAAAGCTTCCGTCCTCTCTCATCTCCGAGTAAACGACATAATTCTCATCCACCCTCTCATAAATATCGAGAAAATGGGATACTGCAAAGTAAAAGTCTAGAATTTCTGCCCTTATTTCATTTTCATGTACCGCATGGCCGCCATCCTGCTCCTCCAAGTAAGTCTCCATCGCAGAGCTAAGTCGCTGTAACGCCATGACAAAGGGCGAGATATATTCTTCAATCCGATAACTCGTACACTCCCGTTTCAAAAGCAACAGCTCTTTGTTGCATTTCTCGAGATGATGCTCCATTTTGCCGTCAATCTCTTTTACACTCTTCTTTAATTTCAGAAAGTCTTCTTTGCAAAGCACTGCACTGTACATTTCCCTGCCGCGCTCCACCAGATTATGCGCCTCGTCGATAAGAAAAATGTAGTCACCCTTTACCCCATCCGCAAAAAAGCGTTTCAAATACACATGTGGATCAAACACATAATTATAGTCACAGATAATGGCATCGGAAAACAAACTCATATCCAAACAAAGCTCAAAAGGGCATACCTGATGAGCCTTTGCATACTCTTCAATCGCCTCTCTGGAAAAATTGTCCGAATGGGTCAACAAATCGTATATCGCTTTATTAATGCGGTCATAATGCCCTTTTGCATAAGGACAATATTCCGGATTGCATTCTGTTTCCTCCATAAAGCAGATTTTTTCCTTAGCTGTCAATATTACCGTCTTCATTTGAAGTCCTTTTTCCCTCAAAAGTTGGAAGGTGCCGTCGGCGACGGTTCTGGTAATGGTCTTCGCCGTCAAATAAAAGATTCTCTCACCTAATCCTTCACCCATAGCCTTAATCGCAGGAAAAACTGTAGAAATCGTCTTGCCGACTCCCGTAGGAGCCTCTATAAAAAGCTTTTTTCCGTGGTAAATGCTTTGATAGGCATAAGTTACCAGCTCCTTCTGCCCCTCTCGGTAGGGAAACGGAAAGGAAAGGTCTTTGATGGACTGCGTCCTGCTTCGCTTCCATTGAAACTCGAAGTCAGTCCATTTCTTATACTGCATCAAGATATCCTCAAACCACCGCTTTAATTCCACAAAGGTATAACTGGAATGAAAATATTTGATTTCCTCCGTATCCAGATTACAGTAGGTCATGCGGACACAAATTTCCTTCAGCTTGTTCTTATCGGCATAAATATATGCATAGCACTTGGCCTGCGCCAGATGGGCGGTAAAGGCCTCCTTTATCTTTTTAAGTTCCAGATAGGTCCCTTTGATTTCATCCACCGTTACCGGAGTCGCTTCCGTGCCGTCTATGATCCCGTCTGCCCTTCCCTCTACGACAACCGTATATTCCTCCATCTCATGCGGATGCCGCAGCACTACCTCCGCATGATAATCGGAACCCATTCTCCTTTGTATCATCCGGTGTACCCGGCTGCCTTCCTGCATCGCCTGATCCGGCGCCGTGGACCTCCTATTATCAATATTTCCCGACCGCAGCACGAATTCCACCAGGTTGCGGACGGATATATGTATTTCTGCCTTTTCCTTCTGTTCCATTTCCAAGACTCCCTGCCAACGAGTTATTCAGGATATTACAGAACAAAAGTGTGCTTCGCATACTCTAGCGGCCAAGTCCTTCGGCAGCACAGCTTTTGTTCTGCGCGCGTAGCTGCGCATCCATTTTTTATGTAACAGGTGCACTTTCCTGTTACATAAAAAACTCCCCATAAAGATAGTCTACTCTATCTCTTATAGGGAGTCAAACAACATTACCTTATTATTTGCCATTGTCCGTTTGTTACTGTTCACTCCGTTCTCAGCAACTCATGATTTCTGCAATGCAAAAATTTTGCATGCCAATTCGCTCCGCGAAGCAAAAATCATCTCTTGAATCATGTTCTTACGTAGCTTACCAGCAAGTGTTAAGCTACTGTGTGAACAGTAACGTCCATTTCCGGTTTCCCAGAGAAGATTAGAGCCCCGGAAATCAGGATGCGACGGCAAAATGTCTCATAAACGACTCAAAATCATCATCGTATCCTGAATAGGAAACTGTTAAAATCTGATTAAAGTCCAATCCCAATACTCCGACGATGGATTTTGCGTCAACTACGTATCTATTATAAGCAATATCAATATCAAAGTCACATTTCGATGCCGCTGCCACAAATTTTTTCACTTCGTCGGGTCTCAACCTTATTTTACGATGTATCATAAATATCACCCTTCCTTGAAAAATCCTTTCATGAAAATATCTTTCTCGCAGTTACTTGTGTATTATACCTTATCCACTATAAAAGTAAAGTGAAATTTCTATAAACTGGATTCATGGAAATATTAGCCGCTGAAATTTTTTTTCATATTGACCACTCCCAATCCGCAATATTCGTCAAAATATATAAAGTTGCACAATTTATCTTTTATCTCTTTACTTCACTAAACTGCATATTGATCATTATTTCCTAAATTCTACCATATATTCTTGGAATCTTAAGGGAAGCATGCTTTTTTGTAAATTCAGGTTTCTTCTCTCTTTTATTGCTATTTTATGGCAGAAATAAGTAAACAGTTCCTGATATTCCAGCTCTTCCTTCGAATAATTCTCCATCGCTTCCCGGCTGATTTCGGCATCCGTAACGAGATACCAATCCTTTGAAGCGGGATGAACAGCAAATATTCCCCTGTTCTCATCGTATATGACAAAATTTGTAAGAGGCAGCCTATCCGCGAAGTGAGGAGCTAAAAAGGTCACTATATTGTTCTTAGGCCCTATCCTGGAAAATAATATGCCGTTTTCCAGCTCCTGGAATCGGAGAAATCCCATCAAATGAAGAACCTCGTTGTTGGTCCCCCGGCTCAGTTCGAACACCTTATGCACGTAGGAATTCGCCAGATTGCCCATAACCTGCCTGCCATTTTTCATTTGCAGTCCGCACACCACAGTCTTGTATACAGCCTCTCCCTTCTGCTTGTCCTCCGAAGCCAGCGCACGGCATATATTCATATACGTCTCCTCGCCTAACTCCCGCTGAATAGTGCGGGATACCTTTACTGCCATTCCGGCATCGGGCTCTATAGGGATATATTCTGCAAATAAGCGCAGATTCTCCTCCTCCCCGATCTGTATATGCAGATGGCTGTGATCTGCCTTCAAGGAATAGGCTTTATAGATTCCCGTAAAAATGCCCTCTAATGAATCCTCACATATTAAATATTTCTCTTCCATACCGCACACACCTCCACTCCCCGTTACATCTGCCCCAGCACTGCTTTATGAGTATCGATAATATCCGGCTGCATAGTAAAACCTACATCATCAAATAAGGATAGCTGCTTATAGGTAATTCCATCCTTGTCAAAGGGTAGCTTTTCTTTGACCGTAAGAAGATTTCTCGTGATATAATCTTCTTCTATCTTCGTGTTATACATCATTCTTCCATTGCACGTAATGAAATAGAGCGCCCGCTTAAGCACCACTCCTATCTTTTTCAAATCAAGAAAGCTAAGAAAACCGTTACGCCTCGCCATTACGATTCTCTGCGCGCTCTTCACCCCTATTCCCGGTATCCTAAGCAACAATTGATAATCTGCCCTGTTTACTTCCACCGGAAATATTTCCAGATGACGCAGCGCCCAGTCGGCCTTCGGATCCAGCAGAATATTGAAATTGGGTCTTTCTTCGCTTAAAAGCTCTCCTGCTTTAAATCCATAAAAACGAAGCAGCCAGTCCGCCTGATAAAGCCTATGTTCCCGAAGGAGCGGAGGCCCTCCGGGAAGAGCGGGCAGTTCCTTATCCTCGTTCACATTCACGAAGGCAGAATAAAACACTCTTTTTAATTCAAATTTCTCATAGAGGCTTTCTGCCACAGTCATTAGCTGATAGTCATTTTCCGGTGTGGCACCTACGATAAGCTGGGTGGATTGTCCTGCCGGAACAAAACGGGGTGCATTTTTATATAGAACGATTTCGTTCTTACTGGATACAATTCCATTTTGAATCTGGCGCATAGGTGCTAAAATGTTTTTCCTATGCTTATTAGGCGCGAGGCGGCTAAGTCCCTCCGCCGTCGGCAGTTCCAGATTCACGCTCATCCTATCGGCTAACAGCCCCGTCTTTTGAATCAGAAACGGATCTGCGCCGGGAATCGCTTTCACATGAATATACCCCTGAAACCGGTGTTCCCTGCGCAGCTTATACAGGGTCTGATAAATTAATTCCATGGTAAAATCCGGATTATATAATATGCCAGAGCTTAAGAAAAGTCCTTCAATATAATTTCTTTTATAAAATCCCATGGTCAGCTCGCATACCTCATCCGGCGTAAATGAGGTTCTGACAACATCGTTGGACTTTCTGTTAATACAATATTTGCAGTCATAAATACATTCATTTGTAAAAAGTATCTTCAATAAAGAGATACATCTTCCGTCCGCGCTGAAGCTATGGCAGATGCCTCCCGCAACGGTATTCCCCATGCCGCTTCCGCTGCCCTTCCTATCCACACCGCTGGAGGTACATGCCACATCGTATTTGGCTGCATCTGTTAAGATTCCCAGCTTCTCCATTACACACATCTCTTCTGAAACCTTATAATTCATCAAATCTTGTCACCGTCCCTCGAACACCCGTTTGTATTATGATACCATATTCATTCGCGTTTATCAATAGTTTTATCGAACAACTGTTCACACAGAAACCTTAACTGCTAATGAGTGTTGTACCGAAGAAAGTGCTTTAGGTACTGGTAGGGAAGGTTGGGGATGCCCTATGTATTTTAGAATACATTTATACCCTCTGTATCGTATTATCTATTTGCTTATTCAGCTAAATTCATGGTAATATGGAGTGAATTTTTGAAATATAGTAAATATGGGAGAGAGCCTAAAAATGAAAATAAGAAAAAGGGGCAAACTATTTAGGGTCTTTATATTCCTCACCACACTTACTATCTCATTGTTTATTTTTAACATTTATGCAGCATTTAAATTTGATGAAAAATCTTTCCTTAGATCTGCCCACCTAACAAAATTACAAAGTGATGACCTTAAAGATTTAATAGGACTTTCTGATTTTTCTTCCCTTACTATAAAAGGATACAATCATAAAATAGTAGATGGCAATGTAAGCAGAGAATTTACTTTTGATTTAATAATTCCTGCTGATGATTTTAAAAACTTTTTAGAATTCATAAATAATAATTCAAATCCTCAAAACGATTCTTCTATTTACATTAAGGAAGATAGTTTGATTCTACACAGTTCCTTATATAAACTACAAATTGAATATAGTACTTCAAATGGAAGCTATATCCTTGGATATATTCTAAATACCGACTATATCCGATATTCAAAAAACACATGGGTTATCGTACTTCAATTTATATTGCTGCTATTTTCAAATAGTCTTATTATATTACCATATAAGAGAATTATTGCTTTTCTTCATAATAATAAAAAAATGTCCCCCAAAAATTGAAGGACACTTTTGCTAAGTTGTTACATTTACTTCCATTTCTTTATAATACCGTTTACGGACGCTCAAGCTGTGAAAGCGAATCAAAGTCTGGAACATCTGTTACAGAGTCTGCGCTTGGAGCTGCTTGCTATCGCTTTAAACTGAGGCGGGCATTAAATGTAGTTTCTACCAGTGGTTCTGCTTATACGAGCCCAAATGCAGGAGACTATGTATATACTCGTGGTGCTACAGCCGGTGAAAGCAATCCGGCCAATATGTAGCTTGCATCAAACTTCTCTTTGCAGAAAAACTAAATACAAAAAAATTAGGGAACGAATGAATAATTCGTTCCCTAAAAGCTACCATATATCTGGTTCTATTCTACTTTCATTTATATAAAATATTCTCCCATATTCATATCCAATCTCAAACCAAACATCATCTTTCTGATAAATAACATTTGAATATATATTATTATCAGCGTTAACCACCTCTTCTATAGGTTCTCCCAAATACCTCTCAGCTTCTTCTTTCCTCATCCCAATGAGTATTTTTCCATCTCTTGATCCATAAGCTGTTGAACTAAATCGGTAAAGCTCCTTACTTTGATTAAAATAAAAAGTAAAATAATTATCTAAGGTAACAAAATAATATACCTGTTCTCCTTCCGATTCCCCATCTATTACTTTAAATCTCATGCCTATGGTATCCAAATATTCTCCAAGTTCTTCCGGGAACCAGCCATACTGACATCCTTTTAATTTCAGATGTATGTCCCTATCCTTTTGGGCAATGCTGATTGGTTGGAATACCTCTGAATAGCTCACTTTTACAGGTTCAAAGTCTTCCCCATTCACCGCGTCTCCTGTCCTTAAAATATCACCATATAAAGTATAGGTCCTTTCTACGCTTCCTTTTCCTTTTACCTCGTATCCGCATGCAACCAACTCTCCGCCTTCTTTCTCGGCAAAAGTAACATATGGATATATGCATTTTTCAGGATTATCCCCATATTGATGTATACTTGGCGTCTGGGTAGAATTAAACTCCATAGAATCAAACCAAACCATTTTTACTTCATTCATTACCTTAGTAGGTTCATTTATGAAATCTTCCTCACCGCTATTTATGCCGCAAGAACCAAAGGTATTATTTCCCCACAACCATAAACTTCCATCCTTTTTAATTGCTCCCGCACAAAAAGAACTACACGTTACATACTGTGCACCTTCCAACATTTTTACCGGCTGGGAATAACTAATACTCTTCTCTTCTTTTCCACTCTTGGAAGAAGTTGTACGAAATTCTCCCCACCACCATACACTGCCATCTTTTTTCAAAGCAACAATATTTCTGTTTCCGCATCTTGCATAAACAATATCCTCCATTAATAAAACAGGCTTCTCTGTCACCACACTTCCCGGATTTAAGAAGTAATCTCGCCCTTCTATATTATCCATGCCCATTAATCCATTTAGATTATCACCCATTCCATAAAGATGACCTTCTTCTGTAAGAAAAATTGTGAAATAAAATCCTCCCCGATCTACATGAATGACATTTTCCGCAATTTTATGAGGCTCTCTTTCAAATATATCTTCTTCGCCTTTCTTCCAATACCCCAGCTGACCATATTCATTTTTACCCTCTCCCCAAAGAGTCTTATTTTCATCTATAAAATAATAATTTCCCGTCTCTGCCTTACTGTCAATATAATAGTTTTCAATTTGAAATACTTTGTTTATCTGTAAATCTTCCATATCCTCCACTAAAAATTGGTTAGTGCTTGTTACATTTAATACTTTTACAGAATTATTATCCCCGTTGCCGCTCTCCGTCTCAATCCTTCCATTTTCCGCGACAGTTCTTCCCTTCTCTGACAGCTGAAGCACCGCCGCAATCGCTGTAATTAATAACAAAACAAATATGGATGATAATATAATAACTCTAGCTTTTATAGACATAATTTTCCCCTTAACCTTTTTAAATACAGTTTATAATTATTAAAATAACAGACTCACTTTATGGGTACAGATATAATGCCATTATACCCACCATGTTTTCTAAATAATTAAATATAATATAGCATATTGGTTCAATTCCAACAATATTTTAAAATTTACTTCCTACCTCTGTCATAATCAGTTAAAATGTTTACTTATTTGTATAGGCTATGATGAGCTATACCATAGCCCACCTAATCTGCGCAGTAATTTCTTTATGTTTACCTTAAAATTTCAAAAAGCAAGCTACTTGAGATATTTAATTCTCTTGCAATGGCTGGGTAACAAGAATTCTCTTTATTTGCAGGGTCTTTTAGATATAGATAAACAGCAACTGCTTTGTGGGGTAATCCAGAACTATATTATAGATATTTCGTTTGTGAATCCACCTCCTCTTCCATTAAAAACATATTTCTCCTTCGTTTTATTGTTTCTGTTTCATTGACATTCCCATTTAACTTTAGTATAATCTTGTCAGAAAAAGCTAATGCTTTGTCACCGGATAAAGCATATAAGGCATTCAGGGGCAAACCGTAGGTATGGTGCATTTCCCGCATCAGAAGGTTTGTTTTTGAATGTTTTTTGTTTTTGTAACGCATAAATCAACTATATTATGAAGGAACATATCTCATCATGATCACAAAAAGTTATAACTATTTACCACAAGAAGCCTCCTTTCTGAGGGAATCCATATTCGTAAAGGAGCAAGGATTTATCGATGAATTCGACGACCTCGACGACATTTCCACCCACCTCGTCCTATTTGAGGGGGAAGCGCCAATAGCAACCTGCCGCTACTATTTTGACAGGGAGAAATCGGCATATGCCATGGGCCGTATTGCCGTTGACAAAGCATACAGAGGAAAAAATATCGGTGCGCATATTCTGGAGGAGGCCGAAGAACAAATACGCTTAGCCGGAGGCCGGAAAATATATCTGTCGGCTCAGGTAAGGGCGGCGGGCTTCTACGAAAAACAGGGCTACGTAACGTCAGGAGAACCCTATTATGACGAATACTGCCTTCATGTCCTGATGTATAAGCAATTGGAGGGCGGCGATGAATAATTTGAATTATCTATATATTATGCCTATTTTACTGGTCATCCTTTCCAATGTCTTCTATCATACGTTCAGCAAAAATACGCCCTCCGACGTAAATCCGTTCCTTGCCCTTATCGCTACTTATGGAGTGGCCCTTGTTTCCAGTATTCTTTTGTTCTTTCTGACGAAAAAAGAAAGCCTGATTATGGAAATGAGCAAGATGAATTTATCCAATTTCTTGCTGGGACTCGCCGTATTAGGTGTAGAGGGCGGCTATCTTCTGATGTATCGAAACGGCTGGGAAATCAGCAAGGGGTCGCTGATTGCAAATATGTGTGTATCAGTTATTATGCTGTTTGTCGGCTGGCTTCTTTATAAAGAGGGCCTTTCCATGAAAAAATTGGCGGGAATCGCCATTTGCATTGTCGGCATGTTCATAATTAATACAAAATAAGAAAGAGGTGTCATATGTTTAGAGAAATGAGACGAGAAAAACAAAATCTACCGGAAGAAGAATGTATCAATGTCCTGCAGCGGGGAACCTCCGGCGTTCTCGCTGTATCCGGAGACGACGGGTATCCTTATGCGGTTCCGCTCAGTTATGTGTACGATGATTCCAGAATCTTTTTCCACTGTGCTAAAACGGGGCACAAGATAGATTCCATTGTAAGAAATGAAAAGGTCTCCTTCTGTGTTATCGATAAAGACAGTGTGGTACCGGAGAAATATACCACTTACTTTCGCAGCGTCATCGCTTTCGGAAAAGCCAGAATCCTGGAGGACGAAGCGCAGAAAAGAAGCGCTATCGAGAAATTGACAAAAAGGTATTCTCCCGAGCAGGCACAAGGGCACCTTCAGGAAATTGACAAATCACTCCCGCAGCTTTGCATGATAGAACTGGATATCGAGCATATGTCCGGCAAAGAAGCAATCGAATTGGTTCGGAGAAGAACGTGATTTAAGAGATGATTTCTGCTTTACAGGGCGAATTTACATGCAAAATTTTTGCATTGCAGAAATCATGCGTTGCTGAGAACGGAGTGAACAGTAACATTTAATATACAAAATATTGCTTCACAGTATTTAACGCTTGCATTATCATCCAAAACGCGGTTAAATATTAGTTGTGTATAATTATGTAAGATGATTAATAATAAAGAAAAAAGTGAGGATGATTACTTATGAGCAAGCCGGTTATTCCTAAAGACTACCAGTCGGCACTTAATTTGCACGATACCCAGATCGGTATTAAAACCGTCAAGGATTTCTTTCAGAATCTTCTTGCCGAGCGTTTGAACCTGCTGCGCGTATCTGCACCCTTATTTGTTACCCCCGAATCAGGTCTGAACGACAACTTAAACGGCGTAGAACGCCCCGTTACCTTCGGCATTAAGGAGCAGGGTGATGCGGAAGCCGAAATCGTTCACTCCCTCGCCAAGTGGAAACGTTCGGCGCTTCAAAAATACGGTTTTTCTCACGGAGAAGGCCTTTATACCGACATGAGCGCTATCCGTCGGGATGAAGAGACCGATAATATTCATTCCATTTATGTGGATCAATGGGACTGGGAAAAAATTATTTCCAAAGAAGAACGAAATATCGAAACCTTGCAAGAGGTAGTCCGTACCGTATACAAAGTACTGCGCAAGACGGAAAAGTATCTGGCAATCAGATACGATTATATAGAAGAGATACTGCCCCACGATATCTTCTTTATCACAACGCAGGAACTGGAGAACATGTTCCCCGATAACACACCGAAGGAGAGAGAATATTATATCTCTAAAGCCAAAGGAGCCGTATGCATTATGCAGATCGGGGATTTGCTGGAATCCGGCGAAAGGCACGACGGGCGTGCTCCTGACTACGACGATTGGACTTTAAACGCAGATATTGTTGTTTATTATCCGGTTCTCGATATCGCACTGGAACTATCTTCCATGGGAATTCGCGTGGATAAAGAGGCTCTGCTTTCTCAGCTGGAAAAGGCAGGATGTCCGGAACGCGTGAAACTTCCTTTCCAAAAAGCAGTCGTTGAGGAAGAACTTCCCTATACGATTGGCGGCGGCATCGGACAATCGCGTATCTGTATGTTCTTTTTGCGCAAGGCACATATTGGAGAGGTTCAGTGCTCGCTTTGGCCTGACGAGACGATGGCTGCTGCCAGGGAGAATGGACTGCAGTTGCTTTAAGAAATTGCAAAGCTATCGGAATCTTCAAAATCAGTTTGAGATTTTTTATTTTAATAATAATGATAAGCGGTATAACATCTCACTGTTATACCGCTTTTTCCATGCACGCACTAACCGCAGCGCCGTCCCATACTCCGATATGGTTATAGATTGCACTATGACAGCGCCAGTTCATTATTTTAACCAATAAATTCAAACAAATCTTCAACTGTTGTGTCGAATACTTTTGCTATATCCATTGCTAATTTTAAAGAAGGATTATATCTGCCGTTTTCCAAATGGACTATTGTTTCTCTTCTTACCCCAACCAATTTGGCAAGTTCATTTTGACTCATTGATTTCTTTTCCCGGTATTCTTTTATTTTTGTATTTAACATAGCCACCTTTTACATACCCTTCTTATCATAATATATAAATAATAATAATCTGACTACAGTTGCAATAAGAAGTATAAGCATTAAATATATCCCGATCGTAACCTTTGAAATAAAAAAGCTATTATACGGTGTTATAAGAAAAACACACAAAGTGCCAATCGCAAATATAAAGAAATACACCACTATTCCATTTATTTTAGATAATATGGAAATTATCAGCTCATCCTTTATTCCACCTAATCTTTTTCCTTGTAAAAAGATTAGGAACCATATCACGCTCCAAATCAAAGTCAGTAAAAGCGGAATATTGAAATCTGAATTCTGTAGTAATGCGCTAAGAAATAAGTACAGCACTGTTATTACTTCCATAACAAGCCTTAGTTTAGTATTCATTTTCACTTTCATAATGCACTCTCCTATAGTGATATATTTATAACTTATATGTTATAAATATATCACTATAAAAAAATTTATGCAATAAAAAAGTATAGATTATCCTGACGATAGTATTTGCATACAATTTTTTCCAATGAAACGCTATAAAACCTGTACTCAATATGTAATCATATACCCGAATCTAAAACTCAAGTTTAAAAATAATTTATAGTATCTTTGTTGACAGATAATATACAAGTGATATAATTGAATCAAATTCAATTATTGAATACTATTCAATTTCAGAATACCATCAATTATCAAATAACATTTTAATTCGAAAGAGGGGATGATATATGTACAAAGCCGAAAGAACAAAAAACGATATGGTAAATGCTGTGATAGAGTTAATCGAAGAAACCGGCTCATCTAATATCAGTATTAGCCAAATAGCCAAAAAAGCAAATGTAGCAGTCGGGTTAATCAATTATCATTACAAAAGTAAACAGGACTTATTAGTTGATGCGGTAAAGCAATATATAGAGAATAGTATTAGAGAAGAAAATAAAAGCTTCCTAAAGAAAAACGTCGAGTCCAAAGAAATGATTGTACTGTCTTTTCAATCATATGCAGACTTTTTAGCCGGGCATGGAGAAATAAGTAAATTGTATATAAAATTTTGTTTGGAAGGGTGTATAAAAGCGGATTCCTTAAAACAGGCTATTGAATATTATTCTCCCATTTTAAAATCAATAAACAGCAATTTAAATGACGACGAAATAATGATTATTTTAAATATGATTTCCAGCACCATACAACTATCATTTCTTGAAGCTGATATTATCAAAGAAAATACTTCTTTTAATTTCTTTGAAAAAAAACAGCGCAACAAAATGATTGCAGATATGATTAACCTTATTCAAATCTAAATTTAAAAAGGATAAAAAGTATGAAAAATATTATATTTTATTTCAGTGGTACAGGAAATACATATTGGGCCGCCAAAACACTGGCAGACAGGATCGGAGATTGCCAGCTTATTAATATTGCCCAATATGATAACTCAAGAGCACTCAGCGCCGACCGTGTTGGAATCTTTTTCCCGGTTTACTATTGGGGATTGCCAAATATCATCAAAAAATTTCTAAACAGCGTATTAATTAATACTTCCTATTTATATGAAGTCCATACAATGGGGGGATATGACGGGATTGCAACTATTCAGCTTGAAAAAATATTAGATACACGAAATATGAAACTTTCTGCCTCTTATCGTATAAAGATGCCTAATAATATAGCACTCATAAACAAAAGTAATTTATTAACAGATGTTAATCGGCTTCCTGACGAAAAAAATATCAGTAAATTATTTAATAAAGCGACAGATAAATTGAACAAATATTCCTCTATGATCATAGATAAACAGGCACATCGGAATTTTGAACCTTTTTTTGTAAGACCATGGCATAGTTTTGGATATAAATTAAATGAAAAAGAAACAAGCGTCCTTTGGCAAAGAGGCAATATTTTTTCTTCCAACTTGGACAGTTCCTGCACCGGTTGTGGATTATGCAGCAAGGTGTGTCCTGTGGAAAATATCCGCATGGTCTCTCAAAAACCGGTTTGGGGACAAAAATGTGAATTTTGTATGTCCTGCCTTCATGCATGCCCTGTTAAAGCAATTAATTATGGGTATAGTAAGGGTAAAAAAAGATATAAAATTCCGCAGAACTTAGACTGGTACATAAAGAAGCGTTGATTGATTTAGATATAATAAAAGCAAGCACATTAAGACAATTCTCAAAATTCCCCTTTGACACTAAGTAATAATATGCTTGCTTTATTATCAAGTTTTTGCTGCGGTGCAGGCTTTTATTCAGCTTTGTCCTGAGCCGCTTTTTTAGTTCCGTGCCAGCACGGCAATATGCTTAAGGTTTCCAGTGTTACCGGTATAAGCAATATCATTTTAAGCTTCCATATGGGCGTAATCCATATGATTGCCAATAATATTACAGAGATTATTACTGCACCTGTATTTTTCTTTTTGATAAGTTTACCGTCTTCAATCGGATTATTTTCAGTAAAAAATGGTGCATACAATTTATTAACTACTATAATTCCTAATGTTAAAGCTATCATTACGCCAACCGGCAGATAACTGATATACTCCGCGCCTACACAGGAAAGGACACTCACGAGCGCCATGGATAAGAAGCAGCCAAGGCTCGACTTCATATGTACTCCTCCCGCACAAGAACGCAACAAAGAAAAACATCCAATTGATAATATTACATCCCATGCACGACCGAAAATGAGTCCGATCAATATTAGCCCTATCATTTTGAACAGAGAATTAAAGATTAATTCTATTCCATAGGTAACCGCTATGGCTTGTGTCTCCGACATCTCATTGCGCTTCAAACACCAATCCGTAATCTTACTCGCAAGCATATGTTCCATGCTATACACCTCGTCTCATCTCGTGATTCTATTTATAACATACTTCGATATTATATTACCATATTTTTCATAAACGCTCAATTCCATTTCTTAAACGATTATTTTTTCACCTTATTTCCATATGAAAATATTATCATAGATTTGTTGTAAGAAGTAGTAAATTCAATTATTATATCGTATCATGACATCATTAATATCAACTTTTACTGAGGGGGAATGATGTTACCAGTATACATTTGTGATGACGATGAAAATCAATTGCAGCATTTTAATAAATTGGTATCCAACACAATCATGATTGAAGATATGGATGCTTCTATCGTTTGCACTACTTCTTCACCCTATCAGCTTCTCTCCTATTTGACCGAGCATAAGACTCCATCCTTATATTTTCTCGACGTTAATCTGAATACTTCCATTGACGGCTTCGCTCTTGCCAGAGAAATAAGGAAATATGATCCGCGGGGCTTTATCGTGTTCGTCACTGTTCACAGCGAGCTTTCCTATCTTTCTTTCAAATACAAGGTGGAAGCCATGGATTATATTATAAAAAGCGACAGCAAGGATATTTCCTCCCGCATACGCGAATGTATTCTCAAAGCGCTGGAGCTATATACGCTCCCTACCAATACTATTCAAAAGGCTATCGCCTTAAAAATCGACGGACGTATCATTTCCATGAAGCTGCCCGATATTTACTGCATTGAAACTTCCGTAGAAGCGCATAAGATTCGAATCTATAAGAGAAATGGATATACCGAGCTTTTCTATTCCTTGAAGAAAATAGTAAAGCTTTTGGACGAATCATTTTTTCAATGTCATAAATCGTGCATTATTAACCTTTCCCACGTGAAAGAAGTAAATATTAAAAATTGTCTGGTCATTCTGGAAAACGGAAAGGTCTGTCCGGTTGCTACACGCATTGTAAAGTCGCTTGCCCTAAAGCTGAATATGAATATTCCTTAAGTGTTTCCATAGAACTTTATTTTTGACGTCCTTTAACTTTACTGAAAAACAAATAATATATGACGAACAGAATAGTCGTAACTACCCATGTGAGCGGGTAGCTGAACATGATCGTATAAATATTCTTTCGAAGCGGAACCGCCAGCATAAGCCATATTACGCGCAGCGAGCATATTCCTATCAGACATATAATCATAGGAATCCAGCTATCGCCCACGCCGCGCAGGGCACCGGAGAGAATCTCGATGGCTACATATGTGAAGTACACAGGCACGAGAAAGCGCAGCATCTGCACTCCTATCCTTATTACCGCCGTATCTGTAGTAAACAGCCGATAGCAATATATTCCCCAGAAATATAGCACAAAGGAAATCAAAAAGGTAGCGGCAAAAGTCATAGCCATACATATCCGTACTCCTTTTTTCATCCGTTCTTTCTTCCCCGCTCCATAGTTCTGCCCCACGAATGTAGTGACCGAAATGCCGAAGGCGCTGACGATCATCCAAAATATACTGTCTATCTTACTATAGGCCGTCCATGCCGCTACAGTATCCGTTCCCAGGGAATTAATGCCGGCTTGTATAATGACGTTGGAGGAACTGTACATAATTGACTGCATGCCTGCCGGAAATCCGATCTTAATAATTCTCGCTAACATCCTTCTATCCAAACGGATATCGCGAAGGACCAGACGGTGCATATCCTTCGTCCTTGCTAACAGCATTATAACAAGTACCGCACTGAGCGCCTGGGAAATGATAGTCGCTAACGCCGCCCCTGCCACTCCCATGCCGAGGCCTACCACAAACAGCATGTCGAGAACGATGTTTGTCATACAACTCACGATCAAAAAGTACAGAGGCCGTTTGGCGTCACCTACTGCCCTGAGTATTCCCGCACCTATATTATAAACGAGATTCCCTACCATCCCTAAGTAATAAATCCGAAGGAAGGTAACTGACGGCCCAAGCACATCCTCCGGTGTATTCATAGCTTTTAATACTGCCGGTGCAGTGAGGATACCTGCTGCTGACATAGCAAGACCTGCAATCACGCTGAAGGCAATTGCCGTATGTACCGCATATCCCACCATCTCCTGCCTCTTCGCTCCGTAATATTGGGATATGATAACGGTGGCTCCGCTGGATAGACCTACAAAAAAGCCTACGATTAGCTGAATCACTGTATTGGTGCTTCCGCCCACGGCAGAAAGCGCCTCCTTTCCCACATATCTTCCTACGATAATGGCGTCTATCGCATTATATAACTGCTGAAAAAAAGTGCCGAATAAAATAGGGAAAAAGAAGAGGAGCAACTGTTTCCAGATTACTCCCTCCGTTATGGCATTACTTTTTCCCATATCCGTTACTTTTATATTATTTTCATCCTGCATTAATTTACCGGACATTTCTTTGCTCATATCCTTCCGCTTTTGTGGATTTCTTTAAATAATTCCATCATTTGTGTACACGATTAGCAGTATATCGCACTTATCCCGGTTTTTCAATGGGAACTTAAACAAAGAGGATATTTACCTTAAGTTTCCGGTAAATATCCTCTTTTACTGCTTCATTTTATTTCATATTTCCATTTCTTCATTTATTATTATTTCTTTTCTGTTTTTCCATTTCTGCTTCTCTTTTATTTCTGTTTCTTTTTCATTCCTATTGCACGTTCAGATTGCTGTAGCCCATCAGGCTTTCATCTACTGCCCGGGCAGCCTCCATTCCTTCACGTATTGCCCATACGACTAATGACTGGCCTCTGCGCATATCACCGGCAGCAAAGACGTTCTTCACATTCGTCACATATGCTCCTTGAACGGTCTTAACGTTGGTCCTTTCATCGGTTTCCACCTTGAAGGCTTCCGTCACGTACTTCTGGCTTCCGAGAAAGCCTGCCGCAATAAGAACTATGTCCGCCGGAAGCGTCCGCTCGCTCCCCGGAACCTCTTTCATATTCATGCGGCCCGTCTTTTCATCCTTTTCCCAGGCGAGCTTTACGATTTTGACGCTCTTCAAATGACCGTTTTTGTCCTTGATGAATTCCTTTACCGTAGATTCATAGATGCGGGGATCGTGTCCGAATACCGCTATCGCTTCTTCCTGACCGTAATCCGTCTTGCACACCTTCGGCCATTCCGGCCAGGGGTTATTCTCGGTACGCGCATCCGGCGCCTTGGGCATCATCTCTATCTGGGTTACGGACTTACAGCCATGGCGCACAGATGTACCCACGCAGTCGTTACCCGTATCGCCGCCTCCGATGATCACCACATGCTTATCCTTTGTATTCACGTAGTTTCCATCCTGCAAATTGGAATCCCGCAGGCTCTTTGTATTCACCTTCAGGAAATCCACCGCGAAATAAATGCCCTGTGCATCTCTGCCTGGAGCGGAAATATCCCTCGGATTGGAGGAGCCGCAGGCCAAAACAACTCTGTGGAAGTCCTTTTGCAGGCTTTCCGGGGATAAATCCTTGCCTACATCCGTTCCCGTCACGAAGACGACCCCTTCCTCTTCCATAATCTTTATTTTGCGCTCCACGATGCTCTTATCCAATTTCATATTGGGTATTCCGTACATGAGCAATCCTCCCACCCGGTCGGAGCGTTCGAATACGGTTACCTGATGTCCTCTTTTATTCAACTGGTCTGCCGCCGCAAGCCCTGCCGGGCCGCTGCCTACTACCGCCACGCGCTTTCCTGTACGCACCTTAGGCGGCTTCGCGGACGCATAGCCCTCAGCATATGCGTTTTCTGTAATGGCATATTCGTTTTCCTTGATTGCCACGGGACTGCCATTCAGTCCGCAGGTACACGCACCTTCGCATGGTGCAGGGCACACTCTGGAGGTAAATTCCGGAAAACTATTCGTCTTTTTCAAACGGTTGTATGCCTGCTGCCAATTTCCCGTAAATACCAAGTCATTCCATTCCGGTATCAGGTTGTGAAGGGGACAGCCGGAAGTCATACCGCCCAGGTTCATACCTGACTGGCAAAAAGGCACGCCGCAGTCCATACACCTGGCTCCTTGAATTCTCTGCTTTTCCTTCGGCAGATGCTCATGAAATTCATCGAAATTCTTTATTCTCTTTTTGGGTTCCGTTTCCTTGGAAACTTCCCTGTTATAATCCATAAATCCTGTTGGTTTTCCCATCGTATAGGCCTCCTTTCCTTCCTACTTCGCACTGTTTACGTAGAATGCTTCTATTTGTGCCTGCTCTGCACTAAGTCCCTTTTCTTCCATCTGCACGATAGTCGTCAGCATTCTTTCATAGTCATGAGGAATGATTTTCTTGAATTTCGGCAGATAATCCTTGAAGTTATCGAGGATTTCCTTTCCTTTTGCCGAATTGGTAAGAGCTACATGCTCCTTTATCATTCCCTTAAGCTCCAGTACATCGTATTTGGAAGTCAGCTCGTGAGAAGAAATCATCTCTTTATTCAACCGGATGTACAGGTCGTTGTTTTCATCCAGAACATACGCAATACCGCCGCTCATTCCTGCCGCGAAGTTCTTGCCCGTAGGTCCCAGTACCACTACGCGTCCTCCCGTCATATATTCACAGCCGTGGTCGCCTACGCCCTCTACTACCGCATTGGCTCCGGAGTTACGAACACAGAAACGCTCTCCTGCCATACCATTTATAAATACTTTTCCGCTGGTCGCACCGTATAAGGCAACGTTTCCTATAATGATATTATCCTCTGCCTTGAAGCTGCTTCCCGCCGGAGGATAAACGATCAGCTTGCCGCCGGACAGGCCCTTGGCAAAATAGTCGTTACTGTCACCTACCAGCTCCAGCGTAAGGCCTTTCGGGATAAATGCTCCGAAACTCTGTCCTCCCGTACCCTTGCATAAAATGCGGTAGGTATCCTCTTCCACACTATCTCCAAGCTGCTTGGTAATTTCTGATCCGAGAATCGTTCCGAACGCACGATCCGTATTTTTTACATCGACCTCCACACTTCGTTTCGTTCCCTTGGCAATCGCGCCGGAAAGTTGCTTTAACAGCACCTTCTCATCCAAGGTCTTCTCCAAATGGAAATCATATACCTGCTTAGGGTCGAAGGTCATTTTCTCCTGACTGCCTACATAAGGATTAGCGAGAATCTGCGCCAAATCCACCTGCTGCTGGCTCTTCGTTAAGCTTTCCTTCCTCTTGAGCAATTCAGTGCGCCCTACCAGTTCGTCGATGGTGCGTACGCCCAGCTTTGCCATATATTCCCGAAGCTCCGTAGCGATAAATCTCATAAAATTCATAACATATTCCGGCTTACCCTTAAAGTTCTTTCTAAGCTCCGGATTTTGCGTCGCTACACCCACCGGGCAAGTATCCAGATTACATACTCTCATCATAACGCAGCCCATAGTTACGAGAGGAGCCGTAGCGAAGCCGAATTCCTCCGCGCCGAGTATTGCCGCAATAGCCACGTCGCGTCCGCTCATCAGCTTACCGTCCGTCTCAATGCGCACCTTTCCTCTCAGCCCGTTCATTATAAGCGTCTGATGAGTTTCTGCAAGGCCTAACTCCCACGGAAGTCCCGCATTGTGAATGGAGTTTCTAGGAGCCGCCCCGGTACCGCCGTCATAGCCCGATACGAGGATGACTTGTGCTCCCGCTTTGGCAACGCCTGCGGCAACCGTCCCTACTCCCGCCTCGGAAACAAGCTTTACAGAAATTCTTGCATCCTTATTGGAATTCTTCAAATCGTAAATCAATTCCGCCAAATCCTCGATGGAATAAATATCATGGTGGGGAGGAGGAGAAATCAGGCCTACGCCGGGAGTGGAGTGCCTTGTCTTAGCCACCCACGGATATATTTTTTCCCCGGGCAGATGACCGCCTTCACCGGGTTTTGCTCCCTGCGCCATCTTGATCTGTATCTCTTTGGCGCTGACGAGATAACGGCTGGTCACGCCGAAACGTCCGCTTGCCACCTGCTTGATTGCGGAACAGCGATTCAGTCCGTCCTGCCCTATAGTCAGGCGCTCCAGGTCCTCTCCGCCTTCGCCGGAATTGGATTTGCCCTTCAGCGTGTTCATGGCTATTGCCATCGTCTCATGAGCTTCTCTGGAAATGGAACCATAGGACATTGCCCCCGTCTTGAATCTGGTGACGATTTCCTCCACACTCTCAACTTCCTCCAGAGAGATACCCTGCTTCGGATAATTGAAGTCCATAAGACCTCTTAAGTTTTTAACGGAGTTTTCATCGTTCACAAGCTGGGTATACTGCTTGAACATACCATAGTCTCCGCACCTCGTTGACTGCTGCAGCAGATGAATGGTCGCCGGATTATAAAGGTGCTCATCGGCTCCGCTTCTCATCTTATGATGTCCCAAACTATCCAGCGTCAAATCGGTTTGAAGATCTAAAGGGTCAAACGCTCCCGAATGAAGTTCATCCACTTGCTTTTCCAAATCTTTTAATGCGATTCCGCCCACACGGCATACCGTATTTGTAAAATATTTATTGATAACATCGTAGTTTATACCGATAGCTTCGAATATCTGAGAGCCTTGGTAGGATTGAATGGTAGAGATACCCATTTTGGAAGCGATTTTCACGATTCCGTGTAAAACGGCGTTGTTGTAATCATCCACTGCTGCATAGTAATCCTTGTCGAGCATCCTGTTGTCGATCAGCTCCTTAATGGATTCCTGGGCCAGATACGGATTAATAGCGCAAGCGCCATAGCCTAATAAGGTAGCAAAATGGTGCACCTCCCGCGGCTCTCCCGATTCCAGAATCAATGCTACGCTTGTTCTCTTTTTCGTCTTGACCAAATGCTGGTTCAGAGCAGATACCGCTAACAGAGACGGAATCGCCACATGGTTCTCATCTACGCCGCGGTCTGAAAGGATGAGAATATTTCCTCCCTCTCTGTAAGCTCTGTCCACCTCTACGAAAAGACGCTCTATCGCCCGCTCCAGACTTGTATTCTTATAATAGGTAATGGGCACCTCTTCTACCTTGAAGCCCTCCACCTTCATACTCTTTATTTTCATCAAATCCGTATTCGTAAGAATCGGGTTGTTGATCTGCAGCACGTTGCAGTTCTTCGGAGTCTCCTCCAGCACATTTCCTTCTGTTCCGATATATACGGTGGTGGAGGTGACAACCTCCTCTCTGATTGCATCGATAGGCGGATTGGTTACCTGTGCAAAAAGCTGCTTGAAATAATGGAACAGCGGATGATAAGTCTTGCTTAATACCGGCAGCGGCGTATCAACGCCCATTGCCGCAATGGCCTCTCCTCCGTCTCTGGCCATGGGAAGAATGCTCGCTTTAAGCTCTTCGTAGGCATAGCCGAATGCTTTCTGCATACGCTGTCTTTCTTCATCGGTAAATTCCGGCACCCTTTGATTGGGGATGTGAAGGCTTTTCAGCGTAACGAGGTTATTATCCAGCCATTCGCCATAGGGCTGTGAACAGGCATATTTTTCCTTTAGCTTCTCGTCATCGATAACCTCTCCCTTCACCATATCCACAAGAAGCATCTTGCCCGGACGGAGTCTTTCCTTCACTACGATTTTCGTCGGGTCGATATCCAGTACGCCTACTTCGGAGGAAAGAATGAGCTGTCCGTCATCGGTTATCATATAGCGGGAGGGACGAAGACCATTGCGGTCAAGCACAGCACCCATAATATCCCCATCCGAGAACAAAATGGAGGCCGGGCCGTCCCACGGTTCCATCATGGTGGCATAATATTGGTAAAAGTCCTTTTTATGCTGATTCATCGTCTTATTATTCGCCCAAGGCTCAGGAATGGTAATCATCACCGCAAGGGGCAGATCCATACCGCTCATAACGAGGAATTCCAGAGTGTTATCCAGCATGGCGGAGTCGGAGCCGGAAGCATTCACTACGGGAAGCACTTTATGGAGCTGCCCTTTCAGGTGCTCGGATTCCATGTTCTCCTCCCTGGCCAGCATCTTATCCGCATTTCCGCGAATCGTATTGATTTCACCGTTGTGCACGATAAAGCGGTTAGGATGCGCTCTTTCCCAGCTTGGATTGGTATTGGTCGAAAAACGGGAATGTACCACAGCAATGGCTGATTCGTAATCTTTATCCTGTAAATCGGAAAAGAAGGTACGGAGCTGTCCAACCAAAAACATTCCTTTATATACGAGAGTCCTGCTGGATAGGGATACTACATAGGTATTGTCGCCGGATTGCTCGAATACGCGGCGCACGATGTAGAGCATACGGTCGAAATCGAGCCCTTTTTCTACATTCGCCGGCTTTTTAACAAAGCCCTGCATAATATAGGGCATGCATTCTACAGCCTTATGCCCGAGCACAGAAGGAATGGTCTCCACTTTCCTCCAGCCGAGGAAGGTCAGGCCTTCTTTTTCCACGATGATTTCGAACATCTTCATGGCCTGGTTTCTTTTCATTTCCTCCTGCGGGAAGAAGAACATTCCTACTCCGTATTCTCTTTCTCCGCCAAGTGTAATTCCCAAAGGGGCGGTCACCTTTACCATGAATTTATGGGGCACCTGAGTGAGGATTCCAACACCGTCACCGGTCTTTCCTTCTGCATCTTTTCCGGCCCTGTGTTCCAGATTCTCTACTATTTTAAGGGCATTTTCTACTGTTTCATGACTTTTTTTGCCTTTGATATTTACGCAGGCGCCGATACCGCAGTTATCGTGTTCGAATTCGGGACGGTAAAGAGGTGCTTCCGGGAGGGACATTTTCGCATCAAACATATATTTTCTCCTTTCACATGTTGCAAGCTTTGCAATGACCTATAGGCCTTGATGGGCATAACAGATATTTGTTCACAGCTTGTTTATAACAAAAAAAGGACGCAAAAAGCTCTTTTACGCTTCTTTGCGACCTATGCAATTACTATACACCTATTTTTTTATGCTGTAAATAATTATTTTCATTACTATTGTCTGATAATATGACTATTTAATTGTTTGCTTAATTATTGTCAGATTTTTTATTAAATTTTCTCACTTTTTTCCTTTGGGTTTATTTCAGGAAATCCCGGAATCATTTGATAAACACTAGGATTTTATCTCTATGTATTCCCGGATTCATTATTTTAGGAAAATTCGAAACTTGGAAAAATTTTAGGTAATTTTTTTTAGTTTCCACATAAAAAAGAGACTCACAAAGGAAATTATCAGAAAAATGGAACAATTCAACGCAGTCATCATTCCTGCCAGACCCTGGCTGCTGTAAGCGACAATGAATACACTTAAGTTGGCTAAGGAATGGAAGAGGACGGGGGCGGCAAAGCTTCGGAATAGTTCATAGGAAAATGCAATTGCTATCCCAAGGATGCAGCCATAAATCCCTTGTACCAGATTGCCGTGGTAGCCACCGAATAGTATGCCGCAGATAATAATGGACAGCACGGGGTTGAAGTACCTTTTCATTCGGTTATAAATAAGACCTCTGAATACGATTTCCTCGGCAAGCGGGGATAGAACGCCGTAGATGATTACGCCTGCGGCGAAGGCTACTCCAAATTGTCTGGCGGCTACGTCCTGATAGGATGGGGATTTCCCTGCAATTCCGGTGAGCATTAGTAAGAGGTTGGTTCCCAGCGCCAGCGTTATCGCAAATACTGCCAGTAGAATGTAGGCTGCTATCGTATTTGTCCCGAGGGATGTCCGGCATGTTGCCTGAAACCCTTCTTGACGCAGTCTGGCAAAACGGAATTCCGTTTTAGCCATAGGCCAGACGAAGGCCATACCGATTAGCAGGGAAAGTGCGTTTAGGACGGCGTTTACTGTCTGCGTGCGGGCGAAAATGTATTCCGAGTAGCTTCCTCCCAAGCCTAAGCTCATATTCAGAAGAAACGCAAGCAGTACCTGCGCTAAATCGTGGGCGATAAAATATACCACGAAGGGCATCAGTATATTCCATGTCTTTTTCAATGAAGATTCCGGTTGGGGTGTCATTGTATCAAAAGCCTCCTCAATTCTTCTACTGTGTTCACGATATAATCGGCTCCTGCTGCCTCCAGCTCACCTTCTCCGGCATAGCCGAAGGTCACTCCCACAGTTGTCAGGCCGTGCTGCTTACCTCCAAATACATCGAATTCTCGGTCGCCGATCATTGCGGTATGTTCTTTATCTATATATATGGTTTCTGCTACAGCCACCATTTCCCGTTGTACAGTCTCTGCTTCTCCGGACTCTGCCGCTGCATCCTTGTCGTCCGCACATTTGGCAGAAAGCTGGCGAAGAGCCTCTTCTACCACTTCTTCCTTGCTTCCGCGGACGCCGTTTAGCTCACTTCCTACCACGACGTCGAAGTATTGGCGAATTTCGAAATGATTCAGAATCTTTTCCACGAATACGGTTGGCTTGCTGGAAGCCACTGCCAGCACTTTTTCTTTATTTTTCAGCGCAGCCAGCATATCCTCTGTGCCCGGATATATTTTATTCTGGAAGATTCCGGTAGGAGAAAACCATTCTCTATACTTTACAATCGCCGTTTCTGCCTGCTCCTCATCAAGACCGTAATATTTTATGAAGCTGTCCTTTAAAGGCGGACCTATGAAAGGCTCCAGCTTGTCCAAATCCGGCTCGTCGATTCCAAAAGACTTAAGCGCGTATTGTACCGATGTAGTAATTCCCTCCTTTGGGTCCGTCAGGGTTCCGTCCAAATCGAATAGCAAATATTTGTATTTCATTTCATTTCTCCTTGCCTGTAAGATGTGACGTTACTGTTCACTCCGTTCTCAGCAACGCATGATTTCTGCATTTAAATTCGCTCTGCGAAGCAGAAATCATCTCTCGAATCACGTTCTTACGCAGCTTAACAGCAAGTGTTAAGCTACTGTGTAAACAGTAACGATCTCCATTACTGGAAATTATATCATTATACTGCCTTGACGCGCAACCCTGTCTGTGGTACACTAGAGCCCATTTCGTTAATTGTCACAGCCTTTTTGGCAAAATCCAAAATGATAAACCGACTTGGCAAGATATAAGTAACTGTAAATTATATTACTACTAAGAGGAAGCAAACATGATTACACTGGAACATGTAAGCAAGACCTATAAGGTCTCTAAACGTGATGCAGGATTTTATTCGGCATGCAAGGCTTTATTTCGCAGAGATTATGAATATGTCCATGCATTGGATGATGTCTCTTTTTCCATCGAAGAGGGAGAAATGGTTGGTTATATCGGCCCCAACGGAGCCGGAAAAAGCTCAACCATCAAAATTCTAAGCGGTATCCTTACACCGGATAGCGGTACTTGTCTAATCAATGGACGTATTCCGTGGAAGAATCGTATCGAGCATGTGAAAGACATCGGTGTCGTATTCGGTCAGCGCACCCAACTATGGTGGGATGTTCCCGTTGCAGATTCTTTTGAGCTGCTGAAGGAAATCTACAGGGTAGATACCGCATCCTACCTCCATAATTTAGAACGGCTCACTTCCATGCTGAACCTTTCGGAGCTGCTGAAAACTCCTGCAAGACAGCTTTCCTTAGGTCAAAGGATGCGCTGTGAGATTGCAGCCTCTCTTTTGCATAATCCCCGCATACTTTTTCTGGACGAACCCACCATCGGATTGGACGCCGTATCGAAACTCGCTGTCAGGGAGTTTATTTTACAACTGAATAAAGAAAATAACACTACTGTCATTTTAACAACTCACGACATGCAGGACATCGAAGTGTTGACCAATAGAGTCATTCTGATAGGCAAAGGGCGCATTCTCTTGGACGGAACTTTGAGCGATATCCGGAAGGATTTCGAAAGCACTGAAGAGGCCCTGGCGGATTTTTACCGCTCCTACGACATATAAGGAGGCCGGCATAAAAAAATATATCGCCTTTTTCCGCCTCCGCTTCTCCATGGGACTTCAATACCGAGCTGCCGCTGCCGCAGGAATCATTACCCAGTTCGTGTGGGGATGGATGGAAATTCTGATGTTTCGCGCCTTCTATAAAGCGAACCCTAATGCATTCCCGATGACGTTTCAGGCTACCTCCGCCTACATCTGGATGCAGCAGGCATTTCTCGCGCTTTTTATGGCTTGGCTCATGGAAAATGAAATCTTCGATTCCATTATAAACGGCAATGTCGCCTATGAGCTGTGCCGTCCTATCGATATATACAATATGTGGTTTTCCAGAAGCCTCGCCAATAGAATTTCCAAAGCAGTTTTAAGGTGCATGCCCATACTCCTTGTTGCGGGTTTTCTGCCTGCGCCTTATGGAATGATACTTCCTGAAAACATTCCTGCATTCATGCTCTTTTTGCTTACCATGCTCACGGGCGTAGGGGTAACCGTAGCTTTTTGCATGCTCGTATATATGATTTCTTTTTTTACAATATCGCCTGACGGGGTTCGCATCGCTGCTGTTTCTACGGTAGAATTTTTCTCAGGGGCAATTATTCCGCTTCCCTTTTTTCCCGAAAGTATTCGGAACATACTGGAGCTGCTTCCTTTCGCCTCCATGCAGAACGTGCCTCTTCGGATTTACAGCGGGGATTTAATCGGTGCTCCTATGTGGAGGGCGATTCTGCTCCAGTTCCTATGGCTTTTTATTCTTGTTTTTATAGGAAAGCTTTTAAATTCCCTCGCAATGAAGCACATCTCGCTGCAAGGCGGCTGAAAGGAGACGATGAAAATGAAATTATACGCCAAATATTTTCTCATACATATTAAAAGCGTTATGGAATATAAGACTTCCTTTTTACTCACCTGCATCGGGCAGTTCCTTGTGTCCTTCAACGTATTTCTCGGCATATACTTTATGTTCCGGCGCTTTTCAAGCGTAGAAGGCTTCACCTATAGCGAGGCCCTGCTTTGCTTTGGCATCACCCTTATGGAGTACTCTCTGGCAGAAGCCTTTGCCAGAGGCTTCGATATGTTCCCGGAGATGATTAAAAAAGGTGAATTTGACAGAGTCATGGTGCGTCCTCGAAATGAAATCCTTCAGGTTCTCGGCAGCCGCTTCGAATTCACCCGCATCGGAAGAATACTGCAGGCAATCGCCATGTTCGCTTACGGCATTGCAAACAGTACCATTTCATGGGATGTTCAGAAAATAGGCACCTTGATCCTTATGCTGGTTGGCGGTACGGCTGTTTTTACCGGTATCTTCCTCATCTATGCCGCCCTATGCTTCTTTACTACGGAAGGCCTGGAATTTATGAATGTGCTGACGGATGGGGCGAGGGAATACGGCAAGTATCCGGTGAATATTTACGGAAAAAGGGTTCTGCAATTTTGCACTTTCATCATCCCTTACTCTTTGATTCAATACTATCCGCTTTTAAATTTATTGGACAGGGGTAAGACCTACTATAGCCTGCTGCCGCTTCCCGCGTGTTTATTCCTCCTTCCCTGTCTTCTTCTATGGAAGTCCGGGGTGAAGCATTATACTTCCTGCGGGTCTTGAAACAAAGGAATTTACCTCCGGCGAAGAAAAAGGCCGCACCGGCAAAAATACCGGTACTGGCCTTAGGTTATATATCATACAAGCTCGCGGTACAACAACTGCGGGAAAAATATGTGAAAATAATATTCCGTATTCTCCGGCAAAATCAGGCGCGCTGGCACTGGGGGCAAAAATATACCGCACCTCCCAGATACGCCGTCTTCTGTATAGGATTGCCGCAATAAGGGCATGGGCCCCCAAGTGTCTTCTTGCTGAGCTTCGTGCGGTATCCTCCCACCTGCCCGAAGAGATTTTTCTCAGTATCTCTTCCGCCCTTTTCTGTCATTTCCCGAAGAACATTCGTAACTGTGGAATATAAGTGCTTCCAATCTTCTTCGCGCAGGCTGCCGATTTTCTGCTTCGGATGAATTCCTGCCTCCAGAAGGATGTCCTGCAATACGCCGTTGCCAAGTCCCGGAATCCTCTGCTGCGTAGCGAGCATTGCCTTTGCGGAAAGCTTTCCGCTCAGCTCCTCTCTCAACGACTTGAAATATGGGTAATCGAAGCCCTCTGTTCCGGGCATGGGCTTTTCCTTCGCCACGAGATAATAAAAATTATCGTATTCCTCGGGCCGAAATAATAACATCGCACCATACATCTGGACTGTACATATGAGAGAGCTTTCATCCTCAAAGGTTATCCTCATCTGATATCTTTCGGGAAGCTTTTCTCCCTTTTCAAAATATCTTATATTTGTTCCGTCTCCCACCGTAAAACTATAGTCCTCCGCTTCCATCTCCACCATACTTCCGATTCCATGGATTTCTCCTACGGTCTTTCCCTGAAGCTTTCCGGCATACTCCTGCGGATCGTCGGTATACCATGCAAAGGAATGCTTCGTATGCTCGGTTTCTACCTCCGTTATTTTCTTTCCTTTGACCGTATCGGTTAGTTGCTTTGCTAACGTTAGACTTTCTGGTATCTCTATCATTTTTATGCCACGCTCCTTCCACGCCCTGAAGATTTCCCAAAGATTTTATATCGCTTTTTTATTAGAAATATTATAACATTATTAAATGGTCAACAGTATGTCATATTATATTTTTAGTAAACAGTCATCAATTGCAGCTATTATAAAGCAATATAAAAATGTGTATGGGTGTGTTATCGACTACTTGACAAAACAAAAGAATGTTTAATGACCATATTAATGTGGAAGCTGCTGCCGTTGTCGGTTACATACCTCAATTGGAGGGTTTTAAAATCACGCCAAAGGGAATGCTGCAAGTTTATCTTCATCAGGAAGTTCCGCATAAAATACTTCTGGCTATATTTACAGAAACGCTGGAAAAATAAAAAATCGGGAAAATATCTTTCAACTATTGATCTTAAGTCCGCCAAAACGGACACAGGGTATAAGGTTGAAAGAATTATATTCTTTCAACCGGAGCTTTGTGCTTATGGTGTGCAAGGACACCTGCATAAAGTTTTCAGACTTTGAAAGGGGCATGGATATAAAAATGATAATTAGAAAATATGTGGCAACAGATTGCAAGGCTATCTCTGAATTATTTTATAATACTGTCCATTGCGTCAACGCAAAGGACTATACACACGAACAGCTGAATGCTTGGGCAACCGGGAATATCGATTTGGAAAAGTGGGATGCATCCTTTCAAGCGCATTGCGCCGTTGTCGCCATCGAAGACGATATTATCGTTGGCTTCGGAGATATAGATAGTTCCGGATACTTGGACAGACTCTACGTTCATAAGAATTATCAGGGAAAGGGAATCGCCTCGGCAATTTGCGATGAACTTGAACAATCTGCAAATGCAGAAAATTTCAGCACTCACGCTTCCATTACCGCTAAGCCCTTTTTTGAAAAAAGGGGCTATAGCGTCTTGAAGAAACAGCAAGTGGAACAAAATGGAATTCTTCTCACTAACTATATTATGACCAAAAAAGAGGGGCATTTATGAATTTTCCTCAAGATTCTCACAAACCTTCAAAAGAACCCTGTGAAAAATCTCCATATCCTCTCCGGGAATATCCTTGCTCACTATGGCTTCTAACCGCTCGAAAGCCGCCCTGATATTCCATGCCGTTTCCCTTCCCTCTTCCGTCAGGCAAATGAGAGTGGATCGTCTGCTCTCAGGGTTGATTTCCCGATTCAAAAGCCCCAGCTTTTCCAGATTATCGATTGCTCTCGACATCGTGGTAGTATCCATATGACAGCGGACAGAAAGCTCCTTCTGGCTTATATGGTCTTCCTTTAAAAGGTTATTCAAGATGCCGGCCTGACCCTGCCCGGGCGTCAGCCCGTTATCCAGAAGCACCGGAGAAATCAACTGTTTCCTCGCCTTTTCTTCACGCATAAAAAGTTCTCTTATACTACTACTCATTATCGTTCACTTCCTCTCTTAGATTTGTACTCTTATTATTTTCACTTATGGCAGGTTCCTCAACTCAATTCAAACTGACCGGTGTAAAGCTGATAATAGCGCCCTTTTTGCGCCAGCAGCTCTTCATGGTCTCCTCGTTCTATGACCTTGCCCTCTTCCAGAACAAGAATCGCCTTGGAATTGCGGACGGTAGACAGCCTATGGGCGATTACGAATACGGTGCGATCCTCCATCAAGGTGTCCATCCCCTTTTCGATCAGCTTCTCCGTACGAGTGTCGATCGAACTGGTAGCCTCATCCATTACAAGCACAGGGGGCTGAGAAATTGCTGCCCTGGCAATCGCCAAGAGCTGTCTCTGCCCTTGAGACAAATTCGCTCCGTCACTTTCTAACAAAGTATCATAGCCCCCGGGCAGTCTCTGGATAAAGGAGTGTGCGTTGGCTAACTTGGCAGCCTTTACTACATCCTCTTCGCTCGCCAGAAGTCTTCCGTAACGGATATTATCTGCTATCGTCCCTGTAAATAAATGGGTATCCTGAATAATAAGGGAAATGGAGCGCCTTAAATCCGCTTTTTTAATATCTCTGATGTCGATACCGTCATAAGTAATCTGCCCCTCTTCTATTTCATAGAAACGATTGACCAGGTTGATAATGGTTGTTTTCCCCGCTCCGGTAGAACCTACAAAAGCTATTTTCTGACCGGGCTTTGCGTACAGATTAATTCCGTCTAAGATTGTATGTTCCTTTGTATACCCGAATACGACATCGTGGAAACGCACGTCACCTTTTAAAGGCACATACGAAAAGCCACCGTCTGCCTGCGGGATCCTCCATGCGAAGGCTCCCGTATACGTATCGCTTTCCTGAAGCGTACCGTCATCCGCTCTTCTTACTTTTTTTAATGTAATAATTCCTTCATCGACTTCCGGCTCCTCCTCCATCATTGCAAATATTTTCTCTGCACTGGCTAACGCTACCATCAGGAAATTGATCTGCATAGTAAACTGATTCATGGGCATTGCGCTTTGCCGCACATATACTAGATAAGAAGCCAAAGTTCCGATGTCCGTAAGGCCCGCCAAGGCAAACAGTCCTCCCACACAGGCCGAAACAGCATAATTGATATAGGAAAGCGCTACAATGGTAGGTATGGTCTTTGCTGTATAGGTAAAGGCCTTCGTAGAGGCTACCCGTAATTTTTCATTCAGCTCGCTGAACCTTATAAAGTCCTGTTCCTCATGATTGAAGATTTTCTCTACCTTCTGTCCCGCTACCATTTCCTCTACATATCCGTTGATTGCTCCTAAGTTCTTCTGCTGGGCAGAGAAATACTTTTTGCTCATCTTCCCGTTATGCCGGATATATAAAAGCATAACAATCGAAAACACTATAACAATAAGAGACAGCCGCAGGTCCAGAACGATTAGCATAACGATTGTTCCAACAGCGGTTATGAAGCTTTGAATAAGCAGCGTGAAGCTATTGTTCAGCGCCTCCGATATAGTGTCCACATCATTTGTAAAATGACTCATCAAATCGCCGTGGGTATGGGAGTCAAAGTAGCGCAGCGGAAGCTTTTGCGTATGCTCGAATAAATCGCTTCTGATTTCTGACACCACCTTTTGTGAAATATGAACCATGAGCTTATTATAGAAATAGCAGGTCAACACTCCCACCCCATATATGGCTCCCATGATAACTATCATTTTCATAAGCCCCGGTATATCACCCAGCATAATATAATCGTTTACCACCGTTTTTAATAAATAGGTGCCTGCAATGCCGGAAGCAGAGCTTATACAGACAAATATCGCAATCACAAGCAAAGAAGCTTTATGCCGCCCCAAATAACGAAGAAGCTGCAGCAAGGCTTTTTTGGCATTTTTCGGTTTTACATTAGACGTAGGTCTGGCCATTATAAGTTACCTCCTTGCTGCTGCCGCAGACAATCACCAAAATCAAGAGAGTCTGACGTTGGTTCATTCCCTTCGCGCGAATAAATATCGCGGTAGATTTCATTACTCTTTAACAGCGTTTCATGAGTTCCTATCGCATTTATTTTACCGTCGTCAAGAATTATGATTTGATCTGCATCCATAATAGAGGTAATCCTCTGGGCAACTATGATTTTTGTCATTCCCGGCAGCTCCTTATTGAGTGCCTCCTTGATTCTGGCTTCCGTCGCCGTGTCCACAGCGCTGGTCGAATCGTCGAGAATCAATACCCTGGGTGCTTTCAGTATGGCGCGGGCGATACATAATCGCTGCTTCTGCCCGCCGGATACGTTAACGCCTCCCTGCCCCAGTTCCGTATCATATCCATCTTCCAAACGACCGATAAATTCATCTACACAGGCAATACGGCAGGCACGCTCTATCTCCTCCGGGGTCGCATCCTCCTTGCCCCATAAGAGGTTTTCCCTTACTGTGCCGGAAAATAACGTATTTCTTTGAAGTACCATAGCGATAGAATCCCTCAGATTTCTTTGAGTAAATTCGAAAATCGGATGCCCATCGATCATAATATTTCCCGCAGTCACATCATAAAGTCTCGGTATTAACTGAACCAGTGTGCTCTTGGAGGAGCCGGTAGGACCGATGATACCCACAGTCTGCCCGGACTGAATATCCAGAGAAATATCGGACAGTACATATTCCTTCGCCGTTTCCTTGTATTTGAAATATACGTGTTCAAAACGGATGCTGCCGTTTTTCATTTCAATATCCTTGGCCAGATCATCTTTGATGGCTGGCTCCTCCTCCATTACCTCCTCAATTCGCCTCCACGAAGTCAGGGAACGGGTGAACATCAAAAACACGTTGGAAAACATCATAAGAGAATTTAACACTTGAAGAACATAGCTTAAGAAACTGGTAAGGCTCCCCACCTTCATCCCGCCAATTGCCACCAGATTTCCTCCGAACCAGAGAATGCTTATAATCGTTACGTACATCACGAACTGAAATGCGGGCATGTTAAGAACTGCCAAAGAAAAAGCTTTTTCAGAATTATTTCTGAGATTCTGATTTACTTCTTCAAATTTGGCGATTTCATAATCCTCCCTGACATAAGCCTTTACTACCCGAATCGCTGCCAGATTCTCTTGAATAATACGATTTACATAATCTACAGCCGCCTGCATTCTCGCATATAAAGGACGGACATTTTTGACAATAAAGAACAGGCTGATTCCAAGCATAGGAGCTGCAATCAAGAAAACTACCGCCAGTGCCGCATTGATTTTAAAGGATAGAAAAATTGCGATAAACAACATGACCGGAGACCTAAATCCCGGCCGCAGACCATTGGTAATAGAGTTCTGAATGGTCGTAACATCGCTAGTAAGTCTGGTAACCAAAGATGGAACGCTGAATTTATCCGTATTGGGAAAGGAATAAGTCTGCATTTTCTTAAATTCCGCTGCCCGGATAGCCGCTCCTATTCCGTTGCCGCAGGCCGCAGTAAATCTGGCATATAAGATACCAAGCCATAGAGAAATTGCCGCACAGGCCACCATCTGAAAGCCCTTCCACAAAATGTAGCCTCTGTCCCTGTTCACAATTCCAACATCGATGATATCAGCCATGATCATAGGAATGATAAGCTCAAATACCGTCTCTACCTCAATACAAATAATTGCCAGAATCAGTTCCTTTTTATAGTCCTTGGTATAGACAAGAAATTTCTTCATAATAGATTCTCCTAATTATTGCTACCACAACTGTTGCATATGCATCAATTGTAACAGCAATAATTATAATACTATGTATATGGATAGTCAAGAGAAAAAGGCGGTCGTTACCGTCCGCCTTTTTCTCATCTTTTCTGGTTTATAGGGTGTATTCCTTCTTCTCTGACATTGTGTCCTGAATTTTGATTTTCAGGTTCTGTCTTTTGCGTAATACTATTATACTTATCATGATTCTTTTGCCGGTTTTGTTTTTCCTGCTTTTTCTTGTCTATACTCTTATCCATGCGATTCACCTCTGAAGTAGTATGCGTATGACTCGGAGAAATATACGCAAAAATACCTTTCATTACATAGAGGCTTCCTCATTCGTATCATATAATTTTAACATAGAAATCACACCCATCGTTTCGAGTTTCCTTATAAAGCTCTCCGCATTATTTCGGCTTTTATATGCACCAAGCTGTACGATCCAAAGTTTCCCTTCCGGGGCAATCTCATCATCTGCCGTATCAAATCTTGTAAGATTATACTTTTCTATGTAATCATTGATAAGAGACTCCGCGTAAGTTAATGATGTCGCATAGCCTAAATCCTGCAGATACTGGCATGCAAGTACATACTCCTCACGGCCTATGACCGGCCCGTAGCGCAGCGTTTTTCCGCCGTCCGTACTTCTTTCTGCTATATAAGTGTTGTGGTCGAGGATGGATTCTTTCCAGCTTCCATACGATCGCCACTCGGTGTTGTCTACCGTGTAATAACTTCCGTCAGACCGCTGCTCTGTGGCAGCTTTCCTATAAGTTTTGCCGGTCCATCCGTTCTTTTTGATTCCGAACAAAGCATTCGCCTTCTGCGCCAACTCCGAAGTGCCTCTTGCGGATTCTTTAATCGCCTGCGCTACCACGACCGAAGGGAGCATGATTTTACGATCCAGCCAATCCTGCCTTGCAACTTCCCCTACAAACTCCATAAAATCTTCCAAGGGAATGTCATGTTTTTCTGCCGACATATCCTCCGGCTTTACCACATAATCGTAAATGCCGTTAAAAATAGCCTGCGCGATGGTATCAGCGCCACCTATGCGATTATAAAGGTCGACATCTGCCTGGTTATCACAAAAACATACTTCTATAAGCATGGCCTTTGCTTTGGTATTCTTTATTACGTACAGACCCGTGCCGGCTTTTACGCCCCGATTCTTAAATCCGTAGGCGGCAATATTACTGCATACGTCAAGAGCATCCTGATACTGTCTGCCCTCGTAGGTATAGACTTCCACTCCTTGTCCGGTGTGAGCTGCCGAAGCATTAAAGTGGAGGCTGATAAACCAGTCCAAATCCTCCCTATTCCCCAGCGCCACCGCCGCCGCAAGGTATTCTGCCTGCGTATTGGCTTCATCTATGGTACAGTCCACCACCTTAACACCTGCAGCTTTTAGCTTTTCCATGAGGGCATACCCGACAAGCCTCGTATGATTTGATTCTTTGATAAGACCTACTGCTCCATATCCAGCACCGCCTATCGTATGGCCGCAGTTTATTCCTATTGTCATGATTTATCACCTTCCACCCTGTTTTTCAGTATGTCAATGGCCTTTATTACGGCAGTTGGCAGCGGAACTCCCATGACTCCCAAATTCTCCACGATAGAGATTGCTTCATTAGCGATAAATGCGATAATGACGGCAGTCTTTATGTAGTTTACTCCCAGCGTCACATCCAAACGGTGTGCTACCAGCACTACAAGGAGCGATACTCCTTTTCTGCACAGTCCCTTCCATGCAGAGACACTGCTTAAGGCGCCAGTTTCTGATTTCTCACTATTATTCCATACGGCTGCTATCAAAAGTCCCATGGCAAAGTCTACGCCCATGAAAATGAGCAGTGTGGTAAGGTCATCGGTCCATCCGCCAAACAGGTTGGTAATCATGCCTCCTAAACCCCCGATTACTAAGACAAGAAATCCTTTTAATGTGTTTATTTTTTCCATTGTTTTTCCTCCTTTCTTAAAATGCTGGAGCCGGTAAAGATTTCTCTCTATCGGCTCTTTTTCTCCTTTTTACTGAATACCTAGAAACTAATAATATCAATAATATATATCTATTTTATTTTCACTACTTCTTGCAATACGGGATCCGCTTACACTATACACATAAAGCTTACCTGTAGAAGGTATGTAATTATAACCTAGCTCTATAAATCCACCGTTCTCTTGAAAAACTGTAGGTACAATAATAAAACCTGCGAGAGTGTAATTACGGTAATTGGGTATTACACTCAAATCCGCAATAAATGCGCCCTTTGTTCCAGGAGCATTACCTCCGAAATAATCAGGATTATCAGTTTGGAAAATGCTGACTAATCCGTTGAGTGTCAGCTTAGTTTTTGTCATACTTAATTTTCCTGCATTATAACCTGCATTATATTGTGCTGTACTATCGGCACCTGTTCCAGCAAGCCTAACTCCATCTACCCATGCAGTCTTGCCAGCACTTAAATTATCTGCTGTTGCCGTAGCAGACGTCTGGCTTGCCAACGAATTAGCCAAGATACTACCGGATCCATTATGATATCCAATCGGAATAGTATAAGATTGTCCTGCATTCAGCGACGCGTTTACCGCTCCCCTGTTCGCCATTGTTCCGGATAATCCTACGCCACTACTATTTGTAAAGGTATATCCACTTAATACATGCCCTGCCGTTGCCGTTCCGACTTTTGTAGCCGCAACGCCGTCATTATACTTTTTATTTGCCACTATCTCAATATTTTGCGCGATAACATTGGGACCTGCATTACCGGCTGTAACACATCCCAATTCTGTCACTTTCCCAGCAATTGTGTTACAGCCATTCTGAAAAGACGTTTTAAATCCTCCAAATTCAGTGTCTAAACCTTTAATTTTATCGTCAAGCACTTTCCCCATTGTTGCGTCTAAAGCTTTGCCTGCAACCGTCGTAGTTAAGTTTGCGGCCAACTCGGGCGTCTCACCCATCGGTCCCTGCGGTCCTACTTCTCCCTGTTCACCCATTTCACCCTTTGGTCCCTGAGGGCCTTCTGCTCCGGTATCACCTTTTAGACCCTGAGGTCCTTCCGGCCCAACATCACCCTGTTCACCTTTCGGCCCCTGAGGGCCAACCGGACCCACCTCGCCGTCTTTTCCATCAAATCCTTCTGCTTTTACGCCGGTATCGTCATTTCCAACATACCAATTTCCATTTTCTCCAATAACCGGCGTTGCAATAACGCCATCGCCACAACTATGAATGTACACTTTCTGAAATCCTTTTTGCATAATACTTTCCTTTCGTTTTAAAATTTGTCGGTTGATAATTCTCTCACATGTGTTAACCATAATATAGAACATGTGTTCGATTATTTCAATAGTAAAAACCAACAAAATGATAAGACAATTTTTTATGTGCGTATTTTAATCTTTATATGCCTTTTTTATCGTGTTTTGGGTAATTGGGTTCGGTATAAATGTAGCCGCATCAATATAAACAAAACTAACATTGATCTAAATAGTGACAAGCATTTTAATTGGATTTGCCAATCGTTAACACAACGGACAATAGATGAATCGGAACTTGCCGCACATCTATACATCGAAAATCCAATGTTGTTAGTTGACAGATTTTATTGTATGATGAAAAAAGAATGGATGTCTGCGGAAGAAAGGTAAAATTATATTCAAGAAATCCTATGCTATACCTTATGATAATAATTTAAAATGCCCGACTGCCAGTGAGGCTGAGGCTCTCATTACAGATTATTGTGAAAAGAACGGACTTCCATATGAATTTAAAGATGGAACAAAAAATGGAAACGCCATTGCACAAATTGATGGGAAAGACCACGAAATCAGATACGGATTTGGAATCGGCCAATGCGGCCCCGGCGGCTATGGAATTAGTTGCAGAGAACTATAGAGCACTGTAACATGTAACAACGCCAACTAAATAAAAGTCAAATATAGGGGAGGCTTTAAAATGGACATTAATAATATAGATAACTTACCCGAAGAATGCCTATGGGAAGATTCCGCCGGACTAATTTCAAAGTCCTTGGGAGAAGCCGCAGGAAGTCAGAAAATTTATGTAAATATCGACTACGTTCCTCCAGGAGCATACAGCACAAGATACCACAGCCACTCCCAGCAGGAGGAATTCTTCCTGATTCTCTCAGGAACGGGAACCCTTCGCTTAAACGGTACAGAGCATCTCATAAAGCAAGGCGATTTCATTGCAAAGCCGGCAGGAAAGGACATTGCCCATACTTTCTATAACTCCGGCGAAGAAACTCTCGCCATCTTAGATGCCGGAACGAATGAAACGGAAGACACCTGCTACTATCCCGATGAAAATATGTACATGCAAAAATCCAACGGCACGAAACGCATTTTCAGCGGCACACAGCTAGATACCTCCTGGTATCCCAATCCGAATTCCGATAATCAGTCCAATACTCAAAATAACAATACTTTTCTGTGATGCAAGGCATCGGATTTCTTCATAGTGGAAGCCTAATACACAAAATGTAGTCCATACCTTCAGTTACATATGCACCATCATCAGCAAGTCCCTTTCCAATCAGATATATGTAAATTCATATATCATATGCCCGATCTACTAACGCCGAAACAGCATCCTGCAAATATTGGCATACAAGTATATACTCCTCACAGTCTATGACCGGCCCACAGCGCTGCATTTTTCCGCCGTCCGTGTTTCTCTTCTGCTATACAAGTGTTGCGAGCCAGGATAGATTCTTTCCGGCTTCCATATAAACACCACTCGGTGTTATCTCCCGTGTAATAACTTCCCTCGTAGTTAAGTTTGCAGCAAACGCAGAATGTCTCACCTATCGGCTTTTGAGAGCCCACCGCTCCGGTTGGAGCGTTTATAATTATGAAACTACCGGACAAGCGACGCCACATAAATGTATAAATAAGATATAAAGTTATCAATATTATACCGGATATCCCATAAGGACAGATAAAATTAAATCATAATTAAATCATGGATAATGTTGCATAGAAGAAACATATGTGACCTTCCAATTTGTATTTTTTGATATAAAATAACGATATATCACTTTCTATATTTAACATAACAGCTTAATAACTTAATATTTTATTGCATTTACAGATATCATTTACTTATAAAAAGGTTTTTGATAAGATTACTTTAAAGGAGTGATAGCGATGGATACGATTGATTATGCCATTATCAATGTACTGAAAGAAAATGGAAGAGCTTCTGCTTCCGAAATCAGCAAAACAGTAAATTTATCCATTCCTGCCGTTACGGAACGAATCAGAAAATTAGAACGTGCAGAAATAATTCAACAATATACGATTAAAATAAACCGTAGAAAAATAGAACAGCGGTTATTGGCATTCATCTTTGTTAACATAGATAAAACAGAAAACATTAATAGCTTTCGAAATGCCATTGTGCAGCATAATTGTGTTCTGGAATGTCATCATATTGCCGGTATGTACGATTATCTGCTGAAAGTAGTTATGGAAGATACCCAGGCTCTGGAATACTTTCTATCTAATACATTAAAAACAATCAAAGGCGTTTCTGATTCAAACACAATTATTACCTTAACCACTCTAAAAGAAGAACTTAATTCATAGAAAGGCAGTGTTATGATTCTAAAAGGCTTTCGGTTTGGCATGTTATTACAATTCGCAGTTGGCCCCATGTGCTTCATGGTTTTTAACACCTCCGCCACATACGGATTTATTTACAGTTTGTATCTTGTTTTTGCAATTGCCCTTATTGACGCCCTGTACATCACACTATCCTGTGTCGGCGTTGCTGCTATTATTAACAAAGCAAGAATTAAAAAAATGATAAAGCTATTAGGCTGTTTTGTTTTGATCTTGTTTGGTGTAAATACCATATCAGGTATTTTTAACTTTTCTTTTCTGCCCCACATTGCCTTGTTCTCCAACCCATCAAGTAAAAATTTATTAATACAAGGATTATTGTTGACAGCATCAAATCCTTTGACCATTATTTTTTGGAGCGGCATGTTCTCAACACAAATGCTAGAAAATGAATGGACCAAAAAACAGCTTTCTTTGTTCGCAACCGGCTGTGTTCTGTCCACAATAGTCTTCCTAACGTCTATTGCATTTCTGGGAAGTATATTAAGCGGCTTTTTACCGCAGATCATCATACAAATCCTGAACGTAACAGTTGGCATTATTCTAATATTCTTCGGAATAAATCTTCTATATAAAAAGGAAAGTCATAAAGCAACCACTTAACTACTTATCCTTCCGGATACAGTTTTAACCTTCATTTCATTACTCCCTACCATAACCTCGGCTAATTTTATGTGCAATTTCGCAACCTTACCAAAGCCTTTCTGCGGTGGTTTAGCTTCCGTTCCGTTAGCACGCGGCATGAATTTTATTAATGAAACCCTCCAGCACCCAGGGAAAACGCCGCACGGATGCGGCGTTTAGGCGGAACGGTGCAAGGATGCACCTTGCCGCCGGCCCGTTCGTTTCCAATACATTCCCGGTTTCATTTAGAAAATCCTTGCCGCGCGCGCCGGAACAGAAGCTAAATCCACCGCAGAAAGGCTTTCATAACCCCCGAAAATTGCACATAAAATTCTCACATCCCTACCTCTTCCTTACACTTCCCCAACTGCCATCACCTTCACCCTAGCCAACCCCTTACTAACCGGCGGAATAGCAATAAGCACCAATGTAAACAACGTCTCCAATCCAATATAAGCCCCATTATACACCAATGAATAAACCGGTGCTGCCATATTATACGCCGAAGCATAACTTCCAAAGAATATCATCCCCGACAAAAAAGCAAAGAAATACCGTCCCAATACCCCCAGCAAATACCCCTTTATCAATCCATGCTTCGCATTGGAAAATACTCCCGAAAGCCCCAACGCCCCAAAAGCAAAAATATAATCAGTAAGCATCTGAGGAATACTAATAATATACGGATCTACAATAAGCTGCAAAACGCCATATGCGATAGCCGCCATCAGCCCGCCCCTAAGGCCGAACCAATAGCCGATCAGGCAGATAAACAGCATACTGAAAAAAGTAACCGAACCTCCCATAGGCATATCTACCACTTTAAGCATCGACGTTACCATAGCCAGTGCCATAGCCATAGCAGAAAAAACCAACTGCCTCGTGCTGAACCTCTTGTTCCCGCTCTTACCTGAAATAAAGCTTGCCGCCAGCAAAATCGCCAGCATAGCAGCTACCAACACTGCATAGCCTGCTCCTGTGAGTTCGAAATAATTTCCCCACTCTTGATCTACTACTTCTTTTGCAAAAAATGACATAAAAAATCCTCCCTTGTAATTTTTAAATCACATGGAGGGGCTCAAATTTTTCTTTCGCAAATACAAAAAAATAACACTCGTATTTACAAAAAAAGTGCTTTCCTACGCCGGTATTACCCGGTTCAGGTTATGAGGGTTAGAATCCGTCTTACAGGCCAATTCAGTCTCAGCTATTGCTCCCCTAGCGATTTATTTAATTTGTATACAATATACGACATACCATTATCTTTGTCAAGACATTCTCTCAATCTTGGTCAGGACACTTTCCCACTCTTCATCAGGATACTCTCCGACTCTTCCTCCGGACACCTTCAGAGTCCTTATCAAAATCTGTCACCATTCAGCCTATCGGCTTCATAGTAACAAGACTCAGCTTCATTCCGCCTGCCTTCAAGATTCTTTCCGCTCAGCCTTCGTATTCAATGTCGTTTCACTCAGCCTGCTTTTCCGGCCCTTCGTTTTCTTCAGCTAAAAAAGCCTTCAATTCCGCGTTTTTTTCCTCTGCCACTTCATACCCATGCCGATAATACTCTTTAAGTCTCGCCGCATCTGTCTCGTTGTTAATCAAGTACATGTCATCTGAAGGGCGCAACACGAAAGCCCGCCCATCTTTCTCCATATGCTCCAGCATGTCGAGGGATTGGTTGTATCTGGCTGCCCGCCCGGCTACCAGATGAATGAACTTGGGATATTTATGATATAAGAGCCTGATCATAGCAAGATAGAAATATCTCTGCTTTTTGCGGTATTTCGTATTCCTCGTAACGACTACGATCACCTTCTTCCAGCCCTCTTCTAACGCCTTACCAATCGGAATCGCATCCGCCATACCGCCGTCCAGCATGGGAATCCCGTTGATATTGGTCACTTTCCCGATAAACGGCAGCGAATTAGCCGCCCTGCATATTTTCAGAAAATCATCCTCATCGCTGAATTTATCATGATAAACGGATTCCCCGGTCACGCAGTTTACCGTGCTGGTAATAAATCGCTTTGCGGAAGCTGTAAATGCTTCGAAATCGAAGGGAGCTCTCCTTTTCGGAATTTCATCAAACAATAAATCCATATCAAAAAAGGTACCTTTTTTTAAAAAAGTAGAAAATCCCAGATATTTCTCGTTCTCCATCGGCTCGATAATAGCTTCCATTACACGCCCTCTCTGTTCCGATACGTAATTCATACCGGCGTATGCACCCGCCGATACCGCCATCACATTGGGAATCTGTATGTCATTGTCCAGAAAAAAATCCAGCACACCCGCACAGAACATGCTGCGCATGGCTCCTCCTTCCAATATAATTCCTACATTTTCCAACACTTCATCTCCTGTTCCAAAATACAATTTTCTAATTAACCTTTCTATTTCATGAAGGGGTTATAAAAACGATTCCCATCGTGAAAAGTAATGATAAGCGCCGCTACCGTAATGACCACAATAACTCCGATTACGATATAGTCCGCCCTTTTTAACTTTTTCCCCGCATACCACGTTCTCTTCTTATGCTTTCCGAAGCCGCGCAGCTCCATGGCGTTGCTCACCACATCGATGCGCTCCATACTTGTGAAAATAAGAGGAAATATGATGGAGGCAATATTCTTTATCCTGCCGAACAAAGAGGCTTTTCCTGACATCTCGATGCCTCTCGCCTCCTGCGCATGCTTTATCTTCGTAAAATCGTCCTGAACATCGGGTATGTACCGGAGGGTAATAGCTACCGCATAACCCACGTTATAGCTGACTCCAATACGGTTTAAGGAAGCGGCAAATTCGCTGGGATTAGTAGTTATGATAAACATAAATACCGCAGGCACGATCGTAACATATTTTATCATGACATTAAATTCATAAAAAAGCTGCTCCTTCGTCAGAAAATATCCTCCGAATAAATGCATGATATCCGTCCTGCTGCCATAAATGTTCACTCCCTCATAAGGCGAAAACACAAAAATGGCAATTAAATTAAAGACGAGAAAAAACAAGATGAACATAAAGACTGTTCCCACCTGTCTCCACTTAATCTTGGACATCTTATAAATAATCAGACTTCCGAGTACCATTGAAAGCAGCACCCTCGTATCATAGGACAGCATGCTTATCAGCGTCCACAGCAGGAAAAATATAAGCTTTGTAACGCCGGAAAGTCTATGAATCCATGTGTCCTTTTCTTCATAGGTCAATATTCTGGCCATAACTATTTATTTCCCTCCCGTCTGGCTCTTTCGTAATGAATAAAACGTTCTGCGAATTCAGAAGTATTCTCTACGCCGCACCTTATGGCAAGATCGTAGAGAGAAGTCTTTTTCAGATAGGCCCGATCCGCTATTGTCTCGTCCGTGAGCACATTGGCAGGGGTATCGTCCGCAATAAGATGCCCATCTGCGATCACAATGGCCCGATCCGTATATTCCAGCATCAAGTGCATATCATGGGTGATCATTATGATCGTGATGCCATAGCTTTCATTAATTTCCTTGAGAAATTCCATAATTTCCGTATAATGCCTGTAGTCCTGGCCCGCCGTAGGCTCGTCCAAAATGATGACCTCCGGGTTCATAACGAGAATAGACGCTATGGTCACTCTCTTCTTCTGCCCGTAGCTAAGCGCCGATATCGGCCAATTGCGAAACGGATACAACCCGCATATTTTTAACGTGCGGTATACCCTCTCCCTTACTTCTTCCTCCGGCACTCCCCGCACCGTAAGTCCCAAGGCTACCTCGTCATAAATCATCGGCTTGGATATCATCTGACCGGGGCTTTGCATTACCAGTCCTATTTTTTCACCGCGTTCCTTTACCGACAGGCCTTCCATATCCTGACCATTCAAAAAAATGCTTCCCTTCGCAGGATTCATGAATCCGCAGATGATTCCCGCAAGCGTAGATTTCCCTGCGCCGTTCTTTCCCACGATACTTACCATTTCCCCTTTATGTATATCGAAATGAATGTGCTGTAATACCTGTTTTCCCTCAGTATAGGAAAAATATAAGTCATTAACAGTCAGCACACTTTCTTCCGCCCTTTTTCCCTTTTCATACCCCGATGTGCGAAACCACTCTTTTACCTGCTCCTTATATGCATCTAAAACCATGGTCTCTATATGCTGGGGCTTGCTTTCCTCCGTGATCCGGCAGCCTGCATGTTTCAGCGCCGCGATATAAAGCGGCTCCCTGATTCCCTGCTCAATGAGAATATCCCTAGAAAGCAGCTCGTCGGGCTTCAAGTCCGCCACAATGCGGCCCTCTCCTACTACCACGATTCGGTCCACATCACGGTACAGAGCATCCTCCAACCGATGCTCGATAATTAAAATCGTTGCCTTTCTTTCCTTGCTGATCCGATCGATCAAATCGATGGCCCTTTTTCCCGTCGCCGGGTCGAGATTAGCAAGAGGTTCGTCGAACAGCAGTATCTCTACGTCATCCACCATAACGCCCGCCATGGAAACCCTCTGCTTCTGTCCACCCGACAGCTCCCACGGCGCATGAGTGAGTAACGTCTCCACATCCACCACCTGCGCCGCCTTTTCTACTCGTTTGAACATCTCCTCCTGAGACACCATATCGTTCTCCAAGGCGAATGCGATATCCTCTGCTACCGTCAGTCCGACAAACTGGCCGTTGGTATCTTGCAGTACGGTCCCTGCAATTTTAGACATTCCAAACACGCCCAGCTTCGTAGGATCCTCTCCCTTGACGCTCAGCGTTCCCGTGACATCGCCGGCAAATGAAAATGGAACCAAGCCGTTTATGCAGTGGACAATCGTTGATTTGCCCGAACCGGATGGTCCCACAATCAAGACCTTTTCCCCGGGATAAATCTTTAAATTGATATCCCGGAGAGTAGGTTCTACCTGTGATCGATATTTAAACGTATAATTCTTAAATTCGATAATCGGTGTCATCTTTCATCTAATCCTCTTTTAATCCTCTTTCGTTAAGCTGGAGGATTTTGCGCCGACCTTCGAATATCCCACAGCCAGCAGCGTACCTAGAATCGCGATGATCACCACGTTGCCGAGCCATGCTGCCACACCCTGCAAAAACACTTTATTCACCGGCTCCTTGTAAATAATTATATCCAAAACGGGAGCTACCAAAATCCACGCCGCTGCGTTGGCAATAATCTGTACCACGTTGAAATGGATAATTTCTTTCTTACCGAATCCGCCTTCTTTGATGGCATATTTCTTCGCGAATACACCTACGATAATTCCGAATACCGCCTCGGGAAATACCCAGCTCCACCATGCACTTCCGTAGAAGAACATGTCTCCCACCGCATGACCGATAAGACCTACCGCCGCGCCTACTATAGGCCCGAACACCGCTGCCAGAAATGCCAGAAGAGCTGCTCTCGGCTGCAAATATGTATTCGGGATTCCAAGCGGAATCTGTACCTGAGTCAAAGCGACAAATAATGCTGCTCCAATACCAACTGCAACCACTTCTTTTACACCAAAACTTGTCTTCATGCTTCCTTCCTCCTCACTCGTTGAACTATTTACCTTAAGGGCTCTTTATGAGTCCACGCTTTATCATATCATAATTTCTTTCCTAAGTCCAAATGAATATATTATTTTTTCCTTTACCCTCTTTCCGGTAAGCTGCTCTAAAGCTTTCGCATAATAATCCAATTGCTTTTCGTATCTTTTAACGAGTTCCTCCGGCGCATTCACCTTATCCGTCTTGTAATCGGCCACCACCAGCTCTGCATCCTCCTCGAAATAGACGTCGATAATTCCCTGAATGAGCACCAGCTCCTCAGAAGGAAACTTTTCGTTCAGCTCATTTGCCGGAAGGCCCAGTACAAAGGGCTGTTCTCTATGCAGGCAGCCATGTTTTTCTGCTTCCGCCATACGCGCCGCCAAGCCGGTATTCATGAATTCCTCAATAGCTGTAACGGAGACCACTCCGGCATATTCCGTGCTGAGCAAACCTTGCTTTTGCATCTTAGCTATCTGCTCCCCAACAGGCACTCTCGCTTCTATGTCTGTGAAATCCATAAGCTCCATTACCTTATGAAAAGCGCTTCCCCTTCCGGCTCCGCCCAAGACCTCTTCCTCCTGCATGAATCTGGGAATATAAGGGATCACTATTTCCTCCTCGTACAGATGAAAGGAAAAATCTGTTTCCTCCTCCTGACCTGCTTTCTTCAGTTCCGACACCGTAGTTTTCGTATACAAATCCTTTAAATTTTCATGTTCATACGTATAATCAAAAATTTCTGACATGTGCGTCATCAATCTTTCATCTACGGGAAGCTGTCTGTCAGAAAGGTGCAATCTCCGTCTGGCTCCTTCCGCCTGTATCTGCTCTTTTATCTCTGCCCCAGCCAACTCCTCATCTCCGATAAGCCTTACCCTTATTTGAGCATCGCCGGCATACAGCCCGGCTTTAGAGATAACGTACGAGATGTCTGAGCTGTTCGTGACATCTTCATATCCGAACTCTTTCCAAATTGAAGCAAAAGAAGAATGCCTTACAAGTGCGGGCAAAATAAAATCGAGGTAGCTTCCTGCTCCGGTAAGCTCGCTGTAAAATAGCTGTGGTTCCTTCGATAGGCGCATGGGAACGAGAGCATTCAGCTTGTTTTCCAACTTATCGACTGCTCCGGTCATTATCAATTTTTCCTTCGCCCTTGTAAGCGCAACATAGAGTACACGCAGCTCTTCTCCCAGATTGTCCAGACGCATCTTTTCCGCTATGACATTCTTGCGAAGTGTCTTGCTTTGCAGCCTGTTTTCCACATCCACGTAATCTGCACCGATTCCCATATCCATATCGGCAATCATTTTTCCGTTTGTATCCATCATGTTGAACCACTTTGCCAGACCCGAAACAAAGCAAATGGGAAATTCCAGCCCCTTGCTCTTATGGATACTCATGATTCTTACCACGTCCGCATTTTCATCCAGAATGTTGGCTTCTCCATAATCCACATCGTATTTCTCAAGCTGCTCCATATATCGTATGAAATGAAACAATCCGTAATAACTGGTCCGCTCGAAGGCCGATGCCCGCTCTAACAGTGTTTCCACATTAGCCTTTCGCTGCTCTCCCCCCGGCAGAGCCGTTACGTAATGAAGATAACCCGTTTCTATGGCGATATCCCGCATCAGCTCATGAATCGGCATATATACGGTCTTGTCTCTGTATTCCTCCAAGAATTCAAGAAAGTTCCTTACCTTTTCTCCAAGGGCTGCATCATCAGCCTCGAATTCCTTTAAACATAAGTAAAGCTTTTTCTTTTTATCGGAAAAGACCGCTCGTATCTTCGCGATTTCTTCCTCATCGAAGTTCCCGAAATATGATTTCAGAACGCCGAACAGCGGAATGTCCTGCTGAGGATTATCCAATATCCGCAGCAATTGCAACAAGGTCTGTATCTCCTTTGCTGCGAAATATCCCGTCTTCGATGCTACGTGGGAAGGAATTCCCTCCTCCTTCAGCACACTCTTAAAGTCCTCGTCCCAACCCGCATTGGTACGAAGCAGAATTACGATATCCTGATACCGCGCAGGGCGAAGCGCACCGCTTTCCTTATCCGTTACGGGAAAGTGCCCTACCAGTTCTTTAATGCGCTTTGCTACAGCATAGGCTTCCCTTTGGCGGACGGTCATTTTTCCTTCCTCCGACTCCTGCTTTTTTATCAGCAAAAGCTCCGTGCAGTTTTGGGATATTCCCTCCTCATCCTGTTCCACCGCGGGATAGACCGCTCCAGGATACAGCGCTGCCTTATCGTCGTACTCCACACCGCCCAGTTTCCTTCCCATAATCTGGGAGAAGATATAATTCACGCTATCCAATATCTCCTTGCGGCTTCTGAAGTTTTTATGCAGGTCTATTCTTCTTTCCGTATCCGAGCCGGCCTTGTAATCATTATACTTTTTCATAAAAATCTCCGGCCTCGCCAGACGGAACTTATAAATGCTCTGCTTCACATCGCCTACCATGAATCGGTTAAAGGCACCCTCTGACTCTCCCGAAACGCTCTCCAGCAAATATTCCTGAACCAAATTGCTATCCTGATATTCGTCAATCAATATTTCCGTAAAGAACGCACGGTAATCCAGAGCTGTCTTCGTAATCTCAATGTCCTTCGGATATCGAGACGGCTCATCGCCGTTTTCCATACAATAGGAAGATTCATTGTTCCTCCTTTTTATCAGGATGGAGAGCGCCAGATGCTCCATATCTGAGAAATCTATGATATTACTTTCACGCTTCTTTTTATCCAGAGCCTCCTTATATTCCAACGTCAGATCCACCAGCTCTGCAACAGCCGCGCTGCTGCCCTTCATATACTTAAGCACAGTCTCCGGCTGGGCAGGAAAATATTTGGCACACAGGTCCTTGCATATTTCCTTGATTTCCTTTCGTATTCCCTGCACGATTTCACGCTTTGTACCGGATACACTGTCATCTTTCCTGGAAGGAAGCCGGTCGAACGTCATTCCGCCAAAAAAAGAATAACCTTCGCTATATCGCGTCAAAAGGGTCAAACGTTCAAGCCGCTGCTTCTCCCGCTCCAGGACCTCGGCATACATATATGGGCCGTCAGGCTGTTCACAAATAAGAATACACTCCTCCATCTTCCTCACACAGTCCTGTGTCAGGCTCCTTATCTGCTCCATGCAAAAGGTAATCCATGAGCCGTCATTTCTTTCTTCTAACGCCTCCAGAGAGTCTATTTCATAGTCGTGCTTTCTATCAAGAAGCCATTCCTCCGGCCAAGGGTAACTTTCTGCAAACTGATAAAGCTTCAAAATATGCTCTTCGACAGCTCTATCGTGATTGCCGGTACTGAAATATTCCACGCAGTGCAGAAAGGATGCGTTTCCCTCTTCAAATTTTTGTTCCAACAGCTCCGCCATTACATCTTTTTTTAACAGCTTCAGCTCTCCCTCATCTGCCACCCGAAAGCCGGGGTCAAGACCGATGTCGTTAAAGTTATTCCTTATCACGAACATACAGAAGCTATCGATCGTGGTAATCTGCGCATTATGAACGAGCGCCGCCTGCTTTTGCAGATGCTCGTTCCAAGGCTCTTCCTCCAGCCGCGCTGCTATTGCGTTTCCAATTCTCTCCCGCATTTCTGCAGCAGCCGCATTCGTAAAGGTCACCACTAAAAGCCTGTCGATATCTATAGGCTTAGCTTCGTCGCTGACCATCTTCACGATACGCTCTACAAGCACCGCTGTCTTTCCCGATCCGGCAGCCGCAGATACCAATATATTGCATCCATGCGTATCAATAACCTCCTGCTGCTCCTTCGTATAAGTAATGCCCATATCTTTCTGTCTCCTATTCGAATTCCTATCTGAATTGATCTTCGGATTTCAACTTCATATCTGGATTTCGACTCCATATCCGGATTTCGAATTCGCCTCTCTGATTCTCTCCATCGCCTCCTGCGCCTCCAGATTCTCAAGCCGCCTATATCCGTATCCGCTTATTCCTTCGTCGAAGCCGCAGACGCTTTTATATTCACAGTAATCACAGGAAGTCCCCCCGCTTTGCTCGTAAGGATTGATTTCTATATTTCCCTGCATGATATCCATACCGATTTGTTTGATCTTATAGTTTACATAACCAGATATTTCTTCCATGTCATCTCCAGTTATGACACTCGATTTCGAGCTGTAACTTCCGTCCTTTTTCCGTTCTACGGGCACAACATCAGACTTATCCGAGAATTCTCCATCAAGCAAACTGATAACTGTGTCATTTCCAGTGACTACACCGGTCATTCTAAGCTCTTTCAGAAGTCTCTCATTGATTTCCTCCGGCGTTACCTCCCCCTCCGCTTTCACCATCGGATCTGACACATGATAATATAATAGCGCTGCCGGAACAACTTCTTTATCCGGATATTTCTTCTTTTCCAATTCTACGGCAGCGTTCATATATACCACAAGCTGAAGCTGCAGCCCGTAATAAAGCGCTGCCAGGTTAAACTTTCTGTTCCCCGATTTATAGTCTATTACCTTTACGTACACATGCTCTTCATCCTCATAAGTATCGATACGGTCAATCCGCCCCCGCAGCTTCATCCTCTCTTCCCCCGAAAGGGCGATATTCACTGACTCCAGATTGTCTGCCATCTGGAAGGACATCTCAAAGTTTTCAGGGATAAAGCTTCCCTTTCTCAGCTGGTGTTGCAACGTGAGCACCGTGCGTTTTAAAATGCGGCGCATTCGGTCTATGGCATATTCGTTCCTCGCAGTGCTGTATAAAATCGTATTCCCATAGGCAGCCGCATAGCCATCCATGGCCTGAGTCAGCATTTCCTCCGCTTCCTCCTCGCCGAAATCGAACCATGTATAGCCCTGCTCCTGCAGCTTTCCGGCAAATAGCTCCAGTACTCCATGAAACACATTTCCCATATCAGCCGCTTCGAAGCTGTATTCCTCCCTTTCTTCCAGAGAAAGGCCATATTTCAGAAAGTGGGCATAGGCACAAGCCGCATAAGTTTCCAGACGACTTACACTGCTGACCAAGAGATTTCCGTACAAAGCTCCGGCAATTTCCCTACCCAGACCTTTTTCCCGATAATAGGTAAATGCCGCTTCGATAAGCTCTCCAATACGGCTTTTATATACCTCATCCCCAAGGTAAGCGCGGTAAACCGTAAAGAACCTTCTTTTGTCTTCCTCTCCCAGCTTCCCTGCTGCATATTCCCTCAGCATGGACGTCAGATAGTCCAGCCCCGCCCGCTTCGTTTCCAGTTTCTCCTCCGGATTCTTAAGCTCCGGCTTCTGTGCCTTCAGGCGAGGAAACAGCTTGCTTAGCGTATCAATCAGATATGCAGGGCGCAGGCTCTTACCCTCTCCGCTCACCTTGCAGTAGGAAAGATATAAGTACTCCGAGGGCTTGGTCATATTCATATAAAGATACAACCTTTGTATGTACATCTGCTGCCTTGGCGTAGGTGCCAGCGCATAGGGCGATTCCTGAAGGAATTCCCTGTCGATATCGGATATAATTCCACCCATTCCAGCATTTTTGGGTATATTTCCATCATTGACCCCTATGAAAAAGAGCACCTTGATTTCCTTCAGACGAGTTCTCTCGATGTCACCTACTACAACCCGGTCCACATTCTGAGGAATCATTCCTACTTCTATTTCTCCAAAACCCGCATCCAGAATATCGGCGAACTCTTTCATATTCATTTTTTCATCCGAAAGCAGACTTTCAATCTGATCCAGCAAATCTATGACCAGGCGATATATTTGCCCGTACTCCTTGGCTCTGGCGGCATCATTTTTCCTCTCGAACATTTTTTCATATGCTGCCAGCTTCTCCTGAACCTTATTCTCCGTTATAAACCCATACAACGCCTTTATTTTTTCCCCGGCGGTGTCCGCTTTTCGGGTAAGAGGGATGATCTGTCCTACAAACCTCTCACGTATACCGTTCAGTCGAGCAAGCTCTTCTTCCTCGCCTTCCTCTTCCTTTCCTGTGAAAATGTCCATCCACCTTTTTTTACCCTTGATTCCTCTGGCAATTACATAGTTTTCCATCCGGTCCGTCTCTTCCCTCGTAAAGTCGGCAAGACCGCTGCGCAGATAATGAAACACAGATTGATAGGAAAAGTTCTCCATAACAATTTTAAGTGCGCTTCTTATATATTCGATAAAGGGATTTAACAAGATTCCCTTTGTTTGATCGATAAATACGGGAATTTCGAACTTCGCTGCTTTCGTCTGGGCATGTCCCGCATAAGTCTCCATATTTCCCGTTACGATGGCAAAATCCCGGTAACAATAATGCTTCTCTCTAATGAGCCGCTTTATCTCGATGCATACCTGCCTCATCTCTTCTCCCGGCGAAGAGGTCTCAAAAAGATGCAGCGCTTCGCTATCCTTTCCATACACCTTGGCAGGATACCGGAACAAATACTTTTCCAGATGCTGCATTTCTTCGTTGTTCTGAAATCTTGGCAGCCGCTCCTCCTTCAAGAACACGTCTGTTCCAAAGGGCACGCCTGCCTCCGCCGCAAGCTTCCTTAAGTCTGCGGTAGTCTTCTTGCTTAAGTAAAAAAGCTTCTGCTCTCCATCCGGCTTATACGGATCCTGACCGGCGTCCATCACCACCGTAACGATGACCTCCCCCGCCAGCGTCATCAACCGCTGGATCAATCTGTTCTGAATCGGCGTAAAGCCCGTAAAGCCGTCGAAGGCTATCACGCTCCCCTTTACCAGCCTGGACTTTGGAAGCAGCTCACAGAGCAAATCCAGCGTTTCCTCTGTAGTAATATATTTATCCCGTATATATTCGAGAAATTTCTTATAAAGCAGTTCCAAATCCTTCAGTTTATGATAAAGCGCCCCCCGTTTTTCAGCGTAGGCCGCAAGCTCACCGAGTTCCTTTTCTCCGATTCCGTACTGCATGAACTCCGAGATCACGGATTTCACCTCATGAATATACCCGATTTTACGAAGATTACTTCCGATTACCGGCATCTCTTCTTGTATATCCTCCGCTACCTTTCTAAGGACCAGACTCTTCCCGGTATCATCTAACACCGCGCGCCTGTCCGCCCCCACCTCTTCCAGAATTCTGTGAGAAAGCCTTCCAAAGCTAAGAACATCAATGTTCATAATCCCTTTCCTCGGATGTGCCTTTACCAAATCCATCTGCGTCTGCATGGTAAACTGGTCCGGTACAATAATGAGGAAATTGGTATCAGGCTCTTCCATTCCCCGCCTCACCATTTCCTCATGCAGCCTCGTGCTCTTTCCTGCACCCGAAGCTCCGAAATAAAAACGCAATCCCATCTGTCATACTCCTCTCCTGCTGTGAATAGCAACCTCCTGCTACAAATACCGCATAATCTCCCTTACCGAATCAAAAATAAGATGAGGCTTTACCTCCGATTCCTCCGCATCTTTCATAGAAGCTTCACCGCTCAAAACAAGAATGCTCCATAAGCCATTATTCCTTCCCGCCGCAATATCCGTATAAAGCCTGTCCCCCACCATTACCGTCTTTGCCCTGTCCGCCCCGGTCCGCTCTATCAAATAATCCATCATATCCGCGTTCGGCTTTCCGATAATTCTATCCGGATAGCGCATCGCAGACGCATGAATAAACGCATGAATCGCCCCCACATCCGGAATAAATCCCGTTTCCGTAGGACAGTTATAGTCAGGGTGAGTAGCAATATAGGGAAGCCCCTCCCGCACAAAATCACACACCCTACACATCTTCGCGTAGGTGAGCGTAGTATCGAAAGCAGTCACTACCACCTCCGGCTTCTCCTCCACAAGCACGATTCCCTCTTTCTCAAATTCCTCAGCCAGCATATCATTCCCTAGCAAGAACACCCGCTTCCCCGGAAAATACCTCTTCAAATAATAAATGGTCGCCTGCCCCGATGTAACTACTTTATCCATCCCCACCTCAAGCCCCATACGGCGCAGCTTCTCCACATATACCTGTGCATTCTTGGAAGAATTATTCGTCAGGAACACATACCTCTTCCCCGAATCTTCAATCCTCTTTAAAAATTCCCTCGCCCCCTCGATCCACCGTTCCCCCAAATAAACCGTTCCATCCATATCCAATGCAAAACATTCAATCCCCGCCAAAATTCCCTCTCTATCCTCATTTACCTCAGGAAGCATCGTCCAATCGCCCATCTCTTATTATCTCCCGTCCTTTATATAAATTTAAACAATTATATAGTCCATAACCTTACCAATTTTATATACAATTTCATTCCCTAACCTCATTAATTTTATATACGCTTTTACAACCTTGCCGAGGCTTTCTTCGGTGGATTGGGTTTCAGTTCTTTTAGTGAGCGGCTTGCATTTTCTTAAGAAAACCCTAGGCACCCAGGGAAAACGCCGCAAGGATGCGGCGTTTAGGCAGCATAGTACATGGATGTACTTTGCTGCCGGCCCGTCCGTCCTCATTACATTCACGGTTTTCTTTAGAAAATACAGCCGCGAACGTCAGAACAGAAACCCAATCCACCGAAGAAAGCCTTTCACAACCTCCCAAATTACACATAAAATTCCCCCACCCCTACACTTCATTATACGTTCCCCCACCCTAAAAAACAAGTAAGAGGGTGACTCCACCCTCTTACTTTCATTCCCCGCTATTCATTTATATTTCATCTTACATCAGGAACCCACAGATCAAAGTCCCCCATACAATATTACGCTTCTTCCTGCGGCACATGAAACGCCGCAATAGTCGCTTCCATCTCATGCACGATTTCCTGAAGCTTAACGCCTGCCTCCTGCAAGCCCTGCGTACCGTGCAGCATTCCCTCCGCACTATGGGCCACTTCCTCTGTACCTACGGCTCCATCCGTGGTAGCCCTCTGCAGGCTGTCGATAACCTGCATAATGACTTCATTCTCTCCGCTTATTTTCTTCGCCACATCAGAGAACTGCTTCAAAATACCGTCGATATTTTCCGCATCCTCATGATACTGCTTGCTGATTTCCACCTGATGCTGATATGTCTTTCTAACATTGGTATCCATGTAGGAAAGGACCTGCGTAGCACAGTCACACAAATGTTTCACGCTTTCCGTTACCATTTGGGTAATCCGCTGAATCTCTCCGGCGGTATCCTTGGAGCTCTCTGCTAACTTCCTGATCTCCTCCGCAACTACCGAAAATCCCTTTCCCGCCTGGCCCGCTCTGGCCGCTTCTATGGATGCATTGAGGGCGAGAAGATTAGTGGAATCAGAGATGCTGAGAATAGCCTTCGTCAGCTCGTTGATCTGCTCTACCTGACCGGAATCCGTAATTGCCTCTTCCAGACGCTTCTTGGTAGTATCGATAAGAATCTCGTTTTCCTTTTCTGCACTCTGAGATTCCTTATTCAGCCTTCCTGCTCTATCATAAATCGCCGCTATATTTTCAATACCTTCCCCGTTCTGCCTTTCCATGACAGCAACGTATTCCTCCATGCGTTTCGATGTCTCTCCCAGATGGTCCGCCATGTTTGAAGTTTCTTGCATTCCCGCCGCCAGCTCCTGAGACACAGAAGAAATATTCGTTACCATATTGTTATAATCGTCAATAATGCTGCCCAGATTGCCCGACGCCTCTCTAATTCCTTTTCCCTCACCGGACATCGTCTCAATCACATGCCCCATGGATTTTTGTACCTTATCTATGGCGATGGCAATCTTGCCGATTTCGTTTTTCTTATTCAAATACTTCACATATTCGCTGCCGGTAAAATCGCTCTCCTGCATCTTCTTTAAATCCACCACCATCTTTTTAAGAGGATTGGATATAGTGCCTCCTATCATAAAGGCGAAGATACATATGAATAAACTCACGAACAATATGACAAAGAACGCACTTCTTTGCATGGAGGCGATTCCGCTTTCCACCTCTGAAACCGACGCCAAGAGCACAAGCGTATATCCATTATCCAGCTTTACAAAGCTTACCAATGACTTTACGCCTCCCAGATCCATCTCCACCACTCCGGTGCTGTTCTCTTTAAGAGCCTCCATCAAGCCGATATAGCCTACGCTTTCCAGCGTATCCGTTATCGTATAGCTTTCATCCACAAGAAATTGCTGCTTCGTATTGAGCAAAAACGCCCTTCCGGTATCATAAATGGAGATTCCGCGTATCATATCAGATATCTCATTGAAATCCACATCCACACCGATGATGCCTACCAGCTTCTCCTCCACATAAACCGGTTCGCAACGGCTTACACAGGATTTGTCAAAAGCTTCTTTATAATAGGGATCAAGCCAAATCGCTTCTCCCGCTTCCTTCGTCTGATAATACCATTCCCAGTTTGCAGCACGGTTCAAATAATTATCGTACTCAGAAACAGCATCCATTTCCACCAGTTTTCCCTGACTATACCATGTTCCGGTAACTCCCAGCTGTACCTCAGGTTCGGTGTAGGCATACATGCTCGCGACCTCTGGATGAAGCTGCGTAATACGTGCCAGATAGCCGCCCAGTTTCTTCATATACGCTTTGTTATAAGCCTTATCGCTGAGCCTTATCGGCTCATAGGTACCCACGATATACGACGATATACTCTCCGCAAGGCTTTCCAGATTCTGATACTTCATATTGATGTCTCCTGCATATTGCAGAGACATCGCACTCAGCTTTTCTCTGGCCTCCTTATTGATTTCCTTCACCGCTACCTTTGTGCTGATAGCCCCCACCGCGATGGATGCGACTAAAACACAAGCGATGATAGAAACGATAATCGATGTAGAAATTTTACGCATTTTGTTTCCTCCCAATAGTAATCTTACGGCTTGGGGGAAATCTTTCACGTCAGGACTCTTTACGAATCCTTTCCATCGCATAATACCGTATTGCGGTATTCATTTGCAGATATCCCCACCTGTTTTTTAAACACTCTGGAAAAATGGGCCATATCCAAAAAACCCACCTCTTCCGCAATATCTCCAATCCTCAAAGATGGATTGGTAAGCAGCCTTTTTGCCTGCTCCATCCGGACATTGTTCAATATCTCTGAAAAATTCTGTCCGGTATATTTATTTAACAGCTTGCTCAAATGCCACTGGCTTACATACACGTTGTCCGCAACGTCCGCCAGCTTAAGCCTCTCTTTATAATTCTTCTCTATGTACGCGAGGGCATTTTTGACAATAAAGCTGCTTGCCGCACTATCGAGCACCTCTTCATTTTCCTCTGCTGCCTCGTCCCGGCCTTCCAATAAACGCTTTACTACAGAAGGATTATTCTTCAGATTTGCCAGCATGGCAAAAAGTGCTTCATCCAGTTCTTCCATCTTCGATGGTTTTAACAAAAAACGGCATACTCCCAGCCGGATTGCCTCCTGCGCATAGTCGAAATCGCGAAAGCCTGTGAGAATCGTAACCTCCATGTCGGGAAATTCCGATTTCAAAGCAGCTATCATGCTAAGCCCGTCCATTTTAGGCATAGAAATATCGGATATTAGTATGTCCGGCTTTTCTCTTCGGATTACCTCCAAGCCTTCCACTCCATCCCCCGCGGTTCCCACCACCAGACAGTCGAGGTTCTCCCACTTCACCGCTTTCTTAAGGCCCCTTACTATAATCGGTTCATCATCAATAATCACTACTTTATACATGCGTGATACCTCCATAATCATATATGGATTCTATCACAAAAAGCTCGACAAGAAAAGCATCTTAAAAGCAAAAAATCGTAAAAGGCTACTCCTGCATCTGCGCTTCTTCCACCAAATCGATGAGCTGCACCACAGCATCCTTCACCTCCTCTTTACCCGTCAGAATATCCGCCATGGAATTGAATACCGGCACCCGCTGCTCCTGTGTAAGCTGGTCCTGAAGCGCAGAAGCCATACCGGTAGCCCCTTCCACCATTTCCAATCCGGCCACCGCAAGCGAAGACAGCTTGCTCTTATCCACCTGCGTACCTTCCTTTAAAGCTGTGGTCGCCACTGAAGCGAACTTGGTTACCATCTCATCGCTGGTCATGTAGGTAATGAAATCCACACATGCCTTCTGTTTCTCCGGGTCGTTCCATGCCTTCTTCGTAATATACCAACCGGAGGACAATCCTCCGACAATATCCGTAGACTTGCGCTTATCCTTAGCGGGTACATATGTAACCGTAAAATTATCGATATCCTCCGTCGCTTCCTCAATACCGCCCACCTTCCATGAGCCGTCAATTAAAAATGCTGCCTTTCCGTCCACAAATAGCTGGAATGTTTCCCCGTCGGTGGCAGACAATGTGTTAGCGGGCAAAAATCCTCTGTCATATAGATTCTTCATGTCCATAATACCGTTAACCCACGCCGTCCCTTGCTCATCATCAATAGCCTTCGGAAGGATGTTGTGGGATGCAGTGTCCAAATAATTATAAATGCAGAATTCAAACCAGTAATGGGGAACCTCTGCAAAGGATGCCGCAATCGGAGTATACCCTGCATCCTTAATCGCTTGGCATATCGTCATGAATTCCTCCCATGTGGTATCAGAGGTAGGTATCTTTACCCCCGCTGCCCGACATACCTCTTTATTAACAAATAAGCCTTCCCAATAGCCGTTCATGGGTACGGAATAATTCCTGCCGTCTACCGGCGACGCACCCATCATACCGTCCTTCATATTGGACGCGTAATCGGGATATGCCGCGCGGATTTCATCGATAGAAATAACCTTTCCTCCTTCGACGAAGGGGTTGGCATCCATACCGTTAAAATAAAACAGCACATCCGGCTCAGAACCCATTTCAAAATCCGATATTATTCTCGCTTTCAAGGTCTCTGTTACAGTTCCGGAAGCGTCGTTGATAGCGTTTCCGGTTTCCTCCTGCCATTTGGCAATCGCTTCCTGATAGTTCCCGGCATTGGTGTCCTCACCTGCGAACGTAGTAACTACATTGAGGGTAACCGGAAGCTCTCCGGCAGACACTTGCGCCTTCTTCGCCGAATCCGCGCTGCAACCTGCCATTACAAAAATTCCTGCCCCCACTATTAGCGCTGCTAATACCTTTTTCATATCTGAAACCTCCCATATATATGGATATGCGATGATCTTCCTTGAATTGTTCATAGCAAATTTCAGCTTTCCTATACTATTTATTCTATTAAAACTTAAGAAATAGTAAAATTGCCAGAATTGCTATTTATTGTCTTTTATTGTTGTCATATCCAATTTGACAGTAATTCTGCTCACTGTCTCATAATTTTCGGCATTTTTTACAGTGAGTCCGCACTCCTCTCCATATATAATCCTGATTCTCCTATTCACGTTCTTTATTCCGAGACTCGTGGAGCTAAGTTCACCCACTTCCTGCTCATCTCCTAAAAGCTGCTCTATCTTCTCTTCATCTTTCTTCGACATCGTGCCGGTATTGCGCACCTCTATTACCAGCTTATCCTCATCCGCAAAGACATTTAAGGTTACTTTCGCTCTTGGCTGCCCAATGATTCCATGCTCCACCGCATTCTCGATGATAGGCTGTATGATCAGTCTGGGAACTCTCACGTTGAACAGCGTATCGTCCGTATTCTTCTCCACATGCATGCGCTCCCCCAGACGTTTAGAAATAATGAATAAATAGGCATCCACATAGGACAGCTCTTCCACCAGAGTGACAAATCGTCTGTGTCTTCTGTCCATAGTAGCCTCCAGCATAATGGACAGGTTCTCTATCATCTGGCTCACCTTATAGTCCTCATTGATTCTTGCCTCCCAATTTATGATCTCCAGCGTGTTATTGAGAAAATGAGGATTGATCTGGGATTGAAGCGCCATAATTCTGGCATCCTTAAGTGCAAGCTCCTCCGAATATATAGTTTCAAACTGATGCTTTAACTTCTCTGACATGCTGTTGAACGCTTCCGTCAGGTACTTGAATTCCTGACTGTTCCCAGCCCGTTCTATCTGATAGCCGAATTCTCCCTCTTCTATGATATGGGAGGCCTTAATCAAGCCCTCTATGGGCCTCGTCACTTTCCTATGAAAGAAGATGAATACGATGATCGTCAGCGGAATCATGAAGATGACAAAAAAAGCGCAGACATATTTGATTGCCGCCGTCTCATCGATGATGAGCTGCTTATTCAGCGATATGACATACTCCATATAATGTATGTCCGGCTTCCTTACCGTATAGACATTATATTCCCCATCCTCCTGAATCAACCGCGACATTCTGCTGTTTGTCTGAAAATTTTCCATATCTGCTTCTATTTTGCTGTTCTCATCTTCCAATAACAGTTCTCCGTCCACATAGACCTGACTTCCTGTATAGCCCCATGCGCTTTCCAAACTTCCAAAAATATTGTCCCTGTCCAGCTCCATGACAATTACCGCGAAAGGATGGTAGGCTGAGTCCATCATATTGCGGATTAAATAAATATGCCCTTCCACGTTGATCAGCTTCACATCTGTATCCAAATCAGGATATATGTCCATGATTAACGGATGCACCTTTTCCATAAAATATAGATTCGTCCGGTAGGCGACGTTGTTGGCACTTCCCGAAAATGATGTAAAATAAGGCTCGTAAGGCTGTTCCGTAAACATTAGGGTGGTGAATAAAAAGTGCTCATCATATCGGTAATGCTGCTCCAAAAATCGTATTACCTCTCCGTAAAGAGCCGTCTTATTCTCATCCTTTTTATACTGACGCCAGCTTTCCTTTATCGTAGGCAGATAGGAGGCGTTCTTCGAAGCGGTGATCGCCGCGTTCATCTGCATTTCGCTTATCTTTATCGCATTGTCCGCAGAGGTGACGATGGTCCGCTCTATCTGCTTGTTGATCTTGCTCGTCGTCACATACAGCATCGCATACGCTATGATAGAAAGCGGCAGTATCCAGCACAAAATAAGGACCAGTATCATGCTCCACTTAAGCGGTGTCCTCTTCTGTTCCCGCCGCGCTTTCTTCTCCGCTTTTCTCTCCGCTTTATTATTTATATTCCCATCTATATTCTCATCTATATTCTTACCCGATAAAATGCCCATCCCGCATTCCCCATTCCTTCTCTTAATTACCCACTGCCCGCAGAAACTATCCGGTACGCAAAATTATCCTATCCTGCACGCAAATATTGTTATTTCGCTTTCACAACAACATAGAATACCTCATGCATGCTATGTGCCATATTTTCACCGTCTATAATCAATTATGTCTGCCCCTTTACAGTAACACGCCACTTTTCATAAATCAAGAAAAGTGTGTTTCGGCAGCACCACTTTTGCCTGGCGCGCGTAGCTGCACATATTGTTTCTGCAACAAAAACATTTTCCTATTATGCAAGAAAAGACTGCCCTTTCGAGCAATCCTTTCTTAATTTCTGAACAAAGCCTTATTATTTCAGTCCGAGGAACTCCTCATAAATCTCACATACCTTCTTGGCATCCTCTAAATTCGGCATTTCGCAGAACACTCTGATCAGCGGTTCTGTTCCTGAGAACCTTCCCACTACCCAGCCTCCGTTCTTAAAATACACTTTGCTTCCATCCAAATAAGACACCTTTTCCACCTCGAATGGCAGCTTGGGAAGCTGTTTATCCTCCATTAGAAGCTTGTGCATCTGTTCTTTCTTCTCCTGCGTGAATTTATAATCCCGCTCTTCCATGAAAATACTGCCGCATTCCTCTTCAATCTCTTTATAAATGTCGGACAGTTTCTTCCCTGTGACCGCGATCATCTCCGCTAAAAGCGCTGCCGCATAAATACCATCCTTACCGTTGATGTGGCCTCGCACCGTCAGACCGCCGGAAGATTCTCCGCCGATGATGGCACCTGTGGCGTACATCTTAGAAGAAATATGCTTGAATCCTACGGGAACCTCGTAGCACTTCTGCCCGAATTTCTCCGCCACTTTATCTAACATATGAGTAGTCGCAATGTTTCTTACAACCGGTCCCTCCCAGCCCTTGTATCTTACAAGATAGTAATAGAGCAGCACCAAAATATCGTTGGGGTGAAGGAAACGTCCCGTATCGTCGATAACACCGATGCGGTCGGCATCGCCGTCCGTAGCGATTCCGATGTCCGCCCTGTTATCAATAACCGCATTCTGCAAAGGACGCAGTGTCGCAACCGAAGGTGAGGGGAGCTTTCCGCCAAACAGTGTATCGTGTCTGTCGTGTATCGTAATAACCTCACACCTTGCAGTAAGGAGTATGGTAGAAAGAGAGGTCTCGCTTACGCCGTATAAGGGATCCAGCACTACCTTCAGTCCACAGCCTCTGATTGCCTCCATATTCACCGCCGCGATGATGTCATCCAAATATTCATTCAGCGGATAAATTTCCCGAATCAAACCTGCTTCCACAGCCTCGTCATATTCCATTTCTTTCACATCTTCCGGTGAAAGCCTGTCAATATATTCTTCTATTTCCTTGGTCTGTTCCTCATTGGCATCCCTGCCTCCCGCTGTAAATACCTTTATTCCGTTATAAATAGCCGGATTATGACTGGCAGTAATCATCATTCCATAAGGAAACTCATGCTTCATCACATAAAACATGATAAGCGGCGTCGGCGAAGACTTATTGATTAGATAAGCGGTAATACCCTCCGCTGCAAATACGCGGCCGGCCCACTGCATTGCCTCCTTTGCCAGGAATCTTCTGTCATATCCGATGACAATTCCTTCCTCTGCCATATTTTCTGCCTTCATCTTATCGCTAAGCGCTTTCGCCAGAAGCTGAATATTCGCTTTCGTAAATTCATCTCCAATGACAGCCCTCCAGCCGCCCGTTCCGAACTTAATCATTTCGTCCTCTCCCTTCTTTTGTCACCCCATCACCACTTTTACCTGATGGGCCGTTCCTTTATCCATAAGCGGAATGCGCTGTACCAACTCACCGTCCAGGTAAAGCTCCTTTACCCCTTTCATGACGCCGTCAGGGTTCACCACTTCAATATGATAATCCACGCCCCTCCACTGCCTTTGCATGGAGAATTCTTTCCAGTCAGCAGGGACACAAGGGTCGATTTCTAAGTGTTCGAACTGCGGACGCATGCCCAGCATATATCTGGTTGCTGAGAAATAAGCCCAGCCGCCCGTTCCTGTCATAAACGGATGTCTCGCACGTCCGTGGGCGGTATGATCCCGTCCCATGATGAACTGGCAGTAAGAATATGGCTCTGCCTCTCTTATATCGATCTTATCGTTCTGGTAATAAGGACATAACGCATTGTAGAATCTCATGGCACGGTCGCCTCGTCCCAGCTTGCATTCTGCTGCCCAAGCCCAAGGATTGGGATGGGAGAATACCGCACCATTTTCCTTGACGCCCGGATATACTCTCGTTACAAAGCCGATGTCCTCGTCCGGTACCGTGTAAGAAGGCGCATTCAACATGATTCCCCAAGGAGTATAGAGGTATTCATCCACACTGTCCATGGCACGGATTCCCTTCTCATAATCAGCAGCTCCCGAAAGAACCGCCCATGAATTGGACTCCAGATGAACCTTACCCTCCTTATCGGAGTGGGTACCGATTTTTTTGCCGTTCTTGGTAATGCCACGGATAAACCATTCTCCATCCCACAGCTCGTCATTGCATACTTTCTTGACCTTTTCGGACATTTCGGTATATTTTACAATTTCTTCTTCTCTGCCTAAATATTTTGCCAGCTCCAGAAAGTTCTCGATTGCCCAGTAATGAAGGAATGATACCATAGCACTCTCACCGCCGCCCAGATTCAGGCAGTCGTTCCAGTCCGCACGAAGTCCCTTACATATTCCCGTAGCTCCTACCTGCTCGGCCGAAAAATCCAGAATACGCATCATATGCTCATAAACGGTTCCTTTCCCCCCGTCCGCATAAGTAATCACTTCATCTACAAAGGCTTTGTCTCCCGTTTCTTTTATGAATTCCACGATAGAGGATACCAGCCACAATGCATCATCGGAGCACGCATCCTTTAAGCCGTGTACGATATTGTCCTTATCAGGAGAAGGGATAACAGTCGGCGAATTGAACGGCTTTTCTTCATGATCCGGCTCGAACCATTCCGGCTGGAACAAGTGCAGTCCATATCCCTTCGATACGAGGCCGCGCAGCAGCTCTACAATACGCTGTCTGCATTTCTCCGGATTGGAGTGAGGAATCGTCATAGCGTCCTGCGCCGTATCACGGTATCCCAATCCTACTCGTCCGCCCACCTCTATAAAGGACGCAAACCTGGAGAACATCACGTTAATTTCCGCCTGATATAAGGTCCATGTATTAATCAGCGTATTCATACCTTCATTCGGAGTATTAATCTGAAGCTTCTCAAATTTATTGTTCCAGTATTCCCTTAAATCTTCATATACCTTATCCACTGTGGAAAGATTGCTGTACTTCTCCTTCGCGTTCTTTCCTTCCTCTCTTCTGCCCTCGCCCAGCATGAATATAACCCTGACTTCTTCTCCGGGCTGCAATACGATGTTCTTCTGTAAAGAACCGCAGTGGTTATTTCCAAGCTCGTGAGAACCGCTGCACTTACCCCTCTCCACTGCCACCGGATTGTCCTCCGTATGGTAAAGCCCCAGGAACTTGTCTCTTAAGCAATCATAGCCGTCCGGCTCGAAATTGGAGGCAAAATACTGATACCCGAACTCTTCATAGAATAAGTCATGTTCGATAATACCGTCCCCATAAGAAGATCCTGCACAGTACATGCTCATCTGGAAGTTCTGATTGTCAATCATAATATGATGGAATGAAAATTCACAATAAGAAAATAGGCTTAAATTTCTCGGCTTATCATCTTCATTCTTAATTGTCACATCCCAAAGCTCCACCGCATCGTTAAGCGGCACGACCAAGGTCTGGGTCGCTTTGATTTTGCTGTAGTCGCATTCGTAAGTCGAATAAGACATGCCGTGGCGGCATGTGTACTTCGCTTCCTCCAGCGACTTTCCTACCGGCTGCCAAGATATGCTCCAATAGTCCTCGCTGTCATTATCCCTTATGTATACGTAATGACCCGGTCTGTCCATGGGTATGCTGTTGCCGCGAAATCTCGTCACCCTATGGTATTCCGGAGTCTTATAGAACATGTAGCCCCCGGCCGTATGATTTACCACCACGCACATATCCTGCACGCCGAGGTAATTGGTCCACGATGTGGGTATATCCACTCTGTCGATTACATATTCCCGCTTCTCGTTGTCAAAATGTCCGTACTGCATCCACTCATCCTCCTAATCTAATCGGTATACCTCCAAGCAGAGTCAGAGGATATATCGTAACTTTCTATGCTTAGATTATATATCGCCAAGGAGAATGGGCACATTGCTAAGTATGTTAATATTTGTATTTTGTTGTTCGATTGCTTTCCCTCTTACAATAACTCTTTATAAAGCCGCAGAACATTTCTATGGAAAATCTTCTCTACCTCATCTCCCGAAAAGCCTGCTCGGAAAAGGGCTTCCGAGAGCTGCGGAAGATGGGAAAAGTCGGGCAGTTCCCCGTGCCCCTCTATTCCGTCAAAGTCGCTTCCAAGGCCGAGACATTCAATACCTCCGACATTGGCAATATATTTCGCATGCTCCACAATTGCAGCAATTGTACCTGTATTTCTTTCCCCTTTTGATACCTCCGTCAGAAAATCGGGGCAGAAATTAAGCCCTATCACCCCACCGCGCAGCGCTATCTTACGTATCATATCGTCCGTCAGATTCCTTACCCAGGGACAAACTGCTCTGGCATTGGAGTGGCTGGCCACAAAGGGCTTTTTTGTAACTTCAAGCACGTCGTAAAAGCCTTTGTCAGACAGATGGGAGACATCGATGATCATCCCGATGCGCTCCATCTCGGCAACAATTTCCATCCCCTGCTCAGTCAGTCCATTGATCGTATCCGCAATCTTATAAAAAGGAACACTTTCGCCCTGTACCTGACGGTCTTCGTAATTCCCTGCCCGCACATTTGGATAGCCTATCTCATTGGGGTAATTCCATGTCAAGGTCATCATGCGCACGCCGAGTCTGTACATATCTCTAAGATAAGACAGGTTCCCTTTGCAGACGGCTCCCTCTTCCACCGTGAGCAGTGCCGATATCTTGCCTTCGGCACAGTTTTTCTCAATATCTTTCCAGCAAAAAACAGGAGCAATCATGTCCCTGTTTTTTTCCAATTCGTTATAATATAGGTCCACCATTTGCAGGAATTCTTCTAAGGGATTCTCCGTCCTTCCATTATGAATAAAGACAGCGAAATTCTGCACAAGGGCATCGCCTTTTTTAAGCTTCCCTAAATCGATGTGGCAGTTGCTCCTGCGCAGGCTTTCGTCCTGACCCTCTTTTGCTTTTTTATATAATTCGGAAATCGTATCGCAATGCATATCCACAGCTTTCATTTACCTATTTCCTCACCTCTGACTTATTTCTATCTTCCGTCTCTCCAGATCAAATTACGCCATTGTACAATTTGCTCCTCTGTCAGGAATCCATTAGAGGTTCCCATAAAGCCTATTTTATAGGAAGCGAAAAGGAGCGCATTCTTCACTGCGAACACCGAATCCTGGGTCTTATTATAAAAATGAAGGAAGCAGGAAAACAGTGCATTGCCGGCGCCAACCGTATTCACCAGCCCATGGGTCCTCACGGTATTGTAATGAGCGATGATGTTTTTGTTCTTATCATATAATATGAGGCCATCCGCTCCCTGACCTAAGATAATGATTTCCGGCCGATATTTTGCCGCCAGAGACTTCACGAATTCATATGGTTCTTCGATCAAATGATCATCGCTGACATACAGAATGTCGGCAGCCTTCAAATAGTCCTCGTTATAGCAGACCTTGCTTTCCTGATATTCCCTGATATTTACTGCGATAGGTTTGCGCAGTTCCTTGCCGATCCCAATAAGAGGACGGCAGAAATTGGCATTGGACAACACGAGCATCTCCGCCCTCGCCGCCCGCTCCTCAAATAAATGTATGTCGTAAGCGGTCTCACGCAAATCCTTAATATCCTCAAAAATCTGCTGCTTTCTCTCTTCATCATAAAACACAGCAGCAGTAGGAGTATTCTGAAGCCTGGGAAGTATGTAATCGGTCACCAATGTCACTTCGCTTCCCTTGGGATTGACCAGCTCCATGCTCTCATCGGCGCCTACCATGGACATAAAATCAACCGAATTCCCCAGCCACTTTAACGCCAAAGATTCATTATAAGCATCTCCTCCGGCACTGATAAAGATGGTGCCCGGCTTATTTGTCACTCCGCTGTATTCGATCGGAATCTTATCCACCTTGATGATCGTCTCTTTCTGTACAATTCCCGCCACTAAAAATTTACTCATACCTACCCCTTCTCCGTTACACATTTTATTTCATGCGAATTTTATTCTTTTGCGGGTAATAACCCCATTCGTATATTATTCACATGCTCATTTCATTCGTATTTTAACACATCTTCCTATAAATATTATGTTACATCAGCCTTCGGCTAAACTCCAACATGTATACACATAAAACGCGATAAAACTGCACTTTAGCGCTTTCAGCCCTCGCAAAATTGCATAGAAACGCAATTTTGGCTTCGCGGCATGGATTGCTGAACTATAGCAATATTATACCATACGTTCCAAATATAGTCGACAAGGAACGAATTTTTCATGTATAATTAAAAATGCATAATCAAAACATAATTTATATACAATTCCCTTTATTATAGAAATATAGATTGACATCTTACACTTGAAAAATGACTGGAGGCTTTGACTTATGAAAGAAAAATTATATACGATTCCCTTAAACGATGCGGTAAACGCAAACGACGAGTGCCCCTTTTGCCTTATAGAGCGAAATGTGGAGCAGGATTTATTAGATTTCGTGCTGGGCTCCGGCTCCTCCTATATGGAAAGCGATGTGCGCGGCATGACGGATACGGCGGGGTTTTGCAGGAATCATTTCAAGAAAATGTTTGACTATGGAAATACTCTCGGGAACGGCTGGATTCTAAAGACCCACTATGTTCGCATGAATCAGGAAATGGCAGAACAGTTCAAGACCTTCTCTCCTAAAAAGTCCTTCTTTTTAAAGGGGCACAAAAAAGGTGAGGGTCGCCAGAATCCTATCGGCATCTGGACGGAAGAAAAGGAGAATTCCTGCTATATCTGCAAACAGTTCAGCGAAACCTATGACAGATATATGGACACCTTCTTCATTCTATATGGAAAGGACAACGCCTTTCGGGAAAAAATAGAAAACAGCAAAGGCTTCTGTCTTCACCACTTCGGGGACCTGTGCGAAGCCGCTGAAAGCAAGCTTAGCGATAAGGAAAAAACATCCTTCTACCCTGCGATGTTCTCCCTTATGGAGAAAAATATGAAGCGCATGGCTGATGACGTAGCCTGGCTTGTCGAAAAATTCGATTACCGGAATAAAGAGGCAGATTGGAAGGATTCCAAGGATGCCATCCAAAGGGGAATGCAGAAATTAAAGGGAGGATATCCTGCCGCCCCCACCTATAAAATGAACAAGTAATTCCAAGAGATAGCTCCTTCTGCTTGCTGGCTGGCATATCATCCTGCAAATAACCAGGCCAAGTACATGGGACAAACATTCAGATGCGGCATTCAAAAAACGTAGGAGTAGCGGGGTTACGTTGAGGCTTTTTAAATGCCGCATCTGAATGTTTAGGTAAGTTAATGGTGCTAGTTGACCTGAGGACGATATACTAGCTGCTTTATCATATCCAAATAGCCGTTAATCTCTTCATTTACCATTTCGGGGTGGAAAGTGCCTTCAAAAAAGCTCCTTTTCATTATGCCTTGAATCGTATATTCAATCATACATAAAAGCTTTGCCGGATCCGCACCCTGCTTAAATGGAGATAAGTCCGCCCTATCCATAATGGCCTCCCTCGCCTCCTCAAGGACGTTCTTCTTCTCTTCGGCTGCCAATAGGGCTTCCTTCACATCCTCGTATCTGGTGCGGTCTATGAACTGCTGCATATACGGATAGTTCTTAAGCACCTGAAATTTAGCAGCTTCCATTTGCTTCAACAGGCGAAAAAAGTCCTCCTCCTTCTTACCTACGCGGGTGGAAAGCTCCAAAGACATAAAGCGCACGCTGTAATCGATGAGAAACTCATAAAGTCCCAGCTTGCTCGTAAAATAATGGAACAGCAATCCCTTGCTGATTCCAGCCTCTGCCACAATATCGTCGGTACTGGCATGTCTATAACCGTTCTCCGCGAAAATTTTTAAAGCAGCATTTATCATTCTATCTTGTTTTTCTTTTTTTAAATCAAAAAATTTCTCATTCACAGTATTTTCCAAGTCCCTTTTCCGCAGTTATTGACTTTATCGGTCGATTTTTAATATACCACATTTCCGTGATAGATTCAATAAAGTTGCATATTTTATATTTAACAAAAAAATTATGGTTTTTTTATACATATTCTCTTTTCAATTTGACAAAATAGTATTAATATGTTTCTATAACCTCGAAATTGAAAGGAGTACTTATATGGCAAAAAAATTCGGTAAATTTTTGATGTTTACTGCTGTCGCAGGCGCTGCCGCTGCCGGTGTTTATTATTATTTACAAAATAAGAATTCTTCTTATTCTGACGATTTGGATGACGATGACTTCGATGACTTTGGCGACGACCTTGACAACGATACAGAAAAAGGAGACAGCAAACGCAACTATGTTGACCTTCATTTGGAAAAAGCAGAAACTGCAGCCTCCGATGCCGTAGACCATTTGAGTGACGCCGCTGCTGCAGCCGCCGACACTGCTAAGACGGTCGTAAAGGATACTGTGAAGGATGCAGTGGAAACTGCCGAATCCAAGGTAGAAGAATTTTTTGACGACGATAACGACAATTCCATATAATAAAAACAAAAACTGCACATCCATTTTTCTTTAATAGGAGCTCTTTCCTAATTAAAGAAGTAAAAAGTCTGGAATCATATCCAGACTTTTTTTAATATCTCAAGCCCTTTACTGATCTGGGTCTTGCTTAGGGCGGCATATCCCAAAATTATCATATCTTCTTTTCCCTTCGGTACGGCCTCGCCAATATAAGCCTCTGAGAGCCCATATGCTCTCACCCCCTCTGCGGCAGCCAGCCTTAACAGCTCCTTCTCCCCCCGTCCTGCCTTATCCCGAAGGAGGATATGAAGCCCCGCTCCCTCTCCTGATAGCTGGAAGCACTCTTCCATGTCCTTACATTCGCTAAGAAGCAGATCATGCTTTTCTCTGTATATTTTCCTCATCTTGTTCAAATGGCGTTCGAAATGCCCTTTTTCAATAAATTCACCCAATATGCGCTGATCGATCCTGGATACCGTGGTGGAATAGAAAGAGCACTTTTTCTCATATCGCTCCAAGAGGGGCGGAGGGAGTACCATGTAGCTGATACGAATGGCGGGTGCGATAGCTTTGGAAAACGTTCCGATGTAAATCACCTTCCCTGCCCAATCTGAGGCTTGAAGGGATGGTACCGGTTTTCCCTTGAATCGAAATTCGCTGTCGTAGTCATCCTCAATCAGATAACGTTCCTCTTTCTCCTCCGCCCACTTAAGCAGCTCCATCCGTCTCCCGATAGGCATAACAATTCCCGTAGGATATTGATGGGAGGGCATTACATAGGCTACCTGTGCATCGCTTTCCCTGAGTTTCTCTACGCTCATTCCTCCTGCGTCCAGTTCCACCGGGCTGATTTGGTATGCAAAAGAATCGAAAATACGGTATGCTCTCTTATAAGTAGGGTTCTCCATGGCTATCTTCACATGCCGCCCCAATATCTTCTCTAAAAGCATAAGAAGGTAATCGTTGCCCGCACCTACAATAATCTGCTCCGGCATACAGTTCACCCCTCTTGAGGAATGCAGATAGCGGCTAATGATTTCCCTAAGCTTCCAGTCTCCCTTCGGAGAGCCGGAGGCGAACATCTCACTGTTGGCATCTACCAGAATGTTCTTTGTGATTTTCTTCCAGGTAGCGAAGGGAAAAGCCGTCATATCGATAGCGTTAGGTGAGAAGTCGAATACATAGGGAGTTTTCCTCTCTTCTCGCCCCATTACTTCCTTGGGCAGTTCTCTTATCTTCCTTCCGCTTTCTCCTTCCAGAAAAAATATCTCGTCTATCCCGCATACAAAATAGCCTTTGTATGGTTTGGATTCTATATATCCCTCGGACAGAAGCTGCCCGTAGGCAATTTCCACCGTCCCCCGTGATACCTCGAGAAATTCCGCTAAAGAACGCGTAGAGGGAAGCTTCTCACCTTTGGGAAGCTTCCCTTTTCTTATCTCTTGTTTAATATGTTCATAGATTTGCTCATATAAATGTGTTTCGCCGTCCTGGCGAAGTTCAATGGCCAAATCGTTCATCGTTTCTTATCTTTCTTACTTTCCTGCATTTTTCAGCTTAATCTGTTTTACAATCTGGTCCTTCAGGGTACGCGCCTTCTCCTTCATTCGAGGGTTCGTAGTCTGAGATGCGATAATCTGTGAAATCAGCTTCGACGCCACATCGAACTGCTCGAATTTAATAGCGATTACTGAAATCAAATAGTCCACCGTAGGCTCGTCCATGCCGCACATCGGGAAGTTCTCCGCCTGCCTTGCCGCAAGGAATCCGTCCAGTGCATTTCTCAGGAATTCTGCTTCTTCGGCGTCTGTCTTCTTCTTCACCTCCGCATAATTAGGGGCTTCTTTATCCAGAGCTTCTCCCTTTCCGCGCAGAAGCCATGCCGTTTTCAGACAGATATATGCTTTTTCGCTGGGCTTGGCAATCTTCACGATAGCGTTAGCCAACGTCAGCTTATAGCGCTCTAATGCTTCATCATAAGTATAGATTTCTTTATATTCGTTAATCGGCTTAAACTTGCTGGAAATTGCTTCCTTAATTCTCTTAGCCTGCGGCGATGTGATAAATTTAAAATATCTGCTGAGCGCCGCATAACCACAGCTGGGGCACATGATAATATCATATTTAAGCAAATCCACATGCTCATATTTAGGACGCAAATCCATATCCGTTCCTATTAATTTTGCCTTACCGATTTTAACAGTTCTCGTCTTAAACTCTTTGTCGCAAATAGGACAGGTAAAGGTCTTATCAAATAAAAAATCCTGCTCCTGAACGACCTGTTCGACTTCCGCCTTTGCTTCTTCCTCCTGCTTCGGCTTCTCATATAAATCCATATTCTCCAAGCCGCTCAGACCAAATTGCTCCAATCCCGATAATAATCCAGACATACTCAACCTCCAATATCTATTTTTTTCCTTTAGTCCTTAGGCAGTGTATAAGAACTTTTTAAGGATACGATTCTATTAAACACAAGGCCGTCCGGCTTCGAATCCTTATGATCCACGCAGAAATATCCCTGACGCACGAACTGAAAGCTCTCTAATTCCTTCGCCGCCGCTAATGCCGGCTCCAAATAGCAATCCTTCAATATGGCGAGAGAATTGGGATTCAAATTCAAACTGCCGTCTTCATTATAAACGCCCTTTTCTTCATCTATAATGTTCTCGTATAATCTAATCTCCGCCTTTACCGCCTGCCTTGCAGGCACCCAGTGAATGGTACCCTTTACCTTTCTTCCGGTAAAGCCCAAGCCGCTTCTCGTCTCAGGGTCGTAGGTACAATGAACCTCAGTCACCTTGCCGCTTTCATCCTTGACAAAGCTGGTGCAAGTCACGAAATAAGCATTCATCAGACGCACTTCGTTGCCGGGATACAAACGGAAATATTTCTTAGGGGGCTCTTCCATAAAGTCCTCGCGGTCAATATAGAGTTCTCTTCCGAAAGGAACCTCTCTCGTTCCCAATTCCTCATTTTCCAAATTATTAGGAACGGCCATCATCTCTGTCTGACCCTCCGGATAATTGTCGATAATCAATTTCACCGGATCCAGTACAGCCATCATTCTCGGCCGTTTCAGTTTTAAGTCTTCCCTGATGCAATATTCCAGCATCGCGTAATCAGCAGAAGAATTGCTCTTGGAAACGCCGCACAAATCCACGAACATCTTAATGGACTCGGGTGTAAAGCCTCTTCTCTTCAAAGCTGCGATGGATACCAGTCTCGGGTCGTCCCAGCCGTCTACAATTCCATCCTCTACCAGCTTCTTAATATATCTCTTCCCCGTTACCACATTGGTCAGATACATCTTAGCGAATTCAATCTGCTTGGGAGGATGAGGATATTCCAGTTCTCTCACCACCCAGTCGTAAAGTGGTCTGTGATCCTCGAACTCCAGCGTACAGATGGAATGGGTAATGCCCTCGATAGCGTCCTCGATGGGATGAGCGAAATCATACATCGGATAGATGCACCATTTATCTCCCGTATTGTGATGCGTCATATGTGCCACCCTGTAAATAATCGGATCGCGCATATTGATATTAGGCGATTTCATATCGATTTTAGCCCGCAGCACCTTTTCGCCATCCTTATAAAGGCCGTTTTTCATATTTTCAAACAGCTCCAGATTCTCACTTACGCTTCTGTCCCTGTTGGGATCGTCCTTGCCGGGCTCCGTAAGAGTACCCCGATATTCACGCATCTGTTCCGCAGTCAATTCGGAAACATATGCCTTTCCCTTTTCAATTAATCTCACAGCTCCTTTATACATCTGCTCGAAGTAATCGGAGGCGAAGTACAAACGGTCCTCCCAGTCTGCTCCCAGCCATGTGATGTCCGCTTTGATTGATTCTACGAATTCCGTCTTCTCTTTCGTGGGATTCGTGTCATCGAAGCGCATGTTGAACTTCCCGTTATACTCCTGTGCCAGACCATAATTAAGAAGAATACTCTTGGCATGTCCAATATGCAGATAGCCGTTAGGCTCGGGCGGAAATCTTGTGTGTACGGTATCGTAAACGCCCTCCGCCAGATCCTTCTCTATAATCTGTTCGATGAAATTTCTGGAACCGTTTTCTTTATTTTCTGTCTTTATTATTTCGCTCATTTTTCACTCTCTGCCTGTTAAAATTATGGTATAAATATCTGTAACAGGCTACCTCCTCAATGCTGACTGCAAGCAAAATTGCTAACACACCTATCTTAGCACAAAAACAAGAAATAATAAAGGACTTTCCTTCTTCCTCACAAAAAATGTAACGAAAAAAGGACTGTTTTGTCTGTGTAAACAGTCCTTTTCTCACGCGCTGCAAACGGGGGCATTTTTCCATGCCGTCTGCTTATACTGCTCTAAGAATAAAAATAATAAACAATTGAACTACAAAATATTATCACATATTCCATCCAATTTTTTCTCCATGTAAAAACTCCCCTTTTAAATGTAATAATTCCCGCATTCGCGGGAATTATTACATTATCTCCTCATAACTTTTGTGGAACAAATCCTTTTCCACAATATAAATATCGTCCTCATCCTCGCTTCTGACTGCCAGAAAATCTCCGGGCTTTCCGAGAATATATTTCTCACTGTCCCATGCGGTAAATATCTTCACCCTATGATCTAAAGCCATCGCATGAATATACGTCTCTCCGCTTGTAATACAGGTCTTCGCATAATCGGTCAGTATCTTGCTGCTTCCGTCCAGTATGTTTTTTACGGTAGGGACATATTCATTTTCCGCCGTATACATCGAAGCATTATATTTTTCTTCAAGCACCTGATAGCACTGGAGAAACTTCTTCTCCTTTATGGGATAAACCTCTCCTTTTATGCCTATCATAATAATCAGATCCGGTTCCACCACCATGTCTATGTCACCCTCCAGGGTGCGGACCATGATAGGCGTGCCCTCAGGCAGTATCTCCGCCGCCTTTACATAGCCGACCGGGATTCTCTTTTTTTTGTAATCCTTCATCGATCCGTGAACCATCGGCACCTTTCCTGCGATTATAATTTCACAGTCATTAAAATATTCGTTCATCCGCTGACTGAAATAGGCCTCCGAATGAAGAGTGGGAAAATGTTCGGCATACAGCCTCTTGGATATGATTCCTCCCGCCTTCTCCCTATGTCCGCCGCCGGAGCCGATGCCCTCGGTCAAAAATGCCGCCAGCTCACTGGCATTGACCTCTTTGATGCAGCTCCTTACGGAAATCTTATACCGTTCCTCCTGCTCGTTATAGACCACGCATGTATTCACCCCGTCCACCTGAAGCAAAAAATCGCTGATCAGTCCGAGAATATTCGGATCACAGGGCTGGGCTTTGATAATCGCATATAAGTGGTCGTCGTTATAGATATAACGAAGCATAGCGATTCCCGCTATTTCCAACTCCTCTAGCGACAGATTGGAATTGCGGAATAAATTAATCAGACTCTTTTCACAAGGCACACTGTCCTTCATATCCATGTCCAGCGGGTTGTAGACTTCTGAAAACTGATTTGTATCGGAATACAGGCCATAATACAACGCCGTTCCAAGCCGCTTCTCTTCCGCAAAATCAAAGCCCTCGTCGCTCATCATTTTCCATACTAAGGTAGAACAGCTTCCAAGGTTAGAGCGGATTTCACTAAGGCGGACACCTTCGATTTCGATTTGATGATGGTCGATAATCGCTACCTGAGAAGCCGTAAGCTTCGTCACGTTACCGGCCCCATACTGACAGTCCACCGTGATGAGCAGTCCTTCCACCGCCTCGTTCTTATCCCAATATTGAATGGGAATCTGAAGTTTTTCTATCATAAGCTCCAGATTCTTCTTCTGTATCCGGTTCTTTCCGCTGTAAATGAGAGCCGCGTCCTTATTTCTGCTCTTGAAATAGCAGTAAAGGCCGTAGCCCGAAGCGATGGCGTCCGCGTCCGGGTTATCGTGACATTGTATCACGATATGCTTATACCCCTCCAAATCCTTCAGCCGCATGTCCTCTCCTCTTAATTTATTATCCCAATTTATTAATGTTTGAAATGTCTCATTCCTGTAAATACCATGGCGATGCCGTATTCATCACACTTATCGATAGAGAGCTGGTCTCTCATCGCTCCTCCCGGCTGAATAATCGCCGTGATTCCGGCCTGATAAGCAGCTTCCACGATATCGTCAAAGGGGAAGAATGCATCTGAGGCAAGTACCGCTCCCTTGATCGCATCCGGTCCGATCAATTCCTCCGCATGCTCGAAGCTCTGCTTCGTCGGCCATATGCGATTCACTTGTCCGGGGCCGATACCGATGCTTTGCTTATTCTTTACTACAGCGATGCCGTTCGATTTTACGAATTTGACTACTTTCATGCCGAATTTCATATCCTCCAGCTGGCTCCGGGTCGGCTGTGTCTTCGTAACGACCTTGAAGTCCTCTTCGTTATAAAGCTCGGAATCAATGGTCTGGATAATTAATCCGCCGTTTACCTTCTTCATATCATATGCATTAGGATCTTGGCTGATTTCAATATCTTTCAATTCAAGTACGCGAATATTTTTCTTGGAACAGAGCGTTTCCAATGCTTCCTTTTCATAGGAGGGCGCTACCACTACCTCCAGGAAAATCTCATTCATCTCCTCAGCCATTTTCTTAGTCACTTCTCTATTGCACACCACGATACCGCCGAAAATAGAGGTTTTGTCCGCACTGTAAGCGCTGGCCCACGCATCGTAAATGTTGTCGCGGCTGGCTACGCCGCAAGGATTGCCGTGCTTGCAGCCTACGACAGTAGGCTCCGTGAATTCCTTCAAAAGCTCCAGCGCACCGTTAGTATCGTTAATGTTATTGAAGGAAAGCTCTTTTCCGTTGTACTGCTTCGCGTCCACGAGAGAGCCCTTCTTCTTGCCTATTTCACGGTAGAAAGCCGCTTTCTGATGGGGATTCTCGCCGTAGCGCATTTCCTGCACCTTTTCGAAGGTCATGGTCAGCGTCTCCGGGAATCCGTGATCATCTCTTTCCTTCTTCAAATAATCCGCAATCATCGTATCGTAATTGGAGGTATGCATGAATACCTTCTGCATCAAATAGAACTTCGTATCCAGAGATACGCTGCCGCCCGCCTTGAGCTCGGAAATTACCTTCTCATAATCGGAAGGGTCCGTCACAACCGCAACATCCTGATAATTTTTGGCTGCACTTCGAAGCATAGTGGGTCCGCCTATATCGATATTCTCTACCGCTTCCGCCCTCGTCACTCCGTCTTTCAAGATCGTTGCCTTAAAAGGATAGAGGTTCACCACCACGATGTCGATAGGTTCAATATTCAAAGTTTCGAGCTGTTTCATATGCTCCGGATTGGAACGCATCGCCAAAAGTCCTGCATGCACTGCCGGATGAAGCGTTTTTACCCTTCCGTCCAGGCACTCCGGGAAACCGGTAATCTCAGAAATTTCTACCGCAGGAACCCCCTCCTCCTTCAGCTTGGCATAAGTGCCGCCCGTGGAAATAATTTGGGCTCCCAAACCCACAAGCTCTTTGGCAAACTCCACTACGCCCGTTTTGTCCGAAACACTGATCAATGCTCTCATTTCTTCTCCTCCTCGTTTTTGTTAGTATTCATATATTTTTTCTCGAATTCCACCCTTGGCAACGGTTTATCGAAATAATAGCCCTGTACCAGACGTACCTTCATGCCTTCCAAAACCTTATACTGCTCCTTGGTCTCGATTCCTTCCACGCAGATGGACACATCTATCGCATCGGCAAGCTCCGCCACCATACGGATAAACGACTGGGAATAAGCATCCCCCGCCAAATCCTTCACGAAGCTCTGGTCTACCTTTATTACGTCGAAGGGAATCTCCCTTATATGATTTAAAGACGAATAGCCGGTGCCGAAATCATCCAGTGCAATGCGCACCCCCAATTTCTTGATCTTGCCAAGTATGGATTTCATACGCTCCATATCATTGATCGCAAGACTTTCTGTTACCTCCAGCGTAAGATTCCTTGGATTAATTCCGGTATCCTTCAATGTCTGGGCGACAATTTCCACAATGTCTGTCTGCAATAGCTGCACCACCGATAAATTCACATTTACCTTGTAGTTGGGGAACCCGTTATCGTTCCACTTTTTACAGTAAAAGCAGGACTGCCTCAGCACATAGTTTCCGATAGGATTGATGAGACCCAGGTATTCCGCCAGAGGAATGAATTCACCAGGCGTAATGAAACCCAGCTCCTCGCTGTTCCAGCGGATGAGTGCCTCCGCGCCCGTACAAGGCGTTCCCGGCAATTGAATGTCCATGATCGGCTGAAAATAAACCTCGAATTCCTTATATCCTGAAACCGCCGCATCTCTCATATTCTTTTCCATATCCAGACGTCTGTTAGAGCTGGAATCTATCTTATCCGAATACATGGTCACCCGGTTCTTACCCAGCTTCTTCGCCTCATACATAGCGATATCGGCTTTTTTTATGAGCTCATGGACGCTCTCCCCTTCATCGGGGAAATCTACGATTCCCATACTCATGGTGCAGTAATAATCCGCATCCTTCAGAAACCATGGTTTAACGAAAATCTGCTTGATATCTGAGATGATCTGATCGAATTTACTCCGGCTTTTCGGTGGAATGATAATGATGAATTCGTCTCCGCCTACGCGGTAACAGGAATTCTCGATTTCCTCCACACGCTGTAAGCTATGAGAAATTGCCTTAAGCAAAACATCCCCATACTGATGGCCCAAGCCGTCATTGATATGCTTGAAGTCATCCAGATCCAAATAAAGCAAAGCTCCTTTACTTCCGTCTTTTCTCGCTTCATCGATGTGACGTGCCAAATCTCTTTCACAACATAATCTGTTGTATAGTCCGGTAAGGAAATCCGTGTAGGCCTGCTGTTCAATTTTTTTCTGATATACCTTTTTCTCCGTAATATCATAGATGGCAAAAAGGGTGACAGGCCGTCCGTCCACCCATGTAATATGGGTATAGTACAAGTCATACCAACGTTCCCTCTCCTCTTGGTAAATCTCCTGCTTTCCCCTTCTGTTACCCTTGATCAAATCCTTTTCAAAAAGAAGGTCGAGCGTCTGATTTTTAATCTCCTTAGAAAAGTTGTTGCGCAAGCCTCTATTGGCGAATAATACCTCGCCCGTCTGCATATCCCTTACATAAATAGAGCTTCCTACGTTGTCCAGAATCATCTCTAACGAAGCATAGGAACCTGTGAGCGAATTCTTCTGGATTCTCTTCGTAATGATACCCTGTAATATTTTAACGGCGTCGTTTAAGAACTTAACATCCTCCACCCGCCATTGCCTTTCCTTTGCATGTTCTCCGAAACAGGCATAGAGGCTTATCACTCCGCCTATAACAATGGGAATGACGATCAGCGCCTTTACACGGAAGAACGTCATTTTATCCTGTTCTCCTGCATCCCATACGCTGCCTGAGGAAATCACCAGCACCTTATCCGTCTTCAGCACCCCTCCGCAAGGCAAATCCTTCGTCTTGTCGAAATTGGACACGACTCCCTTGTTGCACCATTCCGCGGCAATATCCATCAGCTCTCCGCCCTTATGAACACGACAAAGAACAGCCGTACTGATATCGAGATAGGTTCCCAATATTCTAAGTACGTCTGTCATAATCGCCTCGATCGTGTCATCGCTTTCGAGAAGCTGTACCACATCGGCTATCGCTTCACCTCTTTTTAAGGAAGCGCTCATCTCATGCTCTGAGTAGCGGCTTCTTCTCGTCTCCGCTTCCGCATCCAGCATGGAAAATCTGATCTTCAGCAGAGAGTATGTGGTATCTCTCAGCAAATCTAACGCATAATAAAACTCTCGTTCCGTCACTTCATATTCGAAGTCATGAAAGAGTTCATCCCCACCGCCGCTTTCTTCCTCGTCTGTAATAATCCCGAAGACGATCCAGACCGCTACGACCTTTCCCTCCAACATAATAGAAGCTGCTGCAAGGCGCAGATTCGCGGCGGAGGTGTTTTCCACCGCCTGCTCCTCCAAGCCGCCTTCCGTTACTCTTTTAAAAATGCTGCGAAGCGCTTCCTCTGAAACCGCCCGCTTTATCTGCTCAATATCCGTATCTCTTCCCGATATTTCGGTAATTGGCTGTCCGTCCGAATCAATGCAATACGCGTATACATTCGTTGCACTACAAAACTTATCCTGCCATCTCTTTAGTGTCTTCTCATCGATTAAGTTCTGCACATGTTACCTCCCAAGCCTCAATACATTTTGCTCGCCTCTATTCATTCACGCTGTAATTTGGAGCTTCCTTTGTGATATGAATGTCATGTGGATGGCTTTCCTTCAATGATGCCGCAGATATCTTAATAAATCTTCCGTTCTGTTTCAAATCTTCTATCGTAGATGTACCACAGTATCCCATACCGGAACGCAAGCCGCCCAAAAGTTGGAACACAGTATCTTCCACTGTTCCTTTATATGCTACCCTTCCCTCTACTCCTTCGGGAACGAGCTTCTTGGCATCCGACTGGAAGTAGCGGTCCTTGCTTCCGTTTTCCATAGCTGAGATGGAACCCATACCGCGGTATACCTTATATTTTCTTCCCTGGAATAACTCAAAGGTTCCCGGACTCTCATCGCAGCCCGCAAAAATACTTCCCATCATGCAGATGTTGCCTCCTGCTGCGATGGCTTTCGTCATATCGCCGGAGTACTTGATACCGCCATCGGCAATAATCGGAATACCGTACCCCTTCGCCACCTCGTAAGCATTCATAATCGCCGTAATCTGGGGCACACCTATACCGGCCACAACGCGGGTGGTACAGATGGAACCGGGGCCGATACCCACCTTTACACCGTCCGCTCCCGCTTCGATCAACGATTTTGCGCCTTCTCCCGTCGCCACGTTACCTGCAATTACCTGCATGTCCGGATATTTTTCTTTGATCATGCGCAGACAGCGGAGTACATTCTCTGAATGTCCGTGTGCGGAATCCAGTACGACCACATCCACCTTTGCATCGGCCAGCGCCCCTACACGATCCAGGACATTCGCCGTAATTCCTACACCGGCACCGCACAGAAGTCTTCCCTGCCCGTCCTTCGCTGACAGAGGATATTTAATCGTCTTTTCTATATCTTTTATGGTAATAAGCCCTACCAGATTATAATTCTCATCTACAATCGGCAGCTTCTCTTTTCTCGCCTTTGCAAGAATCTGCTTCGCTGATTCTAACGTAATGCCTTCTCTGGCCGTAATCAGCTCCTGAGAAGTCATGGATTCTTTAATTTTTTTGGTGAAATCTGTTTCGAATTTTAAGTCACGATTTGTAATGATACCTACCAGCCGTCTTCCTTCGGTAATAGGCACACCTGATATTCTGAATTTGGCCATGAGCGCATCCGCGTCTGCCAACGTGTGATCTGGAGTCAATGAAAAGGGATCCGTAATAACGCCGTTTTCCGAACGTTTTACCTTGTCTACTTCTTCCGCCTGCTCTTCAATAGACATGTTCTTATGAATGATGCCGATACCTCCCTGTCTTGCCATAGCGATCGCCATGCGGTGTTCGGTAACGGTGTCCATTCCGGCACTCATCATCGGAATGTTGAGTTTGATTTTCTTTGTAAGCCATGTTGTTAAGTCGATTTGATTGGGAATTACCTGCGAATAGCTCGGCACCAGCAGTACATCGTCAAATGTAATTCCTTCGCCAATTATCTGACCCATTTTTCTTCCTCCTATTCGTTTATTTGTGCAGTATACAATGAGTAAAAACACTCATAAAGGAACAAAAGTGTACTTCGCACACTCTCGCGACCAAATACTTTGGCAACGCAGCTTTTGTTCCGCGCGCATAGCTGCGCATCCATTTTTTTATGTAATAGGAGCACTTTCCTATTACATAAAAAGCATTCATAATGATTAAAAATAATCATAATAAATGATGTAAGTTTGAAAAAGTTTACCAAACTTACACCATTATGTCAATCAGTAAATACTTTTCTGGGCGACACATTTTTAATCGCTTTCACCAACTCGGCGCCGGGCTCCAGAATAACCTTTTGTCCGCCTTCATAATACATTACATATCTTGCCTCCGGCTGTTTTGCTTCACCGGAGCTATAATCATAGGTCTTCACAGTCCTGTTCTTATAATCACCCAAATGATAAGAGTTCATGGGAGCAAGAATCTCCATGCGCTGCACATCGTACTTCGCCACTCTTTTCCTTTTTGTCTTAGCCATTACCTTATCTATGGTAATTTCTTTATCCAGATAAAGGTATTCATATTCCAAATCGGAATTAAGATAAATAAAATACGCGGCAACTCCGGTTAATGCTCCAACAATCAGCGCCGGCCAGAGAATCAGTCCAAGCAGTATGAAAACGACGGTAAGCATAACGGAAAGAATCCGAAGCAGCAGAAACAGCGTATTTGTTTTTTTCTTAACGAGACATTCTACGTATGTATCACTTATCATATTATCTTTACCATCCTCTTTCTATTATTACGTAATATCATATTACAAATTCCCCAAAGTTTCAAGGGATATACACCGCATACCTTCCAGTTTTTTTAACCTTTATAAATTGTTTATTCTTTTTTCATACATTATTGGCATAGTCTCATTGACACTCATTTTCCAAAACGTTATCATTATCAAAGTAATAAGTTTATGAATATACCAACAGTAATTACCAATAATATACAAAAAGCGAGGAGTATGCTATGTCGATACATGAAGAAATCCGGGATCAGCAAAAAAAAACGAAGGATATGACCTTTAAAGAAAAGCTCAGTTATTTCTGGGATTATTACAAGGTTCACACAATCGTAACCCTTGCCGTAATCATTGTGGGCGGCGTCTTTATTCATGATGCCGTAACTGCAAAAGACCATGCCTTTTCCGCCATTCTTCTCAACTCTTACGGCAGTGACAGCCAGGATATACTGGAGACAGAATTCGCCGGATATGCCAATATCGATTTAAATACGTATGACTGCTATATCGATACGGCTTCCATCCTATCCTACGCTTCCATGGACCAGATGGATCTTGCAGTTTCCCAAAAAATAATCGCCATGTCCCAAACCGATGGCCTCGACGTGCTCATCAGCGACATCACCCCGTTCTCAAACTTCGCGGAGGGAATGATGTTCTTCGATTTGCGTGAAGAATTGACTGCAGAAGAATATAAAAAGTACGAGCCCGATTTCTTCTACATCGATGCGGCTACCCTGGACTCCGACGATGAACTCGTCTATGACGAAAGCGGGATGCCCGTAGTCACCGACGACTCTATCGACCACTCAGACCCTTCCGCTATGGCAGACCCGATGCCTGTAGGAATTTACCTTAAGGACTCCGCCAAGCTGGCGCAGTATCAATGCTACACCACCGACGAGACGCCTCCTGTCCTGGGCTTCGTCGTCACCTCCGCAAAGAAGGAAAACGCTCACCTCTTCCTGCAGTATTTAATGGAAGAGTAATTATCAGAACAAATAGGAGCTCTTTCCTATTACATAAAAAAGTGTCCGGGGAAAGCAAACCGCAAGGTCTAATTTCTTCGGACACTTTTTTTATAACTGTACTTCCACAAAAATATTATATATCGCCCGTATCGCGCTCTCAAAATCCTCATCCGAAACTCCGATAATAATATTCAGCTCACTGGACCCCTGATCGATCATCCTGACGTTTACATTCGCATGTGCCAGTGCCGAGAATATTCTGCCCGCAGTTCCTCTCGTAGATTTCATTCCCCGTCCAACTACCGCAATCAACGCCAAATCCGATTCGATATCTACCATATCCGGATCAGCCAGCCTGTGAAGCGAAGATACTACCTTCTGCTCCTTATCCATGAATTCATCTTGATGAACGAACACCGTCATCGTATCGATTCCCGAAGGAACATGCTCGAAGGAAATTCCATTATCTTCGAACGATTGCAAAACCTTCCTTCCGAAGCCAATTTCCGAGTTCATCATATCTTTCTCGATATTAACCGCACAGAAGCCTTTCTTTCCTGCAATACCCGTAATTACATATTTCGATTTCTGACAGGTGCTTTCCACAATCCAGGTTCCTTCATCGAGGGGAGAATTCGTGTTGCGGATATTAATCGGAATACCTTCCTTTCGTACAGGGAAAATTGCATCTTCATGGAGAACGGTAGCCCCCATATAAGAAAGCTCCCTCAGCTCCCTGTAAGTAATCGTATCGATTCCAGGAGGCGTGTCGATGATTCTGGGGTCCGCCACGAGAAATCCCGATACGTCCGTCCAGTTCTCATATACATCCGCTTTTACCGCACCCGCTACGATAGAACCTGTAATATCGGAGCCACCTCTGGAAAATGTCTTTACTCTTCCGTCCTCATATGCTCCGTAGAATCCGGGAATAACAGCCCTTTCCGTTTTCTTTAAGCGTTCCGATAAAGTTTTTTTGGTTTTTTCTGTGTCAAATTCGCCATCATCATTGAAAAAAATTACCGTTGCCGCATCCACGAATTCATAGCCAAGATACGCCGCCATGATGATGCCATTCAGATATTCTCCTCTGGAAGCCGCATAATTATCACCTGCTTTTTCCTTGAACTGTTTTTCAATCACCTTAAACTCTTCTTCCAAAGACAAATCCAGATGCAATCCCTTGATAATCTCCTCATATCGCGCCTTTATCGCTTTCAGCTGAGCCTTGAAATCCTCTCCTGCCTCCGCAGCCGCATAACAGGCATAGAGCATATCCGTTACCTTGGTGTCCTTGGAATCGCGTTTCCCGGGTGCTGACGGCACCACAAGCTTTCTCTCCGCATCGGAACGGATGATATCCCCTACCTTCATGAACTGCTCTGCGCTGGCCAAAGAGCTTCCGCCAAACTTCACTACCTTCGTCATAATCTCTTCTTCTCCTCGTTTTATGCTTATTATAAATCTCATATCTCATAAATATCAGGATAAACCTACGTGCATTTACCCTGATAATATATTCTATGGAAATCCATATTTGCCGAACATCGTCTACGCTGATGCCGAATAAATAATATCCTAACCATTTGCCCTCTTATTGCTCAAAGAGATGATTTATCAGTTCATGCCCTTGCGCAATATTGATGCCGCCGGCCTTCGCTTCCTCTTCATTATACCTCCGGTTCGACTTAAGGGGTCTGCTGCTGTCATAGAGCAGATAAGGCACACTGTCCGACGTATGCGTTCTTATGCGGACCGGAGTGGGATGATCCGGCAGCACCATAAGGCGGTAGTCGGTTCCTTCTTCATCCAGTTTGTCCGTCAGGGGCTTAAGCACTTTCTCATCCAGATATTCGATTGCCAACACCTTGCGCTCTGTGCTTCCCTGATGGCCCATTTCATCAGGCGCTTCAATATGGATATAGACGAAGTCATATCCGTCCTCAAGAATGGCTTTCAGGGCAGCTTGCGTCTTTCCCTCATAATTCGTATGTAAGCCGCCATTGGCGCCTTCTACGATGCTGACTCCCATTCCTGCGCCCACCGCAATTCCCTTAAGCAAATCCACGGCTGATACCATCATTCCTTTTTTCCCTGTCTTCTCCTCGAAGGAGCTGAGCATAGGCTTCGTCCCTGCTCCCCAGAACCAACAGCAATTGGCCGGATTTAGCCCCTTCTTTTTTCTTTCTACATTGATGGGATGGTTTGCCAGAATATGGTAACTCTTCTCCATCATCTCGCGCAGAACCGCATCCTCCGGAAGATACTTGCCGATGACCTGGGTAAGTACATCGTGGGGAGGCGTCAATTCCACCACTGTCCCTTTGTCCCAAATCAGGCAGTGCCTGTAGCTCGTCCCTACATAGAATTTGTAAATATCCGTCTCCAGTTCCTTCCTTACGGCCTCCAGCAGAACCGCACAGTCCTCCGTGCTGATTTCGCCGGAGCTATGATCTATGATCGTTCTTTCCTCAAAGGGAATGTCTTCTTCCGATATCGTTACGATATTACATCTGAGAGCGATGTCTGTATCCTTCATGGGAACGCCGATACTTAAAGCCTCTAACGGCGACCTTCCCGAATAATAAACCTTAGGGTCATAGCCAAGTACTGATAGATTCGCCGTGTCCGAGCCGGGGCTCATTCCCTCCGGTATCGTGTGTACCATTCCAATTTCCGATTTCTTACTGAGCCTGTCCATAACAGGTGTATCGGCATAAGCCAACGGAGTCTTATTCCCTAAAGACTCTATCGGCTCATCCGCCATACCGTCTCCCAGAACGATAATATATTTCATTTCTGAATCCTCTTTTCTTTTACGTATTCCGGCAAGCAATGTGCTTATTAGCTCTCTATGCGGATTCTGTTAAGCACACAACCTAATTCTTCCGCTTTCCCCGCAAATTCCTTCTCCGTCATTTCGTCTGTTACAAACGCGAACTCCCCTGCTACATCCGCTTCTATTACTCCAACGGAACCAAACACCTCCAGGGCCTTCTTCTCAAGCTCCGCCTTTGTACGGACGAAGAATTTATGCTTCACCTGTGCTACATCGGTAAGTTTCACATTCTCCGTATCCCAGAAGCACATAATGGTCTTGCCCGCATGGCGTGCACAATCCACCACGTCGGATACCACCGCGCTGGCTGTGGGAAGCTTACCTGCACCGCGTCCGTAATACATGGAATCCCCGAGCATATTGCCATGAACGAACACCGCATTGAACACGTCGTTCACGCTGTAAAGGGGATGGCTTACAGGAATCATAAAAGGTGCCACCATCGCATAAAAATCACCGCCGTTTTCCCTGCTGAGGGCCAATAGCTTAATGGAACGTCCCATGGCTTTGGCATATACGAAATCTGTCGCTGTTATTTTCGTAATTCCCTCTGTATATATATCTTCATATCTTACATTTTTCCCGGTCATCAAGGAAGATAAAATTGCAATCTTGCGGCATGCGTCATAGCCTTCCACGTCCGCTTCAGGGTTGCGCTCCGCATATCCCTTTTCCTGCGCTTCCTTCAGCACATCTTCGAAATCAGCTCCCTCTGCCGCCATCTTGGAGAGGATATAGTTGGTCGTGCCATTTAAAATACCGGTAATGGCATCGATCTTCTCAGCCGTAAGGGAATAGTTCATGGGACGGATAATCGGAATACCGCCGCCTACGCTGGCTTCGAAGAGATAGTTGCAGTTATTTTCTTTCGCCAGACGAATCAATTCCGGCCCGTGGCTGGCTACCAGTTCCTTGTTGGAAGTACATACGCTCTTACCGCTCATAAGCGCCCTCTTGGAAAAAGTATACGCAGGCTCTATACCGCCCATCGTCTCGCAAATAATGCTAACGTCCGGATCGGTCAAGATAACATCCACATCGTGTACAACTTTATCTTCATAAGGGTCACCGGGAAACTCCCTAAGGTCGAGAATGTACTTGATACCCAGCTCTTCCCCCGCTTTCTTACTTATCTCCTCTTTATTTTTACCAATTACCTCTACGACTCCGCTGCCTACCGTGCCATATCCTAAAACTGCTACATTTATCATTTGATCTCCTCCGCTCTGTCCTGTCTTCGGACTTTTATTCTTTCGCCAATACTTTTACGTAATGGACTCCCTGCTTTTTCTCAAGCGACTCCAGCATCTCCGACACATCGCCGGTTGTCGGAAGCACTTGCACACTGATGCTTAAAGACGCTACTCCATTGATGGGAATGCTCTGGTGAATCGTAAGAATATTCGCTTTGAAATCCGCGATTACCTTCAGCACATCCGATAACAGTCCCGGTTCATCATCCATCTGAAACGTAAGCGTAATCGTCGTTCCCTGCGCGTTGTCGTGGAACTGAAAGATATCGTCCTTATATTTATAGAAGGAACTTCTGCTGATACCAACCTGCTCCGTGGCCTCATGCACGCTCTGTACCTTTCCGGTCTCCAAAAGGCGTTTCGCTTCTACCACTTTCAGAAGCACTTCCGGGATTGCCTTCTTTTTAACAACAAAATACCCATTTGCCGTATCCATACAAACACCTTTCATCCTTCGTTTCCAATTTTATGTCCGCCTAATGAATACACTTGTATTTGAGTGTTTTTATCTCGCGGACACTTGTGTGTCGACGAGGGATATTGTAGCATATTACACAAAATAAGGCAATAAAAAATATGAACTTTTTCTAAAATAATTTCCAAATAATACAACACGAACTTAATGCCCCGGCATGTACCGGGGCATCAGGTCTTCAACTATTTGCTTATGAAACATAGGATTCCAGCATCCACAATAACTTTTGGTATTCGCCCAAATAATCATTAAATTGGTCTGCCGTAACACCATCGCCGGCTTCCTCTGCCAGCCTTACAATTTCCTGTGTATCGTTAATCCAATACCGGATATCTGTAATTAAGAGTTCAACTGTCTCATCCGATGAAATAGGAGTATCGCTGCGCTCTTTAATAGTCGCTGCATTCAGTGCCGATTGCATGTTTGCAACAGGCGATTCTCCTAAGGCGAGCAATCGTTCAGCAACACTGTCTATAACAGATGCTGTATGACCATAAAGCTCTTCCAGCCTCGAATGAAGTGTAAAGAAACTACGTCCTTTTACATACCAATGTAAATTTAAAAGCTTTAAATAATTTACTTCCTGATTAGCCAGATACAAATTCATTTTTTCATATAATTTATTCGACATATTTGTACCTCCTTCGGTTTTAATGTTTTACACAAACTGTTCTAAATATCTCTTGCACGTTTATAATATTCTGCCACACTCTTCCAATCAATAACATTAAAATACTCTTTTACATAATCGGCTCTTATATTCTTATATTTCAAGTAATAAGCATGCTCCCAGACATCAATTCCCAAAATAGGAATATAACTGCTGCCTTCGATTATCGGATTATCCTGGTTCGGGCTGGCGGAAAGTTTCAGCTCACCATTCGGCCCTGCAGATAACCATGCCCATCCGGAGCCGAATTGACCTAATGCAAGAGCGGTCAGTTTTTCTTTGAATAAAGAGAAATTCTCAAAACTGTCAGCTATTGCTTTGGCTAAATCGCCTTCAGGTTCTCCTCCCCCGTTAGGGCTCATCGTCGAAAAATAAAGATTATGGTTATAAAAGCCGCCGCCATTATTACGGATTGCAGTACGCAGCTTATCATCGCCAATCTTCCCCAGAGAAGCAAGCAGTGTTTCTATGCTTTTGTTTTCAATGCCTGCTTTTTCAACAGCATCATTGAGATTTTTCGTATATGCTGCATGGTGTTTGGAATAGTGCGTTTCCATGGTCAGCGCATCAATATAGGGTTCCAGAGAGTTAAAATCATAAGTTAATTGGTATTGTTTATACATAAGCAACCTCCTTTATCATTTACATACTAATAATTAATAATTTTCAAGTTAGTTATAACTAACTACATTATATCAAAAAACCTCTTATATATCAATACTAAAAAATATTTAATTGCCGTATGGATATAAGTTACGTTACTGTTCACTCCGCTCTAAGTAACGCATGATTTCTGCATTTAAATTCGCTCCGCGATGCAGAAATCATCTCTTGCATCATATTCTTACGTAGCTTAACAGCAAGTGTTAAGCTACTGTGTGAACAGTAACTAAGTTACCGCTTATGCCGGTTCCCTATCCACAGATAAAACTGATGATGAAATTGATTCTGCCAAGTCCTCCAGCGCAGAATACTGCTCTTTTTTCAGCGCTGATTTTATTTCGAAGACATCACCGATAAGGCGCATGTCCTTCATTTCAGACAGCATACACGCCATGGCTTTGCCTGCTGCCGGCGCCCATGAACCGTTGCCCAAGACGCTGACATCTCTGTTTTGCAGATTTAAGGCTGCCAAATCTTTAATCACATTTTCCATAGCCCCGTAAAGCTTCAGGTTATAGGTGGGAGATGCGAATACCAGATGGCTGAAACGGAACGCATCCGCCACAATCGTAGAAAAATGTGTCTTGGACACATCGTAAATCCTTATGTTTTTAACACCGTTCCCCGCAAGAAAATTTGCCAATAGTCTTACCGCATTTTCCGTATTGCCATACATGGATGCATACACCAGTAATACGCCTCTTTCCTCCGGCTGATAGGAACTCCAGACAGCATATTTGTCCAGCAGTTCGCTCATCTGTGCCCCGCGCAGTACCGGACCGTGCAGAGGACAGATCATTTGAATATCCAAATCTGCCGTTTTCTTCATCGCAGCTTGTACTTGTACGCCGTACTTACCGACAATGTTCGCATAATATCTTCTCGCTTCGTTTAAATACAGTTCCTCGTAATCGGTTTCATCGCTGAACAGATTTCCTGTATATCCGCCGAAAGTACCGAACGCATCCGCCGAAAAAAGTATCTTGTCATAAGCGTCATAGGTAAACATGACCTCCGGCCAGTGAACCATCGGCGCAAAGATAAAACGAAGAGTATGTACCCCCAGTGTAAGGCTGTCCCCATCCTTAACCTCGAGTGTACGTCCCGTTATATCGATATCATAAAACTGTTCTATCATTTGAAAGGTTTTCTTATTGCCTACAATTTGAGCTTCAGGAAACAAGCGGCAAATTTCATCAATATTCGCACAATGATCGGGTTCCATATGATTTATGATAAGGTAGTTAAGTGTCCGGCCGTTCAGTGCAGCCTTTATGTTTTCAATAAACTGTCTTCCTACCGATTCATCTACCGTATCGACCAGCGCCGTTTTCTCATCGGATATAAGAAAAGAATTGTAGCTCACTCCGTTCTCCAGCGGAAACATGTTTTCAAACAGAGCCAGACGTACATCGCCGCCGCCCACCCATATCGTATCCTGCGTAATATTCCTTACCACTTCCATTTTCAGTAATCTCCTTTTATCAAATGCTGTCCAATGCTTTTAACAGAGTATGCCATGGCATAGTGGCACATTTTACCCGCGCCGGCATATCGGAAATGTTCTGTAATGCTGCCGCATCTTCCAGTTCCTGCAGCTCGTCAGGCAAAAGAGGCTGTCTAAGCGCCATTTTCAGAAACAGCTCCGCCAGTCTCCTGGCATCCTGGGCAGTCCTGCCACGCACCAAATCTATCATAATCGAAATAGATGCCTGTGAAATTGCACATCCTACTCCGGTAAAAGCACTATCTTTTATTATACCATTCTCCATCTGTAGTTCAAGTTCTATTTCATCTCCGCAGCTGGGATTCCTGCCGGGTGCCACAATAGTTGCATAAGGAAGATGTTTTTTATTATGGCCTGAAATGCTGTGTTCTTTTATTACCTCCGAATATAATTCATTAAGTTCCATATCCAAGCACCTCTCTTACCTTTGATAAAGCATCGATAAAAATATCCACATCCTCCAATGTATTATAGAGGTAAAAACTGGCTCTGCATGTCGAAGAAACGCCCAAATGCTTCATCAGCGGCTGGGCACAATGGTGTCCGGCCCGAATCGCTACTCCATAGCTATTCAAAATGCTGGCGACATCGTGAGGATGTACATCTTTCACATTGAAGGCAAGGATTCCCGCTCTATTTTCCGGATGTTTGGAACCATACACCTCCACCTCGTTCAGCCCGTTCAATCTTTCCAGCGCATATTCCAGCAGTTGTTTTTCTATATTATGGATATTTGTCCACCCTACCTGATTCAAATAATCTATCGCTGCCGCAAGTCCTGCCGCACCTTCCACATTCGGGGTTCCTGCCTCCATTTTCCAGGGAGCATCCATAAAAACTACCGACTGCTCCCCCACCTCTTCTACAATCCCGCCTCCCAGCATAAGGGGCTCCATGGAGTCGAGGAGGCCCTTTCTGGCATACAATACGCCAATTCCTGCAGGTGCCAGCATTTTATGCCCGGAAAACGCCAGGAAGTCCACATCCAGTTCTTTTACATTTATTTTTATATGGGGAACGCTCTGCGCTCCATCCAGCACAACAACAGCTCCATGTCTATGGGCCATACGGGAAATCTCTTCTACCGGATTAATACCTCCAAGCACATTGGATATGTGCCCCAGAGCTACAATCTTTGTACGACTGTTTATCTTTTCTTCCCATTCCCCAAGGGATATCTGCCCTTGTTCATCTCCATATACATAGCGCAAAACCGCTTTCTTTTCCTTTGCCAGACGCTGCCAGGGCAAGAGGTTGCTATGGTGCTCGGCAACAGTTATCAATATCTCGTCACCCTCTTTTACAGCCGCTCTGCCATATGATAGGGCGACCATATTAATAGCCTCTGTCGTTCCCGCGGTAAATACAATTTCCTGCGGATTATTGCAGCCAATAAAATGCGCTGCCTTTTCTCTTGCTTTCTCGTATAATCCTGTTGCATCCTCGCTCAAAGTATAGGCTCCTCTGTGCGGATTTGCAGTATAATTTCTATAATATCCCTCTATTGCCTTTATCACAGAAAGAGGCTTTTGGCTGGTTGCCGCACTGTCTAAATATACCAGCCGCCTGCCCTTTTCTTCGCGGGTGAGCAGCAGAGGAAAGTCTTTTCTATAATTATTATCCATGAATGCTCGCTCCAATATATTCCTTGATTTCCTGTTTGATTTTCGGCATCTCAATTTTATTTAACAGAGGCGTAAAGGAGGCTTCTACAAGCAATCGCTCGGCTTCCTTTCTGTCAAATCCCCTGCACATAAGGTAATGCAGCTTGCCCGGATCGGGTCTTCCCGTAGAAGTCGCATGCCTGCCCTCCACATCATCCTCGCCGCAAAGCAAAAGCGGTGCGGAAAGATTAACAGCTTTATCGCTGAGTGTGAGTACGATTTCTTCTTCTCTTCCTTTTGATCCGGAAGCTCCTGTCATAAAATCCAGGGTGCTTTTCAGCGTCTTTTTGGAAGAATCCGCCAAAGTCCCTCTTACGGTGATTTCTCCTTCTGTTTCTTTCGCAGCAAACTCAATGCGGTAGTTTAAATCCATTTCTTCCTGATTTTTACCGATATATATTCCACCCAAATTCCCGCTGCTTTGTTCGCCCTTCAAAACGATATTGCACGAAGCGGCCGTTCTCTCGCTTCCCAATTCGTTCAGTATAATATCTGCTGCCGCCCGGTCTTTGGACCATACCGCCACCGCATCAACATGATTGGCCTTCTTAGACAGCGTCTGTACTTTTATTAATTTAACCTTCGCGTTTTCTCCCGCTTCCAAAAATGTAAAGCCACAGTGGAAAGCATTTTCGCAGTTATTGCTGCCATACTTTATAATAACTGTAACCTCGCAGCCCTTTTCCGCTTTAATATATATATAATCATTTAACAAGCTGTTGTTTTTATCCAAAGAATACTCTATGATAACCGGCGAATCCGGCGTAGCACCTTCCGGAATCGTTAATGCAAAGACACTGTTATGATTTTTTGAGACAAAATCATAATTTTGTTTCATAGAACCGGGAATTTTCGCAGATTCCGGTTCGACAAAAAAACGGTCGGCCTGCACCTTTTCCGGCAAAGTAAGCTTGGCTTCCTTCGAATAACTGTTCAAGCCATCCTCTGCGACATCGAGAGAAACGCTGTTTATTTTAAGCTGGTTCCATGTAGGTACCGGCAATTGATTAATATTTGCAAATGAAATCCCCAACGTCCTTCCTCCTTTATCCAATGCTTCCTTCTAATTCAAGGCCGATCAAACGGTTCATTTCCACCGCATATTCCAGCGGCAGTTCTTTTGTTACGGGTTCCACAAACCCTCTTACAATAAGGGCCTTTGCTTCTTCTTCACTCAATCCGCGGGTCATAAGATAATAGATAGACTTTTCGCTTATTCTTCCTATTTTAGCCTCATGCCCGATATCTGCCTTATCATTCCTCACATCCATAACGGGAATGGTATCCGAGCGCGACTTATCATCCAACATAAGTGACTCGCAAATAACGCTGCATTTGCTGTTCTTCGCCTGCGGCATTATGGTCACCGAGCTGCGATAAGTAGCATTTCCGCCGTTCTTGGAAATGGATTTGGAAGAAATCGTGGAAGATGTGTTCGGCGCCGCATGAACTACCTTTGACCCCGTATCGAGATACTGGTTACTGCTTGCAAAGCTGACTCCTGTAAATTCACTCTTGGCGTTTTCTCCTTTCAGTATACTCATCGGGTACAACATGGTGATGTGCGAGCCAAAGGTTCCCGAAACCCATTCGATTTTGGCGTCTTTTTCAACAAGCGCCCGTTTTGTATTTAGATTAAGCATATTTTTCGACCAGTTTTCTATGGTGGAATAACGAAGTGTGGCTCCTTCTTTTATATACAGCTCTACACCACCGGCATGGAGGTTTATCGTATTGTGCCTCGGGGCGGAGCACCCTTCGATAAAATGCAGACTGGAATTTTTCTCGCATATGATCAAGGTATGCTCAAACTGCCCGGCCCCCGGCGCATTCAGGCGAAAGTAAGACTGTAAAGGCATATTTACCTTAACGCCTTCCGGAACGTATACGAAAGAACCGCCCGACCATACCGCACCATGAAGGGCCATAAATTTATGTTCCGTCGCCGGAAGAAGCTTCATAAAATACTCTTTTACAATATCTTCATATTCGCGCAGCGCGGTCTCCATATCCGTATAAATGACACCTTGTTCCAGCAGCTGCTCTCTCATGCTATGATAAACCACTTCAGAATCATACTGCGCTCCCACGCCCGAAAGAGATTTCCATTCTGCCTCCGGAATACCCAGACGCTCGAACGTACCCCTAATATCATCCGGCAGCTCCTTCCAGTCATCGGTCATAACGGCCTTTGGACGCACGTAAGTTACAATATTGTCCATATCGAGTTCATGAAGGGAAGGTCCCCACTTGGGAAGTTCCGTTTCGTTATATATCTTTAAAGATTTCTTGCGAAGCGCAAGCATCCACTCAGGGTCATTTTTATTTTTCGAGATTTCAGTCACAATGTCTTCGGTAAGTCCTCGTTTTACCTGATAATCAATATTATCTGTATCATATATGTCATAAATATTACGTTCAAATTCTTCTATTTGTGTTTTCTTCTTTTCCAACCTAATTCACCTCACTTTTGGAGGAAATCTGCAAATCCCTCTCGGTCAATTTTCTGTATCAGTTCCTTTCCTCCGGTATGGACTATTTTACCGTTTACCAAAACATGAACATAATCCACCGGCAAATCCCTTAACAGCTTCGTACTATGAGAGATAATCAAAAGGGAATGATCCTTATCCTGATTCTTGTAATGAGCAATTCCTTCCCTTACCGTTTTTACAGCATCCACATCGAGACCTGAGTCGGTTTCATCTAAAATGGCCAGCTTGGTATCCATCATCAACAGTTGCAAGATTTCACTTTTCTTCTTTTCTCCGCCGGAAAAGCCAAAGTTTACATACCTATCGGCATAAGCCTTGTCCATTTGCAGCATATTTAATGTATCTTCCAGTTGTTTTCTGAATGCCAGCATAGGCATCGGCTTCCCATCCGTGGCCGCTTTCGCAGATTTCAGAAAGTCCCTCATAGTTATTCCGTCGATTTCTTCCGGTGTCTGAAATGACAAAAAGATGCCTCTCTTAGCCCTCTCATTTGTAGCCAGATCAACGATGTCCTCGCCTTGCCAGCATATACTGCCCGACCTCACAATATAATCCGGATGTCCCATGATTACATTGGCAAGCGTGGACTTTCCTGCACCGTTAGGACCCATAATTACATGAGTTTCCCCCGTATCAATGTTTAAATCCAGTCCGCGGATAATTTCTATATCCGACTCAAGCGTTGCATATAAATTGTTTATCTTCAACAATGTTTGGCTCATTTTCGTTTTCTCCTCCTTTTTCATTTCCAGAACTGCACATACAATCGAATTCGCAAAACGGTACGCAATCTTTTAAATGATTTAAAAAATTAAAAATCGTCTTCGTTTCATCCGCACCTAAAGTTTTCAAATAATTACACAAACTCCTATTTGTGTTTTCGTGAAAACTTAGATGTTCTTTGCGAACTTCTTCTCCTGCTGTCGTCAGACGGAAATATTTTTCTTTCTTGTTCCCGGTCTTCGTATAAATCTCCAAAAGCTCTTTGTTAGAAAGCTTCACGGAAAATTGAGTGACAGCTCCTTTTGTAATTCGTAAAAGACTGGACATTTCGCTGACATTCAATTCCGGAAACCTATGGACAACATCTAAGAAAACAACCTCTGAATGATACAAAAGCTGCCCGCCATATTCCCGCGGCTTTTTTTGTTCTTCCAAAAGCATATTCATTACCTCAAATATTTTTTCTGTCACTTTACAGTTCATAGTATACCTCCCATTTCATTACTCGACTTTAGTATATGTCCAAACAAACAAAAAGTCAATATTATTTATCTACTAAACAATATTGGTTCGCAGTATCTAAATATAATAAATATAAAGTTCGACAGCTGCCATGCAAAGTGATATTATGCTAACAAGAACGGCTGCCATCGTTTGACAAGATCTTCTTCGGCCGTGTGTGACCTTGTCAAACGATGGTGATGTCCTGCAGTGGAGGTTTATAATGGCAAACAAAATTAATACGCCTGTGATAACGTTGTTCGTCATCATGATAATGGCTGTGGCAGCAGCTGCCTTAATCTTTGGGGGCGCCGCGAGGAAGGTTCCTGTTCCCCTGCCGCAAAGCAGCGAAGTAATGAGCATTACGATTGAACAGATAAACGAGGGCGAAAGTTCCGGCACAATCCACATCTCCCAAAAAACGGATGTGGAAGCTGTACTGAATGTGCTGGCGAACACCGATAAGACGCTTCAGCAGTCCGTCAATGACGCACCCAACCGGAACGATTACTTTCAGATTAACATCGAAAGCATAAACGACCGCAGGTTCTACTTGTACAACGATAATGAAAAATACTATATTGAAGAACCTTATGCCGGAATTTATAAGACAACTCGTGAAGCGGGTACTGCCATCGTAAAGATTTACACTGCAAATAGTGGCGTTTCCATAAATGCACAAGAGTTGTGGAAATCCAGGACACCCTATGTGGGGGATAGTTCTGCGGTGGGCAAACTACTCAGTTTGCTTCCTCTTCCGGGCGGTTTGCTTCATGACCATTTTGAACTGCGCACCACTGGAAATGAACGCGGTGTAGAGTGGATTCTTATAGAAGAGGACAATACTTCCTATAGCCTTCGGCAGCTTGATAAAAATGCGTTGCTCCTTTTTGCTCTGATTGACAATCTGGAGGATTTTTATGTGACGATCGGCAATCTGTCAGATGACGACACAGTCTATCATTATACCCGCCAGCAGGCCGATGAGCTTGTCGGCAGTGACGTGCGGAAATATGCAGAAAGCCCGGAGCAGATTCAGATACTTATTGATTTTCCTATAGCAGAAACACCATTGTACAGCATGGCAAAGCTGGAAAACGGAAAGATTATATCGGAGTATCCGCTTGAGAGCAGCGAGCTTGCGGACACAGTCATTATGGATGTTATGGTAAAGTCAGCAGCATGGGAGGGAATTGACATTTCCACTCTGAAGGAGTGCTTTCAGATTCATCAGACATTCCCTGAAGCAAATGAAAGCCATGACTTCTATGCCTATCTGCTGGAGGATGGCCGGGCAGTCTTGCAGTCCGGTAAAGACGGATGGTACTCAATACTATCGCAGGAGCTTTATTCGGAACTATCAGAATTGTGGAGTAATCTTACGGCGGGGAGCCTTTATGAATAGAGCAATCATATAATTAGTATCCAGTTTTCCGGTGAGCAGGTGGTCTTGTACTTTTACTTAGATTGCAGCATTTTTATCGGCACAAGAACTGCCCTGCTGACTTAATTTCAGTCAGCAGGGCAGTTCTTTTCATCTTTCTCTTACTTTGCTTCGTTTATGTCAGGAATGGAATCCGTCGAAACGTACTGTTTGCCCGTCCATGCCTGTCCGGCACATCCGAAAGTCTTCATATAGTGTTTTGCCGTTTCCTTATATCCCAGTTCAAGCATTGGAAACAATGCATAGATATTATTGCCTTCCATTCCTACTTCCTGAATTTTATCGTATGCTCCCTTAAACAAATCATTGGCTATATTAACTTTACTGATACCCTTTCTGCATGCCAGTGCAAGGTTCGCATCTCCGGTGCCGGAACCGCCGTGGAGAACAAGCGGAACGGGTACCTTCTCTGCCAATTCTTCCAATAAGTCAAATCTTAATTTCGGTTCCCCTTTATAAACACCATGCGCCGTACCGATTGCAACAGCGAGGCAGTCAACACCTGTTTCTTCCACATATCTCACCGCTTCTTCCGGAACAGTCAGAGCAGAGATTCCGTCAACTTTATAGTTTTCCCCAACTCCCACATGACCGAGTTCAGCCTCTACTCCAATACCTGCAGCATGTGCTATTCGAACCAATTCTTTTACCTGTGCTATGTTTTCTTCATACGGAAGCTTGGAACGGTCGACCATAATTGTATTAAATCCGGCACGTATTCCTTTCACCGCCTCTTCATATGTAGCGCTGTGGTCTAAAATCAATGCCACAGGCACATATGTTTTTGTTGCCATATCATTTAGAATTCTTCCAAAGTAATCCATATCAGGGTTGTGTCCATAACCGCAGAGCATGATTAACGGAGAATTCGTTTCTTCTGCTGCCGCGACACACGCTCTCGCAGACAATTCATTTACTGCTGCCACGGCAGGAACTCCATAACCGCCTTTTCTTGCTTTTTTTAATATTTCCGCCATTGATACTAACATCTTATCTCTCCTTTTCCTTTACTTATTTTGTATATAGAATTTGCGCAGCATCTCTTCTATTTCCTTTGCTGTACTCAGCCTGAGAATCTGTTCCACAAGTTCTTTGCATTTTTCCGTGTTCAGCTTACCGATCCATTCCTTAACTTCCGGTATGGATGCCGCCGCCATACTGTATTCATCCAATCCCATTCCCACAAGCAGGGGAATCATCTTCGGATCACCTGCAGCTTCACCGCACATTCCGCATATAATGTTGTTTTTATGAGCTCCGTCAACAGCCATTTTGATCAATCGGATAACCGCCGGATGGTAATACGTATAAAGATCTGCAACCGTCTCATTTCCCCTGTCCACGGCCAGCGAATACTGGGTCAAATCATTAGTTCCTATGGAGAAAAAATCACATTCTCCCGCAAAACACTCCGCCATCACTGCCACTGCGGGTATTTCTACCATAATGCCTATCTCTATTTTCTCTTTAAACGGAACCATTTCCTTCTGTAGTTCCTCCTGACACTGTCTCAGCTTATCTTTTGCCCAGATTAATTCTTCCATGGAAGATATCATGGGGAACATGATTTTCAAGTTACCGTATATCGATGCCCTAAGAAGAGCTCTCAGTTGAGTATGAAATACATCTTCTTTCCGCCTGCACAGCCGAAGCGCCCTAAGTCCGAGGAAGGGATTAGCTTCTTTGGCCAGCCGAAGCGCCGGAACATCCTTATCCCCCCCTATATCCAGGGTTCTGACAATGACCGGTCTCCCGTCCATCTTCTCCAGCACTTTTTTATAAGCATCATATTGCTTTTCTTCGTCAGGCAGAATCTTCGAAGAAAGATACAGAAATTCCGACCGGAACAATCCTATTCCTTCCCCTCCTCTTTCCAAGACTTTTTCCACATCATCAGGAGATCCAATATTTCCGAAGATATCAAACTTTTTCCCGTCGCTGGTAACAGCAGGTTCTCCGGAGAATTTATTCCATCTGGACTTTTCCTCGTCTTGCTCCTCGATTTTCTTTTTCAAAGATTTTATTTCATTTTCCTTCAGATTAAGGAATATTTCTCCTGTCTCACCGTCAAAACCGATCAAATCTCCGGTTTTTACTTTTGTCAGAAGGCCACTCACTCCCACTACTGCCGGGATGTCGAGTGTTCTTGCCAATATCGCAGTATGTGAAGTGATTCCTCCCAATTCCATCAGCATACCCGAAACCATTTTTAAATCCATTCCGGCTGTGGTGGAAGGTGGGATATCGCTTCCTACAATAATCGTAGGTTCCGGCAATGAACTGACATCCGGCTTTTTTATATTTAATATCTCACATATCAAATTATCTTTAATATCCTTCATGTCCAATGCTCTTTGGGCGAAGTACTCATTTTCCATCACTTCAAACTGTGCAATGACTCTATTCATTACCTTCTCTACAGCCAGTGCCGCACCCGTTTGCTTTGCAATCTCTTCCTTAATCGGCTCTATTAAACCGCTGTCCTTTAGCAAGGAACAATGGACATCTAAAATATCTGCGGCATTTCCACCCGCTGTCTCATTTGTCTTATCCCTAAGCCTGATCGTTTCTTCGAGCACAGCAGCTTGCGCATCCATAAATTTTCTTTCTTCTTCCGCAGGGCTCCCGATTTCTACGGGGAACGCAATGGCTTCTTCATTCAATACCAAAACTTTTGCGTAGCATAAGCCTTTAGAAACCCCATATCCGTGCATACCTACTTGCCCCCTTTATCCCTTATTCACCCATTCCGCCGGTAATCAAATTAGTAACCGCTTCACAAGCTTCTTTTTCATCTGTCCCATCACAAACCACTTCTATTTCCGTACCGCAGTCAACGCCAGCCGCCAAAATGCCAATCAATGATTTTGCATTGTAAAGCGAGCCGCCTACAGATATTTCAACGGAGGAATGAAAATGCTGTGCTTCTTTTGTTAATAAGTTTGCGGGCCGGGCATGCAGTCCCGCCTTTGCTACAACCACTACTTTTCTTTTTACCATAAGTTCATCCCCCCATTAAAAAGTAACAATAATTCTGAATGTATCCGGACGTACGGCAGCTTCAAATGCATCCTGTGCGTTTCCATACGGATAGGTTCCCGACACAAGCTTCTCCGGATCGATAATCTTTTTTGCCAGCAGATTCACCGACCGGTTAAAGGAACGCACGCTGGGGCTGACCGCTCCGGTAACGATGGTTTCCGAATTATGAAGCCAATTGGGGCTTATTTCAAAAGGCTTGTCAGGATGCTGGGAGCTATACATAATGCAGCGGCCCATAGGTGCGGTCATTTCCACTGCCTGTTTGGCAACTGCCGAAATAGGCGTGGTGTTAAATACCGCCTCGGCTCCTCTTCCCTCAGTTAAAGAACGGACATATTCTACCGGATTTTTTTCCAGAGGGTTAAAAGTGATATCGCAGCCTAATTCCTCGGCAATTCTCCTTCTTTCCGGATCAGGCTCGCTTAATATGACTCTGGCACCGCTCAGTTTGGCACTCATAACATGGAGCATACCCATGATGCCTCCGCCAATAACTACCACATCATCACCAAGCTCAATTTTTCCTTTTTCAATGCTGTTGAGGACACATGCAAGCGGCTCGGCAAAAGCTGCTTTTACATCCGGCAGTTCATCGGGAATGCGGTAAGCCTGAGAAGCATTAATGGCAAGATATTCTCCCATACCGCCTGTTCCCATAATTTCCATCTCCGAGCTGTCCAGATTATTTAATTCCACACAGAGGTTTTCTTCCCCCCTACGGCAGAAATAGCATTTTCCGCATACATTAATCAATCTCGCGACAATTTTCCCTCCCACAGGAAACTCTGCCGGATTAACACCTTTTCCCAACTGCGCAACTTCTCCAGCAATTTCATGCCCTCCTACGAACGGCAGCGGCATATGTGATTCCCTTGTAAAGGTTCTCTGTTCCCAAGTACAGATAGCGCACGCCTTTATTCGCATCAGAATCTGGTTTTCCTTAGGCTGCGGCATTCTTACTTCCTTTACCTCCACTTTTTTTTCTTCTGTGATTGCTACCACTCTCATTTTCTCGCCCATATGATGTAATCTCCTTTTTCTTTTCTGTATTATGAAATATAAACCTATTCTCCGTAATAAAAGGAACGGTACAAATTATTGAGTTCCTCTTGTGCAAGCTCTTTCGGTGCAAACATAATGTTCGCATCCTGAGATGCCGCCTTTATATAAGAAGGAATCTTATCCAGATATTCCTGCTCGGAAATTCCCGTTTCTTTTAAAGTCAAAGGCATCTGGATTTCCTCATACATTTCCCAAATTCTTTTTACCAGCTTCTTTTGTTTTTCTTCCGAAGAACCGGTTATCTGAAGCTGATCTGCCACTTCTTCATAAACAGGCTGCGGAATAAGATATTCCATCGTATAAGGCAGCAGCAGTCCTGTCATCAGGCCATGAGGCTTTCCAAAATCCCCTCCCGCCTGATCCATACCATGCGCCATTCCCGTAATAGAATTATTGATTCCTGCTCCCGCCATGGTCGCAGCCACATGCATTTTTTCCCTGGCCTCCATATCTCCTCTCACAGACTTCGGCAGTTCTTTTATAATTGTTACCGCAGCCTGGATACACTGCATCCTGACCATTGTACTCGCCAGTTTGCTAACGCCGGCTTCCAGCGCATGAGCCAGAGCATCCGTTCCCGAAAATGCAATATTTCCGGAAGGAAGACTTTTTAATAAATCAAAATCCATAATGGCCAGGTCAGGAATGATTTCATCGCTCAAAATCATGCGCTTTTTCTTATGCTCGTCTTTTATGACGGCACAGCCGGTTGTTTCAGATCCCGTTCCGCTCGTTGTCGGTACCACAATAAGTTCTGCTTTACCGGGGAACGGTTCCACCTCGTAAGCTTTTGTTGCTTTTTCCCAATCGTAATCAGGGAGTTCATAAAACAGCCATAATGCTTTTGCGGTATCCATTACGGACCCGCCGCCGATTCCTACAATTACGTCCGGTTCAAACTTCCGTATTTCATTTATAGGAGTTTCCAGCATGTACATATGAGGTTCTGCCTTCATATTGCATACTATTTTATAGTTTGCGTCTTTTAGCATATTGTCGAAAATCAGCTTATCAAGCTCCAATGCCCGCATGATTCCTTCGTCTACCACGAAAGCTATCTTTTTGTCTATGTACTCTCCTAATTTTTCGATACTTCCATTTCCCAGCACATATTGCGTGGTTTTAAACATTTTATACTGCATCTTTTATGCCTCCCTGTTTTTTTGTTTAACCTAAAATTCCCGTTACGCCGCCAATGACACCGATGATAACGATAAGCAGCAGTACTTTAACGGATGACCAGCCTTTTTTCAGCATTTTATAACTTCCCAGTGTCAGCAGAAGGGGAAGCAATTTCGGTATGATCGTATCGAACAGCTGCTCCTGCACGCTGAATACACTATCTGCTGTCTGCTGAATCTGGATACCGCAGCTCATGGATACGTAGTTTGCTACAAGTGCTCCCAACACCATACATCCCATGATATTTGCCCCCGCAATGATTTTATTGACGATACCATTCTCAAGGATATTTAAAATAGCGCCGCTTCCCTTTTTATATCCGGTCATAAATAAGGTATAAGAAATACCGAACACAACCGCAATCATGACGAGTGAATATACGATAGGTGCTACAACGCTTCCTCCGCTCGCCATATCAATGGCAAATGCCAGGAGCAGGGGGACAATAACACCCTGGATAATACTGTCGCCGATACCCGATAGAGGACCCATAAGTCCTGTTTTTATGGAAGTGACCGCTTCACCCTCTATTTCTCCTCCGGCAGCTTTTTGTTCCTCCATCGCTACCGTAAGCCCGGCAATCGCCGAACCAATGCAGGGTTCACAGTTAAAGAAGCCCGTATGACGCCTAAGCATTTCACGCTGCTTTTCCATGTCGTCCTTGTATAATTTCTTTGCGATCGGAACCATTGCATGAAGGAAACCCGTTCCCATCATTCGCTCATAATTGTAATTTGCCTGATTGTTAAACAGCCAATTGATCCAGGAACGTTTCACATCTTTATTTGACAATAAGATATAAGAACCTTCCGTTTCTTTTTTTATTTCTTTATGATTCATATCAGACATTTGCTTCTCCTCCTTTTGCATTTCTAAGCTGCGTATAAACAACTGCACTGCAAAGTGCCAGGAAACCGACAGCAATCATACTCAGTCCAAAATAAACCGCCAGTAAAAAGCCTACGAAGAAAAATATTCTTGCTTCTCCTTTAAAAATATACAATAATGTCAGACCGATACCGAGCGCAGGCATCATACCTCCGATAATAATCAGTACTCCCAGTACCGTTCCGCCCAGCGCATTAATTGCTCCCTGAATATATCCGGCTCCAAAATATGCTGCCAGAAAACACGGGATAGCAGTCATGACAAACAGCATAGCCTGCGGCAGCAGCACGCTGGCAATCCATATTTTCCCCGACTCTCCTTTTTCCACATACTTGTCCGCCAAGTGCGCGAAGAAAGAATCCAGTGTCAGCCTTCCGAACCAAAGCAGTGTGCCGATCAAACCGATCGGAACAGCAATCGCCAAAGCTGCCTCTGTATCGAGTCCTCCCGTGATAGCAAGTGCCGCACCCAAAATACCTGCAAGACACATATCTCCAGGCAGGGCACCACCTGCGGATATAAAACCGATATACATTAAGTTAATGGTTGCACCTACGATAACTCCTGTTATAGGATCTCCCAATACAAGTCCTGTCAAAAATCCGCCGATGAGCGGTCTGTAAATGGTATAATAACCCACCGGTCCGGCCACTATAGAACTATTCCCCAAATAGTACAAAACTCCCAATAGCATTGCTTGAAATACGCTCATATTCTACCTTCTCCTTTTCCCTTATCATGTTTGATAATAATCATTCTGATAATAGTTTGCTTACATCCGCAGGGGCTTCCGTAGGAACCAGCTGATAGAGGATTTCTGTTCCTGATTCTATGATCCTTCTCATAGATTCTGCTTCCTCACTGCTGGCGGAAACATTCCTGTTAAACTTTTTCCTTCCTTCTTTGGCTCCCATTCCCCCTAAAATAATTTTAGGTAATGCTACACCTCCTTCTATTAATTTTTCCAGAATCTGCGGTACTTTCACAAGAATAATAACCTTTTCCCCGTTCATCGCATCTTCCTTTAATACATCCGTTGCATCGAGAGTTCCCAAGACCTCCACTTTCACATCAGGAGGCGCCGCCGCTTTTAATATTTTCTGCATGAATAAATCTTTTGTCAGAGCGTCATCCACTACGATAATCTTATTTCCACCTGTCTGTTTGACCCAGGATGTCACAACCTGTCCATGAATCAGCCGGTCATCAATTCTGCAAAGTACGATATTTTTCATCTTAATAACCCTCCATCATTTTGTTCACATCCACAATGGTGTCTCTGCCAATGGACATTGCCATATCTTTCAATTCCTGCGCCTTTTGAAACTCTCTCGTTCCCAGAATCTCAAGAAAAATCGGAAGATTTATTCCTGCGATATGATAAAAATGATAATTTTGCATGAGCAGGGTTACTGCATTGAAAGGACTTCCGGACCTCATGTCCGTCAAAATCAAAATTTCTTTATTTTGATCTTCCTCTCTGATTTCCTTGATTTTCTGTTCCACCTTTTCCCGCAATTCTTCCACATTTTCTCCCAGAAAAAATCCAAAAGCATGCACTTGTTCCTGTTGCCCCATGATAAGTTCACTGCTTTCTACCAGCGACTTCGCATAGCTGCCATGAGATACTACGATTACTTCAACCATTCTTTCTCCTTTCCGTATGTTTTTATTATTTATTATAATTTATGATTTCAATTATTTGCGATGCTTCATGCGCCTTCAGCAATCCTTCTGTCGCCTGACGGTCTGCCAGCTTCCGGCAAACAGCCTTTAAAGCCTCTATATACTTAATTTCTCCGTCCTTAGGCGATTTCTCAGGAACTGCAAAAAGAACTATGAAACGCACCAGTTTTGCTTCTTTGGGGATACTTTCTTGTTCTGATTCCCATAGAATATCTTTTTGGGTCCTTACGATAGAGATTGCTACCTTTTTAACCTGCCCGGATATTCCGTGGGGGATTGCTATTTTATTGCCGGCGCCGGTAAATCCCATTTTTTCCCGTTCCCATACATCTCGTAAAAATATATCTGCGTTTTCAATCTTTCCGCTTCGAAAGAGCATTTCTGCCATTGCCTTCAGCGCCTGTTCCTTCGTGTCAATGCCAGAATTCAATTGTATATTTTCTTCCGATAAAATTTCCCGTATATCCATATGCCACCCTATTCCCCCTCATTTTGCTCCCTATTCATGAAACTATTTCTGATTGCTTTAATATCCTGTTCCGACAGCAAGGAAGAAACTATAATATAAGGTACATCGTCCCTTTCAATCGGTACGGTCGCTATGATATAATCGATGCCTGTCAAATCCATATCTTTCACTTTTCTGCCGGAGACAACATCAACAATCTGCATAAAAGCAAACTCATTTTTTAATTTAGCCGCCAGCAGCTGCGATGTGCCATATCCGCTGTGACAGACTACAAGCACTTTTTTTCTCATTGTCTTTTTTTCCAGCATAGTCTGAAAGTAAATGGCTATATTGACCACTTCATCCCTGCTGATTTCAGGCAAACAATATTCCTTTGCAAGCTCTTTCAGTACCTCGCTGCATTGTGCAACCATCTGGGGATATTGCCTGCCTATTTCTTCCTTCAGCAGGTTCTGTATCTGGATGTTGTATTCCAATCGGTTTAACATTGGCCTTATATGAAGGATTAGGCCTTGCATCATATCCGTATCCTGTTCAAAACGTATGCCAAACTTCTCTGACAGGCGTTTGGTCAATTTACTGGCAAATTCCGTACACTTATCGTCATTTCCCCGTTCCCGGCCTTCCTTCATCCCTCTTTCTTCGAAACCGGAGGATATAAGATACTGGTAAATATAGTAGGTTTCTCCTGCCCCTATCTGAATGTTATAGTGCTCATTGATTTTTTCCGCTATTTCTCTGGCCTTTCCATACTGTTCCAGTGTATGGACATGAATCATCCTGCTTTCTTCGCTGTCTTCAATATGAATATTTTCCCTGACCCTTTTAATACAAATCAAAATGTGTGTCAGCAGATTTGCATAATATATATCACCGATATCCAAATTCTTTTTCCCGATATCGGAAAGGAGCTTCTCTATAAAATCGATATCCTCCTTTTGGAATAATTCAAGCAGGCCATTTCTTGTATTCTCGCGAATGGCAATGCCGGCAATCGCTTTCCTGATATCTGTTTCGCTCCCGTTAATACAAGTACCCTCTTTTGTCTTCTTAAAAGTGAGATTATATTTTTGAATCCATTCCTCTATATATTTCATGTCATTGACAATGCTGGTTTTTCCTACATAATACAAGTCGGAAAGCTTTTGTATGGAAGTCATCTCATTCGTTTTAAGAAGCATTTCTTTTAAAATCAATTCTCTTCTTTCCGTAGACGATTCTTCTCCCGCCTTTGGTATCTTCAGGCTTATTTCATTCAATAATTTTTCGCTGTCTTCTTTTTTGGCACAAGTCAAAAGGCCCCTGCCCGGCCGTGCATCTATTTTTATTTCATACTTTTTCATATAATTTCTTATATTTTTTAAATCTGACTGCAATGTTTTAGTTGAAACATTCAATTTTTTAGCATAATATGAAATAGGTTGATATTCACTTTCTCCAAGAAGCAAGTAAATAAAATCTACTTCTCTTTTACTTAAATTATTCATTTATCTTAACCTCTTAATTTAAATAGAGTTGTTTATTATTACTATATTGACATTATATCAATAAAAATATTAGGGCAAAATACCAAACAACTTCCCTAAGGTTAGAGAAGTTTTAGTGTATAATATATAATACAAAGGAGATGTTTTATGTTTGGTTCATCATTCGGCAATATATTTAAAATAACTACCTGGGGGGAATCACACGGCAAAGGTCTTGGTGTTATTGTTGACGGCTGCCCTGCCGGTCTTTCTCTCTCGGAAGAAGATATCCAGGTGTATCTTGACAGAAGAAAACCAGGACAATCCCGATACACCACAAAGCGGGGGGAATCCGACACCGTAGAAATTCTGTCGGGGGTCTTTGAAGGAAAGACTACAGGGACTTCCATTTCGCTCATTGTCTATAATAAGGATCAGCATACTGCCGATTACAATGAGATTGCCGAGTATTACAGACCGGGACATGCCGATTTCAATTTCGATACAAAATACGGATTTCGGGACTATAGAGGCGGAGGCCGTTCCTCAGGACGCGAGACAATTGGACGTGTGGCAGCAGGAGCTATTGCCTGTAAGATTTTAAAGCAGCTGGGTATTACCCTTTCCTCGTATACCTTGTCTATCGGTCCCATTTCCATTGACAAAAAGAACTTTGACGAAAATGCTATTATGCAGAATCCTCTTTATATGCCGGATTTGGCTGCCGCCGAAAAGGCTGCCGAGTATTTGGAAAAATGTATGCAGGAAAAGAATTCTTCCGGCGGTATTATCGAATGTGTCATTCACGGTATGCCCACAGGCATAGGCGATCCGGTATTCGAAAAGCTGGAAGCCAATCTGGGAAAAGCGATCCTTTCTATCGGTGCCGTAAAAGGCTTTGAAATAGGCGACGGCTTTTTGGTTTCCGCTGCCACCGGATTATCAAATAATGACAGTTATCAGGCTGATGAACAAGGAAACATTAAAAAAGTCACCAATCATGCCGGAGGTATCACAGGCGGAATGAGCGACGGCTGCGATATTGTATTCCGGGCTGCAGTAAAACCTACTCCCTCCATTGCCGCCACCCAACAGACCGTGAACAAAAACAAAGAAAACATTTCCATAAACATAAAAGGACGCCATGATCCGGTAATCGTTCCAAGAGCTGTTGTCGTCGTGGAATCCATGGCTGCCCTGACTGTCGTTGACATGCTCTTTTCCAGTATGACATCCCAAATGGAAGACGTAATTTGCTTTTTTAAGTAATAGGAAAGTGTGCCTATTATATAAAAGCCTTCGGGCGAACAATGCGCAGCTGCGCGCGGGGAACAAAAGCTGTGCTGACAAAGTTCTTGGCTACGGGAGTGTGTGACGCTCACTTTTGTTCCAAATAAAAATTCTCAAACAAAAACTCCGGGGACTAGAAACGAAAGTGTTCTAATCCCCGGAATATTATTTATTGAATATGAGAGCAATTCGCCAGGCGCACTGCTCATTGTTCTTATATACTATACTCTTATATCTGACGGAACAATTCTTTTACCGTCGGATATATTTTTGCAAATTTACGGTATTTTTCCTCGTACTTCGCTGCAATCTCCGGTTCCGGCTCTATCGTGTCCACAATCTTCACAAGCGTTGCTGCCGCTTCCTCGACTGTCGCGTATTCTCCGCAGCCTACCGACGCCAGCATAGCTCCTCCGTATCCCGGCCCTTCCTCGCTTTCTATTCTGTCAATCTTAATATTCAGTACGTTAGCGATAATCTTACGCCAGAGAGGACTCTTCGCCCCTCCTCCGCAGATCTTGGAACGCTCGATATTGATTCCGAGAGAACGTGCTACTTCGAAAGAATCACGAATAGCAAAAGCAACTCCTTCCAGTACCGCCTGGGTCATATCCGCCCGGGTCGTGTCCATGGTAAGTCCGATAAAGGTTCCTCGCGCATAAGGATCATTGAGCGGAGAACGCTCGCCCATTAAGTAAGGCAGGAAATATACGTTATTCTCTCCCAGTTTCGTAATCGCCGACTGTTCCTTCGCATAATCGCGCTCTCCTACGATATCATCCATCCACCATTTGTTGCAGGAAGCTGCGCTGAGCATACATCCCATCAGATGGTAATAGCCGTCCGCATGAGCGAATGCATGCAGCGCATTGTTCTTATCTACGCCGAACTGATTGCTGGAGATGAATATCGTACCCGACGTTCCGAGGGAAATGTTACACATCCCATCCCCTACTGTGCCCGTACCCACTGCAGCAGCAGCATTGTCTCCGGCGCCTGCGATGACCTTCACCGTTTCAGGAAGTGCCAGTTCTTTCGCCACCTCGGCTTTTAATGTTCCTACGACATCCGCACTTTCATAGATACCGGCTAACTGCTCTCCCGTCACTCCGCAGATTTCCATCATTTCCTCAGACCAGCATTTATGCTCCACATCGAAGAGCAGCATACCGGAAGCATCGGATACGTCCGTACAGAACGTACCGGAAAGCTTGTATGCGATGTAGTCCTTGGGCAGCATGATTTTCTTTATTCTGGCGAAATTGTCCGGTTCGTTTTCTTTCACCCAGAGAACCTTCGGCGCCGTAAAGCCGGTAAATGCGATATTCGCCGTATACTTGGACAGCTTATCCTTGCCAATTACCTGATTCAGATAATCTGTCTCCTTCGTCGTCCTTCCGTCATTCCAAAGAATCGCAGGGCGGATGACCTCGTCCTTTTCATCTAAAATAACGAGACCGTGCATCTGTCCGCCGAAGCTGATTCCCGCCACCTGCGATTTGTCGCAGGAGACGGTCAGCTCTTTCAATCCTTCCACAACCGCGGTCCACCAATCCTCAGGATTCTGCTCAGACCAGCCCGGATGCGGGAAGAAAAGGGGGTATTCTTTGGATACGATATTTTCTATTTTTCCATCCGCTGCCATAAGAAGAAGCTTAACAGCAGAGGTTCCCAAATCTATTCCTATATAAAGCATTTTTTTATTTCCTCCTATACGATGCCGATGCATCAATTATTGCCTGGAAAGCCAGATCTTAAGCTTCCCAAGCAATATTATAATATTATGCAAAAGGATTCTCCGTAGGATATCTTACTCCCTTCGGCTGATTATAGCCGATTTCTTCTACCGGCACGCCGATATATTTGAAGACTTCATACAAAGATTTTCCGAAATGTCCGAACGCAACAGCACCGTGGTGAGGATAGTTCCCCTCGATCAATACGTGACGGTAGAAGCGTCCCATTTCAGGTATCGCAAAGATACCGATGCCTCCGAAGGATTTTGTAGCTACCGGAAGCACTTCACCCTGTGCAATATAAGCGCGCAGCTTGGAATCTGCCGTGCTCTGCAGGCGGTAGAAAGTGATTTCACCGGGTAAGATATCTCCTTCCAGAGTTCCCTGCGTTACTTCTTCGGGAAGGTTTCTGGCCATAATCATCTGATATTTCATAGCACAGGAAGACAGTTTCTTAGAATTCGTGTTTCCGCAGTGGAAGCCCATGAAAGTATCGTTATGTGTATAGTTGAACTTACCCTTTATGCTTTCTTCGTACATATCTGCAGGTACGGTATTATTGATGTCAAGAAGCGTAACCATATCTTCACTCACACATGTTCCGATGAATTCGCTGAGCGCTCCGTAAATATCCACTTCACAGGATACCGGAATACCCATTCCCGTCAAACGGCTGTTTACATAACAGGGAACAAATCCAAACTGGGTCTGGAATGCCGGCCAGCATTTTCCTGCGATAGCGACATATTTTCTATAGCCCTTGTGCTCCGCTATCCAATCGAGCAGAGTCAGCTCGTACTGAGCCAATTTAGGAAGAACCTCCGGCTTCTGGTTACCTGCACCCAATTCTGCCTCCATATCCTTAACTACATCGGGAATACGAGGGTCATTGTCATGCTTATGGAAAGCTTCGAACAAATCAAGCTCGGAGTTTTCCTCGATTTCTACGCCGAGGTTGTAAAGCTGCTTAATGGGCGCATTACATGCCAAGAAATTCAACGGTCTGGGGCCGAAGCTGATGATCTTAAGATCGGATAAGCCGATAATACCGCGTGCAATCGGAACGAATTCGCGGATCATATCCGCACAGCCCTCTGCGGTTCCAACAGGATACTCAGGAATATAAGCCTTGATATTGCGGAGCTTCAAATTGTAGCTGGCATTCAGCATACCACAGTAAGCGTCGCCTCTTCCGCCAATCAGGTTATCTCCGCTTTCTTCCGCAGCCGCTACAAACATTGCCGGTCCGTCGAAATGCTTTGCAAGTAAGGTCTCAGAAATTTCCGGTCCGAAGTTACCAAGGTATACGACGAGAGCGTTACAGCCCGCCTTCTTAACGTCCTCCAACGCCTGTACCATATGGATCTCACTTTCTACGATACAGATAGGACATTCATAAATGTCATTTTTTCCGTATTTATCTTCATAAGCCTTAATGAGCGCTTTTCTTCTCTCTACAGAGAGACTTTCCGGGAAACAGTCCCGGCTTACCGCTACAATACCGATTTTCACCTTAGGTAAATTATCAAACATATTCTTATCCTCCATTCTTTCTGCTGTTTTTACAGCGCAATGTTTTCGCCTTTGATGCCGTTTACCGCTCCTTCAATCGCAGCCTCGGCATGGGCAATCAGCCATTTGTTCTTTGCCATGAGCAATTTGTCCTCCGGATATGCACGGTCGGAAGCTTCCAATTCCGTATTGGTGCCCGCGGGCAGAATCACCACATTGCGGAAGGGCTTTCCGTCGACGCTGCACGGTGCATAATGCAGCGTCGTCGCATACATTTCATATACCGTGCCTTCGGGAACGAAAAAGGCTTCCACTTTTGCGGAATCATAAGAAAAGTCCGTTTCTATATCCTGCTGTTTTCCAAGCAGTAAAATAAGGTCGGATGCCGCAACTCCGAATTCCGAATTGCGATGATACTCCAACGCATTCAGCTTGTTGTTCGTACCGTTGCAGTATCCAAGCTGTATCTCCAGTCCTCCGAAGAGACTGTTCTTGATGTCGGCAGCTATCGGCAGCTTCTCAAACTCCGCGATCGACGGATAATATACGACCGTATCTGCCGGCGCATCCGTCTCTTTCATGGCGCTTATAAGCTGCGCAGCGTCAAATCCATCCAAAACCCGTCCGTAGGCTTTATATGCCTCATCCATGATCGATTGAATCTTCACCCTGTATCACTCCTCCAATTCTTCTATAAAGATGTTTCTTATAGTTCTCATTATAGGAGTTTTTTTTGCTCTTTTCTACCAATAACTTGTCTATTTCATAGCACTTTCTTGCCTTTTTTGTATTTCCCTTCTATACTTGTCCGGAGTTATTCCAAAACGAGATGAAAAAGCCTTCGCAAAGCTTCTCGCATCGGGGAAGCCATTGTTCTCCGCAATCTTATTTACCGACCGGTCGGTATTCAAAAGCTCCTTAAAGGCATACTCCACCCGTACGTTTAAGACGTAAGTCTTATAGTTCACATTGGCATATTTTTTAAAGATTCGGGACAGATAGGTGGAAGAAAATCCGAAGATTTCCGCCACATGCTCCAGCGTAATATCTTCCCTGAAATGCTCTTGTATATAGGAAGTGATCTTGAACAGCTTTTCCATCTGTCTGCTCTGTTTCACCCTCTCCTTATCCACATTTCTTTCCCGATAACGTGTCAAAAGGAAATGCATCATTTTGTAGTAATCGCTTAGCACTTCCAGCTCATACCCATATTGCTTTTCTGCATATGCCGTGTACATACGGCGAATCAACCGCACGAACTGAGCGTCCTCTTCCTTGTAGCCATCAGAGGTATGACGGAAAAGAAGGTATTCTTCTTCCTTATATTTGTGGAATTCTTCCGGCGGTATCTGCAATACGATTGTAAAGTTCTCCTTCGGTACGTCGATAGAGTGCACCTCATTGGAATTAACGATGATGAATTTTCCTCTGGATAGACCATAATAGGAGGTATTAATGTAAAAATCAATTTCTCCTTCAAAAACGAGAAATATCTCTATACTGTCGTGCCAGTGCTTTGTCACACGGTAATTGCCGTTTCTTCCCTCAAATATAAACATTTTAAATGGGAGATCATCATTAGGTAATACGAGCTCACGTTTTAAATCCATGAATTTTTGCTCCTTTTTGGATGTGAAAAACAGTAAATGTACTTATAATATTCTAGCATGTATACAAAGCACTATCAACATTGCAGATATATGTGTTTTAGGCATGTCCGGCAGCTATAAATCCTTATGCCGACAATAAAAACAGCCGACTGGTCATTTATTAACCAATCGGCTGCTTTTATTTCATATCTTTCTACAAGAGTTCTTTCAAAAGTTTATTCACCATACCCGGCTCCGCTTTGCCATGCATCGCTTTCATCGTCTGTCCTACCAAATATCCAATTGCCTTTTCTTTGCCGCTTCTATAGTCCTCGACCGATTGAGGATTGGCGCCTATTACCGCTTCTATCGTCCTGCGCAGCGCATCTTCGTCGTTTACCGTCTTCAATCCCTTTTCTTCTATATATAATTGCGGATCGATATTGGTATCGAACATGATCTCAAATACCTCCTTCGCTACGGAACTATTGATTACTTTTTCTTCCGTAAGCCCGATAAGCTTTGCCAGGTTCTCGGGAGAAAAGCGGATGTCCTCCGGCTCCATACCATTCTCCTTCAACAAACGAAGCGTTTCTACCATAAGCCAGTTCGCCGCTTTTTTGGGCTGCCCGCAAAGAACTGTGGTCTTCTCAAATATATCCGCCATATGCTTAGAACTGGTAATAATCTCTATATCGTACTCGGGAATATCGTACTCCTTTTTATAGCGCGTTATCTTCTCCGCCCTCATTTCCGGTTGTCTTTCTTTAATCTGAACGATCCACTCATCGCTGACCTGGATAGGCACGAGGTCAGGGTCAGGAAAATACCGGTAGTCCTGAGCATCCTCTTTGCTTCTCATCGCATAGGACTCTCCTTTATTATCATCCCATCTTCTCGTCTCCTGAATTATTTCGTCTCCAGCCTCCAGTAGATCTATCTGCCTTTCCCGCTCGTTCTCCACGGCACGCTTTATTGCGCGGAAGGAATTCAGGTTCTTCATTTCCGTTCTCGTACCGAATTCTTTTGCACCTGCCTCTCTGACAGACAGGTTTACATCCGCCCTCATGGAACCCTCTTGAAGCTTGCAATCGGAAACGCCGAGATATTGAAGCGTCAGGCGAAGTTTTTCCAGATAGGCTATTACCTCCTGCGCACTTCGCATATCCGGTTCGGATACGATTTCGATAAGAGGAACGCCGGAACGGTTATAGTCCACGAGGGAGCATTCCTCCCATTCATCGTGAATCAGCTTGCCCGCATCCTCCTCCATATGGATCTCATGGATTCCTATCGTCTTACTTCCTACTTCTGTTTCTATTTCCACCTTGCCGTTTCTGCAAATAGGAAGATAGAGCTGGGATATTTGATAGTTCTGAGGATTGTCGGGGTAAAAATAATTTTTTCTATCGAATTTACTGTACTGCGTAATCGCACATTCGGTAGCCAGCCCTACCGCTATGGCATATTCCAATACCTGCTTATTCAGCACCGGAAGAGAGCCCGGCATACCGGTGCAGACCGGACAGGTATGTGTATTGGGCGCACCGCCGAAGGCAGTGGAGCAGCCGCAGAAAATCTTTGTTTTGGTAGAAAGCTCTACGTGAACCTCCAGACCGATGACCGTTTCATATTGCTTCGCCATATCCTAGACCACCTTTCCTTATTTTTCTTCGTTTTCTATAGTTGGAGTGCCAAAGACACCTCTTGCCTTTTCATAGGTGTAAGCCGCCTGAATGATTTTCTTCTCCTGAAAGCAATCTCCGATAAGCTGCAGCCCAATCGGAAGCCCCTTAGAATCAATCCCGCAGGGCACGCTGATGGCCGGAAGTCCTGCAAGGTTTACCGAAATCGTGTAAATATCTCCCAGATACATCTTAATAGGGTCTGCCAGGCTCTCCCCCAGCCCGGGAGCCGTGGTAGGAGCAACGGGACCGAGAATCAGATCATATTTGGAAAAAGCTTCGTCAAAGGCCTTTTTAATAAGAGCTTTTACCTTCAGCGCTTTCAGATAATACGCGTCATAATAACCGGAACTGAGTACAAAGGAGCCTAACATGATCCTCCGCTTCACCTCTGCCCCGAAGCCTTCGGAGCGGGATTTTTTATACATACTGTGTAGCCCGTCGTATTCCTGCGCCCGATGTCCGTATTTGATTCCGTCAAAACGCTCCAGGTTGGAACTGGCTTCTGCCGCCGCAATGGCATAATAGGCAGGAATTGCGTATTCTGCCAGACTCAAATCGAATTCTTCCACCATAGCGCCTTTATCTCTCAGTACCTGCGCCGCTTTTAAAACGGCTTCCTTCACTTCACCGTCCAGACCCTCTCCGAAATAATCCTTGGGAACACCGATTTTCATACCTTTTACATCTTCTGTCAGGGCATCGGCGAAATCGGTATCCCTGGCTACGGAAGTCGAATCCTTCTCATCATGGGACGCGATTGCCTCAAGAATTGCCGCACAATCCGCTACATCCTTACTGATAGGTCCGATTTGATCCAAAGAAGAACCATAAGCAATCAGTCCATAGCGGGATACGGTTCCATAGGTGGGCTTCAATCCCACCACACCGCAATAGGAAGCGGGCTGACGAATAGAGCCGCCGGTATCCGAGCCCAATGCAAAAAAGCATTCCTGCGCCGCCACCGCAGCCGCCGAGCCCCCTGAGGAGCCTCCCGGCACCCTGTTTTCGTCCCACGGATTCTTCGTCTCCCCATATGCAGAAGTCTCTGTGGTAGAGCCCATGGCAAATTCATCCATATTTGTCTTGCCTATCATGAGCGCACCGGCCTTTTCCAGATTTAAAACTGCTTCTGAGGAAAAAACAGGGACAAAATTGCCAAGAATCTTCGATGCACAGGTGGTTAAGATTCCCTCCGTACACATATTGTCTTTAATAGCCATCGGCACTCCCGCCAGCGGTCCGGTAAGTTCTCCGCTGTCGATCTTTCTTTGAATATCCTCGGCTTTTTTCAATGCCCCTTCTCTATCCACCGTAATATAGCAGTTATACCGCCCTTCGCGGCTTTCAATGCTGTCTAACACAGCCGCTGCCGCATCCATTACCGTCACTTCTTTTCTTTTTATTGCGGCCGCAAGTTCCAGTGCCGTCCATTGTAATATATCCATAGCCACGCCTCCTAAGCGAATGTCCGGGGTGCCACAAACATGCCGTCTTTTTCCCCCGGTGCGTTTTTCAGTATTTCTTCTCTACTGTCGCCGTTCGTGACTACATCCTCCCTAAAGACATTCCGGACCGAAAAAACATGAGACATCGGCTCCACTTCGGAAGTGTCCAGTTCACCCAGCTTGTCAATATAATCGAGCATTCTTCCCATATCCTTTTTCGCCTGTTCCTTTTCCTCTTCGGAAAGCTCAAGCTTTGCAAGGATGCCTATATATTCAATTGTTTCATCATTTATTATATTTGCCATTTTGAACCTGCTCCTTTCAAATCCTAAGTCACTGATCATTTAGTCTCTGACTTTAATATGCACTTCCCGAAGCTGTTTTTCCGTCACATCATTCGGTGCACCGCACATCAAATCCTGGGCGGAGCCGCTCATAGGAAAAGCGATTACTTCTCTGATGTTCTCCTCGCCTCGAAGCAGCATAAGCATACGGTCGATACCCGGGGCCATTCCTGCATGGGGCGGCGCACCAAATTGAAATGCCTGATAGAGCGCTCCAAATTTATTTTTTAAAGTTTCTTCATCATATCCTGCAATTTCGAAAGCCTTTATCATTATCTGCATATCATGGTTTCTCACCGCCCCCGAGGATAATTCGATACCATTGCATACAATGTCATATTGATATGCCAATATATCCAGAGGATTCTCTTCCTCAAGCACCTTCAATCCGCCCTGAGGCATGGAGAAGGGATTGTGTGTAAATCCAATCTGCTTTGTCTCAGGGTCTTTCTCGAACATCGGGAAATCGTTCACATAGCAGAAGTGATACGCATTCTTTTCGTACAAATCAAGCTTGCTGCCCAATTCGTTCCTAATCTGTCCGGCGTAGTAATTAGCTCTCTCCTCTTTATCTGCGATGAAAAAGATTGTATCTCCCACTGCAAGGCCAGCCTTTTCCAGCAGTTCTCCCTTCTTATCCTCGGGGATAAATTTATCGATGGGTCCCTTATAGCTCAATCCTTCCTCCACCTCCAGATATCCGAGACCGCCCATACCGAGAGAAACTGCAAAGCTAAGCAGTTTTTCATGAAAGCCCTTGGTCATTTCCCCGTGTACCTTGACGGCGCGCACTGTTTTTCCGATAAAGGGCTTAAAAGTACATTTCTGAAAGAATTCCGTTACATCTATAATTCTGAGAGGATTGCGCAGATCCGGTTTATCCGTTCCGAACTCAAGCATTGCCTGCTTATAGCTGATAACGGGATAGGGCGCCTTCGTCACCTCAAAGCCCTCAGGCGCAAATTTTTCAAAAGCGGCGCCCAGAATCTCTTCTCCTGCACGAAATACATCTTCTTGTTCGGCAAAGCTCATTTCAAAATCCAACTGGTAGAATTCGCCGGGCGAACGGTCTGCTCTGGCATCCTCATCGCGAAAGCAGGGAGCTATTTGAAAATATTTATCGAATCCCGATACCATCAAAAGCTGCTTATATTGCTGGGGAGCCTGAGGAAGCGCGTAAAATTTTCCTTTATATTTTCTGGAGGGAACGATATAGTCCCTTGCTCCTTCCGGCGAGGAAGCGCATAAAATAGGGGTCTGTATCTCCAGAAATCCCATTTCCGTCATTTTCTCCCGCAAAAAGGAAATTACCTGAGAGCGGAAAATAATGTTCTCTTTTACTCTACTGTTTCTAAGGTCTAAATAACGATATTTCAGGCGAACGTCTTCTCTCGTTTCCCTAGAAGTCATTATCTCAAAGGGAAGCTGTTTGTATACCTTGCCCAGAATAACAATGGATCTGGCTTCCAGCTCTATAGTCCCTGTGGGTATCTTTGGGTTATAGGTTTCCTCATCTCTCTTTTCGATGAATCCTTCCACCGATATAGAGGCTTCCTTCGTAATCTCCTTCAAAAGCTCGGGGGTACGGATCACTACTTGCAATACGCCGTGCATATCTCTCAAATCCAGGAAAGATACGCCTCCATGATCCCGAATATTTTCTACCCATCCCGCCGCTTTTACTGTTTTTCCGATGTAGGATTCGTCGATTTCTTTTACTGTGATGTCTCTGTAACTGTTCTTAATCGTCATAATACTCTCTCCTTCTTTTTTTGACGTTCCGGGACTTCTTTACACTTTGGGGGCGTTGAATGAGCTCGCTGACCGAACTCGTAAGCAGCCTCCTGACCAGTCTCGTTGGCTAGCCTCATGAGCAGACTTTAAATTTCTCTTACAGAGAAATTTAAAGTTCGCGTTGCTCGTAAGATTGACAAAACAAGACAGAACTGCAAGCCGTTCTGTCTTGTTCCGTCAACCTTACTCTGCTTATGCGCGCAAAGAAGTCCCGGAACACAGTCTCCTGCATTCCGGGACGGATAATTAAAATTATAATAATCCGCGGTACCACCCGCATTGACAAGCCGACATCTCTATCAAGATGTGTGAACCGCCTTGCCCACTCTTACACTTAACGCGTGTTAACGTATCTCCCTAGTGCCTTCATCGGCAGTTCGGAACATCTGCTCCAGAGTGTTCCCTTTGTTACTTCCCGCAAACAGCGCTCTCAGTCGGTGACGCCGTATTCCTGTCGCATTTCATAACAAGAGTCTCTTTCAATGCATTTCAATAATCTTTTAATAGCCACATACTATCACAACTTTTTTTTAAATGCAATACCTTTTATCAAAACTTTTTAAATTTTGTATTATTGTATACATCCATTACCTCTGATGCATTTAAAACAGGCAGCGGTTTCTCAGGGTGGTGACACAGCATTTTTTCCATCCAGATCATATCGTACCATTTGCCCAATTTATAGCCGCACTTCGTAAAATGAGCTACCGTTTTATAACCGTATTTTTCGTGGAAAGAAATACTTTCCGGATTAGGATAAGCGATGCAGGCGTTGACATTTATGATATGCTGGGCTGCAAGAATTTCCTCCAGCGCCGCATATAGCTTTTTGCCGATGCCTTTCCCATGCGCTCCTTCTTTTACATAAATGGAAGTTTCCACCGCCCAATCGTAAGCAGAACGCCCTTTAAATGCGGACGCATAAGCATAACCAAGAATTTCCTCTCCCCGCTGCAGCAAGAGATAAGGATATTTTTCCATCGTATGCACCATTCTATTCCTGAATTCTTCCACAGAAGGCACTTCATATTCGAAGGTTATCGCCGTATTTTGCACATAAGGAGTATAAATGTCCAGCAGATGTGCTGCGTCCTCTGCCTTTGCCGCTCTAATTATCATTTCACCATTCATCATCAACACTCCTGTCTTAGCTTAAGTTTATTAATCTTGCTTTAGGTTATATAATGTTTATCATTATAATCCTTTCGGCAAATATAGCAAACATTTTTTCATATAGCATTCTTCCATATTTGTTCTGTAATAAGAAAATGCAACTATTACAGAACAAACGAATGCGCAGCTACACGCGTAGGACAAAAGCCTTTAGCCAAACCGTGCTGAATCTTTTGCTGTATGCAAGAAAACTGTACGGCACTAAGCAATAACTGTTTGGAGTGAAGCTGATGCAACGGGCAGCAAAACAAGCAGTAGGTTTGACTATCTGTCAGTGGTACAGAACACTATATATTGAACTTATTGTAACTGTTTTTAAACTTTTCCATAAATCGGGTTGACTTTATAGCGTTTTTCTATTAGTATAATAAGGAATACTAATGAGAGGGAGATATGAAAATGAATAACGAAATTTATTATGATCAGGCATCCTATGCAGCAGCCATGGCTTTTATTTCAGCGTACCTTGTATTTATCCTGGTAATCGCAGTTATAACGCTCGTAGGAATGTGGAAAATGTTCGCAAAAGCAGGTAAGCCGGGTTGGGCAGCAATTGTTCCAATTTACAATGTTTACTGTCTGTTCGACATTTCTTTTGGTAACGGCTGGATGTTCTTACTTATGCTTATTCCGCTTGTAAACATCGTAGTAGGTATCATGATGTATTTCAAGCTGGCAAAAGCCTTTGGGCAGGGTGTTGCCTTCGGTTTCGGCTTATTGTTCTTAAGCACTATTTTTATGTTGATTCTTGGCTTCGGCAAGGCTCAGTATGTGGGACCGAACAATATATAGCTAGTAGAATACAGGCAACGGACAACACACTTAGCGAATGGCCCGTTGTTTAAATCAAAAAAAGCAGTACATAGTCGGTTATATACCGATGAATGTACTGCTTTTTTTCCGTAACAGAAAAGTGCTCTAATTACAGAAATAATAGATGCGCAGCTACGCGCGGAACAAAGGCGGTGCTGCCGAAGCACACTTTTGCGCTTACTCTATTCGCTTTCAATAAGTATCGCGCGGCAAGGTGCTCCGTCTGCACCGCCAAGATTAATAGGCGCTGCACTAAGTAAGTAATTGCCCTCGGGCACGTCTTTTAACACCAGACCTTCCAACAAAATCACTTCCTCTTTTAACAACTCATAATGCACCTTCATAGGGCCGTCCTCAGGGCCCACAGTCTGGGATTCCACTCCCACGAGCAGAATTCCATGACGGTTCATTTCCTCTGCCGCCTCTAAGGTTACCGTTGCTTTTCCCTTTATTAACAGGCGTTTATGACATTTAGTGCCTTCCATTATCTGACGTATCTGTCCGGCAGTTATGTTCCCTTCCATGGCTGCCACAGTGGCTTCTCCTACACAGCGGCTTAAATCCAGTTCATCCACTCTCTTCCCGTCGTCATAAAAATGATACGGGGCATCTAAATGGGTGCCGTTATGCGCGCACATGGAAATTTCGGTCAAATTACAGATGTCGCCGTTCTTAATCTGCAAACGTCTCTCATAAGTAGGTGCAGCATCTCCCGGAAACACATGACTTGTGAACAGTTCCTGAGAAATATCATAAATCTTCATAGCTATATCCATGCCCTTTCCAATTTCTGCGTCTTTCTACAGCGCCTTGATCCGGTCTACCGCCGCAACCGTATTCTCATAGCTGCCAAAAGCAGTCAGTCTGAAATAGGTCTCTCCGCTGGGACCAAAGCCTGATCCGGGTGTACCGACCACGTTAGCATTTTCCAAAAGATAGTCGAAGAACTCCCAGCTAGTCATTCCCTTCGGTGCCTTCAGCCAGATATAAGGGGCGTTCACGCCGCCGGATACCGTATAGCCGGCATCCTTTAACCCGTTCAAGATGTACTGTGCATTGTTCATGTAATAATCGACTTGCTTCTTCAACTGCTCCTTACCTTCCTTGGAATAAACAGCCTCTCCCGCGCGCTGTACGATGTAAGGCGCTCCATTGTATTTGGTGCCGTGACGTCTCGCCCAGAGAGAATGGAGCATCACATCCCCGCATTTCAAATCCTTAGGAATCACTGTGCATCCCAGACGTACACCCGTGAATCCGGCATTCTTGGAGAAGGAGCGCAGCTCGATGGCACAAGTCCTTGCACCCTCGCATTCGTAGATGGTATGAGGTACATCTTCTTCCGAAATATAGGCTTCATATGCCGCATCATAGATAATTACCGCACCTACCTTATTCGCGTAGTCCACCCACTCCTGAAGCTGTGTCTTCGTGATGGTGGATCCGGTAGGATTATTCGGGAAGCAGAGGTAAATAAGGTCCGGTGTTTCCCTGGGAATCTCCGGCGCAAAATTATTCTCCGAAAGACAAGGCATATAAATCACATCGCTCCATGTCTCCTTCCTCGCATCGTAAACGCCCGTTCTGCCGGCCATTACGTTAGTGTCCACATAAACCGGATATACCGGATCGCATACCGCAATTTTATTGTCCAAGCTAAAGATTTCCTGAATATTTCCCGAATCACATTTCGCTCCGTCCGAAATGAAAATTTCATCCGCTGCTATATCACAGCCTCTCGCCTTATAATCGTTATCCGCAATCGCGCTTCGCAAAAATTCATATCCCAAATCCGGCGCATAGCCTTTAAAAGTATCTGCGCTTCCCATCTCTTCCACCGCTCCGTGCAATGCCTCGATAATGGCCGGCGCCAAAGGCTGGGTCACGTCACCGATGCCGAGACGTATGATTTTTTTATCCGGATTTGCCTGTGAATAGGCATTTACCTTTTTACCTATTGTGGAAAAAAGATAGCTTCCCGGTAATTTTAAATAATTGTCATTGATCTTGAACATTCTGTTTCTCCTCTCACGCATTTCGTATTTCTTATTTTATATCTCGATTTCACCTTCAAAAACAGTTTCTGCAGGCCCCGTCATATATACAAGATTTTCTCTTCTGTCCCATCGTATATGCAACTTGCCACCTAATAGTTTAACAGTAACTTCCTCCTCCGTCAAACCATTTAATATACATGCCACTACCGTGGCGCAGGCTCCCGTGCCGCAGGCCAGAGTTTCTCCCGTCCCGCGTTCCCATACTCGCATCTGCACGGTATTTCTGTCGATTACCTTTACGAATTCAGTATTAACCCGATTGGGAAAACGAACATGGTTCTCAAAATAAGGCCCGATTTTCTCTATATCCAGATTTTCCACATCTTCCATAAAGACTACCGCATGAGGATTTCCCATCGACACACATGTCATTTCATAAACTTTACCCTCTACTTCTATCATTTCGGAAATTACTTCCTCATTTTCTGAAATGACAGGTATGTCAGCCGCTTTGAGTATGGGGCTTCCCATATTGACCTTCACAGCCTTTACCATTACGTTCTTTATGATCAAATCTAAATATTTTATCTGCCCGGAACTGATAACGCTGACAGAAGTTTTATCGGTCAGGCTTTTATCGTAAACATATTTCGCCACACAACGAATGCCGTTTCCGCACATCTCCGCTCTGGAGCCGTCAGCATTATACATTTCCATTTCGAAATCCGCCTGTGACGACCGGTTAATAAAAATGACTCCGTCTCCGCCTATTCCAAAGTGTCTGTCACTCAGTCTTCGTACCAGCTCAGGCTTTTTCCTTGCCGATACTTCCTCCGTAAAACCATTCACATAAATGTAATCGTTGCCGCATCCGTGCATCTTCGTAAATTCCATGCTCTAGCTCCCTTCCGGCAGGCAGGCCCGCCGCTTTCTATCCTTCATCTCTATCATAGAAACTGATTATAGAAACTTCAAAAGTTTTTATTAGTATAACACATATATTTTGCCATATATATTGTAATCATTGCCTAAAAATATGCAAAAAGTGCTTTTGCGCTTAAAATAAGTGTGTGCTTCATATACTCTCGCAACAAAATATTTCTGCAGCACAGCTTTTGCTTTGCGCACCTTCACAGCCAAACACTTCGGCTGCACAGTTTTTGTTCCGCTCACGCGGCTGCGCATTCATGATTTCTGTAATAGGGGCACTTTCCCATTACAGAAAAAAACGGGACCGGAATGAATCCGAACCCGCTTGTTTATACTTCCATATGACTGTCTTTTATTTATGAGTGTTATCCGCTTATGAATATTCTTCACGTATAAATAAGTGTTCCTCACTCATTCATAAATAAAATCATCTGCGCCGTCTCTGTCATATTTGTGCTGCTGTCCATGCTGCACTTTTGTATATACCTATGCGCCTCTTCCTCCGTCATATTATTACGGTGCATAAGAATCTGTTTCGCTTCTTCAATCAGTGCTTCCTCTTTTTCATCCCGCTCCTTCGGCTTAGATTTCTGATGCTTACGGCGTCTCTCCGACGCTCGTATCATCATCTCCACCGTATTCACCATATCATAAATCTTAAGAGGCGTCTCCAGACAAACAATGTCGTTATTCCGACAACCGGCAAGTATATGGGGAGATGCCATCAGAAGCATCTCGAATCCGGGAGGAAGGTATTCGTGCAACTGCGAGTAAATCATATCCGACAGCTTATAACTGCATATGACAATACCACTGCTCAGATGATCCGCCTGACCGATCGTCTGCGAGCCGGTGGTACAGACCGCCGCAACGGAGAAGCCGTTTCTTACAAGAAGGTTCTTCATGTTCTTCGCATCTTCCAGCTTGGGAAACGCAACGATAATGCTTGTCATATACTCACCTCCTCCTTATGCCATTTCTTAATTTACTCTGTTTCCTATTTATTCCGTTTTTTATTATATTTCCATCCGTTCAATTACATTCTCCCGCCGGAAGTATTTTAATATTTATTCAGATAAGATTCTATTTCCCAGTCAGTAACCTGCGAACGGTATTCCGACCACTCCGCTTTTTTCGCCTTAATATACTTTTCACAAATATGCTCACCCAAAACTCCCTGAATGAACTCATCTTTTTCCAACTCATGTACTGCCTCGATCAAGCTTTCCGGGATAGCTTCGATTTTTCCCGCTTTCCTCTCCTCCTCGGACATGGTGAAGATATTACGGCTTACACTCTCAGGCGGCATCATCTTGTTCTGAATGCCGTCAAGCCCTGCCCGCAGGCATACAGCCAGTGCCAGATATGGATTTGCCGAAGGGTCGGGACACCGAAGCTCTACCCGCGTACCTTCCCCCCTTGAAGCAGGAATACGGATAAGAGGACTCCTGTTCGTGGCGCTCCACGCGATATAAACCGGAGCTTCGTAGCCGGGCACAAGCCTTTTATAAGAATTTACAAGAGGGTTGGTAATCGCCGCCATTCCCTTCATATGCTTCATAATTCCTCCGATAAAATAATAAGCTTCCTCGCTCAGCCCAAAATTATCGGCTGCGTCCGCAAAAATATTTTTGCCGTCCTTGGATAACGACATATTAATATGCATGCCGGAGCCGTTTATTCCATACTTGGGCTTTGGCATAAACGTTGCGTGAAGCCCGTGGCGCTTTGCAATTGTCTTTACCGCCAGCTTAAATGTCATAATGTTATCCGCCGTTTTTAAAGCTTCGTCATATTTGAAATCAATTTCATGCTGTGCCGGCGCTACCTCGTGATGAGAGGCTTCGATGACAAAATCCATCTCCTCTAAAGTAAGAACTATATCTCTTCTGGCATTCTCACCGAAATCAACCGGCCCCAAATCGAAATAGCCTGCCTGCTCATGAGTAATCGTAGTCGGAAGCCCATTTTCATCCGTATGGAAAAGAAAGAATTCGCACTCAGGTCCCACTTCAAAACGATAGCCCAGTTTCTCAGCTTCTCTTACCGCACACTTCAATATATAGCGGGGATCGCCTTCGAAGGGCTCTCCATTCGGACGGTAAACGTCACAAATAAGCCTTGCAACCTTCCCTTGCTGGGGTCTCCACGGAAAGATCTGAAAAGTATTGTAATCGGGATACAAATACATATCCGATTCCTCGATGCGTACAAAGCCTTCGATGGAGGAGCCGTCAAACATACATTTATTATCCAGCGCTTTTTCCAACTGGCTCGCTGTAATTGCCACATTCTTCAGATTGCCGAACATATCGGTAAATTGCAGGCGGATAAATTCCACGTCTTCCTCTTCTACCAATTTTATAATATCTTCCTTCGTGTAATTTTTCATCATGCTTCCTTCCCTTCCTTTACTATTATCAAAATACAAAAAAAGGCAGTCCTTCACTTAAAAGAACGCCTTTGCTCTGTTTAATAATAACAACTGCTTCTCTCCTTTGTCAATACCCAAATACATCCACACGCCACTGCGCACCATTTTCCCGAAGGATTTTCGTATAATAGGGAATATAGGAATTTTCTATTATACAAGTGGCATAAAATATAGCACGTAATAATAAGATAGTAAAAAGAATTTTAACGGGGATATTGTTATGAGTTCCAAAACAAAAATAGTTGTGCTCCATTTAAAAGAACTAATATACACCGGCATCTTTGCCGTTCTGGGGATTCTCTTTATCGTGCTTCTGATCATCATGTTCCTCCCCAAGAACAAGGATAACAACTCCAATATCATACAGCCGGCGAACTCTTATATGCCCGGCGTTTATACGACCTCTCTCGTGCTGAACGATAACATAGTCGATATTGAGGTTACCGTAGATGAAACCAATATCAACAGTATCCGCATTGTCAACCTTGACGAAGCGGTTGCTACCATGTACCCTCTTATCGAGCCGGCATTCGAAGACCTCGTAACTCAGATATGTGAAAATCAGTCCTTGGATGGCCTTACATATTCCGACGATAACAAATATACCTCCATGGTGCTGTTGGATGCCATTAAAGCGTCTCTGCATAAAGCCGAGTCGGCTGCAGCTGCGAACTCTTTGGAGGAACAATAATGTCATTTTTAAGAAGGTGCCCCAAAGGACACCTTCTTATTCTTTTCGCTTTCTTTTACTTGTTTGTGGCTATCAATTCCTCCGCCATAAGCTCTAAGTCCCCGGTCGCGTTACCGGCCGTATCTTCGGAAAGCCCATACCACAGAAGGCCGTTCATTTCCCACTGAATGCCACGGTAAGTCGTAGAACTTACTTCCGTTACCAGACTGTCCGTACCTGTTCCCAGCCTTCCCTCATCTATCATTTGCTTTTCTTCCTCTGTCAGTTCATAGTCCAGCGGAACCATCATATGAATATACTCGGTCATATAGACCTTAATCCCGTCCATCGTCTTTTCTTCCACAGTATTTGCCGGCTTTTCACTACCCTTTCCATTATCCTCAACACTTATCGTAATTTGCTGATTTTCATTCCGGTATTCCAGCATCAAGGTTTTGTACTGCTCTCCAGTAGGCTGCCCTTCACTGTCATAAGCCTGGTTGGTCGACACGTTGATTCCGTTATAAGTGTAACCATTGGAAAAAGTCTCTACCGGATGAATTTTAAATCCCTCTTTCTTTGCAAACTTCGCACAGTCACTAAACACCTTGGAATCAGGCTCCGCATTTCCCCATCCAGTCGTAGATGATACTTTTACCCCCGCATAGCTCGTAATAGATGCAAATAAAAGTACTGCTACCGCTACGAGCACCAATTTTTTCTTTTTAAACATTTTTATTCTCTCCTTCCTTTCATTTGCAGAAATAAGCCGTTCATCGATTCTTTGCTTGATACTTTCCGGAGTTTTGAGCTTATTCGCTTCTTCTCGGTACATATTTTTTATTGCTTCTTCAATTTTGTATTTATCCGTTTTTACAGCCATACTCATTTCAACTCCTTTATCCGTATTTTCCGCTCCAGCAACTTCCTCGCTTTGTGCAGCCTTGATTTTATGGTTCCTTCCGTGCAGCCTACTATCCCGGCAATCTGCTTGACGGAAAACTCGTTGAAGTAATATAGAACCAGCACGGTTCGGTATTTTTCCTCCAGCTGCGAGATCGATGCCCTGATAATTCTATTTTCTTCCTTCTCAAGCAGCACTTTCGAAGGGTCCATTATACCGCCATCCCCACAGTCTATGGAATCTTCCCATAGTTCTTCCCGGGGGAATTCACGTTTCTTCCTTTTTGAAAGCTGAATTGCATTCCTTGTCAAAATGCGGTAAAACCAAGCCGGAAAAGCCGCCGTTTCCCTCAGTTGCCCAATTTCCAGACAGACCGTCACAAAAGTATCCTGCACCACATCTTGGGCATCCGCCGTATTTCCTGTTATAAATACCGCCATGCGGTACGCCTGGTCTTTGTAACGCTCGTATAAACAGTCGAATGCGCCCGGCTCTTTTCTTTTGACTCTTTCTACTATTTCACTTTCGTGCTGCTCCATGTCACGTTCCTCTTTGTTTGCTTTCTTTAGGTATACCTACTATAAAGAGTGTATTTCCTTCCTCTCGGTTCATTATTTTTTATTTTAAGAGAACAAAAGTGTGCTTTGCACACTCCTATTACAGAAATAAACAGCATGCGAAGCCTCGCATGCTGTCCATAAAAGTATCTGTTATATTTTTTCCAACCTCTCAAGCCATATCCGCGCACAGGCATCGGAAGGCATGCGCAGATCGCCTCTCGGCGAAACAGCAACGCTTCCCACCTTCGGACCGTCCGGCAGGCAGGACCGTTTGAACTGCTGTGCAAAAAACCTTCTATAAAAAGTTTTCAGCCACTTTAAAATTGTCTCATCGTCATACTGTCCGGTAAAAGACAGCTTTGCAATGCGGTATATTTTCTCCGGCTCAAATCCACACCGCAACATATAGTACAGGAAAAAATCATGGAGCTCATAAGGTCCGACCAAATCCTCCGTCTTCTGGGAAATAACTCCGTCCATAGGAGGCAGAAGTTCGGGACTTACCGGAGTATCCAATACATCCAAAAGTATTTTTTTCAGATTCTCATCATTACAGATATCCGCGTAATATTGCACCAAATGCCTGACAAGCGTCTTAGGCACACCCGCATTTACTCCGTACATGGACATGTGGTCCCCGTTATATGTGGCCCATCCAAGCGCCAGCTCCGACATGTCTCCAGTGCCGATGACAAGAGCGTTCTCCTTGTTGGCGATATCCATAAGAACCTGCGTCCTCTCCCTCGCCTGGCCATTCTCGTAGGTCACATCGTGATTATCCATGTCCTGTCCGATATCCCTGAAATGCAGAGTCACAGCCTCCTTGATATTCACCTCTTCCAAAGTTGCCATAAGGGCTTTTGCCAGTTTGCACGCATTATCATAGGTTCTGTCCGTAGTTCCGAAGCATGGCATCGTTACTGCCAAAATGTTTTTTCTATCAAGCGCCAGCATATCGAAGGTACGTACTGTGACTAAGAGCGCGAGAGTGGAATCCAATCCACCGGAGACCCCTACCACCGCTTTCTTACATCCCGTATGCTCATAACGCTTTTTCAGTCCGTAAGACTGGATGGATAGAATCTCCTCACACCTCGTATCCCTCTGTGCCTTATCGCTTGGAACGAAGGGCGCACTGCCAAAGGAGCGGGTAAGAACAGTTTCCTCCTTCTCAAGCTTCGCCGGAACTATCGTATATTTTCTGCTGGTCTCAGGCCTATAGGTACTCATTCTTCGCCTCTCGTGGGCGATCCTGTGTATATCTATGTCAGCGTAAATAATACCGTTTTCAAAGCGCTTCGACTCTGCCAGAAGAGTTCCGTTTTCCGCAATCAGGTTGTGCCCGCCGAATACCAAATCCTGTGTGGATTCCCCTTCCCCCGCGCTGGCATAGACATACCCTGCAATCATTCTTGCACTGGCGGACTTCACCAGCATCGTCCGGTATTCCCCTTTACCTACCGTCTCATTGGAGGCGGACAGATTCACGATGACTGTAGCACCTGCCATAGCGTGCTCAGCCGCAGGAACTTCCGGAACCCACAAATCCTCACAAATTTCACATCCTATCAGAAGGCCTTCGATAGCTCCTCCATCGAATAAGATATCGGTACCGAAAGGAACTGTTTTTTCTTCTTCTTCGCTTCGCAGAATATAGGGAACAGCCTCTTTATTTCCTGACATAAAATGCCTTCCCTCGTAGAATTCCGCATAAGTTGGAATATTCGCCTTCGGCATCAGGCCTATAACATTTCCCCGATGCAAAGCCGCAGCTACGTTATACAGCTTATTTTCCCTCATTAAGGGAAGTCCCACGAAAACGAGAGCGTCCTTATCCACAGTATGAGCTGCAATCGCCAGAAGCTGATTCTTCGCTTCCCCTAACAGAAGCTCCTGCAAAAATAAGTCTCCGCAAGTATAGCCCGTAATACAAAGTTCCGGGAATACAATGATTTTCGCTCCATTTTTCACTGCCTCGTCTATCCCCATACAAATTTGTCCGGCATTGTAAACAGGATCGGCCACTTTGATCTGCGGCGTAGCTGCTGCCGCCTTAATAAAACCGTGCTTCATAGCGCACCTCTCTTTTCTTTTACATCTCAGTCTGATAGAAATTAATCCAGCATTTTCTCCAGCTCGTCCACCGAGAACGAATATCTCTTATTGCAGAAATGGCAATTCACTTCTACTTCTTTTCCCTCTTCAATCATTTCCTGAATATCTTTTTTTCCAATGCTCACAATCGCCCGGTGCACTCTCTCCTTGGAGCAGTTGCAGGCATATCTGACCCCCATGGTATCTGTTACCTGAACATCCAAGTTACCTAACAGCATTTGAAGCATCTGTTCCGGCGTGTTTCCGGCATCCAGGGCTGCAGTAACCGAGCTGAACTTCGATAGATTATCCTCCAGCGTGCGAATCACTTCCTCAGTGGCGAAGGGCATCAGCTGCAGGATAAAACCTCCTGCCTGTTTTACCGTGTTATCCCTTTCCATCAAGACTCCCAATCCCACGGAAGAAGGTACCTGTTCGGAGGTAACGAAGTAATAGGTCAAATCGTCCGCAATCTCGCCCGTTTGCAATGCTGTCTGACCGATGTAAGGCTCTTTTAATCCCATATCCTTAATCACGCTCAGATAACCATTTCCCACCGCTCCGCCTACGTCCAGCTTTCCTGCTGCATTGGCAGGCAAGATGACCTGAGGTTCATTGGCATAGCCTTTCACGTTCCCCTCTCCGTCGGCAGTCACCGTCATTCCTTGCAAGGGGCCGTCTCCCTTCACCTGAATCGTCAGCAGATCCTCCTCACCCTTTAACATGCTTCCCATCATCACGCTTCCCGTCAGAAGCCGTCCGAGAGCCGCTGTTACTACCGGACTCGTATTATGTATTTGTCTCATTTCCTCCACTAGTTCTCTCGTAGTTGCCGCAAACGCGCGTATCTGTGCATCCGCCGCCATCGCCCTTACCATATAATCACTCATTGACGTATTCCTTTCCACATTCTCTGGCTATCACATAAATGCGCTCGCTCTCTTCCCATACCTCACCATGTGTATCCGCATCGATAGCCTTCACGAACTCCATGCCCGCCTTTTCCACCAAAGCGCGTATCGTATCCAGAGTATAGCCCCTTTGATAATGAGTCTCTGAAAAACGGCGAAAAATCTCCCCGTCCTCCTTCGTATCACCATGCTCCGTCGTCCTCACAAAAACCGTAAGATCATATTCGTTGATTCCGCTGTCGCTGTCATAGTAATTTTCCCAAATAAAGCTGCAATCCTCTCTATTCTCAGCAATCGTCGCATCGCCGATAACTATCTCATACTTATATACCGTGTTGAAGTCAAAAATAAAAACACCGCCCGGATAAAGGTAATTGTTCACCAGGCGAAGGGTCTGCTCTATCTCATTCTCCTCGAGCAGATAGTTCATGGAATCGCATACGCATATGATTGCGCCGGTCGTTCCATATAATTCGAACTCCCGCATATCCTGCAGAAGATATAGAATATCCTTTCCTGATTTTTCCCTTTTCGCAAGGGCGATATTCAGCATTTCCTGCGAATTATCAATTCCTATCATATCATATCCTGCTTCTGCAAGAAGCTCCGTCAGCGTGCCGGTTCCGCAGCCAAGGTCCACTACGATACTACGTTCCGCCGCATCCGCTTGCGCCGTCTTCGGTGCAGCGACTCCGTACGCTCCAAGCAATTCCAAAAGATACGCCGCCCATTCCTCATAAGGAGTGTCGTCCATTAAGGTATCGTATACGCCGGCAAAATCAGTATATGTCTCCATGCTCAACCACGCCTTTCAGATTCTCTATTAAAACATCCATTTCCTCCGGCGTACCTATGCTTATGCGCAGATAATTGCCGATTCGCGGCTTATCCCAGTAACGGACAAAAATATTCTTCTCTTTGAGTGCGGTAAAAATCTCTTTTGCCGGTATTTTCTCATGTGCCGCAAAGATAAAATTGCCCTTGGAATCGGGGAAGGAAAAGCCCATCTCTTTCAATCTCAGCTTCGTATTTTCCCGTGTATTTATAATCTTTTCCGAGGTCTCCTTAAAATATTCTTTATCCTTCACTGCCTCCGCACCGAGCAGGATGGAAGGTGTATTCATCGTATAAGAATTGAAGGAAAATTTTGCATCCTGAAGATAACTGATAAGTTTCGGATTACCCATGGCAAAGCCAATGCGCATTCCCGCCATAGCCCGCGACTTCGAGAAGGTCTGTACGATCAAAAGATTATCATATTTATCGATCAGTCTAAGGCAGCTTTCCCCGCCGAAATCTATATATGCTTCATCAATGATAACCACGCTCTCTCTGTTAGCCGCAATAATTTCCTCCATTATTCCCACCTCCTCGAAAACCCCCGTAGGAGCATTAGGATTCGGAATAATAATTCCCCCATTCGGCTTAAAATAATCCTCCTTCCGAATAAAGAACCGGTCATCTAACGGCTGAAGCTCATAAGGTATCCGGTAAAGTTCCGCCCACACATCGTAGAAGGAGTAAGTAATATCAGGAAATAAAATCGGTTTGTCCGAATGAAAGAAGGTCAAAAAGGCCATGGAAAGAACATCGTCGCTTCCCACCCCGATAAAAAGCTGTTCCGGCAAAACACCGTAATAGGTACAAAGCTCCTTTGCCAGCTCTCCGATCGAAGTATCCGGATACAAACGTAAGCTGTCCGCATCCATCTGCCGCAGCTTTTCCCTAACGCCCGGAGCAGGGGGATACGGACATTCGTTAGTATTTAATTTAATGACATTCGCCTCTTTGGGTTGCTCTCCCGGTATGTAGGGCTCCACCCGTCTAACATTCTCTTCCCATTTCATATGATATCAACCTCGTTTTTATTTTTGTATTATATGCTCTCAGACGGTTATCCGCAAGTGCCGTCCGTCCATTCTTCCGCCATGCGGGTATACTCCGCCGCCTGCGCCTCCATTCCTATACGCTTATAGCATTCCGCCATTCCATGGAGAGGCTTTTCTCCTCTGCAACGGATATCCAATAGGCTTTCCGATTCGAAGGCAGCGTTGTAAAACCATACCACCGCCTCATGGTAATCTTCCTCTGACATATAGAAATATCCCAGCTCCAGGCAGATTTCCGCACACCCGTCGCAGGCTACCACCTTCATTGCATATTTATGGAACTTCAACTCATCACCCTTAAGCCGCGCCGCTCGCGCCGCCACACAGGCTGCCTCCTTTATCTCCTCCGCAGACCGCTGCGTATCCTCGCAGGAGGCCTCAAAGAAAGGCCCTGCCAGAATCACGTCCTCCTCACTTCCGGCGATAAAAAGTTCCCTTGCGTAAAGATTATGAAGCCGCGAAGATAAAGGCCCGTCCTCACACACTCTGCGAAAAGCCTCCAAGTCTCTCGATGCATGACTTTCTTCCTGCTCGTGGATAATCTCTATCTCGCTGTCGAAGACAAGCGGCTGCGTCCGCACAGTCTCATGAATCGGATCAATCCATGTAAAGCTTCTCACTCTTTTAAACAGCTTAGGCCTATATTCCTTATCATAATTATAGACCGAACCGTGCTTAAGCTGGTTGGTGTAATACATCTGAACGATTTCAATTTCCGTCAGCAGCTCCTGCTTCAAAATACGGAATCTTTCCCTATTCGTCTCATCTAACAGTTCGTCCGCATCTGCGGAGTATATATATTCCTTGGACGCCTTGGAAAATGCGTAATTCCTGGCCGCGGAAAAATCGTGAATCCATGTAAAATCATATATCTTATCCGTATACCTGGCCGCTATCTCCTTCGTCCTGTCATTGGAACCGGTATCCACAATAATGATTTCATCCATTAAATCAGCGACACATGACAGACACTTGTCCAAAATCTTCTCTTCGTTTTTCACTATCATACAAAGACTTATCGTTATCATCCGTTCCTCCTCTTTTTCTCCATAATGTAATTTACGCCCGGAAAAAGCACATGACCATTTATGAGTATTCTTTACTCATTTTTCACACATCCACTTTTCCAGGCGTAAGCCTCATTATTTATTTTACAATGAGTGTCCTTTACTCATTATAGCACCTTTGATAGAAATTCCTTCAATCTGGGGCTCTTCGGATTATTAAAAAATTCCTGGGGTGTGTTTTCTTCCATTATAACTCCTTCATCCATAAAAAGCACCTTCGTTCCTACTTCTCGGGCAAAGCCCATCTCATGGGTCACGACCACCATCGTCATGCCGCTGTCTGCCAATCCCTTCATAACATCTAAAACCTCGCCGACCATCTCAGGGTCAAGCGCGGAAGTCGGCTCGTCAAAAAGCATTACTCTCGGATTCATGGCGAGGGAACGCACGATTGCCACTCTCTGCTTCTGTCCGCCCGAAAGCTGACTCGGATAGGCATCTGCCTTTTCCGTTAACCCCACTCTCTCCAAGAGCTTCAGCGCATTTTCTGAGGCTTCCTCCTTGCTCATCAGCCCCAGCTTAGCGGGAGCGAGCGTAATGTTATTCATAATCGTCAGATTATTGAATAGATTAAAATTCTGGAATACCATCCCTAAATGTTGCCTGACTTTATCTATATCGGTCTTCGAATCGGTAATATTAACTCCATCCACCCATATTTCTCCGCTGGTAGGAGTCTCCAGCAAATTCATGCAGCGCAGGAAGGTACTTTTTCCGGAGCCGGACGGCCCGATGACTACTACTTTTTCCCCTTGGTGCACGTGATAATTTACTCCTCTTAACACATGATTATCTTCAAATTTCTTATGCAGATCCTTAACGGTTATCACTCTTACGCAGCCTCCTCTCAAATTTAGCGAGCAGAATTGTCAGTATTTTAATTACGATGAAGTAAATCACCGCCGCACCTATCAGAGGCATGAACGCTTCGTAGGTTCTGGAAGCAATCTGATTCGCAACTCTAGTCAAATCGGTCAGGCTTACATAACCGACGATTGCCGTCTCCTTTAGCAACACGATAAATTCATTTCCAATCGGCGGAAGCACATTTTTCACCGCCTGCGGAATGATGATATATATCATCGTCTGCACTTTCGACAAGCCGAGGGAACGCCCCGCCTCCATCTGGCCATTATCTACAGCAAGGATTCCCGCGCGCACGATTTCTGCCACGTAAGCGCCGCTGTTAATGCCGAAGGACAAGATTGCAACTAATACGCCGTTTTTACTATTTGCCATTATGATAAACCACATAATCATCAATTGGAGCACCGAGGGTGTTCCCCTGATGACATCTATATAAACATTGGCAAGCACTACCAATATCGATTTCTTCCCATTTCTTCTAACCGACAGCTTCATAAAAGCTAGAAGCGTACCGATGACCATACCCAATATCGCTGCAAAAAAAGCGATTTCCAACGTAACTCCCAATCCATTCAAATATAATTTCCACCGGTCTCCGGTGATAAATGCGGCTTCAAACATTACTGAAACCTTCTGGAACCATTCATGCATATCTTCTCTTTATCCTTTCCTATCGGATATTTTTCCCCAGTAACCCGTAACCCACTTTATATTTTAATGAGGATAGCGGAATATCCGCTATCCTCCAAATCACATAACATCTGCCATCCTGTCCGGTACATTAATTCTCTTCTATGTACTGACTTACTAAGGCATCAAATGTACCGTCGTCAATCAATTCCTGCAATGCAGTATTGACTTGCTCTACTAAAACGGTATCTCCCTTCGGCATAGCGATCGCATAATCCTCCGGTTCAAAGTTAAACTGCGCTCCGTCCACTGCCGTTACCTTACCTTCGAATTTGGATTCGAATACCATGGCGGGATTCTTGTCAATAATAACGCAGTCAAGTCTTCCGTTGACTAAATCGTTAACAGCGTCCACTGCCTTGTTATACTGGGAAACCGTAGCGTCCTCAATTTCCTCCGCAATAAAATCGCCGGTAGTTCCAAGCTGTACTCCAATAGCTTTGCCCTTTAAATCGTCTGCAGTTGCAATTGCTGAGCCTTCCGGCAAAATCACATACTGAACAGCCGTATAATAAGAATTGGAGAAATCCACACTGGCTTTTCTCTCGTCTGTTACCGTCATACCTGCGATAGATGCATCTATCTTGCTTCCGATAGAAGAAACAAGGGATGCGAATTCCATATTGTCCACCTGAACCTCAACGCCCAGCTTCTCGCCGATTGCCTTGATCAACGCGATATCGAAGCCATCCGGTTCTCCGGCGTCATTCACATATTCGAAGGGCGGGAACTCTGCGTTCGTGCCTACATTTAGTACTCCATCCGCTAAAGCCTCTGATACTGCTGCTGTATCCTCTGCAGAAGTCTCCTCCTGCGTCGTTTCTTCTGTCTCTGCCTGCTCGGTCTGTGCCGTTTCCTCAGTAACTTCTTCCTTTACTGTGCTTCCGCATGCGGTCAGAAGGGACATACAAAGTACTGCTGCCATCATTGCTGCTAACCATTTTTTCATAATATAAACTCACCTTTCCTGTAAACCGCAGACTCCTCACTGCGACTACAATTTCACTTTAACTATACGTCAGCATAGCATGTTCATCCCTTAAAATCAATAATTAATATACGTATTTCATGATTTTTTTGCATCTTTATACATAGGTTGGCAGCCTGAGAGGCATTTCCTCATCTATCCATACAGAAATCTTCTGTCCACCTGCCGTAACGAGCAGCTCTTTGCCTTTATTCCTGCCGGTAAACAGGCGTCCCGGTCTGAGGCTGTACTGCCCGGTATTAGACTGCTCCAATATCATGCGGGGTATGGTTACCTCAAAACCGTCTTCTTTCTTTTTCACGATACAGCTCCCTGCATAACGAAGCTTCTCCTCCCCGTCGCTGTGATATATCCTGATCGTTCCCAAAAGAAGGTACATCAGCCATAGGATTCCTGCGGTGCCTATTACGCTTCCCACCGTGAAAGCCGCTGCCTTTATAACTGGTGTGCTGGTATTTTTATCCTTTATTGTCTGTATTTCTATTTCCTCTGCCATGGGAGCAGCCGCAAGGGACTCTTGGTTTTTTGTTTCCTCCTCCTTTTGAAGCTTTGGAAGCTTCTTCGTCAGAGGCTTTGCAAGATTTTTATCTTGAGGCGGTGTTTCTTTTTTTATCGCGGTTCCAGTGGACCCGGCCCTGTTCTTCTTGGGGATTTCAATCGGTCTTGACCCGGTTTGCGGCTTTTCTTTTTCTCTATTCTCTACGTTGATTGCCTTATCTTCTCTGTCCCCACCACTGTTGTTTTTGCTGCTTCCTCCACCATTATTTCCTTCATTTTTATTATCCCCGTTGTTTCCTTCCTTTTCGTTCCTCTCCGTTTCTTCCTTTGGTTCCTCCGGCGTTTCTTCCTTCGGTTCCTCCGGCAAGATTTCCTCTGCCTTATTCTTTTGGATTATAAGTGTCTTTTCAGCGATATTCCCGCAGGCATCCCGAACTGCTACTGTAAGTATCTTCTCTTCCCCCAGTTCTTTCTCATCCGCTTCACCTATTTCCTTCTCGCCCTTTACGTCCCACGTGATTCCTCTGTCATAAGAATATGCTTTATCCGCCAGGCCGCTGCCTTCACTTCCATCCGGTTGCAAATCCTTAGCACTTATTCTCACCATATTATCTTCACTGTCATAATAGGCACTTTCTATGATAGGAGCTGTAGTATCTACTTTTTCTACATATATGGACAGACTAAGCTCTGAAGGATCGATGTCCTCATTGCGGACTTGCAACTTTACCGTATAGCTGCCATTCTCGCTTGCCGCTATGGAATCACCCTCTCCCTCCTTCACTCCGTCCTTCTCCCATAAGAATCGAGGCTCCTCCCACTGGAGAAGGCCTCCTTTTTCCAGCTCTATGCAGGACGCCTTCAATTCCTTAGGCTTTGCAGTCCAGCCGCTGTTTCCGTTTGTAATGGTTAGGAGGGCATAGACCATTTCTTCTTCTCTCCCGCAGTTTCTCACATAATGCTCTATTGTGTCCTTTGTCTTTTTACAGCCAAGGGCATAGGCATCTATGCTCTTCTCATCTTTTCCACAACTTCTTTTGTAGGAATCTATGCTTTTTTCCGTCTTCCCACAGCTATTCTGATAACTTTCTGCAACCAGTTCCGTCTTGCCGCAGCCTAACGTCCATGCGTCTACCGTCTGTGCCCCCTTGGTGCAGACCAGACGGTACCCTTCTATTGTGCCCTCGTTCTTGGTACACACCACTCTCTGATAACTGTGAGACTTATTGAAGTGCTGGCAGGTCCAGCACATGTAGTGGTTCTCGCTGGTGATTCCCGCTCCGCAGGCAGAATGGCTGTAGTGTCCGCTTATCTGCGCAAACTGCGTATTTCCATGATGACTGCAATAGTCATTCTGCGTCCGAAGAATTTGGAGATTTCCCATATAAATTATGATACAGTTCTCCGTAACATAGCAGGCATCGGTATGCTGATGATACACCGGTTCATAACAGGCGCCTCCGCTTCCTTCGCTGCCGGAATGCACATGATAGACGGGAACTCCGTAGCAGCCTCCTCCCGTAACCGCCGTTCCGCTATGTACATGCCGTACCGGAATCGTATAGCAGGCGCCTCCGGTCTGAGGACTTCCGCTATGAACGTGGCAGACTTCCTCCTTGTAACAGCCTCCTCCCGTTAAAGAGTCCCCCGTATGCACATGGAAGATGGGAACAGTATAACAGCCCCCTTCCGTTTCAGCGCTTCCCGTATGAACATGGTTCACTGCCTCCTTGTAACAGCCGGTTCCCTCTTTCGCATCGCCTTTATGTATGTGATGAATCTCCTTCGTAACACTCTCCTTCTCCTCGGCTCTTACCTTATCCGGAGAAGTGCATAGCAGCACTGCCGCAAAAAAACATGTACCGATTCCTAATCTCATATATCCTTTCATAATCCTTATTCCCTCCTGAGCCTCACCGGCTCATTTCTGCATTAATCAATAGGCGCAAAAAACCTATCTATGGGAGTTACTTTTCCAATAGATAGGTTCACAATGTTTATAATTCATATCGCATACAGTTATATAACAACTATAACATATCGCACATCTCGTCGTCCACTAAAACATACATAAATATTTTATAGGAAAGGGAAGCTATCTGGTTATCTTTCAAAAACGGGAAATCACTTCCCACAAACGAAGGTTGAAGGAAATAATACCAGCCGCTACCACGACATAGGGCATACAGATACATATCGTATCCCGAAGAGAGCCTTTCGAAAACAGCAGCATCTGCGGACGGTATCTGCCACCAGTGCCATACACAACGAGCCCTTACTCTCTAACTTTATTTCCATCTTCCTCCTGCAATGACCAAAAAATCTTTCTAAAATGCAGCACCGCCTTCTTCAAGCTCTATTAAGCCTGTCTTCGAAGTCTGCCTAATCCTTCTGTCAAAGCGCCGTATCCTGCCTTAGACATCTTACCAATCGCTAGCGGTATCACAACTCCCGCCGCAATGTAAATCCATTTGCTCACATCCATGCCGTTCAATAAATAAATGTAATTAACATCCGTTAAAAATGCTGGCTTATCAAAATCCGCACACCACGGAGTAAAAACGGATAGCGCGAAGAATGTCCCCTTCACCAGAAAGAATGCCGGAACATGGTGCATCATAATCCCATAAGTATTCGTCCCGATTTGCCGGGTACCCTTCATCCCCGGCAGCAGAGGCGACAACATCTTCGATACCCGCAGCCAGAACGCAATCCCCGTAGCCATCGTCACAAAGGGAATGACAGGCCCGTTCGCGAAGCTCGCACACCATACTGTGCTGTAGGCCAATCCCGCGCAGGAGAACACCACAATGAGCTGTATAACAAGTAAAATGGAAAAGTAAATACCATTTGACAGCGTATCCTTTCGTTCCAGTTTTTTCTTATACAACTGCCCCAGCTCGAAAGCAGGAAGCATGAAGAGAATTCTTCCCGGAAATTTATAATATCCCCAGACATGCCCGCCGATGGCAAACCATACCGTCAGTATTCCTGCCAGAAGAACAGCGGCCATAATCAAATATTCCTTGTTAAGGCGTATTGCAGTAAGAACCCTGCGCATACAGACGTTGATGACCTCCACGAGAAACAGTGAAGGAACGAACCATGCCGGAAAATTATAGCCGAACTGATGTCCGGTCAGAAACGGATCGAGAAAAAGCGTCTTAAAGGTGATTCCGTCTCCGATAATAAAGCCGAAATGCTTAAGCACCGCTGCCAGACCGCCGTAAAAAAGATTCCACAAAAAATAAGGCACAAGCAGCCGCAGGGCCTTCCGCCTTATATATGCTCCGATATGCACTTCGTCATTTTCATCATAAAAGTAGCCGGAAATAAACAGAAATACTGCTACATGGAAGGAATAGTACGGGAACAGTCCTCCCAAATCGAATATATGAAAGTCCGCGTGCCCCGCCACGATCAAGATGATTCCTATCGCAGAAAAGATACGAAACGCATCATTTTCCCTCTTCTTCTCCATCCCTCTACCCTATCCCCTCTATTAATAACCTCTCAAACTCTTCTTCCGGCATCGGCTTAGCGAAATAAAACCCCTGAATCGTGTTACAGCCCAGCTTCCTAAGGAATTCGTACTGCTCCTTAGTCTCTACTCCCTCCGCCGTTACTTCCATATGGAGAGCCTGCGCCAGTTCGATAACGCTGGTGATGATCTTCTGCCCCTTAGGGTCGTCGAAATCATCCACAAAGCTCTTATCCAGCTTCAGAACATCGATAGGAATGGATTTGAGCATCATCAGAGAGGAATAGCCCGTTCCGAAATCGTCCATCAGTATGCTGAAGCCCATGGAGTGCAGTCTGTCGATAATCTGGCATAACGCTTCCTGATTTTCGAAAATAGCGCTTTCCGTCAGCTCAAGCTGCATATATTTCGCCGGTACCTTTGCCTCCTCCACCATCTGTGCGTATTCCTCGATGAAGCTGTCATTGTACAGATGCCTTCTGGAAAGGTTAACGGAAATGGGAACTACTTGTTTTCCTGCCTCCAACCATTCCTTTTGTTTTTTACATACCTCTGCAAATATATATTTATCCAAATAGCTGATAAAACCGTTCTTTTCGGCCAGGGGTATGAATTTGCCCGGCATAACGGTAGAACCGTCTGCCTTCCTCCACCGGACTAAGGCCTCCGCACCTACCAGATTCTCTGTCGTCACACCATACTTAGGCTGGTAATAGACGATAAATTCCTCATGCTGCAGGGCAAGCTTCATCTGATCCTCCAACAGCTTCTCCTGCAGCATCCTTTGCCTGAAATCATCATCGTAAAAAGCGTACTGCACATCGTCCTGCCCTTTTATGGAAGAGTGAGCCATGGTCGCATAGTTCATCATGTGCTGGGAATCCTCTGTCTTGTCCTTCACAATATAAATGCCGAAGGAAACCTTCAATATATAACCGTCTATTGTCTCGGGGCGGTTCTTCTGCAAAGCCTCCAAAAAATTCTTAATACGCCCATCCAGTTCTTCTCTGCTGTCAAAGTACCAAAGCACCACGAACTTGTCAGCTATGCGCCTCGCATAAATCTCTTTTTCCTTGCTGTACTTTTTGCACATCTGCCATATGTAACGCAAGGTATCATTCCCTTCCTCATAACCGAATAATTCGTTGATTATCTTGAACTGCTCCACATCCATTACGATATACGCCGCATTGGCATTCGTCTCCTTCAATCGGATCTTGACTTCTGCACTGAAGCGCGCGAAGGAATATCCGCCGGTCACGTTGTCTACATACAAAATATTGGACAGTTCCTTTTTCTTCTTCTGCTCCGTCTTTATGATGTATAATATAAAGAAGGCGAAGGTGGCCCCCATCACCCCGCAAAGCGCATACGTAAGAAACATGATAAAATCTCTGGTGGAATCCATTACATCGGCCGGAACCACGTTCAGAACATACCAGTTCTTAATCTGAAGAGGCGAATAATACATATATTTATCTATCTTATTATGGAACCAGATATATCCGCTCTGTTCGTTATCCAGATCCATGTGCATCTTATTTACGGCTTCCTCATTGGTATCGGAGACCGTACTTAACGCCTCATATATATTGTTGTATCCCCTAAATCCTGTAGAATTCGAGGTGTTCATTACAATATCGCCACCCTCTTCTATGATATAGGAATATCCTTCTCCATTAAAAATAGACACAGTGAACAGATTCTGTATCTCCGCAATTCTATGCGTAGTAAAAACAACCGCACATACACTTTCGTCCTCATAAATCGGCATGCTGAATACGACGATATCCTCTCCGTTGTCCTTATCCTGAAGCCTTCCCGATATTCCCCTTTTTCCCTGTATGCTGTCTTTAAAAAAATCTCTGTCGCCCAGATTCAGCTTCTTTTTATCCGTAGTATAAGCTTGTCCATCAGGCATAACGATTCCCATCCTCTTTACGGGATAGCGCTTAACCACCTTATCAAGCTCCATGACCGCCGCTTCTGGATCGAAGCCGCTCTTTACCGAGAGCCTGTCGGACACCTCTTCTAACAGAATGAATTCTCCCTCTACCTCCTTATTCAGTATAACCACGCTCTGCTCGGAGGTTTCCTTCAAAACATCTATAATTTCATCGTTTAACTCTTTTTCCAGTATATTTACATAAAACAATAAGATACCGAACAAAACACTGCAAAGGAATATGCCTGTAAACAGCCTTTTCCAAATTTTCGTAAACTTTTTCATATGTAGTGTTTCCTCCGCACGGTGCCGGCTTTCTCTGCTACAGATTGAGCTGCAATATTTACAATATTACCATACATTATCACACCACACAAGAAGACAAAAATAGAAGTATTTCCAAAAAAAAAATTATAAGAAACGCAAAACAGCCCTATTATTTCAGTCAGGTATCAATAAAATCAGAGAATAGCGCATATAACTAAAAAACAGATACCTATTTAAAATTTATATACTTTTTCCCAAATCTCCTTCCAGATAAACTGATTATAAAAGCTGTAATTCTACAATCTGAAAGGATAACTGATGATAAAATGAAAAAAACAACGATGACAATCAAATCTCAATTGATTCTCGGCTTCCTATGTCCAATCCTCTTCATTATAATCGTAGGCGCCACTTCTTACCAAAGGGCCTCCTCAGGCATGATCGATAACTATAAAACCTCTGCGCTCTCCACAGTAGAGATGTCCATGGCTTGTCTGGACCAGGCATTCAAACCGCTCGTTACCTCAGCGGTCAATCTGGGCGGGGATACGCAGATACTGAATTATGGAATGGGTGCTTATGATAAAAAGACCTCTCAGGTAAATACCGTATCCAAGGAAATTTCTGCTAAACTCTTCGCTGTTCAAGCTACGGATGAGTTCGTACATAATATACATATCATCCCTTTCGGCTCCCAGAATATTATCACCACAGAAAATATGCAATCCGGCAGCGGACGCACCCCATTCATCTCCCAGATAGAAGATTCTGACGCAGAAAGTGCCATCCTTGCCGAGCAAGGTATTATCTGGGGCGGCCTTCACGCACTCACCGATGAGAAGCTGAAGCTTTCTTCTGAAGGTTACTTCATGTACTGCGGATTTCGTCTCGGAACGGGCACAAACAGCGGTCTGCTCCTCATCGACGCAGACAGTAAGAGCATTCTGGCTCTGATGGAGAAGATGGACTTCGGACCGGGAAGTCAGATCATATTTCGTTCCCCCGACGGACGTTCCCTCAATCTCGGTGCTCAGTACGAAACTGAGAGCGCGTCCTTTTATGAAGAAGCCTTAAGCAATATGGACGCAGGAAGTTCCTTTACCGCAGATGTAAATCATAACAGCACCGATTTCTTTTTTATCATGAAAAAAAGCTCTCTTACAGGAAGCACCCTTTCTGTCATGATTCCTAAAGATACCGTTACAACAAAAGCAGACAGCATTAAAAACCTGACCGTTTTCATGGTACTTCTGGCCTCAGCCGTGGCATTTATTATAAGTCTTATCATTATCGTCAACATCTCCGCCAATATCACGAGAAGTGTAAAGCAGTTAAATGAAGTCGCTTCCGGCAACTTAAGCATCGCCTCACATAAAAGCAGAAGGGATGAGTTCGGAAAGATTCAATCCGCCATCGCCGGCACTGTAACTAATACCAGACAACTGATAGAAGCCGTACTTGCCACCATCGGTCAGGTATCCTCCTCCTCGGAAGAAATCGGTGAAGCAGTAGACGAATTTTCCTTTATGACGGAGAAAATGGGATCTGAAATGGAAGAAATCAGTACGAACATCGACGGCGAAGCGGGCGAAATCTCCACTTGTCATACTCAGATGGACGACTTGTCCTCCCACATCAAGACGGTAAATAAAAATACAGGAGAGGTATCAGGGTATATCGAAGATACAAGAGATTCCATCCGTCAGGGACTGGACTCTATGGACCGGATCATCGAGCATTCGAAATCAACATATGATGTGACTGCCCACGTGAGACAGCAGGTAGACTTGCTGGCAAAGAGGCTTAATGATATGGAAGGGTTCGTGGACAGCATCAAGGGCATTGCCGGCCAGACGAGAATGCTCTCTTTAAACGCCACTATAGAGGCTGCCCGTGTAGGGCAGGAAGGCGCAGGCTTTGGCGTTGTTGCAGAGCAAATACGCAAGCTTTCCGACGAATCTGCCATTGCGGCCTCCGACATCCATACTCTGATCTCAGAAGTGCAAAACTACGCCTCCTCGGCGGCAGAGACAGTACAGTCCGCAGAAAATATCGTAGCCTTACAGGAGAATGCCGTTCAAGATACCTTTTCTCTTTTCCACTGCATCAGCGGCAACATGGAAAAATTTATCACTAATATCGAAGAGGTGTCCTCTCATATGGAAGACATAGATAAAAAGCGCCATACCGTCGCCCATTCCATGGACCGCATTTTGGAGTCCTCCCAGGAATCGGTTTCGTCAGGCGCCCAGATCAGACAGTCTCTCTCCGACCAGGCCGCTTGCTCCAGGCGCCTGTCGGATACTGCGGACAGCCTGACACTTCACATCAAAGAACTGGAGGATGCCATCGCATCCTTCCGCTTATAAGGCCTTCCGTCAATTTTTGATCTGTCTTCCTTCTATATCCATATGATAATGATCCTTGTATATGAGCTGAGAAACCGGTACGAATTCGTAACCCTGGTTTTTCAGCTCCTTTATTAATCTGTCCAATGATTCCGCAGTATACTTCGCCCCGTTATGAAACAAAATAATGCTGCCGTTTCCCAAATGGTCGTTCTGCGTAACTTCCCTGATAATTGCGTCTGTACCGTAATCCTTCCAGTCGAGGCTATCCACATCCCATTGAACGGAATAGTAGCCGCACTTCGCCGCGCAGCTTATAACGTTATTATTGTAATCTCCGTAGGGCGGGCGGAACAGATTCATTTCATAGCCGGTAAGCTCTTGAACCTTTCTGTGCGCTTCCATGATTTCCTCCTTGCACTGAGCCTCGGATAGCTGAGACATATTCTTATGGCTTTCACTATGATTTCCCAAGTCGTGCCCTGCCGCCAGAATCGCTTTTACATCGTCAGGATAAGCCTCTACCCAGTCACCCGTCATAAAGAAGGTGGCATAAATGCCATACTTTTCTAAAATCCCCAATATTTTTTCCGTATCCTCATTTCCCCATGCTGCATCGAAGGAAAGAGCGAGTTGTTTATTCTGCGTTTCCACACAGTAAATAGGAAGCTCTCTTCCATTCACGCTGCTACTGACTGTAACGGAGCCGGGCAGAACTGCTGCCGCTCCTTTTATGATAGCCAGTGCCGCCAGCACGAAAACTGCCGCCTCCACCCCTTTTATAATGAGCATATTTCTATACGCTTCTTCCGATTGTCCCTCTTCCCGCTTCGGAAGTACCTCCCAAATTTTCTTTTTGATTAGTTCTACATATCGCTTCATACGCACAAACACCCGGCATAACTGTTGTTACAGTATATGCCGGGCATAGGTTGTCATATGTTTTTTACTCACTGTGAGTGTTTTTTACTCATTGATGTGCAGCAAATGATGAGACTTCTCCGATAGCGGTTCCCCTAGAAATTCCGCATATAACTGCTGTATGGTAGGATTTTCATGAGAATATCTAAGGCTCCTTTCCTCATCCAGCTCATATAGCTTGGCAGAACGCTGCGGTGCCATCTTTACATCCTCCCAAATGGGCTGTCCGCCGCCGCCGACGCATCCGCCGGGACAAGCCATTACCTCTACAAAATCGTATTCTGCCCTTTTTTCCAGAATATCATCCATCAGAAGTCTTGCATTCTTAAGCCCGCTTACCGTACATGTCCGGACCATAGTTCCATCCACGTAATAATCTGCATCCTTGCGTCCCTTCCCACCCCGTACCTCGCTAAAGCCTACAGGGTCAGGATTGCTTCCCGTCAAGGCGAATACTGCCGTCCGAAGGGCTGCTTCCATTACACCTCCGGTAGTTCCGAAGAGAACACCGGCCCCCGTATTCTCCGAAAGCGGGGAATCGAACTCCACCTCATCTAACAGTTCCGGTTTGATATGCTCTGCCGTAATCAGCCGCACCAGTTCTCTGGTTGTCAGTACAATATCAACATCAGGCCCTGTTCCTGTCACATCCATTGCGGGTATCGCCGCTTCTCCTTTTTTGGCTACACAGGGCATGACGGAAATACAGCAAATCTTATCCGGAGAAATATTCAGCTTCTGCGCAAAATAAGTCTTAGCCACCGCACCGAACATTTGCTGGGGCGATTTAGCCGTAGAAAGTCTGCCTGCCGCCTGAGGATATTGGCTATTCATAAAGCGTACCCAGGCCGGGCAACAGGAAGTGAACATAGGCAGCCCGCTTTCCTTGATTTCCGGCATTCTCTTCAGCAACTCATTGGCTTCCTCCATAATGGTCAGATCGGCAGCAAAGTTGGTATCGAATACATAATCGAAGCCCACCTGCTTCAAGGCCGCCGCCATTCTCTTCTCTGTTGCCACATCCTCCGCCAGTCCAAGCGACTCCCCCCATGCGGTACGTACTGCGGGGGCAACCTGAACTATTGTAATCTTCTCAGGATCAGCCAAAACATCGAACACCTTAGGAATGTCATTGCGCTCTCTAAGTGCACCGGTAGGACAATGGGAGATACACTGGCCGCACATACTGCAGTCGGTATCCTCGATATTGCGATGACCGGATACATCAACAGTAGTACGGGAACCGGTATTTTGCACATCCCAGATGTGTAAATCCTGAACCTTATCGCAAACTTGCACGCAACGCATACATTTGATACATTTCTTAAAGTCTCTGATCAGAGGATAATCCTGATTCCAAGGCGCATCCTCCACCACCTTCGGATAGGAGATTTCGGTAAGGCCCAAATCGTTAGCCATCTTCTGCAGGTTACAATTGCCGCTTCTGACACAGGTCGCACAATGGCAATCGTGCTGGGAAAGAACCAGCTCCACGTTGATGCTTCTGACTGCACGCACTTTGGGGGAGTTTGTGTAAATTACCATTCCCTCCTCTACCGCATTGTTGCAGGAAGTAATCAGCTTTTCTTTCCCCTGCATTTCCACCACGCACACCTTACAAGCACTGATTTCATTAATCCCCTCCAGATAACACAGATGAGGAATCATGATTCCCGCATGGGCCGCTGCTTTCATGATAGTAGTTCCTTCTTCTATACAAATATTCCGATTGTCAATTTTCAAATTTACCATATCGCAGCCCGGCCTCCTTTTAAATTCCCATATCCGTAATGATCACAACGCAGACATCTGCCTGCCTCTTGTGCCGCTTCCTGCTCGGTCATGGTACACTCTATTTCATCGAAGTCATTCTTTCGTTTGCCCGCTTCACGTTCTCTCAGATTGATTCTGCCGCAAGGCTCTTTATCCTCATAATTTACCTGGGGGATTTCTACATCACAGCTAATGATGTGATGATAGCCCAAATATTCGTCTATGTTAGCTGCGGCAACCTTTCCTGCCGCAATAGCCCTGATAACAGTGGCAGGACCGGTCACACAGTCACCACCCGCAAAAACGCCGGCAATCTCATGGAATCCACTTTCGCTCAAGGCATCGATAACTCCTCTTTTTACCGGAACTCCCGATTCCTGGAAATGGTGGGATTCGATTCCCTGACCTACGGCAACTACCACAATATCACAGGGTATCCTCTCCAATTCTCTATCAGCTCGTACCGGGCGGGCACGTCCCCATGCATCAATAGGACCGATAATCTGAGGTTCAATCCAGACAGCGGTGACTTTCCCTTCGGCATCCGCTTCGATTTTGATAGGCGCATTGAGGGAGTAAAGCTCAGCGCCTTCTGCAATGGCTCCCTCCACCTCTTCGGGAAGAGCCGTCATATCCTCCTGCCTTCTGCGATAAGCAATACCTACCTGCGCAGCGCCAAGGCGGATAGCAGAGCGGGTGCAGTCCATGGCGACATTACCGCCACCCACAATAATGACCCGTTTCCCGGTAAAATCAGGAGGATTGTTCTCGCCGATGCTTCTAAGCATTTCTACCGCGGAAATTACACCTTCCGAATCTTCTCCTTCAATGCCCATTTTTTTATCGACATGTGCACCAATTGCGATGTATACGGCGTCGTATCGTTTCCGCAGCTTATCTAATGAGATGTCGTCTTCTTTTTTACCAACCTTTTTCTCCGTATGTACCTCTACTCCTGTAGACAAAATTGCTTCGATATCTTCGTCAAGACGTACTCTCGGGAATCTATAGTTCGGAATACCGTACCGCAGCATGCCTCCCAGCTTTTCCTTTTCTTCATACACTACGGCATGATGCCCCATGAGTTCCAGATAATAGGCTGCCGATAATCCTCCCGGGCCTCCTCCTATGATAGCTACTTTTTTGCCGGTGGAGGGTGCTTTCTCAGGAACAGGTACTGTGTTGGCACGGGCGTTGTCCACTGCCATGCGCTTCATGCCACGGATGTTCACGGAACTGTCGATCATATTACGACGGCAGCGGGCTTCACAAGGATGCTCACAAATCAATGCACAAGCAGTAGGGAAAGGATTGTCCTTACGAATCAGCGTTACCGCATCCGCATATCTCTTTTCCCCTACCAGCGCGATATATCCGGGTACATCCACGCCAGCCGGACACAGCGCCACGCACGGAACGGGCTGTGTAATCCCGTAAGAGCATTTGCCATGCTCAATGTGATAGACATAGTCTTCGCGGAAGCCTTTTAAACCCGCTAATACCATGACTGCTGCCTCATAACCTATAGCACAATCAGCGGAATCGGCAATACTGCTCGCCGTCCTTAACATTAAATCCAACGTGGCTAATGTGGCTCGATTTTCCAGCACATCTTCCAACATCTTTGAAAGCTGCAGCAGCCCTACGCGGCAGGGAACACATTTCCCGCAGGTCTGGGCATGGCATACTCTCAAAAAAGATAGCTGTAAATCCACCGGGCATAATCCCGGAGGGCTGGCGACAATATGTCTTTCCAGATCTTTATACAGCCGTTCCACTGTAAGTTGGGCCTGATTGGGGGTACTAATTCTTAATCGACTCATCCTTTCTCCTCTCTGAGTTAAAACAATTTTCCTTTGTTTATACTTGTACAAAATAACTATAAGGTTTGTACTTACCTATATATTAATTATAATTAAGTCACAAAAAAACCGCCTTGTCAACACATCTCGACACTTTTCTCTTTTATTGTCCGACAAATGTTACAATTCCGCCTTCGGCTTCGCGGGAACAATTCATACGCAAAAATCCCCGGCATAACTTTTACAGTATATGCCGGGGATTGGCTGTCATATGTTTCCTATCCGTTTATTAGATTAAGCATACCTTGAAGGCTTTGGTTTGCCTGTGCCAGCATGGACTGCCCCACCTGAGATAAAATATTATCGTTTGACAGCTTGACCATTTCCTTTGCCATATCGGTATCTCTGATACGGGATTCCGCTGCAACGGTGTTTTCAATCACATTTCTCTCGTTGGAGACCGTATGCTCCTGGCGGTTTTGCTGCGCACCGATTTTGCTGCGGTTATTCAGTACCTTCTCTAACGCTTCCTTGGCCAGATTTATGGCATGACCTGCACCGTCTGCTGTAGAAACATCCACATTCTTCAGACCCAGTACCTCCGCATTCATCTCGTCAATTTCCAGCCACATACCATCTCCGTCTTCATTACCCGACTGAATCCAGATTCTATATTTTCCGCCATGAGTCGTGGTAGGAGATTTACTCATCGTTATGTCGTCTTCATCTATATTCGTATCGTCCTTCGTCGCTACAATTCCATAGGTAAAGCTATGGGATACGGAACTTCCTGAATTAAGTGTATCTTTCCATTGAAGACTGATTCCCAAATCTGCATTATTCGTAGTCGTTCCCAGCGCTGAGTTGATGACAGCCGTACTATCATAATAGGACCAGTCGTCAATGCTCGCATAAAAGCCTACCGATATGAGGTCAGGCTTATCGTCGAAGGTAAGCTTCTCCGAAAAAGATAGGGCATTGTCCACATCCACAATAGAAATACTGTCCGGAACACTTGTATTAATTTTTGAGGAAGGCACTCCTGAAAAGGTTGTTCCGGTTGGAGAATAAATAGAATATCCCCCGATTCGCGCTCCATTCACGAAATAGCCCTCACATTTGTCGTTATTATTATAGGCCGTATCCGCATGAAACATAAATTGGATTTCTGCATCCGTACCTGCGGAATTATTTGTAAACTCATAGGATATTTTATAGTTCTTATAATTAGTGTCGGATTCATCCAAGACTACCTTTTGCGTTATAGTCATCGAAAAACCATCTGCCGCCGTATAGTCAAAATCTCTCGACCACGTTTGCGCTGCCGTATCGTAATTGTAGCCGGATATGGGCAGACTGGACAGATTTATTTCCCTCGTCGTCGTATTGCCCGGAGTAAGTTCATAGCTCAACCGGAAGCTGGAACTGGAAGTACTTCCTTGCCCGTATATCAAATTAAAGGTCTTTCCATATGCTCCCGAACCCGCATTGTTTACAATAGCTTGCAATCCCAGATGGTTCGCATTGCTGGAGAAATCAAAAGGCATTGTTCCCAGGCTCATATCAAAAAGTGTAAAATCTGATAACGGGATCTCACTTTCGATAAGGGGCGTGCCGTCCGCATTATGTAAAATTGTATCTGCCCCCCTGAAAACAGGTGTCTCGTTAAAGGAGGTACTATCTCCCACTCTATCTATTTCACTGAGTATCTGATTGATTTCCTGCTGTATGAACTTTCTTTCCTCTTGCGTATTCGTTCCGTTTGCAGCTTTAACGGACAACTCGGTAACTCGGTGAAGCATGGCGACAACCTCCGAAAGTGCTCCGTCTGCTACCTGACAGAGTGAGATTCCCTCCTGCGTATTGGCGACGCCCTGCTCAAGCCCTCTGATCTGCCTGCGCATCTTCTCCGAAATGGACAAACCGGCGGCATCGTCGGCGGCACGGTTAATTTTATATCCAGAGGACAATTTCTCTGATGTTTTTGCTTTACTTTCCGTATTCACATTTAATTGCCGCTGTGCGTTGAGGGCAATTAAATTATGAGCAACAACATTCATAAAAATTACCTTAACCTTTCAGTACTTGCAAATAATCACTTCATCTTTCGTATAGACGTATATGCCTTAAATTCTTAGTAGTTTTTTTGTGCTGCGCCGTATTTCTCAGAAATACGCACCAGCAGCTCTACGATCTTCTCCATAGATTCCACACAAATATATTCATACTTGCCATGGAAATTGTGCCCGCCTGTACAGAGATTGGGACAAGGAAGTCCCATAAAGGAGAGCCTTGCGCCGTCGGTGCCGCCTCGAATCGGAATGACGATAGGTTCTACATCAATTTCCTCCATGGCGGCTTTGGCGTTATCTATCAAATGTATATTATTCTCTATGATTTCCTTCATATTATAATAGGAATCCTTTAAGTCAATGACTACGGTACCTTCTCCGTATTTCTCGTCTAAAAAACTCCCTATTCTAAGAAAGATTTCCTTTTTCTGTTCAAATCTCTCTTTGTCATGATCGCGGATAATATATTCGGAAGCTGCTTCCTCCACATTTCCCATTAACGAATCCAAGTGATAAAAACCCTCGTACTTCTCCGTATACATAGGATTCTGAAATACAGGAAGCATAGCTTGAAATTCCTGTAAAATAAGCAGAGCGTTTATCATCTTGTTCTTGGCATCGCCGGGATGGACACTTCGACCATGTGCCGTCACCTTTGCCCCTGCTGCATTGAAGTTCTCGTATTCCAATTCTCCCAGCCTGCCGCCGTCCACCGTATAGGCATAATCGGCTCCGAATAAGTCCACATCAAAATAATCAGCTCCCGCTCCCACTTCCTCGTCCGGAGTAAAACCGATTCTCAGTTTTCCATGAGTAATTTGAGGATGTGTCAAAAGATACTGCGCCATAGCCATGATTTCTGCGATTCCTGCTTTATCATCGGCTCCTAACAGGGTAGTTCCGTCCGTCACGATCAAGCTTTTCCCAACATAATAGGAAAGCTCGGGGAAATCCTTCACCCGCATCACTACGTTCTTGTTCCCGTTCAGCACTATGTCGCCGCCATCATAGGCTTCTACGATACGTGGCATTACTTCCGCTCCCGTCACTGCAGGAGACGTATCCATATGGGCGATAAACCCCAGAACCGGAGCGCTCTCCAAGCCCTCCGACGAGGGAATGGACGCATATACATAGCAATGCTCTTTATCCAGCGTTATTTCCTCCGCACCCATTTCTTCGAGTTGCTCCACCAGCAGCTTCGCCAAACTGAACTGCTTTGCCGTAGAGGGAGTAGATGCGCTCCCGTCTTCGGACTGGGTATCTAATCGTACATACTTCAAAAAGTTATCTATTACCGCCGACATGCTGCACTCCTTAGGTCATCTTCTTATTTTGCGTAGGTTTTAAGCTCCTGCGCCAGCTCGTGTATCGATTCCAGCATACGCCTGCATTCTACCATCTGGCCCACAGACTCCTCGGCAGACTTCACGCCTTCTTCCGAAGATGCCGCCACTTCTTCTCCTGTCGCCGAAAGCTGGGAGATATTGTCGGAAATCACTCCGGTAGCCTGCATAATGTCTTCCATCGTCTGCTCCAGGTTGTTGATACTACCTGCAAGTTCTATTACTTCATCGTTGATCGTCTCAAATTTCTCTTTCGTGACCTCTATCATCTTCGTCTGTTCATTAATGAAACCTACAGAGTGGTCCAAACTCTCCGACGCGCTCTTAGCGTCCTCTATCAACTCGGAAATAATTCCTGTAATCCGCTCCGTCGCACCCTTCGTCTGATCGGAAAGCTGTCTGATTTCATCCGCTACTACAGCGAAGCCCTTTCCCGCTTCTCCCGCTCTCGCAGCTTCTATGGAAGCGTTTAATGCAAGCAGGTTAGTCTGCGAGGAAATATTCATGATATCTCCAACGATATGCTTCACTTCATCCACGCTGGTAGTCAGTCTGGCTGTGGCGCTTACCGTCTGGCGGCTCGCTTCCTCCACACCTTTAGCCTGTTCCTTCAAGCTGTTGACGAGGTTCACACCCTCCGCAACGTTTTCCGACGTAGTGAGAGATACTTCCGCAATTTTGGATGTTTCTTTACCTGCCGCATCTGCACTCTCCTGGATGTTGGAACACATCGCCGCCTGCTCTTGAATAGACTGTGCCGTGCTCTCTGTGCTTTCCGCAATATTCTGCATCGCAGAGCTATTGGAATTCACGCTTTCCTGAAGAAGCTTCAGCAAATCGTTGGCGCGCTCGAAATCCTTTCCTATATTATCCGCAGTCTGAACCATTTTATCCGTTGCCTTCGCCTGATCATCGACTACTGAATTGATACTGTCCAGCTTTTCTTCGTTAAACTGCTGTATCAGCTTCAAAGATACATAGGCCGTTGCACATATGAGAAGCGATATTCCCCATCGGGTAACGCTATCCTCCCATACCAGACTTCCGGCTGCCGCATCCTCTATGGTCCATATTACATTGCCAATGATTATAGCTACCGTACCTGCCGCTGCGAACCGTACGTTCAAATACATCATTGCCCCTATGATCATAGGAAAGGCATATATGTAAGTCGTAGAAAAGGAGCTTACGGACATGAGCACCACAAAGGCAAGTGCTCCCGAACCAGTCAGTACGGAACCGCATATCCTTCTTCCCTTACAAATTATGAAGCCCACAATGCTGACTATCAGCAGAACTATCGGCGTAAACAATCCAATGTAATCTTTAAGCCGTGGGTCCGCCCCTATCACATTACTTAGCATGGATATTGCGCTGAAAATAAGCGTACATGCTATAATTACAAAAACTTTCTTATCGATTCTTAAATATTGATCTCTCGTCATTCACTCATCCTCCACCATTACTATTACAGGTATATCGTCCATCAAATAACCAGACTGAGTACGCAGGATAAACTTTCAGATGTGATACGGGAAAACGCAGGCGTAGCGAGGCTACGTCGAGGCTTTTCACATATTGCAGCTGAAAGTTTAGACAAGTAATCGGTCCAGTTAATTTGTGGATGATATACTAAGACACTTCTACTAAATAATATAACACTACATAGAAGAAATTTAAAGGAAAATTTCCTATTTATCGTATATTTCGTCTTTTTTCTTATCTATTTTTCAATTTTCATATTTGGAAAGTTTTTGTGTACAAATATCCACTTTTCATATATAATATAAATGCAAATTGATAAGGCTTTAATACAGAGGGAGCAACCGTCATTTATATGGATTCTTTCGCGACATATACAATTCGTTTATGTTTCATACGCGAAGAATTGAAATGGCAAGATTTTTATTGTACCGGGCGCGGTTACAGTAAAAGTCTTTTTTATCTTGCCTCTTCTCCGATATTAAACACTGCTAAAAACCATTGTAATTAAATTGAAATTACGTACTTTTAAGGAGGTATTATTTATGGGCAGCGACCCTGTCGCCCGAACGATTATTTTACAACTTTTATTTCTAGTATTTTTAACACTGGTGAACGCGTTTTTCGCGGGAGCCGAGATGGCGGTGGTTTCCGTCAACAAGAATAAAATCAAGCGGCTTGCCGGCGGGGGCAGCAAGAAGGCGGCTTTGATACTTCGCCTTTCGGAGAATTCCACCAACTTTTTATCTACCATCCAGGTGGCGATAACGTTCGCAGGCTTTTTCTCCAGTGCATCTGCCGCGACGGGTATTTCTCAGATACTCGCGGGCAAAATGGAGGAACTTAGCGTTCCCTATAGCGGAACAGTTGCTGTGGTGACAGTCACATTGATTTTATCTTACTTCACACTGGTCTTCGGAGAACTGGTACCGAAGAGGGTGGCATTGCAGAAGGCGGAGAGCTTCAGCCTCTTCTGTGTAACTCCTATTTATTATGTATCTATTGCCTTGGCACCGTTTATCAAGCTGCTTTCCTTATCCACCAACGGGTTTCTTCATCTCATCGGTATGAAGTCCGCTTCTCTCGAGGAGGAAGTATCCGAGGAGGAAATAAAGTCTCTTTTGGAGACTGGGCAGGAAACGGGAGTTTTCAATGACATCGAGAAAGAAATGATCACTTCAATTTTTTCTTTTGATGATAAGAAAGCGAAAGAAGTGATGACTCCAAGGCAGGATATGATTGCTATAGATATTTCCAAGTACCGGGATGAATATCTGGATACCATATTACAGAGCAAACGCTCCCGCATTCCTGTCTACGACAGGAACATGGATACCATCATCGGAATTCTTTCCGTGAAGGACTTCATGATCAAGGCAAAGGAACAATCCTTTACCAATGTGGATATAAGGACACTTTTGCAGAAGCCCTATTTCGTTCCGGAGAACCAGAAGATCGACAAGCTTTTTCAGGAAATGCAGAAAAGCAAGATCCATATGGCCGTTTTAGTTGATGAATACGGCGGCGTATCGGGTCTCGTAACTTTGGAAGACCTGATCGAGGAAATTGTCGGAGATATTTGGGAAGAATATGAAGAAGCGGATACGGGCATCGTGGAGCTTTCTTCCGGCGCATACCACATTCCCGGCAGTATGCCCATTTATGATTTAAACGAGGAACTGCATCTTCATCTTACGAGCAACTGCGACACTTTATCCGGTTATTTGATCGAGCAATTGGGGTATATCCCCGAGGAAACACAGCTTCCGCTTACTCTTAAGACACCGGAAGCAAACTTTTCCATCACGGAGTTAAAAGATCGTGTCATTACTTCTGCTACGGCAGAAATAATAAATAAACAAAAGGAGAACGAATCATGAATTTTATTATCGAAGGAATTATGTCTGTAACATGGCAGCAAATTGTTATGTACGGTATTGGCATTTTGCTGATCTGGCTCGCTATAGCGAAGGAATACGAGCCATCCCTGCTTTTACCGATGGGCTTTGGTGCCATTCTCGTCAACCTGCCTTTTTCCGGTGTAATCAATCAGACACTCGAAGGTGTCGGCGAGGTGAATGGTATCATCCAATGGCTATTTCACACGGGAATCGAAGCTTCCGAAGCACTGCCGATTTTGCTCTTTATCGGTATCGGAGCTATGATCGACTTTGGTCCTTTGCTTTCCAAACCTATCATGTTCTTATTTGGTGCTGCCGCACAATTCGGTATTTTCGGTGCTATCCTCTTGGCTACCCTTCTCGGATTCGATTTGAAGGATGCTGCTTCTATCGGTATTATCGGTGCTGCTGACGGCCCTACATCAATTTTAGTATCCCAGATACTGCATTCCAAATATATCGGTGCCATAGCCGTGGCCGCCTACTCTTACATGGCCCTTGTACCGATCGTTCAGCCTTTTGCTATCAAGCTCGTTACAACGAAGAAAGAACGCTGTATCCGTATGGCGTACAAGCCTTCCCAGGTTTCCAGATCCATGCGTATCGCATTCCCTATCATCGTTACCATTATTGTTGGGTTCATCGCTCCTTCCTCCGTTTCGCTCGTTGGTTTCCTTATGTTCGGTAACCTGATCCGCGAATGCGGCGTGCTCGGTACGATGTCCGATACGGCACAGAATTCTCTTGCTAACCTAATCACACTTTTACTCGGTCTCACCATCTCCTTCAGCATGCAGGCTGCTGCTTTCGTAAACATAGACACCCTGAAGGTTATGTTAATCGGTCTTATCGCATTCGTGCTCGACACCATGGGCGGTGTGCTTTTTGCAAAATTTATCAATCTTTTCATACCTCACAACAAGATCAATCCTATGGTTGGTGCGGCAGGTATCTCCGCATTCCCTATGTCTTCACGTGTTGTGCAGAAGCTGGCTATGAAAGAAGATCCAGGCAACGTTCTTATCATGCAGGCTGCGGGTGCTAACGTATCCGGACAGATTGCTTCCGTTATTGCCGGCGGACTTGTTATTAACCTTGTAACCAACTACTTGAAGTAAGGAGGAACTTATTATGACGAACAACGTAATAATTGCTTTGGAAATTATGGCGAAAGGGATGTCTGGCATTTTCATCACAACCTTTATCATCATCGGTGTTGCCATGCTTCTTTCCAAGCTCACTGCTGGAAGCAGTAAAAAAAGCAAAGAAGAGAACTAAATTATATAATGAAAGATTTGAAAGAAGGACGCTAAGCGTCCTTCTCAGACTGTAGACAAAGTCCCACGCACTTGCGTGGGCTTTTTCTGTAAAAAGAGTCAAAAGTTCAGTGTACATGCAGACTTTTGGGCTCTTTTTTGGTACAATGGGAGTAACAAAATAAGGCGGTGCGCATACTTATGATGACTCAGAATGCAGATAAAAAAAGAGAACAGATTCAATTCCTATGTATGGATGACATGGTCCCAAAGGATCACCTTTTGCGGATCATTGACCAAGCCATTGACTGGAACTTTATCTATGGACTGGTGGAGGAATCCTACTCTCCGGACAACGGCCGTCCCAGTATGGATCCGGTCATGTTGATCAAGCTTCCGTTTATCCAGTATCTCTATGGAATTAAAAGCATGCGCCAGACCTGTAAGGAGATTCAGGTAAATGTAGCTTACCGCTGGTTCCTTGGACTGGATATGATCGATCCCGTTCCCCACTTTTCTACTTTTGGAAAGAATTATACCAGACGGTTCAAGGATACGGATCTTTTTGAACAGATCTTTGCAAGGATTCTGGCCGAGTGTTACCGTTACCGGCTGGTGGACCCTACAGAAGTCTTCGTGGATGCCACCCATGTGAAAGCAAGGGCAAACAATAAAAGGGTACAAAAGCGGATCGCTCATGAGGAAGCTTTGTTTTACGAAGAGCTGCTAAAGAAAGAAATCAATCAGGACCGGGAGGCCCATGGAAAGAATCCGCTGAAGGAGAACAGCGAAAAGGACAAGGATGACGATCCCAGTCCCCCTTCCGGTGGAAGCTCTTCCGAGGAAGGTCAAAAGACTTCTTTCGTGGATACCAAGACCATAAAGTGCAGCACCTCAGACCCGGAAAGCGGATGGTTCCGCAAAGGGGAACATAAGCATGTATTTGCCTATGCCGTGGAAACCGCCTGTGATAAAAACGGATGGATCCTTGGATATACCATTCATCCGGGCAATGAACATGACAGCAGGACCTTTCCGCAGTTGTACGATAAGATAAAAAACATAGGAATAAAAACACTAGTGGCGGATGCCGGATACAAAACGCCAGCAATTGCAAAACTTCTGATGGATGACGGGATCCGTCCGCTTCTGCCTTACAAGGCTCCCATGACCAAAGAAGGATTCTTTAAGAAGTACGAGTATGTTTACGATGAGTATTATGACTGCTATCTGTGTCCCGGTGATAAAATCCTGACCTATAAGACCACAAACCGGAATGGGTATCGGGAATATAAGAGCTGCGGGGAGACCTGTGGTAGCTGTCCTTCCCTTTCCCGGTGTACCGGTAGCAAAGATCATGTAAAAACGGTAACACGGCATATTTGGGAACCGTACTTGGAGCGATGCGAAGAAATCCGTCACACTTATGGAATGAAAGAACTCTATGCAAAGAGAAAAGAAACCATAGAAAGATTATTTGGAACTGCGAAGGAGAATCATGGTTTTCGCTATACACAGATGTTTGGAAAAGCCCGGATGGAAATGAAGGTCGGGCTTACCTTTGCCTGTATGAATTTAAAGAAGTTGGCAAAAATGAAGGAAAGAAAAGGACTCGTAAACGATACTGATTCAGGTTTCTGGTCACAAATATATAAAATCCCTCAATGGATAAGAAAAATAGAGTTAGGATTTGCATCCTAACTCCGCTTTGTCTACAGTCTGAGAAGGACGCTAAGCGTCCTTCTTTTTTTGAGCATAGGATATATTCCGGGAGCACGTTGTGCATTGCCTGAGGACGAAAAACGGCCCAAAAGAACTTTTACGTCCTCCGAACCGTTTTCCCAAACAAAACACCTATTATTAAACTACTGCGTTTTCATTTTATCACGAAGATTGCAGATTCTCAACTGCTTCTCACAATTTTCTACAAATTACCTGTTACGCTGTTACTGTTCACTCCGTTCTCAGTAACGTTACGCGTCCTCCCTATTTTATTTTTAATTAATAATTTCCTCATTCTTTTCTAATAATCATTAGTTTTGTTTAAGGAAATGAACACATCGCGTTCATATTTATACCATATACTATAGTTATCAAAAGGAGGTGGATACCACAACATGCATAAAGAAAACACACCAAAAAGGATATCCATGACAGAAATGGTTTCTTCAAACGATAACTGGAAAATGTACTCTCGCTTTCATGATTATTTTCTGGAATTGCTCTCTTATGAGACGCAAAAAGTTTCCGGCTCCGACGTATGGCAGCTTAATTACATATAAATTCATGTTTCTCCCCTTTGTTCCCCCGCATAACATTATGCGGGGTTTTCTTGTTGTTTCATCATGTTCCTCTTATATTCCTTGGGCGTACATGCGAAAAAACGCTTGAACACCTTAGAAAAGTTGCTGGGGCTGTCAAAGCCGCACAGCGTAGAGACCTCCGCCACGCAAAGCCCGGAGGAGCTTGTCAGCATGGAAGCCCCTTGCATCACCCGGTATTTCAGCAAATACTGTATGGGCGAAATCTGAATGACTCTCTGGAAACAGCGCAAACATTCCCTCTCTCCGATATCCGCTGCCTGCGCGATCCGGGAAAGCTGTATGTTCTCTGCATAGTGTTCATGGACAAAATCTAACATCTTTCGTATTCGTATCTCATCCTGGCCGACCTCCGAATTATTCTCGTCCATCTCTTCCTTATACTGGCGATACAAAAGCATGCAGAACGTGGACAGATGTGCCCTCACCTCAAGCTCATAGCCGAACCCTCCCTCAGACACCGCTGCGAATGCTTCGGTAAAATGATCGATAAGAGGTACCTGCCAGCCTGTTTCCCGATAGAGCTGACAGCCATCCAAGAGGGAATATCGAACGATAGGCTCCACATATTTCTGGGCGAAAACTGAATTCTTGCTGCCTGTTACAAGCAGGTCCAAAAAAACAAGCGAATGGTATTCACAGTCGGGATCCGGCGTAGCCCGGTGAAGAATGCCGGAATTAATGAAGACAGCCTCTCCCGCTTTTACTTCGAAAACCTTGCTGGGAATCTGAACCCGCATCATACCTTCTTCTATATAAATGATTTCGAGTTCCTCATGATAATGCCACGGAATCTCATCCCACGCCCGGCTGGTGCACCGGTAGGAATAACCTGCGCAGGGAAAATCGATGGTCCCGTGGGGGCTGAGTTCCCGCCCGCTGCTGTCCAAATTGAGCACGCATTGCTGAAGTGCCATAGGAATTCTCCTTTTAGTCGTTTTTATTATATTATATGTCCAAATAAGTATTGTTTCAAGATGCAGAAGGCGATATTCTTACATCATAACATATATCTGCAAGGAGAAAAGACATGACATCCATTTTATTAGTTATTATTTATATTGCATTTATCAGCCTTGGCCTGCCGGATTCCCTTCTCGGCTCAGCTTGGCCGTCCATGTATGGAGAACTAGGCGTCCCCGTATCCTATGCGGGAGCTATCAGTATGATTATAGCTGCAGGAACTATCATATCCAGCCTTTTCAGCGACAGGATGATCCGCCGTTTCGGCACCGGTATGATTACCCTCATTAGTGTAGCTATGACGGCTCTGGCATTATTTGGATTTTTCTCCTCCGGCTCTTTCTGGCAGCTATGCCTATGGGGCATCCCTTACGGACTGGGGGCAGGAAGCGTAGACGCCGCTCTGAATAACTTCGTAGCTCTGCACTACAAGTCCCGCCATATGAGCTGGCTCCATTCTTTCTGGGGAATCGGGGCAACTACAGGTCCCTATATCATGGGACTATGCTTGACAAACGGCTTTCAGTGGAATTACGGCTATATGGTCATAGGTATCCTGCAAGTTGCTCTCGTGCTCTGCCTCATTCCCACGTTGCCTTTATGGAAACGTAAGCAGAAGGCACAGGAGGAAGAAATCCACGCTCCGAAGGCTCTACGCCTTTCAGATACTATAAAGCTTCCCGGAGCCAAAGCCATTCTGGTCGCATTTTTTTGCTATTGTGCCTTAGAAGCCACTACCGGCTTATGGGCCAGCAGCTATATGGTGCTTCATAAAGGCATCGACGCTCAGACTGCCGCGAAATGGGCTGCTTTATTCTATCTCGGAATTACCATTGGGCGCCTTGCATGCGGCTTTATCACGGACAAGCTGGGTGACCGGCAGATGGTGCGCATCGGGCAGGCTATTGCCGGACTGGGAACGTTATTGCTCCTTCTCCCTTTCGGAAACAACATGACTCTTGCGGGACTGATTTTCATCGGGTTGGGCTGTGCTCCCATTTACCCCAGCTTACTTCACGAGACGCCCGATAACTTCGGTGCTGATAAATCCCAGTCCATTATGGGTATGCAGATGGCATGCGCCTATGTAGGCACTACGCTCATCCCGCCCTTATTCGGACTCATCGCGGAACATGTTTCTATCGCACTGTATCCGCTGTATCTTATCTTCTTCATTGTGTTCATGTTCATCATGGCTGAAAGGATGAATAAAGTTCATGGCAAAAGAGTTAATTGATCTTCATATGCACAGTTATTACAGCGATGACGGGGAGTACTCTCCCACTGAGCTCGTACAAAAATGTAAAGAACGCGGCATCACCATAATGTCCATTACCGATCACAACTGTGTGCGTGCTATTTCAGAGGGTCAGCAGGCTGCGAAGGACGCCGGTATCCGTTTCCTTCCCGGCATCGAAATCGATTGCACCTTTCAAGGTGTCAACCTTCATGTCCTCGGCTACGGCATCGATTATACAAACGACGACTTTTACCTGCTGGAGAAAAATATAGAAGAACAACACATGCATGCTTCCCTGCAAATGCTGCTATCCACGCAGGAACTGGGCTTTCATATCACAGAAAATGATATGGCAGAGTTAGCAAAGAATAACTATTGGAAGGACTGCTGGACCGGCGAAATGTTTGCCGAGCTACTGCTTAACCGGCCAGAATATAATGACCATCCGCTTCTTTCCCCTTACCGGAGCGGGGGGACGAGAGCTGATAATCCATATGTGAATTTCTATTGGGACTACTATGCACAAGGCAAAGCCTGCCATGCTAAGATAATCTATCCTTCTTTAATGCAAATTATAAGGACTATTCACAACAGCGGAGGGATTGCCGTCCTCGCCCATCCCGGAATCAACTTGCAGAACCATTATGAATTACTCATCCCTATTCTTAATGCAGGTCTTGACGGAATCGAAGTCTTCAGCAGCTATCACGACGCTCCTGCTACGGAATACTTTTTGGGTAAGTGTCACGAATTTCATCTGCTCCCCACCTGCGGAAGTGATTTTCACGGAAAGACAAAACCTACCGTAAGGGTTGGACATATTAATTGCACTATCAATTCAGAAGAGATGGCGGCGGGGCTAAATAGTTATTTTCCGCAGGTAAATTAAGTGATATACTGTAATCACTATATGACTTAAATTCTGTGAGGTAAATAATACATGGACATTATCGATGCTGCGCGAAATATCAATAAGACACATGAGGAGGACATCTTGAACAAGCTCTATACCAAGTGGGGTGAAGCCCTTGACCCGGAGCATGTGTTAGCAGAATATCCCCGTCCTCAGTTTAAAAGGGATAACTATACGATATTAAACGGCTATTGGAACTACGCTTTTACCACCTCTAAGGACATTCCTGCCGCATATGACGGCCGGATTCTCGTTCCCTTTTCTCCGGAAAGCTTACTATCCGGCGTGGAAAGGCAGCTGCATCCCCACGAATACCTATGGTATGAGCGCACCATAGTCTGTGATGTTCCCGATACTTTCCGTCTTATACTGCATTTTGGTGCAGTAGACCAACATGCGGCGGTATATTTAAATGGCGAGTCTGTCTGTGAACATCACGGCGGCTATCTCCCCTTCGAAGCAGATATTACTCCCTTTCTTCGCCAAGGCGACAATTCCCTCCTTGTGAGAGTTCAAGATTTCAGCGATACCTCTCACCATTCAAGAGGAAAACAAACCTTGAAAAGAGGCGGCATGTTCTATACTGCCCAGAGCGGCATATGGCAGACCGTATGGATGGAATGCGTACCGGAACACCACATATGCAAGCTGAAAATAACACCTGACTACGATAAAGGCGAGGTGTCTCTTCTTTTGTCCGCTTCCGGGCGGGAGCCTCTGAACATTCGCATCCTTTCGAACGGCTACTGTATCTTTGATACCTCCTACGAGGCTTCCTCATTGTCTTCCTCCGGCAAAAACACTTTTTCCGGCAATCATACCCCTTCCGACGATTATCAAATTGCGATACGTGCCAAGCTGTCGGAAATTCATCCTTGGAGCCCGGATTCGCCTTTTCTTTATACCTTATGCATCGGTTATGGTCAGGACGTAGTGGAAAGCTATTTCGCCATGCGTATCTTTACCACCCAGCCCGATGAAAAGGGCATCATGCGCTTTTGTCTGAACCATAAGCCTTTATTCCTGCATGGTGTCCTGGATCAGGGCTACTGGTCCGACGGTTTATATACCGCGCCTTCCGACGAGGCATTGATCTATGATATCCGCACCATGCAAAGGCTTGGTTTCAATATGATGCGCAAGCACATCAAGATAGAAGCCGCACGCTGGTATTATCACTGCGACAGGCTGGGTATGATTGTATGGCAGGATATGGTCAGCGGAGGTTCCCATTATTCCATGCCTATCGTCTGCTACCTGCCCACCCTCTTCCCCGGCCTCTTTCAGAAATTAAGCGATGATAATTACAAATTATTCGGCAGGCATTCCGAAGAAGGACGGGACGAATGGCTTCAGGAATGTACGGACACCGTAGACTATCTGTACAATGTTCCTTCCATCGCGGTATGGGTTCCCTTTAACGAAGGGTGGGGGCAATTCGATTCAGGCGCTGCAACAAAGCTGATCAAAGAAAAAGACCCCAGCCGCCCGGTGGACCAGACGAGCGGCTGGTTCGACCAAGGCGGCGGAGACTTTAAAAGTGTACACAATTATTTCAGAAGGCTGAAGGTGCCGAAGGATCCCAGGGCCTTTGTAGTGTCCGAATACGGCGGCTACGCCTGTCATATCGACGGGCATTCCAGCGTAGAGCGCATTTATGGCTACAAGAAGTTCTCCGGTCAGGAGACCCTCACCAAGGCTTACCATAAGCTTATCGATGAGGAGTTAAAGCCCCTTATCGATAAGGGACTGTGCGGTGCCGTGTATACACAAGTATCCGACGTGGAGGAGGAAGTCAACGGGCTTCTCACCTATGACCGGAAGGTATGTAAGCTGCTGCCCTAGTGGTTCCATTGACCAAACATTGCAGTTTGACTAATTGTCAGCAGTACTGAACACAAGCATCTTCCCCAGCTTCTTTCTCACGTGAATATACGCGGGAATCAAAAAGAGATCTGCGAATATCCATGCCAGAGGGCTGGCAAAGCAAGCTGCTACGAAACCGAAGGCGGGAACGAGCAAGATTCCTGCCAGACTTCTCGCCACCATCTCACACACACCCGCAAGGATAGCAAAAGAACTGAAGCCCATTCCCTGGATCATAAAGCGCACAATGTTCACAAAGGTTAATGGAATGTAGAACGCACTGTTAATGATCAGGAACAGTCTCGCATCGGTAATCAGATGTGTCTCTCCCGCATCAAGGAACAAGGACGCCAGATGTCCGCCGAAGAAAAACAGCACCACAAAGGCGATAACTGAATAAACGATTCCAAGTACGATGCTGGCCTTCAAGCCCTCTCCCAGGCGGTCCAGTTTCTTAGCTCCTACATTCTGACCTCCATAGGTAGCGATTCCGGCTCCCAGCGCTTCAAAGGGGCAACAGAAGAACAGGCTCACCTTGCTGGCCGCAGTTACCGTAGCAACTGCGCCGGAGCCCAAGGTATTCACTGCGGACTGGAGAATAACGCTGCCGATTGCCGTAATGGAATATTGCAGTCCCATAGGAATACCCATGATACACAGGGTCTTCATGTGGAATAAATTTATTTTCCACTCCTCTTTCTCAATTCTAAGCATGGAAAATTTTCTGATATAGAGCAGACACATAATGCCCGATACCATTTGGGACACGATGGTTCCTATAGCTGCTCCGGCAACTCCCAGTCCACATACGACGATAAACACCAAATCCAAAATAATATTCAAAAAGGAGGAGATGGTAAGAAAGACAAGGGGCGTCTTGGAGTCTCCCATAGCACGGATAACTCCCGAGAGCAAGTTATAAAGGTATGTAGCCGGAATCCCTATGAAAATAATGAAAATATAAGTATAGGCATCATCAAAAATATTTTCCGGCGTCCTCATCAGAAGAAGCAGCGGGCGGCAGAAAAGCGTAGTCGCCACCGTCATTACTGCCGCGAACAAAATAGACAGCCAAATGCTGTTTGCGATGAATCTGCGCATCCCTGAAAAATCCTTGGCGCCGAATTTATGTGCTAACGGAATGGCAAAGCCATTGCAGACACCCATACAAAAGCCGATAATCAAAAAGTTGACGGAGCCGGTACTTCCCACCCCCGCCAAAGCCTCTACACCAAGAAACCGGCCTACAATAATCATATTTACAACGCTGTAAAACTGCTGAAACAGAAAACCGAATAAAAGCGGAACGGAAAAGCCCAGTATCAGCTTCATTGGAGAACCGTTCGTCATGTCTCTTGTGGAACTCTTTTCCATAATATTTTATCTCCCAAATAAATATATTCTTATTTCTGTATACGGACAAAAACTTTGACAGCACAGCTTTTGTTCCGCGCGCGCAGCTGCGCATTATTTGCTCGAAGGGCTTTTATGCAATAGGAGCACTTTCCTATTACATAACAAAGAATCTGCAACGCAGATTCTTTGTACCGAACATATATGTCACTTTATTTACTCCATATCTCTTACTACTTTTCTGACCGGCAATACAAAGGTGGGCGTTACGGAAAGCTCATCCACTCCCATTCTCACAAACTCCTCCGTAAGGGTGGTATCAGCACCCAGCTCTCCACAGATTCCGGCCCAGATGCCTTCCTTATGAGCATTCTCCACTACCAGCCTTATCAACCGTAAGATCGCCTCATGATGTGAATCATAAATATTATCAAGCTTGGCATTCTGCCTGTCAATCGCCAGCGTATACTGGGTCAAATCGTTGGTGCCTATACTGAAGAAATCTACTTCCTTCGCCAGCAGATCGCTGATCATTGCCGCCGCCGGAGTCTCTATCATAATACCCTGTTCCACCTCAGAAAAAAGAAGTCCTTCCTCAGTCAGCTCCTTTTTGACCTGCTCTGCGATTTCCTTGATCTGCCTCACTTCATTTACCGAAATAATCATCGGATACATAATGGAAATCTTTCCGAAAGCACTGGCTCTGAATAAAGCTCTAAGCTGCGTCTTGAATATTTCCTGCCTGTCCAGGCAGATACGGATTGCCCGGTAGCCCATCGCCGGATTCTCTTCATGATCCAGTCCAAAATAATCCACCTGCTTGTCTGCTCCGATGTCCAGCGTACGAATGATGACCTTTTTGCCCGCCATATTCTCCGCCACCGTCTTATATACTTGGAACTGCTCTTCCTCCGTGGGGAAGGTGTCCTTCTCCAAATATAGGAATTCACTCCGGAAAAGGCCGATTCCGCCGGCATCGTTCACTAAGGCGCTGGCTACGTCCGATACGTTGCCGATATTAGCATAGATGTTGATTTTCTTGCCGCTCTTCGTAACGTTTTCTTTTCCTTTCAGCTCTTGAAGGAGCTGTCTTTTTTGAAGTTCATTTTTGCGCTTCTCCTCGTACTCTTGCAAAACGCTTTCCTCGGGATCAACAATAAGCTTTCCCGTAAAGCCGTCCACCACGGCCATCTTCCCGTCTGCATCCACCCCATAGTCCACGCTGATAAGTGCAGGAATATTCATGGTCCGGGCCAAAATCGCCGTATGAGAATTGGAAGAACCGAATCTGGTCACAAAAGCGAGCACTTTGCTCTTGTCAAGCTGCACCGTCTCGCTGGGTGCCAGATCCTCCGCTGCTACGATAACAGGCTCCTCCGCTTCCAGGGAAGCTCCGCCCTTACCTTGAAGTGCGCTGATCAAACGCTCCGATATGTCTTTGACATCAGCCGCTCTGGCCTTCATATAGTCGTCATCCATAGCCGAGAACATCCCGGCAAAATTATCGCCCGTGGCCACCACCGCATATTCCGCATTTATACTCTGGGATTCGATCATGTTGGTAATGGAACTGAGATAATCCTCATCCTCCACCATCATCTGATGCACCTCAAAGATCATTGCTCCCGATTCTCCGACCTCCATAACCGCTTTCTGATACAGTTCCTGCAATTGTCCGATGGTCTTCGTCTTAGCGGCATTCAAACGCTCCAGCTCTCTTCCGGTATTTTCCACGTGTGTTCTTTTCACACTCTGATCGTCTTTCTTAAGAATGGCAATCCTCCCTATCGCAATTCCCGAAAAAACAGATTTTCCCTCAAATACTGTCATATTCTGTCTACCTTTCCAAGCCCTCACATGTATTAATTCAGGACATGCGAGGCTTATCGCATTTTATACGTATAGTTTAAAGCATAAAATGCGATAAGTAAACATCTACTTTCCTAATATGGGAAGGATAAAAATTAAATTGAGTAATCGATGGCCTCTTCTCTCACCATCTGGCGCTCTATCAAATTTGCAATCGTCACACCGTCAACCACCTTATCGATAGCGTCGTTCAATTCCTGCCATACTCCCAAAGTCTCGCAGGTATCACATCTTTCACACTCGTTTACCTCATCCTCTAAGCATGCCACCGGGCATAAGCTGCCCTCGGTCAGCCGAAGGATCATTCCTACCGTATAGTTTTCCGGACTCCCCGAAATACGGTATCCACCCTGCGCGCCCCTGGCACTTTTTACATATCCCGCCTTATTCAAAATAGCGATGATCTGTTCCAAATACTTTTCTGAAATTCCCTGCCGTTCCGCTATCTGCTTCACCTTAATATACTCTCCCGTATTGTTCAGCGCAAGGTCGATCATAACACGGACCGCATAACGTCCCTTCGTCGAAATTTTCATGTTATCCTCCTTCCAATCATTGCTAAAGTTTTATTGTCCTTCTATCAAATCAATTGAAACCGCTCAAAGGCCTTATATATCCCATGCCTCCCAATATCCGCCGTCACAAAATCCGCGTGTGGCTTTAACCGTTCGTCGGCATTTCCCATTGCGATTCCTACTGTACATTCCTTAATCATTTCCAAATCGTTCAAGCTATCTCCTATGGCAATTGTATCCTCCATATCTGCGCCTGAATATTCTATCGCTTTTCTTATCCCGTTTGCCTTATTATTCTTTAAAAGGAGCAGCTCCGCACTGTACGGATACCTTTCGTCAGCCTGCCCGGATACCATATGAAACCCCTTCGAGAATCTTTCCTTTACCTTAAACAAGTCCTTCTCCTGCAGGGCGTACAAACACATTTTATATATGATTTCTTCCTCTTCCAGATACTCGTTCATTCCCCGAAACATTTTATGCGAGAAAAATGCCTTCAAAGAATCGTCCATACTGCTCATTCCATTAAAAAATCCGGTTACCTTGGAATCCAAATAGACTCCGCTTCTTCCTTCCAGAATATATGCCACATTCTGTTCATCACAGAAACTTATGATTTCTTTCAGTTTTTCTTTTTCAATACTTTCTTCGTAGATAACTTCCTCTCCGACCTTCACATATGCTCCCGCAGCCGCAATTACCCCTTCGAAGCCGATTTCATCAACAAGATCCAGCATACAGCAGGAGCGTCCCGTAGAAATGAAAATCTTATTTCCTCTCTTCCTCGCCAACTCCACGGCCTTCTTCGTGCTTTCAGGAATACAAAGGGTATTGTGATCGAACAGTGTGCCGTCAATATCCAGAAAAATATATTTCATTTTGTAAACGTTATCCTTTCATCATAACAAAGGAGGGTGCCATGAAAACTACCGCTTTGTAAGTTCCGGCACTTCCTTCATATACACCCTCTCGTCGTTTTATCACATTATTTATTCAAACGGTACAACAGAACCTTGATATTTCTCATTGATGAAGTCTTTGATCTTATCGGACTTCAATACGTCGACCAGCGCTTTTACACCTTCGTTGCCTTCATTGCCTTCTTTGACAACGATAACATTTACATAGGTCTTCGCTGCTTCGGAATCTGAGGTTTCATATGCCAACGCATCCGTCTGAGCATTTAAACCCGCCTGTAATGCATAATTACCGTTCAGCACTACGAAAGAGGTCTCTCCGATAACTCTGGCAACCTGAGCTGCTTCCAGCTCAACGATTTCTACGTTGTGAGGGTTCTGCGCTATATCGTTCTTGGTCGCTTCCATGCCCACTCCCTCTTTCAAGGTAATGATTCCATTATCCTGCAGAAGAAGAAGCGCTCTCGCCTCGTTCGTCGTATCGTTAGGAACTGCAATCGTCGCTTTGTCGGAAATGTTTGCAAGATCGGATTCTGTGCCTGCATAAATTCCAAGAGGCTCATAGTGAATGTCGCCCACGCTTACAAGATGCGTGCCTTTTTCTTCATTAAAGCTGTCAAGATAGGGTGTATGCTGGAAATAATTCGCATCGAACTCGCCGGATTCTACTACTTCGTTAGGCTGAACATAGTCGTTGAATACCGTAACCTGTAAATCCCAGCCCTGCTCAGCCAAAATAGGCTTTGCCGCTTCCAGTATCTCTGAGTGGGGAACTTCCGTAGCTGCTACCGTAATGGTTCCTTTTTCTGTTACTTCTGCCGCCGGCTCCTCAGCTTCTGCTGTTTCCTCTGCCGGTGCTGCTGTTTCTTCCGTACTCTCCGTTTCTGCCGATGCTTCCGGCGCTGTCGCCGTCTCTCCGGCAGAGCCGCAAGCGGTGAGAGTGCCTGCCGCAAGGACTGTCGCTAATACTACCGCCAAAATTCTTTTTTTCATAACTTTCTCCTCCTTTAACTAATGAGTGTTATCACTCATGAGTGTTTTTCACTCATTTATATCATAAATCCGCATTTATCCTGTAATTCGTTTATCCAGCTTTCTGGACATCTTCGTACCGATAAATTGCAGAATCTGAACGAGTATAACTAATAAAATAACTGTAACAATCATAATATCGGCCTGATAGCGATAATATCCATAACGTATCGCCACATCACCCAAGCCGCCGCCGCCAACGGCACCCGCCATTGCGGAATATCCCAGAATCGTTCCTAGCGCTATGGTAGCTCCCGCAATCAAAGAGGTTCTGGCCTCTCCTAAAAAGACCTTCCAAACGACAGTTCCGGTACTGGCACCCATGCTCTGCGCTGCCTCTACTACGCCGCGGTCTACCTCCAAAAGAGAGGACTCCACCAGCCTGGCGATAAACGGAGCCGCCGCCACAGTAAGCGGTACTATCGTTGCTGTTGCTCCGTAGCTCCTTCCCACCACATATCTAGTAAAGGGAATCAGCAGCATAAGTAAAATCAAAAACGGAACACTTCGCACCACATTCGCGATTACATCCAATATTTTATAGACTATCGCATTGGGCCTAAGGCCGTCTCTGGCGGTAATCACAAGAAAAATTCCCATAGGCAGTCCGATACAATAAGCAAAAAATGTCGATGTCAGCGTCATGTACAGGGTGGTACCCGTTTCTTTTATAAGCATCATTATTGTCGCATTATCCCACATAGTTACTTAACTCCTCCACTTCCAGTTTTCTTTCCTTCAGATAATGAATCATCTTACCTGCTATGATTTCATCTTCGGGAAGCTGCAATATCATCTGTCCGTGTGCCACGCCGCCGATATCTTTTGTATCGGCCAGAAGTATATTGGCAGGCGCCTTGCATTCCAGAACCATATTGGCAATAACCGGTTCAAAGGAAGAATGATCCTTGAAAACGATACGGATGCATCGTTTTCCTTTCATCTGTTGATGGTTTCCGCCATTCTGAAATACCAGCGCTTTTGCAGCCGGCGTCTGCGGCCTTGTAAAGACCTCCTCCACCGTTCCTGTTTCTGCCAGCGTCCCGCCGTCTATAATCGCTACGTGAGTGCATATTTCCTGCACCACTGCCATTTCATGAGTAATGATAACAATGGTGATGCCATATTTTTTATTAATATCCTTCAAAAGAGCGAGGATGGATTTGGTAGTGGTAGGGTCGAGAGCACTGGTTGCTTCATCACAGAGCAGAATCTTGGGATTGTTCGCTAAGGCTCTGGCAATAGCCACTCTCTGCTTCTGTCCGCCGGAAAGCTGTGCCGGATAAGCTTTCGCCTTTTCGGAAAGACCTACGATCTCCAGCAATTCCTTCGCCCGGCCACGGGCTTCCTTTTTCTTCTGCCCCGTAATTTCCAAGGGAAAGCAAACGTTATCCAACACCGTCCTTTGCATCAACAAATTAAAATGCTGAAAAATCATAGCTATCTGTGTACGGGTCTGCCGCAGCTCTCTTTCAGGCAAGACGGCGAGATCCTTTCCTTCTATCATGACCGTGCCGGTGGTCGGCTTCTCCAAAAAGTTCAGGCAGCGTACCAGCGTGCTCTTTCCCGCGCCGCTCATGCCGATAATTCCGTAGATTTCACCTTTATGAATCTCCAAGTTGATACCTTTCAGCGCCTCTACCCTATTATCTTTACCAATAAATGTCTTTCCGACATCCTTTACCTGTATGATAGTCTCCATAACTGCTCCCATCTATCTTAAAAATATAGTAGTACAGACCGTATCATATCATAGGCCGCCGTTTTCTGCAATGCCCGCCCTATCCGCATATCCACCCTTTTCTTATGGACGTTTTAACGTTCTTTACATAAATAACTCAAGGGAGCTTTCCTTCACTCTTCTGCGAACAAAGGTGTGGAAAGATAACGATCTCCTGAATCGGGAAGGAGAACAACGATTGTCTTTCCTGCATTCTCAGGTCTCTTCGCCACTTCTACCGCCGCATGGAGCACCGCGCCTGAGGAAATTCCTACCAGAATTCCTTCCTTTACCGCAATCGCTTTTCCCGCTGCAAAAGCGTCTTCATTCTTTACTGGGATAATTTCATCATAAATTTGTGTGTCCAATACGGCGGGTACGAACCCTGCGCCGATACCCTGAATCTTATGAGGTCCCGGCTTACCCCCGGAAAGTACGGGAGAAGCTTCTGGCTCTACCGCGATAATCTGCACGTCTGCCTTCTTGGATTTCAAATATTTACCAACGCCGGTAATGGTTCCGCCCGTGCCTACACCTGCGATAAAGATGTCTACCGCGCCGTCAGTGTCCTGCCATACTTCGGGTCCCGTGGTAGCTTCGTGCACTGCCGGGTTAGCCGGATTGTCGAACTGTCCGAGTATTACTGCTCCGGGAATGGAATCCTTAAGCTCTTCCGCCTTGGCAATAGCGCCCTTCATCCCCTTCGCGCCTTCTGTCAGTACCAATTCCGCTCCGTATGCCTTCAATAGGTTTCTTCTCTCCACGCTCATGGTGTCGGGAAGAGTTAATATTGCCCGATAGCCTCTCGCCGCTGCTACTGATGCGAGACCGATTCCTGTGTTGCCCGATGTAGGCTCAATAATCGTCGCTCCTTCCTTCAGCTTACCAGCCTTCTCAGCATCCTCGATCATCGCAAGTGCGATTCTGTCCTTTACGCTTCCTGCCGGATTGAAATACTCCAGCTTAGCCAGAAGTGTCGCATTTTCTACTCCCGCCGCTTTCGCGAAGCCCTTCACGCTCAATAAGGGGGTTCCTCCAATAAGTTCCGTTGCGCTGTTCTTAATATTTGCCATTTTCTTCTATCTCCTTTCATTTTCTTTTTCTATTTCATACTAACTTAGTAGGTTTATTATGAATTGAATGTTACCACTCCCATCGGAATCTGTCAACTATTATTTTACCTTTTTTATTATTTTCCTTCCAAATACTTTATTCTTTTATATTATCGCAAATTGTGGTTGTCCAATACCCAGCATTTTGATATAATTTTCTTATATTTTAATAAGGGTATTGGTTTGAAAGAAACATGGTTATAAAAGTGAAATGAAATTAATTTCGCTTGCAAATATTACGCCCTCAGACAAAAGTTTGCAGGCTATGAAGAAAGGCATGGTTATTAATTATGAAGAAAAAAGTTGTGGTATCTCTTGGTCATCAGGCGCTGGGCTATACGACATTGCAGCAGTGGGATGCCGTAAAGATAACGGCAAAGGCACTGGCCGATTTGGTGGAGGAAGATTATCAGCTCACCATCACACACAGCAACGGACCGCAGGTAAGCATGATTCACAAGGCGATGACAGAGCTTCGCCGCGTATATACCGACTATACTCCGGCACCTATGTGTGTCTGCTCGGCAATGAGCCAGGGCTATGTAGGCTTCGATATTCAGAATTCCCTGCGCGCCGAGCTGTTAAGCCGCGGCATACCGAAGACAGTCAGCACCATTTTGACGCAAGTTACCGTGGACCCCTACGATGAGGCCTTCTATGAGCCCACCAAGCTCATCGGGCGCAATATGTCCGCAGAGGAAGCGGAGGCCGAGCTTCAGAAAGGAAATTATGTGGTGGAGGAAGCGGGTGAGGGCTTCCGAAGAGTTGTTGCAGCTCCCAAGCCTATCGATATTGTGGAGATTGAAGCTATCCGTCTTCTGGCAGATGCCGGACAGGTAGTTATCGCCTGCGGCGGCGGCGGAATCCCCGTTATTGAGCAGAATCACGCTCTGCAAGGGGCATCCGCTGTTATCGAGAAGGATTCCATCGCAGGAAAACTTGCGCAGGATCTTAATGCCGATCAGCTCATTATTCTTACCGGAGTTCCCTGTATCTATAAGAACTATGAAAAAGAAGATCAGGAAGCACTAAGCTCCCTTTCGGTGGAAGAGGCACAGAAATATATAGAAGAAAAACAATTCGGTGAAGGAAATATGCTCCCCAAAATCGAAGCTGCAATCGCTTACCTAAAGGCATGCCCTAAGGGCAGCGTCCTCATCGCCTCACTGGACAATGTAGCAGATGCGATAAAGGGCAAAGGCGGAACGATTATAACAGTATAAGGAAAATTTTTATCAAAGCATAAGAAAGAACGCGGCTGTGAGCTGCGTTCTTTTTTGTGCGAATTTTATCTTCTTGACAATTCCTGAATTTAGCATTATTATAATGATATCAAATTGATATCATTATAATAATTATTTAGGAGGATTTATATGAGTATGCAGAAAAATAACGACAGTATCCAAATGATTGAAGAAAAAGAAATTGTTCCGATAAACGGCTTTGCAGCCCTTTTACTGATTCTATGCGGTCTCGCTGCTTCCGTGTTCCTTATTGTAGCCGGCGGCATTCTGCTCTCCAGGTTCAGACCCGGACTTGGCGGTTTCGTACTAACTTTGGGCATCTTGATGTTTTCAGTTCTTTGCATCATGCTGGCAGGTTTTCATATCATAAACCCTAACGAAGCCCTCGTTATGACCTTATTCGGCAAATATTACGGTACGATTAAAAAAGGAGGTTTTTATTACACAAATCCTTTTGCCACCGGCTTCAATCCGGCAAGCTCATCTGCCGGTGCCTCTTTCAATCTTACCATCGGGTCTGAAACGACCGAGGTGCCTGCTTCCACTACTCGCACGAAGAAAATATCCACTAAGACTATGACACTGAACAATGAAAAGCAGAAGGTAAACGATGTCTTAGGCAATCCTATCATCATCGGTGCCATCGTTATATGGCGGGTAACAGACCCCACCAAAGCTGTTTTCAGCGTAGAGAATTACAAATCCTTTTTATCCATTCAATGCGATTCCACCATCCGCAATATCGCCCGGCTTTATCCTTATGATACGATGGAGGAAGATGCGGATGAAAAGACCTTACGGGGCAGCAGCCAGGAAATTGCTGATTGCATGAAGCAGGAATTGCAGGGACGAGTGCTGGAGGCCGGACTCGAAATCAAAGAGGTGCGCATCACACATTTATCCTATTCCGAAGAAATCGCAGCCGCGATGCTGCAAAGGCAGCAGGCAGTAGCAATTATCGCAGCCCGTCAGACGATTGTAGAAGGCGCTGTCGGCATGGTCAAGATGGCCATCGATCAGCTCGGTGACGAAGGAATTGTAGTTCTCGATGAAGAACGCAAGGCCGCTATGGTAAGTAATCTGCTTGTCATCCTCTGTGGCAACCGGGATGCGCAGCCTATCGTAAATACGGGCACCATTTACTAGCAGGTACCGCTTATGAATGATAAATTGGTCCAAAAAGAAGAAGCCCTCAAGGCAAGGCTTCAAAACATTCAGGAAATGGAAGCTGCCATCCTAAAAGGAGAAAAGGCTATCAAAGAAAAGGAGAAAGCCAAAAAGCAAGTGCTGTTAAGGCTCTCTCCCAGCTTGTGGAATGAACTGGCTGCCTGGGCGGAAGACGACTTTCGTTCCATCAACGGACAAATCGAGTATCTCCTCGCAGACTGCGTTAAAAAGAGAAAAAATAAAGAAAAATAAGAAGAACTTGATTCAAGAGATGATTTCTGTTTCGCGGAGCGAATTCAAATGCAGAAATCATGGGTTACTGAGAACGAAGTGAACAGTAACACTATAAGCAGTTGTGTTCCCATCACCGCATAAATTCAGACATAGTACTGTGCCTGCGCCTGGAACATTTCTGCGTATATTCCTTCCGGCTGCTTTACCAGTTCGTCATGGGTTCCGTATTCAGCAAGTGTGTGCTCTGCAAATACTGCGATTTTATCACAAAATTTACAGGAGGAAAGACGGTGGGAGATATATACTGCCGTTTTACCCCCTACTAATCGGTCAAATTGTTTATATATCTCATACTCCGCCACCGGATCCAAGGCTGCGGTAGGCTCATCCAGTACGACTACCGGCGCATCCTTATAAATAGCTCTGGCAATCGCTATTTTCTGCTGCTCCCCACCGGAAGGCTCTATTCCTTCTTCATCAAAATATTTAAAAATAAGGGTATCTAACCCATTCGGGAGAGAATCTACTTTTTCCTTGATTCCGCTCAGCTCACATAACACCTCCAGGTACTCCGCTTCTTTTTCCCAGTTCCCCATTCTGAGATTGTCTCTGATAGACATGGAAAAAAGCTTAAAATCCTGAAATACTACAGAAAGCAGTTTCATATACTGGTCGTATTCATATTCCTGAATATTTACTCCATTTACCAGTATCTCCCCTTCCGTAACATCATACATCCTGCACAGCAGCTTGATAAACGTGGTCTTACCTGCTCCGTTTAGCCCTACTACCGAAAGATGCTCGCCGGGTTCTATCGTAAGATCGATATTTTTCAGCACATACTGCTCCGTTCTCGGGTAACAAAAAGAAACATTCTTAAACTCAATCCTCGGATGACTCATATCGGGTACTTTTCTATGCCCCTTCACCATAGCATCCTTATACTCCATAAATGTGATGTATTCTCCCATAAATCCTGTCTTTTTCTCTAATTCCTGAAGTTGGGTTATCATATTCTGCAGTCCGGTGCGAAAAGCGATGGCTGACGTAATCAGCATAGTAAACTGTCCTATCGTAATTTTCTCAATAACCGCCAGATATCCAAGGTAAAGATAAATGCCAATGCCTTCACACATAGCGATTACCGCGCTCAGGCAGCCCCATTTTCTCTTTCCGTCCTCCAGCTCTTTAAATAAATGATACAAGCCACGAAAGCTCTCTTCGCCCTTTCTTGTCAGCATCCGTTTTGCTCCGTAAAGCCTGATATCCTTTCCGTAGCGGCTCTCTCCCAGAATATCGTGAATGTACCAGAATGCTCTGTTGATCTGCGGCCCCTTATTGAACGTCGCAATTTCCAGACCGTTCATCTTACTCACGATATAAGAGCCGCCGGCTACAGAAAGAAGCGCTATGATAAAAAGCAAAGGAGAAGCCCCTGCAATAATTACCATTACTCCTAAAAGAGTGATGAAAGAGGCTACTATTTCCTTAAAACAATTGCTGAGGCCCAAAAGCCCTCCCGAATACCAGCCCATTCCGTCGCGTGCTTTATTGCTTTGATTCAGCACTTCAGGATTCTCCGTATGCTCAAAATCCATTTCCATACTTCTAAGGACAAATTTCTTATCAAAGTATTGCTCGAACCAGTGGTCCAGTTTATAATTTTCCCGTTCGAAAATAGTAATCAGCCCTTGGATCGCCCAGTTCAAAATTACCATAGCAACAACCAGCCTCGCCAGTACTTCCACTCTTCTTTGTCCCAACAGCTCATCGATGATATATCTGGGAAACAAAATATTAACAAACGGTAAAATTGCCATAAGCAAAATGGCAAACAGCAGAAAAACAATATATACCGGTTTTTCCTTGCACACTTCCCTGTAAAAGTACCCAACGGTTTTCCACGTCTTCTTATTCATAGGCTGCCTCCTCCGCTTGATAATACTGGGACTGAATGCGGAACATTCTGGCATACTCCCCATCCCTTTCAAGCAACTTTTCATGGGTATCATATTCGATCATGCGCCCTTTTTCAAACATAGCCACTTTATGGCAAAACCTCGTACTGGATAGCCGGTGGGATATGTAAACTGCTGTTTTCCCTCCAATCAGCTTGTCAAAGTCCATATAAGTTTTGTATTCTGCCAGCGCATCCAACGCTGCGGTAGGTTCATCCAGCACTACTACGGGAGCATCCTTATATAAGGCCCTCGCCATTGCCAGCTTCTGTTTCTCTCCTCCGGATAGCTCCGTACCATCCATATGAAGAAATTTCAGCAGTTCCGTGTCCAGCCCTCGGGGCAAGCTCTCTATCTTTTCTTTCAGACCGGCTTTCACAAGGCAGTCAAGAGCCTTATCCTTATCTGTGTCCTCCGGAACGCTCATCGAAACATTCTCAGAAATAGGAAGCGCAAAGCACTCCACATTCTGAAATACAGGTGCAATCAGCTTATGATATTCCGCCTTGTCAAACCGGCTGATATCCTTACCATTCATATAAATCGTTCCTTCCGTCGGCTCATACAACCCACACAGCAACTTAATAAATGTCGATTTCCCGGCTCCGTTAAGACCGACCACCGCAAGTCTCCTGCCAGGCTCCAGAACAAGATTCAATCCTTTTAACGCATATTCTTTTCCGCTGCCCGGATAGGCAAAGGAAACATTTTCAAACCGGAATTCATATTGCTCCGCATAAGGAATCGCCTCATCCTTTTTATCGTTCTCTTTGCCGAATCTCTCATAATCTTTCTTAAATGTGCTTTTGAGAGGCTCTTCTCCCACCTTATCCGGATAATCCAGAAATGTCCGAAAATCGCTGATCAGTCTGCTGTCTCTCACTATATGATTCCACCGTTCCAAGCATCCTGCCACAGCGCTGTTAAAGCTTCGTATACTCCCCAAATACAGGGTGAAATCAGCCACACTCATTCCCCTTCTAAGCACGGCATACACCAGCCATGCATACATGATCCCTTCCTGCAGCAGACCGACTGCGCCTTCCTGTAAAAGAGTATTCCTCCACTTATTGTTCATCTCCTTTGCACGGGTATGTATCCGGGCAAGAACCTGTCCATATCTTTCATGCAAAGGGCTCTTCATACGGAAAATACGAATATCTTTCGCATATTCAAAACTGGAGGCCGTCCTGTAATAGTGGTAGCTTTCACGCCAATCGGGAACAGACGGATCATGGAATTTTTCCTTCTCCCATTTCGACATCCGGTCATGAAGGAGACCTCTTCCCACCGCAAGAAGCAACATTGCCAGAATCATGAACGGGGCCTGGTTCCATAAAATAACCGATGCGGCGGCCATCATAATAAAAGCTGACAGGAACCGGGCTGTTTCCCTAAGTATTCCCTCCATTCCCTCCACCATATTGGATGTCCCCTCGTCCCCCTTTCTCTTTGTATTGTAAACCTTAGGTTCCTCCAGCAAAGCAAAGGGCATAGTCATTACTTTCTTATTGGTAAATAATATGAATTTACACCTTACATCCGAAATCCTGGAGGACGCCGTAGTTACTCCCGCTTCCGTGCCTAAACGAAGTATTAGTTCAATGGCTGCCGCTGCAAAAACAATACCGGCAATTACCCTGAATCCGTTTCCTGTCTGAACGCTTTCCAAAATCTGAATGATCATTTTCGCACCGTAAATCCATACAAAACCTCTCAGTCCATCCGATACGGCAAAGATAACTGTACATAAGATAATGAGCGGCTGCCATTTCATGGCCCCGCTGAATGCATAGCGCAGATTTTCTAATGTAGTGTAACCGTAGTTCTTTTTTAACTTTTTCATGAACAAAAATACTCTCCCCTCCGTTTATTTTCGATTATCATACTACAAATCCCTATCCTACACCATTGCATATTTTGTGATAATTAGAATAATTAGGAGCATTTTTCTATTTATAGAACAAAAATGTACTTTCCGCACTCCCGCGGCCAAATACTTTGACAGTACAGCCTTTGTTCCGCACGCGTAGCTGTACATCATTTGCCTCTTACAATATAAAAAAATGCGCATGGTACCAGCCTGCAATAGCTGCTTCCATGCGCATTTCCTGTTTTATAAAATTACTCCGGTTTTATTCGTTTCCGACGCTAAGTGCCGTAATGAAGGCCCCTATGATGATACAGAAGTCGGATATGTTAAAAATAATGTTGCTAAGCCATTTCCACCTGACATGAAAACTCAGATAATCTACCACATATCCTCTCTTCCATCTATCATACGTATTGCTGAAAGCGCCTCCGAGCAAAAGGGACAAGCCTGCTTTTAAAACTGTATTTCCTTTCGTTCCAAGCGTCATAATAAAGAATACGGTAAGAACTAACGTGAGCATTAGCGAGATGAATGCCACCACCATTCTTTGTCCCTGCCCCGCGTTTAAAAACGCGCCCTTATTATGATGCTTGCGAAGCCGTATAAAGCCTCCCGCTTTTTCCTTTTCTTTTCCTTCTTCGAGGGTCTTTTCCATATAATTCTTTATAAAAAAATCCGTACCGAAGATTGCTGCTATTATCCCGATATAATTCAACTTCTATCCTCCTATCGTTCCGGCGATGATTCTAAAAGTACGCTCAATATCCAACTGCCCGTAGCCCCAAGAACGATTGGGATAAAGAACCTCCATATCCCTTCTCGCTCCTCTCATGAAATATGTCTTCAACTGGGTGGATTGAACCAACGGCTGATTTCCCTCCACTACCGCCCACTGCATGAACTGTGCGGATGCGCCCGCAGTAATAGCTGCCGACATGCTGGAACCGGTCCGGTCTCCGAGCACGGTGGAGACATTGACTCCGGGAGCGGCGAAGTCGGGCTTAGCTTCCCTGCCTCTCGCAAATCCTCTTCCTGACTCTATATAAAAACTATCGTTGCTGTCGTCGTAGGTAGATGGCGTGATGACATTGTATGCCAAAGACGGCTCCGTAAGCGTCGTATAAGGCGTTGAGCGAAGGAAATTGGTATTTCCTTGCAAAAACTGTGTAATCGGAAGCCACATATTAATTTCCGAGTAGTCGCTGTCTCCTTCAATAACGATATTAAAGGTCCATACTCCCGGCGTAGGAGCTTCAAAGCGGAATACTACTACTTCCTCTCCCGTTACCTGTTCCACAAGAATGTGGTCCACCGTTACCTTGGTCCTTTCATATATAAAGGAAAAGCTTCGCGTTGTTCTGCTTCTGAAATCGATTGCCGGAATTACCTCTCCGCCCGGAGAGCGAAGTGCTACGCTGAACAGATTGGGCGGACTGCCCCACAACTCCATCACAAAACCGATTTCCTGAGCGTCCACACGTACTTCCACCACTTCTACCACCATTCGTGAGCTCATGGTAATGGAACTTCCATAATGATGCTCCGCATTGCCCTCGTTGCCGCCGCATACGACGACAGCCCGGCTTCTTTTTTCCGCTATGCGGCTTAGATATCTGGATAAAAGGGAATTTCCTGCATGATCGCCCAAGTTCGTTCCCATACCGATGCACATTACCACCGGCCGTATTCCCGCTACGGCGAAGCTGTCCAGATACTTCACCGCCATTGCGATGTCTGTCCCCGAATAAGCAGGGACTCCCTCTGGTACAAAATAATAATCGAGCAGGTATTGTTTCGCCTCCCTGCACTTTACTACTACAATATCCGCGTCCGGCGCGGCACCCAAAAAAGTAAGTCCGAAATTGATATTGCTCCCCGCCGCCACGCTGGCCATCGCCGTTCCATGTCCTATCGTATCCGTGGTTGGTACTATGGAAAGCGGGTCGTCGCTTTGCAGAGCTTCGTTTATCTGCTCGTTGGTATACAGCGTGCCGTAAGAAAAACCCTCGGGCGGAGTACCGTCCTGAATCGTCTGGTCCCATATCGCCAGAATCCTTGAAGTGCCGTCTTCTCTGCGGAATACTTGCAGGTCATATTGTATACCGGTATCTATAAAACCGATAATGACACCTCTTCCGGTCAGAGACAAAGGCGGCCGCTGTACCTGCAGAATTCCAGTCCGAATTAAACTCAGCGGATCAAAATTACCCTGTGCCGGAGTAACGGTCTCCTGCATAAGCCCATACAGCTTCGGAATCGAGGTATAGGTAAAGGTAGATATGCTGATAGGCGGGAGCAAACTTCTTTCCACGAGCACTACAATGAACTCATTGTCGATCACTTCAATGCAATTCTCGGGATATAGTTCATCTATATAAGGCGATGTATAATCCAGCAGGATTTCCATATAATCATTAGACAACATCTGTTCTCTGCAGGCCATATATACTTACTCTTCATTTTTTACTATTATATGACCTACTGCTCAATTACGTTAAGATTATCCGGCAGCTCGAGAGAATTGCTGCGGATATCGATAATCGGCCCTCCAGTATTTTCTATATATTCCCTCGTAATCGTTACCCGTCCGATATTGTCGTCCTTAGGAATCTCATACATGATATCTAACATGAAATCCTCGATAATGGCACGAAGTGCCCTGGCTCCGGTATCCTTTTCCATCGCTTTTTCGGCAATCGCCTCCAAAGCACCCTCGTCGAATTCCAGATTGACCTCGTCCAGCTCCAGCAGCTTTTGGTACTGCTTAAGAATGGCATTTTTGGGTTCCTTAAGTATTTTAACGAGCATCTCTTTAGACAAGCTCTCCAAGGTGCAGATAATCGGCAAACGTCCGATAAACTCGGGAATCATGCCGAATTTCTTGATATCCTCCACCGTCACTTTGCTCAAAATATTCTTATCCTTATCGTATTTATCCTTAAGCTCTGCTGTATATCCGATAGAGGTCCCTTTGTTCAGACGCTGCTTTATGATTTCCTCTAAATCGGGAAAGGCACCTCCGCAAATGAACAGAATGTTCTTCGTATTCATCGTAGTAAGAGGAACCATGGCATTTTTGCTGTTAGCTCCTACCGGCACCTCTATCTCCGCCCCTTCCAGCAGCTTCAGCATTCCCTGCTGCACTGACTCTCCGCTGACATCTCTGGAAGTAGTATTTTTCTTCTTGGCTATCTTATCGATTTCATCGATGAATATAATGCCTCTTTCCGCTCTTTCCACATCGTTGTCCGCCGCTGCAAGCAGCTTGGATGCTACGCTTTCGATATCGTCTCCGATATAGCCGGCCTCCGTAAGAGAAGTGGCATCTGTTATCGCTAACGGCACATCAAGCAACCTCGCCAAAGTCTTAACGAGATACGTCTTACCGCTTCCCGTGGGGCCCAACATAAGAATGTTGGATTTCTCGATTTCAATTTCATCCATTGTTCCTGTAAAAACGCGTTTGTAATGGTTGTATACCGCGACGGAAATAATCTTCTTCGCCTTTTCCTGTCCTACCACATATTCGTCAAGCTGTGCCTTTATTTTATGGGGTGCAGGAATATTTTTAATGTCAAATACCTGCGCCGCACCTTCCTCCGGCTTCTTTTTTTTCAGCTTCTGCTTGTTGGGAATACCGCCGTCTCCCTGCAAATCTGCCAGATTCACAAAACTGATGTTAGGAATTCCCTTTCCTTTGTTTAGCTTGTCCCAGTCCCCGTTCAGGTTGGTATTGTTCAGCATGCCCTGATAATCGAACTGGCTGACCGTATCCATAGTCTTGTGCATACAATCATTACACACGGATATGTTGTTGGGCAGTTTAAACATCTTCCCCGTCTTGCTCTCCGGTCTGCGGCAGATGAAGCAGACGTCCTCATATTCGTTTTCTTTTTTCACATCAGGCTTTTTCTCTTCCGTTTTCATTTCCTCCAAAGCGCCGTCGTCTCCCTTTTCAGAGCCGTTTCTTTCGGTACTTTCTTCTGAACCTTCATTAGAAAATGCTTTCTTCTCTTCCTTTAGATCTTCTCTTTCTTCTTCCTCATAATCTTTATTATCAAAATCGCTCATTTTAATTCCTTCGCTCCTTATACTTCATTTATCGGCACGAATATAGTGTACTATATTTGTGCATTGAATTTACTGATTTTTATTATACGGCATCCATAAATGTTGTACAAGTTAACATTTTCTAAATTGCCCCACAGTTATTTTATAAATATATTAGAAAAAAGCGGCTATTTTTAAAATAGCCGCTTCATCCACTCTTTATTCATTACCGTTTGTATCATTACCGTTTGTATCATTACTATTTGTGTTATTGCTATTTGTATCATAACCCGCATATTTTTCACCGAGGGTCACGCTAACTGTCTTGCTTTCCCAACCGGTGGGGCTGCCCTGCATAATCGTTACATCAACAGTATCGCCTGCGGAATAATATTCCATAACACCCAAGAGGTCTTCCGCTGTGGTCACTTTACTGCCGTCGAATTCCGTGATGATATTGCCTTTCTTGATTCCCGCTGCCTCTGCTGCAGTTCCTTCATATACCTGGGATACATATACTCCCTTGGGCATACCGTAAGTCTCTGACATTTCATCCACTACGGTAAGAGGGGAGAGGCCGAGATATCCCTTGTTTTCTTGCGCTACCTTTGTTCTCGTTTCTCTTAACATCAAGTCCTCAATAATCGGTTTTGCGGCTGAAATGGGAATTGCATAGCCCATACCTTCTATCGCATCTCCACCGATTTTATTAGAGTTGATACCGATTACCTCGCCTTTTAAGTTGAGCAAAGCTCCGCCTGAATTACCGGGGTTTATCGCTGCATCCGTCTGTATAAAGGTAGCGTCTGACTCGGATGAACTACCACCGCTTGCGCTGGACAAATCTATGACTCTGTTCACTGCGCTGATTACGCCTAACGTTACGGATTGTCCGTAGCCCAAAGCATTGCCGATAGCTATTGCCGGCTCTCCTACGATAAGGCTGTCGGAGTCACCAAGAGCTGCAACTGCAATGGCATCCTTTGTGGTCGCACCAAGGCCCTCCAAAGGCACTGCGATGACCGCCAAATCCATATCAGCGTCAGTTCCCTTTATCTGAGCTTCTGCTTCCGATTCGTCGGCAAACTGTACTTTAAGCGTATCTGCACCTTCCACTACATGATAGTTAGATACGATGAGGAGCTCCGTATCGCTTTCTCCTACGATAATACCCGAGCCCGCTGCCGTAGCTTCACTCTGCATGGACTGACCGAAAAAGGTAGTCATCGTCTGCGTATAAGTATTGTTAATGGAAACGATTGCCGGCATAACATTCTTCGCCACATCGCTGACATCAGTAACTATGGCTGTCGCCGGCTGTGTAGTATCGATGCTTTTTGCCGTCTCAGCAATGGTGTTTGCTGTGTCCTTCGCCGACTCTATTGCTTCCGAAGCTGCCGTTACCGTAGATTTGGTAAGCGCTCCCGTAGTGGATTCCACCGCGAAGAAGCCTAACCCCGCACAAACACCAAAGAATAATCCGAGCCCTATGGCCGCTGCCGTCTTTTTCAGGTAGCCTCCGCCCTTCTTTTCCTTCTTCACGTTTCCCGGTTGATGATTTCCTCCGTCTCCTGCTCCATTTCCCTGACGATAAGCATTCTCCATATAATTATAGTTATTGCCATAACGATAGCTGCCGTTACCATAACCGGAAGTATTTGTATTATTATAGCCTGCGCTATAATTACCTGTGCCCTGTCCGCTGAAATTGCCGTTGCCGGATGAAAAGTCCTTTGCCGTACCATCAACTACATTCTTGTTTTCGTAATCATTCGGATAATTATTCTCATACATAACAATTCCCTCTTTCCTTTCCTAATCTTTGAACTCAGTATATTCGGGAATTGTGTTCTTTTTGTGATGAAAATATGCGTTTTTTGTTAACTATTTTTTTCATCATCTAAAATTTTTGCTGGATTTTATCCGTTTCTCCTGCTCCCAATATTCCTTGTTCATCGTAAACTTTAAGATAAGCTTCGCCGGAAGCTTGCGGTAATTCTTTCCAAGAGCAAAACCGGCATAGCGGCATGCGCTGTTAAAGTAAAACATAGGAATCTGGCTCCTATAGCCCTCCTGCCACAAATGACTGGTCATTTTCTTTACAAGAGCGAATCCCTCCTTTTCAGAGGTTATCCCTTCAAACACTTCCGGGTGCTGCGCCTGAGATACGCCCAAATCAAAATTTCTGTGAAACTGCTGCCTGCCCGTATAGTTATGAGAGTGAATCACTCTCGCCTGCGCAGCGTACACCACAGAGTATCCTGCCTTTACCGCCTTGGCTGCATATAGCATATCCTCGTTGAAAATCGTATATCGGACAAATTCTCCCAAGGAATCAAAGATATCCCTCTTATATGCCGCGCATGCGTTCGAACAAAAATATGCTTTTATCCCCAGTCTCTCTACATCCGCCGCAGATTTTTCCACACTAGTATCCGGATAATTAAAGGCTCTGGTGAAACGCTCCATTTCATTGCAGTCCTTTGCCGGAAGCTGCCTGGCATAGGAGACCGCCGTCCCTTCTTTTTCCAGAGGACGGATGAGATTCTCCAGCAGAAATTCGTCCTCCGGAAGGGCATCCTGCGTCATCATAACAAAGATAGGGGCCTGCGACCTTTTCACACCGCGATTTCTCGTATCTCCATGATTGAACTCTTTTTTGGACAAATGAGTTACCTGAATATTGCTGTATTTTTCAGCAAAAGGCGTACCGTATATCAGTCTGTCAAAATACTTTTGCTCCGTATTCATTACAATTATTTTTCTTACCGGAACCGTCTGTTTCTCCAGTTTATCTATCAACGTAAAAAATGTTTTATCCGGCTTATACACAGGAATAATTACATCAACTTCTTTCATCCGTCTCCCTCTCGCCATTTGATAATTTCTTGATTTTAATAAAAAGGACCTGTTCTTATTCTCAGGCCCTTTTTTGTTTATTATACTATTCTATCATTTAAATATCCATAACTACCTGATATATGAACTCGTATCGCTCTTTATCTTATCGCTGTATGTCTGTACGTCCGAAGAAACGGTGTACGTCTCATCGAATAAGAATTGATGCAGCCACTCCACATTTTCCTTCAAATCTACAGGGATAACACAGCTTCCCTTAGATCCGATGGTTCCCGTAGCCCTATACTGCTCGTTGGGGAATCCGGTTTGATCCACGATGTTGTATTTACTGATACCACCCAGCAGTTCTACAATCTCCGTCAAGTCGAGGGAAGTATAAACCTCACTGAATACATCGTTGGCAATCTCGTTCAAGGTTGCCGGTGAAGCGGTCTTCGCTTTGTCCGCAACCGCCATCAATACTTCTCTCTGGCGCTCCGCCCTCTTGAAGTCATCTCCTGCCGTATAACGGATACGGCAGTATGCCGTAGCCTGAAGGCCGTTGAGGAGTTGATACCCCGTCTGCGTCACTTCGTTATAAGGGCGCTTCAAATCCTCTGCCATCGTAAACTGATAACTGTTCAAATGATGGATTTCCGCACTGTCTACGTCGATCATAATGCCGCCCAGCGCATCGATAGTATCCGTTAGTCCTGCAAAGCCTACCGTTACGAAGTCCGTGATATTCATATCCATATTCATGTTCAACATATTGATGGCCATCTCCGGGCCGCCCTTCGCGTAAGCGGAGTTACATTTATTATAAGTATCGTTACTCAGATTCAGATAGGTATCGCGGTATACGGAAACCAGCTTGCAATCTCCCGTATCCTGGTTGATGGAAGCAATCATAATTGTATCGCTTCGCGTATTCTTTGTCAAAGCTCCCGTCGTAGAGTCCACGCCGAATAGGGCAATATTGCGGTAGCCCTTCATATTTGTCGTCTCTTCCCGCTGCTTTACTTCTTCGTTGATAACTAATTCGTCCTCGTTCAGTTCTACCTTGCCGACCTTTTCTCCTTTAAGCACACCGTAAAGAACTACGACCATAATGAGCAATACGAATATCTCCACGATAAAAAGAAGAATCTTTTTCCTCTTTTTTTTCTCCCTTTCCTTCGCGGACATCTTCTTTCCCTTGCTATTTCCTGAAGCCTTAACGCTTTCACTGTTTCTGCTCTTCTTTGAATTTGTAGCCATTTTCATTCTCCCTTATCTTCTTGCAAATTTACTGCTTATACCTAAATAAATATTTTATTTAATAAGAACCTCTTCAAAATGTTCTTAACATGCAGTTTTAATAAACTTTCTTAATCAAAAATTAATAGGCGTTTTTATTAATGAAGCCTTTGAACACGGTTAAAAACATGATTTTCACATCCAGACCCATTGTCCAGTTTTCTATATAAAATATATCGTATTCGATGCGCTTTCTTATGGAAGTATCACCTCTATAGCCATTGATCTGTGCCCATCCGGTAAGCCCGGGGCGCACCTGATGCTTGATCATATAGCGCGGAACCTCTTCCTTGAACTTTTCAACGAACAGCGGCCTTTCGGGTCTGGGTCCCACCAGACTCATTTCTCCCGCCAATATGTTAAAGAGCTGTGGCAATTCATCGATGCTCGTCCTTCTGAGAAGCTTGCCCACCTTCGTCACGCGGGGGTCGTCCTTTACAGTCCATGCCTTCTGTTCCTGAGAAGGCTTCTGCAGTTCCATTGTGCGGAACTTATACATCTTAAACGGTTTATTGTGAAGCCCGACTCTCTCCTGCTTAAAAATCACCGGCCCGCGGCTGGTACCCTTTATAAGAAGGACTGTAACAAGCATAATCGGCGAAGAAATGATGATTCCGCAAAGGGAACCGACCACATCCACTGCACGCTTCGCCACCCAGTTCAAAGTATTCGTCAGCGGAACATAGCGGATATTGATGACGGGAAGTCCCATCAAATCCTCCGTATACGGCCTGCTGGGCACAAGGCTGTTATAGTCGGGAATAAATTTCGTATGCACGCCAGATTTTTCACATAAATCCACAATTCGCTCCAACCTGTCATAATCCTCGAGGGCCAGCGTGACCGCGATTTCATCCAGTTTGTTCTCCGGCAATATATAGAGCAGGTTATCGATTCTTCCCAATACCTTTACGCCCTTATATAAAGTTCCTCCCGGAACCCTGTCGTCCAGTATTCCCCTTACCACATATCCCCATTGGGGATTCGCGTTGATTCGCGTAATATATTCCTCTGCCGCCCGGGAATAACCCACTAGCAGAACATACTTTAGATTATACCCTTTTTTACGGAAATATTGCAGACCATTTCGAATCATCGATCTTGACAAAGTAGTCAAAATAATATTGATTACATAAAAAATGAAAATCAAGGAGCGCGAAAAATGTTCCTGTTTAACGGCAAACAACATTACCATGAACAGAAATACACCTACGGTATTCGCTTTAAAAATACTGGATATTTCATACTTTCTTCTTGTCGCCCGTTTAGGCGTATACATATTAAAAAAATAATATAGTAAAACGTACCCGGGCACAATAAAATAAAGCGCACTGAAATATGTCGCTACAGACAACGCAGTGACGCCCGGCTCTGTATTCGCAAATGGTGTCTTAAACTTAATGAGCCATGCAAGTGAATAGGAAAGTGCTACGACAACCGCATCCACCAGCAGGTGCAATCTATTGAAATACTTTTGGTTATCTTTTATCATATCTTCACCAAATTTCCTATACTGCTAAACATTTTACAATATTATTACAAAAAGTACAACTTAATTTTCTATAAATAGACTATCCCATTGCCCTTCGAATTATGTTTATCCAAAGCTCCAACTGGATTTTTGCATACCTTCGCCAGTTCTTTGCCTCGAACCGAACCTTGTTTTGTCGTCCCCGTTCAGAAAAGGACAGCTTAAAGCCTTCTGCCAAGCCGAAAAGATATGTTTTTCCCATTCCCTTTTTCATAAAAAATAAAAATTTTACCAAAAAGCCCGGCACGAGAAAGGGCAGATTGAGGAGCATCTGCAGTAATGGCATGTTTTTATATATCAGGTAAATGCTGTTCCTGGAAGAAAGCTTTACCTTGAATTCGTTATATCTGGAACCGCTTGATCCGCTGCCCGCATGATATACCACAGCCTCAGGTGCAAAATAATTACGAAACCCCGAAAGCTTTGCCCGGTATCCTATGTCTATATCCTCTAAATAGGCGAAGTGGTTTTCGTCGAAATAGCCGATTTTCTCAAAGACTTCTCTTTTATAAATAGCTGCTCCCGCGCAGGAAGCGAAGATTTCCGCCGCCTTGCCATAGCTGCCCTTTTCCTTTCCTTTTCCAAGAGAAAACGCCCAGCCGAAAGCACAGTACAGGTCTCCTGCACTATCGATCAGATCCGGCTCTTTCATGGACAACATCTTGGCACTGACGGAAAAAGCATCCTCATTTTTTCTTATAGCCCTTTCCAGCGCTTCTACGAAATGCGGCTCCACCTTCGTATCGTTGTTGAGCAGGATGACAAATTCCGTCACCGACGCCTTTATTCCCGCGTTCACTGCAGCACTGAAGCCTTCGTTCTTCTCAAAGCGTATTATCTGTACCTGCGGATATTTTTCCTCCACAATCTTAAGGCTTTCGTCGGAGGAACCATTGTCCACCACGATTACCTTAGGAACCGTCGTTCCCTTATAGAGCGCTTTCAGACAACCGTCCATATACTTTATTCCGTTATAATTAGGTATTACTACTGTCGACTCCATATGCTTCGCCCTAATCCTTTTTACGCCATTGTCATTTTACTGCACTGTCCGGGGGAAATCGTCCTTACCAATCGCCCATCAGCGCCGCGGGGATTTTGATAGCTTCACTGATGCTTCCGGTTCAAAAACGACGGTATAACCCATTTTTCTCACTCGCTCGCAAAAATTCATACTTATCTTCTTGAGTTCCCCATTCCCTGCATCGGCATCTATCCACGCTCTTTCGCTTCCCACAAATTCCCTGCGTATCCTTTTCGCAAGGTGAGACTTCTCATTGAAACGCTTCTTATTGGAGTATTTCTCATAAGCGAAATATCCGGTATGCTCATCCTCTGCATAAGGCACGCCAAAGACCTCCTCGAACAGGCTCCAAAGCTCTTTTCTCACCATCATGCAACGCACATCTACGGCATACGCCTCTTGAAGAAGCGCGGCTCTGTGCATATAGCCGCTGTATGCCTTATGAAGTCCCTCGTATATCGAGACACTATTTTCATCATAGATGCCCCCTGCAATCTTTCCTCCGGCACTAAATATCTTGCCTCCGATAACTCCTACCTCCGGTCTTTGTGAGAAAATACCCCCTTCGTAAGCGGTCCGATAGAACCCCAGATGCTGGCTATCCGATACCGATGCATTCCAGCCCCGGCTGTTTACGAAATCCTGTACAGCGCGTCTTCCGGCATCATACGCATACCGTTTACTCTCAGGATTTTCTGCTGTGGACTGTGTATGGCAGCGCCAGTGGTACAGTACCTTCGGGACATGAACTATCGCAGTTCTTCCCGCATTTTCCCATTCCCGCATAAGATCCTTTCTCTGCTCTTTCGTCTCATAGAGCAGCCTTCCTGCTGCGCGCAATACTAAATCAAAGTCTTGCGCACCGTCATATTCCGACCGAAACCCAAGGCTTTTTATGAGACTTCTCTTCATGACCAGGAAATGGCAGATATAATTATTGGACAATAACAAATCCATGTTCAAATCCTGTTTGAAATGGGGTTCATAGAATTGCGTACAGTCCCCGTTCCCTTTATCTTCATCGGAATACAGCATCCATGCGGTATTTCCGTTCTTTTCCTTTTCGGCTATAGCTTTCGCCATTTCATATAAGGCATCGGGTGTAAGGACGTCGTCATGGTCCAGAAGACCGATGTATTCCCCCTCCGTCTTTGCCAATGCAGCATTGGTATTGGCAGAAATCCCTTTGTTCTCTGCTATTTTAACATAACGAAGCCTTTTATCATCATAAGTTTCCATCACTTCCTTTACCTGTTCCGAAGCGCTTGCATCCGCCACAATCAGTTCCAGCTTGAAATAGGTCTGGCTAAGAACACTATCCAGCATTTCACGAAGAAATACAGGATTCGTTTCATAAGCAGGCACAAGAATGCTGAAGGTATACGGATACTTCTCCGCTTCCTTCCTCTGCCGCTTAAGTTCTTCCTCCGGTGGGGCCTGGTAGCTGTAGTTCGCCGCTTTTTCCCTTGCCAGCCTTTCCATAGCCGCATAGTATGCACTTTTAAGTCCGTTCTTTTTCAGATAATATAAGGTTTTCTTCCAATTGCTCTTTTTAAAAACAGCGTTTCCCATCTTCATTAACCTTCCGAATACGTTCATAGCATAGAGACTGCCGCATATAGGCTTACGCCATGGGCGAAAACCGTCTATACGACAGTCCTTATGAATCATACTTTTAATATGTTAAATAAATGCTTTTAAATCTTCCGTCAGCTTTTCCACCTTCGCCTGCGCATCCTCAAGGCTCGTTCCCTTTACGCCCATGTAAAACTTGAGCTTCGGTTCCGTTCCGGAAGGGCGGGCACAGCACCATGAGTCACACGTTAAGTCGAAATAGAGCACATTGGATTCCGGAAGGCCTGTCCCTTTTTCTTCTCCGGTTTCCATATTCACAATTGTGCTGGAAGCGTAGTCTCTCACCTCGACTACCTTCAAATCGCCGAAGTTCTTCGGCGGATTGCTTCTCAGCTTATCCATAATCTGGGCAATTTGTTTAGAGCCCTCAATACCTTTTAACGTGATGGCATACTGAGACTCTTTGAAGTAGCCGTATTTCTCATACATATCCAGCATCTGGTCCCATACGGTCTTTCCGTGCTTTTTACACCATGCTGCCATTTCACACAGACACATAACTGCAACTACCGCATCTTTATCCCTTGCATGAGTGCCCGCAAGGCAGCCGTAACTTTCCTCAAGACCGAATACGTAATTATTGGAACCGCTCTCCTCGAACCATTTAATCTGTTCACCGATATATTTGAAACCGGTCAAAACTTCAATGCACTTCACCTTATAATCGTCGGATATAGCCTTAGCCATATTCGTTGTAACGATTGTCGTAACGAGTGCGGGATTCTCAGGCATCGTATTCGTAGCTCTTCTTTCCCTCAAGATATATTCCGCGATGAGCATACCCGACATATTGCCGGTAAAAGGAATGTATTCGCCGCTCTTGGTATCCAAGGCGTAAATGCCCAATCTGTCCGCATCCGGGTCTGTCGCCAGCACGATATCCGCATTTTTCTCCTTCGCCAGCTTCAAGGCGAGAGCAAATGCTTTCGGGTCTTCCGGGTTAGGATATTCCAACGTAGTGAAATCAGGGTCTGGCAGTTCCTGCTCAGGCACGACATACACATGCTTAAAACCCAGCTCCGATAAAATGCGTCTTACCGGAATGTTTCCCGTTCCGTGGAAAGGAGAATAAACGATTTTAATGTCATCGGATACCTCCTCGATGATTTCCGGATGGATAATTTGCTTTTTCAGCTCTTCCATATAAGCATCGTCGATTTCTTTTCCTATTACCTGATACAACCCCGAAGCGATGGCCTCTTGCTTGTCCATAGTCTTTACTTCGTGATAATTCGTTACGTTTTTCACTTCCGTAATGATTTCTTCATCCTTAGGCGACGTTACCTGCGCACCGTCCTCCCAGTACGCCTTGTATCCGTTGTATTCCGGCGGGTTATGGCTGGCCGTAATTACGATACCGGAAATGCATCCCAACTTTCTAAGTGCAAAAGACAGCTCAGGCGTAGGGCGCAGATTTTCGAAAACATATGCCTTAATACCGTTAGCTGCAAGGCACAAAGCCGCTTCATCGGCAAATTCGGGGGATTTTCTTCTGGAGTCATAGGCGATGGCTACTCCTTTTTCCTTTCCTCCCTGCTCGATAATATAATTGGCAAGCCCCTGTGTTGCCTTTCTTACCGTATAGATATTCATGCGGTTTGTTCCCGCACCGATTACACCGCGCAAACCGCCGGTGCCAAATTCCAGCTCTTTATAAAAACGATCTTCCATTTCCTTTTCATCATTTTTGATTGCTAAAAGCTCTTTCTTCGTATCTTCGTCGAAGTATGAATCATTTAACCAAAACTCAAACTCTTCCTTGTAACTCATATCGGGTTCCTCCTGTATCTGTACTCTGATATTTGGTCTTTCATGCGATACTATCATATCGGAATATTATCACATTGGGATTATATCACATTCTTCTCTATTTTCAAAGAAAAGTCGCTGCGATCCAATGAAAAATTGGGATTATAATAAGGATCGCCCTTTTCCAGAACAGCCTTCCACTTCTCCCGAAACCTTGCCGATTCCTCATTGTAGCGCTTCGCCTTCTCGCCCTCATCATCCAGGCCTCTGGATATGGATTCGAAATGATACAGCTCTGCAAAAGGGGTAAAAACATTTAAATATCCAAGTTCTCTAAGCTTCAGGCAGAAATCCACGTCGTTTAAGGATATGGCAAAAGATTCATCCAGTCCGCCTACTTTTTCATACAATTTCTTGGAAACCAACAGGCAGGCTCCCGTCACCGCAGACACGTCCTGCGCATAGCAAAGCCTTCCCATGTAGCCCAGATTTTCCCTATGCTGTCCGTAATGGCTATGCCCCGCCGTGCGGTGAGCACCTAATGCGAGTACGACGCCTGCATGCTGTATCGTCTTATTTTCATAATAAAGTTTCGCACCTGCGGCTCCCACATCCTCACGCTGGGCATACATGAGCAGCTCCTCCATCCAGTTGACTGTAATCACCTGAGTGTCGTTATTCAGCAAGAGAATATATTCTCCGTCAGCTTCCTTTACTCCCAGATTGTTTACCGCAGAATAATTAAATTTTCTATTTATGCTATGTTGTGAATCTCCGGCATTTATTATCCTGACTTTCTCATTTTCCCTAAGTTTTTCATAGTATTCCCATATTTCCGGTGTCTCGCTGTTATTTTCCACCACGATAATCTCATAATTATCGTAAGTAGATTTCTCCAAAATAGAGGTAATGCACCTGCTCAAGTCTTCTTTGTGATCCTTGTTGGCGATAACGATGGAAATCTTGGGATTGCCGATAATCTGATAGCTGATCTTGAAAATCGTCTCAAAGGCTCTTGTACTTGATATTTTAAAATGCTCATAGCCATGCCCACGCAGATGATCTGCCACCGCACCCTTCGCCGCATCGATTGCATAAGTCTTGGCTTGAATACCGGAGGCTACGCTGCCCGCGTGAGAGCGCCAATAATACATAAGCTTCGGCACATGGACCACATTCTTAGCCCGGTCCGTCAACCGCAAAATCATATCGTGATCCTGACTGCCGTCGTATTTCGTGCGGAAAAGCTCCGTTCCCTCCAAAAGCTGTCTTTGGAACACGCTGAAATGACATATATAATTGTTGGCCCGCAGATTATCCACAGCATAATCGGGTTTAAAGTGCATGGTGAGCATTTTATTGATGTCGTTATTTTTAAAAGTCGTCTCATCGCAGTAAATATAATCCGCATCCTGCTCATTAATGACCTTAGCATATTCATAAAGCACCGACGGATGCAGGATGTCATCGTGATCGAACAGCCCGATATATTCTCCGGTAGCCATTGTATAGCATCGATTTGTATTTCCTGAGATTCCCTCATTCTTTTCCAGTTTCTTATAGATGATGCGGGATTCCCCTCCCGTATGCGCTTTCTCTCTCTCTATATACTCCTCACACATCTTACCTACGTAGGAGTGCTCCTCGTCAGAACCGTCTGCAAGACAAAGCTCCCAGTTTTCATAAGTCTGATTCACTACCGAATCCAGCATAGCCGTAAGAAACTCCTTAGGGGTATTATAAAGCGGCACCAAAATACTGAACTTTATTATACGGGGAAAAACTGTTTCGTTTTCCTTCTTTCTTCTCGCTTCATTGGGAAAGCTGTCCGTACCGTAACGTTCCATGGCCTCCCGCTCCCTTTGCTTATACTTAATCTTAGCCGCAAGTCCTCTCAGATTTCCGCAGTTCTTCAAACGGCTGCGCTGACGGAGAAGAAAGTGCATGGCTTTTCGAAAGGGTGCACTCGCTTTCCAAACGGGATTGCTCTTAATTCTGTTTATTTTAAAATTAAGCTCCTCGTTCTTTTCCTCCAGCTCCGCGATCCGGCCCGCTAAATCAGCACATTTTATATGTTCCTTTTCATAGGCCTCTTTATAATAATTTTCATTATAATCCGTCTTTTCTTCCTGCATTCTTTGTCCTTTCCCGATCGCTATTCAGCCTGCGGCCTCATAGCAACAATTGATAACACTTGCTTACTTAATATTCAGGTAGCGGTTCGTCCATGAGTACAGCTTCTGGCCCGAGCATTTATCTTTCACAAGAATTCCCAACCGATAATTTCCCTCTCCGGCATCTTTTCCCCGAAGCACTGCTCCGAATCCCGCCATTCCAACATTGACCTGATCCGGCAGATTCTGCTCCACGTCCTTTCGAAGAAAAAGCTCCGGTGAGACTGCAAACAGCCTATAGCCTTCTTTTTTTAAAGATTCTGCCCCGTCACTTGTTCTCTCCAGTAAAATTCTCTTTTCATAACATGCGTTATCCGAACCTGCCACAAAGGAATACCCTTGTATATAATAATCCTGCTTATTACTGTCCGGTCCGCTCTCCGCCTCTATCCCATAACGCCATTCATCCAATGTTCCCGCATACTCCAGACTAATCATGACGCATGCATCCTCTCTGGCGCCATCCAATAGCCCATCAACTTCTACAACCTTTCCGTAAGGCATATTCTCTTGCCAATCATAATCGGCCCTAAGCTCAAATCCCGCAGAAAGCATGTCGCCTGCCAGATATTTATGATGAAAGGGATCTTTCCCGTAAAGCCCCCTGTGCCTGGCGTAAAGCTTCCTCTTTTCTGCCAGCAGCCGTTCAAGCTTACCCCTCTCTTCATCCTGTCCTCTGCTAAGCGATTCATAGTGATACAGCACCGTCTCTTGTAAAACTGTATTATAATAGCCCTTCTCGTATAAAGAAAAACACAAATCCACATCATTAAAGGCCACCGGCAATTCCTCGGGGAAACCGCCCACCTCCTCAAACTTCTCCTTCGCCACTGCAAGGCAAGCCCCCGTTACCGCGATAACGTTTCTCATGCCACGGTTCCATCCATAATAATACTGCTCATTATTATCTTTAAACTGGAGCTTATGCACTGGTCCCAGCCGCAAATTTACAATCCCCCCATGCTGCACCCTATCAGAATCCGGATACAACAACTTGACTCCGACAGCCCCCGCATAAGGCTTCACCGCCTCCGCATATAACTTTTCCAGCCAGCCAGCCGCTTTTCTTTCCTTTGCTTCAGCCTCCTTCGGCTCAACCGCCCCCGGCACGTCTACATCATCATTGAGAAACAAGCACACTTCTCCTGCCGCTGCTGACGCTCCCATATTGCACATAGCCGAGAAATGGAATGGCATCTTTTCATAAATATAAGTATATTTAATGCCAAGTCCGCTTAAATAGTCATTCAGACTCTTCCTGGTCTGTTCCTCGCTTCCATTATCTACTAAAATAATTTCATAAGGCATCTTTGCCGAACCTTTTACAGACTCTATGCATCGTTTCAACACTTCTTCGTTATCTTTAGAGGGGATAATTATGGAAACAAGATGTTTTTCACTTTTTTCGGAATCACTGTCTCCATCGAAAGTATCCCTTTCACCGAAATACCGGCTTTCATTAGAAGTATTGCGTTCAAAGCAATAACTGCACTCGCTGTAAAGCAATTCCCCTTCCCTATTCAAAAAGGAATGGAACAATATTTCATCGATATGCCCCACCGGAAACTCTTCCAGACTTCCTTTCCTCCTCTTTTCAAAACCGCCCGCCTTCTGAGCCAACAAATGACACATACGATAAATCCATACACGTTCCTCCTCAGCCTCTTTTCCTCCGAAACTAAGAATCTCCGCCTCCGATAACTCCATTAAGGCATGAGTGCGCACCGCAAATACAGAACCAAAATAAAAGCAGGACAAAAAAGTATCCGGGGACCAATCCGGTTTCAGCCACGGCGTATATCGAATCCCATCAGGACTAAGCACATCCTCATCGCCATAAATCATAGAAATCTGCGGATGCCCAAGAAAAAAACTACTAATTAACTCCTCCGAAAGCTCTGAACACTTTCCGCCGGACGCTTGAAACAGAACGATATCCGCCTCCTCTTTACCGACACCGCCCGTCGTCAAATAATCCTTCACCGTCTCATAGGGCACCTGCTTGACCTTGAGCTTTCGCCCGCCATACGCCTTCGTCCCCTCCTCAAGCCTCTCTTTCAGAGTCTCTTCCCTCTTTCGAATCCACTCATCATACGAAACACTCTTCTTCTCAAACAGCCTATCATACCGCTTCCGCTGTCCTTCTATCAACTTTCCCTTTAACCACGCCTTCATTCCACCGCCCAAAATCCGCTCCTCAACTCACCTTACATTTCAAACCTCTTTACACTCCAGCTCTCTTCACGCTCCAGCTTCTTTATGCTCCAACCCTTTTCTCTCTTAAGCCACGTCACTCTCCAAGCGTCTTTATATCTCAACTCGTTTCTCTTCTCGTGCCTCTTAACATTTCAACTTTTTTCTGCTCAAACTTCTCCGAGCTTCTTCTCTCTTCTTTTCTATTCTCAAGTCTCTTGACGCTTCCACGCTCTTCTTTTCTCAAATCTTTTCGCCCTTCCACGCGCTTCTCTCCACCTACAATTGCGAAACTCGTAGCCTTCGCCAATTTTATGTACAATTTCGAGACCTCTCGGAGCCTTTCTTCGGTGGTTTGGTTTCGGTTCCGTTAGCGAGCGGCTTGTGTTTTCTTAAGGAAACCTCAGTACCCAGGGAAAACGCCGCATGGATGCGGCGTTTAGGCAGCATAGGACATGGATGTCCGTTGCTGCCGGCCGGCCCGTCCGTCCCCACAATATTCACGGTTTCCTTTAGAAAACACAGCCGCGAGCGTAGGAACAGAAACCAAATCCACCGAAGAAAGGCTCTCACAGCCTCCCCAAATTGTACATAAAATTTCCACCCCCACCTGTTTCGCAATCACATCCCCATCACCAAATCTTTTTCACCGCTCCCGCCATATCCTTCGCAATTTCCTCCGGCACGCGCACAATTTCCATTTCTGCCACTATTTCATTCTTCCCCATCCTATCCAAATTGCTCAGCCTTATGTTTATATTCGGATCCTCCGTCGCAAACACATAACTCCCGTCCTTCAGGCTCTTCCCATTAGTAATAATATTCTTCTTACCAAGCTCCACCGCTTCTCCGTTAAAAGTCAGCTCCTTCACCCGCACGACACAATAATCCATAGCCGGATCTATACGAAGCATATTCACATCTCCATCCGCCTCCAGCTTCAGACGAATCAAATTCTCCCCTTCATAAGCGTCCCTTACGAAATAGGAATCCTCCTCACAATACCCTTTTCCTCTATCTTCATAAATCTGTATTCTCTCCTTTTTTGAGGAATCATCAAACTTATGCACCCACTTTAGCGGCTCCATGATTTTATAACCTATGGCGTCACGCATCTGTGCCATAGATTTATGCTTTCCGGTAACGAACTCTTGAAATCCCATCTCTTGCTCACGGAACTCCTCTGCCTCCCGTTCTGTAATACCAAGAGTATCTATGACCGCATCCAAATTCAGTTTATTTCTTTTTTCATTTTCAAGGACATAGCAATATACCGCGCGGAATGCCGTTTCCTTGGAACTGACCGGCTTGCCGAAGGTCCACTCGTAGTCTATAATCGTCCAAACTCCATTCTTTATCGCCTTAAGACTAGGTTCATCTGAATATGAATCCTCACTTACTGTTTCCACAAAAGTTTCTTCCACTGTTTCTCCGGAAACTCCATTAGCTACTTCTACTGATGTTTCCTTGAACGTATCCTCGACATCATTCCCAACCGGTTCTCCAAAAACTTCCTCTGCAGCTTTATCCGTCACCTCATCAGCCGCTTCTTCTGGTGTAATCAATATATTAGAAAAAATCAAATCATAATCCGCCACCGGCATCTCCTCATGGTAAGAAATCCTCTCCAGATATTCATTAAATAACGCATGGAATTTATCAATCTGATTTCTCTCCAGACAGCCGTCCAAAATCTCCTCCAGCGTTATTCCCTCCACATATTCGAACTGCGCCGACTTACCGTCCTCACATAAGCTGCACTTATTGACTTCCAGCTTACCGCCTTCAAATCTTTGCATCAAGTCGTTATATGCAGTCTCCATGCTTCTGATATGATCTACGGCCTCATTCGATAACGCATGTTTTTTTACTATCTTTTTCCCGTCTGTATCAATGCATATCTCCGTACGAATCTCATACTCCGGCGAACGGTCGTTGGAATATTTGGCATACTTTATATCGAAATCATCTCCGATAACCGCTACATAAGAATTGGAAAACACAGAAAAAATACCGTCCTTTATTATCCCATCGAAAGCCTGCTTCTCATCGAAAAGGAGCATTCTGTCCCTGTCAAAATTTCTGTTGTTCTCCGACAGCTCTCCCGGCAGAGGAAGCCTCTTATCAGAATACAAAGCAGTCATAAATTTATAATCAGGATATGGATAATAGAAGGAATAGTTTTCCACTCCGCAGGTATAAAAAATATGTTCCAGTCCTTCTCTCGTAAAGGTGCGCACGCCGCCACCCTGTGCGTAATCTTCAATTCCCGAAAAATACGTTCCCAGATGATCTTCCCTGCATCCGGCAAAATACTTAAGTCCCAGTCTATTTTCAATAGCGATGATGATTCTCCCGCCCTTTTTCAAGTGGCGCAGCATCATCTTAAGTAAATCCTCATAGGGGCGGGCCGTTCCGGTATAGCTCTGACCATACTCGAATACGCCGATAAAATAAATAAAATCGAAATCATTCGGCAACTCCGGCTCTATATCCTTAAAATTCCCACATGTATGGTAACGTTATCGCAATCCTGATGTCTATAGGCATTGATCATACTTCTTTTCTTGGATAAGTCGATGCAGGTTACACTTCCCGCTTTTTTGGCCAAACTGCCAGTAATCGCACCGCAGCCTGCTCCTACCTCCAAAACCTTCGCATCTTTATCCATGGGAACCCAGTCCACAATATTTTCCCTAAGAGGGGACAAATGATAGAGGACCGGCCATTTAGCGCGTTCCTCAATAATACGTCTATACTCTATTGGAGAATAGTTTTTAACGATGTCCAGAAGCTCATCCTCTACCGCTCCGTCACAGTAAAGGTCCTCGCCCGGATAATATTTATAATCAAGAACTATTTTTCCAATCTGCTCCGTATTTGAAAAAGCATTCATATCAGTTCTCCTTTTGCCCCAGCTTGGTTGCTATATGCAGTCACGTACAACAGCTTCCGTGTCCATATCGTAATAACCTACCGTATCCTTATCCGATATTACTGTCACATTGATTACATCATACAGCCTATGATACACGGCGAAATCGTTGTTCTCATATCCGGTAACGCCCAGAGACAATAGATATTCTCCTCCCTGGAGGCTCATCTTCTGTCTGAAGGTAACCGCTTTCACACTTCCGGCGCTTACCGGCTTTAAAAATGTCTTCTCAAACATCGTATTCGTTCCTGTAATCTCGGTACCCCTTATATTTTTAACCGTAAATGCAAAAATGGGTGCCGGAACATCCTGTGAAAACTCCACCTTCATGTGAATCGTGATTCATGCCCTTTATAACAGCAGTAGTCTTAATTCCTTCGCTGTCCGTAATATAATACTCCGTTATACAGGCCGCCTTCGTTCCATATTCCAGCAAATCAGGATTGATTCCCGCTTTCACTGCCGCTGCCTCTTTTAAATCGTTGTCATTTAGCAGGTTTCCTTTTTCCTCATCTTCAATCGCATATTGCCCTACGAGCACCCGCTTATAGACGTCTATCATTTCCTTGGGCGAACCTTCGCCCAGCTTTTTTCCTTATTAAGCAATATTACTCTGTCGCAGTATTTACTAATGCTGCTCAAGTCATGGCTGACAAAAAGAATCGTCTTTCCGATTTTCTTGAATTCTTCGAATTTGTGATAACACTTTGCCTGAAAGAATACGTCACCCACCGACAGAGCTTCGTCCACGATCAATATTTCCGGCTCGATATTAATTGCCACCGCGAAGGCCAGACGCACGAACATTCCGCTAGAATACGTCTTGACCGGCTGGTACACATAGTCTCCAATATCTGCAAATCCAATATGGCATCCATCTTCTCGTCGATTTCCTTCTCCGAAAAGCCAATCATCGTACCGTTCAAATAAATGTTTTCTATACCGTTGTATTCCATATTAAAGCCTGCACCCAGCTCGAGAAGCGCGGATATGCGCCCATCCACGGTCACTTCTCCTCCTGAAGGGTTCAACACTCCCGTAATAATTTTCAAAATCGTGGATTTTCCCGATCCGTTGGTTCCGATAATTCCAACCGTCTCCCCCTGATATACCGTCATGTCCACCTTATCCAGCGCATGGTGCTCTTTATAGTGCTTCTTTCCCGACAGCCCGAAGGCCTCTCTCATTCGGTCCGAAGGCTTATCATATAATCGATATACTTTTTCCAATTGCTTGGTCTGTATAGCTATTTTCTTCTCTTTCATTCAGCCGTTTCTCCGTTGCACTGCTAATATTTTGTTACTGCCCACTCCGTTCTCAGTAACGCATGATTTCTGCATCTAAATTCTCTTCGCGAAGCAGAAATTATCTCTTGAATCATATTCCTACGTAGCTTAACAGCAAGTGTTAAGCTACTGTGTGAACAGTAACCATATTTTTTTCTACATCACATCCGCAAAATGTACCTTCAGCCTTTTAAAAATCAAAGAGCCGATGCAAAACAGCGTAACCGTAAAAATCCAAAAATAAGTGGAGGAATAAAAATGCTCAAAAAACCATTCTTGCTCGTACACGGCGCTGCGGTAGCCGTTCACTATATAAACCATAGGGTTGAGCTTGAACAGAGGCTTCATCTTATCGCTCAGCATGGATATATCCCATAAAATAGGTGTTGCCCACATGCCAATCTGGAGAACGATACCTATGATTTGCTGTAAATCCCTGAAAAATACAACAATTGCGCAGGTCGAATAGCTGATGGCGAGCACCAGCACGAATTCGCAGAAGCTATAATAAAAAAACCTGCAGCGTATATACGCTTGGATAATAACCGTAACCTATGGCGATGAGCAATAAGATCACTACAAAAAAA